>NZ_MKVA01000005.1:0-1139002 GCF_001899075.1 Devosia sp. 67-54 | reverse complement strand
AGCCGCCGTTGAACCGCCGCCGATCCAGGAGCCTGCTCCCATCCAGAGCGATCCGCTGCCCGCGAGCGAGACGGCCGAACCGGGGACCGCCGAGGCCGCCGTCATCGATCCCGCGCCGAGCGCGGCTGCGGCAATGCCGGCGTCGCAGCCCGGGGTGGCCTGGGCCGGGGCGATCCACGGCCGCGAGGCCGACCAGTTCGCGCGTGAGCCGGAGGCGGTGGCCGATGCCGCGCCCCCGGCCGACGAGGCGCCGCCGGAGCCGGGCCTCGACGTCGGCCTGCTGTCGTCGCTTGCCGAGGAGATGCGGGACGCGACGCCGGCACCTCCCGCTGTGCTTGCCGAGCCCGATGTCGCCCCTGCGCCGCCCGAGCCTGCCGACGTTGTCGCCGCGACCCCGGTGGCTCCCGCTCCCGAGCCGCTCGCGCCACCTGAGCCTGTCGCAACGCCCGTACCCGCCGCAGCGCCGGAGCCTGTCACGACACCGCAGCCGGTCGCAACGGCTGAGCCCGCCGCATCGCCGGAGCCGGCGCGCGAATATTCCGAGCACGACGCCATGCGGGCGATCGAAGGTGGCTGGTCGCGGCGCGACGCGCGGGCGCTGCCCGATGCGCCCGAACTGACCGACGTCACCGCCGCCGTTTCCGCAGCGCAGATGGCGGTGGAGCAGGTGCTGGCCCGCAACGGCATCGACGCCGAGGCGTCGGTCGCCGACGCCGGCTTCGGCAAGCCGCGCGGCCTGCCGCATCCGCGCCAGCATCAGCGCGACAATCTCAGGCAGATCAACGGTCTCGGACCGTTGGATGAATCAACGCTCAACAATCTGGGCATCTACCATTTCGACCAGGTGGCCGGCTGGGACCAGAAGGAAGTGCTGTGGCTCGAGAACCACGCCTTCGCTCGTGGCCGCATCGGCCGCGAAGACTGGCAGGGGCAGGCGAGGGCGCTGCTCGAGGGCACGCCGCGTCGCGCCGACGCCTGACATGTTTCGGGGCGAACTGCACGGAGTCTTGCTGGAAGTCGATCGGCCTCTAGGCGGCCCGCTTCAGCCCCATGACATCGCGCACGAAATCGGCGATCGGCTGCACGTTGTCGGGCGTGTCGAGCAGCGCCGGCGAGCCCTGCGCGTCGATGACGAAGGCTTCGGCATCGCGCCGCCGCCGCATCATCTCCTCGAACGTGTCGCGCCGGAGCTGCTGCGTCATCTGCGTGCGCATCATCAGCAGCGGCGCCGTCGCCAGCGCGTCGAACAGCGGCCATTGCGCCGTCAGCACGTCGTCGAGGCTGAACGGTTCGAGCAGCCGGATCAGCGTCGGATCGAACAGCGGCTGCAGGCGGCCGCGCTTGTCGACGAAATGCGTGCGCGTGGCCAGCATGTCGATCATCGCCTCGGGCGCTTCCGGATAGTCCGCCGCCGTCATCCGCCGCAGCATCGGCCGGAGGCTCGCCTCGCCGCGCACCCCGGTCAGCTCGTTGAGCGTGGTCCTGAGCCGCACTAGCCCGCGCGGATCGGAGACCGGGGCGGCGTCGATCAGCACCGTGCCGGCGATCAGCGCCGGTCGGTCGGCGGCCAGCGCCATCAGCACCTGCCCGCCATAGCCCTGGCCGACGAAGATGGCGCGCTCGATGGCCAGCGCCCGGCAGATGTCGACCAGGTCGGCGGCGTCCTTGAGCGAGGTGTAGTCGTCGGCCCGGCTGCGGTCGGCGGAGCGGCCGCGGCCCTTGAGGTCGACCAGCACGATCGGCGCCGTCTCCGGCAGCAAGTGCCGGCCGACGCGCAGGAAATCGCGATAGTCGGCCATGTTGCGGTTGTAGCCGGGCACGCACAGCACCGGCACGCGGTCCGGCCCGAGCTGCCCGCCGGCGTGCACCGCCATCGTCTCGCCGGCGCTGCCGACGGTGACGAGGCGCACCGGCAGCCCCTCGAGCGGCGGATGGTCGGACGGAACGGAGCGGGCCTTGGCCATGCCCCGGTGTTACCCGACCCTAGCCGGCAATGGAATGCAGCGCCGTGATCGGGCTGATCGCCGAACCGCCCAGCCGGGCGCGATAGACCAGGTAATTGCCCAGCACGCGCTGCACATATTTGCGGGTTTCCTGGAACGGGATCAGCTCCACCCACACCACCGGATCGACGTTCGCGGCGCGCGGGTCGCCATAGGCGGCGATCCATTTGTTGGCGTTGCCGGCCCCGGCATTGTACGCCGCCGCCGCCAGCAGCAGCGAACCGTTATAGGTCTTGAGCTGCGCCGCGAGGTAGCTCGAGCCGAGCTGCGTGTTGTATTCGGGGTCCGAGGTCAGCTTGTGCGGCGAGTAGGCGACGCCGATCTTCTTGGCCGTCTCCTTGGCCGTGCCGGGCATCAGCTGCATCAGCCCGAGCGCGCCCGACGACGACACCGCGTCGGTCTGGAAGCGGCTCTCTGTGCGGGTGATGGCATAGATCGCGGCCATGTCGACGTCGGCCAGCTTGGTGGTCGGCAGCCCGTCCTTGGGGAAGCTGAACAGGTCGAGCGGCATGCCGCGCTTGTCGGCGATATCGGCGATGGCGATCGCCAGGTGGTGTGCGTCGATCTTCTGCGCCAGCCGCGCCGCCAGCACGAACTCGCCACCGTCCTTGAGGTCGTCCTGCGCCAGCTTGCGCAGCAGCGCTCCGGCCATGTCGTTCTGCTTGTCGGCGACCAGCAGGTTGATGGCCTGCACCAGGTCGCGGCTGCCGAAGGCCGCCTCGGCGTCCTTGGTCGAGGGCATGGCGCGCAGCTCGACCGGCTTCATGCCGAGCTCGGCGCGGGCGAGCAGGCCGTAATAGATCGTGCCGTAATCCGCCGCCACCTGGTAGGCGGCCCTGGCGCCCTTGCTGTCGCCGTCCGCCGCGCGCGCCCGGCCCAGCCAGTAATTGGCCTGCGTCACCGAGTCGGGCAGGGTGCTGAGCTTCGCCTCGGCCTCGAAATGCCGGATCGCCGCCTTCGGCTCGCGCAGGAAGCTGAGGGCGATCCAGCCGGCATGAAAGCGCGCCTCGACCAGCCGGCCTTCCGGACCGGAGGTGTAGTCGGCCGCCGCCCGATAGGCGCGCTTGGCGTCGCCCGCCGACAGCAATTGCCGGATTAGCGTGCGCCGCTCGTACCACCAGTTTTCGGGATCGGGATCGTTCGCCTTGCCTTTGTCGAGATAGGCGATGGCGTCGTCCCACAATTGGAACTGCCGTGCCCGCTGGGCGCGCGAGAAATTGTAGATCGGGCTGCTCTTCATGGCCGGATCGACCTTGTCGAGCAGCGCCTTGGCGTTCTTGTCGTTGCGCGACACGGCGTTGCGCGCCACCGCCAGCGATTTCTGCGCCGGCGTCATGTAGGGGAACAGCCGCTCCACCGCGCTGGCGCGGTCGTTCATCATCAGGTGCTCGGCGCGCGCCCAATGGTCCTTGGCGGTCAGCAGTCTGCCGAGGCTGTCGAGCACCTTCTGCTCGGTCTTGGCGTCGAGATAGTCGTTGACCCAGATGCTGCGCGCGATGGCCGCGGCGCGGTCGGTCTTGCCCGCCGCGACATAGGCCTGCGCCAGCCCGATCTGCGCGTCGAGGGTTTTCGGCATGCTGCCGCCGAGCACCGAGATCAGGGTATCGCCGCTGGCGTTGGACTTGGTCAGCGCCTGCTCGATCCGCGTCCTGAACACGCTCGCGGTGACGAAATCGGGCGCGTCCTTCTCGAAGCGGACGACGCTGTCATAGGGGATGGCGCCATTGCCGTAGTAGATCGCGGCCCATTGCACGACGCGGCGCTCGATGTCGCTGGGCAGGGCGCGCGCCGCGTCATAGGCGTCGGTGTATTTGCCGGTCGAGACCAGGTTCAGCGCCGCCGCGAAGGCGTCGCTGCCGAGCGGCGCCGGCATCGCCACGGGTTCGGCGGGCATGGGGACGGGCACCGGCTTCACCGAAGCGGTGATGATCTCGTCGATCCCCTCGGCGGCGGGTGCCGTGGGAAACGAAATCGACGTCGCAACGATCAGCGCGGTGGCGAACGCCCCCATCAGGAGCCGGGTCGGCATCCCGTGCACAACGAACATGGTCTGGTCCTGTTGGTCCTCGATACGTGTCCAACAAGGTGCCCCCACCCTTGCAGATGCGGAGTGTCGCCCCTCAGGGTGAACATTCCGTTGCTGCAAGGACCTCGCGGGTCGTCCTGCGGGTCTCTGCTTGCCCCGCCGAACGGCTGAAACTATGGTGCGCGACTATGGCCAAAGGGCGGAAAAGCCGGGGCCACAATCTGTCGCCGACCTGAATGGAAACGGCGGCCAACCATTGAGGACAACCAGAAAATGCTGCGAGGCTCGATCCCGGCGCTTCTCACTCCGTTTGCGAACGGGGCCGTGGACGAGAAAGCGTTCGCAGCCTTCGTGGACTGGCAGATCAAAGAGGGCTCGCACGGCGTGGCCCCGATGGGGACGACGGGCGAGAGCCCGACCGCCACGCATGAGGAGCATCGCCGCGTCATCGAGATCTGCGTCGAGGTCGCCGACCGCCGCGTGCCGGTGGTCGCCGGCGCCGGCTCGAACTCCACTGCCGAAGCGGTGTCGCTGACCCGCTTCGCCGAGGAGATCGGCGCCGATGCGGTGCTGTCGGTCGTGCCCTATTACAACAAGCCGACGCAGGAGGGGCTGTTCCAGCATTTCTCCGCCGTGGCCAGGGCCACGGCGCTGCCCATCATCCTCTATGCGGTGCCCGGCCGCACCGTCGTCGACATCAGCGTCGACACCATGGCGCGGCTGCGCGAGGCCCATTCCAACATCGTCGGCGTCAAGGACGCCACCGCCAGCATGGAAAAGGCGTCGCTCACCCGCTCGAAGCTCGGGCCGGACTTCATCCTGCTCTCGGGCGAGGACATGACGGCGCTCGGCTTCATGGCGCATGGCGGCCATGGCTGCATCTCGGTGACGGCCAATGTCGCGCCGAAACTGTGCGCGCAGTTCCAGAATGCCTGCATGCAGGGCAATTTCTCCGCCGCCCTGATGCTGCAGGACAAGCTGGTGCCGCTGCACAAGAGCCTGTTCCTCGAGAACAATCCGGGCGGCATCAAATACGCCGCCAGCAAGCTCGGCCTGTGCGGCAACGAGCTCCGGCTGCCGGTGGTGCCGATCAGCGACGCCAACGAAAAGGCAATCGACAGCGCCATGGCCAGCGCCGGCCTGCTGAACTGAGGGGACGCGCCGGGCAGCGAGTGGCGAAACGCCATCCGCTGCCTATATCCGCACCATGGCCAAGGAACCCAACAAGCCGACGATGATCGTCACCGGCCCGGTCGCCGAAAACCGCCGGGCGCGCTACGATTACGAGATCCTCGACACGCTCGAGGCCGGCATCATGCTGACCGGCACCGAGGTCAAGTCGCTGCGCACCGGCAAGGCCCAGATCACCGAGAGCTACGCCTCGCCCGAGCGCGGCGAATTGTGGCTGATCAACGCCCACATTCCAGAATACCTGCAGGCCAACCGCTTCAACCACGAGGAAAAGCGGCCGCGCAAGCTGCTGGTGTCGAAGAAGGAACTGGCCAGGCTCACCGAAGGCGTCGAGCGCGCCGGCAACACCATCGTGCCGCTGAAGCTCTATTTCAACGAGCACGGCAGGGCCAAGCTCCTGATCGGCCTCGCCAAGGGCAAGAAGAGCTTCGACAAGCGCGAGACCGAGCGGAACCGCGACTGGAACCGCGAAAAGGCGCGGCTCCTGAAACATGGCTGATTGTATATACGATTTGATTTGCGCGATAATGACCGAGCCCCTATATTTCCATGCAGATCGAGTTCGATCCCGACAAGGAAGCGACCAACCTCGCCAAGCATAAGATTTCGCTGAGGCGGGCGTCGGAACTGACGACGCTGCACGTCGAACCTGACGTGCGCTTCGCGTATGGCGAGGCGCGCTACCGCGCCTGGGGAACGATTGACGGTCGGGCTTATTGCCTGGTGTTCACCGCAAGAGGTGGCCGCACACGGGTCATCAGCCTACGACGGGCCCACCAGAAGGAGATGGATCGTTATGTCCCAGAAACCCCGCGGCTTTGACGACGACGAAATCGTCTTCGATGACGACAATCCGGAATGGACCGCCGAGGATTTCAAGCGCGCGAGACCCGCGCATGAAGTTCTCCCCCCGGAGGTGTTGAAGGCCTTCCCCAAGCTCCGTGGTCCGCAAAAGGCGCCGACCAAGGTGCCGGTTTCGCTGCGCCTGAGCCGCGAGGTGGTGGAGCATTTCAAGGCCAGCGGCAGCGGCTGGCAGACGCGCATCGACGAGGCGCTGAAGGCCGCCATCAAGAAGGCCGGCTAGCTTCGGATGTAGGCTGCCGCCCGCCCGACCACGTCCTCGAACATCTCGGTGGTCAGCACGCCCGTATTGGTGTTGTAGCGCGAGCAATGGTAGCTGTCGAACAGCCGGGCGCCATTGGACAATTCGTGTTCGGCGCCGTGCCCGAACGGGCGGCTGCTGCGCTTTTCGCCCAGCGCCACCAGCAATTGGTCATGGGCGATGCGGCCGAGCGCCAGGTAGGCGAGGGGCTTCTGCTCGCCGAGGCGCTTGCCGATGAATTGCCGGCAGGTCTTGATTTCCTCGGTGGTCGGCTTGTTCTGCGGCGGCACGCAGGCCACCGCGTTGGCGATCAGCACATCATGCAGTCGAAGCGTATCGTCCGGCGTCTGCCGGTATTCGCCGGTCGCGAGCCCGACCTTTTTCAGCGTCGCATAGAGCAGGTCGCCGGCATAGTCGCCGGTAAACGGCCGCCCGGTGCGGTTCGCCCCCTTCATGCCCGGCGCGAGGCCGATGATGATCAGCCGCGCCGCCTCGTCGCCCCAATAGCGCACCGGGTTGTTGTACCAGTCCGGATGCTGCCGCTGCGCCTCGTGCCGGAAGGCGACGAGGCGCGGACAGAGCGGACAGTCGCGCGGCGGCTGGGTCAGCACAGGCACAAGGGAAGGTAAGACTCGGACCTACTTATGGTCGGCGGTCACCGGCGTGCGGTCAACATGCCGTTCGGCGCTGGCGGGGCGCTCCGACACGGCGCGGCCGACGGTCTTGGCGAGCTCGGCCACGTCGAGGAAGAAATCGGCCTGCCGGCGCAGATCGTCCGAGATCATCGGCGTCGGCGTGCTGAGGGTCGAGGCCACGGTCACCCGCTTGCCCTTGCGCTGCAGCGCCGCGACCAGCGCGGTGAAATCGCCGTCGCCCGAGAACAGCACGAAGTGATCGAAATACGGTGACATTTCGAGCGCGTCGACCGTCAGCTCGATGTCCATGCTGCCCTTGATCTTGCGGCGGCCGCCGGCGTCGGTGAACTCCTTGGCCGGCTTGGTCACCACCGTAAAGCCGTTATAGTCCAGCCAGTCGATCAGCGGCCGGATCGAGGAGTATTCCTGGTCCTCGACCAGCGCCGTGTAGTAATAGGCCCGCAGCAGATACGCCTTGGACTGGAACTCCGCGAGCAGCCGGCGGTAGTCGATGTCGATGCCGATCGCCTTGCTGGTCGCATAGAGGTTGGCGCCGTCGATGAACAGCACCACCTTCTCGCGCGGATCGATGGACATGCAATTACCCTCCTGGCAGGGGCGGCCGGCCTCTCAGACCCCCCGGCAAATATGATCGGCGCCGCAAAAACCCCAGCGGCTCAGGCTGCCCCCACGTCCCGCCGCGTTTGTGGCAATACCAAGACATCGGTGCCACTTCAAATCAATTGCTCCAGTTTCAGAACATATGGTGTCGAAATCCCCGGAAAACGCGCCCTGTGCCGCGAAATCCTTGAACTCGCCCCGGGGCTCGTGTAAGAGCCCCGCCAATTCCCTCAATTTGTGGAGACGTCCGTGGCCCGCGTCACCGTCGAAGACTGCATTGAAAAGATCGACAACCGCTTCGATCTCGTGCTGCTCGCTGCCCACCGCGCCCGCATGATCTCGGCCGGCGCCGCGATCACCGTCGATCGCGACAACGATAAGAACCCCGTGGTGTCCCTGCGCGAGATCGGCGACGGCGCCATCTCGCCGGAGGATCTGCGCGAGGATCTGATCCACTCGCTGCAGAAATATGTCGAGGTGGACGAGCCCGAAAAGCACGCCGCCCCGCTGCTCGATGCGGATGCCGATCCCGATGGCGACACCTTCGACACCATTTCCGAAGACGAGCTGCTGCGCGGCATCGAGAGCCTGGCGCCGCCCGAGCGCCGCGACGATTGATCGGCGGCAAACTCGATCTATAGTGACGAGGCGCCCGGAGTCCCGGGCGCCTTTTTCATTTTGGACGGCGTGATGTTACCCTCCTGGCCGCGAGGATCGCGGCGATGATGCGTCAGTACGAACTCGTCGAGAAGGTGCAGGCCTACAATCCGCACGCCGACGAGAACCTGCTCAACAGGGCCTACGTCTATGCCATGCAGAAGCATGGCACGCAGAAGCGCGCCTCGGGCGATCCCTATTTCAACCACCCGCTCGAAGTCGCCTCCATCCTCACCGACCTGAAGCTCGACGACGCCACCATCGCGGTGGCGCTGCTGCACGACACCATCGAGGACACCGACGCCACCCGGGCCGAGATCGACCAGCTGTTCGGCGCCGAGATCGGCGAGATCGTCGACGGGCTGACCAAGATCGAGCGCCTGCAACTGGTCACCCGCGAGGAGGCGCAGGCCGAGAACCTGCGCAAGCTCCTGCTCGCCATCTCGGCCGACGTGCGGGTGCTGCTGGTCAAGCTCGCCGATCGCCTGCACAACATGCGCACGCTCGACGCCATGCCGCCGGACAAGCAGCAGCGCATCGCCCAGGAGACGATGGACATCTATGCGCCGCTCGCCGGCCGCATGGGCATGCAGGACATGCGCTCCGAGCTCGAGAACCTCGCCTTCCGCACGCTGCAGCCCGATCACTACCGGGCCATCACCGGCCGCCTCGCCGAGATGCAGGCCGAGTTTCACGAGACCATCGAGACCATCGAATCCGAGCTGACGCGCAAGCTCAAGGACGAGGGGATCGACGCCAAGGTCTCGTCGCGCGTGAAATCCGCCTGGTCGATCGCCACCAAGATCGAGCGCAAGCAGATCGCGCTCGAGCAGCTCTCCGACATGATCGGCTTCCGCATCATCGTGCCGACGATCGCCGACTGCTACCGCGCGCTCGGCATCGTGCACACCAATTGGAAGGTCGTGCCCGGCCGCTTCAAGGACTACATCTCCGTCCCCAAGCACAACGACTACCGCTCGATCCACACCACCATCGTCGGGCTGGGGCGGCAGCGCATCGAGCTGCAGATCCGCACCGAGGAGATGCACCGCATCGCCGAATACGGCATCGCCGCGCACGCCGCCTACAAGGAAGGCACCGACCTCAGCCGGCTCAGCACCGAAAGCCAGGCCTTCGCCTGGCTGCGCCAGACCATCGAGCACATCACCACCGGCGCCACCAAGGAAGATTTCCTCGAATACACCAAGCTCGAGCTGTTCCAGGACCAGGTGTTCTGCTTCACCCCGCGCGGCCGGCTGATCGCGCTGCCGCGCGGCGCCACCCCGATCGACTTCGCCTATGCGCTGCACACCGACATCGGCGACACCACCGTCGGCGCCAAGATCAACGGCGCCATCGTGCCGCTGGTCAGCCACCTGCAGTCGGGCGACGAGGTGGAGATCATCCGCGACCAGAACCACCTGCCGCCGGCCAATTGGGAGACCATCGCCGCCACCGGCAAGGCCCGCTCGGCCATCCGCCGTGCCGTGCGCGTGCAGGCGCAGCAGCGCGCCTACGCGCTCGGCGAGCACATGCTGGCCACCATGCTCGAGCGCGACGGCCTTGTGCTCGACGAGGAGGAGGGCGAGCGTCTGGCCAAGGCGCTCGGCCACCCCAGCAAGCGCGAGTTGCTGATCGGGGTGGGGGAGGGCAAGGTCGATGCCGACCAGCTCGGCATCGAGCTGGCTGCCGTCAAGGGCGTCAAGAAGCGGCGCAAGAAGGCGCTCGATTTGCCGACGCCGGACAAGGCCGAAGGCTGGTTCGCGCTGCGCGACACCGACATGTTCCGCTTCCGCGTACCCGGCGGCCAGCGCTCCGGCCCCAATGCGCGCGCGGCGCTGGCGCAGCTCGGCTTTTCCACCAAGGTCGCGATCTCGCCCGAAGGCGTGGTGCCGGGCGACCGGCTGGTCGGCATCATGCGGCCGGGCGAGCCGATCATGATCTATCCGATCCACTCCGACGCGCTGGTGGCGCTGCACGATTCCGACGTCGCCTGGATCGACGTGCGCTGGGACATCGCCGGCCGCGAGGACCGCAACCACAAGGTCGTCATCTCCATGCTGACGGTGAACAAGCCGGGCGGGCTGGCGCAGATTTCCACGGCCATTGCCGCTTCGGAGGCGAACATCCATAATCTCGTGATGCGGATCGTCGCTCCCGACTTCCACAAGAACATCTTCGAGCTCGAGGTGAAGGATCTGGCGCAACTGACGGACGTGCTGTCGGCTTTGAAGCTGACGCCGGGCCTGTCGCAGGTGCGCCGGGCCACTGTCGCCGAGGCCGAAAGCGTGGCGCTCGCCGACTGGGACGGCGAGGACGAAGAGAAAGTGCCTGCATGACCACCGACGAAATCCTCGACATCTTCCGCCAGTGCGGCGCCTTGCTCGAAGGCCACTTCATCCTGAGTTCCGGGCTGCGCTCGCCCGTGTTCCTGCAGAAGGCGCGCGTCTTCATGCATCCGGACAAGGCGGAAAAGCTGTGCCGGGCGCTGGCCGAAAAGCTGCGCGCCGAAGGCTATGGCGGCGTCAGCCAGGTGGTTTCGCCCGCCGTGGGCGGCATCATCCCCGGCTACGAGACGGCCCGGCATCTGGGTGTTCCGGCCATCTACACCGAGCGCGTCGACGGCAAATTCCAGCTTCGCCGCGGCTTCGAGATCGCCCGCGGCGAAAAGGTGCTGGTGGTCGAGGACATCGTCACCACGGGCCTGTCCATCCGCGAATGCATCGACTGCCTCAAGGCCATCGGTGCCGATGTGGTCGCCGCCGCCTGCCTGATCGACCGCTCCGCCGGCGAAGCCGATGTCGGCGTGCCGCTGGTGGCCCTCGCCAATTACAAGGTCCCGGCCTATCCCGCCGACGCCCTGCCGCCCGAACTGGCGGCGATCCCGGCGGTGAAGCCCGGCAGCCGGGGGCTGGCGTGAGGCCTGCGCACGCAGCAGGGGGCGCCGCGCCGCGGCGGGCGAGGGGGCCTTTCCCCGCCCTCCAGGTGCGCCCATGATCGTCGGGCTCGGCAACGACCTGTGCGATATTTCGCGCGTGCAGCAGGTGCTCGACCGCTACGGCGAGCGCTTCACCCAGCGCTGCTTCACCGAGATCGAGCGGCAGAAATCCGATCGCCGGGCGCAGCGCGCCGCCTCCTACGCCAAGCGCTTCGCCGCCAAGGAGGCCTGTTCGAAGGCGCTGGGCACCGGCATTTCCTGGGGCGTCTACTGGCGCGACATGGGCGTGGTGAACCTGCCCAGCGGCAAGCCGACGATGAAGCTCACCAATGGCGCCGCGAGGGCGCTGGCCCGCCTTGTTCCGGCCGGGCACGAACCACATATCCACCTGACCATCACCGACGACGGCGGCATGGCGCAGGCCTTCGTCATCATCGAGGCGCTGCCGGCCGGTTGACACTCGTGCGACCACAAGGATTCTTGAACGCGCTTGCCTTCAGGCGCCCCGAAGCCTAACCACAGCGCCCGCGAGGGCAGTGAGACAGGGTACAATGAGCGAGACCGCCACGACCAAGGCCGACAAGAAAGCCAAGAAGAACGAGCTCCGCGACACTGTCGTGGTGATCATCGAGGCGCTGCTGATTGCCCTGGTCTTCAGGACCTTCCTCTATCAGCCCTTCTCCATCCCCACCGCCTCCATGCAGTCGACGCTGATGATTGGCGATTACTTCGTCGCCAACAAATGGGTCTGGGGCCTGGGCAAGTATTCGTTCCCGATTCCGCTGCCATTCAACGGCCGTATCCTCGCCTTCAACGCGCCGGCGCGCGGCGACATCGTCGTCTTCCACAACGAGCCGACCAACGAGGACTACATCAAGCGCATCATCGGCCTGCCGGGCGACCGCATCCAGATGAAGCAGGGCCGCCTCTACATCAACGGCACCGAAGTCGAGCGCGAGCAGGTCGGCACCGGCGAGGACAAGGACAGTTACGACACCACCGTGCCGGTGATCATCTACAAGGAAACGCTGCCTGGCGGCGTCGTCCACTCCATCCAGGAGATCTCCGACGACCAGCCGCTCGACAACACCGCCGAATACGACGTGCCCGCCGGCCACTATTTCATGATGGGCGACAACCGCGACCGCTCCGCCGACAGCCGCGTGCTGAGCCAGGTGGGCTATGTGCCGGCCGGCAACCTCATCGGCAAGGCCGAGGCGCGCTTCTTCTCCATCAAGGACAACATTCCGCCGTGGCAGATCTGGCAGTGGCCGGCCAATATCCGCTGGGACCGCATGCTGCAGTCGGTCTACCAGACCTACACCACCACTCCGGCGCCGTAGCAGCGAGGCCGCATGAATCATAGGAGCAAGGGGCACGCTCAACTCGAGGCCCGGCTGGGCTACAAGTTCGCCGACCCCGACCTCCTCGACCGCGCGCTCACCCATTCGAGCGCCATCGCGCCGGCCAAGCGCGTGGCGCTGTCGTATCAGCGCCTCGAATTCCTCGGCGACCGCGTGCTCGGGCTGGTCGTCGCCGACATGCTCTACCGCCGCTTCCCCAAGGCCAATGAAGGCGACCTCAGCCGGTCGCTGAACGCCCTGGTGCGCAAGGAGACCTGCGCCATGATCGCGCGCGAGCTGAAGCTCGGCGGCGATCTCAACCTCGGCGACAGCGAGGCGCGCACCGGCGGCGCCGACAAGGACGCCATCCTCGGCGACGTCATCGAGGCGCTGCTCGGCGCGGTGTATATGGATGGCGGGCTCGGCCCGGCCTTCGAGATCATCGAGCGGCTGTTCGGCGAGCACATCGGCCAGTCCGGCACCGAGCGCGCCGACGCCAAGACCACGCTGCAGGAATGGGCACAGGGCAGGGGCCTCGAGCCGCCGGTGTATCAGGAGGTCGAGCGCACCGGCCCCGACCACGCTCCCGAGTTCACCATCGCCGTGCGGCTCGACGGCTTCGACCCGCTGACGGCCACCGGGCCGAGCAAGAAGCTGGCCGAGCACAAGGCAGCCGAGGCCTTCCTGGTGCGCGAAAAAGTCTGGCAGGGAGCCACATCGTGAACGACACGCCAGAGACCCCCGCCGACACCCGCTGCGGCTTCATCGCCCTGGTCGGCGCGCCCAACGCCGGCAAGTCGACGCTGCTCAACGCCCTGGTCGGCACCAAGGTGTCGATCGTCACCCACAAGGCGCAGACCACCCGCGCCCAGATCCGCGGCGTCGTCACCGAGGGCGAGGCGCAGATCGTGTTCATCGACACCCCGGGCATCTTCGCGCCGAAGCGCCGGCTCGATCGCGCCATGGTCGAGGCTGCCTGGACCGGCGCCGGCGATGCCGACATCGTGGCGCTGATCGTCGACGTCGAGCGCGGCGTGACCGCCGAGGTCGAGGCGCTGCTCGATGGCCTCGGGAACGTGCGCAATCCGCGCGTGCTGGTGCTCAACAAGATCGACCTGATCCCGCACGAAAAACTGCTCGGCCTCGCCGAGGCGCTCAACGCCCGGCTGAAATTCGAGGCCACCTTCATGCTCTCGGCGCTGCGCGGCTCGGGCGTCAAGGACTTCCTCGACTGGGCCGCCGCCCACATTCCGCCCGGTCCCTGGCACTTCCCCGAGGACCAGTTGACCGACCTGACGCTGGCGCTCACCGCCGCCGAGGTGACGCGCGAAAAGCTGTTCCTGCGCATCCACGACGAGATCCCCTACAACGTCACCGTCGAGACCGAGAAATTCACCGTCCAGCCGGACGGCTCCTACCGCATCGATCAGGTGATCTACGTCACCCGCGACACCCACAAGAAGATCGTTCTAGGCGCCGGCGGCCAGGCCATCAAGGCCATCGGTGCCGAGAGCCGCAAGGAGCTGATGCAGATCTTCGAGACCCCGGTGCATCTCTTCCTCTTCGTCAAGGTGCGCGAGAAATGGGGCGACGACCCCGAGCGCTACCGCGAAATGGGCCTGGGATGGACGAAGTGAGCCGGCTCGGAACGGGATGCCTGCGCTCCCTCCCCCCTTGCGGGGGAGGGCCGGGGAGGGGGGCAGCGCGCGCCGGCGGTGCATGTGGCCCCCACCCCCCAGCCCCCCCCCGCAGGGGGGAGGGGGACTCCTCCGCGCGTGCGGTGTCCCATGCAGTGGCAGGGTGAAGGCCTGCTGATCGGCGTGCGCCGGCACGGCGAATCCAGCGTCATCGCCGAGGTGATGGTGGCGAGCCGCGGCCGCACCCTCGGGCTGATCCGCGGCGGCCGTTCGAGCCGCCTCGCCGCCACGCTGCAGCCGGGCAACACCGTGCAGGTGAGCTGGCGCGCCCGGCTGGAAGAGCATCTCGGCACCTTCGCGGTCGAGCTCATCGATGCCCGTGCCGCCGACCTCATCGCCGACCGCACCCGTCTCTATGCGTGCCAGCTCCTGTGCGACCATCTGCGCCTGCTGCCCGAGCGCGATCCGCACGACCGGCTGCTGGCACTGGCCGTCGATGCGCTCGACGACGGCAAGGACGGCCACGCGCTCGCCGTCGAGCTCGCCCGCTTCGAGCTGACCCTGCTCGACGAGCTGGGCTTCGGTCTCGACCTCGCCGCCTGCGCCGCCACCGGCCGGACCACCGACCTGACCCACGTGTCGCCCAAGACCGGCCGCGCCGTCAGCCGCGACGCGGCGCAGCCCTACGCCGATCGCCTGCTGGCGCTGCCGGCCTTCCTCGTCGCCGATGCCGATGCCGGCCGCGCCGACCTCGCCGCGGCCTTCCGCCTCACCGGCCACTTCCTCCATCGCCACGTCTGGGACCCGCGCCAGCTCGACCCGCCGGCAGTCCGCGATGGTTTGATCGAGGCGCTGACCGATCCTGTATAGTCCGGCCATGATTCGTTCCGGACGACCCGATGCCTAAAAAGACCGATCCCGCTACCCTGCCGCCCGAGGACGATCCGGTCGTCGTCGACCTGCGCAAGGCGCTCGAGGAGCGCTACCTCAGCTACGCGCTCTCGACCATCACCCAGCGTGCGCTGCCCGACGCCCGCGACGGGCTGAAGCCGGTGCACCGGCGCATCCTGCACGGCATGCGGCTGCTGCGGCTCGATCCCGGCGGCGCCTACAAGAAATCGGCCAAGGTGGTCGGCGACGTGATGGGCTCGTTCCATCCGCATGGCGACCAGTCGATCTACGACGCGCTGGTGCGGCTCGCGCAGGACTTTTCCATGCGCTATCCGCTGGCCGACGGGCAGGGCAATTTCGGCAACATCGACGGCGATGCCGCCGCCGCCATGCGCTACACCGAAACGCGCATGACCGACGTCGCCATGCGCATGATGGAGGGGATGGCCGAGGACGCCGTCGACTTCAAGCCGAACTACGACGGCGCCGACCAGGAGCCGGTGGTGCTGCCGGCCAATTTCCCCAATCTGCTCGCCAATGGCGCCACCGGCATCGCCGTGGGCATGGCCACCTCCATCCCGCCGCACAATGTCGCCGAGCTGTGCGAGGCAGCGCTGCTGCTGATCAACAAGCCGCAGGCCAGCATCGAGGACCTCATGCAGCACGTGCCGGGCCCGGACTTTCCCACCGGCGGCGTGCTGGTCGAGCCGAAGGCGTCGGTGCTGGAAGCCTATTCTACCGGGCGCGGCTCGTTCCGCCTGCGCGCCCGCTGGCACCGCGAGGACAAGGGGCGCGGCGTCTACCAGCTGATCGTCAGCGAGATTCCCTACGGCGTACAGAAGTCCAGGCTGATCGAAAAGATCGCCGAGCTGCTGCTCGCCAAGAAGCTGCCGCTGCTCAAGGATATCCGCGACGAGAGCGCCGACGACATCCGCGTCGTGCTCGAGCCGCGCGCCGGCACGGTCGAGCCGGCGGTGCTGATGGAGCAATTGTTCAAGGTCACCGACCTCGAGCAGCGCATCCCGCTCAACATGAACGTGCTAGATCGTGGCACAATTCCACGGGTGATGGGCCTCGGCGAAGCGCTGCGCGCCTGGCTCGAACACCGCAAGGACGTGCTCGTCCGCCGCACCCAGCATCGGCTCGAGCAGATCGCCCGCCGCCTCGAAGTGCTCGACGGCTACATCGTCGCCTACCTAAACCTCGATGAGGTGATCCGCATCATCCGCGAGGAGGACGATCCCAAGGCGCGGCTGATGAAGCGCTTCAAGCTCACCGACAACCAGGCCGAGGCCATCCTCAACATGCGCCTGCGCTCGCTGCGCAAGCTCGAGGAGATCGAGCTGCGCACCGAGCACAAGCAGTTGAGCGAGGAGCAGGCGCACCTGACCGGCCTGCTCGGTTCCGACAAGAAGCAATGGGGCGAGATCACCAAGCAGATCGGCGAGCTCAAGAAGGTCTACGGCAAGGACACCGTTCTAGGCCGCCGCAAGACCGAATTCGCCGATGCCCCGCATGCCGACTTCGCCGAAGAGGCCGAGGCCGCCTTCATCGAGCGCGAGCCCATCACCGTGATCCTCTCGGAGAAGGGCTGGATCCGCACCATGAAGGGCCACGCCGCCGAGATCGACGACAAGGGCTTCAAGGCCGGCGACCGGCTGAAGGTGGCGCTCCACGCCGAAACCACCGACAAGCTGCTGCTGCTCTCCACCGCCGGCAAGGTCTACACGCTGGCGCCCGACAGGCTGCCGGGCGGCCGCGGGCAGGGCGAACCGCTGCGCCTGATGGTCGACCTCGAGGAGGGGCAGGATTTCGTCGATCTGTTCGTCCATCGCCCGGGCGCAAGGCGCCTCATCGCTTCGTCGGTGGGCAACGGCTTCCTCGTCGCCGAGGACGAGCTGATCGCCAATACCCGCAAGGGCAAGCAGGTGCTCAACGTCTCGGGCAGCGAGGAGGCCAAGCTCATCGTGCCGGCCGCGGGCGACACCGTCGCGGTGATCGGCGAGAACCGCAAGATGCTCATCTTTCCCGCCTCCGAGCTGCCGGAGATGGCGCGCGGCAAGGGCGTGCGCCTGCAGAAATACAAGGATGGCGGCATCTCCGACGCCAAGCTGTTCAACGCCTCCGAGGGCCTGAGCTGGGTGGATTCGTCCGGCCGCACCTTTACCAAGAGCATGGCCGAGATGCGCGACTGGCTCGGCGACCGCGCCCAGGCCGGCCGCCAGCCCCCCACCGGCTTCCCGCGCAACAACAAGTTCGGCTAGAATCGTATTCGCTTACTTCCCCACCGCGAACGTAAACACCACCGGCAGATGGTCGCTGCCGGTGTCCGCGCCGCGATGCAGCTCCGTCACGGTGATGCCGCGCTCGAACACCTGGTCGAGCGGCAGGAACGGCGTCAGCCGCAGCAGCCCGCTGCGCGACACCTTGCGCGGCACGGTGATGGCGACGGGGTAGGTCACGAGGTTGCGCGTTTCGCGGGTGAGCCCGGTCGCCGCCTCGAACCGCTTCATGGCGTAGGAATAGGGCGTCGAGTTGAAATCGCCCACCACCAGCAGCGGCCCCTTGATGGCGTTGGCGGCCGCTTCGGCGGCCTCGAACTCCTCGCGTTGCCGGTCGATCGGGAACGGCCAGTCCATATGCGTCGTCATCACCGAAAAATGCGTGCCGTCGCTTAGCGTGAAGCCGGCGATGATGTGGGCCGTGCGCTGCTTGCCATAGGCGTCGCTCGGGCAGTCGGTCGCGCTCATTTCCTTGTCGAACGGCAGCTTCGAATAGAGGCCGAGATTGGCGCGCTTGCCGCCCTGGCAACGCACCGAGTACGGATATTTCGGCTTCAGCAGCCCGTCGAGCGCCATCTGCTCGGGGAAATATTCCTGCAGCGCCACGATGTCCGGGTCCTCGGCGAAGATCGCCTTGGCCATGCGCTGCATGTCGTAATTGAGCCCGAATACATTGTGCGTCATCAGCTTCAGCGTCGGCGTACCGGCCGCCACCGCCGGCCGCGGGCCGAGGCTCGACAGCCATTCCGGTACGTAGGTCCAGCCCGAGGCGCACAGGCCGAGGAACGCCAGCAGCACCGCCCAGCGCCGCATGCGGACGATCAGCGCCAGGATCAGCGCCGCGAGCGTCCCGAAGAACAACAGCAATTGCAGGTGGTTGAGGATATCGAGCGGCGCCAGCAGCGAGCCGAAGATGGCCAGGATCGCCGGCACCGCGGTCACAACGATCAGGAGCGCCACCGCGAGGCGCAGGACACCGAGTACAAAGCGCAAGAGAACTCTCAGTCGAGGCGGCGCCAGCCCAGGGGCCCGCGCTGCACTTCCAGCGGACGGAATTCCCCCTTGTACGCCATCTTCGGCGAATCCTCGACCCAGTAGCCCAGATACACATAGCTGAGCCCGGCGAGCCGCACCTGCCGCACGTGGTCGAGGATCAGCAGGTTGCCGAGGCCGCGCCGGCTGAGCTCGGGCGCAAAGAACGAATACACCATGCTGAGCCCGTCCGGCATCACGTCGGTCAGCGCCACCGCGCACAGCGGCTTGTCCGGATGGCTGCCCAGCCGGTACTCGACCAGCACCGTCTGCACCGGCGTGTCTTCGACCATGTATTCGTAGTCGACGAAGTTCATCGCGGTCATGCCGCCGCCGGTGTGGCGCGCCTCGAGATAGCGCTTGAACAGCGCAAACTGCTCGGCGGTGGCGCGCGGCTGCCGCACCTCCACCTCGATGTCGGCATTGAGCTTGAGGATGCGGCGATAGCGCGCCGTGGTCTCGAACTCGCGGGCCACGATGCGCACCGACTGGCACGCGGCGCAGCCCTCGCAGGCGGGCCTGTAGATGAGATTCTGGCTGCGCCGGAAGCCGTTGTCGCTCAGGAGCGCATGCAGCGACGCCGCGCGCCGGCCGGTGAGGTGCGTGAACAGCTTCCGCTCCTGCTTGCCGGGCAGGTACGGGCACGGCATCGGGGCCGTGAGGAATAGCTGGGTGTTTTCGGGTGTCTGGTCCGTCATCGCCGCTCGCGCCTGGGGCAAGCTTATGCCGGGCCGACTCCGAGGGCAAATGCAAATGCCGGACGAGGTCAGCCCAAAAGCCGCGCCGCCTCGAGCGCGAAATAGGTGAGGATGCCCTTGGCGCCGGCGCGCTTGAACGCCCACAGCGATTCCAGCATCGCCGCCTTCCCGTCGATCGCCCCGGCGTCGCCGGCGAGGCGGATCATCGCGTATTCGCCGCTCACCTGGTAGACGAACACCGGCACGTTGAAGCTCTCGCGCACCCGCCGCACGATATCGAGATACGGCATGCCCGGCTTCACCATCACCATGTCGGCGCCTTCCTCGAGATCCTGCGCCACTTCGCGCAGCGCCTCGTCGGTATTGGCGTAGTCGAGCTGGTAGGTCTTCTTGTCGCCCAACAGCCGCTTGCCCGAGCCCACGGCCTCGCGGAACGGCCCGTAATAGGCCGAGGCGAACTTGGCCGAATACGCCATGATCGCCACCTGTTCGTGTCCCGCCGCGTCGAGCTCCTGCCGGATCGCCGCGACGCGGCCATCCATCATGTCCGAGGGCGCGATGATGTCGGCCCCGGCTGCCGCCTGCACCAGCGCCGAACGGACCATGGCCGCCACCGTCTCGTCGTTGAGGATTTCGCCGTCGCGCACCAGCCCGTCCTGGCCGTCCGATGAATATTCGTCGAGCGCCACGTCGGCGATCAGCCCGATCTCCGGCACCGCGTCCTTGATGGCCCGCAGCGCCCGGCACATCAGATTGTCCGGATTGTAGGCTTCGCTGCCATCGGGATTGCGCAACGCGTCCGGCGTGTTCGGAAACAGCGCCAGCGCCGGGATGCCGGCCGCCGCCGCCTCCTTTGCCGCCTTGACCGCAAGGTCGACGCTCAGCCGCTCGACCCCGGGCATGGTTCTGATCTGCGTGCGCTCGTTCTGTCCGTCGATGACGAACAGCGGCCAGATGAAATCGGCCGGCGTCAGCGCCGTCTCGCGCACCAGATCGCGCATCCACGCCGTCCGCCGCAGCCGCCGCTGCCGGCGGCCGTTGAGGAAATCCATGTCGTATCGGGGCCAGTCGCTCATGGCCGGCCTCATACCAGCCGGGCGTCCTCTTTAGAAGATGACACCCCACGGCCTTGGCGATAATGCTGCCGGCATGGACTTCAAATCCCCGATTGCCGGCCGCTATGTGCGCATCGTCGCGATCATTGCGCTGCTGCTCGGGCTCAACGACGCCTCGCGGCTGCTGGGGGTGTCGACCGGGGCGCAGAGCCCGATCCAGATCCTCGGCGTCACCGGCTTCGTCTGGCTGTCGGTGTTTGCGCTGGCGCAGCTGTTTGCCTCCGTCGGCCTGTGGATACGCGCCAGTTGGGGCGCCGTGCTGCTGGTCGGCTCCACGGTGCTAGAGCTCGGCATGTATCTGATGGGCAACCACGACATCCAGATGAGCGCCATCGGCTTTGCCGTGCGCCTGGTATTGCTGGTGTCGATCGTCTTGGTGCTGGTGCTGAGCCTGCGGTTCCGCGAACGGGCGCACGACTAGAGCAAAGTAAGCGGAAAGGCTCTGTTTAGCTTACCGTTTTCTGCACTTCGGTAACCCCTCGTAAAGCCAAAATCCCGAACTTTTTCAGTAAGATAGTCTTAAGTGTGCGGCTTAAGTCGATCTTATTCGGGTGTGGCTAAGTTGCGTCCTATGAGAGGCGATCAATCGCCCGGACCACAGGAACAGTGAGGCAACAATGGCAACCAAATCCAATGCCGTCGAGGCAGAGGCGCCGGGCAGTGCGGGCCGCCTGAAGCCGCAATATCTCGAGGCCGTCAGCCGTGTGGAGCGGCTGCATCGCCGGCTGCTCGATCTCATCAAGGATGAGTTCGACCGCATGGGCTGGGACGACATCAATCCGGTCCAGGCGCTGCTGATGTTCAACATCGGCGACGCCGAAATGACCGCCGGCGAGCTGCGTTCGCGCGGCTACTACCTGGGCAGCAACGTCTCGTACAACCTGAAAAAACTGGTGGAAACCGGCTACATCTTTCAGGAACGTTCTCGCGCAGACCGCCGCTCCGTCCGCATTCGTCTGACGCCCAAGGGCGAAGAAGTCGCCGAAGTCATCGACGAGCTCTACGAGCGCCACCTCAAGTCGATCGACAAGGTCGGCGGCCTCGACGAGGGCGCCTTCGAAAGCCTCAACAAGGCGCTGGGCCGGCTGGAGCGCTTCTGGGTCGACCAGATCCTCTACAAGCTCTGATACACATACAGCGTCTGGCCGACCAATCCCTTAGGATCGGTCGGCCAGAGCGCAAACACACAGCGGTTGGCCGAGCGAGCCTTCTTGGGATCGGTCGGCCAGAGCGCAGGCAAGCAATGTGGCCCTCGGGCCACATTCGCCCAGCAAACGCCGGCCAATGCGCCGGCGTTTCTTATTTGTGCCGCAAAGCCCCTTAGAAACTCCGTCGTCGCGGCGTCCCCTCCGGCCGGTTCATTGCGTTTGGCGTATCCGAGGTTCACGGCACATTGTGTTGTGGCCGAAGCGGCGAGGGTGGTATTTTTGCCGCCCGCGGACGGCTGCCCTCGTGAATGAATTGGTGATCGTATGACTTTGACCCGGCGCAAGCTTCTGTCCTCGGCCGCCGCCTTTGGCGTGGCCGCCGCCTTCGCCCCGGCTGCCCGCGCCGACGGGGATTCCGACTCGATCTGGGATATCCTCGCCCGCAATGCGCGGATGAAATCGGTCGATGTCGACAAGAACACCGCGGCGGCGCTGGCGGCCATCGATACGCCCGAGCCGATCCTCAGCTTCGACACTGCCAACAACATCCAGGACGCCATCGCCTACTACACCCAGGTGGTGCAGCAGGGCGGCTGGGAGCAGCCGTCGCGCCAGACCTTCGGCCTGTCGCTGGGCAAGGACGGCCGCGCCGTCATCGACCTCAAGCGCCATCTGATCCTGGTCGGGGACATGCCCAACGCCAAGCGCGTCGACACCAGCTTCGGCGACGACCTCGATCTCGCCGTCCGCAAGTTCCAGGTGCGCCACGGCATCATTCCCAACGGCAAGATCGACGAGCCGACCTTCTACGCGCTGCAGGTGACCGCCCAGCAGCGCCTCAGCCAGCTGCAGCTCAACCTGCAGCGCGTGCAGCAGACCGCCGGCAGCCTGACCTCGGACCGCTATGTGGTGGTGAACATCCCCGCGGCCTCGATCGAAGCGGTGGAGGTGGGGCAGGTGGCCCAGCGCCACACCGCCGTGGTCGGCCGCATCGACCGCCCGACCCCGATCCTCGATTCCAAGATCCAGCAGATCAACTTCAATCCGTACTGGCACGTCCCCAAGAGCCTGATCGAAAAGGACCTGATCAAGTACATGAACGACGATCCGCAGTACCTGACCAAGTTCAAGATCCATATCTACGACAGCAAGGGCAACGAGCTGCAGCCGACCGACATCGACTGGCACACCGACGAGGCGGTGAACTACATGTTCCGCCAGGAGCCGGGCGCCGAGAATTCGATGGGGCACTGCAAGATCAACTTCCCCAACAAGTTCGACGTCTATCTGCACGACACCCCGTCGAAATCGCTGTTCGCCGAGAATGCGCGCTTCCATTCGTCGGGCTGCGTGCGCGTCGAGGGCGTCGACGAATTGGTGACCTGGCTGCTCGGCCCCAATGGCGGCTGGGACGAGACGGCGGTCGAGGCGGTGTTCAACTCCAACGAGCGGCTCGACGTGAACCTCAAGCAGGCGACCCCGATCCACACCACCTATGTCAGCGCCTGGGCCAACCGGAACGGCATCGTCAGCTTCCGCGACGACGTCTACCAGTTCGACAGCCGGGGCCTGATCGACACCACCACCGCCTGAGGTGGCGCCCGGAGGCGGCAGCGGCAGCGCTTCCGGCGAGGGCGAAATCTATTTCGAGTTCACCCAGATCGGTGGCCAGATGCGCGTCGCCGCCATCGATGCCCGCACCGGCATCGAGGTCATCGTCATCGCGCCTTTGGCCGCCACGCAAATCCAGATGCAGCAATTGGCGCTGGCCAAGCTCAGGCGGCGCCTGCAGCGCGACGCTTAGGCCGGCGAAAAGCAAAGGCCCGCCGAAGCGGGCCCTTGAGCTGGACGCGACCGGCTTAGAGCCGGCAATCGTGCCACTTGTAGTCGCGGCTGCTCAGATACATTCCCGTATCGGGATTGTACGAGCGGTACTTGGCCGCGCAGGCGGTGTCGTGATCGGTGGCCTGGGCGCTGATCACCACGTCGCTGCGATGGTGGTCCCAGACGTCCGAGTTGCTGACCACGGCCGCTGTCCCGATGCCGGTCCAGAAACTGCCGATCAGCAGGGCGGCCACGAGGGGGGATACGAACATTGTGATCTCCTTGGTTTTCTTGTTGGTTTGGCAGAGCCGAGCCCGGCGTGCCGCGCGTCGGGCGGCCTTGCGTCACCTGATGTCGTCGCTAACTCGCAAGCCGCCGCATCGTTCCGGGGCGAGGCCTTCCGCCGCAGCCCGGTTTCGTCCATAATCGGCCGGTTCGCGCGACTGGCGAGAAAGATGGGCCACCATCGGGGAACGCGAACGGTTTCCGCCGCTCGCCTGGGCACCCACTCGAACCTGAAGGGAGCCCTATGCCAGCCATCATCCCCCCACTTTTTGAGGCTGCCGCCGGCCTTGGAATCGCCGCTCGGCACATGATAAAGCCGGGCACTCGCCGGACCTGTCCGCCCTCTCACCACGGGGAACGCCCATGAGCGCCGCCGCGTCACTTCCGCTGTTTCCGAACTTCTTTTCAGCGACCCTTGCCGAGTCCGATCCCGAGATCGCCGAAGCGATCCGCAACGAGCTCGGCCGCCAGCAGCACGAGATCGAGCTGATCGCCTCTGAGAACATCGTCAGCAAGGCGGTGCTCGAGGCGCAGGGCTCGATCATGACCAACAAATATGCCGAGGGCTATCCCGGCAAGCGCTACTATGGCGGCTGCCAATACGTCGACGTCGCGGAAAATCTCGCCATCGCGCGCGCCAAGCAGCTCTTCGGCGCCGGGTTCGCCAACGTGCAGCCGAACTCCGGCAGCCAGATGAACCAGGCGGTGTTTCTCGCGCTGCTGCAGCCGGGCGACACCTTCATGGGCCTCGACCTCAATTCCGGCGGCCACCTCACGCATGGCTCGCCGGTCAACATGTCGGGCAAATGGTTCAAGGTCGTCTCCTACGGCGTCCGCAAGGACGACCATCTGCTCGACATGGACGAGGTCGAGCGCAAGGCGCACGAGCACAAGCCCAAGCTGATCCTCGCCGGCGGCACCGCCTATTCGCGCATTTGGGACTGGAAGCGCTTCCGCGAGATCGCCGACTCCATCGGCGCCTACCTGATGGTCGACATGGCGCACATCGCCGGCCTCGTCGCCGGTGGCGTCCATCCCTCGCCGGTGCCGCACGCCCATGTGGTGACCACCACCACGCACAAGAGCTTGCGCGGCCCGCGCGGCGGCATGATCCTCACCAATGACGAGGATATCGCCAAGAAGATCAACTCGGCGGTGTTCCCCGGCCTGCAGGGCGGCCCGCTGATGCACGTCATCGCCGCCAAGGCGGTGGCGCTGAAGGAGGCGCTGCAGCCCGAGTTCAAGGCCTATGCCCGGCAGGTCGTCGCCAATGCCAAGGCGCTGTCGTCGGCGCTGATCGAGCATGGCCTCGACGTCGTTTCGGGCGGCACCGACAACCACCTGATGCTGGTCGACCTGCGGCCCAAGAACGCCACCGGCAAGCGCGCCGAGGCGGCGCTCGGCCGCGCCAACATCACCTGCAACAAGAACGGCATTCCGTTCGACCCGGAAAAGCCGTTCGTCACCTCGGGCGTGCGCCTCGGCACTCCGGCCGGCACCACCCGCGGCTTCGGCGAAGCCGAGTTCCGCCTCATCGGCCAGTACATCGTCGAGGTGCTGGACGGCCTGCGCGAGGCCAACTCCGACGACGGCAACGCCGCCGTCGAAGCTGCGGTGCGCGACAAGGTGCGGGCGCTCACCGCGCGCTTCCCGATCTATCAGGATTGAGCCGGTAGATGCGCTGCCCCTACTGCGGAAATGACGACACGCAGGTCAAGGACAGCCGTCCGACCGACGATTCGAGCGCCATTCGCCGCCGCCGCATCTGCCCCAGTTGCGGCGGCCGCTTCACCACCTTTGAGCGCGTGCAGCTGCGCGAGCTGACGGTGATCAAGAAGTCGGGCCGCAAGGTCCCCTTCGATCGCGACAAGCTGGCGCGCTCGGTCAACACGGCGCTGCGCAAGCGCGCTGTCGAGCCCGAGCGGGTCGAGCGCCTGATCTCCGGCGTCGTGCGCCAGCTCGAAAGCCTGGGCGAGGTGGAGATCACCTCCGACCAGATCGGCGAGTTCGTCATGGAAGGGCTCAAGAACCTCGACGACGTCGCCTTCGTGCGCTTCGCCTCGGTGTACAAGAACTTCGGCAAGGCCGACGACTTCCGCTCGTTCCTGAGCGAGCTCAGGAACGGCGAGCTGCCCACGCTGGGCGAAGACGACGATTGACCGACGGCGCGTCCGACCGGCGCTGGCTCGATGCCGCCGCGCGCCTCGCGAGCAGTGCGCTCGGTTCGACCGGCGCGGCGCCCACCGTCGGCGCGCTGGTCGTCGATCCCGGCCGGCAATTGCTGTTCGGCCGCGCCGCGACGCCGCCCCGCGGCTCGGACCCGGCGGAGCTGCTGGCGCTGTCCGAGGCGAGAGGCATGACGGAGGGCCGCACGCTCTACGTCACGCTCGAGCCGGCGGCGCACTACACCAGCCATGCGCCCATCACCGACGCCATCCTCGAATTCGGCATCGGCCGTGTCGTCGCCGGCATGCTCGATCCCGATCCGCAGCGCGCGGGGCAGGGGCTCGCCGCGCTCGCCGAAGCGGGCATTGAGGCCGTGCATCTCGATCATGCCCCGTCGCGGCTGCTGAACGAGGGCTACACGACGCGCATCACCAAGGGCCGGCCCTTCGTCACCCTCAAGCTGTCGCTGAGCGCCGACGGCATGGTCGGCTATGCCGCGCCCGGCAGCGACACCCTGCTCGGCGCCGAGGCGCTGCGCTTCATCGAGCGCGAACGCGCCGCCGCCGACGCGATCCTTTCGGGCGCCGCCCGGGCCGAGATCGAGGACAATGACCTGCGCATCCACCTCGATGGCCTCGAGGGCAGGGGCGCGCTTCGCGTCATCCTCGCCGGCGCGCGGGACATCGATCTGCGGCGCGAGTTGTTCGCAGCCGTCTCGGGCATTCCCATTGTCGTCTTCACCACGCCGGAGCGGCCGCTGACCCTGCGTCCCGGCGTCGAGGTGATAGCGGTCGAAGGCCGCCACGGCCGCCCGGACCTGCGGCAGGTCCTGTCGATCCTGGGCGATCGCGGCATCAACCGCCTGTTCGTCGAAGCCGGCGCCAGGCTGGCGGAATCCTTCATCGCCGGCGAGCTGGTCGATCGCCTGCACATCATCGACACGCCGGTCGAGCTGGGCCGTTCCGGCGTGCCCGCGGCGCTGCTCGGCAGCTTCGCCGACCGCATTGCCGCAGCGCGATTTTCGCAGGTTGACCGCCGCGCGCTGGGCGAAGACAAGGTGCGCACTCTCGAGCGCCGCTAGCTATTCCGCTGCGCTGCGATGCCGGCCGCCGTCGCGACGCCTGTCTCGCCAGGAGAGATAGCTCGCCACGGCGATCACCACGCCCACCACGAAGGGCGCCCAAAGCCAGAGGATCAGTGTCGTCATAGGCGATCCAGTCCATTGAACTGTCGACGCGCCACCAAATGTAGCACAACGCCGAGAGCCAGGCCAAACGTGCTCAGCCCGAGCAGGTTTACGGGCGAAGCGTTCGCCGGTAAATTTCCCAAGCCTATCGCCACATAGGGTGCGATCAGCGCGCTGAGAATGGTGCCGGAGGCCAAGGCGTTGAGCAGGTTGGCCGTGAGCTTGAGTCGCTCCTTGTCTGCTTCCGTCGACATTCTGCTCCCCCGATGCAGCATCCACATTCTAGCAGCCGACGGGTGATCGGCAATCGTCTCGCCGACCGCATTGCCGCAGCGCGATTTTCGCAGGTTGACCGCCGCGCGCTGGGCGAAGATAAGGTGCGCACTCTCGAGCGCCGTTGAATTCCATGACCTCCATGCCTCTCACGACCGGCTCGCCCGTGCGGCCCGCCAACCAGCGCGGGGCGGCGCGGCTTGCCGCGGTGCAGGCGCTGTACCAGATGGATGTGGGCCGGCAGACGCTCGAGGACACGCTCAGCCAGTTCTCGGCGCACATGCTCGGCCGCGAGGTCGAGGGCGAGCAATATCTGCCCGCCGACGCCGACTTCTTCCGCCAGATCGTCGGCGGCGTCATCAAGAGCCAGCTCGACATCGACCCGACCATCGACAAGGCCTTGAGTCATGACTGGCCGGTCGGCCGTATCGATGCGACGTTGCGCGCCATCCTGAGGGCGGCCGCGTTCGAACTGCTGCGCCGCCGCGACATCCCGCCGGGCGTGGTGATCACCGAATATGTCGATATTGCCAAGGCGTTCTACGAGGACGACGCGCCCGGCATGGTGCACGCCGTGCTCGATACCATCGCCCGGCAGTTGACCGCCGCCGGCTGAAGCGGCGCGGCGCGCCTCAGATCGAGTCGATCAGCGACTGGACGAAGGTCTTGTCCTCGCCATAGGACGGGGTCTTGCGGCCCTCGATGGTGAACACCTTGCCGTCCTTGGCCGAGTACACCGCCTTGTCGGCGACGCGCTTGTTCTTGTCGAAATAGATCGCCAGCACCGTGCGGTCCTGCACTGTCGTCAGCCCGAACGCCGTCTCGTTCACCTTGGTCTGCACGTAGTACCAGGCGGAGCCCTCGTTGAAGGCGTTCATCGTCTGCGGCGAGCCGAGCACCGTGGCCACCAGCTCCTGGCTCTGGCCGGGCCGGATTTGCGCCAGCGCGTCCTGCGAAATCGCATAGCCCTGGATCTTGTTGGTCGAGAGCGCCAGCCCCGACCCCATCGAGCAGCCCGCCAGCGTCGCTCCCAGCAGGCCGGCGGCCGTCAGAGTGAGCAGGACCGGGGCGGATTTGCGCTGGAGCATGGATTTGACTTTCACGAGGTCTCTCGACTAAGACGCGGGCCTGCGGTCAGGCGCCGGTTTGTTTAGCTGCCAATCCTGCCGGCTGGCAAGCTGGCTTCGAACCGCTCCGGCCGTGCAGTGCCGCGGAGCATGTCCATGATTTTCAGTCTTTTCCGCAAATCTGCCGCCCCCGACGCTGCCTTCGAGGCCTATCGCGCTATTGTGGCGCAATCCCGGCAGGAGAAGTTCTACGCCGAGTGGGGCGTTCCGGACACGGTCACCGGCCGTTTCGACATGATCTCGCTGCACCTCGCGCTGCTGCTACGCCGCCTCAAGGGAGAATCGGAGGCGCGCGATTTCGGCCAGGCGCTGGTCGACCTGTTCTTCCGCGACATGGACCGCTCGCTGCGCGAGCTGGGGGTCACCGATCTGGGCGTGCCGGCCAAGGTCAAGAAGATGGGGAACGTCTTCTACGGCCTCGTCGGCGTGCTCGGCGAGGCGCTCGACAGCGGCCAGCCCGCGGCGGTCGAGGCGGTGCTGACCCGCAACGTCTATGGCGAGGCCAATGCCCACGCCGCGACGCTCGCCGCCTATCTCCTCGACGAGGCGAAGCGGCTCGCCGCCGAGCCCGTGGCCGCGCTGATCCATCCTGCGGGAGCCGCGGCGTGAGCGCCCCGAAGCTGCATCTGCGCGGCGCCAGCGTGCGCCTCGACTCGATGCCGGCCACGGGCCGCGATATCGACGTGTCGCCCGATGCCGAAGAGCGCGCGGCGCTCGCCCGCATCGTCGGCGTTACCTCGGTGGATGCGCTCGAGGTCAAGCTGCACGCCGTGAAATTCCGCGGCGGCATCCGCGTCACGGGCCGGCTCACGGCGGCCGTCACGCAGCCTTCGGTCGTGACGCTGGAGCCGCTGACGCAGCAGATCGCCGAGCCGGTCGACCGCATCTTCCTGCCCGGCGGCGAGAAGCCCTATGCCGGCCCGGCCAATGCCGAGATCTTCGTCGACCTCGAAGGCGACGACATTCCCGACCATTTCGAAGGCAACGAGGCGGATTTGACCGACCTCGTCATTGAAACGCTGGTGCTCGCGGTCGATCTTTATCCACGGGCGCCCGGCGAAAGCGTCGACGCTCTGGGTCTTGCGCCCGATGCCGCCCAAGACCATCCCTTTGCCGCGCTCAAGGCGTTGAAACCCAAAGAGGAATAGCTGGCCCTTCGCCTGCTCTTGCGCCTCGAAGGCGTTTGATTAAGGTGCTCCGCGCCTGCGCGGCGGGCCAGATACGGTACAGATGGTCGATTCCATTCGCATTTCGGTCGACGCCATGGGCGGCGATATCGGGCCTCAGGTGGCGATCCACGGTGCGTGGCTGGCCCTGCGCGAACGCAAGAACGTCAGTTTCATCTTTCACGGCCGCGAGGCCGATATCACGCCGCTGCTCGACAAATTCCCCGAATTGAAGCCGGTCAGCCGCGTCGTGCATTGCGATAACGTCATCTCGATGGACGAGAAGCCGTCGCAGGCGCTGCGCAAGGGCAGGGGCAATTCGTCGATGTGGGCCGCGCTGCAATCGGTCAAGGATGGCGAGGCCGACGTTGCCGTCTCGGGCGGCAACACCGGCGCGCTGATGGCGATGTCGACCTTCTGCCTCAGGCCCATGGAGGGCATTTCGCGTCCGGCCATCGCCGCCATCTGGCCGACGCTGCGCGCCGACATCGTGGTGCTCGACGTCGGCGCCACCATCGGCGGCGATGCCAAGCAGCTCGTCGATTTCTCGATCCTCGGCGCGGCGCTCGCCCGCGCCCTGTTCGATCAGGAGCTGCCGACCATCGGCTTGCTCAATGTCGGCACCGAGGAGATGAAGGGCCACGACGAGGTCAAGGAGGCGGCCGCCATGCTGCAACGGGCGAGCGGCGCCGGCTTCACCTATCACGGCTTCGTCGAGGGCGACGACATCGGCAAGGGCACCGTCGACGTCATCGTCACCGAGGGCTTCACCGGCAATATTGCGCTGAAGACCGCCGAGGGCACGGCGCGGCAGGTCGGCACCTATCTGCGCAACGCCCTCAAGGCCGACGTCTTTTCCATGCTCGGCGCCATGCTGGCCGGCAAGGCGCTCAACGCCATCCGCCGCAAGCTCGACCCGCGCAACGTCAATGGCGGCGTGTTCCTGGGCCTCAACGGCATCGTCATCAAATCGCACGGCGGCACCGACGAGATCGGCTTCAAGGCGGCGCTCGGCCTCGGCTACGAGATGGCGCGCAGCCGTCTGATCGACAAGATTTCCGAAGGCATGCGGCGGTTCCCTGCGTTCCCGGCCCCGGCCCAAACCGACAGAGAGGCGAATCCCGCGTGAGTGCGTTGCGATCCATCGTGCGTGGGGTCGGCAGCTATCTGCCGGCCCGCATCATGACCAATGACGAGCTGTCGCGCATGATCGACACCTCGGACGAGTGGATTCAGCAGCGCGTGGGCATCAAGCAGCGCCACGTCGCCGCCGAGGGCGAGTTCACCTCCGATCTCGCTTTGCATGCCGCGCGCCGTGCCCTCGACGATGCCCGCATCTCCGCCGACGAGATCGATTTGATCGTCCTCGCCACCAGCACGCCGGACCTGACCTTTCCGGCCACGGCGACGCTGGTGCAGCAGAAGCTCGGCATGCATCACGGCGCCGCCTTCGACATCCAGGCGGTCTGCTCCGGCTTCGTCTACGGCATGGTCACCGCCGATTCCTACCTCAAGAACGGCCTCGCCCGCCGGGCGCTCGTCATCGGCGCCGAGACCACCACGCGCATCCTCGACTGGACCGACCGCACCACCTGCGTGCTGTTCGGCGACGGTGCCGGCGCCGCGGTGCTGGAACTGGGCGGCGACGGCGATCGCGGCATCCTCGCCTCGTCGCTGCGCTCCGACGGCCACTACGCCGACAAGCTCAACACCACCGGCGGCCCTTCCACCACGCGCTCCATCGGCTTTGTGCATATGGAGGGCAAGGAGGTTTTCCGCCACGCCGTGGGGAAGATCACCGACGTCGTCGAGAACGTGCTGTCGTCGACGGGGTACACGGTCAAGGATCTGGACTGGTTTGTCCCGCACCAGGCGAACCGCCGCATCATCGAAGGCGCCGGCGAGAAGCTGCACATCCCGCCCGAAAAGGTGGTGATCACTGTCGACCGCCACGCCAACACCTCGGCGGCCTCTGTGCCGCTGGCGCTGACCGAGGCGGTGCGCGACGGCCGCATCAAGCGCGGCGATCTGGTGATGATCGAGGCCATGGGCGGCGGCTTCACCTGGGGTGCCTCGCTGATCCGCTGGTAGCCCTATGGTCGCGATCCCGGTGCTCGAGACCGGCCGGCTCCGCCTCAGGGGCTACCGCCTTGCGGATTTCGACGCCTATTTCGAGATGTTCGCCGATCCCGCGGTGGTCCGCTTCCTCGGCGGCACGCCGTTCGATCGCGAGCAGAGCTGGGCGCGCTTCATGCGGCACGTCGGCGTCTGGCATCATCTGGGCTTCGGCTATTGGGCCATCGAGGATCGCGCGACCGGCGCGCTTGCCGGCGAATGCGGCTTCCAGGACATGCAGCGCGGCCTGGCGCCCAGCCTCGACGGCAGCATGGAGGCCGGCTGGGCGCTGGCCGGCCTTTTCAGGGCCGCGGCCTCGCCGAAGAGGCCATGCGCGCCTGCCTCGCCTGGGCCGAACAGCATGGGCCGCGCGAGCGGCTCACCGCCATCATCGACCCCGAACATGTGCGCTCGCGCCGGCTGGCGGCGCGCCTCGGCTTCACCGAGGTGGCGCAGTCGCACTACCACGAGCGCCCCATCTGCATTTTCGGGCGTCCGCGACGCGCCCTAAGCATCTGACTGTCAAAACAATTGCACCGACCGGCGCGATTGCCTTAATTGCCCGTGGGGGCTAATCTTTCGCCTCTCGGGCAGGGCGCCTGTCGGGAAGCGGCGGATCCGGTTTGGCGTAATGGGGGAGAGGCATGACCCAGAAGACTGTCACTCGCGCGGACCTCGCCGAGGCCGTGTACGAATCCGTAGGGCTGTCGCGCACCGAGTCGGCCGAATTGGTCGAACGGTTCCTCGCCCTCATCGGCGACGCGCTGGTCTCGGGAGAAAACGTCAAGCTCTCGTCCTTCGGCTCGTTCCAGGTGCGCTCCAAGAACCAGCGCATCGGCCGCAATCCCAAGACCGGCGAGGAAGTCCCCATACTGCCGCGGCAGGTTCTGGTGTTCAAACCCAGCAACGTGTTGAAATCCAAGATCAACAAATCTATGGTTCGCTCTGGAAAATAAGCCCTTTCTGAAAGGGATTCGGGGTGGACAAGTCTCCCGAGGCGTTCCGGACGATCTCAGAAGCCGCTGACGAACTCGACCTGCCGCAGCACGTGCTGCGGTTCTGGGAGACGCGTTTCTCGACCATCAAGCCGCTGAAGCGCGGCGGCGGCCGGCGCTATTACCGGCCCGAGGACGTGCTGCTGCTCAAGGGCATCCGGCACCTGCTCTACGACCAGGGCTTCACCATCAAGGGCGTGCAGAAGATCCTCAAGGATCAGGGCGTGCGCCACGTCGCGGCCATCGGCAATGGCGGCCCGGTGGAGGCGCTGCCGCCCCCGGTCGCGCCCGACCCGGTCGAGCCGGACGACCTGCCCTCGGCGATCGACGAGGCGCCCATGCCGCCGATGCTGGCCGGCGCAGGCCCGGCGCTCGACGCCGCCGACCGCGAGCGCCTCAACGCCGTGCTGCGCGACCTGCTGGAGTGCAAGCGCCTGCTCGAGCGCGCGCGCGAATAGGGCAGGGCTCGTTCCAGGAATTTTGTTCTAGTTCGGTGGAGCTGATCCGGACGCCGGTTCGCGCCGCCCCGGCCCCTCCCCGCAAAGGGGGAGGGGAACCCGACTGCACCATCGCGATCATGACCGAACGGCGCCTGGTCGTTCGACTGTGGCCCGAGTGCCTCAATGCGCCCGCTTCGGGATCTGCGCGTCGGGCAGCAGCGCCAGCAGCACCGTGGCGGCGAGATAGAGCCCGCCGACGAACAGGTAGGTCGGCGCGAAGCCGGTGGCATAGCCGTGCAGCACCGCGTCGCGCACCGGGCCGGCCAGCCCTTCGAGCGATTTCGGGGTGATCGCCGCGAGCCCGCCGGGGATCGCCGCCGCCACGTCCGGCGCCAGTGCCACGGTGGCATGGGTGAGGCCCAGCACCATCACCGCGCCGTTGAGCGCGAGCCCGAGGCTGGCGCCGATGGTCCGCGCCTGGGTGATGAGGCCGGTCGCGGCGCCGATGTCCTGCAGCGGCGCCGCTGCCTGGATCGCCACCACCAGCGTCTGCATGGTGAGCCCCATGCTGACGCCGAACGCCATCGAGGCGATGCACAGCACCCAGAGCGGGGTGTTGGCATCCATGTTGGCGTAGAACAGCATCAGCCCGATGCCCACCGCCATGCCGGCGACCGTCAGCCATTTGTAGCGGCCGGTGCTGGCGACGATCCGCCCGGCGGCGATCGACACCACCGCGACCGTCACCGACATCGGCAGGAACAGCAGGCCCAGTTCGCCCGGCGGCAGGCCGGTGATCATCTGCATGAACAGCGCGAAGTAGAAGTAGAGCCCGAGCGTCGACATGCCGCCCAGCACCGACACGATGGTCACCATGCTGATGGTGCGGTTGGCGAACAGCCGCAGCGGAATGATCGGCTCGGCGGCGCGCCGCTCGACCAGCACGAAGGCGACGACCGCCACCGCGCCGATAACCGGCAGCAGATAGGTCCACACATCCTGGCCGGTCGGCTCCAGCACGTGGTCGCTCCAGTAGACGACGGCCACCGTGGCGATCGCCAGCAGCACGCCGCCGAGGATGTCGATGCGGTGGTGCACTGCATTGGCCTTGCGCCGCATGCCCAGCGCGACGATGGCCAGCACGGCGAGGCCGATCGGGATGTTCACCAGGAAGATCGAGCGCCAGCCGAGCAGGTCGGTGAGGTAGCCGCCGCCCACCGGGCCGAGCACCGAGCCGAGGGTGAACACCGCCGACGAATAGCCTTGGTAGCGGGCGCGCTCGCGCGGCTCGAACAGTTCGCCGATGATGGCGAAGGCCGACACCATCAGGCCGCCGCCGCCGATCCCCTGGATCACGCGGGCGCCGATCAGCGCCTCCATCGACCAGGCGAAGCCGCACAGCAGCGAGCCGAGCAGGAACACCGTGACCGCAAAGATCACCACCGGCTTGCGGCCGTACATGTCGCCGAGCTTGCCGTAGAACGGCGACGCCGCCCCGGTGGAGAGCAGGTAGGCGGCGCCCACCCAGCCGAGCAAATGCACATTGCCGAGATCGTGCGCGATGGTGGGCAGGGCGGTCACGACGATGTTCATGTCGAGAACGCCCATGAACATCGCGGTGAGGGCCCCGAGGTAGACAATGAGCGTCGTGCGGTCGGGACCGGCCTCGGCGCGGGAAAGCTGAGCATCGATAGTCATGGGAGTGCCTCTCAAACGAGGCGCGGGTTATCTGCTCATTGCAGATGTATGTCAACAGCATATATGTGATGTACGCACGTACTTGCTAAATGCATGAAATTGTGATAAGGCGCGCACATGAATCGGATGGACAAGACGCACCAGCCGGCGCGCGACACCTCCAGCGAAGTGAAGTCTGCCGAAGTCTATATCGCGGCCGGCTACAGCCCTGAGGCGGCGGCGGCGATCGTCAGGATCGACGCCACCATGCAGCGCATGCGCCGCTCCATCAGCAAGCGCGAATTCGTCGCCGACGTGCTGCGCGAGATGGACGCCGGCATCGACCTGCAACTGCTCGACGTGATGGGCGCCGTCTCGCACTGGCACCCCGAGAACCTCGAGGACGCCGGCCGCGAAGTCACCGTGGGCACCGTGGCCGAACGGCTCCACATCGACCCGTCGCGGGCCAGCCGGCTGGTCTCCGAACTGGTCGACAAGGGCTATATCCGCCGCGTCGCCTCGCAGACGGATTCGCGCCGCATCGTGCTGGAGGCGACCGAGAAGGGCTGGGCCTTCGGCGAGGAATTCCGCCGTCGCAAGGGCGGCATGCTGGGCCGCGCCCTCAAATGCTGGACCGAGGACGAGCTTGTGACCTTCGACCGCCTGCTCGACCGCTACAGTCATTGGGGCAAGGAGGGCCTGAAGCCCACCCCGCCGCCGGACGCCGGCGAGGCCTGAGCCTCGCGGCGGCGCCGGCCTTTACTACACTTTGCATTAACCATCCTCGTCCGCCGCGCCCTGCGCTATGGGATTTTCGGGAAGCCGCAGTGCCGGCTTCGATGTGGCTCGAGGGTGCGGTGAACAGGCTCAAGCTTCTGGCGATCATCATTGCGGCCCTGGCGCTGGGCTTTGCCCTGCACGCCTCGGCCTCCGTCGCGGCCGACGGCGATGGCGGCGCGCTGGCGCCACCACCCGAGACCGAAACCTTCCGCCTGTGGGACGGGCGCGCGCCCGGCGCCACCGGCGACGACGCCGCGCAGAGTCCGACGCTGCGCATCGTTCGTCCGCCCGACGGCTGGGCCAACGGCACGGCGATCATCATCGCGCCGGGCGGCGCCTACGCCAGTCTGGCGGTGGCGCAGGAAGGCAGCGAGCCGGCGAGCTGGTTCGCCGCGCGCGGCGTCACCGCCTTCGTTCTCACCTATCGCGTCGGCAAGGCCGGCCGCCTGCCGCTGCCGCTCCTCGACGGCGCCCGCGCCATGCGTTTCGTGCGGGCGAAAGCCGGTGAGTTCGGCATCGATCCCGCGCGCATCGGCATGCTGGGATTTTCCGCCGGCGGACATCTTGCGGCGACCACCGCCGCCGAAGCCTCCGACGCTGCCGCCGAGCCGGCGGACGACATCGACAAGGTCAGCGACCGCCCCGATTTCCTGATCCTCGCCTATCCCTGGGTCGAAGGCCCCAAGCTCAACCCGAAGGGCAATTCCGACTACTGCATGTATTCGCAATTCCTGCTCGGCGGCCCATGCGAGCCGGCGGCCTATGCCGGCTATCTGCCGACCGGCAAGGTGGGCCCCGGCATGCCGCCGACCTTCCTGTTCAGCACCGACGAAGACACCATCGTGCCCGCCGACAGCGTCGTGCGCTTCTATACGGAACTGCACGCCAACGGCGTGCCGGCCGAGTTGCACATCTTCGAGAAAGGCCAGCACGGCAGCGGCCTCGGCGGCTCCAACCCGTCGCTGTCGCAATGGCCGCAATTGCTGCAGGAATGGCTGCGCAGCCACGGGCTGCTGCCCGATCCGGAACCCGGCGACAGCCGGCCGTAACCGCAAATCCAGATGGGGAGAGATGGTCGGAGTGGCCGGATTTGAACCGACGACCCTTTGTCCCCCAGACAAATGCGCTACCAGGCTGCGCTACACCCCGACATCGCCGGATGCCCTAGCGAACCGGGGGCCCGGAGGCAAGGGGTGATTTTGTGGCAGGGCCGCCGGGCCGAGCTCCGGCCCGTGCCTCAAACTCTTGATCGGAAAGCGCAAACTAGCGCTTGAGTTGGCCCGCCGCCTCGCGCCAGACTGGGCCTCGAGCGCCGCGCACGACCCCGGGGCGGCAAGGGAATTCTGTCAGTGAAATACGCAATCGTCGGCGTCGGCGGGCGCCACCAGATGTATCGCCGCGCGGTCACCGAGACCCATCCCAGGGACAACCGGCTGGTCGCGCTCTGCGACGTCAACGACAAGCGCCTGGCGCTGTCGGTGAGCGAGGCGCCGCCGCAGCCGGGCAACGGCATCGCCACCTACGAGGCCGCCGATTTCGACAGGATGATCGCCGAGCAGCGGCCCGATACGGTGATCGTCACCGTGCCCGACTATTTGCATCACGACTACATCGTCCGCGCCCTGCGCGCCGGCTGCAACGTGATGACCGAAAAGCCGATGACCATCGACCTCGGCAAGCTCAAGCAGGTGCTCGATGCGCAGCGCGCGAGCGGCAGGCACCTCACTGTCACCTTTAACTACCGCTACACGCCGGCGCGCACGCAACTGAAGGACATCCTGATGTCGGGCGCCATCGGCGACATCCAGGCGGTGGATTTCACCTGGTATCTCGACCGCGTGCACGGCGCCGACTATTTCCGCCGCTGGCACCGCTACAAGGACAAATCGGGCGGGCTGCTGGTGCACAAATCCACGCACCATTTCGACCTGATGAACTGGTGGGTCGCCTCGACGCCCAAGACCGTCAGCGCCAACGGCAAGCGCGTGTTCTACACGCCCGAAACGGCCAAAGAGCTCGGCCTCGAGAACCACGGGCCGCGCTGCCACGGCTGCCCGGTGTTCGACAAATGCGACTATCGGCTCGACCTCGAGGCTGACGAGAGCCTGCGCGACATGTACCTCGAGGCCGAGGACGCCGACGGCTACTACCGCGACAAATGCGTGTGGGCCGACGACATCACCATCGAGGACACCATGCAGGTGCAGGCGACCTACGCCAACGGCGTGTTCCTCAACTACACGCTGTGCGCCTATTCGCCCTGGGAGGGCCTCGAGATCACCTTCCACGGCTCCAAGGGCGAGCTCAGGCACAAGCATATCGAGGTGCACGGCGTGTTCGGCGGCAAGCGCGACAAGGCGCATGGCGACAACATGACCACGACGCTGCATCTCGCCGGCAGGCGGCCCGAGGACGTGCCGGTGTGGGCCGGCAGCGGCGACCATGGCGGCGCCGATCCGGTGATGCTGGGCTATCTGTTCGAGCCGGCCAGCATGCCCGCCGATAAATACAACCGTGCCTCGACGCAGAAGGAAGGCGCCTGGTCCATCCTCACCGGCATCGCCGCCAACGCCTCGATCGCCGGGGCCGGGCGGGTGGACGTCGACAAGATGCTGGCGAAGGCGGGGATCGTGCTGGAGCGATAGGCCGGGGCGGCGAACAGTAGAGCACTTTGCCCCCCCCCAGCCCCTCCCCGCAAGGGGGAGGGGAGCCCGACTGCAACACCGGAGAACGCGGTTCCATCGCTCCCCTCCCCCTTGCGGGGAGGGGCCGGGGGTGGGGGCCACAGCCGCCAGACTCGCTTACAGAAAATCCTCGCGCCGCGGCGTGAAGCAGTCGACCAGCCGGCCGGCGCTGAGCGCCCTGACGCCGTGCACCACATTGGGCGGCACGATGAAGCTGCCACCGGTGCCCAGCACCGTCACGCTGTCGCCGATGGTCACCTCGAACGTACCCTCGGCGACATAGCTCGCCTGCACATGCGGATGCGCGTGCAGCGCCCCGACGGCGCCTTCGTCGAAGGCGAACTCGACCTGCATCAGTTGCGGCTGGCTCACCAGCACGCGCCGCCGGTTGCCGGGCGCCACGGTCACCCACGGGTGGGCATCGGCCGCGGCAGTGAGGGCGTCGCTCATGTGAGCGCCAGCCCGTCCGGCCCGAACACGTGGTAGCGGTTGGGATCGATGTAGGTCGGCACCATGGTGCCCGGCGCGATGTGGCGCTGCCCCTCGAGCGCGATGGTGAGCGGCTGCCCGCGCAGCGTCGAGGCATAGACCATGGTGGTGTCGCCGAGCTGCTCGACCAGATCGACGCGCAGATCGGCGAGCTTGACGCCGGATGCTTCGGTCAGCCCGATATGCTCGGGCCGGATGCCGAAGGTCACCTTGTCGTCGACCTTGTAATTGGGCAGCGCCTGTCGCAGCCGGAACTCGCTGCCCGAGACATTGACCACGGCGCCGCCTTCCAGCGACTTCACCGTGCCCTCGACGAAATTCATCTTCGGCGAGCCGAGGAAGCCGGCGACGAATTTGTTGCGCGGGTTGTTGTAGAGCTCGAGCGGCGCGCCGACCTGCTCGATATTGCCCGCCGACAGCACCACGATCTTGTCGGCCATGGTCATCGCCTCGACCTGGTCGTGCGTCACGTAGATCATGGTGTTGCCCAGGTCGTTGTGCAGCTTGGCGATCTCGACGCGCATCTGCACGCGCAATTCTGCATCGAGGTTGCTGAGCGGCTCGTCGAACAGGAAGATGCGCGGCTCGCGCACGATGGCGCGGCCGATGGCGACGCGCTGCCGCTGGCCGCCCGAAAGCTGCTTGGGCTTGCGCTTCAGCAGCGGCTCGATGCGCAGGATCTCCGCCGCCCGCTGCACCCGCGGCTGGATCTCGGATTTCGGCACGCGCGCCGTCTCGAGCCCGAAGGCAAGGTTCTGGTACACCGTCATGTGCGGGTAGAGCGCATACGACTGGAACACCATCGCAATGCCGCGCTTGGCCGCCGGCACCTCGTTCATCGCCTGCCCGTCGATCAGCAGCGTGCCGCCGCTGATCGGCTCGAGCCCCGCGATCATGCGGAGCAGCGTGGACTTGCCGCAGCCCGATGGGCCGACGAACACCACGAACTCGCCTGGCTCGATGTCGAGGTCGACGCCGTGCACGACTTCGAAATCGCCGTAGCGCTTGACGATCTGCTTGAGACTGATGCTTGCCGCGCTCACACGAATCCCTCCGGCAGCCAGCTTTGATATTTCGGATGGTCGGTCCCGATCGGGAACACCACTTCCTGATGCGTCAGCGACGAATAGTAGAAGGCGGTGACGATCTCGAGCGCCTGCCGCGAATCCGCGGTGGTGACGGGCAGGGGGCCGCGCCCGAGCAGCGCATCGTAAAAGCGCGCCATCTGCGTGGTGAAGCGGGGCGGCACGTCTCGCCAGTCCTTCAGCAGGTCGGCGATGGCGCTTTTCGTGCCGTCGTTGCGCGGCAGGATTTTCCACAGCGCGGCGCCCGGATTGTACGGCGCATGGTCGCTCTCGATGGTGAGGTTGTCGAACACCAGCCGCAGCCGGGTGATCTCGTCGGCCGAGCCGAGCGAGGCGGTGAACGAGCCGAGCGCACCGGATTCGAGCTCCACCGAGGCCGAGATGCAGTCTTCCACCTCGATCGGGTTCACCCGCGTCGCCACCCGCCCGTAGAGCGATTTCAGCGGTCCCATCAGATAGCAGAACATGTCGTGCGGATGGATGGCGTGGCCCATCAGCACGCCGCCGAGCTCGGTCTTCCATTTGCCGCGCCAGGGGACGGCGTAATACTCGGCCTCGCGCCGCCACAGCGTTTCCACCGTGCCCACGAACGGCGTTCCCGCAAGGCCGGCGTCGATGATCGCCTTGGCCTGCTGGATGCCGTTGCCGAAGCGGTACTGGAACACCGGCATCAGCTTGCCCTTGGCGCGCTTTTCGACCGCGATCACCTCGTCGATCTGCTTGAGCGAGCCGACCAGCGGCTTTTCGCAGATGACGTGCTTGCCCGCGTCGAGCGCGGCCACGATCATCGGGTAGTGCACCATCGGCGGCGTGCAGATGTCGATGATGTCGAGATCGTCCATCGCCAGCAGGTCGTCGAAGCTGGCCGTGCGCCGCTCGACTCCGAATTCGTCGGCCAGCGCGTTCATCCGCGCCGGGTCGAGATCGCAGATCGCGATCACCTTGAACTTGTCGGCGTTGGGCACGTAGCCCTCGATCATGTGGCTGCGGCCGATACCGCCGCCGACGATCGCGACTGTAAAGATCTTGCTCATTGCGCCCATACCGTTCCGCGTTCCGCCATCCGCTGCGCCGTCAGCGCCAGCTCCATCGCCTTGTAGCACCGCGCCTGCGGCATCGCCGTCTCGGTGCGGTTCAGCACGTCGGCGATGAGCTGCCGGCCGTAGGGCAGGTCGACGTCCGAGCAGTCGATGTAGTGCGTGCCCTTGCCGTCGACGAGAAACAGATGGTCCTTGCCCGGCCGCCCGACGATGTCGATGTACTTCCTGAGCTCGATATAGCCTTCGCTGCCCACGATGGTCAGCCGCCCGTCGCCCCAGGTGCCGAGCCCCGCCGGCGTGAACCAGTCGACTCGGACATAGCCGGTCGCCGTCGGGCCCTCGATGTGCATGTCGCCCACGTCCTGCAGTCCCGGATATTGCGGATGCGTGCGGTTGGCGACGGAGGCGGAGACGATCTCGGCATCGTCGCTGCCGGAAAAGAACAGGAACTGCTCGACCTGGTGGCTGGCGATGTCGCACAGGATGCCGCCGTACTGTTGGCGGTCGAAGAAATACGGCGCCCGCTTGTTGTTGTTGAGCGCGTGCGGCCCGAGCCCCACCGTGTTCACCACCTGTCCGATGGCGCCTGCCTTGACCAGCTCGCCGGCTTTCACCGTCGAGCGCGTCTCGAAATGCTCGGAATAGCAGACGGAAAAGATGCGCTTCGTCGCGGCCTGCACGCGCTTGATCTCGTCGAGCTGGGCGAGGCTGGTCATTCCCGGCTTGTCGCTCATCACGTCCTTGCCCGCCTGCATCGCGGCGATGGCGATCTCGGCGCGCCTGGCCGGAATGGCCGAGGTGAGGATCAGCGCGATCGACGGATCGTCGAGCAGCTCGCGCCGGTCGGCGGCGCGCCTGGCCTGCGGATATTTCTCCGCGAAGGGGGCAGCGACGTCCTCCTCGTCCGACCAGAAGCCGGCGAGCGTCGCGCCTTCGCGCAGCAGGCAGTCCACCTGCCCGTAGATGTGATTGTGGGTCAGTCCGATGGCGGCGAATTTGATGGTCATTAGATCAGCGTTTCATGCCTGTCGTTGCGATACCCTCGATCAGGTAGCGCTGGAAGAAGAGGAAGATGACGAAGATCGGCACCAGTGACAGGATCGACATGGCGAAGAGCCCGCTCCAGTTCGATTCCGCCGTGGAGTCGACGAACGTCCGGAGGGCGATCGTCACGGTGTAGGTCGAGATGCTGTTGAGATAGATCAGCGGCCCGAAGAAGTCGTCCCAGGTGAAGATGAAGGTAAAGATGCCCGCCGTCGTCAGCACCGGCAGCGACAGCGGCAGCAGGATCTTGTAGTAGATGCGCCACGGCGAGCAGCCGTCCATCATTGCCGCCTCGTCCAGCTCGCGCGGCAGGCCGCGGAAGAACTGCACCATCAGGAAGATGAAGAAGCTGTCGGCGGCGAGGAATTTCGGCACCACCAGCGGCAGGAAGGTGTTCACCCAGCCGATGTTGAGGAACAGCACATATTGCGGGATCAGCGTCACCTGGTAGGGCAGCATCAGCGTGCCCAGCATCAGCGCGAACCACAAGTTCCTGCCCTTGAACTCGAGCCGCGCGAAGGCGAAAGCGGTCAGCGAGCAGGCCGCGAGATTGCCGGCCACGCACAACAGCGAGATGGTCAGCGAGTTGAGGAAGAAGGTGTCGAAGCTGCGGCTCAGCCCGAACCAGCCGCTGATGTAGCCGTGCAGGCTCACCGAGCTCGGGATCAGCGAATGCGAGTTGAAGATTTCGCTTTCGGGGCGGAACGACGCCGACAGCATCCACAGCAGCGGATAGAGCATCAGCACCGAGGCGCCGATCAGCAGCACATGCGCGATCACCGAACCGAGCCGCCGGCGCCAGGCCGGGGTCGCACTGCGCACCACCGTCAGGCCGGTGTCAGTTGTCATAGTGCACCCAGTAGCGGCTGGAGAGGAACGAAATGCCGGTGAACACGGCGACGATGATCAGCAGCACCCAGGCCAGCGCCGAGGCGTAGCCCATGCGGAAGAAGGCGAACGCCTCCTGGTAGAGATAGAGCGTGTAGAACAGCGTCGAGTTGACCGGGTTGCCGGTGCCGCCCGAGATGATGAAGGCCGGCGTGAAGCTCTTGAACCCCTCGATGGTCTGGATGATGGCGTTGAAGAACACCACCGGTGTCAGGAGCGGCAGCGTGATCTTCCAGAAGATGCGCCAGCGCCCGGCGCCTTCGAGGCTGGCGGCCTCGTACACGTCCTGCGGAATCTGCCTGAGCCCGGCGAGGAAGATGATCATCGGCGAGCCGAACTGCCACACCGCCAGCGCGACCAGCGTCCATAGCGAATAGCGCGGGTTGGAAATCCAGGCCGGCCCCTGGATGCCGATCAGCGCCAGGCCCTGGTTGACCAAGCCGTCGCCGGCGAACAGCGTCCGCCACAGCACCGCGATGGCCACCGAGGCGCCAAGCAGCGATGGCAGATAGAACACCGCGCGATAGATCGGCAGGCCCTTCATGCCGCGGTTGAGCAGCAGCGCCACCGCCAGCGCGAAGGCCAGCTTCAGCGGCACCGAGAAGGCCACGAACAGCAGCGTCACCCGCATCGACTGGTAGAATTTCGGGTCGTTCGTGAACATGCGGACGTAGTTGTCCATGCCCACCCATTGCGGTGGCGTCAGCATGTCGAAATTGGTGAAGCTCAGATACAGCGAGCTCAGGATCGGTGCGATCGTGAGCCCGAAGAAGCCGATGAACCAGGGCAAGAGGAACAGATAGCCCGGACCGTTCTCGGTCCAGATGCGGGACCAGAAAGAAGGAGTGACCGCGCGACCCGGCGGATCGCTCGCGGCGCCGACGGAGCGCGCGGTCACAGGGTTCAGGCCTTCTTGGCCGCGCGGTCGAGGATGTCCTGCGCTTCCTTGATGAAGGCGGCGCCGGCGTCCTCAGGCGTGGTCTGGCCGAAGGCGATCGACTGGGCGGTGGTGTTGAGCTGCGTGGCCACTTCGCCCGCCGCGGCGGGCGGGGAGGGCGGCAGCTTGCCCAGGAGGTCGCCGAGGTTCGACACGAAGTTGAGCGACAGCTGGTCCGGCGCGCTCAGCGTCGGCGCCAGCGCGTCGCGCACGTGCTTGGCGCACGGGATGCCGCGCTCGACGCCCAGGATCAGCCCCGACGGCACGTCGTTGATGAAGAAGCTCACATATTTGATCGACTCGTCGAGGTGCGCCGACTTCGGATTGACGCTCCAGAACTGGCTCGGCTTGCGGTAATGGCCGCCACCGACACCGGCCTTGGGGCGCGGGAAGTTGATCATCGTCAGCGGGTTCTTGTTGACCGCCTGGAAGCCGATGAGCTGGTTGGAGTTGGCATAGGTGGTCGCCGCCTTGCCCAGGGTGATCATCGTGGTGTCGATGGCCGCCGTGGCGTCGAGCGCCTGGTCGTCGGGGCCGACGCAGACATTGGCCTTGCGCAGATCGTCCCACATCTTGAACCATTCGATGAGGTCGTCCGCCTCGAAGGCGAGCTTGCCGTCGGCGGTATAGAGCGCCTTGCCGCGGGCGCGCAGCCAGTTCTCGAGCGGCGGATCGCCGCCCTGGCTGCCATCGGCCAGGAGCCGCATGCCGTTCGACTTGGAGTTGAAGGCGTCGGCCTTGGCCTTGTAGTCGTCATAGCTCCAGTCGCGGGTCGGCAGGTCCACGCCGGCGTCCTCGAACGCCTTGGTGTTGACCATCATGGCCACCGAATTGGCGCCCAGGCTGATCGCATAGAGCTTGCCGTCGACGCGTCCGCCTTCGATCTGGTCCTCGTCGAAATCGCTGAGGTCCAGCCCCTTGCCGATATACTCGTCGAGCGCCTGCACCGCACCGCGCTTGGCGTATTCGACGATATAGCGGTAATCCATCTGGAACACGTCAGGGGCGTTGCCGCCGGCCACCTGCGTGCCCAGCTTCGGCCAGTAGTCGTTGAAGGCGTTGAATTCCTTGTCGTAGGTGAAGCCCGGATTGGCCTTGGCGAACAGATCGCTCACCGCATTGGTGCGGTCGGCGCGGGCCTGGCCGCCCCACCAGTAGAGCCTGAGATGCACGTCGGCAGCCTGGGCCGGCGTGAGCCCGCCCATTGCGCCGGCGGCGGCGAGCGCGGTCGATCCCATCAGGAACTTCCGGCGGTCGAGGCTGATTGTCATGTTTAATCCTCCCTGCTGTGTCGGCTCGTCCTCCCGAGCCTGAGGCAACCCGTCCGTTCCGGAGCGCTAAGTCACCATCCGGTTACGAACGTCCACAATGGCGTCGCCGCTGTCAATACGATCGGCTTTTCGAGCAAACATGACGAAAAGTCTGTCTGACAGGTCCGGGAGAGGATTTTCCTCCGCCCGCCGTCATGGTCAAGTGACATCAGCGGGAGGATGGCGATGATCTGGCGGACGCTGATCGTGATACTGGGCGCGACCGTGGCCACGACGCCGGCCTGGGCGCAGGACGTTTCGTCGGCCAGTGCGTCTTCATTGTCGCCCGAGGCGCCGTCGTCCGAGCCGTCGCCCCTGCCGGCGGCGGGCCTGAGCGATGCCGAGCTCGAGCGCGCGGTGCGTGCCGCCTATACCGGGGCTGCTGCCTACGCCCTGGCGCACGGCAATTATTTCGCCCGCGACGGGGTGTTTCCACCGCTCCGCGATGCGATCGCCGCCGAACTGGCGGCCGAGGGGTTTTCCACCGTCGCGGTGCCCGAGCAGGCGGCCGCCGACCTCGCGGCGGCGCGCGTCTGCCTCGCGGCGCCGGCCACCGAACTCCGGATCGCGCCCAACCTCTTCGGCGACGGCGTCACCCTGGTGGCGGTGACCGACGCCCGCTATTTCGCCTATGTCTACGATCCGCATGCCGCCGACGACATCAAGGTGATCGCAGCGGCGGACTGCACCGCGCGCTGAGCTACACCAGCGCCGACAGGCGCTTGTCTTCGCCCGGCAGCACCTTGTTGTAGGCGGCGGTGACGCCCCAGATCAGCCCGCCCAGCAGATAGAAGTGCCGCCAGTGGTCGAGGTCGATGATCGCCGCCTCGACGCAGAGCGGGATGAAGGTCGAGATCAGCGGGATCAGCAGCAGCTTGTTGGGCGAGCGGCGCAGCACGAAGCTGACGCCGCGCCAGATGGTGATGCCGATGAACAGGTAGAACACCAATCCGCCGCCCCAGCCATAAACGTGCAGCACGTTGACATAGGCGTCGTGCGGCTCCTCCTTGACGCGCAGATTGCGGAACTCCAGCGGCCCGATCCCCCACGGATGGTTGAGCGCCAGCTCGAAGGCGAAGCCCTGCCGGCCGAAGCGCCCGGTTTCGCCCTCGTCGTAGTTCTGTGCCGAGGCGCGCGTTTCGAACAGTTTTTGCACCGAGGGGATCGACAGCATGCCGCCCAGCGCCACCACCATCATCAGCATGCCCAAGAGCAGCAGCACCAGCATGCGCACCTTCTCCCTGGCGTTGGCGACGCCGAAGAAGCAGAGGAAATACACCCCGAGGCACGAGGCGATGAGATGTGCCCACGCGGCGCGCGAGAAGCTCACGAACACCCCAATGCAGAGGATGCCGAAGGCGACGCCGGCGATGGCCGCCCGCCTGGGATGGTCGAGCAGGATGCGCTGCAGCGCGTAGCAGGCGGGCAGGATCAGGAACGGCCCGTAGACGTTGGGATCGTTGAACAGCGCCTTGGCGCGATCGTATTTGGTCAGCAGGTCGTGACCGTGCGGGATCAGCCCCAGATAGCCGACCGTGCCCAGCGCCGCCGACATCGTCGCCGTCAGGATGTAGGCGCCCACGATGATCCGCATGTGCTTTTGCGGCGCGTCGGCGACGTAGTTCGCCACCCAGAAGCTGGTGAAGAACAGAAAGATCGTCACTGCTTCGAACTGCAGGGCCGTCGGGATGGTGCTGAATTTTGGCTGGAATGCCGCGATCACCGCGAACGGGATCAGGCTGCCCCACAGGACGATCAAGCCCAGCGTCGAGCGGTGGAAGGCAAAGCTGCCCGCCAGCAGCGAAATGCCGAGCACGACGAAAAAGACAAGCTCGTAGGGCGATGGCTCGGTGATCACCACGCTGCCCGCGAAGATCCAGACCGCCACCGCCCAGTCGAGCAGCGTCGTGAACTTCGCCCGGATGTACGAGCGTCCGTCGGCGCGGCGCCGCGCGAGGTCGAGCGCCGGGGCCGCCGCCGTCATCGCCATCTTAGTAAGCGTTCTCGGATTTCGAGAACAGCGACACCGGGGTCATCAGCACGATGTAGAGGTCGAGCAGGATCGACCATTTCTCGATGTAATAGAGGTCGTGCTGCACCCGCTGCATGATCTTGTCGACCGTGTCGGTCTCGCCGCGCCAGCCGTGGATCTGCGCCCAGCCGGTGATCCCCGGCTTCACCTTGTGGCGGGCGAAATACCCCTCCACCGCCTCGTAGTAGAGCAGGTTGTCGGCCTTGGCCTGCGTCGCATGCGGGCGCGGGCCCACCACCGAGAGCTGCCCGGTCAGCACGTTGAAGAACTGCGGCAGCTCATCGATCGACGTCTTGCGGATGAAGCGGCCGACGCGGGTGACGCGCGGATCGCCCTTGGTCACCAGCTTGCTGGCCGTGGCGTCGGCCATGTCGGTGCGCATCGAGCGGAACTTGTAGACCTCGATCAGCTCGTTGTTGAAGCCGTGCCGCTTCTGCTTGAAGAACACCGGCCCCTTGCTGTCGAGCTTGATGGCGATGGCGGTGACCAGCATCACCGGCGACAGCAGGATCAGCGCCACCACCGCCACGATCTTGTCGAACAGCCATTTGAAAACGAGGTTCCAGTCCGAGATCGGCCGGTCGACCATGTCGAACACAGGCACGTCGCCGACATAGGAATACGCCTTGGAGGTGAAGCGCAGCTTGCTCATATGCGCGCTGAGCCGGATGTCGACCGGCAGCACCCAGAGCTGCGTCAGCATTTCCAGCACCCGCGTTTCCGCGCTCAGCGGCATCGACACGATCACCAGGTCGACGCGCGTCTGGCGCGCGAATTCGAGCAGGTCGGCGACGCGCCCGAGCTTGGGCACCTGCGCCACCGATTCCGGCGAGCGTTCGTCGTTGCGGTCGTCGAACAGTCCGAGCAGGCGCACATCGGCGCCGTCCGAGCGCTTGATCTGCTCGACCAGCACTTCGGCATCGTGACCGCCGCCGACGATCACCGTGCGGCGCTTGAGCCGGCCTTCGCGCGTCCACTGCAGCACCAGCGCCCGCAGCGACAGCCGGAACGCCACCAGCACCACGGCGCCGCTCAGATACCAGCCGACCAGCCAGACGCGCGACACGAGATCCGCGCCCTTGAGCAGGAAGATCAGGCTCATCAGCGTGATGAACATCACCGACCACGCCGCCAGCACCCGGCCGGTTTGCTGCACCAGCGTGCGATAGGCGGCGATGCGGTGCGTCCGCGCCGCATTGAACAGGATATTGGCGAACAGCGTGCCGAGCGCGATCGCCGGCAGGTAGATGAAGCCCTGGCTGCTGTCGATGTAGCTGGCGAACACCGCAAAGCCGAGCGTGGCCAGCAGCAACGCCTCGACGCCCTGGGCGAGGCCGACGATCACCGTCGACGAAAAGCTGGGCTCGATCGGGGTGGCGATGATCTGCCGCGCTTCGGCGCTGAGCTCCGCCGGGCCCGCGGCGCCCTTGCGTGCGACGTGGCTGAGAACGGCTTGGGTCGGATCGAGGCGGAACATCGGACGGCAGAACTCGGGCGAACTCTAACTGCTTTCAAAGATAGGAAGAAATGCATGAAGACCGAGTGAAAACCTGCGGTCATGATTAACCATGACAGCTTTATTCAACCGTGCGGTCAGCCGCGGCGTTTCGCCAGCGTTTCGTAGTAGAGCGCCTCGATCTGGTCGACCATGTGCGCGATCGAAAAGCGCGGACGGATGTAGTCGAGCCGTACCTTGGCCTCCGCCATCGCCGCCGCCGGATCGTTGATGAATTTCTGCATCGCGCCGCGCAGCGCCGCGGTGTCGGCGGCGGGAAACAGGCTGCCCGACGTCGGCCCGAAAATCTCGGAGATGCCGCCGACATTGGTCGAGATCACCGGCCGCCCGGCGGCGCTGCCCTCGAGGATCACATAGGGCAGCGATTCCGCCAGCGACGCCACCACGAGGCAATGGCCGCGGTTGAGCGCCTGCCGCACCGGCCGCACCCCGAGCAGCTCGATCCGGTCGGTGAGGCCGAGTTCCGCGATGCGCGCCTTTGTCTGCTCGAATTCGGGGCCGCCGCCGGCCATCGCCATCGTCGCCGGCCGCCCGTCCGCCGCCTTCACCTCGACCAGCGCCTCGATCAGATAGCCGATGCCCTTGGCGCCGCGGAACTCGCCGACATAGACGAAATCGTGCGCGTCCGGATCGCAGGGCAGGGGGTCGAATTCCTCCGGCGCGAGGCCGTTGTGGATCACCTCTTCGGCGCAGGGCGGCCGGCCGATCATCTCGTGGAAGCGCCGCTGCGCGAAGGCGCTTTCGAAGATGTAGGCGTCGGTGATGGCGCCGATGGCGTGCTCGATCGAGCGGAAGAAGCCGCCGACCAGCGTGCCCGGCTTGTAGTTGAGCACGCCGCCATGCGGGGTGTTGAGCGCCACCCGGTCGCCGCGTCCGAGGCGCGACAGCCGGGCATGTACGCCGCCCTTGGCGCCGTGCCCGTGCAGCACGTCGATCTTGAGCGTGTTGGCCAGCCGCCGCACCCGGAGCGGCGTGGTGACGTCGCCCACCCCCACGGTGCGCGGCATCGGGAAATAATAGGTGCCGAGCGCGATCGACGGGGCGAGCTCACGCAGCCGCTGCCCGGTCAATGCGTCCGAGGTCAGGCTGTCGGCGACCACGCCCACCTGGTGGCCGCGCCGCGCCAGCTCCTGGGTGAGGTCGTAGACGTGCCGGAACAGCCCGCCCACCGGCGCGCGCAGGACCTGCATGATACGGAGCGGCGGCGCGGGCAATTCGTCAGAGCCAGCGTTCGGCGATGACGATGGTGTCGCCCGGATAGATCGGGAAATCGAGGTCGACCGTGGCCTTCTGCATCTGGTCGCCGTCCTTGCGGTAGATCGTCGCCCGGCTGCGGTTGGCAGTGTCGGTGTAGCCGCCGGCGGTCGAGATCGCCGCCCGCACCGTCATCTGCGGCACATAAGCGAACTGGCCGGCGCTCTTGACCGCACCCTGGATGAAGAACGGCCGGTAGGTGTCGATCTGCACCGAGACATTGGGGTTGCGCATGAAGCCGCGGGCGAGGGCGGCGGCGATCTCGGCGGCCGCAGCATTGGTGGTCAGCCCGCGCACCGGCAGCGGCCCGACCAGCGGCATCGACACCATGCCGGCCTCGTCGATCTTGTAGGATTTGCTGATGGTGTCGTCGCCATACACCGAGACCGCGATCACGTCGCCGGCGTCGAGCGTGTACGGACCCCGCGTTTCCGCCTGATAGGTGCTGACGCGATTGATCGAGCACGCCGCCAGCGGCAGGAGAAGCAACAACAGACCGAGCTGCAGCCAGCGCATTCGAACGTACCATCTCGCGAGTCACCGCGGAGTGTCGGCCGGCTATGGTTAACAATGTGCTTATGCGCCCGGCCCGCCGATGCGTTTTGCAACCGCCTTAACCGATTGTTGACCACGTCCGCCCGATAACTCGTCCGACGATTGCGAGGCATAAGATGACGGTCGAGTCGGCATCTGCCGAAGATTTGCGGATGGACGTGGTGGCGCTCGTCGGCGCGCTGTGGGCGAGGGCGCTGCGCATCATCGTCGTCACGGCGCTGCTGCTGGTGGCGACCTTCCTCATCCTGATGTTCGTGCCCAAGCAGTATGAATCGGTCGCTGGCCTCCTCGTCGAGGATCGCTCCAACACCTACACCCAGGCCGCGACGCAGACCTCGAGCAGCAGCAATTCCGGCATCTCCATCGACGCGCTGCTGTCCAGCCAGATCGAGCTGATCAAGTCGCGCGATACGCTGCAGGCGGTCGCCGACCAGCTCAACCTGCGGTCGCTGCCCGAGTTCAACGGCGCCGGCAGCAGCAGTCCGCTGACCATGGTGCTCGGCCTCATCGGCAAGAAGCCCGAGCCCAAGAGCGTCGACGACACCGTGCTCAACACCCTCGCCGACCGGCTGACGGTGGTGCGCGAGCTCGACAGCGCCGTGATCTCCATCCACGTCCGCTCCTACGATCCCGATCTCGCCGCGAGGATCGCCAACGCCATCGCCGCCGAGCACGTCAAACGCCGCGCCGAGCAGTCGCTGGCCGACACCAAGGACGCCACCCTCTGGCTGCAGCAGCAGATCGACCAGCTGCGCGTCAAGGTACAGGCCGCCGATACCAAGGTCGCCGACTTCAAGTCGCAGAACGCCATCTTTGCCGGCTCCAACGGCACGACGCTGCCCGACCAGCAGATCTCCGACATCGGCAAGCAGATCACCGACGCGCAGTCCGCCAAGAACTCGGCGCAGCAGCGCGGCGACCTGATCCGCTCGCTGCTCAAATCCGGCGCCTCGGTCGAAAGCGCCGACGACGTGCGCAACAGCGCCGTGGTGCAGAGCCTGATGCAGCAGCGCGCCACGCTGCAATCGACGCTGGCCGAAAAATCGGCGCTGCTGCTGCCGGCGCATCCGACCATCAAGGCGCTGAACGCCCAGATCACCCAGACCAATGCGCAGATCCGGGCCGAGGCCAAGCGCATCGCCGATGGCCTTGCCGCCCAGGTCGACGTGCAGAACGGCATCATCGCCTCGCTCAACGACGACCTGAAGCGGGCCCAGTCCGCCGCCTCGACCCAGACCAGGGACGGCGTCACGCTCGACAGCCTGACCCGCGAGGCCAAGGCGCAGCGCGATCTGCTCGACTCCTACCTGCTCAAATACCGCGACGCCTCGGGCCGCACCGACACCGGCTCCGTGCTGCCCGACGTCCGCATCGTCACCCAGGCCGCGCCGTCGGTGTCGCCGGTGTCACCTAAAACCTCGCTCATCCTCGGCGCCGTGGGATTCGTCTCGCTGGCGCTGCAGATTGGAACGGTGCTCTTCGGCGAGCTGATGTCCGGCCGCGCCGTTTACGATCGCAACGCGCGGCCGCACGAACCGTCGTTCGGCCATGACGCCGGGCCCGCGGACGACGCCCCGCCCGATCACGACGCCGAGGACGGCCAGCCGGATCACGCCTTCGCCGACGAGCCGGCCGAGATCGAGCCGGAGGTCGCAGCGCCCGAGCTCGATCTCGGCGACATGCCCGAGCCCGATGTCGTCACCGCCTTCGACGCACCGGGGGTCGACGCGCCGGATGCTGACGCAGATGCTTTCGAGGCGGCCCCCACGGCGCCGGCCTGGGCCGTCGAGCCCGTTCCGGCGCCGCGCCATCGCGCCGCCGCCGCCAACGCCCTCGAGCTCTCCAACCTCAGCGCCGACCTCGCGCTCGGCCGCGTGCGCATCGTGCTGCTCGCCGGCGTCAGCGAGGCGCGCGACGCCGCGATCGTTGCCGACATTCTCGCCGGCGACGCCCTGCAGGCCGGCCTCAGCGTCTGCCGCGTCGATGCCGGCAGCGGCCGGATGTCGGCGGAGCCGGGGATCAGCGACCTCTGCGCCGGGCAGGTGAGTTTCGGCGACGTCGTGCACCGGCTGCGCGACGGCCTCGCCGAAGTGCCATGGGGCCAGCTCGCGACCCTCGACCGCCGCTCGCCGCGCGCCGTCACCCTGGTCGAGGCGCTGGCCGACATCTACGAAGTGGTGATCGTGCTGACCGGCCGCGTCGGCCTCAATTCCAACCTGCCGCTGTTCCAGGGCGCACCCGGCCGGCTGGTGCTGGTGCGCGGCGCCGGTACCCCCGCCTCGCTGGCCGAAGCGGCCGCCGCCGACGCCACCGCGCTCGGCTTCGACACCGCCCGCAGCGTCGCCGTGCCCGAGGCGCAATCCGAAGTCGCGTAATGGCGGGGCTGCGCTACGCCGCCATCCGCGGCATGTTCGAGGCCCTCTCTGCGAGCCGCATCACCGGGCTCGTCCGCGCCCTGTCGAGCGCCCGCGGCATCATCTTCACCCTGCACCGCGTGCTGCCCGACGATCCGGCCGACTTCGCCCCGAACGCGATTCTACAGGTGAAGCCGGACTTCCTTGACTATGCCATCCGCCGGGTGCGGGCGCTCGGCTTCGACATCGTCGATCTCGACGAGGCCATCCGCCGCGTCGAGGCCGATTTCCAGGTCAAGCGCTTCGCCGTCTTCACCTTCGACGACGCCTATCGCGACAACCTCAAATACGCGCTGCCCGTCCTCCGCCGCCAGCAATGCCCGTTCACCCTCTACGTGCCCACGGCGCTGGTCGATGGCGTCGGCGAGGTCTGGTGGCAGGCGCTCGAGGACATCGTCGCCGCCCGCGACGCGCTCGCCGTCGAGATCGCCGGCGAGACCGAGATCGTGCCCACCGCCACGCTGCGCGAAAAGCACGCCGCCTATGACGCGCTCTATCTCAGGATGCGCGCCATGCCCGAGCCCGAGCGCGTCGCGCTGATCCGCGACCTCGCCGCCAAATACGACTACGACCTCGCCGCGCAATGCCGCTCGCTGATCATGGACTGGTCCGAGCTGCGCGGCTTCGCCGCCGACCAGCTCTGCACCATCGGCGCCCACACCGTGCACCATTACGAACTCGCCAAGCTTCCCGCCGAGCAGGCGCAGAGCGAGATCGCCATGTCGCTGAAGGTGCTCGAGGCGCAGTTCGGCAGGCGCCCCATTCATCTGAGCTATCCGATCGGCGGCACCGCCTCGGCCGGTCCGCGCGAATACGCCATGGCCGCCGGCCTCGGCCTCCGCTCCGCCGTCACCACCATTCCCGGCGGCCTCTACCGCCGCCACCGCGACAGCCTCACGGCGCTGCCCCGCGTCTCGCTCAACGGCCTGTTCCAGGCCCGCCGCTACATGGACGTGTTCGCAACGCCCGCCGTGTTCACGATGCTGGGCAAGGGGTAGCTGCTGGCGCGATGCTAAGCTGGCAACATTGTTGTGCGGGAGGTCGGGATGGACGGCGGGTGGTGGCACGGCATGGCGATGAAGCTCGGAGTGAGCGATGGTCAGTTGATCTTGGTCATGTTCGCGGGGCTCGCTGTGCTCGGCATTCTGGGCACGCTAGGCGCTATCCACGGCAGTCTACGCGAAGCGATATTTCAGCTGTGAAACCTTAGGGACGACATTGATGAGATGCGGTCCGCAGAACTGCAGGCAATACAACACGACCTCGATGAATTGAGATCCGCAGCGGATCACATAGGCGGACGGTTTGATACGAATGACGTTTGCAGCCCATCGCACATGAGTGAATCCTCAGCAGTAGTGGCAGAATTGAAGATGATAAACTCTGCGCTCGCGTCCATCGAAGTCTCCTCGACAATCTTGGGTGATGCACTGCAGAGCATCGAGTCAGAGGTGAGTTCTCTCGCGCATACTCTTGCGCCGGAGATTCCCGATTATGATGATTAACTTTAAGCCAAGCGTTGATCCCTGCTCGCACCCACAAGAACAGGCGCCTCAGTCCGGCTTGCTCATCCAGCGCACCACCCAACTCGCCGGGTAGAACCACAACAGCCCCGCGATGCACAGCACCAGGATCGCGCCCCACCAGGGCAAATCCATCATCGTCGTCACGTAGATTTGCATGATCGCCAGCGGATAGACGATCAGCAGCACGATAATGGCCACGGTGCCCCAGAGCTTGCGGGTCTTTTGCTGCATGCGGGCGTCGGCTCCTTCGGGCCGGCGGGCGGCGGCGGCGATGGGCGGCGCCACGCGACAATGCGCCCTTATTGCGCGGGGCGGGGGACGGGGCTATTCCCTCGCCCGAATTTCCTTGTCCGGTCAATGCCCGTGGTTTCGCTCACTGCCGCCGAGTCCATCCCCAACGCCGCCCCGGCCGACCGCCTGAAGCCGGTGCGCATCTGGCTCTACGTCGTGGCGCTGATGGTGCTGGCGATGGTGGTGGTCGGCGGCATCACCCGGCTCACCGAATCCGGCCTGTCGATCACCGAATGGCAGCCGATCTCGGGCATCGTGCCGCCGCTCAGCGCCGCCGACTGGCAGGCCGAGTTCGACAACTACAAGAAGATCCCGCAATACACCGTCCTCAACCAGGGGATGAGCCTCGACGAGTTCAAGTTCATCTTCTGGTGGGAATGGGGCCACCGCTTCCTCGGCCGCGTCATCGGCTTCGTCTTCGCCGTGCCGTTCCTGGTCTTTCTGGTGCAGCGCCGCTTCACCTGGAACCTCGCGGTGCCGCTCGCCGTGCTGTTCCTGCTCGGCGGCCTGCAGGGCGCCATCGGCTGGTGGATGGTGTCGTCCGGCCTGCAGGACCTGACCTCGGTCTCGCAATACCGCCTCGCGACGCATCTGGGCGCGGCGCTGCTGCTGTTCCTCGCCCTGATCTGGGTGGCGCGGCGGCTGGGCCCGGCGCGGCCGATCCCCGCCGATGTGCAGCGCGGCCCGGTGCTGCTGCTGCTCGGCCTCGTCTACCTGCAGATCATCGCCGGCGCCTTCGTTGCCGGCCTCGACGCCGGGCAGGGCTACAACACCTGGCCGCTGATGGACGGCAGCCTCGTGCCCGACGGCCTCAACGTCATGGACCCCTGGTGGAAGAATCTGTTCGAGAACGCCCTCACCGTGCAGTTCATCCACCGCACCATCGCCTATGTCATCGTGCTCTACGCCGCCGCCTTGTTCCTATGGAAGCGCGGGGCAGGGGGTTTCGCCGGCGCCAATGGCTGGCTGCCGCGCATCGCGCTGCTGATCCTGCTGCAGGCCGTGCTCGGCATCTCGACGCTGGTGCTGCGCGTGCCGCTGCCGCTGGCCCTCGGCCACCAGGCCCTCGCCTTCATGCTCGCCGGCGCCACCATGGCCTGGCTCGCCGACATCACCCCGCGCCGCGTCGCAGCCTGATTTTTCGTTGGCGGCGGCGGCGGTCGGGGCCATACTGACCGGCGAAGGAATTCCCATGCCGACCGAAAAAGCCGACCACCGCGCCCTTGCCGCCCGCCTCGAGCAGCGCGTTTTCGCCGAACCCGCCGAGACCCCTCCGCAATTGCGGCAGGACATGGGCCGGCGCGCCGCCGGAGGTCCGCCGATTGCGCCGCCCTACGACGATCTCGCTCGCCAGATCGGCGCGGCCGCCTATCGCGTGACCGATGCGCAGATGGCGGCGGTGCGGCAATTGGCCGGGTCCGACCGGGCGGCGTTCGAGCTGGTCGCCGCCGCGGCCGTCGGCGCTGCGCTCGAGCGCTGGAAGGCGGGGCTCGCCGCCATCGACGAGGCCAGCCTTCCATGAGGCTGGCCGAAATCGACCGCGGCGACAGCCTCGGCAATCGCCTGCTGATCCACTTCATCTCGCTGGTCTCGGGCATGCGTCTCCCCGACGCCGCCCGGGCGGCCTTCTACCATCGGGATTTCCTCGGCATCCTCGGCGAGTGGACGCAGGTGGCGATGCGCGATCCGAGCCAGTGGAGCGTCGGCGAGCGCGAACTGATGGCGGCGTTGGTGGCCAAGTGGAATTCCTGCGCCTTCTGCGTCGGCGCCCACCGGGCGACCTCGGCGCGGGGGCTGACGCGGGCCACGGTCGATGCCGCCCTTGCGGACTACCATACGGCGCCGCTGCCGCTCGGCCTGATCGCCACGCTCGGCTTTCTCGAGAAGCTGACCCGCACGCCGGACGATGTCAGTGCGGCAGACGCCGCCGCCGTGCTGCAGGCCGGCGTCACGCGCGAGGCGCTGACCGACGCCGTGGCCGTGGCGACGGTGTTCGGCGTCATCACCCGCCACGCCGATACCCTCAAATTCGCGCTGCCCACCGAGGCGGAGTTCGACAAGGCGGCCGACATGCTGCTCCGGCGCGGCTATGCTTGAAAACGCAGGCGTCCGCGTCGAGGTATTATTATACCGAAAGCGCAAGTGACTGATTTTTCAGTAGAAATAATCTGCGCTTGACGGTAGCAGAATCCCTGCTACACACGCGCCACCAAAACCGGCGGACCCCGCCAGATTTCAAGGAAATTCCGATGTCGACTTACACGGCCAAGCCGGGTGACATCACGAAGAAATGGGTGTTGATCGACGCGACCGATTTGGTCGTGGGTCGCCTCGCTTCCATCGTGGCGCTGCGCCTGCGCGGCAAGCACCTGCCGACCTTCACGCCCAACATGGACATGGGCGACAACGTCATCGTCATCAACGCCGAGAAGGTGAAGCTGACCGGCAAGAAGCTCGATCAGCGCAAATTCTTCTGGCACACCGGCTACCCCGGCGGCATCAAGGACCGGACCCAGCGCCAGCTCCTCAACGGCCGCTTCCCCGAGCGCGTGCTCGAGAACGCCGTGCGCCGCATGCTCCCCGGCGGTCCGCTCGGCCGCCAGCAGCTGCGCAATCTGCGCGTCTATGCCGGCGACCAGCATCCGCATGAGGCGCAGTCGCCCGAAAAGGTCGACGTCGCCGCGATGAACTCCAAGAACGTGAGGGCCGATTAATGGCCGAGACCATCAATTCGCTCGAAGACCTCGGCACCACCTCGGCCGCCAGCGCCCAGCCGGCCGCCCCCGTGCACGTGCAGAAGCTCGACAAGGAAGGCCGCGCCTACGCCACCGGCAAGCGCAAGAACGCCATCGCCCGCGTGTGGGTGAAGCCCGGCAACGGCAAGATCACCGTCAACGGCAAGGACTTCAACCTGTTCTTCGCCCGCCCGGTGCTGCAGATGATCCTGCAGCAGCCGATCGTCGCCGCGGCCCGCAAGGACCAGTACGACGTGGTCGCGACCGTCTCCGGTGGCGGCCTCTCCGGCCAGGCCGGCGCCGTGCGCCACGGCATCAGCCAGGCGCTCACCCACTACGAGCCCGAGCTGCGCGCCGTGCTCAAGAAGGGCGGTTTCCTCACTCGCGACAGCCGCGTCGTCGAGCGCAAGAAGTACGGCAAGGCCAAGGCCCGCCGCTCCTTCCAGTTCTCCAAGCGCTGAGCTTCGGATCGATGCTACAAGGCCGGGAGCACTCCCGGCCTTTTTGTTTGCGCCGGCGAGACCAGCATCGGAGCCTGCCATGCCCTTCGATCGTGCCGTCGTCTCCACGCCCGGGTCCGAGCGGATCTTCAGCCTGTTCGGCGTTTCCGACAGCGCCTTCCTGCCGCCCGTGACCGCCTGATGCTGCGCAACCCCGTCAATCTCGTCCTGCTCGCGGTGCTGGTCGTCGCCACCATCGCCGGTGTCCTGCTGATCCCCGACGGCAAGCCGCTGCCGGTGCATTGGGGGCTCGACGGCCATGTCGACGCCACCCTGCCGCGCAATCTCGCCCTCCTCCAGATGCCGATCGCTACCGCCGCCGTCTGGCTGGTCGTCGCGGTCATCAGCCGTTTCGGCAATGCCGGGCGCGGGGCCGGCGCCGCGGCCGCCCTGCGGCTGATCCTGCCCGGCCTCACCACCCTGTTCCTGCTGCTGCAATTGGTGATCGTGCTGCTCGGCGCCGGCGTGGCGCTGCCGTTCTTCCAGGCCCATTAGGCAGCTTGACGATATTTAGTAGATTGACTAATTAGCAGAGCGACGAAAGAAGCTCTGCCCATGCCGATCAACGCCGTCTTCGAAGCCCTTGCCCATCCGGTGCGGCGGCAGGTCCTGGCGCTGCTGCGGCAGCGGCCGATGAGCGCCGGCGAATTGGCCGGCCATTTTCCGCTCAGCAAGCCGACGCTCTCGGCCCACTTCGCCAAGCTCCGCGACGCCGGGCTGGTGGTGGTGGAACGGCAGGGCACCACCCTCGTCTATCACCTCAACATGTCCATCCTCGAGGAAGCGCTGTCGGGCCTCCTCGCCTTCAGGGAGCGTGACCAATGACCCATCCCGTCGCAACGCCGTTCAACCTCGTCCTTGCCGTGGCGCTGGCCGTCGCCAGCATCGCCGGCTTCGTGTTGGTGCCGGCCGGCGTCGACCTGCCGGTGCATTGGGGCGTGACCGGCGCGGCCGACGGCTTCCTGCCGCGTGATCTCGCCCTGCTGCTGTTGCCGGCCATCGCCGTGCTGGTGCTGGGGCTGCTGGTCTGGGTCCGCCGCAGCGCCGCGGCGGCAGGCGGGCGTCAGGCGCTGACGACCGCCATGTCGGTGCTGCTCGGCCTGTTTGTCGTGGTGCAGACGGCCATCGTGATGATCGGCGTCGGCATCGCCGTCGACATGGTCCGCATCGTCGTCTTGGCGCTCGGGGTCGTGTTCGTCGTCCTTGGCAACATCATGCCCAAGACCCAGCCCAACGGCGTGGTCGGCATTCGCCTGCCCTGGACCCTCGCCGACGCCGCCAACTGGCAGGCCACCAACCGCCTCGGCGGCTGGCTGATGCTGCTCGGCGGCCTGCTGATGGCCTGCACCGCGCTGCTCTCCGGCCAGCCCGCGATCCTGCTGACCGCCACCGCCATCGGCGTGATCGTCCCCATCCTCGTCGCCACCCTCTTTAGCTACCGCCTCGCCCATCGCAAATGAGGGCAGGGCGCCAGCCACCCCGGCTGGACAATCGCATCATGCCTCCGTATGAGCGAAGCATGGTCCTTCGGAAGTACATCCGGCTGATTTGGGTGACGACTGCCGCGCCGGCAGCGGCCGCCCCCGCTCGCTAGCTCTCTCCACGGGTCGCCGGGCGACTGGAGAGAGCGGAACCGACCGAGCCGGGCTTAACCGGGCCCAAACCATAATTCCGCGATAATGCCTGCCGACAGTGCGCCGACGCGCCGCAGCCATCGCACCTCCCGCGAGGATCCCATGAACGACGATTTCCACCGCATCCGCCGCCTGCCGCCTTACGTCTTTGCGCACATCGATCCGATCAAGGCCAAGGCCCGCGCCAACGGCGTCGACGTCATCGACCTCGGCATGGGCAATCCCGACATGCCGACGCCGGCACACATCGTCGAAAAGCTGCAGGAGACGGTGAAGGACCCGCGCACCCACCGCTATTCGACCTCGCGCGGTATTCCCGGGCTGCGCAAGGCGCAGGCGAGCTATTACGGCCGCCGCTTCGGCGTGAAGCTCAACCCCGACACCCAGGTCGTCGCCACCCTCGGCTCCAAGGAAGGCTTCGCCAACATGGCGTCGGCCATCACCGCGCCGGGCGACGTGGTGCTGGTGCCCAACCCGACCTACCCGATCCATTCCTTCGGCTTCATCATGTCGGGCGGCGTGGTGCGCTCGATGCCGGCCGAGCCGGGCGAGGATTTCATGCGCGCGCTGGATCGCGGCGTCCGCCACTCCATCCCCAAGCCGATCGCGCTGGTGCTGAACTATCCCAGCAATCCGACGGCCTATACGGCGACGCTCGATTTCTACAAGGAGGTCGTGGCCTATTGTAAGGCGCACAGCATCTTCATCCTCAGCGACCTCGCTTATTCCGAGATCTATTTTGACGGCGAGGTGCCGCCCTCGGTGCTCGAAGTGCCGGGCGCCATGGACATTTCCGTCGAGTTCACCTCGATGTCCAAGACCTATTCGATGCCCGGCTGGCGCGTCGGCTTCGCCGTCGGCAACGAGCGGCTGATCGCGGCGCTGGCCCGGGTGAAGTCGTATCTCGACTATGGCGCCTTCACCCCCATCCAGGTGGCTGCCGCGGCGGCGCTCAACGGCGACGATTCAGTCATCGCCGAAGTCCGCGACATCTACCAGGCGCGCCGCGACGTCATGGTCGAGAGCTTCGCCCGCGCCGGCTGGCGCCTGCCGTCGCCCAAGGCGACCATGTTCATCTGGTCGCCCATTCCGGACCAGTATGCGCATCTGGGCTCGCTGGAATTCGCCAAGTTGCTGATCCAGGAGACCGGCGTTGCCGTCGCCCCCGGTGTCGGCTTCGGCGAATATGGCGACCAGTATGTCCGCCTCGCCCTCGTCGAAAACGAGCAGCGCATCCGCCAGGCCGCCCGCACCATCAAGAAGTTCCTGAGCGGCCACCAGGCCGGGCAGGGCAACGTGGTGCAACTCGCCAGCGCGAAGTAGTCAGGCTTCCCAGGGGTTGATGAGGTCGAGGCCGGTGTCGTCGAAGTCCTTGGTGTTTCTCGTGGCGACGACCGCCTTATGCGACAGGGCGATCGCCGCGATTTGGGCATCGAGTGGTTCGATCCGGCGCCCGAGCCGCTGGCGCTTGTTCACGACATAAGCGTAGCTCACTGCCTCGTCCGCGGAAAACGGCAGGACAGCTGCCAGCCGCCCGAGGATGGCGGCATTGAGCGCGACAAGTTGGGTTCTGCGCTTGCCTTCGGCCATTTTTGCGATGCCCAATTCCATCTCGGCAACGGTGATCGCCGTCGTCACCAGTTCGCTCGCCGCCTGCCGGTCCATCCAGGCAATGACATCTGCATTCGGGTGTGGCCGCACGAGCTCGCCGAGCACGTTGGTATCGACGATGATCATTCGTCGAAGACATCAGGCAGAGGCCTCGCCGGTCCGCGCGGGGGCAGATCGAGTTCGAAGCCGCCGCCATGCTCCTCCACCAGCTTGCGTATCGCGGTCCCTAGGCCTTTATCGGCGGCGGTTGGTCTCGAGAGCGCCTTTCGGAGGATCGTTCGCGCTTCTTCCTCCATAGACCGATCATTGGCAGCGGCCCGCTTGCGCAGCTCTCTCTTGAGCGTCTCGTCGATGTTTCGGATCGTCAAAGCAGCCATTTGAGCCTCCTGTCTGCATTGATATCGATGCAATCAAAGATAGCAATGCTATCACATCGCTTCAATCCTATTGACGAATAGGCAAATGCCTAGCATGACGCTCGCGCATTCCGGAGCGCGTCATGTCCGATATCCAGTCCTTCCGCGACACCATCGAATCCTTCATCGCCGCGCGCGGCTGGACCCCGACGCGCTTCGGCCGGCAGATCGCCGGCGACCCGCTGTTCGTCTTCGATTTGCGCGAGGGCCGGGAGCCGCGCTCGGAAACCCGCCAGCGCATCCTCAAGGCCATGCAGGACGCCGCCGAGGCCCCGCCCGCCCCGCCGCTGCGCATCGGCGTCGCCGGCCTCGGCAATGTCGGCGCCACCCTGGTGCGCATCCTGCAGCGGGACGGCGAGGAGCTGACCCGCAAGCTCGGCCGCTCGGTGGTCGTCACCGCCGTCGCCGCGCGGTCCCGCAGCAAGGACCGCGGCATCGACATTTCCGGCCTCGCCTGGTTCGACGATCCGGTGGCGCTCGCCAAATCCGACGGCATCGACCTGTTCGTCGAGCTGATCGGCGGCGAGGACGGCCCGGCGCTCGCCGCCGTGCGCGCGGCGCTCGAGATTGGCCGCCCAGTGGTCACCGCCAACAAGGCGCTCCTCGCCCGCCACGGCGTGGCGCTGGCGCGGCTGGCCGAGGAGAACGCGGCCCAGCTTGGCTTCGAGGCGGCCGTCGCCGGCGGCATTCCCGTCATCAAGACGCTGCGCGAGGGCCTCGGCTCGGCCCGTGTCGCCCGCGTCTACGGGATTATGAACGGCACCTGCAACTACATCCTCACCCGCATGGGCAACGAGGTCATCTCGTTCGACGATTGCCTCAAGGACGCGCAGCGCCTGGGTTACGCCGAGGCCGACCCGACCTTCGACGTCGGCGGCTTCGACACCGCCCACAAGCTCGCCATCCTGAGCTCGCTCTGCTTCGGCTGCGAGATCGCCCCCGACGAGATCTTCGTCGAAGGCATCACCTCGATCACCCAGGCCGACATCAAGGTCGCCGGCGACCTCGGCTACAAGATCAAGCTGCTCGGCATCGCCCAGCGCTCGCCCGAAGGCATCGAGCAGCGCGTCCATCCGACGCTGGTGTCCAAATCCTCGGCCATCGCCGGCGTCGACGGCGTGCTCAACGCCGTGGCGCTCGAGACCGACCACGTGCACGAGCTGCTGCTCGCCGGCCCCGGCGCCGGCGGTCCGCCCACCGCCTCGTCGGTGCTTTCGGACATCCTAGATATCGCCCGCGGCAACCGCGTGCCGCCGCTGGGCGTGCCGAGCCAGGAGCTGGTACCGTATCGGCAGGCGCCGATGAAGGCGCATGAGGGCGGCTACTATATCCGCCTCAACGCCCGCGACGTGCCCGGCGCCTTCGCCGCCATCGCCTCGCGCATGGGTGCCGCCGGCATTTCGCTCGAAAGCGTCATCCAGCGGCCGGATCTGCGGGTCACCGACGCCGGGCCCGCCGACGCCAGCATCCGGACCATCGTGCTGCTGACCCATTCGACTTTGGAACAGTCCGTGCGGGAAGCGCTTGCGCTGATCGCCGCCGACGGCTTCATAGTCGGCCAGCCGCAGCTCATCCGGATCGAGAGTCTCTAGCGCCTGTCGAGGACAGTCGGCGACGGCTCGCCGGCGCGGAATGGCGGCACATCGACAGCACTGAACCGAGGACGCCCGACGTGAAGCTGACCCAGACCGAGACCGGCGCCGCCACGGCCATCATCGACCGCTCGTTGACCCTCGAGCTGGTCCGCGTCACCGAGCGGGCCGCCATCGCGGCCGCCGGCTGGCGCGGCAAGGGCGACGAGAAGGCGGCCGACCACGCCGCGGTCGAAGCCATGCGCAACGAGCTCGGCAACGTCCGCATCGATGGCCGCATCGTCATCGGCGAGGGCGAGCGCGACGAGGCACCGATGCTGTTCATCGGCGAGGAGGTCGGCGGCAGGAACGGCCCTCAGGTCGACATCGCCGTCGATCCGCTCGAGGGCACCACGCTCTGCGCCAAGAACCAGCCCGACTCGATCTGCGTGCTGGCCATGGCCGAGCGCGGCGGGCTGCTCAACGCGCCGGACGTCTACATGCAGAAGATCGCCATCGGCTCCGGCTACGCCGCCGGCACCGTAGACCTCGACATGAGCCCGCGCGAAAATATCGAATCTTTGGCCCGCGCCAAGGGCGTGCCGGTCAGCGAGATCACCGCCTGCATGCTCGACCGCCCGCGCCACGGCGCGCTGCTCGAGGAACTGCGCTCGACCGGCTGCGCCATCAAGCTGATCAGCGACGGCGACATCGCCGGCATCATCCATGCCGTGAACACCGAGGACACCGGCATCGACATCTATATCGGCTCCGGCGGCGCGCCCGAGGGGGTACTGGCGGCGGCGGCGCTGCGCTGCATCGGTGGCCAGATGCAGGGCCGGCTGATGCTCGACAGCGAGGAAAAGCGCGAGCGCGCCCGCCGCATGGGCATCACCGATCCCAACCGCAAATATGCCACCAACGAGCTCGCCTCGGGCGACGTGCTGTTCGCCGCCACCGGCGTCACCGACGGCAGCCTGCTGAGCGGTGTCCGCTACAAGAAAAACGCCGTCCGCACCGCCACCGTCGTCATGCGCTCCTGGAGCCAGACCGTCCGCTGGATCACGGCGGAACATCACCGGTAAAGGATGGAGGGTGGCGCACCCGGCCACGATCCGCTGTTCCTGCTTCCGCAGCATCGTTGCAGACCGCTTGCCGTCACTTCGGCCTCGATGCCACCAGGGTTAGTGGAAGGGGTTGACGATCGTCAGCTCACCGACCTGCTGGCCATGCTGCATATCTTCGCTGAACAGGCGTGTGCAGTTTCCTTCGAGGGCGGACGCGATGATAACCGCATCATACCACGCGAAGCCGTAGCGCGCCGCCAGAGTCCTGGCGTTCCGATTGGTGGGCTCGCCGATCGGCAGCACCGTTGTTACGGACAGCAGCCCGTCGACAAAGCCGTTGATGACCGCCCAGTCCAGCCGCCGTTTCCTCAGCAGCACGTTGGTGACCTCGTTGAGAACCTGCGCGCTGATCAGCGGCTTACCTCGCAGCAGATCCTCGACGGTGAGCGCCTTCTGTTCATCTGTCCAGGCGAGGTAAAGAACGACGTTGCTGTCGAGGAAGTCAGCGCTCATTGGCCTCGCCGCGGTCGAATTTGAAGTCCGCAGGCAACAGGCCGCGATATTTGCGCAGGCGAGCGATCAGCTCGTTCCGGGTCGGCTTTTTGGCGACGTCGAACTCCCGGCTGTCAATAGCGTGAAGCTCGATCTCGTCGCCCTCCTTGATCTCCAGCGCGTCGACCACACCCGAGGGAAGTCGGATTGCCAGGCTGTTGCCCCACTTTGCGACACGCATGTCATCGCTCCGGATATACATTGTCTGAATGTATATCTGGGCGCAGTTGCGCCAAAATGCAAACGGGCGGCCCCTCGGTCGCCCGCGCCAATCCCCGGTCCCAGGGCTTACGCCCCCTGGATCGCGCTCAGCAGCCACTCGCCGCGGTTGTGGCGGACGAAGGTCCATACCTCCGAGTGCTGGTCGAGGCCGTCGATGCCCGAGACCAGCTCGCCCGTGGCGCGGTTGCGCATCACGTCGCGGCTCTCGTAGCGCAGGGCCACCGTTACATACTCGTCCGTTCCCTCGCGCCAGGCCTCGGCGATGTCGCCGCTCAGCAGCTTGACGTCGAACACCTCGTTGCGCAGGCCCTTGGCGGCGTTCTGCGCCAGCTCCTCGCTGAGGTAGCTCATCACCTCCGGCGTCGTGATCCGGCGCAGCGCGTCATGGTCCTCGCGGGAAAAGGCATCCTGCATCTGGCTCAGCCGCTGCTCGAACACGTTGAGGTCGGCATTGGTGACCCCGATCTCGTCCTTGCCGCCGCGGCTGCCACCGGCACCCGAGCCATAGCCGCCGCCGGACGGCTGCCAGTCCTGGCGCGGCGCGGAATAATTGTAGCCATTGCCGCCATAGCCCGGGCCACTCGCCGCCGGCTGCTGGCCCCAGCCGAAGCGGCGGAACACCCAGCGCAGCACGAAGTACAGGATCGCCACCTGGATGATCAGGCTGAAGATGCCGCCGAAGCCGCCGAATCCCATCAGCCCGCCATGGAACAGCATGCCGAACAGGCCCGAGAACAGCAGGCCGCCGAGCAGCCAGCCGCCCATGCCACTGAACAGTCCGCCGGTTCGCGCGTAAGGCGCGCCGAGGCCGCCGGCGTTGTTGTAGCCAGGCGTCGTCATCGAGCGCTGCACCGGCCCGGTGACGCCCGGCACTGTCGGCGTCGCCGGCACCGTCTGGTAGGTGCGCATGCCGCGGCTGCCGAAGCTGCCGCCGAACCGCGCCTCGGCCGTACTCACCGCCGACAGCGAAAACACCGTCAGCAGCACGGCGAACAGCGCCGAAAGTCGAAACCAGCGAGAACGGAGCATCTTGGTCCCCATCGTGAAAGATGGCGAAGATATGGGGGCCAAAAATCTGCGTGTTAGACCTTGAAATCGCGACGATGTCGCTTTTGCCCGCCTCGACGGCGCGCGCAATTGCGCTTACCTCCGGGCCATGGCCGAGCCCTTCCTCAACGTCATGAAATCGATCACCGGCCGCGCCTGGGTGGACCGGCTCGGGGACGCCGAGACGCGTATCGCGCAGGCGATCGCGCAGCGTCTGGGCGTCAGTGAAATCCTGGCGCGGATCATTGCCGGTCGTGGCGTCACCATCGAGGGCGCCGAGGAGTACCTGAACCCCACGATCCGCAACCTGATGCCGGACCCGTCCACCATGGCCGACATGGACCGGCTGGCCGCCCGTCTGGTGACGGCCATCACCAACAACGAGAAGGTTGCGCTGTTCGGCGACTACGACGTCGACGGCGCCAGCGCCTGCGCGCTGATGAGCCGGTATCTCAGGCATTTCGGCCTCGATCCCGAGGTCTACATCCCCGACCGCATCTTCGAGGGCTACGGCCCGAACGTCGCCGCCATCGACAAGCTGATCGACGCCGGCGCCACGCTCATCGTCACCCTCGATTGCGGCACCGTCAGCGCCGGGCCGATCGCCCACGCCAGAGGCCGCGGCACCGATGTGCTGGTGATCGACCACCATCTCAGCGACCACGGCCTGCCGGATGCCGCGCTCGCCATCGTCAACCCCAACCGGCCCGACGATATCTCCGGCCTCGGCTACCTCTGCGCCGCCGGCGTCACCTTCATGGTGCTGGTCGCGGCCAACCGGCTGCTGCGCCAGCGCGGCGACACCGGCCAGCCCGATCTGATGCAACTGCTCGACCTGGTGGCGCTGGCGACCGTCTGCGACGTCGTTCCACTCACCGGCCTCAACCGCGCCTTCGTCGTGCGCGGCCTCGACGTGGCGCGCCACGCGGCCAACCGGGGCATCGGCGCGCTGGCGCTCGCCGCCCGCGTCACCGGCCCGCTCAATCCCTACCATCTGGGCTATCTGGTCGGCCCGCGCATCAACGCCGGCGGCCGCATCGGCGATGCGGCGCTCGGCACCCGGCTGCTCACCCTCGACGACGAGCACGAGGCGCTGGTGATCGCCGCCCGCCTCAACGAGCTCAACGCCGAACGCCAGAAGATCGAGCTCGACGCGGTCGCCGAGGCCACCCGCGTCGCCGAGGAGGAGATCGGCGACGGCGAGGGGCCGCCGGTGCTGGTGCTCGCCTCCGCCAACTGGCATGCCGGGGTGGTCGGCCTCGTCGCCGCCCGCCTGCGCGAGCGCTTCGAGCGCCCGGCCTTCGCCATCGCGCTCTATCCCGACGGCACCGGCACGGGCTCGGGGCGCTCCATGCCCGGCGTCGACCTCGGCCGCGCCGTGATCGCCGCCGTCGAGGCCGACATCATCGAAAAGGGTGGCGGCCACGCCATGGCGGCCGGCGTCACCCTGAAGCCGGGCCAGCTCGGCCCGTTCCGCGCCCACATGAGCGACGCGCTGCGCGGCGCTGTCGGCACCGCCCGGGCGCTCACCGATCTCAGGATCGATGCCGCGCTCAGCGCCCGCGGCGCCACCGTCGATTTCGTCGAGGACATCGAGCGGGCCGGACCGTTCGGCGCCGGCAACCCGCAGCCGGTCTTCGCCTTTCCCGCCCATCGCGTGAAGTTCCCGCAGGTGGTGGGGGCAGGGGGCCATGTGAGCTTCCAGCTCAATTCCGGCGACGGCGCGCGGCTCAAGGCCATCGCCTTCCGCGCCGCCACCACGCCGCTCGGCCAGGCGCTGCTCGCCGCGGGCGACGACCGGCCACTCCACGTCGCCGGCACGCTGAGCCTCGACCACTACCAGGGCCAGACCAGCGTGCAATTGCGCGTCACCGACGCCGCGGAAAGTCCCGCTTAACGCTGATCGCCGCTATTTCCGGCGCGTGAACGCCGGATGAACTCCCGCTCCAGCATCTGTTCAATGGAGGCGGCCGAAAGAGCTGCCCAATGAGGGAGTTAACAAATGCTCAACCTTCTCGACTACATCGACGCCGCGATCTTCTTGCTGCCGATGCTGCTGGCTGCTTCGACGCTGACGCTCATCACCTGCAAGTTCATGCGCTGACCGGCGCGAGGACTGACGACATCTTTCCAGGCGCGCCGTCCGCCGTGGCCTCAGTCAGGGCTGGCGCGCGCCGATCGTGGCAAACCACCCACACTGCGCACTTGCAGCCGCGCTCCGGCTTGCATATCGCATTGTGGCCGCTAAATTATCGGCGACAGCCGATGGACGGCGGATCGACCGCCCAACCAGCGGCTGAAGGCGTGAGCGGCCGGCGCGGGGGGCGCTGGCGGCAGATTTCTGGATCGATGAACTATGGATAAGCTTGCCGACGAGCGCAGCCTGCGTGGTCCGACGCTTTGGAACCATCTGACCTCGGGCGTCGCCGCCTGGTTCGGGGAACGGCTGATCGGCCGCCCGAAGCGCGGCGCCGTGACCATCACCTTTCCCAACGGCCGGTCGAAGACCTTCGGGCGGCCCGGCACCGGCGAGCACCCCAAGCTCGTCGTCCACAATTTCTCGATGATTCCGGAAACGCTGCGCCGCGGCACCGTGGGCTTTGCCAACGCCTATATGCGCGGCGACGTCGAGGTCGAGGATCTGACGGCGCTGTTCCGCTATTTCCTGCAGAACCGCAACGAGTTCCAGCCCAAGGGCGCCGGCTGGTTCGGCCGCGCCACCCAGGACATCGCCTACCATCTGAGCCGCGCCAACACGGTCGACGGATCCAAGGAGAACATCTCCGAGCATTACGACCTCGGCAACGAGTTTTACGCCCAGTGGCTCGACCCTTCGATGACCTATTCCTCCGCGCTGTTTTCGTCCGACGACCAGGCGCTGGAGGCGGCCCAGCACGCCAAATACCGTGCCGTCGCCGACGCCGCCGGCGTCAAGGCCGGCGACAGCGTGCTCGAGATCGGCTGCGGCTGGGGCGGGTTCGCCGAAACGGTGGCCAAGGATTATGGCGCCTCGGTTTACGGCATCACGCTGAGCCGCGAGCAGCTCGCCTACGCCCAGCAGCGCATCGCCCGGCAGGGGCTTGACAACCTCGCCACCTTCCATTTCGAGGATTATCGCCACACCGAGGGCCAGTACGACCACATCGGCTCCATCGAGATGATCGAGGCGGTGGGCGAGGAGCACTGGCCGAGCTATTTCCAGACCGTGTTCGACCGGCTGAAGCCCGGCGGCACCGCCGCCATCCAGGCCATCACCATCAACGAGGCCGATTTCGAGGGCTACCGCTCCACCCCCGATTTCATCCAGCGCTACATCTTCCCCGGCGGCATGCTGCTGACCAAGACGGCCATGCGCGAGCAGGGCAGGCGCGTCGGCCTGATGCTCGAAAACGTCGAGAATTTCCGCCTGAGCTACGCCCGCACCCTGGCGCTCTGGCGCGAACGCTTCCTCGAGCGCTGGCACGAAATCCAGAAGCTCGGCTTCGACGAGACCTTCAAGCGCAAATGGGTCTACTATTTGAGCTACTGCGAAGCCGGCTTCGCCGAAGGCTCCATCGACGTCGGCATCTACCAGTACAAGAAGCCGGTCTGAGCCTGCAGTCAGCGCTCCTCTCCCGTTTACGGGGGAGGGGGACCAGCGAAGCTGGTGGAGGGGGCGGCCCCAAGCATCGGCGCAAGCGGCTCCCCCCTTCCGTCGCCTTCGGCGCCACCTTCCCCCGCAAGCGGGAGAAGGGTCCGACTGCACCATCGTCTTACACCCGCAGCGCCACCAGCACCGCGCCGACCCCGATCAGCGCCACGCCGGCCCAGTTGATCGGCGACAGCTTCTCGCCCAGCAACAGCGCCGCGATGATCGCCACCAGCACCACGCTCAGCTTGTCGATCGGCGCCACCTGCGCCGCGTTGCCGAGCTTCAGCGCGCGGAAATAGCAGATCCAGCTCAGCCCCGTGGCGATGCTCGACAGGATCAGGAAGGTCCAGGTCTTGGGCGTCACCGTCGCTGGCGCCTGCCAGTGCTTGGTGACCAGCACCATGGCGCCCGCCGCCGCCAGGATCACGATGGTGCGGATGAAGGTGGCGAAGTCGGAATTGACGTTCTCGACGCCCACCTTGGCGAGGATCGCCGTCAGCGCCGCGAACACCGCCGAGCCGAGCGCCCAGAACTGCCAGCTCGCCAACGGGTTCACCGCGCTATCCCTTGAGCCCGATGCCGCCGAGCACCCGCGTCGCGACGTGGCTGTCGACCCCGGCGACCAGCGGCCGCCCCTTGGCGATGGCCGCCTGCACCTGCGGCAGCGCCAGCGACGCCTTGTGCGCCGCCTCGTCCACCCACACTTCGGTGACCCACAGCACGTCGGCATCGGCCGGGTCCTCGGCCACGACGTAGCTCAGGCAGCCGGGCATCGCGCCGTCCTCTACCATTACCGCCGCCAGCGCGGCGCGCTGGCCCGGCACCGCCCGGATACGGCCGATCAGCCCGTACATCAGCGCGCGCCGTCGATGATGGTATCGCGGTAGAATCTGAGGAACGCCGCGGCATCCACCGTCACCGCCACGTTGCACGACGGCCTGCCGTCCCAGTCCCTGGCGCGGTCGTAATAGCCCTCGGGCCTGAGGATGGTCTGCCCGCTGGCGATGCCGTCGGCGATCACCCGCACCGGCCCGCGCGCATAGGTGAAGAATTCCGGGTGCAGCACCGCCGCCACGGCGCTCGAATCGTGCACGGCGAAGCCGTCGAGGTATTGCTGGCTCTTCGTGTAGAACCCCGCATAGAAGCGCGACACCTCCCACAGGAAGGCGCCGTCCGTGCCCGCCTCGGCGGCCAGCGCCCGCATATAGGCGTCGGTCATCACCGATTCATGCGTCACGTCGAGCCCGACGATGGTCATCGGCCAGCGGGCGCCGAACACGATGTCGGCCGCCACCGGATCGCCGATGATGTTGGCTTCGGCCACCGGCGTGACGTTGCCGAAATGCCCGTTGCGCCCGAACGCCCCGCCCATCACCGACACCGCCTTGACCAGCGGCGCGATGCCGGGGTCGAGCGCCAGCGCTTCGGCGAGGTTGGTCATCCGCCCCACCGCGACGATCGTCACCTCGCCCGGATGCGCCCGCACGATGTCGACGATGAACTGCGCCGCCGGCCGCGGATCGGCCTTGGCCGTCACCTCGGGGATCGGGATGTTGCCGAGCCCGTTGTCGCCGTGGACGAACGCCGCCCCCGCCGGCATCTCCGCCGACCCCAGCGCCTTGGCGGCGCCGCGCGCCACCGGCGCCGCGATGCCGAACAGCTGCTTGAGGTAGAGCGCGTTGCGCGTCGTGGTCTCGATCGGGGCATTGCCGAACACCGACGTGATGCCGACCAGTTCGACCTCGGGGTGCCGCGCCAGCAGCAGCAGCGCCATCGCGTCGTCGACGCCCGGATCGGTATCGTAGAGAATCTTCTGTGCCATCACAGCGAGTGTATCTTCACCGCCTCGGCTTTGTCCCATGCCACGGAGTTGCGGAGCGGCAAGCCGAACTGCGGCTCCGAAATCTCGAACACGTCGCCGGCTTGGGTTGTGATGCCGTCGGCAAAGCTCAGCGTCGCGGTGCCGAACATATGCACGTGCACGTCGCCCGGCTGCCGGAACAGCCGGTACTTGAAGTGGTGGTGCTCGAGATTGGCGATGCTGTGGGACATGTTGTCCTCGCCGCTGAGGAACGGCTTTTCCCACACCACCTTGCCCTTGCGCAGGATGCGCGAGGTGCCGCTGACATTGCCGGGCAGGGCGCCGAGCCTCAGCTCCGGCCCGAACGAGCACCAGCGCAGCTTGGAGTGGGCGAGCCACAGATAGTTCACCCGCTCGGTCACGTGGTCGGAAAACTCGTTGCCGAGCGCAAAGCCCACCCGGAACGGCCGGCCCTTCCTGTCGATCACATAGATGCCGGCCATCTCGGGCTCCTCGCCTGCATCTTTGGCGAAGGCGGGGGAGGGGATCGGCGCGCCCGGCGCCGCCACGATCGTGCCGTTGCCCTTGTAGAACCATTCGGGCTGCACGCCCTCCTGTCCCCTGGCCGGCTTGCCGCCCTCGAGCCCCATGCGGAACATCTTCATCGAATCGGTGAGCGGCGCTTCGGCCGCCTGCTGGTTCGCCTTGTGCATGGCGTCGCGCGTCGAGGCCGAGCCCAGATGCGTGAGCCCGGTGCCGGTCACGTAAAGATGCGCCGGATCGGGATGGTCGATCGGCGGCAGCATGCGGCCTTCCTTGAGGATCGCCGCCGCATCGATGGCCTTGCCCAGCCCCTTGTCGCCGACCAGCGCCTTGAGCTTCACCCCATCCGCCGCCGCCTTGAGCGCCAGCCGGTAGACGCTGTCGGCGCCCTTCACGACATGCGCCTTGCCCTTGTCGATCGCGCCGACCGCCCGGCCGCCATTGTCCTTGGTGAACTGGATCAAATTCATCGTCCGCTCCTCCGCGCTGGCGCGCACTAGTGCCAGACCACACCCAAAACGCAAGCGTCATAAGTATGATTTTACGGCGCACAGCCCCGCAATCCGGCCTATCGGACGTGACTTCCTGGCGTCATGACGCGGCTGGCGCAGGTGACAAAAGACGCGAAATGCCTCTTGACGATTTGGAAACAAAATGAGAACAAAGTAGGCACATACACCGCACGTACCGACGCGCTTTCCGCCCGTCCTCCGGCATGGAATAAGGAGAATCTCTATGGCTGCTGCAGCCGCACCGCTTCGCGTTATCGAGGGTTCCATGGACAAGGACAAGGCGCTTGCCGCCGCGCTCAGCCAGATCGAGCGCAATTTCGGCAAGGGCACCGTGATGAAGTTCGACCAGGGCGCGATCGTCCAGGTCGAGGCCATTTCCACGGGGTCGCTCGGGCTCGATATCGCGCTGGGCATCGGCGGCCTGCCGCGCGGCCGCATCATCGAGGTGTTCGGGCCGGAAAGCTCGGGCAAGACCACCCTGGCCCTGCACGTCGTGGCCGAAGCCCAGAAGAACGGCGGCATCTGCGCCTTCGTCGACGCCGAGCATGCGCTCGATCCGGTCTATGCCAAAAAGCTCGGCGTCAAGGTCGACGAGCTGCTGATCTCCCAGCCCGATTCCGGCGAGCAGGCGCTCGAGATCGCCGACACCCTGGTGCGCTCCGGCGCCATCGACGTGCTGGTGGTCGATTCGGTCGCCGCGCTCACCCCCAAGGCCGAGCTCGAGGGCGAGATGGGCGACGCGCTGCCGGGCCTGCAGGCCCGCCTGATGAGCCAGGCCATGCGCAAGCTCACCGCCTCGATCTCCAAGTCGAAGGCCATGGTGATCTTCATCAACCAGATCCGCATGAAGATCGGCGTCATGTACGGTTCGCCGGAAACCACCACCGGCGGCAACGCCCTGAAGTTCTACTCCTCGGTGCGCCTCGACATCCGCCGCATCGGCGCCATCAAGGAGCGCGAGGAGGTCATCGGCAACCAGACCCGCGTCAAGGTGGTCAAGAACAAGCTCGCCCCGCCGTTCCGCCAGGTCGAATTCGACATCATGTATGGCGAGGGCATCTCCAAGACCGGCGAATTGCTCGATCTCGGCGTCAAGTCCGGCGTCGTCGAAAAGTCCGGCGCCTGGTTCTCCTACGACAGCCAGCGGCTGGGCCAGGGCCGCGAGAACGCCCGCCAGTTCCTCAAGGACAACCCCCAGATCTCCGACGCCATCGAGGCGTCGGTGCGCGAAAGCTCGGGCCTGCTCAACGAGGCCCTGCTGTCCGGCCCGGAAGGCGACGAGGCCGCCGACAGCGAATAACCCATTCGAACCTGTCACGGGGTTCGGTCAGAGGGCGACGGGTCACCCCCGTCGCCCTTGTTGTTTTTTACGCCTCCCATCGGGTGTGAGGTGCGTCACACCCGATGGGTGTGGGAGCTAGGGAACAGCCTCATCCACCCGTGCCATCCCCGCGACAGCGGGGACCCAACCCGACATTGGCGCCAGGAGTGGCGTGGGTCCTGTTTTCGCAGGGACGACAGCCGAGCCGACGCCGGTCTGCACGCTCATCCAGGCGGCATGGGCTTCGCCAACGCGGGGACCCATGCCCCCCAGCGCCGGCCCCGAATTGGCTCCCCGCTGTCGCAGGGACGGCACCGGCATGCGGGAGCCTCCCGCGCGCCGCCGCCCTCATCGCAGTGGACATAGCCGCAAGCCCCGCGATAGAAGGCCTTTCCTGACGTTGCGGCGGCATTGAGCCGCCCTTTTTCTTGTGACGAGACGTGCCATGCAGAGCGTGAACGATATCCGGTCTTCCTTCCTCGGCTTCTTCGAGAAGAACGGGCACACCATTGTCCCCTCGTCGCCGCTGGTGCCGCGCAACGATCCGACGCTGATGTTCACCAATGCCGGCATGGTGCAGTTCAAGAACGTCTTCACCGGCGCCGAAAAGCGCGACTATGTGCGCGCCACCACGGCGCAGAAATGCGTGCGCGCCGGCGGCAAGCACAACGACCTCGACAATGTCGGCTTCACCGCGCGGCACCACACCTTCTTCGAAATGCTCGGCAATTTCTCCTTCGGCGACTATTTCAAGGAGCGCGCGATCGAGCTCGCCTGGAACCTGCTCACCAAGGAATGGGGCCTGCCGGCAGCCAAGCTCACCGCCACCATCTACCAGGATGACGACGAGGCGATGGCGCTGTGGAAGAAGATCGCCGGCCTGCCGGAGGAGCGCATCGTCCGCCTCGGCGCCAAGTCGAACTTCTGGCAGATGGGCGACACCGGCCCGTGCGGCCCGTGCTCGGAAATCTTCTACGACCACGGCGACAAATACTGGGGCGGCCCCCCGGGCACGCCCGAGGAGGACGGCGACCGCTTCGTCGAGATCTGGAACCTCGTCTTCATGCAGTTCGAGCAGCTGCCGGACGGCTCGCGCATCCCGCTGCCGAAACCCTCGGTCGACACCGGCTCCGGCCTCGAGCGCGTCGCCGCGGTGATGCAGGGCACCAACAACAATTACGAGATCGACCTGTTCCGGGCGCTGATCGCCTCGGCGCAGCAGGCCACCGGCTACACTGGCGACCCCGCCAACCCCAGCCTGCGCGTCATCTCCGACCATCTGCGTTCGATGAGCTTCCTCATCGCCGAGGGCGTGCTGCCCTCCAATGAAGGCCGCGGCTACGTGCTGCGCCGCATCATGCGCCGCGCCATGCGCCACGCGACCCTGCTCGGCGCCGCCGAGCCGGTGATCCACAGGATCGTGCCCACGCTGGTGCGCGAGATGGGCCAGGCCTATCCCGAGCTGGTGCGCGGCGAGCAGATGATCGAGGAAACCGTCCGCCTCGAGGAGCAGCGCTTCCTCAAGACCCTGAGCCGCGGCCTCGCCATCCTCGACGACGCCACCGCCGATCTCAAGCAGGGCGACATGCTCGAGGGCGTCACCGCCTTCAAGCTCTACGACACCTACGGCTTCCCGCTCGATCTGACGCAGGACGCGCTGCGCACCCGCGGCATCACCGTCGACCTGTCCGGCTTCGAGGACGCCATGGCGCGCCAGCGTGCCGAGGCGCGGGCGAGCTGGTCGGGCTCCGGCGAGGTCGGCGAGGACAAGGTGTGGTTCGCCGTCGCCGACAAGGTCGGCCCCACCGAATTTCTGGGCTACGAGACCGAAGCCGCCGAAGGCGTGGTCACCGCGCTGGTCAAGGACGGCCGCATGGTCGACGAGCTCAAGGCCGGCGAGGAGGGCTACGTCGTCCTCAACCAAACGCCGTTCTACGGGGAGAGCGGCGGCCAGGTCGGCGACACCGGCAGCATGTCGTTCGAGCAGAACGCCGCCGACGTGCTCGACACCGTCAAGAACCAGGGCGTCTTCGGCCATCGCGTCAAGGTCACCGCCGGCGCGCTGCGCATCGGCACGCCGCTCGGCCTGCTGGTCGACCACCAGCGCCGCTCGGCCATCCGCGCCAACCATTCGGCGACGCATCTGCTGCACGAGGCGCTGCGGCTGGTGCTCGGCGACCACGTCGCCCAGCGCGGCTCGCTGGTGACGCCCGACCGGCTGCGCTTCGACTTCGTCCACACCAAGCCGATCACGGCGCAGGAGCTGGCCGAGGTCGAGGACATCGCCAACGACATCGTGCTGCAGAACTCCCCGGTCGAAACCCGCCTGATGGGGGTCGAGGAGGCCAAGCAGTCCGGCGCCCGCGCTCTGTTCGGCGAGAAATACGGCGACGAGGTGCGCGTCGTGTCGATGGGCGATCCCACCGGCAACGCCGTCGGCTGGTCGGTCGAGCTGTGCGGCGGCACGCATGTGCGGCGCACCGGCGACATCGGCCTCATCACCGTGCTCGGCGACAGCGGCGTCGCCGCCGGCGTGCGCCGCATCGAGGCGCTCACCGCGCGCGGCGCCCGCCACCATGCGCGCAGCAACGCCAATCTGGTGCAGAGCGCCGCCGACGTGCTGCGCACCACGCCGGCCGACATGCTGCCGCGCATCGAGGCGCTGCAGGACAACCTCAAGAAGGCCGAGCGCGCGCTCAGCGACGCGCAGAAGAAGCTGGCGCTCGGCGGCGCGTCCGGCGCCGCGGCGACCGCGGCCGAGACGGTCAACGGCACCGCCTTCGTCGGCCGCGTCGTCGAGGGCGTGCAGGCCAGGGATCTGCGTGGCCTGGTCGATGCCGAAAAGAAAAAGCTCGGCTCCGGCGTCGTCGCCCTCGCGCTCCGGGGCGAGGACGGCAAGGGCACCGTCGCGGTCGGCGTCACCGACGATCTGACGAGAAAATTCTCGGCCGCCGATCTGGTGAAGCGGGCCACGGCGGCGCTGGGCGGGCAGGGCGGCGGCGGCCGTCCCGACATGGCCCAGGGCGGCGGTCCCGATGGCGGCAAGGCGGCGGATGCCGTGGCGGCGGTGCGCTCAGCGCTCTGACCCCACCCCCGCGGTTGGCCGAGCGGACGCTCTCGCGGCCGATCGGCCAGAGCAAATAGGGAAGCCTCCAGCCGTGGCGGCCGACTCAGCGCTCCGACGACGTCGCCTCGGCGGCGCCGGCGATCGGCGCCTCCAGCACCGCGCCTTCCTCGTCGATGGCGCGCAGCGGCCGCGTCGACTCGCGCAGCACCGACGGCCCCTCGCCGCCCTGCGACAGATGCGGCAGGAAGCGGATGCGCGTGCGGTCGTCGAGCACGTTGAAGATGCCGGCCACCACGATCGCGGCCAGCCCGATATAGGCGATGCCGTCGGGATATTCGTAGTAGAACACCGCCCCGAACAGGATGGCCCAGAAGATCTGGCTGTACTGGATCGGCGCCACGAGGCTCGCCGGCGCATGCCGCGTCGCGGCGATGAACAGCATGTTGCCGGTGCCGCCCAGCGCCCCCACCGTCAGCAGCAGCGCGAGCTGCCGCAGGTCCAGCAGGTGGAAGGCGCCGGTGATCACCATCATGGCGCCGTTGACCACAAGGATATAGAGCGAGGCGACGCCGATCAGGCTGATCCGCTGCTCCTCCTTGGCGATCCGCCGCAGCACGCTGGTGGTGACGGCGCCGCAGACCGCCGCCATGATCGCCGCGAGGTGCCCCAGATGCAGCTCGCGGAAGCCCGGCCGCACTACGATCAGCACGCCGATGAAGCTCGCCGCCAGCAGCGCCCAGCGCGGCACGCTGACCTTTTCGGCCAGCAGCCACACCGAGATGAACACGATGAACACCGGCGCGAGGAACGCCAGCGAATACGCCTCGGCCAGCGGAATCGTCACGAAGGCGTAGATGATGCAGAGGTTGCCCAGCATGCCGCTGACGCCGCGCATGTTGAGCAGCCACGGATGCTTGAGGTGGAACAGCCGCCACCAGCTTTCGCCCTTGGGCGTGGTGAAGATCACCGGGATCAGCGAGAACAGCGTGGTGAAGAAGGCCAGCTCGTAGACGGAAAGGCCGCTGCCCAGGCCCTTGATGATGGCGTCGCAGCACGAATAGAGCGCATACGCGCTAAGGGCGAAAAGGACGCCGGGAGGCATCTGGAACTCGAGGACTCGGGGTGGGAGCTTGGCTACCTATACGCTCGGCGGCGGGATGCGTCGATGGCTGACATGTCAGTTTCGGGCCTTGAGGAGCGGCGCGATCGTCGCGATCTCGTTGGTCCAGATGTAGCCTGAAAAGTCCGCCGGGATGGCCGCGGCCTCGGCGGCCGTGTCGATGCCGGAGGTGCCGGCGTCGCCCGGGCTGTAGGGGCCGATCAGGATCACCTCCGAGCCGGCCGCCTGCATGCGGTCGATGAAGCGGTTGGGCCAGCCCCACAGCAGCCAGGCGAAGTTGATCGGCACCATCACCATGGTGTCGCGGCACGGCGCCGGCACGATGCCGGTCCAGCCATAGCCCAGATATTGGGTTACGCAGCCGATCATCTGCTTGCCGCCCCAGGCCTTGATGTCGGGCAGCTTGGCCTTGGCCTCGAACACCGGCGCGTCGCCGCCATAGGCGCCCCACACCGCCGACGTCCACTCCGGATGCGCGGCCACGAAATCGGCCAGCATGTCGCCCTCGCGCTGCTCCTTGGACTTGAAATTGATGATGAAGTGCTTGTCGGGCATCGCCGCCATCACCTCCTCCAGCGACGGCATCATGCCCACGCCGGTGCCGCGCAGCGGAAACGTCTTGCCGCCGTCGGCGGTGTAGCCGTAGCCGACATCGAGCGTCTGGAGATAAGCGAGGTCGTGCGATCGCGTCTCGCCGGTGCCCTCGGTGCGGCAGTTGAGCGTCCAGTCGTGGAACACCGCGAAATGCCCGTCGGTGGTCGGATGCACGTCGAGCTCCACGGCATAGGCGCCGGCGGCGAAGGCGCCCTGCATCGCCGGCAGGGTGTTCTCGATCTCGGGCACGATCGGCTCGCGGATGCGCGTCGCCGTGCAGGTGTCGTTCTTGACGCCGGCAAGGTCGAACGCCTGGTGCATGCCGCGATGCGCGATGAGGCGGATGCCGCCGTCCGGCGCCGGCGCCAGCCACGACGCGTTCCACAAATAGATCGCGCCGATGACCACCACCAGCCCGACGAGAATCCGCTTGATCATGCTGCCCTCCGCCCTCCACCTCGGATGCGCAAGCTATGTGGCGAGGACATGGCGGCCGCCGCTACTCGACGCGAATGCTGCCGCCGTTCTTCGACACGGTATGGGTGCGCGCTGGCCTGCCGCGCACGGTGATGCTGGCGCCGTTGCTGGCCTCGGCATCGACCGAGCGGCTGGCGCCGATGCCGAGCGCCGCGCCGCCCGTGGCGCGCGCCACCACGTCGGCGCAGGCGAGGGCCACGGCGTCGAGGCGCCCCCCGGCGCTGGAGCTGGCGTCGGCGCTGTCGCAGGCGCCCGAAATCACCAGGCTGCCGCCGCCATTGGCGCGCAGCACGAAGGCGGTGCCGCGCGCCTCGTGCGCCGTGATCGACGCGCCGCCGTCGGCTTCCGCGCTCAGCGCCTCGCCGGTCCAGTTGGAGATGTCGATGGAGGCGCCGCCGCTGGCAAGCATCGCGCCGAGCTCTGCCACGCCGATGTCGAGCGTCACCCGATGCTTTCCGGCATCGAGCGCTTTCGTCTCCATCCAGGCGCGCAAAATGCCGTCCTTGACCTCGGTGCGCAGCGCAGCGAGCCCCGGCGCATCGCCATGCGCCACCACCGAAATGGCGCCGCCCGTATGGACGACCGCGGCGATGTCGGAGGAAACCTCGATTGCGGTGAAGGCCGGGGCGTCGATGCGCTTGTCGTCGGCGCCCGCCATGGCCGGCGCCAGCATCGCCAGCGCCAAGAGGCTCGCGCCGATGGACCGCCGTTCCAGCCGGCGGCCGGCGCCGGGATCGCGTGGAACCCGGCGGCGCGCCATGTCAGGCCATCGCCGTCTTGAGGTTGGCGTCGATCGCATCGAGGAACCCCAGCGTGCTGAGCCATTGCTGGTCGGGACCGACGAGCAGGCTCAGATCCTTGGTCATCTTGCCCTCCTCGATGGTTGCCACGGTGACCTTCTCGAGCGTATCGGCGAACTTGCCCAGCTCGATATTGTGGTCGAGCTTGGCCCGGTGCGCGAGGCCGCGGGTCCAGGCGAAGATCGAGGCGGTGGAATTGGTCGAGGTTTCCTTGCCCTGCTGGTGCTGCCGGTAGTGGCGGGTCACCGTGCCGTGCGCCGCCTCGGCCTCGACGATCTTGCCGTCGGGCGTCATCAGCACCGAGGTCATCAGGCCGAGCGAGCCGAACCCCTGCGCCACGGTGTCGGACTGCACGTCGCCGTCGTAGTTCTTGCAGGCCCACACATAGCCGCCGCTCCACTTCAGCGCCGAGGCCACCATGTCGTCGATCAGCCGATGCTCGTACCAGATCTTCAGCTCTTCGAACTTGGCCTTGTACTGGCTGTCGTAGATCTCCTGGAAGATGTCCTTGAAGCGCCCGTCATAGGCCTTGAGAATGGTGTTCTTGGTGCTGAGGTAGCACGGCACCTTGCGGTTGATGGCGTAGTTGAACGAGGCATGCGCGAAGTCGCGGATGGAGTCGTCGAGGTTGTACATCGCCATCGCCACGCCGCCGCCCGGATAGTCGAACACGTCGTGCTCGATCACCTTGCCGTCCTCGCCGGTGAACTTGATCGTCAGCTTGCCCTTGCCGGGAACGACGAAATCGGTGGCCTTGTACTGGTCGCCGAAGGCGTGGCGGCCGACGATGATCGGCTGCGTCCAGCCCGGCACCAGCCGCGGCACGTTCTTGCAGATGATCGGCTCGCGGAAGATCACGCCGCCCAGGATGTTGCGGATGGTGCCGTTGGGCGACTTCCACATCTTCTTGAGCTTGAACTCTTCGACGCGCGCCTCGTCCGGCGTTATGGTCGCGCATTTGATGCCGACGCCGTATTTCTTGATGGCGTTGGCGGCGTCGATCGTCACCTGGTCGTTGGTCTTGTCGCGGTTCTCGACGCCGAGGTCGTAATATTCGATCGGCAGGTCGAGATAGGGAAGGATCAGCTTGTCCTTGATCGCCTGCCAGATGATGCGGGTCATCTCATCGCCGTCGAGGTCGACGACAGGGTTGGCGACTTTGATCTTGGACATAGAGGTCTCCTCAGGGAATGCTGCGGCGCGCTATAGCACGAAACAGCAAGCGGAGAAGGGGACTAGGCGGCCTCGACGCCGTCTGCCGAGGCTGCCCGGATGGAGACAGCGCAGCCGAGCCGACCTTGACACCGTGTAGATACACGCTATCTCTCGCCCCATGCCGGACGATTTCAGCCAGTGCCTGGTGTCCAATTCGCGCATGGCGGCGCGCGCGGTCACCCGCCGCTACGACGCCTATCTGCGGCCGTTCGGCATCACCGCGACGCAGCTCTCGCTGCTCGGGGGCCTGGGCGAGATGCCCGGAGTCACCGTCAGCGCCCTGGCCGAGGCGCGCGGCTTCGACCGCACCACGCTGACCCGCAATCTCGACAAGCTCGAGGCCATGGGGCTGGTCGCCTCCCGGCACCCCGACCGCGGCAATGGCCGCATCCCGGAAGTGACGCCCAAGGGCGCGGCGCTGGTCGCCGACGTGCTGCCGTCGTGGCGGCGGGCGCAACTCGACATGCAGGCCGAGCTTTCATCCACAATCTTCGACGACAGCATCAAGATGCTGCAGCGTCTCGCCAAAGTCTGAAAGGGATTTTGACATGGCCGATTCCGATCCGATTGTCGTCACCGGCATGGGCGCCGTCTCGCCGCTGGGGGTTGGCGTCGACGCCAACTGGCAGGCGCTGATGGCGGGCCGCAGCGGCACCGTCGTCAACACGCGTTTCGACACCACCGAATTCGCCTGCAAGATCGCGGGGCTGGTGCCCGGCAAGGAGCAGCCCGACGGCTTCGACCCGACGCGAGTCATCGATCCCAAGGACATCAAGAAGATGGACCTGTTCATCCAGTACGGGCTGGGCGCCGCGGCCGAGGCGCTGGCGCAGTCCGGCTGGGTGGCCGACACGCCGGAAAAGCAGGCGGTGACCGGCACCATCATCGGCTCGGGCGTCGGCGGCTCGCCGGTGATGGCCGAGGCGGTCAACATCATCAACGACAAGGGGCCGCGGCGGCTGTCGCCGTTCACCGTGCCGAGCTTCCTCGCCAACCTCGCGGCCGGCTGGATTTCCATCAAATACGGCTTCAAGGGACCGATCGGCGCGCCGGTCACCGCCTGCGCCGCCTCGGCCCAGGCCATCGGCGACGCCATGCGGCTGATCCGCACCGGCGAGGCCGAAGTGATGGTGTGCGGCGGCGCCGAGGGCTCGGTCGATCCCATCTCGATCGGCGGCTTCGCCGCGAGCCGCGCCCTCGACACCAGCCACAACGACACCCCCACCGAGGCCTCGCGCCCTTTCGACAAGGGCCATGCCGGCTTCGTTTTGTCGGAGGGCGCCGCGGTCATCGTCATCGAAAAGCTGAGCCACGCGCTCGCCCGCGGCGCCACCCCGCTCGCCATCGCGGCCGGCTACGGCACCTCGGCCGACGCCTACCATCTGACCGCCGGCTCGCCCGACGGCGCCGGCGCCCAGGTCGCCATGAACCAGGCGATCCGCAGCGCCGGCCTCCGCCCCGACGATATCGGCTACGTCAACGCCCACGCCACCTCCACCGAGGTCGGCGACAACGCCGAAATCAACGGCATCCGCGCCGTGTTCGGCGACCGTGGCCAATCGCTGGCGGTGAGCTCGACCAAATCGGCCACCGGCCATATGCTGGGAGCCGCCGGCGCCATCGAGGCGGTGTTCTCCATCCTCGCGCTCCGCCACCAGATGCTGCCGCCCACGCTCAACCTGCACGACCCGGAAGAGGTGGCGAAACAGTTCGACCTGGTGCCGCTCGAGGCCAAGCCGAAGACACTGAAGCACGCGCTCAGCAACTCCTTCGGCTTCGGCGGCGTCAACGCGTCGCTGGTGTTTTCCGCGGTTTAGCCGCCCGCCTGGCCGGCTTCGGCGCCTCGATCGGCATCTGCGCCACCCAGCGCTCGGCGGTGCGCACCCAGTCGGCCAGGTCGTCGTCGTCCTCGATGGCGTCGGCGTCGATCCACACGAAGCCGGTCATCGGCCGGTCGCGATGCATCATCTGCGTGGCGCCGGGCCGGGCCAGCGCCGCGTCATTGTGCTCGCGGCCGACGCTGAGGAGGATGCGGCCGTCCTTCTTGCAGCCGACCAGGATGTGGCCGTTGAGCAGGAAGGTCAGGCCGCCGAACATCTGCTTTTCGCTGATCCGCGGATCGCCCTCGAGCAGCAGGCGGATGCGGTCGACGAGGTGGTCGAGCGTCGAACTCCTCGCGGCGGTCTTCATTTTGGCGGCAGGCTCCTGACGTAGGCGCGGGCGGTGGCGATCCAGTCCTTGAGCGCGGCGGCGTCGGGCAGGGCGTCCGGATCGACCGCGACGAAGCCGCTCATCGTCCGCGAGCCCATCTGCATCCGGGACGTCCCGGGCCGCGCCAGCGCCGCCTCCATCTTTTCGGGATCGATCCGCACCAGCAAATCCCCGTTGGCCGTGGTCGCCACCAGCATGTTGCCGTCCAGCATGAAGCCGATGCCGCCGAACATGGCCTTTTCGGCCAGCCCCTTGGGCAGCAACGGCCGGAGCCGCACGGCGAGCGCATCTGAGGCGGCGGTCACATCATCGCTCCGCCGTCGCGATAGGTCTGGTGCTGCGGCAGGGCGGCGTCGATCACATCCCACTCGCGGTGGCTGCGCGCAAAGATCAGCTGGTTGGGCGCGTACCACGCCGCCGCCGCGGCGCCGAACAGGCCGACCGGCAGCATCGCGAGCTCCGCCGCCCGGCTCGATTGCGCCAACAGCGGCGTGCCGCAATCGGGGCAGAAGCTGCTGGTCAGCGTCGCGCCGGAATTGGCGGGACGGCTGAAGCTGCGCGTTTCGCCGGTGACGCTGACATCGGCCCGCCGCGCCAGCACGATGGCGGCATGGCCGGTGCCGGTGGCGCGCTGGCAGTCCTCGCACGAGCACAGGAACATCGACAGCACCTTGCCGGCAAAGTGCAGCGAAACGCCGCCGCAGGCGCAGCGGGCCGTAAGGTCGACGACAGGGCGGGGCGCGCGGTCCATGCGCCGGAGGCTGCACCGGCGGACGTTGCGCCGCAAGCGGTTGATTTGCCGGCGCGACGGGCTTACCTCCGGCCAGCCATGAGCCAGAGCCAGCCGCTTCCTATCCCGGCCGCCGTCCTCTACGTGCCGCGCTACCCCATCGAGACGGCGCGGCTGCGGCTTCGGCCGTTCAACCGCGGCGACGTCGACGCCGTCTATTCCTACCGCAGCCGGCCGGACGTGGCCGAATATCTGTTCGACGAGCCGATGAACCACGAGGAATGCGCCGAAGCGGTGCGGGCCCGCACCACGCAGGTGGCGTTCTCGGGGGAGGGCGACAAGATCCTCCTGGCCGTGGAGCGCCGCGACGACAGCCGGCTGATCGGCGAGGTGTCGCTGATCTGGCGCAGCGTCGCCGACCGGCAGGCCGAGATCGGCTACATCTTCCACCCCGACGTGCACGGCCGGGGCTATGCTACCGAGGCCGCGTGCGGGCTGCTGGCGTTCGCCTTCGCCGATGCCGGCATGCACCGCGTCTACGCGCGCTGCGACGCCCGCAACACCGCTTCGTTCCGCGTCATGCAGCGGCTGGGCATGCGCCAGGAGGCGCATTTTCGCGAGCATGCGCATTTCAAGGGGCGCTGGGACGAGGAGCGAATCTTCGCCATCCTCGATCGCGAGTGGGGCGGCGCGCAGCGCTGCGACGGATTTGTGACGATCACGAAAATTTAGTTCAGATGGCGGCCGGAACTGGGCCGTCGCGGGTCACGTTTTGTGGTCAGGGCTTAGCGCGCAGCGGAGGGCGCCAATGGCTATATCTGACCAGACCATCAAAACCGAACGATTGATCCTGCGGCCCTTCGAGAAATCCGATCTCGACGGGGTGCTGAGCTACTATTCGCTGCCCGACGTGCAGCGCTACCTCGACTGGAAGGCGCGCGACAAATCGGAGGCCAAGGCGGCCTTCGAATCGATGCGCAAGCAGACCCGCCTCACCCGGCCGGGTGAAGTGCTGACCCTCGCCATCGTGCGCAAATCCGACGGCAAGGTGATGGGGCACGTGTCGCTGCGCTACACCGACTCCACCGCCGCGCAGGGCGAAATCCGCTTCGCCATCGGACCGCTGTTCCGCAACAAGGGTTATGCCTCCGAGGCGGTGAAGGCGGTGGTGACCCTCGGCTTCGAGGAGTTCCGCCTGCATCGCGTCTATGCCCGCACCGCCGGCCAGAACGAGGCCTCGGCCCGGCTGCTGAAGCGGCTCGGCATGCGGCTCGAGGCGCATTATCGCGAGCACGCGCTGTTCCAGGGCGAGTGGGACGAGGAACTGCACTTTGCCGTGCTCGACCGCGAATGGAGCCGCGGCGCCAAGGTGCACGAGATCACCCGCCACAAGGTCGCTTGATCTTCCCGCGGCTTCCGCCGTAAGTGCCGGCCATGGCCGGCACCGACAAGACCCAGAAATTCGAGTATCGCCCGAGCCCCGCGATCATCCTGTGCGAACCGCAGCTCGGCGAGAACATCGGCACCACGGCGCGGGCCATGGCCAATTTCGGCCTGTGGGATCTGCGGCTGGTCAACCCGCGCGACGGCTGGCCCAACGAGAAGGCGGTGGCCGCCGCCTCGCGCGCCGACCACGTGATCGAGCGGGTGCGGGTGTACCCGAGCACCGAGGCGGCGATCGCCGATTTGTCGCTGGTCTACGCCACCACCGCCCGCCGCCGCGACCTGCAGAAGCCGGTGCTGGGTCCGGAAGAGGCCTCGCAGCGGGTGATCGCCCATATCGAAACCGGCGCCGGCGGCGCCGGCATCCTGTTCGGCCGCGAGCGCTGGGGCCTCTATAACGAGGAGGTGGCGCTCGCCGACGCCATCGTGACGCTGCCGGTCGAGGCCGCCTTCGCCTCGCTCAACATCGCCCAGGCGGTGCTGATCATGGCCTATGAGTGGCGGCGCCAGACCGACCTCGGCAACAGGCTGCTGTTCTCCGAAACCGTCGCCGAGCCCGCCACCAAGGGCGAATTGCTGAGCCTGTTCGAGCATCTCGAGCGCGCGCTCGACGAGGCCGGGTTCTTCACCGCCCCCGACAAGCGGCCGCACGTGGTCAACAACCTCCGCGCCATGCTGAGCCGCGGCACCCTGTCGGGCCAGGAGGTGCGCACCCTGCACGGGGTGATCTCCGCGATCGAGCGCAAGCACGAGCGCCCCAAGGCCAACCGTCCGAACCGGGGGCAGGCGGGCGAGCCGATTTGACCGCATCGGGCCGGCGTGCGATGGGCTCGGCTGCCATGTCCTCTCCCGCCGGTTCGGCCGCTCCTGCCACCAGGGCCTTCGCCTATCGCGACTACCGCCTGTTCTGGGCCACCTCGCTCTGCTCGAGCTTTGCCGCGCAGATCGCCTCGGTATCGCTGGGCTGGCAGGTCTACGACATTACCCGTTCGCCGCTGCTGCTCGGGCTGGTCGGGCTGGCGCAGTTCCTGCCGGCGCTGCTCCTGGTGCTGGTGACCGGCCTCGCCGCCGACCGCTTCCCGCGCCGCCGCATCATCCAGGCGGCGCTGGCGGTGGAAGCGTGCTGCGGCCTCGCCTTCCTCGCCTTTTCGCTCCAGCATCTGCACATCATCTGGCCGTTCTTCGTGGTGCTGGTCTGCCTCGGCACCGCCCGCGCCTTCATCGGCCCCGCCGGTGCCTCGCTGGCGCCCAACCTCGTGCCGCCGCAGGCGCTCGCCAACGCGGTGACCATGAACGCCACCGCCTGGCAGCTGGCCGGCATCGTCGGCCCGGTGGTGGGCGGCCTGCTCTACGGCGTCGGCCCGGCCGTCGCCTACGGCACCGCCGTGGCGCTGGTGGGCGTCGCCGCCATCGCCATTGGCCAGGTGCACCAGCAGCCGCGCAGCAGCAGCGAGCCGAGCAGCGTGCAGACGCTGCTGGCCGGCTTCCGCTACATCTTCGACCAGAAGGTGGTGCTGGGCGCCATCTCGCTCGATCTGTTCGCCGTGCTGATGGGCGGCGCGGTGGCGCTGCTGCCGGTGTTCGCCCGCGACATCCTCGAGGTCGGCCCCTGGGGCCTCGGCCTGCTGCGAGGCGCCCCCGGCGTCGGCGCCATCGCCACGGCGCTCCTCCTCGCCCGCTTCCCCATCCGCGACAATGCCGGGGTGATCCTCTTCGTCTTCGTGGGCGGCTTCGGCCTGTTCACGCTGCTCTTCGGCCTCTCCACCAGCGTCTGGTTGTCGGTGCCGCTGCTCGCTTTGATCGGCGCCTGCGACATGGTGTCGGTGTCGATCCGCGAGACCATCATGCAGCTGTGGACCCCCGACAGCGTCCGCGGCCGGGTGAACGCCGTCAATTCGGTGTTCATCGGCGCCTCCAACGAGCTCGGCGAGTTCCGCGCCGGCGTCATGGCGGCCTGGATCGGCGCCCAGGCGGCAGTGGCGCTCGGCGGCGCCGCGACCATGGCGGTGGCCGCCATCTGGAGCCAGAGCTTCCCCGGCCTCCGTCGCCAGCGCACGCTGGACCGGGCGATGGTCGAGGGCTGACGGAGCGTTTCGCGTCTTGGTGGACGCGCCTCTGCGCTTGGGCCGCTCGCCCCCGGAAGGGGAGGCGATGGAACCGATACAACGATGGTTCAGTCAGGCTCCCCTCCCCCTTGCCCTTGCGGGGAGGGGACGGGGTGGGGGCCACGTCCACCGGAGTCGATCTCGTCGTGAAATACCCTACCGCGTCAGCTTGACTTTGCCGGGCTTTGCCCGTATCCGACCGCCACTTTCGGGGCTTGACCCCAAAAGCGCACCCGGGATCGTTGTTTCAATGGTCTGTCGGTCCTGCCGCAAGGCAGGGCAGAGGAGGGCGCAATCTCTTTCGACGTTCCATGAAAGGATTACGATGTCGAAGCGCATTGAAGCCAAGCACAAGATCGACCGCCGTCTGGGCGAGAACCTGTGGGGCCGTCCGGCCTCGCCGCTCAACGCCCGCGCCTACGGCCCCGGCCAGCACGGCCAGCGCCGCAAGGGCAAGACCTCGGACTACGGCCTGCAGCTGCGCGCCAAGCAGAAGCTCAAGGGCTATTACGGCTCGATCACCGAAAAAGCCTTCCACAAGCTCTATGTCGAGGCCGCGCGTATCAAGGGCGACACCGGCGAGCGCCTGATCGGCCTGCTCGAGAGCCGTCTCGACGCCATCGTCTACCGCGCCAAATTCGTGCCGACCGTGTTCGCCGCCCGCCAGTTCGTCAGCCACGGCCACATCCTGGTCAACGGCAAGCGCGTCAACATCCCGTCCTACCAGGTCAAGCCGGGCGACAAGGTCGAGGTGAAGGAGAAATCCAAGCAGCTCGGCATCGTGCTCGAAGCCAACCAGCTCGCCGAGCGCGACGTGCCGGAATATGTGGAAGTCGACCACGGCAAGCAGGTCGCCACCTACGTCCGCGTCCCGGCCCTGGCCGACGTGCCGTACCCGGTGCAGATGGAACCGAACCTGGTGGTCGAGTTCTACTCGCGCTGACCGCGTTCTGCTCCGAAATTCAAAGGCCGCCCTCAGGGCGGCCTTTTTGTTTGTGAGGGCTCCCCCATCCACCGGGTCATTCCCGCGAAAGCGGGAACCTCTGTTTTTTCGGGTTCCTGCTCCGACGCCACCTGCGGCCCCTTTGCTTTGGTGCTAGCCTTGGCTTCGGAAAGCCGGGAGAAATCATGCACGTAGACGGCCAATGCCATTGCGGCGCCATCGCCTTCGCGGCGGAGATCGATCCTGACCGCGTCCGCATCTGCCACTGTACCGATTGCCAGCAGCTTTCGGGCACGGCGTTCCGGGTGACAGCGCCCTGCGCCGAACAGGATTTCCGGCTGCTGCGCGGCGAGCCGCGCATTTACATCAAGGTGGCCGACAGCGGCAAGCGGCGACAGCAGGCCTTTTGCCGTGACTGCGGCTCCCCGCTCTGGGCCACCAGCGACGAGCCGGCGGGGTCGAGGAAGCTCGGGCTCAGGGTCGGTGCGTTGGCCCAGCGCGCCAGTCTGGCGCCGAAGCGCCAGTATTTCTTCCGCTCTGCGCTGCCCTGGCTACCGACGCTTCCTGGCCAAGTCTTCCACGACGACTGAGCCTACTCCGGCATCACCTGCGGTGCCGCCCCCGCCGGCACGGAGGCCGTCGCCAGGTAGCGCGGGTCGTTGTAGTCGTTGGCGAAGATCTTGGAGCTCAGCGGGATCTGCCGCTCGAAGCCGCGCAGGCGCTGGTAGATCGAGATCAGATTGATGATCGTCGTCCACGAATTCATCAGGAAGCTGAACGAATCCGCCACCTGCCCGAAGGCGTTCAGCACCTGGTTGAAGATGCCGAAGGTGATGGCGCCGGCGACGATCGTCGGTCCCATCGCCAGGTACGGGAAGAACTGGCTGGCGTTGATGAAGGCGTACCGGAAGACGTTGAAATAGGTGTAGTGGAAATAGATGCGGAAATAGTTGCGCTGCACGTTCTTGAACAGCTCGCGCACCGTCACCGGCTGCGCCCGGCCCGCCTCGTCCTCGCCATAGACCAGTTCCTTGCGGTAGGCCGCCTCGACCCGCTGGTTGGCGAAGTTGAGGCCGGGCAGGCGGACGCCCGCCACCGCGAACAGCACCGTGCCGAACACCGCCTGGAACAGCGCCAGCCACACCAGGCTCCCCTCGACGTGGCCGAAGAACGGCAAATCGACGATGTGGCTCGACAGCCCCCACAGGATCGGCAGGAACACGATCAGCGTCATGAACGACGAGATGATGTTGAGCCCGATGCCCTCGACGATCTGCGAGAAGTTCTGCGTGTCTTCCTGCACGCGCTGCGCCGCACCCTCGATGGTGCGCACCTGCGGCCAGTTGGCCATGTAGTAGAACGTCATCGCCCGCCGCCAGCGGAACAGGTAATGCGCGTTGAGGAAGGCGTTGAGCACCAGCACGAAGATGTTGACCGCGAACACGATGGCCACGGTCGCGATCTGCCCCAGATACTGGTCGATGCTGACCGAATTGGGCTTGGCCAGGGCGCTCTGGATCAGGTCGTAGAACGAGCCGTACCAGTCGTTCAGCCAGGCGCTCACCTGCACGTTGAAGTAGATCACCTCGAAGATCGTCACCGAGCCGACCACGCTCCACCAGTACCAGCGCCGGTTGTCGTTGAAGATCGCCCAGGGCACGCAGAACAGATAGCCGGCGAGGATCACGTATTCGTACAGCCACACCCGGTGCGCGTCGAAGAACGGTTCGGCGGCGCCCGGCGTCGGATGCACCGCCAGCCATGGCCCGAGGCTCAGATACGGCTCCAGCGCCGGTCCGGCTGTGAACCAGAGCGTCATCGCCACGGCGGTCCAGGCGACCGCGGAGATGAAGAAATTGACCGGCGAGGGGAAGAACGAGCGGAACACGGGAAGCAGCTCTCCTCGGGCGCTAAGGTTCTGTTATGTAACTGGAAGAAACGGGCCGGAGCAAGGAATTGGCATGGCCTTACCCCGATGTAATCCACCTAAACGCATTGTTATCTCGGGGCCTGCGGCGTAGGACACCGCCATGAACGAGATCGTCAGCGCCGACCGCATCGAAGAGAGCGCCGAGGACGCCGCCGGCGCCCATCCGATGTTCCGCGCCGCGCCGCGCTCGGTCGAGTTCAACAAACTCAGGAAGCGCCTCGTCCGCCTCACCCGCGAGGCGATCGACAAATTCGCCATGGTCCGGCCCGGCGAGCGCTGGCTGGTGGCGCTGTCGGGCGGTAAGGACAGTTACGGCCTCCTCGCCATCCTGCTCGACCTCAAATGGCGCGGTCTGCTGCCGGTCGAGCTCATCGCCTGCAACCTCGACCAGGGGCAGCCGAACTTCCCCAGGCACATCCTGCCCGGCTTCCTCGAGGCCAACGGCATTCGCCACCGCATCGAGTATCAGGACACCTACTCCATCGTCACCGACAAGCTGCCCGAGGGCGCCACCTATTGCTCGCTCTGCTCGCGGCTCAGGCGCGGCCATCTCTACCGCATCGCGCGCGAGGAGGGCTGCTCGGCGCTGGTCCTCGGCCACCACCGCGAGGACAGCCTCGAAACCTTCTTCATGAACCTCTTCCACGGCGGCAAGCTCGCCGCCATGCCGCCGAGACTGCTCAACGACGAGGGCGACGTCGAGGTGCTGCGGCCGCTAATCTACTGCGCCGAGCCCGACCTCGCGCGCTTCGCCGAGCACATGGCCTTCCCGATCATCCCCTGCGATCTCTGCGGCAGCCAGGAGGGGCTGGAGCGCAACGCCATGAAGGCGATGCTCGACGACATCGAGCGCAGGATGCCCGGCCGCAAGGACGTGATGATCCGCGCCCTCGGCAACATCCGCCCCAGCCACATGCTCGATCCCAAGCTGTTCGACTTCCTCGGCCTCCGCCCGCTTGCCTGACATCTGAAAGACCGTTCCACATGCCTGAGATCGACGTCATCGAGCTTGCCGACATCCTGCGCGATGCGGCCAGGGCGGAAATCCTGCCGCGCTTCCGCCGGCTGGACCCGGAGACGGTGCACACCAAGAGCAGCCCGACCGATCTCGTCACCGAAGCCGACACCGAGGCCGAAAAGCGCATCACCGCCGTGCTCAACCGGCGCTGGCCTCAGGCGGTGGTGATCGGCGAGGAGGCAGTCTCCGCCGACCCCGGCGTGCTGCAGCGGCTCGCCGGCGCCGATCTGGCGGTGACGCTCGATCCCGTCGACGGCACCGCCAATTTCGCCGCCGGGCTGCCGCTCTATGCGGTCATGGCCGCAGTCGTCGCCCGGGGCGAAACCGTCGCGGGCATCATCTACGATCCGATGGGCGACGACTGGGTGCTGGCCGAGCGCGGCGCCGGCGCCTTCCTGCGCCGCCCCGACGGCGAGACGCGGCGCCTCAGGGTGGCCGAGCCGGTGCCGCTGGCCCAGATGGTGGCGCATGTCTCGATCGGCTTCCTGCCGCCGCACGCGAAGGTGCAGGTGCTGGGCAATCTCGCCAAGCTGGCGATCTCGGCCAACTATCGCGTCGCCGGCCACGACTACCGCACCTTCGCCAGCGGCCACTGCCACGCCGTGATGTTCAACAAGCTGATGCCGTGGGACCATCTGCCTGGAACGCTGATCTCGGTGGAGGCGGGGGCCTGTGTGCGCAAATTCGACGGCTCCGCCTACCGCCCGAGCGATCTCGGTGGCGGCCTGCTGCTCGCCACCGACCAGGACAGCTGGAGCCTTTTGCGTCGCGAGGTGTTCACGGTATAGGCTCGGCAGAGCCATGCAGGGCGGAGGAGCGCCGTGGATCTCAAGGACTATTGGGCCATCGCCGAGGCCGACATCGAAATCCAGAACCCGGTGACCGACCGCAAGCTCCGGCTGCTCGACGATTATTGCGACATCCGCGACGGCCTGCGCGTCCTCGACGTGGGCTGCGGCAAGGCCTGGCTGATGCGGCAATGGGCCGATCGCCACGCCATCGACGGCACCGGGCTCGAGCTCAATCCGGCGTTCATCGACTTCGCCCGCCGCCGGCAGCCGGCGCGCGGCCGCATCGACTATGTCGAGGGCCCGGCGGAGGATTTCGTCCCCGAGCCCGATAGCTATGACGTGGTGCTCTGCCTCGGCGCCACCTTCGCCCTCGGCGGCTTCGTGCAGGCGGTGGAGTGGATGGTCGCCGCGACCCGGCCCGGCGGCGCCGTGGTGGTCGGCGACCTGACGCTGAAGCACCGGCCGGCCGTCAACACCCACCAGCACCTGCCGCTCGACGCCATCGAATCCCTGGGCGTGGTGCAGCGCCACGGCGCCGACGTGTCGGCGATGATCTCGGCCTCCGACGCCGATTTCGAGCGCTACGCCAGCCACCACCGGCACGCCACGCTGCGCTGGGCCAGGGAGCACCCGGACCATCCCGACCACGACGAGGTGCTCGACAAGAGCCGCGCCGGCTGGGACTACTATTTGCGCACCATCCGCCCGATGCTGGGCTGGACCGTGCTCGTCGGCCTCAAGACCTGACCGCAGGTCGCCGCCACCGATATCGCAGTCGGGCCCCGCTGGGGTGGGGCCACCAGCACCGGCCGGCGGATGCGTCCGCGCTACTCCGCCATCGCCGTCGCCGGCGGCGCCTGGTACTCGACGCCGACGCCGAACAGCCGGCCCTTTTCGGCGATCAGCACGCAGCCCAGCACCAGCACGCCCATCACCACATAGGCCAGCGAATTGGGGATCAGCGTGCCGTTGAACTGCTGGCCGATGAAGGTGCCGATCAGCGCGCCGCCCACCGTCTGCATGAAGCCGAACACCGCCGCGGCGGTTCCGGCGACCGCGCCGAGCGGCTCCATGCTCAGCGAATTCATGTTCGACGTCGCCCAGGCGAACACGAACTGCAGCACCATCAGCAGCGCGTAATACACCCAGAAATTGACCGGCCCGAGCAGCGCCAGCACCAGCATCGCCACGCCGCAGGCGACGTAGATCAGCGTCGCGAGGTGGCTGATGCGGCGCATGCCGAAGCGCTTCACCACCACCGAATTGAGGAAATTGGCCAGCGCCATCAGCAGCGCCACGCTGGCGAAGGCCACCGGGAACAGCGTTCCGAGCCCGTAGATGCCCACGAAGATCTGCTGCGTGCAGATGATGAAGCCGAACATCGCCGAAAAGAACAGCATGCCGGCGAGGCCGTAGAAGAACGCCACGCGATTGGTGAACACGACGCGGAATCCCGCGCCGATCACCGACAGCTTGAGCTCGCGGCGATATTCGGGGTGCAGCGTTTCGGGCAGGCGCAGCCAGGCCCAGATGCCGAACACCGTGGCGAGCCCCGCCATCAAGAGGAAGATGTAGTGCCAGCTGCCGAACAGCAGGATCACCTGGCCGATGCCCGGGGCGATGATCGGGATCGCCATGAACACCATGAAGGCCAGCGACATCACCGAGGCCATCTCGCGCCCCGAATAGCGGTCGCGGATCACCGAAATGGCGATGACGCGCGTCGCCGCCGCCCCCAGCCCCTGGCAGAAGCGCAGGGCGAGCAGGATGGCGAAGGTCGGCGCGAACGTTGCAAGGAACGCGCACAGCACGTAGAGCGCCATGCCCACGAACAGCGGCGCCCGCCGGCCGAAGCGGTCGGTGATCGGCCCGAAGGCGAGCTGCGCCGCGCCGAACCCGATCATGTAGGCCGACACCACGAGCTGCCGCTCGTTCTCGTTCGATACCCCCAGCGCGTCGCCCATATAGGGCAGGGCCGGCAGCATGACGTCGATCGCCAGCGCGTTGAGCGCCATCAGCGCCGCAACAAGGCCAATGAATTCCGGCCGGGAAAGGACCCGGTTGAGGTGGGACTGCTCTGCCATGTGATATCCATCGGGCGAGGAGGAGGCGACCCGAGAGGGTCGGACCATGAACCTGCCGTCCCGCCTTTGCAAGCTCGGGATGCCAGGACGTTTAAGAACTTAGGCGGCAACCGCGTGAAATTTGCGGTCCGCAATCTCCCGGATCGGCAAATTGATCGCCGCCGAGCCGAGCCCCAGCAGGATGCCGAGGTACCACACCAGGCTGTACGAGCCGGTGGTGTCGTAGACATAACCGCCCAGCCACACCCCGACGAACGAGCCGATCTGGTGGCTGAGGAAGGCGACGCCGTACAGCATCCCCATGTAGCGCGGCCCGAAGAACAGCGTCACCAGCCCCGCCGTCAGCGGCACCGTCGACAGCCACAGAAAACCGATGGCGGCCGAGAACAGGTACGCCGTCAGCGGCGTCACCGGGAAGAACACGAAGCCGGCGATGGCCAGCGCCCTGAGGAAATAGATCGAGGCCAGCAGCAATTGCTTGGGCAGCTTGCCGCCCAGATACCCTGAGGCCAGCGAGCCGGCGATGTTGAACAGCCCGATGATGGCGATCGACCAGCCGCCCACCTCCGGGCTCAGCCCGCATTGCACCAGATAGGCCGGCATGTGGACGTTGATGAACGCCAGGTGGAAGCCGCACACGAAGAACCCGATCACCAGCAGCCGGTACGAGCCGAAGCCCCAGGCCCGCGACAGCGCCTGCATGAACGGCAAATCGGCGGCGCCCGACGCCTGCTCGGTCTTGCCGCGCAGCGCGAAGGCGAGCGCCAGCGCGATGGCGAGGAACAGCGCCAGGTAGACCAGCGCGCTCTGCCAGCCGAAGGCCGAAATGAAGCCCTGGCCGATCGGCGCGAAGATGAACTGGCCGAACGACGAGGCGGCGGTGGCGACCCCGAAGATCAGCGGCCGCTTCTCCTGCGGCACGTTGCGGCCGAAGGCGATCATCACGATCGAGAACGACGAGGCCGAAATGCCGACGCCGCACAGGATGCCCGCGGTCAGGTTCAGCAGCAGCGCGCTCGGCGACACCACCATCAGCACCAGCCCCGCGGCATAGATCACCAGCCCGGCGACGATCACCCGCGCCGTGCCGCGCTTGTCGGCGATGGCGCCGGCGAACGGCTGCACGATGCCCCACACCAGGTTCTGGATCGCCATCGCCATGCCCCACGCCTCGCGGCTCAGCCCGAGCTCGGCGGTGGCCGGCAGGGTGAACAGCCCGAAGCTGGTGCGGATGCCGTTGGTGATCGCCGCGATCACGCAGCCGGCGACGACCACGAGGATCAGCGGCACGGCGGCGGAGCGGGCGGCAGGTGCGGAGACGGCAAGGCTCATGGGCAAACTCTAGCCGAGGTTCGGAACAGCCCGAAACGACATGTTGTGATGGCACCCATCATCGCCGCTCATGCGCAAAAACGAAATCCCCGGCCGCGGGGCCGGGGATTTGCGAGAGACGGCGCAGGCGTCAGGCGGTCTGCTTGACCGCGATGCCCTTGTCCGTGAGGTGCGCCTGCAATTCGCCGGCCTGGAACATCTCGGTCACGATGTCGGCGCCGCCGACGAACTCGCCCTTGACGTAGAGCTGCGGGATGGTCGGCCAGTTGGTGTAGGCCTTGATGCCCTCGCGCAGCTCCTGGTCCTCGAGCACATTGGCCGATTTGTAGTCGACCCCGAGATAGTCGAGAATCTGCACCACGCGGCCGGAAAAGCCGCACATCGGAAAGTCCGGCGTGCCCTTCATGTAGAGGAACACGTCGTTGGACTTCACCTGCTCGTCGATGCGGGCGTTGATATCGCTCATGACTCTGCCTTTCGCCGCCGGGGAGACCGGAATTTGCCGACTAGATAGGCCCAGTTTGCCCATCTGTCGAGCCGTTCATCGGGATGTGACGATGAAGCGCGGGCGCAGCAGTCGGGGTTCCCGCAGTCGGGACTCCCTTCTCCCCAAGGGGGAGAAGGTGGATCGGCCCGTAGGACCGAGACGGATGAGGGGGCCTTGCCCCACCCACTGGAGGGGCCCGCCCCGCGCGAGCATCGCACGCGCCTAGTTGCCGCCCGTCTTCACCTGCGCGGCGTCGCCGCTCGCCGGCGCCGAGGTCTGGATGGCCAGCGAATGCAGCACCGTGCCCATGTCCGCGCCGAACGCGGCGTTGACCATCTGGTGCTGCTGCACCCGCGATTTGCCGCGGAACTGTTCGGAGACGATCGTCGCCGCCCAATGGTTGTCGTCGCCGGCGAGGTCGCGCAGCTCGATCCGCGCATCGGGCAGGGCGGCCTTGATGCGTTTTTCGATTTCGGATGCCGTCATGGGCATGGGAACCTCCGCCGCTGATCTGCCTGCAGATATGGCATGGCCGACCGGCAGCGACAACGCGCCGGCCACGGCAATTAACCTCACGATTTTACTGTGCTCGCGACAATCGTTTGCCTCGAGGACTGCGCAGGTCTTTCATCCCGGCGTTGCCGACAAGTCGTTTTGAGGGATGCGTATGATGAAGTCCGTTTCTCGCAAGAAGAAGCCGCTGGACGCCGTGCTCGCCGGGCTCGAGGCCGATATCGCCATGGTGGTGGCGGGCATCGCCGCCGAGCGCAAGGCCGCCCAGGCGGCAGCCCGCCGTCGCTCCCGCGCCCGCACCAGGGAGCACGCCCACGCGGCGTGACCTTACGATGTGGATGCAGCCGCTGCTCGATTTCACCGACGTCGCCATCCTCGTCGCCTTCGCGGCGTCGACACTGGCCCTCATCGTCTATGTCTGGCGCGCCGAGCACGGCCGCCGGCACGACCGCCTGAGTTGAACGCCTACGCCGCGATCTCGCCGGCCATATAGGTCGGGAACCAGCTTTCGTGCGCGCTCCTGAGGTCGGTGACCGCGATCGGCCGCGCCTTGCCCAGCACCAGTTCGGTGCCGCCGGTATTGCCGATCCACGGCGCGAACACCCCGGCATAGGGGTAGATCTCGTCGTAGAATGTGTCGACGAAATCGCGCTTGAGCGTCACCAGATAGCGCCCCTGGTCCTCGCCGAAGAATTGCGGGATCGGGTCGCCCCCCTCGAGCTGGTTGACCACGGCGCCGATGCCCGAGGCCATCGCCATCTCCGCCAGCCCCACCGCCAGCCCGCCGTCGGACAGGTCGTGCACGGCGCTGGCGTGGCCGTCGCGGATCAAAAGCCGCACCAGGTCGCCGGCCTTCTTTTCCATCGCCAGGTCGACCGGCGGCGGCGGCCCGTCGGTGCGGCCGAACAGGTCGCGCATGTAGATCGACTGCGCCAGATGCGTGCCCCACCAGTCGGGCGCCCCGACCAGCAGGATGCACTCTCCCTCGCCGGCAAAGCCGATGCGCGCCGACCGGCGCCAATCGTCGATCAGCCCCACGCCGCCGATGGTCGGCGTCGGCAGGATGCCCTGGCCGTTGGTCTCGTTGTAGAGCGACACATTGCCCGAAACGATGGGGAAGCCGAGCGCCCGGCAGGCATCGCCGATGCCGCGCACCGCCTCGACCAATTGCCCCATGATCTCGGGTCGCTCGGGATTGCCGAAATTGAGGTTGTCGGTCGCCGCCAGCGGCTCGGCGCCCACCGCGGTGAGGTTGCGCCACGCCTCGGCCACCGCCTGCTTGCCGCCTTCGTACGGATCGGCCTCGCAATAGCGCGGCGTCACGTCCGAGGTGAAGGCGAGGCCCTTGTGCGGGTTTGGTCCATCGACGCGGATCACCCCCGCATCGCCCCCCGGCCGCTGCAGCGAATTGCCCTGGATCCAGGTGTCGTACTGCTCGTACACCCAGCGGCGCGAGCTGAGGGCAGGGCCTCCGACCAGCTTGAGCAGCGCCTCGGCCACCTCCATCTGTGGAATATCGTTCTCGGCGAGCGGCGCCACCACCGTCGGCTGCGTCCACGGCCGGTCGTATTCCGGCGCTTCGTCGCCCAGCTCCTTGATCGGCAGGTTCGCGACCTCCTCGCCCCGCCACGTCACCCGGAAGCGGAGGTCGTCGGTGGTGATGCCCACGGTGGCGAAATCGAGCTCCCATTTCTCGAACACGGCGCGCGCTTCGGCTTCCTTCTCCGGATGCAGCACCATGAGCATGCGCTCCTGGCTCTCGCTCAGCATCATCTCGTAGGGCGTCATTTCGGCTTCGCGCACCGGCACCCGGTCGAGATCGAGCGCGATGCCGAGGTCGCCCTTGGCGCCCATCTCCACCGCCGAGCAGGTGAGGCCGGCCGCCCCCATGTCCTGGATGGCGATCACCGCGCCGGTCGCCATCAGTTCGAGGCAGGCTTCCAGCAGCCGCTTTTCGGTGAACGGGTCGCCCACCTGCACCGTCGGGCGCTTCTGCTCGATGTCGTCGCCGAATTCCGCCGAGGCCATGGTGGCGCCGCCGACGCCGTCGCGCCCGGTCTTGGCCCCGAGATAGACCACCGGCAGCCCGACCCCTTCGGCCTTCGAGTAAAAGATCTTGTCGGTGTCGACGAGGCCCGCCGCGAAGGCGTTGACCAGGATGTTGCCGTTGTAGCGCGCGTCGAACTCCACCTCGCCGCCCACCACCGGCACGCCGAACGAATTGCCGTACCCGCCGACCCCCGCCACCACGCCCGACACCAGATGCCGGGTCTTGTCGTGCTCCGGCGCGCCGAAGCGCAGCGCATTCATCGCCGCCACCGGCCGCGCCCCCATGGTGAACACGTCGCGCAGGATGCCGCCCACGCCCGTCGCCGCCCCCTGATACGGTTCGATGAACGAGGGATGGTTGTGCGACTCCATCTTGAACACGATCGCCTGGCCGTCGCCGATGTCGACCACCCCGGCGTTCTCGCCCGGCCCCTGGATCACCCGCTCGCCCGTCGTCGGCAGGGTGCGCAGCCATTTCTTCGAAGATTTGTACGAGCAGTGCTCGTTCCACATCGCCGAGAAGATGCCGAGCTCGGTGTAGGTCGGTGTGCGCCCGATCAGGCCCAGAATCTTCTGGTATTCGTCGGGCTTGAGGCCGTGGTCGGCGACCAGGTCCGGCGTGATCTCGCGATGATTGTCGAATGTCATGGCACCGCCAGCGGGGAGAGCGCGATGCGGCCCTCTTAGCCCAGCTCTCCGCGAGCGAACAGGGGACGCGCCCGCTTATCCGGCCTCAATCGAAGCCATAGTGCAGCCGCACGCAGCCGGCCGCCAGGGTTTGCGCCGAGATCAGGCGCGGCGTCCGGCGCAGGCCGGTGGCCGGAAACAGCGGGGTTCTGCCGCCGATGATCTCGGGGATCACGAAGATTTCGATCTCGTCGAGCGCCCCCCGCTCGAGGAATGCCATCTGCAGGCGTCCGCCGCCGACCATCCAGACGTCGCCGTCGTCGAGGCTGCGCAGGTGCGCCGCCAGCGCGTCGACGCCCTCGCGCCAGATTTCGATGTCGGCCGGCGCCCCGGCGAGCCGCTTCGAGGTGACGACGATGGTGCGCTTGTCGGGGTAGGGCGAGGGCGACCCGTGCGCCGCCGACCACTCGTAGGTGGCGCGCCCCATCACCGTGGTGCGGATGCGGCCGATGAACTCGGCATAATGCCGCTGGTAGTCGGGGCCGAGCAGCTCGTCATATTTCGGCGTCAGCCAGTCCAGGCTGTCGTTGTGGCCGGCGATGAAGCCGTCGAGGCTGCTGGCGATGTAGCCGACGATGCGCGCCATGGGGGCCTCCGTGCTCAGCTCAGATCCAGTGCATACGCCTTGAGCGTGGCGAGGTCGGTGTAGTCGAGCGCGCCTTCGTGCGTCGAGAGCAGCGCCACGCGCGGCGCCACCCCGGCGGCATGCGCCTCCACCCAGCGCGGCGCCACCAGGCACCAGCGGTCGCCCGGCTTGAGGCCGGGAAAGGCCATCTCCGGGCGCGGCGTGCTGAGGTCGTTGCCGACCGTCTTGCTGAAGGCGAGGAACGCCGCGCTCATCTCGCAGCAGACGAGGTGCCGCGCCCCGCCGTCGGGGCCGGCGGCGCAATAGCCGGACCGGAAGAAGCCGGTGAGCGGGTCCATCGAGCAGGGCACCAGCGGCTCGCCATAGACATTGCGTTCGCCCGGGCTCACAACGGCAGCCTCCGCGCCCGGGCCAGCAGCCCGTCGGCCCCGATGGCGAGGGCGCACAGCACCGTGAGGCCAACCAGCACCAGCACCACGTTGAGCGCCACCAGCATGTAGCCGATGCGGTTGGCCTCGAGGATGGGGTAGGGATATTCGCCCACCACGGCGCCGCGCGCCATCGCCCAGGCCAGATAGATCGTCGGCGGCAGCAGCATGGCTGGAATGTCGCTCCAGCGCAGCGCCCCGTGCCGGCTGCATAGCACCCACCACAAAAGGTACAGCAGCGGCGTCACGTAGTGCAGCGCCACGTCGCAGACGAGGCTCAGCCCTTGCGGGTCCCACGTCTCGGCCAGGATCAGATGGTAGAACACCATCACCAGCGTGATCGCCGCGGCCATCATGCCCTGCGTCACCGGCCGGCGGAACCAGCCGAGCGGCGCGCGCGGCCACAGCTCGGCAGCATAGATCAGCACCAGCGCCAGATTGGTGAGGATGGTGAAGAAGCTGAAATAGAACACCAGCCCCCCCACCAGGCTGTCGCCCTTGTCGAGGCGGGCTGGCAGCGTGATGGCGAGTTGCAGGATCAGGGCGGCGGCGCCGGCGACGAAACCAACCCAGGTCAGCGTCTGTTTCACCTTGCCCTCGGCCGCTGTTGATCCTGCCGGATCAAACCGTCAATGGCCGGCCGGAGCAAGCCGGAATCACGCGACCTGCAGCAGCCCCGCAAACAGCGCCCGGCCGTCGAGCCCGCCATGCGCGCTTTCGATCAGATTCTCGGGGTGCGGCATCAGGCCGAGCACGTTGCGCTCGCGGTTGAGCACGCCGGCGATGTCGTTGACCGACCCGTTCGGATTGGTGCCCTCGGCATAGCGGAACGCCACCTGGCCGTTGTCCTCGATCGCCTTGAGCGTATTGGCGTCGGCGAAATAATTGCCGTCGTGATGCGCCACCGGCGTCGTGATCACCTGGCCTTGCGCATAGCCGCGGGTGAAGGCGGTATCGGCCGTCTCGACCCTCAGCCGCACCTCGCGGCAGACGAAGCGTAGCGAGGCGTTGCGCATCAGCACCCCCGGCACCAGCCCGGCCTCGGTCAGGATCTGGAAGCCGTTGCACACGCCCAGCACGTGCACGCCCTTCGCCGCCCGCTCGCGGATCGTCGCCATGATCGGCGAGCGCGCCGCGATGGCCCCGACGCGCAGATAGTCGCCATAGGAAAAGCCGCCCGGGATGACGATCAGGTCGACATCCGGCAACTCCGTCTCCTTGTGCCAGACGACAGCCGGCGCCCGGCCCGAAATCGTGCCGAGCGCCGCGATCATGTCGCGGTCGCGGTTGAGGCCGGGGAAGACAACGACGGCTGATTTCATAGGCCGACTAGTGCTGCGTCCACCGCCAAAAGGCAAGCCCGACCCAAGGTGTCATCCCACCGAAACCGTTGCTGGCAGTCAGCCTCACCTCGCCCCTTCAGGGGAGAGGTCGGCGCCTTGGCGAGCGTAAGCGAGCCTAGAAGCCGGGTGAGGGGTGCGATCTCTCGGCGCACACACCGCCACCGCAACGCCCCGTCCTATTCCGCCGGCACCGCCGCCGGGCGATACGACCGGCTGCCCTTGACGCCGCTGAGATGCGCCCAGGCCGGGCGCTCGAACAGGAACTTGCCGCGGCCGGTCTTCTGTACCAGCAGGTACAGCCCCACCGAGGCGCCGATGGCAATCACCATCACCAGGAAGCTCGACAGCGTCACGTCCTGGATCAGGCCGAGCTTGCTGAGCCCGATGCGGGCGAACGACATCGGCAGCACGAACACCAGGTAGACCACGATCGAATGCTCGCCCAGCCAGCGCAACCAGGTGACCGCCTTGAAGTTGGTGATCAGCCCGGCGGTGACGCACAGCGCCAGGGCGCCGGCGATGGCGAGCAGCAGCCGCACCCCCGGGACGCCGCCCCAGCCGAGCTGGATTTCGCCGGGCAGCACCTCGAAGCCGGGCGAGAACACCAGCACGACGTTGACCACGGCATAGGCGGCGAGCCCGAGCAGCGCCAGCCGTGTGTTGGCGGCGGCCCAGTCGACCAGCCGGAAGATCATCGGCGCAAAGATGTAGCCCGAGTAGAAATAGACGAAATAGGCGCAGAACTGGTCGACCAGGTAGCTGCCGGTCTGCACGTGCGCCATCTGGAAGGCGGCGCCGAACGCCCACACCGCCCATTTCGGCGCCTTGAGGTCGTAGAACAGCTTGGTCACGGCGCTGAAGGCGGCGAGCAGGTAGATGAACCACAGCACGCCATAGGGCTCGACGATGGCCCACAGCACGTCGTTGGCCGCCTCGATGGGCGCCGCGCTCATGATGCCGATCTTGAGCACGATGTGGATCACCGCCCACACGGCGTAGAAGTAGAAATAATGCAGCACGCGCCGGTCGGCATACGCCTTCCAGGTTCGCGACAGCACCTGGTCGAGGAACAGCCCCGAGATCAGGAAGAATTCCGGCATCCGGAACGGGGTGGCAAAGCCGATGACGTAGTGGAACAGGCCGATGCCCTCGGCATCCTGGCCGACGTTGAACACCGAATACATCATCACCACGAGGATGATGGAGATTCCCTTGGCCGTATCGACCCACGAAAGCCGCGCGTTCTGACCTGACATGCCGCAAAACTCCAGGTTGGAGCTTCCGACATAGAGCAGCGGGCGCGTTAACGCCCGTGACAACCGTCGCGACGGTTACCCGGCGTGCTTAATGCCGAAAATTGTCAGGAAATCAGAAGCCCGTCGGCACCGACGCATAGGCGGCGAACATCACGCCCAGGGTCAGGAAGAACAGCACGGACAGCGAGAAGGTCTTGAGCATTTGGGGCGGGCTTTACTGGTGGTCGCGCGCGCTACGCAGCGCATGTCTCGGTTATAGGGTCGGCCGGTTAAGCCGTGTTGAATCGGTTTGGTTAAGCGGCCGGTAACGACTACCGCACCGCCGCCGACGCGCTTGTGACGGCGTCCGGCTGAACGTGACCTGAACGCCGCGCGCCGGTGCGCTCGATGAGATCGGCGGCGGCCGCGAACCCGCCGGCCGCTTTGAGGCTCTCGCCCAGCGCCAGCGCCTTGCTGCGGTAGCCCGCGAGGTCGGCGAACACCGTATCGACCGCCCGCCGTAGCTCGGCCGGGCTGACCGTGCCGCCATGCGCCTCGTCCGGCAGCGTGATGCCGGCGCCCCGCGTGCTCATCGCCTCGGCATTGTGCAGTTGCTCGAAATGCTGCGGCACCGCCACCATCGGCACGCCGAACCACAGCGCCTCGTGCAGGCTGTTGAGCCCGGCCGGGGTGATGAACAGGTCGGTACGCTGCAGCACCTCGAGCTGCGGGAAGGTCTCGGCGACGATGAAGTTCCCGGGCGCCTTGGCGAAGCGGCCGAGGTCGGAGCCGCGCCCGGCCGACAGCAGCACCTGGCCGGAGAAGTCGGCCAGCGCCTGCATGCAGCGCTCGTAGAAATCGGTCTTGCCGAAGATCAGCGTCCCCAGCGACACATAGATCACCGGCCGCCCGTCGAGCCGCGAGAAATCGAAGCTGTCGAGCCGCGTCGCCGGGTCGATCATGGCGCCGACGAAGGCCCAGCCCTTCTTGTCGAAGATGGGCGAGGGCGGGTGCACCTCGCGGCTGGTCAGCATCAGCGTCAGGTCGCCGCGCACCGGCTGGATCGGCCAGTGCAGCGGCAGCAGCCACACCCCCTTGAGCGCCACCGCGATCCAGCCCCAGACCAGCGGCCCCAGATGTCTGAGGAAGCTCTTGAGGCTGGCCGGGAACTCGCCCGGCGCCTGGTTGCGCCCGATCTCGTAGGCAAAGAACGGGCTGGTGATCACATGCGGCACCCGCAGCGCCCGCCCCACCATTTCGCCCCACAGCGCAATGCCGTCGGCGACGATGATGTCGGGCTTGTCGCGCTTCAGCGTGCGGTAGCAGAATTCGTGCAGCGCCGGGGTCGAGCGCACGAACAGCTCGAACGTCGCCATCAGGTCGCCGCTCATCAGCACGGCGGCCATGTCCTCCATGCTCATCACCGGCGGGTAGGCGACGAATTTCGCCCCCGTCGCCGCGATTACCGGGGCGAAGGGCGGCTCGTCGAACACCGTGACCTCATGGCCGCGGCGCACCAGCTCGCGCACGATCGGCAGCACCGGATTGAGGTGTCCGTAGGCCGGCACGCTGAGGAAGACGATACGAGCCAATTCGGCCCCGCCGCTGGATCAGGTTGGGATGCTGGAATAGGCCGCGATCATGAGCCCGAGGGCAAGCATGAACAGCAGCGACAGCGAGAAGGTCTTGAGCATGGCAGGGGCAACCGGACGAACGGCATCGCTCTAGCGGATTCGCCGGCCCGAAACAGGGCACTTTGGCGTCGCAGGCGCGATTGCCTCGCGGTGTGACTCGAACGCCGCACCTGCCGCCATGACAGAGCCTGCGAGACGCCCTGACAGAGTATTGTCGATTTCGCCCTTCGTCGCGCGATTACCTGCGACACAAGCATGGAGACTCCAGATGAAATTTATGTGCCTCGTCTATTTCGAGCCCGGCGCCTTCGATGGCGTCTCCGAGGCCGAGCTGACCAAGCTCACCGACGACACCATTGTCGAGGACATCGATATGCGCCGCTCCGGCCATCTGATCCTCGGCCAGCCGCTGCAGGGCCCGGAAACCGCGGTCACCATCCGTGGCGGCCGGCGCGGCATCAGCCGCACCGACGGCCCGTTCCTCGAAACCAAGGAATGGCTCGGCGGCTTCACCCTGATCGAGGCCCGGGACATGGACGAGGCCATCGCCCTGACCAGGGACAGTGCCCTGATGAAATACGCCAGCGTCGAAATCCGCCCCACCCTGGAGCAGACGCACAGCGAGACCGGAGAAGGCCGCCCGCAGGTGAAATTGTAGCGGGCAGCAGACGGTCCGAAAGCCCCGCCCGCCTTCCCGCGTACGCAACGACGGGAGGGCGGGCGGGGCTTTGCGGTTCAGACGATCTCGATCGCGTAGTTCTCGATCACCGTGTTGGCGAGCAGCTTCTCGCACATCGCGGCGAGGCTGAGCCGCGCCTCCGCTGGGTCGGTCTCGCCCAGCTCGAGGTCGAACACCTTGCCCTGCCGCACGGCGGAAACCCCGGAAAAGCCGAGGCTCTTGAGCGAACCGGTGATGGCCTGGCCCTGCGGGTCAAGCACGCCGGCTTTGAGGGTGACGGTGACGCGGGCTCTCATGCGCGCTTCTTACTGGACCAGGCGCGGCCCGGTCGTCAGCGCGTTGTCGGTTTCCACAAGAATGCCGAGCCGCTGCGCCACTTCGCGATAGGCGTCGACCAGCCCGCCCAGATCCTCGCGGAAGCGGTCCTTGTCGAGCTTGTTGCGGGTCTTGATGTCCCACAGCCGGCAATTGTCCGGGCTGATCTCGTCGGCCAGCACGATCCGCATCGTGTCCCCCTCGTAGAGCCGCCCGCACTCGATCTTGAAGTCGACGAGCTGGATGCCGACGCCCATAAACAGGCCGGTGAGGAAGTCGTTGACGCGCACCGCCAGGCTCATGATGTCGTCCAGCTCGGGCGGGGTGGCCCAGCCGAACGCGGTGATGTGCTCTTCGCTCACCATCGGGTCGTTGAGGGCATCGTCCTTGTAGTAGAATTCGATGATCGAGCGCGGCAGCTGCGTGCCGGCCTCGAGCCCGAGGCGCTTGACCAGCGAGCCGGCCGCGACGTTGCGCACCACCACCTCGAGCGGAATGATCTCGACTTCCTTGATCAGTTGCTCGCGCATGTTGATGCGGCGGATGAAATGCGTGGGGATGCCCAGCGTATTGAGCTTGGTGAAGATGTATTCGGAGATGCGGTTGTTGAGGACGCCCTTGCCGTCGATGATATCGTGCTTGGCGCCGTTGCCGGCGGTGGCGTCGTCCTTGAAGTACTGAACCAGAGTGCCCGGCTCCGGACCCTCGTAGAGGTCCTTCGCCTTGCCCTCGTAAATCTTCCGCCGACGGTTCATTGGCAAAATCCTGACAGCGATCGGGTGGGGGAGGTTGGGCCGTTCATGCGCCAGAACCCCTCCCGAAAGCAAGCTCTTTCGGGGCGTGGCCGGGCTGCCCGGAAATAGCTGAAGCCGCAGAACGGCTTGCCCCGGATTCCTCGCTCCATGTGGCATGCTTCACGGGCCGTTGATTAAAGCCATCGCACCGACTATCTCCTCTACGGAGGCGGCGCGCGGCGCCGCGTTTGAGAGCACGAGGCGAGACCGAGATGGCCCAGTTTGACGACCGCGAAAAAGCCCAGGAAGCCAAGTTCGCGCGCGACGACGAGCTGCGGTTCAAGGCCGAGGCCCGCCGCAACAAGCTGTTGGGCCTGTGGGCGGCCGAGCACATGGGATTGTCCGACCAGCACGCCAGGGACTACGCCGCCGAGGTGGTTGCCGCCGACTTCGAGGAAGCCGGTGAGGAAGACGTGTTCCGCAAGATTTCCGCCGACCTCAAGGCCAAGGGCGCCTCGGTGTCCGACGACATGATTCGAAAGAAGATGGCCGAACTGACCATCACCGCCCGCGAGCAGGTGCTGGCCGAAGGCTGAGGCCTTGCCGCGACGAGCCTCGCGGGCATAACCTGCCGGCATTTGCTTGCGGGAGTATGATCATGCGTCAGCTTGCCAATATGCTTGCGGTGCTCGCAGCCTGCCTGTTCATCTTCACCAGTGCCGCTTCGGCCGTCGAGCGCGACGTCCGGGTCGCGGTGCCGGATGTCCCGGGCGGCGTCATCGTCTCCAACTGCTATGCCGCCGTCGGCAATATCTATGACAAGTACAGCTTCAGCTTTTGCCTGAAGCATCGCGGCACCTATTCGGTGCGGGGTGGCGGGCTGCGCTGCGATGGGCGGTTGAACTGGAACGTCGCCGGCGTGTTCGTCGACGTCAGGCTGAGCCGCACCTCGTGCAACAAGGGCATGGCCTGGACGGCTGACACCATGACGTGCCGGCCGAGCCTGGTTCTCGGCTTTATCGCCGGGCTGCTCAAGGAAAAGCGCCCGCTGCTCGACAATCTGGTCTGTGAGTATACGCCGGCCAAGGGAACGGGGCACAAGAAGATCTCGTTCATCGCCCACCGCCGCTAACGCGTTCGCGCCGAAGGAGCGCAGGCCGAGGCCGCAATCCTCGCACTCCTGCGCGACGACACCGTTCTGCGACGGGTTAGGCCTTCAGCCGCTGCATCAGTTCCGCGAACATCAGCAGCCCTTCCGGCCATGGGCCGTGGCCGGAGGCGGCGTTGATGTGGCCGGCGTCGCCCGCGAGCTTTAAGGCGCTGCCCCAGTCGGCGGCAAAGCCCTGCGCGCGCTCGACCGTCACCAGCGGGTCGGTGGTCGAGGCGATGACCATCGAGGGAAAGGGCAGCGGATCGGTCGGCGGCTTGAACGGCCTGGCTTCGGGCGGGAGGTCAGGGCCGTCGAAATCCGGCGGCGACACCAGGAATGCGCCGCGCACCTTGGTGTCGGCGAGGCGCTGCGCCGTCAGCACGATCGCGGCGACCGACAGGGAATGGCCGACCAGCACCACCGGCCGGGTCGCCAGCATGATCTCCTGATGGATGCGGCCGATCCAGTCGGCCGGCGCCGGCGTCTGCCAATCGTCCTGCTCGATGACATGCGCATTGGCCATGCGCCGCGCCCAGCGGCGCTGCCAGTGCTCGGGCGGCGAATTGCCCAGCCCCGGCGCGATCAGGATGTCGGCTTCCGCGATCTTCACCGGTCAGAGATCCGGCCCGAACACCCGCTCGAAGATCGCATCGACGTGCTTGAGGTGATAGAAATCGTCGAACATGGCGTCGATCTCGGCCGGACTCAGATTCTGAGAAACCTCGGGGTCCGCCTTCAAAAGACTCGCGAATTTCCCGGCGCGGTCGCCGCGCATCTCCCACACCTTCATGGCGTTGCGCTGCACCGCGGCATAGGCGGCCTCGCGGCTCATTCCGGCCTGCGTCAGCGCCAGCAGTACGCGTTGCGAGTTGTGCAGCCCGCCCAGCAAATCGAGGTTGCGCTTCATGGCGTCGGGATAGACCAGCAGCTTGTCGATCAGCCCGGTCAGCCGCGCCAGGGCGAAGTCCAGCGTCACCGTGGCGTCCGGCCCGATCATGCGCTCGACCGACGAGTGCGAGATGTCGCGCTCGTGCCAGAGCGCCACATCCTCGAGCGCCGGCGTGACCATGCCGCGAACAAGTCGAGAAAGGCCCGTCACGTTCTCGCTTAACACCGGGTTGCGCTTGTGCGGCATCGCCGACGAGCCCTTCTGCCCCGGCGAAAAGAACTCTTCCGCCTCAAGCACTTCCGTCCGCTGCAAATGCCGAATCTCAGTCGCCAGCCGCTCCGCCGAGGACGCAATCACCCCCAGCGTTGCAAAAAACATCGCATGCCTGTCCCGCGGGATGACCTGCGTCGACACGGTCTCGGGCACCAGCCCGAGCTTGTCGGCGACATAGGCTTCGACCGACGGGTCGATATTGGCGAAGGTGCCGATGGCGCCGGAGATGGCACAGGTGGCGATCTCGCGGCGGGCGTTGACCAGGCGCTCGCGGGCGCGGGCGAACTCCGCATAGGCCTGGGCGAGCTTGATGCCGAAGGTCGTCGGCTCGGCATGGATGCCATGCGAGCGCCCGATCGTGATCGAATATTTGTGCTCCTTGGCGCGGCGCTTCAGCGCCGCAAGCAGCGTGTCGATGTCGGCGAGCAGGATGTCGCTGGCGCGCGCCAATTGCACCGCGAGCGTCGTGTCGAGCACGTCGGAACTGGTCATGCCCTGGTGCACGAAGCGCGCCTCGGGGCCGACGATTTCGCTGAGATGGGTGAGGAAGGCGATGACGTCGTGCTTGGTGGTCGCCTCGATCTCGTCGATGCGGGCGACGTCGAAGGTGGCCTTGCTGCCCTTGTCCCAGATGGTTTCGGCCGCCTCTTTCGGCACCACGCCGAGATTGGCAAGCTGCGTCGTGGCGTGCGCCTCGATCTCGAACCAGATGCGGAATTTCGTCTCGGGCGACCAGATGGCCACCATCTCGGGACGGGAGTAGCGCGGGATCATGGTTAAGTCCTCGATGGTGCCGCGGCAGCATAGGCCGCCAGCCGTTCGGCTAGTGTGCCGGTGTGCAGCTCGAACAGATGATTGTCGTGGTCGTGGAAATAGAGCGAGCGGCCTTCGCCGGCGATTCGCGGGCGGCTCTCACGCAAATCCAGCCCTAGGGACGCGATGCGCGCGCGATAGATCTCGAAATCGCTATCGTCGATCTTGAAGGCCACGTGATTGTAACTGCGAGCCGGAAGGGCCTCGCCCTGCATCGTGGCGACCCACAGCGGCTCTTCGCCGATTTCGAAGAAGCGCTCCTCCGACAGCGAGAACTGCTTGGGGCCGCTATCGTAGACTTTCCGTGCGCCCAATACGCCGACGAGGATCGCCTCCATCGCATCGAGGTCGGCCACGACGAAGGTCATGTGGCTGAGACCCGAGGGCACAGGGCTAGACATCGAGCGTCGAGGCGGCATCGCGGATCGCCTTGATGCGCGGAGCGTAGGTCTTGGGGTCGTTGCCGGCGAACACCGCATTGCCGGCCACCAGCACATTGGCGCCCGCGCGCGCCACGGGCCCGGCGGTTTCCGGATTGATGCCGCCATCGACTTCGAGGTCGATCGGCCGTCCACCGATCAGCGCCTTGGCCTGTTTCAGCTTGGTCACCGCCTCGGGGATGAAGCTCTGCCCGCCGAAGCCGGGGTTGACGCTCATCACCAGGATCAGGTCGACGCTGTCGACAACGTGCTCGAGCGCCGACACCGGCGTCGCCGGATTGATCGCAACGCCCGCCTTCTTGCCCTCGGCCCGGATCGCTTGCAGCGAGCGGTGCAGATGCGGACCGGCCTCGGCGTGCAAGGTGATGATGTCGGCCCCCGCCTTGGCGAACGCTGGAATATAGGGATCGGCCGGCGCGATCATCAGATGGCAATCCAGCACCTTGGTCGTGATCGGGCGTATCCATTGCACGAGGATCGGGCCCAGCGTGATGTTGGGCACGAAATGGCCATCCATCACGTCGACATGGATATAGTCTGCGCCCGCTGCCGCGATGGCCCGGATTTCCTCGCCCAGACGCGCGAAATCGGCGCTGAGGATCGATGGCGCGATACGGATCGGTAGGGTCATGCGCTTTGTATCCGATGTTGGGTAGATATCCGAAAGCGGGTAGATGCGACTTAGCCGCGGTTGGTGTGGTGAGCAAGAGGCGCGTCTCGCCCCGATGCCATCACGCGACGTTGAGGCAGTTGCCTTGCCGACAACCCCCTGCCACAAGCCCGGCATGAACGGGTTTTCGTTTCCGCTGGTGTTCGGGGCAGGGGTGCTGAGCTTCCTGAGCCCCTGCGTGCTGCCGCTGGTGCCGCCCTATCTTACCTATATGTCCGGCTCGAGCTTCGACCAGTTGCGGGCAGATGGCGCGACAGCGGGGGTGATCTGGCGCAAATCCGTCTTCACCTCGGTGTTCTTCATCCTCGGCTTCTCGCTGGTGTTCGTCACCTTTGGGGCGACGGCGACGGCCTTCGGCCAGGCGTTCCGGCAGGCGCTGCCGGTGATCACCCCGGTCGCCGGTCTGTTCATCATCGCCATGGGCCTGCATTTCCTTGGCGTCTTCCGTATCGGCTTTCTCGACCGCCAGTTCCGGCATTCCGGCCCCGGCGCCGCGAGCGGGCCGATGGGCGGCTTTCTGCTCGGACTGGCCTTCGCCGTCGGTTGGACACCGTGTATCGGCCCGGTGCTGGCGGCGATCCTGTCGGTCGCGGCGGTACAGGATACGGCCTGGCAGGGCGCCGGCCTGCTCGGCATCTATTCGCTGGGGCTGGGCGTGCCGTTCCTGCTCGCCGGCATTGCCATCGGGCCGTTCCTCACCTTCTTCGCCAGCTTTCGCAGACATCTGGGCACGGTGGAGAAGGTCATGGGCGTGCTGCTGGTGCTCACCGGCCTGCTGTTCCTGACGGGTCAGTTCACCCGCCTCAGCTATTGGTTCCTCGAAACCTTCCCGATCCTGCAAAGCTTCGGCTGAAATTAACCCTGGCGCCAGAAAAGCCAGTCCTCGCGCGGGATTAGCGGCAAAGTGAACCGCAGATTCATGCCTGCCCGCCAGCTTGCAAGCGGGAAGATGAGGATTGCCGGAATGGCGCAGAGTGCAGCCCTCGCACGCACGTCGCTGGTCGAGGCCATGCCGCGGACGATCGAGTCCGCGGTGGGAAGCTTCCATGTTTCGGTCGGCCACCGGCTGGAGGGCGTCGAGGCGGTCTGGCGCCGACTCACCGCCGGCGGCGTCGAGTCGCCGGGCCAGATTTTCGAATTCGTACGGCTGTGGATCTCGAACCTCGGCGTCGCCGAGGCGAACCAGTATTTCATCCTCGCCGAGGACGCCGGCGTGCCCGTGGCGCTGCTGCCGCTGCAGCGGCGCTGGGACAAGGGCGTACGCCTGCTCTCCTGGTTTCCCGGCGCCCATGTCGGCTGCAACGCCCCCCTGGTCGACACATCGCGGCTCGCCGCGATGCCACCGGCGCGCCGGGCGGCGCTCTGGCGGCAGATGCTCGCGGACGTTCCCGGCGCCGATCTGGTCTACCTCAAATCGGTGCCGCAACTCGTCGTCGACGGAGTCGACCTGTTCGCCGAGCTTGGCCAGTCGATCGAAGCCGACACCCTCTATCGCGCCGCCTTCGCCGGCTTCGAGGACGCCGACAAGACCCAGCGCAACAAGTCGCGCCGCAAGCATGACCGTCAGCAGGGCGACAAGCTCGAGGCCATGGGCGAGGTGCGCTTCGAGGAGATGGAGAGCGGCATTCCGGCCGGCCTCGTGCTCGACACCATGTTCCGCCAGCGCGCGGCACGGTTCCGCGAGATGGGTGTGTTCGATCCGTTCTGCGGCCCCAATATCCGCGCCTTCTACGATGCCACGGCCACTCTGGGCTCGCAGGTGCCGGTGAAGCTGCATGTGCTGACGCTGAACGGCGACGTCGTCGCGGTGCGCTACAACATCGTCTATGGCGACCGCATCTTCTGCCTGATTTCGTCGATGAGCGAGGACCCGGCGCTTCGCCCCGGCTCACCGGGCAAGCAATGCCTGCTGCGGGTGATGCAGACCGTGTTCGACGCCGGCTATCGCGTCTTCGACATGGGCGAGGGGCTGACCGACGAGAAGCGCCATTGGTGCAATGTGCAGGTGCCGGTGCGGCACCACTACGTGCCGGTGACGCGCCGCGGCCTGCTGGCGGCCGCCGGCCACCGCGGCCTGCACCAGCTCAAGGCGCGGGTGAAGTCCGATCCCAAGCTGCTGGCGATGGCGAAATCGGTGCGTGGCGCAGTCCTGAAATTGGGCGGCAGGGCCGCCACCTCGGCACCGGACTCCGAGTAGCGTACCCGTCAGATCAGCCGCTGCGCCTTCATCGAGGCGTGGCCGGACTTGCCGATGATGATGTGGTCGTGGACGGTGATGCCGAGCGGCTTGGCGACGTCGATGATCTGGCGCGTCATCTGCACATCGGCAGTGGAGGGCGCCGGATCGCCCGACGGGTGGTTATGCGCGAGGATCAAGGCGGTAGCGCCGAGTTCGAGCGCGCGCTTGATCACCTCGCGCGGATAGACCGGGGTGTGGTCGATGGTGCCGCGCTGCTGCACTTCGTCGGCGATCAGCCGGTTTTTCTTGTCGAGGAACAGTACGCGGAACTGCTCGACGTCCTCGAACGCCATGGCCGAGCGGCAGTAATCGATCAGGGCCGCCCATGAGCTGAGGATCGGCTGCGTCTGGTCCACCCGGTCACGGGCATAGCGCTGCGCCGCCGCCTGCATCATCTTGAGGCTGGTGATCGTGGTATCGCCAAGCCCGGCGAATTCGTCCAGTTGCGCCCTTGGCGCCGCGAGGACCGCGGAAAACGAGCCGAAGCGCCTGAGCAGGAGCTTTGCGAGGTCCTTGGTGTCGCGGCGCGGTATCGCCAGATGCAGCACCGCTTCCAGCAGTTCCGCATCGGTGAAGGCCTCGCCGCCGACGCGCTTGAAGCGCTCGCGCACCCGGTCGCGATGGCCCGTCTTGAGGTCGACCGCAGGGGCTTCGGCCAGTCCGTCCAGCGCCGGCTTGGCCTCATCCCCCATCGCTATTTGCGGGCGTCGAGCGGGTTGAACAGGCCGCGCGGGGAGAGGGTGAAGATTTCGTGCCCCGTCTCGGTGATGCCGATCGAGTGCTCGGCTTGCGCCGACAGCGTGCGGTCGCGCGTCACCGCCGTCCAGCCATCCGACAGGATTTTGACGTGCGGGCGGCCGAGATTGATCATCGGCTCGATGGTGAAGATCATGCCCGGCTTGAGCTCCACGCCGGTGCCCGGCACGCCGAAATGCATGATGTTGGGCTCGTCGTGAAACAATTGGCCGACGCCGTGGCCGACGAAATCGCGCACCACCGAGGTGCGCTCGGCCTCGGCGTGCGCCTGGATGGCGGCGCCGATGTCGCCGGTGGTGTTGCCGGGCCTCGCTGCCGCGATGCCGGCATAGAGCGACTCGTAAGTCACTTCGATCAGCCGCTCCGCCTTGCGCGAGATTTCGCCCACCGGGTACATGCGCGAGCTGTCGCCGTACCAGCCGTCGACGATCAGCGTCAGGTCGATATTGACGATGTCGCCTTCGCGTAGCGGGCGCTCTTCCGGCATGCCGTGGCACACCACATGGTTGATCGAGGTGCAGATCGAATAGCGGTAGCCCTTGTAGAACAGGGTCGCCGGGATCGCCCCGTGATCCATGGCGAACTCATAAGCCATCCGGTCGAGAAAGGCCGTGGTGACGCCGGGCCTCACATGCTCGGTCAGCAGGTCGAGCGCCTCGGCGGTGAGGGCTCCCGCCTTGCGCATGCCGGCAAACCCGGCCTCGCCGTGCAGCGGAATGATGCCCGAGGTGCGGCGGGTCTTGGTTTCGGCGTCGACGTACGTAATCATCTCGATATCTTTCGCGTCGTTCAGAAATAGTCCGTCGGGGACGGATTTGGAAGGCCGGGCTGCCTTGCGTCGGAGGGAGCGAACGATCGGGCACTCCCGCGACCGATCCGACAGAGCGCGAAAAAAAGCCGGGAGCAGCCGCGAATCGGCAATCCCGCTCTGGTGCAAAAGCCCGTGCGCCCGTTGCTTTTGCCGCGCCGGCGCGCGATGCATGCGCCTTTCCCGCTCCGGCCGACGAAGATGACTGACGATCCGAAGAACCCGACCGCCGCGCTGCTCGTCATTGGCGACGAAATCCTCTCGGGGCGCACCAAGGACGTCAATATCGGCGCCACCGCCGATTTTTGCACCGACCTTGCCATCGACCTGATGGAGGTGCGGGTGGTTGCCGATGTCGAGGACGACATCATCGCCGCCGTGAACGCGCTGCGCGCCCGCTACACCTACGTCTTCACCACCGGCGGCATCGGCCCGACCCATGACGACATCACCGCCGACGCCATCGCCAAGGCGTTCGGCGTGGCGCTTCCGATCAACCCGGAGGCGCGGGCCATGCTCGAAGCCCGCTGGAAGGAGCGCGGCACCGAGCCCAACGAGATGCGGCTCAGGATGGCGCGTATTCCCGAGGGCGCGAGCCTGATCGTCAACTCCGTGAGCGCCGCCCCCGGCTTCCGCATCGGCAACGTGCACGTGATGGCGGGCGTGCCGGTGATCATGCGGGCGATGCTGGATTCGATCGCGCCCACCCTCAAGGGCGGCCGCAAGGTGCATTCGCTGACGGTCAAGTCGCGGGTAGGCGAGGGCAATATCGGTGGCCCGCTGGCCGCGCTGCAGCAGCAATTCCCCGACGTGAAGATGGGCAGCTACCCGCGCATGGGCGACGGCACGGTGATGACCGAGCTGGTGCTGCGCTCGGCCGACGAGGCACGGCTCAGGCAGGCGGCGAAGGCCGTGTACGACATGGTGGCTGCGGAACACGCCAAGGGCGGCTTCCCGTCGCCCGATCCCTATTGAGATTGCGAGGAGAGCAGTCGTGAACGATCCGCGTACCAAGAGTTTCCCGGTGAGCTGGGACCAGTTCCATCGCGACAGCCGGGCGCTCGCCTGGCGGCTGAATGGCGAGGGACCGTTCGAGGCCTGCGTCGCCATCACCCGCGGCGGCCTGGTGCCGGCGGCGATCGTCGCCCGCGAGCTCAACATCCGCACCGTCGATTGCGTCGCGGTCAAGAGCTACGATCACCAGTCGCAGGGCGAGATCAGGCTGCTGAAGCCGATCGATCCGCAGATCGTCGAGAAGGCGAAGGCCGGGCGGAAAATCCTGATCGTCGACGATCTGGTCGATACTGGCGCCACCGCCCGGGCCGTACGCGACATGCTGCCGGGCGCCCACTTCGCCACCGTTTACGCCAAGCCCAAGGGCCGCGAGATGGTCGACACCTTCATCACCGAAGTCAGCCAGGACACCTGGATCTTCTTCCCCTGGGACCTCGACGTCGCCTACGTGGCGCCGATCGCGGGCGGCACGGACTAGCCATTGCCTTGCCGCACCGCTCCACGTACGTCCAGCATGTGCGGGCGTGATGGAATGGTAGACATACGGGACTTAAAATCCCGAGGGGGTATCCCCGTGCGGGTTCGAGTCCCGCCGCCCGCACCACTTATTGATGCGTGTAGACGCCGAGCCAATCGTGGGGCGTCAGCGCCTCCGCCTGCGGCGCCGTGACCAGAGCCAGCCGGGTGGCCGCGGGCAGCACCAGCACCAGGTCGCCGCGAGGCCGATGGCAGAAAACATTGCGCGTGCTCCTTCCCCCCAGAGCCGCTATCAAACGCCCGGCGCGGTGCGCCGCGAGCCGGTTATGAGGAGGGCAGGGCGATGTTGATCAAGGCCGAGGTGCTGGAGGCGATCAGGCGGGGCGACATCACGCTGCAGTTCCGGCGCTGGACGCGGCCTTCGGTCAAGGCGGGCGGCACGCTCAAGACCAGGATCGGGCTGCTGCGGATCGGTCGCATGGACGAGATGGACCCGGCGGACGTGACGGCCGCCGATGCGCGCAAGGCCGGATTCCGGGATCGCGCCGATTTCGACAAATGGCTGTCCGGCATGAAGCAGGGACCGCTGTTCCATCGCATCGAGGTGAGCTATCTCGGCGAGCCGAGTTCCGCGGCCGCCCCCGGCGTTCCGCCCCGTTGACCCCTGACGTCGTGTGAAGAATGGCGTTCCGGCCGACGGCCGCGCTTTTTGGACGTCACGCAGCGGCAATGAACGCCTGTGCAGCGCAGCTTGCCGCTGAGATGGGCCCCGAATTCATGAAACGGACGGGAACCGCCGCGGCGTCCGGCCGTTTCCTCACCGACTGCATTCTGAGGAGGTTAACCAGATGCACAAGGACCAGATCGAAGGCGCGGGCAAGCAGATGAAAGGCGCCGTGAAGGATGCCGCCGGCAAGATGACGGGCAACGTCAAGCTGCAGGCGGAAGGCAAGCTCGACAAGGCGGCCGGACAGGTACAGTCGGCCGTGGGCAAGGCCAAGGACGAGGCCCGCAAGGACCTCAAGCACTGAGAATCGACGACATTTAGGATTGGCAGGTGAACTCACGCACGTGCCGCGACAGGGCCGCCCTTCGGGGCGGCTCTTTATTTATGGCACCCGCTCACGCGCAGATGTTGCGTTCCGCCAGCGCCGCCCCGAACAGCGCCTTGACGTTTTCCGGCGTTCCGCCGAGGAAGCCGGCAAAATCGGTGGGGGCGACGAGGCCGTCGCGCGCCAGTGCCCGAATGGCCTTGGCCACTCGCCCATTGTAGGTCTGCATGAAGGCGAGGACTTCGGCGCGCTGCGCCTCATAGATGCCGGAACCGGCGGCGGCTTCGCCGCCGACGATCTGCCCCATGATCGCCATCGGCGCGCCCTGCAATCCCAGCGCCCCGACGATGAGGTCGGTGCGGGTGAGATAGTCGTTCACGGCCTCGACCAGCTTGCCCTTCTGCTCGGGATCACAGAAGCGCTCGACCTTTCGCGTAATCTTGCATTCCAGCAGGCTCGCCATGCCGGCAAAGCCCGGCGCCAGCGACGGGTTGGGCGAGATCACCTGCCGCGGCCCCTTCGACTGCGCCTCGGCGCGGGCCTTTTGCACACATCGGGCGTCGTCCGCATCCGTCCAGGGCTGCGGTGCCGGCTTGGCGGGGAGAGCGGCGGCGAGCGCGGGCGGTTGCTGCGGGGCGCCAGGGCCCGAAAGGCGCGGCTGCAGCCAGTTCGTGTAGCCAAAATAGCCCACGCCGGTGAGCGCGACGATTGCAACGAGGGCGAGCGCGATGTCGACAAGTCCGACGGAGCGCGCGGCGCGCGGCGGCGGCTTCGCACCGCTGCGCAAATCTTCGACGAGATCCCGTCCCGACACCGTTGCCCCCAAGGCTTCCGATCGCCGCGAGACTACGGCCGGCGCGTAAACGAAGCTTTGCGGAATTGCCGGCGTTTCGCCGTCGTTGGCCATGGACGGGGGAGGCTGTAAGAAAGACCTCATGATCGCCAACATCCTCACCGGCCTTGTCGCCGTCATCCATCTCTACATCGTCGTGCTGGAGATGTTTCTCTGGGACACGCCGCGCGGCCGCAAGGCGTTCGGCACGAGCGAATCCTTCGCCCGGGAAAGCAAGGTGCTGGCCGCCAATCAGGGGCTCTACAACGGCTTCCTGGCGGCCGGGTTGATCTGGGGCATCTGGCTGGGTGACGCCGGCGACCCGGTGAAGATCTTCTTCCTTCTCTGCGTTGCGGTGGCGGGTGCTTACGGGGCGGCAACCGTCGGTGTCCGCATCCTCCTCATCCAGACAATTCCGGCATTGCTTGCACTGGCCGCCGTGCTTTTCACCTGATCGACAGGCGTCGCCTGCGGTGAATTGCCGCCGCGGCGCGATTCGCGATAACCTCGCACCGCGCGGGGCGCGCATCGAGGTTCGCCATGTGGGACTTTTCCGTCGGCCGCACGCTCGGCCTTATGGGCCAGACGCTTCCTTTCATCGTCTTCCGCGTCATCGTTTATTTCGGCATCGCCGTCGCCTATGTGCTGGTGACGGGAACCGGCGTCGGCATCGGCTGGGGCGTCGGGGCCTTCGGCGATCCGGACTTCCGTGTCGGCGCCATGGCCTGGGGCGGCATCATCGGCTTTGCGGTGACGGCCGGCACCATCTGGTTCCTGCGCGAATATCTGCTCTACATCGTCAAGGCCGGCCACATCGCCGTACTGGTGGAACTGCTCGACGGCCGGCAGATCCCGCAGGGGCAGGGCCAGATCAACTACGCCACCGAGATCGTGCGCAACCATTTCACCGAAACCAGCGTGCTGTTCGGCGTCGACCTGCTGGTCCGCGGCGTGCTGGCGGCGATCCTCGGGCTGATCCAGGGCATCGCCTCGTTCCTGCCGATCCCGGGGCTGCAGAACGTGCTTGCCGTGGTCCGCGCCTTCCTGCGCGTCGCCATCGGGCTGATGGACGAGGTGGTGCTCGGCTATCTGTTCCGCGTGCGCACCACCAATCCGTGGCAGGACGCCGAGACTGCCGTGGTGCTCTACGCGCAGAACTACAAGGTGATGCTCAAGAACGCCGCCTGGCTGACCATCATCATGTACGTGCTCAGCTTCGTGGTGTTCCTGCTGATGCTGGCGCCCGCCGCAGCGCTGGTCTGGTTCATTCCCAACGCCTGGGGGGCAGGCGGCTTCGTCTTCGCCATCCTCTTCGCCTGGGCGGTGAAGGCGGCGCTGATCGAGCCCTTCGCCATCGCCGCCATGATGGACGTCTATTTCCGCGTCATCGCCGGACAGTCGCCCGACCCCGCCTGGGACGAGCGCATCGGCCAGGTGAGCCGGAAGTTCCGCGAGCTCAAGGACAAGGCCGCCAACTGGGCAGGCATCGGCCGGCCCGCACCGGGCGCGCCATTCACCGCGCCGGGCGGCCCGGTCGCCTGAGCGGGCTGGTGCCCCGCATGGAGGCAACGAAGGAAGATGGGAACATGGCGCACCGATGGCTGCTGGTTCCCTTCGCCGCCGCGACGCTCGCTGTTGCGGGCCTCATGGCGTTCCTTACCGTTGTTGTGATCGCGCGAGGGCTTGCCCTGGCTGGCTATCCCGAATGGCTGGGGCTGTTCTTGATATGGGGGCCGATCGCTTGGGTAGTAATCGTAGCTGGCGCGTTCGCTGTCGTCGGAAAGCGGGCTCGGTTTCTGTTGATCAGCCTGCCTTTCGCCTTCGGGCCATGGATATGCATTGCCCTCGCCTTCGTTTCATTGCCGTTCCTGTGCTTGTTTTCCTCATGCTCACTTTGATTGACGCTGCACCGCCAAAACCGGGTTGGGTCCGTCGCAGCCCGCGACTATATTGCCGGCCATGCGCTACTGCCTTGTCGACACCGCGCTCGGCACCTTCGGCCTCGCCTGGACCGATACCGGCGTGGCGCGTGTGGCGTTGCCCGGCCGCGACCGGGCGAGGACCGAAATCTGGATTTCGCGCGATCCGGCCGAGCCGGGTTTCCCCGACGGCCGCTTCGCCGCGCTTCCCGATATGATCCGGCGCTATGCCGAAGGCGAAAAGATCGACTTCACCGGTGTGCCGCTCGACCTGGACGGCATCCCCGAGTTCAACCGGCAAGCCTATGCCGAGCTGCTGAAGATCGGCTATGGCGAAACCACCACCTACGGCGCCATCGCCCGTACCCTCGGCGACGTGGCGCTGTCGCGTGCCGTGGGGCAGGCGATGGGCGCCAACCCCATTCCCCTGATCATTCCGTGCCATCGCGTGCTGGGTGCCGGCGACAAGGCGGTGGGCTTTTCCTCGCCCGGTGGCGTCGGCGCCAAGATGCGCATGCTGGCGCTGGAGCACGCCGCCAGCCCCACCGGCCAATACGCGTTCGGCTTCTGACGGTGGCCCCGCGTGCCTAGATCCCGCTCCGTCGGTCCCATGGAGCGTTATCGCCGCTTCGTCGCCGAGACGATGGCGAAGCGCATCCCGATGATCGTTCGCAATGCCGGCGACGGCTTCGACACCGAAACCGTGGCGCGGCTCGAGGCCATCTCGCGCGCCATCGCCGCCGGCGCGCCGATGGTGGTTGACCTCGGCAACTGGCCGTTCGCGGGCTGGGAGGGATTTCCGGCGCGCGTCAACGGCCGGCGCATCGGCGAGGCGCCGTTCTTCGATTTCGAATTCTGGATGTATTTCCGCATCCTCGAAGCGGTACGCTTCGCCGACACCCGTGCCGATCCGTTCCGCGCCACCAAGCACCGCGATCTCGACCGGCACCTCAAATGGGCCGACGACGCGCTCGGCCGCGTCTCGACGCTGGCTGAGGGTCTGGCGCTGGCGCTCGACGCCAATGCGCACGATCTGTCGCAGATCGGCTCGCCCACCGGCCGCTACGAGCTTGGGCGCGAGGCGCTGGCGCTCGACGCCGGCTCCGTCCGGCGGCTGAACCTCATCGCCGACAATTTCGGCGGCGAGTTCGTCGCCGACCTGATCCTGTGCGTCATCGCGGCGGAGGCTGGCGTCGAGGTGGTGGTGCACGTCAAGCAATTGCCGATGTTCGTCTCCGACACCACCGCCGACGACGTCACCATCCTGTTCGACCGGCTGGGCAGCGACGGCTTCGGCAAGCGCCTGCAAAACGCGGTGCAGCGCGGCGGAATCCGCTTCGCCGCGCATGCCTTCTGGTCGTCGCCGAAATTCTTCGACCGGCTGCCGCTCGACGAATTGGGGGAAGGGCCGGATGTCCTCAACGTCCTCAAGGGCGACCTCAATTTCCGCCGGGCTATCGGCGACGTGACCGTGCCGGTCGAGACGCCCTTCCAGGACCTGCCCGTGCTGCCGGCCGCGCCGCTCCTGTCGCTACGCTCGATCAAATCCTACTGCCTTGCCGGCATGACGGATTGGCCGACGGCGCTGTCGAAGCACGAGTTTCCGATGGATGGCTCGATCGTCGCGGTGCAGCAGGTGCCGGTGCGCGACGCTACTGCTTCCGCCGGAAGCTCTTCAAATGCGGAACCGCCTTTACGACGCGCTCGGCGATGGTTTCGACGGGCAGGGTGACCGGCTCGCTGATAGCGTTTTCGTCCGCGCCGGGGACTTCGAGCGTCTCGAACTGGCTGCCGACCAGCGACGAGGGCATGAACTCGTGGTGGCGAGCCGAGGCTCGCTCCTCGATCAGCTTCTGGCTGCCCTCGAGATAGACGAACAGGATCGGCTCGCCTGCCTCCTTCAGCAGATAGTCGCGATAGCTGCGCTTGAGCGCCGAGCAGGCGCCGACGGCCACGCCCTTTTGCTCCGCCGCCTCGTGCAGCGCCTTGGCCAAGGCCGACAGCCACGGCCAGCGGTCGTTGTCGTCGAGCGGAATGCCCGCGTGCATCTTCTGCTTGTTGGAGTCCGGATGGTAGTCGTCGCCATCAAGGAACGGGGCGTGCAGGCGCCGCGCGATGGCCTTGCCGGTCACGGTCTTGCCGCTGGACGAAACGCCCATGACGATGAGGATGCGGGCAGGCTGAAGACTCAAGAGAGAAGGACTCGTACGGCTGAAAGCGCTTTTCAGCCTTATCTGATACGACCTCGCGAGAAAAGGGCGCCGCTACACCGTCGCCATGAAGGCACCGTCGACGTAGAGGATGTGGCCGTTGACGAAGCTCGCGGCATCGGACGCCAGGAAGATCGCTGCGCCGCCCAGTTCGGCGACCTCGCCCCAGCGGCCCATCGGCGTGCGGCGGCCGATCCAGGCGCTGAACTCGGCATCCTTGACCAGCGCCTCGTTGAGCTCGGTCTTGAAATAGCCCGGCGCGATGCCGTTGACGTTGAGCCCGTGCCGCGCCCATTCGGTCGCCATGCCGCGGGTGAGATTGGCGACGGCCGCCTTGCTGGCGGCATAGGGGGCGATCGATGGGCGCGCCACCCCGCTCATCAGCGAGCAGATGTTGACGATCTTGCCGGCGCCGCGCGGGATCATCCGCTTCGCCACGGCCTGCCCGACCAGATACACCGAGGTGACGTTGGTCGACATGATCCGCTCGAATTTGTCCTCGGGGAACTCCTCCAGCGGCGCACGGAACTGCATGCCGGCGTTGTTGACCAGGATGTCGATCGGCCCAATGTCGCGCTCGATGAACTCGACCGCGTCCCCGACGCTCACCGAACTGGTGACGTCGAATGCCACCGCGCGGGCCCGTGCCCCGGACTCGGCGAGGTCGGCAGTGGCCTTGCCCAGCGTTTCGGGATCGCGCGAGTTGAGGATGACGTCCGCACCCGCACCGGCCAGCGCAGCAGCGATGGCAAAGCCGATGCCGCGGCTTGATCCGGTGACCAGGGCGCGCTTTCCGGCGAGACTGAACTGGGACAGGCTATCCATTCACGGGCCTCCGATCCAATGGGCCGGCAGTAGCGCAGCCGCGGTCGGCTGTTAAGGGCTGACAGCGCTTGCAGCCTTGGATTCCCGGCCGCTTTTAGGCTGGCAAAAGCCGGTGTCGCGTGCCAGAAAGTTCACCGAAAAGAACACTTTGCGCCTTGGAGGAGCTTTCATGCCGTCTGCCGATATCGGCCTTATTGGTCTTGCCGTGATGGGCTCCAACCTGGCGCTGAACATTGCCGAAAAAGGCTACACCATCGCAGTGCACAACCGCACCGCCAGCAAGATCGACGATTTCATGGTGGTGGCGAAAGCGCAGGGGCTCGACGGCAAATGCATTCCTGAAGCCGACATCAAGGCCTTCATCCAGTCGGTGAAGCGGCCGCGCTCGATCATCATCATGGTCAAGGCCGGCAAGCCGGTCGACGAGATGATCGAGCAATTGCTGCCGATGCTCGAACCCGGTGACGCCATCCTCGAATGCGGCAATTCGCTCTATACCGACACGCAGCGGCGCTTCGACTATCTGCAGCGCAAGGGCATCGGCTATCTCGGCATCGGCGTTTCCGGCGGCGAGGAGGGGGCCCGGCACGGTCCCTCGATCATGGTCGGCGGCGCCGAGGCGCAGTGGAAGAACGCCCAGCCCATCCTCGAAGCCATCTCGGCCAAGTTCAACGGCGAGCCGTGCTGCGCTTATCTGGGCGAGGGCGGCGCCGGCCACTTCGTCAAGACCATCCACAACGGCATCGAATATGGCGACATGCAGATGATCGCCGAGGTCTATGGGGTGATGCGCGACGGCCTGGGGATGAACCCAAAGGCGGCGTCCGACGTGTTCAAGGCGTGGAACAAGGGGCCGCTCAACTCCTACCTCATCGAGATCACCGGCTACGTGCTCGAGGCCATTGAGCCCAAGACCGGCAAGCCGCTGGTCGAGCTGATCCTCGACAAGGCCGGCCAGAAGGGCACCGGCGTGTGGTCCGCCATCGCCGGCCAGCAACTCGGCGTGCCGGCGACGGCCATCGAGGGCGCCGTGGCCGCCCGCTCGATCAGCTCGCGCAAGGACGAGCGCGTCGCCGCCGAGAAGGTCTACGGCAAGCGCAGCGCCGGCAAGGCCGACGTGCCGCTCGCCGAGCTGGAGAAGGCGCTGCTCGCCGGCAAGATCGTCTCCTACGCGCAGGGCTTCGCCGTGCTGGCCAAGGCGTCCGAGGAGAACGGCTGGAACCTGCCGCTCGCCACCATCGCCAAGATCTGGCGCAATGGCTGCATCATCCGTTCGCGCTTCCTTGACCAGATGTCTGCCGCCTATGCCAAGGGCGGGGCGCAGAACCTGCTGATGGTGCCCGATTTCGTCGCCATCATGCAGGACGCGCACAAATCGCTGCGCAAGGTGGTGGCCGAAGCCGCCCTCGGCGAGTTCCCAATGATCTGCCTTTCCGCCTCGCTCGCCTATTTCGACAGCTACCGTCAGGCGCTGGGCACCGCCAACCTGACGCAGGGCCAGCGCGATTTCTTTGGCGCCCACGGCTTCGAGCTCATCGACCGCCCCGGCGAGCAGCACGGCACCTGGCCCAGCACGATCGGCAAGTAGCGTCCTGCCGCCTCACCACGGGCCCGGCTGGGCGCATGGCGCTGCCGACACGGCGCGGCGCTCCCGCTTGTCCTGACAAAGTCCTAGAGAGGCGGCTGTACGTCCTCGTGGGCATCGCGGGGAATGTGCATCTGGCCCGGGGGCGACATTTCCGGAGTTCGCGGATGCGTCGCGACGCTCGGCTTGTGGCCGAGATCGAAGCGGAGCGCGATGGCGGTGAACAGCACCACCGCGCCGGCGGTCAGGACGGCGGCGCCGACGAACGGCGCCCCGGGGAAATAGCCCGGCGAGCCCTCGCCATAGGTGAAATAGGCGAAGATCTGCGTGGCCGCGAGCGGACCGATGATGGTGGCCAGCGAGTTGGCGGCGTTCACCGCGCCCTGCAATTCGCCCTGCGCGTTGTCGGGCACCTGCCGCGACAGCACGCCATTGATGGCCGGCGCAGCGAGCCCGCTGACGGCGCCGATGACGATGTACACATAGACCCAGACTTCGTGCTTGATGAAGGCAATGCCGGTGAAGGCGACGACCGCCGCCAGCATCCCGACGACCACCACCGGCGTCTCGGTGAAGCGCTTGACCAGCGGGCCGACGCCGAACGCCTGGAACAGCGCGAAGACGATGCCGAACAGCCCGAGCGTGCGGCCGATCTGCGACGAGGTGAAGTTGAACACCTCGATGGTGAAGTAGTTGTAGACCGAGGGGAACGCCTGCGCCGCCGTGGTGAACATGAACAGCGCCAGCATCAGCCACAGCACCACCGGGAATTTCCGCAGCGACAGCAGCGCCCCGAACGGATTGGCGCGGCGGATGCTGAAGGGCCGGCGATGCTTGTGGTCGAGCGATTCCGGCAGCACGAACAGGCCGAAGAGGAAGTTGGCGAAGGCGAGCACCGCCGCCGCATAGAACGGCACCTTGGGGCCGAATTCGCCTAGTTCGCCGCCGATCACCGGGCCGATGATGAAGCCGAGACCGAACGCAGCCCCGATCAGGCCGAAGCGCTGCGTGCGCTTGGCGGGATGAGTGATGTCGGCCATGTAGGCGGTGGCCGTGGCGACCGCGGCGCCGGCGACCCCCGACACGAAGCGGCCGATGAACAGGTACCAGACGACGGGGGCGAACCCCATCATGGTGTAGTCGAACGTCAGCCCCAGCAATGAGCCGAGCAGCACCGGCCGGCGGCCGAAACGGTCGCTGAGGTTGCCCAGCACCGGCGAGAACAGGAACTGCATCGAGGCGTAGACGAAGACCAGCCAGCCACCGAACACCGCCGCCTCGGCCACGCCGCCGCCGGTCAGATCCTTGATCAGTTCGGGCAACACCGGAACGATGATGCCATAGCCCACCATGTCCAACAGGATGGTAATGAGGATGCAGGCGAGGGTGAGCGGCGAGTCTTTGCGGTCAGAGGCCATGGAGTCTCGGGCGTTGCAAGGGCGGCAGTTGACACAGGGGCGCGGGCAAGCGCAAGCGCTAAGGCCCGCTGCCCTCGGCCAGCCTTGCGGCGCGGTCGGGCGGTGGGACTGCCGGCTCGGGAGCGGCGTCGAAGCCGTAGAGCCAGTCGAGGCGCTTGAGATGGCCGCGCGGACCCTGCGCGCGCAGCACGGCGTCGCGTCCGAGCGTGAACGGCCATTCGAGATGGTAGGCGAAGCCGTTGAAGTCCGAAATCTTGCGGACGCGCTCGACCCGCTCCTTGCGCATGGCGCCAAAGCGCTGGAAGGCCGAGGCGGCGTCGGGTTCGGTCATCAGCAGCGGCGCGAGGATGGCGGCATCTTCGATGCCCATCGCCGCGCCCTGCGCCTGGAACGGCAGCATCGCGTGCGCAGCGTCGCCGATGAGACCTACACCCCCGTCCGACCACACGGCGGCATCCACCGTGTCGACGATCCAATAGCCCCAGCCGCCCTGCGCCAGGCGCACGACGGCATCGATGGTGGGCGAAGACATCGCGGCCCAGGGGAGCTTGGGCTCTTTCGGCGGCGTATCGCCGGCAAGGTCCTTTGCCTTGGTCTTGACGAATAGCGCGACGTTGACCTGTTTCCGCGCCGGCAGCGGGTAGCACACCATGTGGTAGCCCGGTGCCAGCAGCATCGTGGTGCGGTCGAGCGCCAGCACGCCCTGGAGCAGGTCGGCCGAGATCGTCGTACGCCACGCAACGAAGCCGGAATAGGTGGCCGCAGGGCCATTGAGCACACGCGTGCGCGTTTCCGAGCGCACGCCGTCGGCCCCGACCAGCGCGAACACCCGGGCGCTCCGATTGCCGCCATTGGCTTCGTCGACCACCAGCGACGTGCCGCGCGCGTGGTTGACCGCATCGAAGCCGCGTACCCCGAACAGCAGGTCGATATTGGCGAACCGCTTGCAGGCCCGGTACAGCGCGTCGGCAAGGTCGGCGCGGTGCATCACGGCATAGGGCACGCCGTACCGCTCGCGCATGACCGGGCCGAGCTCGAGGCTGACCACCGGCGCCTTGGCGCGGTAGGGGTAGACGTCGATGGCCCTGGGCTCGAAGCTGCGCGCCGCAATGGTCTTGTCGAGGCCCAACTGGTTGAGGACGCGCCGTGCGTTCGGGCTGATCTGCAGCCCGGCGCCCACCTCCTGCACCTTGCTGTTGCGCTCGAGCACGACCACGGTGGCGCCGAACTTCGCCAGCGCCAGCGCCAGCGTCATGCCGGCGATGCCGGCTCCGGCGATGTAGATGGTCCGGCCATTGGCCATGACGCGAAACTAGGCGTGTTCGGCCTGGTACACGGCCGACAGCGGCTGCGAGGTGCCCGGGGCCAGCTCCGGATTGTACACGTAGAGCGTCGAGCAATAGGAGCACACGATCTCGGTGTCCTTGCCCATGTCGATGTAGATGTGCGGATGGTCGAACGGCGGCAGGGCGCCCACGCACATGAATTCCTTGGAGCCGACCTCGATGCGCTTCAGGCCCTCGGTATTGTGGAAATGCGGGGTGCTCTGATGGGCGGCCATGGACGTCTCGCGAATGAGGAGGTTGCGGTCGGCGCGACCATATAGGGCCTAAAGTGGCTTTTGAAGGACCACCAGGTCGAAATCGGTCCGCAGCGCGCCCGGAGCCTCGTCGAACGGGAACGGCTCGCGCTCGCCGGTCACGACGAAGCCGCGGCGCTCGTACCAGGCGATCAATTCGTGCCGGAGGCTGATGACGCCGAGTCGCAGATATCTTGCCGCCCAGAGCTCGCGCACCGCGGTTTCGCATTGCGCCATCATGGCCTTGCCCAGCCCCTGCTGCTGCCGCGCCGGATCGATGGCGAACATGCCGAAATACGCCCCGTCGTGGTGCCGCTTGATCAGGGCGGAGCCCGCGAGGATGTCGTCGTCCAGCGCCAGCACGAAGCGCGACTCGGCCGCCCGCACCAGCCGCTCCACCTCCTGCGGCGAGCTGCGCGGACCGGTGAGGAATGCCGCTTCGTTGGTCCAGCCGGTGGCCGCGGCCTCGCCGCGATAGGCCGTCTCGACCAGCGCGGCGACACGCGGCACATCGTCGAGAGTGGCGTAGGCGAAACGGATGTCGGTCATCTCGCCCGCAGAGCAACCATGTCCGCTGTTGGAGGGCAAGGGGCGGCGTGCTACTCGGCCGGCATGCCAATGTTTCGCTCCGCCGGGATCGACCTCGCCTATGACGTGTACGGCGAGGGCAGGCCCATCCTCCTGATTCACGGCTTTGCGTCGTCCGGCGCGATCAACTGGCTCAACACCGGCTGGGTCGAGGTGCTGCAGCAGGCCGGCTGGGCGCCTGTCACCATCGACAATCGCGGCCATGGCGGGTCCCGCAAGCTCTACGACCCGAACCTCTATTTCGCCCACGACATGGCCGACGACGCGGCGCGCCTGCTCGACCATTTGGGGCACGCCAGCCTGCCGGTCATGGGCTATTCCATGGGCGCACGCATCGCCGGCTATCTGGCGCTGCGCCACCCCGAGCGCGTGACGCGGGCGGTGTGGGGCGGCATGGGCATCAACCTCGTCACCGGACTTGAGGACTCCGAAGAGATCATCGCCGCGCTGACCGCGGATTCGCTGGCTGAGGTAAAAGGCGCAACCGGCCGCCAGTTCAGGATTTTTGCCGATCATTCGAGGGCCGACCGGGCGGCGCTGGCCGCCTGCATGATCTCCTCGCGCGAACCCATGCCGGAGGCCGAGGTCCGGCGGATCGTGCAGCCGACGCTGGTGGCGGTGGGCAGCGCCGACGACATGGCCGGCAACCCGGAGGCGCTGGCGCGGCTGCTGCCGCACGGCGAGGCCTTCGTCATCCCAAGGCGCAACCACATGCTGGCGACCGGCGATCCGAAGTTCAAGGCGGCGGCGCTCGAATTCCTGGCTCGCCGCTGACGGCAAAACGTGAACCATTTTGCCCCTCGGGGCTTGGTCCCCGGCATGGGTTTGCCGTATATCGGCATCCTGCGATGGAGATCTTTCGATGAGCGTATCGCTCAAATCGCCAGTGGCCGTGGCATCCATGGACCCCGTCTGGGACGCCGTCCGGGCCAACGCCCGCGACGTCCTCCAGTCCGAGCCGAGCCTCAGCTCGATGGTGATGGCCAATGTGCTGAACCACGAAAGCTTCGAGGCGGCGCTGGCGCATCGGCTGGCCGAGCGGCTCGACCATCCCGACGTGTCGGCCGATTTGATCCGCCAGGCCTTCCATGACGCGCTGGACTTCAGGCCGGCGATCGGCGCCGAGGCGCGCGCCGACCTCGCCGCCACCCTCGAGCGCGATCCGGCGACGCACCGCGCCATCGTGCCGTTCCTCTATTTCAAGGGCTATCAGGCGATCCAGACGCATCGCTTCGCGCACGCGCTGTTCCTCGCCGGCCGCAAGGATTTTGCCCTCTATCTGCAGAGCCGCTCGAGCCAGGTGTTCCAGGTCGACATCAATCCCGCCTGCCGCATCGGCAAGGGCATCATGCTCGACCACGCCACCGGCTTCGTTGCCGGCGAGACTGCGGTGATCGGCGACAATGTCTCGATCCTGCAGGGCGTAACGCTGGGGGGCACCGGCAAGGCCGATGAGGATCGCCACCCCAAGATCGGCGATGGCGTGCTGATCGGCGCCGGCGCCATCATCCTGGGCAATATCAAAGTCGGCGACTGCGCCCGCGTCGGCGCCGGCTCGGTGGTGGTCAAGGACGTGCCGCCGCGCGTCACCGTCGTCGGCATCCCCGCCAAGGTGGTGGGCGAGGCAGGAGCGCTGCAGCCGGCTTCGGCCATGGATCAGGTGGTCGCCGATCTAAGCGGCTGAATTCCGCCGCGTCGGGTCTGCGGAACGCCGCAAGCGCGATTAGCGCGGGATCGGGCCAAAAACCTCTGCCCCTTTCGGCGATCCCGCTCTATTGTGGCCCACCCTGAAGCGACTGGAGCGGCGGACTTTGAACCACCCCGAGATCATCAAGCTGCAGAAATACCTGCAGATCAAATTCAACAACCGCAGCATCGACGTGCGTCCGCGCAAGCAGAACGACAGCGTCGAGGTCTATCTCGGGGAAGAGTTCTTGGGCCTGATCTATGTCGACGACGAGGACGGCGACAAATCCTACAATTTCCAGATGGCCATCCTCGAAGAGGACCTCGACGAGGTGAACTGACCATGATCGTCGCCACCACCAACGATTTGCCCGGCTATCGCGTCGTCGAGATCCTTGGTCTGGTGCGCGGCATCACGGTGCGCTCCCGCAACGTCTTCGGCACCATCGGCGGCGCGCTGCAGTCGATCGTCGGCGGCAATCTCTCGCTGTTCACGACGCTGGCCGAGACGTCGCGGCAGGAAGCGCTCGACCTGATGATCAAGCACGCCGAAGAGCACGGCGCCAACGCCGTGATCGCCATGCGTTACGACAGCAACGACATCGCCGACGGCATCACCGAGATGCTGGCCTACGGCACCGCCGTGCGGGTTGAAAAACTCTAGAGCGCGCCGATCCGGTCGAGCAGCGGATGCAGGGCGGCGTCGAATTTGCGCCAGTTCGGCAGCACGTCGTCGTCGAACGCGTAAACCGCTGCGATGCCCGATCCCAGATACACCGTCCGCAGGCATTTGGCCGGCGCGCCGGCCACCACCGCCGCCTGGCATTTGGCGACGAACGGGTTTGATCGGAGCGGATCGTACCAGACCGTCTCGCCTTCGAACCCGTCGCTCGCCCGCAACGGCTTGCCGATGAGCCCGACCGGGCCGCTCAGTTGCGCCTGCTGGAACTGATGCAGGTACACCCCGTCGAGCAGCGATGCGCTCGGCCGCACGCGGCTGCGCTGGGTGAGGGTAACGTCGATTTCGCGCGGTGCGGCGTCGGGGCCGAGCGGCAGCGACAGCCGCAGATCGACCTGCTTGGCAAAGCCGCCCTGCTGGCCGCTGTCGTCCGCAAGCCAGTCGGCGGGAATGGTGAGTGTCGTGCCGCCCAGGGTTCGCGTGACCAGCGCCGTACTGGCAGAGGCCGGCGTGCCGCTTGACCGCTCCATCGCATCGATGGCGTAGGCGAGGCCGAGCGCGGCAAGTCCCACCAGCACCGCGATCGCACCGAGATTGTAGCCCAGCGGGTGGCGGTGAGGCGTCCGATGTGCCGACGCAGCGGTCGAATCCATGTGCGAATTAACCAGTCGCTCGGGGAGCAGGTGACAGCCGATATGGCCGCTCTTATGATTAATGGAGAGTTAACGAGGCCGCGCGGCAGACGCGGCGGTGAGGCGTGGTGCGATGATGTTCGAGTTGCTGCTGGCAGGGTTCATCATGGCTGTGGGGCTCGCGATCGCAGGGGCCGGAACCTACTTCTACCAGTGGACGATCGGTCAGCAGGCGATGCTGCGCTACGACGGCAAGACCGTCGTGCACATGTTCGGCCATCTGTTCATGAGTTTCGTCTGCGGCCCGTTCATCATGCTGCAGATGGGCTGGCGTCAGGAAGATGATGGCACGCTGTCGGTCGGCTCGGTGCTGGTAAGTGCGCTCGTCGCTTTCGGCTGGAGCTTCCTCACCGGGCTGTTCTTCCTCGGCATCTATTTCGCCATCGTCGGCTGAGTTTCTCCAGGGGGAGAAGGGCGGGGCCGGCCTCGGGGGAGAAGCCGGCCCCTCTTCATCGGGCACCGTATCAGGGGGGAAGGGCCCGAGAATTCTGCTCCAGCGGCGGCTAGCGGCGCGCCGCGACGATGGTGGCGCGGTCGTCGACCAGTCCGACCCACTTGCCGGCGTCGGTCTGCGACTGGCGCTTGATGTATTCGTAGTTGGTGTCCTTCCAGACGAGGACGCGGCCCACCTGATTGTCGAGGATGAGGTCGCCGCGGTCGGTGCGAACCATCAGTACCGCATGGCCGTTGCCGTCGCGCTCGCGCACCACGGTCATCAGCAGCGTGCTCGCATCCCATCCGGCGCTGATGAGCTGGCGCTGCTTTTCGAGCGCGATGTCTTCGCAATCGCCGCGGCCGTCGGTGGGATAGGTCCAGTATTCGGCGAGCTGGTAGTTGTCCTCGTCGGTCTCGGGCGTGATCGTGGCGTTGACGTTGTCGTTGATGGCGACCAACTGCTGCCAGCTCGCCGGTGTCAGCGTTTCGACCTCGACGACACGGGCCTCCGCCCGGCACGCCTGCGGCACGCGCCGGCAGAAATCGTCGGCGCCCACTGGAATGCTGGTCTGGCCGCTGACCGGCGCGAACGCCGGATTGGAGAGATCGACCGACGACGACGCGGCTGCCGGCGACGTGAACATGACGCTGGCGATCAGCATGCCGCCGAGCGTGATGGTGACTGAGTTGGACATCTTGAAACCCCCTGATGGAGATCAAGATGCCGCCGCCAAATTGCCTCACTCGCAAAAGTCGCGACGAGTTTTTAAGCGAATTGTCCTGATTGCAGAAAGGCCGGCTTAACCATGCCGGGCCGCCGGACGGCTCAGTTGATGCGCAGGTTCTGCTGCACCACGGTCAGCATTTCCTGCGCCGAGGCGAACTCGACCGCGACGCCGTCCTGGAAGTGCCGCACCACGCGGGCCCGCATGCGCCCGAGGGTCACGGGCGTGCCCATCGCCGGCCTCACGGCCAGCTCGATCGCCGCGCCCGACAGCGAGATGTCGATGATCTTGCAATTGTAGCGGCGGCCGTCGTCCAGCACCACGGTCGAATGCCGGTTGTCGGGCACCACGCGCTCGTGCCGCCGATCCTCGGGCAGGTTGAGGATGTCCTTGTTGGCGAGCCAGGTGAGCTGTGCCGCCATCTTGTCGCGTTTGCGCGGGCTGGCGGCGACGTCCATGGTGAAGCCGCCATCGATCGAATCGATGATCGCGCCTTCGACACGCCCGATGTGGTCGAGATAGGCGATGACCTTTTCGCCGGGATTGCCGGCGACAGGGGCAATCACCACGGCGTCGCCGGGAGACATTTCCAGTACCTGGCAGGGGAACTCACGACGGTCGGCGAGCATGTAGCGGCCGAGCACCGAAATCTTGACGCGCTGGAAACGCGGGAGCTGCACATAATTGCGCGAGGCTCGGGCGCTGCGTTGCGGGGCAGGGTTGTCGGTCAGCATTTGGCCGCGTCACTCGATTGACCCGACAGACGCTACCGGCGTTTGGTTAACCGAATATGAGGATGCCCACGAAGATTGCCGGGAATCCGGGGTTTTTTACGTGCGCCCGCCGTCGATGACGGCAAGGTGCGCGTAACGCCGTGCCTGCCGGCCGAACACCACGCCGGCGATCGGCTGCGGCGGCCCGCCGGCGCTGGCGAACATCACCTCCTGCGGCACCGAAGCGGAGATGTCGCGGGCGATCTCGGCATGCGACTGGTCGTCCGGCCAGATCAGCCGGAGGCCGGTGATGCGCTGCTCGACCACAGGCTGCACGCCGAACCAGTAGGGTTCGTCGAGCACGGTCATGGCGCCGAGCAGGCGGGTCTGCGTCGAGCCGTTGTGGCGCACGGGCAGGAGGATGGTCTCGACCGACAGCCGGGTATGGATCGCCGTCATGCCGGTGAAGGTGATGAGCGCCACCGCATGGTCTTCGGTGACGGCGCGCACCAGCGTGCCCATGGCGTCGCGGTCACGCGGATGCCAGAGGCGCGAAAACGACCGCCCCTTCAGCTCCCGTGCGTACGCCGCGCAGATGTGCGAGCCGGCGAGCCGGAAGTCGAACTCGCTGTTGTCGTTGAGCTCGAGGATGAAGGTGTTGGCGAGGGCGCCGCGGATCCTGGTGGGGTCGATGTCCCGCCGGTCGGGAGCGCTGCGCGAGCCGCGAAGCGTATTCCAGTAGTCGTAGAGCGTTTTGGTGCTCTGTTTCTGCATCGACGCCAACCTATATCCAAGCCTCGGCCGGCGTTCCCCGAAGGTCCGCATTGCCGCCCGAGGCACAGTCGCAAAAGCTTGGGCGGAAATCGCCTTTAAAGCTTTCTTAGGGTTAATGGCGGGGGTGTGGTGTGGATAAGTCGGTGAACAGGGCGTTAAAGCCCGAAGACCCTGGAGTTCAGATGCGCGGCGACGAAAAACCTCAATCAGATCAAGACCATGCTGCGCCGCCGCAGCGCCAGCCGATTTTCAACCTGCCACTTTCGGTCTTGCTTCTGGGCGGGCTTCTGCTGGCCATCCAGGCCGCCAGCGACCTGATTCTTAACCCGGACGGGCACGAGGCGCTGCTCACCTGGTTCGCCTTCGTACCCTATCGCCTGATCGATCCGGCGAGCGTCGAGGGCGGCTACTGGCCGCTGCTGTGGACGCCGTTCACGCATGCGTTCCTGCATGCCGGCTGGGAACATGTCGGCCTCAACACCGTGTGGCTCGCCATCTTCGCCACCCCGGTGGCGCAGCGCTATGGCGGCGTGCGCATGGTGGTGCTGTTTCTCGCCGGCGCCCTGGCCGGTGCGCTGGCCTTCGCCGCGACCACCCTGCCGCACGTTCAGGTGCTGCTGGGCGCGTCCGGCGGCGTCGCGGCGCTGACCGGCGCGGCGGTGCGCTTCATCTTCCAGCCGCCGGTCGTCGCCATCGACGAAAAGACCGGCGAGCGGCATCTGCTCGGCCGGCACCTCGCGAGCCTGCGCGAGTTCGTCCGCAACCCGACGGCTCGGTTCTTCTCGCTGACCTGGATCGTGCTCAACGGCATCGTGCCGCTGATTCCGATGTTCACCGGCAACAGCGATTTGCAGGTAGCCTGGCAGGCCCACATCGGCGGCTTCCTCGCCGGTCTGCTGCTGGTGCCGCTGTTCGAACGGAGGCAAGCATGACCGACGCCGAGCGCCTCGAGCGGCTCGAAACCACCGTCGCCTACCAGGATCAGGCGATCGAGGATCTGAGCAGGACCGTCACCGCGCAATGGGCCGAGATCGCCGAACTCAAGCGGCTGATCGGCAATCTCGGCGAGCGCCTGCGCGACATCGCCGACAACCCCGCTTTGGTCGAACCCCCGGAGCCGCCCCCGCCGCACTACTGACGGATGTAGTGTAACCCCTGGAATTGCTGCCGGAAGGCGGCGGTGCGGGGAGCGATGGTGCCGGGATCGTTGGCGCGCAGCGCCTCGGCGATCAGCGCCGCGAGTCTCGGCATGTCGGCTTCGCTCATGCCCCAGCGCACCAGCTCCGGCGTGCCGAACCTGAGCCCGTTCATGTCGCCGGCGACCGGCTCCCCCGGCAGGCCGATGCCGCAGGCGAGAAAGCCTGCCTTGCGCAGCGTCTTGCTCGCCGCCTGTCCGCCGCCGAACGGCGCGGCGTCGAGCGCGAACTGGTGGGAGCGGGTGAAGCGGTGATCGGCGCCGTGCACCGCGAGCCCCTCTGACGCCAGCGCCGAGGCGAGCACGCGCGCCGTCGCCACCATCTTCTGCGCGTAGGCTTCGCCATATTCGCGCCAGTCGAGCAGGGTGATCGCCAGCGCCGCGGACTTCGCCGCGTCGAAATTGGCGGTCAGGCCCGGGAAGGCGATGGCGTCGAGCCGCTCGGCGATGTCGGCGTCGTTGGTGACGATCAGCCCGCCGGCCGGGCCGCCAAGGCTCTTATACGTGCTCATCGTCATCAGATGTGCACCCTGCGCCAGCGGATTGGGGAAGGTCTTGCCGGCGATCATGCCGCACTGGTGTGCCGCGTCGAACAGCACCTTGGCGCCGATCTCGTCGGCGATGGCCCGCACCTCGGGCACCGGGTGCGGGAACAGATTGAGGCTGCCGCCAACGGTGATCAGCACCGGCCGGCGCTCGTGCGCGAGCTCGCGCAGCGCGGGAATATCGATGGTGTAGTTCTCGGCATCGACCGGCGCATCGAGCGTCGTGAGCCCGTAGAGCCCGGCGCAGCCACCGGCGTGGTGCGTGACGTGGCCGCCGATGCTCGCCGGCGGCGCGATGATGGTGTCGCCCGGCTTGCTGAGCGCCATGAAGCCGTAGAGGTTGGCAAGCGCCCCCGAGCCGACGCGGATTTCGGCATATTTCGCCTCGAATACCTCCGCCGCGAGCTCGGCGGCGATCACCTCGATCTGCTCGATCGCCTCCAGCCCCATCTCGTATTTGTCGCCGGGATAGCCGAGCGAGGGACGCGAGCCGAGCTTGCGGCTCAGCGCCGCTTCCGCTCGCGGATTCATCACATTGGTCGCCGGGTTGAGGTTGAAGCAGTCGCGCTCGTGGATTTCCTCGTTGCGCGCGATCAGCTCCTCGATGCGCATCGCCACCGCCTCGTTGGACTGGCTTGCGGTCCTGGCGGCGAGCGATTGCACGTAGTCTTCGGTCGGAACCCAGGGGCGTGGGGCGAGGGCGGTCATCGGTCTCTCCTGCTGGAGACGCCATGCGAGCAAACTTGCGGACCCACGGCAAACCAGTATTCTGGAAATCTAGCCCTAGGAAATTTGCGGCTCATCGATGCCCGTCGCCCCGCCACGTCCCCGCAGCCTGCCGCTCAACGCCTTGCGCGCCTTCGAGGCCGCCGCGCGGCTCGGCAGCTTCGTTGCCGCCGCGGAAGAACTGGGCGTCACGCCCGGCGCCGTCGCCGCACATATCAAGGGGCTCGAGGCGGAAATCGGCGCGCCGCTGTTCGACCGGCGGGCGCACGGCATCGGGCTGACGCCGTTGGCCGGCCGCCTGCTGCCGGACTTCGTCTCTGCCTTCGACACGCTTTCCGCCGCGACCCAGAGGCTGCGGTCCGAGGCGGCGCCGCGCGTCCATATCGCGGCGCTGCCGGCAATCGCCCAGCTCTGGCTGTCGCCGCGGTTGCCCGCGCTCCGTGCCGCGGCGCCCGACATCGCCATCTCCATCACTGCGATGGAACGGCCACCCAACCTCAAGCGCGTGCCGTTCGACCTGTCGATCTTCTATCGGCCGGTGGGGGAGGGGCAGGGGCTCGACGACGACGTGATTTTTCCGGTGTGCGCCCCCTCGCTCGCGGCGAACCTCGATGATCCTAGGGACCTGCTGTCGGCCACCTGCCTGACCGACGCCATCTGGGCCGACGACTGGTCGACCTGGATGCACGCGGTGGCCCCGGACCTCGCCTTCGCGCCGCGCGGCCCGTTGTTCTCGCTCTACGCCCTGGCCGTCACCGAGGCGGTGAACGGTGCCGGCGTGCTGATGGGGCACGAGGCGCTGATCCGCGAGCACCTCGCCAGCGGCCGGCTGGTGGCGCCGTTCCCGATGCGCGTGGCGCTGCCGCGCGCGCTGGCGGTCACCACCGTCGGCCCGGCCCGCCGCCGCGACGCCGTGGCGCGCGTCGTCGACCTGCTGGCGGCTCAGCGGCGATAAACGGCGTCCGGATCGAACAGCCGCGGCTCGCCGGTGTCGGCCAATGCACCGTCCTGCAGCACCCGGTAGAAGCAGCTCTTCCGGCCGGTGTGGCAGGCGGCGCCGCGTCCCGTCTGCTCGACCGTCAGCAGCAGCACGTCCTGGTCGCAATCGGTCGCGAGGCGGATGAGCTTCTGCACCTCGCCCGAGGTCTCGCCCTTCTTCCAAAGCTTGCCGCGCGAGCGGGAGAAATAGTGCACGTCCCCGCTCTCGATCGTCAGCCGCAGCGCCTCGGCGTTCATGTGCGCCACCATCAGCACGCGCCCGGCCGCGTCCTGCGCGATGGCGGTGATCAGCCCCTGCACGTCGAAGCGCGGGGCAAAGACGGTGCCCTCTTCCAACTGCGCGTGGCTGAGGGCGGCGGGATCGGCGAAAACAATGCTCATGGCGGGCTTTTACCGCGCGCCCTGAGCCAAAGGCTAGCGCTTCAGGGCAAGCCAGATCTCGACCGTGCCTCACGAAGCACGCAGTCAATACCACCCGGCGAACGGCTTGATCGGCATTGCGACATTCGTGGATCACGGATGCGTGAACGACCGTTAGGGGTCTCTCAATGTTTGTCATCAGTATTTGTGCCATTGAGGATTCTGGCTTTTTGGGGGCAAGGATGAGGACGAAGTCGATCGCGCTGGCTGCCACGGTACTGGCCGCGGGGACCATGGGCGCAATGGCGCAGGATCCGACGGTCGACTGGACCGGTGGCTATGTGGGCGGAAATCTCAGCTACACGGCGTCGGATTCGCACGCCGCGTTTATCGCGACCAGCCCGTACGCGTCCGTCGCCATCAACTCGCTGCCCCACGGTTTCACTGGTGGCGTGCAGGCCGGCTACAACCAGCAGATGGGCAACGTCGTGCTGGGCGTCGAGGCAGGCGTCAGCGCCGGCGACATCAGCACCACCATGCCCGATCCGCTGATCGCCTCGAGCGGTGGATACATGCTGTCGAGCAGCACGGTCACGGCCTCGTCCGACATTCAGGCGACGCTGCGCGGGCGCCTGGGCTTCGCGGTCGGCAATTTCCTGCCTTATGCCACGGCGGGCCTCGCGGTCGCCCATCTCAAGACCTCGGCGACCAATACCCTGGCGCCGCCACTGGTCAGCGCGCCGCTCTCCGACGAGGGCATCGGCTATGGCTGGACCGCCGGCGTGGGTGCGGAAGTGGCGCTCGATGAAAACTGGAGCCTGACGGCGCAGTATCTTCACACTGCACTGACGGCGCCGAATTTCTATGTGGGCCAGAACTACGAGACCAGTTCCCACCCCACCAGCGACTCCGTCACCGTCGGGGTGAATTTCCGCTTCAACTGATCAGCGCTGGCCGCGGATCATCTGGAAGAAGCGGTCCTGTTCCGCTTTTTCCTCGGCGAACACGCCGGTGAAGCGTTGCGTCACGGTCTGTGCGCCGTGCGCGTGCACGCCGCGGATCGACATGCACATATGTTCCGCCTCGAGCATCACCGCGGCGCCGCGCGGGTTGAGGTGCTCGTTGATGGCGTCGATGATCTGCGCCGTCAGCACTTCCTGCACCTGCAGGCGCCTGGAGAACACCTCGACCAGCCGCGCCAGCTTGGAGATGCCGACCACACCGTCATGCGGCAGGTAGGCGATGTGCGCCTTGCCGAAGAACGGCACCATGTGGTGCTCGCAGTGGCTCGAGAACGGGATGTCCTTGACCATCACGATGTCGTCATAGCCGCCGACCTCCTTGAAGGTCTTGCTCAGGATGGCCTTGGGATCTTCCTCGTAGCCGGCGAAGAATTCGCGATATGCCTTGGTGACCCGCCGTGGCGTGTCGAGCAGGCCTTCGCGCGTCGGATCGTCGCCGGCCCAGGCGATCAGGGTGCGCACCGCCGCCTCGGCCTCTTCCCGCGTGGGGCGCGCGAAGGGCTTCAGGCTTGACGGCGTCGCGGCGGTCGGCTTGGCGCTGGCGTCCATTTGAGGTTTTCCTTTTGATCTCGGGCATTAGATGCTGGCGGAGCCCGAAATGTTCCGGACCACGTGCCTCAGGCAGGGCACGCTGACATCGGCCGGTGGGACGACTATATGAGCATGGGGCAAAAGGCCTCAAGAAACAGCGATGTAACTACAATGGAACTGAGCGATCTTTATTCCCAAAAGATCCTCGAAATCGCGGCCAATCAACCAATTCCGGGGCGGCTGGCCCATCCGGATGCGACGGCGCGCCGGGTGAGCCGCGTCTGCGGGTCGTCCATCGAGGTCGATGTCGCCGTGTCCGCCGACGGCAGGATATGTGCTTACGGGCACAAGATATCCGCGTGCGCGCTGGGCCAGACCTCGGCGGCGATCGTCGCTGCGCACATCGTCGGGACGCCCGTGGCCGAGTTCCGCGCGTTGCGCGCGCAGATGACCGAAATGCTCAAGGCCGACGGCGCGCCGCCCGCCGGGAAGTGGGCCGACCTCGCTTATCTCGAGCCTGTCCGCGACTACGTTCCGCGTCATATCTCGACCTTGCTGGTGTTCGACGCGGTGGTCGACGCGCTCGACAAGATCGAGGCCGGCCAAGCCGTTGCGGCCGCCAGTTGACTCGTTTTGTGAGCACTTTCTGGCGCGTCGTCGACTTTCCGTTCAAGCTCGCCGCCTACGGACTGATCCAGCTTTACCGCTACACGCTCTCGGCCTTTACCGGCCGCACCTGCCGGCATGCGCCGACGTGCAGCGAATACACGCGCGACGCCATCTGGCGCTTCGGCTTCTGGCCCGGCGGCTGGATGGGGCTGGCCCGGATCACCCGCTGCCGGCCGGGCGGGACGCACGGATATGACCCGGTGCCCGTGGCACTACCATCACGCGCACGGTGGTATTTACCGTGGAGATACGGTCGCTGGGCCTGACATTCTCGCAGGTTATTGCCCGCAGCAGGCACTGAGCGCGTCGGTGAGCCGGGGGTGAACGCCTTGCGCGCGCCGCGGGCGGGTGACACCCCGACTCCGGCCATGATAAGAGCCGCACGCCGCCGTTTTCCGGCGTTCCCGCCAATATTGGCAACTCAGGAGACCAAAATGATCAAGGTGACGTTCCCCGACGGTGCAGTACGCGACTATGCGCGTGGCACCACCGGGACCACCGTGGTCGAAGCGATCTCCCCCAGCCTCGCCAAAAAGACCGTCGCCATGAAGTGGAACGGGGTGCTCACGGATCTGAGCGACCCGCTGAACGAGGACGGCCGTATCGAGTTCGTGCTGCGCGACAGCGCGGACGGACTGGGACTCATCCGCCACGATGCCGCGCACGTTCTCGCCGAAGCCGTTCAGGAGCTTTGGCCCGGCACGCAGGTGACCATCGGCCCCGTCATCGAGAACGGCTTCTACTACGACTTCAAGCGCGACACGCCGTTCAGCGAGGAGGAATTCCCGGCCATCGAAAAGAAGATGGCCGAGATCATCGACCGCGGCGCCGCCTTCACCAAGGAGGTGTGGTCGCGCGACGAGGCCAGGCGCGTGTTCGCCGCCAAGGGCGAGACCTTCAAGGTCGAGCTGGTCGACGCCATCCCCGCCGACCAGTCGATCAAGATCTACAAGCAGGGCCAGTGGTTCGACCTCTGCCGCGGCCCGCACATGCGCACGACCCGCGATGTCGGACAGGCCTTCAAGCTGACCAAGGTGGCCGGCGCCTATTGGCGCGGCGACAGCAACAACCCGGTGCTCAGCCGCATCTATGGAACGGCGTTCGCCAACCGCAAGGAGCTCGACGACTACCTCAGGATGCTGGAGGAAGCCGAAAAGCGCGACCACCGCAAGCTCGGCCGCGAGCTCGATCTGTTCCATCTGCAGGACGAGGCGCCCGGTTCGGTGTTCTGGCACCCCAAGGGCTTCGTCATCTACAACCAGATGGAGGAATACATCCGCCGTCGGGTGAACGCCGGCGGCTACACCGAGGTGAAGACGCCGCAGCTCATGAGCTCCAAGTTCTGGGAGGCCTCCGGCCACTGGGGCAAATACCGCGAGAACATGTTCGTGGTTCCCGACGAGGTGCCCGGCACCGAGGAAGAGGGGCCGGTGCTCAGCGGCAAGGCCGACCTCATGGCGCTGAAGCCGATGAACTGCCCGGCCCACATCCAGATCTTCAACCAGGGCACCAAGAGCTACCGCGACCTGCCGATGCGGCTGGCCGAGTTCGGCTGCTGCCACCGCAACGAGGCGCATGGCGCGCTGCACGGCCTGCTGCGCGTGCGGCAGATGACGCAGGACGACGCCCACATCTTCTGCACCGAGGAGCAGATCCAGTCCGAAACCGAGCGTTTCGTGCACCTGCTCTATTCGGTGTACGAGGACATGGGTTTCGACAATGTGGTGATCAAGCTCGCGACGCGGCCGGAGAAGTTCGGCGGTACCATCGAGCGCTGGAACGCTGCCGAGAAGGCGCTGGGGGACGCGTTGCGCGCCACCGGCTACGACTTCGTCATTGCCGAAGGCGAGGGCGCCTTCTACGCGCCCAAGCTGGAATTCCATCTGAAGGATGCCATCGGCCGCTCCTGGCAGGTGGGCACGCTGCAGCTCGACTACGTGCTGCCCGAGCGGCTCGACGCCACCTATGTGGCCGAGGACGGCTCGCGCAAATATGCCGTGATGCTGCACCGCGCCATCCTCGGTTCGCTCGAGCGCTTCATCGGCATGATGCTCGAAAGCTATGCCGGCAAGCTGCCGATGTGGCTGTCGCCCACCCAGGTGGTGGTGGCGACCATCGTCTCGGACGCGGATGCCTATGCCGAAAAGCTGGTCGGGCAATTGCGCGACGCCGGCATCCGGGCCGAGCTCGACGTGCGCAACGAGAAGATCAACTACAAGGTGCGCGAGCACTCGACGCAGAAAGTGCCGCTGCTGTTCGTGGTCGGCAAGCGCGAGGCGGAGGAGGGGACCGTCTCCATCCGCCGCCTCGGCACCGAAGGCCAGAAGGTGATGCCGGCGATGGACGCCATCGTCGAGCTGATGACCGAGGCGACGCCGCCCGATCTCAAACGCTCGCCCCGGCTTGCCGCCTGACGCCGCAGCCGCGGCGCCGCCGGGCGGACTGGATTTGACACATCCCCTCGTCAGAAATGACGAGGGGATCGGTATTTCTACCGAGCGCCTGCCGGACGAAATTTCGCTCTACGGGTCTGCGCGAGCCGCCTTCTTCACGCTCTGTTAGGGTCGTTGCCGGAACACTTCCGTGCATGTTTTAGGGCTCTGGGAGCATTTCATGACGACGATATTGCGCCGCCTTCTCGGCGTGTCGGATCACGACGCGGCGGCGACGCTTGCAGCCTTCTCGCGGTCGCAGGGGATCATCGAATTTGCGCTCGACGGCACCATCCTCGGCGCCAACGACAATTTCCTCAAGACGATGGGTTACACGCTGGCCGAGATCAAGGGACGGCACCATCGCATGTTCGTCGACCCGGCGGAGGCGCAGTCGCCAGACTATGCGGAATTCTGGCGCCGCCTCTGCCGCGGCGAGCACGACGCCGCCGAATACAAGCGCATCGCCAAGGGCGGCCGCGAGGTGTGGATCCAGGCGTCCTATAATCCGGTTCTGGATCGGCACGGAAAGCCGTGCAAGGTCGTCAAGATCGCCGCCGACGTCACCGCCCGCAAGCTGGCCGCGGCCGATGCCCAGAGCCAGCTCGCGGCCATCGGCCGCGTTCAGGCGGTGATCGAATTCAACCTCGACGGCACCATCCTCACGGCCAACGAGAATTTCTGCAGGGCAATGGGCTACGGCCTCGACGAGATCGTCGGCCATCATCATCGCATGTTCGTCGACCCGGCCTACGCGCAGAGCGCCGACTATGCCGCGTTCTGGGACACGCTGCGCCGCGGCGAGAGCCTGGCGGCCGAATACCGGCGCCTCGGCAAGAATGGCCGCGAAGTCTGGATTCAGGCGTCCTACAATCCGATCTTCGATGTCAGCGGCAGGCCGTACAAGGTGGTGAAATACGCCACCGACGCCACCGACGCCACGGCGCGCAAGGAGGCGGTCAAGGTGCTGGGCGCCCATCTCAGCCGGCTGGCGGACGGCGATCTGACCGCGGTGATCGACGATGCGTTCAAGGGCGATCTCGAGAAGGTCCGCGTCGCCTACAACGGCACCGTGGCCACCATGCGCGACATCGTCCGGCGATTGCGCACGGCATCGAGCTCGCTGAAGACCGCGACCGGCGAAATCCTGTCGGGCGCCAACGATCTTGCCGACCGAACCACCAAGCAGGCGGCCGCCGTGGAGGAGACCTCGGCGGCGCTGGAGCAGCTCTCGACCACGGTCGGCGACAATGCGGCGCGCGCGGCCTCGGCCAGCGCCAAGGCGAAGGCGGTGTCGGTGACGGCGTCCGAAGCCAATGGCGTCATGACCGAAGCCAACGATGCCATGGAGCGCATTTCGGCCTCCTCGACCAAGATCTCCAACATCATCGGGCTGATCGACGACATCGCGTTCCAGACCAATCTGCTGGCGCTCAACGCCTCGGTGGAGGCGGCGCGGGCCGGCGATGCCGGCAAGGGCTTCGCCGTCGTTGCGATCGAAGTCCGGCGCCTGGCGCAATCGGCGGCCGGCGCATCCTCGGAGGTCAAGGCGCTGATCGAGCAATCGTCCGGCGAGGTGGCGACCGGCAGCCGCAAGGTGGCCGAGGCGACGCAGAAGGTCACCGCGATGCTGGAAGGCATTCACGAGAACGGCGTTCTCATCGAGCAGATCACGCGCGCCACCTCGGAGCAGTCCGGCGCCATCGTCGAGCTCACCTCGGCGGTCAAGCAGGTCGACGAGATGACGCAGCACAACGCCGCCCTGGTGGAAGAGACCAACGCCGCCATCGAGCAGACCGAGGGCCAGGCGAGCGAGCTCGACCGGATCGTCGACACCTTCGTGCTCGAGGACGGCGGGCGCGGCGCTCCGGAGGCGGCCCGCCAGCATCCGCCCGCGACGCGGCCGCCGCGGGGAAAGGCCGCCGCCGCGGCGCGTGTCTACCTCGCCGAGGGCAATGCCGCGCTCAAGCGGGAGGACTGGACCGAGTTCTGACCGTCAGCCCGCGACGAACGCCCTGATCAGCGGCGCGATGGCGCCGGCGGCGACCATGTGGTTCTGGCCGGGCAGCGTCCTGTGCGTGGCGTTGGGCAGCGCGCGGCTGATCGCCGACTGCGCATTCTGCATCCAGGCGTCGGACTTGCCGCCGCCGACATTGAGCACCGGCATGGTGACGTTCGGCCAGGCCGCCGGCGACGGCGGGCTCGAGGTCCAGTAGGGAGCGCACAGCGCGGTATCGTAAGCGAGGGTGGGGGCGACCGGGGCCAGCTTGCGCAGGATGCCCATGATCTGCATCATCAGCAGCCCGAAGCCGGGCACGCCGACATTGCGCAGGAACAGCTTCACGGCACCGACGTGGTTGCCGTAGGCCAGCAATTGCGTGAGCCGCGGAACATAGGCCGGGTCGGCCTGGTGGCTCGGATCGGCATAAATCGGGGCCTCGTAGAGCACCATTTTGGCAATCCGGCCGGCCGGCAGGCTGTTGCCGGCCGCCAGCGCCAGCGGCACGCCGGACGAAATCGCGTACAGCGCGGCGGTGCCGCCGGCCGCCGTGATGACCGCATCGAGGTCCTCGACCTCCCGGGCGACGGCATAGGGCCTGGCGTCGCCGCTTTCGCCGCGGCCGCGACGATCGTAGGTGTAGACGGTGAAGCGGTCCCTGAGCGCGGCCGCGAGCGCGCCGGACGGACCGGAGGCGCGCCAGCACAGCGCGCCGTCGACGATGACGAGGGCCGGGCCGGCGCCCGCCACGGAGTAGCCGATGCGGGTGCCGTCCCTGGACGCAACGAAGGGCATCTCGATCTCCTTTTCACGCCGATCCGAGGGGGATGGTCTTGAGGTATTCGGCCAGCCGGTCGTTGCCGATGCTCACCATGCCGGTGAAGCCGCGCCGCAGATTTTCATCGCGCGCCGTGACCGACGCGCAGCGCACGGTGACCGTGACCACGGTGTTCCGGCCCTGGTCGGCCAGCGCGATGGTGGAGTCGAGTTCCAGCGGCGGCAGGCCGTCGAGGCCGAACACCCAGTCAGCGGGGGCGTCGCGATAGTGCAGCATGGTATCGGGCACGATGTCGAGATAGACGCTGGCATAGCCCCAGCCGCGGCCGTCGGCATACTGCCAGCGCACCTTCCACACGCCGCCGACCCGCAGGTCGATGCGGCACTCGATGAGCGTGGTATCGCGCGGGCCCCAGAAATGCGCCATGTGCTGCGGCTCGGTGTAGCATTTGTACACCAGCCGCCGTGGCGCCTCGAAGCTGCGCGTGATGGTGAAATAGGCCTCGCCCGGCGGGGCGTCGACGATGTTCTCGGACATTGCCATCTCCGTCAGGCGTCGAGGAAGCCGGCGACGGTAGCGGCCAGCCGCGGGTCGTTGCCGATGCTGTAGTGGGTGGCGTCGGGGATGATCACCTCGAGGATGACGTTGTCGGTCGGATACTCGCGGCCGTCGGGGCCGATCATCACGTGCCGCCAGCTCCCGCCGCTGCGGAAGTCGAGCGTTTCGGTGCGGCTGATGACCAGCGTCCTGCCGTCGCCGGTGGCGGGGGCGGCGATCATTTCACCGGTTCCTGCAACTCGGCCAGCAGGTCGTCGAGCTGGGCCAGCGACTCGCGGGCGCCGGTTTCCATGCCGCTGGCAACGACCGCGTCGCGTGCGGCGAGGCTGCCCAGATTGGCGACGGCCCGGTAGAACGTCTTTTCGCCCCGCGCTTCGAAAGTGTGGGTCTCGGTCAGCAGGTCGTTCTCTTCATACATGCCTTCGACGGCGAAAGTGTTGACGATCCGGGCCGGCGTCTCGATGTCCTTGTAGGTGCCGTGAAAGACGATCGCCGGTGCGCCGCCTGGGGGCTGCGTGACGTAACGCCACTTGCCGCCGACACGGAACTCGAAGGTGTCGATCCGGCTCACCGGCGACATGGATTTGGGTCCGAACCAGCGGGCGACGTGCTGCGGTTCGCTGAAGCATTTCCACACCAGGGCGCGCGGCGCGTCGAATGTGCGGGTGGTGATCATCACAGGCTGATCGCTGGGATAGTCGAATCTGAGATCGGTCATGTCGCGTTCCCTGTCTTTCAAGCTGTTGTTGAGATAGGCGCCGAGCCGGTCGAGACTGGCGTTCCAGAGGCGAAGATAGAGCGCTGCCCAGCCGGGACGGCGCGGGAAGGGAATGATGTCGCCCATCGCACGCCGCTCGACGCGTCAGTTGCGGGGGCCATCGGCGTCTCCCTTCTGCAACTCGGCCAGATAGTCCTCGAGCCGGTCGAGGCTGGCCTCCCAGAACTTGCGGTAGTCCTCGAGCCAGCCGGCGACATCGCGCAGTGGCGCCGCCTCGAGCTTGCATGGGCGATATTGCGCATCGCGGCCGCGCGAGATCAGCCCGGCCCCCTCCAGCACCTTGAGGTGCTTGCTGACGGCGGCGAGGCTCATGTCGTAGGGCGCGGCCAGTTGCTTCACCGTGGCCTCGCCCGCCGCCAGGCGGGCAAGAATGCCCCGGCGCGTCGGGTCGGCGAGGGCGGACAGGGTGAGGCTCAATCTGTCGGTCATGTTGTTCAACCGGATGGTTGTAAACTATATGGTTTAATATAGCGGCAGCTATTGCATTGTCAACCGCTGAGTTAAATAAAGATTGTCGTGATAATTCAGCAGCTTGAGAGAAAGTTCAAAAATCTCGCCGAACGGTGTCGATTCCGGATGCGGCATTTCGTTGTGTCTGCAGACGCCAGAAACGGAGAATTGCAATGCGCTTCATGGTCATCGTCAAAGCCAATGCCGACAGCGAAGCCGGCGCCATGCCGACATCCGCACAGCTCGCCGCCATGGGCCGGTACAACGAGCAACTCATCGATGCCGGCATCATGCTCGCCGGCGAGGGGCTGCATCCCTCGTCCAAAGGCGCTCGCATCGCCTTCGGAGAGAAGGGCGCCAGCACGGTCAAGGACGGACCGTTTACCGAGGCCAAGGAGCTGGTCGCCGGCTTCTGGATCCTGCAGGTGAAGTCGCTCGAGGACGCCATTGCGTGGGCGCGCCGCGCGCCGATGGAACCGGGCGACGAGCTCGAGATCCGGCAGGTGTTCGAGACCGCCGACTTCGATGCCGACCCCATCACCGAGGAACACCTGCGCAAGGAGCAGGAGTTCCGCGACCGCACCCAGAAACCCGTCACCAATTGAGGACCGACCAATGCGCTACTTCATGACCATCATTCCCGGCGAAGGCTACGATTCCGGCGCGAGGCCCGTGCCGCAGGAAATCATGGACGCCATGGGCCCCTACATCGAGAAGGTGGTCGCCTCCGGGGCGCTGATCTCGACCGGCGGGCTGCAGCGCTCCAGCGGCGCCAGGCGGATCGCCGGCCGCAGCGGCCACGCCGTGACCACCGACGGCCCCTTCGCCGAGGCCAAGGAGGTGATCGGCGGCTATGCGGTGATCGAGGCGCCGGACCTCGCGGCGGCCGAAAAGATCGGCGCCGAGTTCGTCCAGCTGCACATCGACAACCACATGCCCGACATCACCGTCGAAATCCGCCAGATCGACGGCGGCTACAACGTTTAGGAGGCCGGGATGCAGTTCATGGTGATCCGCAAGGCCGACGCCGAGACCGAGGCCGGCGCCATGCCCAGCCAGCAGCTCATCGACGACATGACGTCGTACAACGAGAAGCTGGTGCGGGCCGGTGCCATGAAGCAGGGCGCCGGACTGCTCGCCAGCCGGCACGGCGCCCGCGTGTCGTTCGCCAACGGCAGCCCGAGCGTGATCGACGGGCCGTTCACCGAGGCCAAGGAGCTGGTCGCCGGCTATTCGATCATCGAGGCGCACTCGCTCGCCGAGGTGATCGAGCTGGTCAAGCAATGGCCGCCGAGCGACGGGCACGGCAATGTGCAGATCGAAATCCGGCCGCTCGCCACCGCCGAGAGCCTGGGGTTCAGCGACGCGCAGCGCGATCGTTACGAAAAGCTGGTGCAGCAGCAGATGCAGCAATAGCGGCTTGCGGCGGCGGAGCGGATTTGATCCACTCCGCCGCCCATGACCCAGATCGAAACCCATCGCGCTGTCGAGGCCGTGTGGCGCATCGAGGCCGCAAGGCTCATCGGCAGCCTCACGAAGCTGACGCGCGACGTGGGGCAGGCGGAGGAGCTTGCCCAGGATGCGCTGGTCGCGGCCCTGCGCGACTGGCCGCAGAACGGCATTCCGAACAATGCCGGCGCGTGGCTGATGCAGACCGCCAAGCGCCGCTTCATCGACCATTTCCGGCGCTCGAAGGTGCTGGCGCGCAGCCTGCCGGAGCTGGCCTATGGCGAGGAGCTGCGCCAGGAGGATGCACCCGATCTCGACGCCCGCCTCGACGACGACGTGAAGGACAATGTGCTGAGCCTGATCTTCACCGCCTGTCATCCGGTGCTCGGCCCCGAGGCCCGCGCGGCACTGACGTTGCGGCTCGTCGGCGGGCTCAGCACCGCCGAGATCGCCCGCGCCTATCTTGCCGCCGAGCCGACGATCCAGCAGCGCATCGTGCGGGCCAAGAAGACGCTCGCCGATGCCCACGTGCCGTTCGAGGTGCCGCGCGGCGAGGAACGCCTGCAGCGCCTCGGCTCGGTGCTGGAGGTCGTCTATCTGATCTTCAACGAAGGCTATTCGGCGACGGCCGGCGACGACTGGATGCGCACCGAGCTTTGCGACGAGGCGCTGCGGGTCGGGCGCATTCTCGCGCAGCTCATGCCGGACGAGGCCGAGGTGCACGGGCTGCTGGCGCTGATGGAAATCCAGGCCTCCCGCGCGGCGGCGCGCGTCAAGGCGGACGGCACGCCGATCCTGCTGCTCGAGCAGGACCGCACGCGCTGGAACCAGATTCTGATCCGGCGCGGGCTCGCGGCGCTCGCCCGGGCCATCGAGCTCGATGGCGCGATGGGGCCGTATACGTTGCAGGCCGCCATCGCCGCCTGCCACGCGCGCGCGCGCAAGGCGGCCGACACCGACTGGCGGCAGATCGCGGCGCTCTATGACGAGCTCGCCCTGGTCACGCCGTCCCCGGTGATCGAACTGAATCGGGCGGTCGCGCATTGCATGGCACATGGACCCGAAGCCGGCTTGCGCCTGCTCGAGCCGTTGCAGGAGCTGCCGGCGATGCGCAACTATCATCTGCTGCCCAGTGTGCGTGGCGATTTCCTCACACGGCTGGGCCGTCACGACGAGGCGCGGGTGGAGTTTCGGCGTGCCGCCGAGCTGACCGGCAATGCGCGCGAGCGCGAGCTGTTGCTGAAGCGGGCGGCGGGGCAGGGATGAGCAGGCTCGACATCCGCATCGCTCATCCCGACGACCGGCTCAATCTCATCGATTTGCAGCGCCGGGCGTCGCTGGCGGCCGAAGAGGGCGAGATGCGGCAGCGCCTGCTCGACGAGCCGGGCCTGATCGATCTCGACGAGGAGATGCTGGCCAACAACGAGGTGGTCGTCGCCCAGATCGGCGATCGTATCGTCGGTTTCGCCACCATCGTCGCCCACGACGGCAACGACGCGGAGCTCGAGGGGCTGTTCGTCGAGCCCACGCATTGGCGGCAGGGCATCGGCACGGCGCTGCTGCACGCCATCGAACGCGAGGCGGCGGCGTGGGGCGCGAGCCGGCTGCACGTGCTCGCCAATGCGCGTGCGATGCCGTTCTACGAGGCCATGGGCTTCGTCAGGGTCGGCGAGAGGAAGACGCCGCTCGGGCCGGTGGCACCGCTGCTGGCAAAGCCGGTCGTGCCGCGCTGATCAGGCCGCGAAGGTCGCGCTGATGTGAGCGGCGATCCGGCTGCCGCGCGGATTGGCCGAGCGGACGAGAAGCCGCGCGATGGTGTCGCCGGCATTGCGGTAGGCGTAGGAGACGCCGGCCGGCACGCGCACGAAATCGCCGCTGAGCACCAGCCCGGCCGCGCCGCCGATCATGAATTCGAGCATCCCGTCCTCGACCAGGAACAGCGTTTCAGCGCGATCGTGGCTGCGGGCGGGCATCTGCACCCCGACGGGCACGTAATGAGCAGTGGCCCCGTGGCGGAAATCGCAGTCGTCGTTGGCAACGATCGCGGTACGCTGGCCGGCAATGACAAAAGCCCGGTGACGCATCGGGTTCCCTCCAGTCTGATGCCCCGGGCCGAGCCATAGGGCGGGCTGGATGAACCGCAGTTGAACGCCGTCAGTCGAGAAACTGCACGCCCATTTCCTTGAGCGCCCGCCAGGCGACGCGGCAATGCTGCGGCCGGTGCCGCGGCACCAGCAGGTCGAACTGGTCGGGAATGCCGCGTACGGTCGCGACTTCGAGCTTGGCGCCGCCGTCCGACAGATTGCGGATCACGCAGCCCAGGCGGGTCCGCCCGCCGTCATAGGCGATCGTCGCCGAAATCGCGGTGTTGCGCCGTGGCGAGAGGCGTTTTTCGAGCCGAAGGTCCAAGAGCCGAGTTCCCGAGCGATGCCTCGGCACTCTATCGGCGCAGCGTTGCGAACGCGGCAACGCAAAGCCGACAATTGTTCGGGATCGCGGCGGTGCGCGTTAACGCCTATTTCAGGCCGGCCAGCTCGAGCCCGCCGACATAGCGGTCGAGCAGCGCCGGTTCCATGAACCGCAGCCCGTCGCGCAGCGAGGCCGCGCTCATCACCGGGCGCAGATAGATGAATTTGTCGAGCGCGTCGCGCGCCAGCTCCATCTGGCCGGAATTGGCGTAGTAGGTGGCGAGGTCGCGATACGGCCAGGTCAGCCCCGGGCGTTCGGACAGCGCCTGCCGGGCGAAATCGATCGCCCGCTCCGGGCGGCCGGCGGCGAAATGGGCGAGCCCCGTCCCCAGATGCACATTGAACGCGAACGGGTCGAGCGGCGACCGCCGTGCCGACTGCTCGAACGCCTTGAGGCCGTCTTCGGGCCGGCCGGTGTAGACGAGGCCGTAGCCGCGCCGCATCCATGCCCAGGCATGGTTGGGGTCGAGGTCGAGCGCCCGCTGCGCCAGATTGACCGCGTGCCGCACGTCGCCGCCGAGCTGCATCATGGCCGAGGCCAGGGCGGTGAGGGCCGTCGGGTCGTCGCCGGCGGTCATGGTGGCGATCTCGATGAGCCGGTGCCCCTCGGCGCGCTCGGTTTCGATGTCCGTGGTCCAGTTGTAGGCCACCTGCTGGCCGTGGGCCCAGGCGGCGAGCGCCGCCGCGAGCCCGTAGGTCGGCTCCAGCGCCAGCGCCTTGGTCAGGTAGGAGATGGCCTGCGGATTTTCCGCCATGCGATGCGCCCAAAGATGCGGCAGCGCCCGCATCACGAGGTCGTACGCCGCCAGCGTCTCCGGGCGCTTGCTGCGGGCGCGTTCGACCTCGGCGCGACGGATCGAGGGGTGGAGCGCGCTCGCGACCTCGGCCGCCACCTTGTCCTGCAGGTCGAACAGGTCGGACACGGCGCCGTCGATCCGGGTCGACCAGATGTGGTTGGCGGTCTCGGTCTCGATGAGCTGGGCGGTGATGCGCACCCGCTCGCCGACCCGCCGCACGCTGCCCTCGACCGCATAGCGGACGCCGAGCTCGCGCCCGGCCTGGCGCACGTCCACGGCCCGGCCCTTGTAGGAGAAGGCCGAATTGCGCGCGATGACGAAGAAATCGCGGATGCGGGAAAGTGTTGCGGTGATTTCCTCGACCACGGCGTCAGCGAAATAGGCCTGGTCGGCCTCGCCCGACAGATTGTCGAACGGCAGCACCACCACCGACGGCCGGCTGGAGGGCGGCGGCGGCGGCACTTCCGCGGCCTGCTTCTGCGTCACGCCGTCGGGATGCCAGACGAAGATGCGCACCGTCTTGCTGACGTTCTTGAGGTCGAGCGGCCCGAGGTCGGTGAACTGCAGGTCGGTGCGACCGTCGAGATACTGGTACATCCATTTGGTGATGGCCATGCCGCCGGGCGGCGAGATCGCCTGCACCCGCACCGACAAATTGACGCCCGAGCCGTAGAGATCGTCGCCGGCCACCAGCACGTCGGCGAGCACGATGCCGGCGCGCACCTGAAATCTGCCGCCGCCGGGCACGCTCAACTGGCGCTCGAAAAGTTCCTTCTGCAGGTCGGCGACCCATTCGACGGCGGCGACGACGCTCTGGAATTCGGCCAGCAGGCCGTCGCCCATGGTCTTGAATACCTTGCCGCCATAACGGCCGATGGTGCGCGCGACCAGCCGGTCGTAGACCCGCTGCACGAGGCGCAGGGTCTGCCGCTCGTTGATCTCGGCCAGGCGCGAGTATCCGACGACGTCCAGCGAGACGATCGGAACCAGACGCCGGTCTGGTTGTGCCATGATGTCCGCCCCCCGGCGGGTTAACGCGCCGCTTATAGCATCCGGAACGGGTGCAGCAATGAAATCGGATGGGTGTGAAGGCGTCAGTAGACGGTCGTCAAAACTTCGATTTCTTTGGGCTGGCCCGGCTGAACTTCGAACTGACGATTGTAGACTTTGTCCCCGCGCTTGGCGAAGACGAGGTAGTCGCCCTCCTGCAATACGGTCGAGGGGAAGGCGCCCGTATTGGTGAAGATCGTGGTTCCGTCGGCGGTCTTGACCGTCCAGTCGATGTCGGCGATGGCCTCGCCGCCGGCCTCGCTGACCAGCTTGAACGAGACCTGCGCCGCCTTGTGGTAGAGGGTCGCGTCGGTCAACTGGCCGGGGTCGACCTTGAGGTCGGCGCGCACCACCGCGTTCACGTCGCCGAAATACGACACGATGTGATAGGTGCCGGCGTTGACGGTGATGATGTCGTTCGCCCCCAGATTCTGGGCGATCAGCGCGCGGTCGGCGTCGGTCTGCCCGGCGGTGAAGACGTCGAAACGGAGCAGGTTGATCGGAATCTGGACGTCGCCGGTGACGGCGGCGTTGAGCCTGAGCCCGCCCGCCTCGAGCACCATGGATTTGTCGTTCTCGCCTTCCTTGACGGTCAGCGTGTCGCTGGCCTGCGCCCGGCCATAGGCGACGTGCACGACGTAACTGCCGGGCACCAGCTTGACCTTCGCCACCGCCTGGTCGGACTTGGCGGCGAGCTGGAGCTGGCCCGAACCGTCGGGCTTGGCGGCGAAGATGCGCCAGACGAGCCCCTGTTCGATCGTCTTGCCGCCGTCGGAGACCAGGGCTTCGAGCCGGACCGGCTGCGGATCCGCCACGGCGGCGATGGCCTGCGTTGCCGTCGCCGGCGGGGCGGGCGCCGCGTCGGCGGACGGAGCGGCGCCTCCCTCCGATGCGGCCCCGGGAGCCAGCGGCGTGCCCTGCTGGCCGCTGTCGGACGTGGCGTCGGGCGCCGCGGCGCCGTCGGCGAGGGGAGCGTGGAAGGTCGGCAGCGGCGCCGGCATCAACGGCGCGTCCTGGGCGAACGCCGGCGCTGCCATGAGCGCCACCATCGCGATCCATCGCCATAATTTCAAAGCAGGATTCCCGTGCCGCCCGACTCCCGCGGGGCGATGCATCGCTACCCTTGGAATGGGGAAAAGCTGTGTCATAAGGGGCGAGCACCTGCAAGGATCAGAACATGCCTGCCAACGCCGCTCTGCGCGACTACCTGAAGACCCGCCGTTCCGTCGGTATCGGCTTTCTCAAGGACCCCGGCCCGAGCCCGGACGAGCTCAACGAAATCCTCGCCATCGGCACCCGCGTGCCCGACCATGGCAAGCTCACCCCCTGGCGGCTGGTGGTGATCGAGGGCGACGCGCGCCTCGCCGCCGGCGAAAAGCTGGCCGAAATCGCCAAGCGCAACAACCCGGCGCTGGACGAGGCGTCGCTCGCCAACGAACGCAGGCAGTTCCTGCCGGCGCCGGTGACCATCGGCGTCATCTTCTCGCACAAGCCGCTCGCCAAGGCGCCCGAGCTCGAGCAATTGCTCTCGGCCGGCAATGTCTGCTTCAACCTGATGCATGCCGCCTTCGCGCTGGGCTATGCGGCGAGCTGGGTGACCCGCTGGTTCGCCTTCGACACGGCGGCGCAGCAGATGCTGGGGGCGCGCGGCGGCGAGCGCTTCGTCGGCTTCGTCCACATCGGCACGCCCACCACCACGATCGAGGACCGCGACCGTCCCGACCTCGCCAAGGTGGTGACGCGCTGGAACGGTTAACCGGACGTTAACGGCTGTTAGCGCTTTGTTAACCGACGACAGCCACCCGGATTCGCCATGGGCGTCCAACCCATCACCATTCCGCAGAGCCTCGCCTACGTGCTCAACAACGCAGGCGACAAGAGCGGCGTCGACTTCAATTATCTGCTCGACACGGCGCAGCGGGAATCGTCGCTGAACCCGACGGCCAAGGCGCCCAGCTCGTCGGCCGTGGGCCTGTTCCAGTTCCTCGACTCGTCCTGGCTGCAGGTGATGAAGCAGGAGGGGCCGCGGCTCGGCTACCAAAAATATGCCGACGCCATCACCCAGGACCGCGACGGCGATTACGTCATCAAGGACAAAAAGCTCCGCGCCGACGTGCTGAAGCTGCGTGAGGACCCGCAGGTCGCCGCCGACATGGCGGCCGCCTTCACCCGCTCGAACGGCTCCTATCTGCAGCAGAAGTTCGGGCGCATGCCGAGCCCGGGGGAGCTGTACATCGCGCACTTTCTCGGTCCGCAGGGCGCCGAAAAACTGTTCAACGCCGGGTTGCAGGACCCCGACCAGGTCGCGGCGCGGCTGTTTCCGCGGCAGGCCAAGGCCAATCCGCGCATCTTCTATGCCGATGGGCACGCCCGGACGATCCGCGAGGTCTACAAGGCGCTGGTGGCGCAGCATGACGGCATCGTCGCCGCCGACGTGGTGCCCGACCCGAAATTCGCCGCCCAGCAGCTGGCGGCCGACCCCACCGCCAAATGGTCGACCGACGCCGTGCCGTCGCGGTTCACCAAGGCCGACATGTCGTTCAACGCGCTGTTCAGCACCGAAGCCTCGACGGGGGTGCCCAAGCCGCTGATCGGCGAGGAGGCCGCTGCGCCGCTGCTGCAGGCGCAGGGCCTGCAATCGCCGCTGGCGCTGATGCCGCAGGGGCAGGCGAGCCCCCTCGATCTGACGGGCGGTCCCGAGCCGCTCCAGGCGATCGACGACGCGATGAGCGGGCCGCAGGACGATACCGGCGACTCGTCGGCCCTCGGATTTGCGCCCTTGCCGACGCCCGCGCCGCTGCTGCCGCCGGGCGTCGCGGCGCCTGTCCCTGACGCCGCCCCGGCGGCGGAGATGATGCCTCCGGCCCCGGACGTGCCGCGGCCGCGGGTGCTGATGACCCATCCGCCGCTCGCGGACAGCGCCTTCGTCACGCAGCTCTACAGCCGCCGCTGATCGTTACCGGGCTCTCAACGAACAGGGTGAACCGTTCCTTAAGCCTCGGCCGCTAAGGTCTTTCCGGTCGTCCGGAGAGTTCGATGGTTGCGTATCAGGACTTCGTCGCCCTCAGTCAGTCCGGCGACAGCGAAGCGCGTGGGCAGGCGGCTCATCTCGCGGCGCAGGCCTATCTCCGCCACACCGGGCCGGCCGACGAGCATGCCGCCCTCTACGCTGCGCTGATCGGCTTTCTCGACGATCCCTCCGTCCGCGTCCGCGCCGCGCTCGCCTATGGCCTGCTGCATGCCGCCGACGCCCCGCGTCCGATCCTGCTGGCACTACTGCAGGACAGCGAAGTCATCTCGCGGGCGGTGGCGCAATATTCGCCGGCGCTGATCGACGCCGACCTCGTCGGCCTCGTGCGCAAGGCGGGGAGCGTGATGCTGCTGGCCGTGGCCCTGCGCGAACGCATCAGTGCCCGGGTGGCGCAGGCCCTGATCGAGCGCAATGAGCGCAGCGTCACGCTGAAGCTGGTCGGCCGCCAGGACGTGCCGGTGCCGCCGGTGCAGCTCAGTGCTCTTGCGATCGAGCAGGGGATCGGCGACGCCGAACTGCGCGGCCTGCTGCTCGAGCGCACCGACCTGCCGGCCAGCGCCCGGCTGCTGCTGGTCGAGGCCGCGGTGGAACATTTGCGCCGCGCCCGCATCGTCAAGGGCGCCATTGCGGCGCCGCGGCTCGAGCGGCTGCTGCGCGACGCCATGGACAGCGCGCTCACCGCCATCGGCGAGACCGAGGCCGAGGCGGATTCGACGCCGTTCGCCGCCGAGCTGGTCGAGAGCGAGAAGCTCTCCGCCCGGGTGATGCTGCACGCGGTGGTCAACGGCCACGTGCTGTTCTTTGCCGACTGCCTCGCGACGCTCGCCGCCGCGCCGCGCGAAAAGGTCTTCTCGCTGCTTGAAACCGGCAGCCGCCCGGCGCTCAACGCCTTGCTCGTCCGCTGCGGCCTGAGCCAGGGCGTGTGCAATCTGATCGCGCGGCTGATCTTCCATGCCCGCGCCGCCGACCTCGCGGACGATGTCGCCGCCCGCCATTTCGTGGTGACGGCACTGACCGAGGAACTGATCGTCGAGCACGAGGGCGTGATTCCGCCCGAGCTCGAAGACGCCTTCGCCTATCTCAGCGAGCAGAATGTCATTCTGGCCCGGCGCGCCGCCCGCGGCGTGATGTCGGCCTTCGCCGGCGACGTGGCCGGCGACCGCGCCATGCCGGCGCTGCTGCCGGACGAGCAGCGCCTGGCGCTGCCCGCGGCCTAGCCATGCGGCGCTCCGGCTGGCCGGACTAGTAGCGGAACTGCTCGCTGAGCACGCGCTCCTCGAGCCCCGTGCCGGGGTCGAACAGCAGCGTCACCTGGTGCGCCCGCGTCTCGCGCACCACCACTTCGGCGACGTGCTTGAACTCGACATTGTCGGCCACGGCGCTGACCGGACGCTTGTCGATCTCGCGCGGGCGGAAGGTGACCACCGCATTGTTGCCGAGGATGGCGCCGCGCCAGCGCCGCGGCCGGAACGGCGAAATCGGCGTCAGCGCCAGGAGCGGCGCGTCGATCGGCAGGATCGGTCCGTGCGCCGAGAGGTTGTAGGCGGTCGAGCCGGCCGGCGTGGCGAGCAGGATGCCGTCGCAGATCAGCTCGTCCATCTGCGTCTTGCCGTCGACGACGATCTCGACCTTCATCGCCTGGTAGGTCATGCGGAACAGCGACACCTCGTTGAGCGCCAGCGCATCGTGCTGGACGCCCGATGTGTCGAGCACATGCATGGCGAGCGGCGTGATCCGCGTCGGCTTGGCCGCGGCCAGCCGGTCGACCAGCCCCTCATCGGCAAAATCGTTCATCAGGAAGCCGACGGAGCCGCAATTCATGCCGAACACCGGAATGTGCCGCTCCATCACCTTGCGCAGCGCTTCGAGCATCAGGCCGTCGCCGCCGAGCGCCACCACCACCTCGGCCGCATCGAATCCCACGTCGCCGTAGCGGTCGCGGAGGCGGGCCATGGCAGCGTCGGCCTCCGGCGTGCCACTCGACAGGAAGGTGAGGCGATCGGGGGAAAAGTCCGGCACGGAGGGCTCCTCGGCAAGGCCGAGCCTGCCTAGCATGCCGGTTGCGCCCGACCAACAGCGGGTTGCCGGACGATCAGCGCCGTTAGCGATCCCCCGATCCGCGGCTTGCCGCGAGCCCAGGCGCGATGCTAGCAGAGCCCGGTTGCCGGCGTAGCACAGCGGTAGTGCAGCGGTTTTGTAAACCGAAGGTCGGGAGTTCGATCCTCTCCGCCGGCACCAAAACAATCAGCGATTTCGGCAGCTTGGAGCGACGATCTGCCGCCTGCCCGACGCCTTACCGGCTGGCGGGCGCGCCGCTGACGGAAAAGAATTCCGTGGCGCCATCGGGCGTGACGCGGACCGCCGACAGCGTGCCGGTATGGTAGCAATGGGTGTCGACGTCGATCCGGTGCGGCGTCGCGACGATGCTGCGGCCGGGCGTGTGGCCGTGCACCACCCGCAGCCCGCCGGTCAATTGCGAGGTCAGGAACGGGGCGCGGATCCAGACCAGGTCCTCGTCGCTCTGCATCGCCAGCGGCACGCCCGGCCGGATGCCGGCATGCACGAACAGCCAGCCCGGCAGCGACAGGCTGATCGGCAGTGCGGCGATGAACTGGCGGTGGGCGTCGGGAAAGGCCGCGAGCGCCGCCAGGGTGCCGGCCTGGCTGCGCAGCGGCCGGCCGATGGCGAGCCCGTAGGAGGCGAGGGTGGTCGTGCCGCCCTCATCGAGATAGTAGGCGTGCGCCGCCGGGTTGGCGAAGAAATCGAGCAGCATCGCCTCGTGGTTGCCGAGCAGGGCGAACCGCCGGAAGCCGGCGGGGGCAGGGGCCATCACATGCTCGATCACCTCGCGCGACCGGGGGCCGCGGTCGATGTGGTCGCCGACCGTCACCAGCCATTTTTCGCCCTCGATCGCCGCGCCGTCGCGCGCGATCACCGCTTCCAGCGCCAGCAGCTGCTCGAAGCAGCCATGCACGTCGCCGATGGCGTAGATGGCGGCAGGCCAGGTGTGGAAGGCGAGACGAGGATGCGGCATTGTCGTTCCAATATCCGATCGTGCAGATCGGGCAATGGCCTTGCGGACGTTTGAGGGCCGCAGACGACAGGAGAGCGACATGCTCGGCACCACCCGGCACAGGAATTTCTACATCGCCGCCGCACTGGGCCTGGCCGTCGGGCTGATTCTGCTCGTGCTCGACGGCGGGCTCGCTTTCGCCAGTGCGGTGAACGTCTTCTTCCTGAGCTACCTCGTGCTGACCGCAGCGGCGGCGCGCAAGCTGTCGGCGGAATTCCTGCGCCGCTACGCCGCCGAGGAGGACGCGCCGGCGGGGCTGATCCTGCTGGTGATGCTGGCCGCGGTGGCGGCGGCGGCGGCGTCGCTGTTCATTGCCTTGCGCAATCCGCAGAATCTGGTGTCCAGCCAGCTTGCCCTCGGCGTGGTGTCGGTGCTTCTGGGCTGGTTCGCCGTCCATACCATGTGGGCGATGCACTATGCCTACGAATACTATCAGGCCGCCGATCGCGGACGCGGCAAGCCGAAATCCGGCAAGATCGCCGCCGGGCTGGACTTTCCGGGCGGCGAGGAGCCCGACGGCATTGCGTTCGCCTACTTCGCCTACGTCATCGGCATGACGGCGCAGACATCGGACACGGCGATCACCTCCAACGCCATGCGGCGGCTGGTGTTGGTGCACGGCATCTTTTCGTACTTCTTCAACACGGTGATCGTCGCCGCGGCCGTCAATATCGTGGTCGCCTTCGGCCATTGACCACGGAGACGCGACCCCTGAAAAATAGCGTGACTTGCCACGAAGCAGTCACGGCAAAAGCGCAGTTCCTGGTGTAACACTAGGCGCAAGAGCCCCGCCGAGGGCTCAATCAACAATCTTGCGACCAAAGAGGAAATCCCATGCAGATCAAACTGATTGCCGGGCTGCCGATGGTGCTGGCAGCGAGCCTGATGCTCAGCGCCTGCGGCGGCAACACGCCTCCGACCAGTTCGTCGTCGAGCTCGAGTGCCGCTACGGAAGCGTCGGCCGACCAGGCAGCGGCGTCCTCCGCGGCCGAGGCCAAGGCGAGTTCCGAAGCCGCGGCGGCGTCGTCGGCTGCCGCCGAGAAAGCCGCGAGCGACGCTGCGGCATCGTCCTCAGCAGCGGCTGCGGCTGCATCCTCGTCGGCCGCGGCGGCATCGGCCGCGGCTGCGTCTTCCTCGGCGGCCGCTGCCGCTGCGTCATCGTCGGAAGCCACGGCATCCGCCGCCGCGGCGTCGTCGTCAGCGGCCGCAGCATCTGCCGCCGCAGCGTCGTCCTCGGCCGCGGCCGCCGCACTCGCCAGCTCGTCGGCCGCCGCGGCCACGACGTCATCGTCCGAGGCGCCCATGGCGGCCGCCGCCACCTCGTCCTCCGCACCGGCCGAGAGCTCTTCGTCCGAAGCCGCAGTGCCTGCCTCGAGCTCGGAGAATCCGGCTGTGGCGGCAGCGACCTCGGAAGCGATGGCGCCGGCCTCCTCGTCGATGGAGATGGCGGCCATGACCGCGAGCTCGTCCGAGGCGCCAGCCAGCGCGTCGGCGGCGATGACCAGTTCCTCCACCGAAGCCCCGGTGGCCTCGTCCTCCGCAGCGCCGTCATCGTCCTCGATGGAGATGGCGGCGATGACGACGAGTTCGTCTGAAGCCGTCGCCAGTTCGTCCTCGGAAGCCTCCGCTGCTTCGTCGTCGGAAGCGCCGTCTTCGTCCGAGATGGCGATGGCTCCGGCGTCTTCGTCGATGGAGATGTCCGCGATGACGGCAAGCTCCTCGGAAGTGGCGGCGCCGTCGTCCTCGTCGTCGGAAATGGCGGCATCCTCCGCGGCCTCGTCCGCCGAACCGGCCGCCGCAGCCACCGGCAAGCTGGCGGCCAGCGCGCTCACCGGCGATGTCGGCGTGGCGGCTCCGGGCTCGAAAGCCGACGGCTTCGGCTATATCGGCGTGTGGGCCAAGGATGCGGCGGCCTGCGCGGCGACCGGCACCGCGTCGGAGGCCGACTTCGCGGTCATCACCGGCTCGACTTTCCGCGACGGGCCGAGTGCATCCTACGGCAATTTCGGTGCGCTGGTGGACGGCAAGGCGACGCTGGAGGCCGGCGGCGGCAGCGGGTCGCGCACGATCGCCATCGCGCAGACGTCGCCCGATGCCCTGACCATCGACGGCAAGGCCTACATCCGCTGCACGCCGTAAGGCAGGCGGAAAACCACGACGGGCCGCGGTTCGCCGCGGCCCTGTCGTTTTCCCGGTTGACAGCCTCCGACCCCATCACCATAAACCGCCACGGCGCGCGCAGGGACCTGTTCGCGCCTTATATCTTCCGTCTCTAAGTGGAGGGGTGGGAGAGTGGTTAAATCCGGCAGACTGTAAATCTGCTCGCTTAGCGTACACTGGTTCGAATCCAGTCCCCTCCACCACTCCCCGCCAGGGAGTCTCGGCCCGGACTGCGGGTGTAGCTCAATGGTAGAGCAGCAGCCTTCCAAGCTGAATACGAGGGTTCGATTCCCTTCACCCGCTCCATCCCTTCGTGTGCGCAGAGGCCGGGCTGAATGAGCGTCAACAAGTTTCCGCCCAAGCCGAAATACGACCCCGACAGCGGGCCGGTGTACCTGTACGGGCTGCACACGGTGCGCGCCGCGCTCGACAATCCGCGGCGCGACAAGCGCGAATTGCTGACCACGCCCAATGCCCTCGCGCGCCTCAAGGAGACCGGTCCGATCGGCAAGGTCCGGCAGCGCGAGGTCACGCCGAAAGAGCTCGACCGGCTGCTCGGCGGCGAGGCGGTGCACCAGGGCGTGGCGCTCGAGGTCGCCCCGGTCAGCCGCTTCGGGCTCGACGATATCGCGCCGTTGCGGCTGGTGGTGGTGCTCGATCAGGTGACCGACCCGCACAATGTCGGCGCCATCCTGCGCACCGCCTGCGCCTTCGGCGCCGATGCGCTGCTGACGACGCAGCGCTACGCCCCGCGCGAGACCGGCGTGATGGCCAAGGCCGCCTCCGGCGCGCTCGACCTGGTGCCGCTGATCGAGGTGCGGAATCTCGGCGACACGCTGGAACTGCTGAAACGCCGCGGCATGCATGTGCTGGGGTTCGATTCCGACGCTCCGACCCCTCTGGCGCCGCGCCGTGACGGCGGTCCGCTCGCCATCGTCCTCGGCGCCGAGGGCAAGGGCCTGCGGCAGCGCACGCGTGAATTGTGCGACGAGATGGTGCGGCTCGACATGCCGGGGCCGATCAAGTCGCTGAACGTCTCCAATGCGGCGGCGATTGCGCTTTACGCCGCGACCACGGCGCGCGGCTGAGCCGCCGGCGTTCCGTCAGTTGCGGATTTCGGTGGCGATCCAGTCGCGGAACGCCTTGATCTTGGGCACGTTTCGCCGCCCTTCCGGAAACGCCAGCCAATAGGCGTTGCCGTCTTCGCTCAGCGTCTCGTAGGGCGCGACCAGCCGGCCGGCGGCGATCTCGAGCTCGAAGAACTCCGGGATCAGCAGGGCCGCGCCGCCACCGGCCATGGCGGCGCTGGCGGTGATCGACTGCAGCAGGATGGTCGGGGCGTTCTCGCGCTTCAGGGCGTCGAGCGGCAGCCGGTGCACCGCGAACCAGCGGTCCCACCACGGATCCATCGGGTCGAGCAGGGGGACCTTCAGCAGGTCCGCATGCGTGCGCAGCCCGCCGACGCTGGCCGCGAGATCCGGCGAGAGCATCGGGGTGAAACGGACATCCACCAGCTTCAGCGAGGTCAGTCCCTCCCATTTGCCCTTGCCGGCACGGACGACGACGTCGACCTCCTCGCGGGCGAAATCGACCAGCCGCGTCGTGGTTTCCATGCGCACGGCGATCTGCGGGTGCTGCAACTGGAACTTGCCCAGCCGCGGGCTCAGCCATTGCGCGGCGAAGGTGTGCATGGTGTTGACGGTGAGCGTCGTGCGCTCCTGCCGGCCGAAGCGGCCATAGGCGTCGCGCAGCAGGTCAAAGGCCTCGCTGGTGCGCGGCGCGAGCCATTGCCCGGCCTCGGTCAGCGCCAGCGCCCGCGGGCGGCGCAGGAACAGCGGCGCGCCCAGCCGCTCCTCCAGCAGCTTGATCTGATAGCTCACCGCCGCCTGCGTCATGCCCAGTTCTGCGGCGGCGCGCGTGAAACTGAGGTGGCGGGCGGCGGCCTCGAAAACGCGGATGGCGGCGAGCGGGGGGAGGGCGTCGGTCATTGGCATAAGTCCAGCTTATGCACACTAGCGGACATCGCGTTGGAATTCGAGCCCCGGCGGGTGCATCTCTGCAGCATCGAAACGCCACCCGCAGGAGATCGGAATGCTGTATCGGGACAAGGTTTTGGGCCGGCACCGGATCGGCATCCGCGCGCTGGCGGCGCTCCGCATGGCGCTGAGCCGGCAGCGCCAAAACGATCTCGATCTGCTGGCGATGAGCCCGCATCTGCGCCGCGACCTCGGACTCGACGGCGACCTCAGGCGGCGGAAATGACATCGCCCCGGCGCGGGCCGGGGCGAACGGGCGCAGCAGCCGCTGCGGGCAGCGGCCGCCACAGCGGCTGCGACTACTTGCAGTCGTAGAGGTGGCCGGCGCCGGCGGGCGCCTTGGTGCAGCTCGGCATCGCCGGCAGCTTCGGCGCGGCCGGAACGACCACGGCGGCGGTCTTCGGCGCAGCCTTGGGGGCCGGGGTCACCTTGTGCCAGAACGCGTCGCTCTCGCTCTTCCAGGCCGACAGGCAGTCCGGCATGAGCGGCAGGATGAAGCAGACCGGCTTGGGCGTGCTGGCGGCGGGCGCGTCGGCGGCGAGCACGGTGGTGGCCGGCATGGCAGTGGAGGCGACGAGCGCCGCGGCAATCAGGATTTTTTTCATTGGATTTCCCCTGGACGAACCCGCGCTGAGCCGCGGGTGCGCCGGGAAGCTATGCCAGAGCGAAAACGCCGACAATCATATGTGTGCCAATTCTGCACACTGCGCGGATTCGGCAACACTCGGGCGCGGCGCCGTAACGGCTTGCGCCGCGGCCGCTTTGCGATTAGACGAAGCACCGCCTCGGAGGGGTATAGCTCAGTTGGTAGAGCATCGGTCTCCAAAACCGAGGGTCGCGGGTTCAAGTCCTGCTGCCCCTGCCAGGCATAAGGCCTCTTGATGGCCATCGCCCGGCGCCGGATCGCGGCGCCCGGCCGGAATTCCATGCAACACTGTCAGGTTATCGCGGGACGGAATCGCGTCTCTGCCGGCGACTGTCACGGCGCGGTGCCACGGCTGGCGCCGCGTGGCCTCGCCTCCACCCGAATTGCCTTGAATTTTCAGCGCTTTGTGGCGGAATGGCGCGAGGGCTGTTCGAGGGGGGAGCGATGAAGGTGACGCTGGATCTGACCGAGCTGGTGGCCAGGGGGGAGCTCAGCCGGGAGGAGGCCGACCGGCTGGCCAAGCTCGGGGCGGCCGGGACCGGATCGCTGGGCAGCAACATCCTGCTGTCGTTCGGCATGGTGGCGGTGGCGCTGGGGGGCGGGTTCCTGTTTCCCAGTGCCCAGGCGGTCATCCTGATCGGGGTGATCCTGTTCGTGCCGGGGCTGGCGCTGATCCTCAACCGGGCGACGAAATGGGAGCTGTTCGCGCAGTCCTGCGTGACGCTGGGCGCGCTCGGCATTGCCGGCGGCGCCATCGTGCTGTCCGACAATTCGCCGCTGGTGGGCGTCGGGCTGACGCTCGGGCTCGGCGCGGCGGCGTTCCTCGCGCGCTCCGGCCTGCTGGCGGCGCTGGCCATCCTGCAATTGTCGTACGTGCTGGGGACCGGCACCGCCTATTGGCACGCCAGCTATTTCTTCGGCGTCGACCGGCCGGCCTTCACCATCTCGATGCTGATCGTGGTGGCGGTGGCGCTGTTCCTGGTCTCGCGGCAACTGGCCTCGGCCTACGAGCGGGTGGCGATCATCGCGGCGCGCACCGCCATCCTGATGCTGAACGGCGCCTTCCTCGTCGGCTCGCTGTTCGGCGATACGACGCTGGGCTGGCCGGCGAGCTGGTTCAGCGTCGCCTGGGCCGTGCTGCTGGTCGTCGCGGCGGTCTGGGGCATCTACGAGAATCGCCGCTGGGTGGTGAACGCCGCCGCCGTGTTCGGCGCCATCCACTTCTACACGCAATGGTTCGAATATCTGGGCGCCAACCCGCTGTCGGTGCTGGGCGGCGGCATCCTGCTGGTGCTGTTCGGCCTGGCGCTGCGCTGGCTCAACGGGCGGCTGCACAGGGCGCCGGCGCTGGCGTGAGGGGGGGGGAATGGTGAATGGTGAATGGTGAATGGTGAATGGTGAATGGTGAATGGCAGGAGCGTCGACGCTTCGTGCGGCCGTTCACCGCTTACCATTCACTATTCACTATTCACCATTCACCACTCCGGCTTGAACGGATCGCGGGGCGACCCCACATGTCGGGCCGGCGCGCCCACCGGGCCGCCGCTTTCCCCGACGATTCGCTGTTGCATTTGAGTGGACAGTTCACTAGATAAGCCGCTCTCAGCCGCCGGGGTGACTCGCGCGGCAGTTTGTTATTGGGCAAATCGCCCCCCAGACTGTTTCGTTGAAAGTGATGCCGATGGCCGTGATGAACCCCGTCAAATTCCTGCAGGAAGTCCGGCAGGAAGTCGGCAAGGTGACCTGGCCGACGCGCCAGGAGACGCTGATTTCGACGGTGATGGTGCTGGTGATGGTGGCGCTCGCGAGCGCCTTCTTCCTGGCGTCGGACCAGATCATCTCCTGGTTGGTGCAGCTCGTCCTCAGCATCCGCTAAGCGGATCGGACACGGAATTTCGGAGACTAAGCGCGGCATGGCCAAACGCTGGTACATCGTTCAGGCGTACAGCAACTTCGAGCGGAAGGTTGCCGAGGACATCCGCCAGAAGGTGGCGCAGAACAAGCTTCAGGACCTGTTCGAGGACGTGATCGTCCCGACCGAGAAGGTCGTGGAGATGCGCCGGGGCCGCAAGGTCGACGCCGAGCGCAAATTCTTCCCGGGCTACGTGCTGGTGAAGATGGACATGACCAACGAGGCGTTCCATCTGATCAAGAACACGCCCAAGGTCACCGGTTTCCTCGGCTCGGGCGACAAGCCCATGCCGATCTCGGAGAAGGAAGCCATGGCCATCCTGCAGCAGGTGCAGGAAGGCGTGGAGCACCCCAAGCCCTCCGTCTCGTTCGAGGTGGGCGAGCAGGTGCGCGTCGCCGACGGCCCGTTCGCGAGCTTCAACGGCGTCGTCGAGGAAGTCGACGAGGAGCGCGCGCGGCTCAAGGTCGAAGTGTCGATTTTCGGGCGGCCGACACCGGTCGAGCTCGAATACGGTCAGGTCGAGAAGGTCTGATCCCTGGGGCAGGCGACTGCCCGAAACTGTGGGAGGGATGGCGGCCGCCAAGCCGCCTGGCACCCGAACCACAGCGTCTAGCCGCCGGGTGACGCCGGCAAGAGAGTGAAGGACGTAACATGGCAAAGAAAATCACTGGCTACCTGAAGCTTCAGGTGCCGGCCGGCTCGGCGACCCCGTCGCCCCCGATCGGTCCCGCGCTCGGCCAGCGCGGCCTCAACATCATGGAATTCTGCAAGGCCTTCAACGCCGCCACGCAGAACCAGGAAAAGGGCGCCCCGACCCCGGTCGTGATCACCATTTTCGCCGACAAGAGCTTCTCGTTCGAGACCAAGCTGCCGCCGGTGACCTATTACCTGAAGAAGGCGATGAACCTGAAATCGGGCTCCAAGCTGCCGGGCAAGGACTCGGCCGGCACCATCACCAACACGCAGATCCGCGAGATCGCCGAGGCGAAGCTCAAGGACCTCAACGCCTACGACGTCGACGCCGCCATGAAGATGATTGCCGGCTCCGCCCGTTCGATGGGCATCCAGGTGGAGGGCTGAGCAGATGGCTGGCAAGCGTACGACTGAGATCGCCAAGGGCGTCGACCGCAAGAAGCTGTATGCGCTCGGCGACGCCGTGAAGATGGTCAGGGACCGCGCCAAGGCGAAGTTCGACGAGACCGTGGAAGTGGCGATGAATTTGGGCGTCGACCCGCGCCATGCCGACCAGATGGTCCGCGGCGTGGTCAATTTGCCCAACGGCACCGGCAAGACCGTCCGCGTCGCCGTGTTCGCCAAGGACGCCAAGGCCGAGGAGGCCAAGAAGGCCGGGGCCGACATCGTCGGCGCCGAGGACCTCGTCAACGAGGTCATGGGTGGCAAGATCGAGTTCGACCGCGTGATCGCGACCCCGGACATGATGCCGCTCGTCGGCCGGCTGGGTAAGATCCTCGGGCCGCGCAACCTGATGCCGAACCCCAAGGTCGGCACCGTGACGCCCGACGTCGCCGGGGCCGTGAAGGCCGCCAAGGGCGGCGCCGTGGAGTTCCGCGTCGAGAAGGCCGGCATCATCCATGCCGGCGTCGGCAAGGCCTCGTTCAGCGAAGCCGCGCTGCTCGAAAACATCAAGGCGTTCACCGACGCCGTGACCAGGGCCAAGCCGGCCGGCGCCAAGGGCACCTATGTCAAGCGCGTCGCCGTGAGCTCGACCATGGGCCCCGGCGTGCACGTCGATCCGGCGTCGCTGAGCGCCTAAGCAATTCGGGCGGCGCGAGCCGCCCGGACGCCGCCGCAAGGCGGCAAAGTCCTGTCCGAGACTGCATGGTGGCGCGAGCCTTAATTCCTCGAATTCGGGGGCCTGCAATAGACGGGGTAAGAACCGATTTCGACGGGTCGAACGGCCCGCCGGCCGCGGTTCGAACCAGGCCAGTTGCCGCCGAAGGGGCAGTTCGCTCCCGACGCGTCGGCTCGGTTGACAGGCATCAACCGCTGACCTCGCGCAATCGGGGGCAGCAATTGGCAGACGGTCCGGACGGTGCTTTGCGCCTGCCGGGCCAAATGTGGAGACTAAGAGTGGAAAGAGCGGAAAAGCGTGAGGTCGTCGCCTCGCTCCAGTCCTCGTTCGCCGAGGCTGGATCGATCGTCGTCGCGCGCAATGCCGGCCTCACCGTCGCTGATCTGGAGACTCTGCGCGTGCAGATGAAGCAGGCCGGCGGCAGCGTGAAGGTCGCCAAGAACCGCCTGGCCAAGCTTGCTCTCAAGGACACCAGCACTGCGGACATCTCGGGCCTGTTCGAAGGCCCGACGGTCATCGCCTTTGCCAAGGACCCCATGACGGCGCCGAAAGTGGCGTCGGCCTTCGCGGACAAGAACCAGAAGTTCGAAGTCCTCGGCGGCTCGATGGGCATGACGGGTCTCGACCCGGCCAAGGTCAAGGCGCTCGCCACGATGCCTTCGCTCGATCAGCTGCGTGCGATGATCGCCGGCATGCTCAAGCAGCCCGGCACGCGCATCGCCTCGATCCTGCAGGCACCCGGCGGCCAGATCGCTCGTGTCCTTTCGGCGCACGCCGAGAAGGGCAACGAAGCCTAGGGCTCAACTCACGGGGCCGCACGCGGCCCCACTGGTTCGAACTGCAACGAAACATCAATAGGACAAACAAATGGCTGATCTCGCCAAAATCGTAGACGACCTCTCGGCTCTCACCGTGCTCGAGGCGTCCGAACTCTCCAAGATGCTCGAAGAGAAGTGGGGCGTCTCCGCCGCCGCTCCGGTCGCCGTCGCGGCTGCCGGCCCGGCTGCCGCCGCTGCCGCTCCGGCCGAGGAAAAGACCGAGTTCGACGTCGTGCTCGCCGCCTTCGGCGACAACAAGATCAACGTGATCAAGGAAGTCCGTGCGATCACGGGCCTGGGCCTCGGCGAGGCCAAGGCGCTGGTCGAAGGCGCGCCCAAGACCGTCAAGGAAGGCGTTGCCAAGGCCGAGGCCGAGGACATCAAGAAGAAGCTCGAGGCGGCTGGCGCCAAGGTCGAGCTCAAGTAAGCTTGAACACGAGTTCGGTGGCGCCTACGGGCGCCGCCGTATTTTCGCCGCGAAGTTGAATAGAAGCGGCATCGCGTTCGTCTCGCCACCTCCGGGCGCATTGGGGGCTTCGGCGAGCATATTCGTTGCGGAACGACTACCCAACATTAATTCGAAGGGCAGATTTCCTGAGGTCCGACGGCTGATGGTCGGGGCTTTGGACATTTGCTTCCGAGACATCGACAGAAAGATAGGAGCGGGTATGGCTACCACGTTCAACGGCCGCCGGAAGGTTCGCAAATCCTTCGGCAGCATTCGCGAAGTCACGGAGATGCCAAATCTGATCGAGGTGCAGAAGGCCTCGTACGATCAGTTCCTCCTCGTGGACGAGCCCAAGGGCGGGCGTCCGGAAGAGGGGCTGCAGGCTGTCTTCAAGTCTGTTTTCCCGATCACCGACTTTTCCAACACGGCGTCGCTGGAATTCGTGAAATACGAATTCGAGCAGCCGAAGTATGACGTCGACGAGTGCCGGCAGCGCGACATGACCTTCGCAGCGCCGCTCAAGGTGACGCTGCGCCTGATCGTGTTCGAAGTCGACGAGGAGACCGGCGCCCGCTCCGTCAAGGACATCAAGGAGCAGGACGTCTACATGGGCGACATGCCGTTCATGACCATGAACGGCACCTTCATCGTCAACGGCACCGAGCGCGTCATCGTTTCGCAGATGCACCGCTCGCCGGGCGTGTTCTTCGACCACGACAAGGGCAAGACCCATTCGTCGGGCAAGCTGCTGTTCGCCGGCCGCATCATCCCGTATCGCGGCTCCTGGCTCGACATCGAGTTCGACGCCAAGGACATCGTCTATGCGCGCATCGACCGCCGCCGCAAGATCCCGGTGACCAGCCTGCTCAAGGCGCTCGGCATGGACGCCGAGGAAATCCTCGCGACCTACTACAAGACGCTCAACTACGAGCGGAACAAGAAGGGCGACGGGTGGAAGAAGCCGTTCGACCCGGAGTCGATGAAGAACTCCAAGCCGACCTTCGACCTGATCGACGCCAAGACCGGCAAGGTCGTGCATGAGGGCGGCAAGAAGCTGAGCGCGCGCCAGGCCAAGAAGCTGGCCGAGCAGGGCGTGACGCATCTGGTCGCGACCGACGAGGACCTCTACGGCACCTACATCGCGCAGGACCTGGTCAATCTCAGCAACGGCGAGATCTACGCCGAGGCGGGCGACGAGATCGACGAGAAGCTCCTGAAGAAGCTGACCGAGGCCGGCTTCGACGAGCTGCCGATCCTCGACATCGACCACGTCACCGTGGGCGCCTATCTGCGCAACACGCTGGCCGTCGACAAGAACGAGTCGCGCGAGGACGCGCTGTTCGACATCTACCGCGTCATGCGTCCGGGCGAGCCGCCGACCATCGAGACGGCCGAAGCCATGTTCAAATCGCTGTTCTTCGACAGCGAGCGCTACGACCTCAGCGCCGTGGGCCGCGTCAAGATGAACATGCGCCTCGAGCTCGACGCGCCCGACACCATGCGCACGCTGCGCAAGGAGGACATCGTCGAGGTGGTGCGCACGCTGGTCAACCTGCGTGACGGCCATGGCGAGATCGACGACATCGACAACCTCGGCAACCGCCGGGTGCGTTCGGTCGGCGAACTGATGGAGAACCACTACCGGCTCGGCCTGCTCCGCATGGAGCGCGCCATCAAGGAGCGCATGAGCTCGGTCGAGATCGACACGGTGATGCCGCAGGATTTGATCAACGCCAAGCCGGCAGCGGCGGCGGTGCGCGAGTTCTTCGGCTCGAGCCAGCTCAGCCAGTTCATGGACCAGACCAACCCCTTGAGCGAAGTGTCGCACAAGCGGCGCCTGTCGGCCCTCGGGCCGGGCGGTCTGACGCGTGAGCGCGCCGGCTTCGAGGTGCGCGACGTGCACCCGACCCACTACGGCCGCATCTGCCCGATCGAGACGCCGGAAGGTCCGAACATCGGCCTGATCAACAATCTGGCGACGTTCGCGCACGTCAACAAATACGGCTTCATCGAAACCCCGTACCGCAAGATCATCAACGGCAAGGTGACCGACGAGGTCGTCTATCTGTCGGCGATGGAGGAGTCCAAGCACTACGTGGCGCAGGCCTCGGCGCCGCTGAACGCCAAGGGCGAGTTCACCCAGGACCTCGTCGTGGCGCGTCACGCCGGCGACAACGGCCTGACCCCCAAGGAGACCGTCGACCTGATGGACGTGTCGCCCAAGCAGGTCATCTCGGTCGCCGCCTCGCTGATCCCGTTCCTCGAGAACGACGACGCCAACCGCGCCCTGATGGGCTCGAACATGCAGAAGCAGGCGGTGCCGCTGCTGCGTGCCGAGGCGCCGTTCGTGGGCACCGGCATGGAGTCGGTGGTCGCCCGTGACTCGGGCGCCGCCATCGTCGCCAAGCGCAAGGGCATCGTCGACCAGGTGGATGCGACCCGTATCGTGATCCGCGCCACCGAAGAGACGGATGCGTCGAAGTCGGGCGTGGACATCTACAATCTGATGAAGTTCCAGCGCTCGAACCAGTCGACCTGCATCAACCAGCGTCCGCTGGTGGTGGTGGGCGACCACGTCGAGGCCGGCGACATCGTCGCCGACGGCCCGTCGACCGAACTGGGCGATCTCGCCCTCGGCCGCAACGTGCTCGTCGCCTTCATGCCGTGGAACGGCTACAACTTCGAAGACTCGATCCTGCTCAGCGAGAAGATCGCCATGCAGGACGTGTTCACCTCGATCCACATCGAGGAATACGAGGTGATGGCCCGCGACACCAAGCTCGGGCCCGAGGAAATCACGCGCGACATTCCGAACGTGTCGGAAGAAGCGCTGAAGAACCTCGACGAAGCCGGCATCGTGCACATCGGCGCCGAAGTCGGTCCGGGCGATATCCTGGTCGGCAAGATCACGCCCAAGGGCGAAAGCCCGATGACGCCGGAAGAAAAGCTGCTGCGCGCCATCTTCGGCGAGAAGGCCTCCGACGTCCGCGACACCAGCCTGCGCGTGCCCCCGGGCGACGCCGGCACGGTGGTCGAGGTGCGCGTGTTCAACCGCCACGGCATCGACAAGGACGAGCGTGCCATGGCCATCGAGCGCGAGGAAATCGAGCGCCTGGCCAAGGACCGCGACGACGAGCAGTCGATCCTCGACCGCAACGTCTATGCGCGCCTGAAGGAGATGCTGTTCGGCAAGGCGGCGACCGCCGGCCCCAAGGGCTACGTGGTCGGCACCAAGCTCAACGACCAGATCTTCGACGCGCAGCCGCGCGCCAAATGGTGGCAGTTTGCCGTCGAGGACGACAAGCTGATGCAGGAGAAGGAAGCTCTCAACGCCCAGTACGAGGAGAGCCGCCGGCTTCTGGAGCAGCGTTTCATCGACAAGGTCGACAAGCTGCAGCGCGGTGACGAACTGCCGCCGGGCGTGATGAAGATGGTCAAGGTCTTCGTCGCCACCAAGCGCAAGATCCAGCCGGGCGACAAGATGGCCGGCCGTCACGGCAACAAGGGCGTGGTGTCGCGCATCGTGCCGGTCGAGGACATGCCGTACCTCGCCGACGGCACGTCGGTGGACATCGTGCTCAACCCGCTGGGCGTGCCCTCGCGCATGAACGTCGGGCAGATCCTCGAGACCCATCTGGGCTGGGCCTGCGCCGGCGTCGGCCGGAAGATCAACGAGATGCTGCGCATCTACCAGCAGAAGGGCGATCTGAAGCCGCTGAAGAAGGAAGTCGGCGCGCTGTTCGAAGGCGACAAGTCGGTGACCGACCTCGACGACGACAGCATGGTTCGCCTCGGCGAGCATCTGAGCAAGGGCGTGTCGATCGCAACGCCCGTGTTCGATGGCGCCAAGGAAGCCGACATCGTCGCGATGCTGGAACGCGCCGGGCTTGACTCGTCGGGCCAGTCGACCGTCTTCGACGGCCGCACCGGCGAGGCGTTCGACCGCAAGGTGACCGTGGGCTACATCTATATGCTGAAGCTCCACCACCTGGTCGACGACAAGATCCATGCCCGCTCGATCGGCCCGTACTCGCTCGTCACCCAGCAGCCGCTCGGTGGCAAGGCGCAGTTCGGCGGCCAGCGCTTCGGCGAAATGGAGGTGTGGGCCCTCGAAGCCTACGGCGCCGCCTACACGCTGCAGGAAATGCTGACCATCAAGTCGGACGACGTGGCCGGCCGCACCAAGGTCTACGAGGCCATCGTGCGCGGCGACGACACCTTCGAAGCCGGCGTTCCGGAAAGCTTCAACGTGCTGGTCAAGGAAATCCGGTCCCTGGGTCTCAACGTCGAACTTGAGATGGCCGAGGGCACCGAGCTTCCCGCGCCCGGCGCGCACGAAGCCGAACTTGAAGCTCCTCAGAAGGCGGCGGAGTGATCCGCCCCCTTCGCCCATCCATTGGAAACACGCCTCGCCAGTCGCGCTTCTCCCCACGCGCCTGACGGAGACGAGGAGATACTGAATGCATAGCCACAATCACGTCATGGACCCGTTCAACCCGCAGGTCCCGGTGCAGATGTTCGATCAGATGAAGATCAGCATCGCCAGCCCGGAGAAAATCCTGAGCTGGTCGTACGGCGAGATCAAGAAGCCCGAGACCATCAACTACCGCACGTTCAAGCCGGAGCGTGACGGCCTGTTCTGCGCGCGCATCTTCGGGCCGGTGAAGGACTACGAGTGCCTGTGCGGCAAGTACAAGCGCATGAAGTTCAAGGGCGTCATCTGCGAGAAGTGCGGCGTCGAAGTGACGCTAAGCCGCGTGCGCCGCGAGCGCATGGGCCACATCGAGCTGGCCGCGCCGGTCGCCCACATCTGGTTCCTGAAGTCGCTGCCGAGCCGCATCGCGCTGCTCCTCGACATGACGCTCAAGGACATCGAGCGCATCCTCTATTTCGAGCAGTATGTCGTGCTCGATCCCGGCCTGACGCCGTTCACCACGAATGAGCTGCTGACCGAGGAGCAGTACCTCGACGCCCAGGACGAATACGGCGCCGACAGCTTCACCGCCAAGATCGGCGCCGAGGCCATCCGCGAGATGCTGCAGGGGCTCGACCTCGAAAAGATCGCCGCGGATCTGCGCGTCGAGATCGCCGAGTCGACCACCGAGCTCAAGCCCAAGAAGCTGGCCAAGCGGCTGAAGGTCGTCGAGCAGTTCATCCTGTCGGGCAACAAGCCCGAATGGATGATCATGACCGTCGTGCCGGTGATCCCGCCGGAGCTGCGCCCGCTCGTCCCGCTGGACGGCGGCCGCTTCGCCACGTCCGATCTCAACGACCTCTACCGCCGCGTCATCAACCGCAACAACCGCCTGAAGCGGCTGATCGAGCTGCGCGCGCCGGACATCATCATCCGCAACGAAAAGCGCATGCTGCAGGAAGCGGTGGATGCGCTGTTCGACAACGGCCGCCGCGGCCGCACCATCACCGGCGCCAACAAGCGTCCGCTGAAGTCGCTCAGCGATATGCTCAAGGGCAAGCAGGGCCGGTTCCGCCAGAACCTGCTCGGCAAGCGCGTCGACTATTCCGGCCGGTCGGTGATCACCGTCGGTCCGGAGCTGAAGCTGCACCAGTGCGGGCTGCCCAAGAAGATGGCGCTCGAACTGTTCAAGCCGTTCATCTATTCGCGGCTCGAGGCCAAGGGCTTCAGCTCGACGGTGAAGCAGGCCAAGAAGCTGGTCGAGAAGGAAAAGCCGGAGGTCTGGGACATCCTCGACGAGGTGATCCGCGAGCATCCGGTGCTGCTCAACCGCGCGCCGACGCTGCACCGCCTCGGCATCCAGGCGTTCGAGCCGATGCTGATCGAGGGCAAGGCCATCCAGCTGCATCCGCTGGTGTGCGCCGCCTTCAACGCCGATTTCGACGGCGACCAGATGGCCGTGCACGTGCCGCTGAGCCTCGAGGCGCAGCTCGAGGCGCGGGTGCTGATGATGTCGACCAACAACATCCTGCACCCCGCCAACGGCCAGCCGATCATCGTGCCGAGCCAGGACATCGTTCTGGGCCTGTACCATCTCTCCCTCATGAACGAGGGCGAGCCGGGCCAGGGCATGGCGTTCTCCGACATGGGCGAGATCGAGCACGCGCTCGCCAATGGCGTGGTCACCATGCACACCAAGATCAAGGGCCGCGTGAAGGTCTGGGACGACAAGGGCGAGTACACCACCAAGATCGTCGAGACCACGCCGGGCCGCATGATGCTGGGGCAGCTGCTGCCGCACCGCAAGGCCGTGCCGTTCGAGACCGCCAACCAGCTGATGACCAAAAAGACCATCTCCAAGATGATCGACACGGTCTATCGCGGCTGCGGCCAGAAGGAGACGGTGATCTTCTGCGACCGCATCATGGATCTCGGCTTCAAGCACGCCGCCCGCGCCGGCATCTCGTTCGGCAAGGACGACATGGTGATCCCCGCGTCCAAGCAGAAGATCGTCGAGGACACCCGCAAGCTGGTCGAGGAATTCGAGCAGCAGTACAATGACGGCCTCATCACCCAGGGCGAAAAGTACAACAAGGTGGTCGACGCCTGGGCCAAGTGCGGCGACAAGATCGCCGACGAGATGATGAAGGGCATCGCTGCCGTTCAGATCGACAAGGAGACCGGACGTCAGAAGCCGATCAACTCGGTCTACATGATGAGCCATTCGGGCGCCCGCGGCTCGCCGGCGCAGATGAAGCAGCTCGCCGGCATGCGCGGCCTGATGGCGCGTCCGGACGGCTCGATCATCGAGACCCCGATCACGGCCAACTTCAAGGAAGGCCTGAACGTTCTCGAGTACTTCAACTCCACCCACGGCGCCCGCAAGGGCCTCGCGGACACGGCGCTGAAGACCGCGAATTCGGGGTACCTGACCCGCCGCCTCGTCGACGTGGCGCAGGACTCGATCATCACCGAGCTCGATTGCGGCACCAGTGCCGGCCTCACCATGGAGGCGATCATCGACGCCGGCCAGGTCGTTGCGACCCTCGGCCAGCGCATCCTCGGCCGCACCACGGCCGAGGCGGTGCATCACCCCGAGACCGGCAAGGTCATCGTCAAGGCCAACACGCTGCTGGGCGAAAAGGACGTGGACGCCATCGAGGCGGCCCGCGTGCAGTCGGTCAAGATCCGCTCGCCGCTCACCTGCGAGCTGCGCATCGGTTGCTGCGCCGCCTGCTACGGCCGCGACCTGGCCCGCGGCACGCCGGTCAATATCGGCGAGGCCGTCGGCGTCATCGCGGCGCAGTCGATCGGCGAGCCGGGCACCCAGCTCACCATGCGCACGTTCCACATCGGCGGCACGGCGCAGGTGGTCGACACCTCGTTCCTCGAGGCCGGTGCGGAAGGCAAGATCGCCATCCGCAACGCCAATCTGGCGAAGGTGGCGGGCGGCCGGCACGTGGTCATGGCGCGCAACGTCGCGCTCGCCATCCTCGATCCGGATGGCAAGGAGCGGGCGTCGCACCGCGTGGCCTATGGCGCGAAGCTGCTGGTCAACGAGGGCGACGAGGTCAAGCGCGGCCAGCGTATCGCCGAGTGGGATCCGTACACCCGCCCGGTGCTGGCCGAAGTCGACGGCGAAGTGGCCTTCGAGGACCTGGTCGACGGCGCCTCGATGGCGGAAACCACCGACGAGACGACCGGCTTCACCAAGCGCCTCGTCACCGACTGGCGCACCAACCAGCGCGGCGAGCACCTGAAGCCGGCCATCACCATCACCCGCAAGGGGGCGGTGGCCAAGCTCGACCGCGGTGGCGAAGCCCGCTACCTGCTGTCGGTGGACGCCGTGATCGCGGTGGAACCCGGCGACAAGGTGGCCCCCGGCGACGTGCTCGCGCGTATCCCGCTCGAGAGCGCCAAGACCAAGGACATCACCGGCGGCCTGCCGCGGGTGGCCGAGCTGTTCGAGGCCCGTCGTCCGAAGGATCACGCCATCATCGCCGAGATCGATGGCACCATCCGCTTCGGCCGCGACTACAAGAACAAGCGCCGCATCATCATCGAGCCCGAGGACAAGACCTCGGAGCCGGTGGAGTACCTGATCCCGAAGGGCAAGCCCTTCCATCTGCAGGAAGGCGACACCATCGAGAAGGGCGAGTACATCCTCGACGGCAACCCGGCCCCGCACGACATCCTTGCCATCAAGGGCGTCGAGGAGCTGGCGCGCTACCTCGTCAACGAGATCCAGGAGGTCTATCGCCTCCAGGGCGTGCTGATCAACGACAAGCACATCGAGGTCATCGTCCGGCAGATGCTGCAGAAGGTCGAGATCACCGAACCGGGCGACTCGGGCATGCTCAAGGACGAGCAGCTCGACAAGCTCGATTTCGACGAGCTCAACGACCAGCTGGTGGCCGACGGCAAGAAGCCGGCCAAGGCGGTTCCGGTGCTCTTGGGCATCACCAAGGCGTCGCTGCAGACCCGCAGCTTCATCTCGGCGGCCTCGTTCCAGGAGACCACCCGCGTCCTCACCGAGGCGGCGGTCTCCGGCAAGGCCGACCTGCTCGAAGGGCTCAAGGAGAACGTCATCGTCGGCCGCCTCATCCCGGCGGGCACCGGTGCGTCGACCACCAAGCAGAAGTCGATCGCGTCCAAGCGCGACGACCTCATCCTCGAGGAGCGCCGTCGCCAGGCCGAGACCGTGCAGATCCCGGCGCCGGCCGAACCGGCCGAGTAAGGCGAAAGCCCATCGACGAGACTTGAAGGGGCGCTCCGGCGCCCCTTTGTTTTGCGCGCAGCTTGTCAGAGACCCGGTCCGGCGCTAACCCGATTCGAACCCATGAGGTCGGACGAGATGAGCGAAAAAGCCTGGGGCGCGGTTGATGCGTATATCGAGGCCAGCCTGCTGGCCGATGCCGATCCGATTTTCGGGCAGGTGCTGCGCGCCAATGCGGCGGGCGGGCTGCCGGCGATCGACGTGTCGCCGGCGCAGGGCAAGTTCCTGAGCCTGCTGGTGGCGATCTCGGGGGCGCGCAACATCCTCGAGATCGGCACGCTGGGCGCCTATTCGACCATCTGGATGGCGCGGGCGCTGCCGCAGGACGGCCGGCTGCTGAGCCTCGAATTCTCCGAGCGGCACGCCGCCGTGGCGCGGGACAATCTGGCGCGGGCCGGGCTGCTCGAACAGGTCGAGGTGCGCGTGGGCGCGGCGCTCGACAGCCTGCCCCAGGTCGAGGCGGACGGGCTCGGGCCGTTCGACCTGATCTTCATCGACGCCGACAAGCCCAACAATCCGGGCTATCTCGACTGGGCGCTGCGGCTGTCGCGGACGGGCACGGTGATCGTGCTCGACAATGTGGTGCGCGACGGCCGGGTGGTCGACGCCGCCTCCGACGACCGCAACGTCAAGGGCGCCCGCGCCGCTTTCGAGCTGCTCAAGGCGCATCCGCGGATCGACGCCACGGCGCTGCAGACGGTGGGCGCCAAGGGCTGGGACGGCTTCATTCTGGGGCTGGTGCGCTAGCCCCGCCGCGGACCGTGCCGGTCAGCCGCTCGAGCAGGCCGACGAGCCGGTCGAGATCCGCCTCGCTCCAGTCGGCGAGGGCGAGGCGCGCGAGGCGCTCGCGGGCCCGGTCCAGCGCCTCGGTCATCCGCCTGCCCGCCGGCGTGACGGTGGCGACCGTGACGCGCTGGTCGGCCTCGCCGCTGGCGCGCGCCACCAGCCCGAGCGCGCTGAGCTTCTTGAGCTGCCGGCTGACGGTGGTGTAGTCGCGGCCGGCCCGGTCGGCGAGCTCGCCGACGCTGATCGGCCCGAAGCGCTCGATCGCCACCAGCAGCGGAAACAGCGCCCGGTCGAGCTGGATGCCGGCTTCCGCCAAGAGCGCATCGTCGTTCTGCGCCCGGTTCATGGCGCTCACGATCTCCATCAGCGCCAGATGCAGCCGCTTCACCTGTCCCGACATGCGTGTATTTTGCACATTCTTGCTTGACGTCATCGCCGGCCGCTCCCTATATATGTGCACAATACACATATATCGAAAGGACGCAATCATGAAGGCGGCAGTTGTTTCGGCGGCGGGGGAGGCCCCGGCCTATGTCGATTTCGCGGAGCCGGTGGCGGGCGAGGGCGAAGAAATCGTCACCGTCACCGCCGCCGCGATCAGTCCCGTCACCCGCAGCCGGGTCGCGGGCTCGCATTATTCGTCGACCGGGACGTATCCGGTGATTCCGGGCGTCGACGGGGTGGGGCGCCGGGCGGACGGCCAGCGCATCTTCTTTTTCATGCCGCGGCCGCCCTATGGCACGCTGTCGGAGCGGACGGTCATCCGCACCGGGACGGGCATTCCGCTGCCCGACGACCTCGACGACGTGACCGCCGCCGCCATCGGCAATCCGGGCGTCTCGTCCTGGGCGGCGCTGGCCGAGCGGACGCAGTTCGCGCCCGGCCAGACGGTGCTGGTGAACGGCGCCACCGGCACCTCGGGGCGGCTCGCGGTGCAGATCGCGAGGCACCTGGGGGCGGGGCGGGTCATCGCCACCGGCCGCAACCGCGACATGCTGGAGCGCCTGCGCGGGCTGGGCGCCGACGCGGTGATCCCGCTCGGCGACGACGACGCCGCGCTGGAGGCAAGCCTCAAGGCCGAATTCGCGCAGGGCGTCGACGTGGTGCTCGACTACCTTTGGGGCGCGCCGGCGCGGGTGGCGCTGGTCGCGGCGGCGCGGGCCGGCCGCGAGGACCGGCCGCTGCGCTTCGTGTCGATCGGCTCGGTCGCCGGGCCCGAGATCGCGCTGCCGAGCGCCGTGCTGCGCGCGTCGACCATCGAGCTGGTGGGCAGCGGCCTCGGCAGCCTGCCGCCAGAGCGGCTGCGGGGGTCGATCGCGGCGCTGCTGGCGGCGGCGGGCGCCGGCCGACTCGGCCTCGACACCAGGCTCGTTCCGCTCGCCGGCATCGCCGCCGCCTGGACCGCCGGCGACGACGGCGCGCGGACCGTCGTGCGGCCCGGCGCGGCAGGCGTTTGAGCCTGGCCGGGCCGGACGCGGCGAGGGCAGGGCGGCCATGCAGAAAGCTGTGCAAAGAATCCTTGACGCCCGGACTCATCGCCTATAGAGAGGCGCCACCTTAGCGGTCGGTCGTGAGCGCCAACCGGGTATCTGCCACCTTGTGCGGGCATCCAAGGCTCTCAAACACACCGCCAAAGGCGAGACTTGTAGCAAATCTTTGTGCGCATGAACGCTTCCGTTCCTGGGAAGTGGTCCGCTGCATTGAGAAGGCGCCGCGATCCGGGACGGATCGGCAGGGCGCCGTTTCGGTTTGCTCATGTCTTGCAGGAGGCGGTTGGCCGGACGAGCCCGTTGGGGCGCGGTCGGCCAGAGCGCAAAGTGACGAATTTGGCGATGGAAAGAGCGTGAATGCCGACCATTAATCAGCTTATCCGCAAACCTCGGACGACCAAGCCGAAGCGGAATAAAGTCCCGGCGATGGAGCAGAATCCGCAGAAACGCGGCGTCTGTTCCCGTGTCTACACGACCACCCCGAAGAAGCCGAACTCGGCGCTGCGCAAGGTCGCCAAGGTCCGTCTGACCACCTCGCGCGAAGTCATTTCCTACATCCCCGGCGAAGGCCACAATCTGCAGGAGCACTCGGTGGTGCTGATCCGCGGCGGCCGTGTGCGCGACCTGCCGGGCGTGCGCTACCACGTGCTGCGCGGCGTCCTCGACACCCAGTCGGTGAAGGATCGCAAGCAGCGCCGTTCCAAGTACGGCGCGAAGCGGCCGAAGTAAGGAGATCGAGATATGTCCCGTCGTCACCGCGCCGAGAAACGCGAAGTCATCCCCGATCCCAAGTTCGGCGATATCGTCGTCACCAAATTCATGAATTCGCTGATGGAAGACGGCAAGAAGTCCGTCGCCGAGAGCATCGTCTACGGTGCCTTCGACATCGTGCAGCAGAAGTCCAAGCAGGACCCGATCAACGTCTTCCACACCGCGCTCGACAATATCCGTCCGGCGGTGGAAGTGCGCTCGCGCCGCGTCGGCGGCGCCACCTACCAGGTGCCGGTCGAAGTCCGCACCGACCGCCAGCAGGCCCTCGCCATCCGCTGGCTGATCGAAAGCGCCCGCAAGCGCGGCGAACACACCATGAAGGAGCGCCTCAGCGGCGAACTCATGGATGCCCTCAACGGCCGCGGCCAGGCGGTCAAGAAGCGCGAAGACACGCACCGCATGGCGGACGCCAACCGCGCCTTCTCGCACTACCGCTGGTAATTGGAGACCTGACCGATGGCCCGCGAATATCCCATCAACGAATACCGCAATTTCGGCATCATGGCCCACATCGATGCCGGCAAGACCACCACGACCGAACGCATCCTCTACTACACCGGCAAGTCCCATAAGATCGGCGAAGTCCATGACGGCGCCGCCACCATGGACTGGATGGAGCAGGAGCAGGAGCGCGGCATCACCATCACGTCCGCGGCGACCACCACCTTCTGGAAGGGTCGCAACGGTCGCATGCACCGCTTCAACATCATCGACACGCCCGGCCACGTCGACTTCACCATCGAAGTCGAGCGCTCGCTGCGCGTGCTCGACGGCGCCATCGCGCTGCTCGACGGCAACCAGGGCGTCGAGCCGCAGACCGAGACCGTGTGGCGCCAGGCCGACAAGTACGAAGTGCCGCGCCTGATCTTCGTCAACAAGATGGATAAGATCGGCGCCGATTTCTATTTCTGCGTCGACACCCTGCACAAGCGCCTCGGCATCAAGACCGCCGTGGTGCAGCTGCCGATCGGCTCCGAGAGCAATTTCGCCGGCGTCGTCGACCTCATCGAGATGAACGCGCTCGTCTGGCACAATGAAGAGCTGGGCGCGCAGTGGGACGTCGTCGACATCCCGGCCGACCTCAAGGAGAAGGCCGTCAAGTATCGCGAGCAGCTGATCGAGACGATCGTCGAGATCGACGATGCCGCGACCGAGGCCTATCTCAACGGCGAGATCCCGGACAAGGACACCATCCGCCGGCTGATCCGCCAGGGCACCATCAACTCGAACTTCTTCCCGGTGTTCTGCGGCTCGTCCTTCAAGAACAAGGGCGTGCAGCCGCTGCTCGACGGCGTCATCGACTTCCTGCCCTCGCCGATCGACATCCCGGCGATCAAGGGCATCGACGTCAAGACCGATACCGAGATCGAGCGTCATGCCTCCGACGACGAACCGCTGTCGATGCTGGCCTTCAAGATCGCCAACGACCCGCACATGGGCTCGCTGACCTTCTGCCGCATCTATTCGGGCCACCTCGAGCAGGGGGCGATGCTGGAGAACACGGTCAAGGAGAAGCGCGAGCGCGTCGGCCGCATGTTCCAGATGCACGCCAATTCGCGCGAGCAGATCAATGAAGCCTATGCCGGCGACATCGTCGCCATCGTGGGCCTCAAGGACACCACCACCGGCGACACGCTCTCGGACCCCAACCACAAGGTCATCCTCGAGCGCATGGAGTTCCCCGAGCCGGTGATCGACATCGCCGTGGAGCCCAAATCCAAGGCCGACCAGGAAAAGATGGGCCTCGCCCTCGCGCGCCTTGCCGCCGAGGACCCGAGCTTCCGTGTCAAGACCGACGAGGAATCTGGCCAGACCATCATCTCCGGCATGGGCGAGCTTCACCTCGACATCATCGTCGACCGCATGAAGCGCGAGTTCAAGGTGGAGGCCAATATCGGTGCGCCGCAGGTGGCGTATCGCGAGGCGATCACCAAGGGCGTCGAGCACGACTACACCCACAAGAAGCAGTCGGGTGGCTCGGGCCAGTTCGCCCGCATCAAGTTCCGCATCGAACCCAACGAGCCGGGCGCCGGCTTCGAGTTCAAGTCGGAAGTGGTGGGCGGCAACGTGCCCAAGGAGTACGTGCCGGGCGTCGAAAAGGGCGTGGCCTCGGTGATGGGTGCCGGTCCGGTGATCGGCTTCCCGATCGTCGATGTGAAGTTCACCCTGACGGACGGCGCCTACCACGACGTCGACTCGTCGGTGCTGGCCTTCGAAATCGCCGGCCGCGCGGGCTTCAAGGAGGCCATCGAGAAGGCCTCCCCGAAGATCCTCGAGCCGATCATGCGGGTTGAAGTGCTGACCCCGGAAGACTATGTGGGCGACGTCATCGGCGACCTCAATTCCCGTCGCGGCCAGATCCGCGGCACCGAGGCGCGGGGCATTGCCCAGGTCATCGACGCGATGGTTCCGCTGGCCAACATGTTTGGCTACGTGAACTCGCTGCGCTCGATGAGCCAGGGCCGCGCCCAGTACACCATGACGTTCGATCACTACGAGCAGGTTCCGCAGGCAGTCGCCCAGGAAGTCCAGGCCAAGTACGCCTGACCTGAACGGATCGAAGAGTAAGACGAAAACCAAAGCCGGCCCGACGGGCTGTTTAGGAGATAGCGATGGCTAAGGAAAAGTTTTCCCGCAACAAGCCGCATTGCAACATCGGCACCATCGGTCACGTCGACCATGGCAAGACCTCGCTGACGGCTGCGATCACCAAGGTGCTCGCCGAGACGGGCGGCGCCCAGTTCAAGGCGTATGACCAGATCGACGCCGCGCCGGAAGAGAAGGCGCGCGGGATCACCATCAACACCGCGCACGTCGAGTACGAGACGGCCAACCGTCACTACGCCCACGTCGACTGCCCCGGCCACGCCGACTATGTGAAGAACATGATCACCGGTGCCGCCCAGATGGACGGCGCGATCCTGGTCGTGTCGGCCGCCGACGGCCCGATGCCGCAGACCCGCGAGCACATCCTGCTCGCCCGTCAGGTCGGCGTGCCGGCCCTCGTCGTGTTCCTCAACAAGTGCGACATGGTCGACGATCCGGAGCTGCTCGAGCTCGTCGAGCTCGAAGTGCGCGAGCTGCTGAGCTCGTACGAATTCCCCGGCGACGACATCCCGATCATCAAGGGCTCGGCCACCGAGGCGCTCAACGACGGCGACAAGAAGCTCGGCCACGACGCCGTGCTGGAGCTGATGGCTGCGGTCGACAGCTACATCCCGCAGCCGGCCCGTCCGGTCGACCAGCCGTTCCTGATGCCGATCGAAGACGTGTTCTCGATCTCGGGCCGCGGCACCGTGGTGACCGGCCGTGTCGAGCGCGGCATCGTCAAGGTGGGCGAGGAAGTCGAGATCGTCGGCATCAAGGCGACGCAGAAGACCACCGTCACCGGCGTCGAGATGTTCCGCAAGCTGCTCGATCAGGGCCAGGCCGGCGACAACATCGGCGCGCTGATCCGCGGCATCGAGCGTACCCAGGTCGAGCGCGGCCAGGTGCTGTGCAAGCCCGGTTCCGTGACCCCGCACACCGAGTTCGTGGCCGAAGCCTACATCCTGACCAAGGAAGAAGGCGGCCGCCACACTCCGTTCTTCGCCAACTACCGTCCGCAGTTCTATTTCCGCACCACCGACGTGACCGGTGTGGTGACCCTGCCGGAAGGCACCGAAATGGTGATGCCGGGCGACAACGTGAATATCACCGTGCAGCTGATCGTGCCGATCGCCATGGAAGAGAAGCTCCGCTTCGCTATCCGTGAGGGCGGCCGCACTGTCGGTTCGGGCGTCGTCGCCAAGATCCTGAAATAAGGTTCTATCGCGGCGCGCGCATGAGCGTGCGCCGCGTGCCATTCTGGTTGGGAAAGCAAGATGAACGGTCAAAACATTCGCATCCGCCTCAAGGCGTTTGACCATCGCGTGCTCGATACGTCGACGCGCGAGATCGTCAATACCGCCAAGCGGACGGGCGCGCAGGTCCGCGGACCGATCCCGCTGCCGACGCGGATTGAGAAGTTTACGGTGAACCGCTCGCCGCACATCGACAAGAAGTCGCGCGAGCAGTTCGAAATCCGCACCCACAAGCGCCTGCTCGACATCGTCGATCCGACGCCGCAGACCGTGGATGCGCTGATGAAGCTCGATCTCGCCGCCGGCGTCGACGTCGAAATCAAGCTCTAACGGGTTTTTCGCGCCGGCCGCGCAACAGGGTCCTCTTGCAACAATGACCCGGCCGGGCGCCTAGGAAAAAGGGTACAATCGATGCGTTCTGGTTTGATCGCACAGAAGCTGGGCATGACCCGCATATTCAAGGCGGACGGCACGCACGTCCCCGTGACCGTGCTCGGGCTGCAGAACTGCCAGGTGGTGGGCCAGCGCACCGAGGCCAGGGACGGCTACACCGCGCTGCAGCTCGGCGCCGGCACCGTCAAGACCAAGAACATCACCAAGGCCGACCGCGGGCAGTTCGCCGTCGCCAAGGTGGAGCCGAAGCGCGAGATCACCGAGTTCCGCGTCGACGCGGCCAATCTCATCGAAGTGGGCGCCACGATGCAGGCCGACCATTTCGTCGAGGGCCAGCTCGTCGATGTGACCGGCACCTCGATCGGCAAGGGCTTTGCCGGCGGCATGAAGCGCTGGAACTTCCACGGCCTGCGCGCCACGCACGGCGTGTCGGTGTCGCACCGCTCGCATGGTTCGACCGGCCAGCGCCAGGACCCCGGCAAGGTGTTCAAGGGCAAGAAGATGGCCGGCCACATGGGCGACCGCCGCGTCACCACGCAGAACCTGCGCGTGGTCAAGACCGATGTCGAACGCGGCCTGATCATGATCGAGGGTGCGGTTCCGGGCGCCAAGGGCGGCTGGATCCAGATCCGCGACGCGGTCAAGAAGCCGGCACACAAGGACGTCGTTTCGCCGGGCAAGTTCACGCCCGCCGCGGCCGCCGCCGGGGAGAGCAAATAATGGACATCCAGGTCACTTCCCTCGACGGCAAGGACGCCGGCTCGCTGAGCCTCAAGGACGAGATTTTCGGCCTCGAGCCCCGCGCCGACATCCTGCACCGCATGGTGCGCTACCAGGGCCTCAAGGCCATGGCCGGCACCCATGACGTGAAGAATCGCGCCGAGATCGCCCGCACCGGCAAGAAGTCGGTGAAGCAGAAGGGCTCGGGCGGCGCCCGTCACGGCAGCCGCCGCGCTCCGCAGTTCCGCGGTGGCGGTCGTGCGTTCGGCCCGACCCCGCGCAGCCACGCCATCGACCTGCCCAAGAAGGTGCGGGCCCTGGCGTTGAAGCTGGCGCTCTCGGCCAAGGCGCAGGCGGGCGAACTGTCGATCGTCGATACGCTCAAGACCAGCGAGGCCAAGACGGCGACGCTGCGCGCCACCTTCGGCAAGCTCGACTGGTCGAATGCGCTGATCGTCGACGGCGCCGAGCTCGACCAGAACTTCGCGCTGGCCGCTCGCAACATCCCGCAGATCGACGTGCTGCCCATCCAGGGCATCAACGTCGCCGACATTCTGCGCCGCAACCGGCTGGTCCTGAGCAAGGCTGCCGTCGAAGCGCTGGAGGCGCGGTTCGCATGAGCAAGTACAGCAATTACGACATCATCCGCTCGCCGGTGGTGACCGAAAAGTCGACGCTCGCCTCCGAGCACGGCCAGGTGGTGTTCGACGTGGCGATCGATGCCACCAAGACCGAGATCAAGGCGGCCGTCGAAGGCCTGTTCTCGGTCAAGGTCAAGGCGGTCAACACCCTGGTGCGCAAGGGCAAGACCAAGCGCTTCCGCAATACCAAGGGCGTGCGCAACGACGTCAAGAAGGCAATCGTAACCCTCGTCGACGGCCAGTCGATCGATATCTCGACCGGCGTCTAGAGGAGGAAGAACCATGGGTCTCGTAACTTACAATCCGACGTCTCCGGGTCGCCGCTTCCTGATCACGACCGATCGGTCGGAGCTGTGGAAGGGCAAGCCGGTCAAGACGCTGACCGAAGGCCTCAGCGCCTCGGGCGGCCGCAACAACACCGGCCGCATGACCTCGCGCCACCGTGGCGGCGGGCACAAGCGCTCGTACCGGCTGGTCGACTTCAAGCGCACCCGTTTCGACGAGGTCGCGACGGTCGAGCGGCTGGAATACGATCCCAACCGCACCGCCTGGATCGCGCTGATCAAGTACAACGACGGCGAGCTGGCCTATATCGTGGCGCCGCAGCGCCTGGCCGCCGGCGACAAGGTCGTCTCGTCGCTGTCGACCGTCGACATCAAGCCGGGCAACGCCATGCCGCTCGAGCGCATGCCGGTCGGCACGATCGTCCACAATGTCGAGATGAAGCCGCGCAAGGGCGGCCAGATCGCGCGCTCCGCCGGCGCCTATGCGCAATATGTCGGCCGCGACGCGGGCTGGGCCATCCTCCGCCTCAACTCGGGCGAGCAGCGCCGCGTGCATGGCTCGTGCCTCGCCACCGTCGGCGCCGTGTCCAACCAGGACCACGCCAACACTGTGGTCGGCAAGGCCGGCCGCAGCCGCTGGCTCGGCATCAAGCCGCAGACCCGCGGCATCGCCATGAACCCGGTCGACCACCCGCATGGCGGCCGCACCAAGGGTGGTATGCACTGGACCACGCCGTGGGGCGGTGCCGCCAAGGGCCAGAAGACCAGAAGCAACAAGCGGACGGACAAGTTCATCGTCCGCAGCCGTCACGTGAAGAAGGGCCGCTAAGCCATGACTCGTTCAATCTGGAAGGGTCCGTTCGTCGACGGCTACCTGCTCAAGAAGGCCGAGAAGGTTCGCGACGGCGGCCGCAACGAAGTGATCAAGATGTGGAGCCGCCGCTCCACCATCCTGCCGCAGTTCGTCGGGCTGACCTTCGGCGTGCACAACGGCCACAAGCACATCCCGGTCTCGGTGTCCGAGGAAATGATCGGCCACAAGTTCGGCGAGTTCGCGCCGACCCGTACCTATTACGGGCACTCGGCCGACAAGAAGGCCAAGAGGAAGTAACATGGGCAAGCCGAAGACCAAGCGCGCGCTCAAGGACAACGAGGCCAAGGCCGTCCTGCGCCTGTTGCGCACCAGCTCGCAGAAGCTGAACCTCGTCGCGCAGATGATCCGCGGCAAGAAGGTGGACAAGGCCCTGGCCGAGCTGACCTTCTCGCGCAAGCGCATCGCCGGCCCGGTGAAAAAGACGCTCGAGAGCGCCATCGCCAATGCCGAAAACAACCACGGCCTGGACCCGGACGCGCTCGTCGTGGCCGAGGCCTATGTCGGGGACTCGCTGGTGATGAAGCGCTTCATGGCCCGTGGCCGCGGCCACTCGGCGCGCCTCGAGCACACGTTCTCGAACCTCACCATCGTGGTTCGCCAAGCTGAGGAGACCGCATAATGGGTCAGAAGATCAACCCGATCGGTCTGCGCCTCGGGATCAACCGCACCTGGGACAGCCGCTGGTTCGCCAACAAGGGCGAGTACGGCAAGCTGCTGCAGGAAGACATCAAGATCCGTGAAACCCTGCTCGACGACCTCAAGCAGGCCGCGGTGAGCAAGGTCGTCATCGAGCGTCCGCACCGCAAGTGCCGGGTGTCGATCCACACTGCCCGTCCGGGCATCGTGATCGGCAAGAAAGGCGCCGACATCGACAAGATCCGCGCCAAGGTGAAGTCGTTCACCGACAGCGAAGTGCACATCAACATCGTTGAAGTGCGCAAGCCCGAGACCGACGCCAACCTCGTGGCGCAGGGCATCGCCCAGCAGCTCGAGCGCCGCGTGGCGTTCCGCCGTGCCATGAAGCGCGCCGTGCAGACGGCGATCCGCATGGGCGCCGGCGGCATCCGCGTCAACGTCGGCGGTCGTCTCGGCGGCGCCGACATCGCCCGTACCGAGTGGTACCGCGAGGGCCGCGTGCCGCTGCATACGCTGCGCGCCGACATCGACTACGGCGTGGCCGAGGCCGAGACCACCTATGGCGTCATCGGCGTCAAGGTGTGGATCTTCAAGGGCGAAGTGCTCGAGCACGACCCGATGGCGCATGAACGTCGCGCCACCGAGGGCGGCGAGGGCGCCGGCCAGGGTGCGCCGCGCCGCGAGCGCGACGATCGTCCCGACGGGGAGCGTCGCGGGCCGCGTGGCCGCCGCAACGCCGACACCGACGGCGCGACCGCGAACTGAGAAGGCAGGATAGATGCTGCAGCCAAAGAAAACCAAGTTCCGCAAGGCGCACAAGGGCCGCATCCATGGCAATGCCAAGGGTGGCACCGAGCTCGCTTTCGGCCAGTTCGGCCTGAAGTCGCAGGAACCCGAGCGCGTCACCGCCCGCCAGATCGAGGCGGCCCGCCGCGCCATCACCCGCGAGATGAAGCGCGCCGGGCGCGTGTGGATCCGCGTCTTCCCGGACCTGCCGGTTTCCAAGAAGCCGGTGGAAGTCCGCATGGGCAAGGGCAAGGGATCGGTCGAGTACTGGGCGGCGCGCGTCCATCCCGGCCGCATCCTGTTCGAGATCGACGGCGTCCCGCCGGACGTCGCCAAGGAAGCGCTGCGCCTGGGCGCCATGAAGCTTCCGATCATCACGCGGGTCGTGACCCGCATTCCGGACTAAGGACGAGATACAATGGCGAACTCCGATCTTAGGGCCAAGACGCCCGACGAACTGAAGGACCAGCTCCTCGGCCTCAAGAAGGAGCAGTTCAACCTGCGCTTCCAGCGCGCGACCCAGCAGCTCGAAAAGCCCGGCCGCGTCAAGGAAGTGCGTCGCGAGATCGCCCGGATCAAGACGATCCTGGGCGAAAAAGCCGCGGCGAAGTAAGGAGAGACGAATGCCCAAGCGCGTGTTGCAGGGGACCGTGGTCTCCGACGTGAACGAAAAGACCGTGGTGGTGCGCGTCGACCGCGCCTTCACCCATCCGGTGATGAAAAAGACCGTGCGGCGGTCCAAGAAGTACCATGCGCATGACGAGGCCAATTCGGCCAAGGTCGGCGACACGGTGTGGATCGAAGAGTGCCCGCCGATTTCGAAGAACAAGCGCTGGACCCTGGTCCAGCACGCCTAAAGAACAGGATTTCAGCCCGCCGTGAGGCGTGGCGAATGGAACGAGAAGGCATCAAGCCATGATCCAGATGCAGTCAAATCTCGACGTTGCCGACAATTCCGGCGCGCGTCGCGTCATGTGCATCAAGGTGCTCGGCGGCTCGCACCGCAAGTACGCCTCGGTGGGCGACATCATCGTCGTGTCGGTGAAGGACGCCATCCCGCGCGGCCGCGTCAAGAAGGGCCAGGTGATGAAGGCCGTCGTGGTGCGGACCGCCGCCCCGGTGCGCCGCACCGATGGCTCGATCATCCGCTTCGACAAGAACGCCGCGGTGCTGATCAACAACCAGGCCGAGCCGATCGGCACCCGCATCTTCGGGCCCGTGCCGCGCGAGCTGCGCAGCAAGAACCACATGAAGATCATTTCGCTCGCGCCGGAGGTGCTGTAATGGCCGCCAAGATCAAGAAGGGCGACAAGGTCGTCGTCCTGACCGGCAAGGACAAGAAGAAGACCGGCACCGTGCTGCAGGTGTTCCCGACCGAGAACCGCGCCACCGTGCAGGGTCTCAACCTGGTGCGCCGTCACACCAAGCAGACGGCGGCGCAGGATGCCGGCATCTTTACCAAGGAGTCCCCGATCCACCTGAGCAACCTCGCGCTCGTGGATGCGGCGGGCAAGCCGACCCGCGTTGGGTTCAAGATTCAGGACGACGGCAAGAAAGTGCGCGTCGCCCGTTCGACCGGAGATGTGATCGATGGCTGAGACCGCTTACGTCCCGCGTCTGCGCACGCAGTACGAAGACCAGATCAAGGCCGACCTGCTCAAGCAGTTCGGCTACAAGAACGTCATGCAGTTGCCCAAGCTCGAAAAGATCGTGCTGAACATGGGCGTCGGCGAGGCGGTCAACGATTCCAAGAAGGTGAAGGCGGCCGCCGCCGATCTCGAAAAGATCGCCGGCCAGAGGCCCGTCATCACCCATGCGCGCAAGTCGATCGCCGGCTTCAAGGTCCGCGAGAACATGCCGCTCGGCGTCAAGGTCACGCTGCGCAAGACGCGCATGTACGAATTCCTCGACCGCCTGGTGAACGTCGCCCTGCCGCGCGTGCGCGACTTCCGCGGCCTCAACCCGAACGCCTTCGATGGCCGCGGCAACTACGCCATGGGCATCAAGGAACACATCATCTTCCCCGAGATCTCCTACGATCAGATCGAGCAGGTCTGGGGCATGGACATCGTGGTGTGCACCACGGCCAAGACCGACGACGAGGCCCGCGCCCTGCTGCGCGCCTTCAATTTCCCCTTCCGGCAGTAAGAGGGGGCAGAGGACGATAAATGGCAAAGACCAGCTCTATCGAGAAGAACAACCGCCGCAAGAAGCTGAGCAAGCAGTATGCGGGCAAGCGCGCCAAGCTGAAGCAGATCGCGATGAACCACGCGCTCAGCATGGAAGACCGTTTCGCCGCGCAGCTCAAGCTCGCCGAACTGCCGCGCAACTCTTCTCCGGGCCGTGTGCGCAACCGCTGCGAAGTCTCGGGCCGTCCCCGCGGCTACTACCGCAAGCTGAAGCTGAGCCGCATCGCGCTGCGTCAGCTCGGCAATTTCGGGCAGGTGCCCGGCATGGTCAAGTCGAGCTGGTAAGGAGACCGAGCAATGAGCCTTACTGATCCGATCGGCGATATGCTGACCCGCATCCGCAACGCGCAGATGCGCCGCCGCGATACCGTGTCGACGCCGGCCTCGACCATGCGCGGCCGCGTGCTCGACGTGCTGAAGTCGGAGGGCTTCATCCGCGGCTACTCCGAGCAGAAGACCGAGACCGGCCTCAACGAATACGAGATCGAGCTCAAATATGCCGACAACACCCCGGTGATCCGGACGATCGAGCGCGTCTCGCGTCCCGGCCGCCGCGTCTATGTGTCGGTCAAGAACATCCCGTCGGTGATGAACGGCCTCGGCGTGTCGATCCTGTCGACCCCCAAGGGCGTGATGGCCGATCACGAAGCGAAGTCCCAGAATCTGGGTGGCGAGGTAGTCTGCCGCGTCTTCTAAGACAGGCATGCGCCCGAAAGCGGGTTTCCGGTTTTCGGACCGGCGCATGCGCAGAATAGAAGGCACGTCATCGACGATGACTCCGAAGGAAAGCTAGAATGTCCCGTACAGGCAAGAAACCCATCGCTCCGGTGAGCGGCGTCACGGTCGCGATCAGCGACCGCACCGTCACCGCCAAGGGCCCCAAGGGCGAAACGTCCCTGACCCTCATGGATATCGTCAACGCCAGGCAGACCGACGAGGGGATCGTCATCGAGCCGGCGAACGACACCAAGGAGGCCCGCGCTGCCTGGGGGACCACCCGCGCGCTGATCGCCAACATGGTCAAGGGCGTCAAGGACGGCTTCGAAAAGAAGCTGCAGATCCAGGGCGTGGGCTTCCGCGCCGCCATGGCCGGCAAGGATCTGAAGCTGAGCCTGGGCTTCAGCCACGAAGTGGTGTTCCCGGCGCCCGTGGGCATCACGCTCGCCGCCCCGACGCAGACCGACATCACGGTCTCGGGCATCGACAAGCAGCAGGTCGGCCAGGTGGCCGCCGATATCCGCGCCTTCCGCAAGCCCGAGCCCTACAAGGGCAAGGGCGTCCGCTACGCCGACGAATACGTCGCGCGCAAGGAAGGCAAGAAGAAGTAAGGAGCGCCAGACATGCCCATCAGCCACAAGGGAGCAGAACGGCGCAAGGCGCGCGTTCGTAAAGCCATCCGGGCCCGTGCCTATGGCCGCCCGCGTCTGAGCGTGCACCGCTCGGACAAGAACATCTACGCCCAGATCATCGACGACGCGTCGGGCCGCACGCTCGCCGCGGCCTCGACCCTCGACAAGGACGTCAAGGGTTCGGTCAAGAACGGCGGCTCGCAGGATGCGGCCAGCGCCGTCGGCAAGCTGATCGCCGAGCGCGGCAAGGCGGCCAAGGTCGAGGAAGTGATCTTCGACCGCGGCGGCTACCTCTACCACGGCCGCGTCAAGGCCCTGGCGGACGCTGCCCGCGAAGCCGGCCTCAAGTTCTGATCGCGCGAAAGAGAGAGACGACATGAGAGACGTTCAAGAGCGCGAAAGCGAATTCATCGACCGCCTGGTCCACATCAACCGCGTCGCCAAGGTGGTGAAGGGCGGCAAGCGCTTCGGCTTTGCCGCGCTGGTGGTGGTGGGCGACCAGAAGGGCCGCGTCGGCTTCGGCCACGGCAAGGCCCGCGAGGTGCCCGAGGCCATCCGCAAGGCGACCGAGCAGGCCAAGCGCCAGCTCATCCGCGTGCCGCTGCGCGAGGCCCGCACCCTGCATCACGACGTCACCGGCCGCCACGGCGCCGGCAAGGTCGTGCTGCGCTCGGCCGTGCCGGGCACCGGCATCATCGCCGGCGGTCCGATGCGCGCCATCTTCGAGACGCTGGGCGTCAACGACATCGTCGCCAAATCGACCGGCACCTCGAACCCGTACAACATGGTCCGCGCCACCTTCGAGGCGCTCAAGCAGGTCGACAGCCCGCGTTCGGTCGCGGCCCGCCGCGGCCTCAAAGTGTCCGACCTGCAGGCCCGTCGCGGCCAGGAAGCGGTGGAGGCGTAAATGGCTGACAAGACCGTAACCGTCGAGCAATACGCGTCCCCCTCGCGCCGCACCGCCGACCAGCGGGCGACCCTGGTCGGGCTCGGGCTCAACAAGATCCGCAAGCAGCGGACGCTCAAGGACACGCCGGAAGTGCGCGGCATGATCGGCAAGATCCCGCATCTCGTGCGCGTGGTCGAAGGTAAGTAAGGACTGACTGACATGGCTCGCTTGAACGAACTTCGCGACAATCAGGGCGCTAACAAGAAGCGCGTGCGCGTCGGCCGTGGCATCGGCTCGGGCGTCGGCAAGACCGGCGGCCGCGGCGGCAAGGGCCAGACGGCGCGCTCGGGCGTGGCCATCGGCGGCTTCGAGGGCGGCCAGATGCCGCTGCACATGCGCATGCCCAAGCGCGGCTTCAACGTGCCCAACGTGAAGCGCTACAACACCGTGCGCCTCGACCGCATCCAGGCCTACATCGACAGCGGCAAGCTCGACCACAAGGGCGTCATCGACGCCGCGGCGCTGGTCAAGGCCGGCGTCATCCGCCGCGCCCGCGACGGCGTGCGGCTGGTCAAGGGCCCGGTCGAATTCACCAGCAAGAAGGTGAGCTTCAACGTCACCCACGCCTCCGCCGGCGTGGTCGCGGCTATTGAAGCGCTGGGCGGCAAGGTCGATATGCCCAAGGCTGAAGAAACCAAGGCTGACGCCTGATCGCGCCGGGCCGCAGAGCGTGGCGCGTGATGGTCTTCGGTTTCCGTTCAGCCACGCACAATAGGGAATAGGCGATCATGGCGTCCGCAGCCGAACAGCTTGCCAAAAATCTGAACTTTTCGACCTTCGCCAAGGCGAAGGTCCTGCAGCAGCGCATCCTGTTCACCCTGGGCGCGCTGCTCGTCTATCGGCTGGGCACCTACATCCCGGTGCCGGGCATCGATCCGGACGCCTATGCGCAGACCTTCAAGCAGGCCCAGAACGGCATCTTCGGCATGTTCGACCTGTTCGCCGGCGGCGCCGTGCACCGCATGGCGATCTTCGCCCTCAACCTCATCCCCTACATCACCGCGTCCATCGTGGTGCAGGTGCTGACCACCGCCTCGCCGCGGCTGGAAGCGCTGAAGAAGGAGGGCGAGGCCGGCCGTCGCAAGATGAACCAGTACACCCGCTACCTCACGGTGGTGTTCTGCGCCATCCAGGCCTACGGCATCGCCGTCGGCCTCGAGGGCAGCCAGGGCGTGGTGCTCAATCCGGGCTGGTTCTTCCGCATCTCGACCATCGTCACCCTGGTGGGCGGCACCATGTTCCTGATGTGGCTGGGCGAGCAGATCACCTCGCGCGGCGTCGGTAACGGCATCTCGCTGATCATCTTTGCCGGCATCGTCGCCAACCTGCCGACCACGATCGTGCAGACGCTGGAGCTGCTGCGCCAGGGCGCGCTGGCCGGCTTCTGGGCCATCGGCCTGCCGCTGCTCGCCATCGTGGTGATCGCCGTCATCGTGTTCTTCGAGCGGGCGCAGCGGCGGCTGCTGATCCAGTATCCGAAGCGCCAGGTCGGCAACAAGATGTTCCAGGGCGACACCTCGCACCTGCCGCTCAAGCTCAACACCTCGGGCGTGATCCCGCCGATCTTCGCCTCTTCGCTGCTGCTGCTGCCGGCGACCATCGCCTCCTTCGCCTCGCGCGGCGACGCCCCGCAATGGCTGGGCGTGGTGGCGGCGCTGCTCGGCCGCGGCCAACCGGTCTACCTGCTGACCTACGGCGTTTTGACCATCTTCTTCTGCTTCTTCTACACCTCGATCGTGTTCAACCCGACCGAGACGGCCGACAATCTGAAGCGCTCGGGCGGCTTCATCCCCGGCATCCGGCCGGGCGAGCGCACCGCCCAGCACATCGACTACGTGCTCGCCCGCATCACCGTGGTCGGCGCCATCTACCTGACGGTGGTCTGCCTCATCCCCGAGGTGATCCACAGCCAGCTCAACGTCAGCCAGTTCATCGGCGGCACCTCGCTGCTGATCATGGTGACGGTGACGCTGGACACCATCAGCCAGATCCAGAGCCACCTGATTGCGCAGCAATATGAGGGCCTGGTGAAGCGGTCGCGGCTGGGAGGGCGCAAGCGTTGAGGCTCATACTTCTCGGACCCCCGGGCGTCGGCAAGGGCACGCAGGCCAAGATCCTGGTCGAGCAATTGCATATTCCGCAGCTGTCGACCGGCGACATCCTGCGCCAGGCGATCGCCAGCAGGACGCCGCTCGGCGTCGAGGCCAAGGCCATCGTCGACCGCGGCGATCTGGTGTCCGACGAGATCGTCAACGGCATCGTGTCGGAGCGCATCGACCAGCCCGACTGCGCCAACGGCTTCATCCTCGACGGCTTCCCGCGCACCATCCCGCAGGCCGACGCGCTGGGCGCCATGCTGGAGCAGAAGGGCCTGAAGCTCGACGCGGTGATCGAGATCACCGCCGACGCCGACACCCTGGTCGCCCGCGTCGCCAACCGGGCCAAGGAAACCGGCGGGGCGCGCGCCGACGACGACGCGCAGGTGATCCGCAAGCGCCTCGACGTCTATCGCGAGCTGACCGAGCCGCTGGTCGCCTATTACACGGGCAAGGGATTGCTCAAGACTGTCGACGGCATGCAGCCGGTGAACGAGGTCACGGCGGCCATCCGCCATGCGCTCGGAGCATAGGGCAGGGATCAAATTCGGGCTCTCCGGCAGTTGACTCTGCCGGAATCGGCCAATAGAACCGCGCCAGTCTCAAGGATTTTTGGGCTGGATTCGGTTCCTCGAAACGGGTGAGGGGTCGGAACCGGTCCCTTGTTGTTACACGAACGGCACCTATGTAACGGGATGCCGGCATGAAGGAGAGCAGACGTGGCTCGTATCGCTGGCGTCAATATCCCGACGAACAAGCGCGTGGTTATTGCGCTGCAGTACATCCACGGCATCGGCGACAAGTTCGCCGAGGATATCTGCAAGAAGGTGGGCATCCCGCCCGAGCGCCGGGTCAACGAACTGACCGACGCGGAAGTGATCCAGATCCGCGAGACCATCGACCGCGACTACGTCGTGGAAGGTGACCTCCGCCGCAACGTGGCGATGAACATCAAGCGGCTGATGGACCTGGGCAATTACCGTGGCCTGCGGCACCGCCGCGGCCTGCCGGTCCGCGGCCAGCGCACGCATACCAACGCGCGCACCCGCAAGGGCCCGGCCAAGCCGATCGCCGGCAAGAAGAAGTAAGGACGCTTCGGCGTCCTTTTTGGATAAGGGCGCGGATGCGTCCTTGATGTAGCTGCTGGAACTACGGCAGCGCCGATATCGAAACGAAGGAACAAAATTGGCAAAAGCTGAAGTCGCTCGCGTTCGTCGCAAGGAACGCAAGAACATCACGTCCGGCGTTGCGCATGTGAACGCCAGCTTCAACAACACCATGGTGACCATCACCGACGTCCAGGGCAATACCATTTCCTGGTCGTCGTCGGGCGTCATGGGCTTCAAGGGATCGCGCAAGTCGACCCCGTACGCTGCGCAGGTCGCGGCGGAAGATGCGGCCAAGAAGGCGCAGGAACACGGCATGAAGACCCTCGAGGTCGAAGTCCGCGGGCCGGGCTCGGGCCGTGAATCGGCGCTGCGTGCCCTGCAGGCGGCCGGCTTCAACGTCACCTCCATCCGCGACGTGACCTCGATCCCCCACAATGGCTGCCGGCCGCGCAAGCGCCGCCGCGTCTGATTGGGTTTGGCAACCGGCCGCGCCTCCCCCGGCGGCCGGTGTGCCCTTTTGGTACTTGCGGCCGAGCGGCGGGCGAGCGCCGCACTTTTGAAAGGACGTTACCGTGACCATCCAGAGGAACTGGCAAGAGCTGATTAAGCCGACCAAGCTGGACTTTGTTTCGGGCAGCGACAATTCGCGCGTGGCTTCGGTCGTGGCCGAGCCGCTCGAGCGCGGCTATGGACTGACCCTGGGCAATGCGCTGCGGCGCGTGCTGCTGTCGTCGCTGCAGGGCGCTGCGGTGACCGCCATCCAGATCGACGGCATCCTGCACGAGTTCTCCTCGCTGCCGGGTGTGCGCGAGGACATCACCGACCTCGTGCTGAACGTCAAGGAAATCGCCATCAAGATGCAGGCCGAAGGCCCCAAGCGCCTGACGCTGAACAAGCAGGGCCCGGGCGCCGTGACCGCCGGCGACATCAAAGTGACCGGCGACATCGAAGTGCTGAACCCCGAGCTGGTGATCTGCCACCTCGACGACGGCGCCGAGATCAACATCGAATTCACCGTCAACACCGGCAAGGGCTACGTCGCCGCCGACAAGAACCGCCCGGAAGACGCCCCGATCGGCTACATCCCGGTCGACTCGCTGTTCTCCCCGGTCCGCCGCGTCTCCTACAAGGTCGATGCGACCCGCGCCGGCGAAAGCCTCGACAAGGACAAGCTGACCCTGACGGTCGAGACCAACGGCGCCATCGCGCCGGAGGACGCCGTCGCCTTCGCCGCCCGCATCCTGCAGGACCAGCTCTCGGTGTTCGTGAACTTCGAGGAGCCGACCAAGGAAAAGGCGCAGGACAGCGTGCCCGAGCTCGCCTTCAATCCGGCGCTGCTCAAGAAGGTCGACGAGCTCGAGCTCTCGGTGCGTTCGGCCAACTGCCTCAAGAACGACAACATCGTCTATATCGGCGACCTCATCCAGAAGACCGAGGCGGAGATGCTCCGCACCCCGAACTTCGGCCGCAAGTCGCTCAACGAGATCAAGGAAGTCCTGGCGCAGATGGGTCTGCACCTCGGCATGGACGTTCCGAACTGGCCGCCGGAGAATATCGACGATCTGGCCAAACGCTACGAAGATCACTATTAAGCGCGGCCACTTGGTCGCACGCCCGTCGTGAGACGCCGCCGCTAGGGAGTTACAAATGCGCCACGGAAACACCAACCGGAAGCTGAGCCGCACCGCGAGCCACCGCAAGGCGATGTTCGCCAACATGTCGGCCGCGCTGATCAAGCACGAGCAGATCGTCACCACGCTGCCCAAGGCCAAGGAGCTGCGTCCGATCGTCGAGAAGCTGATCACGCTGGGCAAGCGCGGCGATCTGCACGCCCGCCGCCAGGCTGCGGCGCAGATGCGCGACGAGACCCAGGTGCAGAAGCTCTTCGGCGTCATCGGCCCGCGCTACAAGGACCGCAATGGCGGCTACACCCGCATCCTCAAGGCCGGCTTCCGCTACGGCGACAACGCCGCCGTGGCGGTGATCGAGCTGGTCGACCGCGACACCTCCGCCAAGGGCCTCGATTCCGGCCCGGTGCAGGAGAAGGCGGAAGAGACCGAAGCCGCATAAGCGGCCGCGGCGAACGAATTCTGTGGGCGGTCCGGGGGTCCGGGCCGCCCATTTTCTTTGCCCGCTTGCTCGCGGCGGCCTGAGCGGGTAAGTCCGCGCAACATTAACTTCGGGAGCCGGACATGGCGGCCAGCGACCTCATCCTCGTCACCGGCGCCTCCGGCTTCGTCGGCAAATGGTGCGTGGTGAAGCTCCTGGAAAAGGGCTATCGCGTGCGCGGCACCGTGCGCTCCGACGCCAAGGCGGCGCTGGTGCGCAAGACCGTTGCCGGGCTGGTGGGCGAGGCGGCGGCGGGCCGGCTCGAGCTGGTCAAGGCCGATATCCTCGACGACGCCGGCTGGCCCGAGGCGATGGCGGGCGTCACCGCGGTGATGCACGTCGCCACCATCATCCGCGGCGACGAGCCGAAGGACCCCAATATCGTTATCCGCCCGGCGGTCGAAGGCACCGAGCGGGTGCTGCGCATGGCGCACGCGGCCGGCATCAGGCGGGTGATCCTCACCTCCTCGATCGCGACCGTCGGCTACGGGCATGGCCAGACCAGCGGCCGGCGCGTCTATGACGAGACCTATTTCACCAATCTCGAGGCCATGCGCTGGACCTGGGCCTATTGCGTCGGCAAGACCCGGGCCGAGCGCGCCGCCTGGGACTACGCCAGGGCCAACGGCATGGAGCTGACCACCATCCATCCCGGCGCCATCATCGGCCCGGCGCTGGACGAGGACGCCTCGATCTCGCTGGGCATGGTGTCGGGGCTGCTCGACAATTCGACCCCGGCACTGCCCAGCAACGGCTTTTCCATCATCGACGTGCGCGACGTCGCCGACATGCATGTGGCGGCGCTCGAGCACAAGGAGGCGATCGGCCAGCGCTACCTTGCCACCGCCGAATACATGCCGTTCCCGAAAGTCGCCGCGGTGGTGCAGGAGCTCTATCCCGACCGCAAGGTGGTGCAGCGCACGGTGCCGGACTGGATCATCAAGCTCGTCGCCATGTTCGGCGGGCCGGCGCGCCAGATCATCAACGACATCGGCAACGAGAAGGTGTTCGACGGCCGCAAGGGCGAGGCGCTGATGGGCCACCCCTATATCAGCGCCCGCGACTCCATCCGCGACACCGCCGAAAGCGTCATCCGGTTCGGGCTCAAGCTGCAGATCAGCTGAGGCGCGCAATGGCGGAACCGGGGCAGTCAGGTAACTACAGCCGCAACAGCCTGTCGCTGGCAGCGCGTTTATGCGTCCTGGCCTTGGCACTTGTGGTTGGCCATCTGCTTCCCACGTCGGCGTATGCGCAGGCTCAGAGCAAAACACTTTCGAGCGCAGATCTCGAGATTCTGCTCACAAGATATCCTGCCACAGAGTTGTTTCCTGAATGTGCAGAAGGAGGAACGCGGGCTTGCACATTTGACCTGATTGTTCAGGTCAGAAAACTTGACCCCGGCAGTATACTCCCGCCGCAGAATAATGGTTTGGAGGTGCTACCTGTGCCTCTCTTGAGTGCCGTTCTGTTTAATCTTGATCGAGAGCCAGAGGCCTGTTCGATGGCCAAAATTCTGACGGAACTTTCTAACGAAAAGCGGAGATCATTAGAATTGGGTCAAATTGGCGTTGCTGTGGCCTCATCTCCTGATGTGTCAGTATGTTACGGAGTCAGCTCGCCCGATATTCAGCCAAGATTTGTGCTCTTGTGGGCGAGCGGGCAGATACATGGGTGGCTCTCATGCCACATGCAGCGTCAAACGATCCTAGGCTGCAGGATGTTTCTGTACCCCCCGCCTGCCGATCGGAACACAGAAAACCAAGTCTCCGTAGAAATTGATGGCTTGAGCAAGACCGCCGTTGTTCCGGCCCTCGAACATGCCAGTAAACTAGCAGCAAGAGTCAGCAACCTCGTCGCTGCGCATTCCGGACACACCTACGGGATTTCCAGCACTGACTATATCGCGGATTTCGACGAAGCGACCCGCAATTCATTTAAGTAGGGAGATGCGTCTATTGGGTTTCACAACCAACGAAACCTGCCTGATGCATACCAAGTTCTGCTCTGGCAGGCGACAACTACGCAGCTAGCTGAGCCAATGCAGATCGCGACGAAACAGCGGCGTCAGGCCGCCTGCCGCGGCGTCGGGCCGATATAGCGCGATTTCGGGCGGATCAGCCGGCCCGACATCGCCTGCTCGCGGGCATGCGCGATCCATCCGGCGGTGCGCCCCATGGCGAACACCGCGGTGAACGCCTCGCGCGGGAAGCCGAGCGCGTCGAGCAGCAGGGCGGTGAAGAATTCGACATTGGTTTCGAGCGGCCGGTCGGGCTTTTTCTGCTTGAGCAGCCGCAGTGCGCTGGCTTCGACGGCGAGGGCAAGATCCAGCCGGGGCGACGGCGGCAGCTTGCCGAGCGCCGCCTTCAGCGCGTCGGCGCGCGGGTCGCGCACACGGTAGATGCGGTGGCCGAAGCCCATCAGCCGCTCGCCGCGCTCGAGCATGGCGCCCAGCACCGCATCGGCGTGTTCGGGCGCGCCGACCGCATCGAGCATGTCGAGCACCGGGCCGGGCGCGCCGCCATGCAGCGGGCCCTTGAGCGCGCCATAGGCGGCGAGCACGGCGGAGGTGAGGCCGGCCTGCGTCGAGGCGACCACGCGGGCGGCGAAGGTTGAGGCGTTGAGGCCGTGGTCGGCGACGGTGACGAGGTAGGCGTCGAGCCCCTTGCCTTTGGCGGCATCGACCGTGCCGGACAGCATGCGGATGACGTCGGTGGCGTGCCCCAGCGCCGGGTCGGGGGCGATCGGCGCGTGTCCGGCCTTGAGCCGGATCAGCGCCGGCAGCACCGCGGCGGGGGTGGCGACCAGCAGCAGCGCCGTCGCCAGATCGGTGTCGTCGGGGAGCAGCGCCACCGCGGCGCGCACCCCGTCGAACAGCGGCAGCGTGGCGAGGGTGGGGAAGGTCGGCGACAGCCGCGCAAACGCCTCGGCCCGGGCCGCGCCGAGCGCGCGCGGCGTCACCGGCGTGTCGAAGACCTCGGCGAACAGCATCGCCAGCATCTCCTCGGCGCTGGTGCGGCCCGCCAGCTCGTCCAGCGAATGGCCGCGGATCACCAGCTTTCCGGCGAGGCCGTCGACATCCGAGAGGGTGGTTTCCGCGGCGACCACGTCATCGAGTCCGATGGCCATGAGAGGCTCCTTTTCTTCGTTCCGTCCGCAAGATAGGATCGGCAAGATTGACGTCAATCTTGATGGTATTGATCAATGTGGCTGAGCACCGAGGAGGCGCTGCGGCGGCTGGGCGTCAAGCCGCAGACGCTCTACGCCAATGTCAGCCGGGGCCGGATCAACGCGCGGCCCGACCCCGCCGATCCACGGCGCAGCCTCTATGACGGCGCCGACGTCGACCGCATGGCCCGCCGCCCGTCCGGCCGGCGGCGCGCCGACGCGGTCGCGGCCGGCGCCATCGACTGGGGCGACCCGGTGCTGCCGTCGGCGGTCTCGACCGTCGAGGGCGGCCGGCTGTTCTATCGCGGCCGCGACGCGGTGGAGCTGAGCCGCACGGCGACGCTGGAGCAGGTCGCCGACCTGCTGTGGGGCGGCTATGCCCTGGCCGCGGTTCCGGCCGCCGCCTGTGCCGGCGATACGCCCATCGCCTCGGCCCTGCTGGCGCTGGCCGGGCGGGTGGCGACCGATCCGCCGAGCCTCTACCGCTCGCCCCAGGCGCTGCGCGAGGACGCGGCGCAGGTGCTGGCGACGCTCGCCGATGCGCTGCTGGGGCCGGGGCCCGGCGAACTGCACCAGCGGCTCGCGGCCGCCCTCGGCCGGCCCGGCGCCGCCGACGATCTGCGCTGCGCGCTGGTGCTGCTGGCCGACCACGAGCTCAATGCCTCGACCTTTGCCGCCCGCGTCGCGGTGTCGACCGGCGCGCCGCTGGCGGCCGGGGCGCTGGCGGGGCTCGCGAGCCTGCTCGGTCCGCGGCACGGCCTCGCCTCCACCGCCGTCGCCGTGCTGGCCGAGGAGTTCGACGGCCCGCCGGCCGACCCGGCGCAGCGGCTGCGCGACTGGCTGGGGGAGGGCAGGGTGGTGCCCGGCTTCGGCCACCGGCTCTATCCGCGCGGCGACGCCCGCGCCGCGGCGCTGCTGCAGCGGGTGCGGCTGCCGCCGGCCTTCGCCGCCCTCGCCGAGGCGGCGGGGATCGTGGTGGCCGAGCCGCCCAATATCGACTTCGCCCTGGTGGCGCTGGCCGCGGCGCACCACTTGCCGGTATCGGCGCCCACCACCATCTTCGCGCTGGCCCGCGCCGTCGGCTGGCTGGCGCATATGCTCGAACAGGCCCAGAATGGGGTGTTGATCCGTCCGCGGGCGCGCTATACGGGCATCCGGCCGCCGCTGCGGTGAGTGTGCCCGATGCGGCACAGTCCGACCGCCTCGCCGGACGGGCAGGTTGACTTGTCTCACCACCGTGAGACCCTATTTAACAAGCAGAATCAGGCTGGCGGCCTCGTCGAGGCGTCGAACTGATTGCTGTTTGGGCGCGCATCCCTCCCATCTTCCTCCTGCGCGCCCCGGAAAGGAAAACATATGTCGGACGTCCCCTCCCACGGCGCCGAATTCGATCGCGACCGGGTCTATCCGGTCCTGCCGCTCAGAGACATCGTGGTCTTCCCCGGAATGATCGTGCCGCTTTTCGTCGGCCGGGAAAAGTCCGTGAAAGCCCTCGAAGAGGTCATGCGCGACGACAAGCACATTCTCGTCGTAACCCAGAAGAACGCTCAGGATGACGACCCGAAGCCGGGCGACATCTTCCCCACCGGCACCATCGCCTCGGTGCTGCAATTGCTGAAGCTGCCGGACGGCACCGTGAAGGTGCTGGTCGAGGGGCTCAACCGCGCCACCATCGACCATTACCTGCAGACCGACGAATATTTCGAGGCCGAGGCCACCAAGCTGCTCGAGCCCGAAGGCGATGCCGTCGAGATCGAGGCGCTGGCCCGCTCGGCGCAGACCGAGTTCGAGAACTACGTCAAGCTCAACAAGAAGATCTCGGCCGAAGTGGTCAATGCCGTCAGCCAGATCGACAATCCGAGCAAGCTGGCCGACACCATCGCCAGCCATCTGGTCATCAAGATCACCGAGAAGGAAGACCTGCTGGGCACCGTGTCGGTGGCCGAGCGGCTGCAGAAGATCCTCGGCCTGATGGAGGGCGAGATCGGCGTGCTGCAGGTGGAAAAGCGCATCCGCAGCCGCGTCAAGCGGCAGATGGAGAAGACGCAGCGCGAGTACTACCTCAACGAGCAGATGAAGGCGATCCAGCGCGAGCTGGGCGACGGCGAGGAGGGCTCCAACGAGCTCACCGAGCTCGAGGAGCGCATCAAGAAGACCAAGCTCAGCAAGGAAGCGCGGACCAAGGCCGAGGGCGAGCTCAAGAAGCTCAAGACCATGAGCCCGATGTCGGCGGAAGCCACGGTCGTGCGCAACTACCTCGACTGGCTGCTGTCGCTGCCCTGGGGCAAGAAGTCCAAGATCAAGCGCGACCTGAACTACGCCCAGGAGGTGCTCGACGCCGATCACTATGGCCTCGAAAAGGTCAAGGAGCGGATCGTCGAATACCTGGCGGTGCAGTCGCGCACCGGCAAGCTCAAGGGTCCGATCCTCTGCCTCGTCGGCCCGCCGGGCGTCGGCAAGACCTCGCTGGGCAAGTCGATCGCCAAGGCGACCGGCCGCGAATTCATCCGCATGTCGCTGGGCGGCGTGCGCGACGAGGCCGAAATCCGCGGCCACCGGCGGACCTATATCGGCTCGATGCCCGGCAAGGTCATCCAGTCGATGCGCAAGGCCGGCAAGTCCAACCCGCTGTTCCTGCTCGACGAGATCGACAAGATGGGCATGGACTTCCGCGGCGATCCGTCCTCGGCGCTGCTCGAAGTGCTCGACCCGGAGCAGAACGCGACGTTCAACGACCATTACCTCGAGGTCGACTACGACCTGTCCGACGTGATGTTCGTGACCACGTCGAACACGCTCAACATCCCCGGCCCGCTGATGGACCGCATGGAGATCATCCGCCTCTCCGGCTACACCGAGGAGGAGAAGTTCGAGATCGCCCGGCGGCACCTGATCCCCGAGACCCTCAAGGAAAACGGGCTCGAGGCGAAGGAATTCGTGCTGAGCGACGAGATGCTGACCAAGGTCGTGCGCGACTACACGCGCGAGGCCGGCGTCCGCAACCTCAAGCGCGAGATTTCCAAGCTGATGCGCAAGGCCGTGCGCGCCATCCTGCAGGCCAAGAGCAAGAAGGTGGAGATCACCCCCGAACTGCTCGAGGAGTATCTCGGCCCGCCCTATTATCGCAACGAGAAGGCCGATGCCGAGCCGCAGGTGGGACTGGTGACCGGCCTCGCCTGGACCTCGGTGGGCGGCGAGACGCTGACCATCGAAGCCATCATGACGCACGGCAAGGGCCGCATGACGGTGACGGGCAACCTCAAGGACGTGATGAAGGAATCGATCTCGGCGGCGAACGGCTATGTCCGCTCGCGGGCGGTGGATTTCGGCATCAAGCCGCCGCTGTTCGACAGCCGCGACATCCACGTGCACGTGCCGGAAGGGGCGACCCCCAAGGACGGACCGTCGGCCGGCATCGCCATGGCCACGGCGATCGTTTCGGTGATGACCGGCATTCCGGTGCGCCACGACGTCGCCATGACCGGCGAGGTGACGCTGCGCGGCCGCGTGCTGCCCATCGGGGGCCTCAAGGAGAAGCTGCTGGCGGCGCTGCGGTTCGGCGTCAAGAAGGTGCTGATCCCGATCGACAATGTGCGCGATCTCAAGGAGATCCCCGAGATCGTCACCAAGGGGATGGAGATTGTCCCGGTGAGCCGGATGGACGAGGTGCTGTCGCACGCGCTGATCCGGCAGCCCGAGCCGATCGAGTGGCGCTACGACGAGGAGGCCAAGCCGGCGGCGCCGGTGGTGGCCGATCTGTCGATCGACGGCGACGAGGCCGGAACGATCGCGCACTGACGCTCGGTGCGGCACAAGACATGGAACGGCGCCCGCGGGCGCCGTTCTGCTTTTTGCGGGTCAGCGGTTGTCGAACTCGCTGCGCACCAGCTCGAGGCCGCGCCGCGTGATGCGGTACGGCCCGCCGCCCTGCGACGCCACGGTGCGGCGGCGCTTGAGCTTCCTGAACAGCGCCATGTCGACGATGGGCAGCAGGAAGCCGTCGCGGTTGATACAGGTGATCCGCTCGATGCGGCCGCGGCCGTCCTTGCGCGGCTCGAGCACGCCACCCTGCGCCAGCACGTGCAGCACGCGCTGTTCTTCTCTCGAAATATCCATTGGTGTGAAGACCTGGGACGGGGCCATGCCCCGATTGCGCCAGGCAGCCGTCCGCATCGCGCTGGACGGCGCCTCGTTCCCATCAGCTCCGCCGGACGTTCGACGGAGCCCTAGCAGGTCTCCACAGGGCTGGTCATGTGCAGGCTCCGGGGCAGCCGCGCGAGGGGCGCGACCGCCGATCGGCATCTGCATAGCGCCGGCGCGGGCGCCGCGTCAAATCTACTTCTTGGGCGGAATGTCGGCGGGCGCCTGCGGGCCGGGATCGCCGGGCAGCGACTTGATGTACATGTAGAGCGAACGGCTCTCGAGCTCGTTGAACTCGTGCACGTTGAACCAGGGCATCGGCGGGCCGACGGTGAAGGTCTTGGCGAAGTTGACCCAGTCGTCCTCGCTCATGTTGGCGACGGTGAGCCGGAGGTTCTTGGCGAAGTTGGTGCCCCACGGCCCGTCGTAGCCGACGGGGTTGCCCTTCAGCGCCTTGTCGGGGTCGATCTGGCCGTTGCTCTCGGCATAACCGACGGTGTGGCAATCGTGGCATCCGCCGATGATCGAGACGTGCTTGCCGAAATCGACGGACGGCGAGTCCGCCGCCAGGGCCGCAGACGACAAGCTCGCCGCGGCGACGAGTACAGCCAGTCGAAACATGATTTTTCCCCTCTACTTCAGGCGCTTAGCGCCCGCATCACAGGCTACGCCCGTTCCTCGCCAACAAACAAGTGTCGTGGCGGTTGAAATCGTCGGCGGGGACGTGCAAACCAGAGGGAGTTCTCCGCCTGCGGCGAGTTGCGTCTTGAACAAACCTCCCTCCGATTGCACGACCAAAGAAGACGTGCGCGCCGAGCTCGATCGCATCGACCAGGCGCTGCTGAGCCTGTTCGCCGAGCGCCACGGCTATGTGACGCGCATGGCCGAGATCAAGACCGATCCGCACGAGGCGCACGACCCGGTGCGGATCAAGGCCATCCTCGACAAGCAGCGCAAGCGCGCCGAGGAGCTGGGGCTCGACGAGGACCAGGCCGAGCTGATCTGGAAGACATTGATCGACTGGAACGTGAACTACGAAAAGGGCATTATCGTCGCCCGACGCGGCGCGAAATCCTGATGTCCCTCAACACGCTCATTCGTGGAGCCTTGCCCAGCGAGATCGACACGCTCGCCGACATCGCGTTCATCGCCTGGGAGCGTGACCTGCTGCCCTTCCTCAACGGCGCGGCGGCCTCGCGCAGCGCCGAAAAGATCCGGCTGGAGGCGGCGGTGCGCGACGGCCTCGACCGCGTCATCGTCGCCGAGGTCAACGGCGTGTCGGTGGGCTGGTGCCAGCGCATGCGCGGCCGCGCCTACATCCCGTTCCTGTTCGTGACGCCGCTGCTGCAGAACCACGGCGTCGGCTCGGCGCTGCTGAGGCGCATGGAATCGATGCTGGAGCTCGAAGGGCACGAGCGCATCCAGCTCGACACGCTGGCCGACAATGTGCGGGCGGTGAATTTCTACCAGCACCAAGGCTACCAGATCCTGGCGCTGAAGAGCGAGGGCCAGCCCGGCCGCGAGACGCAGATGAGCGTGCGGCTGGAAAAGCGCCTCGACCCCTGGCACGGGCCCATCGACGACATCGGCTGACCAGATGTCCGCGATCGTGCTCCGCCCGGCGCGCGCCGACGAGGCCGAACTGCTGGGCGAGATCGGTTTTGCATCCTGGGCGGCCAGCGCCTTCGGCCGGAACGATGCCGGACGAACCGACCGGGCGGCGCTGCGGCGGGAGTTCTGCAGCTTCGCGGCGGAGGCGCCGGACACGGTCCTCGTGGCCGAAATGGCGGGCGAGATCGCCGGCTGGGGCGCGCGCGAACATCGCAACCAGGAAATTTCCGACCTCTGGATCGGCCCCGCCTGGCAGGGGCGGGGGATCGGCGCGGCGCTGCTGACCCGGCTCGTCGCCGATATTCGCACGCAAGGCTTCGCCATGGCGGAGCTCGAGACCCTCGCGGCCAACCGCCAGGCCGTCCGGTTTTACGAACGGCACGGCTTTGCCACCGTCTGGCACCGCGAGAAGTTTTCTCCGGCGCTCGGCTATGCCATAGACAAGGTCGGAATGAACAAGAGCCTCGTCCTTTGAGCATCATCGATACGCGTACCCCCAACCCCAAGAGCTTCATCAAGGGCCAGAGCGGCGACTGGGAGGTCATCATCGGCATGGAGGTGCATGCCCAGGTGACCTCCGAGAGCAAGCTGTTCTCGGGCAGCTCGACCGAGTTCGGCCGGCCGGCCAATTCCAATGTCAGTTTCGTCGACGCGGCGATGCCGGGCATGCTGCCGGTGATCAACGAGGAGTGCGTCAAGCAGGCGGTGCGCACCGGGCTCGGACTCAAGGCCGCGATCAACACGCGCTCGATCTTCGACCGCAAGAACTACTTCTATCCGGACCTGCCGCAGGGCTACCAGATTTCCCAGTACAAGGACCCCATCGTCGGCGAGGGCAAGGTGCTGCTCGACATGGGCGAGGGCGCCCCGATCCAGATCGGCATCGAGCGGCTGCATCTCGAGCAGGACGCCGGCAAGTCGATCCACGACCAGCATCCGAACATGAGCTTCGTCGACCTCAACCGCTCGGGCGTGGCGCTGATGGAGATCGTCTCGAAGCCGGATCTGCGCTCGGCCGACGAGGCCAAGGCGTATCTGAGCAAGCTCCGGACCATCCTGCGCTATCTCGGCACCTGCGACGGCAATATGGAACAGGGTTCCATGCGGGCCGACGTGAACGTTTCGGTCAGGCGCCCGGGCGGCGCGTTCGGCACGCGCTGCGAGATCAAGAACGTCAATTCGATCCGCTTCGCCGGCCAGGCCATCGAGTTCGAGGCGCGCCGCCAGATCGACATTCTGGAAGATGGCGGCAGCATCGACCAGGAGACGCGGCTGTTCGACCCCAAGAACGGCGAGACGCGCTCGATGCGCTCCAAGGAGGAGGCGCACGATTATCGCTATTTCCCCGATCCCGACCTGCTGCCGCTGGAGTTCGACCAGGCGTTCATCGACGCGCTGGCGCAGCACCTGCCGGAGCTGCCGGACGAAAAGCAGGCGCGTTTCGTCAAGGAGTATGGCGTGACGCCGTACGACGCGATGGTGCTGACGCTGGAGCGCGAGACGGCGGACTACTACGAGAGCGCGGTCCGGCACGGTAGCGGCAAGCGCGACGGCAAGGCGGTAGCCAACCTTGTGACCGGCGACATCGCCGCCTATGCCAACAGCCAGGGGCTGAGCGCCTTCGAGACGCACATCAAGCCGGCGCAGATCGCCGGCATCGTCGACCTCGTGGCGGCCGGCACCATCTCGTCCAAGGGCGCCAAGGACCTGCTGCAGGTGATCATCGCCGAGGAGCCCGAGGGCGACCCGGCCGAGATCGTCGAGCGGCGCGGCATGAAGCAGGTGACCGATCTCGGCGCCATCGAGAAGGTGGTGGACGAAATTATCGCCGCCAACCCCGACCAGGTCGCCAAGGTGCAGGCCAAGCCGACCATGATCGGCTGGTTCGTCGGCCAGGCGATGAAGGCCTCGGGCGGCAAGGCCAACCCGCAGGCGCTGAACGAGATCTTGAAGAAGAAGCTGGGGCTCGAGTGACGGCCAAGGGCTACTGGGTGGTGCATCTCGATTCAGTGCACACCCTGTGGGCAAGCCGGTGCCAGGGCTGGCGCCAAGGGACGGCATCCGACACGATTTGGCCATTGCTTTGATTGTTCATGATGCCAATTCGCCAGGTCGATCTCCGGCGATGAGCAACTCTACAGAATTGCCGGCGAGCAGGCGCGCCGCAATGCAGAGACCTATCTGCGCGAACTCTATCGCCTCGATCTGAGGATCACGTCGTTCGACGCGACTACACCTGATCGTTTGTGGTCGGCGCCAAGGTTCGCATGGGCAGAGATTGCAAGCCACGATTTCGGGCCGATCGCGTTGGAGATTGCCGTCTGGATCGGCGATGAGCTCGAGGCGCTGGCGGTCTGCACCGGTCACGGTCCTCAGGTAATTGTGCGACATGTCGAAGGACGGCCGGACAGCCATCCTCAACTCAAGGGGCAGCGACTTTGGGTCGTTCTGGAGGTTGCGGCGAACTTCGCGACCTCGCTTGGTAAGCGCGAAATCTGGTGGCACCCCGAAAGAGAGGAGTTCTTAAGGTATTGCGTCGAAACAATCGGAGCTGAGCAACGCGGCAGGCAATGCATGCTGAGGCTGGTGGAATGACATCAAACGCCGAAGATTTGTCCCGTCTCAAGCCGATGCGTGGTTTCTTTGCGATGCTGACGCCGCAGCAGCAGGCGCAGATTCTTGCCTATCGCGGATCGGACGCCGTGGCAGCCATGCCTGCGGCCGCAGAAGCACCCACCCGCTCGCCGGAAAGCAAGTCTTCCACGATCCGCTGACCCTTATTCGTGCGTGATGCCCGGGTCGGGTGTCACGTCGGGGAAGGGCTTGCGCTCGGGCGGGGTTTCATCGGGGCGGACGCCGGGGCGGGGCAGGTTGTCGATCTTGCCGGGCGGTGCGGCGCCGGGCGGGAACTGCGGCACCGGGCCTTCATCGGGGTTGGACGGCGCGGGGTGCGGGTCGGCGTTGCGGGCCATGGCGGGTCCTCCTTCCCGGGCCAAACGGTCCGGGGGGCGAGACGTTCCGGCTCAGGCCGCGGCCGGCCTCCGGCGTTTCACCAGCCTTCCGTCGATGAAGACGAGGCCGAGGAAGATCACCAGGATGCCGGCGACGTGCACGGGCAGGAAGCTTTCGTGCAGCACCAGCACGCCCAACAGGATCGCCGAGATCGGGGTGATGAAGGTGTTGAGCGACAAGTTGGTGGCGCCGACCTTGGGCAGCAGCCAGTAGACCAGAAGGAAGCTGAAGCTGGTCGAGAACACGCCGATGCCGATGAGCGCGCCCCAGGTCTCCGCCCGGGTGATCACCGGCGCGCCGGAGACCAGCAGCGCCACCGGGATCATGATCAGCGCGGCGGCGGTGAGCGAGCTCGAGGCGACGACGGTGGGGTCGATGGCCTTGAAGCGGCGGGCGTAGTTGAGCGTCAGCGCGTAGCAGAGCGTGGCGCCGAGCGCCGCGGCATAGGCCAGCACCTGGCCCGAGGCGCCATTGCCGAACGAGGGCGAGGCCAGCAGCACCGCGCCGGCGAGGCCGACGAGGACGCCCACGATCTTGTTCCAGGTCGCCTTCTCGCCGCCCGGCCAGAGCTGGCTGACGATCACGGTGGTCATCGGCGTCATGCCGTTGATCACCCCGACGATGCCGCTCGCCAGGTGCTCCTCGGACCAGGGGAAGAGCGCGAAGGGGATGGCGTAGTTGATGATGCCGAGGACCACGAGCTGCGCATAGATGCGCCAGTCGGTCGGCGCCGGCCGCCGCAGAGCGAAAAAGAAGGCCCAGCAGATCAGGGCGCCGATGCTCACGCGCCCGGCCGACACCCACAGCGGCGAGATCTCGCGAATAAGGATGGCGTTGAACAGGAACGAGCAGCCCCAGACGGCGCCCAGTGCAATGATGAGCGCCCAGTAGCGGATCGGCATGGTGGTCTCCGTTTGCGCGCAATCTAGGAGCGGGCCGGAGTCGGGTCGAACCGTTTTTGACGATGAGTCCGATCAAATCCGGTGATGCGGTTCAGGGGAAGCGCAGCACCATCAGATGTTCGTCGAAATCGCGCCCGTTGACGCGCAGGGCGTGCGGCTCGGTGCCGTAGCGCACGAAGCCGAGATGCTCGTAGAGGGCGACGGCGGCCGCGTTGCCGGCGGTGACGGCGAGGTGCACCTGCTCGACGCGGGTGCGGGCATGCGCCAGCGCGTATTCGACCACGCGGCGGCCGAGCCCGGCGCCGCGCGCCTCGGGCGCGACATAGACGCCCCAGAGGTCGCCGCGGTGGCGGGTTTTCTCGCGCTCGAGCGGCCGGAAGCCGGCGACGGCGACGAGCTGCCCGCCGGCGAAGGCACCGGCGACATAGACGGTGGCCAGGCGCTCGGCGAAGGTTTCGACCGGCGCGGCGGCTTCGGTGGCGACGTCGGAGCCGAAGGCCTCGGGCGATTCCGCGAGGCCGGCGAGGCGCAGCGCGCGATAGGCGGCGGCATCGGCGGCGCCAAGCCGGCGGAGGACGATATCGGTCACCAGCGGAGGCTCCTCAGAAAGTCGAGCAGGGTGGCGTTGAACGCGCCCGGCCGCTGCAGCGGGGCGAAATGGCTGACGCCGGGCAGCAGCAGGAAGCGGGCGCCGGGGATGGTGTCGGCGATGTACTGCAGGTGCTCGCGCCGGATGAACTCGTCGCCCTCGCCGAGCACCGCCCAGACCGGAACGGCGATCGAGGCGAGGTCGGCGGCGGTGTAGCTGGGCTGCGCCTTCTGCATGATGCCGAGATCGTCGCGCATCGGCTCGAACGCATCGGGCGTCGGCGACATCGCCGCGTAGTCCTTGACGTGCTGGCTGTAGATGCGGCCGATGCGGTCGGTGAAGACGAAGGGCAGGGTGCCGCCGGCATCGACGTTGCAGGCGAAGAAATAGACGCCGGCGGAGCGCTCGGGCGTCTCCCGCGCGAGGACGAGGGCGGTGTCGGCGCCGTCGCTCCAGCCGATGAAGGCGGCGCGGGCGATGCCGAGGTGATCCATGACGGCGCGGGTGTCGGCCGCCATCAGCTCGTAGCTGTAGGGCCGGTCGTCGCGGGTGGAGTGGCCCTGGCCGCGGCTGTCGAGGACGATCGCGCGGTAGCCCGCGGCGACCAGCGCCGGCACCTGGTGACCCCAATTGCCGGCATTGCCGAGGCCGCCATGCAAGAGGATCACCGGCGGGCCGCTGCCGAATGCCGCGTACCAGATGCGGGCGCCCTCGGCATCGACGAGTCCGCTGTCGGTGGCGGCCGGCAGAGGTGGAATGCCGTGGGTCTCGAGGTAAGTGAGGGCGTCGTCGGTGAAGGGCATCGCGGTTTCCGTGCGCAGTCTGCCTTTAGTCGATCCGCCGCCGCAAGGATCGACAAGTCAGAGCGCGATCTCGCCCCGCGCCACCAGGGCCAGGGCCTTGGGATAGAGCTTGTGTTCCTCCACCAGGACGCGGGCGGCGAGGGTGTCGGCGGTGTCGCCGGGCAGGACCGGCACGCTGGCCTGGAGGATGGTCGGGCCCTCGTCCATGCCCGGGGTGACGAAATGCACGGTGCAGCCATGGGTCGTGCTGCCGTCGGCCAGCGCCTGCGCGTGCGTGTGGAGGCCCTTGTGCCGGGGCAGCAGCGAGGGGTGGATGTTGATCAGCCGGCCGGCCCAGCGGGTGCAGAACGCTGGTGACAAGAGCCGCATGAAGCCGGCGAGGCAGACGATCTCGGTTTGCCAGCCGGCGAGGACCTCGTCCATCGCCGCCTCGAAGGCGGGCTTGTCGACATAATCGCGATGCGGGCGCGCCGCCGTCGGGATGCCCTGCGCGGCGGCAGTGGCGAGGCCCGGCGCGTCGGCGACGTTGGAGAAGACGCCGACGATCTCGGCGGGGTAGGCGGGGGCGCGGGCAGCCTCGATCAGGGCGGCCATGTTGGAGCCGCGGCCGGAAATGAGGATGGCGACGCGCTTTCTGGCCGTCACAGGGCGAGCTTGCCGGCGAAGGTGACCGGCTCGCCGGTGCGCTCGGTGACGCTGCCGATGATCGCCGCCTTTTCGCCCTGCTCGGTGAGGTGGGCGACGAGGTGGTCGGCCTCGGACGCGGCGATGGCGGCGACCATGCCGACACCGCAGTTGAAGGTGCGCAGCATCTCGCGCTCGCTCATGCCGCCGACGCGGGCGAGCCAGCCGAAGACTTTCGGCACGCTGACGGCGTCGAGGTTCACATGGGCCGCGACGGTGTCGGGCAGCACGCGCGGGATGTTGTCGATGAAGCCGCCGCCGGTGATGTGGGCCAGCGCCTTGATGCCGATGCCGGCCTTGAGGGCGCTGAGGATCGGCTTGACGTAGATGCGCGTGGGGGTGAGCAGGGCGCCCGACAGCGTGCGGTGCGGATCGAACGGGGCCGGCAGATACCAGTCGATGCCGGAGACTTCGACGATGCGGCGCACCAGCGAAAAGCCGTTGGAGTGGACGCCGGAGGAGGCGAGGGCCACCAGCGCGTCGCCGGCCTGCACGTCGGGCCGCGGCAGCAGCGTGCCGCGTTCGGCGGCGCCGACCGAGAAGCCGGCGAGGTCGTAGTCCTTGTCGTGGTACATGCCCGGCATCTCGGCGGTCTCGCCGCCGATCAGGGCGCAGCCGGCGATGCGGCAGCCCTCGGCGATGCCTTCGACGATGGCCCTGCCGGTGTCGACATCGAGCCGCCCGGTGGCGAAATAGTCGAGGAAGAACAGCGGTTCGGCGCCCTGCACGACGATGTCGTTGACGCACATGGCGACGAGGTCGATGCCGATGGTGGAGTGGTTGCCGGTGTCGATGGCGATCTTGAGCTTGGTGCCGACGCCGTCATTGGCGGCTACCAGCACCGGATCGATGAAACCGGCCGCCTTGAGGTCGAACAGGCCGCCGAAGCCGCCGATCTCGGCGTCGGCGCCGGGTCGCCGGGTGGAGCGGACCGCCGGCTTGATGGCCTCCACAAGGGCATTTCCGGCGTCGATGTCGACGCCCGCGTGCTTGTAGGAAAGCCCGTTTGATGGCAGGTTCGAGGCGTCGGACATGGGCGCTGATGCCGGCTCTTGGGAGGGCGAAATCTGTTCGCGCTGATAGCCGCTCAACCCGCGGGACGCAAGGGCACGACCAGTCGATGACACTCAGAACTCAGGTCTTCGTGTGGGTCGGCTTCACCGTCGTCGTGATCCTGCTGATCTGGCTGTTCCGGCCGATCCTGCTGCCGTTCGTGATCGGCATCGCGCTCGCCTACATCCTCAATCCGGCGGTGGTGCTGGTCGAGCGGACCGGCATCAACCGTGCCTGGTCGGCGGCGATCGTGCTGCTCGGCGTGCTGGCGGTGATCATCGGCGCGCTGCTGGTGATCACCCCGCTGATCGCCAGCCAGTTCGGCGGGCTGATCTCGCTGCTGCCCGGATATGTGAGCGATCTCAACAACCTCGTGCGTTCGCTGGCGCCGCAGCTCAACGAATGGCTGGGCCCGGAACGGGCGGCGCAATTGCAGGCGCAGCTGACGCAACTGATCGGCTCGGGCGTCGAATTCCTCGGCTCGATGACGGCGCAGGTGGCCCAGAGCGGGCTCACCGTGCTCAACACCATCGCCGTGCTGATCCTGACCCCGGTGGTGGCGTTCTACCTGCTGCTCGACTGGAGCGGCATGGTGAAGGGGATCGACGACCTGCTGCCGCGCGAGCATCGCCGCGAAATCCGCCAGGTGCTCGACCAGATCGACCGCTCCATCGCCGGCGTGTTCCGCGGCCAGGGCTCGGTGATCCTCGTGCTGTGCATCTACTACGCCACGGCGCTGACGCTGACGGGGCTCAATTTCGGCCTGGTGATCGGGCTGATGACCGGCCTGTTCAGCTTCATCCCGTTCTTCGGGTTCCTGACCGGGTTCGCGCTGTCGATGGGCATCGCGCTGGTGCAGTTCGCGCCGAACTGGTGGTTCGTGATCATCGTGTTCGTAGTCTACATCATCGGCCAGTTCCTCGAAGGCAACGTGCTCTATCCGCGGCTGGTGGGGCAGAGCATCAACATCAACCCGGTATGGCTGATGTTCGCGCTGTTCGCCTTCGGCTTCCTGTTCGGGTTCCTCGGCCTGGTGCTGGCGGTGCCGCTGTCGGCGATCACCGCCACGCTCGCGCGCTATGCGATCCGCCGCTACAAGGACAGCGCCCTCTATCGCGGCGAGCGGCCGGTGAAGTCGACGGCCGAGCCGGAGCTGGCGCTGACCGCGCCGGCGCCCGAGCCGGCGACCCCGGCCAGGACGCCGCCACGACGGGCGCCGCGCCGCAAATGAGCCCCGACCGCAGCGGCGGACAACTGCCCTTCGACTATGGGCACGAGCCGTCGCATCTCGAGGACGATTTCATCGAGGGCGACGGCAACCGGCTGGCGCTGGCGCATATCCGCGCCTTCCCGCGCTGGCCGCACCCGCTGACGCTGCTCGAGGGCCCGCCGAAGGCGGGGAAGTCGCATCTGGGCCGCATCTGGCAGGAGCGCGCCGGGGCGATGCCGGCCACGCCGCAGAGCGCCGAGGTGCTGGCGCACGCCGCCGGCCGGCAGCCGCTGCTGGTGGAGGACGTCGATCGCGCCGGCTACGCCGAGGCGGCGCTGTTCCACCTGCTCAACCAGTCGATGCGCGACGGCCGGCCGGTGCTGATGACCAGCCGCGCGCCGATTGCCAACTGGCCGTTCGCGACCGATGATCTCAAGTCACGGGCCCGACTCGCCCAGCATTTCACCCTCGCGCTCAGCGATGACATTCAATTGTCACAGATGTTCGTGAAGTTGTTCGGCGACCGGCAGGTGGCGGTGGATCCCAAGGTCGTCGCCTATCTGGTCCGGCGCATGGAACGCTCGCCCGAGGAGGCGGTGGCCCTGACCGACCTGCTCGACCGCATGGCGCTGGCGCAGGGCACTGCCATTACCCGCCGCATCGCTGCCGCCGCGCTGGCCGAGCGCGGTGTCGCGCAGCTCGAACTCGACCTGGAAGGCGACGACGATGAATGAGATGGGGGAAATCCTGCCCGACGAGGCCACGCAGCCGGACATCGAGGCGCTGCGCGTCTCGCCGGCGCGCTTCGTCAACCGCGAGGTGAGCTGGCTGCAGTTCAACATGCGGGTGCTGGAGGAGGCCAACAATCCCAACCATCCGCTGCTCGAGCGCATGCGCTTCGTGTCGATCTCGGCCAACAATCTCGACGAATTCTTCATGGTGCGCGTCGCCGGCCTCAAGGGGCAGCTGCGCGCCGGGATCACGACGCAGAGCGCCGACGGGCTGACCCCGGCCGAGCAGCTCGACGAGATCGCGACGCTGGCCCAGCATCTGCAGCTCGAGCAGCAGGACGCCTGGCAGACGCTGCGCGAGGAGCTGTACGACAAGGACGTGGTGATCCACGAGGCGGCCGACCTGTCGCCCGACCAGGTGCGCTACCTGCAGCGGCTGTTCCGCGAGGAAATTTTCCCGGTGCTGACGCCGATCGCCGTCGATCCGGCGCACCCGTTCCCGTTCATCCCGAACCTGGGGTTCACCCTGGCCTTCGAGCTGACCCGGCCGGGCTCGGTGCAGACGCTGACGGCGCTGGTGCGCGTGCCCTCCAACCTCGACCGCTTCATCACGCTGCCCTCGGGGCTGGCGAGCGAGGGGCGGATCGAGGTGGTGACCATCGATACGCTGATCAACCTGTTCCTGCACAAGATGTTCCCCGGCTACGAGGTCGCCGGCTCCGGCGCCTTCCGGGTGATCCGCGACAGCGAGATCGAAATCGACGACGAGGCGGCCGACCTGGTGGTCGAGTTCGAATCCGCGCTGCGCCAGCGCCGGCGCGGGCAGGTGATCCGGCTCGAGATCGAAAAGAAGATGCCGCGGGCGCTGCGGCGGCAGATTTCCGACCGGCTGGGCGCGACCGCCGCCGACACCTTCGAGGTCGAAGGCTTCCTCGGGCTGGCCGATGCCGCCAAGATCTGCGAGATCGACCGGCCGGACCTGAAATTCACCCCGTACATACCGCGTTATCCGGAGCGGGTGCGCGACTTCAACGGCGATCTGTTCGCGGCCATCCGCGCCAAGGATCTGCTGGTCCACCACCCGTTCGAGAGCTTCGACGTGGTGGCGCAGTTCCTGATGCAGGCGGCGCGCGACCCCGACGTGGTGGCGATCAAGCAGACGCTCTACCGCACCTCGCGCGACAGCCCGATCGTCAAGGCGCTGGTGCTGGCGGCGGAGGCCGGCAAGTCGGTGACGGCGCTGGTGGAACTCAAGGCGCGCTTCGACGAAGAGGCCAATATCCGCTGGGCGCGCGACCTCGAACGCGCCGGGGCGCAGGTGGTGTTCGGCTTCATCGAGCTCAAGACGCACGCCAAGATGAGCCAGGTGGTGCGGCGCGAGAACGGCAAGCTGGTGAGCTATTGCCACCTCGGCACGGGCAATTACCACCCGATCACCGCCAAGATTTATACCGACCTCAGCTACTTCACCACCGACCCGTCGATAACGCGCGATGTTTCTCGCGTGTTCAATTTCATAACGGGATATGCGCGGCCGACCGAGCTGGAGGCGATCGCGGTGTCGCCGGTCAATCTGCGCTCGACCCTGCTGGAGCATATCGGCCGCGAGGTGGCCTTCGCCGAGCGCGGCCAGCCGGCGAGCATCTGGCTGAAGATGAACGCGCTGGTCGACCCCGAGATCATCGACGCGCTCTACGATGCGAGCCAGAAGGGCGTGAAGATCGAGCTGATCGTGCGCGGCATCTGCTGCCTCAGGCCGGGAATCCCGGGCTTTTCCGACAACATCCGGGTGAAGTCGGTGGTCGGCCGCTTCCTCGAGCATTCCCGCATCTTCTGCTTCGGGCAGGGCGAGCCGATGCCGTCGCGGCGGGCCAAGGTCTACATGTCGTCGGCCGACATGATGCAGCGCAACCTCGACTGGCGCGTCGAGGTGATGGTTCCCATCCTCAACAAGACCGTGCATAAGCAGATTCTCGACCGCATGCTGGTGTCGTATCTGCGCGACAACCAGCAGAGCTGGGAGGTTCTGCCGGATGGCTCGTCGCACCGGGTGCCGCTCAAGGAGGGCGAGGAGCCGTTCAACGCGCACAGCTATTTCATGACCAATGCCAGCCTCAGCGGCCGTGGCAGCGCGCTCTCGCGGGAGACGCGCGAAAACGAAGAGAGTGATGATTGAACCAGCTCTGGGGCCATGACGCGGACCCGACGGCGCAGGGGCGCATCCAGGGCGCCAAGCCGGTCGCCGTGCTCGATATCGGCTCCAACTCGGTTCGCCTCGTGGTCTATGAGCGGCACGCCCGCTCGCTGACGCCGCTCTACAACGAGAAATCGTCGTGCGCGCTGGGCCGCGGCCTGGCGCAGAGCGGCCGGCTCGCCTACGAGAACATCGACCGCGCGCTCACCGCGATCCAGCGCTTTGCGCTGGTGGTGAAGCTGATGAAGGCCGGCGAGGTGCATATCCTCGCGACCTCGGCGGTGCGCGACGCCAGCAATTCCGATGCCTTCGTCAACGCCGTCGAGGCGACGATGAACGCGCCGGTGCACGTGCTGAGCGGCGAGCAGGAGGCGCATTTCGCCGCGCTCGGCGTCGTCGCCGGCATCCCCGATTTCACCGGCATCGTCGGCGATCTCGGCGGCGGCAGCCTGGAACTGTCGGCGATCGTCGACGGCAGCGATGCGCGCGGCGAAACGCACGAGCTCGGCGTCATCCGGCTGCAGGACGATTCCGGGCGCTCGCCGGCCAGGGCGCGCGAGGTGGCGCGGGCCCGGCTCGCCAGATCCGGGCTGCTGAGCGGCAAGCCGGGCGGGCAGTTCTGCGCCATCGGCGGCACCTGGCGGTCGCTGGCCAAGATGCATCAGGTGCTGCGCGACTATCCGCTGCACATGGTGCAGCACTACGCCGCCAAGGCCAGCGACATCGCGCGGCTGTGCGACGACATCGTCGACGCCGTGGGGGCGGGCAAGGCCATGCCGGGCGCCGACAGCGTCAGCTCGTCGCGCAAGGAACTGGTGCCGATGGGCGCCGCGGTGCTGAGCGAGGTGCTGCGCGCCGGCAAGTTCGACAGCGTGCTGTTCTCGGCGCTGGGCGTGCGCGAGGGCTATCTCTACGGGCTGCTGCCGGAGGCGGAGCAGCGGGTCGATCCGCTGCTGCAGGGGGCGGAGGAGATCTCCATCCTGCGCTCGCGCTCGCGGGCGCACGCCGAGGATTTGATCGAGTTCACGGCGGATTTCCTCGCCGCCATCCATGTGCGCGAGACGCCGGGAGAGGAGCGGCTGCGCAAGGTCGCCTGCTATCTCAGCGACATCGGCTGGCGTGGCCATCCCGACTATCGCGGCGAGCAGAGCGTCGACCTCGTGGCCTATGGCTCGCTCACCGGCGTCGACCACGCGGCGCGGGCGTTCCTCGCCGAGACGCTGGCGGTGCGCTACATGGGCCTCAAGCACAAGAGCATGAGCCAGTCGCTGATGGCCCTTGCCGGACCGGCGGCGAACATGAAGGCGCGGCTGCTCGGCGCCATCTTCCGCGTGGCCTATCCGATGTCGGCGGCGATGCCCGGCGTGCTGCCGCGCACGCACTTCACCCTGGAGGACGGCCGCCTGCGGCTGCATCTGCCGCAGGACCTGGCGTTCCTGTCGGGCGAGCATCTGGAGGGCCGGCTGGACCAGCTCGCCGGCGTCGCCGGGATCAAGTCGAGCGAGACGATCGCGGGTTAGCCTCGCGCCGCCGCTACCAGGAGACGTTTATGCCGGCGCGGCCGGCCATCGCGCCGCCCGAGCTGCTGCCGAACGCGGCATGGACCTGCACATTGTCGTTCACCGCCATTGCGGCGCTGAGGCCGAGCGCGAACTTGCCCTCGAACGTGCCGACATTGGCGCTGACGGCGAAGGTGTGACCGGAGGTCACGATCGCGGGCTGCATGGCGAGGCTGATCGCCACGCCGTCGATGGCCCGGTCCGCCCGGGCCTGCGCGTCGATCGCCTTGGCGAGGGCCTGCGTGCCAGTGCCCTGCGCGTCGACGACCCCCTGCTGCAGGGGCGACACGCCGTCGACATATTGGCCGGAGATGGTGTTGCCTTGGTCGTCCTTCGCCGGGGTCTTGGTTGCGCCCGTCATGACGTTGAGGCAGGTGTCCGTACCGGGAACGTAGGCCCACTGTGCGCCGAAGGCATCGCAGATCTTTACGAAATCGATTGCCTGCGCTGGCACCGGCGCGCCGAAGCTGCCCGCCAGTATCATGGCAGCAACGATAATTCCCTGAATTTTCATGCCAATGCCCCTGCACGCGTCGAGTCCGGGCATTGAGCCTAGCCGCAAACACCGTTGCGGGCTTGGACGGGGCGACAGCACGGCACGGACTGGACGGCAAACCTCCGCCGGGACGGAGCAGCGCGCCTAGCGGCTCTGGGCGTCGGCGATGCGGGCGTCGGACGGCGTCATGCCGAAGCGCTGGCGGAAGGCGCGGTTGAAATACGACAGATCGTTGAAGCCGCTGCCATAGGCGATTTCGCCGATGGTCCGGCCGGCCTGCCGCGGATCGGCCAGCAGCCGGCGGGCGTGCAGCAGCCGCTGCTCGCGCACAAAATGGGTGAGGCTGGTGTGCTCGTCCGCCAGCAGGGCGCGCACCGTCCGCGCCGAGATGCCGTGCCGGCTCGCCAGCCAGTCGGCGGAGAGGCGATGCAATGTGAGATGGGCGAGGATATCGGCCTTGAGCGCGGCGCATTGCGCGGTACGCAGGGCGCGGGTCTCCGCGCCGCGTCCCGCTGCATCGGTCGTACCGAGACAAAGCGCGGCGAGGTCGTGCAGGTGCAGCGTCACGCTGCGCCCGAGCTCGGGCGCCGCCATGACGTCGCGCCGACGCACCATCTCGGCATAGGCGGTCAGCAGGCGCAGCGGCGCGCTGCGCCGGTCGATCAGCAGCAGCAACCGGTCGTCGAAATGCCGCGCCTGCGCCGCGAACATGGCGCGGTCGAGCCGGATGTTGAGGACGCGCGAGGCGACGTGCCGCTGCAACGTGCCCGGTTCGCCGCGCGTGGTGAGCACGGCCTCGCCGGCCCGCACCGTGCACACACGCCCGGCCTGCTCCCAGGTGCACGCCCCGGAGGCGACGATGGAGAGCACCGGATCGTCGTCGTCCAGCATGGCCGCCGAATGCGTGTTGCGCGCCGCCGAGATGTAATTGCTGGCGACGCTCGCGCCGGGCAGGCGCTGGATGGTGATGTCCATCTCGAGGGCATGGCCGGGCAGGGGATCGATCTCGAAGCGCATGATCTCGCGCGCCAGCACTTCGCGCACCACGTCGAGGCGATCGCGCGCGGCCAGCGCGGTGCTCGAGAAGTGGAGCCGGCGGTCGGAGTTTGCGGCCGAAAGTGCGGGGTCCGTCATCGTTGCGCCCGCACGCTACAGCCGACAGGCGAATGTTTCATCCGGAATCTGGAACCCGGGCCAGGGCCGGCCGCGATCGGCCGGAGCCAGCGTCACTCGCCGATGGCGATCTCGCGGACGCCTTTGCGGGTGGCGGCGAGGGCGATCCTGCCGTGCTTGATGGCGAGGGCCTTGTCGCCGAACAGTTTTCGGCGCCAGCCGCGCAGGGCAGGCACGTCGGCCTCGTCGTCGAGCACCAGCGCGTCGATCTCGTCGGAGGTGGCGATGATGCGCGCGGCGACGCCGTGCTCCTCGCTCACCGCCTTGAGCAGGACGCGCACGAGGTCGCCGACGGCGCCCTTGGGCGAGGGGCCGCGATAGCGCTCGGCGGCGGGCGGCAGCTCGCCCTTTGGCAGTGCTTCGACCTGCTTCATGAGGGCGATGATCTCGGCGGCGGCGGAGGAGCGGCCATAGCCGCGCTGCACGGCGCGCAGCTTGTCGAACGCCTCCGGCGCGGTCGGGCGCTGCATGGCGATTTCGATCAGCGCATCGTCCTTGAGCACACGGCTGCGCGGCTGGTCGCCGTCCTGCGCGCGGCGCTCGCGCCAGGCGGCGAGGACCTTGAGCGCCGCCAGATCGCGCGGCCGGCTGAGCTTGGATTTGAGCCGCTCCCAGGCGTTCTCGGGCTTGACCACATAGGTGTCGATGGAGCGCAGCGTCTGCAATTCGTCCTCGACCCAGTCCCAGCGATGCGTCGCGGTGACCTGCTCGAGCAGCTTCACATAGATGTCGCGCAGATGGGTGACGTCGGCGAGGGCATAGAGCCGCTGCTTTTCGCTGAGCGGCCGGTGCGACCAGTCGGTGAAGCGCGAGGATTTGTCGAGATCGACCCCGGTCACCGAGCGCACGAGGTTGTCGTAGGAGACGCTGTCGCCGAAGCCGCAGACGGAGGCGGCGATCTGCGTGTCGAAGACGTTGCTGGGGACGCTGCCGGAGAGCTTGACGAAGATTTCGATGTCCTGCCGCGCCGCATGAAAGACCTTCACCACCTTGGAGTTGCCGAGGAGGTCGAAGAAGGGCTGCAGGCTGACGCCGTCGGCGAGGGGATCGACCAGGATCGCTTCCTCGGGGGTGGCGGCCTGCAACAGGCAGAGTTTCGGCCAGTAGGTGGTTTCGCGCAGGAATTCGGTATCGACCGTGACGAAATCGAATTTGCTGGCGCGCTTGCAGAATTGCGCGAGCGCGTCGGTCGAGGTGGTCAGCTCCATTGGTCCAGTCTTCATTCAGGCGTCCCGGGACACCGGGACTTAGCCTGTTGCTCTTAGCAGGCCCAAGCCCTTGGCTCCAGAACCGAATTCACGATGATTGCGGTCCGGCGGCGGGCAAAAGCCCCGGAATCTTGACAATCCCCCCCTTGCGTGCGCTTGTCCGGCGCCATTTCGGCCCGACTCCAACGCTTCAAGAGACCTGAAAATGCACCGCTACCGGACACATACCTGCGCAGCCCTGAGCCTGGGCGACGTGGGCAATAATGTGCGCCTTTCCGGCTGGGTGCACCGGGTGCGCGACCATGGCGGGCTGCTGTTCATCGATCTGCGCGACCATTACGGGCTGACCCAGCTGGTGATCGACCCGGATTCGGCGGCCTTCAGGCTGGCCGAGACGGTGCGCTCGGAGTGGGTGATCCGCGTCGACGGCGAGGTCAAGGCGCGCACGCCGGAAACGGTCAATCCCAGGCAGCCGACCGGCGCCGTGGAAGTGTTCATCCGCGAGCTCGAAGTGCTGGGCGAGGCCAAGGAACTGCCGCTGCCGGTGTTCGGCGAGCCGGACTATCCCGAAGACATCCGGCTGCGCTACCGCTTCCTCGATTTGCGCCGCGAGACGCTGCACGCCAATATCGTCAAGCGCACGCAGGTCATTTCGTCGATGCGCCAGCGCATGAACGCCGCCGGCTTTGCCGAATATTCGACGCCGATCCTGACGGCGTCGTCGCCCGAAGGCGCGCGCGACTTCCTGGTGCCGAGCCGCATCCATCCGGGCACCTTCTTCGCGCTGCCGCAGGCGCCGCAGCAGTACAAGCAATTGCTGATGGTGGCGGGCTTCGACCGCTATTTCCAGATCGCGCCCTGCTTCCGCGACGAGGACCCGCGCGCCGACCGGCTGCCGGGCGAGTTCTACCAGCTCGACCTCGAAATGAGCTTCGTCACCCAGGAAGACGTGTGGTCGACCATGCAGCCGGTGATCACCGGGCTGTTCGAGCAGTTCGCCGAGGGCAAGCCGGTCACCCGGGAGTGGCCGCGCATTCCCTATGACACCGCCATCCGCAAATACGGCACCGACAAGCCGGACCTGCGCAACCCGATCGAGATGCAGCAGGTGAACGCGCAGTTTGCCGGCTCGGGCTTCAAGGTGTTCGCCAGCCAACTCGCCTCGGACGACAAGGCCGAGGTGTGGGCCATCCCGGCCAGATCGGGCGGCAGCCGCGCCTTCTGCGACCGCATGAACGGCTGGGCCCAGTCGGAAGGCCAGCCGGGCCTCGCCTACATCTTCTGGCGCAAGGAAGGCGAGACGCTGGAGGGCGCCGGGCCGGTGGCCAAGAACATCGGGCCGGAACGCACCGAGGCCATCCGCACCCAGCTCGGGCTGGGCGAGGGCGACGCCGTGTTCTTCGTGCTCGGCCGGCCGGAGAAGATGTACCGCTTCGCCGGCGAGGCACGCACCAAGATCGGCACCGAGCTGAACCTCGTCGACAAGGACCGCTACGAGCTCTGCTGGATCGTCGACTTCCCGTTCTACGAGTGGAGCGAGGAGGAAAAGCGCCTCGACTTCGCGCACAACCCGTTCTCGATGCCGCGGGGCGGGCTCGAGGCACTGAACAATGAGGAGCCGCTGAGCATCAAGGCGTACCAGTACGACGCCGTGTGCAACGGCTTCGAGATCGCCTCCGGCTCGATCCGCAACCAGGAGCCCGAGACGATGGTGAAAGCCTTCGAGCTCACCGGCAAGTCGCGGATGGAGGTGGAGGAGCAGTTCGGCGGCCTCTATCGCGCCTTCCAGTACGGCGCCCCGCCGCATGGCGGCGCCGCCTTCGGCGTCGACCGCATCGTCATGCTGCTCTGCGGCGCCGAGAATCTGCGCGAGATCACGCTGTTCCCGATGAACCAGCAGGCGCAGGACCTGCTGATGGGCGCGCCGAGCCCGGCGACCGCCAAGCAGTTGCGCGAGCTGCATCTGCGGCTGAATGTGCAGGAGAAGTAGGAGAGCGCCACCGCCTAAGGGGATGGTTAACGGACGTTAACAGTCCCTTAAGCGGGCTTTCGTACCCTCGCGAGGACTCGCGGGGACTCGCTTGAAATCTCGGTACGCCCATATCCTGACGCTGGTGGCGGCGATCCTGGCGTTCGTGCCGGTCATGGGCGTCGACTATCTGCTCGACAACTACGTGCGGGTGCGCGAGCGCGCCCAGATGCAGCAGTCGATCGACGCCATCACCGAGCGCATCCAGGACGGGGCGTATGACGCCATCGACTCGCTGCGCAAGATCCTGGCGAACAGTCCGTCGCTATGCACCCCGACCTTCACCGCCAACGTGCATGCGGCGATGCAGGAGAGCCTGTATCTGCGGCAGGTGCTGGTCGAGGGCGCCGATGGCGCGCAATATTGCGACGCGTTCGGCGCGACGGTGAAATATTCGCCGCTGTCGGCCAGCCTCGCCATCCCCGGCCACACCGAGACCGTGGCGGTGGGCAAACTCGCCGGCCTGTCGCCGCCGGTGCTCAAGATCAGCCAGGCGTTCGGAGCGAGCCGCTCGGTCTCGGTGTTCGTGCCGATCGTGTCGAGCGATACGCGCGGCGTGCTCAGCCGCTTCAAGCCGACGGCGATGGTGCGCATTTCGCTGACCAACGGCACGCCGGTGATGGTCGCCGGCGATGCCGGCCCGTTCGACAACCGCAGGGACACGGAATTCATCTCCACTGAGGGGTTCGCCGGCGAACTGCCGATCCGGGTCGAGGCGGCGGTGCCGTTCGCCATCGTGCGCGCCGACTATGCCGACCTCGACATGATCCTGACCGTCGTCGCCTGCGCGATGAGCGGCGCCTTCCTGGTGCTGGCGCTGCAATATGTGCGGCGCAGCAAGCTGCCGGCTTTCGACCTCGAACGCGCCATCTCCGCGGGCGAGATCAAGCCCTATTACCAGCCGGTGATCAATCTCAGGACCGGGGCGCTGGCCGGGTGCGAGGTGCTGTGCCGGTGGGAGAAGCGCAACGGCGAGATCGTCATGCCGGGGGCGTTCATCGACTACGCCGAGGTCACCGGACTCGCCATCCCGATGACGCTGAGCCTGATGCAGCAGGTGCGGCACGACCTCAACGAGCTGTGCGCCGACATGCCCGAGCTGAAGGTGTCGATCAACCTGTTCGAGGGGCATTTCCGCGACCCGAGCATCGTCGAGGACGTGCAGGCGATCTTCGGCCCGTCGAGCATTTCGTTCCGGCAATTGGTGTTCGAGATCACCGAGCGCCACCCGCTCGGCAATTCGGCGGTCGCCAACAGCGTGATCGCGGGACTGCATGCGCTCGGCGTGCGCATCGCCATGGACGATGTCGGCACCGGCCACTCCAATCTCGCCTACATGCAGACGCTCGGGGTGGACGTGATCAAGATCGACCGGGTGTTCGTCGACATGATCAAGCCGGCAACGCAGCAGGTGCCGGTGCTCGACGGGCTGATCTCGATGTGCCGCGACCTCGGCACCGAAATCGTGGCCGAGGGCGTCGAAACCGAGGCGCAGGCGCTGTATCTGCGCTCGCGCGGCGTGCTGATGGCGCAGGGCTTCCTGTTCGCTCCGGCGCTGAAGATCGGCGCCTTCCGGGAATTGGCGCTGGGCCTCAACGGCAGCGCCCGGCCGGCGCCGGCCGCCCCCGCGACGCAGGTCGCGGCGGCCTGAAGCTGCACCCTTCGGCGCTCTTCCCTTGCTGGCGGTTTAGTGGCACCACACCCTTTGACTGCGAGGGGTTAGCCTATGTCCGACGTGAGTGAGCAGCTTTTGGCCCGCCGGGAGGCGGCGCTGCATTTCCATGAGCATCCCAAGCCCGGGAAGCTCGAAATCCAGCCGACCAAGCCGCTCGGCAACCAGCGCGACCTGTCGCTCGCCTATTCGCCCGGCGTCGCCGCGCCCTGCGAGGTGATCGCCGACGATCCGGAGGCGGTGTTCAAGTACACCTCCAAGGGCAATCTGGTGGCGGTGATCTCCAACGGCACCGCCGTGCTCGGGCTCGGCGCCATCGGCGCGCTGGCCAGCAAGCCGGTGATGGAGGGCAAGGCCGTGCTCTTCAAGAAATTCGCCGGCATCGACGTGTTCGACATCGAGGTGGACGAGACCGACCCCAAGAAATTCATCGAGGTGGTGCGGCCGCTGGAGCCGACCTTCGGCGGCATCAACCTCGAGGACATCAAGGCGCCCGAGTGCTTCGAGATCGAGGAAGCGCTGCGCGAGCGCATGAAGATCCCGGTGTTCCACGACGACCAGCACGGCACCGCCATCATTGTCGGCGCCGCCGTGCTCAACGGGCTCGAGCTTGCCGGCAAGAACATCGCCGAGGTCAAGATCTGCACCAGTGGGGCAGGGGCGGCGGCGATCGCCTGCCTCAACATGCTGATCGCGCTCGGCGCGAAGCTCGAGAACATCTGGGTGGCCGACAAGGACGGCCTGCTCACCTACAGGCGCAACGACGTCAACGACAAATGGCGCGGCAAGTTCTGCCGGCACGATACCGAGGCGACGGCGCTGGCCGAAGTGATCGACGGCGCCGACATCTTCCTCGGCCTGTCGGCGGCGGGCGCGCTCAAGCCCGAGATGCTGCAGCGCATGGCGCCCAACCCGCTGGTGCTGGCGCTGGCCAACCCCAATCCCGAGATCATGCCCGAGGACGCCAAGGCGGTACGCCCCGACGCCATGGTGTGCACCGGGCGCTCGGACTATTCGAACCAGGTGAACAACGTTCTATGCTTCCCCTTCATCTTCCGCGGCGCGCTCGACGTGGGGGCGACCGCCATCAACGAGGAGATGAAGGTTGCCGCGTCCTACGCCATTGCCAAGCTGGCGCATGACCCGGGGCTGGAGGTGTCGCCGACGGGGCAGCCGGCGGTGTACGGGCCCGAGCACATCATTCCCAATCCGTTCGACCAGCGGCTGATCCTGAGGATCGCGCCGGCGGTGGCGCGCGCGGCGATGGACACGGGCGTGGCGCGGCGGCCGATCACGGATTTCGTCGCCTACCAGGACAGCCTCAACCGCTTCGTGTTCCGCTCCGGGCTGGTGATGAAGCCGATCATCGACCGGGCGCAGGGCAAGGGCAAGCGTATCGCCTTCGCCGACGGCGAGGAGGAGCGGGTGCTGCGCGCCGTGCAGGTGCTGATCGAAGACCGGATCGCGAGCCCGATCCTGATCGGCCGGCCGCAGGTCATCGAAAGCCGCATCAAGCGGTTCGGCCTCAACCTCAACGTCGATCGCCTCGAGATCATCAATCCGGAAGACGATCCGCGCTACCGCGACTATGTAGCGCTGTTCCACTCGCTGGTCGGGCGCAGCGGCGTGACCCCGGAGACGGCGCGCACCATCGTGCGCACCAACACCACGACCATCGCCGCCCTGGCGGTGAAGCGCGGCGAGGCCGACGCCATGCTCTGCGGTTTGCAGGGGCGGTTCATCAAGCACATGCGCGACATCCGCTCGATCCTGGGCGTACAGGACGGCATCAGCAATTTGTCGGCGCTGTCGATGCTGATCATGCCGCGCGGGGCGTTCTTCCTGACCGACACCTACGTCAACATCGATCCGACCGCCGACGAGATCGTGGCCATTGCCCTGCAGGCGCGCAGCCATCTCAAGCGCTTCAACATCGAGGCCAAGGCGGCGCTGCTGAGCTATTCCAATTTCGGCTCGCGCGATGGCGACAGCGCCTTCAAGATGCGCGAGGTCTATCGCATGCTGCAGACCATCGCGCCGAACTTCATCGTCGAGGGCGAGATGCAGGGCGACCTGGCGCTCAACCAGGAACTGCGCGAGCGCTACATCCCCGACACCGTGCTGCGCGGCGAGGCCAATCTGCTGATCTTCCCCAACCTCGAAAGCGCCAATCTGTCGATGACGCTGCTCAAGGAGATGACCAACGCGCTGGCCGTCGGGCCGATCCTGATGGGCACGCGGGTGCCGGCGCACATCCTGGCGCCCTCGACGACCAGCCGCGGCATTGTCAATATGGCGGCGATCGCCGCCAGCGAAGCGGTTTCTCTCGACGCGGAGGCCTGAGATGATCCGCCATACCGTGGTGTTCAACCTCAAACATGCGCACGGCTCGCTGCAGGAGAAGGGGTTCCTGCGCGACGCGAGGCTGGCGCTCGAAAAGATCCCGGGTGTCGAGAGGTTCGAGCAGCTTCGCCAGGTCAGCAGAAAGACCGACTACCGCTTCGGCTTCTCGATGGAGTTCGCCGACCGGAAGGCCTACGACGCCTACGACCGCCACCCCAAGCACGTCGCCTTCGTGCAGGACCGCTGGAACCGCGAGGTCGACGCGTTCATCGAGCTCGACTACGAGCCGCTGTGATCGCGTGGGTCGAGGGGGCCGAGGGCGTCGATCAATGCGTAGAGGCGAGGCACGGACGTGTGCAGCGTCACCCAAATCGTGTCGAAATTCAGCTGCTCGTAGTCATGCGCGCTACGGTTGCGCATGGCGCGTATTTCGTTCCACGGCCAATCCGGATGGCCTGCAATGAAGTCCGGGAGGCGTTGCTCGATCCGTGCTGTTCCCTCACCGATGCGGATAAAGCACATGGCAACCGCAGCTTTGGTTTTCTCGTCCCTCAGGAACTCGTCTTTCGATAGACCTTCGACAAAGGCCATCGCGTGCGCCGAAGCGTCCTTCATTACATCGAGATAAACCGCGAGGCGTTCGTCGATCACACCGGCTGCGCCTCTGCGAGCACCTTGTCCTTGAAGAACCGGTGCAGTTCCTGCGGCGTGACCACCTGCACCCGCACGCCCAGCTTCTCCGTCAGTTCTTCCTCGAGTCCGCCCAGATCGAACAGCGTGGCGCCGGGCAGGGCGTCGACCAGGATGTCGACGTCGCTTCCTTCCTTGTCGGTGCCGTGCAGCACCGAGCCGAAGAGGCGCGGATTGGTGGTGCGGTACCGTCCGACCACCTCGCGCACCAGCGCCCGGTTGTTCTCGAAGGCCACGGACGGTTTCATCGCCAGATCTCCTGCCGCAGAAAATAGGCGTCCGGGCCGCGTCCGGCAACCCGGCCCTACTGGAACGCCGTCTCGGCGAAGCTTCTGAGCTTGCGGGAGTGGAGCTTTTCTGGCGGCTGGCTGCGCAGGATTTCCATCGCGCGCATGCCGATCAGCAGGTGCCGGTTGACCTGCGTGCGATAGAAGTCCGAGGCCATGCCGGGCAGCTTCAATTCGCCGTGCAGCGGCTTGTCGGAGACGCACAGCAGCGTGCCGTAGGGGACGCGGAAGCGGAAGCCGTTGGCGGCGATGGTCGCCGATTCCATGTCGAGGGCGACGGCGCGCGACTGGCTGAGCTGCTTGGTGATCTCGGCCTGGTCGCGCAGCTCCCAATTGCGGTTGTCGAAGGTGGCGACGGTGCCGGTGCGCATGATGCGCTTGGTCTCGATGCCCTCCATATGAGTGATTTCGGCCACCGCCTGCTCGAGCGCCACCTGCACCTCCGCCAGCGCGGGGATGGGGACGGTGACGGGCACGTCGGCGTCGAGCACATGGTCTTCGCGCAGATAGGCATGGGCGAGAACGTAGTCGCCAAGTTCCTGCGAGTTCCGCAGCCCGGCGCAGTGGCCAAGCATGATCCAGGCGTGCGGCCGCAGCACCGCGATGTGGTCGGTGATGGTCTTGGCGTTGGAGGGACCGACGCCGATGTTGACGAAGGTGATGCCGCGCGAGCCCGACATCTTGAGGTGGTAGGCCGGCATCTGCGGCGCGCGCCTGGCCGCGACGCCTTCGGTGCCGCCGCCCAGCCGCACATTGCGGGTGACGTGATTGCCCGGCTCGACGAACGCCTCGTAGTCGGGGTGGCCCTCGGCCATGTACTGCTTGGACAGCCGGCAGAACTCGTCGACGTAGAAGCCGTAATTGGTGAAGATCACGAAGTTCTGGAAATGGTCGGCGTCGGTGCCGGTGTAGTGGCTCAGCCGGTACAGCGAATAGTCGACGCGCGGCGCGGTGAAATGCGCCAGCGGGTAGGGGCCGCCCGGCGGCGGCACGAAGGTGCCGTTGGCGATCTCGTCGTCGGTGTCCTGCAGGTCCGGCACGTCGAACAGGTCGCGCAGCGGGATGGGCAGGGCGTTGATCGCCTCGCCGTCGATGCGCTCGTCCGGCGCGAGCGCGAAGTGCAGCGGGATGCGGGTGGCGGATTCGCCGATATCGATGGTGCCGCCATGGTTGCGCAGGATCACCGAGAACTGCTGGATCAAATAGGATTTGAACAGTTCCGGCGCGGTGACCGTGGTGCGGTAGATGCCCGGCGTGTGCAGATAGCCGTAGGCGAGGGTGGAATCGGTCTTGCCGTAGCTGCGCGAGGTGACCTGCACCTCCGGGTAGAAGGCGCGCACCCGGCCCTTGGGCACGATCCCCCGGCTGAGCCCGATCAGGTGCTGGCGGATGAACTCGGTATTGCGGTGGTAGAGCTCGGCCAGATAGGCCCACGCGTGCTCGGGGTTGGTGAAGGCCTTCTGCGGCGCCGGCGGCGGCGAAATGATGTCCATTCGGATCTCGTTGCAACGCCGGCTGCAAAGCTCGGCTTTGCGGTTTTCTCTTAGGGATTTTGTCCCCGCCGGGCAACCGGGCTTACAACTCGGACATGAACATCACACGTCGGTGAGAGGGCCTTTAATTGCCGCGCCAATCGTCCATCTATGCGGTGTTCGCTGGATTTCTGCAAACGACCCATGCACCGGTGAACCGCGAGGCGCCTGCCGCTGCCCCCAAGCCCTCAACAGTGCGGCGGGCGTCTCCACAACGGCCACAGTTCCGGCAACGGGGCTGTGGCCATTGTATTTTGGGCCGGGCGAACCGGAGCGCGTCCCGCCGGATCGGTGAGCCGCCTCAGGAAATGGCACCCGAGGATTCCAGCAGTTGCAGCATCGAGTCGGTTTTGTCCTCGGTGTAGGTGCCGTCGGGTTTCTGCCGGGCGTTGGGGCCATGGTAATTGCCGTCGCGGCCGATCTTCGAGCCTTCGATGTGCCAGGTGTTGTCCTTGCCCAGGAACGAGCCCTTGAGGTGATATTTCCGGTCGTTGCCGAGGAACGAGCCGGCCGGGTGATAATTGCCGTCGCGGCCGTAGAACGAGCCCTTGGCGTGGTATTTTCCATCCATGCCCTTGAACGAGCCGGCTGAATGCATCTTGCCGTCGGTGCCCTTGAAATATTGCGCGGCCGATGCCTGCAGCGACTGCAATTGCTGCAATCCGGCGAGGTTGTCGTCGAGAAAATCGGTGCCCGTGATCGCCATGGTCGAGTCCTGACTGCGTCCCGAAAACGCTAGTCCGGGGCCGTTAACGGAGTGCTAATCCCGGCGCGGCGCGGCGAGTTCGGGCGCGGCGCAAGACCGTTGCAAACCCGGCGCGTTTGGGGCAAACCATCGGCGACTGGCGATGGAACCGTTCCTCGCCGGGACCCCCGCCATGAATCCGGAATTCCACGATGCCGATGAATTTTTCCACTGCCTCCGCGGGCACGTTCGTTCGCATGCTCAGCAATCTGCATGCGGTGATGGACAAGGCCGAGGCCTATGCCGAGGAGCGTAAATTCAGCCCCGACAATTATGTCGCGATGCGGCTGGCGCCGGACATGCTGCCGTTCTCGTTCCAGATCCAGTCGTCCACCGATCGCGCCAAGCTGTTCCTGTCGCGCGTGAGCGGCGTTGCGGCGCCGACCTGGGCGGACACCGAAAAGACCTGGGCCGAGGTGAAGGCGCGGCTGGAGACCGGCCTCGATTTCGCCAGATCGGTCCCGGCGGCGCAGCTCGACGGCACCGAGGACAAGCTGATCCCGCTCAAGGTGCGCGGCGAGGAAGTGCAGTGGCCGGCGCAGAAATACCTGCTCGAAAACGCGCTGCCGAACTTCTTCTTCCACGTGACGACGGCCTACGACATCCTGCGGCACGCCGGCGTGCCGGTGGGCAAGCGCGACTTCACCGGCTGAGTCTTCCGGCCGGGTGGCCGCCCTCAGGAGTAGCGCTCCTCCCGCCACGGATCGGCGTGGTTGTGATAGCCCCGGACTTCCCAGAAGCCGGGGTGGTCGCGCGTCGCGAACTCGATGCGGCGGATCCATTTCGGGCTCTTCCAGAAATAGAGGTGCGGCACCACCAGCCGCACCGGCCCGCCATGCTCGAGCGGCAGCGGGGCACCCTCCCAGCTGTGGACGAGCAGCGCCTCGGGCGAGGCGAAATCCTCGATCGCCATGTTGGTGGTGTAGCCGTCATTGCTGGTGAACAGCACGTGCGTGGCCTCGGGCCGGGGCCGCACCGCGTCCATCAGATCGTGGGTGGTGACGCCGTCCCAATTGTTGTCGTAGCGCGACCACGAGGTCACGCAGTGGATGTCGCTGCGCTTGTGCGTCTGCGGCGCCGACATCAGCTCGTGCCACGTCCAGGTCGTGGGGGTCTCGATGGCGCCGGCAAGGTCGAGCCGCCAGGTTTCGCGCGCCACGTTGGGGGTCTGGCCGAGGTCGAGGACCGGCCAGTTGCGCACCAGATGCTGGCCGGGCGGCAGGCGGCTGTCCTCGGGACGCGAGGTCGTGCCGGTCAGGAATTTCCCGAGCTCGGCCCAGCGCGACTTGCTGCGGGTGAGCTTGCTGTCTTCGGGCGTATCGATCATCGGCGGCTCCGATCCGGCGCCGGCGGGTCAATACTTCTCGTAGAACGCGTTGCCGCCGGCGACCCAGGTGTAGTGCATGTTGGTATAGGGGAAGGTGTAGCCTTCCGTGTGGAAGAATTTTGCGTTTCCGACGCCGGGGTGGCGATAGCCATGCAGCACCCGATCGGCCATCGAGCGCGCCAGAGCGAGGCTGCGGCCTTCCTGCATCGGCTTCCACAGCACGCCGTCGGCGAACTGGTTGGACTGGCCGACCACCCCGCACACGGTGTGCGGATAGGCCGGATCGCTGACGCGGTTCATCACCACCGTGCCGACCGCCAGCATGCCTTCGGCGGAAGAGCGGTTGGATTCGAAATACATGACGCGGGTCATGCAGTCCGACGGCGACAGGAACGCGCCGAACGGCAGAATAGCGCAGCCGCCCATCAGCGGGGCGACCGCCAGGGCGGCGATGACGGGCAGTACGCGAAACAAGACCTGCTCCGGGATCGATGCGATCCCAGCATGCCGGAGCAGGGTTAAGAGGAGGTTCCGAGGCTAGCGGCGGCGCCCGAACAGCAGATTGGCGACGAGGGCGATGCCGATGGCGCCGACAATGATCGGCACCGGGTCGGCCTTGACGGCGCGCCCGACGCGCCTGGCCTGCACCGCCGCGGCCTCGGCGAGCACGGCGCTTTCGCGGCGGCCGTAGTCGACGAGCTCGCCTGCCGCCTCGCCGGCGGCATGGGCGTAGCGACGGGCGCGGTCGCGCATGTGGTCACGCAGGTCATGGGTGCGCTCCTGGGCGAGGCCGGCGTAGCGCTGCGCCTGCTCGCGCAGCACTTCGGCGCCGCGCTGGCGGCCATAATCGGCGACGTCGTGCGCGGTCCGGCCGGCGATGGCGCCGGCGCTGCGGGCAAAATCCTGCCAGCGATCCTGTGCCAGCTCGCCGGCTTCCGCGGCGTTGTGGCGAAGGACATGCGCGAGTTTTCGGGCGTTGCGGTCGTTCAGGCGTTCGAGCCAGGGCATGGAAAGCTCCGGGTTTGTCGTGCAACGCATTGATCTCAGTGGCGGTTCCACTCTTGCGCCGGTCGGGTGGCGCACCATATCGCTGGCATGAGCGACCTGGTGACCACGATGACCACCCCCCATGCCGAGTCCCGGCTGAACCGGCAGTTCGAGCGCATTGGCCGGCAGGTGCCGGCCACGGCCGGATTCCTGCGCTGGGTGCGGCGGCCGCACATGCACCTGGTGCGCATCCCGCTGGCGGTGCTGCTGATCCTGGGCGGCGTGTTCAGCTTCCTGCCGGTGCTGGGCCTGTGGATGCTGCCGCTCGGCCTTCTGGTGCTGGCCATCGACGTGCCGCCGCTGAAGCGGCCGGTCGGCAACGCCATCGTGCGGCTACAGCGCTGGCTGTCGACCACCCGCCGGCGCTGGCGCCGCCGCTGATCACTGCTTTTTCGGCACGTCGCAGCGCAGCACTTCGGATTTGAGGTTGTCGCGGTCGAGATAGGTGAGGTCGATGCCTTCGCCGCTCGGGGCGAAGATCGGCCGCATCTGGATGCGCTCGGTCGACGACTGGCCCTTGGCCGTGCAGCTCATGGTGGCGGTGTAGGTGCCGTCGCCATTGTCGTTGAAGCCGGTGATGTCGCAGCCGCTGCCGGGGCCCTCGAAGCGCGTCTTGCTGATCTTGAGGACCTGCGCGCCGCAATTGGCCGGATCGAGCCCCCAGGTGCCGAACAATGGTGCGAGGTCCTTGTCGCTGGCGGGCTTGCTCTGCGGCGGGGCGGCCGGCGCCGGGGCTGCGGGCGCGGCCGTCGACGGCGCAGCGGAGGGCTGTGCCGGGGGCGGATTGGAGTCGCCGCCGCAGGCAGCCAGCAGGAGCGCCGGAACAATCACGGCCGCGAGGCGCAGATATCGCATGGAGAATCCCTCATTGACCCAGTGCAGCAATGGATAGTCGCAATGAAGGTTCCCGCGCTAGTCGTTGCCGCCGAGCCTGCCGCGCAGGGCCGCGAGGATCGGGCGCTGACCCAGATGCAGCTTGTGCGCCGCCGTCTCGAGGTCGAACCAGCCGGCGCGGTCGATTTCCGGGATGGTGAGCGTTCGGCCGGAGCGGGGCGGCCAGACGATCTCGGTTGTGTTCGATTGGAGCGCCGCCGGGTCGAACTCGCCCTCGAGCGCGAAGGCGACGATGGTCTTGCCGCCCGACTGCCGGAAGCTGCCGAGCGGCAGCAATGCGCCGCCGGGAACGGCGCCGACCTCCTCGGCGAATTCGCGCCGTGCCGCCGCCTCGTGCTCCTCGCCGGCATCGGCGAGGCCCTTGGGAATCGACCAGCCGGCCTCGTCCTTGCTGGCCCAGAACGGACCGCCGGGATGGACGAGGAAGACGTCCACCCTGCCGGCCCGCCGGCGGAACAGCACGATGCCGGCGGAAATCGCGGGCATGGCGCCGGCGCGCCTCAGCGCGCGCCGGCGATGTTGACCATCCAGGACACGCCGAATTTGTCGGCCAGCATGCCGAAGCTGTCGCCCCAGGGGGCTTTTTCGAGCGGCACGAAAACCGTGCCGCCCACGCTGAGCTTGTCCCAATAGGCCTTGAGCGATGCCTCGTCGTCGCCGGACAGCGACACCGCGCCATTGGGGCGCGGCGCGCCCATGCTGGCGGGGGTGTCGGAGCCCATCAGCGTGTAGCCGGCCGGCGTTTCGAGCTGGCCGTGCATGATCTTGTCCTTGTCGCCCTCGGCCTGGGACATGCCGGCCTCGCCGAAGGTGGAGAGCGTCAGCGTGCCGCCGAACACCGATTTGTAGAACTCCATGGCGGCGCGGGCGCTGTCGTCGAAGCTGAGATAGGGGTTGAGCCGGCTGCTGGTCATCGACATCTCCTTTGGGGTGGGGGCCGGACGCTAGCCCGGCACCGTGACGGAGGAAAGGCAGCCGGTCAGGCCGGCTGCGGCGCGGGTGCCAGCCCCGCGGGCTTGCCGGGCGGCGGGAAGGCGAGGGCCATCAGCGCCGCGCCCAGCCCCACGGCGGCCGAGGCGATGTAGAGCCAGTGATAGGTGCCGAAGGTGTCGTAGAGCCAGCCGCCGCCCACCGGCCCGAAGGCCATGCCGATGCTCGACACCATGGTGGCGGCGCCGAGCACGGTGCCCATCATCGACTGGCTGAAATAGTCGCGCGCCAGCACCGAATAGAGCGGCATCACCCCGCCATAGGCCATGCCCAGCACCAGCGCCAGCAGGTAGAAATGCGGCAGCTGCGACACGTAGATGTAGCTGTAGATGCCGGCGGCCTGCAGCAGCAGCCCGCCCAGGATCAGCCGCCGTGCGCCGAAGCGGTCGGCGAGCACGCCGAAGATCAGCCGGCCGAACAGCCCCGACACGCCCTCGACGCTGTAGATGCTGGCCGCCGCCAGCGGCGTGGCGCCACAGATCATGGCGTAGCTGACGGTGTGGAAGATCGGCCCGGAATGCGCCGCGCAGCACAGAAAGAACGTTGCCGCGAGCACGATGAATTGCGGCGTGCGCAGCGCCGCCCCCACCGAAACCGGCTTCGCCGGCTCGGCCGCGGGCGCGCCGGCCGGCAGCTCGGCCGCGGCCGGGGCACGGCGGATCAGCAGCGCCGTGGGCAGGATCACCAGCACCGCGGCGAGGCCGATGGACAGCATCGCCAGGCGCCAGCCATAGCTGCCGATGAGGATGGAGGCGAGCGGCGTCATCACCATCGGCGCCACGCCGCCGCCGACCGAAACCAGCGACACCGCGAGGCTGCGGTGCTTGTCGAACCAGCCGACGGTGGCGGCGATGATGGGGGCGAAGAAGGCGCCGCCCGCGGCGCCGACGAGGCCGCCATAGGCGAGCTGGAAGACCAGCAGATCGCTGGCGCGGCTGGCGATGAACAGGCCGGCGCCGAGCATGGCGGCGGCGATCAGCACCACCGGGCGCGGCCCGATGCGGTCGCTGAGCGTGCCCCACAGGAAGCCGGCGACGCCCATGACCAGAAAGCCGATGGTCATGGCGAAGGAGATGCCGGCATGGCTCCAGCCGGTGTCCTCGGCGATGGGCTGCAAATAGACGGGCAGGGCGAACATCGCCCCCATTGCCACGCAGGTGATGAGCGCGCCCGCCGCGACGATCACCCAGCCGTAACGCGATGCCATTCCGAGATCCTCCACTGGCTAGTGTGCCGTGTTGACGAACGGCGAACCAGCGGATCGACATGCGCCGCGCAATTTTTTCGAGGAGGCTGAGGAGATTGGTGTCCGGCCGGCGGGGAAGAGGGACACCAGACGTATCTGGCCCGAAGAGGTGCGGCCGCCGACCGAACGCATTTAGAGTTGCTTCACAATCGTTAAGATCGCGTTAACGACGTTTGCTTTTGTGCACAGGGCGAGCGGACGCCTCGATACCGCCGTCCGCCTCGGCGGCGAGACGGCGGGTGGCGGCGTTTTCGTGGAAGCGAAGGCGGCCGGCCGGCCAACACGCCCTGCGACAGGCCCGGCAGCGGAGTGGCGCCGGCGGCGGCGGGAGGGCGTCAGGCGGCGGGGGCGGCAGGCTTGACGTGGTAGCAGAAATTGCAGTGGCCGTCGCCGGCCATGCAGGTGGTGGTGCGTTCGAGTTTGAGGCCGAGCTCGTCGGCCATGGCGAAATCGCCGTCGCAGATCAAAAGCTCGCCGAGGTCGCGGGCGCCGATGCGCTGCATGAACGCGGCATAGTCGCAATGTGTAACCTCGTTCCGGAGCGTCGTTTCAGTCTGCTCCAGCGTGGTGAACTCGTAGCGCACGCCCTCGCCGAAGCCGGCGAACTCGGCCGCGAGGGTGTCGATATCGAGCAGGCTCCCGCGCTTCGCCACCATGGCGCGGTTGGACTTGTCGAGCGCCGCGCGCACCAGCTTGTGCGCCTGCTCCCTGCCCAGCGCCGCCTCCATGGCGCGCACCAGCGGAATCTGGGCTTCGACGGCGAGGGTGATGCGCTCGAAGGGGGTGAGGTGGGGCATGAGGGGAGGATAGCGCGATGGCGACGGAGCGCAAGCGGCCGCGCCGGCAATCCTCTCCCCGTTTACGGAGGAGAGGAACAGGTGGATCGATTGCAGGGCCTGGGCTTCGCCCACCTCGATCGTCGTTCCCTGTATTTCCGACATCGTCATTCCCGCGCAGGCGGGAATCCAGACCGGGCTCGCGGACGTCCGAACACTCCGCCTGGAGTCCCGCCTGCGCGGGAATGACGATGTGAAGGACTGCCGGCGTCGGCGCCCGCCGGTCGCCAGCGCTTTGCCGTTTGGCCGCGCGTTAGAAATCGAGGCTACAGCTTGAGCCTGGCCACCGCCGCCACGGCGAGCGCGTTGCCGCTGGCGGCACGCTCCCTGAGCGCGTGGACGAGGCTGTTGTATTCGCCGATGTGGCCCGAGGCCTTCATCAGCGTGATCGCCTTGACGTAGTCGACCGCCACGCATTTCTGGCCCATCAGCGTGCCGTGAAAATACAGCTGCGCCGCATCGGCCATCGCCTGCTTGGAGCTGTTCTGCTTGGCGAGGATGTTCTTGCAGATCGCCGGAATGTCGGCGCCGGGCTTGGCCGCGGTGCTGTAGGCCCCGCCACTGCTGAGGATCTGCCCATGGCTCTTGGCGAGCGCGGGAGTGATGAGGAGAGCGGGGAGGAGGGCGAGGGTAAGGACGAGGCGGAGGGGCATGGCAATGATCCAAGTGAAACTGTGGACCAAAGAACCGCGCGCTCATGACGTGAACAAGATGGCAATGCGGTTATGGTGAACGGCACCGCGAGGAGTTCGACCGGCCGCCACCCGCACGGTTCATTGTGTTTTCGATTGATGAAACCTGTTGAAACCAGTTTGGCAGTTGTCGTGGCTCCCCAGCCTGCCTCAATGCCGCGGGTCACGGGTGTGAGTGCTCGTGTATAGGCTAGAACCACGGTGCCGGCTACTGACGGTAAGAGATGGTAGCTCAAGAAGGATCAATTCGATAGGAGCGTCATTCTAGAACGCGCCAATAATTGTCAATGAAAGCTTCGGCGCCAATGTCGTCCAGTACCAATTGCTTAACCAACTTGAAGTGCGCAGGAAGCTTATTTTCTATTACTTTTAGGTTGGTATTGGACATGCCCTGAGCGGTACCGAAGATGTCCACATGGGACGCTACCTGGGGCAGTACGTCGACGTTCTGTTCTTGAAAGGAAAAGCCGAGAAATATGATGCGAACAGCGTTGTCGAAAGCCGCGGCGATGTCATCAATCACCGCCGAGTCGTACCGCGCCTCGGTGAAAGTGGAGATAGTAGATGCAACATCGAAGAGATTGGCTTTGGAGAGGTCGCCAAATGGAACGGCGCTACTAGCGCCTCTCTGCCAGGGGAGTCTGCCGACTTTTCCATAGACATGGACTATTTGGAGGTTGCTGAGAGCTGAGATCACATCCTGCTCGGAGGCGCGGTAGTATCGCTGTAGCGCGTAAAATAGGTACTGCTCGATGCAACGGTCATAGTTAAACGTAACGATCGCTACGTTAGCAAAAACGCGCTCAATCTCCTCGCGGGGTATACCCTCGGTCACCTTCCTCAGGAATGCATTGAGCCAAGTGTTTTCTGATCTCGAAAAGTCAAACTGGTTGTAGATGTTTGAGCTATCCGGACTGGTTATGTTAGACGTCGCTTCGCGCTCAATGATCGCTTGGCAAATTGCCATCTTTCCCACGAGATTGATGACGGAATCTGCCCTGTGGGCATCGAGGTAGTTATCGATCGATTGAGCGATCGACATCGCTCCTCGTATCTCGCGAGCAGCATCAAGGACTACATTGAGATCAGGCATCTCCAGCCGCTTGTCTCGAGACGCTCGTTCCAGTGTAAAAAAGATCCTGCTGAGATTGCCGGAAACTGTCCGATCGACTTGATACTTCATCAAGGTCGCAATGTCTGACTTCAGCCCAGCGCCAGCAGGAAGTCCGAAGTTGGTGCTCGCACCGGCTCCAACCACAAGAACTGTTCGTCGGCGAATCACTTTTGGACGCCGTTGTGGTATCTAGTCCTCAACTACACCCCGTGGTCGTGCCGCAGTCCTCGCACACCATGCAGTGCCCGCTGACCTTCATGCGCATGCTGTTGCAGTTGCTGCACTGATCCCCCGTGTAGCCCTGCATCTGCGCTTGCGCCCTCAGTTTGCCCGCGTCCTGGCTGGGGGGCGGGGAGGGGATGGGGTCGAGCTCGCCGGCGTTGAAGACGCTGGGGTTGGGGTCGGCCTTGAGGGCGGTGGAGCTCTTGAGCGCCGTCACCGTGCTCTGCTGGATCGAGGCCACCGGGTTGAACTGGGCGTGCGGGCCGCCCTGCACCAAGAGCAGGTTCTGGCCCTGCAGCTTGCCGCGCGTCATGCCGCGTGAAACGACGTTCTGTGCCGGCACTGGGGCGGGGGCCGGGGCACGCACCGCGGCGTCCTCGGCGACGCCCTTGCCCAGCGACATGTTGCCGGCATCGGGATGGACGTGCGCCAGATCCTCGCGGTCGAGATAGCTCACCGCCAGCTCGCGGAACACGTAGTCGAGCAGCGAGGTGGCGTTCTTGATGCGGTCGTTGCCCATGACCATGCCGGCCGGCTCGAAGCGCGTGAAGGTGAAGGCCTCGACATATTCGTCGAGCGGCACGCCGTATTGCAGGCCGAGGCTGACGGCGATGGCGAAATTGTTCATCATGGCGCGGAAGGCGGCGCCTTCCTTGTGCATGTCGATGAAGATCTCGCCGAGCCGGCCGTCCTCGTATTCGCCGGTGCGCAGATACACCTTGTGGCCGCCGACGATGGCCTTCTGCGTGTAGCCCTTGCGGCGCGTCGGCAGCTTCTCGCGGTCGTGCGTGGCGACGATGCGCTCGACGATCTTTTCCACCACCTGCGGCACGCGCGCCGCCTGGCTGGCGGCGAGCAGGGTGTCGACGGCCTCGTCGTCTTCCTCGTCGTCATCGGCGATCAGCGAGGCGTTGAGCGGCTGCGACAGCTTGGAGCCGTCGCGGTAGAGGGCGTTGGCCTTGAGGGCAAGGCGCCAGCTCAGCATGTAGGACTGCTTGCAGTCCTCGACGGTGGCGTCGTTGGGCATGTTGATGGTCTTGCTGATGGCGCCCGAAATGAACGGCTGCGCCGCCGCCATCATCAGGATGTGGCTGTCGACGGAAAGGTAGCGCTTGCCGATCTTGCCGCACGGGGTGGCGCAGTCGAACACCGGCAGGTGCTCGGCCTTGAGCCCGGGCGCGCCCTCGAGGGTCATGGCGCCGCAGACATGGATGTTGGCGGCCTCGATGTCCTTTTTGGAAAAGCCGAGGAAGCTCAGCAGGTCGAAATTCATGTCGCCGAGCTGCTCGGCGGTGACGCCGAGGCCCTTGAGGAAGTCGGCGCCCAGCGTCCACTGGTTGAACACGAATTTGATGTCGAACGCGGCCTTGGTGGCGGCGTTGAGCGCGGCGATCTTGTCGTCGGTGAAGCCCTTGGCGCGCAGCGTGGAGGGGTTGATCGCCGGCGCCTGGTTGAGGTTGCCGTGGCCGACGGCATAGGCCTCGATCTCGGCGATCTGGCTTTCGCTGTAGCCCAGCGTGCGCAGCGCCGGCGGCACGGCGTTGTTGATGATCTTGAAATAGCCGCCGCCGGCGAGCTTCTTGAACTTCACCAGCGCGAAATCGGGCTCGATGCCGGTGGTGTCGCAATCCATCACGAGGCCGATCGTGCCGGTCGGGGCGATCACCGACACCTGGGCGTTGCGGTAGCCGTGCTGCTCGCCGGCCGCGACCGCCTCGTCCCAGACCGAGCGGGCGCGCGCCGACAGCGCCTTGTCCTTGAGCGAGCCGTGGTCGAGCGGCACCGGGTTGACCGACAGGCCCTCATAGCCGTCCGCCTTGCCGTGCGCGGCGGTGCGGTGGTTGCGCATGACGCGCAGCATGTGCGGGGCGTTGCGCTCGTAATCGGCGAAGGCGCCGAGCTCCTTGGCCATCTCGGCCGAGGCGAGATAGGAGGCGCCGGTCATCACCGCGGTGATGGCGGCGCAGATGGCGCGGCCTTCCGCCGAGTCATAGGGGATGCCCGAGGTCATCAGCAGGCCGCCGATATTGGCGTAGCCGATGCCGAGCGTGCGGTACTGGAACGAGCGCTCGGCGATGGCGCGGCTGGGGAACTGCGCCATCATCACCGAGATTTCGAGCACGATCGTCCACAGCCGGCAGGTATGCTCGAAGCGGGCGACGTCGAAGCTGCCGTCGGCATTGCGGTAGGGCAGCAGATTGACCGAGGCGAGATTGCAAGCGGTGTCGTCGAGGAACATGTATTCCGAGCACGGATTGCTCGCGACGATCGGGCCGGCGGCGGGGCTGGTGTGCCACTCGTTGATGGTGGTGTGGAAATGGATGCCCGGATCGGCCGAGGCCCAGGCGGCATAGCCGATCGACTCCCACAGATCGCGGGCCTTGAGCGTCTTGGTGATCTTGCCCGAGGTGCGGCCGACGAGGTTCCACTCGCCGTCGGTCTCGACGGCCTTGAGGAAGTCGTCGGTGACGCGCACGGTGTTGTTGGAGTTCTGGCCGGAGACGGTGAGGTAGGCCTCGGAATCCCAGTCGGTGTCGTAGATCGGGAATTCGATGTCGGTGTAGCCTTGGCGCGCGAACTGGATGACCCGCTGCACGTAGTTCTCGGGCACCAGCGCCTTCTTGGCGTCCTTGACGGCGCGCTTCAGCGCCGGGTTCTTGCCGACGTCGAAGCAGTCGTCGCCATTGCCGTCGCAGTTCACGGCGGCCTTCATGATGGCCTTGAGGTGCTTGCTGACGACCTTGGAGCCGGTGACCAGGGCGGCGACCTTCTGCTCCTCCTTCACCTTCCAGTTGATGTAGGCCTCGATGTCCGGATGGTCGATGTCGACCACCACCATCTTGGCGGCGCGGCGGGTGGTGCCGCCCGACTTGATGGCGCCGGCGGCGCGGTCGCCGATCTTCAAAAAGCTCATCAGGCCGGACGACTTGCCGCCGCCACTGAGCTTTTCGCCTTCGCCGCGCAACTGCGAGAAATTGGAGCCGGTGCCCGAGCCGTATTTGAACAGCCGCGCCTCGCGCACCCACAGATCCATGATGCCGCCCTCGTTGACGAGGTCGTCGTTCACCGACTGGATGAAGCAGGCATGCGGCTGCGGGTGCTCGTACGAGCTCTTGGACTGCACCAGCTTTTTGGTGAAGGGGTCGACGTAGAAATGGCCCTGGCCGGGGCCGTCGATGCCGTAGGCCCAGAACAGGCCGGTATTGAACCATTGCGGCGAATTGGGCGCCACCTTCTGCGTCGCGAGCATGTAGCAGAGCTCGTCGTAGAAGGCGCGGGCGTCGTCCTCGCTGTCGAAATATTTGCCCTTCCAGCCCCAATAGGTCCAGGTGCCGGCGAGGCGGTGGAATACCTGGCGGCTGTCGCTCTCGGAGCCGTAGCGCTCCTTTTCGGGCAGCGCCTTGAGCGCCTTGTCGTCGGGCACCGAGCGCCACAGCCAGGAGGGGACGTCGTTCTCCTCGACTTTCTTCAGCACCTTGGCGACGCCGGCCTTGCGGAAATATTTCTGCGCGATGATGTCGGCGGCCACCTGCGACCAGGTCGAGGGCACCTGCATGCCTTCGAGCTTGAAGACGACCGAGCCGTCCGGGTTGCGGATTTCGCTCGTGGTCGAGCGGAATTCGATGCCCCGATAGGCGTCCTGGTTGGCTTCGGTGTACCGACGATCGATGTGCATAGTCGCAATAGTCCCCAAATTCGCGGGCACGAAGGCCCTGCTGCCGCCGCCACGGCATCCGTCCTGCTTGACGCTTTACTGAAACCTCTCCGTCGCCACGGATCGGCTTTGCCCCGTGCCTCCAGGTGTGTCCGATCTGATGCCGAACTCTTCCGGGAGGACTTGGCCGCGGCGGCCGGAAACGCGACCGTTGCAGCGGGGCAAATTTGTGGTCCGATTCAGAAAAGGCGTCAACGGCGTAAACCGGCAAAACGACCATAGCTAGTGTTGGGCCATGCCGTTTTCGCTAGATTTAGTATAGGCATTGTGAATAGCGGGGACAACCGAAAGCGCCGAAACCGGCGTTCAAACCGCATCGATTCGGCGGCGCGAAAATGCCGCGCCGAGCTCAAAAGCGGCAACCGGAATCCGCGCTAAACCCGGTCAAAATCGAGGCGAATTTTCGACCTCACGCGGCACATGAAGTCGGCGTCCGCGACAGGCACGCCGAGCGGGCCGCACCGGCGAAACCTGTCAAGCGCAGAATTTTCGGCCGGGCTGGGGATAGCGGGGAGGCTGGCCGCGGCCACGAGGGAGGGTGGCGAGCGGAGCGGCAATGCTCCGCGGGACGGCGCTCGCGCTCGTGGCGCTGGCGATGATGGTGCCGGTGGCGCCGCTGGGCCTAGGCGCGGGCGGGGTCAGGTGCTAGAGGCTTGGGCACTGAAGATTCCGGTAGGTTCGCGCATGCCCCAGGGTGGTTGGAAAGACTTCTTCATCGAGATTTTCGCCTGGTGGCGCGGCAACACCTGGGGCACGCGGCTGTGGGCGGCGACGCAAGGCGTCTATGTCGGCTCGGACGAGTTCGGCAACCGCTACTACCGCAGCAAGAAGGCGACCGGCCCCAGCGGCATGGAGCGGCGCATGGTGATCTATGCCGGCGGCTATGCCGAGCCGACCACGATTCCGCCCGGCTGGTATGGCTGGATGCATTACCGGACCAACGAGGTCCCCAGGGACGGCGACTACACGCCGCGCGAATGGGAAAAGCCGCATATCCGCAACTATACCGGCTCGGCGCTGGCGTATCGGCCGGACGGCAGCCTGCTGAACAAGGGCGAGCGCCCCAAGGTCACCGGCGACTACGACGCCTGGTCGCCGGACGCCTGACGCCGGTGCGAGGACTTCTGGCGCTGGTGCTGGTCGCGGGACTGGCGAGCCCCACGGCGGCGGCCACCATCTCGAACCCGGTGGCCTCGTTCTCCGGGCTCGACAAGATCACCGGCCGGATCACCAATTTCGACGTCTATATCAACGAGACCGTGCAGTTCGGCGCGCTGCAGATCACGCCGCGCGTCTGCTACACGCGGCCGCCCACCGAGACGCAGCGCACCAGCGTGTTCGTCGAGGTGGACCAGGTGTCGCTGAAGGGCGGCACCGAGCGCATCTTCACCGGCTGGATGTTCGCAGAGAGCCCGGCGCTCAACCCCATCGACCACCCGGTCTACGACATCTGGCTGGTCGATTGTAAGCAGTCGAGCGACGTGCCGCCGCCGCCCGCAGCGGCCTCCGCCGAGACGCCGGCGCAATAGCCCGCGTCATCCACCAGGCGGTGGACGACGGTCCCGTCGCCGGATGCCATGATCGCTTCGGGGCGCGAACGAGGGACATACCGATCATGGCAATTCCGAAGACATTGGCGCTGGCGGTTGGGCTGCTGCTCGCCGGTTCGGCGGGCGTACTGGCCGATACGCGCACCAACACGCCGGGCGACGGCACCGGCACGGCGTTCGCCGCCGCCTGCGATCCGGGCGAGGCGCTGGTGGGGTTCGACTACAACAATGCCGAGCGGCTGCTGGGCGTCAGCGCCGTCTGCAAGCCGGTGCTGCCCGGCGGGCTCGGCACCGCGCATCGGCTCAAGCAGATGTTCGGCCCCACCGACCAGCATGCCCTGAGTGGCGGCTACAGCTCGACGCGCTGCCCCGACGACATGGTGGTGCGCGGGCTGCAGGTGTTCGTCGGTCTCAACCTGGCGGTCGAGCGGGTGCGGCTGTCGTGCCATGTCGCCTCCGGCAACAAGGTCGGCCTGCTCGTCAAGCCCACCACCTCGTCGGTGGGCACCTATTCGACGGCGTCCAAGAGCATCGACTGCCCCGGTATCCAATATGCCACCGGGCTGCTCGGGACCTACAAGGGCGGCGTGCGCAGCCTCGGCCTGCTCTGCCACGACGACACGCCGGCGGCGGGCCCCAAGGGCGGCGACGGCAAGGGCACGGGGCAGGGTGGCCCGTTCGGCAACGGCCAGGGCGGTCCGTTCGGCAAGGGGGGCGATCACGGGCCGGGGCACGGCCCTGCCGGCGGACCGTTCGGCAGGGGTGGCGGCGACGTGCCGCTGCAGTTCGAGATCCATATCGGCCGCGACGGCGCCTCGCTCGGCGCCAGGGGCCTGCCGTTCGGGCCCGCGGGCGGCCAGTTCGGGCCCAGGGGCAAGGTCCGGGTGCTGCGCGAAGCCTCCACGGTCTATGCCGACCGGCAGGGCACCGAGATCGCCTACCTCGACGCCGGCGCCCCTGTGACCGTGGTGGCCTGCGAGAATGGCGGCAAGGGCTGGTGCCGGATCAGCGGCCCGACGCCAGGGCTGATCTGGGGCGGCGACCTAAAATAGCGGCGGCGGCGGGCCGCCGCGGTCGATCGCCGCCCAGTCGGCGTCGTGCTTGAGGGCGTCCGCGAGGCGCAGTTCGTAGTCCTCGCGGGCGATCTCGATGCCGCCGAAGGTGCGCAGATGGTCGGTGATGAACTGCGTGTCGAGCAGGCGGTAGCCCCCCGCCTTCAGCCGGCCGAGCAGATGCGCCATGGCGATCTTGCTGCAATCGGTCTTGCGGTGGAACATCGATTCCCCGAAGAACGCCGCGCCGATGGAGACGCCGTAGAGCCCGCCCACGAGGTCGGCGCCGTCCCACACCTCGACCGTGTGGACGAAGCCGCGCCGGAACAATTCGCCGTAGAGGCGGCGGATGGCGGCGTTGATCCAGGTGCTGTCGCGGTCGGTCCCGGCGGTGGCGCAGCCCTCGATCACGGCCTCGAAATCGGTGTCGATGCGCACCGAATAAGGGTTGTGTTTCAAGGTCTTGCGCAGGCTGCGCGAGATGTGGGCGGCCTCCAGCGGAATGACGCCGCGGCGCTGTGGCGACACCCAGAAGAGGTCGTCCGAACTGGCGTCCTCGGCCATCGGGAAGATGCCGGCCTGGTAGGCGCGCAGGATCAGCCCGGGGGTCAGATCGACCGCAAAAGGGTCGGTTTTGCGTGACATGGGCGCTCCACTTGCCGTCACAGAGTCATATCGGCGCGACAACGTGTATTGCCAGCGTTCACATTTTATCGCCTAAGAAGGCGCCGTTTTTGCCCCGGAACCAATGCGAGTCCGCCCGCCAATGCCCGAAGCCGTGATCCAGACCGAAAAAGCCAACCTTGAACTGATGAGCGGCAAATCCATGCTGCACATCCTCAAGGATGTGACGTTCAAGGTCGCGGCCGGCGAGGTGACGGCGGTGGTCGGGCCGTCGGGCAGCGGCAAGACCTCGCTGCTGATGATCCTGGGCGGGCTGGAACGGGCAACCACCGGCAAGGTGGTGGTGGCCGGCCAGGACATTTCGACCGCCAACGAGGACCAGCTCGCCATCTTCCGGCGCAACAATCTCGGCATCCTGTTCCAGAACTTCCAGCTCATTCCCTCGATGACGGCGCTCGAGAACGTGGCGCTGGCGCTCGAGATCGCCGAGACCGGCGAGAGTTTTCGCGAAATCCGCGAGCACGCGGCGGCGGCGCTGGCCGAAGTCGGGCTCGGCGACCGGCTGACGCACCTGCCGAGCGCGCTCTCGGGCGGCGAGCAGCAGCGCGTGGCGCTGGCCCGCGCCATGGTGACCAGCCCCAAGCTGATGCTGGCCGACGAGCCCACCGGCAATCTCGACCAGGACACCGGCGCGCTGGTGATCGACCTGATGTTCAACCTCGCCCGCAAGAAGGGCACGGCCATTCTGCTGATCACCCATGACCGCTCGCTCGCGGCCAAGGCCGACCGCATGCTGACCATGAATCACGGCCAGCTCACCGAGACCACCAAAGAGGCCGTCCCGGCATGACCAAGCTCCGCAACTGGATCCGCGTCGCGCTGGTCGACCTGCGCGGCGACCTTCGCCGTTTCGGCATCCTGCTGGCGTGCCTGGCGCTGGGCACCGCGACCATCGCCGGCGTGAGCTCGGTGGGCGATGCGCTCAAGGGCGCCATCCTGCGCGACGCCAACACGCTGATGGGCGGCGACATCCAGGTCAACCGCGCCGACCGCCGCGCCAATCCCGACGAGCTCGCCTACATGAAGACGCTGGGAGAGGTGAGCGAGACGATCTCGTCGAACTCGCGCGCCGACGCCATGGACGACAGCGGCAACACGGCGTTCCTCGACATCTACGCGGTCGACGACCTCTACCCGCTCTACGGCAATGTGGTGAGCCCGCAGCTCAAGCCCGGCGAGAAGCCGGCCGACCTGCTGGCCCTCAAGGACGGCGCCTATGGCGCCATCGTCGATCCGGTGATCCTCGACCGGCTGGGGATCGACCTCGGCGGCCGCTTCACCGTCAACGGCACCCAATTCGAGGCGCGCGGGCTGCTCGGCTCGCTGCCCAACAGCGCCCTGCGCGGCCTGCATCTGGGCCTCACCACGCTGATGTCGGTGGAGGCGGAACAGGCCAATCCCGAGACGCGGCCGCCGCTGCCGGGGCTGCTGACGCAGTACAGCTACAAGATCAAGCTCAACCCCGACCAGGGCGACTACACCATCGCCAAGCCCAAGGTCGAGGCGCACTTCAAATCCGATCCCGAATGGAAGGTGCAGTCGCCCTACGACGCGGCGGGCACGCTGGCGCGCTTCTACGATCTGTTCGTGCGCTTCCTGCTGATCGTCGGGCTGAGCTCGCTGCTGGTGGGCGGGGTGGGCATCTTCAACGCCGTCTCCGCCTATATCCAGGAGCGGCAGCGCTCGATCGCGACGCTGCGCAGCCTCGGGGCCACCGGGCCGCGCATCCTCGTGCACTTCTTCACCCAGGTCGGCATCATGTCGCTGGCCGGCATCGTCATCGGCCTCGTGATCGGCGCGGCGCTGACCGCGGCGGCGCTGCCGGTGCTCGGCCGCATCCTCGCGGTCGATCTGCCGCCTTCGGTCGAATGGCCGGCGCTCGTGACGGCGCTGCTGTTCGGCATCCTCGCCGCCTTCGCCTTCTCCTACATCCCGCTGGTGCGGGCGGAAAAGCTGCGGCCGGCCATGCTGTTCCGCACCGTCGGCACCTCGATCCAGAACCTCAAGACGCGCGAATATTTCGATCCGTGGGTGCTGATCCCGCTGCTCGTCGCCGGGCTCGGCATCTTCGGGCTCGCCTGGTGGACGACGCAGGATCTGAGCCTCGTCGGCTACTACGCCATCGGCGTGATCGCCGCCTACCTGCTGCTGAGCCTCGCCGGGCGGCTGCTGCAAGTCGTGCTCCGCGCCATTCCGCCCCTGCCGAGCGCCACCTTCCGCAACGCCTTCCGCGGCATCTACCGGCCCGGCTCGCCGGCGCCGACGGTGATCATGTCGCTGGGCCTCGGCCTCGCGATGCTGCTGGTGATCGTGATCCTCAGCGTCAATCTGCGCGACCAGCTGCTGGGGCAGGTGACCAAGGACGCCCCGACCTTCGTTGCCACCGACCTGTTCGACGACGAAGTGACGGATCTGCAGGACTTCCTCAAATCGACCGGGCAGGTCACCGAGTTCCAGCACTCGCCGATGATCCGCGCCGCCATCACCAAGGTAAACGGCGTGCCGTCGGACCAGATCCGCGACCGCAAGGACATCTCGGGCGAAGCCGCCTACATGCTGACCGGCGAAATCCTGATGACCTGGCGGCCCGACCTGCCGGCCGATTCCAAGGTCACCGCCGGCGCCTGGTGGCCTGAGGATTATTCCGGCCCGCCGCTGGTGTCGCTGCGCGACCAGGACGCCATCAGCCTCGGCATCAAGCCCGGCGACAAGCTGGAGCTGACGCTGTTCGGCGAATCCTTCGACGTCACCGTCGCCAACCTGCGCGACTTCCAGTTCCAGAGCGGGCTCAACTTCCTGGTGACGGCGACGCCCGGCACGTTCGACGACTTCCCCGGCACCAACCTTGCGACCATCAAGGCCGCCGAGGGCCACGAGAAGGATGTGGAGCGGGCGCTGGCCAAGAAATATCCCGACATCACCTTCCTGCCGGTGGGCGAGGCGCTCAACCAGGCGGCGGGCATTCTCGGCCAGTTGTCGACGGCGGTGAACATCGTCGGTGCCCTGGCGGTGGTCAACGGCCTCCTGGTGCTGGCCGGCACCATGGCGGCGGGGCGCAAGCAGCGCGAGGCCGACGCCGTGGTCAACAAGGTGCTGGGCTCGACCCGCGGCGACGTGGTGAAGGTATTCGCGCTCGAATATGCGCTGCTCGGCGGCTTCGCGGCGCTGCTGTCGATGCTGGTCGGCATCGCCGGCGCCTACGCCATCGTCAAGGGCGCGCAGATGGACGTGGGCTTCGGCGTCAACCCGCTGCTGGTGCTGGGCGTGCTGGCCGGCTCGATCGTGCTGACCATCGTCACCGGCGCGCTGACCACGTGGAGCGCGCTGAGCACGAAGCCGGCGCAGTATCTGAGGTCGATGGGCTGACCCCCTTCGGGGCGGCTATGCCGCCTCGACGCTCACCACCAGGCGCTGGCCGAGCGCGCGCAACGCCTCGTCGAGGGCGGGAAGCTTCGTCGCGTGATACGGATCGAGCATGCGGCGCACCTCCGCCTCGTCCTTGCCGAGCTTGCGGGCGAGAGCCGATTGCGACAGGCCGGACCTCCGGAACGCACTGTAGAACGCCAGCTTCGCCGCGGCCTGCGCGGCGATGGGGACCGGGGCTCCTCCCCGGTAGGAGGGGGGAGGGAGGTCATCCCCGTCCTTCATCCGTCCAAGCAATGCGACTTCCAGCGCATCCGAGGCATTGACGGTCGCCTCCTGCCGCGTCGCGCCTTCCGTCAGCGCCTCGGGAACGTCGGGAAAGCGCACCAGAAAGCCGCCTTCGCCGTTGGCATCGAGTTCGCAGCGATACTCCATCTTCCGTCTCCTAGAGGCCGAGTTGCCGGCGCACGAGGGCCATGTAGGCCGGCGACAACTCGCCCGATTTGAGGGTCGTTTTGGCCACGAGCCGGTCGCCGTCCCGCACCTCGAGCCGGTAATGCGAGCCCTTGCCGAGCTTTTTGTCGACCACGAGCGCAAGGCCGGCCGCGCCGCAATCCTGCTTGAGCTGGCTGATGAACCGGTCCCGCTTCATGCCGTCGCCCCCGCTCGGCTGTGACATGAATATCGGACAAAAATGTCCGAGAGACAAGGGGTGGCGCAATATGTCGCCCCCACCCAGAACGGGTCTCGTGTCGAACTAGTGCTTCATCCCCAGATACTTTTCCAGCCAGTGGATGTCGTAATTGCCCGCGAGAATGTCGGGTTCCTTGATCAGGCGCTGGAACAAGGGGAGCGTGGTCTTGATGCCGTCGACGACGAATTCGTCGATGGCGCGGCGCAGGCGCATCAGGCACTCCTCGCGGGTGCGGCCGTAGACGATGAGCTTGCCGATGAGGCTGTCGTAATAGGGCGGGATGGCGTAGCCGCTGTAGATGGCGCTGTCGATGCGCACGCCGACGCCGCCGGCCGGGTGGTAGAATTTGATGGTGCCGGGCGAGGGCGCGAAGGTGTTGGGGTCCTCGGCGTTGATCCGGAGCTCGATGGCGTGGCCGGTGAAGGTGATGTCCTTCTGCCTGAGGCTCAGCGTCTCGCCCGAGGCGACGCGGATCTGCTCGTAGACGAGGTCGACGCCGGTGACGCGCTCGGTCACCGGGTGCTCGACCTGCAGCCGCGTGTTCATCTCGATGAAGTAGAACTCGCCGTTCTCGTACAGGAACTCGATGGTGCCGGCGCCCGAATATTTGAGCTTGCGCATGGCGGCGGCGCAGATCTCGCCGATGCGGTCGCGCTGTTCGGCCGGCACGGTGGGGGCGGTGGCCTCTTCCCAGACCTTCTGGTGGCGGCGCTGCAGCGAGCAGTCGCGGGTGCCCAGGTGCACCGCGTTGCCTTTGCCGTCGCCCATCACCTGCACCTCGATGTGCCGCGGCTGGCCGAGGTATTTCTCCATATAGACGGAGTCGTTGCCGAAGGCGGCCTTGGCCTCCGAGCGGGCGGTCGACCAGGCGGTGAGCACGTCGAGCTCGGTATGCGCCACTTTCATGCCGCGCCCGCCGCCGCCGGCGGTGGCCTTGATCAGCACCGGATAGCCGATCTCGGCCGCAGTCTTCTTGGCCTCGTCCTCGGTCTTCACCTCGCCCTTCGAGCCGGGGACCACCGGGATGCCGAGCTCCACCGCCGTCTGCTTGGCGGTGATCTTGTCGCCCATGATCTGGATATGGTGCTCGGACGGGCCGATGAAGGTGATCTTGTGCTCGGAAAGGATGCGGGCGAAGCGCGCATTCTCGCTGAGGAAGCCGTAGCCCGGATGCACGGCGTCGGCGCCGGTGATCTCGCAGGCGGCCAGCAGCGAGGGGATGTTGAGGTAGCTGTCCCTGGCCGGCGGCGGGCCGATGCACACGCTCTCGTCGGCCATGCGCACATGCATGGCGTTGCGGTCGGCGGTCGAATACACCGCGACCGTCGAAATTCCCAGTTCCTTGCAGGCGCGCAGCACGCGGAGCGCGATCTCGCCCCGGTTGGCGATGAGGACCTTCTGGAACATCAGTCGATGACCGCGAGCGGCTGGCCGTATTCGACCGGCGCGGCGTCGGTGACGAGGATGCGCGAGACGGTGCCGGATTTGTGCGCCGGGATCTGGTTCATCGTCTTCATCGCCTCGATGATGAGGATGGTCTGGCCCTCCGAGACCTTCGAGCCCACCGACACGAAGGTCGGCTTGCCCGGCTCGGGCGACAGATAGGCGGTGCCCACCATCGGCGAGGTCAGCGCATTGGGGTTGGAGGCGAGGTCGTCGGCCGGCGCGGCGGCGGCCTTGGCGGCGGACCCGGCCGGGGCGGAGGGCGCCGCGGCGGGAGCGGCCATCGCCATGGGCGCCGGAGCGGGCACCATCACCTGCTGCACGCCGGAATTGGCATAGGTACGGGTGACGCGGACGCGCAGATCTTCGCGCTCGATCTCGATCTCGGCCAGGTTCTGCTCGTTGAGCAGCTTGGCGATGGCCTCGATCAGGGCCTGATCTGCCGGAGCGTCCTTGGTCATCGATTTGCCTCCCTTGGGCACGTTTTCTTCTTCGGGTTCGGTTCAGGCGCCCAGCCGTTCGGCCAAAGCTTCGAGCGCCAGCCTATACCCCGCCGCGCCGAGGCCGCAAATCACCCCGATCGCGACCGCAGAAACATAGGAAAAGTGGCGGAATTCCTCCCGCGCATGGATATTGCTGAGGTGGACCTCGATGGTCGGAATGGCGACGGCGCTGATGGCGTCGCGGATGGCGACGGAGGTGTGGGAATAGCCGGCCGGATTGAGCACGATGCCGTGCGCCTTGCCGTAGGCCGCCTGGATCCACTCGCAGATTTCGCCTTCGCGATTGGTCTGCCGGCACTCGACCGTGAGCCCGAGGCGCTTGCCCTCGGCCTTGCACATGGCCTCGATGTCGGCCAGCGTCTGCGTGCCGTAGGTCTGGGGCTCGCGGATACCCAACATGTTGAGGTTGGGGCCGTTGATGACGAGGATACGCTTGGCCATGGTTTCGGCGTTGTGCACTGCCGGGACGTGCGGGTGCAAGCGGACCGTTCAGAATTGCACGGGAATCCGGCTCAGCCGGCCGGAATCGGGGCCGCCGCCGGGCACAATGTGGAGCCGCAGGCGCGCAGATTGGCGATCTTGGCGCGGAGCTGGTCGATGGGGACGGCGCCCGGGATCATCTCGTCGCCCAGGATGTAGGTGGGGGTGCCGCCGATGTTGAGCGCCTTGGCCAGCTTGTAGGTGGCCTGGATGGCGTCGGTGGCCTTCTTGCCGTTCATGTCGAGCATCAGCTCGGCGCGGTTGCCGCCCACCTGCTCGGCCACCTGCAGCGCCTGGCTGGCGCCGACCTCGCCGCGCTCGGCGAACATTTTCCGGTGGAAGTCCCAATAGTTGATCTTCGGATCCTCGCCCACCAGCACGGCGATGCGGGCGGCGTCGACCGAGCCGTCCGAAAGGATCGGGAACTGCTTGAGGATGACCTTGAGGTTGGGGTCTTCGGCCATCAGCGTCGCGAGGTCGGGCAGGGCGCCGCGGCAATAGCTGCAATTGTAGTCGAACATCTCGACCAGCGTCACGTCGCCCTTGGGGTTGCCGAGCACGACGTTGTCGGCGGCCTGATAGATCTCGGCGGCGTGGGCGTCGAGCTGGCTCTTCATCGCCGCGCGGGACGCGACCTGCCGCTCCGCGTCGAGCTTATCGGTCATCCGGGTGAGGATGGTCGGATCGCTCATCAGATAGTCCTCGATGAGCTTGTTGACCGCCGCCGGATCGAGCGCCGCGGCGGCCTTCGGCTTGTCCTGCTGCGCCAGCACTTCGGCGATGGCGGCCTTGAGCTCGGTCTGGTCGGCGCCGCTGCGCAGCAGCAGCGAACCGAGGCCGCCGGCCAGCAGGCCGACCAACAGCACGAGGACAAGGCTCAGGCGCGACATCGAATTCCCTCCGGCCGGCGGATGCTAGCACCGCGACGATAGACACGGCGCCGCGCCGGAAATCAATTTGTGTTGAGAGATTTGACCGGGGACGCTAGGCGAATGCCCTCATCGCCAGCGAAGACGACGAAGTTATGACCAGCCCGACCGCCGCCGGCATGGAGCCGTTCCATGGCCTCGAGATCAACGCGCTGGCCCGCGCGCTCGAGGCAGAGGGGCGCGACATCGCCTTCCTCGAGCAGGGGCAGCCCGCCGCGCCGCCGGCGCCCCGGGTGATCGAGGCGGTGCGCGGCGTGCTCGACGGGCCGCAGCGCTACACGCATTTCGCCGGCATGCCGGCGCTGCGGGCGGCGCTCGCCCGCTACTATCGCGAGCAGCACGGCGTGGCAGTGAGCGAGGACTCGATCATCGCCACCATGAGCTCGTCGTCGGGCTTCATCCTGGCGTTCCTCGGCGGCTTTGCACCCGGGGCCAAGATCGCGGTGACGCGGCCGGGCTATACCGCCTATCTCAACACGCTCTACGGCATGGGCTACCGGCCGGTGGAAATTCCGGTGAGCGCCGCCGAAGGCTGGCACCTGACGCCAGCGGCGATCGCCGCGGCGCATGCGCGTGAGCCGTTCGCCGGGCTGCTGCTGGCCTCGCCCGCCAACCCGACCGGGGCGGCGGTGGATCGGACGCAATTGGGCGAGATCGTCGCCGTTTGCGCCCGGCTCGGCGTGCGCTTCATCTCCGACGAGATCTATCACGGGCTCGACTATCGCGGGCCGTCGGTGAGCGCGCTGGAGTTCACCCGCGACGCCATCGTGATCAACAGCTTCTCGAAATATTACTGCATGACCGGCTGGCGCATCGGCTGGATGGTGCTGCCCGACGACATCCTCAGGCGCACCCAGATCCTGCAGCAGAATCTGTTCATCGCGGCGCCGACGCTGAGCCAGGTGGCAGCGACCGCGGCGCTGGGCGAGCGCGATTATGCCGAGGCGCAGAAGGCCCATTACGCGGCCAACCGGCCGCTGCTGACCGAGGGGCTGCGGGCGCTCGGCTTCGGCGTCGATGAAGGCGACGGCGCCTTCTACGCCTATGCCGACGCCAGCCGCTTCACCAACGACTCGCTGGCCTTCTGCAAGCGCATGCTGGCCGAGGCGGGCGTCGCGGCGAGCCCCGGCGTCGATTTCGACCGGGTGAACGGCGGCCGCTATGTGCGCTTCTCCTATGCCGGCAGCCGCGAGACCATGGACAAGGCGCTGGAGCGGCTGCGGCGGTTCCTCAAGGCTTAGGCCGAGGTTAAGGCCGCCCGGCTAGGCTGCGGGCGATGGAGTCTTCACCGGCATCGACGGGACCCGCGTCGCGCCGCGGCCTGCTGCGCTGGGCGGCGGGGCAGGAGCCGGCGCTGCTCGCGCTCGCCGTCTTCGCGCTGGTGCTGTGGCCGCTCAACCTGCTCAACGACGGCGACACCTGGTGGCATCTGAGCGCCGGCGACTGGATCCTGGCGCATCGGGCCGTGCCGCATGTCGACCCGTTCTCCTACACCTTCGCCGGGCAGCCCTGGGTGGCGCATGAATGGCTGTCGGAGGTGCTGCTCAGCCTGGGCTTTGCCGCTGCCGGCTGGCCGGGCGTGATGCTGCTGACGGCGGCGGCGTTCGGGCTCGCGACCTGGCTGCTGGCGCGGGAGGCGGGGCGGTCGCTGAGCGGCTTGCCGCTGGCGCTGACGCTGCTTGCGGGGCTGGCGCTGTTCGCGCCGCATCTGCTGGCGCGCCCGCATATCCTGGTGCTGCCGGTGATGGTAGTGTGGTTCGGGGGACTGCTGGCCGCCCGCCGGGAACGGCGGCGGCCGGCGTGGGGCCTGCTGGCAGCGATGGTGCTGTGGGCCAATATGCACGGCAGCTTCCTTGCCGGCATCGCGGTGATCGCGCCGTTCGCGCTGGAGGCGGTGCTCGAGGATCGCCGCGCGCTCGGCGGCTGGCTGCTGTTCGCGGCGGCCGCGGTGGCGGCGGCGCTGTGCACGCCGTTCGGCCTCGACGGGCTGCTGCAGCCGATCCGGCTGCTGGCGATGCACAATGTGCAGGGCATCGGCGAATGGTCGCCGCTGCGCTTCGATGCGGTGCAACCGCTGCATGTGGTGGTGCTGGCCTTCGCGGTGTTCTGGCTGCTGCGGCGCCCCCGGATCGGCTGGATCCGCTGGCTGCTGCTGCTCGGCCTGCTGGCGCTGAGCATCAGGACCGAACGGCACGAAATGCTGCTGGGGCTGCTGGGGATTTTGCTGCTGGCCGAGCCGATCGCCGCGGCGCTCGGCCGGACGGGGCGGATGCCGGCCGGCGGGACGGCGTGGGTGCTGCTGCCGGTGGCGCTGCTGGCCACGCTGCGGTTGCTGCTGCCGATCGCCGCGCCGGTGACCGGGCGCGACCCGGCGGCGGCGATCGCCGCGGTGCCGCCCGCGCTGCGGACGCAGCACGTCCTCAACGCCTACGAGTTCGGCGGCTACCTCATCCGGGCGGGCATCGCGCCCTACATCGACTCGCGCGCCGAGCTTTACGGCGACGCCTTCCTCGACCGCTACAACACGCTGCTCGCCGGCCGGCCGGCCGACGTCGCCGCCGTGCTCGCGGACAACGACGTCGGCTGGACCATGCTCACCCCCGGGACGCCGCTGGCGGCGGCGATGGCGGCGATGCCGGGGTGGCACCGGCTCTATGCCGATGCCGTGGCGGTGATCGACGTGCGCGGCGCCGCGCCGGATTAGGCCGCCGGCGCGAACACGCGCAGCCGGTGGCCGTCGGGGTCGGCGGCGGTGAAGGTGTAGCCGAAATCCATGCGGGTCGGCTCCTGCAGGATCTTGAGGCCGAGGCCGGCCCAGGCGTCGCGCGTTGCCGTCACCGCAGCGTCGTTCTCGACCGGAAAGCCGATCTCGGTGCCGCCGGGCAGGGTGGCGCGCGGCTCGACCTCGTCGCGGCTCCACAGCCCGAGCGCGAGGCCGTTGGGTAGCGCGAACAGGGCCCAGCCGGGCGAGGCTTCGACCGGCTGCGCCTCGAGCAATTGGCTGTAGAGCGCGGCGCTTCTTGGCGCGCTGGCGACATAGGCGAGAATGAAGTTCGGGTGGGTCATCGGGGGTACTCCGTGGCTGGAACGCCCCTCTGATGCACCCGCCGGCTGTCAGTTTCTGGCAGCGGCCTCGCGCTGCCAGCGGGCGCGCTCGAGATCCATCTTCTCGCGCCACTCCTTGAGCATCGCGTGGCGGCGGCGCGGCGCGCGCTCGCCGGTGGCGGCCGCCGAGGCGATGCGGTCGAGCCGGAAATGCCGGTAATCCTCGCGCAGCTCGCACCACGCGCCGACCACCTTGTGCTGCTCGAAAAAGCCGATGACGAACGGCCAGATGATGCGCTCGGTTTCGCGCCCGGCATCGTCGCGATAGCCGATCCGCAGCTTGATTTCCTTGCGGATGGCGTCGCGCAGCAGCGACGAGTCGACCTGCACCGGCAGATTGCGGCGGTTGGGCACGTAGAGCGTGCCGGCATCGAGCTCGCGCCGCAATTCGTCGGGCAGCACGGCGGCGATCTTGCTGAGGGTGTTGGCGGCGGCCTGGCTGAGGCGGCGGTCGTCGTCCTGCCGGCGCGCCCATTGCATGCCGATCACCAGCGCTTCCAGCTCGTCAATCGAGAACATCAGCGGCGGCAGCATGAAGCCGGGCTTCAGCACGTAGCCGAGGCCAGGCTCGCCGTCGATCTCGGCGCCCTGGCCCTGCAGCGTCGCGATGTCGCGATAGAGCGTGCGGATCGACACGTCGAGCTCGGCCGCGAGCGTTGCCCCCGACACCGGCGCGCGATGGCGGCGCAGGATCTGCAGCAAATCGAGCAGGCGTTCGGTGCGGGACATCGGGCCAGCATAGCCGGCCGGCTCAGTGCGGGCAAAGAAAAGGGCGGCCCGGAAGCCGCCCCTGTCCGATCAGCCCCCGAAGAAGCCGCGCTGCCACCAGCCGGCCTTCTTGGGCTTTTCGTCGGTTGCGGCGGGCGCCGAGGAGCTGACCACGATCTGGTCGGGCGGCAGCTCCTTCTTCGGGCGCGACGGGCGTTCCTCGAGGAGATCCGGCTCGGGCGCCGCCGCTGCGTCCGCAGCGGGCGCGGGCGCCGGCTCGGGCGATATCACGGCGATCGCCTCGGCGGCTTCGAGCGCCTCCGCCTCGCTGGGAGGCGCGGCCTTGGCGCGGCGCGAGCGGCTGCGCGGCCGGGCGGTGTTCTCGGCGCCATCGGTCACGGCGTCCTGCACCGCGGCGTCGGCGTCGGGCGATTTGCGGCTGCGGCGGGCACGGCGCGGCTTGTCCTCGCCGGCATCCTCCTCGGCCGCGATCACCGTGATCGCCGGCTCGACGCCGGCTTCGGCGGCGATCGCGTCCTGCGCCAGCACGGCGGCGACAATCCGCTCGGCGCCTTCCTCGCTGATGCCCGCGACGCCCTCGGCCGGCGCCTCGGCGCCATTGCCGGCATCGCCGTTCACCACATCGCCGCCCTCGCGGCGGTTGCGGCGGCCACCGCGGCGGCCGCGGCGGCGACGGCGGCGGGAATCCCCGTTTTCGTCATGCGCGCCATTGCCGTTGGCCTGCTGCGGCGCGGCCTCGTCGTCTTCGCCGTCGCCCTCGGCCTCGTCGGAGGCGTCGGCTTCAGCCAGTTGCGCCGGCTGCGGGCGGTCGTTGCGGTCGCCCCGCTCGCGGTCGCGGCCGCCACGGCGGCGGCGGCGACGGCGGCCATTGCGCTCGCCATTGTCGTCGGAGCGCGCCTCGCGGGCCTCGCCGTCCGCTTCCTCGTCGTCCTCGTCCTCGACCGCCTCGTCGTCGATCTCCTCGACGATGGCGCTGTCGACGCGCACATGCTGCGCCTGCGGCTGCTCGCCGGGAATGGCGCGCGCCTCGCCGCGCTCGATGGCGTAGTGCTGCGGGCCGACATGGTCGTCGGCGACGATGGTGATCGAGAGGCCGTATTTGGCCTCGAGATTGTTGAGCGTGGTGCGCTTGGAGTTGAGGATGTAGAGCGCCACGTCCACCGGCACGCGGACGTTGATCGACTGCCCCGGCTTCTTGAGCACGTGGTCCTCGACGTTGCGCATGACCATCAGCGCCACGCTCTCGACCGAGCGGACGAGGCCGGTGCCGTTGCAGGTCGGGCATTTGTGCGTCGAGCTCTCGACCACGCCGAAGCGGATGCGCTGCCGGCTCATTTCCATCAGGCCGAAATGGCTGATGCGGCCGACCTGGATGCGGGCGCGGTCGTTCTTCAGCGCGTCCTTGAGCTTGCGTTCCACCGCCCGGTTGGAGCGGTTCTCGATCATGTCGATGAAGTCGATGACGATGAGGCCGGCGAGGTCGCGCAGGCGGAGCTGCCGGGCGACTTCCTCAGCCGCCTCGAGGTTGGTCTGCAGCGCCGTGTCCTCGATATTGTGCTCCTTGGTGGAGCGGCCCGAGTTCACGTCGATCGAGACCAGCGCCTCGGTGGGGTTGATCACCAGATAGCCGCCCGAGGGCAGGGTGACCTGCGGCGAGAACATCTGGTCGAGCTGGCCCTCGACATTGTACTTCGAGAACAGCGGCTGATCGTCCTTGTAGAGCTGCACGTTCTTGGCGTGGCTCGGCATGATCATCCGCATGAAGTCCTTGGCTTCGCGGTAGGCGTCGTCGCCCGCGACCCACAGCTCGTCGATGTCCTTGGAATAGAGGTCGCGGATGGTGCGCTTGATCAGCGAGCCTTCCTCGTAGACGAGGCAGGGGGCGGTCGACTGCAGGGTCAGCGTGCGCACGCTTTCCCACAGCCGCTGCAGGTATTCGAAGTCGCGCTTGACCTCGGCCTTGGTGCGCGAGGCGCCGGCGGTGCGCAGAATGATGCCCTGGCCCTGCGGCACTTCGAGATCGCCGACGATGTCCTTGAGCCGCTTGCGATCGGCGGCGTTGGTGATCTTGCGCGAGATGCCGCCGCCCCGGGCGGTGTTGGGCATCAGCACGGAATAGCGGCCGGCGAGGCTGAGATAGGTGGTGAGCGCCGCGCCCTTGTTGCCGCGCTCTTCCTTGACCACCTGCACCAGCATCACCTGCCGGCGCTTGATCACTTCCTGGATCTTGTAGGCGTGACGGCGCGGCTGCCGCTGCCGGCGCTCGCGCGTCTCTTCCAGCAGATCGCCGCTGCCGCCCAGCGATTCGACCGGCTCGTTGTTGGCCGGCGCCTGCTCGATATGGCCGGGATCGTCGTCCTCGCCGGCCTCGTCTTCGGCGGCTTCGACCGGCCCGGGCACGGTGGATTGCGGGTCGGCCTCGGCATCCGCCTCGGTGGGGGCGTTCTCGGTCTGCTCGGCCGGATCGTCCTCGGCGCTGTCGACCGGCGCCGACACCGCCTCAACGGCCGGCGCCTCGGCGGCGGCGCTGCGCACCGGCTCGGGCTCGTCGGCGATCTCGGCGGCATGCTCCTCGCGCTCGGCCTCTTCCTCGGCGCGCATCAGCGCCTCGCGGTCGGCGACCGGGATCTGGTAGTAGTCGGGATGGATTTCGCTGAACGCCAGGAAGCCGTGGCGGTTGCCGCCATATTCGACGAACGCTGCCTGCAGCGAGGGCTCTACGCGGGTGACCTTGGCGAGGTAGATGTTGCCGCGCAATTGGCGGCGGCTCTGGGATTCGAAATCGAATTCTTCGAGGCGGTTACCGTTGGTGACGACGATCCGGGTTTCTTCCGGGTGGATGCCATCCACCAGCATTCTCTTGATAGCCATAAAGGGATACTCCAGGCCGTCGCGCGCCAACACTGGGGGCCCGGCGAACCGGGCGCCTCCGTCGTGCGCCATGCGCGGCCACAGGTTTGAGGGTTGAGGCGCGTACGAACGATGCGCCGAGGGGTATGCCGAGGCTGTCGACTGGCTGGGCAGCAATGACAAAAGCGCAAGCGGATAGGGGCATTGCGTCAGGTTTTGTCGACCCAGTGGTCATCCAACCTCTTCCTGTGTGGTCGCCGGAAACCCGGCGTACCGCTCGGTCCGGAACGAACCGAAAACTTGTCGAGGCGGTGGAATCTGCCGCATTCGGGACGTCGATGTTCCATCGTAAGTCCCTCTGCTGCCTTGCTTTCCGGGAACGGCCTACGCCGTGGTCGCGCGGGATGGGGCAGCAGTCCGCCTCAGCAACAGCGTGTAGGACCCTTGCCGCCGGTTGGCAATCGAAAACTCCCCGCTGTAACGAAACCATGAGGTTGTAAGCCGTTCGTGCGTGCGGATCGCTGCCGCCGGCGCCGCAGAATCGCCTAAAGACTCAGCTTGTGTCGCCACAGCCGATATGGGGAGCGCCCACCTGTTGTTCAATTCTGAGGGATCCGCGCGCGCGGGACGCGGACGCCTGCGGATGTGGGTGGCTGCGCTCCTCCTGGCGCTCTGGGCCCCCGCCGCCTGGGCCGCGGCGCGGCTGCCCGACGTGCTCGACGCGCGCGTGACGACGACCCCGGAGCGGGCGCGGCTGATCGTCGACCTCACCGGCACCACCGAATTTGCCATCGCCTCGCTCGATGCGCCCGAGCGCATCGCCATCGACATCAAGGCGCAGACGGTGGCGATCTCGAGCCCCGGCGCGGTCAGCGGCAGCGGCCTCGTCAGCGCCTTCGACACGGTGATGGCGGAAGACGGGCGGGCCCGCACGGAACTGACCCTGGCCCAGCCGGCGGTGGTGCAGCAGGCCTATGTGCTCGACCCGATCGGCGGCCAGCCGGCGCGGCTGATCGTCGACCTGATCCCGACCAGCGATGCGGATTTCAAGCAGCGCGCCGCGGCCGACCTGGCCCGCGCCATGGGTGGGGCCGACCCCGACCCGGCCTCGTCGGAAGCGCCCGCGGCGCCAGCGAGCGCGGCGTCGTCCAGCGTCGCCGCGGTGACGCCGCCGCCGGCCGCCGTGGCGGTGCCGCTGCGGCCCTCGGTCCCCGCGACGGGCGGCAGCCGGCCGCTGATCGTCCTCGATCCCGGCCATGGCGGCATCGACAACGGCGCCAGCGCCCCGAACGGCATCCACGAAAAGGACATCACCCTGGCCTTTGCGCTGCAATTGCGCGACCTGCTCGTCGGCACGGGGCTGTTCGACGTCGCCATGACCCGCGACGACGACACCTACCTGACCCTCAACGAGCGCGTCGACCTGGCGCGGCAGAACAAGGCGGACCTGTTCATCTCGCTGCACGCCGACACCTTCCAGGAGGCCGACATCCGCGGCGCCAGCATCTATACGCGCGACGCGCGGGCGACCGACATCCTCGACAAGGTGCTGGCCGACGGCGAGAACCACGCCGACATCGTCGCCGGCTATTTGCAGCCCGACACCAAGCCGGCGGCGGTCGAGATGCTGGTCGACCTGATGCGGCGGCAGGTGCGGCAGCAATCCTATCTCGCGGCGCAGGACATCGTGAACGCCATGCAGCCCTCGGTGGCGCTGCGGCGCTTCCCGCTGCGGCAGGCCGACTTCTTCGTGCTGCAGGCGCCCGACGTGCCCTCGATGCTGATCGAGCTGGGCTTCATGAGCAACAATGCCGACATCGCCAACCTCGAGAACGTCGACTGGCGCAACAAGGTGGTGAACGCCATCGCGGCCGGGGTGCAGCGCTATTTCAAGGACATCGGCTCCGATCTGGGGGCGCCGCTGACCGCGGCGAGCGGAGGATGACTTCCAGGCGTGGCTCGGCTAAAGCGCGAGGTGTCGTGCGGCTTCGTTCATATTTCCGCCCTTCTGAGATGATTTCCGACGGAGTTCGGGGTGCGCCTCCCGCGCCGCGACTCTTCGGGCTAGGGGTTTAATGTTCCGCATACTGGGCTGGCTGTTCGGCTTCGGCGTGTTCTGCGCACTGGCAGGCGTCGTCGCCGGCGCGATCTATCTCAACCAGATCGCGTCGGATCTGCCGGACTACACCGTGCTCAAGGACTACCAGCCGCCGGTGACGACGCGCATCCATGCCGCGGACGGCACGCTGCTGGCCGAATATGCGCGCGAACGCCGGCTGTTCCAGCCGATCGAGACCATCCCGCCGCAGCTCATCCACGCCTTCATCTCGGCCGAGGACAAGGACTTCTACAGCCATCACGGCATTTCCATCGACGGCGTGGTGCGGGCGCTGCGCGACAATCTGCTGGCGCGCGCCAATGGCGACGATTCCATCCAGGGCGGCGGCTCGACCATCACCCAGCAGGTGGCCAAGAACTTCCTGCTCAATTCGCAGCAGACCTGGGACCGCAAGATCCAGGAAGCCATCCTGGCGCTCAGGATCGACAGCACCTTCTCCAAGGACAAGATCCTCGAGCTCTACCTCAACGAGATATTCCTCGGGCTCAATTCCTACGGCGTGGCGGCGGCGGCGCTGAACTATTTCGACAAGGCGCTGTACCAGCTCGACCTGAGCGAGATGGCGTATATCGCCGGCCTGCCCAAGGGGCCGAACAACTACCATCCGTTCAAGCATCCGCAGGCGGCGATCGACCGGCGCAACTACGTGCTCGACCAGATGCTGGCCAATGGCTACATCACCAAGGCCGAGCACGACCAGGCCGCGGCCGAGGCGCTCAACGTCACGCCGCGCTCGTCCGGCACGCAGCTCTATTCGGCCGAATATTTCACCGAGGAGGTGCGCCGGCAGCTCTCGACCATCTATGGCGAGGACCAGCTCTATGGCGGCGGCCTCAGCGTGCGCACCACGCTCGACCCCAAGTTGCAGGAATATGCGCGCAAGGCGCTGATGGACGGGCTGGTGAGCTACGACCACGGGCACGGCTTCCGCGGCCCGGTGGCGACCGTCGACATCTCCGGCGACTGGGGGCCGGCGGTGGCCACGGTGAAGCCGCTCGACGACGTGCCGGAATGGACGCTGGCGGTGGTGCTGTCGGCCGACGGCAACCAGGACAGCATCGGGCTCAGGCCCGGCAACGACGTCGAAGGCAAGCTGCTGCCCGACCGCAAGACCGGCACCATCAGCACCGCCGACGCCAAATGGGTGGGCAAGAAGTTCTCGACCCTGAAGCCGGGCGACGTGATCTACGTGGCGCCGGTCGCCGGCAAGGACGGCAGCTACGCCATCCAGCAGGTGCCGCAGATCGAGGGCGCGCTGGTGGCGATGGACCCGCGCACCGGCCGCGTGCTCGCCATGGTCGGCGGCTTCTCCTATTCGGAGTCCGAGTTCAACCGGGCGACGCAGGCGCTGCGCCAGCCCGGCTCGGCGTTCAAGCCGATCGTCTATTCGGCGGCGCTCGACAACGGCTACACCCCGGCCTCGGTGGTGCTCGACGCCCCGATCGAGATCGTCAATTCCGACGGCTCGGTGTGGAAGCCCGACAATTACGAGAAGGACTTCCTCGGCCCGAGCACGCTCAGGCGCGGTATCGAGCTTTCCCGTAACGTCATGACGGTGCGGCTGGCGCAGGACATCGGCATGCCGCTGATCACCGAATACGCCAAGATGTTCGGCATCTACGACAAGCTGACGCCGGTGCTGGCGATGGCGCTGGGCGCCGGCGAGACCACCGACATGAAGATGACGGCGGCCTACGCCACCATCGCCAATGGCGGCCGCAAGATCGTGCCGACGCTGATCGACCGCATCCAGGACCGCTACGGCAAGACCATCTACAAGCACGACGAACGCGTCTGCGACGGCTGCAACGCCACCAGCTGGCAGCACCAGAGCGAGCCGCTGATCATCGACAACCGCCAGCAGGTGCTCGACCCGATGACGGCGTATCAGATCACCTCGATGATGGAGGGCGTGGTGCAGCGCGGCACCGGCACCTACGCCAAGCGGCTCAACCGGCCGGTGGCGGGCAAGACCGGCACCACTTCGGACAGCCGCGACGTGTGGTTCATCGGCTTCACCCCCGAACTCGCGACCGGCGTCTATCTCGGCTTCGACAAGCCCAAATCGCTGGGCGCGGAGGCGACCGGCGGCGGCCTGGCGGTGCCGGTGTTCACCGAATTCATGCAGGATGCGCTCAAGGGCAAGCCGCCGACACCGTTCAACATGCCGCCGGGCATGTCGCAGATCTGGATCGACCCCAAGACCGGCGTCAAGGCGACGGCCGGCGGCGCCGCCATTGCCGAGGCGTTCAAGCCGGGCACCGGCCCCAACCTCGTGACCTCGGTGATCGGCGTCAATTCCAACGCCTTCAACGGCATCGGCGACGATGGCGGCGGCGACGACGGCTTCGGCACCCCCGACACCAGCCGCGGCCGGCCGCAACCGCCGCAGAACATCGACGATGGCGGCGGCGACGGCTCGAACGATTCCGGCCGCGGCTTCCTGTTCGGCCGCGGGGGGCTGTTCTGAGCTAGGAGGCCTTGCGAGCGGCTTTCTCGAGGACGTCAGCCATGCGCCGCAGATAGTCGGGACCGGCCTTCTTGAACTGCTCGACCGCGGCCGATGCGACGTCCAGTTCCACGACCGTGCGATCCGGCCGGCGCACTGGCTTGGCGTTCCGCCAGAACTCATCATCGACCGGCAGGGCAGGGGCGTCGTCCGGCACAGGATAGTATTGCCCGGCCGCGATCATCTTTTCGATCTCAGCCATGGTGTAACGCCTGATCTTTTCGTCGCTCATCTGGATTCGACCTTCCACGCCGTGATGATGCGGCACACCTCGCCGCGCATGGTATAGACGACCATCAATCTGTTCGAACCTACCCAGCCCAAAGTCCTGTGGCGCACCTCGCCATAGTCCTTGTGGTTGTCGACCTCCTCGATGCGGTCCACATCCTTGAAGACCTGGGTTGCCAGCACGAAGTCGACGCCGCGAATGCGAATGACCTCGGTGCGCTTTTCCTCATCCCACTCGAACTCCATGGAAAAACATAGGTCCGTGGCCCGAGCAACTCAAGGTTGCGCCCGGCAGCCGGCTCCACTACATGGGCGGCAATCGACCGAAGTGAGTTCGTCCATGCGTGCCGAAACCGAAAAAGCCGTTGTCGAAATCGAGCAGGTGCTGAGCCTGCTGAGGAGGCATCTTTGACTGGGATACTGCGGAAGCCCGGCTCGAGGATCTGAACGCCCGCACGGAATCGCCCGATTTCTGGAGCGATCCCGACAAGGCGCGCGACATCATGCGGCAGCGCGACGAACTCGACGCGCAGGTGGGCGCCGTCAAATCGTTCGCCCGGCAGCTCAGTGACAATATCGAGCTGATCGAGCTCGGCGAGGCCGAGGGCGACGCGGCCGTGGTCAAGGAGGCCGAGAGGGCCATCGAGTCGCTGCAGGACACCGCGGCGCGGCTGCAGGTCGAAACGCTGCTCAACGGCGAAGCCGACCACAACGATTGCTACCTCGAAATCCACGCCGGCGCCGGCGGCACCGAGAGCCAGGACTGGGCCTCGATGCTGCTGCGCATGTACACGCGCTGGGCCGAGCGGCGGAAGTTCAAGGTCGACACCATGGAGATCCACCCCGGCGAAGAGGCGGGGATCAAGTCGGCGACCATCCAGATCAAGGGCCACAACGCCTATGGCTGGCTGAAGACCGAGGCCGGCGTGCACCGGCTGGTGCGGATTTCGCCCTATGACAGCGCCGCCCGGCGGCACACCAGCTTCTCGTCGGCCTGGGTCTATCCGGTGGTCGACGACTCGATCGACATCGAGATCCGCGAGGCCGACCTCAAGGTCGACACCTATCGCTCGTCCGGCGCCGGCGGCCAGCACGTCAACACCACCGATTCGGCGATCCGCATCACCCACGTGCCGACCGGCATCGTCGTCGCCTGCCAGCAGGAGCGCAGCCAGCACAAGAACCGCGCCACCGCCATGCAGATGCTGAAGGCGCGGCTCTACGAGCAGGAGCTGGAAAAGCGCGAGGCGGCGGCCAATGCCGAGGCGGCGTCCAAGACCGAGATCGGCTGGGGCCACCAGATCCGCAGCTACGTGCTACAGCCGTACCAGATGGTGAAGGATCTGCGCACCGGGCACGAGACGTCGAACACCGGCGCCGTGCTCGACGGCGACCTCGATCCGTTCATGGAAGCCTCGCTGGCGGCGCGCGTTGCCGGCTATGCCGATACCGTCAAGGATATCGACTAGCGGCCGATCCCGCCGTCAGCCGGTGACGATCTTCTGCAGCACCTTGCCGGCGTTGAGATAGCGCGCCGGATCGACGGCAGTGTCGGCGCGGCGCACCTCGAAATGCAGGTGGGGGCCGGTGGAGCGGCCGGTCGATCCGACGCGGCCGATGGGCGAGCCGGTCGAGACCGTGTCGCCCTCCTTGACGAGGAAGGCGCTGAGGTGGCCGTAGCGAGTGATGATGCCGCCCTCGTGCGTCACCTCGACGGCGTTGCCATAGCCCGACATCTGGCCGGCGAAGGTGACGGTGCCGGCGCCGGCGCTCATCACCGTGCTGCCCTGCGGCGCGGCGAAGTCGATGCCGGAATGGAAGGCGAGGCGGCCGGTGAACGGGTCCTTGCGATTGCCGAAGATCGAGCTCACCCGCGAATAGCTGCTCAGCGGCTTGTGCACGGGGGCGATGGCGGCGGCGTCGCGCGCCGCCTTGAAGCGGTCGAGCGCGGCGGCGATGTCGTTGGCGTCGTCGATCAGCGACGTGCCCTCGGCGCCGTCGACCGGCGGCAGCAGCGGCCCGCCTTCCGCCGTATCGTCGTCGGGCAGTTTCGGCTTGATGCCGATGGTCGCGAGGGTGCCGAGGATCTGGTCGGTCCGCGTGGTGGTTTCGTCCGAGAGCGCCGCGAGCGCGAGGCGCGACTCGTCCATCATCTTGTTGACGCTGGCCGTGGCCGCCGCGACCTTGGCGTCGGTGTCGCCATCGGTGCCGCCCAGCGAATCCTGCGCCGGGTCGGAGGGCGCGTCGACCGCGGGGGTCGAATCGTCGGCGGCCGGGGCGCCGGCCGGCTCGATGCCGAGTGCTGCGGCCTTGTCGGCGAGCTGCTTCACATATTGATGCTGCTCGGCCAGCACCTCCTGCGTCTGCGCCAGCTCCTGCAACTGCAGATTGATGTCGCCGGTCTGCGCGTAGTGGCGCGACTGCAGGCGGTCGACCTCGAGGCGAAGCTGGGCGATGCGGTCCTCATAGGCGGTCAGCACCGAATCGGCCTTGCCGGCAAAGAGCTTGGCGACGTCGGGCGCCATCAGGAAACCGACCAGCGTCAGTGCGTTGGTGGCCAGCAGCCCGGCAAAGCCGAGATAGAGGACGATGGGGCGGATGGAGAGCCGGCCGTCGGGGGAGGTCGCAACGGGCGCCGCGCCCTTGCCGAACGGCCTCAGGGAAACCTTCGCACGCACCGACCACTCCCACGACGCTAAAAACGCTGGGGACGATCATGGTCTGTTAAGGTTAATAAGGCGAAAAGGGTGCGCCGGCGTACCCTCAATCAGGCGAGGCGGCGAGCTGCCGCGCAGCGTCGAGGACCTTTTGTGCATGACCTTTGATGCGCGACGCTTTGAACACGCCGGCGATGCGGCCATCGGCGTCGATCAGATAGGTGACGCGCAGCACGCCCATGAATTCGTGCCCCCAGAGCTTCTTCTTCTCCCACAGCCCATAGGCCCTGATCGCCGCCAGCCCGGGATCGGCGAGGAGGGGATGGGCGAAGCCGTATTTGGCGCTGAATTTCTTATGCGACTCAATGTCCTGCGGGGAAATGGCGACGATCGGCACGCCGATGTCTCCGAACTGCGGCGCCAGCGCGCTGAACTCCTGGTTCTCGGTGACGCAGCCGCCGCTGTCGTCCTCGCAGTAGAAGGAGACGACCACCGGGTGGCCGCGATGGCGCTTCAGGCTGAAGCTCTGGCCGCGGTCGTCGGGGAGGGTGAAATCGGGCGCCGCAGCCCCCGTCTCGAGCATCGCCATGAGGCCTCCAAGCCCGGCCGGCCGGGCATTTTTCGCACCCAAGTGCCATATTGCAGCCGGACTCGTCGGACAAGAGACTGCGCCTGGAGGATGAGTCCGGGGGCCCCTTCGACTCGCCGTCACCAGCTTTCGGACCATAATTGAAACCAACGCCGCCACCAGGTCAGAGGGTCCGCAGGCGCTCTGTCGCCCGCACCGTCGGCTTGGCCGCCGCGTGGCTGTTCGGCATCCCCTTCGCACTGCTGCTGGCGCTCTACGTCGTGCTGCTGGTGCACCCGCTGCCGCTGCCGTTCCTCGCCGGCCAGCTCCGCAACGTCGTCGTCGCCTCGATGCCCAAGGGCACCGAGCTCGAACTGGGCGACATGGCGCTGGCGCTCGAAGGCTACGCCTGGCCGGTGATCCAGTTTTCGCCGGTGGTCTACAAGGACACCGCTTCGGGCGCCAAGATCGGCATGCAGGCGCTGGAGGTGGGCTTCTCGCCGGTGCGGGCGCTGATCGGCCAGCCCGGCGCCACGGTGACGGTGGTCGGCCCGCACATCCAGATCAACCAGGATTTGTTCGGCCCGCGCCTCGCCGACCTCGAAGTGGTGCCCGACCCCAATGGCGGGCCGGCCACCGTGCGCGTGCTCGAAGGCTCGACGGCGTTCCCCGACGCCGGCATCCACGCCGGCGGCATCGACGTGCGCGGCGAGCAGACCGAAGCCACGCACATGCGCTCGGACAATGACTGGCTGGTGTTCAACCTCGAAGCCGCCGAGGCGGGGATTTCCTCGATCATCGAGCAGGCCGAGATGGGCCGCTTCTCCCGGCTGGTGATCAAGAACGCCACCGTCGACATGAACGACGCCGTCTACGGCTTCTTCCGCACCTTCACCGACATCAACCTCGACATCGCCCCGACGCCCAACGGCAAGGCGGTGGAGGGCAGCTTCTCGGCCAATTTCGGCGGCACCGTCATGCAGGGCATGCTGGAGCGCGTGCTCAACGACAAGGGCGAGGCGCGCATGAAGGTCTCGCTCAACAATTTCGACCTCGCCTCCTTCGCCCCGATGATCAACGACCCCGATTCCATGGTCGGCATCGTCGGCGCCTCGGCCATCTCGCTCGATATCGGCTTCGACGCCAAGACCAGCAAGATCCACGACGGCGACTTCCACGTCGACATGACCGGCACCGATCTGCGCTTCGGCGACAACTACTTCCCCATCGCCAGCAACATCATCGAGGTGCGCTGGACGCCGCAGACCGGCACCTTCGACATGGACGCGGCGGCGCTGACCATGGGCGCGCTCTCGGCCAAGATGAAGGGCGTGTTCAAGCTCGGCCTCGACGAGCTCTACGGCCCGACGGTGGGCATCTCGATGAGCGCCAGCGACATCAAGGTGCAGTCGCCCGAACTCGGCGACACGCAGCCGGTCGAGAACATGAGCTTCAAGGGCTGGTCGGCGCCGCTCTACGGCGCCGTCGGCATCGACCAGGCGATCCTCAGCGGCCCGGACGGCACGCGCATCGAGAGCAAGGGCCGCCTCGACCTGCTGCGCAAGGGGCTCGGCTTCGACATGGCGGTCGCGGCGCAGAACGTCGACGTCAGCGCGCTCAAGGCGATGTGGCCGGATTTCCTCGGTCCCGACGCGCGGGCGTGGTTCCTCAAGAGCGTGGTCGGCGGCAAGCTCGAAAGCGCCAACATGAAATTCGCGTTCCCGGTGGGAACGCTCGACATGAACAACCTCACCAGGATTCCGCAGAACGGGGTGTTCGTCGAAATGGTCGCGGACGGCGTCAAGGTGAAGCCGTTCGACAGCATGGCGCCGATCGAAATCATCGGCAAGACGCGGCTGCAGATGCACGATTCCGAGATCACGCTGGCCGCCGATGGCGGGCAGATCCAGACCAGGCAGGGCAATATCGAAGTCGCCAACGCCGCCGTGGTGATGACCCCCGGCGCCAATGCCGGCGAGCAATTGGTCGAGCTCTCGGGCGACGTGTCGAGCAAGATCCCGGCGCTGTCGGCGATCCTCGCCCAGGTGCAGCCCGATCCGCTGCAGGGCCAGAAGCTGCCGGTCGACATCGACACGCTCGACGGCAACCTCAACGTGCGGCTGCTGTCGACGCTGACGCTCGACGCGCAGATGCAGACCAAGAAGATCGACTACACCATCAACGGCAATGTCGTCGATTTCGGCAGCTCGGCGCCGATCCAGGGGCACTCGTTCAGCGACGGCCAACTGTCCTTCATGGCGACGCCGGCCGGCTTCCGCGTCGGCGGCTCGGCGGCGATCGACGGGGTAACGGCGAGCGCCACGGTCGAGGGCGACCTCAAGGACCCGCGCAACCCCAATACGGTGATCAACGCCACGGTCGACCTCGGCGACCTCGGCAAGCTCGGCTACGACGTCAGCCAGTTCGCGACCGGCAAGGTGGCGCTGCTGGCCAAGCCGCTGTCGGACGGCTCGATCGACGTGGCGGTCGATCTCAAGAACGCCGCGCTCAACATCAAGGACCTCGGGATCAGCAAGGCGGCGGGCGTCGCCGGCAGCGCCTCGGGCAACATCAAGCAGGCGGGCAACACCACCGACGTCAGCAAGCTCCAGCTCGGCTTCGGCGACGTGAAGCTCGAGGGCGGGCTCGAGATCGACGCCAAGAAGGGCCTGCAATCGGCCGAGTTCACCAATTTCGCGCTGAGCCCGGGCGATGCGGCGCAGATTTCGCTGACCCCGATCAATGGCGGCTATGCGGTGCGCGTGCGCGGCGACCAGCTCGACCTGAAGCCGCTGCTCAAGCGCTCGTTCAGCCTCGAGCAGGGCTCGGCCGGGCCGCAGGCGACCAGCTTCACCCAGACCCTCGCCATCGACGCCGAGCTCAAGCGGGCGCTCGGCTTCTACGCCACCACCGCCTACAACATGTCGCTCAATTTGGCGCTCAAGGGCAGCGACCTCAAGAAGGTGAGCCTGCAGGCGCAGCTGACCGGCAATTCGACCGTCTCGGTGGTCACCAACCCGACGCCGGAAGGCCGCTCGATGTCGGTGGTGTTCAACGACCTCGGCACGCTGCTCAGGCTGGTCGGCGTCTATGCGCAATTGCAGGGCGGCGACGGCAGCCTGCTGCTCACCACCGACAGCGGCGCCAAGGTCGACACCGGCGTGGTCAACATCAAGAATTTCGCCATCGTCGACGAAAAGAACGTCGCCAATATCCTCGGCGGCCACCCCGAGGGCGTGCAATTGCTGTCGCGCGGCAACAACCTCGCCTTCCGCAGCGCGCAGGTGGATTTCACCCACCGCGTCGACCGCGTGCAGATCAACAATGCCGTGGTCACCGGCGACAGCATCGGCGGCAGCGGCAAGGGCTTCATCTACACCGACAGCAAGCAGTACGATCTGGTCGGCACGGTGATCCCGATGTTCGGCATCAACAACGCCTTCGGCAAGCTGTTCGGGCCGCTGGGCGGCGGCCCGGCGGGCGGGCTGTTCGGCATCACCTTCCAGGTGAAGGGGCCGCTCGACAAGCCGGACTTCCGCATCAACCCGATGTCGGCGCTGGCGCCGGGCGCCTTCCGCTCGCTGTTCGAATACCGCGCCAAGGAACAGCCCAGGGTCGAATAAGGAGACAGGACGATGGCAAAAGCCCCCGGCAAGAAGGCGGAGCCGACCTTTTCGGCCGAAGAGAAGGCGGCCATGCGCGAATACGCGGCCGAAAAGAAGGGCCAGGCCAAGGGCAGCGCCAATGGCGAGGCCGACCTGCTCGCCAAGATCGCCGAAATGACCGGCACCGACAAAACCATCGCGGAAAAGGTGCACAAGCTGGTGCGCGCCGCCGCCCCGGGCCTGACGCCCAAGACCTGGTACGGCATGCCGGCCTACGCCAACGCCGACGGCAAGGTGGTCTGCTTCCTGCAGCCGGCCGGCAAGTTCAAGGCGCGCTACGCCACGCTCGGCTTCAACGACGCGGCGAAGCTCGACGACGGCAACATGTGGCCGACCGTCTACGCGATCACCAGGCTCACCGCCGCCGAGGAAGCCCGCATCACCGCGCTGGTGAAGACGGCGGTGGGGTGAAAGGCGGCCGACGGTATGAAACCTTCATCCTGCCTGCTATGATGGTGGGGCCTTCTGGAGCAGCCATGCCAAACGTCATCAAGCGCACTTTCAGCCTTACGCAGGAGCAGGCGAAGTTCATCGACGAGAAAGTCGCCTCGGGCAGCTACGCCTCGGGCAGCGAAGTTCTTCGTGCCAGCATCCGGGGCATGCAGGACGAAGACGCCATGGTCGAGCGGTGGTTGCTGGAAGAGGTTCTGCCGACCGTCGATGAAATGGACGCCCATCCGGAACGCCTCGTGCCTGCAGATGAGGCATTCGACCGGATCGAAGCGAAGCTTCGCGCTCGTATCAAAGCGGCCGAGTAGTGCCCCGGCGGCCGGTCGTCCTGGCGCCTCGCGCCGAAGCCGATCTCGACCGCATCGCCTCGTGGATTGCGGACCAGGGAACTCCGCTGACGGCCCTCGACTACGTCACACGCCTGCGCAGCTTCATCACCAGCCTGGATCAATTTCCAGAACGAGGCGTGGACTACAGCCGGTACCGGCCGGGACTGAGGATCATTGCCTTCGAGCGCCGGGTGGTCATCGCCGTCGTCGTCCGCGCGAAGCGAGTCGATGTCCAACGCGTCTTCAGCGGTGGACAGCACTGGCAACGGGTGCTGCGCCTGCCTGAGGACTAAACAGCCCTGAGCAGCGCGTGGCGCTTCTTGCCCGAGCTCAGCTTCAGCACGCCTTCGGGCAGTAAATCGGCTTCGGTCAGGGTGAGCTTGTCGTCGCCGACCGGCTGGTCGTTGAGCCGGATGGCGCCGCCCTGGATGGCGCGGCGGGCGTCGCCATTGCTGGCGGCGAGGCCGGCCCTGACCAGCGCCGCGAGGATGCCGAGGCCGGCCTTGAGCTCGGCCCGCGGCACGTCGGCGGTGGGCAGCGACAGATCGAGCGCGCCGGCCTCGAAGGTCGCCGCGGCGGTCGCGGCTGCCTGCTCGGCGGCCTCGCGGCCGTGCACGATGGCCGTGATTTCGGTCGCGAGGATCTTCTTGGCCTCGTTGAGCTCGGAGCCGCCCAGCGCCGCGAGCCGGGCGATCTCGTCGAGCGGCAGGCGGGTGAAGATCTTCAGCCACTTGCCGACGTCGGCGTCCTCGGCGTTGCGGAAATACTGCCAGAACTCGTACGGGCTGAAGAGGTCGCCATTGAGCCAGACGGCGCCGGACGCCGACTTGCCCATCTTCTCGCCGCTCGACTTGGTGAGCAGCGGCGTGGTCAGCGCGTAGAGTTGCGCCCCGCCCATCTTGTGGCTGAGGTCGACGCCATTGATGATGTTGCCCCACTGGTCGGAGCCGCCCATCTGCAGCACGCAGCCATAGCGGCGGTTGAGCTCGACGAAGTCGTAGCCCTGCATGATCATGTAGTTGAATTCGAGGAAGGTCAGCGACTGCTCGCGATCGAGCCTCAGCTTCACGCTGTCGAAGCTCAGCATGCGGTTGACCGAGAAATAGCGGCCGATCTCGCGCAGGAACTCGACATAGTTGAGCTTCAGCAGCCAGTCCGCATTGTTGATCATGATGGCGTCGGTGGGGCCGTCGCCATAGCGCAGGATGCGGCTGTAGACCTTCTTGATGCTCTCGATGTTGCTGTTGATCTTGTCGATCGTCAGCACCTGCCGCTCGGCCTCGCGCCCGGTCGGGTCGCCCACCATCGAGGTGCCGCCGCCCATCAGGCTGATCGGCCGGTGCCCGGTCTCCTGCAGCCAGTAGAGCATGGTGACGGTGATCAGATTGCCGATGTGGATCGAGGTCGCCGTGGCGTCGTAGCCGACATAGCCGGTGATCGGCCCCTTGGCCGCGAGCGCGTCGAGGCCCTCGGGGTCGGAGATCTGGTGGATGAAGCCCCGTTGGTCGAGGACATTCAGGAAGTCGGATTTGTATTTGGCGGCCATTGCTTGCCCCGTGAATCGACCGGCTCGTCATGAGGGCGGTTGCCGCTCATGAGGACCTCGTCCCGAGCCTTCCGAAGGACGAGGTCCGGGGCGTGTGGCTAGCGCCCCTTGCCCGCCGCGATATCCGCGCGGCGACGGTCGAGATATTCGGCGCAGCGCTCGGTCAATTCGTCGATCTTGCCCTCGAAGAAATGGTTGGCGCCCTCGACGATCTGCTGCTCGATGGTGATGCCCTTCTGCGTCTTGAGCTTGTCCACCAGCTTCTGCACCGCGGCGGGCGGCGCCACGCGATCCTTCTCGCCATGGATGATCAGGCCCGAGGACGGGCAGGGGGCGAGGAAGGAGAAATCGTAGAGGTTTTCCGGCGGCGCGACCGAGATGAAGCCTTCGACCTCGGGGCGGCGCATCAGCAATTGCATGCCGATCCAGGCGCCGAACGAGAAGCCGGCGATCCAGCAGCCGCGCGATTCGCGGTTGAGCGTCTGCAGCCAGTCGAGCGCCGAGGCGGCGTCGGACAATTCGCCGATGCCGTGGTCGAACAGGCCCTGCGACCGGCCAACTCCCCGCGAATTGAAGCGCAGCACCGAAAAGCCGCGTTTGGCGAACATGTAGAAGAGGTTATAGACGATCTGGTTGTTCATCGTGCCGCCGAATTCCGGGTGCGGATGCAGCACGATGGCGATCGGCGCGTTGGGGTCTTTCCCAGGCTGGTAGCGGCCTTCGAGGCGGCCTTCCGGCCCGTTGAAAATGACTTCTGGCATCGGGTCTTTCCGTTGTCCGGGGCGGCGCCCGGAACCGGGTGGTCCGGCTTGACGAATGGGACGCTGCTCCCTAAAAGTAGGCTCGAAAAATCAGTTTAGAATAGTTCCAAACCGGTTTTTCGAAGCCGCAGGCAATGATGCCTGCGGGCGAGCTCGGCGAGCGCTCCTTCTAGAGGAAGCGCCCGCGAAAATTCAAGAAGTTTAGGCGGGTGGGCGCGTTCGGACGCGCCGGTGGCATTCGAATGAGCGTCGGTGTGACATATCTCGACCACAACGCCTCGGCGCCGCTGCTGCCCGAGGCGCGCGACGCCATCGTCGCGGCGCTGGCGCTGCGCGGCAATCCGTCCTCGGTGCACGCCCATGGCCGGGCGCTGCGGGCGCTGATCGACGATGCCCGCGCCAAGGTCGCGACGCTGGCCGGCGCGACGCGCGAGCAGGTGGTGTTCACCGGCTCGGCCACCGAGGCCATCACCCAGGCGATCGTGGGCGGCGCCAGGGCGCTGGACGTGGGCGGCATCGTGGTGTCGGCGGGCGAGCATGCCGCGGTGCTGAAGGCCGCCGAGGCCACCGGGCTGCCGGTGACCACGGTCGGGCTCGACGCCGACGGCCGCATCCGGGTCGAGGAGATCGCCGCCGCGATGGCGCGGGCGGATGCCTTTACGGCGAAGCTGCTGGTCGCGGTGCATCTGGTCAACAACGAGACAGGCGTGGTGCAGCCGGTCGACCGCATCGAGGTGCTGGTCGGCGCCTCGCCGCACTATCTGTTCGTCGACGCGGTGCAGGCCTTCGGCAAGATCGGGCTCGAATTTGCCGCCCGCGCTCCCGATATGATGGCGGTGAGCGCACACAAGATCGGCGGTCCGGCGGGCGTCGGGGCGCTGCTGATGAAAGGCCATGCCGACCAGGTTCGGCTGATTCCGGGCGGCGGGCAGGAGACCGGCCGCCGCGGCGGCACGGAAGCGGCGGCGCTGATCGCCGGCTTCGGCGCGGCGGCTGCTGCGTTCCCGCAGCGCTACTACGCCGCCGACGCCGCGGCGCTCATCGACAGGGCCGAGGCCGGGATCAGGTCGCTGGCGCCCGATGCGGTGATCTTCGGCGCAGCGGCGGAGCGGATCGGCAACACCAGCAATTTCGCCGTGCCCGGGCTCAAGAACGCCGTCGCCATGATGGGGCTCGACCTCATGGGCATTTCGGTCTCGTCGGGGTCGGCGTGCTCGTCGGGCAAGGTCGGGCCGAGCCACGTGCTCAAGGCCATGGGCGTGCCGGCCGGGCTGGGTGAGGCCGCCATGCGGCTGAGCGTCGGCTGGGACTCGACCCAAGCCGGGATCGAGGCCTTCCTCGAAGGATTCAACACGGTGCTGGAGCGGCACCGGCAACGCCGCGGCAGAGCGGCCTAGGGACTGCAGATGGCAGAGACGAACTACAAGGACGCCATTCCGACGCTGAAGGACGAGATCGAGCACGAGACCGTCGAGCAGGTGCTCGCGCTCGATGTCGACAAGTACAAATACGGCTTCACCACCGAGATCGAGACCGATCGCGCGCCGATGGGGCTGAGCGAGGAAACGATCCGCTACATCTCGGCCAAGAAGGGCGAGCCGGAATGGATGCTGGAGTGGCGGCTGGACGCCTATCGGCGCTGGCTGACCATGGACGAGCCGAATTGGGCGCGCGTCCACTATCCCAAGATCGACTTCCAGGACATGTATTATTACGCGGCGCCCAAGAACGCCAACCGGCCGAAATCGCTGGCCGAGGTCGATCCGGCGCTGCTCGAGATGTACGAGAAGCTCGGCGTGCCGCTGAAGGAGCGCGAGTTGCTCGCCGGCGTCGAGCAGCCCAGGGTGGCGGTGGACGCGGTGATCGACTCGGTGTCGGTTGCAACGACGTTCCAGGACGAGCTCAAGAGCCTCGGCATCATCTTCTGCTCGATCTCGGAGGCGATCCGCGAGCATTCCGAGCTGGTGCGGCAGTACCTGGGCTCGGTGGTGCCGCCGTCGGACAATTACTACGCCACGCTCAATTCGGCGGTCTTCACCGACGGCTCGTTCTGCTACGTGCCCAAGGGCGTGCGCTGCCCGATGGAGCTTTCGACCTATTTCCGCATCAACGAGGCCAAGACCGGCCAGTTCGAGCGCACGCTGCTGATCGCTGACGAGGGCGCCTATGTGAGCTACCTCGAAGGCTGCACCGCGCCGGCGCGCGGCGAGCACCAATTGCACGCCGCCGTGGTCGAGCTCGTCGCCCTCAAGGACGCCGAGATCAAGTACTCGACGGTGCAGAACTGGTACCCCGGCGACAAGGACGGCAAGGGCGGCGTTTACAATTTCGTCACCAAGCGCGGCGATTGCCGTGGGGACAATTCCAAGATCAGCTGGACGCAGGTCGAGACCGGCTCGGCCATCACCTGGAAGTATCCGAGCTGCATCCTGCGCGGCGACAACTCGCAGGGCGAGTTCTACTCGATCGCCATCTCCAACGGCTATCAGCAGGTCGACAGCGGCACCAAGATGCTGCATCTGGGCAAGAACACCTCGAGCCGCATCATCAGCAAGGGAATCGCCGCCGGCTTCTCCGACAACACCTATCGCGGCCAGGTGTCGGCGCACGCCAAGGCCAAGGGCGCGCGCAACTTCACCCAGTGCGACAGCCTGCTGATCGGCGACAGATGCGGGGCGCACACCGTGCCCTATATCGAGAGCCGCAACGCCTCCGCCGTGTTCGAGCACGAGGCGACGACGTCGAAGATTTCCGACGACCAGATGTTCTACTGCCAGCAGCGCGGCCTCGACGAGGAAGCGGCGGTGGCCCTGATCGTCAACGGCTTCGTGCGCGACGTGCTGCAGCACCTGCCGATGGAATTCGCCGTCGAGGCGCAGAAGCTGATCTCGGTCTCGCTGGAGGGGAGCGTCGGCTGATGGCGGACACGCTCAGCCCCGTGGCCACGCTGGCGGCGCTGCCGCTGACGCGCAAGGACCGCCGGCCGGGCCAGGGCTCGGACGAGACCAACGTCTCGCGAGCGCTGGGCCTGACGCGGCTGGGCGCGAGCTATTTCGTGGTGCGGCCGGGCGAGGCGGCGTTCCCCTATCACGTGCATTACGGCGAGGACGAGCTGATCTACATCGTCGAGGGCGAAGGCACCTATCGCTTCGGCGACGCCTCCTATGCGGTGAAGGCCGGCGACATGCTGGGCGCTCCCGCCGGCGGGCTCGACCGCGCCCACCAGCTGACCAATACCGGCACGACGCCGCTGCGCTATTTCTGCGTATCGGACCTGCCGCCGGTCAATGTCGGCGACCTGCCCGAGGTCGGCGAGCTGGTGATCAATGTGCGCAACCCGGACGGCACGCAGAGCCGGCCGACGCTCCGCTTTCCACGCCCGGAGAACGCAAGGTGACAAAGCCCGTCGTCAACATCGCCGACCTCGAGCTGGACCGCTGGAGCCGGAGCGAGTTCTATGGCGCCGCGGACGCGCGCATCGGGCCGATGATCGGGCTCAGGGACCTCGGCATCAGCTATTCCGAGGTCGAGCCCGGCCGGTCGAGCTGCCCGTTCCACAACCACCACGTCGAGGACGAGATGTTCATCATCCTCGAAGGCGAAGGGACGTACCGGTTCGGCGCCGAGAGCTATCCGATCAAGGCCGGCGACGTGCTCGGCGCGCCGGCGGGCGGGCAGGACACCGCGCACCAGATCATCAACACCGGCACCGGCGTGCTGCGCTACTATGGCATTTCGACCATGTCGGTTGCCGAGGTCTGCGAATACCCCGATTCCGGCAAGTTCGGCGCCTTCAGCCGGAGCACCCGCAATCCTTACGACAAGGCAACGGTCCGCCACCTCGACCGGCTCGGCAACGGCGTCGAGTACTGGGACGGCGAACCGAAGGCCTGAAGACTGTTGGAGATTTTGACGTGACCACCCCGATGCTCGAAATTCGTAACCTGCACGCGCGGATCGACGACCGCGAAATCCTCAAGGGCGTGAACCTCGTGGTTCCGGCCGGCGAGGTGCATGCCATCATGGGCCGCAACGGCTCGGGCAAGTCGACGCTGAGCTACGTGCTGGCGGGCAAGGAGGACTACGAGGTCACCGAGGGCGAAGCGCTGCTCGACGGCCAGGACATCCTCGGCATGGAGCCGTCCGAGCGGGCGGCGGCCGGGCTGTTCCTCGCCTTCCAGTACCCGATCGAAATCCCCGGCGTTGCGACGATGACCTTCCTCAAGGCCGCCATCAACGCGCAGCGCAAGGCGCGCGGCGAGGGCGAGCTGTCGACCCCCGATTTCATGCGCGCCGTGAAGGATGCCGGGCGCGACCTCCACATCGATGCCGACATGCTGAAGCGGGCGCTCAATGTCGGCTTCTCCGGCGGCGAGAAGAAGCGCGCCGAAATCCTGCAGATGGCGCTGCTGAAGCCCAAGATGTGCGTGCTCGACGAGACCGATTCCGGCCTCGACATCGACGCGCTGAAGGTGGTGTCGGACGGCGTCAACGCGCTGCGCGACCCGTATCGCTCGATGCTGGTGATCACCCACTACCAGCGGCTGCTCAACCACATCGTGCCGGACGTGGTGCATGTGTTCTCCGACGGCCGGGTGGTCGAGAGCGGCCCCAAGGAGCTGGCCCTGGAACTCGAATCCAAGGGCTATGCCGGTTTCGACGAGGCCGCAGCGTGACCGTGCATGTTCCCGTCAGGATCGGGCCGGCCGAGCAGGCCCTGATCGCCCAGCTCAACGCCAGCGGCAACGCCGCGGCCGCCGAGCGGCTGCAGGCCATCGGCCTGCCGACCCGCAAGGTCGAGAGCTACCATTACACCGATCTGAAGATGCTGCTGCGCGCCGTGCCCGAGCTGGCCGGCGCCGAGGCGGCGATGAGCGAGCCGGCGCTGCGCATCGCCGGCGCGCACCGCATTCCCATGACCAACGGCGTCGCCGACATCGCCGGCGAGATGCCGCCGGGCATGCGCGCCACGATCAGCAAGGGCGCGGCGCTGACCGAACGCGACGACGTGCTGGTGCGGCTCAACAGCGCGCTGGCGGCCGAGACGCTGAAGCTCGAAATCCGCAGCCGCATGCCGCAGGTGGTGCATGTCGACCGCCGCACCGAAGGCGAGGCGGCACACATGAACGACAGCGTCCACCTGTTCGTCGCCGACGGCAGCAAGGTCACCGTGATCGAGACGTTTTCGGGCAGCGACGAGGCGCACCTCAACAACCATGCGAGCTATGTCGCGGTGGGCGAGGGCGCCGAGCTGACGCACATCCTGCTCGATCTGAGCGGCGCCGGCGTCACCAGTTTCGCCACCGCCGAATACCATGTGGGCGCGAGCAGCAGGCTCCGGACGCTGACCATCCATGTCGGTTCGGCGCTGAGCCGGGTCAATCTGTTCGCGCGGCTCGAGGGCGAGGGCGCGCATGGCGATTTCACCGGCCTCAACCTCGCGGTCGACGGCCAGCATTCGGACGTGACGCTGGAACTGACGCATGCGGTGCCGAACTGCTCCAGCAAGCCACTGTTCAAGCAGGTGGCGCGCGGCCGCTCCAAAGCGGCGTTCCAGGGCAAGATCGTGGTCGCCCGCGACGCGCAGAAGACCGACGCCAAGCTGATGATGCAGGGCCTGATGCTGTCGGACGAGGCGGAAATCCTCAGCAAGCCCGAGCTCGAAATCTTCGCCGACGACGTGGTCTGCGGCCATGGCTCGACGGTGGGCGCGCTCGACGAGGACTCGATGTTCTACCTGATGAGCCGCGGCATCCCCAAGATGGAGGCCGAGAGCATGCTGGTGCGCGGCTTCCTCGAGGAAGTGCTCGACCCGGTCGAGGACGAGGAACTGCACCTGGTGCTCGAGGGCGTGGTGGAGCGGTGGCTGGGAGGGAACGCGGCGTAGGTTCGAGTCCTGCTCGCAGAGCCACACCCATGAGCTTCGATCTCGCCAAAGTAAGGGCCGACTTCCCGATCCTCGAGGAGAAGATCTTCGGCAACCGGCTGGTCTATCTCGACAGCGGGGCGTCGGCGCAGAAGCCGAACGCGGTGCTCGACAAGATGGACTGGGCGCACCGGCATGCCTATGCCAACGTGCATCGCGGCCTGCACACGCTCGCCAACCGCGCCACCGAAGCCTATGAGGACGGCCGCAAGGCGGCGCAGCGCTTCCTCAACGCGGCGCGGCCCGAGGAGATCGTCTTCACCAAGGGCGCGACCGAGGCGATCAACCTGGTGGCCTCGTCCTTTGCGGCGCCGCGCGTGGGCGCGGGCGACGAGATTGTTCTCACCATCATGGAGCACCATTCCAACATCGTGCCGTGGCACTTCCTGCGCGAGCAGCAGGGCGCGGTGCTCAAATGGATCGACGTCGACGACGACGGCGTGCTCGACCTCGACGCGCTGGAACGGGCCATCGGTCCACGGACGAAAATGGTGGCCGTCAGCCACATGTCCAACGTGCTCGGCACCGTCAATCCCATCGGCCGGATCGTCGAAATGGCGCATGCCAAGGGCGTGCCGGTGCTGGTCGACGGCTCGCAGGGGGCGGTGCACAACGCCGTCGACGTGCAGGCGCTGGGCGCCGATTTCTACGTCTTCACCGGCCACAAGCTCTACGGACCGACCGGCATCGGCGTACTTTACGGTCGGTACGATCTGCTCGCCGGCATGCGGCCCTACCAGGGCGGCGGCGAGATGATCGACACCGTGACGCTCGACACGGTCATCTACAACGAGCCGCCGCACCGCTTCGAGGCCGGCACGCCGCCGATCGTCCAGGCCATCGGGCTGGGCGCCGCCATCTCCTATGTCGAGGGGCTGGGGCGCGACGCCATTGCCGACCACGAGCACGAGGTGGCGGCCTACGCCGCCGACCGGCTGAAGCGCATCAATTCGCTGCGGCTGATCGGCGACGCGCCGGGCAAGGGCGGCATCTTCTCGTTCGAGCTCAGGGGCGCGCACGCGCACGACGTCGCCACCATCCTCGACCGCTACGGCATCGCCGTGCGCGCCGGCACCCATTGCGCCCAGCCGCTGCTGCAGCGTTTCGGCGTCACCTCTACCTGCCGGGCCTCGCTCGCCCTATATTCCGGCAAGGACGACATCGACGCCCTGGTGACGGGCCTCGAAAAAGCACAGAAGTTCTTCGCATGACCGACCAAGCGACCGAAAAGACAGTGGAAATGCCGGCTCCCGTGGCTGAACTCACCGAGCAGAACCGGATCGTGCCCAACATGTCCGCGGCCATCCCGCCCGAAGAGGTCGCGCGGATCACCGCCGACCTGATCGGCGTGCTGAAGACCGTCTACGACCCGGAAATCCCGGTCGACATCTACGAGCTCGGCCTCATCTACAAGGTCGACCTCGACGACGACCGGCACCTGACCATCGACATGACCCTGACCGCACCGGGCTGCCCCGTCGCCGGCGAAATGCCCGGCTGGGTGGAGAACGCCGCCATGTCGGTCGAGGGCATCCAGGGGGTGACGGTCAACATGGTGTACGATCCGCCCTGGGACCAGAGCCGCATGTCCGAGGAAGCGCAGGTTGCGCTGAACTGGTGGTAATTCTGCCGCGGCAGGCGTATATCGGTAAGTGACGATAGACGTAGCGGTTGGCCGGGCGAGCCGTCTTCGGATCGCCTGGACAGAGCAGGAAACGAAAATGCCCCTTCCGATCATGAGCCTCACCGACGCGGCCGCCGAGCGGGTGCGCGAGATCATGGCCGACAGCGACAAGCCGGTGATCGGCGTGCGCGTCGGCATCAAGAACGCGGGCTGCGCCGGGCAGGCCTACACGCTCGACTATGTCGGCACCCCGGTGCCGGGCGACGACCACGTGGTCGACAAGGGCGTCGACATCTATGTCGAGCCCAAGGCGACGTTGTTCCTGCTCGGCACGGTGATGGATTTCGAGGAGGACATCCTCAAGTCCGGCTTCACCTTCAGGAACCCCAACCAGACCGATGCCTGCGGCTGCGGCGAGAGCGTGACGCTGAAGCCGGCGGACCTCAAGGCACTGGCCGAGGCGCGGGCGGCGCATTAGGCGCGCCCGCCGGCCGTTCATCCATTTTCAACCACGTCGACAGATCAGCTGCGACCGATCGCGGCCGGCAGGCATTGCCCTCGCAGTGAATGAGAGGTTGCGATGAAACCTGCAATTGAACCGAACGCCAATATCTCGGACGAAGGCGTTGCCGAATTCCTGTCCCTCGCCCGCTCCGCGAACGTCTTCTTCGACATCGTGCACGACCGGCTGACGGTCCGAGCCGTCAATCCGAACTGGCGCATGTGGGCGCCGATCCGCCATCTGCTCGACGAGATCGGGCCGGCGCGCATCGAAGCCTGCGTGCGGCGCTCTGCCGGCCACGGATACACGGTGCACTGACGGCCGCTATCCCGCGCGCAGCAGCGGCAGCGCCAGATCCTTGCGGAACAGATAGAGCAGGGTGCGCAGCGCCTCGCCCTGCGGGCCGGTGAGGCCCCGGTTGCCGTTGAACGCGTTGCTTGCGTCCTCGTGCGCGTATTCCAGCAGGTGCCGGTGCACGTCCGGCACGGCGAGGCGGTAGCCGGGCATGCCGGACTGGCGGGTGCCCAGCAAATCGCCCTGGCCGCGCAGATCGAGGTCGCGCTCGGCGATCTCGAAGCCGTCCTCGGTGGATTTGATCGTCTCGAGCCGGGCCCGGGCGGTGTCCGTCAGCGGCTCTTTGTAGAGCAGCAGGCAGGCCGAGCGCTGCGTTCCGCGGCCGACGCGGCCGCGCAACTGGTGCAGTTGCGCGAGGCCGAAGCGCTCGGCATGCTCGATGATCATGATCGTGGCGTTGGGCACGTCGACGCCGACTTCGATCACGGTGGTCGCCACCAGGATCTTGGTCTCGTTGCGCTGGAAGCGGGCCATCGCCTCCTGCTTGGCGGTCGCCGACATGCGGCCGTGGACGAGGGCCACCTCGGCGCCGAACACCTGCTGCAGCGCCTTGAAGCGATCCTCGGCGGAGACGACGTCGAGCTCCTCGCTCTCCTCGACCAGCGGCGTCACCCAGAATGCCTGCGCCCCGTCGGCGATACGCGCCTGCAGCCGCTGGATCACGCGGTCGTATTCCCCGATCGACAGCACCGCGGTGTCGATCGGCTGCCGGCCGCGCGGCTTCTCGCGCAGCACGCTGACCGCCATGTCGCCGAAATGCGTGAGCACCAGGGTGCGCGGGATGGGGGTTGCCGTCATCACCAGCAGGTCGGCGTGCCGGCCCTTGTCGCTCAGCGCCAGACGCTGCTCGACGCCGAACCGGTGCTGCTCGTCGACCACCGTGAGGCCGAGATTGTGGAACTCGACCTGCGACTGGAACAGCGCATGCGTGCCCACGACGATGTGCGTGCTGCCGTCGGCGATGCCGGCGAGCACGGCCCGCCGCTCGGCCGCGGCCTGCTTGCCGGTGAGCAGGGCGACCCTGAGGCCCGCCGCCTCGGCCAGCGGCTGCAGCGTGCGATAGTGCTGCGCCGCGAGCAGCTCGGTCGGCGACATCAGCGCCGATTGCGCGCCGCTTTCGGCGACCGCCGCCATCGCCATCAGCGCCACCACGGTCTTGCCGGCGCCCACATCGCCTTGCAGCAGGCGCGACATGCGCTCGGGCTTGGCGAGATCGGCGCGGATGTCGTCGACTGCCATCTGCTGCCCCGGGGTCAGCGCGAAGGGCAGGGACTGCAGGACCCGGCCGGTGATCTCGCCGGTGAAGCTGCGGGCGATGCCGCGCGGCGAGATCAGCGTCGAGCGCACGATCAGCAGCGCCAGCTGGCCGGCAAGATATTCGTCATAGGCGAGCCGCATGCGCGCCGGGCTCCAGAGCTCGCTGTCGCCGGGCTCCTCGGGGGCGTGCATCTTGCTCATGGCCTCGTGGAAGCTCGGCCAGCGGAACTGCTCCATGCGCTCGGCCGCGATCCATTCGGGCAGCTCGGGCAGGGTGGCGAGCACCTCGCGCACCAGCTTGATCAGGGCCTTCGAAGTGAGGCCCTGGGTCAGCGGATAGACCGGCTCGACCAGCGGCATGGCCGCGAACTTGTCCACCTCGAGCACGTAGTCGGGGTGGGTGATCTGCTTCATCCCCTGGAAGAAGCCGATGGTGCCGGCGATGTAGCGCTCCCCGCCCACCGGCAGCAGCTTTTCCACCCAGCCGCCGGTGGCGCGGAAGAAGACGAGCTGGATCTCGCCGGTCTCGTCATGGGCGAACACGCGGTGCGGCCGCGTCGGCATGTTGCGCGGCACCGGCTCGTGCCGGTCGATGTGCAGCTTCAGCGTCGCCTGGTGGCCGACGAAGGTGTAGGCGACCCCGTCCATGCGCCGCCGGTCGATGCTGCCGACCGGCATGTGCATCAGCAGGTCGAGCGCCACCGCCTCGTGCTCGTCGCTGCCGAAATAGCGGTTGAGCAGCGCGCCAAGCTGCGGCCCGACGCCCTTGAACGAGCGCAGGGAGCGAAACAGCGGATCGAGGGCGGGGGGACGCGCCACGCTGGAGCTAGAGGCCGGCCGCCTTGCGCAAGGCGTCGTTCATCCGGCTCTGCCAGCCCGGACCGTCGGCCTTGAACTTGTCGAGCACGTCGGCGTCGACGCGCAGCGAGATGGCCTGCTTGGGGGAGTCAGACGGACGGCGGCCACGACGGATCAGCTTCTCGCCGTCGTAGAGGTCGGCCTTCTCGAACCACTCGTCAGTGAGTTCCGGCGCGTCATCCGGATCAATCCAGGAACTTTCCGTAGCGGACTTTTTCGCGGTCATTTGCTTTCCTCATCGAAATCACGTGCCGTGCGGCGCCCCGCGGCGTCCAGACCACAACCATCATGCGCTCATCCAGGTAGCCGATGGTGACGATGCGCTCCTCGCCGTAGTCGAACCGATCGTCCACGAACCGGTAGTTCGGTCCTTCGAAAATCTCGACCGCCCGCAGGAAATCCAGTTTCCGTTCGCGGAGCGTCTTGTTCCGCTTCACGGGATCGAACGTGATGTCCATATGCCCCTCAACATCGCTCAAGTCAATTATTGTATATACAAAAATGCGGCATTGCCGGACTCCATCCTAGGGCGTAAACAGCCCATCCACATCCCCCGAGACCACCCGCTCATGGCTCCCCAAAACGACGCCGGTGAAGATTTGGCTATGCGCCGCCGGCGCCTGCGCTATCGCGCCTGGCACCGCGGCACCAAGGAAATGGACCTGGTGCTGGGGCCGTTCGCCGACGCGCATGTCGAGCACTACGGGGCGCCGGAACTGGAGCGGCTCGAGGCGCTTATGGACGAGGAGGACACCGACCTCCTCAAATGGGTGATGGGGCAGGAGCCCGCGCCGCCCGATGCCGATTCCGACCTGCTCGAAACCATCATCGCCTACCGGCTGAAGACAGCATGACCGAGATCGCCCGCCCGACCCGCACCATCGTCAACGTCCCCGACGGCATGCAGCCGACGGTGCTGGCGCGCCTCGTCGAGGAGCGGCTGCGGGCCGAGCCCGACGCGCCGGTCGCCGCCGTGTTCGTCGCCCGCGACGGGCGCCGCCTGCAGCGGCTCGAGGACGTGCTGCGTGCCATGCTGCCGGGGCACACCATCCTGACGCTGCCGGCCTGGGACTGCCTGCCTTACGACCGGGTGTCGCCAAACGGCGTCACCCTCGCGGCGCGCATGACGACGCTGTCGGCGCTGAGCGATCCGGCGACGCGGGGCGCCGTCGTGCTGACGGCGGTCAACGCGCTGATCCAGAAGCTGCCGCCGCGCGACGTGGTCGAAGGCATGGCCTTTGCGGCGCGCGCGGGGCAGGTGGTCGACAGCGAAAAGCTGATCCAGTGGGCCTCGCTCAATGGCTATCTGCGCGTGCCGACGGTGCGCGAGACCGGCGAGTATGCGGTGCGCGGCGGCCTCGTCGACCTCTATCCGGCCAGCATGGAGACGCCGCTGCGCTTCGACTTCTTCGGCCGGCAGCTCGAATCCATCCGCACCTTCGATCCGGGCACGCAGCGCACCACCGGCAATCTGCCGGCGATCGCGCTGGCGCCGATGAGCGAAGTGCTGCTCAACGACGAAACCATCAAGCGCTTCCGGGCACGCTACACGGCCAGCTTCGGCGGCAACACCGTGGACGATCCGCTCTATGGCGCGATCAGCGCCGGCCAGCGCTTCCCCGGGCTCGAGCACTGGCTGGCGTTCTTCTACGACCACCTCGACCGGCTCGCGGACTACACCGGCGACGCCCCCTTCGTGTTCGACGACCAGGCGCGCGAGGCGTTCGCCGACCGCCAGGCGCAGGTGAAGGACTATTACGAGGCGCGCGAGACCGCCCGCACCGACAAGAAGCTGGCGACGGCGGGGGCGCCGTACAACCCGGTGCCGCCCGGCGAGCTCTACGAGGTCGACGGCCATCCCTATCGCCTCGGCCCGACGGCGGCGATCCAGCTCTCGGTGTTTGCCCACCCCGACGAGACGCGCACCGAGGACGCCGGCGGCCGGCTGGTGCACAATTTCGCCGCCGAACGGCAGGCCCAGGACGTCAACCTGTTCGAGGCGGTAGTGACGCTGCTCAAGGCCGAGAGCAAGGCCGGGCGGCGCACGGTGATCGCCTGCTGGTCGGACGGCTCGCGCGACCGCATGGCGCAACTGCTGCAGGACCATGGTCTCCGGCATCCGCGCCTCGCCGAGAACTGGCAGGACGCCGTCAGCACCTCGGCGGCCGTCACTGCGCTGGCGGTGCTCCCGCTCGAGAACGGCTTCGAGACGGCCGACCTCGTGGTGTTGTCCGAGCAGGATATCCTCGGCGAGCGGCTGCTGCGCCCGCAGCGGCGCAAAAAGGCGTCGGACGCGCTGACCGAGGCGACGAGCCTGTCGGCTGGCGACCTCGTGGTGCATGTCGACCACGGCATCGGCCGCTTCCTCGGCCTCAAGCAGATCGAGGCGATGGGCGCGCCGCACGATTGCGTCGAGATCCAGTATGCCGGGGAGACCAAGCTCTATCTGCCGGTCGAGAACATCGAGCTGCTGAGCCGCTACGGCTCGGACGGCAGCGACGTCGAGCTCGACAAGCTCGGCGGCGTCGCCTGGCAGGCCAAGAAGGCCAAGCTCAAGAAGCGCATCCGCGACATGGCGGAGCAGCTGATCAAGATCGCGGCGCAGCGCCAGCTCGCCAGGGCCGATCCGGTCGACATCAATTCGGGCGCCTATGACGAGTTCGCCGCCCGCTTCCCCTATGACGAGACCGAGGACCAGCTCGCCGCCATCTCGGCCGTGTTCGACGACATCGCGGCCGGGCGGGTGATGGATCGGCTGGTGTGCGGCGATGTCGGCTTCGGCAAGACCGAGGTGGCGCTGCGCGCCGCCTTCGCCGTGGCCATGTCGGGCAAGCAGGTGGCGGTGGTGGTGCCGACCACGCTCCTGTCGCGGCAGCACTTCAAGACCTTCACGGAGCGCTTCGCCGGCCTGCCGGTCAAGGTGGCGCAGGCGAGCCGTCTGGTGGCCGCCGCCGACCTCAAGGCGACCAAGGAGGGCATCGCCAGCGGCCAGGTCGACATCGTCGTCGGGACCCACGCGCTGCTCGGAAAATCCATCGAATTCAAGGATTTGGGGCTGCTTATTGTCGATGAGGAGCAGCATTTCGGCGTCGGTCACAAGGAGCGGCTCAAGGAGTTGCGCGGGAACGTGCACGTGCTGACGCTGACCGCGACACCGATTCCGCGCACCTTGCAGCTCGCCCTCACCGGCGTGCGCGACCTCAGCCTGCTGGCGACGCCGCCGGTCGACCGGCTGGCCATCCGCACCTTCATTTCGCCGTTCGACCCGATCTCGATCCGCGAGGCGCTGCTGCGCGAGAAATATCGCGGCGGGCAGTCGTTCTACGTGGTGCCGCGCATCAAGGACCAGCCGGACATCGCGGAGTTCCTGCGCGAGCAGGTGCCGGAGGTGAGCTTCGTCGTCGCCAACGGCCAGATGGCGGCGGGCGAGCTCGACGACATCATGAACAATTTCTACGACGGCAAGTTCGACGTGCTGCTGGCGACGACGATCGTCGAATCCGGGCTCGACATCCCCAACGCCAACACGCTGATCGTGCATCACGCCGATCATTTCGGGCTGGCGCAGCTCTACCAGATCCGCGGCCGCATCGGCCGCTCCAAGCAGCGCGCCTATGCACTGTTCACCGTGCCGCCGCAGCGCAAGCTGACCGACACCGCCGAGCGGCGGCTCAACGTGCTGCAATCGCTCGAGAGCCTCGGGGCAGGCTTCCAGCTCGCCAGCCACGACCTCGACATCCGCGGCGCCGGCAATCTGCTGGGCGAGGAGCAGTCGGGCCACATCAAGGAGGTCGGCTTCGAGCTCTACCAGGCCATGCTGGAGGAGGCGGTGGCCTCGCTCAAGGACGGCGCCGAGGCGTATGAGGACGCCAATGAATGGAGCCCGCAGATTTCGCTCGGCATGCCGGTGATGATCCCCGAGCATTACGTGCCGGATCTGCAGGTGCGCATGCAGCTCTACCGCCAGCTCGGCGACCTCAAGGATGCGCGCGAGATCGACGCCGCCGGCGCCGAGCTGATCGACCGCTTCGGGCCGCTGCCCGACGAGGTGGAGGCGCTGCTCAAGGTGATTCTGGTCAAGGCGCTGTGCCGCGCCGCCAATGTCGAAAAGGTCGATGCCGGCCCCAAAGGCGCCGTGATCACGCTGCGTCACAACCAGTTTCCCAACCCGGCCGGGCTGGTGCAGCTGGTGCAGGATCCGGGCATGGCCGTGCGGCTCAAACCCGACCAGAAGCTGGTGTTTTCGCGCGACTGGCCGAACGCGGCGTCGCGGCTCAAGGGCACCGCGGCGATCCTCAATCGCATGGCCAGGCTCGCCGAGGCCGTCGCCGCCTGATCACCAGAATTTGCCCGGCCCGGGTCAAATTGATGCCGAACATCTCCGGCAGTGTCCGGACTATTCACAGCAGCAGGGCGGTCCTCCCATGCAGTGCGGCAACAGCCCGCCGGAGAAAGATTTGGAAAGCCTTCCCGGTCATGTTATTGCCCGAATTCGCCCATTGAAGGGCTCGCAACGCAAGGCGGCCCAAAGAACCGCTGGATCGCTCGGGAACCCCAAGGAATATCGATGACGTTCAAATCGCTTCTCGCCGCCGGCGTGACTATTGCCGCGCTGACGCTTCCCGCGGGCCAGGTCTTTGCGCAGGCCAGTTCGAGCTCGCAGCCGGCCGCGTCGACCGCGTCGTCGCAGCAGCCGCCGGCCGCCGGCGACCAGGCCGCGGCCGCCGCGCCGAACCAGAACTGGCTCAAGATCTGCGACCCCGAGAAGGACGGCAAGCGCGCCTGCATCATGCGCCAGGTCGTGGTGACGCAGAGCAACCAGTTCCTCGGCTCGTTCCTGCTGCGCGACGACCCGGGCCAGGAGAGCCGCCTGCTTGCCGTGGCCGCGGTGCCGCTCGGGGTGCTGCTGCCGTTCGGCGTCACCTGGCAGATCGACGGCGGCAAGCCGGTGCGCGTGCCCTACATGCTGTGCGATCCGCAGAGCTGCGCCACCCAGCTCGTGGTCAACGAGGCCTATGTGAACAGCCTCAAGAAGGGCAGCAAGCTGACGCTGACCGCCAAGAACCGCAAGAACGAGGACCTCGTCATCACCATCAACCTCGCCGGCTTCACCGGCGTCTATGATGGCGAAGCGGCGCTGACCTTCGACGAATTCAACAAGAACGCCTCGGGCGAGGCGGCGCTGGAAAAGATCCTCGCCGACCGCGCCGAGCAGGCCCGGCAGAAGCTGCAGGGCGGCGACGCCAGCTCGAGCGCCTCGAGCTCGCAACCGCCGGCGAAGTAAAGCCAGGACGAGACCGGAAGGTTCAGGGGGCGCCTCGCGGGGCGCCCCTGTCGTTTTCAGCGCACGCCCATGCCGACGTCGAAGGCGGCCTTGCGCAGCGGCGGCACCAGCTTGAGCGCCCACAGGCCGCCGGCCCTGAGCACCTGCGCCGGCAGGAATTCGGCGAGCAGCGAGCGGAACAGCGCATCGACCACCGTGCCGGTGCGGCTGAGGTCGCCGGCGCGGCGGCGGGCATAGTCCTCGCTCAGCCCCCGGGCGAAGCCGGGGCGCGTGAGGTCGGCCGCAGCGAGGCTGGCGGCGAGGTCGGCCACGTCGCGCAGGCCGAGGTTGAGCCCCTGCGCGCCGATCGGCGGGAAGGCGTGCGCGGCCTCGCCCACCAGCACCACGCCGTCCTTGCCGGCGATGTCGACGGTCAGCGTCGAGAGGAGGAACATGTGGGCGGGCGTCAGCAGCTCGATCTTGCCGAACAGGTGCTGCGACTTGTCGGCGAACAGGCGGGCCAGCGCGTCCTTGCCGCTCTGCTGCGCCGTCTTGAGCGTGTCGCGCCGGTCGATCCAGACGAGGTTGGCGCGGTTGCCGCCGGCCGGCACCAGCGTGAACGGGCCGTGCTCGTAGTGGAACTCGACCGAGGCGCCGCCGACCGGGCGCTCGAGCCCGAGGTCGCAGACCAGCGCCGCCTCGGTGAAGCCGTTCTCGCGGGCGCGGAAGCCGGCGCTCTCGCGCACCCGCGATTTCTTGCCGTCGGCCCCGACCACGAGGTCGGCCGTGAGCGTGGCGCCGTCGGCGAGGCGCAGCGTGGCGTGGTCCGCGCCGATCTCGAGGTCGTCGAGCGTGGTTTCGCGGCTGCTGAGGTTGGGCAGCGCGCTCCGCGCCGCCTCGAAGCTCTCGGCGAGCCTGACGTTGGGCAGGTTCCAGCCGAAGGCGGGCAGGTCGAATTCGGCGCTGTCGAACAGCGTTTCGGGCGCCCGGACCAGCCGGCGCGTGCCGTCGATGATGCGTATGCGGGTGAGCGGCTGGCCGATGGCGGCCGGGTCGGGCAGCAGCCCGGCGGCCTTGAGGTAGTCGACCGCCGGCAGCATCAGCGCCGAGGTGCGGCGGTCGGGCGGCCCCTTGGGCACGAGGTGGACGGTGTCGAGCCCAGCCTTGGCGACGGCGACCGCCGCCGCCAGCCCCGCCAGCCCGCCGCCGACGACGACCGCGGTGCTCACCGCGCCGCCGCCAGGCGCCGGACGCGGCCGCTGGGGACGACGAGCGAGCCGCCATAGGAGCCGATGAACAGCGCCAGGAGATAGATCGGCAGAGCGTGCGGCCAGAAGGCGAGCAGCGAGATGGCCGGGCCTGGGCAGATGCCCGACATGCCCCAGCCGATGCCGAACAGCGCCGCGCCGGCCACCAGCGGCGTGTCGATGCGGTTGAATTCGGGCTCGTGGAAGGCGGTGTCGAACACCGGCCGGCCACGCCGGCGGCCGAGGCGCACGGCGACGAACATCACCACCACCGCCGGAACCATCACGAATGCCAGGCTCGGGTCCCAGCCGCCGCGCGGGATGGCGGCAAGATCGAGGAAGCGCAGCACCTTCAGCGGATCGACCATGCCGGAGATGTAGAGCCCGGCGCCGAACAGCACGCCGGCGACGGCAGCCACGGCCAGATAGGGCAGGTTGGACGACTTGGTCATCAGACGATTCCCGTCACGGTCACGGTGAGGATAGCAACAACGAAGAACACGCCCACCGCGACCAATGAGCGCTTCGACAGCCGCGCCAGCCCGCAGACGCCGTGTCCCGAGGTGCAGCCATTGCCGATCTTGGTGCCGAAGCCGGTGAACAGGCCGGCGAGCGCGATCCAGACGATGCTGCCGCCGCCGAACCAGGCCGGCGCCGCCACGAGGCTTTGCGGACGATGGCCGAGGCCGGGCAGCAGCGCCGCGGCGAGGGCGGTGCCGCCGACGAGGCAGGCGAGGAACACCAGCCGCCACACGACCGTCCGCGCCGGCGGCAGCAATTGCCCGAACAGGCCGGAGATGCCGGCGATGCGGCCATTGCCGAGCCAGAGCAGGGCCGCCGACAGGCCGATCAGCACGCCGCCGATCGCCGCCGGAATGGGGGTGAATGTATCCATCGCGGAAAGTCCTTGGGGATTTGCCTTGAAGCGTATCACCCGGACTCTCCGGCAACCAGCGGAGCGGACAGGTGTTTTTTGCGCCTCGCGGCGATGGACCGGAATGGAAATGTGCGAAATGCCGGCCGGGCGAGACTTCCAACGTCCGGGGCGGATACCTAGATTGGAGCACCTTCCCCGGCGGAGCCCCCGATGTTCGACCTGTTGCTCGACCCAAATGCCTGGATCGCGTTCGCCACTTTGACCCTGATGGAGGTGGTGCTCGGCGTCGACAACGTCATCTTCATCTCGGTGCTGGTGAGCAAGCTGCCCAAGGCGCAGGCCGACCGAGCGCGCACCATCGGGCTCAGCCTGGCGCTGATCTTCCGCATCGCGCTGCTGCTGGTGCTGAGCTGGATCATCGCCCTCAGCCAGCCGGTGTTCAGCGCCTTCGGCCACGGTTTTTCGTGGCGCGACATCATCCTGCTCGGCGGTGGCCTGTTCCTCATCTACAAGGCCGTGCACGAGATGCATGCCGAGATCGAGGAGCCGCACGAGCCGACGCTGCAGCAGCAGGCCAAGGCGATGATGTCGGCGATCGTGACGCAGATCATCCTGCTCGACCTGGTGTTTTCCATCGACTCGATCATCACCGCCATCGGCATGGCGCAGCACGTCGAGGTGATGATCGCCGCGGTGGTCGTGGCGGTGGCGCTGATGTTCGTCGCCTCCGGGCCGATCGCGAACTTCGTCGCCCGCCACCCCACCACCAAGATGCTGGCGCTCGCCTTCCTGGTGCTGATCGGCGTGTCGCTGGTGGCCGACGGGCTCGGCTTCCACATCGACAAGGGCTACATCTACGCCGCCATGGGCTTTGCCGTGCTGGTCGAGGGCATCAACATTTTCAGCAAGCAGCGCAAGCTCGCCGCCGGCAGCATCGCCCCCAAGCCGGTGCGGGCCGCCGCCAGCGGCGCCGTGCCGGTCGAAACGCTGACCGAGCCCGACAAGCCCAGGCCGCGCTCCACCCGGACGGGCCGCGCGCAATCGCGGCCGAAATCGGCGCCGAGGAAGAAATCATGAGCCGTGCCATCGTCATCCACGCCAATGGCGGGCCGGAGGTGCTGCGGCTCGAGGCGCGCGAGGTGGGTGCGCCCGGCCCGGGGCAGGTGAAGCTGCAGCAGGCGGCGATCGGGCTCAATTTCATCGACGTCTATCACCGCACCGGGCTCTACAGGATGGAGCTGCCCCTCACCCCCGGCGTCGAAGCCGCCGGCGTGGTGACGGCGGTGGGCGAGGGCGTCGCCGATTTCCATCCGGGCGACCGCGTCGCCTATGCCGGGACGGTCGGGGCCTATGCCGAGGAGCGGCTGATCGCCGCCGACAAGCTGGTGCGGGTGCCCGACGACATCGACTTCGAGACGGCCGCCGCGGTGCTGTCGAAGGCCGGCACGGCGCACTATCTGCTGTTCGAGGCCTGGCCGTTCAAGCCCGGCGATACCATGCTGGTGCATGCCGCCGCGGGCGGCGTCGGCTCGTTCCTGGTGCAGTGGGCGAGCTCGGCCGGCGCCACGGTGATCGCGCTCGCCGGATCGGACGAGAAGGTCGCCGGCGCGCGCGCCAACGGCGCGGCATTCGCCTTCAATTCGCGCGAGGACGGCTGGGTGCGGAAGGTGCGCGAGGCCACCGGCGGCCGCGGCGTCGACGTGGTCTATGACGGCATCGGCAAGGCGACCTTCGAGGCCTCGCTCGACTGCCTGAGGCCGCGCGGGCTGATGGTCAGCTACGGCAACGCCTCGGGGCCGGTGACCGGCGTCAGCCTCAGCATGCTGCAGACGCGCGGCTCGCTCTACGTCACGCGGCCGACCACGGCGCACTATTACGGCGACCCCGAAAGCCTGCGGCGGACCATGGCTCGGGTGTTCGGCGCCGTCGAAGCCGGGCACATCCGCCCCTCGATCAACCAGCGCTTCCCGCTGGCGCGGGCGGCCGACGCCCACCGCGCGCTTGAGGCGCGGGCAACCACCGGCACCACGCTGCTGCTGCCCTAATCTGGACTTGCGCAGCGTCCGCCGCTACATGGGCGGCCACGGGCAGGTGGCAGAGCGGTTGATTGCTCCGGTCTTGAAAACCGCTGGACTTGGCACCTGACGTGCATAAAAGTGAATTTGCTGCAAGGGGTTAGCAATGAACCGGCGGCTGCGCGAGGATCGCGAGTAAGCGTATCATAAGCAGCTCTCCCCTGAGGCGATATGGAAGTGTGGCCGAGTGGTTTAAGGCTCTAGTCTTGAAAACTAGCGTACGGGCAACCGTACCGTGGGTTCGAATCCCACCGCTTCCGCCACGCACCCCAGAACGGTTTCTTGTTTTGGCGACGGCTTCCAACCGTAACGCTTGAGGCGTTTGCGGACGATACACTATGCTGCACCGCATGTTCTCGTGCTTGAATTTGGGTTGAGCAGATTTCAATGATCACGGGAGACTTCGCCGAGGCGCTTGCCGCATGCCTGACGATGGATGCGGTCAAGGACTGTTTCAGGCAGCGGATCGCAGTCCACGGCTATACGGCCAGCGCCTGCGGCGCTTTCCTGCCGGCCGACAACGGGCCGGAGACACATTTCTTCTTTCAGGACTGGCCGCCGGCCTGGATCGAACTCTATGTCCGGCGCAATTTCGTCGCTGCCGACTATGTCGTCGCCGAATCCAGACGGCGCATCGCGCCTTTTACCTGGCTCGAAGCGAAGGCCGAGCGCACCTTGTCGCGCGCCGAACGGGACATTTGGGACACCGCCGCCGAGTGGGGCTGGACGGATGGGTTCTCGGTGCCGATCTACGGGCCGGGCGGCTATTTCGGGCTCGTCACGATGGCCGGCAAGGAACAGCCGATGCCGTCTGCGCTGCGCTGCGAATTGCACCAACTGGCGTTCCTGACGCATGAACGGTGCCGCACCTTGACCGGCGTTGCGCCCGTCGCCGACCCGCAAGCAACCCTTACCCACCGTGAGCTGGAATGCATCCGCTGGGTGGCGGCCGGCCAGACCGATGCGGCCATCGCCAATCTGCTCGGCGTGTCGCAGACCACCGTGCGAAGCCACATCGACCAGGCACGCCGCAAGCTCGGGGCGAGAACGCGCGCGCAGGCCATCGCTCGCCTTGTGCTGAGCGGGCTGTCGTAACCTTCCCTCGGTCGTGGAAACGGCGGGCTTTTTTTTTGGGCCCCCCTCTCATTTCCGAGGAGAGACACATCCCCCTGAAAACCGCATGCTTATCCGCAGTCGATGAAGGCGTGAAGCATCCGGGGTGCATTCGGCGATGAACGGCCGGCCCGGGATCGAAAGTGGCGCGAGGGTTCGCGTGCGTTGTCGCCTCTGCGGATATGCGGTCTTGCCATCGGGGGGCGAATGGCGATTTGTCATGATTACAATGGGGCCGCGCCGCACGCCGGATGCGGCGGCACTGGAATGCGGGCCGATCGCCGCACTTGCGCGCGCGCGGGCGGCACGGCGACGAAACTGATCGGGTATTGGAGGCTCGTCCCCGGACTCCTCGCCGGTACCGCGCTTGCCGGATTCGCCGCGTCATCGCCCGCCTTCGCCCAGACCTGGACCGGCGGAGCCGGGACCATGGACTGGTTCGCTCCGACCAACTGGTCGTCCGGCAGCGTACCCACATCCGCCCTCCCGGTCGTCATCAACAACGGCTCCACGGCGTCTCCCGTGGTCATAAACGCGGCCGGGGCGCAGTCCGCAGGGGTCAAGCTCGGCAGTACCGCCGGCACCGTGGGTGGGCTTCTGGTGACGGGCGCGGGCCGGATCACGGACACCGGCACCTATTTCATCGTGGGCGACCATGGCGAAGGCGCCGTCACCGTCTCGAACGGCGGGCAGGTCACGACCAAGCACACCGTCGTGGCCAACTTTCCCGGCACAGTCGGTTTTCCCGTCACGACCGGCAGAGTGCTGGTGACCGGCGCGGGATCGCAATGGACCGCCACGGAGCTCACCGTTTCCTATGACGCCAATGTGGGCTCCTTCGTGGTCGAAGATGGCGGCAAGCTCCAGATCGTCAATCCGGGCGGCAACGCCATCGTTACGCTGGGGCGTGATTCGACGGCGGCCGACGGAACGCTGACCGTCACCGGCACCGGCTCCTCCTTCGTCATCACGAGTGGCGTGAATTTCAATATCGGATCACCCGGCCGCGGCGTCTTCAACGTTCTCGACGGCGCCTCGGCGGACACGAGCGCCATCGTCAACATCAACAGCAAGAGCGAGGCGCTGGTTTCCGGAACGGGCTCGACCTGGTCGGCCAAGGGCGGCATCAGCAACTCCGGCACGCTGACGGTCACCGATGGCGGCACGCTCGACTCGAACGGCCGGGTCAGCGTGCTGGCCCCCGGCTCGGTGACGGTGACCCAGGGCGGCACCCTCACGGCGACCGAGGTCGAGATACTGAACGTCGGGACGGTCGACAGCGGCGGCACGCTCTCGTCCTCGAGCCGCATTTGGGTGGCCGGCGGCGTCCTGACGGTCGCCGACGGCGGGACGCTGCGCATCACCGATCCGGACCAGGGCATCATCATCGGCAACGGCACGGGGACCTCGGGAACGCTGATCATCGGCGCGGCGGCGGGGCAGCCGGCGGTGGCGCCAGGCGCCGTCGAGGCGCCCTACGTCGTCTTCGAAGGCTCGCCGAATCCGGGAACGCGGACGCTGGTCTTCAACCACAACGCGAACGACTACGTATTCGCGCCCTATATCACTGGCGGGAGCGGCAAAGGTAACGTCATCGTTCAGGCCGGCACCACCACGCTCGCCGGCGGCGTCTCGTCCTTCGACGGCACCATCGACATCTCCGCCGGCGCCACCCTCAAGATCGCCCAGACCGCCGTCCCCTGGTCGCTCCTGCCCGTCGCCACGAAGAACGACGGCACGCTTTTTCTCAACAGCACCGACTATTTCACCGATGCGACCGGCAATATCTCCGGCATCGGCAAGGTGGTGAAGACAGGCTCCGGCTGGCTCACGCTCAAGGGAGACAACGGCTGGACCGGTGGCACCGAACTACAGGAGGGCCGGCTCTATGTCGGCGCGCTGGTCGGGTCCGAACCGCAGGACGGCACGCTGGTCGGCGACGTGCTGAACAATGGCGAGATGATGTTCCGCCGCAAGACGGACTACAGTTTTGGCGGCGCCATCTCCGGCTCGGGCTCCTTCGAGAAGGAAGGCGCAGGCACGCTCACCCTCACGGGCCAGAGCAGCTATGCGGGGCCCACCACCGTATGGAGCGGCAGCCTGGCGCTGGGCGCCGACAACCGGCTGCCGACCACCACGACGCTCCGGCTCCTTGGGGGGACTTTCGACCTCAATGGCTACGCGCAGACCATCGGCGACCTGGGGGGGTTCGCAAGCGGCACCCTCGCCATCGGCACCGGTGCGCTCACCACCGTCACGTCGGTCACTACCACGCTTCCCTCCAGCATCACCGGCACTGGCGACTTCATCAAGCAGGGGTCCGCGACCCTCACGCTCACCGGCACCACCAGCTTTGCCGGCACCACCACCGTAGAGGGTGGCCGGATGCTGGTGAACGGATCCATGGCGGCGAGCCGGGTCGAGGTGAAGTCGGGCACGTCCCTCGGCGGCTCGGGCAGCGTGGGCGATACATTCATCGCCAATGGCGGCACGCTCGAAGGGCGCAGCGGTCAGGTGCTGACGATGGCATCGCTGGCGCTGAATCCGACCAGCCAGATCAACGTGGCGCTCAGCGCGCCCGGCGACACCACGGGGCTGTTCGAGGTCAACGGCAATCTGGTGCTCGACGGAACGCTGAACGCGACCGATTTCGGCGGCTTCGGCACCGGCGTCTATCGCATCTTCGACTATGCCGGCGCGCTGACCGACAACGGCCTCACTGTCGGGACGCTGCCATCGGGGTCGGGAACGGTGCAGACCGCGATGGCCAGTCAGGTCAACCTTGTCGTCAGCGGCGGTGCCGGCGGCGCCACGGAGTTCTGGAACGGCACGCAAATGTCGGCCGACAATACGATCCATGGCGGTAGCGGTACCTGGATCGCCGGCCCGACGAACTGGACCGACGCGAACGGCACGTCCGCCGCCGCCTGGGGCGGCCAGTACGCCATCTTCCAGAACAATCCCGGCACTGTGACGGTGGACAATTCGGGCGGCGCGATCTCGACCACCGGGATGCAGTTCATCGGCTCGGGCTGGCGCGTCACCGGCGATCCCGTCACGCTGAACGGCACGGGCGGCAGCACGTCGATCCGGGTCGGTGACGGAACGCCGGCGGGGGCGAGTTCTTCCGCGACCATCGCCTCTCAGTTGACCGGCGCCAGCCAATTGGTGAAGGCCGATCTCGGCGAACTGATCCTGACCGGCGCCAACAGCTACACCGGCGGCACGACGATCAGCGCCGGCTCGCTGCAGATCGGCGATGGCGTCAGCGGCACGAGTGGCTCCATCGTCGGCAACGTCACCAACAACAGCCTGTTGCGCTTCGGGCGCAGCGACGCCACGACTTTTGCCGGCACGATTTCCGGGTCGGGCATGGTGCAGGTCGTGACGGGGAGCGTCACTCTCACCGCCGACAACAGCTACACCGGCGGCACCAGTGTCCTCGATGGCGCGTCGCTGAGCATCGGCAATGGCGGCACGACGGGGTCGATCGGCGGCCCCGGCTATATTTTCGTCGGCGGTTCGCTCGTCTTCAACCGTTCGGACGATTTGACCATCGGAGGCTCGATGGTCGGCACGGGTTTGCTGCGCCAGATCGGCACGGGCAGGACCGATCTGACCGGCAATTTCAGCAGCTTCACCGGCGCGACCAGGGTCGAAGACGGCACTCTGGCGGTAGACGGTCAACTCGGCGGCACGATGAACGTGCTTGCCGGCGGCCGCCTTGAGGGCGTCGGCACGGTCGGCGACACCACCGTCACCGGCATCATCGCGCCGGGCAATGGCGGGTTCGGCACGCTCAACGTCGCCGGCAACATTACCTTCGACCCGCTGTCGATCTACGAGGTGAAGGTGGATGCGGGCGGACAACATGACTGGATTAGCGCGTCCGGCATGGCGACGATCAGCGGCGGCACGGTGGCGGTGCTCGCCGGCACGGGCAACTATGCGCCCGCAACCCCCTACAAGATCCTCACCGCCAACGGCCCCGGTGGAGTCGGCGGCACCTTCAGCGGCGTGACCTCGAACCTTGCGTTCCTCGACCCGTCGCTCAGCTACGACGCCAACAATGTCTGGCTGACGATGACCCGCAACGCTGTCGGCTTCCAGAATGTCGGCATCACCCCCAACCAGATCGCCGCCGGCGGCGGTGTCGAAAGCCTCGGCCTCGGCAACCCCGTCTACACTGCGGTGCTGGACCTGACGGCTCCGCAGGCGCGATACGCCTTCGACCAGCTGTCCGGCGAGGTCCACGCTTCGCTGCCCACGGTGATGATCGAGGACAGCGGCTTCGTCCGCAGCGCCGTCAACGATCGCCTGCGCGCGGCCTCCGGTGGCATGGGCGCGGCGGTGTGGGGACAGGCCTTCGGATCGTGGGGCCATTGGAACAGCGACGGCAATGCCGCCCGCCTCGAGCGTTCCACCGGCGGCGTCTTCGTCGGCGCGGATGCTCCAATGTTCAACGGCTGGCGCCTCGGTGCGGTCGCCGGCTACAGCCAGACGAGCTTCGCTGCCCGCGATCGGGCAGCGTCGGGGTCGAGCGACAACGTCCATCTCGGTCTCTATGGCGGCACGAGCTGGGGCGATCTCGCCTTCCGCACGGGCGCGGCCTATACGTGGCACGACATTACCACGAACCGCAGCGTTGCCTTCCCCGGCTTCGGCGACAGCCTGAACGGCAAATACGCTGCCGGCACCATGCAGATCTTCGGCGAACTGGCCTATGGCATGGACATGGGCGCTGCCCGGTTCGAGCCCTTCGCGAACCTCGCCTATGTCAACCTGCATACCGATGGCTTCACCGAGAGGGGGGGCGAAGCTGCACTGACCAGCCCATCGGCCATCACCGATGCGACCTTCACGACGCTGGGCCTTCGCGCCTCGACCTCCTTCAGGCTCGGCGAGGCGACCGTCACGGCGAAGGGCACACTCGGCTGGCGTCATGCCCTCGGCGATGTCACACCGGATGCGATGATGCGCTTCGCCGGCGGTGGCGATGCCTTCTCCATCGGCGGAGTTCCGATTGCCCGGGATGCTGCCGTGGTCGAGGCCGGGCTGGACTTCAACCTGTCGCCCAACGCCGTGCTCGGCATCTCCTATGGCGGCCAGTTCGGTTCCGGCCGCACCGACCAGAGCGTCCGTGCCAGCCTCAGCGTGAAGTTCTGACGCATGTGGCGACGCTATCGCGATGATGACCGCACCGTTCGGGTGGCGCTGCCGCACGCCTCCGATCGACAGCCGACCGAGGCACTGGCTCGAACGCTGGCGGCGTTCGAACAACCGGACCGGATCATGCCGCGCGCCGCCGATGATAGGTCAGCGCCATGGCCAGGCACATCGAAAGCTGTTCGGTCGGCAGCGGAGCGGATGGATCGAGCAGAAGAGCCCTGTTGCCCTGAAAGACGAATGCCTCGGCGAACTGCGCGCGAAACGTCTCGACCAGGGGTGTGCGGCAGTTGAACAGCACTGCCCCCATGCCCTCGGTCGATGCCGGCAGGCCGAGCCGGATCGTGCTGCCGCTTCCCGTTGCTTCGGTGAGATAGGCGGGCTCCCCCCATTTCAGCGTCTCGGTCAGCGGCTCGACGCCGCCGGTTTCAGCGGCTGTCGCGAAGATCAACCGCCGCACCTCGAGGAGCTGCGCGCGGACCGGCTCCGGGAACGCCGCGAAGGCCGACGCGACCTCCGCGGGGATGATCGGCACTGCCGGAGCGCCGCGCATCACGATGCCCGCAGCGGCAGGTGGATGTCGGTGACGAGCGCGTTCGGCGCGACCTGCTGCGGGCTGTTGAGATAAGCTTCGAACATCGGGGCATCGTCCGGCTCGTGGCCGGATTGCGGCAGCCACACGCCGAGCAGCCAGCGATACGCGCCTTTCATGTCGGCATAGGGGCCCTGGTAGCGCAGCCGCGCATAAAGCCCGCCGCGGAGCATCGCCTCCTCGATCGGCGGCGCCAGCGCGACGCCATCGGCAACCGGGGAACACGCGCGTGACCGCAGGTCCTCGACCGGCACGAGGTCGGGGTCGTCATAGAACACGGCCATCATCCGCCGATCCGGCGCCACGGCGTCCTGGGCGGCAAGCGCGCTGAACAGCCGTCCCATCGCGCGGTCGATCTGCATGTAGGAGCCGGCATGGGCGATGCTCACGCAGCGGATCGGAGCGAGCGTCTCCATCGAAACCGGAAACCCCGCGCCGTCCTCCGCCAGCAGGGCGGCCCTGAACGCCGCATGGCTGCCGGATTCGCGGTAGTCGGCCGGGCTCTTGCCGTAGGCGTCCTTGAACGCCCGTCCGAAGGCGTCGGCCGAACTGTAGCCGGCACGTCGGGCGATCGCGTCGAGGGCCAGGTCCGAGTTCGCCAGCCGCTCGGCTGCGCGCGACAGCCGAAGCCGGCGGATCGTCTCGGTGATGGTTTCACCGCGCATGGCGGTATAGACCCTATGCCAGTGCCAGGGTGACAGGCAGGCGATTTCCGCCAGATCGTCGAAGCGGATGTCGTCGTCCAGATGGTCGTAGATGTGGTCGATAACCCGGTTCAGTCGGGTCTGATATGCAATTGGTGCTTTCGATGTGTTCATGGCCGTCCAGTTCCGATGCATGAGCACGATGGCACGGGGCGAGCCGACAAATCTTGCGGAGTCTCCCGATTGCCGCACAATGCTGCCGTGGACAGACCGCCCGACCCGCGAGGCTTGACCGATGTCGCAATTGCTCGATCCGCACCAGATCACCGGCGCCTTGCTGCTCGGCGGCTTGTTCGCCCTGGTTGGGCTTGTCCTGTCGGCGCTGGTGCGGCGGCTGTTTCGTGAGGCGCTGCGCTACGATCGTTCGGACCGGATCGACCAGATCACGCTGTCCTTCCTCAGTCACCTGACGATCCTGGTGATCTGGATCGTCCTCGCGACGCTCTATGCGCATCTCATCCCGGCGCTCAACCGCCTCGGGACGGCGCTGCTCGCCGGCGTCAGCCTGGCGTCGGTGATCGTCGGCTTTGCGGCACAGACCACGCTGGGCAACCTCATCGCGGGCATAAGCCTGGTCCTGTACAAGCCGTTCCGCCGCGGCGATCGCGTGCAGGTCGCCGCCCCCACGCAGCACGCGTTCGAGATCGGCGAGGTCGAGGACATCTCGCTCGGCTACACGGTGCTCCGGACGGACGACGGCCGCCAGATCGTCATCGCGAACGGCACCATGGCGCAGCAGACGATGATCAAGCTCGTGCCCGGTACGGGCAATCCGCCTGCCGCGCCGGGAAGCGGCGCCCAGGGCAGCGGCTGACGGTCAGGCCGCCCATTCCTTGCGCAGGATGGCGTACTGCATCGTGTTCTCGTAGATGGGCGCGCCGGCATCGTCCGTGCGGAACGACACGAACTCCTTGAACAGCCCCTCCCGCCGCATTCCCAGCCGCTCGCACAGGCGCTGCGAGGCGAGGTTGTGGTCTTCCACATAGGCGTAGAGGCGGCGCCCCTGTTTGACCCCGAACAGGTAGTCGAACAGGGCGCGCGCCGCTTCGGACGCAAAGCCGGCGCCGGCGACGGCCGGGTTGAAGTTCCAGCCGACCGACCAGGTGTCCGTTTCGTCTTCCGGCACGGCGAACAGGTCGCCGATCAGCCGGCCGGTGTCCTTCAGGCATACGGCGATGTACTCGTCGCTTTGGCTGCGCGTTTCCGCCTCTGCTTCCGCCGCGCGCATGTCCTCGAGCCTTAAGGAGAAAAAGCAGCTCGCCACGGGGTCGTGCAGATAGGCGAAGAGATCGGCGGCGTCGTCCTTGCGGAAGTTTCTGAGGACCAGGCGGTCGGTTTCAATGACGTCCATCGAGGGCTCCCTGTGGTGAAGCGAGCCGGACGTTCGTGCGGCACGTGCTGTTCCGCGTCTCCGGGCTCCGCCCGTCGCGCCGCGTCGGCGTTCCTTGCACCGCCGCGGGCGGCTCGGCAATATGCACCGGCGTTGCCCGTCCGAGAATTGCCGCCGATGCCTTCCGTTGCCGATCTTGTGGACCTGAGCGCGCGCGGCGCGGGCGCCATATCGTGGTGACCCCTGAGCTCAAGCCCACATTGCTGCCGCTCGGCGACCGGGCGCTGCTGGTGCGATTTGCCGAGACGCTGTCGGAGGCGGCCAACCGGGCGGCGATCGCCCTGGCGCGGCGCCTGGCCGCGGAGCCGGTGCCGGGCGTCGCCGAAATGGCGCCGGGGCTGGTGTCGGTGCTGTTGCGGGTGGAGCAGGGGAGCAGTCTCGAGACGGTCCGGCGCGAGGTGATGCTGCGGCTGGGGGGGCCCGAGATTGCGGCGCCGCCGGCGCGGCATGAGATCGCCGTGAGCTTCGACGGCGAGGATCTGGCCGAGGTGGCGGCGGCGCTTCGGCTGACGCCGGCGTCGTTCGTCGCGCGGCACAATGCGCAGCCGCTGCGGGTGCTGGCGACCGGGTTTGCGCCCGGCTTCGTCTATTGCGGCTTCCACGACGCGGCGCTGCTGCTGCCGCGGCGCGAGGCGGTACGGCCGCTGGTGCCGGCGGGCACGGTGCTGTTCGCGGCCGGACAGACGGCGATCGCGGCGACGCCGATCCGCACCGGCTGGCACATTCTCGGGCGGACGGCGTTCCAGAATTTCGATCCACGAAAGCTGCCGCCGACGCGGCTCGCGGCAGGGGATCTGGTGCAGTTCCGGAGAGCGGCGTGAGCGCCCTCACCATCACCCGCGCCGGGCCGCTGGCGACGCTGCAGGATGCCGGCCGCTTCGGCATGCTGGCGCACGGCATCAGCGCCTCCGGTCCGATGGATCGCGGCGCCTTCGCCGCGGCCGGGGCGCAGCTCGAGCGGGCCGGCGCGACCGGCATCGAGATCACGGCGGCCGGCCTCGCCTTTCGCGCCGAGGGGCCGCTGCATCTGGGCTGCGCCGGCGGGACGTTCGGGCTCAGCGTCAACGGCAAGGCGCGAGACTGGCCGGGGCGGCTGGCGCTCGAGGCCGGCGACGTGGTGGAGGTGACGCCGGGGCCGGCGGGCAATTACGGCTATCTGCGCTTCGACCGCGAGATCGAGGTGCCGCCGCTGCTCGGCAGCCGGGCGACCAACCTCACGGTCGGGCTCGGCGGCTTCAAGGGCAGGGCGCTCCGGGCCGGCGACCGCATCGCCTTCGGCGGCGAGGGCGCGGCGGCCGTGGCTGCAAATGCGGTGGCGGGCGAGGGGCCGATCCGCGTGCTGTGGGGGCTGCATGCCGAGCTGTTCGACGCCCCGGTGCGCGCTGCCTTTGCCGGCGGCCGGTTCGCGATTTCGCCCAGTCTCGACCGCATGGGCGTGCGGCTGGCCGACCCCGACGGCGTGTTCCGCGCGCAGCGGCGGCTGAGCCTCGTCTCGGACGCCATCGTGCCGGGAGACATCCAGATCCTCGGCGACGGCACGCCCATCGTGCTGATGCGCGACCACCAGCCGACCGGCGGCTATCCGCGCATCGCCACCGTGGTCAGCGCCGATCTCGACCGCTTCGCGCAATTGCGGCCGGGGGCCGAAATCCGGTTCCGGCCGGTGACTTTGGAGCACGCACGATGACCGCCAGCCTCGATCTCAACGCCGATCTCGGCGAGGGCGTCGGCGACGACGAGGCGATGCTCGACATCGTGTCGTCGGCCAATATCGCCTGCGGCGGTCACGCCGGCGACGACGACAGCATGCGGGCGGCGCTGCGTGCCGCCAGGGCGCGCGGCGTCGTGGTCGGGGCGCATCCGGGCTTTCCCGACCGCGCCAATTTCGGCCGGACCCGCATGGTGCTGCCGCCCGAGGAGCTCGACGCCGCCATCCGGGCGCAGGTGCGCCGGCTGGTGGAGCTGGGCGAGGAGGAGGGCTGGCCGGTGCGCTACGTCAAGCTGCACGGCGCGCTGGCCAACATGGCCGCCGAGGAGCCGGCGGTTGCCGCGCTCTGCTTTGCCGCGGTGGAAGGGCTGGTGAGCGGCATGGCCATCCTCGCCATCGACAATTCGGCGCAGTCGGAAGTGGCCGAGGCGCTGGGCTTCACGACCATCCGCGAGGCCTATGCCGACCGGGCCTACCAGCCAAACGGCCTGCTGGTGCCGCGGCAGATGCCGGGCGCGGTATTGCACGACAAGGCGGCGATCGCCGCACGGGCGGTGCGGCTGGCCGAGCGCGGCGAGATCGTCGGCGTCGACGGCGGGGTGATCGCCACCACCGCGAAATCGCTGTGCATCCACGGCGATACGCCCGACGCGGTCGAGATCGCGCGCGCTGTCAGGGCCGGGCTCGCCGCCGCGGGGGTTGAGATACGGCCGGTAGTGTGAAATAGCCGCGCCCATGACAGCGACCGCAGCCCAGATCATCGACGGAAAATCCTATGCCGAGGGCCTCCGGGCCCGCATTGCCGGGCACGTGGCCCGGCTCAAGGCCGAGCACGGCGTCACCCCCGGCCTCGCCGTGGTGATCGTCGGGCACGATCCGGCGAGCGAGATCTACGTCGCCAACAAGGCCAGGCAGACCGTCGAAGCCGGCATGCATTCGGAAAAGTACGAACTGCCCGAGACCACCTCGGAGGGCGAGCTGCTGGCGCTGGTCGACCGGCTCAACGGCGATCCGAACATCCACGGCATTCTCGTGCAATTGCCGCTGCCCCGGCAGATCGACCCGACCAGGGTCATTCTCGCCATCTCGCCCGACAAGGACGTCGACTGCTTCACCCCGGCCAGCGTCGGCAAGCTGCAGATCGGCCTGCCCGGGCCGGTGAGCTGCACGCCGCTCGGCTGCCTGATGCTGCTGCGCGATTTCGTCGGCAACCTCGCCGGCAAGCACGCGGTGGTGGTCGGGCGCTCCAACCTCGTGGGCAAGCCGATGGCGCAATTGCTGCTGCGCGAGAACTGCACCGTAACCATCGCCCATTCGCGCACCGCCGACCTGCCGGGCATCGTGCGGCAGGCCGACATCGTGGTCGCCGCCGTCGGCCGCCCGCACATCATCAAGGGCGACTGGATCAAGCCGGGCGCGGCGGTGATCGACGTGGGCGTCAACCGCGTGCCGGCGCCCGACAAGGGCGAGGGCAAGACCCGCCTCGTCGGCGACGTCGACACCCAGGCGGCGCGTGAGGTGGCCGGCTGGATCACGCCGGTGCCGGGCGGCGTCGGGCCGATGACGATCGCCTGCCTGCTCGCCAATACCGTCACCACCGCCAGCCTGATCAATGGCTTGCCGCCGCCGCGCGACCTGACGCCTTAGCTCCGCCAGACATCCGCCGCGGTGTTTTCCCGGTGCCGGCGTAAGCAGTTCGGAAACGTCTTTGAGTCCACACTGCACCCGCGAGCTCCCAGAAGGGAGCCTGGGGGCGAAGAATTTGGCCGCGGCGTTGACGGCGATTGATTTGAGCGCGAGCCAGGGCGCGGCGGTGATCGGGCTGCTCGAACGCGCCCGGGTGCCGCCGCAGCCGGCGTTCTACAAGCTGCTCTACGACTACGTGTCGGGCGTGCAGGGGCTGTTCTCCGAGCGCGTGCGCGACATTCTGGCCGAAGGCGACCGCGGCAGCAGCGCCGTGGGCGAGCGGCTCTATGCCGAGTTCGTCGAGCCGTACGAGTCGCACGAAACCGTCGAGCGGGCGATCGCCCGCATCACCGAGCGGCTGCAGACGCTCGACGTGCTGCTGACGCAAAGCGTGCGCGCCTCGGCGGCACAGTCGGCATCGCTGGCACAGGCCTCGGCGCATTTCGGCGCCCCGACCCTCGACACCGGGCTGGTGCGCGACTGGGTCGGGCGGCTGCAGGCGACGCACGAGGCCATGCGACAGGCCAATGTGACGCTGGTCGGCGAGCTGCAGGCGGCGCAGGCCGAGCTCGACGGCACCCGCGCGGACATCGAACGCTCGCGCGAAAGCGTCCGGCGCGACCCGCTGACCGGCCTCGCCAATCGCGGCGGGCTCGACCAGGCGCTGGGCGCCGCCATCAAGGCCCATCACGCCTCGGGGGCGCCGCTCGCCTGCGCCGTGATCGACATCGATCATTTCAAATCGCTGAACGACCGCTACGGCCATCAGGTCGGCGACGAGGTGCTGCGCATCGTGAGCCGGGCGCTGCTGGCGTCGGCGCGAAGCGGCGACGTGGTCGGCCGGCCGGGCGGCGACGAATTCCTCGTGGTGCTGCCGGCGACGGATCTGCCGACCGCCAATGTGGTCGCCGACCGCATCCGCAGCGCCATCGCCGACGCCGACCTGCGCGGCGTGCTGGGGGCGGGAACGCTGGGCGGCATCACCGTGTCGGTGGGCGTGGCGCCGTTCCGGCCGGGCGACAGCCTGCGCAGCCTGCTCGATTGCGCCGACCGCTCGCTCTATGCGGCCAAGCGCCAGGGACGCAACCGCGTGGTGGTCGACCTCGCGGAAGCGGCCTGAGGCCTGCCGCCCGACCGCGCTAGATGACCCGCGCCAGGTGGAAGCTGCGCAGCACCGTGTGGTCGCGCAGGCCGAAGGCCGGCACCGTGCCGGTCTCGAGCCGGTCGATGATGGGTTTGCTGTCCTTGATGGCGGAGGCGTCGACCACCACCGAAAGCAGCGGCCGCTGCTCGCTGCGGGCTCTCTGCAGCAGGTCGAACAGCAGCGCCCGGACGTCGCCGCGGGCGGCGCAGGCGACGCATTCGCTGCCCGGCTGGTGCTCGTGCAGCGCCGGCTCGAGATGCAGAACGCGCGCGCCGGGCTCGACGGCGCCCAGCCCCGCCGGGCTGGTGACGACGGTCACGGGAATGGACGACGCGGTCCGGTCGTAGGGCGTCGCTATCACGACGCCTTCTCCGTCGCCGGGGTGTAGTTGAGGATCTGGCCGAGCCAGCGTTCCACCTCGCGCACCGCCATGCCCTTGCGTCTGGCGTAGTCCTCGACCTGGTCGCGCTCCACCTTGGCGACGCCGAAATAATAGGCCTCGGGGTGGCTGAGATAGAGCCCGGAGACCGACGAGCCGGGCCACATCGCATAGCCTTCGGTGAGCTCGACGCCGATCCGCTGCCGGGCGTTGAGCAGCCGGAACAGCGTGGTCTTTTCGGTGTGGTCGGGCTGCGCCGGATAGCCGGGCGCGGGGCGGATGCCGCGGTATTTTTCGAGGATCAGCTCGTCCGGCGTCGCGTGCTCGTCGGCGGCGTAGCCCCAGAATTCCTTGCGCACGCGCTCGTGCATCGCTTCGGCGAAGGCCTCGGCGAAGCGGTCGGCCAGCGCCTTGATGACGATGGCGGAGTAGTCGTCGTTCTTGCGCTCGAAGCGTTCGGCGATGAGGTGCTCCTCGAGCCCGGCCGTGACCACGAAGCCGCCGATATAGTCCGGCGTTCCAACCGGCGCGACGAAGTCGGCGAGGGCGAGGTTGGGCTTGTCCTTGAGCTTTCCGAGCTGCTGGCGCAGCGTATAGAAGGTCGCGAGCTCCTCGCTGCGGCTGTCGTCGGTATAGAGCCTGATGTCGTCGCCGACGCTGTTGGCCGGCCAGAAGCCGATCACTGCCTTGGGCCGGAACCAGTTCTTCTGCAGCACCTCGCGCAGCATCGCCTGCGCGTCCTCCCAGAGCTGGCGGGCGGCCGGACCGCGTTCCGGATCGTCGAGCACGGCGGGGTAGCGGCCGCGGATTTCCCAGGCCTGGAAGAACGGCGTCCAGTCGATGTAGCGATGCAGCTCGTTGAGGTCGTAGCTCTCGAACACGCGCGTGCCGAGGAAGCTCGGCTTGGGCGGCGTATAGGCCGACCAGTCGGTCTTGAAGGCGTTGGCGCGCGCCGCGGCGAGCGGCAGGCGCTGCTTTTCGGCCTCCGCCTCGGCATGGCGCCGGGCCACCTTTTCGTACTCGGCCTTCACGTCGGCGACGTAGGCCGGCCGCTGCTCCTTGCTGAGCAGCGCCGAGACCACGCCGACGGCGCGGCTGGCGTCGTTGACGTGCACGGTCGGGCCGCTGGTGTATTGCGGATGGATCTTCACCGCCGTGTGCACGCGCGAGGTGGTGGCGCCGCCGATCAGCAGCGGGATGTCGAAGCCCTCGCGCTCCATCTCGGCGGCGACATGCACCATCTCGTCGAGCGAGGGGGTGATGAGGCCGCTGAGCCCGATGGCGTCCACCTTTTCGGCGCGCGCCGTATCGAGGATCTTCTGCGTCGGCACCATCACGCCGAGGTCGATGATCTCGTAATTGTTGCAGCTCAGGACGACGCCGACGATGTTCTTGCCGATGTCGTGCACGTCGCCCTTGACGGTGGCCATCAGGATCTTGCCGGCCGACCTGAACTCGCCGCCGCCGTCCTTGTCGGCCTCCATGTAGGGCAGGAGCTTGGCCACGGCCTGCTTCATCACGCGGGCGGATTTGACCACCTGCGGCAGGAACATCTTGCCCGAGCCGAACAGGTCGCCCACGACGCTCATGCCGGCCATCAGCGGCCCCTCGATGACGTCGAGCGGCCGCGCCGCCTCGATCCGCGCCGCCTCGGTGTCCTCGTCGATGAATTCGGTGATGCCGTTGACCAGGGCGTGGCTGATGCGCTCGGCCACCGGCTTTTCGCGCCAGCTCATGTCCTTGGCCTTGCCCTCCTGCGCGGCGCCGCCCTTGTAGCGTTCGGCGAGGTCGAGCAGGCGCTCGGTGGCGTCGGCGCGGCGGTTGCGGATCACATCCTCGCAGGCCTCCCGCAGCTCGGGGTCGATGCTCTCATACACCGCGAGCTGGCCGGCATTGACGATGCCCATGTCCATGCCCGCCTGGATGGCGTGGTAGAGGAACACCGCATGCATCGCCTCGCGTACCGGCTCGTTGCCGCGGAACGAGAAGCTGAGGTTGGAGACGCCGCCCGAAATGTGGACGAAAGGCAGGGTCTGCCGGATGGCGCGCGTCGCCTCGATGAAGTCGACGCCATAGTTCCGGTGCTCGTCGATGCCGGTGGCGACGGCGAAGATGTTGGGGTCGAAGACGATGTCCTCGGGCGGAAAGCCGACCTCTTCGGTCAGCAGCTTGTAGGCGCGGCTGCAGATGTCGATCTTGCGCTGCTGCGTGTCGGCCTGGCCCTGCTCGTCGAACGCCATCACCACCACGGCGGCGCCGTAGGCGCGCACCAGCCGGGCGGCTTCGAGGAATTTGTCGACGCCCTCCTTCATCGAGATCGAGTTGACCAGCGGCTTGCCCTGCACGCATTTCAGCCCGGCCTCGATCACCTCGAATTTCGAGCTGTCGATCATCAGCGGCACGCGCGCGATGTCCGGCTCGGCGGCGAGCAGGTTGAGGAACTCGACCATCACCTTGGCGGAATCGATCAGGCCTTCGTCCATGTTGACGTCGATCACCTGCGCGCCGTTCTGCACCTGGTCGCGGGCGACCTCGAGCGCGGCGGTGTAGTCGCCGGCGGTGATCAGCTTGCGGAAGCGGGCGGAGCCGGTGACGTTGGTGCGCTCGCCGACGTTCACGAACGGAATCTCCGGCGTCAGCGTGAACGGCTCGAGCCCGGACAGGCGAAGCTGGCGCGGCACCTGCGGCACCTGGCGCGGCTTGTGCCGGGCGGCGACTTCGGCGAAGGCGCGGATGTGGTCGGGCGTGGTACCGCAGCAGCCGCCGACGATGTTGACCAGCCCTTCGCGCGCGAACGTCTCGATCTGGCGGGCCATGAACTCGGGCGTTTCGTCATAGCCGCCGAATTCGTTGGGCAGGCCGGCATTGGGGTAGGCGCAGATGAAGGTATCGGCGACGTCGCTGAGCTCGGCGACGTGCGGCCGCATGGCGTTGGCGCCGAGCGCGCAATTGAGGCCGATGGTGAAGGGCTTGGCATGCCGCACCGAATACCAGAACGCCGTCGGCGTCTGCCCGCTGAGGGTGCGGCCGGAAAGGTCGGTGATGGTGCCCGAGATCATGATCGGCAGCTCGAAGCCGCGCTCGGCAAAGATGCGCTGCGCCGCGAAGATGCCGGCCTTGGTGTTGAGCGTGTCGGTGATGGTCTCGAACAGCAGCAGATCGGCGCCGCCGTCGATCAGGCCGTTGATCGCTTCCGTGTAGGAGGCGGCGATCTGGTCGAAGGTGATGTTGCGATGGCCCGGATTGTTGACGTCGGTCGACATCGACGCCGTCTTGTTGAGCGGTCCGAGCGCGCCCGCGACGAACCGCCGCCGGCCGTCCTTGTCGAAGGCGAGCTGCGCCGCCTCGCGCGCCAGCGTCGCGCCGGCGACGTTGAGCTCGTAGGCGAGCCCCTCCATGCCGTAGTCCGCCTGCACGATCGAGGTCGACGAGAACGTGTTGGTCTCGCAGATATCGGCACCGGCGAGGAAGTATTCGAGGTGGATGTCGCGGATCGCCTCGGGCAGGGTGAGCACCAGCAGATCGTTGTTGCCGCGCACGTCCTTGTGCCAGTCCCTGAAGCGCTCGCCGCGATAGCCGGCCTCGTCCAGCTTGAGCTGCTGGATCATCGTCCCCATCGCGCCGTCGAGCACGAGGATACGCTCCCTCGCGGCGGCCGTGAGGGCGGCGCGGGCATCGGTATGGGGCGGCAGCGGCTTGGTCATGGCGAAATCTGTTCCCTTTGGCGGGCCTCATAGGCCCGGCCGGCGCGTCAACGCTAGGACACGGGATATAAAGATATCTTTATATCAACGCCAGAGGCCGGACAAGCCACGGTTTTTTGCGCTAAGCGGGACGGCGGAAACAGTCTTTCGCGTGTGCACCCCATGACCCCGTTCCTGCTCATTCCCGGCCTCAATTGCGATGCCCGCGTCTACGCGCCCGCCGCCGCTGCCCTGTGGCAGTACGGCCCGGTGACCATTGCCTGCCACCTCGCGGGCGAGGACATGGCGCAGATCGCCGCCGCGATCCTCAAGGACGCGCCGCCGGCGTTTGCGCTCGGCGGCTTCTCGATGGGAGGCTACCTCGCCTTCGAGATCCTGCGGCAGGCGCCGGAGCGCGTGCTGAAGCTGGCGCTGATCGACACCCGCGCCGAAGCCGATCCGCCCGACGTCGCCGACACCCGCCGCCGGCGTGCCGCGCTCGCCCGCGGCGGCAAGTTCCCGCTGGTGGTCGAGCAGTCCTTCCCCGACTCCGTGCACCCCGACAATGTCGCCGAATCGCGGCTCTATTCGCTGCACCGCACCATGGCCGAGGCCAACGGCCCCGGGGCCTATGTGCGGCAGCAGCAGGCGATCCTCGCCCGTCCGGACTCGCGGCCGATGCTGGCCGCCATCCGCGTGCCGACCACCATCATCGTCGGGGAGGGCGACCGGATCACCCCGCCGGCCTCCGCCGAGACCATGCACCGGGGCATTGCCGGCAGCGTGCTCGAGGTCATCCCGCGCGCCGGCCACCTGGCGCTGCTGGAGCAGCCCGAGCTGGTCAACGCCGCGTTGCGCGCCTGGGCCACGCGCTAGATCGGCGCAATTCGACACAAATTAACCCGGCTGCAACCACGATCCCCGATGTTCCGCGAACGTCCCGGCGGTGTTGCTAAAATACCGCCTCGATCGGGGTTGAGGTGCGTTGTTGTCGTTGTCGAGTCTGCGTGGCTGGCGCCTGCTGGCGCTGATTGTCGTGATGGCGCCGGTGATCGCCGCCTGCGCGACCAACCATGGGCACGTCAAGCGTGCCGCCTTCACCTCCAAGGAGTTCGGCGTCGCCGTCTCGCCGCGCGTGACCACGGCGAAATACCCGCCGCGCGGCGGCGGCCGGGTGATGCCCGAAACGCCCTATGTCGTGCGCGGCAAGACCTACAAGCCGGTGGACGGGCCGGGCTATGTCGAGACCGGCGAGGCCTCCTGGTACGGCCAGGATTTTCACGGCCGCCGCACCGCCAATGGCGAAATCTTCGGCGCCTACTACCTGACCGCGGCGAGCCCGGTGCTGCCGATCCCGAGCTATGCCCGCGTCACCAATCTCGAAAACGGCCGCTCGGTGCTGGTCCGCATCAACGACCGCGGACCGTATCTGCAGGGCCGCGTCGCCGACCTGAGCTACGAGGCGGCCTCGCTCCTCGGCTACGTCGACAAGGGCAGCGCCCATGTGCAGATTCAGTATGTCGGGCCGGCGCCGCTCAACGGCGACGACAACCGCATGCTGATGGCCTCGCTCAACACCACCTCGCCGATCGAGCAGCAGGGCGGGGGCGACATCCGCGTCGCCTATGCGGAGACGGCGCCCAGGGCATCCTCGCGCTCCGGCCCGCGCGACCGCGACCCGCTGTCGGGCGGCCTGATCGGCGGCATCGTCAGCCTGTTCGGCTATGCCGAAACGCCGCAGAGCGGCCGGGACATCAACGCCGCGGTCGACGCCGCCAGCGCCATGGCCACCCGCGCCGCGGCGCTCGACGACTGGAAGGCGGCGGTCGACGACGACGCCCGCAAGATCAGGCTCGAGCTCGGCACCTTCAGCGATCCGGTGGCGGCGCTCTCGGTCGAGGAATCGTTTGCCATGCTCGGCGCCGTGGACGAGGACGTCGTCCAGACCGGCGCCCGGCCGGCCACACGCTTGACACTTACCCATCTTAAGCCCGGTGTGGCGCGCAGCGATGTCCTGTCGCTTGCGCAACAACTTGGCCTCACCGACATAGTTCTTTATTAGTCGGACTGCGCCGCGGCGGCGCGTAAGTGATTGGACTCATGCGGTTTCGCTTCGGCCTGACCCTGCTGGCATGGATTTTGGCGATCGGCCTGGTTGCGCCCGCCTGGGCGCAGGAGTTCGACAGCAAGGCGAAATTCGCCGTGCTGATGGACTACGAGACCGGCTCCATCCTCTACGCCAAGAACGCCGACGAGCACCTCGAGCCGGCCAGCATGGCCAAGCTGATGACGCTGGCGGTGGTGTTCACCTACCTGCAGCAGAAAAAGCTCAGCCTCAACGACGAGTTCTTCATCTCCGAGCATGCCTGGCGCGAGGGCGGCGCCTCGTCGGGCGGCTCGACCATGTTCGCGGTGCTCAACTCCAAGATCCGGGTCGAGGATTTGCTCAAGGGCGTCATCGTGCAATCGGGCAACGACGCGGCGATCGCGCTGGCCGAGGGCATCGGCGGCACCGAGCAGACCTTCGCCAAGATCGAGAACCAGCTCGCCAGGCAGATCGGGCTGACCAATTCGAACTTCGTCAACGCCACCGGGCTGCCCGACCCGGACCAGTATTCGACGGCGCACGACCTCGCGATCCTCAGCCGCTACATCATCAAGACCTTCCCGGAATACTATCCGATCTTCGCGATGCCGGAGTTCACCTGGAACAAGATCCGGCAGTCGAACCGCAATTCGCTGCTCGAGGTCGGCATCGGCGTCGACGGCCTCAAGACCGGCCACACCGAGGAATCGGGCTATGGCGAGGTGGTGTCGGCGCCCAATGACGGGCGGCGGCTGATCGCCGTGCTGCACGGGCTCAAGACCATGCGCGAACGCGCCGAGGAGGCGCGCAAGCTGATCACCTGGGGCATGCGCGGCTTCGAGCTGCTGCCGGTCTATGGCGAAGGCAAGGTGGTGGCCTACGCCAATGTGTTCGGCGGCGAGAAGTCGAGCGTCGGCATGATCGGCAAGGGCAAGATCGATCTGTTCGTGCCCAAGGGCTCGAGCAACTGCCCGGCGGCGACGGTGACCTATCGCGGCCCGCTGCGGCCGCCGGTGCAGCAGGGCCAGGAGATCGGCAAGCTGCATGTGTTCTGCGACGGCAAGGAGGTGCAGACCACGCCGCTCTATGCCGAGGAGACCGTGGACCAGGGCGACCTGTTCCGCCGCTCGACCGATGCGGCCAAGCAATTGCTGCTCGGCTGGCTGCCCTGATGCCCGGCGATATTTCGCATGACGCGCGCTTCATCACGTTCGAGGGTGGTGAAGGGGTCGGCAAGTCGACCCAGGTGAAGCGCCTCGTGGCCGCGCTCGGCGACCGCGCCATCGAGGCCAGGCGCACGCGCGAGCCGGGCGGCACGCCCAAGGCCGAGGCGGTCCGCGCCTTCATCCTGCAGGGCCGTTCGGAAGCCTGGGGACCGGGCGCCGAGGCGGTGCTGTTCGCGGCGGCGCGGCTCGACCACGTCAACCAGCTCATTGCTCCCAATCTCGAGGCCGGGCGCTGGGTGATCTCGGACCGCTTCTCGGATTCGACCCGCGCCTATCAGGGGCTGACCGGCGGCGTCGACGTCAAGCTCATCGACGCGCTGGAGGAACTGGCGCTCAACGGCCACAAGCCGGACCTGACCATCGTCCTCGACATGGACCCGGAGCTGGCGTTCCGCCGCGTGCTGGCGCGCGAGACCGAAGCCGTGCTGGCCGAAACCGGCGACCGCTTCGAGAAGGAAGATCTCGACTGGCACCGCCGGCTGCGCGACGCCTTCCTCGACATTGCCCGGCGCAATGCCGAACGTTGCGTGGTGATCCCGGCCAACCAGTCCGAGGATGCGCTGCATCAGGAAATCTGGGACCTGCTGCTGCGGCGCTTTCCCGAGCTGCGGGTCGAGCAGACGGCGTGAGCGGCGAGGACGATCTTCGCGAGCCCGACCAGCTCGCCGGCGTCCCGCTGCCGGAAAGCCGTTCCAGCGTGGTCGGCCACGCCGCGGCGCGCGCCAAGGTCATGGCGGCGCTGGCGGCGTCCCGGCTGCCGGGCGGCATGCTGCTGCACGGCCCGCGCGGTATCGGCAAGGCCACCTTCGCCTTCGACATTGCCCGCGAAGTGTTCGGCCGCACCGGCGACGAGAGCCCCGAGCACGTCGCGGCGCAGATGGCGGCCGGCGCCTATCCGAATTTGCGCGTGCTGCGCAAGGCGCCGCGCGACACCGGCAAGGGCTTCTACACCGCCATCCGGGTGGAGGAGGTGCGCGGCCTGATCGAGGAGGCGCGGATGACGCGCGGCCGCGCCGGCTTCCGCATCGTCATCGTGGACTCGATCGACGACTGCAACCCGTCCTCGGCCAACGCGCTGCTGAAGATTCTCGAGGAACCGCCGCCCGAGACGCTGTTCCTCTTGGTCTCGCACAAGCCGGGCGGCCTGCTGCCCACCATCCGCTCGCGCTGCCAGCAGGTGGCGCTGCGGCCGCTGCCCGATGCCGAGGTCCGCAGCGTGCTGGGGGAGGGGCCGGGGGTCGAGCATGCCGTGGAACTGGCCGCGGGCCGGCCGCGGCGCGGCTTCGAGGCGCTGGCGCTGGGCGAAAATGCCGGGCTCACGGCGCTGCAGGGCTGGCTGCGCGGGCCCGCGAACGGCGGCGCCGCGGTGTATCTGGGCATCGCCGACGCGCTGGCGGCCGACAAGGACGGGGCGGCGTTCGCCTTCGGCCGCGAGATGCTGGCCGACTGGATCGCCGCCGAAGCCCGCAATGCCGCCGGTTCCGGGCAAAATGCCCGGCTTGCCTCGGCCACGGCGCTATGGGACAAGGCCACCGCCGCCTTTGCCGATGCCGACGAGTACAACCTCGACGCGCGGCAGACGCTGGTCTCGATCTTCGACGAGATCAGGCGGCACGCCCAGACCCATCTCGCCGCAGCCCCAGTCCGATGACCCGCAACGCCTATTACATCACCACTGCCATCGCCTATCCGAACGGGGAGCCGCATATCGGGCACGCCTACGAGATGATCGCGACCGACGCGATCGCCCGCTGGCGCCGGCTCGAGGGGCGCGACGTGTTCTTTCTCACCGGCACCGACGAGCACGGGCTCAAGATGGTGCAGACGGCGCAGCGCGAGGGGCTGTCGACGCGGGCGCTCGCCGACCGCAATTCGGCGCGCTTCCGCGAGCTGGCGAAGACGCTGGACATCTCCAACACCGACTTCATCCGCACCACCGAAGAACGGCATTTCAGATCGAGCCAGGAGATCTGGCGGCGCATGGCGGCGGCCAACAATGGCGACATCTATCAGTCCACCTACAAGGGCTGGTACTCGGTGCGCGACGAGGCGTATTTCGACGCGGACGAGCTCACCGACGGGGAGGGCGGCAAGAAGTTCGCGCCGTCCGGCGCCGAAGTGAAATGGGTGGAGGAGGACAGCTATTTCTTCCGCCTGTCGGCCTACCAGGACCGGCTGCTGCAGCTCTACGAGGAGCAGCCCGATTTCATCGCTCCGGCGGAGCGGCGCAACGAGATCATCTCCTTTGTCAAGCGCGGCCTGCAGGACGTCTCCATTTCCAGAACGACGTTCGACTGGGGTATTCCGGTGCCGAACGCGCCGGGCCACGTGATGTATGTGTGGATCGACGCGCTCACCAACTACATCACCGGCGTTGGCTTTCCCGACGACAAGGGCGCGCAGTTCCAGAAATACTGGCCGGCCGACCTGCACGTGATCGGCAAGGACATCATCCGCTTTCACACCGTGTACTGGCCGGCCTTCCTGATGAGCGCCGGCATCCCGGTGCAGAAGCGCGTCTTCGCCCACGGCTTCTTGACGTCGGAAGGCAAGAAGATGTCGAAGTCGCTGGGCAACGTCGTCGATCCGTTCGCGCTGGTGGACGAGTTCGGCGTCGATCCGGTGCGCTACTACCTCTTGCGCGAAGTGTCGTGGGGGCAGGACGGCGACTGGGGCCGCGACAAGTTCGTCAACCGCAACAATGCCGACCTCGCCAACAATTTCGGCAATCTGGCGCAGCGCTCGCTGGCGATGATCGCCAAAAATTTCGGCGGCGAGCTGCCGCCGCGGCAGGAGGGCTCGGGCGAGGACGGCAAGATCGTCGCCGAAACCATCGCCGCCGTCTCGCGCATGGAAGAGGCGATGGTCACCGAGCAGTTGCACGAAGCGGCCACCGAGCTGATCGGCGCGCTGAGCGCGGCCAACCTCTATTTCGCCGAGCAGGCGCCGTGGGGCAGGAAGGACGACCTCGCGCGCATGGGCGCGATCCTCGCCACCACAGCCGACGTGGTGCGCCGCTGCGCCATCGCCGCGCAGCCCTTCGTGCCGCAATCGGCGGCCAAGGTGCTCGACCTGCTGGCGGTGCCGGCCGGCGAGCGGCTGCTGCAGCACGCGCTCGATCCCGACCTTTTCGTTGCGGCCGGCACCAGGCTGCCGCCGCCCGAGCCGGTGTTCAGGAAGTTCGAGCAGGTGAAGGCCGGCTGAAGTGCTGATCGACAGCCATTGTCATCTGGATTTCCCCGAGCTCGCCGCCGACCGCGCCGGCGTCCTGGCGCGCGCCAAGGCCAATGGCGTCGACGGCGTGGTCACCATCTCCACCCGGGTGAAGCAGTTCGCGCAGCTACGCGCGATAACCAGCGAGGATGTCACGGTGTGGTGTTCCGTCGGCACCCACCCGCATCACGCCCACGAGGAGCTCGATATCACCACCGACGACCTCGTCCGGCTGGCCGAAACCCCTTGCTGCGTGGCCATTGGCGAGGTCGGGCTCGACTATCACTACGAGGGCGATCCGGTCGCCCAGGCCACCGGTTTCCGCCGCCACATCGCCGCCTCCAGAATCACCAGGCTGCCGCTGGTGATCCACGCCCGCGACGCCGACGACGACGTCGCCGCAATCCTCGAGGAAGAGATGGAGAAAGGCGCTTTTCCCTTTGTTCTGCATTGCTTTTCCTCCGGCATGGATCTGGCGCGCCGCGGCCTCGCCCTGGGCGGCTACATCTCCTTTTCCGGCATCCTCACCTTCAAGAACGCCCCCATCATCCACGACGTCGCAAAGCTGGCGCCCGCCGACCGCATCCTGGTCGAGACCGATGCGCCCTACCTCGCCCCGGTGCCGCATCGCGGCCGCACCAACGAGCCCGGCTTCGTGCTGCATACCGCCGAAAAACTGGCGGAATTGCGCGGCGTGCCGCTCGACGAGATCGGACGGGTGACGACCGAAAATTTCTACCGCCTGTTCTCCAAGGCGAAGCCGGCGTAATGGCGCGGGCGCAGAGCATCGTCGCCACCATCATGGGGTGCGGCTCGTCGGGCGGCGTGCCGCGCATCGGCGGCGCCTGGGGGGCGTGCGACCCCACCGATCCGCGCAACCGGCGGCGGCGCTGCGCGCTGCTGCTCGAAGGCCGCACCGGCGACAGCCCGCCGACCCGCATCGTCATCGACACAGGCTGCGACCTGCGCGAGCAATTGCTGGACGCCGCGGTCGATCGGGTCGATGCCGTGCTCTACACGCACGAGCATGCCGACCACACGCACGGCATCGACGATCTGCGCGTGCTGGCGCTCAACAACCGCCGCCGCGTCGACGTCTATTTCAGCCACGAGGCCGGGCAGCGGATCGTGCAGTCGTTCAGCTACTGCTTCACCGCGCCGCCGGGCAGCGGCTACCCGCCCATCCTCAACCAGAACGTCATTACGGCCGGCGTCCCGCTGACGGTTTCGGGACCGGGTGGTGACATCGACGTGCTGCCGTTCCGGCAGGAGCACGGCGAGATCTTCTCGCTCGGCTTCCGGATCGGCGATTTCGCCTATTCCTGCGATTTGAGCGGCATCCCCGCGGAGTCGAGCGACGCCGTGTCCGGCCTCGACGTCTGGGTGCTGGACGCCCTGCGGCCGGCGCCGCATCCGAGCCATCTGAGCCTCGCCGAAGCGCTCGAGCATGTCGACCGCTTCCGGCCGCGACAGGCGGTGCTGACCAATTTGCACATCGATCTCGACTACCGCGAAACCGAGCGGATCACGCCCGCCAACGTGCAGCCGGCCTATGATGGATTGCGCATCGATGTCACCTCGGGGCGGGTTCTGTCGTCCAGCTGAGGTACGTGCACATTTTCGCGCTTGCACCACGCTGCGAGGAAACTGGCAGCAATTTGAAGTTTTGCGACAAAACTCAGGCGTTTCAAGATGTTATCGTCACGAACACGAAGATTTGTATCGATACAGATTTTTCCTCGCCACGCGTTGACAGGCCCCGCAAGGAGCGCCGATAACACCCCACGCTTTGCGCTCGGGTCGAGACGACCGAAATTGTGCAAAGCAGGGAGGATTACTCATGCGTTACTTATCGACAGTTGCCGCTATTGCTCTGATGGCGGGTACCGTATCGCTCAGCGCGGGCAGTGGGGCGTTCGCCGCCGGCCTGACCGCGGCAGACCTTGCCGCGGGTGGCGGCCAGGACGCGACGTTCGCCAAATTGTCCGTGCTCGCCGACGCAGTGAAGGCCGGCAAGGGCAAGATCGCCGTGCTGCTGCCCGACACCCAGTCCAGCGCCCGCTGGGCCGGCGTCGACGCGCCGGGCTTCGAAGCCGCCTTCAAGGCCGCCGGCCTGAGCAAGGACGACTACATCATCACCAACGCCCAGGGTTCGCCGCAGACGCAGCAGACCCAGGCCGAGCAGGCCATCACGCAGGGCGCCTCGGTCCTCGTCATCGCCAACCTCGACTCCGGCTCGGCCGCTGCCATCCAGGCAAACGCCAAGGCGCAGGGGATTGTGTCGATCGACTATGACCGCCTGACGCTCAATGGCGATGCCGCCTACTACGTGTCGTTCGACAACGTGGCGGTCGGCAAGCTGCAGGGCGAGGGCCTCGTCGCCGCGATCAAGGATTGGGGCGTCAAGGACCCCAAGATCTTCGAGCTCGGCGGCTCGCCGACCGACAACAACGCCACGCTGTTCGAGCAGGGCTACGACTCCGTGCTGCAGCCGCTCTACGACGCCAAGAAGGCGACCCTGGTGAGCCGCATCCGCGTGCCCAACTGGGACAACCAGCAGGGCGCCACCATGTTCGAGCAGGCGCTGCAGGCGCACCCCGAGATCAACGCGGTGCTCGCGGCCAATGACGGCCTCGGCCAGTCGGCGATCTCGATCCTGAAGAACAACAAGGTTCCGCCCAAGACCGTGCCGGTCACCGGGCAGGACGCAACGCTTCAGGGCATCCAGAACATCCTCGCCGGCTACCAGTACATGACCGTGTACAAGCCGATCTATGAGGAAGTCGCGGGCGCTGCGACCCTCGCCATCCTCGCCCGTGCCGGCCAGACGCCGGACCCGGCGCTGCTGAACGGCGAAGTCGACGCGCAGAACCACAAGACTCCGTCGCTGCTGCTGGTGCCGCAATCGGTGACGGCGTCCAACATCCAGGCCACCGTGATCGCTGACAAGTTCATCGATCCGGCGCAGCTCTGCTCGGGCGATTTCGCCAAGCCCTGCGCCGACGCCGGCATCAAGTAAGGTCCCGAAACCGCGACCGCGCCGCCCGGCTCGTCACAGGCCGGGCGGCTTGCTAGTCTGAGCCAGTTTCGGGGGGGGCCATGGCCGACATTCCTTTGCTTGAACTGCGAGGTGTCAAGAAGCACTTCGCTGCCGTGGAGGTGCTGCGCGGCGTCGACATGACCGTCTATCCGGGCAAGGTCACGGCGCTGGTCGGCGACAACGGCGCCGGCAAGACCACGCTGATCAAATGCCTTGCAGGCATCTATGGCCTCGATGGCGGCGCCATCTTCTGGGAAGGCAAAGAGGTCAACATTCCCAACCCGAAGGCCGCCTCGGCCCTGGGCATCGAATTCGTGTACCAGGACCTGGCGCTCGCCAACAATCTCGACATCGTCCAGAACATGTTCCTCGGCCGCGAGCGGATGAGCGGTCCGTTCCTCAACGAGGAATCGATGGAGGATTTGGCGCGCGAGACGCTGGCCGGGCTCAACGTCACCACCATCAAATCCATCCGCCAGCAGGTCTCGAGCCTGTCGGGCGGGCAGCGCCAGTCGGTCGCCGTCGCCAAGGCGGTGATGTGGAACTCCAAGCTGGTGGTGCTCGACGAGCCGACGGCCGCGCTTGGCGTGGCGCAGACCGCGCAGGTGCTGGCGCTGGTACGCCGCCTGGCCGACCGCGGGCTTGGCGTGATCATCATTTCGCATAATCTCGAGGACGTGCTGAAGGTGGCGGATTCGATCGCCGTGCTGCGCCTCGGCGTGCTGGTGGCGCAGCCCGATAAGACCGACGTGTCGAGCCGCGAGCTGGTCGAACTGATCACCGTCGGACGCTCGGGAACGCGCTTCCCCGGCATCGCCGCAACGCCCGCGGCCGACGCCGCGAACGCCGTCTGAGCCGGGAAGGGGGCCTCATGACCGACAGCAATCCCGCGCCGCAGGCCACTGGATCCGGCCCCGCGCCGATCCCGGCCATCGTGCCGGCAACCGGCAATTTCAGCGACTATTTCGCCAACTGGCTCGCCCGTGTGCGGGCCGGCGACACCGGCGCGCTGCCGGTGATCGCCGGGCTCATCATCATCGCGGTGATCTTCCAGAGCCTCAACGGCAACTTCCTGACGCCGGGCAACCTGGTCAATCTGATGGTGCAGGGCGCCGTCTACATGCTGTTCTCGCTCGGCATGATCTTCATCCTGCTGCTCGGCGAAATCGACCTGTCGATCGGCTTCATCGGCGGCGTGGCCGGCGTGGTGATGGCGCTGCTGACCTTCGGCAACGACGCCTATCCCTGGTATGTCGGCGTCGGCGCGGGGCTGCTTTGCGGCGCGGCGATCGGCTTCATCAACGGTATCATCATCACCGCCATCGGCCTGCCGTCGTTCATCGTGACGCTCGCGGGCCTGCTGGCCTGGAACGGCGTGATGCTGATCATCCTGGGCAATGGCGGCACCATTCCGATCAACGACCAGATGATCGTCAACCTGGCGAACGGGCTGCTCACGCCGACGGCGGGGTGGATCGTCGGCGCCATTCTCGTCGTCTTGATCTGTGGTGACATGATCCTGAGCTACCGCCGCCGCAAGCACGCGACCGAGCCGGTGAGCGTGCTGGTGCTGAAGGTCGCCGGCATCGTGGTCGCTGGGATCGTAGTGATCGCGCTCTGCAACATTGACCGCGGCCGCGGCGCCATCTCCATCCAGGGCGTGCCGTGGGTGCTGCTGATCGTCTTCGGCTTCGCCTGGCTGTGGACCACCATCCTCAAGCGCACCAAGTTCGGCGTCTATGTCTATGCCATCGGCGGCAATGCCGAAGCGGCGCGCCGCGCCGGCATCAGCGTCAACCGTATCCGCGTGACGGTGTTCACCATTGCCGGATTCATGGGCGGCGTCGCGGGCATCATCTACGCCTCGCGGCTGCGCTCAGTGTCCACCAACCTCGATGGCGGCACGCTGGTCTTGTACTGCATCGCCGCGGCGGTGATCGGCGGCACCAGCCTGTTCGGCGGCCGCGGCCGCGCCATCAGCGCCATCCTCGGCGGCCTGGTGATCGCCTCGATCGATAACGGCATGGGCCTGCTGGGCCTGTCGGCGGCGGCACGCTACGTCGTCACCGGCATCGTGCTCGTCATCGCCGTGACCATCGACGCGCTGGCCAGCCGCGGACGTGCATCGTCCGGCCTCGGCTGAGACACTGCGACGATCCGCCGGCAACGCACCGGCGGATCGCATGCCGCGCAGCCTGAGGGGCGAAACTGCTGCGCGGCTTTCGGCGACGCAGAGCGGGCCGGCCCGACGACTTCGCCTAAAGTCCAAAGGATTTCCGGCCATAGCGGCGTCGGCGCAAGTTCCATAATATATATTATGCGAATCGCTGATGTGGGAAGACGGGTTGGTCTTTGCGGCGGCGGCGCGCTAACCTTGCTGCCTCTTCTCAACCGAGTCCGGACTCCTTTTCATGACTGAAGCCGAAATGATCGCGGCGCTCGCCGACGGGCAGCGTCGCGGCACGCACACTGTCGATCCCGCTCCCTATGCCGCGCTGGGTCGCGACGCCGCCAACCGCATCCAGCTCGGTGTGCTCGACGCCGTCGGCGCCAAGGTGGGCATGCTGAAGACCGCCGTGCAGGCCGATGGCGCCGGGGTCGCGTCGCCGATCTATGGGGCCAATGTCGGCCGCAGCGGCATGCGCCTGCCCCTTGCCAACGTGCTCGGCCTGGAGGTCGAGGTCGGCCTGGTGCTCGGCAAGGATGTCGGGCCGGAAACCGACGTCGCCGCCGCGGTGGACCACTACTTCACCGGCATCGAGGTCGTGGGCTCGCGCTTCAGCAATCGCACTGCCGCCGGCGTCAATGGCGGCCTCGCCGACAACATGTCGGCGCTGGGCTATGTGATCGGCGGCGAGCCGCGGCGCCTGAAGGATGCGATCGACGGGCTGACGGTCACGCTGGAGTTCGCCGACAAGCAGATCTACGCGGCGCCCGCCAAGCACGGTTTCGGCACCGTGCTGGCCTCGGTCGTCGCCTATGCCAAGGCGCAACTGCCGCAGCTGCCGCTCAAGGCCGGCACCATCATCACCACCGGGTCGCTGTGCGGGCTGGTGCTGACCGATGGTCCGGGGCATGCGGTCGCCCGGCTGGGCGACGACGTGGTGGAGTGCGACCTTGTCTGAGCTGCCGCCGATGCAGCCGTCGCGCGACATCGGACGGCTGCTCGAGATCATGGCGGCGCTGCGCAACCCCAAGGGCGGCTGCCCGTGGGACCTCGAGCAGGATTTCGACAGCATCCGGCACTACACGATCGAGGAAGCCTACGAGGTTGCCGACGCGATCGAACGCAAGGATTTCAAGGATCTGCGCGAGGAACTTGGCGACCTGCTGCTGCAGCCGGTGTTCCATGCACAGATGGCGGCGGAAGCCAGTTTGTTCGATTTCGGCGACGTGGTGCAGGCGATCACCGAAAAGCTGATCCGCCGCCATCCGCACGTCTTCGGCGAGCAGGCGGCACGCGATGCCGGCGGCGCCAAGGCGCGCTGGGACGACGTCAAAGAGGACGAGCGGGCGAAGAAGGCGGCGGCCAAGGGCGCCGACGCCGGACCGGCTTCGGTGCTCGACGACGTGGCGCACACCCTGCCCGCGCTGTCGCGCGCCGAGAAGCTGACCAAGCGCGCCGCCAAGGTCGGTTTCGACTGGCCGAGCTGGACCGAGACCATCGGCAAGGTGCGCGAGGAGCTCGACGAGGTCGAGGAAACCGTGACCTTGTCGCAGGAAAAAGCACGCATCGCCGAGGAGATCGGCGACCTGCTGTTCGCGACGGTGAACCTGGCGCGGCAGCTCGATGTCGATCCGGAGGCGGCGCTGCGCGACGCCAACGCCAAATTCACCCGGCGCTTCCACTATGTCGAGGCGCGCGCCCGCGACGACGGCGTGCCGCTGGCGGAAGCCGGCCTCGACCGGCTTGACGGCTACTGGAACGAAATCCGCGCGGCGGACAAGGCGCAGGGCTAGGCTGCCTCGATGCGGCCGGCGAAGCGCTGCGCGAAGCTGGCGCGATGGCGCGGGTCGATCCGCACTTCGTAGGTCTGCCCCTCGTCGTCCGGCGCGTCGCGGCCGATGATCTCGGCATGGCCATAGAGCCAGTTCACGTCGGCGCCGTTGGCATGCGGAACGCGCACGCGGAAGGTGCGGCTGCTGCCGGCGAGGACCGTTTCGATCGCCTGCAGCAGCGCGTCGATCCCCTCGCCCGTGGCGGCCGACACCGGCACCGTCGCCGCAACCGAGCCGGCAGGCATCACGTGCTGCAGCACCTCGCGCCGGGCGTCGGGATCGGGCCCCAGCAGGTCGAGCTTGTTCCACACCTCGATGATGGGCGTCTCTTCGCTGGAGACGCCCAGCTCGCCGAGGACCTTCAGTACGTCCTGCGCCTGCGCCGCGGTGTCGGGATTGGCGACGTCGCGCACATGCAGGATCAAGTCGGCCTCGATCACCTCTTCCAGCGTGGCACGGAAGGCCGCGACCAGCGTCGTCGGCAGGTCGGCGACGAAGCCGACCGTGTCGGACAGCATCACCTCGCGGCCGTGCGGCAGGGGGATCTTGCGCACCGTGGTGTCGAGGGTCGCGAACAGCAGATCCTTGGCCAGCACCCCTGCCCCCGACAACCGGTTGAACAGGCTGGACTTGCCGGCATTGGTGTAGCCGACCAGGGCGACGATGGGGAATTGCAGGGCGTCGCGATTGCCCTTCTGCTGCCCGCGGGTGCGCTTGACCTTGTCGAGGCGATCCTCGAGCAGCTTGACGCGATCCTCGAGCAGGCGCCGGTCGCTCTCGATCTGGCTTTCGCCGGGGCCGCCGAGGAAGCCGAAGCCGCCGCGCTGGCGTTCGAGGTGGGTCCAGGAGCGGACGAGGCGGCTGCGCTGGTAGTTGAGATGGGCGAGCTCGACCTGCAGCACACCTTCCCGGGTGCGGGCGCGGTCGCCGAAAATTTCGAGGATGAGCGCGGTGCGGTCCAGGACCTTGGCGCCGGTCTCGGTCTCGAGATTGCGCTGCTGCACCGGGGCCAGCGCGGTGTCGACCAGGAGCAGCTCGATCTCGTCGGCCGCGACGCGGGCCTTCAACTGCTCGACGATGCCGGCGCCGAGGAAGGTCGCCGGGCGCACTTCGCGGACGCGCACCACCTCCACGAACACCACCTCGACATCGATGGCGCGCGCCAGGCCCTCGAACTCCTGGCGCCGCATTTCGATCGAATGGCCGCTCGTCGTGCCGCGAACTTCGGGCACCACCAGCCCCACGCGCGTCGGTGCGACGCGGTGGTCAACAGGTTTGGGGCCACCGGGGCGGCCCTCTTCGGTTTCGTCCGACATGCGCTCTATCTAGTCTTCGACGTGCTCGGGATCAAAGAGCTGGATCGGCGCTCCGGGCATGATCGTCGAGATCGCATGCTTGTAGACCAGTTGAGACTGCGCATCGCGGCGCAGCAGCAGGCAGAAATTGTCGAACCAGGTAATCACGCCCTGCAACTTCACGCCGTTGACCAGAAATATGGTCACCGGGACTTTCTGCTTGCGAACATGATTTAGAAACGCGTCTTGTAGGTTTTGTGCCTTTTCGCCGGGCATTTGTGGCCTCTTGTCATTTTGGCGGTCTCGCCGCCGCCAACACATCCAAGGCCGGAAGGCACATCTGCCCGCCGGTCTCGATGGACTGGTCCGCCCCCCACGCGCGCAATATGGCATATCGGCGCCGGGCTGCCTACCCGAGCCCTCTACAGGCCGAGCGATTTGATCTTTCTGTGGAGAGCGCTGCGCTCCATGCCGACGAATTCGGCGGTCTTGCTGATGTTTCCGCCGAACCGCTCGATCTGCGCGAGGAGGTATTGCCGTTCGAAAACCTCGCGCGCCTCGCGCAGCGGCAGGCTCATCAGATGCGCCGACTCGTCGGTGTCGCCGACCGTGGGCAGCACTTCGCCGATGTCCGAGGGCAGCATCTGCGCGTTGATCACGCCGTTCTCCGGCGGCGCATCCTTGATCAGGATGAGCAGGCGCTCGATGGAGTTGCGGAGCTGGCGGGCATTGCCCGGCCAGTCCTGCGCCTGCAGGACCGCGACCGCGTCCTCGCCGATGGCGAGGCTCTTGAGATTGTGCATGCGGGCGATCTGGTCGATGAACAGCTCGACCAGCGCCGGCACGTCCTCGCGCCGCTCCTTGAGCGGGCTCAGTTGCAGCGGCACGATCGACAGGCGGTGGAACAGGTCGGAGCGGAAGCTGCCGTCCTCGATCAGGTGCGCGACGTTCTGCGAGCTGGCGGAAATGATGCGCACGTCGATGGGCACCGCCACGGTGCCGCCGACGCGGTTGAACTTGTTCTCGACCAGCGTGCGCAGCAGCGACGCCTGCGCCGCCGCCGGCAGCGCCGCAACCTCGCTGAGATAGAGCGTGCCGCCATGCGCCCGCTCCAGCGCGCCGACCTCGGTGCGCAGCGTGCCGGCCTTCTCGCGCGTTTCCCGGCCGAACAGCACGATCTGCACTTCGTCGGGCGAATACAGCGAGCAGTTGATCTCGACGAACGGCGCCTCGGCGCGCGGGCTGCGCTGGTGGATCAGCCGCGCCGCGAGGCCCTTGCCGGACCCGGAGGGGCCGGCAATGAAGATGCGCGAATTGGTGGGCGCCGACTTCTCGATCACCCCCCTCGCCTGCTGCAGCGCCGGCGACGAGCCGACGAGGTCGATCGACTGCGTGCTGGCGCGGCCGCGCAGCTCTTCGACCTCGGATTTGAGCCGCGTCGCCTCCATGGCGCGCTGCGTGATCAGCAGCAGGCGGTCGATCTTGAACGGCTTTTCAATGTAGTCGTAGGCGCCGCGGCGGATGGCCGAGACCGCCGTCTCGATATTGCCGTGGCCCGAGATCATCACCACCGGCATTTCCGGGTGCTGCGTCTGGAACACGTCGAGCAGTTGCAGCCCGTCGAGGCGCGAGCCCTGCATCCAGATGTCGAGGAACACCAGGCTCGGCCGCCGCCGCGCGATTTCGTTGAGGCCGGAATCGGCGTCGTGCGCCTGCCGGGTCTCGTAGCCCTCGTCTTCGAGGATGCCGGCGATCAGGTCGCGGATGTCGTCTTCGTCGTCGATGATCAGGATGTCACGTGCCATCTCAGGTCTTTTCGACCGCCATCACGGGCGGCTCCTCTTGGCCTTCGGGCTGGGGCGCTGCGTCGCCCTCCGCGGTTTGGGCGGGTGGTTCGGAAACCGCGCCGGCGTCCGATGTAGGAAGCGGCAGGGTAAAGGTGAAGCAGGCACCGACGCGGCCGTTGGCGTCGGGCTCGGAATCGATCAGGTCGACGCTGCCGCCGTGCTGTTCGATGATGCGGGCGACAATGGCAAGGCCGAGGCCGGTGCCCTTCTCGCGCGTGGTGACGTAGGGCTCGAGCAGGCGCTGCCGATTTTCCTTCGGCCAGCCCTTGCCGTTGTCGGACACCGCGACGCGCGCCTTGTCGCCCTCGGTGCGGATCTGCACGGTGATCACCGGGTCCTTGATGGCCTCGAGCCCGGCGCCCTCGATCGCCTCGACGGCGTTCTTGATGAGGTTGGTCAGCACCTGCGAGATCAGGCGCTGGTCGAACACCGCCTCGAGCGGCGCCTCGGGCAAATCCATGTTGATGGTGACGTCGGGCAGCCGGACGCTTTCGAGGAACACCGCCGAGCGCACCGTCTCCGACAGGTCGCCGCGGACCGGCTTGGCCTCGGGCATGCGGGCGAAGGACGAGAACTCGTCGACCATGCGGCCGATGTCGCCGACCTGGCGCAGGATGGTGTTGATGGATTTGTCGAACACCTCGAAATCGTCCTCGAGCTTTTTCGCATAGCGCCGCCGCAGGCGCTCGGCGGAAAGCTGGATGGGCGTCAGCGGGTTCTTGATCTCGTGCGCGATACGGCGGGCGACGTCGGCCCAGGCGCCGGTGCGCTGCGCCGACAGCAGGTCGGTGATGTCGTCGAGGGTGACGACGAAGCCCTTGCTCTCGGCCATCGAGCCTTCGCGCGTGAGCTGCACCTGGTAGGTCCGGTAGTCGGGGCCGGAGCCGATTTCGATCTGGTCGCGGATCTGGCCACGGCGCGACGACTTGGCGCGTTCGACCACCGGGCCGAGCGCCGGCACGACCTCGCCAACCTGCTGGCCGATCACCGAGATTTCGTCGCGGCCGAGCATTTCGACGGCGCGCGCATTGAACAGCGTGATGGCGCCGAAGGCGTCGAGCCCGACGATGCCGGCCGACACGCCCTCCACCACCGCCTCGGTAAACTGCCGTCGCTTCTCGTTGGTCTCGTTGGCATGGACGAGCGCCACGCGCTGCGTCTTGAGCTGCTGCGTCATGGTGTTGAAACGGTCGGACAGGTCGCGCAGATCGCCCCTGCCCGGCTGCACCGGCACCTGCACGTCGAGGTCGCCCTCCGAGACGCGGCTCGAGGCGATCATCAGATTGCGGATCGGGTCGACGAAACGGTTGGCGAGCGCGATGCCGATCCACAGCGCCGCCAGCATCAGCACCAGGGCGAGGCCCAGATACATGATGGTGAAGGTGATCTGGAACACCAGGCGGTTGGAGGCGTACTGGCGATACTCGGTGACGTTGTCGTCGGTGAGCCGCATGAACTCCAGCACTTCCGGGTTCACCGGCCGGGCGACGAACAGATAGGTGTTGGTGTAGCTGCGCAGCTTGATCACGGCGCCGATGAGCTGGGTGTCGCCCGGCGAGATCAGCGTCGGCACGCCTTCGACCACATGCGGGATCAGCCCGTCCGGAAGCTTCGGCGCGACGCCCTGCGCGTTGATCTGGGCGCTCATCAGCGTATCGCCGTCGCCGGAAATGAGCTCGGCGAACGGCAGCGAGCGGGTCACGGCCAGCGCGGTGAGGATGCGCTGATACTGTACGCGGTCGGTCTCGAAGGTGTTGCGCGCCTGCTCGAGCTCGCCCGCCACCCAGATCACGTCGTCGCGCAGCACCTGCGCGTGCTCGAGCATGTAGGAGCGCGCAACCTGGCGCGAGCTTTCCACCATGGTCTTGGTGCGCTCGGAGAACCACTGGTCGAGGCCCTGGTTGAGCGAGATGGTGGCCACCACGGCGACGATGATGGCGGGCACCGCGGCGGCGACGGCGAACATCGTCACCATGCGCAATTGCAGGCCGGAGCCCGCCTGCCCGAGGACGCGCGACTGCACCAGCAGCATCGCCTCGGTGACGACCAGCGCGATGACCAGCAGCACCAACAGGCCGTTCGCCACCCAGATGAGGGTCCAGACCTCGGGGGTCGGCTCGATGCTGGTCGCCCCGGTCATGATCAGGAACGAGCCGGAGGCGGTGAGCACCGACAGCACGACGACGATCAGGCCGACGGCGCGCAGGGCCTGCCGGCCGCGCTCGGTGAACAGGGATCGCGATTTCGACGAGGGCTCCTCGGCCGCGCCCGGGATGCCGCTCGTGGCCAGTGCTGTGTCGCTCATGTCACAGACCGTTTCCCGGAAAGCCGCCAAGTCGGCGTAAACTGACCCAATCGCGCCGACCCTTCAAGACAAATGTTGCTGAAATGTGACACTCGAAGTTGCCGCCCGCCGCTTCGCACAAGCGAAAGTGAGCGGCCGGCTGGAACGAAAATGAGTGCCTCGGGTTCGACAAGCACGCGGGCGTCGCGCGGCTTATCAGGTCTTCTCAAATGCACCTAATGAATATTCGGAACTCGGGTGACACTGCCATCTGGCTCGTCGCCCTGCTGGCGTTGCTTGCCTTCCTCGATTCCATCTTCAACTATTTCTGGACCGGCAACGGCATCCACGGCAGCGAAGGCGCGCTGCTGGTGGTGGTGTCCACCTTCCTGATGGGCGCCGCGGCGGTGCTGATCGGCACGCGCCGGGTCCGCGGCTGGGTGCGAACGCTGTTCGAAATCCTGCTGTTCCTCGATTTCGTCGGCACCGCGGCAGCCGCCTACCTGCTCGAAGCCTGGATCCTCCTTGCGCTGGTGGTGCTGGCCTTCGTTGCGTGGATCGCCCACCTCGTCCGTCCTTCCCGTCGCCTGACGCCCAACCTCGGCTAGCCCCATGCTCACCCACAAAATGCTTCCCGCCGTCCTCGCGACGGCCCTCTTCTGCTCATCCGCCGTCGCGGCGCAACCGGGGTCGGTCGCCGCCGACGGCAGCCAGGCCTGGTACACCTTCACCGGGCAGCTGAACGCGCAGAAATACGCCACCGCCGACCAGATCACGCCGGACAATGTCGGCAAGCTGCAGACGGCCTGGCAGATGCATACCGGCGACGTATCGGACGGCAAGGACCCCAACGGTCCCAAGGCCTCGGACTGGGGCGCGACGCCGCTGTTCGTCAACGACACGCTGTACGTGTCGACCGTGTTCGACCGCATCTTCGCGCTCGAGCCGGACACCGGCAAGACCAAGTGGATGTTCGACACCCACGTGCCGCTGGTCGATCCGACCCAGGGCGAACTCAAGAATCGCGGCCTCAGCTACTGGCAGGCCGAAACGCCGGTGGCCGGCCAGCCGTGCCAGAAGATCATCTACCTCGGCACCATGAACGGCAAGGTGTTCGCCGTCGATGCCGACAGCGGCCAGGCCTGCACCGGCTTCGGCCAGAACGGGGTTCTCGACATCAACCAGTGGAACACGGTCAACGCCAAATGGCCGCTGTCCATCCTGCAGCCCCCGACCGTCTACAAGAACCAGCTGTTCATCGGCTGGTCCGGACAGGACTGGACGCAGGCGGTGCAGCCGCCCGGCTCGGTGTTCGCAGTCGACGCGCAGACCGGCAAGCTCAACTGGAAGTTCGACGCCATTCCGCCCGACCTCGATCCCAAGACCGGCACCTCCAACGTCTGGTCGTCCATGTCGGTGGACGAGGCCAACAATCTGGTGTTCATGCCGGTGAGCTCGCCCAGTCCCGACTATTACGGCGGCGACCGCACCGCGCCGATGCCGCTGTCGACCTCGGTGACGGCGCTCAACGCCGATACCGGCGCGGTGGTGTGGAGCTACCAGATCGTGCATCACGACATCTGGGACTACGACACCAATTCGGCGCCCGTGCTGTTCGACCTGCAAAAGGACGGCAAGACCGTTCCGGCCCTGATCCAGTCGAGCAAGCAGGGCTTCCTCTATGTGCTCAACCGCCTCACCGGCCAGCCGATCTTTCCGATCGACGAAAAGCCGGTACCGGCGTCGGACGTGCCGGGCGAGCAGGCGGCGGCGACACAGCCCTGGCCGACGACTCCGGAAGCCACCACACCGGACCAGTTCCCCGGTATCTCCACGCTCGCCGACGTGCTCAGCGCCGGCTATTGCAGCCGCACCATGGCCGGTTTGCGCTATGAAGGGCGCTACACCCCGCCGAGCCTGCAGGGCACCCTCGCCTACCCGGCGACGGCAGGCGGCGTGGAATGGGGAGGCGGCGCGCTCGATCCGACCACCAATACCTATGTGGTCAATTCCTCGAGCGTGGCGCAGATCTACCGGCTGCTGAAGCGCGAGGACTACGACAAGGTCAACGCCGGCCTCAGCATCGGGCAGAAGAACGCCAACGGCTATTTCGCCCAGCTCGGCGCGCCCTACGGCTTCGAGCTGCAGACCTTCCTCAATCCCATGGGCATGCCGTGCTGGAACGGCCCCTACGGCACGCTGTCGTCCTACGACCTCAATACCGGCAAGCTGAACTGGCGCGAGCCGTTCGGCGAGGTGCAGAAATGGGGCTTCTATATGCCCGAAAGCTGGGGCTCGGTGACCATCGGCAGCCCGGTGATCACCAAGAGCGGGGTGATCTTCATCGGCGCCTCGATGGACAGCCGCGTCAGGGCCATCGACCTCAAAAGCGGCAAGGTGCTGTGGAGCTCGACGGTCGAGGCGCCGGCGGTGGCCGAGCCGGCCGTGTACACCTACAAGGGCAAGGAATATGTTGTGTTCGCCGTGGGCGGCAACTCGATCCTCGAGCCCAAGGTGGCCGACCAGCTCATCGCCTACGCGCTGCCGGAGTAAGCCATGTCGCGAGCCTTTGTGCGGGAAGACGGCGGCGGGGCGCCCATCGTGCGCTCTTCCCGCGACGGCGCCGAGAGCACCGCCGAAGTGTATCGCAGCATCGAGCCGGACTTTGCCTTCGAGGTGCGCGAGGGCCGTGGCGGCTTCATGATCGCGCGGCTGCGCCGGGACGGCAGCTTCGACTCCTGGGTCGAGGAATAGGCCGCAGGCTCTCTCAGCCGTTGCGGCGGCTGTGCTTGACGATCTCGATCGAGTGTGCGCGGATTTTCTTGCGCAGCGTGTTGCGGTTGAGCCCGAGCAGCTCGGCCGCCTTGATCTGGTTGCCGCCGCAGGCATTGAGCACCATGGCGATCAACGGCGCTTCGACCTTGTCGAGGACGCGCTGGTACAGGCCGGCGGGGGGCAGCTTCGGCTCGTGGTCGCGCAGCAGTTGCGCGATGTGGGTCTCGACGGCCGCCGAGACGTCGATCGGGCCGGCCGTGGCCGAGACCGCCTGCCGGTCGGAGATGTTGAGCTCGGCCTCGACGATCTCGCGCGAAATGCTCTCGTCGGCATAAAGCGCCGCAAGCCGGCGGACCAGGTTTTCGAGCTCGCGCACATTGCCCGGCCAGGCGTAGCTCTGCATCAGCTTGATGGCGTCAGGGGCGAGGGTCTTCAGCGGCTCGCCGTCGCGCTGCGCCGCCCGCAGGAAATGGGCGACGAGGTCGCCGATGTCGTCGCTGCGTTCGCGCAGCGGCGGCAGGCGGATGGGGACGACGTTGAGCCGGTAGTAAAGGTCCTCGCGGAACAGGCCCTGGCGGATCATCTGGCTCAGGTCGCGGTGCGTGGCGGCGACGATGCGGACGTTGGACTTGATGGGCGTGCGGCCGCCGACCATGGTGTATTCACCCTCCTGCAGCACGCGCAGCAGGCGGGTCTGGGCATCCATCGGCATGTCGCCGATCTCGTCGAGGAACAGCGTGCCGCCCTCGGCCTGCTCGAAGCGGCCGGACTGGCGGGCGGTGGCGCCGGTGAAGGCCCCCTTCTCGTGCCCGAACAGCTCCGCCTCGATCAGGTCGCGCGGGATGGCGGCCATGTTGATGGCGACGAACGGCCCGTTCCGGCGCTTGCCGAAATCGTGCAGGGCGCGGGCGACGAGCTCCTTGCCGGTGCCGCTCTCGCCGGTGATCATCACCGTGAGGTCGGTCTGCATCAGCCGCGCCAGGGCCCGGTAGATGTCCTGCATGGCGGCGGAGCGGCCGACCAGCGGCATGGTCTCGGCCGGCTCCTCGTCCTTGCGCGCCGCCGGTCCCGGCTTCCTGGCGTCGGCGAGGGCGCGGGCGACGACCGACAGCACCTCGGTGATGTCGAACGGCTTCGGCAGATATTCGTAGGCGCCCAGCTCGTTGGCGCGGATCGCCGTCATGAAGGTGTTTTGGGCGCTCATCACCACGACGGGCAAATCGGGCCTGAGCTTCTTGATTTTGGGCATGACGTCGAAGGCATTGCCGTCGGGCATCGCCACGTCGGTGATCAGGAGGTCCCCTTCTCCGCGGCTCACCCAGTTCCACATGGTCGAGAGATTGCCGGTGGGCCGCACGTCGTAGCCGGCGCGGGTCAGCGCCTGGTTCAGCACCATGCGGATGGCGGCGTCGTCGTCGGCGAGCAGGATGGTCTGGCTCATTGGGCGGCCACCTCGGCGGTCTCTTCGGGCATCTTCAAACCTCTTGCGACCGGCAGCAGCACGCGGAAGCGCGTCCGACCCGGGCGGCTGTCGCTGTCGATGACGCCGCCATGATCGCCGACGATCTTGGCGACCAATGCAAGTCCCAGGCCAGATCCGTTGGCCTTGGTGGTGACGAACGGATCGAACAGGATCGGCAGCAGGTCGGGCTGGATGCCCGGCCCGTTGTCCTCGATGACGATTTCGAGCGGCAGCGAGATGCGCTGCGTCACCCCCTGCACCGCGATGCGGATGCCCGGGCGGAACGCGGTGGAAATGCGGATTTCGGCCTTGGGCGTACGCTCCAGCGCCTCTGCTGCATTTTTCACCAGGTTCAGGAACACCTGGATGAGCTGGTCGCGGTTGCCGAACACCGGCGGCAGCGACGGGTCGTAATCCTCGGAGAACGTGATGTTGCGGGCGACGCCCGATTTGGCGAGCAGCTTCACCCGGTCGAGCACGACGTGAATGTTGATGGCCTCGCGCTCGATCGGACGATCGTCGCCGAACACCTCGACGCGGTCGATGAGATCGACGATGCGATCGACCTCGTCGCGGACCAGCCGGGCGAGCGGCAGTTCGTCGGGCGTCACCGACTGCTCGAGCAGTTGCGCCGCCCCGCGGATCCCCGACAGCGGGTTCTTGATCTCGTGCGCCAGCATCGAGGCAAGGCCGGTGACCGAGCGCGCGGCGCCGCGGCTCACCAATTGCCGGTCGATCTTGTCGGCCATGGTGCGCTCCTGGAACAGCAGCGCGACGCGGGCGTCGATCTCGGAGATGGGGCTCGCGAACACGTCGACGATACGGTCGTCGGCGGCATCGCCGAAGCGGGCCGAGCCGACGCTGACGCGATATTCCGTCATCGGCGCGCGCCGCTCCGCCACCGCCTGCGCCAGGGTAACGATGGGCGAGCCGAAGGCGATGAGGTCGTCGAGCCGCTGCCGGCCGAGCACGCTCAGCGAGGCGCCGAAGAACGATTCCGCCGCATAGTTGACGAACACAACCTTGCGGGCTTCGTCGACCACGATCACCGGCTGCGTCAGCGCCTGCAGCACCGAAAGCGGCAGGGTCGGCGGCATAAACCCGCTCATGCCGCTTGCCGCAGCTCGTTGGAAAAGATCGCGCGAACGAGGCCGATGACCTCGGCCGGCGCGGTGCATTCCAGCAGGCGCTTGCGCGTGTCCTTCGGCAACGCCACGGCGGCCGCTTCGAGATACCAGTCGAGATGCTTGCGGGCGGCGCGGACGCCGATTTCGGTCCCGTATTCGCTGAGCACGCCCTCATAGTGCTCGACCACGATCGCCGTGAGCTCGTCGCCTTCCGGGGCGGCCGGCGCCGGCGTCCCGGCGAGCCCGGCGGCGATCTGGCCGACCAGCCAGGGCTGTCCCTGCGCCCCGCGTCCGAGCATCACCGCGGCGGCGCCGGACTGGGCGAGCGCTTCGCGGGCAGCGTCGAGAGAGACGATGTCGCCGTTGACGACCACCGGCACATCGACGGCCTCGACCACCTCGCGCACCGGCCGCCAGCGCGCCTGGCCCTTGTAGAATTGCTGGCGCGTCCGGCCGTGGACGGTGATCATCCGCGCGCCGGCGTTGACGGCGCGGCGGGCGATGTCGGGAGCGTTGAGGCTGTCGTCGTCCCAGCCGAGCCGCATCTTCACGGTGACGGGTCGGGGGGTCGCGCCGACCACCGCCTCCACCAGGCGCTCGGCAAGGTCGGGCACGCGCATCAGCGCCGAGCCGGCATAGCCGTTGATCACCCGCTTGGCCGGGCAGCCGAAATTGATGTCGATGATATCGGCGCCCGCGTCCTCGGCGATCCGGGCCGCGGCGGCCATCCAGCCGGCGTCGCAGCCGGCGAGCTGCACCATGTGCGGCAGCCCGGGCGACGGCATCAGCTTGCGGCGCATGTCGTCGTTGCCGACGCTGAGCGCGCCGCTGGCGATCATTTCCGAGACGACGAGGCCGGCGCCATAGCGGGCGGCGAGCTGTCGCATCGGTCGGTCGGTGATGCCGGCCATGGGGGCGAGAAACGCCCGATTGCGGATCGCCTGATCGCCGATGCTCAAGCCGCAGGCAGGATCACGCAATGAATGCCCCACTTTTGCGCAGTTGGAAGGATTGCGCGAAGAATAACCAAAACGCCGCATTGCGCAACAGGTCAATACGCGCGGCCGGGTCGGCTTGCCCAGGGCGACGTGCCTCGTTAGACCAGCCGCATCACGCCGGAGGCATGCCGTGGGGGCCGACCCGAAAACCATCGCCGTCATCGTGGTCGCCGCCGGCCTCGGCGAACGCATGGGCGGCGCGCCCAAGCAGTACCGGCCGCTGGCCGGCCGCGCCGTGCTGGCCCGCACCATCGAGGCCTTCACCCGGCGGCGCGACGTGACCTGGGTGCTGCCGGTGATCCACCCCCAGCACGCGGAGCGCTACGCGGCGCTCGGGCTCAGCCATCCGCGGCTGCTCGACGCCGTACCCGGAGCGGCGACCCGCCAGGGCTCGGTGCTGGCCGGACTCGAGGCGCTGGGCGAACGCGCGCCGGACCTGGTGCTGATCCAGGACGCGGCGCGGCCGCTGGTGAACGACGCGGTGATCGACGGCGTGCTGGCGGCGCTGGGCGCTGCCGCCCTCCCCGTGGTGCCGGTGACCGACACGATCAAGCGATCGTCCGACGGGCGGATGGTGGACGGCACCGAGGATCGCCGGCAGCTGTTCGCGGCGCAGACGCCGCAGGGCTTTGCCTTCGCCGACATTCTCGACGCGCATCGCCGGGCGGCGGCTGCCGCGGACGACTTCACCGACGATGCATCGATCGCTGAATGGGCCGGCATTCCGGTGACGCTGACCGCCGGGTCGGCGCGCAACATCAAGCTCACCCATCCCGAGGATTTCGAACGGGCGGAGCGGCTCTTGGGAGGCGGCAGCATGGAAACCCGGACCGGCAGCGGCTTCGACGTGCATCCGTTCGAGCCGGGCGACGCGGTGTGGCTGGGCGGCGTGCGCATTCCGCACGGCGCGCGGCTCAAGGGCCATTCGGACGCCGACGCGGCGCTGCATGCCCTGACCGATGCGATCTACGGCGCGCTGGGCGAAGGCGACATCGGCTCGTTCTTTCCGCCGTCGGACCCGCAATGGAAGGGCGCCGCCTCAAGCGTGTTCCTGAAACATGCCGCCGGGCTGGTGGCCGAGCGCGGCGGGCGGCTCGTCAATCTCGACCTCACGATCGTCTGCGAAGCGCCCCGCATCGGGCCGCATGTGCAGGCGATGAAGGCCGCGATCGGCGCCGCGGCCGGAATTGCGCCGAGCCGGATCGCGGTGAAGGCCACCACCAGCGAGCAGCTCGGCTTCACCGGCCGCTCCGAAGGCGTGGTGGCCATGGCGACCGCGACGATCGAACTGCCACGGGAGGACTGAATGCGGCTACCGGACGACATTGCGCAACTGGCCAAGGAGGTCGGCGCCGCCGCGACGGCCAAGGGGGTTACCGTGACCACCGCCGAAAGCTGCACCGGCGGGTTGCTGGCGGGCGCCCTCACCGCCATTCCGGGGGCGTCGGACACGTTCTATGGCGGCTACGTTACCTATGCCAACGAGGCCAAGCTGGCGATGATCGGCGTTCCCTACGGCGTACTGCGCGAATTCGGCGCGGTCTCCAAGGAAACCGCCGAGGCGATGGCGGAAGGCGCCATGCACACCGCCGGCACGCATCTGGCGGTTGCCGTCACCGGCATTGCCGGCCCCGATGGCGGCAGCCGCGAAAAGCCCATCGGCCTCGTGCATTTCGCCGTGGCGACGGCGGATGCGACCCGGCATCTCAAGAAAACCTTCGATCCGAGCTGGAGCCGCGACGAAATCCGGCAGGCCAGCGTGATCGAGGCGCTGAAGCTGATGAAAAAGGCGATCGCATAACCGCGTTCCAAATCGCGCGAACACGCCGCTGCGATTTGGAACCGCCATCGCCGGATCAGTGGCGCAGCAGCGCTGCGGCAGAGACGTGGAACTGCTGGAGCTGGCCGTTGTCGCCCCCGGTCAGGGCCGGGCTGCCGCCGTTGCCGAGGCCGCCATTGGGGCCGCCGTCGGGCCCGGTGCCTTCGGGCGAACCATCGTCGCAGCTGCCGTAATATTTGCAGTCGTCGTCGCCCGGAGGCGAATCCGGCAGGCGGGTGGTGTTGACCTTGGGCAGTTTCGGGCCCGGGTTGGGATTGACGCAATGCGGCGTGCCGTATTTGCAGAGCGCAAAAGCGGGCGTCGCGCCGAAGGCCAGGACCGTGAGCGACGAGGCGATCACGAGGGTGCGGATCATGGACTGCATGGGGCTCTCCATCGATGTGCCGCTTGATTGCGGCATGCGCGGACGATGGAGCCGATGGCTTGAACCGGCACTGAACGGCAGCTTCAGCTTGGTCTGACCCGCGGCAATCCTAGTCGCCGAAGCGGCGGTCGGCCTCCTCGACGAAGGCGTCGAGGATCTCGTCCTGCTTGGCGGCGAAGGCGGCCTCGGCCACGGTGGCGATCAGCGGGTTCGAGAATTTGAAATCGATGTCGAAGCGGATGCGCGTCCCCGCCCCTTCCGGCGTGAAGGTCCATTTGCTGTCGAGATAGCTGAACGGCCCGTCGACCGCCCTGGCGGTGATGGTGTGGGCGCTGCGGTCGGCCGTCACCCGGCTGGTGTAGGACTGCGTCATCGGCCCGAACTGGATCGTCATTCTGGCGAAGCGGACGTCGCCTTCGGCGCCGTCGTCGCGCTTGACCTGCATATCCTTGCAGTTGGGGACGAACTCCGGATAGCTGTCGAGGTCGTTCACCAGGTCGAACATGCGGTTGACCAGATGCGGCACGTGCCGTTCGAGGAACAGATCAGGCATGCTTGGCGAGCCGGGCGGCCTTGAGGGCGGCGAAATCCTCGCCGGCATGGTGGGACGAGCGGGTGAGCGGGCTGGCCGAGACCAGGAGGAAGCCCTTGGTCCTCGCGATGGTGGCGTAGGACTTGAATTCGTCGGGCGCGACGTAGCGGATCACCGGATGGTGCTTGCGCGTCGGCTGCAGGTACTGGCCGATGGTGAGGAAATCGACATCGGCCGAGCGCAGATCGTCCATGAGCTGCAGCACCTCGTTCCGCTCCTCGCCCAGCCCGACCATGATGCCGGACTTGGTGAACATCGTCGGATCGAGCTCCTTGACCCGCTGCAGCAGCCGGATGGAGTGGAAGTAGCGGGCGCCGGGCCGGACCTTGAGGTACTTGCTCGGCACCGTCTCGAGGTTGTGGTTGAAGACGTCGGGCCTGGCCGCGACGACCACCTCGAGCGCCCCCTCCTTGCGCAGGAAATCGGGGGTCAGCACCTCGATGGTGGTCTGCGGCGTGCAGGCGCGGATCGCCCGGATCACCCTGGCGAAATGCTCGGCGCCGCCGTCGATCAGGTCGTCGCGGTCGACCGAGGTGATGACGACGTGGTTGAGGCCAAGCTTCTGCACGGCGTTGGCGACGTTCCCGGGCTCGTTGGGATCGAGCTGGGTCGGCAGGCCGGTGGCGACGTTGCAGAAGGCGCAGGCGCGCGTGCAGATCTCGCCCATGATCATCATGGTGGCGTGCTTCTTGGACCAGCACTCGCCGATATTGGGGCAGCCGGCCTCCTCGCAGACGGTGACGAGGTTGTGCTCGCGCACGATCTGCTGCGTCTCGCGATAGACCGGCGAGCCCGGCGCGCGCACGCGGATCCAGTCCGGCTTGCGCAGCACTTCGGTGTCGGGCCGGTGGACCTTCTCGGGATGGCGCGGGCGGGCGTCCAGCAGGGTGACCACGAAACTCCTTAGTGCCCGGCGATCAGCCGGGCGATGAGCACCACGATGATCGCGCCGACCGTCGAGGTGATGATCTGGCTGAGCCAGATGTTGCTGACAGGCAGCCTGATCTTCAGCAGCGAGAACAGATAGCCGCCGACGAACGAGCCGATGACGCCCGACAGCAGATAGGTCAGCAGCCCGTCGCCGCCGACGATCCAGCTCGCGAGCCAGCCGGCGATGGCGCCGATGACCAGGAATACGATGACGTGGCGCATGGTGTCGTCGCGCAATATCGATCCGCCCTCGCCGCCCTGCCGCTCCGGAATGCCCATGTTCAACCTCTCCTGCACCCGGCGCTGATATCGACATCCCGCCGCTTCGGATCAACCCCGCTCATTTGGCGACGATCCGGGCGATGATGATGACGATGATCGAGCCGATCACCGCGGTGACGAGGTCGTTGAGCCAGCCTTCGAGCGGCAGGCTGGTGTGGGTGAGCTTCAGCACATAGCCGCCTACCAGGGCGCCGATGACGCCGATGACGAGATAGCGCACCAGCCCGCTGCCGCCCAGGATCAGGCTCGCGATCCAGCCGGCGGCAAGGCCGGTGAGCAGGAAGATGACGAGCGAGGTGACTTCAGCCGACATGGTTCGCCTCAGATGTTGAGCGCCCGGCCGTAGGCGTCGAGCACGCTTTCCTTCATCATCTCAGACAGCGTCGGATGCGGGAAGATGGTGTGCATCAGCTCTTCCTCGGTGGTTTCGAGGTTCATGGCGACGACGAAGCCTTCGATCAGCTCGGTGACCTCGGCGCCGACCATGTGCGCGCCCAGCAGCTCGCCGGTCTTGGCGTCGAAGATGGTCTTGACCATGCCCTCGGGCTCGCCGAGCGCGATCGCCTTGCCGTTGCCGATGAACGGGAAGTGCCCGATCTTGAGCTCGCGCCCGGTCTCTTTCGCCTTGGCCTCGGTGAGGCCGACCGATGCGACCTGCGGCTCGCAATAGGTGCAGCCGGGGATCTTGCGCCTGTCGAGCCCGTGCACCTTGAGGCCGGCGATGGTCTCGACGGTGATGACGCCCTCATGCTCGGCCTTGTGCGCCAGCATCGGCGGACCGGCGACGTCGCCGATGGCCCACACGCCCGGCACGTTGGTGCGGCCATGGTCGTCGACGACGATGGCGCCGCGCTCGATCTTCACGCCGAGCTTTTCGAGCCCGAGATTTTCGGTATTGCAGACGACGCCGACGGCCGAGATCAGCGCGTCGCCGGGCACCTCCACCTTGCTGCCGTCCTTGAGCTCGACATGGGCGACGACGCCCGATTTGGACTTGTCGACCTTGGTGACCTTGGCCTCGATCATGAATTTGATGCCGCGCTTTTCGAAGCGCTTCTTCACCTGCGCGGCGATCTCGGCGTCCTCGACCGGCAGGATCTGCGGCAGCAGCTCGATGATCGTGACCTCGGCCCCGAGCGAGCGGTAGAACGAGGCGAATTCCATGCCGATGGCGCCCGAGCCCATCACCACCAGGGATTTGGGCATTGCCTTCGGGGTCATCGCCTCGAAATAGGTCCAGATGCGCTCGCCGTCGGGCTCGATGCCGGGCAGCACGCGCGGGCGGGCGCCGGTGGCGACGATGATATTTTTGGCCTTGTAGGTCCCTGCCCCGAGCGTGGCCTTGGGCGGCGGCACCTGCGGCTGCATGGCGGGCTTTTTGGTCGGCTCGACCTTGATCTCGCCGGGACCGGTCAGCACCGCCTCGCCCCAGATGATGTCGACCTTGTTCTTCTTCATCAGGAACTGGACGCCGTTGTTCATCTGCGCCGCGATCTGGCGCGAGCGCTTGATGGTGGCGGCGAGGTCGACGCCGAACTTGTCGGCGGTAAGGCCGTAATCCTTGGCGTGCGCCATGTGGCCGTAAATCTCGGCCGTGCGCAGCAGCGCCTTGGTCGGAATACACCCCCAATTGGAGCAGATACCGGCCATGTGCTCGCGCTCGACGATGGCGGTCTTCATGCCGAGCTGCGCCGCGCGGATGGCGGCGACGTAGCCGCCGGGGCCCGCGCCGATGACGATGAGATCGTAGGTATCGGCCATTGGGGCCTCCTAGAGTCCGAGGAGCTTGCCGACGAGCGGGGCCAGGGCCTCGCCGATGGCGCGCGTGTTGGCGGCGTCGAGATGCACGCCGTCGTTCGGGTCGGGGCGTGCCACGGTGGACGCATCGAAGAACGCGACCCCCGCCTCCTCGGCGCGCTGCCGGTACCATCTGGCGAACTGCCGCGATTCATCGATCGCCGGCTGGCCGCCGAAATGCAGCAGCATCTCGGGATGCTGCGTGTCGCCGATGTGCGGCGGCGCCACCAGCACGATGGGCATCGCCGCGCCGCAATGCGCCCGGACGATCTCGATCAGCCGCACGGCACCCTTGGACGCCTCCATGGCGGTGCGGCCGAGAAACGGCTTCAGATCGTTGGTCCCCAGCATGAGGACAACCATGTCGAGCGGCCCGTGCGAGTGCAGCAGCGTCGGCAGCACGCGCGCGCCGTTGCGGTCGGCGCTGGTGAACCAGTCGTCGTGCACCGTGGTGCGGCCGCCCAATCCCTCGGCGACCACCCGCGCCTTGCCGCCGAGCCCCGCCTCGAGCCGCGTCGGCCAGCGATCCTCATAGGCATGCCGGGCCCCGCCGGGGATCGGATTGGCGCCATAGGTCAGGCTGTCGCCGTAGCAGAGGATGGTTTTCATGCCAGCATCATCACCGGGGTTTCGATGAGCGCCTTGAACGCCGCGAGCAGCTCGGCGCCGAGGGCGCCGTCGACGGCGCGGTGGTCGCAGGCGCAGGTGACGGTCATGAACTGGCCGACCTTGACCTGGCCCTTGTCGGCATAGACGCGCTCCTCACCGACGCCGACGGCAAGGATGGTGCCGTGCGGCGGGTTGATGACGGCGGAGAACTGCGTGATGCCGTACATGCCCAGATTGCTCACCGAGGTCGAGCCGCCCTGGTATTCATGCGGCGCCAGCTTCTTGTTGCGGGCGCGGCCGGCGAGATCTTTCACCTCGTCCGAGATCTGGCGCAGCGTCTTCTGGTCGGCCGACTTCACCACCGGAGTGAACAGGCCGCCCGGCACCGCCACGGCGACCGCCACGTCGGAGCGCTTGTGGTAGAGGATCGAATCCACGGCCCAGGTGGCGTTCGCGGTGGGCACGCGCTGCAGCGCCATGGCCCACGCCTTGATCACGAAGTCGTTGACCGACAGCTTGTAGACGGGCTTGCCGTCCTTGAGCGGCGCGGCGGCATTGATCTTCTCGCGCGCCTCCATCAGCGCGTCGATCCGGCAATCGAGCGTCAGGTAGAAATGCGGGATGGTCTGCTTGGCTTCGGTGAGCCGCGCCGCGACGGTCTTGCGCATGCCGTCGTTTGGAACGACGTCATAGCTGCCCTCGGGGAACAGCGCCATCACCTGCGCCTTGCTCATGCCGGCGGCGAGCGCGCCTCCGGAAGTTGGCGCAGCCGCGGGGGCGGCCTTGAGCGGCGTCTTGCCGGATTTCGCGGCCTCGACGTCGGATTTCACCACGCGGCCATGCGGGCCGGAGCCGGCGATCGCGGAGATATCGATGTTGGCCTCTTTGGCGAACCGGCGGGCGAGCGGCGAGGCGAAGATGCGGGCGCCGTTGGCATTGGCTGCGCTGCTGCGCGCGATCTCAATGGTTTGGGCAACTTGCGCTCGGGCGTCGACTTCCTTTGCTGGGATGGCCGCTGTACCGGTCGTCACCGGAGCGGGTGCTGCAACGGGCGCCGGTGGCTTCGGTGCCTCAGCCGCCTTCGGCGCCGCAGGCGCCTTCACATCAGCCGCGCTCTCGCCCTCGGTCAGCAGCACCGCGATGACGGCATTGACCTTCACATTGTCGGTGCCTTCCGGGACGACGATCTTGCCGATCTTGCCCTCATCGACCGCTTCGACTTCCATCGTCGCCTTGTCGGTTTCGATCTCGGCGATCACGTCGCCGGAGGAGACGCTGTCGCCCTCCTTGACGTGCCATTTGGCGAGCTTGCCCTCCTCCATGGTGGGGGACAGCGCCGGCATGGTGATGTTGATGCTCATCCTCGCCTCACTCGCCGATGTCTTCGTTCCACACGGACGGATTGTTCCTGATGAACTCCGCCATCATGTGCTCGCATTTGGGGTCGTGGTAGTCCTTCACGGCCACCCCCGCGAGGGTCATGACGTCCTGAAAACCCTTGAAGTTCTTGCTCTCGGCCACGACCACGCGCGAGATGCCGAACTGAATGATCGTTCCAGTGCACATCATGCAGGGGCTGAGCGTGGTGTAGCAGGTGACGTCGCGATAGGTCTTCTGCCGGCCGGCGTTCTGGATCGCGTCCATCTCGCCATGCAGGATCGGGTCGCCCTTCTGCACCCGGCGGTTGTGGCCGCGCCCGATGATCTCGCCATTGCGCACCAGCACCGAGCCGATCGGAATGCCGCCCTCGCGCAGCCCCTGCTGCGCCTCCTCATAGGCGGCATCGAGGAATTTGCGGTCGATTTCGTCCTGCGTGGGCATGATCCTCATCCCCGATACGTCACGGCGTTCACCGCGGCGACGACGTCGTCGACGCTGGGCAGCGCCAGCTTTTCGAGATTGGCGGCGTAGGGCATCGGCACGTCCTTGCCGGTGATGCGGGTGGGCGGCGCGTCGAGATAGTCGAACGCCTCGGCGATGACCCGCGCGGCAAGCTCGGCGCCGATGCCGCCCTGCGGCCAGCCCTCCTCCACCGAGACCAGGCGGCCGGTCTTCTTGACGCTCTCGATGACGGTCGCCGAGTCCATCGGCCGCAGCGTGCGCAAATCGATGAGCTCGACGTCGACGCCGGCGGCGACCAGTTTTTCGGTCGCCTGCGTGGCGTAGCGCATGCCCATCGAGAAGCTGACGAGCGTCACATCCTTGCCGGCGCGGGCGATGCGCGCCTTGCCGATCGGCAGCACGTAGTCGTCGACCTTCGGCACCTGGCCGGTCGAGCCGTAGAGAATCTCGTTCTCGAGGAAGACGACCGGGTTGTTGGAGCGGATGGCGGCCTTGAGCAGGCCCTTGGCGTCGGCGGCCGAGAACGGGGCGACGACATAGAGGCCGGGCACGTGGCTGTACCAGGCCGAATAGTCCTGGCTGTGCTGCGCGCCGACGCGCGAGGCGGCGCCATTGGGGCCGCGGAACACGATCGGGGCATGCACCTGCCCGCCGGACATATAGAGCTGCTTGGCGGCGGAGTTGATCACCTGGTCGATCGCCTGCATGGCGAAGTTCCAGGTCATGAATTCGACGATGGGCCTCAGGCCCGCGAAGGCGGCGCCGATGCCGATGCCGGCGAAGGCATGCTCGGTGATCGGGGTGTCGACCACGCGCTTGGCGCCGAACTCGTCGAGCAGGCCCTGGCTGACCTTGTAGGCGCCGTTGTACTCGGCCACCTCCTCGCCCATCAGGAAGATGGTCTCGTCGCGGCGCATCTCCTCGGCCATGGCCTCGTTCAGCGCCTGGCGCACCGTCATCTCGACCATCTCGACGCCGGCCGGCAGGTCGGGGTCGGCGGCCGGCGTGAAGGCCGGCGCGGCCGCGGCGGCGGGCGCCTTGGCCTCGGCGGGGGCAGGCGCCGGCGCTTCCGCCGTCACCATCGACGGGGTGGCGGAGGCGGCGGGCGGCTTGGGCATCTCCTCACCGGGAGACTCGCCCTCTCCGAGCACGATGGCGATCGGGGTGTTGACCTTCACGCCCTCGGTCCCCTCGGGGATCAGCAGCTTCGACACCTTGCCGCTGTCGACGCTTTCGACCTCCATGGTCGCCTTGTCGGTCTCGATCTCGGCCAACACGTCGCCGGGATTGACGGTGTCGCCTTCCTTGACCAGCCATTTGGAGAGCTTGCCCTCCTCCATGGTGGGCGACAGCGCGGGCATCAGGATGTTCGGCATGATCGGCTGTCCTCAGGCTTCGGCGTAGATGTCGGTCCAGAGCTCGGCGGTATCCGGCTCGGGATCGTTGGTGGCGAAGTCGGCGGCCTCGGTGATGATGGCGCGCACCTCGGCCTCGACCTGCTTCAGGCTGTCCTCGGTGCCGTAGCGCTTTTCCAGAATGCGGTTCTTGACCTGCTCGATCGGATCGTGCTCGGCGCGCATGGTGGTGACCTCGTCCTTGCTGCGGTATTTCGCCGGATCGGACATCGAATGGCCGCGATAGCGATAGGTCAGCATTTCGAGGATGTAGGGGCCCTTGCCCTCGCGCGCGTGGGCGATGGCGCGCTTGGCGGCGTCGTGCGTCATGCGCACGTCCATGCCGTCCACCTGCTCGCCGGGAATGTCGAAGCCCTCGCCGCGGCGCGCGAGGTTGGTCTGGCCCGAGGCGCGCTCGAGCGAGGTGCCCATGCCGTAGCGGTTGTTCTCGATGATGTAGACCACCGGCAGCTTCCACAGCTTGGCCATGTTGAAGCTTTCGTAAACCTGCCCCTGGTTGGCGGCGCCGTCGCCGAAATAGGTGAGGCTGACGGTGTCGTCGCCCCTGAACTTGCTGGCGAAGGCGAGGCCCGTGCCGAGCGACACCTGGGCGCCGACGATGCCGTTGCCGCCGTAGAAGCGGTGCTCGTTGGAGAACATGTGCATCGAGCCGCCCTTGCCCTTGCTGAGGCCGCCGCGCCGCCCGGTCAGCTCGGCCATCACGCCCCTGGCCTCGAGCCCCATGGCCAGCATGTGGCCGTGGTCGCGATAGCCGGTGATCTGCGCGTCCTCGCCCTTGCGGCTGGCCATGGTGACGCCGGTGACCACCGCTTCCTGGCCGATATACAAATGGCAGAAGCCGCCGATCAGGCCCATGCCGTACATCTGGCCGGCCTTCTCCTCGAAGCGGCGGATGAGCAGCATGTCGCGATAGGCGGCGAGCTCCTGCTCCTTGCTGAATTCAGGGATGTTGGAGAGGGAAGCGGATTTTTCCGCTTTCGGGGCGGGCTTGCGCGCCATTCATCGTCTCCGGATGCCGCTTGTGAGCATGGCATTACGCCATCGGCTGCGAGGGTAGCGCAAGGCTTTCGTCGAGCGCAATGCAGTAATTGCAGCAGGAAACGGCGCTATCAGTCTATGCCGCTTTCGATTTTTGGCATTGCCCCAGATTCGGTTGACGTCGCCTGTGAACCGGAGACAGGTTTACCGGTGTTCGGATCGATCATCACCACCATGTCGCCCACCTGCGCCATCGACAGCATCGCCCGCGCCTTCTCGGTGAGAATGTCGGGGTCGAGGCTCTTGGGGGCAAAGAGCGACACCTTGTGGCGGTAGGAGTCGATGGCGGCCGCGAGCCCGCCCGACTGCACCTTCAGCGTGTCGATGTCGGCCAGCATCGTCTTGCGGCCCTCGATGCCGTAATTGCCCACCAGCGCGCTCCAGCCCAGATAGCCCTGGAAGGCGACGAGAGCGGCGGTGACCAGCAACTGGCGCCAGAGCGAGGGACGGCGGAGACGGGTGGACATGGACGACGATGGCCTCGCTGACGGTTGCGGCCATCTTAACACCCCCCGGTTGAAGGGGGATTAATGTGCCGCGCCGCGCCCCCTAAGCGGCTGCGGCGCCAGCGCAATCGAGGTGCTTATGCCAGCGCCCTGAAGGCGTCGCGGCCGGCATAGCGGCCGGAGCTGCCCAGCATCTCCTCGATGCGGATGAGCTGGTTGTACTTTGCCATGCGGTCGGAGCGCGACACCGAGCCGGTCTTGATCTGCCCGCAATTGCAGGCGACCGCGAGGTCGGCGATGGTCGAATCCTCGGTCTCGCCCGAGCGGTGCGACATCACCGTGGTGTAGGCGTTGCGGTGCGCCATATCGACGGCGTCGAGCGTTTCGCTGAGCGAGCCGATCTGGTTGACCTTGACCAGGATGGAATTGGCGACGCCCATCCTGATGCCCGAGCGCAGCCGCTCGGTGTTGGTGACGAACAAATCGTCGCCCACGAGCTGCAGCTTCTTGCCGAGCGCGGCGGTGAGCGCCTTCCAGCCCTCCCAATCGTCCTCGGCCATGCCGTCCTCGATGGTGATGATCGGGAATCTGCCGGCGAGGCCCTCGAGGAATTTGACGTTGTCGTCGGACGAGAGCGTCTTGCCCTCGCCGCTCATCTCGTACTTGCCGGCCTTGAAATATTCGGTCGAGGCGCAGTCGAGGCCGAGCGCCACGTCCTTGCCCGGCTCGTAGCCGGCGGCCTGGATCGACTTGACGATGTACTCGAGCGCCGCCTCGGCGGAGCTGAGGTTGGGAGCGAAGCCGCCCTCGTCGCCGACATTGGTGTTGTGCCCGTCGGCGTGCAGCGCCTTCTTGAGGGTATGGAACACCTCCGAGCCGATCTGCATGGCGTGCGCGAAGCTTTCGGCGCCGATCGGCAGGATCATGAACTCCTGCATGTCGATGGGATTGTCGGCATGGGCGCCGCCATTGATGATGTTCATCATCGGCACCGGCAGCACATGGGCGTTGGGGCCGCCCAGATATTTGTAGAGCGGCAGGTCGGAGCTTTCCGCCGCCGCCTTGGCCACCGCCAGCGACACGCCGAGGATGGCGTTGGCGCCCAGCCGGCCCTTGTTGGGCGTGCCGTCGAGCTCGATCATGGCGCGGTCGACGCTGATCTGGTCGAGCGCGTCGAGGCCCTCGATCTCGGAATAGATCTCGGTGTTGACGAAATCGACCGCCTTGGTCACGCCCTTGCCGAGGAACGGCTTGCCGCCGTCGCGCAGCTCGACGGCCTCGTGCGCGCCGGTCGAGGCGCCGGACGGCACCATGGCGCGGCCGAAGCTGCCATCGTCGAGCACCACGTCGACCTCGACGGTCGGGTTGCCGCGGCTGTCGAAGACCTGGCGGCCGGTGACATCGATGATGGAAGACATTGCCGAAACCTCTGCTGCAACCGATTGCCGCCCTTGTTAGACAAGCCCCGCGACAATCGGAAGGGCTCCGGCGGAATTTTTCGCCCGGTTCCGAGCGGGCATGGCGGAGCGGCCGACGGCCCTGCGGCCTCGGAGTCTGCCCTGCCGCGGGACGGACCGGTCCCGTGGACGGAGTGCGCCGGGCGCCTCCGAGACTGAAGACTGAGTGCGAGGCACCCAGCGCAGCTCCGCGGCGGGATTTTGGGAGCGGCCGGGCGGGAGAGCGCCTTTGAACGCCCTGCGACCCACTGCCGGACCCGGACGGCGCGACCGCCGTCCGCCCGTCTCGCCCACCCGGCCCCTCGTCAGGACCGCCACGGTGGCGGTGGGCGACGGCGACACTGTAGCGCCGCCCCGGGCGAGGCGGACCGGCGGACGCAAAGATTGTTGCAAGCGATTGCGGGGACTGCGGAATCCGGCGCCGGCGGCGGGGATATCGATGTCGATGCCGTACCGTCTGGATCGTTGTTCTTGGGCGCCGCGCGGCGGAAACGCCAAGGGCGGCCCGCGGCCGCCCTCGACGCAAGGCGTCCTGCCGGCTCAGTGCCAGTAGGGCTGGGCCTTGTAATAGTCGTAGGCGCGCTCGCGGATGCCGGCGCCGTCGTTCTTGGTCAGATCCTTGATCGAATCCGCCGGCGCCGCCTCGAGCTCGTCCTTGCTGAGCGGGATCACATAGGCGTCGAGCTCCGGGTCGAAATCGAGGGTCGACCACGGTACCGGATGGAATTTCTCGCCCATGCCGAGCATGCCGCCGAAGCCGACAACGGCGAACATGATGGCGTTCTCGGTCTTGTCGAGGATGAGGTCCTCGATCTTGCCGATGACGTTGCCGCTATTGTCCTTGACCTCGGTGCCGATGACGCGCGAGGCGCGAATGGCGGTGGTATGTCCCGATGCTGTCGGCATTTTTCCGTCTCCTTGAGGATGGATGATGCCGGGGTAACGGGTGGAGTCCGGGGGAGTTCCCCTGCCGCCTCGCCCACGGAGTCGAGCCGGACGCTCACGCCGGCTCACGCGCGGTGGCGGCACGATCACAACGGCGCCAGCGCGACTGGATTTTGCGCCGCGACGCGCCACATTACGGCGACACATGCGGGCGGACGGCTCCGCCTCGCGAGGGAGAGAAGCGATGATGGAGTTGCGCAGGATCGCCAAGGCCGCCATGGCGACGCTGATCGTGCCGGTGGCGGCGCTCGGCATCGGCATGGGGGCGTGGAGCAGCAGCGCCATGGCCGAGGGCCTGTTGCCGGTCGAGGCCCCTGCCCCGGCGATCGACGAGCCGGCGGCGACCGCGACTACCGAGACGGCGGTGTTCGCCGGCGGCTGCTTCTGGGGCGTGCAGGGCGTGTTCCAGCACGTCAAGGGCGTGAAAAGCGCCATCTCCGGCTATTCGGGCGGCACCGTCGACAACCCCACCTACGAGATGGTGGGCAGCGAAACCACCGGCCACGCCGAGGCGGTGAAGGTCGAGTTCGACCCCAAGGTGGTGAGCTACGGCAAGCTGCTGCAGATCTTCTTTTCGGTGATCACCGACCCGACGACGCTCAACTACCAGGGCAACGACCAGGGGACGAGCTACCGCTCGGCGCTGTTCGTCCTCAACGACGAGCAGGCCAAGGTGGCCAAGGCCTATATCGCCCAGCTCGACGCCGCCAAGGTGTATCCGAGCAGGATCGTGACGGAAGTGACGCCCTACAAGAACTTCTTCCAGGCCGAGGACTACCACCAGGACAACGCCTACACGATGAAGGTGAACCCGGGCTATCTGGCGTTCTTCGACGAGCCCAAGATCGCCGACATGAAGGCGAACTTCCCCGAATTGTGGATGGACAAGCCGGTGCTGGTGTTCGCCTCGAACGCCTGAGGCGGCGGGGACGGGATTGAGGCCGGGCCGCGCGCCCGGCCTTTTTGTTTGGCGGGGCGGCGTGGCGGGGCGGCGGTCGCGTGTCTGTCGCCGTCGTCCTTCCCACATTCCTCCCCATCGTCATTGCCGCGAAAGCGGGACTCCAGGCGAAGGTCTCGGACGTCCGTGAGCCCGGTCTGGATTCCCGCTTGCGCGGGAATGACGATGTGGATGGTTTCTCGGGACTGACGATGTGGCGGGGTTGGTCCTGCGTGCGGGGGCTGGTCCCGGCGAGGCCCCTTACAGCAGCGTTTCGATGTCCGGCGCGAGGTCGGCCGGCTGCACCTTGTCGGCGAAGCGGCGGACCGGGCGGCCGTCGCGGCCGACCAGGAATTTCGCGAAATTCCACTCGATGTCGCGGTCGGCCGAGCCCGGCGTTTCGTGCTTCAGCCAGGCGTAGAGCGGATCGGCGGCCGGGCCGTTGACCTCGAGCTTGGCGAACATCGGGAAATCGACGGCGTAGTTGAGGGTGCAGAAGGCGGCGATCTCCTCGGCGCTGCCGGCCTCCTGCCCGCCGAACTGGTTGCAGGGAAAGCCCAGAACCACGAAGCCGCGCGGGCCGTAGTTGCGGTACAGTGCCTCGAGCCCCTCATATTGCGGGGTGTTGCCGCACTGGCTGGCGACGTTGACGATGAGCGCCACCTTGCCGGCATAGGCCGAGAGCGGCTCGGGAGCCCCGCCGAGGCGGGAGGCGGTGAAATCGGAAAGAGTCGTCATGGGGCGGAATCCTGCGGTCAGTCGCTGTCGCGCCGATGCGCCTCGACCAGCTTTTCGGCCAGCGATTTTTCGGCGGCGTCCCGGGCCTTTTCGGCCTTGCTGCGGCCGAACCGCACGCGGTTCTCGGCGGCCTGCTGCTCGCGCTCGGCACGGGATTTCTGCTTGCGGGCGCGGTTGAGGTTGACGATGTCGGCCATGCCGCAAGCTTAGCCGCACGCCGCCGGCGGTCAAGCGCGCCGGTCGAGCTACACCAGCCGGCTCTGGTCCATGGCGGCGGCGATGAAGCTGGCGAACAGCGGGTGCGGCTCGAACGGCTTGGATTTGAGCTCGGGGTGGAACTGCACGCCGATGAACCAGGGATGGTCGGTGCGCTCGACGATCTCGGGCAGCGTGCCGTCGGGGGAAACGCCGGAGAACAGCAGGCCGTTCTTTTCGAGTACCTTGCGGTACGCCATGTTCACCTCGTAGCGGTGCCGGTGCCGCTCGGAGATGCGGGTGGTGCCGTAGATGTCGGCGACGCGGCTGCCGCGGGTGAGCTGGGCGGGATAGGCGCCGAGCCGCATGGTGCCGCCGAGGTCGCCTTCGGCGGAGCGGGTTTCCTTCTCGTTGCCCTTGGTCCACTCGGTCATCATGCCCACGATCGGCTCCTTGGTCGGGCCGAATTCGGTGGAGTTGGCGTTCTTGATGCCGGCGGTGTTGCGCGCCGCCTCGATGCAGGCCATCTGCATGCCGAAGCAGATGCCGAAATACGGCACGTCCTTGACCCGGGCGAAGCGCGCCGCCTGGATTTTTCCGCCCGAACCGCGCTCGCCGAACCCGCCGGGAACCAGGATGCCGTGGATGTGCTCGAGATAGGGCGCGGGGTCCTCGTGCTCGAAGATCTCGCTGTCGATCCAGTTGAGGTTGACCTTGACCTTGTTGGCGATGCCGCCATGCACCAGCGCCTCGCTCAGCGATTTGTAGGCGTCCTTGAGGCCGGTGTATTTGCCGACGATGGCGATGTTGACCTCGCCCTCCGGGTTGTGCAGGCGCGACGACACCTCCTCCCACTGGCCGAGATCGGGCGCGGGCGCGTCGGTGATGCCGAAGGCGGCCAGCACTTCGCGGTCGAGGCCTTCCTTGTGGTAGGCGAGCGGCACGTCGTAGATCGAGGCGACGTCGAGGCCCTGGATCACGGCGCTTTCGCGGACGTTGGTGAACAGCGCCAGCTTGCGGCGCTCCGAGCTCGGGATCGGCCGGTCGCAGCGCACCAGCAGCACATCGGGCGAGATGCCGATGGAGCGCAGCTCGGCCACCGAATGCTGCGTCGGCTTGGTCTTGAGCTCGCCGGCCGAGGGGATGTACGGCATCAGCGTCAGGTGGACGTAGACCGCGTGGTGGCGCGGCAGATCGTTGCCGAGCTGGCGGATGGCCTCGAAGAACGGCAGGCCCTCGATGTCGCCGACGGTGCCGCCGATCTCGATCAAGACGAAATCGTAGTCGTCATTACCCTCGAGCACGAATTCCTTGATGGCGTCGGTGACGTGCGGGATCACCTGCACGGTGGCGCCGAGGAACTCGCCCTTGCGCTCCTTCGAGATCAGGTCGGAATAGATGCGGCCGGTGGTGATGTTGTCGCGCTTGTTGGCGTGCCGGCCGGTGAAGCGCTCGTAATGGCCGAGGTCGAGGTCGGTCTCGGCGCCGTCGTCGGTGACGAACACCTCGCCGTGCTGGGTGGGCGACATCGTGCCGGGATCGACATTGAGGTAGGGGTCGAGTTTCCGCAAGCGCACCTTGTAGCCACGCGCCTGGAGCACGGCGCCGAGCGCCGCGGACGCGAGACCTTTGCCCAATGAGGAAACCACGCCACCGGTGATGAAAACGTACCGAGCCATGGGCCTTCACCTTACGGGCGCGCGCTTCTGATTCGGAAGAGCCGCGAGGCTGCGCCCACAGCCTCGACTCCATCAGACCATTTCGGGCCGGCCCGGACGGCGCGGCCAAATCCAAAAAGAAGAAGGGGATGTCGCCATCCCCTTCCGGTGTCCTGCGGTGGCGCCGCCTTATTGGGCAGGCGCGCTGCTGGCGGCCGGCGCCGCCTCGCTGCTGGCGGGCGCCGGAGCGCTGCTGCTCGGCGGCGCGGCCTCGCTGCTGGCCGGCGCGGCGCTGCTCGCGGCCGAAGCGCTGGCGGAGGGCTCGACGGCGGCGGACGCCGACGGCGCGGCGGTGACGGGGAGCGCGAGGCCGGCATCGGCGGCATCGGACGACGCCGTGGCCGGCGCGGCGGACGAGGTGTCGCCCTGCATCTGGCTCAGCGCGTCGAGCACGGTCGAGGGCTGCGGGCCGGTGCTCACGGCCTGGTCGAGAATGGAGTCGGTGCCGCGGTCGAGCTCGCTCATGATGGTGAGGCCGATGGCGGCGGCAAAGAACAGCGCCGCCAGGATCGCCGTGCTGCGGGTCAGCAAATTGGCCGAGCCGCGCACCGTCATCAGCCCGCCGGCATTGCCGCCCATGCCCAGGCCGCCGCCTTCCGAACGCTGCAGCAGGATCACGCCGATCAGCGCCAGGACGATGATGAGGTAGGCGACGAGCAATACGTTTTGCATAAGGGGACGGCTTTCAGTTCAGAGCCCGCAGCGGTGAGGCGTGCTGACCAAATCGGCGCGGGTCATACACGCCGCGCTCCCCAAATGCCAGCGGCTTGCGCCGATATTCGGGCGGGACGTGGGAATTACGCCGCGGAGATAATGGCGGCGAAGTCGTCCGCCAAGAGGCTGGCGCCGCCGACGAGGCCGCCATTGACGTGCGCGATGGCGAGGATTTCGCGCGCATTGGCCGGCTTCAGCGAGCCGCCATAGAGGATGCGGATCGCCGCGCCGCGTCCGCCGAAGCGCGAAATCAGCTGCTGGCGCAAGGAGTTGTGCATGGCGGCGATATCGGCGGCGGTGGGCGTGAGGCCGGTGCCGATGGCCCAGACCGGCTCGTAGGCGACGACCACGTCCTCGTCCGCCGCCTGGTCGGGCACCGAGCCGAGAAGCTGGCGCGCGCAGACGGCGTCGGCGGCGCCGGCCTCGCGCTCGGCCCGCGTCTCGCCGATGCAGATGATCGGGGTGAGGCCGGCGGCGAGGCCGGCGATGGCCTTGGCCCGCACCAATTCGTCGGTTTCGCCATGGTCGGCGCGGCGCTCGGAGTGCCCGACGATCACCATCTGCGCCCCGGCATCGGCCAGCATGGCGGCGCTGATGTCGCCGGTGTGGGCGCCGGAGGGCGCCGGGTGGCAGTCCTGGCCGCCGAGCACGATGCCGGCCGGCGCGGTGATGCGGTTCATCGGCCCGAGCAGCGTCGCCGGCGGGCAGATGGCGACGGTGCAGCGCGGCGCCGGGCCGGCGGTCAGGCGGCTCGCCAGCGTCTCCACCTCGGACAGCGCCGCGCGCAGCCCGTTCATCTTCCAGTTCCCGGCGATCAGGGGGGTAATATTCTGAGGCACTTGGCGGAAATCCTTGCTCTTGCGCGGCAACAGAGTTTGCCATAACCCCTTCGGGCCGCAACGTCACCGCCTGGATTGCCTGCCAATGCTGAACCTGATGCGCCGTTTCGCCACGACCCTGGTCGGCAAGATCCTGGGTGGCCTGCTGCTCATCGGCATGGCCGGATTCGGCATCTCCAACGTGCTGCTCGACCTCGGCTCGACCACGCTCGCCAAGGTCGGCAACGAGGACATCACCACCACCCAGTTCCAGCGCGCCTACCAGCAGCAGCTCAACCAGTTCGCGCAGCAGACCGGGCAGATGCCGACCTCGCAGCAGGCGCTGCAGATGGGCATTCCGACCGCGGTGATCGCGCGGCTGGCCTCGGACGCGGCGGTGAACCAGCTGGCGACCAGCTACGGCATCGGCGTCTCCGACGCGCAACTGGCCAAGATGGTGCGCGAGGACCCGAGCTTCGCCAACACGCTGGGCAATTTCGACCGCGCCACCTTCCAGCAGGTGCTGGCGCAGAGCGGCTATACGGAAGCGGAATATTTCGACCTGCAGACGCGGGCCGCCCGCCGCCAGCAGATCGCGATGGGCCTGTTCGCCGGCTCGCCGGTGCCCAAGACCGCCGCCGAGCTGCTCAACCGCTACCGCAACGACACGCGCACGGTGGAATATTTCACCCTCAACTCCACCAGCCTGCCCGACATCGCCGCGCCGACCGACGACGACCTCAAGACCTATCTCAAGGACCACCAGGCCGATTTCCGCACCAAGGAGACGCGCACCGCCGACGTGCTGGTGCTGACCCCCGACGCGCTGGCGGCGCTGCCCGACTACCAGCCGACCGAAGACGAGATCAAAGCCGAATACGACAAGACCAAGGACAGCCTGACCACGGTCGAAAAACGCCAGATCCAGCAGGTGGTGCTGACCGATCCGAGCAAGGAGGCGTTCTTCACGCCGGGCAGCAATTTCCTCGACGACGTCAAGGCGGCGGGGCTGACGGCGACCGATTTCGGGCTGCAGGCCAAGGCCGACGTGATCGACCCGGCCGTGGCCGACGCCGCCTTCGGGCTCGCCAAGGCAGGCGATTTCACCATCATCCCCGGCATCGGCGGCAAGCGCGTGATCGGCGTCACCAAGATCGAGGCCGGCGGCACGACCAGCTACGAGGAGGCCAAGCCGGCGGTGGCCAAGAAGCTGGCCATGGCCAAGGCCAAGGCGGCCTATGCGGACATCGAGGACCAGATCGAATCCCTCAGGGCCGGGCTGAAGCCGCTCAAGGAGATCGCCGACCGCTACAAGCTGCCGGTCGCGACCGTGAGCATCACCGCCGGCGGGCCCGAGCTGTCGTCGGTCGCCGCCCTGCCCGCGGCCGACCGCGCCCGGGTGGCGACGGCGATCTTTGCCGCGACCGAGGGCAAGCTGGCGCCGACCGTGGCGGTCAATTCCAACGAGAACATCTATTTCGACCTGAGCAAGGTCGAGGCGGCGCGCGACCAGACGCTCGACGAGGTGAAGGACAAGGTGACGGCCGCCTGGACCGCCGCCAAGACCGACGCGGCGCTCAAGGCCGAGGTCGACGCCATCATGAAGGAGCTCGACGGCGGCAAGTCGTTCCAGGACGTGGCGGCTGAGCGCACGCAGTTCGCGACCATCAGCCAGCCGATCACCCGCGACGGCGACAAGACCAATGTGCTGACCCAGCAGGTAGCGGCGGCGATCTTCTCCAAGGGCCCCGACAGCCATGGCTGGGCCATCGACGGCGACGGCGAATATGTCGTCTACCACGTCACCGACGTGACCCCGGCGCCGGGCGAGGGCGACAAGAACATCAAGGACTTCCTCGAAAATTCCGAGCGCGACGCGCTCTATGCCGAATTCGTCGGCGGCATCCGCGACGAGGCCGGCATCAAGATCAACCAGCAAGCGTTGAGCCAGCTGCTCAACCTTGACCAGCCGCAGTGATGCGATGGCGGGGGACAGCTTCGAGACCTTCGCGACGGCCTATGATGCCGGGCGCTCGCAGATCGTCTTCCGCCGCGTGGTGGCGGATCTCGAGACGCCGATCGGTGCTTACCTCAAGCTGAGCGAGGGGCGGCGCAACACGTTCCTGCTCGAAAGCGTGCAGGACGGCGCCACCAAGGGCCGCTATTCGATGATCGGGTTCGACCCCGACATCATCCTCAGGGTCGAGGCCGGCAAGGCCAGCATCAACCGCAACGCCAATGTGACGCCGGAGGCGTTCGCGCCGCTGGCGACGCCGCCGCTCGAGGCGCTGCGGGCGCTGGTGGCCGAGAGCCAGACCGACGTGCCCGAGGGCCTGCCCTCCACCGCCGCCGGCATCTACGGCTATCTCGGCTACGACATGGTGCGGCTGATGGAGGTGCTGCCCGACAGCAACACCGAAACCCTCGGCCTGCCCGACGCCATCCTGATGCGCCCTTCGGTGCTGGCGATCTTCGATACGCTCAAGGACGAGCTGTACCTGACGGCGCCGGTGTACCGGCGGGCCGGCATCACCGCCAGGCAGGCCTGGGAAAGCGCGCATTCGCGCATCGACGACGCCACGGCGCGGCTGAGCCGCACCCTGCCCTACGCCACCGGCCTGCCCGACCTCGGCGGCATCGCCATCACCTCCAACACCAGCAAGGAGCAGTACGCCGCGATGGTGGCGGCGGCCAAGGAGTACATCCGGGCCGGCGACATCTTCCAGGTGGTGCTGAGCCAGCGCTTCGAGGCCAGATTCGACCTGCCGCCGACGGCGCTCTACCGGGCGCTGCGCCGCACCAACCCGTCGCCCTACATGTACATGCTGGATTTCGGCGATTTCGCCGTGGCCGGCTCGAGCCCCGAAATCCTGGTCAAGGTGGAAAAGGGCCAGGTCACCATCCGCCCCATCGCCGGCACCCGCAAGCGCGGCGCGACGCCGACCCGCGACAAGGAGCTGGCCGACGAATTGCTGAGCGATCCCAAGGAGCTGGCCGAGCATCTGATGCTGCTCGACCTCGGCCGCAACGACGTGGGCCGCGTCGCCAGCATCGGCTCGGTGCAGGTCACCGACAAGTTCTTCCTCGAATATTATTCGCACGTGATGCACATCGTCTCCAACGTGGTCGGCACGCTCGATCCATCGAAGGATTTCGTCGACGCGCTGGCGGCGGGCTTTCCGGCCGGCACCGTCTCGGGGGCGCCCAAGGTGCGGGCGATGCAGATCATCGACGAGCTGGAGACGGCGCGGCGCGGCATCTATGGCGGCTGCGTCGGCTATTTCGGCGCCGACGGCACGATGGATACCTGCATCGTGCTGCGCACCGCCATCATCAAGGACAACACGCTCTACGTGCAGGCCGGGGCGGGGATCGTGGCGGATTCCAAGGCCGAGCTCGAACAGCTCGAATGCGAAAACAAGGCCCGCGCCCTTTTCAGCGCCGCTGAAGAGGCATTACGCTACGCCGGAGAAGCGAGGGTGGGACAGTGACGGGGAGCCGGCTATCTGACGGCCCCTCACCCGCCTCCCCCGGGACGAGCCCGGGGTCGGCACCCTCTCCCCGAAGGGGCGAGGGGACGACAGAACCGAAATTCCCAGTCGGGTCCCCTCGCCCCTCTGGGGAGAGGGTCGGCGCGCAGCGCCGGGGTGAGGGGCCGTGAGCGACGCATGAAACTCCTCATCATCGATAATTACGACAGCTTCACCTACAACCTCGTGCACTTCCTCGGCGAGCTCGGGGCGGAGCCGGTCGTCTACCGCAACGACAAGATCGGCCTCGACGACATCGCCGAAATGGCGCCGGAGGGCATCGTGCTGTCGCCGGGCCCGTGCACGCCCAACGAGGCAGGCATCTGCCTCGCGCTGATCGACCGCTTCAAGGACACGACGCCGATCCTCGGCGTCTGCCTCGGCCACCAGGCCATCGGCCAGGCGATGGGCGGCGAGGTTATCCGCGCCCCCGAGCTGATGCACGGCAAGACCAGCCGCATCAGCCACACCGGCAAGGGCCTGTTCCGCGGCCTCAATTCCGGCTTCGAGGCGACCCGCTACCACTCGCTGATCGTCAGGCGCGACAGCCTGCCGGCCGAGCTGGAGATCACCGCCAGCAGCGAGGACGGGCTGATCATGGGCCTGCAGCACCGGCGCTATCCGCTGCACGGGGTGCAGTTCCACCCCGAGAGCATCGCCTCGGAGAACGGCCACGCGCTCCTGCAGAATTTCCTGACCCTCAGCCGCGATTTCGGCGTGCGGAAGGCCGCGTGATGGACATCAAGGCAGCTCTCGGAAAGATCGCAGCGCGCCAGGACCTGACGGGCGAGGAAATGCGCTCGGTGATGACCGTCATCATGGCGGGCGAGGCGACGCCCAGCCAGATCGGCGCCTTCCTCATGGGCCTGCGGGTCAAGGGCGAGACGGTGGGCGAGATCGCCGCCGCGGTGTCGATCCTGCGCGAAAAGATGGTGCCGGTGGCGGCGCCCGACGACGTGGTCGACATCGTCGGCACCGGCGGCGACGGCGCGGAGACGCTGAACATCTCGACCGCCACGGCGCTGGTGGTGGCGGCGGCCGGCGTGCCGGTCGCCAAGCACGGCAACCGGGCGCTGTCGAGCAAATCGGGCGCGTCCGACGTGCTGCAGGCGCTGGGGGTCAAGATCGACCTCACGCCGGAGCAGATTTCGCGCTGCATCGCCGAAGCCGGCATCGGCTTCATGTTCGCGCCGGCACATCATCCGGCGATGAAGCATGTGGGGCCGTCGCGCGCCGAGCTCGGCACCCGCACGATGTTCAACCTGCTCGGCCCGCAGTCGAACCCGGCCGGGGCGCGGCGCTACATGCTGGGCGTCTACGGCAAGAACTGGGTGGAGCCGGTGGCCGCCGCCCTGCTCGCCAACCGCGCCGTCGCGGCCTGGGTGGTGCATGGCGATGGCGGGCTCGACGAATTGTCGACCACCGGGCCGAGCTTCGTCGCCTCGATCAAGGGCGGGAACCTGACGAGCTTCGAGGTGACGCCGGAGGATGCGGGGCTCAAGCGCAGCACCATGGCCGACCTCAAGGGCGCCGACCCGGCCTACAATGCCGGCCGGCTGCGCACCGTGCTCGACGGCGCGCGCGACCCCTATCGCGACGTCGTGCTGCTCAACGCGGCGGCCGCCCTCATCGTCGCCGGACGCGCCGATACGCTGAAGCTGGGCGCCGACCTCGCGGCGCGCGAGATCGACAGCGGCCGCGCCAAGGCGACGCTCGCAAAGCTGATCTCCGTGAGCAACGGCTGATGGAGGGCTGGACCGACTTCTTCGTGGCCGAGGTGGGCGCCGCTGCGGCGCTCGCCGGCCTGCTGGTCGTCGCCATGTCCATCAACATCAAGGAGATCATGGCCCTGCCGACGCTGCCGCCGCGCGCCGCGCAGACCCTGATCATCATCGCCGCCGCCCTGGTGCTGGCGAGCCTCGGGCTGTTCCCGCGGCAATCGCTCGCCGCCTTCGGCTGGGAGGCGGTCGTCACCGGCATCGTCGTGGCGCTGACCGGCGCGCTCGAGGTGCGCAACCTGTTCGCCCGCCGCGAAAAGGCCGACCCGCTGTTCTGGTCGCTCTATCCGCTGCTGCTGGTGATCATCACCGCCCTGCCCGCGCTGGTGGGCGGCCTGCTGCTCGTCAACGGCGACGAGACTGGCCTCTACTGGATCGCCAGCGGTATCATCATCCCCTTCATCACCACGCTCCAGGGCGGGTGGGTGCTTCTCGTCGAAATCCTGCGCTAGCCATGTCCGATATCCTCACCCGCATCGAATCCTACAAGCGCGACGAGATCGCGGCGGCCAAGGCGCTGCGCCCCTGGAACGAGGTGGTGGCCGAGGCGCACGACGCGCCGCCGGTGCGGCGCTTCCTCTCGGCGCTGCGCGCCAAGCGCCAGCAGGGCGAATTCGCGCTGATCGCCGAGGTGAAGAAGGCGAGCCCGTCCAAGGGCCTGATCCGCCCCGATTTCGAGCCGGCGGCGATCGCGCGGGCCTACGAGCTGGGCGGCGCGGCGTGCCTGTCGGTGCTGACCGACCGGCCGAGCTTCCAGGGCGCGCCGAACTACCTGATCGAGGCGCGGGCGGCGACGCAATTGCCGGTGCTGCGCAAGGACTTCATGTTCGAGACCTACCAGGTGGCCGAGGCGCGCGCCTGGGGCGCCGACTGCATCCTGATCATCCTCGCGGCGGTGACCGACGACGTGGCGCGCTACCTACTCGACGCCGCCGCCGAATGGCGCATGGACGCGCTGGTCGAGGTGCACGACCAGATCGAGATGGACCGGGCGCTGGCGCTCGACGCCGAGTTCATCGGCATCAATAACCGCAATCTGCGGACCTTCGAGACGACGCTGCAGACCTCGGTGACGCTGGCCGGCAGCGTGCCCGGGAGCGTGCATCTGGTCGCCGAAAGCGGCATCGGCAGCTATGCCGACGTGCGGCGGCTGCACGACGAAGCGGGGATCGGCACCTTCCTCGTCGGCGAAAGCCTGATGCGGCAGGACGACGTGACGCGCGCCACGCAATTGCTGCTGTGGGGCGACAAGGGCCGGCCATGACCGAGGCGCTCACCCATCTCAACCACAAGGGTGAGGCCCATATCGTCGATGTGGGCGACAAGCCGGCGACGGCGCGCCGGGCGGTGGCGCGCGCCACGCTCGAGGCCAGGCCCACCACGGTGGCGGCGATCGCCGGCGGCGGCCTCAAGAAGGGCGACGCCCTGGCGGTGGCCCGCATCGCCGGCATCATGGCCGCCAAAAAGACCAGCGAATTGATCCCGCTCTGCCATCCGATCGCGCTCGACCGGGTGGAGGTGGCGATTTCGGCCGAAGCCGGCACCATCACCATCCTTGCGACGGCCGAGACGCACGACCGCACCGGCGTCGAGATGGAGGCGATGACCGCGGCGTCCGTGGCGGCGCTGACCCTCTACGACATGGCCAAGGGCATCGACCGGGCGATGCGGGTGAGCGCCGTCGAGCTCATGGAAAAGTCGGGCGGCAAATCCGGGGATTTCAAGCGGTGATCAGTGTCGACGATGCGCTGGACCGGATCTTCACGCGCATCCCGACGCCGCTGCCCGAAACCGTCCCCCTCGCCCGCGCCCACAAGCGGGTGCTGACGCGGCCGCTGATCGCCCAGCATACGCAGCCGCCGTTCGACGCCAGCGCCATGGACGGCTACGCCGTGCGCGCCGCCGAGATCGTGCCCGGCCGGCCGGTGTTCCTCGCCGGCACCTCGCAGGCCGGGCAGCGCTTCACCGGCATGATGCAGTCGGGCGAGTGCGTGCGCATCTTCACCGGCGCGCCGCTGCCGATCGGTGCCGACGCGGTGATCATGCAGGAGGACGCCACCGCCGACGGCAACCAGGTGGTGTTCCACAGCACGGTGCGGCCGGGAAAATCGGTGCGCCGCAAGGGCTACGATTTCACCGCCGGCAAGGAGTTGCTGCCCGCCGGCGTGCCGCTCAATCCGGCGATGCTGAACCTCGCGGCGTCGGCGAACTACGCCCAGCTCGAGGTGACGCGGCGGCCGCGGCTCGCCGTGCTCGCCACCGGCGACGAGCTGGTGCCGCCGGGCAGCGAGATCGGCCCCGACCAGATCGTCGCCTCCAATTCCTACGGCCTCATCCCCCTGCTCTCCTCCTATGCCGAAAAGGTCGTCGACCTCGGCATCGTCGCCGACGACAAGCGGGCGCTGGAGACGGCGATCCTGGGCGCCTTCGACTATGGCGTCGAAGTGCTGATCACCTCGGGCGGCGCCAGCGTGGGCGAGCGCGACTTCGTGCAGGACGTGCTGCGCGACCTCGGCGTGCAGCTCGATTTCTGGAAAATCCTGATGCGGCCGGGAAAGCCGCTGATGTTCGGCACCCGCGGCAAGACGCTGGTGTTCGGCCTGCCGGGCAACCCGATCTCGGCATTCGTGACGGCGGCGGTGCTGGTGCGGCCGGCGCTGCGGCTGATGACCGGCCATACCGATCCGTTCTGGCCGTTCATGGGCGTGCCGCTGGCGGCGGACCTGCCGCCCAATGGCGAGCGCCGGCATTTCGTGCGCGGCAAGCTCAGCCGCAACGAGGTGGGCTTTCTCGAGGTGACACCGATCGCCGAGACCGACAGCAACCACTCCTCCTCGCTGGCCGAGGCCGACGCGCTGATCGTGCAGCCGGAGAACGACCCCGGCACCCCGGCGGGCGAAATCATCGAGATCATCCCGCTCAACATGCTGAGCTGACGCCGGCGCCGGCAGCCGCGAAGAGTCGACTGGCGGCGCGTCACTCGGCCGGCGTCTTGGGCACCGGAATTTTGGGCACCGGCACTTTGGCCGTGGGCGCCTTGGAGGCTGGGGCCTTGGGCGCCGGCCGCTGCCTGGCGGCGGCTTGCTGGCGCACCGCCTCGACGGCGGCGGCGATGTCGAGCAGGTCGCGCTGCAGCCAGGCGACGATGACCCGCGATTTGTTGCCCATCGTCTCGAACTCGATCGACGGGGCGAGGCCGAGCGCGAACGCCTCGGCCTGGGCGAAGCTCTGGCGCTCCAGCGGCGGCAAGGCGCGCCACAGCTTCAACACCTGCTTGCGGGCCTCGTCCTTGGTCACGGCGACACACTCACGCGCGGAAAAATGAGGCCAGCCCGAGGCGGGCGCCCGCAAGGCTGGCCAGGGTCAGTTAGCGTCGGTCAAAGACCCCGCGCAATCATGGTCTGGCGGTAACACTAACGAAACAAACAAAGACACGTCGCGACTTGCCGGTTTCGGCGCGCTAGCGCGGGCGCGAAAACACGTTGACGACGTTGCCGTCGGGATCGCGCAGCAGCATCGAGCGGTTACCCCATGGCATGTCGGTTGGCGGCATGGCGACGTCGGCGCTGTCGCCGAGGCGCGTGCGCACCGCATCGACGTCGGCCACCTCGAACTCGACGATGGCCGAGCGGTTGGCGGCCGCCACCGCCGCGCCGGCGTTGAAGCGCGCCACCAGCGTCTCGCTGGAGAGCGCGAGGGCGGCGGCGCCGAAGCGGAATTCGGCGAATTCCGGCGCCGGGCGGGAGGGCGTGGTTTCAGTGAGGCGGGAATAGAAGGCGACGAGGGCGTCGATGTCGGCGGTGACGAGGCGGACGGAGGCGAAGTGCATGGAAAGCTCCCTTTGCTGAACAGCGCCGTTCTGGAACGGCATGCTGTCAGGATGCGGCAGTGGCCGACGCGCGCCGCGCCTTAAGCCATTGTTTACCCCGATGTTGCAGAACAGAGCCGGAACATCTATACATCGTTCAGCCTTTGTTCTGATTCCCCAAGGGGGCCGCCGATGCTCACGCGCAAGCAGCATGAACTCCTCATGTTCATCCATGAACGCATGAAGGAGAGCGGCATTCCCCCCTCCTTCGACGAAATGAAGGACGCGCTGGATCTGCGCTCCAAATCGGGTATCCACCGGCTGATCACGGCGCTGGAGGAGCGCGGCTTCATCCGCCGCCTGCCCAACCGGGCCCGGGCGCTGGAGGTGATCAAGCTGCCCGATTCGATGAACCCGTCGCTGGGCGGCCGCAAGGCGCGCTTCGAGCCCAACGTCATCGAAGGCACGCTCGGCCGGGTGGCGGCGCCGCCGGCGCGCAGCGCCCCGCCGATGCCGGGCATGTCGGAAGCGGGCCGTCCGGTCTCCATTCCGGTGATGGGCCGCATCGCCGCCGGCACCCCGATCGAGGCGATCCAGAGCCACAGCCACACCATCGCGGTGCCGCCGGAAATGCTGACCGGCGGCGAGCATTATGCGCTCGAAGTGCGCGGGGATTCGATGGTCGACGCCGGCATCTTCGACGGCGACACCGTGATCATCAAGAAGCAGGATACCGCGGCGACCGGCGAGATCATCGTGGCGCTGGTCGACGAGGAGGAGGCGACGCTGAAGCGCCTGCGCCGGCGCGGCAATTCGGTGGCGCTGGAGGCCGCCAACCCGGCCTACGAGACGCGCATCTTCCCGCCCGACCGGGTGAAGGTGCAGGGCCGGCTGGTCGGCCTGCTGCGCAAATACTGAGCCTGGCGACTACGCGCGCCGCGGGCGTTTGATTTTCGGCAGGTTTTTCGCCCGCCGGTCCTGCTTGCCTGCCTGCTGAAGGTGCAGCGGATCGCCGGTCCATTGCCTCGGCGATCTGCTCTAAGCCTTTGTTCTGGCGTGTTTCCGGACCGGAAAACCATTGCCACTTTTCCTGGAAACGCTCTAGGGTCGCGCCGCGTTTTGGCGGAGTCGGACGGTGGCAGAAGCAGAGTGGGTGGCGGTCGACTGGGGCACCTCGAACGTGCGGGCCTGGGGCATCGCCGCCGATGGCGGACAGGCCTTCGCGGTCGGCGCCGACAAGGGCATGGGCAAGATCGGCCGCGCCGACTACCCCGCGGTGCTCGATGAGCTGATCGGCGACAAGGTCGCCGGCACGGTCGACGTCGTGGTCTGCGGCATGGCGGGGGCGCGGCAGGGCTGGCTCGAGGCCCCGTATTTCGAGACGCCCGCGGACCTGCACCAATTGCTGTCGCGTGCGGTGTCGCCCGAGGGCGCCGACGCGCGCTTCCGCGTCCGCATCCTGCCCGGCGTCTGCCAGCGGCAGGCCGGTTACGAGGACGTGATGCGCGGCGAGGAAACGCAGCTGCTCGGCCTATTGGGGCTGCGGCCGGGCTTCGAGGGCGTCGCCATCCTGCCGGGCACGCATTCGAAATGGGTCGAGATTCGCGGCGGCCGGATCGTGCGCTTTTCCTCGGCGATGACCGGCGAGCTCTACGAGGTGCTGTCGCAGCATTCGGTGCTGAGGCATTCGTTCGCGGGCGACGTCGACGGCGCCGAGATCGAGGCGGGCATCGCCGACGGCATGGCGGCGGGGCTGGCGCAGCCGGAATTGCTGAGCGCGCTGATCTTCCGCACCCGCGCCGCGGGGCTGCTGTCGGGCAAGGGCGCCGACTGGTGCTCGGGCTACCTCTCGGGGCTGCTGGTCGGCGCCGAGATCGGCGGGCACCGCGACTGGCTGGGGCCCGAGCCGGTGCCGCTCATCGGCTCGGCGCGCTTTGCCACGCTCTACGGCACCGCGCTCGCCCGCATCGGCGTCCAGAGCTTTGCGCTCGACGCCGCCGACGCCACCATCGCCGGACTGAAGGAGGCTCGCGCCCAATGACCCGCCAGATCATCGCCATCCTGAGGGGCGTGACGCCGGCCGAAGCCAACGCCGTGTGCGAGGTGCTGCTCGCCGCCGGCATCGGCATCATCGAGATTCCGCTCAATTCGCCCGACCCGCTGGTGTCGATCGCCAATGCCGCGCGCAGCTTCGCCGGCCGCGCCGAGATCGGCGCCGGCACGGTGCTGACGGTGGAGGACGCCGAGGCGGTGAAGGCGGCGGGCGGCCAGTTGATCGTTTCGCCCGACACCAACGAGGCGGTGATCCAGCGCACCCGGGCGCTCGGCATGAAGTCCTATCCCGGCGTGTTCACCCCGACCGACGCCTTCCGCGCCATCCGCGCCGGCGCCACCGGACTCAAATTCTTCCCGGCCGAGGTGCTGGGCACCAGGGGCATCAAGGCGATGCGGGCGGTGCTGCCCAAGGATATGCCGCTCTATGCGGTGGGCGGCGCCAACCCCGACAATTTCCGGGAGTATTTCGAGGCGGGCTGTGCCGGCTTCGGGCTGGGCAGCTATATCTTCAAGCCGGGCATGAGCCTGGACGAGATCGGCAAGCGGGCGCGCGCGGCAGTGGCGGCCTATGACGGGGGCAAGACCACATGACGGACACGGCGGAGCTGTTCATCGACAGCCGGTGCGAACTGGGCGAAGGCATTTTCTGGCATCCGCTGGTCGAACGCCTGTTCTGGTTCGACATCCTCAACAAGACGCTGTTCTCGGCGACCGCCGGCGGCATCATGGTCGACCGCTTCACCTTCGAGGCGACGGTGACGGCGGCGGGGGTGATCGACGCCGACAACCTCGCCATCGCCTCGGCGGCCGGCATCTTCAAGCTGAACCTGTCGACGGATGCGCGCGAATTGCTGGTGCCGCTCGATCCTGGCAGCACCGGCGTGCGCTCCAATGACGGGCGCGTCGGGCCCTCCGGCGCCTTCTGGATCGGCACCATGGGGCTCAAGGACCCGGGCAAGGTGGCGGCCGGCGCGCTCTATTCGGTGCGCGACGGCGCGGTGACCAGGCTGCTCGGCGACCTGCACATCCCCAACGCCACCTGTTTTTCGCCCGATGGCGGCACCGCCTATTTCACCGACAGCGCCACCCGCACCCTCCGCAAGGTGGCGATCGACCGGGACACCGGCCTGCCGAGCGGGGCGTGGCAGGATTTCGCCCGCGTCGAGCCGCCGGCCGAACCCGACGGCGCCGTGGTGGATGCCGCCGGCTATGTGTGGAACGCGCAATGGGGCGCCGGCAGCGTCATCCGCTTCGCCCCGGACGGCAGCGTCGACCGCGTGGTCAGGGTGCCGGTGAGCCGCCCCACCTGCCCCGCCTTCGGCGGCAAGGAGCTGAAGACGCTCTACATCACCTCGGCGCGCGACGGGCTGACGGCCGAGGAGCTGGCGGCCGAACCGCTGGCCGGCGGCGTCTTCGCCATCGATGTGGACGTGCCCGGCCTGCCCGAGAACCTCGTCAGGATCTGAGCCTCACGGCACCCGCCAGGGGCGGTCGAGCGCCGCGATCGCCGGCCGCACCTCGAACGCTTTCCGCCCGGCATCCCAGCGCAGCCAGTGGACGCCGTGCGCCAGCAGTTCCGGCGGATCGATGACGGTGCCGGCGGTGCACCAGGTCGGGGCGGCGATACGGGCGACGATCAGATCGGCGCGGCCGCATTCGTCGGCGAAGCCGGCCGGATCGTCGATGATGGCGTAGCTGAAGCCGACGGCGCTGTCGCCGATGCAGGCGATGGAATCGCAGCTGAGCGCCGCCGGCGTCGCGATCGGGTCGTCATAGGTCGCGCGCCAGACGTCGAGGGCGAAGCTTTTCGCCTTGCCGTCGCCGAGCTCGAGGCCGTTGCCGCCGCGGACGGCGAGCGCCTGCGTGGTGTCGGAGACCAGCACGTCCGGCGGCCGGTCGACGGCGAACAGCACCACCAGCGGCACGGCGAGCGCCGGTCCGGCGAGGCGCCAGCGGTCCTTGAAGAAGGCGAACCAGGCGAGCGCCGCGAGCCCGATCGCCAGCGCCCACGGGGTGAGCAGCGGCGTCGCCCGCAGATGCGCGCTCCAGCCGGCCACCAGCCCGGCCATGTCGAGCATGCGCTCGATCGACCAGCCCATGGCGTCGAGCAGCGGCGCGTCGAGCCCGAACGGCATCGCCAGCACGGCGAGCACCGCCGCCGGCATCATCACGAAGCCGACGAGCGGCAACGTCAGGAGATTGCCGACGACGCCCAGCGGCGAGGTCTGCTGGAAATGGTAGATCGAAAACAGCAGCGTCGCGGCGCCGGCGACGAGGCTGGTGATGACGATGCCTTTGACGTAGCCGGCGGCATGCGCCAGCACGCCGGCATCGCGGTGGCGCGACGAGCGAATGCTCTCATAGGCGCCGATCAGCGCCACCACGGCGGCGAAGCTGAGCTGGAAGCTCGGCCGGAACACGCTGGCCGGATCGGTGGCGACGACGATGATGCCGGCGATGGCGACGTTGCGCATGGTCAGCGCCCGGCGGCCGAACAGCACGGCGCCGAAGACCAGGAGGATCATCAGCGTCGAGCGCAGGGCGGCGACGTTGCCGCCCGAAATGCCGTAGTAGAACACCGCCGCAGCCATGCCGCCGCAGGCCGCGAAGCGCTTCACCGAAATGCGCCGGGCGAGGCCCTCGAAGCTGCCGAGCAGCAGCCGCAGCACCCAGAACACGCCGCCCGCGACGATGCTGAGATGCAGGCCCGAGACCGACAGCACGTGCGCGATGCCGGCGGTCGCCATGGTGGTGCGGGCGGCGTCGGTCACCGCACTCTGGTCGCCATTGATGATGGCGCGGGCGACGCCGGCGGCGGGCTCGGGCAGCACCGCATCGATGCGCGCCGAGATGCCGCGGCGGATGGCGTCGAGCGCGTGCGCCGGCGAGGTGGCGCTGCCCGACGACAGCAGGGTCGGCGGATGGATGGTGCTGCCATAGGCGCCGACCCCATCGAAATAGGCGTGGAACTGCGTGTCGAAGCCGCCCGGATAGACCGGCCCCGGCACCGGGGCGAAGCGGAATTTGCCGGCGATGACGTCGCCCGGCGCCAGATCCGGCCCGCCCTTCACCAGCACCCGGGCGCGGCGGATGGGCAGCGCGCGGTCGCTGCCGGTGGGCGCGATCGATGAGACGATGACGCGATGCTCGCTGGCCGTCTCGCTGACGATCTCGTCGACCTGCGCCCGGTAGTCGCCATAGGCCGGACGCGCCAGCATGGCGGTGCCGAACAGCGCGCCGTGCAGCGGCAGCAGGCAGAGGCCGGCCCACGCCGCCGCCAGCAGCACCGCGACGCGCATCCGCGCCAGCGACGCGAACGCCGCCGCGAGCAGCAGCGCCAGCCCGCCGGCGCCGGCGGCCAGCGCATAGGGATGCATCGGCGGCAGCACCAGGCCGGCGATGAGCCCGCCGATCATGGCGAAGGGCAGCAGCACGAACAGCCGGCGCTCGTCGAGTGCGACAATCGTGCTCGCGGCGAGGCCCTTGAAGCGGCGGCGCGGCGGCGCAACAACAGGCGGCACGGGGGCCGGCGGCGCCGGCCGCAACGGTCGCGCCTGAAGCTCGGGACCGCCGATTTCCAGGGTTTCCGCCATGAGCCCCCCGCCCTTGCGATCCCCGGGGGCCATGCTACACACGGCGCCGCATTCCCGCCAAGGACCTCCATGCCCCAGCCTGCCAGCAAGACCGTCGTTACCCGCTTCGCCCCCTCGCCGACCGGCTACCTGCACATCGGCAGCGCCCGCACGGCGCTGTTCTCGTGGGCCTATGCGCGACATACCGGCGGCCAGTTCCTGCTGCGCATCGAGGACACCGACCGCGAGCGCTCGACCGAGGCGGCGGTGCAGGCGATCTATGACGGGCTGACCTGGCTCGGCCTCGAATGGGACGGCCCGCCGACGCTGCAGTTCTCGCGCGCCGCCCGCCATGCCGAGATCGCCCGCGAGCTGCTGGCCCGCGGCCAGGCGTATTATTGCTACTGCTCGCCCGAGGAGCTGGCCGAGATGCGCGAGACGGCGCGGGCCAAGGGCCTGCCGCCGCGCTACAACGGCATGTGGCGCGACCGCGACCCGTCGGAGGCGCCGGAGGGCGTGGCGCCGGTGATCCGCATCAAGGCGCCGCTGACCGGCGAGATCGTGGTCAACGACCACGTGCAGGGCGAGGTGGTGTTCAAGACCGAGAACCTCGACGATTTCATCATCCTGCGCTCGGACGGCACGCCGACCTACATGCTGGCCGTGGTGGTGGACGACCACGACATGGGCGTGACCCACATCATCCGCGGCGACGACCACCTGACCAACGCGGCGCGGCAGATCATCATCTACAACGGCATGGGCTGGGACGTGCCGGAGATGGCGCACATCCCGCTGATCCACGGGCCCGACGGCGCCAAGCTTTCGAAGCGCCACGGCGCGCTGGGCGTCGGCGCCTACCGGCAGATGGGCTATCTGCCCGAGGCCATGCTCAACTATCTGGCGCGGCTCGGCTGGAGCCATGGCGACGACGAGCTGTTCTCGATCGAGCAGATGATCGAATGGTTCTCGCTCGAGGGGCTGAACAAGGGCGCGGCGCGCTTCGACTTCGTCAAGCTCGAGAACGTCAACGGCCACTACATCCGCGCCGCCAGCCCCGACTATCTCTATGGGGTGATGGTGGACACGGCCAACGAGATCGGCCGCACCACCGACCACGCCGGCCTCACGGCCAACAAGGCGACGGTGCTGGCCGCCCTGCCCGAGCTGCAGCCGCGCGCCAAGACCGTGCTGGAGCTGATCGATCTGGCGCAGTTCATCTATGCGGTGCGGCCGATCGCGGTCGATGCTACCGCCGCCGAGCAGCTCACCGCCGAGACGCGCGGCATGCTGGCCGGCGCGAAGGCCGTTCTAGAGGAGCTTTCCGACTGGAGCGTGCCGGCGATCGATGGCGCCATCCGTGCCTTCGCCGAAGGCCGCGGGCTGAAGCTCGGCAAGGTGGCGCAGCCGCTGCGCGTGGCCCTCACCGGACGCACCGTGTCGCCGGGGATTTTCGAGGTCATGGTGCTGATCGGCAAGGCCGAGAGTCTTGCACGAATTGGTGATCAGGCGAACGCCTGAATCCGCATCCTAATAGGTCAGTGCTATTCACCCATCGGTTGCAGAAACAGGGCAAATGGTCTAGGGCTGAGCCCATAAGCATCCGACCGCATCTGGCCATGATCTTGCTGTCCGCGAGGCCGATGGCCCACAAGGAGAGCACCCCATGTCAGACACCGTCGCCAAACTGGTCATCGGTGACAAAACCTATGAGTTTCCGATACTTACGGGCTCGGTCGGGCCTGAAGTCATCGACATAAGGTCGCTCTACGGGCAGACCGGGATGTTCACCTACGACCCCGGCTTCACCTCGACGGCGGCCACCGACAGCACCATCACCTACATTGACGGCGACAAGGGCGAGCTGATGTATCGGGGCTACCCGATCGACCAGTTGGCCGAGAAGTCGAACTTCCTCGAAGTCTGCTACCTGCTGCTCTACGGCGAGCTGCCGAACGCCGCGCAGATGAAGGATTTCGACAAGCGCGTCACCACCCACACGATGCTGCACGAGCAGATGCATCTGTTCTTCCGCGGCTTCCGCCGCGACGCGCATCCGATGGCGGTGGTGTGCGGCGTGGTCGGCGCGCTGGCCGCGTTCTATCACGACTCGACCGACATCACCGATCCGATGCAGCGCGAGATCGCCTCGATCCGGCTGATCGCCAAGATCCCGACGATCGTCGCCATGGCCTACAAATATTCGGTCGGCCAGCCGTTCGTCTATCCCAAGAACGACCTCGACTACGCCAGCAACTTCCTCAACATGTGCTTCTCGGTGCCGGCCGAAGAGTACAAGGTGAACCCGGTCATCGCCCGGGCGATGGACCTGATCTTCATCCTGCACGCCGACCACGAGCAGAACGCCTCGACCTCGACGGTGCGCCTCGCCGGCTCGTCGGACGCCAATCCGTTCGCCTGCATCGCGGCGGGCGTCGCCTGCCTCTGGGGCCCGGCGCATGGCGGCGCCAACGAGGCGGCGCTCAATATGCTGAAGCAGATCGGCACCCCCGACCGCATCCCCGAATTCATCGCCAAGGTGAAGGACAAATCCTCGGGCATCCGCCTGATGGGCTTCGGCCACCGCGTGTACAAGAACTACGATCCGCGCGCCAAGGTGATGCAGGAGACCTGCCGGCGGGTGCTGGACGAGCTCGGGGTAGAGAACAACCCGCTGCTGCAGGTGGCGCAGCAGCTCGAGCACATCGCCCTGACGGACGAGTATTTCATCACCCGCAAGCTCTATCCCAACGTCGACTTCTATTCGGGCATCATCCTCGAGGCGATCGGCTTCCCGACCTCGATGTTCACCGCCATCTTCGCCCTCAGCCGCACCGTCGGCTGGATCGCGCAGTGGAAGGAAATGATCGCCGATCCGCAGAAGAAGATCGGCCGGCCGCGCCAGCTCTACCACGGCTCGCCCGAGCGCGATTACGTGCCGCTGAACAAGCGCTAAGAGTCTTACGAGACGACGGAGCCGGGTGGTTTTGCCTCCACCCCCAGCCCCTCCCCGCAAGGGGGAGGGGGGGCGATGGAGCCGCAGGCATCGGCGTTTCAGTCGGGCTCCCCTGCCCCTTGCGGGGAGGAGCCGGCGCTCGCCGCCGCTGCGGGCTGACTGGGGACCGCCTTGCCGCCCGGCACGGCCGGCAGGTGCGCCAGCACCCGCTCGGCGGGATCGGTGCGGGGCGCCTCGGGCGCCCCTTTTTCCATGCCGGCGCGGATGCGGGCGAAGCCCTCGCGCTGGCGGGCGAGCGCCGCCTCGTCGGCGAGCAGCGCCTCGAGCGCCGCCAGCACCTCGCCGGAGCGGCGCTGCGGCCCGAGCAGCTCGGGCACCAATTCGTCCCCGACCAGGATGTTGGGCAGCGAGGCGAAGCGGAGCCTCGCCTTGCTGGCGCGGCTCCATTGCGCCCGGTCGGCGACGTAGGTGGTGACCATCGGCACGCCCGACAGCGCCAGCTCCAGCGTCACCGTGCCGGTGACGGCGACCGCCGCGACGGCCTCGCGGAACGCCTGCCATTTGCGCGCCGAGGCGCTGGTGACGAACACCGGCACGTCCCAGGCACGCACCGCGTCGAGCACGAATTCCTCCTCGTGGCGCGGCGTCGGCAGCACGAAATCGGTGATCCGCGGGTGCCGCTTCAGCGCCAGCGTCATCTCTTCCATCAGCGGCAGATGCCGCCGCAGCTCGCCGCGCCGGCTGCCGGGCAGCAGCAGCAGCGGGCCGCGCCCGGGCTGGGTGGCGCGCAGCAGCGTATGCTCGAGCGCGGGATGGCCGACATAGGTGGCGGGCGGCCCGTCGAGCCGCTTCATCACCGCCGGCTCGAACGGCAGCACCGCCAGCACCTCGTCGTAGAGCGGCTTCAGCAGCGGCGCGCGCTCCGGCTTCCAGGCCCAGACGCTGGGCGCGACATAGAGCAGGATGCGGCCGGCATAGCCGCGCTTGCGCAACTGCTCGGCGACGGTCTGGCAGAACACCTGCGAGTCGATGAGCACCACGAGGTCGGGCTCGGCGGCGAGGATGGCGCGGACCGTCTGGCGGATGCGCCAGAGCAGCAGCGGCGCGCGCTTCAGCACGTCCTGCAGGCCCATGACCGAAAGGTCGGACATGGGGAACAGCGATTTGAGCCCCTCCCCGACCAGGCCCTCGCCGCCGACGCCGAGCAGCGTCACCGGCCGGCTGATGCGCAGCCGGCGCACCAGATCGGCGCCGATGCGGTCGCCCGACGGCTCGCCGGCGAGGATGAACAGGCGGACCGGATCAACCATGGCGCAGGCCGACGATAGCGATGCCATGTGCCGCGGCGGCACGGGCGAGGCCCGGCCGGTCCATCAGCAGCGTGCCGCGGGCTTCGACGACGATCACCGAAATGCCGGCGGCGGCGGCGTTGGCGACGGTCTCGGCGCCGATGGTCGGCAGGTCGACGAAGCTCGGCTGCTTCGGCTTGCGCGCCTTGGCGAGGATCAGCGGCGCGCCGGCATTGCCGACCAGCCCCTGCCGGCGCAGTTCGGCCGCGCGAACGAGCAGCGCATCAGTGCCGCCGGCGTCCTCGGCGGCGACCGGCCGGGTGCCGGAGACGACCACGGTCTGGCCGAGATCGATGGTGCCGATGGCGCGCGCCGCGGCCAGCGCGGCCGCCGCCGGCGCGGCGAGCCCCGGCTCGAGCGGCGGGCCGGCGATGTGGCCCTCCGGCGCCAGCAGGTCGGGCGCGATCTCGTGCGCGCCGATCAGCCTGATGCGGTTCATCCTGCAGTAGAGCTGGATCATGCCGGCGAGCCCGACATCGCCGGCGATGCGCGCCACCTGCCCGGCCAGGCCGAAGGCGCCGGCGATGCCCTCGCGCTCGGCGTCGGAAATGTGGACGGCGCCGGCGAGCACCAGATGGGTGGTCGGAAAGCTGCGGACCGCCGCGATCAGGCGCGGCGCCTCGGCCAGCGGAATGTGCTCGACGCGATCGCCCTCGAGGTCGGTGCGGCCGACCAGATCGATGACCTGCAACGTATCGCCATGGCGCCGCGCGGCCTCGGCCATCAGCGGCGCAAGCGCTCCCGACCCTGCGATGAGGGTCAGCCGTCGGGGCATCAGTCCTCGTTGTGCCCGTTGCGGGGCAGCGTCAGCGGATTGTCCTTGGCGTCGATGATGAACTTCACCACGTCCTGCACCAGCACGTCGTTGGGGAAGATCGCCGCGGCGTCGTCGACGCGCTCGCGCAGCGTGCCCTCGACGGCAAAGATCATGCGGTAGGCGGTGCGCAGATTGTGGATCGCCTCGCGGTCGAAGCCGCGGCGCTTGAGCCCGACGAGGTTGAGCCCGCTCAGCTCGGCCGGATTGCCCACCGCCGTGCCGTAGGGGATCAGGTGCTTTTCGACCTTGCTGAGGCCGCCCACGAAGGCATGGGCGCCGATATGGACGAACTGCGTCGCCCCCGAATAGCCGCTCATCACCACGAAATCGTCGACCCGGCAATGGCCGGCGAAGGTGACGTTGTTGGAGAACACCACATTGTTGCCGATGATGCAGTCGTGCCCGATATGGACGCCGATCATGATCCAGCAATTGGAGCCGATCCGGGTGACCATGCCGCCGCCGGCGGTGCCCGGATTGATGGTCACGTGCTCGCGGATGGTGGTGTTCTCGCCGATCTCGAGGGTCGAGGGCTCGCCGGCATATTTGAGGTCCTGCGGGCGGTGGCCGATCGAGGCGAAGGGGTAGATGGTGGAGCGGGCGCCCACGCTGGTGCGGCCGGTAACGACCGCATGCGAGATGAGCTCGACGCCGTCGCCGAGCCGGGTGTCGCGGCCGACGATGCAGAACGGCCCGACCTTCACGTCGGCGCCCAGCACCGCGCCATCTTCGACGATGGCGGTCGGATGGATGTTGTGGGCCATCAGACGGAGGTCCCGGACATCACCATGGCGCCGACTTCCGCCTCGGCGATGAGGGTGGTGCCGACCATCGCCCGGGCCTCGTACCAGCCCATGGCGGAGCGGCGCCGGATCTTCTTGATGTGGTACTCGATCACGTCGCCGGGCCGCGCCGGCTTTCTGAACTTACATTTGTCGACGGTGACCATGTAGACCACGTGCGGGCCGTTGGTCTTGTCGGCGGCGATGGCGATGGCGCCGGCGGTCTGCGCCATGCCCTCGATGATCAGCACCCCCGGAAACACCGGATTGCCGGGGAAATGCCCCTGGAAGATCGGCTCGTTGACGCTGACATTCTTGATGCCGATGGCGGAATTGTCGCCGTCGATCTCGAGGATGCGGTCGATCATCAGGAACGGGTAGCGGTGCGGCAGGCACTGCAGGATCGCGTCGATATCCATCGATTCGAGCGTGGTGGGGGCGTCAGCCGCCGGGTCTTGGAGGTCCACGGTCAATCCTTCTTGCTCAGTCGCCGCAGGGTCGCAACTTCACGCCGCCACTCCCGCGCGTCGACGGCGGGGAAGCCGGCGAGGCGCGAGCCGGGCGGGAAGCTCTTGGTCGCCGTCGCCCGCGCAGCTAAGACGCTGCCGCGGCCGATGGTCAAGTGGCCGGTGGTGATGGCGGCCGCCCCCACCATGACGCTGTCCTCGAGCGTGGTGGTGCCGGCGAGGCCGGACATGCCGGCGAGGAGGCAGTTGCGGCCGATGCGGCAATTGTGGCCGATCTGCACGAGGTTATCGATCTTGGTGCCCTCGCCGATGATCGTGTCGCCCAGGGCGCCGCGGTCGACGGTGGAGTTGGCGCCGATCTCGACGCGATCCTGGATGATGACGCGGCCAAGCTGCGGGATCTTGCGGTTGGAGATGCCGTGGTCGAGCCAGCCGAAGCCCTCCGAGCCGATGCGGGCCCCGGCATGCAGCACGACATTGTTGCCCAGATAGGCGCATTCGACGCTGACATTGGAGCCGATGGTGCAGTTGCGGCCGATGCTGACCCCCGCCCCGATGACGGTGTTGGGGCCGATGACGGTGCCGCGGCCGATCTCGACGCCCGGGCCGAGCACCACGCCGGGGCCGAGCCGCACGTCGTTTTCCGTATAAGGCAGGCTGTCGTGCGGGCCGAGCAGGCCGAGCACGGTGCCGCGGGTGTCGTGCGGGTAGAGCCGGTCGAGCAGATCGGCAAAGCTCAGATGCGGATTGCCGGCGACGATGCCGATGGTGCCGGGCGGCACGTCCGACGACAGCTCGGCGGAGACGATCACCGCGCCGGCGGCGGTGGCGCGCAGCGCCTCGCGATAGTCGGCATGCGCAGCCAGCGCGATATGTTCGGGGCCGGCGAGCACCAGCTCCTCGACGCCGGAAATGGTCGGCCCGTCCCCGTCCGCAAGGTCGGCGCCGAGGCCGAGCGCGGCCAGCAGGGTGCCGAGCGGCGCCGGGCCGGCAAAGCTGTGGAAACGGGTATCGACCATTGCAATTGCGCCAATGAAAAGGGCCGCGGCGCTGAGGCCCCGCGGCCCTCGAACTGTTTCACGCCACCTGGATCAGAGCAAGGTCTGCAGGGTCAGCGCGAACATCTGCGTCTTGTCGTCGGTGGCCTTGGTCAGCACGTAGGCGAAGTCGCCACGCAGCGGGCCGAACGGCGAGTCCCAGATGATCGAGGCGCCGACCGAGCTCTTGAGCGGCTGGTTGATCGACGTCGGATCCACGGCCCCGGAGGCACCCTGCCCGCCGACCACCGCCGCATCCGCCCACACCGAGCCGCTGAGCCCGTAGGTCTCGGGCAGCATCGGGATCGGGAACGTCGCTTCCAGCGAGCCGCCGGCATAGGCGGTGTAGCCGACCGGCTGCGCGCCGATCCGCGGGCCCATGTTGGACGGCTGGAAGCCGCGCACCAGGGTATTGCCGTAGTTGAAGGCTTCCACCGGGTTGAGGCCCGAAGACCCGAACGTATTGATGATGCCCGCCTGGCCCTTAACGCTGCCCACCAGCCCCGCATCGGGGAAGATCGGCATGAAGTAGCGGGCCTTGGCTTCGGTTTTCACGAAGTTGTAGTTCCAGCCCACATATTGCTGCGTCAGCGTGGCGTAGAGGCCCTCCGTCGGGTGCTTCTGGTCGTCGAGCGTGTTGTAGGTCAGCGAGTACCCGACCCACGCCTTGTTGAGCTTCTGCCCGTCGGTGAAGAACGACGAATTGTGGTCCGAATCCGCGATCACCGTCTGGTCGAGGCCGGTGAAGAGCTGGGCCGACAGGTCGCGGGTGACCGGCAGGCCGAAGCGGAACTGCGCGCCGGTCGAGGTCGTGCCGTAGATGTTGGACGAGGTCTCGTCGTTGATGATGTGGTAGGCGTCCACGCCCGCCGACATCTTGAGGCCCATGAAGTAGGGCTCGGTGAACGAGAAGTTGAACGACTTGCCGGTCTGGCTCGCGCCCAGCGAGGCCTTGATGTACTGGCCGCGGCCGAGGAAGTTGCGCTCGGTGACCGAGAGCTCGCCCAAGATGCCCGACGAACTGTCGTATCCCGCGGTGATGCCGTAATCGCCGGTCGACTGCTCGGTGACGTTGATATTGAGGATCACCTTGTCGGCGGCGCTGCCGGGCTGCGCCGACACGTCGACCTTGGAGAAGAAGCCCAGAGCCTCGATGTGCTGCTTGCCGGCCGTCACCATGGCGCGGTTGAAGGGGTCGCCTTCGGCGAAGCCGAGCTCGCGGCGGATGACGAAGTCGCGGGTCTTGGCGTTGCCGGTGATGTTGATGCGCTCGACGTAGAGATGCGCGCCCTCGTCGACGAGGTAGGTCACCCCGAACGTGCCCGTGGCCGGGTCGCGCTCGACGCGCGGCCGCACGTCGGCGAAGGGATAGCCCAGATTGGTCGCTTCCACCGCCATGTCCTGCGCCGACTGCTGCAGCTCGGCCGACGAGAACCGGTCGCCCTGGCGGGTGCGGATGGTGTTGGTCAGATTGTTGGCGTCGAGGCCGGCGATGGAGGTCTCCACCCCGATCTTGCCGAAGGAATAACGGTCGCCTTCGACGATGGTGTAGGTGATGAAATAACCGTTGCGCTTGGCGTCGTATTCGGCGACCGCCGAGGTCACCTGCGCATCCGGGAAGCCGTGGTTGGCGTAGTATTGCTGGATCAGCACGCGATCGACGTCGAGCTGCTCCTGCGTGTAGTTGTCATCGCGCAGCAGCCAGCTCAGCCAGCCCGTCTCGTGCGTCTTGATGATCGATTTGAGGTTCCACGAGCTGATCGAATTGTTGCCGGTGAAGTTGATGGCGGCGATGCCGCTGCGGCCGCCTTCGTTGATGACGAAGACGACGCGGGTGCGGCCGTTGCCGGCCGGCTCCAGCCGGGTGGAGACGTCGACATTGGTGTAGCCGACATCGGTATAGGCCTTCTTGATGGTGGCGATGTCGCGGTCGAGGCCCGCCTGGTCGACGGTGCCGCGGTTCATCAGGTCGATCATCGCCACGAGGTTGGCGTCGGAGAAGCGCTGGTTGCCCTCGAACTGCACCGACGAGACGATCGAGTTCTCGACCACCTTCACCACCACGGTGGAGCCCTGCATGGTGACGCTGACGGACTTGAACAGCCCCGTCGCCTGCAGCGCATCGACCGAGGCGCTGAGCTTGGCGCTCGTCGCCTGCTCGCCGACCCGCACCGCCAAATATTTGATGACCGCGGCGTCGTCGACTTCCTTGTTGCCGATGACGGAGATCCTGGCGACGGTGGCCGCCTGCGCGGCTTCGACCCCCAACAGCGTGCCCCCGGCGCCGACCGGCGCCAAGAACAGGAGCGCCAGCGCCAAGAATGCACTGCGCAGCAGCCGGGTGGGATCGATCATGATTCTAACTGCCTCTCAGACGAAAGGCCGGGGGAATCGCCATGCACAGCCTCCCCCAGCTACTCCGGTTCGAAGCATTTACTGGTTTTTTAACCAAGGGCAAGCCGCAAGGGCTTGTTGCGTTAGCAAAAGCTTGGTCCCCGTGCATTTCAGCAACACCCCGAAAACCAAGGTTAACAGATACTTAGCGAGTCGGGGCCGGGCGGCGGGGGGATTGCCCCGCCCATATGGAGCGACGGGCGCGCGCCTCGCCCGGCGACCTGCTCAGGAGACGTGCCGGAAGGCCTCCAGCAGGGTGTCGTTGAGCAGCGTGAAGATCATCAGGCTGCCGACGATGGCGAAGCCGACGCGAAAGCCGATTTCCTGGGCTTTCTGGCTGAGCGGCCGGCCGCGGACCGCCTCGATGATGTAGTAGAGCAGATGCCCGCCATCGAGCACCGGCACCGGCAGCAGGTTGAAGATGCCGATGTTGAGCGACAGCAGCGCCGCGAGGTTGATCAGCGCCACGATCCCCAGCGTCGCCACCTCGCCCGAGACCTTGGCCACCTTGACCGGCCCGCCCAGCTGCTGCACGTCGCCCCGGCCGACGAAGAAATCGCCCAGGAACGCCGCGGTGCGGTCGACGATGAAGCGAATCTCCTCGCCCGTCATCGCCACCGCCTCGACCGGACTGGGCCGGTAGAGGGTGATGTCGCCCTGCTCGATGGTGCGGCTGACGCCGATGCGGCCGATGCGCTGGGCGTTGCCGAAGCGGTCGGTCTCGACCGCCACGTCGGGGGTCAGCACGATCGTCTTGTCGACGCCGGCGCGCTCCAGCACGATGCGCACCGGGCGCTCCGGCGCGGTCGAGATCAGGCGCTGGAAATCCTCGAAGCCGCGGACGTCGAAGCCGTCGACCGACAGGATGCGGTCGCCGGGCTCGAGGCCCGCCTGCTGGGCGACGCCGCCTGCCACCACGTCGCCGATCACCGGCGGGATGGTGTAGCGGCCATAGCCGAGCAGCAGCGCGTAGAGCACGAGGAAGGTGAACAGCACGTTCGCCAGCGGGCCGGCGACGACCACCGCGATGCGCTGCCACACGTTCTTGTTGACGAACAGCCGCGCCTGCTCCTCGGGCGGCAGGTCCCTGGTCGCCTCGGGATCCGGCATGCTCGCCGCGTTCATGTCGCCGACGAAGCGGACGTAGCCGCCCAGCGGAATCGCCGAGACGCGCCAGCGCGTGCCGTGCCGGTCGTTGAAGCCGACGAGCTCCGGGCCGAAGCCGAGCGAGAAGGTCTGGATGGCGATGCCGTTCCAGCGCGCCACGAGATAGTGCCCCATCTCGTGCACGAACACGATGATGGTCAGGACCACGATGAAGGCGGGGATGGCGTAAAGGACGGGAAGGCTGAGCAAAGGCAGTACTAACGCTCCTGGATCGCGCCCAACGCTAGGCGCCGATTGCGGTCACAGTTGGACATGGGAACGACGACTCGCCGCTCGATTGCCGCTTCCTTCCCGCATTGGCGGCGCGCATTGTAGCGCCATTACCTTGCCGATCCAGAGTTGAAATTATTGCCGTGAGCCAACCGATCATACCGGCTGAAACTGTGTTCGCACGCTGGCGGAAGGACCCCGCCTACGTCGCGGCCTATGATGCGCTTGAAGACGAGTTCGCCCTCGCCGGCGCGCTCATCAAGGCCCGCAGCGACGCCGGCCTGACCCAGGCACAGGTGGCAGAGGCCATGAACACGACCCAGGCCACGATCGCCCGGCTGGAAAGCGGCCGCAGCCCGCCCTCGACCCGTACGCTGCAGCGGTATGCAAAGGCGACCCGCACGAAACTCCGCATCAGCTTCGAGCCCGACTCCGAACCGAAGCGCGCCCGTCCGTGAGCCCTCGCCTCACCAATACAGGAATCCCGCGGCGACGGCCCAGATGCCGCCGTGGGCAAGGCCGATCAGGAACAGGGCCACGGCGCCGAAGCTGACGCTGTCGAGGCGGTCCATGAAGCCGCCATGGCCGGGGATGATGTCGCTCGAATCCTTGATGCGGAAGACGCGCTTGATGGCGCTTTCGGTGAGGTCGCCCGCCTGCCCCACCAGCCCCAGCACGGCGGAGAACACCAGCCCGACGAGCCATGGCGAGTCGGTGAACACCAGCCAGTAGAGGGTGCCGGCGAGGGTGCCGGCGACCCAGCCGCCGATGGCGCCCGACCAGGTCTTGGCCGGCGAGATCATCGGCGCCAGCTTCGGGCCGCCGATGACGCGGCCGACGAAATAGGCGCCGGTGTCGTTGAGGGCGATGACGATGCCGAGGTACCAGCCGGCGACGATGCCGGCGGAGGTGGTGCCGCGCATCCCCAGCACGGCGATCAGCAGCAGGCCGAAGAAGGCGAGCCCCCCTGCCCGCCACGGCAGCACCGCCTTGTCGCCGAAAGTGGCGACGAGCCCCCCCAGCGCCGTGAAGGCGATGACGCCGAGCGGCCCGAGCAGCGGATAGGTGACGGCGGCGAGCGCCAGCAGACCGATCAGCACCATGCCGAAGGGCGCCAGCGGCTGCAGCGTCACCATCTGCTCCCACTCGCGATAGGTGACCCCGACCACCACGGCGGCCAGCGCGGCGAAGACGTAGCCGCCGAAATAGAGGCCCGTGGCGATGACGGCGACGATGATGGCGGCGGACAGCAGGCGGGGCCCCAGATCGGTCCAGGATGGGCCGGAGCGTGCCGGCGGCACCGGATCTGATGGACCGGGTGACGTCACCGCCGCGCCTCGACGCCTCCGTAGCGGCGGTCGCGGCCGGAATAGTCCTCGAGCACCTTGACGAACGCGGCGTCGTCGAAATCCGGCCAGTTCTCCTCGACGAACGCCAGCTCGGCATAGGCGCCCTGCCACAGCAGGAAGTTGGAGAACCGCTGCTCGCCGCTGGTGCGGATGATGATGTCGGGGTCGGGCATGCCGGCGGTGTAAAGGGCGCGCCCGATGGTGTCCTCGGTGATGTCCTCGGCCTTGAGCCGACCGGCGGCGACCAGCGCCGCGATGCGGCGCACCGCCTCGGCGATCTCGGCCTTGCCGCCATAGTTGAAGGCGACCTGCAGCTTGAGGCCGGTGTTCTGCGCGGTGGTGGCTTCGACTTCGGCGATCAGCCGGCGCAGGCCGTCGTCGAGCCCCTCGCGCGCGCCGATGATGCGCACCCGCACATTGTTGCGGTGCAGCTTTTCGAGGTCGGAGGCGACGAAGCGGCGCAGGAGGCCGAAAATGAAGCTGATCTCGTCGCGCGGCCGGGTCCAGTTCTCCGACGAGAAGCTGAACACGGTGAGGTACTGGATGCCGTAATTGATGCAGCTCTCGACCAGCCCGCGCAGCGCCTTGACGCCGGCGACGTGGCCCTCGGTCCGCGGCTTGCCGCGCGCCTGGGCCCAGCGTCCATTGCCGTCCATGATGACGCCGACATGGGCGGGAATCCGCAGTTCCGACCTGGGATGAATGCGCGGCTGCGCGGCGGGCTCGGTGGACATGGTTTGGCCCTCCAGGGCCGGCGGCATAGGTGCAGGCTAAACCTGCATGATTTCCTGTTCCTTAGCGCTGAGCACCTGATCCACCTCGGCGATGGCGGCGTCGGTGGCCTTCTGCACCTGGTCGGATTTGGCACGGCTGTCGTCCTGGGCCATGACGCCGTCCTTTTCCAGCTTCTTGAGCAGGTCCATGCCGTCGCGGCGGATATGGCGGATCGCCACCTTGGCCTGCTCGGCATAATTGTGCGCCACCTTGGTCAGCTCGCGCCGGCGCTCCTCGTTGAGCTCGGGCAGCGGCACGCGGATGGTGGCGCCTTCCGTGGCCGGATTGAGGCCGAGGCCGGAATTGCGGATCGCCTTGTCGACGGCCTGCGCCATCGAGCGGTCCCACACCTGCACCGACAGCAGCCGGGCTTCCGGCACGGTGACGGTCGCCACCTGGTTGAGCGGCATCCTGCTGCCATAGGCCTCGACCATCACCGGCTCGAGCAGGCTGGCGCTGGCGCGGCCGGTCCTGAGCCCCGCCAGCTCGTCGCGCAGCGAAGCGATCGACTTCTGCATGCGCGTTTTCATCTCGTCGAGCGAGAATGTGGGAACCGGTGCCATCGAGCTACTCCTATTTCCTGGGGGTCCCGACCAGGGTCGAACGGACCTTGCCGCTGAGAACCCCCATCAGTCCTTCCTTGTCGTCCAGTGCATAGACCAGTATGGGCAGGCCATTATCGCGCGCAAGCGCGAAGGCCGCCGTGTCCATGACTTTGAGGTTGCGAGCGATGACTTCGTCATAGCTCACGGTTTCATACCGCGTCGCCTTCGGATTCTTCTTGGGATCCTCGGTATAGACGCCGTCGACCTTGGTCCCCTTGAGCAGCACGTCGCAGTCGAGCTCGATGGCGCGCAGCGCCGCCGCCGTGTCGGTGGTGAAGAACGGGTTGCCGGTGCCGCCGCCCAGAACGATCACGAAACCGTCGTCGAGCGCCGCCTTGGCGGCCCGCGCCGTATAGGTGTCGGCCACCGACGGCATGGTGGTGGCCGAAAACACCTTGGACTTGACGCCCTGCCGGGCGATCTCGCTGGAGAGCGCCAGCGCGTTGATGACGGTGCCGAGCGTGCCCATCATGTCGGCGGTGACGCGGTCGGCGCCCCCCGCCGCGGCCGACACGCCGCGGATGATGTTGCCGCCGCCCGGCACGATGGCGATCTGCACCCCGGCCTTGGCGGCATTGACGACCTGCCGTGCCGTCGCATCGAGATTGGCCATCTCGATGCCGAACGACTGGTCGCCGGCCAGCACCTCGCCGGAGACCTTGAGGAGGATGCGCTTGTAGGTGGGTTTGGCCATGCGGGCGCGCCTCGGGATTGGCCGCGCGGGCGATTCCGGCAGCGGCGAGAGATTTAGAGCATAACGCCTTCCGATCCCAGAACGCGCGATGCGGCAAGTGCTTATTTATCGGGGCCTTTTCGAGGATCGTGCGCCCGATAGCAAGAGGCCGGGCAACGGGCCCGGCCTCGACTGGCTCAATGCTTGGTCGGCGGCGTGTCTTTGGGCTGCTGTGGTACGCCCGAGGTCGCCGCCACCTCGGCAGCGAAATCGCTTTCCTGCTTCTCGATGCCCTCGCCCAGCGCATAGCGCACGAATTTGGTGACCTTGATCGGCGCTCCGGCCTCTTTCTCGGCCTTGGCGACGATGTCCTTCACCTTGCTCTCGCCATCGATGACGAAGGTCTGGGCCAGGAGCGTCGCTTCCTCGAAGAATTTCCGCACGCGGCCTTCCACCATCTTGGCGACGACCTCGGCCGGCTTGCCGGACTCCTTGGCCTGCTCGGTGTAGATCTCGCGCTCCTTGGCGACGATCGCCGGATCGATGTCGTCGGACGACACCGAGGCCGGATTGGTGTTGGCGATGTGCATCGCGAGCTGCTTGCCGAGCCCGGCCAGCACGCTCTTGTCGCCGCTCGATTCGAGCCCGACGATGACGCCCAGCTTGCCCATGCCCGGCTTCACCGTGTTGTGCACGTAGCTGCCGATGACGCCGTCCTTGACCTCGACCACCGCCGAGCGGCGCAGATTCATGTTCTCGCCGATCTTGGCGATGGCGTCGGTCAGCTCGGCCGCGACCGAGCGCCCGGTGCCGGGGAACGGCATCTCGGCCAGCTTCTCGACGCTGCCGGCGGCCTCGACCGCGAGCTTGGCGACATTGCCGACGATGCCCTGGAACTGGTCGTTGCGGGCCACGAAATCGGTCTCGGAATTGACCTCGACGATGGCCGCGCGAGTGCCCTCATTGGCCACGCCGACGAGACCCTCGGCGGCCACGCGGCCGGCCTTCTTGGCAGCCTTGGCGAGGCCGCGGGTGCGCAGCCAGTCGACCGCCGCCTCCATGTCGCCCGCCGTCTCCTCGAGCGCTTTCTTGCAATCCATCATGCCCACGCCGGTCATCTCGCGGAGCTCTTTGACCTGATTTGCAGTGATAGCCATTTCGATCACCTTTCCTGCGACCCCATAGGAGATGGGGCCGCGCCTGTCGGTTGAAACTGAACGCTGCCGTGCGTGCGGCTTATTCGGCGGCGACGGTGGGCTCTTCGGGCGCCACGTCGGCGGCCCCGAGGTCGACGCCGCGGCCGGCCGACGAGCGCGAGATGCCGTCGATGGCGGCCTTCGACACCAGCGAGGTGTAGAGCTCGAGCGCGCGGGCAGCGTCGTCATTGCCCGGGATCGGGAAATCGACGGTGTCCGGATCGGAATTGCTGTCGATGATGGCGATCACCGGGATGCCGAGGCGCCGGGCTTCCTTGATGGCGTTGGCTTCCTTGTTGGTGTCGATCACGAACAGCAGGTTGGGCAGATTGCCCATGTCCTTGATGCCGCCGAGATCGCGCTCCAGCCGCTCGCGCTCGCGGTCGAGCAGCAGGCGCTCCTTCTTGGTCAGGCCCTCGACCCCCTCGGCGACCTGCGCCTCGAGCTCGCGCAGCCGCGCGATCGACTGCGAAATGGTCTGCCAGTTGGTCAGCGTGCCGCCGAGCCAGCGCGAATTGACGTAATATTGCGCCGACTGCCGCGCCGCCTCGGCGACGAGCGGCGCCGCCTGGCGCTTGGTGCCCACGAACAGCACACGGCCACCATCGGCCACGGTGTCGGAGACGAGCTGCAGCGCCCGCTGCAGCATCGGCACGGTCTGGCCGAGGTCGAGGATGTGGATGTCGTTGCGCACGCCGAAGATGTAGCGTTCCATCTTCGGGTTCCAGCGGTGCGACTGGTGGCCGAAATGAACGCCGGCTTCGAGCAACTGGCGCATGGAAAAATCTGGCAATGCCATGTGAGGCGGTCCTTTCCCGGTTGAGCCTCCGCGAAGCGATGGAGCCGTTCGGCACCGGGTGGAGCGCTTTGACCATCTAGGTCGCGTCAGCGCGCCGGCTTCGCGTGTGAATTACGCCCGGATCAGGCTGGGCGCGGCGCGGATATAGGGGAATCGGGGACTAAGCGCAAGGCTCCGCCGTGCGGGCTACGGGCCACCGCTGTCCGCGCCGGCCAGGGAACTAGGCGTCACCGCGACCCCCGGGAGATCGCGGACGGCGTCACGCGCGGCCAGCAGCACTGCGCGCCGGGCGGTGTTCGGGAATGTCCGTTTCGCCGGACGCCATGAGCCGCCCACGCCAGAAATCCCAGGATTTGTCGTCGAACCAGCTCGGCTGCGACTGGCGCATGATGGCGGCGAGCATGGCGGCGCCGGCCAGGGCTTCGACGCGCCGCACATCCTCGTAGGTACCGAGATGCATGATCTGGGCGATCTTGCGGGGCGTCGAATGCACATGCCCCGCCACCGGCTCCCACCAGAGGTAGCGGGACGCCAATCGGTCGATCTCGGCAGTCGCTTCCGAGGAAATACCAAGCCTGTCCATGCCGCAATACTAAGCCACGGCGCGTGCCTGCGCCACGTACCGATGCCGACGTGACGTATTCGATCGGACCTTTGCCGGCGTCCCCTTCAGTTCAGCCGTACGTCCACCACACCGTCGAAGCTCTTGATTGCCCCCGCCAGCGCCGGGTTGATCTGCCAGTTGGCGCCGATATCGACCTCATAGAGCTTGCGGCCCTGGTCGCGCATGACCACGAAGGTGATGCGGCCGTTGCCGCCGGGCTTGAGCTGCGACTTGATCGCCACGAGGCATTTTGCGTCGCTGGTCTCGATCTTGAGGGTCTTGCCGGCCTTCTGCGCCGCCTCGTCGATGGGAACGGCCGACATCAGGCGCAGGCTGATGCCGTCGGGCCGTTCGTCGGCCTCGACGTTGAGGATCACCGAGGCGCCGGGCTGCAGCACCCGGCCGTACTGCTCGACCGCCTCGGAAAAGCCGATGACCTCGAAGCTGCCGGAGGGGTCGGACAGCGACAGCATCATCATCGGCGTCCCCTTCTTGGTACGCCGGTCGGCGCGGCTGGCGATGGTGCCGGCGAGCCGGCCGGCGGACAGGTCGCCCTCCTTCACCCCGTGCTCGAAGCGCACGAAGGGCATAATCTTCATGCTCTCGAACAGACCGGCATAGTCGTCGAGCGGATGCGCCGAGATGTGGAAGCCGATGGCGGCCCGCTCCCGTTCGAGCCGCTCGGCGAGGCCCCAGGGCGCGACGTTGGCGGTGAGCCGGATCGGCTCGGGCTCATCGGACGCGAACATGTCCATGATGCCGTCCGACGCGTTGGCGGCGGTGCGCTGCGCCGTGGCGACGATGGCGTCGATCGAGGCGAACACCTGCTCGCGCCGCGGATGCAGGCAATCGAAGGCCCCGGCATTGATCAGCGTTTCGAGCGTGCGCTTGTTGATGATGCGCGGATCGACCCGGGTGGCGAAATCGGCGAGGTCACGGAACGGCGTCGTGCCGCGCGCCTCGACGATGTGCTCGGCCACCGCCTGCCCCACGCCCTTGATGGCGCCGATGGCGTAGAAGATCTTGCCGTCGCGCGCCGTGAACACCGCGTCCGAGGTGTTGACCGACGGGGCGATGATCTCGATCCCGTGCTTCTTGGCGTCCTCGCGGAATTCGTTGAGCTTGTCGGTGTTGCTCATGACGTACGTCATCGACGCCGCCATGAACTCCTGGAAGAAGTGCGTCTTCAGGTACGCCGTCTGGTAGGTGATGTAGCCGTACGGCGCCGAGTGCGACTTGTTGAAGCCGTATTCGGCGAATTTGGCGCAGGCATCGAAGATGGTGTTGGCGAGCGCCCGGGGAATGCCGTTCTGCTCCTCGGCGCCCTTGAGGAAGCGCTCGCGCTGCGCGTCCATCTCGGCCTTGATCTTCTTGCCCATGGCGCGGCGCAGCAAATCGGCCTCAGCCAGGGTGTAGCCGGCGAGCGATTTGGCGATCTGCTGCACCTGCTCCTGGTAGGTGATGACGCCGTAGGTCGGCTCGAGGATGGGCTGGAGCAGCGGGTGCAGGTATTCCACCTCCTCCTCGCCGCGCTTGCGGGCGCAATAGGTGGGGATGTTGGCCATCGGCCCCGGCCGGTACAGCGCCACCAGCGCGATCAGATCCTCGAAGCGGTCGGGCCGCATGTCGACCAGCGCCCGCCGCATGCCCGGACTTTCCACCTGGAACACGCCGACCACGTCGCCCTTGGTGAGGTTGTCGAAAGTCTGCTTGTCGTCGATGGGGATGTCCGTGAGGGCGAATTTGGTGCCGTTGCGGTTGATCATCTCGACCGCCTTCTGCAGCACCGTCAGCGTGGTGAGACCGAGAAAGTCGAACTTCACCAGCCCCGCCGGCTCCACCCATTTCAGCGAATACTGCGTCACCGGCATGTCGGAGCGCGGATCGCGGTACATCGGCACCAGCTCGGTCAGCGGCCGCTCGCCGATGACGATGCCGGCGGCGTGCGTCGAGGCGTGGCGGTAGAGGCCCTCGAGCTTCTGCGCGATGGCGATCAGCTCCTTCACCTGCTCGTCGCCGTCGCGCATCGCCTTGAGCTGCGGCTCCATGTCCAGCGCCTGCGCCAGGCTCACCGGATTGGCCGGATTGGCCGGGATCAGCTTGGAGATGCGGTCGACCTGCCCGTACGGCATCTGCAGCACGCGGCCGACGTCGCGCACCACCGCCTTGGCCTGGAGCGAGCCGAAGGTGATGATCTGGGCGACCTGGTTCTCCCCGTATTTCTGCTGCACGTAGTCGATCACCTCGCCGCGCCGGTCCTGGCAGAAATCGACGTCGAAATCCGGCATCGACACGCGGTCGGGGTTGAGGAAGCGCTCGAACAGCAGGTCGTAGCGCAGGGGATCGAGGTCGGTGATGGTCAGCGCATAGGCGACCAGCGAGCCGGCGCCCGAACCGCGGCCGGGCCCCACCGGGATGTCGTGCGCCTTGGCCCATTGGATGAAGTCGGCGACGATCAGGAAGTAGCCCGGATATTTCATCCTCACGATGATGCCGAGCTCGAACTCCAGCCGCTCCTCGTACTGCGCCACGCTGAAGCGCTCATCGCGCCCGTATTTGTCGAAGCGGCGCTTGAGGCCCTCATGCGCCTCGACCCGCAGCCGCTCCGCCTCGGCCGCGAGGCCCTCCTCCTCCGTCTGGTCGGGCGAGGCGGCGAAGCGCGGCAGGATCGGGCCGCGGGTGCGCGGGCGGTAGGAGACGCGACGGGCGATCTCCACCGAATTGTCGAGCGCCTCGGGCAGGTCCGAGAACAGCGCCTGCATCTCGTCGCGCGACTTGAAATAGTGCTCGGGCGTGAGCTTGCGGCGCTCGGTCTGCGCCACCACCGACCCGGCGGCGATGGCGAGCAGCGCGTCGTGCGCCTCGTAGTCGGCGCGGGTGGCGAAATACGGCTCGTTGGTGGCCACCAGCGGCACGCCGCGGCGATAGGCGTAGTCGATGAGCTTGGCCTCGTTCGACTGTTCCTGCATCCGGCCGTGGCGCTGCAGCTCGACATAGAGGCGGTCGCCGAACAGCGCGCGCAGCGCTTCGAGCCGCTGCTCGGCCTGTCCGTCGAGCCCCTGCGCGAAATACGGATCGATCGCGCCCTCCGGGCCGCCGCTGAGGCACATGATGCCGCGCAGATCGTCCGGATCGAGCCAGTCGAGCTGGGCGGCCGCCCGGCCCGCCTCGCCCTCGAGATAGGCGCGGCTGACGAGGCGCGAGAGATTGGCGTAGCCGTCCTGCGTGCCGGCGACGAGCACGACGGAGCCCTTGCCGAACTGGCCGCGGTCGTGGCTGCGCTCCAGCATGCGGGTGGCGGCCGGCTCGAAATCCAGCGTCAGCTCGGCTCCGAGCAGCGGCTGGATGCCCTTGCCCGCCGCCTTCTCGGAGAATTCGAGCGCGCCGAACAGATTGCTGGTATCGGCAATGCCGAGCGCCGGCTGCTTGTCGGCCTTGGCCAGGTCGAGCAGCGCGCCGAGCTTCAGCGCGCCCTCGAGCAGGGAGTATTGCGAGTGGATATGCAGATGGATGAAACCGGGGCCGGGCATCAGAGGGTCCTAAACCTCCGTGCGGATCGGGCCAGCCCGGAGTGTCTTCAATCCACAGGTCACACGAGTCGGCTGGCCATATCCATCCAGGCCAGCGTCGCACCGGTGAAGCCGCAAAGCGCAACCATCGCCATGGCGTCCTTCAGGAACATCAGCATCTCGACCTCCGTTGTTGCTGTTTTGTTCTTATATGTTCTCAATCTGTTCTGGTCTAGCAACATCGCTGTAACCGTGAATCAACGGTAAATGACCGCCATGAGCGACGCGGCCGGCGACATCGCGTGGGAGGCGGACGGCGCGGTGCAGCGCGCCCGCTTCGTGTCGGCGCGCGGCGGCCCGGCGCCGAACCGCGCCGTCGCAGCCGGCGACGAGACCACCGCCGATGCGGCCTTCCGGCTGGTGTCGCAGGGCACCGCGCTGGTGTGGAGCGGCGACTATCACAACGCCCGGCAGATGCTGCAGGCGCTGGGCCGCCGCATCGACCGCCGGCGCAGGCCCCTGCCCCCGACGATCCGGCGGCCGCCTTCCACGCCTACCGGCAGGCACAGGCGCAGCGCGCCAACCTGCTCGGGCTGCTGCTGGTGCCGCTGCGCGACGGCCAGGTGCCGCTGCGGCGGGCCCCCGACGTGACCCTCGCCGTCGCCGAAGCGGTCGGGCCGCTCGCCGGCGAGGCGGTGCTGCCGCTGCGCGACCTGCTGGCGATGATCAGCGCGCACGAATGGCGCAAGAACGGTGTTCCGATCCGGGCGCTGGGTGGAACGAGGATCCACCCGCATTACGGCGTGTTCCCGCCGACCCGGCAGGACTATGTCGATCTCGTCGGCACGGCGCCGCTGCCCGCCGGGGTGGACGTTGCCTTCGACCTCGGCACCGGCAGCGGCGTGCTGGCGGCGGTGCTGCTGCAGCGCGGCGTGCCGCGGGTGGTGGCGACCGACATTGCCCCGCGCGCCCTCGCCTCGGCCGCCGACGCCTTCGCCCGGCTGGGCGTCGCCGATCGGGTGACGCTGGTGCCCGGCCGGCTCTACCCCGACGGCCGCGCCGCGCTGATCGTCTGCAACCCGCCCTGGCTGCCGGCCCGGGCCGGCACGTCGCTGGAGGCCGCGGTGTACGACCCGGACGGCGCCATGCTGCGGGCCGTCCTCGCCGGTCTCGGGGCGCATTTGCTGCCCGGCGGCGAGGGCTGGCTGATCCTGTCCGACCTGGCCGAGCATCTGGGTCTGCGCGCCCCCGGCGAGCTCGCCGCCATGATCGCCGCCGCCGGCCTGCGCGCCCTCGGCCGGCTCGACGCCGCCCCCTCCCCCAGAGGCGCCCGCGACCGCGCCGATCCGCTGCATTTCGCCCGGGCGCGCGAAGTGGTGTCGCTGTGGCGGCTCGGCACTTCCCCCTGACATCGTCCGTGCTATGACTGCGTCATGCTGAAAGCCGCTCTCGCCTCCCTTCTGCTTATCGCCGCCACCGCGCCGGCCGTCGCCGCGGTCGATCGGGCCACCGCCGTCTCGACACTCGCCGGCCTCTACAATTCGGCGGACGTGTGCAACCTCTCCATCTCCCGCGCCAAGGTCGACGCCTATCGCGACGCCAACGCGCCGTCGGGCGACGCCATGTTCAACGTCGACGTGTTCCAGGCGACGCACGCGCTCTATGCCAAGCAGAAGGACTGGACCAAGGACCAGACCGACGCCTACTGCAAGACCGCTGCCGAGACCGCCAAGACGCTCGGCATGAACCTGCCGTGAGCCAGGCGGAAAAGGCCCGCATCTTCAAGGCGCTGCATCACGGCCCCGGCCTGTTCGCCATCCCCAATCCATGGGACGGCGCCAGCGCCAAGATCCTTGCGGCGCAGGGCTTCAAGGCGCTGACCACCAGCAGCGCCGGCCTTGCTTTCGTCCTCGGCAAGCCCGATGGCGGCGTGACCCGCGAGCAATCGCTGTGGAACGCCAGACTGATCGTCGACTCGGTCGATCTGCCGGTGGCCGCCGACCTCGAGAACGGCTTCGGCCCGCGCCCCGAGGATGCCGCCGAAACCATCCGCCAGGCCGCGGCGGTCGGGCTCGTCGGCGGCTCCATCGAGGACGCGACCAACGCGCCGGGCGCCCCGATCTACGAGTTCAACCACGCCGTCGAGCGCGTCGCGGCGGCGGCCGAGGCGGCGCACAGCCTCGATTTCCCGTTCATGTTCGTGGCGCGGGCCGAGGGTTTCCTCTGGGGCCAGCCCGACCTCGACGAGATCATCCGCCGCCTGCAGGCGTTCGAGAAGGCCGGTGCCGACGTGCTGTTCGCCCCCGGCCTGCCCAGCCTCGACGCCATCCGCACCGTGGTGCAGTCGGTGACCAGGCCGGTCAACGTCGTCCGCGGCGGCCCCGGCCCCTCGCTGGCCGAGCTCGAGGCCGCCGGCGTCCGCCGCGTCAGCACCGGCGGCGGGCTGTCGCGCGTCGCCTACACGGCCCTGAAGAACGCGGCCGCGGAGCTGGCCGGACCGGGCACGTTCGGATGGACCGAAGGGATTTTGTCGACCGGCGCGGTGAACAGGCTGATGACGGGTCAGTGACCCGCCACATCGGGTTTACGCTCTGGATCACCTCTCCCCTGAGGGACGAGGGGACCGACTGCAAGTTTCAGAGCACCAGCGGCTGCACCAGACCGTCCTTGAGCGTCACGATGCGGTCGGCGCGGCGGGCCAGATCGTGGTTGTGCGTGGCGATGAGGCCGGCGGCCCCTTCGTTGCGGATCAGGTCCTGCAGGGCGGCGAACACCAGATCGGAGGTGGCGGGGTCGAGGTTGCCGGTGGGCTCGTCGGCGAGGATCACCTGCGGGTGGTTGGCGGCGGCGCGGGCGATGGCGACGCGCTGCTGCTCGCCCCCCGACAGCTCCGCCGGCCGGTGCGTGGCGCGGTTGCCGACGCCGAGCAGGTCGAGCAGGTCCTGGCTGCGCCGGTTCGCCTCGCTTTGCCCCTTGCCGGCAATGAATTGCGGCATCGAGACGTTTTCGAGTGCCGTGAATTCAGGCAGCAGATGGTGGAACTGGTAGACGTAGCCGATGGTGGTGCGGCGCAGCAGCGTGCGCCCCCGCTCGGACAAGGCGAAGGTTGGGGTGCCGGTGATCTCGATCTCGCCCGCCTGCGGCCGCTCGAGCAGGCCGCTCAGATGCAGCAGCGTCGACTTGCCGGCGCCGGACGGCGCAACGATGGCAACCAGCTCGCCGCTCGCCACGTCGAGGTCGGCCGCCTCCAGCACGCGCACCAGCGTCTCGCCCCTGCCGTAATGGCGGTGGACGCCGCGCAGCCTCAGATGCGGCTCACTCATAGCGCAGCGCCTCGACCGGATCGTATTGCGCGGCGCGCCAGGCCGGATAGAGCGTGGCAAGGAAGCTGAGCCCGAGCGCGAGGCCGGCGACGACGCTCACCTCGGTCACGTCGATCTTGGACGGCAGGCTCGAGAGGAAGAACACCTCGGGCGGAAAGATCGGTACGTTGGTGAGGTTGGAAACGAACGCGCGCAGCGTCTCGGCGTTGGAGGCGACGATCAGCCCGAGCACGAGGCCGATCAGCGTGCCGCCGACGCCGATGGCGGTGCCGGTCATCGAAAAGATGCGCATGATCGAGCCGCGCGTCGCGCCCATGGTGCGCAGGATGGCGATGTCGCTGCCCTTGTCCTTCACCAGCATGATCAGCGACGAGATGATGTTGAAGGCGGCGACCAGGATGATCATCGACAGGATGACGAACATCACCACGCGCTCGACCTGCAGCGCCGAAAAGAACGTCTCGTTGCGCTGCTGCCAGTCGTACAGGATCAGCGGCCGGTCGACCTGCTTCTGGATGCGGTCGCGCACCGCTCCGACATTGTCCGGGTTGTCGATGAAGATCTCGATCGCCGTCGCCTGGTACTGGCGCTGGTAGGCCGCATCGATCTCGGCGTCGCTGGCCTCCGGCCCGGGCGGCGTCACGCCCGGCTTCAGCACGTCCTCGTAGAGCTTGAAATAGCTCTGCGCCTGCTGCATCGGCATGTAGACGTAGAAGCTGTCGAACTCGACCATGCCCAAATTGAAGATGACGTTGACCGGGTAGCTGCGGATCTGCGGCGTCTTGCCGAACGGCGTATTGGCGCCGTTGGGGTTCACGATGGTGATCTGGTCGCCGATGGTCAGCCCCAGCTTTTCGGCGAGGCGCTGCCCGATGGCGACGCCCTTGGACTGGTCCCACTGGTCCCAGCCGCCCAGCACCGCCCCCTGCTTCAACAGCTTCAGCTTGTCGATCGAGGCCGCGGAGATGCCGCGCACCGACACGCCCGCCGATTCCTGCTGGCCGGAGGCGAGCGCCTGGCCCTCGACATAGGGGATGGCGAACAGCACGCCGTTCACCTTCTCGATCTTCATCGCCGTCTGGTCGTAATCGGTGAACTTGGCATCGATCGGATAGGCGGTGAAATGGCCGTTGAGGCCGAGGATCTTGGTGAGCAGCTCATCGCGAAAGCCGTTCATCACCGACATCACGACGATCAGCGTGGCGACGCCCAGCGCGACGCCGATCAGCGTCAGCGCCGAGATCACCGAGATGAAGGTGTCGCGGCGGCGCGAGCGCAGATAGCGCCCCGCCAGCATCCACTCGAAGCGCGAGAACGGGCCGGCGGTGTGGTGCGTGGGCGCAGCCGCGGCGTCGCTCAAACCGTGTTCCGCCTTTCGGGCTCGATCAGGGCCTTGAGCCGGTCGACGGCCGCGGCGACCGGCAGCGTCTCGCGCTCGCCGGTCTTGCGATGCTTGATCTCGGCGTTCCCCTCCTTGAGCCCGCGCGGCCCGAGGATCAGCTGATACGGGATGCCGATCAGGTCGGCGGTGGCGAATTTGGCGCCGGCCGGCTGGTCCCGGTCGTCGTAGAGCGTGTCGAGGCCGGCATCCTGCAGCGCGTCATAGAGCTTGTCGCAGGCGAAATCGGTGTCGTGGTCGCCAGCCTTGAGGTTGATCAGCTCGACCTCGAACGGCGCCACCGACACCGGCCAGATGATGCCGTTGTCGTCGTGGCTCGCCTCGATTATCGCCGGCACGAGGCGGGTCGGCCCGATGCCGTAGCTACCCATGTGCACGGTGACCTCCTTGCCGTCGGCGCCGGTGACGGTCGCCTTCATGGGATCGGAATATTTGGTGCCGAAGTAGAAAATGTGGCCGACTTCGATGCCGCGCGCGCTGAGCTGCTTGTCGGCCGGCACCTTGGCCCGGAACTCGGCCTCGTCGACCATCTCGTCGGTCGCCGCATAGAGCGAGGTCCAGTCCTTGAAGATCGGCGTCAGATCGGAGCGGAAGTCGATGTCGATGGGCGGGATGGGCTTGTGCACGAGGTCGGCGTCGAGGAACACCGCGCTCTCGCCGGTGTCGGCCAGCACGTGGAACTCGTAGCTCATGTCGCCGCCGATGGGGCCGGAATCGGCGCGCATCGGAATGCCCACCAGCCCCATGCGGTAGAAGGTGCGCAGATAGGCGACGAACATGCGGTAGAAGGCCTGCTGCGCCCCGGCGAAATCGAGGTCGAAGGAATAGGCGTCCTTCATCAGGAATTCGCGGCTGCGCATGGTGCCGAAGCGCGGCCGCACCTCGTCGCGGAACTTCCACTGCACGTGGTAGAGGTTGAGCGGCAGGTCGCGGTAGGAGTGCACGAAGGTGCGGAAGATGTCGGTGATCATCTCCTCATTGGTCGGCCCGTACAGCATGTCGCGCTTGTGCCGGTCCTTGAGGCGCAGCATCTCCTCGCCATAGGCGTCGTAGCGCCCGGATTCGCGCCAAAGGTCGGCCGATTGCAGCGTCGGCATCTTGAGCTCGATGGCGCCGGAGCGGTTCTGCTCCTCCTCGACGATGCGAACGACCTTCTCCAGCACCTTGTAGCCGAGCGGCAGCCAGGAATAGGAGCCGGCGGCCTGCTGCTTGATCATGCCGGCGCGCAGCATCAGCTTGTGCGAGACGATCTCGGCTTCCTTCGGAGAGTCCTTCAGGACGGGCAGGAAATAGCGGCTGAGACGCATGGAAACCCCTAAGAAGCCGGTCGACTCGCGGGCATTGGGTGCCCCAGTCAGACCGCATCGGTCAAGCCGTGTCCACCCCGCCGCCGGTCGCAAAATCGTCGCAGAATCTAGGTGACAGCACGTATCCGCCTTGTTAGGCTCTCGCGCAATAAATTACAGGCGGCCTCGAAGTCGCCGGACGTCGACAACGTCAAGGGAGGAGCGCTGGCCGCCGCTTCACTGCGTGCCTAAGACCAGCGTATTGTCGTCAAACTATTCACGGCAGGGCTTCGCGCCCTGCTTTTCTTTTGGACTTGCGCTCAGGCCGCCTCGTCGCGCGGCTGTACCAGCGTCGGCACTGCGCTGACATCGATGTCGCGCTCGGCATGCCAGACGTCGTATCTGAGTTGCAGATTGGCCCAGAGTTGGGGCCCATTGCCCAACAGCTTGCCCAGCCTCAGGGCCGTCGCCGCCGTCACGGGCTTCTTCTCGTTGAGAATATCGTAGAGATGCTGCCGGGAAATGCCGAGCAGCCCGGCGATCTCCTTCCGGCTTCGTCCAAGCGCCGGCAATACGTCCTCACGCAGCAGTTCACCCGGATGCATCGGCGGGCGGTCAGGATCTCGGGCAGCCGGATAGTCCATCGTCACCTCAGTGATATTGCTCGAGGTCGAGCCGGTACACGTCACCATCCTCGAACTCGAATGTCAGGCACCACGGTCCATTGACGTGAATGGAGTAGCGCGTTGGCTCGTATCCATGCAGGGCGTGGAAATCGAAGCCTGGAACCCGCAGCGCGTCCAACGATGCTGCGTCGCGCAGCGCCAGCAACCGTCGCATGATCCTCGCTTGCAACCGCGTGTCGATGTGGCTGCTGCGGTTGGTGGACCACAGCTCCGCCAGACCTTTGCTGCGAAAGCTGCGGATCACGCCTCAATGTAAGCAATCCGCTGACAGGTGTCAACGATCCGCTGACACTAGCGCCAGTACTCCTGCAGCCAGTCGGCGCTGATGGCCCAGAGCAGCAGCGCGGTGACCGGGATGGAGAGCAGCGTCGTCCACAGCACGCGCGCCCACCACATGGGCTTGACCGGCGCGCCCGGGTCGGTGCCGGGGACGATCTCGCCGGCGTCGACCTGGTTGTGCACGCCGAACGGCAGCACGATGAACAGGCACGTCCACCAGACCACGAAATAGATAGCGATGAAGGTGGCGGGAGCGATCATGGCGTGAGCCTATACCCGGTGCACGAACACCGTCACATTGGGCTTTTTGCCCCACCAGGCGCTGACCTCGCCGCGCACCGCGCGCTGCAGCGCGTTGTCGACCACGTCGGGGTCGGCGCGCCGCTTGGGCGGGATCGATTTGAGCGCGCCGTTGACGGTGTTGCGCACCAGCCGGGTCAGCGACTCGTCGTCGTCCTCGACCTCGGGCAGACCCTCGATGGAAAAATCGGGGCCGGAGACGATGCCACCGCTCCGGTCGACCACGACGCTCACCACGATATGGCCGCCGAAACTCAGGCGGCGGCGTCCCTTCACCCCGGATTCCTCGGGGGTGCACAGCACGTTGCCGTCGAGATAGAGCTCGCCGGTGCGCACCTCGCCCGGGAACTGCGTCACCTCGGGGAACAGCCGGATCATGTCGCCATTGCGGGCGTGCACCACGTTGGCGATGCCGTGCTGGCGCCCGAGCGCGGCATGCGCCTCGAGATGCGCCGCCTCGCCATGCACCGGCACCAGCGTCACCGGCTTCACCCAGTCGTAGAGGCGCTTCAGTTCCTCGCGGCGCGGGTGGCCGGTGGTGTGCACCAGACCGTCATGCTGGGTGATGACGTCGATGCCGCGATCGATGAACAGGTTCTGGATGTCGATGACTTCGCGCTCGTTGCCGGGGATGGCCCAGGACGAAAAGATCACCCGGTCGCCGGCGTTGAGGTCGATCGCCGGGTGCTCGCCGCGGGCGATGCGGGCGATGGCGGCGCGCGCCTCGCCCTGGCTGCCGGTGCACAGCACCACGATCTTGTCGCGCGCCAGCGTCTTGAACGCGTCCTGGTCGAGGAACGGCGGCAACCCCTCCAGCATGCCCAATTCGCGCGCGATGGTGGTGATCCGGTGCAGCGCCCGGCCCGACATCACCACCTGGCGGCCGGCCTTTGCGGCGGCGCGGGCGATGGAGATGACGCGCCCGACATTGGAGGCGAAGGTGGTGAGCGCCACCCGGTGCGGCGCCTCGGCGATGAGCGCGGCGAGCGTTGCCGCCACCTCGTCCTCGCTGGGGCTCTCGCCGTCCTTGAGCGCGTTGGTGCTGTCGCAGACGAGCGCGATCGGAATGCCCTCGGCGCCGAGCGCCCGGAAGCGCGCCTCGTCGGTGGGCGGCGCGGCGATGGGACGCGGATCGAGCTTCCAGTCGCCGGTGTGGATCACGCGCCCGACCGGGGTGGTGATGGCGAGAGCGCAGCTTTCGGGGATCGAGTGGGCGACGTTGATCGCCTCGATGGTGAACGGGCCGACGGTGAAGGGCTTGCCCACCTGCATCGGCCGCACCGCGACGTCGTCGACGATGTTGTCGGCGGCGCGCTTGGCGCTGAGCATCGCGGCGGTGAAGGCGGTGGCATAGACCGGCCGGTCGAAGGCCGGCCAGAGATCGAGCACGGCGCCGTAATGGTCTTCGTGGCTGTGCGTCAGGATCAGCGCCAGCACGTCCTCGGCATTGTCCTCGAGGAAGGTCGGGTCGGCCATGATCAGTTCGATGCCGGGCTGCGCCGGACCGGCGAAGGTGACGCCGCAATCGACCACGATCCATTTGCGGCCGCTGGGCGGGCCGAAGCCGTAGGCGGCCATGTTCATGCCGATTTCGCCGACGCCGCCAAGCGGCACGAACACCAGTTCGTCGGGACGGGGTGTCGGCATCAGGCCCTCACAGTGGCGGTCACGCCGAAATGCACGTCGCCGGCCGAGATGGCGATGCGCGAATTGTCATTGGCCCGAACGATCAGCCGGCCGCTCTCATCGATGTTTTCGAAGATGCCGCGCACCACGTCGGTGTCGCGCTTCACCGCCACCTCGGCGCCGATGCCGGCAGCGGCCGAACGCCACTCGGCCAGCACGGCACCGACATTGCGGCCGCCGTTCCACAGCTCGTAGGCGACGACCCATTCCTCCGCCAGCGTGGCGAACAGCGTTTCGGCGCTGGCCGCCAGGCCGAGATCGGCCAGGCTGGTCGCCGGATAAGGCAACCCGGAAGGTGCATATACGACATTGACGCCGAAGCCGATCACCACCGCCAGCGATCCATCGGGCCGCTTGTGCGCCTCGAGCAGGATGCCGGCGAGCTTGGCGCCGTCGGCGAGGACGTCGTTGGGCCATTTGAGCGCGAGACGGTGCCCTGCCCCGTCGGCGCCGTCGATGCCCTGCTTCACTACTCCGGCCGGCAGGGCGGCGATCAGCGCCCGGTTGAGCGCGATGCCGGCAACGAACCCCAGCGTCGCCGCGGCGGCCGGATCGCAGCCGGGCACCAGCAGCAGGCTCGCCGCGAGATTGCCGGAGGGCGTCTCCCAGACGCGGCCGCGGCGGCCGCGTCCCGCGGTCTGCCGCAGCGCCGCGAACCACACATCGCCGGCATCACCGGCCCCGGCCGCGCGCGCCGCCTCGGTGCTGGTCGAGCCGATCTCGTCGAAGCCGAAGACGCGGAAACCTCGCGCCGAGGCAACAGGCCCGAGCCAGAAACTGGCCAATTAGAACAGGCTTCCGGCCGCCGCGTGGGCAGCGTTGTAGAGCGGCGCTCCGACGGTGACGAAATACGTCACCAGCAGGAAGCCGGTCACGGCCATGACGGCGGTGAGTTCGGCCGGCGCAGCCTCGAACTCAGTGGTGGCCTCGTCGAAATACATCACCTTGACGATACGCAGATAGTAGAAGGCGCTCACGGCGCTCGCCAGCACGCCGATGATCGCCAGCGCGAACAGATGCGCATCGATGGCGGCGAGGAACACCTGCCATTTGGCGAAGAAGCCGGCGAGCGGCGGCAGGCCGATGAACGAGAACATCACCACCGCCATGATGGCGGCGACGAACGGCCGCTTCTGCGCCAGGCCGGCGAGCTGCGGGATGGTCTCGACATAGGCGCCGTCGGCAGTGCGCAGCGACAGCAGCACGGCGAAGAAACCGATGTTCATGGTGATGTAGATGGCGAGGTAGATCGCGACGCCCTCGACGCCCACCGCGGTGCCGGCGCTGAGCCCGACCAGCGCGAAGCCGACATGGCCGATCGAGGAATAGGCCAACAGGCGCTTGAGGTTGTTCTGGCCGATGGCGGCGAAGGCGGCCAGCACCATCGAGGCGATCGACAGGAACACCACGATCTGCTGCCAGTCATGCGTGATCGGCCCGAAGCTCACCGTCACCACGCGGATGATCAGCGCCATGGCCGCAACCTTCGGCGCGGTCGAAAAGAACGCCGTCACCGGCGTCGGCGCGCCCTCGTACACGTCGGGCGTCCACATGTGGAACGGCACGGCCGAGATCTTGAAGGCGATGCCGGCGAGCAGGAACACCATGCCGAAGATCAGCCCGATCGAGCGATGCTCGCCGGCGATAGCGCCGACGATCTGGTCGAGCTGGGTCAGCCCGGTGAAGCCATAGACCAGCGACGCCCCGTAGAGCAGCAGGCCCGAGGCGAGCGCGCCGAGCACGAAATATTTGAGGCCGGCCTCGGTGGCGCGGGAATCGTCGCGCTTGAGCGCGGCGACGACGTAGAGCGCGAGGCTCTGCAGCTCGAGGCTGACATACAGGCTCATCAGGTCGTTGGCCGACACCATGACCATCATGCCCAGCGTCGCCAGCAGCACCAGGATCGAATATTCGAACTTGTCGAGGCCGAACGGCTTGGCGGCCGAAGTCGAAAGGATCAGCGTCACCGCCGAGCCGCCCAGCACCAGAAGCTTCATGTAGCGGGCGAAGCCATCGACGATGAAGCCGCCATTGAACAGCGTGCCCTCGGCCGGCTGCCACAGGGCCACGGCGATCACCGCGATCAGCAGCACGATGGAAATGAGCGCCAGGCCGGTCGAGCGCTCCCTGGAGAACAGCACGCCGGCGAGCAGCAGCACCACCGCCCCGACCGCCAGCAGCAGTTCGGGATAGGCCGGCGCCAGGGCCGCGAAGCTCGTAAGATCGGAGGTCATCACTGTTCCCTAGTTCACCGACGCGACGAGCGCCGCGCCGGTGCTGATCGCCTTGCTGAAGTTTTCCGCGACGAGGTTCACCGATGCGGCGGTCGCATCGAGGATCGGCGCTGGATAGAAGCCGAAGAAGATGGTGAGCACGACCAGCGGCACCAGCACGGTGATCTCGCGCGCGTCGAGATCGAGCAGGCCCTTGAGCGACTCCTTGGTCAGCGCCCCGAAGATGATGCGCCGGTAGAGGTAGAGCGCATAGGCCGCCGACAGGATCACGCCGAACGCCGCGAAGAACACCACCCAGGTGTTGACCTGGAAGGTGCCGATCATTGTCAGGAACTCGCCGATGAAGCCCGAGGTGCCCGGCAGGCCGACATTGGCCATGGTGAACACCATGAAGGCGACGGCGTAGCGCGGCATGTTGGAGACGAGCCCGCCATAGGCGGCGATGTCGCGCGTGTGCAGCCGGTCGTAGACGACGCCGACGCACAGGAACAGCGCGCCCGACACGATACCGTGCGAGATCATCTGGAACACCGCGCCGTGCACGCCCATGACGTTGCCCGAGAAGATGCCCATGGTGACGAAGCCCATATGCGCCACCGACGAATAGGCGATCAGCTTCTTCATGTCGGTCTGCACCAGCGCCACCAGCGAGGTGAGCACGATCGCCGCGACCGAGAGCGTGAACACGAACGGCGCGAACTGCACCGAGGCGTCGGGGAACATCGCCAGCGAGAAGCGGATGAAGCCGTAGCCGCCGAGCTTCAGCAGGATCGCCGCCAGGATCACCGAGCCGCCGGTGGGCGCCTCGACGTGGGCCTCCGGCAGCCAGCGGTGGAACGGCCACATCGGCATCTTCACCGCGAACGAGGCGAAGAACGCCAGCCACAGCCAGGTCTGCAGCGCCGGATCGAAATGGAAGGCGAGCAGCTTGCGGATGTCGAGCGTGCCGGCCTGCCAGTACATCGCCATGATGGCGAGCAGCATCAGCACCGAGCCGGTGAAGGTGTAGAAGAAGAATTTGTACGCCGCCTGGATGCGCCGCTTGCCGCCCCAGATGCCGATGATCAGGAACATCGGGATCAGGCTGCCCTCGAAGAACACGTAGAACATCGCGAGGTCGAGCGCGGTGAACACCCCGATGCACAGCGTCTCGAGGATCAGGAACACCAGCATGTAGTCGCGCACGCGGGTCTGGATCGAGTTCCAGCTCGAGATCACCACCACCGGCGTCAGCAGCGCCGTCAGCACCACGAACAGAACCGACACGCCGTCGACGCCCATGCGGTAGCCGATGGACGAGCCGATCCACTCGTAGTTCTCGACGAACTGGAAGCCGGGGTTGGCATTGTCGAAACGCGACCACATCCACAGCGACAGGATGAAGGTCGCGGCGGACACGACCAGCGCCACCCAGCGCGCGGCGGTCTTGCCGCTGTCGCCGGCCGGCACGAACAGCAGGATGGCGGCGCCGAGCAGCGGCAGGAAAGTGACGAGCGTCAGGATCGAGTTCATCCCAGGAGCCCTCCGGCAACGATGGCCCAGGTCAAAAGCAGCGCGATCCCGATGAGCATCACGAATGCATAGGTATAGAGGTAGCCCGACTGCAGGCGGACGACGCGGTTGGTCACGTCCTTGACGCGGGCGCCGAGGCCCTCGACCAGCGTCTGGTCGACCAGCCAGTCGTCAAAGCCCTTCCACAGCGCGTTGCCGATCCAGAAGGCCGGACGCACGAAGATGCGGTCGTAGAGCTCGTCGAAGTACCATTTGTGGAGCAGGAACTGGTAGAGCCCGCGGTTCGACGCGGCGAGCCGCGCCGGCGCGGTGCGGTCCACCATGTACATGTACCAGGCGACGCCGAAGCCGATCAGCATGGCGATGGTCGCCGCCAGACTTGCCAGCACCGGCACGTGGTGCGCGGCCTCGTAGCGCTCGGTCACCACCGCGACGGCGCCGTTGAAGAAATGCTGCACCAGTTCGGGATTGGCGAAGAAATAGCCGGTGAACACCGTGCCTGACAGCACCGCGCCCGCCGCGAGGATGTAGAGCGGCACCAGCATGACGGTGGGGCTCTCATGCGCATGGTCGAAGGCGTGATGCGCATCGTGGCCATGGTCGTCATGCGCCGCGTGGTCGTCATGCGCCGCCGGCGCGTCGTGATGCGGCTCGCCGTGGAAGGTCAGATGGATCAGCCGCCAGGAATAGAAGCTGGTGAAGCCCGCCGCGATCACCAGCGACCAGAAGCCGAAGGTGCCCAGGTTCCCGCCCACCGAATAGGCGGCCTCGATGATGGCGTCCTTGCTGAAGAAGCCGGCGAAGCCGAGCGGCGTGAACGGAATGCCGACGCCGGTGAGCGCGAAGGTGCCGATCAGCATCATCCAGTAAGTGATCGGGATCTTGCGGCGCAGCCCGCCCATGTTCCGCATGTCCTGCTCGTGGTGCATGGCGTGGATCACCGAGCCGGCGCCCAAAAACAGCAGCGCCTTGAAGAAGGCGTGGGTGAACAGGTGGAAGATGCCGACCGAATAGACCCCAGCGCCCAGCGCCACGAACATGTAACCGAGCTGCGAACAGGTCGAATAGGCGATGACGCGCTTGATGTCGTTCTGCACCAGCCCGACCGTCGCCGCGAAGAACGCGGTGATGGCGCCGATCACGAACACCACGCTCATGGCGAAGGGCGAGGCCTCGAACATCGGCGACAGCCGCGCCACCATGAACACGCCGGCGGTGACCATTGTCGCCGCATGGATCAGGGCGCTGACCGGGGTCGGGCCCTCCATGGCGTCGGGCAGCCAGGTGTGCAGCAGGAACTGCGCCGATTTGCCCATGGCGCCCATGAACAGCAGCAGGCACACGACGGTCATCGCGTCGAGATCCCAGCTGAGGAAGTGGATGGTCTTGCCGCTGGCGCCCGAAACGGCCGCGAAGGCCTCGTCGAACCCCAGATGCCCCAGCACCATGTAGGCGGCGAAGATGCCCAGCGCGAAGCCGAAATCGCCGACGCGGTTGACCACGAACGCCTTGATGGCGGCGGCGTTGGCGGCGGGCCGCGTGTACCAGAAGCCGATCAGCAGGTATGAGGCGAGGCCGACGCCCTCCCAGCCGAAGAACATCTGCAGGAAATTGTCGGCCGTCACCAGCATCAGCATGGCGAAGGTGAACAGCGACAGATAGGCGAAGAACCGCGCCCGGTGCGGATCGTCGGCCATGTAGCCAATGGAATAGACGTGCACCAGGCTCGACACCGTGGTGACGACGATCAGCATGACCGCAGTCAGCGTGTCGACGCGCAGAATCCAGCGCAGGTCGAGGTCGCCCGAGGCGATCCAGCGCATGATCTCGACCTTGGTCACGGCGTGCTCGGCCCCTTCGGGCGCGAACCAGTAGCCGAAGAAGGTGATCCAGCTCAGGATCGCCGCGACGATCAGCAGGCCCGTGGTCACGTATTCCGACGTGCGGTGGCCGATGACGCGCCCGAGCAGCCCTGCCACCAGGGCGCCGATCAGCGGAAAGAAGACGATGGCCTGGATCACGAGGGTTAGCCCTTGAGCTGATTGACGTCCTCAACCGCGATGGTGCCGCGGTTGCGGTAGAAGATGACGAGGATGGCAAGGCCGATGGCGGCCTCGGCGGCGGCGACGGTGAGGATCAGCAGCGCGAACACCTGTCCGGCGAGATCGCCCAGCTGCGCCGAGAACGCCACGAAGTTGATGTTGACCGCCAACAGGATCAGCTCGACCGACATCAGGATGATGATGATGTTCTTGCGGTTGAGGAAGATGCCGAACACGCCCAGCGTGAACAGGATCGCCGCCACCGTGAGATAGTGCCCGAGGCCGATGCCCGCTGCGTCCAACATGGCTCAGACCCCCTGCCCCGATTTCACCTTGACCAGCTCCGTCGCCTCGGCGCGCGTGCGCTGCGTCTGGTGCGCGATGTTCTGCCGCTTGACGTTGGCCTTGTGCTGCAGCGTCAGCACGATGGCGCCCACCATGGCCACCAGCAGCACCGCGCCGGCGCCCTGGAACAGGAACACGTAGCGCGTGTAGATCACCTGGCCGAGGGCGCGGGTGTTGTCGACGGCGTGGTCGATCGGCACCGCCGAGGCGCCGCTCACCTGCGGCGCCATCACGAACGAGCCGCCCACCAGCAGCAATTCGAGCAGCAGGATCACGCCCACCACCACGCCCACCGGCGCGTATTGCAGCATGCCCTGGCGCAGCGAGGCGAAATCGACGTCGAGCATCATGGTGACGAACAGGAACAGCACCGCCACGGCGCCGACATAGACGACGATCAGGATCAGCGCCAGGAACTCCGCCCCGGCCAGCATGAACAGCCCGGCCGCGTTGACGAAGACGAGGATCAGGAACAGCACCGAGTGCACGGGATTGCGCGAGGCGATCACCATCAGCGCCGACGCCACCGCGATGATCGAGAACACGTAGAAGAAGAACAGCGCAAGGGTCATGTCATCTCACCTGTACGGCGCGTCCTGCGCGATGTTGCGCGCGATCTCGCGCTCCCAGCGGTCGCCATTGTCGAGCAGCTTGTTCTTGTCGAAATACAGCTCTTCGCGCGTTTCGGTGGCGAATTCGAAGTTCGGCCCCTCGACGATGGCGTCGACCGGGCACGCCTCCTGGCACATGCCGCAATAGATGCACTTCACCATGTCGATGTCGTAGCGCACCGTGCGACGGGTGCCGTCGTTCTGGCGCGGGCCGGCCTCGATGGTGATGGCCTGCGCCGGGCAGATCGCCTCGCACAGCTTGCAGGCGATGCAGCGCTCTTCCCCGTTGGGGTAGCGGCGCAGCGCGTGCTCGCCGCGGAAGCGCGGCGAATACGGCATCTTCTCGAACGGATAGTTGATGGTCTTTTTGGGCGCGAAGAAGTAGCGCAGCGACACCCAATAGGCGACGACGAACTCCTTGAGCAGCAGCCCGTTGATGGCGCGGAACACTCCCATCACATCGCTCCTCCGTGCCAGCCCCAGCCGGTGAGCTGCAGCACCCCGGCGACCACCACCACCGCGACCAGCGACAGCGGCAGGAACACCTTCCAGCCGATGCGCATCAGCTGGTCGTAGCGGTAGCGCGGCACGAACGCCTTCACCATGGCGAAGCCGAAGAACACGAAACAGACTTTCAGGATGAACCAGATCCAGCCGGGCACCCAGTTGAACGGCGGCAGGTCGATCGGCGACGCCCAGCCCCCCAGGAACAGGATGGCGGTCATGGCGCACATCAGCTGGATCGAGATGTACTCGCCGAGCTGGAACAGCAGGTACGGCGCCGACGAATATTCGACCATGAAGCCGGCCACCAGCTCCGACTCCGCTTCCGGCAGGTCGAAGGGCGGCCGGTTCGTCTCGGCCAGCGCCGAGATGAAGAACACGATGAACATCGGGAACAGCGGCAGCCAGAACCAGTCGAGAATGCTGAGCCACGGCACACCCAGCGCGTGCGCGATGCCCATCTGATGCTGCGCCAGCACGATGTCGGACAGGTTCAGCGAGCCGACGCAGAGCAGCACGGTGATGATGACGAAGCCGATCGAGACCTCGTAGCTCACCATCTGCGCCGCCGAGCGCAGCGCGCCCATGAAGGCGTATTTGCTGTTCGACGCCCAGCCGCCCATGATGATGCCGTAGACGCCCAGCGAGCTGATGGCGAGGATGTAGAGGATACCGACATTGATGTTGGCGAGCGCCCAGCCGGCATCGAGCGGGATCACCACCCAGGCCGAGAGCGCCAGCACCGACGTCACCAATGGCGCCAAGAGGAACACGATCTTGTCCGAGCTCGCCGGGATCATCGGCTCCTTGAGCAGGAACTTCAGCAGGTCGGCGAACGATTGCAGCAGGCCGAACGGCCCGACCACGTTGGGACCGCGGCGCACCTGCACGGCGGCCCAGATCTTGCGGTCGGCGAGCAGGATGTAGGCGGTGAAGATCAGCAGCGCGACGAGGAACAGCAGCCCCTTGTAGACGAAGCCGATCTGGTCGCCCCAGCCGAGGACCGGGATGCCGAGAAGGTAGTTGGCGGCGGCGGCGATGAACTGCATGCGCTTACTCCGCCGCCTGCTTGAGGCCAGCCTGGAGCTGCGAGCATTCGGCCATGATGGCCGAGGCGCGCGCGATCGGGTTGGTCATATAGAAATCGCCGATGGGTGAATGAAGCTTGGCCGAGCTGGTCTTGATCTCGCGGCCGGCGAGGTCGCGGATGCCCTCGATGCCGGCCGGCACGATCTGGTCGATCTGCGCCAGATGCGGGAATTCCGCATACATGGCGCGGCGCAGGTCGCGCAGCGAGTTGAACGGCAGCGGCATGCCGAGCACGGCGCTCAGCGCCCGGAAGATCGCCCAGTCCTCCTTGGCCTCTCCCGGCGGGAACACGGCGCGCTCGCCAAGCTGCACGCGGCCCTCGGTGTTGACGTAGGTGCCGGACTTTTCGGTGTAGGCGGCGGCCGGCAGGATGACGTCGGCGCGGTGCGCCCCGGCATCGCCATGCGTGCCCACATAGACCACGAAGGCGTCGCCCATGGCGCGCGTGTCGTATTCGTCGGCGCCGAGCAGGAACAGCACGTCGAGCTTGCCGTCGCCGGCCGCCTTGATCTGGTCGGCCGAGCAGACGCCGCCATTGTGCGGCACGAAGCCGATGTCGATGCCGCCGACGCGCGACGCCGCGTTGTGCAGCAGCGCATAGCCGTTCCAGCCCTCGGCGACCTCGCCCAGGGTCGCGGCCTTGCTGGCGAGCGCGATCACGTCGCGGCCGATCTGCTTGTTCCAGGCGGCGCCATGCGACACGGCGCCCTCGCCCACGATCACCAGCGGCTTCTTGGCGGCCTTCAGCTTTTCGCCGAAGCCCTTGCCGGCGGCGACCTCGGCCAGCACCGAGATGTCGTCGCCCAGATAGTCGTAGGGATAGGTCAGGTCGGCATGGTCGCCGATCACCGCGATCGGCGTGCTGCGCTGCCGCCAGGCCTTGCGGATGCGCGCATTGAGCACCGCCGCTTCCTTGCGCGGGTTGGAGCCGACGATGAGGATCGCGTCGGCCTCCTCGATGCCGGCGATGGTCGGGTTGAACAGATAGGCCGAGCGCGGCATCGACGGATCGATCCCCGACATCGGCGGACGCACGTCGGTCATGCCCGAGCCCATGGCGGTCATCAGCGCCTTGAGCGCGTACATGTCCTCGACGGCGGCGAGATCGCCGGCGACGGCGCCGACCTTGTTGCCCATGCCGGATTTTTTCACCGCCCTGGCGACGGCGGCGAACGCCTCGTCCCACGTCGCCGGCCGGAGCTTGCCGCCGACGCGCACATACGGCCGGTCGAGCCGCTGCGACTTGAGCCCGTCCCAGACGTGGCGGGTCTTGTCGGAGATCCACTCCTCGTTCACCGCGTCGTTGACGCGCGGCAGGAAGCGCATCACCTCGCGCCCGCGGCTGTCGACCCGGATGTTGGAGCCGACGGCGTCCATGACGTCGATGCTCTCGGTCTTGACCAGCTCCCACGGCCGCGCCTGGAAGGCGTACGGCTTGCTGGTCAGCGCGCCGACCGGGCAGAGGTCGACGACGTTGCCGCTGAGCTCGCTGGTCAGCGCCCGCTCGAGATAGGTGGTGATCTCGAGGTCTTCGCCGCGGCCGATGGCGCCCAGCTCGGTGATGCCGGCGACCTCGGTGGTGAAGCGCACGCAGCGGGTGCACTGGATGCACCGGTTCATCGAGGTCTTGACGATCGGCCCCATATATTTGTCTTCGACCGCGCGCTTGTTCTCGGCAAAGCGCGAACTGTCGACGCCATAGGCCATCGACTGGTCCTGCAAATCGCACTCGCCGCCCTGGTCGCAGATCGGGCAGTCGAGCGGATGGTTGATCAGCAGGAATTCCATCACGCCTTCGCGGGCCTTCTTGACCATCGGCGTGTTGGTGAAGATTTCCGGCGGCTCGCCGTTCGGGCCCGGACGCAGATCCTTGACGCCCATGGCGCACGACGCCTGCGGCTTGGGCGGCCCGCCCTTCACCTCGATCAGGCACATGCGGCAATTGCCGGCGACCGACAGCCGCTCATGGTAGCAGAAGCGCGGGATCTCGGCCCCCGCCGCTTCCGCCGCCTGCAGCAGCGTGAAGTAGTCCGGAACCTCGACCAGCTTGCCGTCGACTTTGATATTGGCCATGGCCTAGACCTTCTCCTCGAGCTCTCGGACACGGGCCCGAAGGTCACGTACTTCCAGCTCCACCTCGGCAAGCTGGGTCTGCACGCTATCGTGACGAACGTTTGCAATGGCGGCGGTGCCCAGGGCCTTGGTCGTCGCATCAATCACTTCGCCAAGCTTTCGGTCGACGCCGTCAAAGCGGTGGTCCATCTGGTGCTGCATGCGGTCAAACCGCCGGTCATGTTCGACCAGCTTGTCCTGAATCTGCCTCAAAATCTGGATGACAGCGTCGTCTGCTTCGTTTGCCATCTATCTATCCGCACCTCTGGGATTGCCAGAGCTTGACATGTTCCAGATGCGACCAGTCGAAGGCGTGGTCGCTGTTGCCGTGGGTCTCGAGATGGTCGAGCCGGGCCTTGGCCTCCTCGAGGCTCGGGATGTGCCCCTCCTCGACCGGCCACATCACGAAATGATGCGACTGCATCGGCTGGAACCACTCGGCCTTGCGGTTGTAGAACCGCTTGTGAACGGTGTTCCAGACATATTGCTCGAGCTGCTCGACCGTCTGCCAGACGCTCATGTTGACGGCCATCATCGGGTCGTTCGCATACGGCCTCAGATCGAGCGCGCCATCGTTGGAGCCGTCGCCGACCAGCCGCCAGACGAAGCCCGGCATGCGCTCCGCCATGGCGTTGACCCGCCCCAGATTGTCGACGAAATCCGCCATGCGCGGATCGTCGATCGGGTAGGTCAACCGGCCGATGTTGAGCTCAGCGACGTGCATCAGCGGCTCGGCTCCACCAGATCGAGCCGCGTTTCGATCCGATCCGCACGCATTTCAATTCGGTCCAGCCGACGGTTCACGCCGACCAACCCCTCTTCAACCGAGGTCATGCGAACCTTGAGATCGTGAACGTCATCGCCAAGCCGATCGAGCTTGGTGTCGATGCGGTTGAGCTTCTCGTCCATCCGGCGAAGCATCACGAGCACGATATTGTCCGGGTCATCGGCCATCGCTTACTCCGCCGCCACCGACGGCACGGCGTCGTCATTGTCCGACCGGTAGGTGTACTGGTCGATGCGCTCTTCCATGACGTGGCGGAAATTGCGGATGAGGCCCTGGATCGGCCACGCCGCGGCGTCGCCCAGCGCGCAGATGGTGTGGCCCTCGACCTGCTTGGTCACCTCGAACAGCATGTCGATCTCGCGCTTCTGGGCCCGCCCCTCGACCATGCGCTCCATCACCCGCATCATCCAGCCGGTGCCCTCGCGGCACGGCGTGCACTGGCCGCAGCTTTCGTGCTTGTAGAAGGCGCTGAGCCGCCAGATGGCGCGGATGATGTCGGTCGACTTGTCCATGACGATCACGGCAGCGGTGCCGAGCGACGAGCCGGCCTCCTTGAGGCCGTCGAAATCCATCAGCGCGTGGCGGATCTTCTCGGCGGGCACGCACGGCACCGAGGCGCCGCCGGGGATCACGGCCAGCAGGTTGTCCCAGCCGCCGCGGATGCCGCCGCAATGCTTTTCGATCATCTCGTCGAACGGGATGCCCATGGCCTCCTCGAACGTCGCCGGCTTGTTCACGTGGCCGGACACGCACATCAGCTTGGTGCCGGTGTTGTTCGGCCGGCCGATGCCGGCGAACCAGGCGCCGCCGCGGCGCAGGATCTCCGGCACGACGGCGATCGATTCGACGTTGTTGACGGTGGTCGGGCAACCATAGACGCCCATCGCCGCCGGGAACGGCGGCTTCAGCCGCGGCTGGCCCTTCTTGCCCTCGAGCGATTCCAGGAGCGCCGTTTCCTCGCCGCAGATATAGGCGCCGGCCCCGTGGTGGACGATGATGTCGAAATCCCAGCCGTTGACGTTGTCCTTGCCGATCAGGCGCGCGTCATAGGCTTCCTGCACCGCGTATTCGAGCCGCTGGCGCTCGCGGATGAACTCGCCGCGCACATAGATGATGGCGGTATGCGCATCCATGGCGCGGCTCGCCAGCAGCGCGCCCTCGACCAGATGGTGCGGATCGTGGCGGAGGATTTCGCGGTCCTTGCAGGTGCCCGGCTCGGACTCGTCGGCATTGATGACGAGGTAGTGCGGGCGGCCGTCCGACACCTTCGGCATGAAGGTCCATTTGAGCGCTGTGGGAAAACCGGCGCCGCCGCGGCCGCGCAGGCCCGAGCCCTTGACCTCGTTGGTGATCCAGTCGCGCCCGCGCTCGATGAAGGTCCTGGTGTCCTGCCAGCCGCCGCGCGCCCGGGCGCCCGCCAGCCGCCAGTCGCCCTGGCCGTACAGATTGGTGAAGATGCGGTCTTTGTCAGCGAGCATTACTTCGGATCCTTCCCGAAGACACGGCGGTATTCTTCGACGCCGCCGCGGGCGAGGACGTCTGCCTGCTGCAGCCAGTTGTTGCGGGCGATGCGGCCCTTGAAGCCGGCTTCGGCCTCCACCGCCTCGATCTGCTCCGGCGTCAGCGCCGCGACCTGCCGCCAGGTGGTGATGCCGATGGCGTTGAGCGTCTGTTCGAGCACCGGCCCCACGCCGTTGATCAGCTTGAGGTCGTCTGCCGGCCCGGCGGGGACGTCGAACAGCTTCTTCGGCGTGCGGGTGGATTTGCCGCCGTCGAGCTTGCCGGCCGGCGATTCCGCCCCGGTGGCGTCCTCGCGCATGGCGCGGTTGGGCTCGCCATTGGCGTTGGCGCCGGCATCGGCCTTGACGCGCTCGGCTTCCGCCTTGCCCTCGGAGACCTTGGCCTCGGCAGGCGTGCCCTTCACCGCCGGCGCATTCTCCTCGGAGACTTCGCTGCCCTTGCCCTTGTTGGTGGGCTCGGGTGCAGGAGCAGCCGGGGCCGGAGCCGCTGCGGGAGCAGTCGCCGGCGCCGCGGGCGCGGCCGGAGGTGGCGGCGGCGGGAACGGCTTGTAGGTCCGCTCGGCGGTGGGCCGTTCGAGCAGCGTCGTCGCCCCGCCTTCGGCCGCCGCGAACTGCCGCTTGATCTGCGGGCCAGGCGTCACCGATTTGCCGTTGCCGGCGCGGAAACTCTCGACGATGTGCTCGAAGCTCTCGACCGTCAGGTCCTCGTAGGTGTCGTTGCCGATCATGACCATCGGGGCGTTGACGCAGGCACCCAGGCACTCCGCCTCTTCCCAGCTCAGCTTGCCGTCGGCCGATACCTCGAGCGGGTCGTGCGCGATCTTGTGCTGGCACACATTGATCAGGTCGCCGGCGCCGCGCAGCATGCACGGCGTGGTGCCGCAGACGATGATGTGCGCTTCGCTGCCCACCGGCTTCAGCAGGAACTGCGTGTAGAAGGTCGCCACCTCGAGCACGCGGATGTACGCCATGCCCAGCATGTCGGCGACCGCCTCGATGGCGGCGCGGGTGACCCACCCCTCCTGCTCCTGCGCCCGCCACAGGATCGGGATCACCGCCGATTGCTGGCGGCCGGCGGGATAGCGCGCGATGACCTTCTCCGCCCAGGCCTGGTTCTCGGGCGAGAACGCAAAGCTTGCGGGCTGGACGGCATCGGCGGCGAGGCGGCGGACAGACATGGACTAGTTCACCTCGCAATAGAGGCTAGAGACGAGCGCGGGATTGGTCTTTGCCAAAGCCGATGCCTCGCGTCTTGTTCGTGGGACATCCTCGAAGCTCGCCTGGCACAGGCAGCGTCCATCGCTGAACGAAAAGACATCACCCACGCCCGCCACATCGGCCTGCCCGATCTCTTTGTAGCTCACAGGAAAGAAGCCCTGTGCCGCGACCTTCTGGCAATCCACTGCCAGATCGGCCGCGAGCGCCGGCCCGCAGGCGCAGCAGACGACCAAAGGTACCCCAGCAGCGACAATGTTGCGTGCAATCGCGATCACCGATCGACCTCACCGAAGACGATATCGAGCGAGCCCAGCACGGCGGAGACGTCCGCCAGCATGTGGCCGCGGCAGAGGAAATCCATGGCGCTCAGATGTGCGAAGCCCGGCGCCTTGATCTTGCAGCGATACGGCCTGTTGGTGCCGTCGGACACCAGGTACACGCCGAACTCGCCCTTGGGCGCCTCGACGGCGGCATAGACCTCGCCGGCCGGCACCTTGTAGCCCTCGGTATAGAGCTTGAAGTGATGGATCAGCGCTTCCATCGACTGCTTCATCTCGGCGCGCCGGGGCGGCACCACCTTGCCGTCGGTCGAGGTCACGGGCCCCTGCCCCTCCGGCGAATTGAGCAGCGCGATCACCTGCTTCATGATGCGGATCGACTGCCGCATCTCGTCCATGCGCACGAGGTAGCGGTCGTAGCAATCGCCGTTCTTGCCGATCGGGATGTCGAAGTCGAGCCGGTCGTAGCACTCGTAGGGCTGCGCCTTGCGCAGATCCCAGGCAACGCCGGAGCCGCGCACCATCACGCCGGAGAAGCCCCACTTCCAGGCGTCCTCGGCCGACACCACGCCGATGTCGGCGTTGCGCTGCATGTAGATGCGGTTGCCGGTGAGCAGGACTTCGAGGTCGTCGCAGACCTTGAGGAACGGATCGCAGAACGCCTCGATGTCGTCGATCAGCGCCTGCGGCAGGTCCTGGTGCACGCCGCCCGGCCGGAAGAAGGCCGCGTGCATGCGGCTGCCCGAGGCACGCTCGTAGAACACCATCAGCTTTTCGCGCTCGTCGAAGCCCCAGAGCGGCGGCGTCAGCGCCCCCACGTCCATGGCCTGGGTCGTGGTGTTGAGGATGTGGCTGAGCAGCCGGCCGATCTCGCAATAGAGCACGCGGATCAGCTGACCGCGGAACGGCACTTCGAGCCCGAGCAGCTTTTCCACCGCGAGGCAGAAGGCGTGCTCCTGGTTCATCGGCGCGACGTAATCGAGCCGGTCGAAATACGGCACCGCCTGCAGATAGGTCTTGCTCTCGATCAGCTTCTCGGTGCCGCGATGCAAGAGCCCGATATGCGGATCGACGCGCTCGACCACCTCGCCGTCGAGCTCGAGCACGAGGCGGAGCACGCCGTGCGCGGCCGGATGCTGCGGCCCGAAATTGATGGTGAAATTGCGAACGTCCGCCTCAGCCATGAGAGGCCTCCGGCTGAACGTGAATGGTGAATGGTGAATGGTGAATGGTCACTGCGAAGCGCCACGCTCTAGAGAACGGACAAACTGAACCAGCCGCCTGCCTAGCCGCTCGCTCCGATCGAGCAAGTCGGACAGACCCTCGACGTCCAACATGCCAATACGGGCCGCCAGTTGCGCCTGTGTTTCGAGTTCTTTCAAAGATCCCTGCGCGATCCTGAGGAATTGCACGAAGGAGCGACGCTGCGCCCGACCGAATCCTTCTGCGATGTTCGATGGAATGGAGACGGCGGAGCGGCGCATCTGCGAGACCAGCCCATACGCCTCCTCGCGTGGAAAGGCGCGAGTCAGCGAATAGACCATTTCGGCGATCTCCATCGCTTCCTGCCAGACGATCAGATCGCGATAGTCGCGTATCTCGTTCGTCTGCGTGACCATTCACCATTCACCATTCACCATTCACTGCTTCGCCTTCTCGTCACCCGGCAGCACGTAGTCCGTGCCTTCCCAGGGGCTCAGATAGTCGAACTGGCGGAATTCCTGCGCCAGCTTCACCGGCTCGTAGACCACGCGCTTGCGTTCCTCGTCGTACCTGACTTCCACGTAGCCGGTGGTCGGGAAATCCTTGCGCAGCGGATGGCCGTCGAAGCCGTAATCGGTGAGGATGCGGCGCAGGTCAGGGTGGCCCGAGAACAGGATGCCGTAGAAATCGTAGGCCTCGCGCTCGAACCAGTCGGCGCCGGGGAAGACCGGCGTGATCGAGGGGACCGGCGTTTCGTCGTCGGTGCGCACCTTGAGGCGGATGCGGGCGTTCCTGGTCGGCGACAGCAGGTGGTAGACGACGTCGAAGCGCTCGTCGCGCTCCGGGTAGTCGGCGCCGCAGACGTCGACGATGGAAATGAACGCCGTCCCCGGATCGTCGTGCAGCAGCCGCACCGCGTCGAGCACGGTTTCGCGGTGCAGCCGCACCGTCAGCTCGCCGAAGGCGATGGCCTGCTCGATGATGCGGTCGCCCAAAAGCTGGACAACGCGCTCCTGGATGGCGCTCAGGGTCGAAACATCCCCCATGTTTCGCTCCTAACGCTCGATGGTGCCGGTGCGGCGGATCTTCTTCTGCAACAGAAGCAACCCGTAGAGCAGCGCCTCGGCCGTCGGCGGACAGCCCGGCACGTAGATGTCGACCGGCACGACGCGATCGCAGCCGCGCACCACCGAATACGAATAATGATAGTAACCGCCGCCATTGGCGCAGCTGCCCATCGACACGACGTAGCGCGGCCCCGGCATCTGGTCGTAGACCTTGCGCAGCGCCGGCGCCATCTTGTTGGTCAGCGTGCCGGCGACGATCATCACGTCGGACTGCCGCGGCGAGGCGCGCGGCGCGAGGCCGAAGCGCTCGACGTCGTAGCGCGGCATCGACATCTGGATCATCTCGACGGCGCAGCAGGCAAGCCCGAAGGTCATCCACATCAACGAGCCGGTACGGGCCCAGTTGATCAGCTCGTCGGTGGCGGTGACCAGGAAGCCCTTGTCGGCGAGCTCGTTGTTGATCTCGACGAAATACGGATCGTCCGCGCCGATCGGCTTGCCGGTCCGCGGATCGAGCACGCCCCTGGGGGCCGGCGCGACGAGGGTTTCGGTCAATCCCATTCGAGCGCACCTTTCCGCCACTCATAGATGAAGCCGACGGTCAACACGCCGAGGAAGATCAGCATCGACCAGAAGCCGAACCAGCCCACATCCCTGAACGCCACGGCCCAGGGGAACAGGAACGCCACCTCGAGGTCGAAGATGATGAACAGAATCGCTACGAGGTAGAATCGCGCGTCGAACTTCATGCGCGCATCGTCGAAGGCATCGAATCCGCATTCGTAGGCGGACACCTTCTCGGGGTCGGGGCTCTTCACGGCGACGACGAAGGGGGCGAGGAGCAGGGCCAGGCCGATAACGCCGGACAGGCCGATAAAGATGACTATCGGCAGGTAGTTGCTGAGCAGATCGTTCATTCTGCGCCTATTCGGACGCCGGCGGAATACCGGCCGAAAACGCGTGGGCCAGAGGGCAATGATGGGCCCCGTGGACGGCGCGGTTTCGATGCACCGGGCTTAGCCCACGGCCTACCTCGATTCAAGGAAAACAAAACCTGATGGATTTGCTCATCTTACCATTGCGGGGAGCAGCTTTTTGCGCCTCCGGGGCAAACGAAAAGGCCCCGCTCGCGCAGGGCCTTCCGTGCATGGAATCGACGTCGCAGAAGAGCGTCAGTTGATGTGCCAGAGCAGCCCGGCAGTCGCCTTGGCGGTCGAGGGCAGGCCGCCGAACGCGCCGATGAACTGCAGGTCGCCGCGCAGGCTGAGTTGGTCGGTGAGCGCCATCTCGGCGCCGCCGCCCAGCGCATAGGCCGCCGAGCTGTTGAGGAAGCCGGCGCCCACATCGCCATAGAGCATGGTGTTGTCGGACACGAACCCGCCAATGCGGCCGAGCGCCAGGGCGTCGTAGGCGGTGAAGCCGCTGTTCCAGTACGCGTCGCCCTGGAACTCGACGCCGGCCATGATTCCGTCGCTGACGGCGAAATTGGCACCGACCACCACGCCGAGCGTGCCGTAGCCCGTGCCGCCCGACAGCGCGCCGCCGGCGGAGCCGCCGATATACAGGCCTTCGAAGTTGAACAGCGGGCTCGAATAGATCGGGTCGGCCGGCTTGAGCAGGTCGGCGGCATTGGCCGCCGAAGCCATGACGACCGCCAGTGCGGCGCCCGCCAGAAGTGAGTGCGCGATTTTCATGAGGTGTCCCCTGGAGGTCGGAATTTGGTGCCAGGGATTTTGCGCGACCACAGCTTTGCCGACAATTAGCGACAAAATTTAATTATCTCATAGGCTTAACGAGTGGTTACGACAGCCCGCGCGGGCAAAAGCAAAGGGGCCCCGCCAGCGGAGCCCCTTGCCAAATCGACGCCCGTGGGCGGGATTCTTAGAAGTGCCAGCTCAGACCGACCTTCACGGCCGCCGAATTCTCGGCGGTGTTGGTCAGGTCGAAGTTGTACTGCGCTTCCGCCTTGATGCCGAGATTGTCGGCCACGGCGAACTCGACACCGACACCGGCCGGAACGTACCAGCTGGTCACGGTCCGCGAACCGATACCGGAGAAGGCATAGAGCATCGCGCTGTCACCGAGGAGGCCGCCGACCTTGGCGGTCGCCTGGCCCGAGAAGTTCGAGCCGGTGGAGGCCACAGCTTCAATCTCGCCACCAAGGACGAGGTTGTCCATGAGGGCGTTCACGCCGAAATTGACGCCGAGGCCGAAGGCCGACGGAGCCGATTGGCCCTGGATGAAGGCGCCGATATAGGCTCCGTCCCAGTTGAAGCTGTTGTTCACGACCGGCGGAACCGTCGGCGTGTCGACAACCAGATCGGCAGCGAACGCCGCCGAGGAGAGCACAGCCGTAGCCGCGGTAGCGAGCAAGGCAAGCTTGAGAGAACGCATATCAAAGTCCTTTTACGTGTCTAAGTCGGAACTCGCTTGGGAGCCGCGAGTCACGAGAGCCCTTATTTAACGCCGATATCGTCCGAGCGACACCGCCCCCGCCCCGTTTTGGTCATTCATGTGCCCGATCCGCCACACTTGCCGGAATAGGCAACCTTTTGATTCCTCGTCACAAACCGCGCTCCGCCCAGGCGTAGCGCCACATGCCGCAGATGTGATCAAAGCCCTAGAAGTGGAAATTGGCCCCGATCGTGAACTGGTTCTTCGGATTCGCTCCCGTTACCGGGAAACCGTGAAGATATCGTGCGCCGACGCTGAGATTGTCGGCGAGCGCCAGATCGACGCCGCCGCCCGCCAGCAGATCGGTTTCGGACGGACCGCCCAGCGCCGTGCCCAGACCCACCGCGCCATAGGCGATGGCGTTGTCGGTGAGCGCGATGCCGGCCTTGCCGACGCCTTCGACATAGGCCGTGGTGCCGGCGCCGCCGCCCAGGGCCTGAATCGCCACTTCGCCGCCGACCAGCACGAATTCGAAGCGCGCATTGGCGCCCACGTCGAGGCCGAGGCCCAGCTGGCCGCCGCCCACCGTGCTGCCCTGCGCCACGCCATAGACGCCGGCGTAAAAGCCGTTCCAGTCGAAGCCGGAATCGGCGACCGGCAACGAATCGTTGCCCGAGGTGGGCACCGTCAGCAGATCCACCGCCTGCGCGGCGGGGCTGAGGGCGGCAAGCAGGGCCGCGAGGCTGGCGATCTTGAACAGGCGCATCCTGTTCTCCTTGGATATTCGGACCGACAACGCCGCCTCCTCTGCGGCAGTTCCGTCCCTCGAAACGCTGCGCCGCGCACCGGAATCGCTGGCTTAGAACGACTCTCCAGGCGCGCTGGCGACGTTGAGAATCCTAGGGATTTGTGAGGGCAATGGGTCGCCCGGGCGGCGAGAATGTGGCGGCCCACAGGTGTGGCACGAACGCCACAGATCGGGCGCCGTCGCGCAATCTCTCCAGCACTTTCGGGAAATGGCGCGAGTGACGGGACTCGAACCCGCGACCTTCGGCGTGACAGGCCGACGCTCTAACCAACTGAGCTACACCCGCTGACGGCGAAGCAGAGCCCCGCGCAACGTGGCGTCCGTGTATCGACGCGGTTGGGGCAAGTCAAGCAGGCAACAGGGCCTTTCGGCAGGCGTTCCGCGAGACCGCGATCGAAGGTGGAATGGTGGGCGGTGACGGTCTCGAACCGCCGACCCTCTCGGTGTAAACGAGATGCTCTACCACTGAGCTAACCGCCCGTCCGTGCGACGGCGAGTAACTAGGGTCTCGGCACGAAACCGTCAACGCTTGCGCAAAACGAACGGCCCTGCTGCGCGAGGCACACAGGGCCGCTCGAAATTCGGAAACTCCGACGGATCAGTTGATCGCGTCTTTGAGGCCCTTGCCGGGCTTGAACTTGGCCTGCATCGAGGCCGGGATCTTGATCTCGGCGCCGGTGGCCGGGTTACGCCCGATCGAGGCCTTGCGCTTGGAGACGGAGAACGTGCCAAAGCCGACCAGCCGGACCTCGTCGCCCTTCTTCAGAGACTTGGTGATGGCGTCGAAGACGGCGTCAACGGCTTCCCCGGCCTGGGCCTTGGTGATGCTCGCGCCGTCGGCGACCACGCCGATCAGATCGTTCTTGTTCATAGCGTTTCCTCACAGTGAAAAGCCCGCCCTCTCGGCGAAGCAGAAAGCGCGGCCATTCCTTTGATGATTCCGAGCGAAACGCAAGGAGTTCCGGGCGTTTTGCCCCGTCATGACCGCGCGACGTTAATGGGACGGCAATTTGGTGCGGTCAATCGAAAACGACTGCCGCATGAGCCCGAAACCCCCGGATTCCGGGGTTTTCCACCAAATCAGGCGGGCTGCGGCGCCGGTGGCGGCCGGCGGACGCCCAAAATCAGCGGAATCGCCAGCAGGTACACCGCGACGCCCGCCGCCCAGACGAGTCCGGGCCAGGTGTCGCGCACGCCGAAATACACCGCCGAAAAGAACAGCGGCCCGAAGATCGAGGCGACGCTGACGATCGAGGCCATGACGCCCTGCAATTGTCCCTGCTTGTCGGCATCGGCCTGCTGCGTCGTCAGCGATTGCAGCGCCGGCACGCCGACCCCGCCCAGCGCGTAGAGCGGAAGCACCGCGAACACCACCCAGCCCTGCGTCGCAATCGCCGTCAGCAGCAGCCCGATGATCTCGCAGGCCATGCCGACCAGCAGCGCGTTGCGCTCGCCGAGGCGCCGCGACGCCGGTCCGGGCAGCAGCGCCTGCACCGCGGCATGGAACACTCCGTAGCCGCCCAGCGACAGCCCGACCATAAGGCCGTTCCACTCGAACGCGTCGGTGCCGAACAGCGCCCACACGGTGCCGTACATGTTGCCGACGAAATTGAGGATGAAGAACACCGCGATCAGCGGCAGCAGCCCCTTGAGCGAGAACGCCCAGGCCAGCGGTACCAGCGGATTGAGGCTGCGCAGGTCGAACCTCACGTCGCGCCGGCCGGGCCGCGATTCCGGCAGCAGCAGCAGCGCCAGCAGGAAGTTGAGGCCGTTGAGTCCGGCGGCGGCGAGGAACGGCGCCCGCACCCAGATGTCGCCGAGCAGCCCGCCCAGCACCGGCCCGACGATGAAGCCGATGCCGAACATGGCGTGGAACAGCCCGAAGCGCTGCGCCCGCTGCGCCTCGGGCGTGATGTCGGTGATGTAGGCGGTGGCGATCACCATGTTGGCGCTGGTCAGCCCGGCGATGGCTCGGCCGACCACCAGCATCCACAGCTCCGGCGCGAACGCCATGAACAGGTAATCGATCGCGGCGCCGGCCAGCGACAGCAGCAGCACCGGACGGCGGCCGAAGCGGTCGCTCATCACCCCCAGCACCGGCGCGAACACGAACTGGATCGCCGCATAGAGCGCGTAGATTACCCCGACATAGGGGGCGACGTTGTCGGCATGCGTCACCGTCTCCAGCAGCCGCGGCAGGATCGGAAAGATCAGGCCGATGCCGATGGCGTCGAGCGTCACGGCGCCCAGGATGATGACCAGCGGTTTGTTCACGGGGAGATGCCCTCGACGGCGACGACGTGTCGGCGACATGTCGTTCGGCCGGCGCCGGAAATCAACACACGCCCGGGAGACCGCCGGCCGGTGCCAGCGCCAGAAGCGACAAGTTTATTGTCGTACTGCAAGTATATCCACCGATTCCGCACCGCGGCTCCGGCCCGTTCCTGTTTTGAGTGGCGGACTTCGCTCGCGTGTGTATGGTTACTTCAAGTCTTGGGCACGGCGATGGGGGTCGACATGAACATAGGCTCGAGCACATGGCGTGTGGCGCGGCGGGCCGCCGGGGTGCTGGCCGCCGCCGGGGTGTTTGCCGTGGCCTGGTGCGGCCCGGCACGGGCGGACGGTTTGTCACCCGGCATCGACGCCGCGATTGACAGTGCCCTGGACGAGGCGCTGGGGCAGCCGGACCATTCCCACAATATCGATTCGACCGATATTATCAGCACATCTGACGGCAGCATCCTGGCTTATGCCGGCAAGGTGTCGTATTTCTCTAACGGCACCTATGTGACGGTGCCGTTCACCGGGGAAATGTTCATAACAGCGACCGGGATGGGCTCGGGCACCGCGGCGACCATCCAATGGGATGCGGCGCAGTCGTTTGGCGGAGAAGGCGGCGCCACCGATGTTTCGGGCGACCCCTTCGTCACCGGCTATCTGGATCACGGCGACGGCACCTCCTATCACGCCTTTCGCTACGACACCGAAACCGCGCAAACGCTGGACCTCGGCGCTTTGACGGAGGACGGCACCAGCATTGGCCTCGGCGTCAGCGCCGATGGCGGCGTCGTGGTCGGCGCAGCGACGGTGGACGGCGGCTGGCAGCACGCCTTCCGCTGGACCGCGGCGAGCGGCAGCATGGTGGATTTGGGGTCTGCCTCCGGCGGCGCGCATGACCAGTCGCGGGCGATGGGCGTCAGCGACGACGGGAACGTCGTCTTCGGGGCCAGCGATTTCCAGAGCACGATCCACAGCGGCACGGTTTCGCACGCCTTCGCCTGGACCGTGACCGGCGGCTACCAGGACCTTGGCGTAATCGGCAACAACAATTCCATCGCCATGGCCGCGACGCACGATGGCAGCGTCATCGTCGGCGGCGGCGGCAACCGCGCCTTCCGCTGGACTGCGGCCACGGGCATGGTGGACCTCGGCGCGCCGGAAGGCGCCGCCGGCGCGGGATCGATCGCCACGGATGTCAGTGACAACGGCATGATCGTGGTGGGCGAATACTCCACCTCGAACGATTTCCTCGGCAGTGGCACCAGCGTGGACAATTTCGGCTACATCCTCGGCGCCGACAGCGGTGCCGGCACCATGCACGCCTTCCGCTGGACCGACGCGGCCCAGGGCGGCACCGGCATGGCCGATCTCAGGGCACTGATGATCACCTCGGGCGTCGACATGAGCGGCATCGACCTGGTCACCGCCGACTCCATCTCGGGCGACGGCCAGTACATTTCCGGCCAGATGACCACGGCAGCGACCGGGACCTCGCATACGGTGCCGTATCTGCTGCAATATTGCGACGCGTTCGTCGATGCCTGCACGAGCGGCGTCACCACGCCGCAGCAGCAGACGGTCTCGGTGCAGGAACTGGCCGACGCGAGGGCGGCCGTTTCCGGGCATCTCGACGCCACGGCAGGGCTGCTGCTCGGTTCGCTTGCGCCGGTTTCGGGACCCGCCGACGCCGAATTTTTCGCCGGCGCCGGCTCGATCACCGCCGGCGCCCATGGCCGCTGGGGCGATGACAACGTCATGCTGCTGGGCGGCGTGGCGCTGACGCAGCAGGAATACGGCGCGGTCGATGTCACGCAGGCGCTGGTTCTCGCCGGCGGGCTGCGGCACATCTGGACCGGCGGCGCGCTGCGCCCCTTCGTCGAGGCCGGCGGCTGGGCCGCGCCCGGCATCGCCATGACCTTCAGCCGCGACTATGGCAATGGCGCCACCACCGCGACGGGCACGGGCAGCACGTCGGGCCTTGCCGCCAGCCTCTACGCCAGGGGCGGCGTGATCTGGGCGCCGGCTGCCGGCAACGAGCTGGTGCTGGCCGGCGCCTATCAGCACAACTGGCTGCGCACCGACGCCTACACGGAATCGTCCGTGGGCAATCCGTTTCCGGCCACGTTCTCGGATGGCGCGCTGGCGACGGACATCCTCAAGCTGTCGCTCGCCTGGACCACCAGGATCAACGAGTCGCTCGATCTGACGCTCACGGGCGCGCTCGGCCACGCTTTTGCCTCCGGCCAGGTCGACGGAACGATGGCCGGCGGCGGCACGGTCGCGACCGCGGCGCAGGACTATACCCTCGCGGAAGTCGGCGCCCGCATCGGCTACAAGATGAACGACCAGCTCAGCCTCAACGGCTTCGGCTTCGCCAGCACCGGAACCAGCATCGGCACGCATTTTACCGTCGGCGGCGGGCTGTCGTTCAGGTTCTAGCCGGCCACAACCCGGCCTCATGCCGCCGCAGGCGCCGCCCGCCGTCGCCGCGACAGCCAGCCGAGGACGGGGATGGCGGGCAGATAGAGCGCCGCCGCCACCAGCCACACCGCGCCGGGAAAGGCCGGCGCCGTCAGCGCGAAGACCGTCGTTCCAATCAGCGGCCCGGCAATCGAGGTGAGGCTCTGGGCGCTCGCCAGCACGCCCTGCAATTCGCCCTGCCGGTCCTCCCCGGCCTGCGCCGACATCAGCGATTGCAGCGCCGGCAGGCCGACGCCGCCGAGCGCCGACAGCGGCGACAGCGCGAACGCCATCCAGCCCTGCGTCGCAAAGGCGAAGCCGAGGAACGCCAGCACGTCCGCGCCGATGCCGACGATCATCGTGCCGCGGTCGCCCAGCCGCCGGCTCAGCGGCCCGGTGACGAACGCCTGCGCCAGCGTGTGGCAGATGCCGAAGGTGGCGAGCCACAGCCCCACCGTCACCCCGTCGAAGTGGAACTTGGCCTGGCCGTAGAGCACCGCGATCGTGCCGGGGATGTCGCCATTGATGGCGAAGATCAGGAACAGCGCGAGCAGCGGCGCCAGCGCCGCGAAGCTGAACGCCCATTTGAGCGGCGCGAACGGGTTGAGCGTGCCGAGCTCGAATGTCTCGCGGCTGGGCGTCCGGCTCTCCTTCAGCACGGTCAGCGCCAGCACGAGGTTCAGCGCGTTGAGCCCGGCGGCGGCGAGGAACGGCGCGCGCAGGAAATACGTGCTCAGCAGCCCGCCCAGGATCGGCCCGACGATGAAGCCGACGCCGAACGCCGCGCTCATCCAGCTGAAGCGCTGCGCCCGCTCCTGCTCCGCCGAGATGTCGGCGATGTAGGCGCCGGCGACCGACATGCTGGCGCCGGTGATGCCGGCGATGATGCGGCCGGCGACCAGCACCCAGAGCGCCGGCGTGAACGCCATGATGAGGTAGTCGATGGTGGCGCCCGCCAGCGAGGCGATCAGCACCGGCCGCCGCCCGATGCGGTCGCTCAGCAGCCCCAGGATCGGCGCGAACAGGAACTGCATCGCCGCATAGGCCGCGATGATCACGCCATAGATGGTCGAAACCTCGCCATGTCCGGTGAGTTCGTCCAGCAGCGAGGGCAGGATCGGAAAGATCAGTCCGATGCCGACGGCGTCGAGCGCCACGACGCCGATGATGACCAAGAGCGAGCGGTTCATTCCCGCCTCCTTATCAACGATAAAGAAATTTATCGGTGATAAAGTTCCTTATCGATGATAAGTCAAGGCCCATGGCGATCGAACGCGAAAAAATTCTCGATGCGGCTTTCTCCCTGCTCGACGAAGCAGGGCTCGACCGCTTCACCACCCGCCGGCTGGCCGAGCGGCTGGGCGTGCAGCAGCCGGCGCTCTACTGGCACTTCGCCAGCAAGGCGGCGTTGCTCGATGCGCTGAACCACGAAATGCTGCTGCGCTTCCACAGCCGTCGCGTGCCGCGTCCGGACGAGCGCTGGGACGAGTTCACGCTGGCCTATGCCCGCGGCTTTCGCCGTGCCCTGCTCGCGGTGCGCGATGGCGCCCGCATCAACACCGGCGCCCGCCCCACCGACGCCGATTTCGCCGACTACGAACGCCAGCTTGAGCTCTATGTCGCCGCCGGCTTCACCGCCCACGAGGCGCTGGCCATCGCCCTCTCGGTGACCCGCTACGTCGTCGGCTATGTCCTCGAAGAGCAGAACGAGCGCGAGCGCGCCGAAACCGAGCCCGACGCGGTCGGCGACCCCCTCCAGGAAGTCGCCGCCTTCCCCCTGCTCGCCGAAGCCATGCGGCCATTGATGCGCGGCACCGACATCGACACCGAGGCGGTTTTCGAGCGCGGCCTCGCCTATCTGCTCACCGGCATCCGCCTCACGCTCGCCGCCAAGGCGAAGCCCGCCTCCGGCAACGGCTCAAAAGCAAAGCGTCGCAGCGCCCGCTGAGATCGATTCGAGCATGCCGGCCGCCCGGCGGTCAGTGCCGCGTGACGCCGCTCAGCGTCGCGGCGATCACGTCCCATTCGGCCTTGACGTTGGGGGCCGAGCGCTTCTTGCCGGCGCGGCGGTACCAGTAGTCGGCATTGCCCATGTCGGCCTCGATCCAGTGCAGCAAAGCATGCACCCAGTCGAACTCCATGGTGCCTTCCATCGCCTGCACGATGGCGTGCGCCTGCTCCCATTCGGGGCCGACGCGGAACTCGCCCTTGCGGATCCACCACAGCGCCTGCAGCGGCTTCGACATGTCCTTGGGCACGTCGCGCCAGTCGGCGGTCGAAAAGATGTCGGCTTCGGCCATGCTCACCACCACCGCTCCGGCGCGAACACCGTTCCAGCCGAGCGTTCCAGCACGCGGCCGGCGGCGAACAGCGTCTCCTCGTCGAACGGCCTGCCGATGAGCTGCAGGCCGAGCGGCAGGCCGCTCGCATCCTTGCCCGCCGGCACCGCGATGCCGGGCAGCCCGGCCATGTTCACCGTCACGGTAAACACGTCGTTGAGGTACATCTTCACCGGGTCGGCGTTCATGTCCTCGTCGCCGACGCCGAAGGCAGCGCTCGGCGTCGCCGGCGTCAGGATGGCGTCGACGCCGTCGGCGAAGGCGTGCTCGAAATCGCGCTTGATCAGCGTGCGCACCTTCTGCGCCCGCACGTAATAGGCGTCATAGTAGCCGGCCGAGAGCACATAGGTGCCGATCATCAGCCGCCGCCGCACTTCCGCGCCGAACCCCTTGGCGCGGGTCAGCTCGTACATGTCGGTGATGTCCTTGCCGCTGACGCGCAGCCCGTACTTCACCCCGTCGTAGCGCGCCAGGTTGGACGAGGCTTCCGCCGGCGCCACGATGTAATAGGCCGGCAGCGCGTATTTGGTGTGCGGCAGCGAGATGTCCTTGACCGTCGCGCCCTCGGCCTTCAGCCAGGCGATGCCCTGCTGCCACAGCGCCTCGATCTCGGGCGGCATGCCGTCCATCCGGTATTCCTTCGGAATGCCGATGACGAGGCCCTTGACGCCGCGCTCCACCGCTGCGGCGAAATCCGGCACCGCACGGTCGACGCTGGTCGAGTCTTTCGGGTCGAACCCCGCCATCGAGGTCAGCATGATCGCCGCGTCCTCGACGGTGCGGGCAATCGGTCCGGCCTGGTCGAGCGAGGAGGCGAAGGCGACGATGCCCCAGCGCGAGCAGCGGCCATAGGTCGGCTTGATGCCGACGGTGCCGGTGAACGCCGCCGGCTGGCGGATCGAGCCGCCGGTGTCGGTGGCCGTCGCCGCGGCGCACAGCCAGGCGCTCACCGCCGCCGCCGAGCCGCCCGACGAGCCGCCGGGCACGAGCTGGGCGTTGCTGCCGCCGCTGCGCCAGGGGTTGATCACCGGACCGTAATACGAGGTCTCGTTGGACGAACCCATGGCGAACTCGTCCATGTTGAGCTTGCCCAGCATCACCGCCCCGTCGCGCCAGAGATTGGCGGTGACGGTGGATTCGTATTCCGGCCTGAAGCCGTCGAGGATGTGGCTCGCCGCCTGGGTGTGCACCCCGCGGGTCGCGAACAGGTCCTTGATGCCGAGCGGGATGCCCTCGAGCGGCCCGCCCTGCCCCTTGCCCAGCTTTTCGTCCGACGCGGCGGCGCCGGCCCGCGCCTGCTCGGGCGTGGTGGCCACATAGGCGTTGAGCTTGGGGTTGGCCGCCGCGATCGCGGCCAGATAGGCATCGGTCAGCTCGGCGGAAGAAAAACTCTTGTCCCTCAGCCCCTTGCGGGCGGCGGCAAGCGTCAGCTTGGTAAGATCGGTCAACTCTGATGTCTCGTCGGAGAAATTCCCGCCTGACCTAGCGTCTTAGCGGGTTGCGGGCAACTCTGCCGTGGCGAGCCGCTTCTCGTAAAAGCGCGACCACGGGCTGTCCGGATAGTCGAAAAACGCGCCCCGCCGGCTGAAGCCGCCGCGCTCGTAGAGGCGCCAGGCCCCCTCGAATCCGGCGCCCTCGCCGGTTTCAAGCAGCAGCAGCGCGACGCCCTTCTGCCGGGCGAGCGCCACGATCGCGTCCAGCAGCGCCGAGCCCACCCGCCGGCCGCGCACCGAGGGGCGCGTGAACATGCGCTTCACCTCGGCCTCGCCATGGCCGGCGAGCTTGAGGGCGCCGCAGCCGACGGCGCCCCCCGCCTCGTCGCGCGCCACGAACACCGTGGTATCGGCGCCGGCCATCTGCTCGACGGTCATCTTGAACTGGAATTCGGGCGGCGACAGCGGCAGCAGATGCGCGCTCAGCTCGGCGACGAGGTCGCGGACGTCGTCCTGCAGCGGCGTTTCGACGGCGATGCGGACGGTCACTCGATGACCTTGGGCACCATGAAGAAATTGTCCTCGCTGAGCGGCGCGTTCTTGACGATCAGCTCGGGATAGCCGCCGTCGGTCACCTTGTCCTCGCGGCGCCGCAACTGCATCGGCGTCACCGAGGTCATCGGCTCGACGCCCTCGACGTCGACCTCGCCCAATTGCTCGACGAATCCGAGGATGGCGTTGATTTCGCCCTGGTATTTCTCGACCTCGTGCTCCTCCACCCGAATCCGGGCGAGGCGGCCGATGCGCTTGACGGTTGCGGCGTCGACGGACATGCAAAAGCTCCTGATTGGCCGGTTCTTAGCCGCGCTCAGACCTCGACCGCAAGCCCCGGCTCCAGCGATACCAGCCCGGCGCCGTCGAGATGCTCCGACAATTGCGCGATGGCGACGTCCAGCGTCTGCTCGTCCACCGCCAGCGCCACCAGCCGTGGCCGCGCCACGTCCAGCAGCACCGTCGCCTCGGCGATGAACGAGTCGCGCGCCGCCGTCAGCACGATCACCGCCTCGTCGGCCCAGCGTCCGAACTGCGGCGGCTGGCCCGAACCGAGGATCACCAGCGGCGGCTCCCCCGCCGCCGCGATCAGCAGCGCCGCCGGGCCGATGCCGTGGATGTCGAGCGGCGGCACGTCGTCGATGCCGCGCGCCGCCGGCCGGTTGCGCCAGAACGCCGGGTTGATCTCGGGCACCTGCCCCAGCGTCACCACCTGGTCGGCGCCGGCCAGCAATTCCCCCCGGTCGACGCCGGCAGGCGCCGCCGCGGCATCCACCACCACGATCTCGCCGCCGATATAGATCCGCAGCGTCGTTCCGCCGAACCATGTGAGCTTCACCAGGCGGCCCTGCGGCGTTCGAGCAGGTAGCGCGTGGCCAGCGCCACCAGCTTGGGGATCGGCTTGTCCTTCCGGTAGTCCGCAATCAACCGCCGCGACACCCCCAGATGCGCCGCCATGCCGTCGAGCGACATGTGCATCTCGTCCATCGCCTCGCGGAACTGCGCATTGTCCAGCGCCGCCTCCGCCAGCCGCTCGATCCACACGGCGGAAAGCTCCGCACCATCGGGCCATTCGAGCGCGTTGCCGTCCTCGTTGACGGCCAATTGCCGAAACAGATCGTCGTCCGTGCGAAGCCGCTTGAATAGGCGCAGATTGGCCAGCGCCGGAGCGATATCCACCACGATCGGAACCGAGCTACCCCGCCAGAGCAGCCGAACATTTCGCTCTTCCAGCGGCTCCGCCCATGAAATGCGCGGCAGCGGGCGGCCGACCTCAATCCAGTCATCTGCCTCATCTGCTATTGTATCTTCGCCAAGCATCGATCAAGTCCTCGCGGTGTTGGCTGGCCCACTGCAAAGCCCGCCTTGCGTCACGCCCCCTGACCTTGCCGGCCAGCACCCGAAAATCCGCCATCCTGACAAGGGCTTCCCCGTCCGGCGTGATAATGTGAAAATGCGGTGGCGCGTGGTCGTCGCCGAAAATCTGTATCTTCACATTGCCGAGCACAATGATGGTCGGCATCGATCAATCCTCAAAATAGTGCACTACGTGCACCAAAACAAGTGAAGTATGGACAGTCCTGAAACAGGCGCAGATTTGCCCAACCTCCCTCCTGCGGGCAAGCTGCTCGGTCTCGACCTGGGCACCAAGACCATCGGCGTCGCGGTGTCCGACGCGCTGCGCTACACGGCGACGCCGCTCGAGACGATTGCGCGGACGAAGTTCACCGTCGATGCGGCCCGCCTGCTCGAGCTCATCGCCGACAACAAGGCCGTGGCGCTGGTCCTCGGCCTGCCGCTCAACATGGACGGCTCCGAGGGCCCCCGGGCGCAGTCCACCCGCGCCTTCGCTCGCAATCTGAGGCAGAAGACGCCGCTCCCCATCGCCTTCTGGGACGAGCGGCTGTCGACCTCGGCGGTCACCCGCATGCTGATCGAGGCCGACACCCGCCGCGACCGGCGAGCCGAAGTGGTCGACAAGCTCGCGGCCAGCTACATCCTGCAGGGTTATCTCGACCGGCTAAGGATAAGTCCCTGAGCCGGGTTGCCCCACTTGGCCGCGTGCGCTAGACCCCGCCCGCATCGAGGACCGGAGCGAATGAGCACTCCAGCAGGTAACGGCCGGCGACCCTTTCCCCACCGCAACCTGCTCGGCATTTCCGATCTCAGCCCCTACGAAATCGTCGAACTGATCGACCGCGCCGAGGCGATGATCCCGGTGTCGCGGCAGCAGCGCAAATCGCTGCCCACGCTCAGCGGCAAGACGCAGATCAATCTGTTCTTCGAACCCTCCACCCGCACCCAGGCCAGCTTCGAGATCGCCGGCAAGCGGCTCGGGGCGCAGGTCACCAACATGTCGGTCAAGACCTCGTCGGTGACCAAGGGCGAGACGCTGGTCGACACCGCGGCGACCCTCAACGCCATGCAGCCGGACGTGATCATCGTCCGCCACCCGGCCTCGGGCGCGGTGGAACTGCTCAGCCAGAAGGTCGGCTGCGCCGTCATCAATGCCGGCGACGGCGCCCACGAGCACCCGACCCAGGCGCTGCTCGACGCCCTCACCATCCGCCAGCACAAGGGCCGGCTCGCCGGGCTGACCGTCGCCATCTGCGGCGACATCGCCAATTCCCGCGTCGCCCGCTCGAACCTGCTGCTGCTCGGCGCCCTGCAGGTACGCACCCGCGTGATCGCCCCGAAAACCCTGCTGCCGCGCGGCATCGAGGCGCTGGCGACCGAGGTGTTCACCGACATGCGCAAGGGGCTCGAGGGTGTCGACGTGGTGATGATGCTGCGCCTGCAGCACGAGCGCGCCGCCGGCCGGCTGATCCCCTCGGTGCGCGAATATTACCGCTTCTACGGCCTCGACGCCGACAAGCTGAGCCTCGCCAAATCCGACGCCATCGTCATGCATCCCGGCCCGATGAACCGCGGCGTCGAGATCGACCCGGCGATCGCCGACGGCCCCCGCTCGGTCATCACGCACCAGGTGGAGATGGGCGTCGCCGTGCGCATGGCGGTGCTCGATGCGCTGCTCGCCGACCCCACGCAGGTGGCCGCATGACCGCCCCCCTCGTCATCGCCAACGCCCGCATCGTCGATCCGGCCAGCAACACCGACCGCAAGGGCGCGCTGCTGGTCGCCGACGGCCGCATCGAGGGCCTCGCCGAAGGCGCGCCGCAGGGCGTGCCCGACGGCGCGACGCTGATCGACGCCCGCGGGCTGGTGGTCGCGCCCGGCCTCATCGACATGCGCGTGTTCACCGGCGAGCCCGGCCACGAATACCGCGAAACGCTCGCCACCGCCGCCGACGCCGCCGCCGCCGGCGGGGTCACCAGCTTCGTGCTGATGCCCGACACCACGCCCGTGGTCGACGACGGCGCCATCGTCGATTTCATCGTCCGCCGCGCCGCGGCCACCGCCAGGGTCAATGTGCTGCCGGCAGCGGCGATCACCCGCGGCCTCGCCGGCGAGGAGATCACCGAATTCGGCCTGCTGCGCGAGGCCGGCGCCGTCTGCCTCAGCGACGGCCGGCGCTCGATCCAGTCCGCCGGGCTGATGCGCGCCGCCATGACCTACGCCGCCAATTTCGACCTGCCGATCGTCCACCACGTCGCCGACGCCTCGCTCGCCGGCGAGGGCGTGATGAACGAAGGCACGCTGGCGACCATTTCCGGCCTCAAGGGCATCCCCGCCGAGGCCGAGACCATCCCGCTCGCCCGCGACCTGCAGCTCGCCGCGCTCACCGGCGTCCGCTACCATGCCGCGCAGGTGTCGACCGCCGGCGCGCTCGAGCTCGTCGCCGCGGCGAAGCGGCGGGCCAGGGTCAGCGCCGGCATCTCGATCAACAACCTCGCGCTCAACGAGAACGACGTTGCGCCCTACCGCACCTTCTTCAAGCTCTCCCCGCCGCTGCGCTCCGAGGACGACCGGCAGGCGATGATCGAGGGGCTCAGGGCCGGCACCATCGACGTCATCCACTCCGCCCACGATCCGCAGGACAGCGAAGTGAAGCGCCAGCCCTTCGCCGAAGCGTCCGAAGGCGCCATCGGGCTCGAGACGCTGCTGGCCGCGGCGCTGCGGCTGGTCCATTCCGGCGACGTCGAGCTGCTGACCCTGCTGCGCGCCATGACGCAGCGGCCGGCCGAGATCCTCGGCCTGAGCTCGGGACGGCTCGCCATCGGCGCCCCCGCCGACATCATCGTGATCGACCCCGACTATCCGTGGGTCGTGGCCGAACAGGACATCGTCTCGCGCTCGCACAACACCGCCTTCGAGGGCGCGCGAATGCAGGGGGCGGTGATGCAGACCTTCGTTGCGGGCCGCTCCGTCTTCCGCCATGCTCAGTGGCCGGAGGGGGACGCATGACCGGATACATCCTCGCTGCCATTGTCGGCTATCTGCTCGGCTCGATCCCGTTCGGGCTGCTGATCACGCGGGGCGCCGGGCTCGGCGACGTGCGCAAGATCGGCTCCGGCAATATCGGGGCGACCAACGTGCTGCGCACCGGCCGGCGCGAGCTGGCGGCGGCGACTCTCGTCCTCGACGCCCTGAAGGGCGCCGCGGCGGTGCTGGTCGCCCGCTATTTCTGGCCGGGCGACGCCGAGCTGGTGGCGGCCCTCGCTGCCTTCCTCGGCCATTGCTACCCGGTCTGGCTCGGATTCAAGGGCGGCAAGGGCGTCGCCACCATGATCGGCGTGCTGCTGGGCCTCGCCTGGCCGGTGGGCCTGATCTTCTGCGCCGTGTGGCTGGTCATCGCCCTCGCCCGCCGCCTGTCCTCGCTGTCGGCGCTGACCGCGGCGGTGACCGCCCCGATCTTTGCCTATGTGGCCTGGCTGATGGAGTGGACCGCGCTCGACGGCGTGCGCTTTGCCGCCACCGCCGCGGTGATCGCCGTGCTGCTGATCTGGAACCATCGCAGCAATATCGGCCGGCTGATGGCGGGCACCGAGCCCAAGATCGGCGCCGGAAAGCAAGCCGCCGGGCCGGGCTGATGGCGGGCCCGGCGGGCAAGAGGCTGACGCCGTCGCAGAAGATCGCCTGGCTGCGGCTGATCCGCACCGAGAACGTCGGCCCCGTCACCTTCCGCCAGCTCGTCCATCGCGCCGGCTCGGCCGAACAGGCCCTGCGCGACCTGCCTGGCCTCGCCTCCCGCATCGGCATCGGCTCGCGCATCCCGACCGTGGCCGAGGCCGAAGACGAGATCGCGGCGCTCGACAGGCTCGGCGGCCGGCTCGTCGCCAGCGGCGAGCCCGACTACCCGCCGCTGCTCGGCTACACCGCCGGGGCGCCGCCGCTGCTGTCGATGATCGGCGGCGACGGGCTCGAGCTCATGCGCACCGTCGCCATCGTCGGCGCCCGCAACGCCTCGGCGGCCGGCCAGCGGATGACCGAGCTGCTGGCCGGCGATCTGGCGGCGCATGGCTATGTCGTCGTCTCCGGCCTCGCCCGCGGCATCGATGCGGCGGCCCACAAGGCGTCGCTCGGCCCCGGCACGGTGGCGGTGCTGGCGGGCGGCGTGGACCGGCTCTATCCCGAGGAGAACATTCCGCTCGCCCGCGCCATCGTCGAACATGGCGGCGCGCTGCTGAGCGAGATGCCGCTCGGCTGGCAGGCGCGGGCGCAGGATTTCCCGCGCCGCAACCGCATCGTTTCCGGCATGTCGCTGGGTGTCGTCGTGGTCGAGGCGGCGAAACGCTCCGGCTCGCTGATCACCGCGCGCCTAGCGCTCGAGCAGAATCGCGAGGTGTTCGCCGTGCCCGGTTCGCCGCTCGACCCGCGCGCCGAAGGCGCCAACCATCTGATCCAGCAGGGGGCGCGGCTCGTGACCTCGGCCGACGACATCATCGAGGCGCTGCGCGAGGCCGACCCGTCGCGCGCCAGCCTGCTGGAACCCGAATGGCAGCCGGCCCCCGGCGAGGCCATCCTCGATGCCGAGCCGGGCGACAGCGAGCGCGACCGGCTGATCGACGCGCTGAGCGTCACCCCCATCGCCGTCGACCAGCTCATCGCCACCACGCGCCTGCCGGTCGGCGCGGTGCAGACGCTGCTGCTGGAGCTCGATCTGGCGGGCCGCCTCGAATGGTCGGCCGGGCAGCTGGTGGCGCTGCGGCCGTGACCCACGGTTTTCTTCCCCTTTAGGGGAAGGCCGCGGGGGCTTCGGTCCGCCGGTTGACAGCATCCGCCGGCTTCACCATTTTGCGCCGCGTTTGAAGACCCCTCGAAAGCGTTGCGGATGAAACTGGTCGTCGTCGAAAGCCCGGCCAAGGCAAAGACAATCAACAAATATCTGGGCAAGGATTATGAGGTCCTCGCCAGCTACGGCCATGTGCGCGACCTGCCGGCCAAGGACGGCTCGGTGCTGCCCGACGACGATTTCGCCATGAGCTGGGAGGTCGACACCGCCTCGCGCAAGCGGCTGAGCGACATCGGCAATGCCTTGAAGGACGCCGACGAGCTGATCCTCGCCACCGACCCCGACCGCGAGGGCGAGGCCATCTCCTGGCACGTGCTCGACGTGCTCAAGCAGAAGAAGCTGATCAAGGACAAGCCGGTCAGCCGCGTGGTGTTCAACGCCATCACCAAGAACGCCATCACCGAGGCGATGAAGAACCCGCGCAACATCGATGTGCCGCTGGTCGACGCCTACCTCGCCCGCCGCGCCCTCGATTATCTCGTCGGCTTCACCCTGTCGCCGATCCTGTGGCGCAAGCTGCCCGGCTCGCGCTCGGCCGGCCGCGTGCAGTCGGTGGCGCTGCGCCTCGTCTGCGACCGCGAATCCGAGATCGAGAAATTCAGGCCGGTCGAATACTGGTCGGTGCTGGCGAAGCTCATCGAAAAGGGCAAGGGCTTCGAGGCCCGCCTCTATTCCGTCGACGGCAAGGTCACCGACAAGCTCGACGTCAAGACCGGCGACGAGGCCGCGGCGCTCAAGGCCGCCATCGAGGCGGGCCGCTTCGAGGTGCGCTCGGTCGACAAGAAGCCGACCAAGCGCAATCCCTATGCGCCCTTCACCACCTCGAGCCTGCAGCAGGATGCGAGCTCGCGGCTGGGCTTTTCGCCGAGCCGCACCATGCAGCTCGCGCAGCGGCTCTACGAGGACGGCGTCATCACCTATATGCGAACCGACGGCATCGACATGGCGCCCGAGGCCATCGCCGCGGCGCGCAGCGCCATCGAGAAGAGCTTCGGCACCGCCTACCTGCCGAACACACCGCGCATCTACCAGAACAAGGCCAAGAATGCGCAGGAAGCGCACGAGGCCATCCGTCCCACCGACATGTTCCGCCAGCCCGACAGCGTCGGCGATGCGGACCAGCGCAAGCTCTACGGCCTGATCTGGCGCCGCACTCTGGCGAGCCAGATGCGTCCGGCCGAGATCGAGCGCACCACCGCCGATATCGCCGTGAATGCCCCCGGCCGCGACATCGTGCTGCGCGCCGTCGGGTCCGTCGTGACCTTCGCCGGCTTCCTCGCCGTCTATGGCGTCGCCGCCAAGGAGGACCGCGACGACACCGACCAGGACGACGACGACCGCGAGCTGCCGCCGCTGAGCGTCGGCGACACGCCGAAACTCGACGAAGCGGTGATCGAGCAGCACTTCACCCAGCCGCCGCCGCGCTACACCGAAGCCAGCCTCATCAAGAAGATGGAAGAGCTCGGCATCGGCCGCCCCTCGACCTATGCCGCCACCATCTCGGTGCTGCAGGACCGCAATTACGTGCGGCTGGAAAAGCGCGCGCTGGTCCCCGAGGATCGCGGCCGCGTCGTCACGGCCTTCCTGCAGAGCTTCTTCGCCAAGCTGGTGGAATACGGCTTCACCGCCGACCTCGAGGAAAAGCTCGACCAGATCTCGGCCGGCCAGTTGCGCTGGAAGGACGTGCTGCGCGATTTCTGGCAGGACTTCACCCGCCAGACCGACGAGATCAAGGATCTGCGCGTCTCGCAGGTGCTCGATGCGCTCAACGAGCTGCTCGCCGACCACATCTTCCCGCCCAAGGCCGACGGCTCCGACCCGCGCCGCTGCCCCAATTGCGGCACCGGCCAGCTCTCGCTGAAGCTGGGCAAGTTCGGCGCCTTCATCGGCTGCTCGAACTATCCCGAGTGCCGCTACACCATGCAGCTCTCTGACGCCGCGACCGGCGCGGCCGAAGCCACGCCCGGCGACGGCATACTCGGCACGGACCCCGAAAGCGGCCTCACCGTGTACTTGAAATCGGGTCGTTTCGGCCCATATGTCCAGCTTGGCGACGGCAGCGAGCCGAAGCGATCCTCCCTGCCCAAAGGCTGGACTCCCGATAGCCTGACGCTCGAGCGAGCGCTCAAGCTGCTGGCGCTCCCCCGCGCGGTCGGCCTTCACCCGGAAACGGGGAAGCCGATCAGCGCGGGCCTCGGCCGCTACGGTCCCTTCATCCTGCATGACGGCACCTACGCCAACCTCTCGGACGTCGACGAGGTGTTCACGGTCGGTCTCAACCGCGCCGTGGACCTGCTGGCGCAGAAGGCCGCCGGCGGCGGCCGCTTCGGCCGCAACAAGACGCCGATCGCCGCGCTCAAGACCTTCGAGCACGCCGACGGCGCCATCTCGGTGCGCGACGGCCGCTATGGGCCCTACGTCAACCAGGGCAAGGTCAACGCCACCCTGCCCAAGGAATTGAAGCCCGAGGACGTGACGCTCGAACAGGCGCTGGCGCTGCTCGCCGAGCGCGCCGCCAAGACCGGCGGCCGCAAGCCGGTCCGCAAGGCCGCCGCGAAAAAGGCGCCGGCCAAGAAAGCGACCGCCAAGAAGGCCCCCGCAAAGAAACCCGCGGCCAGGAAGGCCGCTGCAGGAACGAAGAAAGAAGACGCCTGACCGCAACATTCGTGTGGTTGGGCTTCGCACGATGACAAAGTCTCCCAAACCACAACCCAAACCGAAGCCGGCCCGGCGCTACCAGGTCGGCACCCTGCCCTCCCGCGAGGCCGTCCTCGAAGCGATGGCCAGCCGGCCCGACCTCGACGGCAAGCGCGACCTCGCGAAATATTTCGGCATCCATGGCGACATGCGCACGCCCTTCAAGCTCCTGCTCAAGGAGCTCGAGGGCGAGGGCCACATCGCCCGCACCCGCAAGACGCTGCGCCGCACCGCGGCCCTGCCGGCGGTGACCGCGCTCGACATTCCCGCCGACGCCGACCCCGACGACCTGCACGCCTTTCCCGCCAACTGGAACGACGAGGAGGGCGAAAAGCCCCGCGTCCGCCTCGAGATCGGCAAGACCACCCGCGTCGTGCCGGCGCCCGGCGACCGCATCCTCGCCCGCATCAGCGCCGGCGACGGCCCGCTGCCGCACTACACCGGCAAGCCGATGAAGATCCTCGACAAGCCGCGGCGCGGCCAGATCGGCATCGTGCGCATCGACGATGGCGGCGCCCGGCTGGTACCGGTCGACCGCAAGCTCAAGGAGATGCGCATCGACGGCGGCGACCTCGGCGAGGCCCGCGACGGCGACCTGGTGGAGGTCACCAGCAAGGCCAGCGGCCGGCTGATGATCCCCAAGGCCAAGGTGGTCGAGGTGATCGGCAATCCGCGCTCGGAAGGCGCGGTCAGCATGATCGCCATCCACAACCTCGACATTCCCTACCGCTTCCCCGCCTCCGTGCTGAAGGAAGCCGAGGAGGCCAAACCCGCCACCCTCAAGGGCCGCGAGGACTGGCGCCACATCCCGCTGGTCACCATCGATCCGCCCGACGCCAAGGACCATGACGACGCCGTGCATGCCGAGCCCGACCGCGATCCGAAAAATCCCGGCGGCCACATCGTCACCGTCGCCATTGCCGACGTCGCCGCCTATGTGCGCGCTGGAACGGCGCTCGACCACGAAGCCTATCTGCGCGGCAATTCGGTGTATTTTCCCGACCGCGTCGTGCCGATGCTGCCCGAGCGCATTTCCAACGACCTCTGCTCACTGAAGCAAGGCGAGAGCCGGCCGGCGCTGGCGGTCAGAATGGTGTTCGACTCCGAGGGCCGCAAGCAGAGCCACGGCTTCCACCGCGTGCTGTTCCGCTCCGCGGCGCGGCTCAGCTACCAACAGGTGCAGGCGGCGATCGACGGCCGCCCCGACGACCAGACCGCGCCGCTGCTCGAGCCCATCCTCAAACCGCTCTACCGTGCCTACGAGGCGATGGTGCGGGCCCGCGAAAAGCGCTCGCCGCTCGACCTCGACCTGCCCGAGCGCAAGATCGTGCTCGACGCCCGCGGCATGGTCGCCGACGTGCGCACGCCCGAGCGGCTCGAAGCCATGCGGCTCATCGAGGAGATGATGATCGCCGCCAACGTCGCGGCCGCCGAAACGCTGGAAAAGCGCAAGACCGCCCTGCTCTACCGCGTGCACGACGTGCCCAGCCGCGAAAAGCTCGACGCGCTGCGCGATTTCCTCGGCTCGCTCGACCTGAGCTTCAGCAAATCCGAGGCCGTGCGCACGCAGGATTTCAACCGCGTGCTGGCCCGGGCCCGCGCCGCCGGCAAGACCGAGCAGGTCAGCGAGATGGTGCTGCGCTCGCAGGCACAGGCGGTCTACGCGCACGAGAACCTCGGCCATTTCGGCCTCAACCTCGACCGCTACGCCCACTTCACCTCGCCCATCCGGCGCTACGCCGACCTGATCGTCCACCGCGCGCTGATCGCGGCGCTCGACCTCGGCAAGGACGGGCTCAGCGACGGCGAGATCGCCCGGCTGCCCGCCATCGCCGAGCACATCTCGGCCACCGAGCGGCGCGCCATGCTGGCCGAGCGCGAGACCTCCGACCGGCTGCTGGCCGAATTTCTGGCGGCCAGGATCGGCGCCGAATTCACCGGCCGCATCTCCGGCGTCACCCGCTCCGGCCTGTTCGTGCGCCTCGCCGACACCGGCGCCGACGGCTTCATCCCCGCCTCGACGCTGGGGCACGACTACTACCGCTTCGTCGAGCAGATGCAGGCGATGGTGGGCGACCGCACCGGCGAGACCTTCCGCATCGGCGACACCGTCCGGGTGCGGCTGCTGGAGGCGGCGCCGGTGGCCGGCGCGCTGCGTTTCGAGCTCTTGAGCGAGGGCAGCCGCGTCAAACCGTCATCTGTCAAACGCGCCGCGAAGCGGCCATCTCGAAGCTACGGCCCGCGGGGTCGAAAGAGGTAGCAATGCCCGTCACCATCACCGATCCCGAGCATCGCAACGTCGGCCAGGCCATCATGAACGGCATGCGCCTGCGCTGCCCGCATTGCGGCAAGGGCCATCTGTTCCGCGCCTATCTCAAGGTCGCCGACCATTGCGACGTGTGCGGCGAGGAGCTGTTCCACCACCGCGCCGACGACATGCCGCCCTACATCGCCATCCTGATCGTGGGCCACCTGATCGTCGGGCTGATGCTCGAGCTCGAGCTGCACTGGACGGTCGAGCCCTGGGTGTACCTCGTCACCATGGTGCCCGCGGCGATAATCCTGCCGCTGCTCCTGCTGCCCTCGATCAAGGGAGCGATCGTCGGCCTGCAATGGGCCAACCGCATGCACGGCTTCGATCCGGCGCAGCGCCAGCCCGACCCGGCGCTCCCCACCTATCCCTGAGCCGCCGCCGGCCGCCCGGCCGCGCTTGACAATCGGCCTCAAATCCGTAGTTTGCGCGCAAATTTCAGGGCTTTGGCCCGCTCTTCCCCAAGGATTCCGTCATGGCCAAAGCCGCCTCCATCAAGATCAAGCTCGTGTCCACCGCCGACACCGGCTTTTACTACGTGACCGAGAAGAACTCGCGCACCCAGACCGAAAAGCTGAGCTTCAAGAAGTACGACCCGGTCGTGCGCAAGCACGTCGAGTTCAAGGAAGCCAAGATCAAGTAAATCTGCCCCCCATCGGCAGCATGAAAAAGAACCCCGCGTCCGAGACGCGGGGTTTTCGTTTGGGTGCATGGGAGGAATTAGTGGCCGATCCGGAGTGGGTGCCGAAGAGGCCTCACAGCAGCTCCGGATCGGCCGCCCTACGGAACTCAGGAGTTGCGGCGGACCTGAGGTGAACCGTAGGGATTTGTGGGATGAGGTTCGTGTCTCATCTCGTTGGCGGCACCCTAGCGGAGGCCGTTACAAACTCAACCAAACATGTCGGGATTAGTGAAACAGTAACCTTACCTGCCGCGCATTTGTGTCAAATGCGGCAGGACGCCCGGCTCAGGCGGCGTCGAACACCACGCGGTTCCGGCCCTCGCGCTTGGCGCGATAGAGCGCCACATCGGCGCGCTTGAGGAGCATTTCGGGCGTGTCGAGCTCGTGCTCGTTGAGCGCCACGCCCACCGAGCAGGTGACGCTCAGCGGCCGCATGGCCGAGGTCTCGAAGCCCCGCTCGGCCACCGCCATGCGCACGCGCTCGGCCACGCCCTGCGCCTGCCGGTAATCGGTGTCGGGCATCAGCACCACGAACTCCTCGCCGCCGAAGCGGCAGGCGAGATCGACGCCGCGGATGTTGCGCTTCAGCCGCTGCGCGAACTCCTTGAGCACCGCGTCGCCGATATCGTGGCCGTGCGTGTCGTTGACCGACTTGAAGAAATCCATGTCGATCAGCATCACCGCCATGTCGCGTTCCTGCTCGCGCGCCTTGTCGAGCATCAGCGCCAGGTGCCGGTCGAAATAGCGCCGGTTGTAGAGCCCGGTGAGCTCGTCGGTCACCGCCAGCGCCAGCGTGTTGGTGACCGTCTGGCGCAGCTCGGCGGCATAGCGGTTGCGCCGCACCTGCGTACGCACCCGCGCCGCCAGCTCGTTGCGCTCCACCGGCCGCATGATGAAATCGTTGACCCCGAGGTCGAGGCCGCGCACCACGCGGGCGCGGTCCGCCTCCTCGGCGACCAGCAGGATCGGCAGCGTGCGGGTCTGCTCCAGCGTGCGCATCTGCGAGCAGACGCGCAGCGGGTCGAAGCCGCCGAGCGCCATGCTGACGATGGCGATGTCGTAGCCTCCCGTCGCGACCTGCAACGCGGCGTCGGCGGGCGTGGCGAGCAGGTCGACCTGGTTGGTCGGCACCAGATAGCCGCGGATGCGCTCGGCGCTGCGCGGATCGGTATCGACCAGCAGCACCTTGCCACCCTGCGCGTTGGCCGCGTCCATGGCGCGCATCGCGTCTTCGATGGCGATCTCCTCGCCGGTCTGCGCCCGGGCGCGCAATTCGTCGGTGAGCGCCTTGAGGCGCACCAGGCTGCGCACGCGCGCCATCAACTGCACGTCGTCGACCGGCTTGGTGAGGAAGTCGTCGGCGCCCGCCTGCAGCCCCTTCACCCGGTCCGACGGCTGGTCCAGCGCGGTGATCATCACCACCGGGATGTGCGCCATCGCGGGGTCGGCCTTGAGCCGCGCGCACACTTCGAAGCCGTCCATCTCCGGCATCATCACGTCGAGCAGCACGATGTCGGTCTGGCCCGCCGCGGCGATTACCAGCGCCTCGCGGCCAGACGCCGCGGTCTTGACCTCGAAATATTCCGCCGTCAGGCGCGCTTCGAGCAGGCGCACATTGGTGGGAATATCGTCAACGATCAGCACGCGCGCTGTCAAAGACCGGCCGCCCCTCGACGCAAATGACAAACCAGGAGTGAGGCCCGAAGGACCTAATTGGCCGGGCCAATGTAGCGCGCAATCGTTTCCAAAAAGTGAGGCACCGAAATGGGTTTGGAGATGTAGCCCTCGCAGCCGCCCTGCAGGATCCGCTCCTCGTCGCCCTTCATGGCGAAGGCCGTGACGGCGATCACCGGGATCGACTGCAGATCGTCGTCTTCCTTGAGCCATTTGGTCACCACCAGCCCCGACACTTCCGGCAGCTGGATGTCCATCAGGATCAGATCGGGGTGGTGCGCCCGGGCCAGCCCGATCGCCTCCATGCCGTTGCGCGTCTGGATGATCGAATAGCCGCGCGATTCCAGCAGATCGTTGAAGAGCTTCATGTTGAGCTCGTTGTCTTCGACGATCATCACGGTCTTGGGCATGGAATGGGCCTTCAGGCGCAAGGGCACTGTGTTCTGCCCCATGGCTCGGGTAACATCAACCGGCTTACGAAACCCGTAACGGACCGCCGCCTTTGCCGCTCAAAGCCTCCCTTCCGACCGCCCGCGAGCTCGCCGATCTCTGCCTGCAGCACCTCGCTCGCGATCCCGAGCAACTTGCTGAATTCATGATGCAATCCGGATTGACGCCGGATCAGCTGCGCAAGCTGGTCGGCACCGACGGCTTCGCCCGCGGCCTCATCGACTACGTCGTCGCCAACGAGCCGCTGCTGCTCGCCATCGCCGCCGACGCACGACTTTCGCCCGAGGCGATCATGCGCGTCTGGGGCAAGCTGCACGCGGCCGAGCACTGAGTCGGGCGATGCTGCAGGCGCTGTGCCGGAATTGCGGATGGATCGGGGAGCGCGACACGCCCCCCGCGCGCTGCCCGCAATGCGGCTCGCCGCGCCTCGTCGCCCATGCCGAGCTGACCGCGCTCAGCATCGCCCATGTCGACTGCGACGCCTTCTACGCCTCGATCGAAAAGCGCGACGATCCGAGCCTCGGCGACAAGCCGCTGATCGTCGGCGGCGGCACCCGTGGTGTCGTCTCCACCTGCTGCTACATCGCCCGCCAGTCCGGCGTGCGCTCGGCCATGCCGATGTTCACGGCGCTGAAGCTGTGCCCCGACGCGGTGGTGATCCGCCCGAACATGGCCAAATATGTCGGCGTCAGCCGGCAGATCCGGGCGCTGATGGACAAGCTCACGCCGCTGGTCGAGCCGCTCTCCATCGACGAGGCGTTCCTCGACCTCTCCGGCACTGCGGCCCTGCACCGCGCCTCGCCCGCCGAGGTGCTGGCGAAGCTGGCGCGCGACGTCGAATCGACGCTCGGCATCACCCTCTCGATCGGGCTCAGCCACAACAAATTCCTGGCCAAGACCGCCTCCGACCTCGACAAGCCGCGCGGCTTCGCCGTCATCGGCCGCGCCGAAACGTTGGGCTTCCTCGTCGGCCAGCCGGTCGACCTGATCTACGGCGTCGGCAAGGTATTCGCCGAGACGTTGCGCCGCGACGGCTTCGACACCATCGGCCAGTTGCAGCAGACACCGCCCGAGGACCTGATGCGGCGCTACGGCGAGACCGGCGCCCGCCTCGCCCGCCTGTCGCGCGGCGAGGACAGCCGCGCCGTCAGCATCGACGGCGAGGCAAAGACCATCTCCGCCGAAACCACCTTCAACACCGATCTCAGCGACTTCGACGGGCTGTCGACCGAGCTGCTGGCGCTGTCCGAGCGCCTGTCGGAGCGGGTGAAGGCCAGGAACCTCGTCGGCGACACCGTCACGCTGAAGCTCAAATCCGCCGGATTTCGCTTGCGCACGCGCGCCCGGCACCTGATGATTTCGACGCAACTTGCCAGCGTGCTTTACGAAACCGGCCTGCAGCTCCTGGCCCGGGAGGTCGACGGCACCGCCTTCCGTCTCATCGGCATCGGCCTTTCCGGCCTCGGCGAGGCGGACGGGCGCGATCCAACCGACCTGGTCGAACCGGGCGTGGCGCGCAAAGCCGCGGCGGAACGTGCTATGGACCTCGTACGGACTCGCTTCGGCAACGATGCGGTGATCCGCGGCAAGCTCTACGACCGGCGCAAGCCCAGGGCAAACGAAGACAAGATCGAAGAAGGCAAAAGCAGATGACCACCCCGCTCGAGAAACTGAGGCAATACGGCTACGAACTGCCGCAACCCAAGGCGCCGGTTGCGAGCTACGTGCCCGTCCGGCGGGTCGGCAACCTCCTCTACATCTCCGGCCAGATCTCGATCGACGCCAACGAGGTGGTGATGGAGGGCCTGCTCGGCGACACCATGAACGTGGTGCAGGGCGGCAACGCCGCCGAACTCTGCGCCGTCAACGTGCTGGCGCAGATCGTGCACACCGCCAATGTGCGGCTGGAAGACGTGGTGCAGATGGTCAAGCTCACCATCTTCGTCGCCTCGGCGCCGGATTTCCACGAGCAGCATCTGGTCGCCAATGGCGGCTCCAACCTGATCATCGGGGTGCTGGGCGACAAGGGCAGGCATGCCCGCTCCGCCATCGGCGTCCCGAGCCTGCCGCGCGGCGCGGCGGTCGAGATCGAGGCGATCGTCGAGGTCGCATGAGCACGCTGTTCCCCCGCCCCATCGCGCACCGGGGCCTGCATGACCGCAGCAAGGGCGTGATCGAGAATTCGCGCTCGGCCTTCGCCGCTGCGCTCGAGCAGGGCTACGCCATCGAATGCGACGTGCAATTGTCGAGCGACGGCGTGCCGTTCATCTTTCACGACGACGAGTTCGACCGCCTGACCGAGGCCACCGGCCGCTCCGACGCCCGCCCTATCGCCGAGGTGAAGACTCTCACGCTCAAGGGCAGCAGCAGCGGCGACGTGCCGCCGCTGTTCACCGAGTTCCTCGACCAGGTCGGCGGCCGCACCCAGCTCCAGATCGAGCTCAAGCAGCAGAAGGACGCCGCCGGCACCCGGGCGCTGGCCGCCACCGTCGCCGCCGCCCTCAAGGGCTACACCGGCCCCTACACCATCGAATCCTTCGATCCCAACCTGCTGATGGCGATGCGGCGCGAGGGCATCGCCGCGCCGCTCGGCATCATCACCTACGGCTATGACGAGCCGAACTGGGACCCCAGGCTCTCCGGCTGGCAGAAATTCGTGCTGCGCCACCTGCTGCACTGGCCGCTGACGCGCTTCGACTTCATCTCCTGCCGCAACGTCTCGCTGTATCTGCCGGCGGTGCGCTTCTTTCGCGCCCGGGGGATGGAAGTGACGGCCTGGACCATTACATCCGAACAGGCGGCGACGGCCTCGCGGCGCGGCGCCGACCAGATCGTGTTCGAAGGATTCCTGCCGGCAATTGCCTGACACCCTCACAGCGACGATCGCCGGCTCTGCCTCCGAGATCGACGCGAAGGTCTGGAACGGGCTGGCGGCCGCCACCGATCCGCATGCCAACCCCGTCCTCGACCACGCCTTCTTCGTCGCGGCCGAGGAGTCCGGCTCCGCCACCCGCCGCACCGGCTGGCAGCCGCGCCACCTGCTGCTGCGCGACGGCGACGCCGTCATCGGCCTGCTGCCGATGTACGAGAAATCGCATTCGCAGGGCGAATACGTGTTCGACCACGGCTGGGCCAACGCCTTCGAGCAGGCCGGCGGCCGCTACTATCCGAAACTGCAATGCGCCGTGCCGTTCACCCCGGTCACCGCCCCGAAGCTGCTGACCGCCACGGCCGATCCGGCGGTGAAGCAGGCCCTGCTCACCGCCGCCGCCGGCTTTGCCGAACAGCGCGGCATCTCGTCGGTGCACGCAACGTTCGTGCCCGAGGCGGAAGCGGCGCTCGCCGCCGACGCAGGCTGGCTGCTGCGCACCGACACGCAATACCACTGGCACAATGCCGGCTTCGCCTCGTTCGACGACTATCTCGAGACCATGTCGTCGCGCCACCGCAAGGTCACCCGGCGCGAGCGGCGCGAGGCGGTCGAAGGCCTCGCCATCCGCTGGCTCACCGGCGCCGACCTCACCGAGGCGGTGTGGGACGCCTTCTTCGAGTTCTACCAGGACACCGGCAGCCGCAAATGGGGCCGGCCCTACCTCAACCGCCGCTTCTTCTCGATGCTGGGCGACGCCATGGCCGACCGCGTGGTGCTGATGTTCGCCTATGACGGCAGCCGGCCGATCGCCGGCACGCTGTCGCTGCTCGGCGGGGACACGCTCTACGGCCGCTATTGGGGCGCCACCGAGAACATCCCGTTCCTGCATTTCGAGCTCTGCTACTACCAGGCCATCGACTTCGCCATCGCCCACGGCCTGCAGGTGGTCGAGGCCGGCGCCCAGGGCGAGCACAAGCTGGCGCGCGGCTACGCCCCCACCACCACCCGCTCCGTCCACTGGATCGGCCATCCCGGCCTGCGCGACGCCATCGACCGCTTCCTCCGCCAGGAACGCGCCGCGGTGCTGCGCGAACAGGAACAGCTCAGCGCCTACACCCCGTTCAAGCACGGCGACTGACGCATCGCCCCCCACACATCGCGTCCCCCGCACCTACCGCAGCACGTGCCGAAAGCCGCCCGTCGGAGGCTTGCCCCTCACTCCCCCGGGCGGATGTCCGTGTGCTCCTTCGTCGCCGGCTTGCCCGCGAACGTCACCCAGAAGAAGTTGAGCGTATAGGTCAGCGCCGTGCGGAACACGCCCTCCTCGGCCAGCCGCCGGCCCGAGGTCAGCATCTTCAGCTTGAAGATGAACTTGACCTTGCCGACCTTGCTCAGCCGCACCGCGACGTCCGTGTCCTCGCCGTAGAATTTGATCTCGCGGTTGTAGCCGCCGGCCTTGATCCAGGCGTCGCGGCGGAACACGAAATTGCCGCCCTGCACCACCGATCCGACCCGCAGCACGTAGCGGTTGACCCAGTAGATCAGCTTGGTGAGGCCGTAGAACATGGCGATGAGGAAGCGGTTCCAGGCGCTGAGGTCGTAATAGACGTAAGGGCCCGAGAGGCAGACCAGCCTGTCGTCCTTTTCGAACTCGGAGAACACCACGTCGAGCCAGCCGGGCGGCACCATGGTGTCGGCGTCGATATTGGCCACCAGTTCCGCCGTCGTCGCCTTGAAGCCGCCGTCGCGGGCCGACACCAGCCCCTTCTGCTTCTCGTCGACCACCCGCACCCCGGCATAGGCGCCCGCCACCTCGGCGGTGCGGTCGGTGGAATTGTTGTTGACCACCACCACGTCGATGCCGGTGCGGCCGCTGCGCTCGATTTCGGCGAGCACCGACTCGACGCATTTGCCGATCAGGGCCTGCTCGTTGTAGGCCGGGATGACGAAGGCGAGTTGCATGGCTCAAGCTCGAAATGGCAAGTTGCGGCCCGTCGGCCCCTCAGGGCCACATAGACTGGCCCTGCGATAAGGGCAACCTTTGGGCCGGAAGGTCGCGCGCGGCAATGGGATCAGGCAGTTGAACCTTGGAAATATCGGCGTCTGGGACGTGCTGGTGTGGATCGTCCAGGGGGTGGTGGCGTTCGCCATCTCCACCTTCATCTTCGACACCATCCACTGGGCGCTGCACCGCTGGAGCAAGTCGCGCTTCGCGCTGCTCAGGACCTTCGCCTCCTGGCACCACGTCCACCACCGCTTCCTCGACGGCAAGATGCAGGTGCACGCCGATCTCGCCATGACCAATTTCTGGGCCCATCTGCTGCCCGAATTCCTGACCTCGGCCGCCGGCACGGCGCTGTTCTACCTGGTCTTTCACTGGATTCCGGTAACCGCGGTGCTGGCGCTGCATGTGTGGAATTTCATCAACAACATCCGCACCGAGGGCATGGACGCCAACCACATGTCGATGGATCGCGTCAGCGGCCGGCAGAGCCTGTTCAAGGTCAATGCCGCCTACCACGCGATGCACCACATCACGCCCGACAATTTCTATTCGTCCTACCTCAACGTCTTCGACCTGGTGTTCGGCCGCTCCTGCACCATCCGCCACCGCCGCTTCCTGATCACCGGCGCCTCGGGCGCCTTCGGCTCGGCGATGAAGGCGAAGATCGAAGCGCTCGGCGGGCTGGTCGAGACGGCGCGGCACGGCGTCGATTTCGCCGCCGGCGACGTCGAGCGCATGCGCCCGAAGCTCGAGCACGCCGACGTGTTGATCCTCGCCCATGGCGCCAAGGGGCCCGAGGCGTGGGACGCCAACTACACCACTTTTGCCGAGCTCGCCGACCTGTTCATCGCGCTCGGCAAGGACCGGCTGGTGCCGCCCGAGATCTGGGCCGTCGGCTCGGAAGCCGAGTTCCATGGCGATATGGGCCAGGCGGATCTGGTGGACTACGCGGCGAGCAAGCGGGCCTTCGCCCGCCGCGCCCTCGGCTACTACCGCAGCCCCGACGTGCTCTACCGCCACATCGTGCCGTCGGCCTTCACCTCGGCCATGGGGCCGGGACCGATGTCGGCCGATACTGCCGTCCGCATCGCGCTCTTCTTCATCCGCCGCGGTTTTTCCTACGTGCCGGTCACTTTTACCACGCTGGCGCTGTGGAATTACTTCCGTTTCATCCGGCAAACGCCCGATCCGGCGGCGGTGCAGCCCCGTGTCGCCATTGACTCGGGCAGCGGGAGATAGTTTTTCCTGTCGCAAGGGCCATATGTAGGGCCTTGCGGCAGAACTGAACCATTCATGGCGAAACGCATAGCTATCGCGACCATCGGCACGCTGGGCGACGTCCAGCCCTTCGTCGCTTTGGCCATGACGTTGAAAAAGCGCGGCTATTCGGTGGTCATCGGCACCTCCGACGACTTCGAGCCGTTCGTCTCCGGCCACGGCATCGAGTTCTTCAGCCTCGGCGGCGACGTGCAGGCCTTCCTGCGGCAGGCGCAGTTCGACAGCGCCATGACCAAGAGCCTCATCCTCTACGCCCCGATGCTGCTGCGCGACGGCCAGAAGGTGCTGCGCGAGGCCGGCAAGCGCGCCTGGCTGATGGCGCAGGACGCCGATGCGATCGTCTTTCAGAACAACACCACCTTCTGCATCGACATCGCCGAGGCGCTGCGCATTCCGGTGCTGCTCACGGTGTTCCAGCCGCTCAACCCGACCAACGAATTTCCGTATTTCGAGTATGGGCTCGATCCGGTCGACCCCCTGCTCTACCGCTTCAACCGCGAGCCCTTCGCCAAGAGCCCGGCCTTCGATCCGCTGATCAACAGGCTGAGCTACACCGTGCAGAAGGTGCAGCAGACCTATTGGGACCTGCCGCGCGACCGGCTGCGCCGCTATCTCGGCCTCAGGCCGAAAAAGCGCGGCGGCTTCCGCGGCTCGCTGCGCGGCGAGCCGCTGCCGACGCTGCACGCCTATTCCGGCTCGATCTCGCCGGCCCCCGGCGACTGGCCGGAGAGCAACATCATCACCGGCTTCTGGCGTCTCGAGGACAGCACCGGCTGGACGCCGCCGCCGGCGTTCCTCGAATTCCTGAGCAAGGGCGACAAGCCGATCTATCTGGGTTTCGGCTCGATGTCGTGGGGCGCCCAGCGCAACACCGAGATCGTCGCCCGGGCGCTGAAGCAATGGGGCGGCCGCGCCGTCATCGGCAAGGGCTGGGGCGGCGTCCGCGAGGACGCGCTGCCCGATACCGTGTTCGTGATCGACCGGGCCCCGCACACCGAGCTGTTCAAATACGTCAAGGCGGTGGTGCATCACGGCGGCGCCGGCACCACCCACACCGGCCTCTACGCCGGCCGGCCGACCTTCGCCGTGCCGCAATTCTTCGACCAGCCCTATTGGGGCCGGCTGATCTACGAGCTCGGCGTCGGGCCGCAGCCGGTGCGGCTGCGCAAGCTGACGCCGCAACTGCTCGCCGGCGCGCTCGACGATCTCGCCTCCACCCCCGCTTATGCGCGCGCCGCCCAGGAGCTCAGCGACAAGCTCCGGCTCGAGGACGGCACCAACCTCGCGGTCGACGTGATCGAGGAGGTGATGGCCGAAGATGGCCGCGTGCCGCGCAGCACGCAATTGATGGGAGCCGCCTCGTGACCGACTACGACCCGCAGAACATTTTCGCCAGGATCCTGCGCGGCGAGATCCCGAGCACCAAGGTGTACGAGACCGACCATCTGCTGGCCATCATGGACGCCTTCCCGCAATCCCGGGGCCACGTGCTGGTGCTCCCTAAAACGCCCTCGCGCAACATCCTCGACGCCGATCCCGCCGCGGTGGCGCAGGTCGCCGCCGAGCTGCCGCGGCTCGCCCGGGCGGTCAAGGCGGCGATGCGGGCCGACGGGCTGCGCGTCGTGCAGTTCAACGAGGCGCCGTCGGGGCAGACCGTGTTCCACCTGCACTTCCACCTGATCCCCATCTACGAGGGCGTGGAGCTCGGGCGGCACGCCGGCGGCGGCCCGGCCGACGCCGGCGAGCTCGCGACGCAGGCGGCGGCCATCGCCGCGCAGTTGGCCTCGTGATTTTTCCCGATATGGCGTTTCGGCCGAGTCATGGTATTTTCGTGATAACTGATGTAATAAACATCAGGATGTCCGGACTGAACCTTACTTCTGCGAGTTCAAGCAGCATCGCATGATGACCTCCGGCCAGCTTCGCGCCGCCCGCGCCCTTCTGGGGATCGACCAGAAGACGCTGGCGGGTCTTGCCGACGTCTCGCTTCCCACCATCCAGCGGATGGAGAGCAGCGACGGCGTGGTGCGCGGCACGGTCGAGACGCTGACCAAGGTGATCGAGGCCCTGCACCGGGCCGGCGTCGACCTGATCGGCGACAATGCGCGCAGCGAAGCAGGCGGGCGTGGGGTTCGGCTTCGGGAACCGCCCCCGAAACCCTGATTGACCGCGCGTCAATCCACGACGACCACCCTCCGCGATGATCGCCGCGCCCTTTATGAAGGCCGTGTCATGGTCCCTGCGTCGACCCAGCGTCTCGAACCGCCGAGAGCTGCCGATCTGTTCACCCCCAAGCTCATCACCGTGCTGCGCGAAGGCTACAGCCTGTCGGATCTGCGCGCCGACGTCATCGCCGGGCTGACCGTCGCCATCGTCGCGCTGCCGCTGTCGATGGCGATCGCCATCGCCTCCGGCGTCACCCCCGAGCGCGGCCTCTACACCGCCGCGGTCGGCGGCTTCCTGATCTCGGCGCTCGGCGGCAGCCGCTTCCAGATCGGCGGGCCGGCGGCGGCCTTCACCGTGCTGGTCGCCGGCTGCGTGGCCCGCAACGGCGTCGACGGCCTGTTCCTCGCCACGCTGATGGCCGGCGCCTTCCTGCTGCTGATCGGCGTGCTGCGGCTCGGCAGCTACGTCAAATTCATCCCCTACCCGGTCACGGTGGGCTTCATCTCCGGCATCGCGGTGATCCTGTTCATCGGCCAGATCGGCGACCTGCTCGGCCTGCACATGGCCAGCAATCCCGCCGATATCGTGCCCAAGCTCGAAGCCATCGGCGCGGCGCTGCCGACGCTGAATTCCGCCGCCGTCGGCGTCAGCATCGGCACCGTGCTGGTGATCGTCGGCCTGCGCCGCTACGCCCCGCAGTTTCCGGGCATCCTCATCGCGGTGGTGCTGGGGGCGCTGGTGGTGGCGCTGCTGAAGCTGCCGGTCGAAACCATCGGCACCCGCTTCGGCGGCATCCCCAATTCGCTGCCGGCGCCGCACCTGCCCGCGATCTCCGTGGAGAAAGTCATGGCGGTGCTTCCCGACGCCGTCTCCTTCGCCCTGCTGGGAGCCATAGAATCCCTGCTCTCGGCAATGGTCGCCGACGGCATGACCGGCCGCCGCCATCGCTCCAACATGGAGCTGGTGGCGCAGGGCATCGCCAACATGGCCTCGGCCCTGTTCGGCGGTATCTGCGCCACCGGCACCGTGGCCCGCACCGCCACCAACGTCCGCTCCGGCGCCCGCAGCCCCCTCGCCGGCATGTTCCACGCCGTGTTCGTGGTGCTGTTCATGGTCGTCGCCGCGCCGCTCGCGAGCTTCATCCCGCTCGCCGGCCTTGCCGGCGTGCTGGCCGTGGTCGCCTGGAACATGATCGAGAAGCCGGCCTTCGCCGCCCTCGTCCGCACCTCCTGGGGCGACGCCATGGTGCTGCTGATCACCTTCGGGCTGACCGTGGTGCTCGGCCTCACGCCGGCGATCATCGTCGGCTTCGCGCTCGGCGCGCTGCTGTTCCTGCACCGCATGGCGCAGTCGGCGGGGGTCGAGGTGCATGTCCCGCCGATCGCCGAGGACGAGCCCGACGAACCGGGCCGGCCGCGCTACGACCCGGCTGCCTCCACCGATCCGGACGTCGCCGTCTACCGCATCACCGGCGCCTTCTTCTTCGGCGCCGCAGCGAGCGTCGGGGCTGTGCTCGACCGCATCGCCGACCGCCACAAGGCGCTGGTGCTCGATTTCTCGGCCGTGCCGTTCATCGACTCGACGGCCGCCAACACCATCGAGGGGATCGCCCGCAAGGCCCGGCGCAGCGGCGTCCGGCTGCTGATCTCGGGCGCCGGGGCCACGACCGCCGCGACGCTGGCGGCGCACGGCGTGCGCGCCCCCGAGGTCCAGTACGTCGCCTCGATCGATGCCGGCCTGTCGGCGGCCCACGCCGCCATCGCCGCCGCCTAACAAAACAAAGGGCCGGGATCGCTCCCGGCCCTGGCAAATTTCGAGCGCGCGCCCGTCAGCTCTTTTCGTCGGCCTTGGCCGGCTTCTTGGCGACGGCCTTGGGACCCACCAGCGCCTTGGGCTTAGCCGGGCGCGGCGGCGCCGCGACGAGCTCGAGCTTGGCGTCGGGGCCGATGCCAACCACCGCCACCGTGACGGTGCCGCCATTCACCAGCTCGCCGAACAGCACCTGGTCGGCCAACGGTTTCTTGACGTGCTCCTGGATGACGCGGCCGAGCGGCCGCGCGCCCATGCGCTCGTCATAGCCGCGCGAGGCCAGCCACTCCGCCGCCTCGGGCGTCAGGTTGATGGTCACGCCACGCTCGGCGAGCTGGCCCTCGAGCTGCAGCACGAATTTTTCGACCACCTGCCGCACGATCGCCGGCGGCAGCGGCGCGAACGAGATGATGGCGTCGAGCCGGTTGCGGAACTCCGGCGAGAACATGCGGTTGATCGCGTCCTCGTCGTCGCCCTGCTCGCGCTTGCGGCCGAAGCCGATCGGCGATTTCTGCAGTTCCATCGCGCCGACGTTCGACGTCATGATCAGGATGACGTTACGGAAGTCGACGGACTTGCCGTTGTGGTCGGTCAGCTTGCCGTGGTCCATCACCTGCAACAGGATGTTGAACAGGTCGGGATGGGCCTTCTCGATCTCGTCGAGCAGCACCACGCAATGCGGATGCTGGTCGACACCGTCGGTCAAAAGGCCCCCCTGGTCGAAGCCGACATAGCCCGGCGGGGCGCCGATCAGCCGGCTGACGGTGTGGCGCTCCATATATTCGGACATGTCGAAGCGCAGCAGCTCGACCCCGAGCGTATCGGCGAGCTGCTTGGCGACCTCGGTCTTGCCGACGCCGGTCGGGCCGGTGAACAGGTACGAGCCGATCGGCTTTTCCGGCTCGCGCAGGCCGGCGCGGGCGAGCTTGATGGCCGAGCTGAGGGCGCTGATCGCGGCGTCCTGGCCGAACACCACGCGTTTCAGGTTGTCCTCGAGGCCGGCGAGCAGCTCGGTGTCCGACTTGCTGACCGATTTGGGCGGGATGCGGGCCATCGTCGCGATGGTGGCCTCGATCTCGGGCACGTCGATCAGCGTCTTGCGCTCCTCGGCGAGCAGCAGCATCTGACTCGCCCCGGTCTCGTCGATCACATCGATCGCCTTGTCCGGCAGCTTGCGGTCGTTGATGTAGCGAGCCGAGAGCTCGACGGCGGCCTTCAGCGCGTCGTCGGTATATTTGAGCTTGTGGTAGTCCTCGAAATACGGGCGCAGCCCCTTCACGATCTCGATCGCGTCGGAGATCGTCGGCTCGGCCACGTCGATCTTCTGGAAGCGGCGGACCAGCGCGCGGTCCTTTTCGAAGAACTGCCGGTACTCCTTGTAGGTCGTCGAGCCGATGCAGCGCATGTTGCCCGAGGCCAGCGCCGGCTTCAGCAGGTTGGACGCATCAAGCGCTCCGCCCGAGGTGGCGCCGGCGCCGATCACGGTGTGGATCTCGTCGATGAACAGGATGGCGTCGGGGTGCTTTTCGAGCTCCTTCATCACCGCCTTCAGCCGTTCCTCGAAATCGCCGCGATAGCGGGTACCGGCGAGCAGCGAGCCCATGTCGAGGGCATAGATGGTGGCGCCCTTGAGCACCTCCGGCACCTCGCCTTCGACGATCTTGCGCGCGAGGCCCTCGGCGATGGCGGTCTTGCCGACGCCGGCATCGCCCACATAGATCGGATTGTTCTTGGAGCGCCGGCACAGCACCTGGATAGTGCGGCGCAGCTCCGGATCGCGCCCGATCAGCGGATCGATCTTGCCGGCCTTGGCCTTGGCGTTGAGGTCGACGCAGAAATCGGCGAGCGCCGACGACTGCCCGTTGCCCTGGCGCTGCTGGCCGCCGCCCTCCTCGCCATGCGCGCTACCCTGCCCGTCCTCGGCGCCGCGCACCGAGCGCTGCTCGTTCGGCCCGGACTTGGTGATGCCGTGCGAAATGAAATTGACCGCGTCCAGCCGGCTCATATCCTGCTGCTCGAGGAAATAGGCGGCATGGCTCTCGCGCTCGGCGAAGATGGCGACGAGCACATTGGCCCCGGTCACCTCCTCCTTGCCGGACGACTGGACGTGGATCACCGCGCGCTGGATCACGCGCTGGAAGGCGGCCGTCGGCCGCGCGTCCTGGCCGTTGGGCACCACGAGGCTGTCGAGCTCCTCGTTGATGAAATCCTCGAGATCGCCCTTCAGCGCCTCGACGTCGACGTCGCAGCCATTGAGCACGGCGATAGTGTCGCGGTCGTCGGTCAGGGCCAGGAGCAGGTGCTCGAGCGTCGCGAACTCATGCGCGCGCTCGCGGGCGAGGTTCATCGCCTGATGCAGAGCCTTTTCCAATCCGCGGGAGAAAGAGGGCATATGATGTTCCTATTGCTTTTCCATCACGCACTGCAGCGGATGCTGGTTCTTGCGTGCCGTATCCATGACGCGCGTGACCTTGGTCTCGGCCACCTCGTATGGGTAGACGCCGCACTCCCCTACGCCCTTGTTGTGGACGTGCAGCATGATGCGCATGGCGTCTTCGCGTGACTTGTTGAAGACGTCCTGCAGGACGAGAACGACGAACTCCATCGGGGTGTAGTCGTCGTTCAGCAGCAGCACCCGGTAGAGATTGGGCTTCTGCGTCTTGGGTTTGGTTCTGGTGATGGTGCCGGTGTCGTAGCGCGACCCACCCTCGCCCTGCCGATCATCGCGCGCCGCCTTTGGCGGCTGGCCCGGTCCAGCGACGGTCCGGGTCGTCTGATCGGAGAAAGAGCTAGGGCGATCGAAACGACGCAGCATGGTGGAGCCATTATGTAGGCAAAAGACACCCGGTGTTAAGGGGGGCCGTTCCTCCCCATCCGGGCAGGTCGAAACCCCTGTTTTCACAATCTGTTGCCGATGGATTCAATTGCTGCGGCATTTTACCCATTGGTAAGGGCGCGCCCCTATTCTGCCCCAACCGAAGGTGATGGCGCAGGGCTTGGGGGAAGCCGCGTCAGCCCTCGTTTCAGTTGCCAAGGAGGGCCAGAAGGCCCCGTTTGTTTGGAGTACCGGGGTTGGCTTCCCAAAGGGTCTATGATGTTTCGCGCCGTTCCCTGTGGCGCGCCGTTGCAGCAGTTTTCATCGGCATTTTCCTCCTCGCGCCCAGCGTCGCCGAGGCCAAGGCGCCACGCGCCTATGCCGGCATCGTCGTCGACGCCAAGTCGGGCAAGGTGCTCTACCAGAGCGACGCCGACGAGTATCGCTACCCGGCTTCCGTCAGCAAGGTGATGACCCTCTACATCCTGTTCCAGGAGCTGGCCGCCGGGAACATCAAGCTCACCGACAAGATGCCGGTCAGCAAATGGGCCGCCTCGGCGCAGCCGACCAAGCTCGGGCTGCGCGCCGGCTCGACCATCACCGTCGAGAACGCCATCAAGGCCATCTGCACGCTCAGCGCCAACGACATGGCGCGCGTGGTGGCCGAATATATCGGCGGCAGCGAGAGCAATTTCGCCAAGCGCATGACCGCGACGGCCCGGGCGCTGGGCATGTCGCGCACCACTTATGTGAACGCCTCGGGCCTGCCCGACAGCCGCCAGATCACCACCGTGCGCGACCAGGCGATGCTCGGCATCGCCATCTACGAGCACTTCCCGAAATATTACGAGTTCTTCCAGACCAAGAGCTTCAAATACGGCAAGCGCACCTACGGCAACCACAACAACCTGCTCGGCAAGAACGGCATCGACGGCATCAAGACCGGCTATACCGGCGCCGCCGGCTATAACCTGCTGACCGCCGCCCGGACCGACGGCCACCACATCGTCGTGGTCGGCTTCGGCTTCGGCTCGGCCGGTTCGCGCGACGCCAAGGTGCGCAGCCTTGTCAACGAATACCTGCCGCAATCGCGCTCCGGCAGCTATCTCGAAGCCGCTTTGATTCCGACGCCGGGCCGCAAGGGTTCGATGGCGATCCCGCCGCAGGATGCCGACGTGCAGGTCGCCTCCGCCAGCCCGGTGGTGCCGATGCCGGCGCCCGCATTCCGCGGCGCCGACGACGAAGCGCCGGCCAATCCGCAGATCGGCATCGGCGACGTCGACACCGTCGACAGCACCACGGTCGCGAGCCTTGCCCCCGAGCCGATCGAGCGCCCCGTGGACCTCGGCATGCCGCCCGCCGTGCAGGCCGTCAACGCCGCCGCCGGCGCTCCCAAGCGCAAGACGCTGGGCGACGTGGTCGGCGCCTTCACCGACAATTACTCGCTGGGTGCCGCGCCGGCCCCGCTGGGCCAAACCCGTCCGTCGGCGCCGCTGATCCCGCCGGTCGGCATCGGCCGCGACGGCCAGCCCGTCGACCTCATGACCTCGGGCAGCATCTCGACTGAAGCCGCCGTCGCGCCGCAGAGCGATGCCGCTCCGCAATCGCTCGGCTTCGACAAGGCCTCGACGCAGGTCGCCGAGGCGGCGCCGCAGCAGCCGATGCCCGCCGCTCTGCCGCAGGGCTGGATCGTCCAGATCGGCGCCTCGCCGACGCAGGACGGCGCCAACGGCCTGCTGCAGTCGGCGGCCGGCAAGGTCCGCTCGCTCGGCAAGCTCCAGAGCTTCGTCGAGCGCTTCGAGAAGGACGGCCAGATCTATTTCCGCGCCCGCTTCGGCGGTTTCTCCGGCCAGGGCGCGGCCAACGACATGTGCAAGCAGCTCAAGCAAGCCAAGATGAGCTGCCTCGCGATGCAGAGCTGAGGCGATGCATCGAAAGAGGTAGCCGAACCGGGAAGCGCGTTTGTGGCCTGTGTATGGAGTAGCCCAAATGAGCGACACGTCGAGCCTTACCGAACTAGCCCGCTTCGTGGGCCAGTCGCAGCTCGCAGACGCCTCCGCCAATCGCCAGGCGGTCAATGACATCGTCAACCATCTCAGCCGGCGGCCCGCCAGGCAGCGCGTCTCCGACCTGCTGTCGGTGGTGCTGACGCTGTCGGCGCGCACCCGGCGGATGATCATGCCCCCGGTCGAAGTCGACATCGACGTCTTCGGTCCCGGTGGCCAGCGCGCCGTGCGTATTTTGCTGCCCGCCACGGGCTGACGGCGAACCGGCACGTTCTCCGGGGCGGCCAGCGGCCCCTCACACCGGCAAGTGAGCTGAGCTTAGGCGCTGAGGCGGTCGGTCCGGCCGGGGTCCGGCAGCCGCCGCAGCGTGGACGGCTCGGCCACCACCACGCGATTGCGGCCGCGGGACTTGGCCTCGTAGACGGCGGCATCGGCCGCCGCCAGCAGCACCTCGACATCCACCGCGAACTGCGTCGCCGCAATGCCGATGCTGACAGTCGCCACCGCCGCCCCGTGCGCGGTCTCCACCGTGCAGGCGGCGACCGCATTGCGGATGCGCTCGGCCACGTTGATCGCCTCCTGCAGCGAGGTCTCCGGCAGCACAAAGCAGAATTCTTCGCCGCCCATGCGGAACAGCTGGTCCGACGGTCGCACATTGGCCTCGGCCACGTCGGCGAAGGATCTCAGCATGCGGTCGCCGACCTCGTGGCCGAAGCGATCGTTGACCGATTTGAAGTGGTCGAGGTCGAGCACCAGCAGCGCCATCGTGCTGCGGATGCCGGCGCGGCGCCGGTTCATGCGCGTCGCGAAATCGGCGAAGGCGCGCCGGTTCATCAGGCCGGTCAGCGGATCCGACAGCGCGAAGCTGCGCTGCTGCGCTTCGCGCCGCTCCAGCGTCATGGCGAGGAAGAACACCGCCGCGAAGGTCGCGTGGCCGAAGATCAGCCAGAGGAAAACCGCGAGCCAGATCGGATCGACCGGCGCGACCCCGAAGGGGAACGGCGCCCAGGGCGCCGCCACCACGCGGATGGCCATGAATACGGTGAAGCTGGCAAGGACGGCAAAGGTCGGCCAGCGCGAGGCGAGCGTTTCGTCGCGGTGACGCCAGACCTCGAAGGCCATCATCGCCGCCAATGCGCCGATCATGAGCGACGCGGCGACGATCCGCGCCACCATGCTGGTGACGAAGGCCGGGATGAAACACAGGCCGATCCACACCAGGCAGAGCAGCAGCAGGCGGCGCAACGCCGGCCGGCGGCCCTCGAAGACGCGGATGCCCTGCCAGAGCGAGCCCACCGCGAACAGGCGCGCGGCATTGCCGATGGCGATGGCAGTGAAATCGGTGTCCCAGTGCGGCAGCATGTAGACCAGCGCCGCGGCGCCGCCGGCCGCGAAGGGGAAGCTCCACCACAGGAGCTCCGGCGTGTTGCGATGGCGCAGCCAGACGACGAAGAACACCCCGCCCAGCAGGATGAGCAGCGACGATCCGGCAACAAGAAGAGTGAAGCTGTCGAGCTGCACGCACGGCTCCAGGGCGATTCTCTAAAGGCTAGCGTGCAGGTCTTTAACGAATCCGAAACCGGGAGCGGCAACCGTCAGGTGGTGCCGGCCATATGCTCGAATTTCGGCGTGGCGCCGGGCGTCATCGTTGCCGCCACCGCCCGCCGGGCGGCGACGCGATCGCTGATGGGCAGCTTCAGCGCCTCGACCAGTTGCCGGTATTCCTGCCGCGCGCTCAGATGCGACATCGACGGCAGCCCGCCCAGCAGTTCCTCGTCCAGCGGGTCGAACACCGTGAGCCCCATCGGGAACAGCGAGCGGAAGATGACCCGCTCGGCGATGCCGTCGGCCACGCGGCAGCCGAGCCGCACCGCGATCTTCTCGATCGCCGACTGCACCAGCCGCATCGAGCGCGACGACAGCATGGAGATGCGGTTGCGCACCAGGATCCAGTCGATGGTGCGCCCGTCGATGGCCAGCCGCTCGGTGCGCGCCCGCTGCACCAGCCGCGAATAATGGCTCATCTCGCGCGGATCGCCCGTCACCGGATCGACATGCGCCATCACGTCGAGATCGATCAGGCTGTCGTTGAGCGGCGTGATCAAAGTATCGGCCAGCGAATGCGCCAGCCGCGTCAGATGCGTGTCGAACCCCGGCGTGTCGACGACCAGGAAGTCGGCCACCCCCTCGACCTCGACCACCGCCTGGCGGAACAGGTCGAATTCGAGCTTGTGGTTCTCCTTGATCGAATCCGATTTCGTCAGCGGCAGGTGGAAATGCGTGGTGTGCGGCAGCGTCAGGTCGCGCGCCTGCGCCCAGTTGCGGCGGTTCTTGACGTAGTTGGTGAAGGTCTGCTGCCGGCTGTCGACGTCGATCGAGGCGACGCGAAACCCCTGGTACATGAGGTAGACGGCAAGGTGGAAGGCGGTGGTCGACTTGCCCGACCCGCCCTTCTCGTTCCCCACCACGATGACATGCGTGCCCGTGCGCCCCATGCGGCCTCCATGTCTCCGGCGACGGAATCTGCGGCGAAATCGTGATTTGGTTCAAGAGGCAGTTTCGCCACAAACCGCGGGCCAGCGAACAGTACCGCTGCAATTCACTTGACCGGCCAAAGCGGAGACGAGTCGGCGGCCTCCCCTGCCTTTCTTCAGATCAGGCCCAGCTTGCTCAGCTCCAGCGCCAGTTCCTCGTCGCCCTCCTCGGCGAAGCCGGCGCTGGCGAGATCGGGCAGGGCGTCCTTGGGCGTCAGGTAGCGCCAGCCCTGGAAGGGCGATTTCGGGCGCGGGGTGACGCGCACCATGTCGGGCGCCATGATGATGTCGCAGCAGGCGAGGCCCTGCTCGTCGCGCGCCTCGGCGAGCCTGAGGATCGGCTGCCGGCAGCGGATGACGCCCGAGATCACCCAGTAGATCGAGCCCTGCCCCTCGATCTCGTCGCGTCGCTTGGGCATCGTGCGCGTGCGGTGGACATGCACGTCCTCGCCGTAATCGGCCCCCCACCAATGCGCCCGCTCGCTGCGGTAGGATTCGAGCTCCTCCAGCGTCGCGACGCCGACGCAGAGCTTGATCATGTGCATCATTTCGCGGCGGCCCGTGCCTGGATCACGTCGATCTCGTCGTCCTCGACCACCCACGGCTCCTTGATCGCCTCGGCAAGCCACTCCTGGAACGCCGGCAGCCCGTAGATCGCCTCGACATATTCCATCGCCGCGTCGGAGACCGGCAGCGCGTAGGTGCGTATGCGCGTCGCCACCGGGGCGAACATGGCGTCGGCGCCGCTGAACTTGCCGAACAGGAACGGCCCGCCGGACTCGTCGGTCAATTCTCCCCAGATCTGCTCGATGCGGCGCAGGTCGGCCGCCACGGCATCGGCGTCGACCTTGCCCGGATGGCTGGCCCGCAGGTTCATCGGCGCGAGGTCGCGCAGCGCCCGGAAGCCGCCATGCATCTCGGCCGATACCGCCCGCGCCTGTGCCCGCTTCAGCCGGTCGGACGGCCAGATGCCCTTGGCCGGATATTTGTCGTTGAGATATTCGATGATGGCGATGCTCTCGGGCACCACCGCGCCGCCATCGACCAGCACCGGCACCCGCCCGGTCGGCGATTTCCGGCGCAGCGTCTCTTTCCAGCCCTCGCCGCTCAGCAGCACCAGCTCCTCGTCGAACGGGATGCCGAAATGCTTGAGCACCAGCCAGGGGCGCAGCGACCAGCTCGAATAGTTGCGGTTGGCGAAGATCAGCTTCATGGCAGGGATCCGAAGACACGTATCCAGAGGGCGGCGAGACCGAGAAAGCCGAAGAACCCGACCACGTCGGTGACGGTGGTGACGAACACCGACGAGGCCACGGCCGGGTCGACCTTGAGCTTGCTCAGCCCCAGCGGGATCAATACGCCGGCCGAGCCGGCAGCGATCATGTTGACGATCATGGCGAGGCCGATGACCAGGCCGAGCCCGGGGTTGAAGAAGCGCAGCCAGGTCAGCAGCCCCATCAGCAGCGCAAAGATCAGCCCGTTTAGGATGCCCACCAGCATCTCGCGGGCGATCAGGCGGCGGACCTTGTAGCTGTCGAGCTCGTCCATCGCCAGCGCCCGCACCGTCACCGTCATGGTCTGCGTGCCGGCATTGCCGCCCATCGAGGCGACCATCGGCATCAGCGCGGCGAGCGCCACCATCTGCTGGATGGTGGCGTCGAACAGCCCGATCACCATCGAGGCGAGTACCGCCGTCACCAGATTCACCACCAGCCAGGTGGCGCGGCCGCGCACCGTCTTCTGCACGGTGTCGGAAATCTCCTCGCCGCCAACGCCGGCGAGCAATTGCATGTCCTCGGTCGCTTCCTCGTGGATCACGTCGACGATGTCGTCGATGGTCAGCACGCCCACCAGCCGCTTGCTCTCGTCGATCACCGCGACCTCCACTAGGTCGTAGCGCTCGAAGGTGCGCGCGGCGCGCTCCTGGTCCTCGGTGGCCTGCACCTCGATGACGTTGCTCTGCATCAGATCGCCGATGCGGACGTCGCGCTTGGCCCGCAGGAATTTGTCGAGGGCGACGATGCCTTCGAGGCTGTAGGACGGGCTCACCACATAGATCTGGTAGAACTCGTCGGGCAGCTCCTGCTCGGTGCGCAGATAGTCGATCGTCTGCCCCACCGTCCAGTACGGCGGGATGGCGATGAAATCCGTCTGCATCAGGCGGCCGGCAGAATCCTCGGGGAAGTCGAGACTGCGCCGCAGGTTCAGCCGCTCGAACGCCGGCATCTGGGCGAGGATGTCCTCGCGCGCCGGCGTGTCGATGTCCTCGAGGATGTAGACCGCGTCGTCGTTGTCGAGCTCGGCGACGCCGCGCGCGACGTCGGCGGGCGGCAGTTCCTCGATCAGGTCGGTGCGCACCGACTCGTCGACCTCGGTCAGGGCCGAGAAGTCGAACTTGTCGCCCAGCAGCGTCACCAGCTTCAGCCGCTCGCCGGCGTCGAACGCCTCGAGCACGTCGCCCATGTCGGCGGCGTGCAGCGGCGCCGTCAGCGCCACCACGGCGTCCTTGTCGTCGGCCTCGAGCCGGGCCCGCAGCCGCGCCAGCCAGGCCGGATTGACCTGGTCGTCGGCGCCGCGCAGGTCATCCTTCCCGCCCTCGGGCTCCTTGGCGTCGGCGGTGGCGGGATCGCTGGTCATGGCGGCGGTGTAGCCAATCGAACCTCGATGCGCCAGACTTGGGCATGGCAAAGTCGGCAGCGAAAACTGGCGGCGGCGCGCCCGGCGCGGAAAGCCAAATGACGGGTCCGCCGGGCCCTTCCCGCCCGCCGAATAGTGCTTGTGACATCGGGAATCGTTTGCTACACGCTGCCTCGCTTCGCCGACGGCGTGGCCCCTACCATGGCGTGCGGTCGTGGCGGAATTGGTAGACGCGCAGCGTTGAGGTCGCTGTGCCGCAAGGCGTGGAAGTTCGAGTCTTCTCGACCGCACCATGATCTCCCGCGGAGATCGTCCCAAAACTCAGGATTGCGGTGGCCGGCGCCGGCAGATCAGCCGAGCTTGAACACCTTTTCGGTCACTTCGACCGACAGATGCCCGTCCTCGACCCGGATTTCGCCGTTCGCCACCAGCGTGTTGTTGGCGTAGATCTTCAGCGGATCGTGCTCGGTGCTGTTGAGCTCGATGATGGCGCCCCGGCCCATGCGCAGCAGGTGGTGGATCGGCATGATGGTCGAGCCGAGCTCCACGGTGATATCGACTTCAATCTGGTCGAGCGTATTCATATATAGACCTGACTTGCCTCCGCTGAATCAGTGCGGAGGGCCTCTTCGGAGCATCGGCCGGGCATGATTACCGAAGCGTTAACCTGCGTTGGGCCGGAGCGGCTGCGGCGCGCCGACGCCGCTCCCGTCGACTGGGTCGTGGCCGACGCTCCCGTCGACTATCCGTTCGCGCTGCAGGCCATGAAGGACCGCGCCGCCGCCATCGCGCGTGGCGACGCGCCGGAGTTGGTCTGGCTGGTCGAGCACCCGCCGCTCTATACCGCCGGTACCTCCGCCGACGCCGGAGACCTGCTCGATCCCGAGCGCTTTCCGGTCTACGAGGCCGGGCGCGGCGGCGAATACACCTATCACGGCCCCGGCCAGCGCGTGGCCTATCTGATGCTCGACCTCAGGGCCCGCGGCCGCGACGTGCGCTGCCTGGTGCAGGGGCTCGAAGGCTGGATCATCGATACGCTCGCCGGCTTCAACGTCACCGGCGAATTGCGCGACGGCCGCATCGGCGTCTGGGTCCGCCAGCCGGGCCGCCCCGGCGGCGAGAGCAAGATCGCGGCCATCGGCGTGCGCGTCAGCAAATGGGTGACGACGCACGGCATCGCCCTCAACGTTTCCCCCGATCTCGGCCATTTCGCCGGCATCGTGCCCTGCGGCATTGCCGACCGCGGCGTCACCAGCCTCGAGGATCTGGGGCAATTGGTATCGATGCCGGAGGTCGATGGCGCGCTCCGAACCGCGTTCGAACGGCGTTTCGGGCCGACCGTGAGCCCCGCCGCTGCCCCGCAAGCCCTTGTCACGGCGGCCTGAGGCCCTCATCTTGAGGGCAGTTTCACGAATCCCGCGCCGCTGGAGTGCCGAACATGACCTCCGATGACCTTCGCCGCATCTTCATGGGCTCGACGCTGTTCCGGCTCGACACGGTACTGTCGCCGCGGCTGATCCCCGTGCTCTACGTCACGGGCCTCGCCACCTTGCTGATGTGGGCGGTGACGCATCTCGTCCTCGCCTTCGCCAGCAGCTTCGGCGACGGCCTGTGGAGCCTGCTCGAGATCGTGGTCTATGGCAGCTTCGGCCTCGTGATGCTGCGCACCGTGTGCGAGGCGCTGCTGGTCTGGTTCAAGGCCAACGAGGCGGCGGCGGATTCGGTCAGCCGCACGCGCATTTCCACCTCGCTGCTCGAGGACGTGCGCGACGCCATCCACGAGATGGCCGACGAGGAGGACGAAATCGTGGACGTCGACGATTTGATCACGCCGGCGACGGACCCCGCCCCCGACGTCGAGATCACGCCGCCCCGCGGCCCCCGCCGCACCGCCCGGCGCACACCGTCACCGAAGCTTTAGGCCTTTCGCCTGCCGATGAGATTGTCGAGCGCGAAGGCGCCCGGCCCGGCGAACACCAGCAGCAGGAAATTGAAGCAGAACAGCACCGCGACCTCGCCGCCATTGCTGGCGGGAAAGATCGTGTGCGTGCGCCCCACATCCATCCACCAGAAGATCACGGCGCACTCGCCGGCGACGATGAAGGCGATCGGCCGGGTGAGCAGGCCGAGCACCAGCGCCAGGCCGCCGAAGGTCTCGAGGATGCCGGCCACCAGGAACAGCGTCTGCATCGACGGCGGCATGCCACCCTCCGCACCGCCCGGCGCGGTCCCGCCGGTCGGCGGCTGGACGCTGGACGCGATGCTGGACATTGTCTCGGCCGCATTGCCGAGCGCCGCGCTGGCCGCGTCCACGGCGCTGCTCGCCGCCGAACTCACGGCGTCGGCGCCCTGCTGCAGCGCCCGCGCCGCCGTCCGCCCGGCGCCGCCAGCGCCCCCGGGCGCGCCGAAACGCTCCATCGGCGGAAAATGGAACAGCTTCTGGGTGCCGTGCTCCATGAACACCAGAGCGGTCACGATACGGAAAATCCCGAGCATCCACAGCGTATATTTGGCGAGAGGCGTGGTCATGACGTCACCTGCTTTGTCGACATCGCATGTGCTAGCCGGCCTTCGCGGCCCCGAGTAGCGCCGCAACGCAGAATTGAGCGTTCGCGATCGATTGCCATCTAAAATTGCCGTAAGGTTGCGCCGCGCACGCCTGCCCTGCCTCTATCGCAAACTGCCGATCATTGCTTTTGCGGGGTTTTGCGCTATATCGGCGCCCCAATGACCCAATCCGCCCCGAAAATCGGCCTCGTCAGCCTCGGCTGCCCGAAGGCGCTCGTCGATTCCGAACGCATCCTCACGACGCTGCGCGCGCAGGGCTACGAGTTCAGCCGCGACTACGCCGGCTCCGATGTCGTCATCGTCAACACCTGCGGCTTCCTCGACAGCGCCAAGCAGGAGAGCCTCGAGGCGATCGGCGAAGCGCTCAACGAGAACGGCAAGGTGATCGTCACCGGCTGCCTCGGCGTCGAGGAGACGCTGATCCGCGAGACCCACCCCAACGTGCTCGCCGTCACCGGCCCGCACCAGTACGAATCCGTGGTCAACGCCGTGCATGCACATTTGCCGCCGGTGCCCAACAAATTCGTCGACCTCGTGCCGGAAGCCGGCTTGCGCCTGACGCCCAAGCACTACGCCTATCTGAAGATTTCCGAGGGCTGCAACAACCGCTGCTCGTTCTGCATCATCCCGCAGATCCGCGGCGACCTGAGCTCGCGCCCGCTCGCCTCGGTGCTCTACGAAGCCGAACGGCTGGTGAAGTCCGGCGTCAAGGAGATCATGGTGATCAGCCAGGACACCTCGGCCTACGGGGTGGACGTCAAATACGCGCCGAGCAAGTTCCACGGCCGCGACGTCACCGCCAAGTTCCAGACGCTGGCCGAGGAGATGGGCAAGCTCGATGTCTGGACCCGCCTCCATTACGTTTACCCCTACCCGCACGTCGACGCGGTGATCCCGCTGATGGCCGAGGGCAAGATCCTGCCCTACCTCGATATCCCGTTCCAGCACGCCTCGCCGAGCGTGCTTAAGGCCATGCGCCGCCCCGCCAACCAGGTGAAGACGCTCGAGCGTATCAAGGGCTGGCGCGCCCTCTGCCCCGACCTCACCATCCGCTCCAACTTCATCGTCGGCTTCCCCGGCGAGACCGAGGAGGACTTCGACTTCCTGCTCGATTGGCTGGAAGAGGCCGAGATCGACCGCGCCGGCTGCTTCAAATACGAACCAGTCACCGGCGCCCCCGCCAACGACCTCGAGGGCATCGTGCCCGACGAGATCAAGGACGAGCGCTTCGCCCAGCTCATGGAAGTGGCGCAGGGCGTATCCACGGCGCAGCTCGCCAAGAAGGTCGGGCGCACCATCGAGGTGCTGGTCGACGACGTGCGCCCCGCCGAGGGCCGCGCCATCGCCCGCAGCAAATGGGACGCGCCCGATATCGACGGCCAGGTGATCATCGACAACGCCCAGGGCATCAAGCCCGGCGACAAGCTGGCGGTCACCGTCACCGGCTCGGACGAATACGACCTCTTCGCCGCCCCTGTCGGCGTCGACGCAAGGCAACCCGCACTGGCCGGCTGATGTACCGCCCGCCCGCCTTTCGCGAAGATCGGCTGGAGGTGCTGCACGCCCTGATCGACTCCCACCGGCTCGGCACGCTGGTCACGCACGGGCCCGGCGGGCTCGAGGCGAACCTCGTTCCATTCACCCTCGATCGCTCGCGCGGCCAATCCGGCGTGCTGCGCGCCCACCTCGCCCGCGCCAACGAGCAGCGCCTGGCCCTTGCCGGCGGCGCCGAAGCGCTGGTGATCTTCCAGGGTCCCGAAAGCTACATCACGCCGAGCTGGTATCCGTCCAAGGCCGAGCACGGCAAGGTCGTCCCCACCTGGAACTACGTCGTGGTGCAGGCGTGGGGCACGCCGGTGGTGATTGACGATCCAGCCTGGCTGCGCGCCCAGATCGGCGAGCTGACGGCGGCGCAGGAGGCGGCTCGCGCCCATCCCTGGGCCATCGACGATGCGCCCGCCGCCTATATCGACGCCCAGCTCAAGGGCATCTTCGGCCTCGAAATCCCCATCGCCCGCCTCGAAGGCAAGTGGAAGGCCAGCCAGAACCGCCCCGACGCCGACCGGGCCGGCGTCGCCGACGGCCTCGGCGCTGCGGGCGCAACCGACATGGCGGCGCTGGTGGCGAGGCGCTAGGGGGCCGGCGGCTTCACCGGAAGCTGCTGCCCGGGCGTCGACTGTGAAATGGCCAGTTCCGCGTCGGTCATGTCGGCGGGGATGTCGGCGAACAGCGGCGTCGACAGATAGCGTTCGCCGGTATCGGGCAGCATGCAGAGGATGGTCGAGCCCGGGGCGGCCTTCTCGGCGACTTTCAGCGCCGCCGCGAAGGTGCCGCCGGCGCTGATGCCGACGAAGATGCCCTCCTTCTGCGCCAGCGCCCTGCTGGCCTTGATACCGTCGCCGCCCGGCACGCTCACGATTTCGTCGATCAGCCCGCTTGCCACGGCATCGCCGGTGATCTTGGGGATGAAATCGGGGCTCCAGCCCTGGAACGGGTGCGCCTTCCACGCCGGGTGCCGGGACGCGGGCGAGCCGTCGGCATTGCGCGCCTGCTTCTCATGCGAGGTGAGCATCGGCGCCGTCTCGGGCTCGGCCACCACGATCCGCGTCTCCGGCCGCTCCTGCTTCAGCACGCCGGCGACGCCCTTGAGCGTGCCGCCGGTGCCGAACCCGGTCACCCAATAGTCGAGCTGCTCGCCCTCGAAATCGCGCAGGATTTCCTGCGCCGTGGTCTTGGCGTGATAGGCCGGGTTGGCGTCGTTCTCGAACTGCCGCGTCATGAACCAGCCCTTGGCGGCGGCCAGTTCCTTGCATTTGTCGATCATGCCGGTGGCGCCCAGCGCCGCCGGCGTCAGCACCACCTTGGCCCCAAGGAACCGCATCAGCCGCCGGCGCTCCACCGAAAAGCTCTCCGCCATGGTGACTACCAGCGGATAGCCCTTGGCGGCGCACACCATGGCCAGCCCGATGCCGGTATTGCCCGAGGTCGCCTCGATCACCGTCTGCCCCGGCTGCAGCGACCCGTCCCGCTCCGCTGCCTCGATCACCCCCAGCGCCAGCCGGTCCTTGACCGAGCCGAGCGGATTGAACGCCTCGACCTTGACGTAGAGCGTCACGCCCTTGGGTGCGAGCGCATTGATCCGGACGACCGGCGTATTGCCGACTGTGCCGAGGATACTGTCGTATTTCATGTTGCTCTCCGCCGCTGCGACGCCCTCGCGCACAAATCTAGTCCCTGCGGCGGGGCAAGGCCAGCGGGGCTTGTCGTGGCGCTAGGTCGAATCGACATTCAGGTCATCCAGATCATAGCTGCAGCGAGGTGGATGAAGGCGAGGAAGTGGGTGGCGCGTCGGTCGTAGCGTGTAGCGAAGCGTCGGAAGTGCTTGAGGCGGTTGAAGCAGCGTTCGATGCGGTTGCGGCACCGATAGATGATGCGATCATGCGGGATGAGTGTTGAGCGGGAGCGGGTCGAGGGGATCACCGCCTCGGCTCCCACATCGGCGACGAGGCTGCGCAGGGCGTTGGTGTCGTAGGCCCGGTCGGCGAGCACGGCCTGGCAGGTGAAGCCTTCGAGCAGGGCTGGAGCGGCCAGGATGTCGTGGCTCTGGCTGGGCGCAAGCAGAAAGCGGAGTGGGCGACCGAGCGTGTCGCAGATCATGTTGATCTTGGTGGTCAGTCCGCCTCGGGAACGCCCCAGAGCCTGGTCCGAAGCCCCCCTTTTCCAGCCGCCGCCTGCTGATGGGCGCGCACCAGAGTGCTGTCGAGCATCAGATACTGATTATCCCGGTCGCGGGTGAGATCGTCGAAGACGCGCTCCCACACCTTAGCCCTGGACCAGCGTGAGAAGCGCTTGTGCAGTGTCTTCCACTTGCCGTAGCGCTCGGGCAGATCGTGCCAGTGCGCGCCTGAGCGCAGCACCCACAACACTCCGTTCACGAACAGCCGGTTGTCCGCTCCACTTCGGCCCGGATCGCCGGCCTTGCCAGCCAGCAGCGGCTCGATCCGCCGCCATTGTGCATCGCTCAACTCATACCGCTTCGTCGCCATCCTCAGTCTCCGCAAATCGCGGACACCTATGAATCACGCATCCCAGCACAACGGAATCCTGAATGTCGATTGGCGCTAGTTCGACCGCTTGGCAACGTAGACCACGCCCGGCAGGTCCTTGAAGTGCGCATCGCAGGTCAGCAGGTCGGCGCGATGCTCGCTCGCGCTCGCATAGATTATGGCGTCGGCGGTCGACAACCCGTGCAACGCGCACATCTCTGCCGCTATGAGCGCGATAGGAGTATCCAGCGGCACGACAACGCACCGCTGGGTCAGGGCAACAGCCCTGTCCGCAATTGCCTCGCCCCGCTCCCGAACCAGCCATTTAGACAATTCGAGTTGCACGATGGTGGGGACGATCCATTCGGCCAGCGGGGGAAGCTCAGCTTCCAAGGCCGCTCCCGTCGGCGAGTCGAGCAGCCACTCGATCCAGGCCGACGTATCGACAGTGCGCATCAATAGCGATCTTCGCGATCGCGGTACCCGGTCGGATCGGCGCCTCGGGCAATGCCGCGCAACTCCTCAAGTGTCGGGATCGGCACCAGCACGACTCCTTTGCCGCGCGGGATGAAGGCAAATTCCTGGCCCGCCCGCCACCCGTTTTCCTCCCGAACGGACTTCGGAATTGAAATCTGGAATTTGCTCGACAAACGGGTTGTGTTGCGGGCCGTCATACGTCGCCTCCATCGATGGGCACAACGTAAGAATATGACCTGTCGTCTTCAAAAACAAGAACGCCGGGCAACAGGTGCCCGGCGCTCATCACTTTCTGTCGGCAAGTTGCCTCAGGCGCTGGTCGACAGCGCCTCTTCCTTCTTGCGCTCCGAGTAGATGTAGAGCGGGCGGGCATCCTTGTTGTTCACCACGTCTTCCGAGATCACCACCTCTTCGACGCCGTCGAGCGAGGGCAAGTCGAACATGGTGTCGAGCAGGATGCCTTCCATGATCGAACGCAGGCCGCGGGCGCCGGTCTTGCGCTCGATGGCGTGCCGGGCGATGGCCTTGAGGGCGTCCTCGTGGAAGGTCAGCTCGGTGTCTTCCATGGCGAACAGCCGCTGGTACTGGCGCACCAGCGCGTTCTTGGGCTCGGTCAGGATCTGGATCAGCGCCGGCTCGTCCAGGTCTTCGAGGGTGGCGATCACCGGCAGGCGGCCGATGAATTCGGGAATGAGGCCGAACTTCACCAGATCCTCGGGCGCCACTTCCTTCAGCACGTCGCCGACGCGGCGGTCACGCGGGTCCTTGACCGTGGCGGCAAAGCCGATGCCAGAGCCCTCGGAGCGGGCCTGGATGATCTTTTCGAGGCCGGCGAAGGCCCCGCCGCAGATGAACAGGATGTTGGTGGTATCGACCTGCAGGAATTCCTGCTGCGGGTGCTTGCGGCCGCCCTGCGGCGGCACCGACGCCACGGTGCCTTCCATGATCTTCAGCAGCGCCTGCTGCACGCCCTCGCCGCTCACGTCGCGAGTGATCGAGGGGTTGTCGGACTTGCGCGAGATCTTGTCGACTTCGTCGATATAGACGATGCCGCGCTGCGCCTTCTCGACATTGTAGTCGGCGGCCTGCAGCAGCTTGAGGATGATGTTCTCGACGTCCTCGCCGACATAGCCGGCTTCGGTGAGCGTCGTCGCATCGGCCATCGTGAACGGCACGTCGAGGATGCGGGCCAGCGTCTGCGCCAAAAGCGTCTTGCCGGTGCCCGTCGGGCCGACCAGGAGGATGTTGGACTTGGCCAGCTCCACGTCCTGATTCTTGGCCGCGTGGTTGAGCCGCTTGTAGTGGTTGTGCACGGCGACCGACAGGTTCCGCTTGGCGCGTGACTGGCCGATCACGTAATCGTCCAGCACCTTGTAGATTTCCTGCGGGGTCGGCACGCCCTCGCTGGACTTCACCATCGAGGTTTTGTTTTCCTCGCGGATGATGTCCATGCACAATTCGACGCATTCATCACAGATGAACACGGTCGGTCCAGCGATCAACTTGCGAACTTCGTGCTGCGACTTGCCGCAGAACGAGCAATACAGCGTGTTCTTGCTGGATTCGCCGGTGGAAGTATCTTTGGACATCCGTCACTCCTCGGGGGCCTTGCCCCCGCCAACCCGCGCTGGACTCAAGCTAACGCGCGAGACTTAAACAATATGTTGCCGGGTCGAGCTTAGCGGCCGATCCGGCACCCCACAATTGCCCTGTCGACACAGTCCCGTGTCGCATCGCGATAGGCTTAACACCGACGATTTTACTGAGCGTCGGGCGCCGCCCGCTTCTCGTAGATCGCATCGATCAGTCCGAAATCCTTGGCCTGCTCGACCGTGAGGAAGTTGTCGCGCTCGAGCGCCTGGTGGATGGTGTCGTAGTCCTGCCCGGTGTGCTTGACATAGATCTCGTTCAGCCGGCGCTTCAGGCGCTCGGTGAACTGGGCATGGATCAGGATGTCCGTGGCCTGGCCCTGGTAGCCGCCCGACGGCTGGTGCACCATGATCGAGGCATTGGGCAGCGCCGCCCGCATGCCCTTTTCGCCCGCGCACAGCAGCAGCGACGCCGCCGACGCCGCCTGCCCGACGCACAGCGTCGCGACCTGCGGCCGGATGAACTGCATGGTGTCGTACATCGCCAGCCCCGCCGTCACCACGCCGCCCGGCGAGTTGATGTAGAGGCTGATCTCCTTCTTGGGGTTCTCGGATTCGAGGAACAGCAATTGGGCGATCACCAGGGAGGACATGTTGTCCTCGATCGGCCCGGTCACGAAGATGATCCGCTCCTTGAGCAGGCGCGAATAGATGTCGAAGGCGCGCTCGCCGCGGTTGGTCTGTTCCACCACGGTGGGCACCAGGTAATTGGTATAGGTATCGACGAGATCTCTCATTTTTCCAGATGCCCCTGAGCTGAATGCCGAATCGGCGCGCGATTGGCCGAGGTGAGACGAGCCGGTGTTAAGGCGCGGTAAAGGCAGAGATAGGCGGGACTGTGGCGGCCAGCAAGGGCGGTCACACCAGCGTACCTAACAGGCCAAATTGCCTCCCCGATGTCAGTTTACGGAAGCGGGGCAGTCTGCAAATGTGGTGCAGTAACCTTGGGGAACCTTCAATGAAACATCTCGTCCTGCTCGCCGCCGCGGGCCTGATGCTGGCCACGGCCATGCCGGCCTTCGCCGCCGGCTCCAGCGACACCGACAGCCTGAGCCCGAAAAACGCGCAGCCGCCGAACACCGCCTCCAGCGCGCCGGAAGACGACAATTCCAGCGCGCCGCCGGAGGACAATACCCAGCCGCCCGACACCAGCGCGCCGGCCGGTGACAACGTCACCGCACGCGACCCGCAGAGCGTGCTGACGGCGCTGAGCAATCTCGGCTACCCCGGCAAGCTCGAAAAGATGGATTCCGGCCGGACCTCGATCGCCGTCCGGATCTCAGGGCTCAAGACCTATATCGACTTCTACGATTGCGACGACAACCTGGCCGATTGCTACACGCTGCTGTTCAACGTCGCCCTCGATCTCAAGAAGGGCACCACGATGGACAAGGCCAACGAGTGGAACAGCAAGCAGATCACCGGCCGTGTCTGGCTCGACGACAACAAGGATCCGACGCTGGATTTCGCCTTCTCGACCTTCAACGGCGTGTCGGAGGACACGTTCGAGCAGAACGTCAAGCTCTGGGACAAGAAGATCAGCGATCTCAAGGAATTCTTTAACTTTTGATCCGGAGCACCAATCCGATCGAACCGCCGGCGGCGTCCCTTGGGGTGCCGCCGATGCCTTTGGGGGCGGGCAGAAACCGGTCAGCGGGGCAGTTGAATTCGCCACGCGCCCCAATATCCTCGGCGCATGAACCAACACGCCCCCGCCTTCGCCATTTCGGCCACCGACCGGCGCGCCAGCGCGCGGCCGCGCGACGCCGCCTTCTACCAGAACCCCTACGCCTTCTATTCGGCGCTGCATCTGGGGACGCCGACCTTCCTGTGGGAGGACTATGGCCACTGGTGCTTCACCGGCTTCCGCGAGGTGAACGCGCTGCTGCGCGACAAGCGCTTCGGCCGGCAGATCCTGCATGTGGCAAGCCGCGAGGAACTGGGCTGGCCGCCGCCCAAGGACCACACGGCGGCGTTCGACCTGACCGAGAAATACTCGCTGCTGGCGCTGGAGCCACCGGCGCACACGCGCCTGCGCAATCTGGTGAACCGTGCCTTTGTGTCGCGTAATGTCGCGCAGCTGCGCCCGCGCATCGAGCGGCTCGCCAACGAGATGATCGACCGGCTCGAGCCCGAAGGCGGCACCGAGCTGATCCGCAACTTCGCCGCGCCGATCCCCGCGGTGGTCATCGCCGAGATGATCGGGCTGCCGGCCGAGATGGCGCCGCAGCTCCTCAACTGGTCCAACCGCATGGTCCAGATGTACATGTACGGCGTCACGCGCGAGACCGAGCTCGACGCCAACCGCGCGTCCGAGGACTTCATGGCCTATCTGCGCGAGGTCATCGCCGAGCGGCGCACGGCGCCCAGGGAAGACCTGCTCACCCACATGCTGACCTCGGAGGTCGATGGGCAGAAGCTCAGCGAGGACGAGGTGATGTCGACCGCCATCCTGCTGCTCAACGCCGGCCACGAGGCGACGGTGCACACCACCGGCAATGCGGTAAAGACCATCCTCGAAAGCGGCCGCGACCCCAAAACGCTGTTCGCCACGCCCGAACAGACCGAAGCGACGGTCGAGGAGTGCCTGCGCTTCGACGCGCCGCTCCACATGTTCACCCGCTATGCACTCAGCGACGTGACGCTCGACGACGGGCAGAGCTTCAGGAAGGGCGAGGTCATCGGCCTGATGCTGGGCGCCGCCAATCGCGACCCGACGCGCTTCAGGGACGCCGACAGTTTCGATCCGTTCCGTACCGACGGACAGAACGTCAGCTTCGGCGCCGGCATCCATTTCTGCATCGGCGCGCCGCTTGCCCGCATCGAACTGCAGGTGGCGCTGTCGACGCTGTTCCGCCGCCTGCCGGGGCTCAGGCTGGCCGCGCCGCCGCGCTACAACAACGTCTACCATTTCCACGGACTGGAACGGCTCGACGTCGTTTGGTAAGCTCTCCGTATTTCAGGAGACCTTATTATGCTTCGTATTTTGATCCTCGCGGCGTTTGCCGCCATGCCTTCGCTCGCCCTTGCACAATCGCAGACCGGCCCCGAGCCGGTGGCGGCGCGGTGCCTGCTCGGCAGCAAGACCTTCTCGCCCGGCGCCACCATCCGCGCCGGCGCGACCGTCGAAACCTGCAACCCGGACGGCACCTGGGCGGCGACCGAAAAACCGGCCGCCGGCTGCTTCTTCGCCGACTCCTTCTATTCGGTGGGCGCGACCTCGTCGGTCAGCGGCAACAAGACCATGACCGCCACCTGCAAGCCGGACGGCACCTGGAGCACGGCCTCCGCGCCGGCCGCCGGCTAGAGCGCCGCCAGCACGTCGGGGATCAATCCCGGCAGATCCTCGGAAATGAGGCCCGGGCGGCCGAAGCGGCTGCCCGCCTCGCCATGCACCCACACCGCCGCGGCTGCCGCATCGAAGCCGGCCATGCCCTGCGCGAGGAAGCCGCCGACGATGCCGGCCAGCACGTCGCCCGCGCCCGCGGTGCCGAGGCCCGGCGGCGCGTTACCGTTGATCGCCGCCCGCCCGTCGGGCGCCGCGATCACCGTGTCGCTGCCCTTGTAGATGACGATCGCCCCCGACCGCCGCGCCGCCCCACGCGCCCGCTCGAGCTTGCTGCCGGGCAGCTCGCCGAACAGGCGCGTGAACTCGCCCTCGTGCGGCGTCAGCACCACGGGCCGATCGGCTCGCGCCCTGATTGCCTGGAACAATGTTTCAGGGTCGTCCTTGAACACGCTCATGCCGTCGGCGTCGATGACGACCGAGGGGACAAGCTCGAGCGCGGCAAGCACATGCTCGCGCGTCTCGGGCGTGACCCCGGCCGCCGGGCCGATGACCAGCGCGTTGACCTTGCCCGCGAGGATGTCGCGAAACTCGGCGAGCGAGGCGAACGGCTTGAGCATGATGGCCGTGACATGCGCGGCGTGAACCATCAGGGCGTCGCGTTCGCCGACAAGTGTAACAGCCCCCGCCCCCGCCCGCAGCGCTGCCGTCGCACTCAACCGCGTCGCGCCCGTCTGCAGGGCGCCACCGGACACGACGACACAATGGCCGCGGGAGTATTTGTGCGCCTCGCGCGCGACGTGCGGCACCGACCACAAATGCGGGCCATTCTCATGCGCCGTTGAGCGAATCTCAAGCAGCACCGACGCCGGAATACCGATCTGGCGCAACACCATTTCGCCGCACAGATCGCGACCCGGCGCGAGCAGATGGCCGGGCTTCCGCCGGAAGAACGTCACGGTGCGATCGGCCCGCACCGCCACGCCCCGAATAGCGCCACTGCCGCCATCGACCCCCGACGGCACGTCGATCGCCACGACTGGAACGCCGCTCTCGTTGACCCGCCGGATCGCCACCGCCATCTCGCCGGTGACGTCGCGGTCGAGCCCGGCGCCAAGCAGCGCATCGACCACGAGGCCTGCATCGTTCAGGTCGAACGACACTGTCTCGCCCCAGCGCGCGGCGTTCGTCGCGGCATCGCCCTTGAGGCGGGCACGATCCCCCAGCAGGCAGACACCCACCGGCCAACCCGCCTCGCGCAATTGCCGCGCCACCACGAACCCGTCGCCGCCATTGTTGCCGGGGCCGCACAGCACCAGCACCGGGCGCTTGCCGTAGCGGTGTAGAATTTCGTTCGTCACCGCCCTGCCCGCATTCTCCATCAGCACCAGCAACGGCGTTCCCGCCGCCTCGGCAAGACGGTCGGCGCGGGACATTTCGGCAGGAGCGAGGAGTTCGTGCATGCCACGGTCTTACCGCGAGTATCAGCCTCGCGAAAGTACGCGCAGTCGGCGCTCCTCTCCCGCTTGCGGGGGAGGGGAGCTCACTGCAGCCCCCTGCCCGCTTCAACGCCCCTGTATGAACTCCAGCCGGTTGCCCACCGGGTCGTGCGCGTAGAACCGCCGCACACCGGCAATGGCGTCGTCGAACGCAACGCTGACACCTGCGTCCTGCAGCGTCCGCGCCAGGCCGTCCAAATCTTCGACCGACAGCGCCGGATGCGCCTTGCGGGCCGGCCGAAAATCCTCCTCCACGCCGAGGTGCACCTGCCCCGCGCCGATGTCGAGCCACAGCCCGCCGCGCGCCGCGAGCGCCGGCGGCTTGTCGATTTCGCGCCAGCCAAGCAGCCCGCAATAGAACGCCCGGCAGACAGCTTCGCTGCCGCGCGGGATGGCGAGTTGCACATGGTCGATCCGCATCGGCCGCCTCCAAATGAAAAGGCCGCCCGGAGGCGGCCTTTGAGATAAGTCACCAACCTCAGTGGTCGTGATGATCGTGGTCGTCGTGGTGATGCTCGTCCGGCACGTCGTCGCCTTCGTCCTGGATGATCTTTGCCAGGTCCTCGCGGCTCATCGGTTTGTCGGTCTGCGTCGCGATGCCGGCGATGTAGTCGACCACCTTGTTCTCGAACACCGGGGCGCGCAGCCCGGCCAGCGCCTGCGGGTTCTTGCGGTAGTAGTCGTAGACCTGCTGTTCCTGGCCCGGGAAGCGGCGCACCTCGGCGATCAGCGCCTGCTGGTGCTCGTCCTCGGTCACCTCGACCTTGTTGGCGTTGCCGACTTCGGCCACCACCAGCCCGAGGCGCACGCGGCGCTCGGCGATCTTGCGATACTGCTCGCGGGCTTCCGCTTCGGTCGTTCCTTCGTCCTCGAACGACCGGCCGTGATCGGTCACCTCGTGCTCGACCCGCTGCCAGATGGTCTCGAACTCGGCATCGACGAGCTGCTCCGGCACCGCGAATTTGTGGCCTTCATCGAGCGCATCGAGGATCTGCCGCTTCACCGCCTGCCGGCTCATCGAGGCCAGCGCCGCCGTCATCTGCTCGCGCACCGCGGTGCGAAGCGCCTCGAGGTTCTCGAGGCCCAGCCGCTGGGCGAATTCGTCATTGAGCTCGCCGGCCATCGGCGCGTCGATGTGGAGGATGGTGACGTCGAAGGTCGCCTTCTTGCCCTGCAGCTCGGCATTGTTGTAGTCGGCCGGGAAGGTCACCTGGACCTCGCGCGTCTCGCCCTTCTTCATGCCCACGAGCTGGTCTTCGAAGCCGGGGATGAAGTCGCCCGAGCCGACGATCAAATGCGCATGGTCGGAACTGCCGCCCGGGAACGTCTTGCCGTCGATCTTGCCGACAAAGGACAGGCCGAGATTGTCGCCCTGGGCGACGACGCCGTCGTCGGGCTTGGGCTCGTAGCCGCGGTTCTGGCGGAACACGCGCTGCATTTCCTTGCTGACGTCCTCGTCGGTCACCTCGACCACCGGCCGGTCGAGCTTGAGCGTCGAGAAATCCATCAGCGTGACAGCAGGAAGCACCTCGTAGCTCACGTCGAAGGCGAGGTCGGATTCGCCGTCCAGCACCTTGTTGATGGTGCCCTGGTCTTCCGGCAGGTCGACCTTGGGCTGCGTCGCGGCGCGCTCGGACCGCTCGGTCAGCGCATTGCCCACAGTGGCGTTGATGGCGTCCTGCATCACCTCGGCCATCGCCGATTTGCCGTACATCTTCTTGAGATAGGTCGCGGGCACCTTGCCGGGGCGGAAACCCTTGATGTTGGCTTGGCTCTTGAGTTCGCTCAGCCGCGTCTCGAGGCGGCCGGTCAGGTCGCTCTTGGGGATGACCAGGCTCAGCTTGCGCTTCAGGCCTTCATTGAGGGTTTCGGTGACCTGCATTCAACAATCCGTTCCAAATTCCATCGGGGGCCGAAGGCAGGGATGTTTCGCCAAACTGGTGCGGGTGAGAGGATTTGAACCTCCACGCCTTTTGGGCGACGGAACCTAAATCCGTTGCGTCTACCAGTTTCGCCACACCCGCAACCGCCCATCGGCCGGGCTGGCTGCATCTATATGATGTTCCCAACCCAGTCAAAGCCTGAAAACCCCTCAGCTCCAATCGAGCAGCGAGCGGTGGCAGCCGACCCCGGCGATCATGCCGCCATGCATCGCGCCGTTGATGCTGTGGCGCGGCCCGGCCAGGTCGCCAGCGGCGAACACCCCGGGCACCGTGGTCTGGCCCTCGTCGTCGACCTTGAGATACGGCCCGAGCGGCGCCTCCAGCGTTTCGGCCCCCAGATCCTCGTGCAGCCGCGCCGACGGCAGCACTCGCGGATGCGCCAGCATGGCGTCGAGCCCGACCTCCCGGCCGCTTTCCATCCGCACCGCGCGCAGCCGGCCCGCCTCGTGCAGGAAGGCCGCCACCCTGCCCTCCAGCACGCCATTGCCGCGGGCCTTGATCCGCGCCTCCACGCCGTCCGGCAGATCGAGCCCGTTGGTGAACAGCGTCAGCGTGTCGGTCCAGTCGCGCAGCAGCACCGTCGCATGCAGCGACGCCGGGCTCGAATACAACAGCCCCAGCCGCCCGCCCGCCACCTCGTAGCCGTGGCAATAGGGACAGTGGATCACCGTCTTGCCCCAGCATTCGGCAAAGCCCGGAATCGCCGGAAGCTGGTCGGCGACGCCATAGGCGAGGATGATCCGGCGCCCGACGAGGCTCTCGCCGCCCGCAAGGCGCACCACGAAGTCGTCGCGCACCCCGCCAATGCCCACCGCCTCGGCCGCGACGTGCCGGGCCGTCGGATAGGCCAGCACATTGGCCAGCCCGGCACGGCGGATGTCGAGCGGCGGCACGCCATCGAAGCCGAGGACGTTGTGCGCCGCGGCCGCGTAGCGGTTGCGCGGCTGACCGGTGTCGACGAGCGTCACCCGCCGCCGCGCCCGCACCAGATGCATGGCCGCCGTCAGTCCCGCAAAGCTTCCCCCGATGATGATCGCGTCGTCCATACCGTCCTCGCAGCGTAATGTTATTACATGCCGCTATCGCAGCGACCGCCCGAGGTCAACGCCCGCGACTGCGCATTCCGTTTGCACGGCGCAATCGGCTCGGGCGACGTTTTGCCAATTTCGCCGGCACATTGCACAATGTTTGGGCGGCACAGCAGCAACCGGCGTGACTCGATTGCTGAGAATATTCGCCTAACCGACTGCAACATCGAGAAAAACCAACCCCCTGCGGACGCTGGCATGGCCCGTGCATGCTGATCGGCGACACCCGCAAGGGTCGAAGTGGAGGCCTGCATGAAGAAGATCGAGGCGATCGTAAAGCCGTTCAAGCTGGATGAAGTGAAGGAGGCGCTGCAGGAAGTCGGGCTGCAGGGCATCACCGTCACCGAGGCCAAGGGCTTCGGCCGGCAAAAGGGCCACACCGAGCTCTATCGCGGCGCGGAATACGTGGTGGATTTCCTGCCCAAGGTGAAGATCGAAGTCGTGTGCCCGGACGAGTTCGCCGACAAGGCGATCGAAGCCATCCGCACCGCGGCGCAGACCGGCCGCATCGGCGACGGCAAGATTTTCGTCTACTCGATCGAGCAGGCCATCCGCATCCGCACCGGCGAATCCGGCGACGACGCGCTCTGAGCGCCCTCGCCCAATCACACCAGGACTTTCAACGGGGAAAACCATGACTACTGGCAACGACATTCTCAAGCGGATCAAGGACGAGGGGATCAAGTACGTCGACCTGCGCTTCACCGACCCGCGCGGCAAGCTGCAGCACGTCACCTTCGACCAGACCATGATCGATGAGGACATCTTCGAGGAGGGCACGATGTTCGACGGCTCCTCGATCGCCGGCTGGAAGGCCATCAACGAGTCCGACATGGTGCTGATGCCCGATCCGAACTCGGCCTATCTCGACCCGTTCTTCGGCGCCTCGACGCTGGCCATCAATTGCGACGTGCTCGAGCCGCTCACCTACCAGCCCTACAACCGCGACCCGCGCACCACGGCCAAGAAGGCCGAGGCCTACGTCAAATCGTCGGGCCTAGGCGACAGCGTCTATTTCGGCCCCGAGCCCGAATTCTTCATCTTCGACGACGTGAAGTATTCCAACACCACCTACAAGGTCGGCTTCGAGGTCGACTCCTCCGAGCTGCCCACCAACAACGACGCCGACTACGAGATGGGCAACCACGGCCATCACATCGGCCTCAAGAAGGGCTACTTCCCAGTGCCGCCGCTCGACAGCGCCCAGGACATGCGCGGCGAGATGCTGGCGGCGATGGGCGCCATGGGCGTCACCATCGAGAAGCACCATCACGAGGTGGCCTCGGCCCAGCACGAGCTCGGCATCAAGTTCGCGCCGATCATCAAGTCGGCCGACGACGTGCAGATCTACAAATACGTGATCCAGCAGGTGGCGCATGCCTACGGCAAGACCGTCACCTTCATGCCCAAGCCGGTCTATGGCGACAACGGCTCGGGCATGCACTGCCACCAGTCGATCTGGAAGGACGGCAAGAACCTGTTCGCCGGCGACCAGTATGCCGGCCTCAGCATGGATGCGCTCTACTACATCGGCGGCATCATCAGGCACGCCAAGGCCATCAACGCCTTCACCAACCCCAGCACCAACTCCTACAAGCGCTTGGTGCCGGGCTTCGAGGCGCCGGTGCTGCTCGCCTATTCGGCGCGCAACCGCTCGGCTTCCTGCCGCATCCCCTTCGGCCAGTCGCCCAAGGCCAAGCGCGTCGAGGTCCGCTTCCCCGATCCGCTGGCGAACCCCTATCTCGGCTTCGCCGCCCTGCTGATGGCCGGCGTCGACGGCATCAAGAACAAGATCCATCCGGGCGACCCGATGGACAAGGACCTCTACGAGCTGCCGCCGGAAGAGCTGAAGCAGATCCCGACCGTGTGCGGCTCGCTGCGCGAGGCCCTCGAAAGCCTCGACAAGGACCGCGATTTCCTCAAGGCCGGCGGCGTCTTCGACGACGACCAGATCGACAGCTACATCGACCTCAAGATGACGGAAGTGATCAAGTTCGAGCACACCCCGCATCCGGTCGAGTACGAGATGTACTACTCGGCCTGATCGGCCGTGACATCGCGACGCTCAGGAAGGGCCCGCAGGGGCCCTTTCGCTTTCGGCGGAGCGGTATCGGAAAAGGCACGCCCGGCGCAGGCGCGCCGCGGTCAGACCAGCAGGAAAACGAGGACGAGCGCGCTCACCACGCCCGAACGCGGCAATCGGAGATGGGCAAGCCGGTACGCAAAACTACCAAACCCGGCCTGCAGCCACCCCAGATTCGAAAGCTCGAAAGCATGGCGAGCAGACGGCTCGATACGCAGGCCATCGCTGCTACGCATACGGCTACTCCAGACACAAAAACCGTATGCCCTCCTTGTAGCAGCCCAAGGTTACGGAAGTGTTTGAAAGGCCCGAAGCTTTGGTTAATCGGCTGCCTCGATTTGGGGCAGCGGTCACGCCGTAAGGCCTTGAGCACAAAACAAATCCCGGCCCACCGACAGGTGGACCGGGATGCTGGATCGGATGGCCTGAAGCGTCAGAAGCCGAAGTGCAGCGTGATGCCGACGCCGGGATCGCCGAAGCCCTTGTACTTGAGCGGCGCGCGCTTGATCTTGCCGGTGCAGCGGTCAACCAGCAACTGGTACCAGCTGCCCTTCCAGCTCGCGACCACCACCGCCTGGTAGCCCTTGGACTTCCAGATCTTGACCTTCTTGAAGCCCATGTCCTGCAGCTGCCAGTAGATCTGCTTGTCCGACAGGCACATCTTGCTGTGCTTGTTGCCGTAGTTGAACTTCATGCCCGGGCCGCCGCCGTTCCCGAAGTTGAACGAGAAGCTCACATTCGGCGGCGGCGGGCCCGGCGGGGGCGGCGGAGCGGCCAGTGCGGGCGCGGCGAATGCGCCGAGGGCCAGGGCGACGACGCCGGCCTTGACGGTGGTCATGAGGGTCATGGAGATCTCCTTGGTGGGGCTATTGCGCCGCTCCTTTGCGAAGCGTTGGGCACACCCTAGCGCCGGAGCCGTGAACAAAGCTATGCCGGCCCGTTCATCTGCCGTTCATGTGATGGAGCAGCCCGACCTGTCGTCCACGTGGGGCCTGTTCGCGATGCTGCAAACGGGTCGGCTCCGACCTGCCCACCGGGAACAGAGCGGCAACCTGCGGCTGCGACTATGCTAGAACCAGCGCTGCGATTCGATTGACCGGACCACGATGCCTCCCAAGGACGACCTTTTCGGCGACGCCCCGCCGCCCTCCCCCAAACGCAAGACCGACGAGCGGGCCACCGCCCATTCCTCCTCCTATTCGGCGGCGGACATCGAGGTGCTGGAAGGGCTCGAGCCGGTGCGCCGGCGGCCGGGCATGTATATCGGCGGCACCGACAGCAACGCGCTGCACCATCTGTTCGCCGAGGTCATCGACAATGCGATGGACGAGGCCATCGCCGGCCATGCCAGCCGCATCGAGGTGCATTTCGGCGCCGACGGCTATGTCAGCGTGGACGACAATGGCCGCGGCATCCCGGTCGAGAACCACCCGAAATTCCCGAAACAGTCGACGCTCGAAATCGTCATGACGACGCTGCACGCCGGCGGCAAGTTCGACTCCAAGGCATATGAAACGTCGGGCGGCCTGCACGGCGTCGGCGTGTCGGTGGTCAATGCGCTGAGCGACGATCTGGTCACGGAAGTGGCGCGCGGCGGCGTGCTCTATCGGCAGACCTATTCGCGCGGCAAGCCGACCGGCAAAGTGGTGGAAGTGGGCAAGGTGCCCAACCGCCGCGGCACCCGGCAGCGCTTCCACCCCGACCCGGAGATCTTCGGCAAGGACGCGCATTTCTCCGCGCAGCGGCTGTTCCGCATGACGCGCGCCAAGGCGTATCTGTTCGGCGGCGTCGAAATCCGCTGGTCCTGCGATCCCGAACTCGCCCGCGACGACGTGCCGGACAAGGCGACGTTCCACTTCCCCGGCGGCCTCAGGGACTTCCTCGCCTCGCGCATCGAGGGCGAACAGCGCATCGTCGACGACATCTTCTCCGGCCAGCACGGCAAGCCCGGCAGCAACGGCGCGGTGGAATGGGCCATCAGTTGGAACCTCGCCGACGGCTTCGTGCAATCGTACTGCAACACCATTCCCACCGGCGAAGGCGGCACCCACGAGCAGGGCCTGCGCACCGCCCTGCTCCGCGGCATCCGCTCCTACGCCGAACTCAAGGGCGAAAAGCGCGCCGGCAACATCACCGCCGACGACATCCTGGTGCAGTGCTCGGTGATGCTGTCGGTGTTCGTGCGCGAGCCGGAATTCGTCGGCCAGACCAAGGATCGGCTGAGCTCGCCCGAGGCTACCCGCATCGTCGACAGCGCGTTGCGCGACGCCTTCGACCACTGGCTGGCGGCGTCCCCGCAGCAGGCCAACAAGCTGCTCGACTGGACCATCGAACGCGCCGAGGAACGACTGCGGCGCAAGAAGGAAAAGGAGATCGACCGCCAGTCGGCGACGCGCAAGCTTCGCCTGCCCGGCAAGCTGGCCGACTGCACGCAATCGGCGGCGCAGGGCGCCGAGCTGTTCATCGTCGAAGGCGACAGCGCCGGCGGCAGCGCCAAGCAGGCGCGCGACCGGGCCAGCCAGGCCATCCTGCCGCTGCGCGGCAAGGTGCTGAACGTCGCCGGCGCGACGCGCGAAAAGCTCGCCGCCAACCAGCAGATCGCCGATTTGACGCAGGCGCTCGGCTGCGGCACGCGCGACCGCTACCGCGAGGACGATCTGCGCTACGACAAGATCATCCTGATGACCGACGCCGACGTCGACGGCGCCCACATCGCCTCGCTGCTGATGACCTTCTTCTTCCAGGAGATGCCCAAGCTCATCGACGACGGGCACCTCTACCTCGCAATGCCGCCGCTGTTCCGGCTGAGCGCCGGTCCCAAGGTCGCCTACGCCATGAACGAGGCGCATCGCGACGCCCTGCTGGAGACCGAGTTCAAGGGCAAGAAGCCCGACATCACGCGCTTCAAGGGCCTGGGCGAGATGCCCTATGCGCACCTGCGCGAGACCACCATGGACAAGCGCACGCGCTCGCTGCTGCAGGTGCGCGTGCTGCAGGATCGCGACGACACCCGCACCTCGGTCGACCGCCTGATGGGATCAAAGCCCGAAGCCCGCTTCGAGTTCATCCAGGAAAATGCCGAGTTCGTCACCGACCTCGACATCTGACGATCGCACCCCCACATTAAGCAAACGCTAGGGAATGCCGTTGACTCGCGGGTGATTCCCTCTATGTTCCCGGCCCGTCGGGAACCACTCCGCCGCTCGGCCGCAAGGCCTCAACGCCGGCTTCTCCCAACCCCCTGAGTGGACGAACACATTGCCAGAAGACTTTTCCGGGCTCGGCCTCAGCGCCAAGGTGACTGACGCGGTTATGGCCGCAGGCTACACCAAGCCCACCGAAATCCAGGCGCAGGCGATCCCGCACGTTCTCGAGCGCAAGGATCTGATCGGCATTGCGCAGACCGGCACCGGCAAGACGGCCTCGTTCGTCCTGCCCATGCTGACGCTGCTCGAATCCGGCCGCGCCCGCGCCCGCATGCCGCGCACCCTCATCCTCGAGCCGACGCGCGAGCTCGCCGCGCAGGTCGCCGAGAATTTCGAGAAATACGGCAAGAACCACCGCCTCACCATGGCGCTGCTGATCGGCGGCGTCAGCTTCGAGGACCAGAACCGCGTGCTCGACCGCGGCGCCGACGTGCTCATCGCCACGCCCGGCCGCATGCTCGACCAGTTCGAGCGCGGCCGCATCCTGCTGACCGGCGTCGACATCCTCGTCATCGACGAGGCCGACCGCATGCTCGACATGGGCTTCATTCCCGACATCGAGCGCATCTGCAGCCTGCTGCCGCCGCGCCGGCAGACGCTGTTCTTCTCGGCCACCATGCCGCCCGAGATCCAGAAGCTCACCAGCCGCTTCCTGCGCGATCCGGTGAAAATCGAGGTGGCGCGGCAGAACTCCACCGCCGAGACCATCGACCAGAAGCTGGTGAAGGTTTCCGGCAAGCCGGAAGAAAAGCGCGCCGCCCTGCGCGCCATCATCCGCAGCGAGAAAGACCTCAAGAACGCGATCATCTTCTGCAACCGCAAGCGCGACGTGGCGACCCTCGCCCGCTCGCTGCAGCGCCACGGCTTCTCGGCCAGCGGCCTGCATGGCGACATGGACCAGAAGAGCCGCATGGAGACGCTCGACGCCTTCAAGACCGACAAGCTGCAGCTGCTGATCGCCAGCGACGTCGCCGCCCGCGGCCTCGACATCCCGGCGGTGAGCCACGTGTTCAATTTCGACGTGCCGACGCACGCCGAGGACTACGTCCACCGCATCGGCCGCACCGGCCGCGCCGGCCGCTCCGGCACCTCGATCACCCTCGCCTCCCCCTCGGACGGCAAATATGTCGACGCCATCGTCAAGCTGATCCAGCGCGACATCCCCGAGGTCAAGCTCGACGGCCTCGAGCTCGCCGACGCCGGCGAGGCCGATGCGCACGAGGCGCGCCCGCGCCGCGACCGCCACCGCGGCGGCCGCAAGGCCGACGGGCACAAATCCGCCGACCACAAGCCGCGCGTGCACAAGGCCGAGGACCATCACGCCGAAGCTCCCCGCGCCGAAAAGCCGGAGAAGGCTGCCGACCGTCCGGCGCGCAACGAGGCCCAGCCGCCCCGCCGCACCCCGCCGGCGCCGCGTCCGCCCGGCGGCGGCGCGCAGTCGCCCTTCGGCTCCGACGGCCCGGTGCCGGCCTTCCTGCTGCGCCCCGGCAATGTTCGCTGATCCCTGTCGGATCGAATAGTTGCCGGCGCCAGATTTTGCGTAAATTCGCGCCGGCCGCGACCGGTCTTTTACCGCCCCTTAATTGACTCATCGGAAAACTACCGATGAAGACGATAAGGTCAGAAGACCGTTCGGGGGCACAGTGTCGGAACAGGAATTCAGGCGTGCCCTGGGTTATGCCAACTCGGCAATGGATTTGCTTCGCCGCGGGCAGATCCCCCCCTACCCACAATTCTACGAGCTGCTCTACACTTACGCGACCGGCGTAAATCCCTCGCTCAACCAGCGCGTCAACCAGATCTTCCGCGACGGCTCGGCGACGCAGGAGCTGGCCGAGCGCCTGTACAACGAATTCCTCAAATCGCAGGATGCCAACGAGCGCATCTCCAACGTCTCCGAGCGCATGGCGACGCGCATCGAGGCGGTGCACGACGCCATCGACACCGCCATGGCCACCGCCAACGCCTATTCCGGCACGCTGCAGGCGGCGAGCGGCGACCTCGGCCATGCCGACATGTCGGAAGCCGAACTGCGCACCTTGGCGCAACGCCTGCTCGGCGAAACGCGCCGCATGCAGGACGCCAACCAGGCGCTGGAGCAGAAGCTCGAAGCCTCGCGCGACGACATCGCCGCCCTGCAGCGCGACCTCGACGAGGTGCGCCGCGAGTCGATGCTCGATCCTCTGACCAAGATCTACAACCGCAAATCCTTCGACGAGGGCATGCTGAAGGCCTTCTCGGAGGCCGAGCTCGGTACCGGTTTCTGCCTGATGCTGGTCGACATCGACCACTTCAAGCGCTTCAACGACACCTGGGGCCACCAGACCGGCGACCAGGTGCTGCGCCTCGTCGCCATGACCCTCAAATCCAACATCAAGGGCAAGGACATGGCGGCGCGCTATGGCGGCGAGGAGTTCGCCGCCATCCTGCCCGAGACCGACCTCGAAGGCGCGGTGATCGTCGCCGACAACATCCGCCGCGCCGTGCAGGCCAAGGAATTGCTGAAGCGCTCGACCAACGAGAAGCTTGGCCGCATCACCGCCTCCTTCGGCGTGGCGATGTACCGCGCGGGCGACACGCCGTCGGCGCTGATCGAGCGCGCCGACCGCTGCCTCTATGCCGCCAAGCACGCCGGCCGCAACCGCGTGTTCAGCGAAACCGAGCTCAGGCTCGCCGAAGAGACCGCCGCCGCCTGACGCTCGGCTACGCCGTCGGCGTCAGCGTCACCCCCAGCGCCCGCAGCGCCTGCCAATAGCCGGGATAGGTCTTTCCCACGCAGTCCGGATCGAGGATGGTGATGCCGCCGATCCGAAGGCCCGCGAGCGCAAGGCTCATGGCGATGCGGTGGTCCTCGTAGGTCTCGATGCGCGTCGTGGCGTTGCGCTGCGCCGCCCCGCGCAGCCGCGGGTCGCCGCTGACCACCAGGTCGTCGCCCTCCTCATGCGCGAGGCCCGGCTGGATGCGCGCCAGCTCAGTGGCGAGCGCGCTGATCCGGTCGCATTCCTTGACCCGCAGATTGGCGATGCCGACAAAGCGCACCGGCGTGTCGTTGAACGCGGCCAGCACCGCCAGCGTCGGCACCGCATCCTGCATCTGCGAGCCGTCGATGACGGCCGGCATCTTCGGGAACATGCGGATGAACGCCGCCGCCTTGGCGTCGGGCTGCGTGAATGCCTCCATCGGCACGCCCAGGTCGATGCGGCCGCCGGTCAGCGCCTCCGCCGCCCACAGGTAGGTGGCCGCCGACGCGTCGGGCTCGATGCGGAAATCGGTCGCGGTGTATTTCGTCGGCGCCACGCGCCAGGTGGTGGGATCGAGCTGCGTGACATTGCCGCCGAACGCCGTCATTGCCGCGATCGTCAGATCGACGTAGCCGCGCGCATCGAGATCCTTGCCGGCAAGCGCCACGTCGATGGCGCCCTCGCCGAACGGCGCCGCCATCAGCAGCGCCGACACGTACTGGCTCGACAGCCCCGCATCGATCTCCACCCGGCCCGAGCCGAAATGGCCGTGCCCCTCGATCGTCACCGGCGGACAACCGGTCGACGCATCGGCCTTGATGCCGAGCGAGCGCAGCGCCACGAGCAGCGGCGCGATCGGCCGCTTGCGCATCGCCTCGTCGCCATCCACCACCACCGTGCCGTCGACCAGCGCCACGGCGGCGGTGAGGAAGCGCGTCGCCGTGCCGGCATTGCCCAAAAACAGCGGCTCCGCCGGCGCCGCGAGATAGCCTTCGCTCCGCACCACGAAGCTGGTCGCATCCGGCTCCTCGACGCTCACCCCCATCTGCCGCAGGGCAGCGGCCATCAGCGCCGTGTCCTTGCTCTTCAGCGCCCCCGTCAGCCGGCTCGTGCCCTTGGCCAGCGCCGCCAGCAGCAGTGCGCGATTGGTGATCGACTTCGAGCCGGGGGGCGTGACCCGCCCGACCAGCGGATGGTCCGGCGGCGTGATGGTGAGGGGTGGCGAACTCATGATGCCCGCGAGTTCGCATGTCGGGGGACCGGGCGCAAGACCCCGGCCGAAGGGAGGGGCGCCGCCCCTACTCCACCGTCACCGACTTGGCCAGATTCCGCGGCTGGTCCACGTCGGTGCCCATGAACACCGCCGTGTGGTAGGCCAGCAGTTGCACCGGGATCAGCGCCAGGATCGGCGCCACGAAGCTCGCGACTTTCGGGATGACGATCGTCTCGGCCACGCCCTGGCCGATGCGCGCCTGCCCGTCGGCGTCGGTGACGAGGATGATCTGGCCGCCGCGCGCCGCCACTTCCTGCATGTTGCTGAGCGTCTTTTCCTGCAGATCGTCGGACGGCGCCACCACGATCACCGGCATCACTTCGTCGACCAGCGCGATCGGCCCGTGCTTGAGCTCGCCCGCCGGATAGCCCTCGGCATGGATGTAGCTGATCTCCTTGAGCTTGAGCGCGCCCTCCATCGCCACCGGGAACATCTGTCCGCGGCCGAGATAGAGCACGTCCTTGGCTTTGCTCAGCCCCTTGGCGATCTTTTCGACCTGCGCCTCGGTGCCGAGCGCCGCGCTCACCGCGGCCGGCAGCTCGACCAGCGCCCGCACCATCTCGCGCTCCTGCGCCCTGTCGATGGTGCCGCGCGCCACGCCGGCCGCGACCACGAGGCTCGCCAGCGCCGTGAGCTGCGCCGTCAGCGCCTTGGTCGAGGCGACGCCGATCTCCGGACCGCAGAGCGTCGGAAACACCATTTCGCTTTCGCGCCCGATGGTCGAATCCGGCACGTTGAGCAGGCTGACGACGTGCTGCCCCGCCTTGGCGCAATAGCGCAGCGCCGCCAGCGTGTCGGCGGTCTCGCCCGACTGCGAGATGAACAGAGCCGCGCTGCCGGGCTCGACCGGCGGCTCGCGATATCGGAACTCGGAGGCGACATCGACCTCCACCGGCAGCCGCGCATAGCGTTCGAACCAGTATTTGGCGATCAGCCCGGCGTAATACGCCGTTCCACACGCCGAGATGGTCAGCCTGCTGAGCGTCTTGAAGTCGAACGGCAGGGCCTCGCGCAGCGCCACCCGCTCGGCGCCCATGTCCACGTAATGGCTGAGCGTGTGCGAGATGGTCTCGGGCTGCTCGTAGATTTCCTTGGCCATGAAATGGCGATGGTTGCCCTTGTCCACCAGCAGCGCCGAAGCCTGCGACACCAGCGTCTCGCGCCGCACGATGGCGTCGGCGCCGTCGCGGATGGTGACGCCCCTCGGCGTGATCACCGCCCAGTCGCCGTCGAGCAGATAGCTCAGCCGCGAGGTGAACGGCGCCAGCGCCATCGCGTCCGAGCCCAGATACATCTCGGTCTCGCCATAGCCGACGGCAAGCGGTGCGCCATGCCGCGCCGCGATCAGCAGATGCTCGTGTCCCTTGAACATGAAGGCGAGCGCGAAGGCGCCGCGCAGCTGCTTCAGCGTCCGCGCGACCGCCATCTCGGGGTCGAGCCCGCGGTCGATCTCGCGCGTCACCCACAACGCCACCGATTCCGTGTCGGTCTGCGTCCTGGGCAGATAGCCGTCTTTCGCCAGGTCCTCGAGCAGCTCGCGGAAATTCTCGATGATGCCGTTATGGACCACCGCCACCTTGTCGGTCGCATGCGGATGCGCGTTGGTCTCGGTCGGCGCGCCATGCGTCGCCCAGCGCGTATGGCCGATGCCGATATTGCCCGCCAGCGGCTCCATGCCGAGCTTGCTCTGCAGGTTGCCGAGCTTGCCCTCGGCGCGCCGCCGCGCAATGGAGCCATGTTCCAGCGTGGCGACGCCGGCGCTGTCATAGCCGCGATATTCGAGGCGCTTCAGCGCATCCACCAGCCGTGGCGCCACCGGCTCGACGCCGATGATCCCGACGATCCCGCACATCAGCTCTTTCCCTTCGCGGCCTGCTTGGCCGCCTTCCTGGCCAGGGCCTTTTCCCTGAGCTTGGCCGCATAGCCCGGCTTGTTCTCCTGCCGCGCCCGCGCGAAGGCCACCGCGCCGGCCGGCACGTCGTCGGTGATGACGCTGCCCGAGGCCGTATAGCCGCCGTCGCCGACCGTCACCGGCGCCACCAGCGCCGTCTGCGACCCGATGAAGGCGTTGGAGCCGATGGTGGTCGTGTCCTTGTTCACCCCGTCGTAATTGCAGGTGATGGTGCCGGCCCCGATATTGGTATTTTCGCCGATCGCCGCGTCGCCGAGATAACTCAAATGCCCGGCCTTGGTGCCGGCCCCAATGCGGCTCTTCTTGACCTCGACGAAATTGCCCAGATGCACGTCGGCGCCGAGCTCCGCCCCGCCGCGGATGCGGGCGAACGGCCCGATCGTCGCCCCCTGTCCGATCGTTGCATCCTCGATGTCGCAGAACGCCCGGATCTGGACATTGTCGGCGATCTTCACCCCCGGACCGAACACCACATTGGGGAAGATCGTCACGTCGCGGCCGATTTCGGTGTCGTAGGAGAAGTAGACGCTCGCCGGGTCCTTGAGCGTCACCCCGGCCTGCATGAAATCGTCGCGCCTCAGTTCCTGGAACTGCTGCTCGGCCTTGGCGAGCTGCGCCCGGTCGTTGACGCCCATCACGTCGCGCTCCGGCGCCACCGCATAGGTCACCTTGTGCCCGGCGGCGTTGGCGAGCTCGACGAGGTCGGTGAGGTAGTACTCGCCCGCCGCATTGTTGGGCTCGAGCTTGTCGATGAGAGCCCGGAACACCGGCGCCCGGAAGGCGAGCACGCAGGCATTGCACAGCCCGATCCGCCGCTCCGCCTCGGTCGCGTCCTTGTGCTCGCGGATGGCGAGCAGCCGCTCGCCGTCGGTGATGAGGCGGCCATAGGTCAGCGTGTCCTCGGGCGTGAAGCCGAGGATCGCCGCGTCCCAGCCGGCATCGAGCCGGTCCAGCACGTCGCGGAAATTCACCGCGCTCAGCAGCGGGTGGTCGGCATAGACCACCGCCACATAGCCCTCGGCGTCGGCATAGGCCGGCGCCGCCATCGAGGCGGCGTGTCCGGTGCCCTTGCGCTCGATCTGCTCGAAGAAGCTGGCGTCGGGGCAGAGCCGCCGGACGGCGTCGCGCACCGCCTCGTGCCCCGGCCCAGTCACCACCGCGATCCGGCCGGCTCCGGCGCCCATCGCGGCGCGGACGACGTGGCCGACGATGGGCAGCCCGCCCACCGGATGCAGGACTTTCGGGATCGCCGATCGCATGCGGGTGCCCTCGCCCGCCGCCAGAATGATCGACACCAGGTCAGCCATGCGCGCCCCGTTTCCACATGAGAGTTCGTTCGATTGTATAGCAGCGCCGGGTTGGGAAACCATTACGGCGCCACGATGGTAAAGTAGCCGAGATGGCCGCGATTCGAGCGGTTTCGCGGGATTTTGCATTTGGCGAAGGCGAGCGACCAGTTCCGCTCACGGGACGTGACCTTCTGGGGCGTTTTCGCGCTCGCGGTCTGGGCCGTGGCCGTGCTCGGCGCCAACCTCTCCGCCCTCATTCCCGATGGCGTGCTGGGCGGCCTGCACGCCTCCCGCCTCGACGGCGCCACCCTCAACCAGCTCCGCGCCGAAATGGTGTCGCTGAGAAGCGAGACAACCCGGCTCAAACAGGAGAATAGTGTCCTTGCACAACAGCACGTTCTCACCGAAGTGTCCGGCACCGATCTCGCCCGCCGCCTCGGCGCGCTCGAGCAGACCGTCCCCAACATCCTGGAATCGCTGAACAATCCCCCCGGCGTCGACCGCACTTTGGTCACCGCCTCCACCGGCGCCACGACAAAATCCTTCCCGGTCGAAGGCGGCTCCGTAACCTACACCACCTCCCCGCTGGCGAGCGCCACCGCCCCGGCCGCCGCCACGGAGCAGGCGATGCCCAAGCCGCTGGCGGCCGACGTCGCGCCGGACCCGGCCTCCTTCGGCATCGCGCTCGGCCCGCCGATCGACTCCGATGAAGCCGAGGCCACCTGGCAGGGAATGACCGGCCGGGTCGGCACGCTGCTGATAGGGCTCGGACCGCTGCTCGGCCACGTCGAAGGCGGCAGCGGCCGGCGGCTGGTGGCCGGGCCGATTTCCAGCGAAGCCGACGCCCGCGACCTCTGCGGCCGCGTCGCCAAGGCCGGCATCGCCTGCCAGAGCGTGCCGTTCATCGGCGATCCGCTGCCGCTGCTGAACTGACTGCGCGAAAAGATGGTAGGCCGGGCGGGAATCGAACCCGCGACCATTCGATTAAAAGTCGAATGCTCTACCCCTGAGCTACCGGCCCCTTGGGCGAGAACGTGCACGCCCGAAGTGCGGCGGAACATACTGTTGTCCCGACTTGAGTCAACCGCATAAGGCTGCAACCCCAAGCTGTTGACCTCGTTAGCCCCAAGGATGCGGCGCGCGTCAACCGGACGCGGCGGCAAGGGAAATGGCGCGATTTTTCCGGTTTCTCGCGCCGGCCAACGAAACGGCAGACGAGTCCATGTCCCGCCCGCGCTCGCATCCCTCTAGTTCAGGGTGACCACGATGGCGCCGCGGCGCGTCGCGACCACCGTGTGCTCGTACTGCACGCACAGCGCCGGCGGCCGCGACACCAGCGTCCAGGCGTCGTCGCCGCGCTCGTCGGCGGTTCGGCCGCCCAGCGACAGGAACGGCTCGACCGTAAACACCAGCCCTTCGGTGATGGTGCGGCGCTCGGAGCGATCCGGCCAGGTCGAGATTTCGCGCGGCTCGTCGTGCAGCGTGTCGCCGACCCCGTGGCTCGCGAGATTTTCGATCAGCGTATAGCGGTGCTTGCGCGCAAAGGCGCCGATGGCCATGCCGATGTCGGCGAGCCCGGCGCCGGTGCGCACGGCGCGGATGCCTTCCCACATGGCGCGCTTGCCGTCGCGGCAGAGGGCCAGCAGCTTTGGATCTGCGGCCGGCACCACATAGGACGCGCCGGTGTCGGCATAGACCCCGTCGAGCTCTGCCGAGACGTCGATATTGACCAGATCGCCCGAGGCGACGACGCGCCCGCCCGGGATGCCGTGCGCGATCTCCTCGTTCACCGAAATGCAGGTCACGCCCGGAAAGTCGTAGGCGAGCTGCGGCGCCGAGCGCGCGCCATGCGCCGCGAGAATACCGGCGCCGATGGCATCGAGCTCGGCGGTAGTGATGCCCGGCCGCAGCGCCGCCGCCATGGCGTCGCGCGCCAGCGCGCAGACATGCCCCACGGCCTTGAGCCGCACCAGGTCGTCCTCGCCGGTGACGGTCACTCCGAGACCTTGAGGCTGCGATAGTGCGCGAGCAGGCCCTTGGTCGAGGCGTCGTTGCCCTCGTTCCTGGCGGTACCCTGCACCTTGGGCAGCAGCGCCTTCGCGAGCTGCTTGCCGAGCTCGACGCCCCACTGGTCGAACGAGTCGACGTCCCACACCACGCCCTGCACGAACACCTTGTGCTCGTAGAGCGCCACCAGGCTACCGAGCATCTCCGGCGTCAGCTTGGGATACATCAGCGTGTTGCTCGGCCGGTTGCCGGGGAACAGCTTGTGCGGCGTCAGCGCCTTGATCTGCTCCTTGTCGAGGCCCTGCGCCTTGAGCTCGGCCACCACCTCGTCCTTGGTCTTGCCCAGCATCAGCGCCTCCGACTGCGCCAGCACGTTCGCCACCAGCTTGTCGTGGTGCGGCGGCATGTGCTCGTGCGGATTGGCGGCGATCAGGAAGTCACACGGGATCACCGAGGTCCCCTGGTGGATGAGCTGGTAGAACGAGTGCTGGCCCACCGTGCCGGGCTCGCCCCACACCACCGGGCCGCTGTCATAGGCCAGCGGCTTGCCCTCGAGCGTCACCGACTTGCCGTTGCTCTCCATATCCTGCTGCTGCAGATAGGCGGTAAAGCGGCTGAGCCGCTGGTCGTAGGGCAGCACCGCATGCGTCGCAAAACCCCAGGCGTTGCGATACCAGACGCCGAGCATGCCCATGATGACCGGCAGGTTGCGGTCGAGCCGGGTCTTGAGGAAATGCTGGTCCATCTCGTAGGCGCCCTTGAGGAACGCCGCGAAATTGTCGAAGCCGACGGCAATGGCGACCGGCAGGCCGATCGCCGACCACACCGAATAGCGGCCGCCCACCCAGTCCCAGAAGCCGAAGATGCGGTCCGGCCGGATGCCGAAATCGTCGCACGCCTTGAGGTTGGTCGAGACCGCCGCGAAATGGTCGCGCACCGCGGCGTCGCCCAGCGCCCGGGCGATCCACCCCCGCGCCGAATGCGCGTTGGTCATCGTCTCGTCGGTGGTGAAGGTCTTGGACGCGATGATGAACATCGTCCGCTTCGGGTCGAGCCCCTTGAGCGTGTCGTGCAGATGCGCGCCGTCGACGTTGGAGACGTAATGCGCCCGCAGGTCCGGCCGCGTATAGGGGGCGAGCGCCAGCGTCGCCATGGCCGGCCCGAGGTCGGAGCCGCCGATGCCGATATTGACGATGTCGGTGAAGCTCTCGCCGGTGGCGCCCTTGACCGTGCCGTCGCGCACCTGCCCCGCGAACAGCTTGATGTGGGCGAGCACCTCGCGCACCTCCGGCATCACGTCGCGGCCATCGACCTTCACCGGCCGGTCGCCCTGGTAGCGCAGCGCCATGTGCATGACGGCGCGGTTCTCGCTGACATTGATGTGCTTGCCGGCCCACATCGCCTTGCGGCGCCCCTCGACGTCGGCGGCGCGGGCGATGTCGAACAGCGCCTCCATCGCCTTTTCGTCGATGCGGTTCTTGGAATAGTCGAGCAGGATGTCGCCGGCGCTGGCCGAAAAGCGCCTGAAGCGGTTGGGATCGAGCGCGAACTGCACCCGCATCGGCACCGCCTCGAGGCGCTTGCGATGCTTCATCATGGTGTTGAGCAGCGATTTGCGGGTGGACGCCATGGTCTTGTCCTTCAGTTCAACGGCAGGTCGCCGCGCGCCCAGCCGGCGCGGGTAGCGGCAGCATAGTCGGCGAGCGCGCCCGACGCGATGGCCTCGCGCGCGCCCTGCACCAGCTCCTGATAATAGCCGAGATTGACCTGGCTCAGGATCATGGCGCCGAGGATCTCCTCGGTCTTGACCAGATGGTGCAGATAGGCGCGGGAGAAGCGCCGGCAATTGGCATTGGGCGACAGTTCGTCGAGCGGCCGCGGATCGTCCTTGTGCCGCGCGTTCTTGAGATTGATCACGCCGAACCGCGTATAGGCATGGCCGTGCCGGCCGGCGCGCGTGGGATGCACGCAGTCGAACATGTCGATGCCGCGCTCGATGCCGCCGAGGATGTCGTCGGGCTTGCCGACGCCCATCAAATAGCGCGGCTTGTCGGCCGGCAGCTCGGGCGTGATCTCGCTCAGCACGCGGAACATCGTCTCCTGCGGCTCGCCCACCGCCAGCCCGCCCACGGAGTAGCCGGAAAAGCCGATGGATTTGAGGCCCGCCGCCGATCTGGAACGCAATTCCGCGTCGTCGCCGCCCTGGTTGATGCCGAACAGCGCGCGATGCGGCTGCACCCCGAACGCATCCTTGCTGCGCTGTGCCCAGCGCAGGCTGAGCTCCATCGCCCGCTCCATCTCCGGGCGCTCGGAGGGCAGCGGAATGCATTCGTCGAGCTGCATGATGATGTCGCTGTCGAGCAGCGTCTGGATCTCGATCGAGCGCTCCGGCGTCAGCTCGTAGGCGGTGCCGTCGATATGCGAACGGAAGGTGACGCCCTGCTCGGTGAGCTTCCTGAGCTTGGCCAGCGACATCACCTGGAAGCCGCCGCTGTCGGTAAGGATCGGCCGCGGCCAGTCCATGAACACGTGCAGTCCGCCCAGCGCCGCCACCCGCTCGGCCCCCGGCCGCAGCATCAGATGGTAGGTATTGCCGAGCAGGATGTCGGCGCCGGTCTCGCGTACCTGCTCGGGATACATCGCCTTGACCGTGCCCACGGTGCCCACCGGCATGAAGGCGGGGGTGCTGATCTCGCCGCGCGAGGTATCGATCCGGCCGCGGCGCGCCATGCCGTCGGTGGCCAGCAGGGTGAAGGAAAAGTCGGTCATTGATCGTCCCCCTGCTCCGCGCGGAACAGCAGGGACGAATCCCCGTAGGAATAGAACCGGTACTTGAAGCGGATGGCGTGGGCGTAGGCCGCCTGCATCGTCTCGAGCCCGGAGAAGGCCGAGACCAGCATGAACAGCGTCGATTTCGGCAGGTGGAAATTGGTCATCAGCACGTCGACGGCGCGGAAGCGGAAGCCGGGGGTGATGAAGATGTCGGTTTCGCCGATGAACGGCTTCAGCGTGCCGGTCGCCCGCGCCGCCGTCTCCAGCAATCTGAGGCTCGTCGTGCCGACGGCGACGATGCGGCCGCCCCTGGCCTTGGCGGCCTCCAGCCGGTGCACCACGGCTTCGGTCAGCTCGCCCCATTCGGCGTGCATGACGTGGTCGTCGGTATCGTCGGCCTTCATCGGCAGGAAGGTGCCGGCGCCCACATGCAGGGTAACGCGCTCGATGCCGATGCCCCTGTCGCTCAGCGCCTGCAAGAGCCCTTCGGTGAAGTGCAGCCCGGCGGTCGGCGCCGCCACGGCGCCGTCCACGGCGGCATAGACCGTCTGGTAGTCGGTCTTGTCGCGGTCCTCGGTGTGCCGCTTGGCCTCGATATAGGGGGGCAGCGGCATGGCGCCGTGCGCCTTGATCGCCTCGTCGAGCTCAGGCCCGCCGAGGTCGAACTCCAGCGTCACCTCGCCGGTCTCGCCCTTGCCGGCGACGGTCGCCAGCAGCGAGCCGTCGTCGCCCAGCTCCAGCCGGTCGAGCAAATGCAGCCGCTTGGCCGGCCGCGCGAAGGCGCGCCAGGTCTGGCGATCGACCCGCTTGTGCAGGTTGAACGACACCGAGGCACGGGCCTCGCCGCGGATGCGCGTGCCCCTGAGCTCGGCCGGCAGCACTTTGGTGTCGTTGACCACCAGCACGTCGCCCGGCCGGAGGATGTCGACGAGGTCGGTGACGCGCCCGTCCGCGAGCGGCTCGCCCGGCCGCACCACCAGCATGCGCGCGCTGTCGCGCGGTTCGGCCGGATGCAGCGCGATCCGCTCTTCCGGCAACTCGAAATCGAACAGGTCGACGCGCATCAGCCGGGATCGCAGCTTACGGTCCAGGCGCCCTGCCCGACGATGCGCAGCGTGCCGCCCAGCGCCACCGCGTCAGCCTCGCCGGCCTTGAACAGCTTCAGCTCGGCGAGCTTGCCGAAATCCTTGTCCATGGCGTGGATCAGCACCATGGCGCCATCCTCATAGGCCTGGCCGACCGACACCGGGTCGCCCGGCCCGTTCGCCGGATCGCTGGCCCAGACCTTTTCCGCCGCCGTGATGGTGACGGCCGAAATCTGCAGCACGCCGGTGCCGTCGCCGGCGAGATAGTCGAAGCTCGCGGCGCCGCCGGCGTCGGCGCAATGCACCCACTCCGTCGCCATCGCGGGCGACGCAGCAACCACAGCAAGAAGAGCAATCGATCGCAGCATGAGAGCCTCTAGAGCAGCCGGATCATCAGCGCGCCGACCACCAGCAGGGCGGCACCCACGATGCGGCCGGGGGTGATGCCGTGCATCGGCGCGGCGAGAAAGCCGGTCTTGTCGATCACCAGCCCGGCGAGAAGCTGGCCGGTGACGATGAGCCCCATCACCGCCGCAGCGCCGATCTGCGGCGTCAGCACGATGGTCGAGGTCACGAACACCGTTCCCAGCGCGCCGCCGGCGATGAACAGCCACCAGGCGGGCTGCGCCCAGTGGATCTGGACCTGCAGCGCCGCGGCGGTCGCAAACGTCACCACCGCCAGCACCACCGTGCCGGCGGCGAACGACACGAAGGCTGCCGCGAACGGCAGCCCGAGGTCGCGTCCGAGCTGGGCATTGATCGGCGCCTGCACCGCAATGCAGGCGCCCGAGATGACGCCGAGGAGAACCCAGAGGATGGTCATCGGCTTCACCGCGCGCTCCGCTATTTGGCGTCGGCGGCGACCTTCACCGAGATCATTTTGTCGGGATCGCGCACCGGCTCGCCGCGCTTGATCTGGTCGACGTTCTCCATGCCCTCGATGACCTTGCCCCACACCGTGTATTGCTTGTCGAGGAAGCGGGCGTCGTCGAAGCAGATGAAGAATTGCGAATTGGCGCTGTCGGGGTTCTGCGCCCGGGCCATCGAGGCGGTGCCGCGCACATGCGGCTCTGCGCTGAATTCCTGCTTCAGGTTCGGATATTTCGACGAACCCGTGCCGGTGCCGGTCGGATCGCCGGTCTGCGCCATGAAGCCATCGATCACGCGATGGAACACGATCCCGTCGTAGAAGCCCTCGCGCGCCAGCTTCTTGATGTGGGCGACGTGGTTGGGGGCGAGGTCGGGGCGCATCTCGATGACCACCGGTCCCTTGGTGGTTTCGATCAGCAGCGTGTTCTCGGGATCTTTGATGTCAGCCAATCGCTGGCTCCTTCCTATTTGTAGACGATCTTTGCGGAAATGATCTTGTCGGGGTCCTGGACCTCGCCCGATTGCGGGTCGCCCTTCTTGATCTTGTTGACCGCGTCCATGCCGGACACGACCTTGCCGAACACCGTGTACTGCCCGTCGAGGAAACCGGCATCGGCGAAGGTGATGAAGAACTGCGAGTTGAAGGTGTCCGGATCGCTGGCGCGCGCCGCGCCGACCGTGCCCGGATCGTAATGGAGGTTGGAGAACTCCGCCTTCACGTCCGGCAGGTCCGAGCCGCCCATGCCGGTGCCGGTCGGATCGCCGGTCTGCGCCATGAAGCCGTCGATCACCCGGTGGAAGGTGAGGCCGTTGTAGAAGCCCTGGTTGGTGAGCGTGACGATGCGCTCGACATGCTTGGGCGCCACGTCGGGCAGCAGCTGGATGTCGACGTCGCCATCCTTGAGCGTCAGGATCAAATGCGGAGTGCCGTCCGCCGCCTTGGCGGGAGCAGCGAGCGAGGCGCCGAACACGGCAGCCGCGAGGATGGCCAGGATGCCGAAAATGGCACCGGCGCGCTTGAGCGGTGAGTTCATTTGGATTTGAGTGCTTCCAGAACGTTGGCCGGGACGAATTTCGAGATGTCGCCCCCAAGCTGTGCGATCTGGCGCACGAGCGTGGCCGAGATATGGCGGACCGGCGGCGACGACGGCAGGAACACCGTCTGCAGATCGGGCGCCATCTGCGCGTTCATGCCGACCATCTGCATCTCGTAATTATAGTCGGTGGTGTCGCGCAGGCCGCGGATGATGAGCTTGGCGCCGTGCTGGCGCGCCGCCGTGACCGCCAGGCCGTCGAAATCGACGATGCGCATCTCGGTATCGGTGCGCTTGCCCACCGGCTCGAGCGAGGCCTCGAGCAGCGCCAGCCGGTCGGCATGCGAGAACAGCGGCTGCTTGCTGGCATGCGTGCCCACCGCGACGACCAGCGTGTCGACGAGCTTGCAGGCGCGCTCGATGACATCGAGGTGCCCGTTGGTCAGCGGATCGAACGACCCCGGGTAAAATCCGATCAATTTGCTCACGTCGCCGCCCTCCCCAATGCCCCACGCGGTGTGCGCCGGGGTTCTGTCACGCCCCCGCCGCCAAGGCAAGCAGGCCCGCCTCGCGGTTGGCCGAACGGACGCTCTCGCGGCCGGTCGGCCAGAGCACGGACAAACTGCCGGTTGGCCGAGCAGACGCCCTCGCGGGCGGCTGGCCGGAGCACAAGCGCACTAGCGGCTGAGCGTTGCCAGCCAGATTGCGGCGCCGAGCAGGATCACGCCGGCGACGCGGTTGACCCAGACCAGCGCGCCGCCGGTCATTACGCTGCGCGCACCCACCGACAGCGCGATATAGCCGCTGTCGGTGATGAACGCCGCGCCGATCTCGATCAACCCGAGGAACAGCACCTGCGGCCAGGCCGGGTAGTTGGGATCGACGAATTGCGGGATGAAGGCGCCGAAGAACAGCATCGCCTTGGGATTGCTCCACAACGTGAAGAAACCGGCCGCCACCTGCCGCCACGGCGAGCGCCGCTCCTGCTGGGCGTTGAGCTTGATGCCGCCGCGCGAGGTCAGATAGCCGATGCCGAGATACAGCAGATAGGCCGCGCCGATATACTTGATGACGTCGAACAGCGTCGAGACGAGCCCCGCGACCGCCTGCAGCGCCACGGCCACCACCAGCACCATCGAGAACCGCCCCAGCGCCGCCCCGAGCTCGAACCAGTAGGCGGGCACCAGCCCGCGGGCGAGCGCGGTGCTGACCACGGTCGACACGGTAATGCCCGGCACGGCCACGACGACGAACGCCGCGATCGTGTAGGGGATCAGAACGGAGAGCGCAGGAATATGGAGGATGGCGACGACTCGCGCGGCGGGACGATCGCCTCTAGAGCGTTTCCGGGAGGACTGGCAACGGTTTTCCTGCCCGGACCCGAGCCGGCGAGCGAAACCGCGAAAATAGCAGGACCGTCAGGCCTTCTTGACCAGCGCCAGCCATACGCCGCCGGCCATCAGGAGGACACCCGAGATCCGGCTCAGCAGCCTCACCCGGGCGGCCGACAGCAGGCCGCGGGCGCGGCCGCCGAGGATCGCGTACATCGAATCCGACGCTCCAGCCACCAGCATGAAGAACAGGCCGAGCACCACGACCTGCGGGAACGCGGCGCCTTCGCGGCTGACGAATTGCGGCAGGAAGGCGCCGAGGAAGATCAGCGCCTTGGGGTTCGACCAGATCACCACGAAGCCGTCGAGCATCAGCCGCCGGTAGGACTTTGCCGGTCCGGTCGCGGCGGTGCCGAGCTCGCCCTTGCTCATCAGCATGTTGAAACCGAGCCAGACGAGATAGGCGGCGCCGGCGAGCTTGATCCAGTCGAAGGCGAAGGCCATGAAGCCCATCACCGCCTCGAGCCCGAGCCCGACCACCAGGATCATGGTGACGAGGCCGAGCTGCGTGCCGGCAATGATCGACAGCCCGGCCAGCGTGCCGGAGCGCAGCGCGTTGGCGAGGATCACGGTGACCGTCGGGCCGGGCACGATGGCGAGCACGAAGCAGGCGCCGAGATAGGGGATGAGTGTGGCGAGGCTGAACAAAATGATGCTCCTCAAAGGTCGCGGACATGACGCACCTCATGCGCCGCGATGTCCTCGGATTCGAACCGAAACCCCAGTTTTCGCAATAAGGCAAGCGAGGCGATGTTGTCCGGATCGAGCGTCGCGACGGCACGCGTTACGCCGTAGGCGCCTGCCAGTTCCTCCAGCATGGCCGAGCAGGCTGCGAACGCGATGCCCTGGCGCCAGAACCGCCGGCCGAGCACATAGGCGATCTCCGCCTCGCCGTGCGCCCGCACCGTCGCCTGCACGTAGCCGGTCACCGCGCCGGTCGCGTTCCGTACCACCCAGTTCAGCCACTGTTCCAACCCGTCCGGGGATTGACGGCTTTCCAGCCGGGCAAGCCGTTCGCGCAGCGCTGTTTCGCTCGCCGGCCCCTTGTCGTCGACAAAGCCATAGAGGTCCGGATCGTCGAGCACAGTGAACAGTTCGGCCGCGTGGGCCGCGACCTGCGGCTCGAGGACGATCTCCCCGATCCGCAGGCTGCGCATCAGCCTTCGGCCGGCGCCTCATCCGCCTCGCCGTCGCTGCCCTCGGGTTCGCTGATCCGTTCGACCGACACGACCTTTTCACCCTCGGCGGTACGAAACACCCGCACGCCCTTGGAGGCCCTCTTGGTGAACCGGATGCCCTCGACCGGCACGCGGATCAGTTGGCCGCCATCGCTGACCAGCATGATCTGGTCGCTCTCCTCCACCGGAAAGGCCGCCACCAGAACGCCCGTCTCGTCGATCTTGTCGAGGTCGGTCGCCTGAATGCCTTTTCCACCCCGATTGGAGATCCTGAAGTCGAACGACGACGAAATCTTGCCGAAACCGAGCTCGGTGAGGGTCAGCACGAATTGCTGCGACGCGTCCATTTCCGCATAGCGCTCGACCGACAGCGCGACCTCTCCGCCCTCGTCCTCGATCTCCTCGGCGGGCGTCGGCGCATCGATCTCTGCGGCATCCCCTGTCCGGGCACGCCGATAGGCGCCGTACTGCTTGAGGAAGGTGTTGCGCTCGGCCGGCGTCGCCTCGAAGTGCCGCAGAATCGACATCGAGATCACGTTCTCGCCCGCACCGAGCGTGATGCCGCGCACCCCCGTCGAGTCCCGGCCCTTGAATACACGCACGTCCCCGACCTCGAAACGGATCGCCCGGCCGCCCGACGTCGTCAGCAGCACATCGCTCTCCGCCGAACACGTCTCGACGCCAATGATCACGTCGCCCTCGTCGAGCTTCATGGCGATCTTGCCGTTCTTGTTGATCTCGACAAAATCGGCCAGCGAGTTGCGGCGCACCCCGCCCGAGCGGGTCGCGAACATGATGTCGAGCTTCTGCCAGTCCGCCTCGTCCTCGGGCAGCGGCATGATCGAGGTGATGCGCTCGCCATCGTCGAGCGGCAGCATGTTGATCAGCGCCCGGCCGCGGCCCTGCGGCTCGGCGATCGGCAGGCGCCAGACCTTGAGCTTGTAGACCTGCCCCGCCGACGAGAAGAACAGCACCGGCGTATGGGTGTTGGCGACGAACAGGCGGGTGACGAAGTCCTCGTCGCGCGTCGCCATGCCGGAGCGGCCCTTGCCGCCGCGCCGCTGCGCCCGATAGGCGCTGAGCGGCACGCGCTTGATGTAGCCGCCATGCGTGACGGTCACCACCATGTCCTCGCGGGCGATGAGATCTTCGTCCTCGAAATCGCCGGCGGCCTCGTCGATGCTGGTGAGGCGGGGCGTCGCGAATTCGTCCTTGATGGCCTGCAGCTCGGTGCGGACGATCTCCTGCACCCTCTCGCGCGAGCGCAGGATCGACAGGTATTCGGCGATGTCCTGGCCCAGCCCGTTGAGCTCGTCGCCGATCTCGTCGCGGCCGAGCGCCGTCAGGCGGCTGAGCGTCAGCGCCAGGATGGCCCGCGCCTGCTCGTCGCTCAGGCGGAACGTGCCGCTGTCGCTGATCTTGTGGCGGGGATCGTCGACCAGCGCCATCAGCGGCGCCACGTCGCTCGCCGGCCAGTCGCGCGCCATCAGTTCCTCGCGCGCCGCCGTCGGATCGGCGGCGCGGCGGATGACGGCGATCACCTCGTCGATATTGGCCACCGCCACGGCGAGTCCGACCAGGACGTGGGCCCGGTCGCGCGCCTTGCCCAGCAGGAACCGGGTGCGGCGAGTGACCACCTCCTCGCGGAATTCGACGAAGGCCGTGAGGATGCGCTGGATGCCCATCAACTCGGGCTTGCCGCCATTGAGGGCGACGAAATTGCAGCCGAACGAACTCTGCAGCGGCGTGAAGCGGTAGAGCTGGTTGAGCACCACGTCGGGCACCGCGTCGCGCTTGAGCTCGATCACCACGCGGATGCCGTGGCGGTCGGATTCGTCGCGGATGTCGGAAATGCCTTCGATGCGCTTGTCGCGCACCAGCTCGGCCATCTTCTCGATCATCAGCGATTTGTTCACCTGATATGGAATCTCGGTGACAATGATCGCCTCGCGGCCGCCACGCATCTCCTCGATGTTCGACTTGCCGCGAACGAGGATGGAGCCGCGTCCGGTTTCGTAGGCCTGCCGGATGCCGGCCCGGCCGAGGATCACGCCGGCAGTCGGAAAATCCGGGCCCGGCAAATGCTGCATGAGCTCCGGCACGGTGATGTGGGGATTGGCGAGCACCGCCAGCGTGGCGTCGATCACCTCGCCCAGATTGTGGCTCGGGATGTTGGTGGCCATGCCCACGGCGATGCCGCCGCCGCCATTGACCAGAAGGTTCGGGAAGCGCGCCGGCAGCACCGTCGGCTCCTGGCGCGAGCCGTCGTAGTTCTCGCGGAAATCGACCGTGTCGTTCTCGAGATCGTCGAGCAGCGAGCCGGTGATCTTTTCCATGCGCACTTCGGTGTAGCGCATAGCCGCCGGCATATCGCCGTCGATCGAGCCGAAATTGCCCTGCCCGTCGACCAGCAGCTGGCGCATGGAAAAGTCCTGCGCCATGCGCACCAGCGACATGTACACCGCCTGATCGCCATGCGGGTGATACTTGCCGATGACGTCGCCGACCACGGTCGCCGATTTGTGGTACGGCCGGTTCCAGGTGAAATTCTGCTCGTGCATCGAGAACAGGATGCGCCGGTGCACCGGCTTCATGCCGTCGCGCACGTCCGGCAGCGCCCGGCTCACGATCACGCTCATGGCGTAGTCGAGATAGGACCGGCGCATTTCGTCGGTGATCGAAATCGGGGCGATGTCGGAGGGCGGCACGGCAGCGCCGTCGTCGTCTGGAATGTCGGCCAAGGGGTGCTTTTTCGAGGTCGTTCGAACTGCTAGTGGGTCTATGCGATTCCCCCGGAAAAGCCTAATTCCACGGGGCTTTGGCGGCGATCGAACGCCTGCAATCCACTGCTATCGCATATGGTGCGGAATTGGGCCGTTTTCGAGGCCCACCGGGCCTGTGGGGACAGAAAAAAGCAAGTATTGCGGCCATCGTCCCGCGGACTTGCTGCAACAGCCAGTCCGGAATGCACGCAAACACCCCGCCGCTACCGGGAAACACCGCGCACGGCCTTGTTTACAGCGCTTTTTGTGGTAACGCTCGCCTCGCATTGCGGGGCATGGAGTCAGCCATCCTCGCACCCCTTCTGTCGCCGGGGGGCGAGTCTTCACCCTTGGAGGAACTTTGAAAATGAACCTGTTCGGACCCCTTATGCGGGCGGCTGTGCTCGGCGGCGCCATGCTGGTCGCCGGAGTCGTGCCCGCTCTGGCCGGCCCGGCTGAAATCGGCGCGCTCGAGAAATATCTCGGCACGTGGAACGGCAAAGGCCAGCTTTCGGGCTCGCAGACCCAGCCCGTGAGCTGCAAGATGGCGCTGAGCTCGGGCAATGGCGGCAAGCTCAACTACACCGGCCGCTGCTCGCTGGGCGGCGCCCAGCTCTCGGTGACCGGCACCATCGCCTATTCCGACGCCAACAAGCGCTACGAGGCCGTGATGAACTCCGGCATCGGCGGCTTCCGCGGCGTCGCCGTGGGCCAGAAGAGGGGCGACCAGATCGTGTTCGACCTGAAGCAGCGCGCCGACGACAACGAGGGCAACGACATTTCCATCGCCTCGACGGTGGTGCTGTCCGGCGGCAATTCGCTGAAGGTCGAGTTCCACGCCACCTTCAACGACACCGGCGACAAGGTCGACGCCAACATCCCCTTCACCAAGGCCTGAGCCTTCGGGAAATGCAGATGCAAAGGGCGGCCCCGGGCCGCCCTTTTCGTTTGCGGACCAGTACCGCTCAGAACGGAATGTCGTCGTCCATGCCGCCGGATTCGAAGGCTGGGGCGCTGGCTGAGGGGCGGCGGCCTTCGGAGCGGGCGGGCGGGCTCGAGAAGCCGCCGGACTCCCCGGCATTCTCGCCGCGGCCGTCGAGCATGGTGAGGTTCGAGTTGAACCCCTGCAGCACCACCTCCGTCGAATATTTGTCCTGGCCGGACTGGTCCTGCCATTTGCGGGTCTGCAGCGCGCCTTCGAGATAGACCTTGCTGCCCTTGCGCAGATATTGCTCGGCCACGCGGGCGAGGCCTTCCGAGAAGATCACCACCCGGTGCCACTCGGTCTTTTCCTTGCGCTCGCCGCTGTTCTTGTCGCGCCAGCTGTCGGACGTGGCGACGGAAAGGTTCACCACCTTGTTGCCGCTGGGCAGCGTCCGCACCTCCGGATCGGCTCCCAGATTGCCGACCAAAATCACCTTGTTCACGCTGCCAGCCATAGCTTGTCCTTTCGCTCTTACGCCGCTTCCGTGGAATGCGGCCGGCACTGTATCCGACCGCCCGGCCCCCTCTCAGCCCCGCGGGAGCTTTGTGCACAGTATAGAATGTTCGTATTTTGTTCTCAAGCCGGGGCCAACGTTTTCGCCGCATTCGCCGTGCATTGAGAACTGCGAGTCGATACAATAGTTTCAAGCACGAAAACCCGAGACCACGAGTCAGCTTTGACGACGCAAGACGACTCCGCCGCCCCGCCGCCGCGCCTGATGAACTCGCTGCTGGCGACGCGCGCCGCCAACACCGTGCGCTACTCGATGATGAACATCTTCATCCTCGTGGGCACCTACGCCATGGCGCTGGGCGGCGGCTGGACCTGGACCGGCATGCTTCTGTCCTTCGTGCTCATCGGCTTCGTCGACGAGCTGTTCGGCGATGCCGGCGACAAGGAGGCGATGCCGCCGGTCTGGTACTGCCAGCTCATGCTGTTCCTGACGCTGCCGCTGATCATTTTCACCACGCTGGTGACGCTCAACGTCACCTCGGCCACCGGCATCCCGGTGATGGACGCGCTGTCGCGGGCCCTCGGCATCGACCCGGTCGGCGCCCGCGCCGCCACCGCCACGATGAGCGGCCTCATCGGGCCGGGCGCCTGGGCCAGCCTCGGCATGTATTACGGCGCCGCCGGCGTGAACGTGGCTCATGAACTCGTGCACCGCACCGACAAGCCGTTCGACCGCCTGGTCGGCCGCTGGCTGCTGGCCTTCACCTGGGACACCGGCTTTTCCATCGAGCACGTGCACGGCCACCACCGCAATGTCGGCACCGAGCTCGACCCGGCGACGGCGCGCCGCGGCCAGTACATCGTCCACTTCGTGTTTTCCTCGACCATCGGCCAGTGGCTCGCCGCCAGGCGCTTCGAGGCCGAACGGCTGAAGCGCAAGGGCATTCCCAACACGCTCTGGAACAACCGCTTCTGGCGCGGGCAGTTGATGACGCTGGTGGTGGTCGCCTTCTACGTCTGGTTCCTGGGCCCCATCGGCATCCTCTATTCCGCCTATGCCGGCTTCATCGGCAAGATCTACCTCGAGGTGGTGAACTACATCGAGCATTACGGCCTGGTGCGCATCCCCGGTACCCGGGTGGAGGCGCGCCATAGCTGGGACAGCCACCGGCGCGTATCGACCGGCATGTTCTACAACCTGATGCTGCATTCCAACCACCACGCCATCGCCACAAGGCGCTTCTGGGAGCTCGAGCCGTCCCGGGACGACCAGGCCGTGACCCTGCCGCGCGGCTACATGGCGATGATCCTCTACGCCTTCCTCGGCCCGCCCTTCTTCCGCTACATCAACAAATCGCTGGCGCGCTGGGACCGCGAGCTCGCCAGCCCCGAGGAGGTCGCCTACCTCAAGCAGAAGGGCATCTATCTGGGTGACAGCGCCTAGGAACGCTTGCGCCCTTCGTGTGTTTATCCGGAACGGCGTGCGTCGCGCCGTGGAGACAACAACATGCTCAAATGGGCGCTCATCTTTTTCGTGATTTCGATCATCGCCGGCCTGTTCGGCTTCACCGGCATCTCCGCCGCAAGCGCCGGGATCGCCAAGATCCTGTTCTACATCTTCGTGGTGCTGCTGGTGATCACCCTGATCGTGGCTCTCGCCATCGGCCAGTTCGTATTCTAGCGGCCTGACATCGCTGAGATGGACGTCTCGACCCGGATGCCGATGCCGCACCGGGTCGAGACTGTTCGTGCCGGGCCTAGGAGGGTAGGCCGAGGTTTTTCCGCGCTTCCTGCTCGGTCGGCATATTGCCGCCCGGCGTCAGCGTATCGACGGTCTGCGGGATCGCGGTTGCCAGCCGCTTCAGCAGTTCGTCCTTCGACAGCCCGGTGGCCTGCGTCAGCCGGTCCAGATTGTCGGCGCCGACCGCCTGCTCCACCTGTTGCGGGGTCAGGCCCTGCGTGGGCACGCCGGGCGTCACCCAGGAATCGGCGACCGCACCGTGTCCGGCATCGCGGAAGCTGTTCATCAGGTCCCCGAGCCCGCCGGTGACGGTGCCGCCGCTGCCGAGCCCCGACAGGATCTCGCCGAGACCGCCTGCCGCGCCGGCTCCCGCGGCCGCACCCGAGGCCGCACCCGAGGCGCCCGTCACGGCGTTCTCGATCCCGCCGAGCAGGCCTCCGAGTCCACCGCCCTGCCCCGTCGCGCCGCCGCCGGACGTGCCGCCGCCAGAGGCGCCGCCGCCGAGATTGTTGAGCGCCGCGGCGATCTTGTCGCGGTTCTGGAAACCGGCCACGGCCAACAGGCCGAGCAGCGCCAGCATCGAGGGCATGCCTCTATTCGCCATTTTGTTCTCCCTGGAAATATGTCCGGATCACGCGCGACGCCGCGCGATGAAGCCCCAGACCAGCAGCACGATGACCGCGCCGACAATGGCGCCGATCAGCCCGGCGCCTTCGCCGGGCGCGTACCAGCCGAGCATCTGCCCGAGATAGGAGGCGACGAATGCACCGACGATGCCGAGGATGGTGGTGAGGATGAAGCCACGGGGCTCGTTCGGTCCCGGGACGAGGAATTTTGCGACGAAGCCGGCGATGGCGCCGATGATGATGGTCCAGACAATACCCAATTGACGCTCCTGAAGGGGTAGGTTGACGTGCTTCAATGCCGGTCGGCGCGAAAACGTTCCACGCCGGTCCCGTAGGGCTTGACCGACTCCTTTATGTTCCGCTTATGTTCTCGCCGGCGCGACGGGGTGTGAGATGACAGTCCCGGGGCGTCGTGGTTAGCTTGTGGAAGCGGTCGGCCCTGCCTATTTCTGTGGCTGCGCCTCTCCAGAACCCGAAACACTGACAGATGCTGACGGACCATGCGGCTATGGTCCCGCGCCTGCCGATGGATTGCCCGATGCCCGCCAAATCGTCCCCCGCCCAGAACCGTGAGATCGTGATCCGCGGCGCCAAGGAGCACAATCTCAAGAACATCGACCTGCGGCTGCCCCGCGACAAGCTGATCGTGATGACGGGGCTCAGCGGCTCGGGCAAGTCGTCGCTGGCGTTCGACACGATCTATGCCGAAGGCCAGCGCCGCTACGTGGAGTCGCTGAGCGCCTACGCCCGGCAGTTCCTCGAGATGATGCAGAAGCCCGACGTCGAGCAGATCGACGGGCTGTCGCCGGCCATTTCGATCGAGCAGAAGACCACGTCGCGCAATCCGCGCTCGACCGTCGGCACCGTTACCGAGATCTACGACTATCTGCGGCTGCTGTTTGCCCGCGTCGGCATCCCCTATTCGCCGGTCACCGGCCTGCCCATCGAGAGCCAGACCGTGAGCCAGATGGTCGACAAGGTGATGGCGCAGCCCGAGGGCACGCGCCTCTATCTGCTCGCCCCGATCGCCCGCGGCCGCAAGGGCGAATACAAGCGCGAGCTCAACGACCTGATGCGCAAGGGCTTCCAGCGCGTGAAGATCGACGGCGAGTTCTGGGACATCGAGGATGCGCCCAATCTCGACAAGAAGATCAAGCACGACGTGGAGGTGGTGGTCGACCGCGTCGTGGTCGGGCCCGACATCGCGCCGCGCCTCGCCGAGAGCTTCGAGACAGCGCTGAAGCTGGCCGACGGCATCGCCTTCGCCGAGTTCGCCAACGAGAAGGACGACAAGGGCGAGGCGAAGCGGCTGATCTTTTCCGAGAAATTCGCCGATCCGATCTCGGGCTTCACCATTCCCGAGATCGAGCCGCGGCTGTTCTCGTTCAACAACCCGTTCGGCGCCTGCCCGGTCTGCGACGGGCTAGGCACCGAGCAGAAGATCGACCCCGATTTGATCGTGCCCGACGTCACGCTGTCGCTGCGCGACGGCGCCATCCTGCCCTGGAGCAAGACCAGCGCGCCCTACTACCAGCAGACGCTGCAGGCGGTGACCAAGCATTTCGGCGCCTCGACCGGCACGGCCTGGGAAGAGTTGCCCAAGCAGGTGCAGGACGCCGTGCTGTTCGGCACCGGCAGCACGCCGATCCAGTTCACCTATGACGACGGCTTGCGCACCTACAAGACCAAGAAGGCGTTCGAGGGCGTGATCGGCAATCTGGAGCGCCGCTACAAGGAGACCGAAAGCGCCGGCATGCGCGAGGAAATCGAGAAATACATGTCCTCGAAGCCCTGCCTCGCCTGCAACGGCTACCGGCTGAAGCCGGAGGCGCTGGCGGTCAAGATCGACGGGCTGCATGTCGGACAGGTCTCAGACATGTCCATCCGCGCCGCGGCGGCCTGGTTCAAGGACCTGCCCAAGCGCCTGACCAAGCAGCAGAACCAGATCGGCGAGCGGGTGTTCAAGGAAATCCGCGAGCGGCTCGGCTTCCTCAACGACGTCGGCCTCGACTATCTGACGCTGAGCCGTGGCTCGGGGTCGCTGTCGGGCGGCGAAAGCCAGCGCATCCGGCTGGCGAGCCAGATCGGCTCGGGACTGACCGGGGTGCTCTACGTGCTCGACGAGCCCTCCATCGGCCTGCACCAGCGCGACAATGAGCGGCTGCTCGAAACGCTGCGCCGGCTGCGCGACATCGGCAATACCGTGATCGTGGTCGAGCACGACGAGGATGCCATTCTTACCGCCGACCATGTGGTCGATATCGGCCCCGGCGCCGGGGTCAATGGCGGGCACATCGTCGCCGAAGGCACCCCCGAGGACATCCTCCGGAACAAGAATTCGATCACCGGCCAGTATCTGAGCGGCAAGCTGCAGATCCCGACCCCGCCGGAACGGCGCAAGCCCACCAAGTCGAAGAAGATCCACCTCGACGGCGCCACCGGCAATAACCTCAAGAACGTCTCGGTGGACGTGCCGCTCGGCCTGTTCGTCGCCATCACCGGCGTGTCGGGCGGCGGCAAGTCGACGCTGATGATCGACACCATGTACCAGGCGATGGCGCGGCGGCTGAACGGCGCCCGGGTCAATCCGGCGCCGCATAGTCATCTGACCGGCCTCGAATTCCTCGACAAGATCATCGACATCGACCAGTCCCCGATCGGCCGTACGCCGCGTTCCAACCCGGCGACCTACACCGGCGCCTTCGGGCCGCTGCGCGAATGGTTCGCCGGCTTGCCGGAAGCCAAGGCGCGCGGCTACGGTCCAGGTCGCTTCAGCTTCAACGTCAAGGGCGGCCGCTGCGAGAAGTGCGAGGGCGACGGAGTCATCAAGATCGAGATGCACTTCCTGCCCGACGTCTACGTGACCTGCGAGGTGTGCAAGGGTCATCGCTACAATCGCGAGACGCTGGAGGTGCAGTTCAAGGGCAAGTCGATCGCCGACGTGCTCGACATGACCATCGACGAAGCGACCGAGTTCTTCGCGGCGGTGCCCTCGATCCGCGAGAAATTCGCCACCTTGCAGCGCGTCGGGCTCGGCTACGTCAAGGTCGGCCAGCCGGCGACGACGCTGTCGGGCGGCGAGGCGCAGCGCGTCAAGCTCAGCAAGGAATTGAGCCGCCGCGCCACCGGCCGCACCCTCTATATGCTGGACGAGCCGACCACGGGCCTGCACTTCCACGACATCGCCAAGTTGCTCGAGGTGCTGCACGAGTTGGTCGACCAGGGCAACACCGTGGTGGTGATCGAGCACAACCTCGAAGTCATCAAGACCGCCGACTGGATCATCGACATGGGTCCCGAAGGCGGCGACGGCGGCGGCGAGGTGGTGGGCGTCGGCACGCCCGAGGATATGATCGAGAACAAGCGCTCCTATACCGGCAAGTTCCTGCGAGACGTCATGGAGCGGCGCCCGGCCAAGCAGAAGCGCCCGGCCCGGCAGGCGGCGGAGTAGCCGGCGCGAAACCGGCCCGCCGCCGCGGGATTGCCCGGCGCCGGCAACTGTCCCATGATCCCTCCACATCTGAGGAGGAGCAGACCATGGCATCGACGCTGTTGCCGGCCCGCCCGTCGGGTATCGAGTTCGATACCGCGCACACCGCCGTCATCGTGGTCGATATGCAGCACGATTTCGGCAGCAGGGGCGGCATGTTCGACCGCGCCGGCATCGACATCGCGCCGATCCAGGCCATCGTTCCGGCGGTGGCCGCGGTGTTGGCCGCGGCACGTGCCGCCGGCCTGCCTGTCGTCTATCTCAAGCAGCAACACGCCGCCGACCTGTCGGATGCCGGCTCGGCCCGGGCGCCGCATTTCATCAAGCATCAGCGCATGCAGCTCGGCAAAGCGTTCCCCGCTCCCGACGGCAGCACCGGCCGCGTGCTGGTCGCCGACACCTGGAACACCGCGATCCTGCCCGAACTGGCCCCGCACCCTGGCGACGCCATCGTACCGAAAGCCCGCTACAGCGGCTTCTTCCATACCGATCTCGACGAGCGGCTCCGGGCGATGGGCGTCGATACGCTGATCATCACCGGTGCCACCACCAGCATCTGCGTCGAATCGACGGTACGCGACGCGATGTTCCGCGATTATCGCTGCATCGTGCTCGAGGACTGCACCGCCGAGCCGATCGCCTGGGACACGGCGCGCACCAACCACGAGGCGAGCCTGCTGACCATCGAGCTGCTGTTCGGCTGGATCAGCGACTCCAACGCGCTGATCGAGGCCCTGGCGCCGCGCCGCGCGGCCGCCGAGTAAGTCTTGCGGCGACTTTGCGTCCCGCGGGGCCATACCTGCACCGTATTTTGCATAGCTCGCACGGACAAGATGTCGCCCGTATGACGCTTGCCATGCGCATTTCGCATGGCGCAACTGCCATCTCGCCCATGGACCGCGGCGGCAAATCGCACAATGTTCGGCTGCCCTGCCACCGCTCCGAAGGGTGATTGCGATGTTCGTTCGAGCCGTCTGGCGCCAGCAGCGCCTCATCGATCCACGCCCGACGCGGCGGGAAATCGGCGCGCCGCCACGGCGAAACGTCGACAGCCTTGGCATTTCGGCACCGGATTTCCCGAAAATGACCCGCAGCCTGTTCGATCGGCAGTGCTGACCGATCCATCGGGCGGAAAAGCCGACCTGTTAGCTCGGCAATCTCTTAATTCCCGATGAACGACGCCGAAAAGAGCTATGCGTTTTTGGTACCGCTGTTCTGACCAATCACCCACTGCTCAGACTCCGCGATCGGCACTATCTCAGCACCGTAGCGAGCAGGAAGCATCCGGCCGCTAGCAGAAGGAGAAATGAAATGGGTATTCGTCAGACGTTCAAGAAGTGGGCCGCATATCAGCAGACCGTCCGTGAGCTCACCGCTCTCGACAACCGTCAGCTCAACGACCTCGGCATCAGTCGCGCCGACATCCAGAAGATCGCGCGCAATCATGCGCAGACCCTCTAAGGTCTCGGCGCAGAGCCGCCAGGTGGCCACGATCCGAACGCTCGCTTCCCTCAAGGTAGCGAGCGTTTTGATTCCGGGGCCCGGCCCCGCGATCAGGCCGAGCTTCGTCCGGCCAGCTCCGAATAATCCACCTCGACCCCCAGCCGATACGGCGCCCGCGCCCTGAGTTCGCCGTGCCACCGCGCGACGTTGTCCGGCAGGGCCATGTCGAGATCCATGGTGGTCAGGCGGTACATCGCCGTGCCGGCGACGATATCGGCATAGGTAAGATGATCGCCGGCAAGGAATCGGGTGCGCTTGAGCTGCCCGTTCATGATCCCGAGACAGCTCCCGGTGGCCGCAACGCCCTTGGCGATGGCGCTCTCGTCGCGCTGCTCCGGCGCCGTGCGGTAGAACCTCCAGAACAAGTCGATCCAGGCCGGCTGGAAGGTCGTCGCCGTCCAGTCCGTCCAGCGATCGCAATCGGCGCGGGCGACCGGATCGTCCGGCCACAACCGGCCGGGGCTGTAGCGCGCCGCGAGATAGCGCACGATGGCGTGGCTCTCCCACAGGACGAGATCGCCGTCGCGCAGCGTCGGCACCAGCCCGTTGGGGTTGAGCGCCAGATATTCCGGCGTGCGGGTGCCGCCATATTTGCCGCCGAGCGGGATGTGCTCGTAGTCCTGCCCGATCTCGGCGAGCGCCCAGCGTACCTTCTGGACATTGGCGGACGTCTCGCGTCCCCATAGCGTCATCGCCACGATAATCCTCCCGTTGCGACCATACCGACTGGCTGTTAGGACGGCCGCCATGTCCGATCAACCCATACATATTGTGGGGGCCGGCCTCGCCGGCTCCGAAGCCGCCTGGCAAGCCGCCGAGGCGGGCACGCAGGTCGTGCTGCACGAAATGCGGCCGCACAAGCTGACCGAGGCGCACCTCACGGGCGGGTTCGCCGAGCTGGTGTGCTCCAACTCCTTCCGTTCCGACGACCATGAGCACAATGCCGTCGGCCTGCTGCACGAGGAACTGCGGCGCTGCGGCTCGCTGATCATGCGCCTGGCCGACGCCCACAAACTGCCCGCGGGCGGGGCGCTCGCGGTCGACCGGGTGGGATTTTCCGATGCCGTCACCGCGGCGGTCCGTGGCCACCCCAACATCACCGTCGAATTCGGCGAGGTCGCCGGCCTGCCGCCCCCCGACTGGACCAATGTCATCATCGCCACCGGCCCGCTCACCTCGCGGCCGCTGGCCGAGGCGATCCAGGGCCTGACCGGCGAGGCGGAGCTGGCCTTCTTCGACGCCATCGCGCCGATCGTGCATGGCGAGTCGATCGACATGGACATCGCCTGGAAACAGTCGCGCTACGACAAGGTCGGGCCCGGCGGCACCGGGCAGGACTATCTCAACTGCCCGCTGGACGAAACGCAGTACAACCGCTTCGTCGATGCGCTGCTGGCCGGCGAGAAGCACGTCTACCACCAATGGGAGAATGTGCCCTATTTCGACGGCTGCCTACCGGTCGAGGTGATGGCCGAGCGGGGCCGAGAGACGCTGCGCTACGGGCCGCTGAAGCCCGTCGGCCTCACCAATCCGCGCAACCCGACGGTCAAACCCTACGCCGTCGTGCAGCTTCGGCAGGACAATGCGCTGGGCACGCTGTGGAACATGGTCGGCTTCCAGACCAAGCTCAAATATCGCGGCCAGGCCGAAATCTTCCGGCTCATTCCGGGGCTGGAGCACGCGCAGTTCGCGCGGCTCGGCGGCCTTCACCACAACACCTTCCTCAACTCGCCCAAGGTGCTCGACCGCCAGCTTCGGCTCAAGGCCGAGCCACGGCTGCGCTTCGCCGGCCAGATCACCGGCGTCGAAGGCTATGTCGAGAGCACGGCGATCGGCCTCGTCGCCGGACGCATGGCGGCGGCCGAAGCGCGCGGCGAACGGCTCGAGGCGCCGGGGCCGACCACGGCACTGGGCGGTCTCTTCGACCACATCCTCGGTGGCCATCTGGCAGCCGAGGGCGAGCCGGGGCCGCGCAGCTTCCAGCCGATGAACGTCAATTTCGGCCTGCTGCCGCCGGTGACGGTGAAGAAGCCGGAAGGTCTCGTCGGACGCTGGAAGGCCACGGAGAAGACGCTGGCCAAGCGCAAGGCAATGAGCGACCGGGCGCTGGCGGACATCGCCGCCTGGGCCTGACCGCTCAACCGTTGCGCAGCTTCCACCAGCCCAGCGCGGCGATCTTCCGCCAGTCGGCGAGATCGTCGGTACGGACGAATGGGGCGTCGGGGTCTACACGCCGAAGCTGCAGCCCGAGCACGGCGCGCGGTGCAAATACGGCGCGCAGCGGCCGCGGCAGCGCCGCGGTCCCGGCATCGGCCTTGCGCAGGTGCTCGGCGGCGGTCTCGCTGAGCTTGGTGAGCGCCACGGCGAGCCCGTCCGACGCCTGGCCGGCGAGCACCTCGCTTTCCTTGACGCCGCAGATCTCGAACACCTCCCACGGCAGGAAGATGCGTCCCTGGCTCGCATTGTAGCCGAACGCCCGCAGATGCCCGATCAGCGCATGGGCAACGCCCATATGCCCGGCCGCGTCGCCCGTCTCGACCGGCGCGCCGCCATTGAGGATCATTGCTCCGAGCTGGTAGAGCGCCGACACCGTCTCGCCAGCATAGCCCTCGAAGCTGGCCATGTCGGGCATCGGATCCTGGTAGAGGTCGAAGCGGCGGGCCGTGATCATCCGCGTCAGCGGCGGCGTCGGCAGGCTATAGTCGGCGATCACCGACAGCAGCGCGTCGGCCAGGGGGTTCTGCCGCACATTGCCGTGCCCCTTGCCGGCAAGCGCGTCGGCCCACCATTGCAGGCGGATTTCGCCGGCCGCCGGTTCGCGCGCCCGCTCGCGCACCGAGGCGATGTCGGCGTTGAAGGCGTAGAGCGCAGTGATCGCCTCGCGCTCCCTGGACGGCAGCACCAGCGTCGCGAGATAGCGGTCGCGGTCGATGTCGCGCAGGTAGCGCGTCGCGTAGGCAGCGCTCTCTTGCGTCACCGCGACGACTCGACGGCGATCAGCGCCGCGCCGACCGCCCGGTTCTCGCCCAGCAGGATGTTGTAGGTGCGGACAGCCCCGCCGGTGGCGATCGCCTCGACGATGATGTTGCGCTCCCGCAGCGCCTGCCTGATCGACTTGTCGAACCCGGCGATGTCCATGCCCAGCCCCACCAGCAGTACGTCGATCTGGTCGGCGGCAGCGAACACCGGCTGCAGATTGGCGCGGCTGATTTCCGCCGCGCTCGTCGCTTCCCAGGCATGCATGCCGGTGGGCAGGCAGAGCAGCGAGCCGCGGTGGCTCATGCCGGCAAAGCGGAAGCCGCCATTACCATAGCCCTCGATCACCGCCTGGTACGGGTAGAACCCCTGCCCCGGCTCGGCCATCTAGACGGCGGCGCCGTCGGCGCGCTTCGGAATCTTCGCCGCCTTACTGTCGGCCGGCGTGTCACCGCGCGCCTTGAGCCCGAAATAGATCAGGATCGGACCGCCGATGAACACCGACGAATACATGCCGAAGATCGACCCGAAGGTCATAGCGATGGTGAAGCCGCGGATCGATTCACCGCCGAAGAACACCAGCGGGAACAGCGCCAAGAGAATGGTGAACTGCGTCAGCGACGTGCGCACGATAGTCTGATTGATGCTGAGATCGATCAGCTCGGGCAGCGACATCTTCTTGTATTTTCGCAAATTCTCGCGAATGCGGTCGGAGATCACCACAGTTTCGTTGAGACTGAGGCCGACCAGCGTCAGTACCGCCGCGATGGACGAGGTGTTGAATTCGAGCCCCGCCACCGAGAACAGCCCGATGGTCATGATCACGTCGTGCGTCGTGGTGGTGATGGCGGCGAGCGCAAACTGCCACTCGAAGCGGAACCAGACATAGATCAGGATCGCAACCAGCGCGACCAGCACGGCGATCACGCCCTTGGTGGTGAGCTCGCCCGAGACCTGCGGCCCCACCGTCTCGACACGGCGGATGGAATACTGGTCGCTTTCGAGCGCCGCCGTCACCTTGTTGACCGCGGCCTGCTGCGCCGCGTCGCCGCCCGGCTGCGTCTGCACGCGCACCAGCACGTCCTTGGGCGTGCCGAACTGCTGCACCTGGATGTCGCCCAGTCCGAGCCCCGCGAGGTCTTCGCGAATCTTGCCCGGATCGGCGTCGCCATCGCCGCTCTTCTGCAGCTCGATGGCCGAGCCGCCGATGAAGTCGATGCCGAGGTTGAAGCCCTTGGTGAAGGCCGAGCCGATCGCCAGCAGCGAGATGATCACCGAGAAGACGATCGCGTAGTGCGAAATCTTCATGAACGGCACCTTGGTGCCGTCCGGAATGAAGCGGAAGACCTGGATCTTGATGGTCTTGGGCCGGCGCCAGCGATACCAGGCGCCGACGAAGTAGAGCGTCACCGTGTAGGAGGTGAACAGCGAGGTCAGGATGCCGAGCGCCAGCGTTACGGCGAAGCCCTGCACCGGACCCGAGCCCAGGAAGTACAGCACGACGGCCGCGATGAGCTGGGTCAGGTGGGAATCGATGATCGTGCCCCAGGCGCGCCGGAAGCCGGCGTCGATCGCCGCGAGGATCGACTTACCCGCCTTCAGCTCTTCGCGGATGCGCTCGTAGATCAGCACGTTGGCGTCCACCGACATGCCGATGGTGAGCACGATGCCGGCGATGCCGGGCAGCGTCAGCGTCGAGCCGAGCAACGACAGCGACCCGACGATGAGGACGATGTTGAGCACCAGCGAGATGTCGGCAAAGAAGCCGAACAGCCCGTAGGCGACAACCATGAAGGTCACCACCAGAATGGCCGCGACCACGCCCGCGGTGACGCCGGCATGGATCGAATCCGCGCCGAGGCTCGGACCGACGCTGCGCTCTTCGGCGACATCGAGGGTGGCCGGCAGCGCGCCGGCGCGCAGCAGCACGGCCAGGTCGTTGGCGCTCTGCGGCGTGAAATTGCCGGTGATCTGCCCCGAACCGCCGGTGATCGGCTGCTGGATGGTCGGCGCAGTGATCACCTGGTTGTCGAGCACGATGGCAAAGCGCTTGCCGACGTTCTTGGAGGTGATCTCGCCGAACACGATGGCGCCGTGGGTGTTGAAGCTGAAACTCACCACCGAGCGGCCGGTCTGCTGATCGAAGCCGGGCTGGGCGTTGGTCAGGTCTTCGCCGCCGAGCTCGACATTTTCGTTGATCAGCTCTTCGGGCGGGCCCGCGGCGCCCTCGGCGCTCGGCACGATCTCGTAGCCGGGCGGAATGCCCTGCACCTTGGCCTGCTCGGCCGTCATCGTCGGATTGACGAGGTGGAATTCGAGCCGCGCCGTCTTGGAGATCAGCTCCTTGAGGTGCTGCGAGTCGTTGAAGCCGGGGACCTGCACCAGCACGCGGTCGGTACCCTGCCGCTGGATGATCGGCTCGGTGGTGCCGACTTCGTCGATACGCTTGCGGATGACTTCGATCGACTGCGCGATCAGCGACGACATGCGGTCCTTGATGCCGGCGTCGCTGAGCGTGACGGTGAGCTTGCCGTCCGGCGTCTCGCCGAATTCGAGCTCCTGCGTGCCGCCGACGCCGAGAATGCCGTTGCCGGTCTGCAGCTTCTGCAGCGCCGCCTGCGCCGCCGCCTTCTGCGTCGGATCGGTGAGCTCGATGGTGAGCCCCTTGTCCGTGGTGGTGATGATGTTGCCGATGCCATTCTCGCCGGCGAGCAGTTGCCGGGCGTCACGGCGCAGCGTCTTCAGCCGCTCGGTGACCACCGATTGCTGGTTGACCTGCAGCAGCAGGTAGGACCCGCCCTGCAGGTCGAGGCCGAGCGTCATGCCGTTGTGCGGCAGCCAGCCCGGCCAGGTCGCGGTGGTCTCCTTGGGGAAGAAATTGGGGATCGCAAAGACGATGCCCAGCACGGCGACGAAGAGAATGATCGCGGTGCGGATGGGCGAGAACTGCAACATGCTGGGACGTCGTCCTTACTGGCGGATCAGGAGGCTTTGTTGTCGTTGACCGGGTTGGCGCGGTTGCGCACGTCGGCGACCGAACTGCGCGTCAGCTTGACCCGCACCCCCTGCGAGATCTCCACCTCGAGGTCCTCGCCATCGACCGCCTTGGTCACCTTGCCGACGATGCCGCCCGTGGTCACCACCGTGTCGCCGCGCGAGATCGAGGAAAGCATCGCCTGCTGCGCCTTCATGCGCTTCTGCTGCGGCCGGAAGATCAGCAGCCAGAAGATCACGACCAGCAGCAGGATCGGGGCGAACTGGATGAGCAGGTCGCTCATTCCGCCTGCGCCAGCGGCAGGGGCACCGGTGCTCTGCGCGAGAGCGGGTGTCACGAACATGGTGTACTCCTCAGATGGGTTGTCGGCTTGTCAAAACGCCGCGGTTGATCGCATATAGGCTGCGTTTCCGGCAATGGAACAATCCATCCGGTCAAAAGCGCGCGGACTATATAGTCCGCACCGATTCAATGCAAAGCCGTTCGAAGTGCCGCCGAGGCCATTTCGACGCAGGATTTTCCGAAATGCCTGACGACACCCTCACGCAGATTGCCGCGTCGCTGCAGCGTATCGCCGACCGGCTGGAGGCGATGGCGCCCGCGCCGGAGGCGGCGCGGCCCCTGCTCGGAGCGGAGGATGCGTACCATTGGGAGGCGGCGGAGAACCATCTGATCCCGGTGCCCAAGGTGGCGCGGGTGCCGTTCGGCCTGCTCAAGGGAATCGACAGCGTGCGCGACACGCTGCTTGCAAATACACTACAGTTTGCAAAGGGTTACGGCGCCAATAACGCGCTGCTCTGGGGCGCCCGCGGCATGGGCAAAAGCTCGCTGGTCAAGGCCGTCCATGCAGAAGTGTCAGGTTATCTCGCGCAACGGCTGATCCTGATCGAGATCTCGCGCGAGGACATCGAGTCCCTGCCCCGGCTGATGCGCATGATCGCCGCCGAGGACGCCCGCTTCATCGTGTTCTGCGACGATCTGAGCTTCGACAAGGACGAGACCAGCTACAAATCGCTCAAGGCCATCCTCGACGGCGGACTCGAAGGCCGACCGGACAACGCCCTGTTCTACGCCACCTCCAACCGCCGCCACATGATGCCGCGCGACATGATCGACAACGAGCGCGCGACGGCGATCAACCCCGGCGAGGCGATCGAGGAGAAGGTGTCGCTGTCGGACCGCTTCGGGCTGTGGCTCGGCTTCCACAATTGCGACCAGCCGACCTTCCTCAGCATGATCCGCGGCTATTGCGACGCCTACGGGCTCGAGATCGACGATGCGACCCTGAATGCCCGGGCCATCGAATGGGCCCAGACCCGCGGCGCCCGGTCCGGCCGCGTCGCCATCCAGTTCGTGCGGGCGCTGGCGGGCGAAATGGGCAAGGCGGTGTGAGTGAATGGTGAATGGTGAATGGTGAATGGTGAATGGTAAAGGAAACGGGGCCGAAGCCCCGTCTTACCATTCACCATTTGCCGAGCATCAGCCGGCCAGCAGCGGCACCGGATCGACCGGCGTGGCGCCCTGGCGGAGCTCGAAATGGAGCTGCGGGCGGCTCACCGAGCCGGTCATGCCGACCGAGCCGATATTGTCGCCGCGGCTGACCGTCTGCCCCTTGCTGACGCCGGTCGCCTTGAGGTGCGCATAGGCGGACACGTAGCCATTGGGGTGGCGGATCAGGATGAGGTTGCCATAGCCCTCGACCCCCGAGCCGACATAGATGACGGTGCCGTTCTCGGCGGCGCGGACGGCGCTGCCCTCGGGCGCATCGATGTTGATGCCGGTGCCCTTGGAGGCGATGAAATCGGTGGTGACCTTGCCCGATACCGGCCAGCGGAACTTGTCGGCGCCCGACATCTGCGGCGCGGCGGGCTGCGGGGTCTTGACCGGCGCCGGCTGCGCCGTGGCGACCTGCTGCACCGGCACGGTGGCCGGCGAGGCTTCGGGATCGACCAGCTTGGGATTGGTGATCGCCGCCGTCTTGTTGCCGGCGGGGGCACTCGCGACCGGCCTGGCGCCGAGCGGCGCTTCCACCGGCGCCAGCGACGCAACCTTGGTCGGCACCTGCTTGGCGAGATCGGCGCGGCCCGGAATGATCACCTTCTGGCCGACATAGATCTTTTCGGGCGAGGTGATGCTGTTGGCCTGCATGATCGCCTGCGCGGTGACGTTGTATTTGCGCGCAATGGTGTAGAGCGACTCTCCACTCTCGATCGTGTGGGCGTAAGCGTTGGCTGGAACCACGTTCAGGTTCGAGCTGGACGATTGCGGCGTGCCCAGCGAAGCGAGCTTGGGCGCCGGAGCCGGATTGGCAAGCTGGGGCTGGGCTGACATCGGTTTCGATCCTGTAAGAGGCGGCAAGGCGGACGAGGTGTATCCCGCGGCAACGGGCGCGCTGCCGGTGACGAGGCCACCGGAGCCACCGGAAATATCTTCGGGCGGAACGTAGGGGCCCATGGCGACCTGCGTCTTGGGCGAGATGGGTGAGAGCGCCGTCGGCATGGCCTGCTGCCCGCCGATCGCATTCGTCGGGCCGGTCGAGGCGGTGACATCGCCGCCCCCCATGCCGAGGCCCAGCGACGAACAGCCTGCGAGCGACGTCGCGGCCAACGCCACACCGGCGAACGCGGCGATCCTGAGCGCCTGACCGGCAACACGATTACTCATCAGTCCAACTCGTACGCAACCCATTCGATGGACCGACGATAGGCATTTTAGGTAAAGACGAGTTTAAGGCGCTTGCGTTTTGCGGCGACCGCCGCGCGGCGGATTCAGCGGCGGTTAGGGTTAAGCCGGAGCGGCGTTTCGACGGGGGCGGGGTGGAGGGGCCGGTGGTTGCGGCCCCCACCCTCGGTCCCTCCCCGCAAGGGGGAGGGAGGCGCAGGACCGGCGGGCCCGGATGGTGCAGCCGGGCTCCCTTCCCCCTTGCGGGGGGCAAGATGCGCGGAACTTCGGCGCGGCTACAGGGCGATGGTGCCGTCGAGCGCGGTGGCCAGATCGATATCGGTCGCCTGCAGCGACACCGGCGTCACGGTGATGGCGTTGCCGTGCATCAGCAGGTGGAAATCGTGGCTGGGGTCGAGCGGCTTCGGCGTTTCCGGGATGGCGATGAAGAATTTGCCCGGATTGTCCGAGGGAAAATACCTCATCGGCGAGCGCCTGAAGCGCTGCGTCGGCACCACGCGGATGCCGGTGACCTCGTCGACCGGGCAGAACGGGAAATTGACGTTGAACCACACGCCCGGCCGCGCGCCGGCCTGGATGCGCTCGACCACCCTGGCGCCGAGACGGCGGGACACCGCCCAATCGACGGCGGCGCCCACCTCGTAGTCGACGCCCTGGCTCATGGCGATGCCGATGGCGCCCTGCAGCGCGCCCTCGCGGGCCCCGGCGGCGGTGCCGGAGCAGTTGATGATGTCGCCCAGATTCTGGCCGTTGTTGACCCCCGACAGCACCAGATCGGCGGGATGGTCCTTGAGCAGGAACGTCATTCCGGTGACGACGCAGTCGGCCGGCGAGCCGCCGGGGATGGCGAAGACCCGCGGGCGCTTCTCGATCAGCTCGAGCTCGCGGCCGAAGGTGAAGCGGTGCGCGGCGCCCGACTGGTTGCCGTCCGGGGCGCACACCCAGACGTCGTCGCTGAGCGACCGGGCGATCGCCTCGAGCACGGCGAGGCCGGGCGCGTCGACGCCGTCGTCATTGGTGAGGAGGATACGCAGGCTCATTTGCCGGCGGCCGCGACGACCGTCAAGCCGTTCATGTAGGGCTGCAGCACCTCGGGCACGGCGATCGAGCCGTCCGCCTGCTGATAATTCTCCATCACCGCGATCAGCGTCCGGCCGACCGCCAGCGCCGAGCCGTTGAGCGTATGCACGTGCCTGATCTTGCCGTCCTTGCCCTTGACCCGCGCCTCCATGCGGCGCGCCTGGAAATCGCCGCAGACCGAGCAGGACGAGATTTCGCGGTAACTGTCCTGGCCGGGCAGCCAGACCTCGATGTCGTAGGTCTTCTGCGCTCCGAACCCCATGTCGCCGGTCGACAGCGTCATCACCCGGTAGTGCAGGCCTAGCTTCTGCAGCACCGCCTCGGCACAGCCGAGCATGCGCTCGAGTTCGTCGGCCGACTGCTCGGGCGTGGTGATCGACACCAGCTCGACCTTGTCGAACTGGTGCTGGCGCAGCATGCCGCGCGTGTCGCGCCCGGCGCTGCCCGCCTCCGAGCGGAAGCACGGGGTGAGCGCGGTGAAGCGCAGCGGCAAATCCTCCTCGCGCTGGATCGACTCGCGTACGAGGTTGGTGAGCGGCACTTCGGCGGTGGGGATGAGGGCCAGCCGGCCATCGCCGTGCGGCGTGAAGAACAGATCATCGGCGAATTTCGGCAATTGGCCGGTGCCGTAGAGCGCGTCGTCCTTGACCAGCACCGGCGGCTCGACCTCGATGTAGCCGTGCTGGTCGACATGCAGGTCGAGCATGAACTGGCCCAGCGCCCGCTCCATGCGCGCGAGCTGGCTCTTGAGGATGGTGAAGCGGGCACCGGAAATCTTGGCGGCGGTCTCGAAATCCATCATGCCGAGCGCTTCGCCGGTCTCGTAGTGCTCCTTCGGCTTGAACGAAAAGCTTGGTTTCGGCGGGCGCGCCTTGGCGGCGGTGGCGGCGTTGCCGTTGCGGCCGAAATACTCGACGTTGGCGCTCTCGTCGGCGCCGCGCGGCACCTCGTCCCGCGGCAGGTTCGGCATCACCAGCAGGGCGTTGCGCAGCCTGTCCTCGGCCTCGCGCCGCTCGGCGTCGCCGGCCTGGATCGAGTCCTTGAGCTTGCCGACCTCGTCCAGCAGCGCCTGGGCTTTCGCCTCGTCCTTCTGCGCCTTGGCCTGGCCGATCTGCTTGCTCAGCGCGTTGCGGCTCGCCTGCGCCTCTTCGAGGCGGGTGATGACGGTTTTGCGGGCATCGTCGAGGGCGATCAGCTCGGCGGCGGAAAAGGGCACGTTCCGGCGGTCGTGCAAAGCCGCGTCGACGGCCGCGGCGTTGGCCCTGATCCAGTTGATGTCGAGCATGACGAAAGTCCCGAGAAATGAGGGCTTCTTTTGCGGGAGAGGCGCACCGATGGCAAGAGGGGCGGCGAGCCGTCGGAAGGGGGCGGCCGCTTGCACCGAGCGTGGGGCCGCCCCCTCCACCACGCTTCGCGTGGTCCCCCTCCCCCGTAAACGGGAGAGGAGTCCCGACTGAAAGCTACGCCTTCGCCGCCTCCGCGGCGTCGCGCTGGGCACGCTGCTTTTCCACCCAGCGGACGGCGAAGATGGAGAATTCGTAGAGGGCGTACATCGGGATGGAGAGGCCGATCTGGCTGATCGGGTCGGGCGGGCTGAGCAGCGCCGCGATGGCCAGGATGCCGACGATGGCGTATTTGCGGCCCTTGCCGAGCTGCTTGGAGTTGACCAGCTCGATGCGCGCCAGCAGCGTCAGGATCACCGGCAACTGAAAGCAGATGCCGAAGGCGATGATCAGGGTCATGATGAACCCCAGATATTCGCTGACGCGCGTCTGCATCTCGATCTGCACGTCGCCCGTGGTCTGCTGCATGCCCAAGAAGAAATGCAGCGCCATCGGCGCGACGACGAAATAGACCAGCACCGCCCCGAGCAGGAAGAACACCGGCGTCGCCACCAGATAGGGAATGAAGGCGCGGCGCTCGCGCTTGTAGAGGCCCGGGGCGACGAAGGCGTAGATCTGCCCGGCGATGATGGGGAACGCGAAGAACAGCGCCCCGAACAGCGCCACGTTCATCTGCGTGAAGAAGAACTCCTGCGGCGCCGTATAGATCATGTTCTTGCCGCCGGCCCAGATGAAGGGCTGCACCAGAATGTCGTAGATCGGCTTGGCGACGATGAAGCAGAGGATGAACAGCACCACCACGGCGGCGAGCGAGTAGATCAGCCGCTTCCTGAGCTCGATCAGATGCTCGAGCAGCGGCGCTTCCGAGCCCTTGAGCTCGTCCTCGTCGGCGTCGGGCGGCGGCAGCGCGGTGGCGGTCATGACGCGTCGGCCTTCGGCTTGGGCGTGCGCGGCTTGCGCGGCGCGGCCGGCTTTTTCGGCTTGGCTGGAGCAGCGGCGGCGGGCTTGGAGGCCGGCGTTTCGGCGACCTTCTGCACCGGCTCGGCCGCAGCGGCGGCCGGCGCCTTCCTGGCCCGCGGCTTGCGCGGCGCCTTCGGCTTGGCCGCGGCGATCGCCTCGACCGGCGCCGGGCTCTCGACCGCGGCCGGCGGCTCGCCGGCCCTGGCCGCCATAGCGGGCACCGGCGGGGCGATGCTGCCCGGCCCGGCCGGGCTCATGCCGGTCTTTTCGTGGATTTCGGCGACCACGCTCTCGGCCGCCGGATCCTTGGGCGCGATGGCCCCGGACGGCACCACCGACCCACTCTCGGTGGTGCGGTTGAATTCGCGAGTGATTTCCTGCGCCGTCTGCTTCAGCGGCTCGGTGATCGAGCGGCGAAGGTCGGTGATCTGGTCGAGGCCGGTGGTCTTGTTGAGCTCGCGCTGGAACTCGCTGCCCATGCGCCGGATGCTGGCCACGACCTTGCCCAGCCGGTTCATCACCACCGGCATGTCCTTCGGCCCGATGACGACCAGCGCCACGACGCCGATCACCAGCATCTCAGTCCAGCCGACACCGAACATCAGTCTATCCTGTCAGAGGACGGCGGAGACCCGCCGCTCAGGCGTCCTTGGCTTTTTCGGCCGGGGCGGAAACCGGGGGAGCCTGCACCTGGGCGGTGGTGCTCGTCGTCTCGGGCTCGTCGCGCATTCCCTTCTGGAACGCTTTGATGCCCGACGCGAATTCACCCATCACACCGGAAATCTTGCCGCGGCCGAAGAGCACGACGACCACGACGGCAACGATAATGATGCCCCAAAGTCCTGGACCGTGCATCGAGAGTTCCTTTCACGCGGAGAGTTCAGTTACGCCGGAGGCCCAGAAATAGGTTCAAAGCGCGCCGAACACAAGGATGGGATTTGCCGCAGGGTTACTCCTCGCCCGGCTCGTCCTGGCCCTCGGTGTCGTCGGGATCGAGCGGATCCTCGTCCTCGCGCAGCGGGCCGTCGAAGGGCAGCGGAATCTGCATGTTGGGCGGCAGCCGGTTGCTGAGCAGGCCGGCGCCCTTCAACTCTTCGAGACCGGGCAGATCGGCCAGCGATTCGAGGCTGAAATGATCGAGGAACGCTTCCGTGGTGCCGTAGGTGACCGGCCGGCCCGGCGTGCGGCGGCGGCCGCGCATGCGAATCCAGCCTGCCTCCATCAGCAGGTCGAGCGTCCCCTTGCCGGTGGCGACGCCCCGCACCTCCTCCACCTCGGCGCGCGTCGCCGGCTGGTGGTAGGCGATGATGGCGAGCGTTTCGAGCGCCGCGCGGCTCAGCGGCTTGTTGTCGGTCTGCTCGCGGCGCAGCAGGTAGCCGAGGTCCTCGGCAGTGCGGAACGCCCATTTGTCGGCGCGGCGCACCAGATTGACGCCGCGCGGCCGATAGTCCTCGGCCAGCCGGAGCAGCAGCGCCTCGACGTCGACGCCCTCGCCCAGCTGCGGCGCGAGCTCGGCGACGCTCAGCGGCTCGGCCGAGGCGAACAGCAGCGCCTCGAGGATGCGCAGCGATTTGTCGGCGAGCTCGGGATGCTCGCTCGGTCCGGTTTCGACGGCGGGCGCCGCGTCGGTCTCGAGGTCCGATTCGGGATCGGGCGCGTTGGATGGGTCGGACATCAATTCTCGGTCGGGGAATGGTCGCTCTTGCGGCGGCGCACGAGCAGCGGCCCGAAGGCCAGCGATTGTTGCAATTCTACCTGTCCCAGCCGGACCAGTTCAAGGCTGGAGGCAAAGGTCGAGGCGAGCGCCGTGGTGCGCTCCTCCGGCGTCGCCAGGTACTCGACGAGGTAGGCGTCGAGCGGCACCCAGTCCATGTTGTCGCCGATCAGGCGGTTGAGGATGTCGCGCGCGTCCTGCAGCGACCAGACGTGGCGCTCGAACGGCGTGTAGTCGGTGGGGATGCCGCGCTCGCGCTGCACGGCGTAGGCCTTGAGCAGGTCGAACAGCGAGGCTTCCCACAGCGCCTTGCGGTGGATGGTGATGGGCTCGGGCGCGCCGCGCACGAAAACGCCGGCGCCCAGCAGCGGCCGGTTCATCAGCCGCTGCGCCGCGAGCCGCATGGCCTCGAGCCGCTTCAGCCGGAACTGCAGCAGCGCCGCCATCATCTCGCCGGTCGGCTCGTCGTCGGAAGCGGCCTGCGGCACCATCAGCCGGCTCTTGAGGTAGGCCAGCCAGGCCGCCATCACGAGATAGTCGGCGGCGATCTCGATGCGCTTTTCGCGCACCGTCTCGATGAAGCCCAGATATTGCTCGGCCAGCGCCAGCACGGAAATCTGGCTGAGATCGACCTTCTGCCGCCGCGCCAGATCGAGCAGCAGGTCGAGCGGCCCTTCATAGCCGCCGACGTCGACATACATGACCTCGTCGCCGGACGGCGCCGCCTGCGCGGCTTCGAGCCACTCGGATGTCTGGTCAGCGGTCAAGCGTCGGGTCCACACGCGTCACGGAAAGCGCCAGCCTAGGGGCTGCGCCGGAAAACGGCCGATTCTCCGTTACCCGAGCTTCAGCCCGCAGGAAACAGGCATTCCCGCCGGAGCGGGAATGTTGCTGTGGGTATCTTCTATGCGGCTCAGCCGTTGGTGGCGAAGCAGTCGCCGCCCTGCGCCTTGATCTGGGCGCAGATGCTGGTGGCGTCGGTGAGCGACGAGGTCGGCAGCCGGACGCGCCAGCGCACGCCCTTCTGGCCGAGATCGACCTGCTGGATCACCAGCTTGCCGCCGCCGAACAGCGCGCCGTATTTCGAGGTCATCGAGCGGGCCGACGCCTGCGCATCCGCCTGGCTCGGCTGCGAGCTGAGCTGGACATAGGCCGCAGCACCGCCGCCATCGTCGCTGGCCGCGGAAGTCCTGGCCGGCGACGGCGTCGCCGCGGCAACCTGCCGCGTGGCGCTGGAGGCCGGCGTGCCGCCGAGCAGATCGATCTGGCCGTTGGGCGTCTGCGCCCCGACCAGGGCGTTGACGCTCGAATTGGCGGGCGCGGTGGAGCGCGGCTGGCTGGCGCTGGCCGCTGCATGCACCGGGAACTGCATCGGCACCGGAGCGACGGCGGTCGGATCGATCACCGGCGCGACGTCCGCCACCTGCGTGCTGTCGGACGTGGACGGCGCCAGCGGCTGCGTCGACGGCGACAGCGCCGGCGCGCTGGCCGCGGCCGTGGGGCTGTCATTGCCCAGCAGATTGGTGGATTCGGCGCTCGGGACCGAGGGCACGTTCGGCCGGTCGACCGGCAGCTCCTCGCCGCCGGCGACGGCGTCGTCGCCCGAAACGATGGTGCCGTCCGGACGCACCGTCACGGTCCGCACCTTGCGGTTGGCAAGGCCGTTGTCGTTGTCGCTGGCGACCGGCGTCACGTCGCGCGTGACGCTGGCGGTCGCCTGATCGGTCGACACCAATTGCTCGCTGCTCGGCGTCGGCGTGGCGTTGTCCATCTTGGCGAGAACCGGCGATTTGGCCGCGTCCGTCACCGGCTTGCCGGTGGTGGCCGGCACTTCCTTGACCGGAGTGGTGTCGGCCGTGAGCTGCGGCGCCGTGGCGCCGGTGTTGCCGCCCAGCCGGCCCATGTTCAGCACCCAATAGAGGCCGAGACCGGCCGCCAGCAGCAGCGTGCCGGCGACAGCCATGCCGACATATTGCCTGACCCCGCCCGAAAAGAAGCCGCTGCGCTGCGGCTTCACCTTCAGGCGGCGATACGGGCTCTCGTCGCCGATGCTCGGCTCGACCCGATCCACTTCGGCGCCCGACGCGGCGGCAGCCGCGAGAATGGCGTCCTCGGCCGAACGGGCGGCGGTATCGTCCTTGAGATTGGCGCGGCGCGGCGCAAATTGCGTGGTCAGCGGCGGCACCACCGGAGCGGCCGGCGGCGCCGGCTCGGGATGGGCCGCGATCTCGTCTTCGAGCTCGTCCTCGGGCTCCAGCGACACCTGCGGCGCCACCGGTTGCGGGGCCTGCACGCGCACCGGACCGGGCGCGAGCTCGACGCGGACCGCCTCGCCGATCAGGCTCTCGATCTCGCTCATCGGATCGGACTCGTCGGTGGGCGGCTTCGGCTCGGGCGCCCGCTGCTGCGGGACCGCCAGCGGCTGGCCGGGCTGCGGCTTCATGTTGAGCCCGACGCCGGGCGAAATGGCGAAGCGGTCGCTCTCGGGCGGACGCGGCGCCACGCTGACCGGCTTCAGCGGGATCGGCGTGCTGGCGGCCGGCCGCGCCGCGCCGGGCGTGACCGGCGTGATGCTCGGCTTGGCCGGGGCGGCCGTGACGGGACGGATCGGCGTCACCACCTGCGGGCGGGATGCCTCGGGAGCAGCGTCGAGGTGCTCGGGCTCGCCCTCGTCGGCGTCGCCCGCGGTCTCGGGCTCCTCGTCCTCCATGTCGGCTTCGATCAGCGCCGCGATCGGATCGTCGGCGGCGGGCCGGTTGACCATCGGCGGCGGCCCGGGCTGCGCCTGGGGCGGGATGGCGCGCGGCGGCGTCGAGGACGCCGGCGGGTTCTGCGCGAACCCGAAATCGAAATGGAAATCGCTGCCGGTGGCCGGCGCGGCGGGCGTCGGTTCCGGCTTGGCGACGGACAGCGCCGGACCTTCGGCGAAGGAGCGGTTTTCGCTGACCGGGGTCAGGCTCGAGGGGATGCGGGCCGAGGGCGCCGGCTGCGGCGGCACCGGATCGTGCGCGGCAAGACGCTCCGACAGCGTCGACAGCGGCTCCTGCCGGATCGGCGTGGCGGCGCTGACCGGCTTGCCGAAATCGAACTTGCTCACCGGGGCGCTGGCCGACACCGGCGCCGGCTGGTCCATGCCGGGAATGCGGATGGTGCCGGTGGCGGGCGCCCGGGGCGCCTCGGCCTGCGGCGCCGGAGCGGGCGCGGCCGGCTTCGGCGGAATCGGGTCCATGCCGGGAATGCGAACGGGCATCGCGGCCGCCGGTGCGGCTGGTTGCGGCGGCGTGGCCGCCGGAACGCTGCTCAGCGGCGCCGGTTTCGGCACGGGGGCGACGGCAGGCTTCGAACCGCCGGGAGCAGCAGCCATGAGCTTCGCCAGTTCAGCGATAAGATCGTCGGTTTTATCGGCGGGATCAGACATCTGCTGCGGTCTCGCTGGCGGCATTGACTAGGCTCACGATGTTGTTGACACCCCTGCTCGACCCCCGCCGAGACGCTCGCCAACCATCACACCAATGCGCCCGAATTATGAAAGCTCATCTGGAGCGGACACCCCCAACACCGTGAGGCCATTGACCAAAACCTGCCTGACGGCGCCCACGAGCGCGAGTCGCGCCACCGTCAGTTTCAAGTCCTCAGGGTTAACAAAGCGTAAGGCCCTGTCGTCTTTGCCCTTGGCCCAGAAGGCGTGGAACGCCGCCGCCAGCTCGTACAGGTAAAATGCAATACGATGCGGCTCGTGCGCAAGCGCCGCCGCCGAGACCACGCGCGGCCACTGCGCCACGGCCTTGATCAGCTCGATGTCGGCCGGCGAAACCAGCAATTCCAGCGGCGCCCGGCTCAATTCCTCGGGCGACAGGTCGAGCGCCGGCAATTCGGTTTCGGCGGTGCGGAACACCGAGCAGGTGCGGGCATGCGCGTACTGCACGTAGAACACCGGGTTGTCGCGCGTGTGCTCCTTGACCAGCGCGAAATCGAAGTCCATCGCCTGCTCGTTGCGCCGGTAGAGCAGCATGAAGCGGGTGGCGTCGACGCCCACCTCCTCGACCACGTCGGAGAGCAGCACCAGATCGCCCGAGCGCTTGCTCATCTTGAACGGTTCGCCGTTCTTGAGCAGCCGCACCAGCTGCATGATCTTGACGTCGACCTCTGCCGCGCCGTCGGACACGGCCTTCACCGCCGCCTTGAGGCGGCTGACATAGCCCGAATGGTCGGCCCCGAACACATTGATCATGTGGGTGAAGCCGCGCAGGTATTTGTTGCGGTGGTAGGCGATGTCGGCGGCGAAATAGGTGTAGCTGCCGTCGGACTTGACCAGCGCCCGGTCGACGTCGTCGCCGAAATCGGTGGCGCGGAACAGCGTCTGCTCGCGGTCTTCGTAATCGTCGTCGACCTGCCCCTTCGGGCGGTCGAGCCGGCCCTGGTAGACGAGGCCCTGCTCGCGCAGCCAGGCGAGCGTCAGGTCGATGTCGCCGCCCTGCCCGTGCAGCGTCTTTTCGGAAAAGAACACGTCGTGCTCGACGCCCAGATTGGCGAGGTCGGTGCGGATCAGGTCCATCATCATCCGGAGCGCCAGGTCCTTGACCTTCGGCAGCCACTCGGCCTCGGGCATGTCGAGCAGCTCGCGCCCATAGCTGTCGGCGAGCTGTTCGCCCACCGGCTTCAGGTAGTCGCCCGGATAGTAGCCGGCGGGAATGTCGATGCTTTCGCCCAGCGCCTCGCGGTAGCGCAGGAAGGCCGAACGGGCGAGGATGTCGACCTGCCCGCCGGCGTCGTTGATGTAGTATTCGCGCGTCACGTCGTAGCCGACATAGCCGAGCAGCGAGGCGAGCGCGTCGCCGAACACCGCGCCGCGGGTATGGCCCACATGCATCGGCCCGGTCGGGTTGGCCGAGACGTATTCGACATTGACCTTGGCGCCCTTGCCCAGATCGCTCTGGCCATAGGCGCTGCCCAGCAGGTCGACCGATTTCAGCACCCGGTGCCAGACCGGCGCGTCGAGGCGGAAATTGAGAAAGCCGGGGCCGGCCACCTCGACGCTGTCCACGTCGGGATCGGTCCTGAACTGCGCCGCGAGCGCCGCGGCGATCTCGCGCGGATTTTTGCCCAGCGGCTTGGCGATGACCATCGCCGCGTTGGACGAGAGGTCGCCATGGCCGGGATCGCGCGGCGGCTCGACCACGGCGCGCGCGATCAGCTCGTCGGACGCCTCGGGGTAAAGGGTCTTGAGCGCAGCCGCGACGCGCGCGGCGAAATCGGCGAAAATGTCCATGATCGGTCCGTGATTGGCGGTGCGGAGCCCCTACTCCACCGGCCCCCTGCCGTCAAACAAGCGCGCATGCTCGGCCTCGGCGTAGGGATCGGTCATGCCGGCGACGAAGTCGGCGACGATGCGGGCACGCCCGGCTTCGGAGGCGGCCGCCGCGGCTGCGGCGCCCCAGCGGCCGGGCATGTCGGCCGTGGCGAGATAGCGGTCGAACAACTCCCCCACCAGCGCCTCCGAACGGCGCACCGGCGCCATCACCGGCTCGGAGCGATAGACGCGCTCGAACAGGACGGCCTTGAGCTGCTTTTCGGCGCCGGCCATGGCCGGCGAGAAATGGATCAGCGCCCGCCCGGCATGGCGGACATCGTCGGCCGACCGTGGTGCGACGGCCGCGAGCTCGGCTTCGGCGGTGGCGATGACGTCCTCGATGGCGCGGGTGATCAGCCGCCGCTGCACCTCGTGCGCCTGCCGGCTGCGCTCGATGTCGGGCCAGCGCCCCAGCACCTCGCCCACGATCGGGCCGACCAGCGGCACCTCGGCGAGGTCGGGCAGCGCCAGCAGGCCGGCGCGCAGGGCGTCGTCGATGTCGTGGGCGTTGTAGGCGATATCGTCAGCAATGGCGGCCGCCTGCGCCTCGAGGCTGGCATGAGTATGCGGCAGCAGATCGGCGCCGGGGGGCACATCGTCGACGGCCGGTCCGGCCACCGGGCCGTTGTGCTTGAGGATGCCTTCCAGCGTCTCCCAGCTCAGATTCAGCCCGTCATGCTCGGCATAGCGGTTCTCGAGCCGGGTGACGACCCGCAGCGCCTGGAGGTTATGGTCGAAGCCGCCGAAGCCCGCCATCCTGCGGTCGAGCACGCGCTCGCCGGCATGGCCGAAGGGGGTGTGGCCCAGATCGTGCGCCAGCGCCACCGCCTCGGCCAGATCCTCGTTGAGCCGCAGCGCCCGGGCGATCGAGCGCGCCATCTGGCTCACCTCCAGCGTGTGCGTCAGCCTTGTGCGGAAATGCTGCCCCTCGTGGTGCAGGAACACCTGCGTCTTGTATTGCAGCCGGCGGAACGCGGTCGAATGGATGATCCGGTCGCGGTCGCGCTGGAATTCCGAGCGAGTTGGGCTGTCGGACACGGGATAGAGCCGGCCCCGGCTGCGGGTGGGATCGGCTGCGTAGGGCGCCTGCGCGTTCATTCGGCCCTTTCCATCGGCAACCAACGATATTAGATTGGCAGCATGACCGAGGCCGCAATAGCACCAAATCCCGTCATTCTCACCGATCGCGCCGCGAAAAAGATCGGCCGCGTGCTGGCCAAGCAGCCCGACGGCACGGTGCTGCGCATCGTCGTGGCGGGCGGCGGCTGCTCGGGGTTCCAGTACGAATACAAGCTGGTGCAGGAAACCCCGTCCAGCGACGACCTGGTGCTGGCCAAGGACAATGCCACCGTGCTGATCGACTCGCTCAGCCTCGAATTCATGGGCGGCGCCGAAATCGACTATGTCGACGATCTGATCGGCCAGAGCTTCCAGATCAAGAACCCGAACGCCGTCGCCGCCTGCGGCTGCGGTACCAGCTTCTCGGTCGCGGTGTGATGGCGTAAAGCCTCCCGGCAGGAGGAGCCCATGAACCTGAGCGAACGAGTCAACGCCACGATCGACGCGGCGCTGGGAAGCCGCATCGTCGGCTGCGTGGTGCTGATCCACCAGGACGGCCAGCCCGTCTTTGCCCGCGCCGCCGGCTATGCCGACCGCGAGGCGGGACGCAGGACCGCCGACAACGAGATTTTCCGCCTCGCCTCCTGCACCAAGCCGATCGTGGCCACCGCGGCGCTGGTGATGGCCGACAGGGGGCTGTTGTCGCTCGACGATCCGGTGGCGAAATACCTGCCCTTCTTCACGCCCGAGGCGCCCGACGGCGCGACGCCGCGCATCCTGGTCCGGCACCTGCTGACCCACACCTCGGGCGTCACCTATGACGTGCCCGACGACGTCTCGACCGGTTCCGACCCCGGTCCGGCCATGGGCCTCGCGGAAAATCTGCGCCGGCTGGCCCGGGCGCCGCTCGCCTTCGCGCCGGGAACGACCTGGCAGTACGGCATGTCCATCGACGTGCTCGGCGGCGTGCTCGCGGCGATCAACGGTGACGGCGACGACCTCGAGGCAGTGGTGCTGAAATATGTCACCGGCCCGCTCGGGATGGACGACACCCGCTTTCATGCCACCGATCCGGGGCGGCTGGCCGTGCCCTACGCCGACGGCATACCGGAGCCGTTCCGCATGGCCGAGCCGCAGGCGATCACCGACGAGTTCGCCACCAGCATCTACTCGCCGGGCCGCATCTTCCTGCGCGACCGGCCGCAATGCGCCGGCTCCAGCATGGCTGGCACGGCGCAGGATTTCATCAAGCTGCTGGACGCCCTGGCGGCCGGCGACCTGCTGCGGCCGGCGACACGCGACGCCGCCTTCGCCAACCAGATCGGCAGCGTCGAGCGGCCGCGCGATCCGGGGCAGAAATTCGGCTTCGTCGGCGCCGTGATCGAGGATGCGGCGGCCTCCGGCTGGCACAAGCGCGGCCTTGTCCATTGGGGCGGCGTATGGGGCAACAACTGGATCATCGATCCGGCGACCCGGACCACCGTGGCGGTGATGACCAACACCATGCGCGAGGGCTGCAACGGCCCGTTCCGCGACCAGATCCGCAACGCCGTATTCGGCTGAGGTTGCCGGCCGCCGAGTCGACGTTTACGGTTTCGCCCATGCGTATCGCCACCTGGAACATCAACGGCGTCAAGGCCCGTATGGACGCGCTGCTGCGCTGGCTGCAGGAGGTCTCGCCCGACGTCGTCTGCCTGCAGGAGATCAAGTCGGTCGACGAGGCCTTCCCGCGGCTCGAGATCGAGGCGCTCGGCTACAATGTCGAGACCTTCGGTCAGAAGAGCTGGAACGGCGTCGCCATCCTCAGCAAGCACCGCTTCGACGACGTCACCCGCGGCCTGCCCGGCGACGATGGCGACGAGCAGTCGCGGCTGATCGAGGGGGTGTTCTCGACCGAAAGCGGCGCCATCCGCGTCTGCTGCATCTATCTGCCCAACGGCAATCCGGTGACGACCGACAAATTCACCTACAAGCTGGGCTGGATGGACCGGCTGATCAATTTCGTCGAGGCGCGGCTGGAGTTGGAGGAGCCGTTCATCCTGCTCGGCGATTTCAACATCATCCCGGCCGCGATCGACGCGACGTTCCCGGAGAAATGGGTGGGCGACGCGCTGTTCCGCCCCGAGAGCCACGAGCGCTGGCGGACGCTGCTGAACCTCGGCCTCACCGACGCGCAGCGCGCCGTGAGCGACGAGCCGCACTACACCTTCTGGGACTTCAAGACCTTCGGCTGGGACCGCCAGGACGGCATCCGCATCGACCACCTGCTGCTGTCGCCGCAGGCCGCCGACCGCCTCGACGATGTGCTGGTGCACCGCGAAGTCCGCGGCTGGGACAAGCCGTCGGACCACGTCCCGGTGGAAGCCAGCTTCGTGTTCTAGAACGGCCGTCAGCCGGCCGGGTCGAGCCAGGGGTTGAGCACCGGCACGTGCGCCAGTTCGAAATCCGCCGTGTTGCGGGTGACCAGCGTCAGGTCGTGCTCGAGCGCCTGCGCTGCGAGGATCAGATCAGGCTGCGGAAACGTATGCCCCAGCTTCCGGCCGCCTTCGACGAGATATCGCCATCGCAGCATGGTTTCTTCGCTGACGTCGAGGGTTCGGCCGACGAACATCGGACGAATTGTCCTGTCGACCCACCCACCGATTTCCGCTGCCTGTGCGGCGTCGACCGCCCGCGCGACCCCGTAGCGAAGCTCCGCCATCGTGACACAGGAAATATGCAGGGAATCGAGTCGCTGCGCTGACAGGAACCCAACCACCCGAGCATCTGGGCGGGAACGCCTGAGCTCGGAAACGACGTTGGTGTCGATCAGCCAGCGCGTGATCGCCATCTAGGGAAAGTCGACCTCGCGGACCGGCGCGCGCACTCCTTCGGGTTCAACCATGTCTTCCGGCCATGGGATCGCCCGCAGGGCGGCGACCAGGTCCGCCCCGGTGCGGCCGCGCCCCTGCAGGCGGGCGAATTCCTCGGACGACACCACCACGACCTCGTCGCGGCCGTGCACGGTAACGTGCTGCGGGCCGCTGCTGCGAGCGCGGCGGACCAACTCGCTGAAGCGGGCTTTGGCGTCCTGCAGCATCCAGTGATCGGACTGCGGACCAGTGGGCGATGTGGCACGATTTCTAGTCATACTGACCAGAATAGTGAACTTCAGGCCGGTTGAGAAGATCATCCGACCGCTGCTGTCGAATTTCCGATCGTTGCATCGACCAGCTTGCACATCCGGCAGGAGAGCGAGCCATGGACGATATCACGCGAACCGCCCTCGACCGGGCGTGCCGGTTCGGCATCGGCACCGTCATCCGCCGCGAGCGCGGCAAGTTGGCGGAGCATTTCCCCGACCCGCCGCGGGCGCCGCGCAATCGCGGCGGCATCGCCGGGCTGTTCAGCCGCGCCTGGGGCAGGTTTTCGGGCTAGAGCCCGGCGAATTGCGTGGCGAGCTGGTCGGCCATGCCGACGGCCTGCTTGCGCTCGTCGGGGGTCGCGACCGACATGTCGGCATTGAGCAGGTCGGCAATCCAGCCGGCATCGGCGGTGCCCTGCGCCAGCTGGTTGGCGACCGAGAGCCACATCAGGCCCTCGACGCGGTTGGCCTTGAGGCCGCCGTCGCCGTTGAACAGGATGTCGCCGAGCTTGGCCTGCGCCGGCACGTGCCCCTTCTTGGCCGCCAGCGACAGCCAGCGCGCGCTCTGGATGGGGTTGTCGCCGAGCTCGTTCTTGTCGAGGTACATCTCGCCGACGCGGTACTGGGCGTCGGCATCGCCGAAATAGCTGGCGGCATGCAGCAGGAGGCGGATCGAATAGTCCTCGTCCTTGGGGATGCCCGCCTCGGGCAGGCCGTCCTTGTAATATTCGCCCATCTTGACGAAGGAGTGGGCGACGATATCGGCTTCGACGCCGCGCGGCGCCGTATCGGCGTGCTGGTCGGCGATCTGGGCGAAATAGCCGAAGGCCTTGGCCTTGTCCTGCGCCACGCCCTCGCCGCTCTCATACATCAGCCCGAGCTGCCACTGCGCCATCGGATCGCCGGCGGTCGCCGCATCCTGCAGCGCCGCGATCTGCTCCGCCGAGGAGATGCCGCCGCCGGCGCCGTCCATGGCGCTCGCCATCGCCTGCGCGGCGTCGACCGCGGTGCTGGCATCGGGCATCGGCTGCGCCGGAGCGGTAGCCGCGGGGCCCGGAATATCGGCAGGCGGCAGCGGCGGCTTGTCCTGCGCAAAAGCCGGCGCCGCCCCAAGCAGCGCCGACAACACACTTACGGAAATGAGGGCCGAGGCACCTCTAGATATCCGCATACTGCTCCTTTTCGCCCTTCGCGCCCGGATTGGTCAGCGCCCCGTAGCGCGCCGGCCCCACGAGCTGGGCATACTTCCAGATCGCGCCCGAGCCATATTCGGACTCGCGCGGCGCCCAGCTCGTCCTGCGCCGGGCAAACTCGTCCTCGCTGACATTCACCGAGATTTCCCCGGTGACGGCGTCGAGGGTGATGATGTCGCCGTCCCTGATCAGCGCGATCGGACCGCCGACCGCCGCCTCCGGCCCGACATGGCCGATGCAGAAGCCGCGCGTCGCGCCCGAAAAGCGGCCGTCGGTGATGAGCGCGACCTTGTCGCCCATGCCCTGGCCGTAGAGCGCCGCCGTGGTCGACAGCATCTCGCGCATGCCCGGGCCGCCCTTGGGGCCCTCATAGCGGATGACGAGCACGTCGCCTTCCTTGTAGGTCCGCGTATTGACCGCCTCGAAGCAGGCTTCCTCGGTGTCGAAGACGCGCGCCGGCCCGACGAAGCGCTGGGTCTTGAGCCCGGCGACCTTCACGATGGCCCCGTCGGGGGCGAGATTGCCCTTGAGCGAGACGACGCCGCCGGTGGGCGAGATCGGGCTCCTGGTGGGGCGCACGACGTCCTGCTTGTCGTTCCATTTCACGTTGGCGAGGTTCTCGGCGACGGTCTTGCCGGTCACCGTCATGCAGTCGCCGTGCAGGTATCCGCCCTCGAGCAGCGCCTTCATCACCAGCGGGATGCCGCCGGCCTCGAACAGATCCTTGGCGACGTATTTCCCGCCCGGCTTGAGGTCGCCGATATAGGGCGTCCGGCGGAAGATTTCGCCGACGTCGAACAGGTCGAACGCGATGCCGGCCTCGTGCGCCATCGCCGGCAGATGCAGCGCCGCATTGGTCGAGCCACCGGTGGCGGCGACCGTCATGGCGGCGTTCTCGAAGGCCTTGCGGGTGACGATCTGGCGCGGCCGGAGCTGCGTCTTCAGCAGCTCCATCACCTGCTCGCCGGCGGCGGCGCAGAAGGCGTCGCGAATCTCGTAGGGCGCCGGTGCGCCGCAGCTGTAGGGGAGCGCAAGGCCGATGGCCTCGGCCACCATGGCCATGGTGTTGGCGGTGTACTGGCCGCCGCAGGAGCCGGCCGAGGGGCACGCCACGCGCTCCATCTCGTCCAGCGTCTCGTCGTCCATCTTGCCGACCGAATGCAGGCCCACCGCCTCGAACAGATCCTGCACCACGATGTCGCGGCCCTGGTAGCGGCCGGGCAGGATGGTGCCGCCATAGATGAAGATCGACGGCACGTTGAGCCGGATCATCGCCATCATCATGCCCGGCAGGCTCTTGTCGCAGCCGGCCATGGCGACCAGCGCGTCGTAGCTGTGGCCGCGCATGGTGAGCTCGACCGAGTCGGCGATGACGTCGCGCGACGCCAGCGAGGACTTCATGCCGGCATGGCCCATCGCCATGCCGTCGGTGACGGTGATGGTGGTGAATTCGCGTGGCGTGCCGTGATTGGCGGCGACGCCCTTCTTGACCGCCTGCGCCTGGCGCTGCAGCGAGATGTTGCAGGGAGCGGCCTCGTTCCACGCCGTCGCCACGCCGACCAGCGGCTGGTGAATCTGCTGGCTCGTGAGCCCCATGGCATAGAGGTAGGAGCGGTGCGGCGCGCGCTCCGGCCCTTCTGTCACATGCCGGCTCGGCAGCCGCGATTTGTCGACGTAGTTGCTATCCATCAGTCCACTCCCCTGGCGTCGCCCGCGTTTAGAGCGCTTCCAAACAAGCGCTTATCCGCGCGGCCCGCTAAGGGTGCAAGATCGGAACCGGCCACTCCGGTACGCTGCAGGCTCGTCGCGATCTTCGCCGCTTCGAGCCCCGTTCCCTGATCCCGTCCTCGCCTCCGTTTGGGGAGAGATTGTGGCGTCAGGACCTACCGAATGGTTGCCGGTTCAGCTCCCGTTCAGGATTCGCAATCGCTGTTGCAGGAATGGCACAAATGCCGCCGTGGCCCGGCGGCTACAGCCATTTGCGCGTGCGCATGAACCACACCATGGCGCTGCCGACGACGGCGAGCCCGACCACCACGAACCAGAACGCCTCGGGGCTCTGCGAGAACGGGATACCGGCGACATTCATGCCGAGGAGGCCGGACACCACCGTCATCGGCATGGCGATGACCGTGGCCGCAGTCAGCACCAGCATGGTGCGGTTCATCTGCTCGGCGCGGGTGTCGAGCACCTGCTCGTGCACCAGCGCCGCCCGCTCGGCCAGGATCTGCAGCTCGTCACCGAGCCGGGCGCTGCGGGCCGACGCCTCCCGCAGCCGCGCCCGGTCGCGGGTGGTGAGGAACGACAGATCCTCGATTTCGAGCGTGTTGAGCACGTCGCGCTGCGGCCACAGCAGGCGCCTGAGGCTGATGAGCGAGCGGCGCAGCCGGGTGAGGTCGTTGCGATGCTCGTGGCCGCGGGCGGCCATGATCGCCTCCTCGATGCTGTCGAGCCGGTCGCCCAGATGCTCGACCAGCGGCTCGGCGCGATCGGCGGCCCGCATGCCCATGCGCGCGATCAGGTCGGCGGGGCTGAGCGGCGCGTGCCGCGATTGCTGCCATTGCGCCACGCTCACCAGTTCGGTGAGCTGCAGCTTGCTGGCGATGACCACGCGGCTCTTTTCGAGCCACAGCGCCATGGTCTGCCGGCTGAGGTCGTCCGGGTCGCTTTTCGGCCGCACCACCTTGAGCACCACCAGCGCCTTGTCCTCGAGCACGGTGCAACGGGCGTGCTGGTCGACCGCGGTCAGCCCCTCGGCCGCGGGCGCTTCGAGATTGTCGTGCAGCCAGACGCGGAAGTCGGGCGAGGACAGGCTGCCGGCGATCAGCAGGAAGCCCTTGGCCGGCGGCTCGGCCGCGACGGCCGGGAAGTCCACCGGCTTCACCCCGCCCTTGCCGTCGAAGACGAAGGCGGTGGCGTCGAACTCGGTCGCCTCGCGGACGGTCGGCCTGCTGCGGCGGGAAGCTTTGGCGTCGTCCATCCGATCCTCCGCCGCCGCGCCTAGCTGAGGCGGGCCAGCGCCGCCTTCAGCCGCTCGAGCCGCGCCACCGCCTCGGCGCGCCGCTCGCGCTGTTCCTCGATGACTTCGGGCGGCGCCTTGGCGACGAACTGCTCGTTGCCGAGCTTCTTGTCGATCTTGGCGATCTCCACCTCTTCCTTGGCGATCTCACGCTTGAGGCGGACGCGCTCGGCGTCGAAATCGATGATGCCCTTGAGCGGCAGCGCGAAAGTCGCCTCGCCGATGACCAGTTGCGCCGAGCTCTCGGGCACCTCGTCGCCGTAGGACACCTCACCCAGCCGCGCCATGCGGCTGAGCGCGGCGAGCTGGCCCTCGACACGCGTGCCGGTCTCTTCGCCCGCCCCGACGATCACCAGCGGAATCTTGGCCGCCGCCGGCACGTTCATTTCGGTGCGCACCGAGCGGATGCCGGAGACGACGGCGATCAGCCATTCCACCTCGGCATCGGCCGCCTTGTCCTCGAGGCCGGTGAGCATCGGCCACTCGCTGAGCGCCAGCAGCCGGTCGCGCGGCGGCCCGGACTTGCCGGTCTCGCCCCAGAGCTCTTCGGTGACGAAGGGCATGAACGGATGCAAAAGCTTCAGGATCTGGTCGAGAATGTACGCGGCAGTCGCCTGCGTTTCCTGCTTTTCGGCCTCCGACTCGCCGGTCAGCACCGGCTTGGCGAGCTCGACATACCAGTCGCAATAGGTGCCCCAGACGAAATCGTAGGCGGCGTTGGCGGCTTCGTTGAACTTGTAGTCGCCGATGGCGCCCTGCACGGCGGCCACGGCGCGCGCCGTGGCACCGACGATCCAGCGGTTGAGCGGCAGGTTGACCTTGTTGGGCGCGAACGTCGCCTTGCGCACGCAGCCGTTCATTTCGAGGAAGCGCGCGGCGTTCCACAGCTTGGTGACGAAGTTGCGGTAGCCCTCGACGCGGCTCAAGGCGAGCCGCATGTCGCGGCCCTGCGCCGCCATCGCCGCCAGCGTGAAGCGGGTGGCGTCGGCGCCGTATTCGTCCACCAGGTTCAGCGGGTCGATGACGTTGCCCTTGGTCTTGCTCATCTTGAGGCCGTGCTCGTCGCGCACCAGGGCATGCACATAGACCGTGTCGAACGGCTCCTTGCCCATGAATTCGAGGCCCATCATCATCATCCGGGCGACCCAGAAGAAGATGATGTCAAAGCCGGTGACCAGCACGTTGGTCGGGTAATAGCGGGCGAGCTCGGGCGTCTGTTCCGGCCAGCCGAGTGTCGAGAACGGCCACAGCGCCGACGAGAACCAGGTGTCGAGCACGTCTTCGTCGCGATGCATCGGCACCTTGGAATCGGCGAGCTCGGCGAACGGGTCCTGCGCCTTGCGCGAAGCCCAGACCGACGGCGACTGCCGGTCGCGCTGGATGCGCTCGAACTCGGCCACCGCCTTCTGGAAGCTGCTGGAGCCGAGGCCGGAGGTATGCATCTCGATCTGCCGGCCGTAATAGGCGAGCGCGTCCTTGCGCGCCTGGTCCTCGGTGGCGGCGACGAAGATCTTCGGACCGGCATCGGGCTTGCCGAACTCGGGATCGGTATTGAGCCGCGGCCCGTACCAGGCCGGAATCTGATGGCCCCACCAGAGCTGGCGCGAGATGCACCACGGCTTGATGTTCTCCATCCACGAGAAATACGTGTTCTCCCACATCTGCGGGACGAATCTGGTGCGCCCGTCCTTGACCGAGGCGAGCGCCGGCTTGGCCAGCACCTCGGCGTTCACGAACCACTGGTCGGTGAGGAACGGCTCGATGACGACCTGCTTGGTCTTTTCGTCATAGGGCACCATGATCTTCTTGTCCTCGACCCAGAGGACGGCCCCCAGCTCCTCCAGCGCCTCGAGCACCTTCTGGCGCGCCTCGAACCGGTCGAGGCCGCGAAATTCCTTCGGCGCGTTGGCGTTGATGCGGGCGTCGGGGGTGAAGATGTTGATCGGCTTGAGGTGATGGCGCTGCCCAACCTCGAAGTCGTTGAAATCGTGCGCCGGAGTGATCTTCACCGCGCCCGAGCCCATTTCCGGGTCGGCGTAGTCGTCGGCGACGATCGGAATGCGGCGGCCGACCAACGGCAGGATGGCGTATTTGCCGACCACCCCCTTGTAGCGCGGGTCTTCGGGGTTCACCGCCACCGCCACGTCGCCGAGCATGGTCTCGGGCCGCGTCGTCGCCACCACGATCGTCTCGGTCGAGTTCTCGATCGGGTAGCTCAGGTGCCACATCTTGCCGTTGGTCTCGATGTTCTCGACCTCGAGGTCGGAGATCGCGGTCTCGAGCCCGGGATGCCAGTTGACCAGCCGCTTGGCGCGGTAGATCAGCCCCTTCTCGTAGAGCGAGATGAACACCTTGCGGACGGCCTCGCTGAGGCCTTCGTCCATGGTGAAGCGTTCGCGCGACCAGTCGGCCGACGCGCCCAGCCGCTTGAGCTGGTTGAGGATGGCGCCGCCGCTTTCGGCCTTCCACGCCCACACCCGCTCGAGGAATTTCTCGCGCCCCAGCTCGCGCCGCGACGGCTGCTGCCGCTCCATGAGCTGGCGCTCGACGATCATCTGCGTGGCGATGCCGGCATGGTCGGTGCCCGGCTGCCACAGCACGTCCTTGCCGCGCATGCGGTTGTAGCGGACGAGGATGTCCTGGATGGTGTTGTTGAGCGCGTGCCCGATATGCAGCGAGCCCGTCACGTTGGGCGGCGGGATGACGATGGTGAAGGTGTCGGCGCCCTTGCGCGCCCCCGCTCCGGCCTTGAACGCGCCGGCGTCCTGCCAGGTCTGGTAGATGCGGCCTTCGACGGCGCCTGGTTCGTAAGTCTTTTCGAGCATGATGGTCCAGCAGCAGCGGCCCGCCGCGGTGCCGGGCGGGCGAGAAATCGGGAGTCAGGGTCTAAAGCAAGGCCGGTGGCGCAAAGTCAACAGCCGCCAGCGTTCGGACGGCTACTTCACGCCGCGCGAAATGCGGGCGATTTCCTTTTCCACCATGCGCTCGACCAGCGCCGGCAGGTTTTCGTCCAGCCAGTCCTTGAGCATGGGCTTGAGCATCTCGCGGATCATCGCCTCGACGGTCATGCCGCCGATCCCCATGCTGGCGACGGCGCCGAGCCGCGACATCGCGCCCTGCACCGCCGCGTCGGTGGCGGGCGCCAGCAATTGCTCCGCCATGTCGTTCGACAGCGTCGGGTCGGGCAGCGGCGCGGCCTGCGAGACCGACATCGCCGGGCGCGGCGGCGGAACGGCAGCCGCCTCGACCCGGGGCGACGGCGCGGGCGGCGGCTCCGGCGCCGTTGCGACGGGCGCCGGCTCGGGCGCGCGTACGGGCTCCGGTGCAGGCGCCGGTTCGGGATCCGGCTCGGGCTCGGGCTCGAAGGCCACGTCTTCCGGATCGATCAGTTCCGGCTCGTCGGCGAGGAACGCGGCGGCCGGATCGGCGTCGGCCGGCTCCGGCTCGAACTCGGCCAGCATCGCCGAGAAGTCATTTCTGGCTGCGGCAGGTTCCGGATCGAGCATCTGCGCCGGCGACAGGGCCAGCGGCGCGGCCGGGGCCGGCTGGGGTGCGGACCTCGGCGCGGCGGCGGCCGGCGGCGACATTGCGGGCTTGATCGGCTGCGGCGCCGGCGCAGCGGCGGTGGCCGGCCGGGCCGGCGGCGGCGCGACCGCAGCGTCATCATCGGCAATGATCTGCCTGATGGACGACAGAATCTCGTCCATTGACGGCTCTTTGGTCGCCGGTTTGTTCATCAAGGCCTCATTCGAACACTGGACGAGCGCGCAATCCCGCAAAAACTGCGCTTGATTCGCCACCGGTCACTCTAGGCCGATATGGTGATTTTTGCGACGCAAAGCCTTGGCCCGCCGCGATCTTCCCCAGCCTTTGCGTCCGGATCGGCCGACCCGGACACGGGCGCCGCGCCGTCAGGCGTTGGTGAGGCCGGCCTTGTTGGTCCACACCGTCCAGCCGAAGATCAGCATCGACACCAGCACGAGGATCGAGCCGACGGCGGCGAGAATTTCACCCTTGCCGGTGACGGCCAGGGCGATGCCCGGAACGAATGTCAGCACGCCCAGCAGCGCCGTCCAGAAATGCACCACCGCCAGCGGCCTGGCGGCCGCCGCCGGCACCAGCCGGTAGTAGACCCCGTAGACGGCCATGACGACGAAGCCGACGAGGTTGTTGTGGGCGTGCGCCGGCGCCAGCGTGAAATCCTGCGTCATCGACATCTGGATGCCCCACGCCATCCCCACGATGACGAACAGCGTGCCCAGCGCCAGGAACCAGAACGGCAGCGTTTTCATAGAATTTTCCCCCAAGCTTCCTGCCGCAATGGGCAGGGCGCCTGAGGGCTAGCACCGCGACAGAGTCGGGTAAACGCGCGCTCAGTCGAGCGCGCGCAGTTCTGCCCAGACGTCTTCGACCTTGGCGATGTAGTCCTCGCCGGTCTTGACCTCGACGTTGAGCCCGAGATCGGCGGCGGTGAGATGGCCGGTCGCCGCGACCAGCGCAAACGAGGCGATCACCTTGCTGGCATTGGCCTGAATCAGCCCTTCCTTGACCGACGTCAGCTCGGACTGGGCGTTGAGCACGTCGAGCGTCGTCGCCTGCCCCACGTCGCGCTCCTGGATGGTGCCCTGCAGGCTGAGGTCGCCGGCCGACACCGCCGAATTGGCGGAGGTAATCTGGGCCGAGGCGTTCTGCAGCGTGCTCCAGGCGGTGATCACCGATTCCTTGATCTGGTCGCGCGCCGCCAGCGCGTCGACCTCGCTCTTGACCTGGTTGATGTTGGCCTTGCGGATGCTGGCGCCCAGCGCGCCGCCGCCATAGATCGGCACGGTGAGGCTGAACTTGACGCTCGCCGTCGGCACCGACGGCGTGGTCGCGCCGCCGCCGAACACGGTGGCGCCGAGCGAGCCGGCGGCCGTCAGCGTCGGCCCGAAGGCGGCGTTGGCGGAATCGGAATTGGCCTGCGCCGCACGGATCGCCGCCTTGGCCGAAAGGATGGCGGGATTGGCCGCCACCGCTTCCTTCACCGCCGCATCGACGCTGCGCGGCATCAGCTTGCCGAGGCTGTAGCTCGAGGTGAGGTTGCGCGGCTTATGGCCGACATAACGCTCATAGGTGGCCTGGCTGGTCTGCAGCGCCGACACCGCCGACTGGTACGACGCGGTGCCCTGCGCCAGACGCGCCTGCGCCTGCGACACGTCGATCTTGGTGCCCTCGCCGATCTTCAGCCGGTCGTTGGCGCTGTCGACCTGCGCCTGGTAGAATTTGACGTTGGCCTGGCGCAACTGCACGAGCTGGGTGTTCTGGATGACGCCCATATAGGCCTGCACCACCGCCAGAAGGACGTTCTGCTCGGCGTTCTGCAGCGCATAGCGGCTGGCCTCGGTCAGCGCCCGCGCCGCCTCGATGTCGGCATCGCTCTTGAAATTGTCGAAGATGGTCTGGGTGATGCTGGCCCCGACGGTTCCCACCGGCGGGGGCACCGCATAGCCCGGCACATAACTTTGCGTGACCGAGGCCGACGCCCCGATCGACGGCCGCTGCGCCGCCTTGGCCAGCGCAATATTTTCGGCCGTTGCCTTCACATTGAGCAACGACGACAGGATGGTCGGGTTGTTGAGATACGCACTGGTGAGGGCTTCGCGCAGCGTCTCCGCATGCGCCATCGCCGGCACCGAACACATCACAATTGCTAGCGCGCCCGCCCGCACACTACGAAAGAACACCATAAAACGGCCTCCAGCCCCGGCACCCTATGCCCGGCAGTTGGGTCGCACAACTTTCCGTCGCAAGACCTACCGAAATTTAACAGTCGATTCAGCGCCTGCGTGGTGCATGGGCAACACATGCTAAGCGCCGTTTAGTAAGCGGCGGCGAGGCTCAGAACACGAAGCTGTCGGTGTCGCTCTTGACCAGCGGCGGCAGCCGCCCGTCGAAATCGGCGCGCGCGGCGATCCCCTTGCCCGACTTGGCGAAGAGGTTGGCCACCGGCACCTTGCCCTCGCCGCCGATATAGGCGACGAGCCGCCCCTCGGGCTTGAGCTGGTCGAACAGGGCCTGGGGCACGTCGGCCATCGTGCCCTCGACCACGATCACGTCGTACGGCCCCTGCCCGCTGCCGGCGGTGGTGAGCTTGCCTTCGACGACACTGACATTGCCGGCGCCGAGCGCGGCCAGCGCCTTGCGCGCCGCCGAGGCCAGCGCCGCATCCTCCTCCACGGCGACGACGCGCTCGGCGAGCTCGCCAAGGACGGCGCTCGAATAGCCGGTGCCGCAACCCAGATCGAGCACCAGGTCGGTGCTCTCGATCGTCGCCAGCTGGATCAGCCTGGCGAACGGCGCCGGCGGGCCGAGCTTGCGCGTGGCGCTGATCGGCTGCGCCTCGTCGATATAGGCCAGCGGCCGCCGCACCGGCGGCACGAACAGCTCGCGCGGCACCTGCCCCATCGCCCCCAGCAGCCGCCGGTCGGTGATGCCATGGGTGCGAAGCTGGTTGTCCACCATGAGTTTGCGGGCATGCGCGAAGTCGGTCATCGGAAACGTCCTGCAACGGGAAGAACCCGTGCATAGCGCCGCGCCATCAGCCGGGCAAGGCGCGCCGCTAACCTTGCGGAAACGCCTCGACTGCCATAAACAGCGCCGCGTCGAGGCCACGTGGCGGAGTGGTTACGCAGCGGATTGCAAATCCGTGTATTCCGGTTCGATTCCGGACGTGGCCTCCACTCCTTTTCGCGGATCCGCGATGTCCCCGGCCTTCTCACCAGCGTCAACGCCGCGTGCCGCCGATGTCGCGCAGCCGATCCTCGCCGGCGTGCTGGCGGCGCTGGTGGGCTATGCCAGCACCTTCACCCTGGTGCTCGGCGGCCTCGCCCATGTCGGGGCCAGCCCCGACGAGGCCGCCTCGGGACTGCTGGCGGTCTGCGTCGCGCTCGGCCTGCTCAACGCCATCGTCGCCTGGCGGCTGCGCACGCCGCTGAGCTTCGCTTGGTCGACCCCGGGCGCCGCCTTCCTGCTGACGCTGCAGCCGATCGCCGGCGGCTTTCCCGCCATCACCGGCGGCCTGCTGATGACTGCGGCGCTGATCGTCGCCTGCGGCTTCATCAAGCCGCTGGCGCGGGCGGTGGCGATGATCCCCGCGCCGGTGGCCGCGGCGATGCTGGCCGGCGTGCTGCTCGATCTCTGCCTCGCCCCGATCCGGGCGGTGGGCGAGCTGCCCTGGCTGGCGCTGCCGATCCTCGCTGCCTGGGTGATCGGACTCAAATTCGCGCGCCGCTACGCCGTGCCGCTGGCGGTGGTCGCCACGGCGATCGTGCTCGGAGTCTCGGCCAACCTGCCGCCGGGGGCGCTGGCGGTGGCGCCACCATCGCCGCATCTGGTCATGCCGGTGCTCACGCTCGAGGCGCTGGTGAAGCTGGCGCTGCCGCTGTTCGTCATCACCATGGCGTCGCAGAACCTGACCGGCATCGCGGTGATGCGCGCCAACGGCTTCGAGGTGGCGCCGGGACCGGCCTTCGTTGTGACCGGCATCGCCAGCGCGCTGGTCGCCCTGCTCGGCGGCATCACCGTCAACCTCGCCGCCATCACCGCGGCGCTGATGGCCGGGCCGGAAGCGCATCCCGATCCGGCGCGCCGCTGGGTGGCGCCGGTGGCCTCCGGCGTCGCCTATCTGGCGCTGGCGCTGCTGGCGACGCTCGCCGCCGCCTTCATCGCCGCCTCGCCGCCGATCCTGATCGAGGCGGTCGCCGGCCTCGCGCTGCTGCCCAGCCTCGCCGCGGCGCTCGCCGGCTCGCTCCAGGCCGAGGACTCGCGCCTGCCGGCGATCCTCACCTTCGTCACCACCGCCTCGGGGGTGACCGTGCTCGGCATCGGCGGCGCCTTCTGGGGCCTGATCGCCGGAATCGTGCTGATGCTGGTGCTGCGGCGATGGCGCCCGAGCTAGGCCCTATCGCCGCGGTGATCCTTGCCGGCGGCAAAGGCGAGCGGCTGGGCGGCACCAACAAGGCGCTGCTCGAGATCGGCGGCCGCCCGCTGATCGAGCGCGCGCTTGCTGCGGTGGCGGGGTGCGAGCCGATCCTCGTCGCCGTGGGCCCGACCGGCTTCGCGCCGCCTGCCGGCCGCGCCATCGCCGACCTGCCCTGCGACTATGCGGGCCCGCTGGCGGGACTGGCCGCGGCGATCGACGCGCTGGCAGATACAAGCGCCGCCTGGCTGCTGAGCCTTACGGTCGACACGCCGTTCTTTCCGGCCGATTTCCTTGCGCGGGCCGTGGCGCTCGCGCCGAGGGCGGACTGCGTCATGGGCTGCTACGGCACGCAGGACTATCCGACCAATGCGCTGTGGCGACTCGCTGCGGTGCGCGACCTGCCGGCCGGGCTGCGCGCCGGCACCGCACCGCACAGCCTCAAGCGCCTTGCCGGCGGTTTGCGCACGGCGCGGCTCGACTACGCGGCGCTGCGCGACGACGACCCGTTCCTCAACGTCAACACCCCGCAGGACCTCGCAAATTTAACCCTGCGGGCGGCACGTGCAGATGGCCGGTGAATGCCCCTTGGCAAAGGAAATCAAATCCTCTACACGGGCGCTGCCTTCGGGCCTGCCAATGTTCCGCGATAGCTCAGTTGGTAGAGCAAGCGGCTGTTAACCGCTGGGTCGTAGGTTCGAGTCCTACTCGCGGAGCCAATTTTTCAGGACCCGAGACACAGAATACGTGAGCGTTTTCAATACGCTAAGCTATTGCATTGCGAATTAGGATTGATCCCGCAGCCGGAATTGGAGCACAAATCGGAGCACAAAATGGAGCCCATGAGGGCATCCAGCGAGGCCGATTTGCCAACTGCCAATCACATCGTTCGCCGCCCCGAAAACCAGATTTACGAGTATGTCCGGCGTGTGCCCAGATCGGTTGCGCACCTCGACCGGCGCCCCAAGGTGCGACACTCGCTGGGCACCCGCGATTTCAGCGTCGCCAAGGCGCGCGCCGCCGTCGTCGAGGAAGGTCTCAATCAGTTCTGGTCCGCGCTGCTGCAGGGCGATAAGGCCGTCGACGCCACGGACCGGTATCGCGCTGCGACCAAGCTCGCACACTCGCTGGGCTTTTCTTACCGCACGATGCAGGAAATCCTCAGCGAGGCCAATCCACGCGAGGTGCTGAGCCGCCTCGATGCTGCCCTCGAGCACGACACGCGCGGCACCGAGGGAGCTGTCGAGGCAATCACCGGCACTGCCGAGGAGCCGTCGCCGCGCCTGTCAGACCTGTGGTCGCTGTACGAACGCAACAGACGCGCCTACCTGAGCAGCCTCTCGCCCAACCAGTACCGCAAGCACGAGACGCCCCGGCACCGCGCCATCGACTATGCGATCAAGGTGATGGGCAACAAGGAGTTGCGCTACATCAGCCGCGCCGACGTGATCATGTTTCGCGACTGGTGGGTCGACAAGATGGAGCGCGAGCACCTGCGCGCCGACACCATCAACCGGTCATTTTCCGATCTCAAGGGCATGATCACGGTCGTCGATGAAACGATGCTGTCGCACTTCGGCGACGTGTGGGCCAAGGTCCGGGTGAAGAGCACCGCACGTACCAAGTCCAGGAAGTGGCTACCGTACGACGGCGACTTCATCTGCAAGAACTTCCTCGTCCCGGGCCGCCTCGACGGCCTCAACATCGAAGCGCGCACAGTCGTCTATCTCATCATCGAGACGGGAGCGCGGCCGAGCGAGCTGTGCAACCTGCGCGGTGTGGATTTCGTGCTGGACGCAAAGATCCCCTACATCCGCGTCACCGAGCGTGACGATCGCCGGGTCAAGACCGAGTATTCCTATCGCGAAATCCCGCTGGTCGGCTGCGCCCTCTGGGCCGCGAAAGAATTGATCAAGCAGCAGCCGGCGGGCTTCCTTCGCTACGCCGACAAGGAAGATTACCTCTCCAATGTGATCAATGCCTTTTTGCGCCAGAACAAGCTGCGACCGACCCCGCGGCACGTGCTCTACTCGTTCCGGCACAGCTTCCAGGATCGCATCCTCGCCGCCGGCGCGCCCGACCGGCTGCAGACCGACCTGATGGGCCACGAGTTCGACCGGCCCGACTACGGCGCCGGCGCCTCGCTGAAGCAGAAGCGCGACCTGCTCAACAAGATCAAGTTCCCCTGGCCGCTCGGCGACGTTAAAGCCGCAAACGAAGAGCCCCGCGCCGGCTAGGGCACGGGGCTCTTTGGGAAGCAGGCTCAGCGGCGGGGCGGCGGCGGGCGGTCTGACGGAGGCGGACGCATCGCCTGGTTGAGCAGCATCTGGTTTATCAGGTCCTTGAGCTCACGGAGGCTCGCCTCCACCCGGCCGAGGCCGTCGCTGACCCCGTCCTTGGTGGCATAGCGCTCGGCCACATGCGTCCGGAATTCGGCGAGCGCATCCTCCAGGCCCTTCTCGATCATTTTTGCACGCGCCGACTCGGCTTCGATCTTGAGGTCGCGGTCGGAGAGCTGCTTGCCGATCCAGTCGAGGATCCGCCACGCGACCACCAACACCACCCCATTGCTGCCGATCACCCACAGCAGCGTTTCCCAGCTGACGGTGCCGGTCATTTCGCGCCCTCGCATGCATCGAGCTGCTCGTAGTGCTTTTCGAGCCTGACCGACCAGGTGCCGGTTTCGGGATGTACCCTGGCGTCGGCGCGCAGCGCGGCCACTACCGATGGCGGCGGCGCCTCAAGCTTTGGGCAAACGCCCACCACTTTCGCCGGCCGCACCGTCGTCCAGTCGAGCAGCGGCTTCAGCTCGCCGCTGCAGCCGGTCAAAGGCGTCGTCAACGCTAAGATTGCTATTAGCGATCTCGTCATAGTGCTCCTCGAGCGCATCGGTGTTCTTGTGTTGACGCTGCACTTCATCCTCGCGGCCGCGCAGATATGCCGCGGCCGCGAGGATCAGGTTCACGAGCCAGCCCGGCAGGCTGATGATGCGAAACGACATCGGCCTAGACCTTGTCCGGCATCACGGCGGCCTGCGCCTTGACGGCGGCCGGCATGGTGCTGGCGTCGAGGGTGATGCCAACCTCGCCGAGGAGGGCGATAATCTTGTCCTTGATCGCCTCTTCCCCGCCGGCGAGCCCGACAAGGAAGCCAGGCGCATGCTCGATCACGTAGCGCAACGCCACGGCGACCGCGGCCGATCCGACATTCAGGTCGATCGTCTTGTTCTTGTCGAACCCTTCGATCGCCTGGATGGCGTACGCGATGCCCTGCCGGACAAAATTGGCGATCGCCGCCTGCACCGCGGTGGTCACCAGGGGCCGCAGCCAGTCGGGGAGCATCCGCGCGGCAATGGCGACGAGGCTGGCGACCGCTGCCATCAGAATGGCGCCGGCAATATCGAGGACATTGGTCGTCCAGTTGCCGAGAGGGACCGTGACAATGGTGTCGCCGGCCGGCGTGCCGGCCACAGTCGTCGCCGTTTCCTGTGCGATGGCCGCGAGCGGCGACAGCACGGCGAAAGCCGCGACGGACATGGCAGCGGCAAGCGCCGCCACCCTGAGAAAAGTACGCATTGAAGTCTCCGATGATGTTGAGGTTTTGCCCGGTGCCGCCGGGCGCGGGATTTGTCAGGCCTCGGTCGCGTCGATCGTGGCGCTGATGGTGGTTTCGGGCAGGCTGCGCGTCGGCCGCGGGTAGGTCAGCGGCCAGCGCAGCGTGCCGACCAGCGTCGACTTGGCGATCAGCGCGATGCAGATCGAATTGTTCTGATTGCCGGCCAACGCGTGGAAGTGCGTCTTGTCGTGGCCGACGACGAAGTACACATGGCCGCCGACCACCCTGCCCTTGCTGTCGAGCCGTTTCTTGGTGCCGACGGCGCCCAGCGGCACCATGCCTGCCGGTGCCGGCACGCCCCAGCCCGACCAGTTGAGCGCATAGAACGGGTTGGCCGGCAGCGGCTCGTCGGGCAGCGTCAGTGCCAGCGGCGTCTGCACCGCGTCCCCGCACCATGGCACCATCGCCGGATCGCCGACCGTCGAGCCGTCGCTGTCGAGATAGTCGCGCAGCTTCCGGCCGTCGCGCCGCTCCTGGAGGCCGAGATAGGGCCGCAGGTTTTCGATCCACGGCGGCGTGATGTCGGCGCTGAGCGGCGGAAACGCCGGTGACTTGATGACGATCGCGTTGAGCGCCGCCAGCGTCAGCGGCCCGACGATGCCGTCCGCAATCAGGTCGTGCTTGCTCTGAAACTGCCGCACGGCCGCGATGGTGCGGCGCCCGTAGATGCCGTCGGCCGGGCCCGGATCGTAGCCGAGCGCGGCCAGGCGCCGCTGAATGTCCAGCGTGGTGGTCATGGAAAATCTCCGATGTTGGGATTAAGCGTCCGCCATGGATCGGCTGACGTGGCGGCGGGGTGAGCAGCCCCATAGCTTTGCAGCGGACCTGCCAGGCGGCGGGACGGCGCTGATCTATCGTGGTTTCGGCGCCGACCAGGTCACGCCGGAATGGCGCTGGCGGATCGACATATCGGGCCTATGCGAGACGTCCTACGGCTCCCCTCCGGACGTTCAGGCCTGCGCCGACGAGGTGAACCGGGCGTGGCCGGCCGTAGCCGCCCGCGCCGCTGAGGCCCTCGCCGCACAGGAGGACGAGAAGGCCATCGTGGTGATGATCGAGGCCGGGCTCGACCATCCGGTGTCGATCGAGGCCTTCCAGATCGAAACCTCGTCCAGCGATCGCCTACGGACAATCATGTGGCATCTTCGGCGGCACATTGGGCAGTCCGGCGGGCCGCCCAATCTTCAACCCCTCATCGAGGCGATCTCGGCCGAGCTCTACCGGCGCCGGATCACAGATGCACGCAGGTGAGCACCGCCAGGTTGCGCGGCCGCGTCTCGGCCGCGCCGCTGAGGCCCACCGAAGTGGTGACCGTCACCGAGGTGCTGACCGAACCGGTTGGCGTGCCGGCGCTCACGCCGCTCGAGAACAAGGTCCGCGCTGAACCGGTCGCTTCCGACGAGTTCGGATTGTTGCCGGCCGCGCCATTCACGTCGTCGGTGAAGGTGTAGCTGTGGCTGTGCGGAGGCAGGGCGTTGCCGGTGAAGGTCGACGTCGCCGAGGCCGAGGACGAGGCGCTTGCCGTCACACCGCTGGTGCTGGTCGCAAACGCCTGGCTTGAGCCGAGCAGCCGGCTGGCATCGACGCCGCGGCCGTCGTCCAGCGAGCGCAGGAAGTAGCCGCGCGCGTCCGGGACGGTGAGGCGCTTGTGCGCCGCGAAATCGGCCGCAGCAGATGCCCCGCGTGTGCTCGCGCCCCCGCTCGAGGTGAGGATCGGCGCCACCGATGCGTCGAGCGCCCACATGGCGGCGTAGAGCGGTGCCGTGTCGGCATTGGCGCGGATCGACGCCCCCGAGCTCGCGTCGCCGATGGTGCCGCCATTCGGCTCGATTGAATTGGCAGGGCAGCTCGCCAGCAGATACTGGTCCACATGCCCCGTCGGCACGTCACCCGCGGCCGGCGTGTAGCTGACCACCACGGCGTTCCCGCCGCCCAGGGCGACCACCAGAGCCTTGTCGCCCACCGCGGTCTGGATGCTGCGCCCGCCCGGCAGGATGAGCTGGGTGGCATCATAGGTCAGCGTCGTCGCCCCCGCGAAGCTGATCGTCTTGAGCGTGCCGGTGACGGCGCCCGCGCCCGCCAGCTTGGTGATCGCCGTGGTACCCGTAATCACCACATAGCTCTGCGGGATCGACCACAGATCCGTGGTTGCCGCGCTCGCCAGCGTTCCGGCGCCGCCACCGATCGGCGGCAGCCAGGTCCCGGTGCCATCGTCGAGCGTGCCCTGCACCTCGAACTGCGTGCCGTCGAAGATCTTCGCCACGGCATTGCTGCCGCTGGTGTCGAGCCAGGGCTGGCCCAGCACCGGCGCCCCGGTGCAGTCGTTCCCCGGCGCCGACGAGCCGGCCGACGAGGTGGCCAAGGCCTTGAGCGCCGCATTCGCGCCCGTGACAATGGTGAGGCCTGACACCACGCCGCTGGTCGGCAGGCACAGCGAGGATTGGTCCGCGACCGCGGGCGCGGTCGGCAGCAGCAGGGCGAGCAAGAGCGCCGCTCCAGACAAGAGGCGTTTCATGGCCAGTCTCCAATGATGACGTGGAACGTTATTTCACGATGTGGTGCTGCTGCAGCCAGGTGTAGATCGGCCGCAGCAGCACCATCAGCGCGATGCAGAGGACGACGATCACCTCGGCCCACCCGGGCACGCTCGACGCTACGCAGTCGAGCAGCTGCCCGTCCGTTCCGCCGGCATCATGCTGCACGCAGCATTGGTGCCAGTCCCACGGTCCGAGGCTATCGGGAAACCCGGTGCACTGCCCATCGGCGCTGAGTACCGGAACCGATGGGCCATAGCTTGCTGCCGGCATGGAGCACCTCACTGGAGCACACGCGTGTTGCGGATAAGGGCGGAAGCGACACCGCGAGGCTCGCACCCAAGGCGCAGCGAGCCCCTCCGCTATCATTTTGCCGATTGCGGCGGAGGGCGAGAGGGCGAGACGGTACTACCAGTCAATCGTTCTCGCTGTTCAGGCGGTGGCGACCGCAGCAACGCAAGACTTTTCGGCGATGTTCAACTTCCCGACGCCGATGCGGACGACCCCCGCTAGCAGCACCGTCGCCGCAGGAATATCGGCGAACGCCTCGGCCACGAATGAAGCTGCCGCAAATTCGACCGGCGGATACTTCCAGATCAGGAGCGCCGCCGCCGGGGCAGCCTTCATCGTCAGTCGCATCAATGCGTACGACGCTGATCTCTAGGCGACCCGGGGCGACATTGCCCGGTCCAGTCCCTTTCCGACAACAGCGGTCAGGCGCTCGACCCAGACGAACGGCAAGGCCAGCACCACCACCGCAGCCACGGAGGCAATCGAGATCGCCACCGCGGTAATCTGGTTGAGGAACCCTCCACTTTCCGCCCCGACGATGAGCGTCGAGCTGAGGGTGATGAGCACCGGGAACTGCATCAGGTAGATCGGATAGGACAAACGCCCCACCGACCGGGATGCGGGCGTCGACAGCCATGCGCTAATCCGCTCACTCGATATCACGCCCGCGACGACAGCCGTCGCCGGCAGAACCATCATCCATACCGGCAGCGCCAACCATTGAACGGCGGCGCCGGCGAGGATCGCTATGGCGGAGAAAGCCACGGGCAGCCACCCGTGTGACGGCGCCAGCAACCCCTGCTGCCGCATGATTGCGAGGCAGCCTCCCAGCGCAAATGGTGCTCCCAGCGCCCAGAAATCGCCACCCGCCAGCATGGCGCCGGACATGATGCCCAGGAGCGCCAGGGGCGCGCGCACCACGCGTTCGGCGAGGCACACGAACAGGACCAGGTATGACCCGAGAAGCTCGTACGGCATGGTCCACAGGAACGCGTTGTAGCTGAGCTCCACCGGCACTGGCCAATAGGCCAAGGCCACCGCGAATTCCGATGCGCCGGCCCAAGTAGGCTCAAAATGCAGGAAGTTACCAAGCCAGTCGGGTCGATTGATCGCGGCGCCGGCCGCGAGCATCTGATCGTTGAGCCCGAGCTCGACCGCGATCATCGTCACTCCGACGGCGAACACAATGGGGATGGTCAGCCGGAAGTACCGCTTCACGAGCTGGCGCCGCACGCCCGCCTTGTCGGCGCCCCAGGAGCCGATGGTCAGGACGTAGCCGGTGAGTACGAAGAAGATCGAGACCGCGAGGCGGCCGTTGCAGAAGATGGCTGTCCCAAGGTTGCGGAATTCTGGGAACCGGGCTCCGAACAGCTCCCATATGAAGTGGTAGAGGCAGACCGCGATCGCCGCCCAGCCCCGTAGGCCATCGAGGGCGGTATCGCGCTCAGTACGCATCGGGCCCACGCCAGACGATGCTGAGCAGCAGGACGGTCGCAAGAAGTGGCCCGGTCAGGAACACGATCACCAGCGCGCCAGGCAAATCGCGAAACCTCGGCGGCGCCGACCGCGCGATCCGGCCCACGTCAACCGCGTGCCAGTGCAGGCACAGCAGGCTGACCGGGATGGACACCGCCCAGAGGGCCGCCAACGTGGGCAGGTTCAACACGCCGAAAAAGGCAGTGAGCATCGTCTTGAGCAATTCGGCAAAAAATTCCATTTCGTCGAATGCTTACAGCGGAGCTTTCTCGGTGGCAAATTAGCTCGCACCCAAGGCGCAAGTGCCGCCGCGGGCATCATTCTATCCTCGGCAGCGGAGCGGATGGCTGCGCTGCGCTATTACTACCTGCTGCCGAGCGGCAACCTGCGCATGTTTCCGCGCAGCGCGGCGGACACATCGCGCTTCCTGATCTTGCCCTGGCCCGTGCCGATGCGAGCGACCCCGTCAGTGACCGGCTCATACGGGATTGAGGGAGGCGGATCGGGCGCCGTCGTCGTCGAGGCGGCCAATACCGCTGCCACCGCAATCTATGCTGCGGCCGGGGGAACGACGCAATTTGTCGCGCTGACCAGTCTCGGGGCCGACAGCGACCTCTAGCTCGCACCCAAGGCGCGGTGGCGCCGAGTGCTATTGTCTTTCCGGTCGTCGCTGAGCTTTCTCAGGCGCAGCGCTACTATCGCGTGCTGAGCAACCTCTTGTGGAGTGGCTACGGGGGCGCCGGGTCGGCGGTCGATACAACCTGGATTTTTTCCACGATGCGGATACCGCCCAGTGCGTCAGTCGCCGGAACCTGGGGCGTCACAAACATCGGCCAACCTTCAGTGTGGTCCACATCTATCGCTGGGGTGACGCTCCGCGCACTGCCTTCGGCGACTGCCGCATGCACATTCTACGCAAATACGGCGGACGATCTTGTGGTGTTGGACGCCGACCTCTAGCTCGCACCCAAGGCGCCTCAATCGCTGCGCCGCTGATGCTGCCTGCGTCCGATGAGCGTCGGCGTGCCCTTTGGTTCTACGAGACATTCGAGAATGCCACTGTGTCGGGGTTCTCGACCACCCTTGCAACCGGAGCTATTTCGGTCGCCCCGAAGCGCTTGGCAGCCTGGTCTCTCATCACGCTGGTGACGGGGATACTTCTCGGCCAAAACAGTTCAGTCAGCGCCGGGACAATCTCCAAGCGTCAGAGCACGCTTAACGATGGGGCGTTGCTGTTTACCACCAGCGGGATCGTTCAGGGCTCCGCCTACACGTGGGAGACTGGCAAGATCGCCATCGATGCCGACTTGTAGCTCGCACCCAAAGACTCTCCCACCACCGGGCGCATCAGTTGGCCGGTAAGTCCTTGGCCTGCATCCAGTATTGATCGACCTGCTCGCTCGTGAGCCCGGCGCTCGCGGCCAGCTGCACCAGCAGCGGATCGTCGCGATTGAACGTCTGCACGTTCTCGAACCGCGACCGCGCGATGGCCCGCTGCACGGGGTCGCTGATGGCATCGATCTGCGTCTCCGCCGTGGTCAGCAGACCGGCGATGTCGAGCATCGCCATGAACTGGACGCGGGTGAGCGGATAGTCCTTCGGATCGGTCGACGGCGCCGGCGGAACGTAAGGCAGGATTGTGTTGCCGTCCGCCTCCCAGGCCGCGATCATCTGCCGGTGCCGGTTGGCCATGTCGTCGGGGACCGTCATCCGCTGCCCGTCGATGGTGGCGTCGATCGCCCCATTCTCGGTGTAGCCGTGGACGATCACCTGGTCGGCGAAGGCGGGCCAGATAAGCGCGAGCAGCAGCAGCGCGCTCGCCAGGATGCGTCTGATCATATGGTGTCCTCTTGGTGGTCAGTGACGCCTAGAGATCGGCGTCGAATTTGAAGGCAGGGCCGGCTCCGTAGGTGTTCGTAGCGTCGCCGCTGACGATGCCGCTCGCCACGGTAGCGCGCACCGACGACTGTGTTGCCGTCATGATGCTGCCGGTCCACGAAGTCACGTTGACGCCCGACCCGCCGCCATTTTCGATCTGGCCCAGTCCAAGCGCGGAAAAGGCCGGCACGGTGCGCATCGGCACCGGCATGGGAACCGCAACGTCGGCGAGCGTCGTGGTGTAAACCTGGCCGAAGAAGGCGGTCCCCGCCCCTGAGACGTAGAGATAGCGAAGCGCTCGACCCAGCTCCTCGGCGTAGGGCAGAACGACCGCCGTCTCCGCGGCTACGCCTTGGGTGCGAGCTACAAGTCTGCGTCCGCAATCGCACTGTCCAGGTAGATGTACGATGTGGAGCTACTTCCGGAGGCGTTCTGTGCGGCACCGTAGAGGGTGCCGAAAACTGTCGTCACGTCAAAGCCGACCGGGCTAAAAGCTGAACTTGCGCCGCTGGAGCTCATCGTGGGAATGGTGCGCTTCGCCACCATGAAGGGGATGCTGAAATTGGCCGGATACCCGTTGCCGGTGTTGACCACGTTAAAGGTATTCCGATAGGCGCCGGTGCGTTCGTAGTAGCGCTGCGCTCGACGTAGTTCCTGCTCAACAGCGAGGACTATCCCCTGCGCGCCGTTCGCACCTTGGGTGAGAGCCTACAGGTCCGAGTCCGCTGCATAGTCGGCGCTCGTGTATTGGGTGTTCGAGCTGTGCACGCCGATGATGGTAAAACTGGAAATCGTCACATCATCGGCCACGCTTCCTCCCGAGCTGTCGGCAGGAGTGCCGCCATAAACAGATGCTTTGGCATTCACCGTGACCTTGCCGGCCGTTCCGGCAACGCTCGATCTGATGGACACAGACGGAGTGGTGCGCATCGGAGGGAACGTAGCCAGGGCATACGACCGGAAGTTTCCGCCGCCATCGCTGGTAGCCGTCACTGGCGCGACAAGCTTGGAGCCTGTTCTATATAGCCGGTTGCAACGCTCCCATTCCTCGCTGACGGGGAGAATGATGCCCGGAGGGACGCTCGCGCCTTGGGTGCGAGCTACAGATCGGCGTCGACGGCGGGGATGCCGAAGAAGAAGATCGCACCAGTCGTGGTGCCGCTTGAGACTTTCTGCACCCGGAGTTGCGTGGGCGTGGCCGCATTGATGGTCGGCGCCGATGCCGGAAAACCATTGTTGGCAAGGTCGCTTAACGTAACCGACGGGCTCGTGCGGAGCGGAAACAACCACGCTAGCGAGTATTGATACGTGCCGCTCGTGACGTTGCCCGAGAATATGAACCCATCATTGTAGGTCTGGTAGTACCAAAGGCAGCGAACGCGCTCTGCTTCAATCGGCAGTACTATTGCGGGTGCTGCCGCGACGCCTTGGGTGAGAGTCACATATCCCCCAATTCTGAGGATGTCCGTGCTCGCGGTTGTGCTCCGGTCGTCGCTCCAGGCCATGACTCCAATGTTGGTGGCCGAGGAAGAGATCGAGACGTTTTCGAGCTTGTAGTCGGCCCACGACGTGGTGCCGAGGTTGCAGCTGTAGCCGGCGTAACTCCAGTTGGTGATCAGCGTCGGGTTGGTGCCGGCGGCACCCCAGCTCGAGATCGGGTCCGCCGCGACGCTGTCCGCGGTCCCCGTCCATTGCAGGAGGGCGATGCAGATGTGGCTGCCGCTGTCGAGCAGGCCCGAGGTCGCCTTGAGCGGCATCAGCAGGCTGGCCTTGCCGCCCCTCAGCTTGAGCATGTCCTTGTTCTCGATCGGCGAGAACAAGCCGAACTTGCCGTTGTTGCCCGACCCGACCGTGATTTTGGCCGCGTACCCCGCCCCGACCGGCACGTCCGCGGTGTCCTGCGATACCGACGCGCCGTTGGCGTTCTCCTCCTCGAGCCGCCAGCCATCCAGCGAATAAGCGTTGTCCGTGGTGACCGGCAGCGAGCGCTGCGCGATGGCGAACGATCCATTGCGGGCGATCTGCTGCGCCGCGAGGATCGAGGGATCGGCGGCGATGTTGGCCAACGTGGCATTGTAGGCCTGCACCGTGCTGCCGAGGTCGACATTGCAGGTGCCCGAGGTGGTGATCGTGCCGCCGGTGAGGCCCGTGCCGCAGGTGACGCTGGTCACCGTGCCGCTGCCGCCTCCGCCGCCGCCGGCGAGCGGATAGGTCCACTTGCTGACCCCGTCCGAGATCAGGTCGGCATAGGCGTACTGGCTGCCGAGCACGGCACTGGCGCTGCCGTTGATGGTGTCCGATCCGGCGCGCTGCAGCGTCAGGGTGTTGCTGCCGTTGATGCCGCCGGCCATGTCGGCGACCACCAGGTGCTGGCCGGCATTGACCGAATTCGCGGCCGGCAGCGTCCAGGTCCGCGCCGCCGTCAGGCTGGCCGAGGTGATGACCGACCGGTCGGTGGCGGCGATCGTGTAGTCGCTGTCGCCGTGCGTCGTCGCCTGGTCGATGTTGAGGCCGGACGCGCCGCGCGCTGCCGCCGCCGAGGCCTGCCCCGTGCCGCCATTGGCGAGCGGCAGGGTGCCGGTGACGCCACTGCCCAGCGGCAGTCCGGTGGCATTGGTCAGCGTCGCCGCCGATGGCGTGCCGAGGTTCGGCGTCGTGAGCGCCGGCGAGGTGCCGAACACCAGCGCGCCCGTGCCGGTCTCGTCGGTAACGGCCGCGGCGACATTGGCGCTCGACGGCGTCGCCAGCGCGGTGGCCACGCCGGTGCCGAGCCCGCTGATGCCGGTCGCAACCGGCAGTCCCGTCGCATTGGTCAGCGTCGCCGCCGAGGGCGTGCCGAGGTTGGGCGTGGTGAGGCTCGGCGAGGTGGCGAATACCGCCGCCCCGCTGCCCGTCTCGTCGGTCAGCGCACTCCGCAAATTTGCGGAATTGGGCGTTGCGAGCCAGGTCGCAACGCCGCTGCCGAGCCCGCTCACGCCGGTGCTGATCGGCAGGCCTGTGGCATTGCCCAGCGTGATGGTCGGCGCCGTGCCGAACACCAGCGCGCCCGTGCCCGTCTCGTCGGTAACGGCAGCGGCGACATTGGCGCTCGACGGTGTCGCCAGCGCCGTCGCAACGCCGGTGCCGAGCCCGCTGATGCCGCTCGCGATCGGCAGGCCGGTGGCATTGGTCAGCGTCGCCGCCGAGGGTGTGCCGAGGTCGGGCGTGGTCAGCGTCGGCGAGGTGGCGAACACGGCAGCGCCGCTGCCCGTCTCGTCGGTCAGCGCACTCCGCAAATTTGCGGAGGATGGCGTCTGCAACCAGCTGAGGACATTGCTGCCCAGGCCGCTGAGCGCCGACGAGTTGACGGTCAGCACGTGCCCCGTGGCGTCGATCGAGGCGAGGGTCAGCCACTGGCTGCCGTCATAGATCTTCAGCAGCCGCGGCGAGCTCGAGGTATCGACCCACCATTGGTACGTTCCCGGCTGGCCCGTCACCGCCGGCGCCGTGGTGCCCGAATTGTTGGTCAGGATCGCCGTCAGCGCCGGGTTGAGATAGCTCGACACGAACGTGCCGAAGCTCATCGGCCCGGTGGTCGGGGTCGAATAGGTCGCCTGGGCGCCAATGGCCGGAGTGAGCGACACCAGCGCGACAAGCGCGGCCGCCAGGAGCTTCTTGATCATGATTACCAGCCTTGCACTTCGATGTTGGCGACGCGGTCCTGCGGAGCGCCGCCGTTGAGGATTTGGATCGTCATTCCAGCGGTGCTGAGGTCCGACACCACCAGCTCATCCCCGGCCGTGTTGTTCCACGTCACCTGGTAGTGCGGCAGTGCGTCGGTCCCCGGCCCGGCCTTGAATTCCTTGGCGGTTGCCGAGCCGTTGGGCTTGAAGGTGATGCTCGTGCCCGCCGCGGCGATCGCCAGCCCTGAATAGTGGTCGATCCGGTCGGGAACATCGCCGGTGATGTCGAATTCTGTCAGCGCCGCATAGACCGCATCCGACAGGGACCGGAACGCGGCACGGAGCTTGAAGAAGCGCCCCTCGAACTCGCCCGGCGCAAACTTCTGGTACGGCCCGAACACCGCGCCGCCGGCAAACACGTCGGGCGCGACGAACACGTCGCCGGCGGCGAACACGTCGTTGTCCACGTCGCCCGCGACCGAGATTTCCACCCAGGCCTCTACGAAGGCCGAGCTGCCGGCGCTCAGCACGTCGGGGTTGTTGAGGAAATCCGGATCGTCGAGAACGTTCTGGGTCACCGGCACGCCGACCGCCTTCACCGCGGCGTCGATGCGCATCCGCCGCAGGAAGTTGATGTCGAAGATCTTGCCGGCCGCCAGCTCGTAATAGGCGATCGTGTTGGCGGCATCGGTCTTGAGCACCTCGCCGTCGATCGTGCAGTCGGTCAGCACCCCGTCCCAGCCGTCGGCATGCTCATGCAGCGTCGCCACCACATTGCGCACCAGGATGGCGCCGGCGATCGCGATCGACGACGGCACCGCCGAATAGATGGTGATGCCGGGCAGCGGCTGCGCCTTGGCGGCGATCCAGTAGGTGCCGTTGCCGGCGATCTTGAACCGCGGCTGCGCCAGATTGGGCCCGTAGAGCAGGCCGGTCTCCCAGCTCTCGCCCTTGCGCACCTCGTAGAACACGTCGAGCTTGGAAAACTTGACCGGGTCCCAACTGATCGTCGCCGTGGCATCATCGTAACTGGTCACCACATTCATCACGTTGGGCAGTTGCAGCCCGGCGCCCGACGTGATGGCCACGCGCGCCAGCTCGGCCCATTTCGACGCCGAGCCGTCGGCGAAGATGCAGCGCACCCGGAAGCTCCACGTGCCCTGCAGCAGGCCAGGCAGGAACGTCGCCTTCAGGGGCGCCACCACCGGGCTGCTCGCCGCCAACCGCCAGACCTTGTCGCCGTCGTCGTCGCGATACTCGACCTCGAACGACACCGGCCGCTCGCCCGCCACCGTCTCCCACGTGAGCAGCGCCCCGGTGGCGGTCGCTCCGTCCACACCCTCATAGGCCTCGGTCACCGCAAGGCCGACCGGAGCGGCGGTGAACGGATCGCTCGGGATGGTGATCTGGCTGTCGAAGGCCGGAATGGCGCCCTGGTCGGCCAGCGAGATTTCCGGCGCATCGTCGACCAGCGTCAGCACGGCGGAAAAGTCTGGGCCCGGGCGGATCGACAGCACCCGCAGCACCACCGTCTCGCTGCCGGTCTCGCCGAACATGAACAGATCGCCCGCCGCCGCCGGCAGGTCGTGATGGCCGTCCAGCGTGAGGGTCGTCCGATCGCCGGCATCGGTGATGACCGTGCGCAGGATCGAGGTGCCGTCCGCAGCGCGGAAGCGGATCGAATACGTCTTGTCGGCGACCATGGTCACCGGCTCGTCGAGCGTCACCTGGTCGTTGTCGCCTGCCGTGACGGATTTCACGCGCCCGGCGCCCAATCCCCACAGCACCACGTCGTGCGAGGCCCGCACGCGATCACCGCGCCGCGCCACCAGCCATTCGAAATCGGTGGTGAGCTGATAAGTCTCCGGCCGCAGCCGCGCCTGCGCGATGTGGAAACGGCCATGCCGCCAGATCAGGGCAGGATCGGTGACACCGGGAAACTCGATGCCGCTCTCGAACAGCGTCGCCGCCGTCAGCCCGCCGCTGCCGTCGGCATTGTAGCCGTCGTCATAGACGATCCGCTCGTCCTGCACATATCCGGCCGTCTCGTTGACGAAGCGGATGCGGAAGGCATGCGGCGGATTGAGATAGGCGCGCTGGCTCGAAAAGTCGCGCGAATTGCGCGGCGTGAAATGCTGCACGATCGGCGCGTCCGGCTCATCCCAGATCACGTCGTACATGCCGTCCGTGCGCGTCACCGCGGCGCGGCCGCAGGCCGCGATCGCCTTCAACCGGTCGAGCACGGATCCGGGACTGTCGAAGACGATGTTGCAGCGGAACCCCTTGGCCACGCAGTAGGCCCACCACCGCTCGAGGTTGGCGATGTTGATCCGGCTGTCGGGCTTCGGGCGCGCATTGGCCGGCCCCTGCAGCACATGGCGGAACAGGTCGGGTGGCCAGTTGCTGACCGTGTCGTCGGCCCATGCCGCACCGTTGAACGCCTTGCAGCGGGTGGCCACCATGCCGTTGAGGCTGTCGATCTGTCCGGTGAGCTGCGAGCTCGCCCGGATGCGGATCGCCGAGTGCGCCAGCGGCTTGTCGAAGCTGATCGGCTGGCTGCTGCGAAAGCCCCGCAGCGCCGTCCACACCACCTGCTCGCTCACCTGGTCGGTGCCGGCATAGTCGGTGCTGGTCTTGCTGACCTGCACGTCGTACTGCCCGGCCGCCACCGCGACCCGCAGGCATTGCCGGATCGGGTCGCCCGAACGGCCGGTAAATGTCAGCGTGCCGAGCGGCACCCAGGGGTCGGCGCTGCCGGCCGCGCGCGTGTCGACGCGCAGCTGCACGGTATAGGTCTGCGCCACGCCGTTGCCATCGACGCGCAGCATGCCCGAGGGCGCCACCACATCGACCGATATCACGTCGATGTCGGCCGCGGTCGTCCGCACCTCGGCGCCGCCCGTCGCGGTGATCTCGACGCTCAAATCCTCCTGCACCACCTCGCTCGGATAGAGCGTCACCGGCGCGTCGTCGGGATAGCCGAGCCGCGTCTCGATCTGCAGGTCGTCGAAGTTCTCGATCGGCGTCTCGCCGATCTTGATGCCGCTGACCTCTTTGGGGCCGTAGCCCCAGACCACGAGGCCGATCAGGTATTGGTCGGCGCCGACGAACTCGGTGTACCACTGCGCCCCGAGCTTGGGATAAACCCGGTGCCGGCCCTCGATCTCGGGCACCACGCCATAGGGGTCGGCAACGTTCTGCCCGCCGGAGATCGAATAGGTCGGCGAGCTGCTGGAGCCCACGCTCTGCTGCTTGGCGAGCACCGGCGGCGCCACCGGAAACAGCGCATTGATCGCCAGTTGCCCGCCGATGGTCACCGCCGCCCCGAGCAGCGGGTTGACCGCCGTGGCAAACAGCCCTGCGACCGTCACGGCGGCGCCGAGCACGGTGCGCACCAGCGTGTTGTCGCCGCCGAACTCGGCGACGCTGCGCACGACGACGATGGCGCCGGCCTTCGGCCGCACCCGCGTCCACAGCGCTTCCGGGACCACCCCGCCGTCGCCCAGCGTCACCTCGACGCGGCCGGGCAGGTCCGCAATATTGCGGGCGCGGCGCACCAGTTCGGCGAGCGAACGGCCGAGCGGCACCACGTCGATGCTGCGCCGCTGCTGCAATAGCGGGTGCGGCACGACGATCAGCGTCAGGCCCTCGCCGGGCAGGATGTAGTCCGGCGCGGGCTTCCCCCGTGCCGGCGCCAGAACCTGCATCACATCAGCCCTCGTCAGCCGGAGGTCAGCAGGCGGCGATGCCTGCAATAGGTGGCGCGCGGCAGGCGGCTTGCCGGCTCGATCACGCTGAGGCCATGGAATGGCATATGCAGCAGCAGCCCGCGCCGCACCACGAGCCCGATGTGGTAGCGCCGGCCGATCAGCATCACCGCGCCATCGAACGGCTGCTCCCGCTCCACCTCGATCCAGTCGCCCCGGCCGCCGGAGACGATGGCGGCCGTGGCATCGCGATCCGCCGCCGACGAATAGCCCTCGTCATGGCTGGGCAGCTCGATGCCGGTGCCGGCGGTAAACGCCGCGCGAAACAACCCCCAGCAATCATAGCCATCGGCCGTGCGTCCACGATCGCGCCACGGCAGCCCGACAAATGCCGACCAGTCCATCCGGAATATCTCTCTATCAGAACAGCCCGCCGAACCCGGCCGGGGTGAACAGGCCGGAGGGATACGGCTCGGCCGCGTCGGACTCGGTGCTCAGCGTCAGCTCGACGGTCAGGGCATTGGGCTGCGCCGCCACCAGGTCGAACTCCGGCCAGCTCGCCTCGACCGTGTCCGGCGCCGAGGCCAGCACCAGCTCGATCGTGACCTTCGCCGGCGTCTGTACCGACCGCAGCAGCGGCACGAGCTGCCGGGAAATGTTGTCGAGCACCCACTGCATGGCCGGCACCGTGTCCTCGCTGTCCTCGGGCAGCACCAGCGACATCGGGTAGAACTCGTAGGTGTCGCCCCGGCTGACGGTGCCATAGCGCAACGGGTCGGTGCCGAGCCGGGTCGTCGGATCGCTCGACACCCGGATCGGCGTCTCGAGGCTTTCGTGTGTCACCGTCGCCAGCAGCACCAGCACCTCGCCGGTCCGTTCGGCATGGGCCGCGGTGCGAAACGTCAGCGAGAGCGCGCTCACGGCAACACCTTCGGCGGTTGGCCGAGCGGGCGCCCTTGCGGCCGATCGGACAGAGCACTCACGGCAACACCAGCAACGACATCGTCACCGTCCAGCGATCGCCGCCGATGTTGACACGCGACGGCAGTGCGTTCTGCCGCAGCATCACCAGCCAGTCGTCACCGCCGTCGGGCGCCGGGATCGTGAAGGGCAGCGACCAGCGCGCCAGGTCATCGCGCCCGAACGCCGTCAGGATCGCCCACTGTGCCCCGCTCATCCGCATCGAGCCGGTGAAGCTGTCCGGCACCGCGCTGGAGCGCGGCCGCGACTTGCCCGGACCGGTGTCGGTCGCGCTCATCAACCGGGGGTCGGCGAGCTGATGCTGGTTGCCGGCGATGAGGAATCGCTGCGGCAGCGTCTCCGGCCAGGTTGCGGGCATCTATCGCCTCGTGAGGTCGGGAGTGAGAGCAAACGTCCGCCGCAGGGCCCGGTGGATCGGATTGCCGGGTGAGCTCACGCCTTCGGCAGCTACGCTGTAGACCAGGGCTTTGAGCTGTGCCGCCTCGCCGTCGCGCGTCGCCGTGACGCTGTCGGTTCCGGATCCGGGCATGTGCACGATCTGCACATTGAGGGCGAGCCCGCTACTGCCGCCCTTCAGCGTCACCGGGATGGTGCGGCCATCCGGCAGCGGCACCGCCGCCTCAGGGCCGGCATCGCCGAACAACGCCGGTCGGTCGCTGACACCGCCGCGGGCAAACAGCTTCGGGCCGGTGAGGCCGGGAACATAACCGCCGCCGGATTTGGCGCCGCCGAACAACCCCGCCAGCAGGCTGCCGAACACACCGCCGGGCTGGCCGCTCGTTGCGCTCTGCGTGCCGAGGATGCCGGCCAGCGGTCCGTCGCCCAGCAGCGCCGCCTGCAGCACCGCCTTTTCCATAGTGCTGACGAGGTCGCCGAGCGCGTCCTGCCATGACTCGGTACCATCGATCAGCTTTTCGAAGACCTGCTCGCCGGTCTGCGCCAGGAACATGGTCGCGTCGTTGGTCGCCTTCAGCGCCCGCTGCTGGTCGTAGAGCCGCCCGGTCAGGTCGGCGATTGTCTTTCCTTCCTTGCTCGCGGCATCCACCTTGGCCCGCGACAGATTGTTCGAGATTTCCGCCTCGCGGTCGGTCAGCCCGAGCACGGCAAGCTGCTGGCGCAGTGCGTCCGTCACATCCTTGATCCGCTTCGCGGCGGCATCTGCCGCGGAATTGCGGGGCGCAGGCAGAACGGTCGGGGCGGTGCTTCCGGAAGTGGTCGCCGGCTTGTCCTCATGGCTGCCGCCATGCACGGTGATGGAGACCGGGGGTCGACCCTCCAGCTGATCGATGAGCCCGTTGTAGTCGATATTGGCGCCCGGCGCGGTCAGCGACCGCGCCAAGGTCGCCAGCAGGCCAATGGCCTTGAGCGGATCGCCGCTGGCAATGCCGGCCAGCGCATCGCGCACGCGCTCGAGCCCGTCCGCAAAGGCGCTCATCGCCTCCACTTCCGCCGGGCCCAGAAGCAGCGCGAACCGATCCTTGGCGGCGTCGAGCTTGATGTTGAGCTCGGCGAGCTGCGCCGTCATCGCCCGCGCCTTTTCGACATCCGCCGCATCGAGCGCCGCGCCGAGCCGCTCGGCCTCGTCGGCCGCACGGCCGATCCCGACGCTGCCCTCCGACAGGAGATCGGCCATTTCCTTGCTGCCGCGTCCGAATGCCACCGTGGTCAGGTAGAGCTTGTCCTGCTCGGTGCGCGCGTTCTTCACCAGGTCGGCAAAGGCCTTGAGATCGGTCAGGGTGTCGCCGCTGATCTTCAGGCGGTTGGCGTCGAAAATGTCCTTGAGCGGCCCACCCTGCACCGCCGCCTTGCTGAGGTTCGCCGCGAACGTCTGCAGGCCGTTGTTGAGATCGGCAACGTCGTTCCCCGCCTCTTTGAACGTATCCTGCAGCCCCTGCAGCTTGCCGACATCGAGCCCGATCCGGTCCGCGATGTCGCCGAGTTCGGCGACCTGCTTCACCCGCTCGATGGCGTCGCGGAGCAACTCCATGGCGCCGGCGGCACTCCCAATAGCCGCGAGCGGCCCTAGGAAACTGCGCGTCGCTTCGACGGCGAACTCGCGGCTGTACTCCTTGCCCCACTGGATGGCATTGCTGAGCCGCAGAAGGCCGGCACTGGCCGGCACGCTCGCCGCCTCGATCCGCTTGATCGCGGCCTGCCCCTCGGCGCCGAACGTGGCGAGCGCGCGCTTGGCGAGATCGGCATCTTTGACGGACAGCCGGACGCCAACCTCACGTTCCTTCGCCATCGGTGTCGCCCCTGTCGTTGATGGCCATCATCGCGCCCAGCTCGCACGCCCCGAGCAGCTGCTCGCCGATCGAGGCCTCGACGCCGGCGGCATCGATCTGCCGCCGCAGCCCCTCGGTGTCGATCCACGCCGCGCCGGAAAATCCGCCGCCGCGCCTCATGCGCCAGGCGTTGGCCCGGAACGCTTCCCAAACCACGCGCCCTTCAAGAGAGCGCGGAGCGAACTGATGATACGGGCACTCATGCGTGCGCGTCGTGGCGCAGGCGGTGCCTTCGTCGCGGCAGGCATCGCAGTAGCTTCGTCCCCGCCCCTCTCCGAAATGCCACTCGGCGAGGCGGGAAATCCGTTTCCCTCGAGGTCCACTTCGTGCAGCGGCCCTCGCGCCTCCCTCAGGAAGCGCGCGGCGATCGTCTCGTCCTCGAACAGCACGACGATCAGCGCAGGATCGAAATCGAGATCGGTCCCATCGGCCGAACGCACGTTGCGCCAGTCGCTGATCAAGAGCTCGCCCAGCGAAATCACGAACAACGCCTCGAGGGTCGATTGCTCGCGCTCCGGCTCGCTCAGGTCGGGCACATTGACCACCTGCCCGCCGACCATAGACACGGCCGCGCCAGCATCCTTGAGATCGCTGAGCAGCGCCGCGGCGCGAGCCTGCGCGGCATAGACCTGGTAGATCGTCGCCGGTTCGATGCAGAGCTCGGCGCCGCCGCCGATCTCGATCCACCGCGGCTCGCGGCTGTAGACGAGCCGCAGCATCAATAGGCGGCCACGTCGTTGAACAGCGTCACCGACAGCATCGGCGCCGGCGTCTCGGCATCGTAGGCAGCGCGGAAATTCACCGTCGCCTGGATGCCGCCAGGGCCTTCGACCGGCTTCTTGGCCAGTTCGAAAAACACCCGCGGCATCGAGAACGTCAGTTTCCACGTCGCCGCCGACCGCAGCGCCAGCGAATATTCGATCGCGGCGGGCGTGGTCGTGTCGATCAGGTCGTCGATCGTGTGGTCGGTGCCGAGGCGCAGGTTGAGCGATCCGGTCAGCACGCGCTGCGTCTCGTCGACGCCGTCGATGAACATGTCCGAGCGGATGGTCGCAGCAGCGTCGAGCCCGTTGGAGAAATCGAAGGTCCCGCCCAGCACATTGGCGAGCGCATTGCCCCCGATCTTGACGCCGCCGGTGGCATTGTCGAACGGCCGGAAATCGAAGGCGAGCGGCGCCGCGTCGCGGGCCCCCGCCACGTCCTTGACTTCCGATTGCGCGATCATCGGCAAGGTCATCACCGCCCGGCCGTTGCGCTGCAGCGGCAGCGAAAAGCCGTTGGCCTTGGCGCCCAGAGCGGTCCGCCATTTCGGCGTTGTCAGCTTCGGATGCCCGGTCTGCACCGTGTAGGACTTGAGGTCTTTCCCCGACGCCCAGGTATGAGTGTAGGTGCCATCCTCGTGGTCGGTGGGCGCGGCCTCGGCGCCGAGCGCCATGGTCAGCCAGAACCCTGCCCCGCGTGCGTCGAGCGGCGCCGCGATCGGGCCGCTCACATCGAACGCACCCAGCGACGGGTCGGTGTCGTCGGGGTTGCCGGTGTTGATCAGCTGGTCGGCCTCGAGCGGCTGCGAGCCGCCCAGGCCGATCGACTTGAGGTAGGGCCGCGTATAGACGCCGCCGCCGGCACCATCGCGCGCCGTGCCGTACACCGCCTCGTCGCTGATGAGCGTGACAATATCCGAACCAACCGCGCGGGGCTTGGCCATGACAGTCTCCTGGTGATGGTGGGATGAGTGGTGGGGCGTTCACCCCGCGGTCGTTTCCGACCAGTAGTCGATCTCGATATCGAACTCGGCGCCCGACATGCCGGGCATGCCGAACAGCTCGCGCGGCGCCGCGCTCGGCGGCTGCGGCCGGATGTCGGTAATCAATCCGCCGAGATCCGTGATGCCGGCAATGGCGGCGGCAAGCGCCTGGTAGAGAGTGTCCACGGCCGCGTCGCGGGCCGCGTCGTCGCTGTTGACGACGATGATCTGCACGAACGGCCGCATGGTGAATTCGTACATCGGCGGATTGAGATACGCCTCTGTCTGCTGCGCCGGCGGACCGTCGAGCAGCCGCAGCACCTGGTCGATTGCCTCCGGCAGGGGCGTATTGCGCCCCAGTGCGGGCACCGCCGCCTGCAGCACCGCCTCGAGCGCCACGAGGATTTGCTCACCCTTGCGCGCGGCCATCGGCGTTCCACTCCCGAATGACATTGTCGACGAGCCGGTCGACGGCCTCGCCGTAGGCGCCCTGCGGGTCGACGCGCTTGCTGAGCTGCACCCGCGGCACCAGGAAGAACATCACCACCGTCTCGGCCCGCCCCTCGCGGATCGCCTTGGCCGAGGCCTTGCTGTAGCCCTTGCGCTTGCCGGTGTGCCGCCGCAGCTTGTCCACCACCAAGAGCGAGGCCTTGCCCGGCCGATAGACAAAATGCAGCGGCCCGAACCGGTCTTCGGGGAAGGTCGAGGGCGTCAGCCGGGCGCCACGCGGCCCGCGCGGACAATCGGGCGACGGGATGGCCAGCCAGAACCCGTCATGCGCGGTGATCACCGTCGCCTCGCTGAAGGCTTCGATAATGTGGGGCGCATTCGAATACACCACGCCGGCGGCATCGAGCCCCTTGTTGGGGTAAAACTTGCCGCGCCAGGTGTTGGCCAGGCGCTGCGATCCGAAGGCGTCCAGCACCTGCTGCCGCAGGGCGGTCTTCAGCCAGTCGAGCGTCTGCGAGGTCGCAGCTCTCACGGCTGTGGAACCGCGGTCGATTTCCTCTTCCATCATCTTGGCGAGGTCGCCGGTCAGCGCCGCACCGAGCTGCAGCCGGAAGTCGCTCATCAGCCAGCGACCACGAGGCTGATCAGCACCTCGAACCGCCCGTCGCCGACCGGCTCGAAATCGAGCACGCGATAGACCGCCACGCCATCGTCGATCAGGTCGCCGCGCGTGAGGTTCGGGAACTTGGCCTTGAGCGCCCGCGTCGTGTGGGTGGTGCCGCGCACCGCCTGCCCCGACCACTCTTCCCGCTCGGCCACGATCTCAACACCGAAGATCGCCTGCGAAACCGTCACCGGTCCCGCGGGCGCATGGGTGTAGAGAACGTCCTCGAACAATTCTTCGGCGGCCGCATCGAGCACGTCCTGCACCAGGTCGCGACGCATGTTGACCTCCGCCAAACAGCTGCCGCGCTCCGCAAAATTGCGGAGCGCGGCACGATCTTCAGTTCGAGCTGTGGGCGCGCACCACCAACTCGGGGCGCTTGACCAGAGCCAGGGGGTTCGACTCCGACCACAAATCGATACCCTTCTGGTGGTCGAGCACCTCCGACGACACGAAGATCTGGTCGCCCGGCGCGTTGAGCGTCGACATGGTGTCGGCGGGGGCGAACCAGGTCTTGAAGGTGTCGAGCGTGCCGGTCGGGTAGGCGTAGCCGGCGTTCGCCTCGATCGCCGCTTCGCCGGTCAGCGCACCGTTGACGCGAACCGGGAAGGTGGTCTTGTTCTCGCGCCACATGATGTTGGCGAACTCGAACACGCGGCCCCAATTGCCGCCCAGCCGGTTCCGCTCCATGTTGGCGAGCACGCCGGCCGAGTTGGTCTGCAGCCAGTACTTTTCGACCTTCGGATGCTGGATCAGCTTGTTGAAGAAGCCGCCATCCACCTGGACTTCGATACCGCTCGCGACTTCGCCCTTGAGGTTGGTGATGATGTAGTCGGTCACCTCCTCAGCCTTGGCAATCACGTCGGTTCCGGCAGTGCCCAGCACGAAGTCGACATCGTGCTGCACGATGTTGAACTCGTCGTAGAGGTCGTAGATCACCGCGCCGTTGCCGTCCTTGATCGTCCCTTTCAGGGCGCCCATGCGCACGTATTCGAGGGTGATCGCGTGGTTGTTGCGCAGATTGTTGAGGCGCTTGGCCACCTCGTCGGCCACGGTCGCGGGCCGCTTCATGCGACCCTGCATCACCAGCATGTTCTGGATATCGGCCGGCTTGATCAGGTCGCGGTGCGGGAAGTGCGGCACCTTGAAGAACAGCGTTTTTCCGGTCTCGCGACCGGCCAGGGTGCCCGGCGCGCCGCGCTCGGTCGCCGGAAGCACGACCAGGAGACCGTCCTCCATGCGGATTTCGACCGTGGTCGAGATCACGCCCTCTTCGGAGAACAGGCCCATGACGCGCAACAGGCCATAGGAGTTGGGGATGCGATTGATCTGCTCGGTGAGATCGGTCGCGCTGTAGGGAAAGTTGAAATCGGGGTCCATGCCGCCGCTCCTGGTTCAAGATGTTTCGGGTGGAGAAGATCGGCGGGTGCCCGCCGCGGGTCCTTACATGAATTGGGCGGCGACCATGCCCTGGTCGCCGCCCGTATTCGTCACGCGGTGAAGGGGCGCGTTACTGCACGAGGATGCCTTTGAGCTTCAGCGCTGCGATCGCCGCAGCCTTCTGATCGTCGGTCACCCCGGCGGGCCACACGATGCCATCGGCCTTGATGATGGCCGGGCCCCGCCGCAGCACCAGTGCGGGCGCATCCTCGCCGTCCGGAGCGGTCGTGCGCGCCAGCAACACGCTGTCGACGACGGCGCTGCCGTCGACGGCCGCAGGGTCCCAGTCGACGAGCTTGGTGCCCGTTGCGACGGTGATCGTCCAGCCATCGTTGGCCTTGAAGTCGGTGGCTCCGTCGGCGATCGTGAACTTCACGACGCCGTCAAACGCCACGCCGACGGCACCGTGGCCGATGGCCACACCGTCCGGGCCGAACACTTCGAAGCGGCCACCATCAGCGACAGCCTCCAGCATGATCACGCGATAGGCGCCCGGCACCACGCCGGCGGCAACCGCCGGATTGGCGAGGGTCAGAACGCCATTGCCGACATTGCCGGCGTCGGCCGCAGCCGCAACCGCGGTGTCAGTGCTGAAGCCGAGCAGAGTGCCCAGCTCATACGTCACATCGGCGCCGTCTCCGGCGAGCAGCGTCGCCATTTCTCGGCAATAGTTCTGGCTGACCTCATAGGCCAGCAGGGCAGTCAGCAGCTTGGGCGCTGCCACGGAAAAGGCGTGCATCGCGGCACTCTCCAGGTTTGGGTTCGGGAAAAGAACGGCGGGCAGCCGCCGGGCCGTATACAAACAAGGGCGGCAACCTCTTGCGAAGCGCCGCCCTCAAATCGCGTTCAGTCGCGCTGCCAGCTAGCCGACAGCCTTCTTGCCCTGCCGCGAAAGCATGCGATCGACGGCCGAGCCGAGCTCGGCATCGGCCTTGGCGGCACCGCCACCGGCATCGTTGCCGGGGTTGCGGTCGCGCCCTTGCATCGCATCGCTCAGCGGCCGGGCCTTCGGCGCATCGGCGAGCATGTCGACGGCCTCGCCGTAGCTCATCTTGCCGCTCACCACCTGCTCCGCCAGCCGATTGGCGAGGGCCGCCCTGCCCTTTGCTTCCTTGTGGCGAAGCAACGCGAAGCCGGCCTTGGTGCCGGTCGCCTTGGCGCTCGGCTCCTTGTCCTTGGTCTCGTCATCGCCCTCGTCGTCGGCCGGCTTGTCGGCATCGTCGTCAGCCGGCTTGTCGTCCTCAGCCGCTTCTTCGTCCTTCTTCTCCTCGTCGTCCTCCGACGCGGCCTTGATCGAAACGCCCATTTCGGCGAGCTCCGCCATTGCCGCCTTGTCGCCCTTGGCAGCCTTGTCGCGCAGGGCCGCGATCTGCTCTTTCAGTCCCATGTCACTCTCCGTGGTTGAGTTGGTGCGCCCGGCATCGGATGCCGCCTCAGACCCCGACCCGCTCGGCGCACCGCCGTTGGAATTGGCCAGGGAAGCCTTGAGCGCGGCAAATGCCGCCTCGTCGGTCGCGATATCGTCGACCAGGTGCAGCGCCAGCCCCGACATTTCGGGGTCATCATGGCGCGCCAGGAACCAGCGCGCCTGCAACGCGGCGATGTCGTCGGCCGAAATCCCGCGCCCAGCCGTCACCGTCGCCGAAAAGCGCCGCGCGATCTGGTCGACGACAGCCTGCAGGTGTGCCCGCGCATCCTCGCTGAGCGGCTTCCACTCGGCGCCGTCGGTCTTGCGCGGCGCGCTCTGGATCGCCTCGATCTTGATGCCGTGCTCGGCGTAAAAGCCGCTGACATCGACATGCAGCACCAGCACGCCGATCGACCCCACATCCGCCTCCGCCAGGGCGGTGATGTGGTCGCCGGCCGCGGCCAGAGCGTAGGCCGCCGAGCATGCCATGCGAGCGTTGACCCAAACCGGCTTGCCGCCCGCCTTGGCATTGCCAGCGGCGATCTCGTCGGCGAGGTCGAAGCAGCCATCGACGTAACCGCCGGGAGAGTCGATCCGCAGCAGGATCGCCTGCACGCGATCGTCGGCGCGCGCGGCACGGACGGCGCCGCGGATCTGCGAATAGCCGCCGACCCAGCACCAGCTCCACCAGTCGATGTAGCCATCGGGAGTGAGCACTCCCTGAATGTCGATGATCGCGATGCCCTCGACGATGGCATAGCCTTCGCCCCACTCCACTGTGCCGGCCCAGTCGATCTGGGGCAGCGCCAGCCGCGAGGTATCGATGCGCGGCTCGTTGCCATCATCGTCCTCCATGGCCCGCGGCTTCAGCCCGACCATGCTGAGCGCACGCGACAGCAGGCCGCCACCCGAATGTGGCGCCGGCCGACCATCCATCACGCGCTCGATCAACGCCTGCGCCGCACCACGCTCGAGCAGCAGCACCTGCCCCGGCCGACGCAGGTCGAGTTCGAAGTTTCGCATTTGCTGGCCTTTCGGAGATCGGACCTATTGCTGCGCCGGCAGCGTGTCGGTGGGCGCGATGATGCTGGTGTCGGTCTCGACGCCGCCCAGCTCGCGCATCGCTTCGTTCTCGCGGGCCTGCTGGGCGACGATGTCCTCCCAATCCTGCCCCTGCTCGGCGGCTTCGCGCTCGAGCGTCGAAATCCGGCCCCTGATCCGCAGCGTCGAGGCCTGCGCCTCCTTGACGGGATCGATGAAGCCGCGCGCCGGGCCGATCCAGTCGGCGTTGAGCCAGGCGGCAGGCGCCTCGTAGAAATCGGCGCAGCCCTTGGGCACGTCGATGACGCCGGCATCGAGCGCATCCTCGAGCCACGCCGCATAGAGCGGCACGGCGAAGCGGTAGATCAGGATCGAGCGCAGCCGCTGCACGCCGCGCCACACCTCGTTCAGCGCGGCGCGCGCCGACGAATAATTGGTGCTGCTCCAGTCCATGCTGAGCTGCTCGTAGCTGAGGCCTAGCGACGCCGCGAACGCCTGCAGAAACGCTTTCTGGAACGCCGGGTAACCGGCCGTCTGCCGCGGCTGCGTGTTGAGCTCGAGCCGGTCCGAGGGGAACAGCGTGACGAAGCGTGCATCATCGAGCACGCGCCGCTCGCCATAGAACTTCGCTCGCTGCGAGTTGAAGTCGTTCCAGTCGTTCCCCGGCTGGGCACCGCCGAGCCGATCGGCCGCATACTCCGCGCCGAGCTGCGTGTAGATGGCGCCGACGATGCTGCCGTTGATCGCCGCCGTGCGCAGCTCCGACTCCGAGTAGCGGCTGAGCATCCGCGACTTGACCAGGTTGGCCACCAGCCGCCCGACGCCGCGCGACTGGCCCGGCCGGCGCTTTTCGTAAAGGTGCAGCACCTTGGGCCGCTCCCAGTCGCCGATCCGGTCCCAGCGCTCGATCCGGTCCCACCGGAACGCGGCCGTACTTGCGCTCGATACGTCGGCGGGGTGTCCCTGCCGGATGTGATAGGCCACGGGAGCGTTGTTTTCGTCCTTTTCCACCCCTGCCCGCAAGCGGTCCGTGTCCGGCTGCCCCATGGGATTGGACAAGCGGTCGGGATCGACGATCTGCACCGCGGTGCGGAAGGTCCAGCCGGGCCGTTCGATCCAGCGGAGCACCGCGAGGCCCTCGCCGATGCCGACAAACTCGCGCGCCATGAGGCCGGCCTGCCCCGCGAAGGGCAATTCGCGCTCGGCGTCGCTGCGGAAGATCGGATCGTCGGCAAAAGCGAGCCATTGCGACTGGATTTGCCGCCCGAGCTCATGCGCAGCGTCGGTGTCGATGCCCAGGGCGGCCGCGCGCGGCTTCGGATTGATCCGCAGAGAGCCGCCGACCAGCATATCGACCTGCCGGTCGATGCCGGCCGAGGCCCAACCGTCGTTGCGCTCGACATCGCGCATGCGGCCGACCGAAATCGGCCGGTCGCGGAGCCATTCGGCGTCCGCCGACAGCGACGACGGCATCCAGCCCAGCATCGACGGGTGCCCGAGGTCACCGGCGGCATAGCTGGTACGGGCAGAGCCACCATGCGCGACCGGCCGAGCACTCGCCCCCACCGCATCACCCGCCTGCACCCGCACCCGCGGCTTGGAATTGCTCAATATCGCCTCCCGAAGCCGACATGGATGGGTCCGTTCCCGCTCGCCGTGCCGGTGAGACGCGACCGCATCACCTCGAGGCGGGCGATTTCGCCGTTGATCTCGTCCAACGAGGCGAATTGCTTCTCCACCGACCCGCTGACATAGGCGGTTTTGGTCCGGACGCCGCCCACCAGGCGCGATTGCTTGGCCGCGCGCAGATCCGTGAGCGCCTGGTCGATCTCGGCGAGCGTCATGTCGGCCATTTTCGCCTACTGGTTGAGTTTCGAGAGGGCGTCGAGCCCGTCGGACTGCGGCTTGGCGCGCAACGGCGCCGCCGGCGCCCCATCTGCAGCGTCGCCATCGACTGGCGCCGGCATCGCCACGGCTTTTGCCGAGTTAACGAACATGTCGGCCTGCGCCGGCCGGGTCATTTCGCTAAGCTCGCGGGCGCGAACGTCCCACTGCTCCTCGGACCACGACCACAGTTGCGCAAAGTGCGTCAGCGCATAGGCATAAACCAGGCAATCCAGCCAGTGGTTGGGGCCGCGCTGCTTGAACTCGCGACGCTGTTCGCCGTTCACGATGTATTCCGACGTGAGGTGGCGAAAGTACTGTTCCTCGGTGTCGCCGGGGAAATGGTGGTAGCCTGTCGGGAACCCGGCGCCTCCCTCCTTGGGCACCTTGCCCAGGAACGTTATCAGCGTCGCCTTGATGCTCCAGGTGCCCACCATCCACACCTTGATGCCATAGCGGCGGGCCTTGCCGGCGCTGAGCCCGTGCGTCTGCACCTCGGCGTTCTGCGAGCGGGAGATTGGGTTCTTGCTCCAGCCGTCGTCGCCCTTGACCGCAAGGGCATTGTGACGGCGCCGCACCCATTCGTACACCGCCTCGGCGTTGTAGCCGCTGTCGACCGCGATCATGTCGGCGCCGATGCGCACGCCGCCGAAACTGACGCCATGGTCGGCCACCATGTCGAGCTTGGGCCAGGCGCCGCCGAGCGGCTCGTCGGTGACGCCCGGCAGAAACCCCTGATCCATGTGCCAGGCCTGCTTCCCCGGACCCCACCCGACGAACGCCCAGTAGATACCGTCCGCCTGCACGTCGGCGGTCAGGGTCACGTAGAGCACGCCGGCGGGCAGCGTGCCGCGCCGCCAGTCGCCTTCCTTGCGCGCCGCGATGGTCTCCCACTGCGGACCCTCGCCCTTCGGCTCCCACGCCCGGCCGAGATCGCCGTTTTCGAACGGCTGCCGCTTTTCCGGATCGTCACCCGCCTCGGCCTCGAGCTGGGCGAGGCTGTCGAGCGTGTCGAACGCGTTCATGATGCCGGTGATCGCGTACCCTTTGGCGAGCCGCCCGGTGTGGCGATGACGCCAGACTTCAATCTCGCTCGCCGGGATCGTCTTGGGCGGCACAACGCCATCGGCATCCGGCGCCGTCGGCACCCAGCAGGCGCCGCTTTCCGGCGCCAGCATCCGCGGCTTGTCGCCCTCGTAGTGCTCGGTCCCGCAGGCAGGGCACACCAGATGGCTGCGATAGGGTGGAGTAGCGTTCTTCTGCACATCCTCCCATTCGTAATCCGTCAGCGCCCCGCACCCCCTGCACGCCATGTAGTACCGGCGCATGTCCGACTTCTGGTAGTCGGCGTCGATATCCTCGCCCTTGAACTTCGGCGACGACACGTCGAGCACCTTGGCAAGGCCGAACCGCCGATAGGTCTTGAGGCGCTTGCTGCTCAGTTCCTTGGGGTCGCCCTCGCCGTCGGCATTGTCCGTCCAGGCCGAGCGATCGTCGCGCACCATGAAGCGGATCGAGTGCTGCCGCAGCGACGCGGCGGAATTGGCGCCGGCCAACAGCAGAAAACCGCCCTTGAACTTTGTCCGGTTCGCCTTCGACCCGTCGCCCGCCCGCGATTTGCGCGGCATCACCACGCCGCCCTTCGCCGGCGACAGCACCTTGGTCGCCTCGATCGTGGGCTGCAGCTTCTCCTCGAACCAGTCCTTGGCCGCGATGACGGTCGGCCCGACATACATCGCGGGACCAGGCGTCCGGTGCATCACGAAGCCGAGCCAGTTTTCGGCAACGGCCGAGCCGCCCGACTGGGCTGGCTTGATGATGATCACCTGCTCGCACGGATCGTTGGGCGACAGCGCATCCATCGGCTCGACCAGGTAGTACGCCGTGCTGTTGCGCCATTCGCCGGCGACGGCGCCGCCCTCCGGCACCACCCGGTGGTTCTCCGCCCACACCGACACCAGTTCCTGCGGGTCCGGCATGATGCCCGCCGAGGCTGCGCGATAGACCACTGCGCCGTTACGCCTGATCCGGGTCTCGCTCTCCTGATGCAAGGTCAGCGAAGGCATCGGTCTCGTCGTCCTCGTCCAGGCCGCTCATGTCTTTGGCCGCCGACGCCAGCACGGCGCGAATTTCCGCGCTCAGGATGCCGCGAATGGCCAGAGCATCGGGGGCGCCGGCCAGGCGGTCGGCAATGACGGCCGGCAGCGCCAGGAAGCGGTCGCGAACCTTGCGCATGGCGGTCATTGTGCGGCGCTCGACATCGTCGACGTAGCAGAGCTTGCCCAGCCGCTCGTCGAGGTCGAGCCGCGCGCTCTCGGCTTGGTAGGTCTCGCGGCTGGCGCGCGCCGCGTGATAGCTCCTCGATCCACCCGACGCCGGCGACGATGCGCCCTGCCCGCTGTCGCCGTCGCCCTCCGGCTGTTCCGGCAGCTCGGGCTCATCGGGCGCATCGGGCACTGAGCCATTGCGCAGCGCCTGCGCCGGATCGGTCTCCGTCGCGATGACGCGATTGAGCGCCACGATGTTCACCAGCTTGGTGCCGCGCGGCCCGTCCTTGGTGGAGAGCCGGCCGGCGTCGATCAGTTTCGACACCCGCTTGTGCATCGCGGCGCGCGACACATCGTGCTGCCGCGCCGCTTCCGCGATCGGCACCCAGAGCGTCTCCGTCAACCCGCCGTCAACCGCCCCGAGCACGTCCGTCAACCCCGTCAACCCTGCCAAAAATCCCCAAAACTACCGCACACCTGCGCTAAGACGTCCCGCATGGGTTTGGCGGACGGGGAAGGACCCGCCGGGCCGTCGACCGTCCGCAATTTTGCGGCGCGGCGACGCTCTCACGAAAACGGCGCCGCCCGCGAAGGGCCGCGCCGTAGTGAGGAGGTCAGGAGGAACATCACCGCTGGGAGTGGATGGCTGGATACGCAGAGGTGGCGGTCACCAGTATCGACTGGCTGGGCCATTCGCCGCTCGGGAACCGCGCTCTGATCGAGCGGCCTGCGACGGGTCTCCGGTCATCCAGCGTCGAGGGCTAAGCTGATTTCTCCAGATTGGCAAGAGGCACCAGGACGTTGTGCGCACCTCCCCCGAACAGCAGGTCGAGCGTCACCTTGGCCTGCCTGCCGATCACGTCGTCGACCTTCACGATGTGCCCCTCGAACGGGCCGGCCGTGATCTGCGCCTCGTCGCCGATCTCGAACTCCTTGCCGCTCTTCACGTGCTTCTGCCACTTGGGCGCGATCACCTCGCCGAGGTCGCGCAGGAACACGGCGACCTCGCGCGCCACCATGCGGCGCGGCAGATCATCCCATCCGACAACCCCCTGCACCAGGGTCAGCCGGCGCATGATCGAGCAGATGGCCCGAACCTCGTCGTCATAGTCCGAGGCCTGCCCCGCGCCAAAGCCGACGAACACATAGCGCGGCAGCAGCGAATAGCGCACCTGCGCCTTGCGCTTCACATACCGGTTGATCCGGCGCCACTCGCGCCGGACGGGCACCACGGCCACGATCCCCTCCGCCGTCAGCAGCGCCTCGACATCGAGCTCGCTGCCGGCACGGGTGAGCAGCGCGTACCAGTGCAACCCGGTCGCCAGCATGAACGACAAATCCTTGGGTCCGGCAGTGCGATCCCCCCGATGCCGGACCTTGCCCCGCGGCTGGTCCTTGAGCCGCCGGTCTTCGGCCATATCCCCCAGTTTGCTCATATTCTCCCCTTTGCGAGGTTTAGCGAGGGTTGGTGATTAACCCTCGCAGATAAAAAACGCCGGAAACGCTGGGCCCAGCGAGGGTGGCGAGGGTGGCGAGGGTCCCCTATGTGACATGAGACACAAAATCGCCCGCCAGAACGCCCGCCTAGAACGCCGCTAAAAAGGCACCACCCCGCACCCCTTCCACATATACGCGAGGAACACCCTCGCAAACCTCGCAATAGCGGTGCAAAACCCTGAAATCATTAATGAAAGCCGCCGCGAGGTTTCGCATTTCACCCTCGCTCAACTCTCGCAACCCTCGTATCGCCGCGCGTCAGCGCGGGCGAGGGTTGCGACTGCCTTTTCTCTTTTCCGTGGAGGGGGTTGCGGGGCTTCGGGGTTGAAAAGGCCCGGCTGCCAGCGCTACTCGAACCCCTCGGGTGGCGCCCAGCCGGGGTCATCATCGGCGGCGGGCAGCGCCCGCAGGGTGATATCGGTGTACTCGTACACGCGGCCGGTCTTCTTGGCGTAGCCGAGCTCGCCCAGCCGCTCCCCGAACGTGCGCTGCTTGGCGGCCACCAGGCCATTCGCGGCGCACCATTGCTGATAGCGCTCGAACAGCTTGCCCGCCTGGATGTTGTGGCCGGGGTGCGGCACGATCATCGAGCTGGCGAACACCTCGATATTGTCGCGCTCCATGCGATAGTCCTCGGTGAAGGCCCGCGCCTCCTCCGGCTCGAACGCCATCAGGCTGCTGCCGAGGTAGAGCATGGCGCCCTCGATCAGCCAGTTGAGGATGCCCGAGCGCTCGGCCGCGAAGCGCCGCATCAGTTCGGGGAACTCGACGCGGCTGGGGTCTTTTTCTCCGATCGACACCTTCCAGTGGATGATCGACACGCGCCGCCAGATACCCTTGTCCGAGCCGGTGATCGCCGGCTTGGTGTTGCCCGACAGCACGGCGGTGAAGATCGGCGTGAACTCGAAAAACTCTTTCTGCAGGAACCGCGCCGTCAGCGGGCTGCCGCCCGACATGGCCTTGACCAGGTTTTCCTTGAGCGGCACGTTCTTGGGCAGCTCCTCCACCACCACGAACCGGGTGTTGAACAGCCGCGCGATGTCGGGGTTGGCCTGCTGGCCCTGCCGCTGCTGCCCGTCGCCCGTGATCGTCTCCGGCGAAACCGTCGTTCTATACGTCCCCGCGAGGGCGCCGATGGTTTCGAGCAGCGCGCTCTTGCCGTTGGCGCCGAGGCCGTAGTGGTAGAACAGCTTCTGCGCGCCATTGCCGCCGATGAGCAGCGAATAGGCCAGGCTGACTTTCAGCCAGGTCTGCATCTTCTCGTCGGGCATCATCCGGTCGAGGAACTTCTGGAACTCCGGGCAGGTCGCCTCGGGCGCGTACTCCACATCGGCGATCTTGGTCAGCATGTCCTCGCGGTCATGCGGGCGGATGTCGACGTGGCCGATCTTGCGCGGCACCACGTCGGCGCCTTCCGTGTCCTGTTCCGGATCGTCGATGCGGCTGAACACCAGTGTGCCGTTCAGCACGTTGAACAGCATGTGATTGGCGTCGAGCTTCTTCTGGTCGAACGCCTTGAAGCTCGCGGCCTGCGCCAGCATCGCCGTCGTGCGCCCGGAATTTCCCGAGGAAACCGCAAAATTGCGGCGCTTGCTGCGCCGGCTGTTCAGCTCCTTGCGCAGGGCGGCGGCGCGGCCGATGAGGTCATGCTGCGCCGGCGTCCGGTCGTCGGACTCCACCTTCATGGCGTGCGCCGCGGCATCGAGCAGACGCTGCTGCGCCGGCGTCGCGATGATGTGCGCCGGCTCGAGCTTGATCTTTTCGACCAGCAGCTGGCACAGCCGCCGTGCCTCGAGCTCGCCCTCGTCACGCTGCCAGTGCGTGCCGCGCCAGGTCAGCCACCCCATGCCCGAGACATAGCAGAGATTGGGGCCGAACCATGCGATCAGCCGCTGCGCGTTGCCGGCATCGTTCTGGTCGTAGCCGCTGCATAGCCGCGCGATCGCCGTCTCGACTGCGACCAGCTCGGGCGGCCGCGTATCGTCGGCGACGTCGGCCAGCTCCTCTTCGGTCCAGTTCGGCGCCTCGGCATCCGAGTCATCCCGATCGCCGGCATCCGGCGGCTCGGCCGCGGCCGCTTTGGGGCGCGGCTTGCGCGGCGTCCGCCGCTTTTGCGCGGCCGGCGTGTCACCCGCCACCTTGCTGGGGTCGAAAGGTTCGGCTGTCACAGCCTCGCCCTTGGCCATGGCATCACGCACCCGCGATGTCTTTTTGGTCATCGTGCCCCGTCTTCGCCTCTGCGCTCTGTCCGATCGGCCGCGATTGCATCCGCTCGTCCAACCGCCTGAGGTCCCCCGTCCGCCGCCGCGGTGGTGTCAGTCGCGTCGTTCCCCTCGCCCAGCTCGCGCCGGGCCAGATCGTTCATGTCGCTGTCGCCGTCGGGCGGCGGCACATAGATGCCGGTGAGCGCCGGCAGCTCCGCCCGCTCGAGCCGCGCGCGCTCGCGCAGCAGCTTGGCGCGCCGCAGCCCGCATAGGCTCTTTTCGCGGCTGTGCACGCTGGCATCGTCGCCCTCGCCCAGGAGCACGAATTCCTCCACCCAGTCGGGCGGAATGAAGCATTCGAGATCGTCGAGATCGGGCTCGTCCCAGATCTTGCGGCCGTCGACCTCCATCGGTGCGCCGGCGATGTTGCCGAGGTCGATGCCAGCCCAGTACGCGGTGTCGGGCTCGAACGCGTGCACCAGCGGCGTCAGCGTCGACTCGATCCCCTCGCCCATCACCAGCCGGCGCGCACCGGCCGGGGTGAACAGCGGGATGACGCAACCCTTCTTGCGCCCGCGCACCTTCTTGGTCGGCCGCGGCTTGCCCTTGCCTTCCCTGCCCTCTGCCGGAGCGTCGGGCAGCACCAGCCGTCCCTTCGGCGCCCCGAGGTCGATCCAGGTCATGTGCACGCCGCCGAAGCGGCCGAGCGGGTCGAGCCGCGCATCGAGCGGCGCCGCCTGCAGCCGCACCGGCAGCACGATGTGCGCCAGCATCGCCGGGCCCACATGCAGCGTGCTCCAGCCACGGTTGCCGGTCTCCGGGTTGATATAGGCCTCGGTCCAGGCCAGCTCCGGCGCGCACCGCAGCGCATGGAACATCGACAGCGGCGCCTGCTCCAGCCCGCGGATGTCGAGCGCGCGCCGCGCCAGGTAGTCAAGCACCGGCTGCGCCTCCGGCGCCTCGAGCGGCAAGCCGGCCGACCAGGTGGCGAGCCCGTCGCGCCGCGCCCGCTCGCGATAGGCTTCCGCCGCGCGCTCGCGCCTCGCCAGTTCGGCCGCGCGCTCCCGGCGCGCCCGTTCCGCCTTCGCCTCGTCGATCGGCTCGCTCACCGTGCGGCCGGTCACGATCTCGCAGGCGCGCACGAAATCGACATGCTCGGTGTCCATCACCAGCTTGATCACGCCCTCGCCCGAGATCCCGCATTTGCGGCAGTTGAAGACGTTCTTGACCGTGTTGATCGAAAACCGGTCGACGCCGCCGCCGCCGACGCACTCGGGGTTCGGGCAGGCACCCACCATTTCGTGCCGGCCGCGCAGACCCCACCGCTTCTGGATCGCCCACGACGCGCAGCTGGTCGCCATCGCCTCGTCGCGCAGGGCGGCAAGTTCGGGCGACAGGCTCATGCCGCCGCCTCGGCCGCCAGCGCGTCGAGCACACTGCCGATGATGGTGTGCGGCATCACCCGCACCCGGCCCATCGCCTGCACCTCGCCGCGCCCCATGGCATCGCGCAGCACCTCGATCGGCGCGCCGTACTGCAGCGCGATCGAGATCAGCACCGCCACGTCCTGCCTGAGCGCCGTGGTGCGCTGCGCCACCTTGCCCTTGCCCTTTTCCCGCCCGTCGATGAACACCTCGCCGATGCGGCCGTCGGGATAGCGGCCGATCGACACCAGCAGCGGCTCGACGATCTCCTGCGCCGTCGCCGGCGACCACACATGGTCGACCTCGATCATGTCGCAGGTGCGCCGCTCCTGCAGCCGCAGGCGCCGCTGCGGCGCACAGAGCAGCTTCTGCTCCTCGGTCAGCTCATCCCACATCATCCCGCTTCTCCCAGATAGCTCGCGGCGATCTTGACGGCGCTCACCAGCCCCTCGGCCAGCGTCTGGTTGTCGAGCGCCGGGGTCAGCCGCCGCCGCGATATGTCGTCGACCAGCGCCCCGTCCGGCGCCGGCAGCAGCGACGCCGGGTCGAGCTGCAGATCGCGCAGCATTCGGCGCAGCCGGTCGGCGTGAAACTGCAGCACCTCGCCGGTCATGCCGCCTCCAGCCGATGCGGAAAGCCGAGCTTTTCCGAGGTCCAGTTGAACTTGCTGACCACGGCCGCGCCGAGGTCGATATCGTGGACGAAGGCCAACTCGTCGAGCCGTTGCAACAGTATCCCGCCGCGATCCGCGCCGACTGTCTGCGCCAGCGCCTGGATCGCCGCCCGGCCGATGGCCGACGGCGAACGATCATCGAGATAGGCTGCGGTGAAATTGCGCAGCTCGACGAAGCTCCGATCTCCGATCTGCTGCTCGAACGTCGCATCGTCCCGCGCCATGAACAGGTCGAGATAGAGCACGGTGTCCGCCAGTTCCTCCGCCAGATCGCCCAGCAGCTCCGCCGCCGACCGATGGTTGCCCGGCATCCCGTCCCGCGCGCGGTTGAGCTTCTTGACGACGTTCAGCGTCTCGCCCAGTTCGCCGCCCAGGGCCACCGCCCAGTCGTCGCGCGACCAGCCATGCAGCGGCCGGTTCCACCCGTCCGGGCCCTGCCGCGCCAGGTTGGCGCGGCGCAGCTGCGCAAAAGTCAGTGTGCTCATGACCGCCCTCGACGGTCCAGCCGTTCGAGTTCGGCCAAGATCAGCGCGCCGGCCTTGACGAGGTTGCGGCGGTTCTGCTCGGAAGGCTTCCACCAGCCTGCATCCCACGGCCAGATCATCGGGATCGCGCGGCCCATGGACTGCGCCAGCGTCGTGAATTGCCTTGGCAGGCCGGCGAAGATCGCGTAGGCCGCCGCAGCCCTCGCAAGCTGCCCATCGTCGTGCTGGTCATCGTGCTCTGCCGTCCAGCCCTCAGCGGCGATCTGGCGGCTGCGTTCCATGAGAACATCACGCGCGGCTGGACTAAGCGATACGACATCGACCCGCTCAGCCTGCTCTTCAATGAGTTGCGCAGCCTCGGCCAAGACCCAGGCCGCGCGAGCGTTCTCAGTTCTGGCGGAGAGGCGATATAGCTCGCGTATAACGGCCTTGTTGCCATGCCGGGGGCAGGCCGGATCTTCACCCTGGATTTCCAAACAGGTGCAGGCTCCGCGTTCCTGCCCTGCGACCGCGCCGCTAGTCATTGTACACCCTCCCCGAGCTGCCGCTCGATCTCCTCGAACTCGCGCGCATGCGCGGCGATCTGCTGGGTTTTCGCCTCGATCAGCGTCGCCAGGCTGTCGCGCCGGTCGAGCAGCCGCAGCCGCTCGCGCGACGCCGCCACCTTGGCGCGCGTCGCCTCCAGCCGCTCGCGAAACTCCGGCGAATACACCAGGTGCCGGCGCGGCTCTATTTTAGAACGTGGTTTCACGTGGAACTCCGGTTGCCTGAAATCCGCCGCACGTGTTGATCGCCACCACGATCCAGCTGCACAGATGCACCACCTCGTCGTCCGGCCGCTCGCGGTTCACATCGACCACGCACACCTCGCGGCCCTTGGCGTCGACGATCTCGCCGACCTCCGTCTCGTGCAGCCGCACCGGCAGCGTCACGCCGGCATCGGCCATCAGCTTGACGAAGTCGCCGGTCAGTCGCGGGTTCTCGACACGCAGCTCAGCCATTTCCAGGCCTCCGGGAGCGGGCAGCACGGTCGAGCATGATGGCCTGCTCGGCAGCCAGCGAGATGGTCTTATTGAAGCCGAGCTCTACGAATGCTGGCCCGAGTGCAAACCTGCGCGCTCTGTCGGCGAGTTCGCGAACATCGGCCGGCGTCGCCGGCGCCTCGCCCTGCTCAGATGAAATGGCGGCGCGGTCATCGATCTTCGCCACCGGCTCGGCGCTAGATACTGTGGCTGGGCAGAGTGCGGCGATGACCTTGGCGGCTGCGGCCCGCGCCATTTCCCGGCGTTCGTCGTTGGCGTCGTCGTATGGGACCGATGATACCGACAGAATAATTCGCGCGACTTCGGCAATCGTCTGCTCTGGAGCTCCCGAGACAGGCAGCGCAGCGAGGCGTTCGTTAAAATCAGTCTGAGCGGCGACCTTTGCGGCATCCCAATCCGCGAAGATACCAATGTCCTCGCGGCGATTGCCCAGCCATTCCGAGCGGAGCACCTTCTGTCGATCGGCTCGCAGGGTGATGCGATACTGGAGCCAGAACGGCACGACGTTCGCCCACATTGCTGTGTTGTCGATGCTTTCCCATTCCAACGACACGAGCGCCACCAGCTCGGGTGCCTCTGTCGGGAGGGCGGCGCGGCGGGCGGCGTCCCATCCCAAGCGGCACGCCGAGAGGTCATATTTCGCCCAGCTCTGCTTGGGCAACGAAGCCACCCAAGCGTCGAAGGCCGCATCTGGTGTCGGGTCGGGGCGGTCGCCGGCGCTCGCCACCAAGCGGCGGTTCCATGCGGCGATTGCATCCTCCACGTGCGCAAACTGCGACACGTGCGGCCCCCAACAGGAGACGTTAGCGCACCAGATTGACGCACCGGCGACCAGGGGCGGCTCGCCGCAGAACGGGCATGGCAGCAGTTTGTCGTCGGTGCTCTTCGCTTCAGGCATCATCTTCGGCCTCCTCCGTTTCCAGCAGCCCGAACAGGTCCGGCACCGCCATGTCGCGCGCCATCGCTTCGACGTAGGCGAGGCCGTCGGCGAAGTAGCCGGGGTTGAGCTCGATGCCGATGCCGCGCCGCCGATGCTTGAGGGCGCGATAGGGCACCGACATCAGCCCGCCGAACGGGTCGAGCACCGTCTCGCCGGGCATCGAGTACTGCACCAGGCAGCGGTCGATGATGTCGAACTGCAGCGGGCAGAGGTGCTGCTCGCGTCCGGCCTGCGCCTGCAGCGTGTTCATGCTGAGCATGCGGGCGACATCGCTCCACACGTCGGGATGCCAGCTGTGCGGCGGGATCAGCATGAAGTCCGAAGGCAGCGACGATGCCGCCTCGAGCCCCTCGGCGACGCTGACGTGATGCTCGAAATCGTAGATGCTTCTCACGTTGAAGGCTTTCCACAGCTTGTAGATCACCTTGGCGTCGAGCCCGCGCAGCTCGTCGGGCATCAGCAGCCGGTTGCCGCTGACCCGCATGAAGCCATGTGCATCGAGCTGCCAGCGGCCGCGGCTGTAGCCCTCGGGATTGCTCCAGCCGTCGTCGCCCTCATAGAGCTTCTTGGCCTTGCGCACCGGCACGTCGGCGTAACCGTTGGAATTGTCCGAGGGCCGCTTGCGGAACACCAGCAGGTACTCCGGCAGGCCGTTGCCCATGCGCGAGCCGTCCTTGCACTGCTCGGTCCAGCCCAGCCGATAGGTCTGGTTGTTCTCGCGCACCACGTCGGTGATGATGGTCTTGCGGCTGAGGTAGGCGAAGCCGTGCTTGCCGAAGGCGCGCACCGTGTCGTCGCTGAACGGATAGAGCGTCTGGAAGCCGAGCCCGGTGAGCCCGCCCGGCACGATCCGGTCCTTGACGTGGATGGCGGCGATCCGCCCCGGCTTCAGCACGCGCAGCAGCTCGGGGATCAGGTAGTCCATCTGCGCGAAGAAATGCGCATTGTCGTCGGTGTGGCCGAAATCGGCGTAGTTGGGCGAATACTCGTACTGCGTCGAAAACGGGATCGAGGTGACGATCAAATCGACGCTGTCGGGCGCCATGGCGCGGCATTCCTCGACGCAGTCATTGTTGACCACGCGGTACGCATCGCCCGCTGCCTCGATCCGGGCCACGCCCATGCCGCGCCGCAGGGTCGAGGCCATCGCCGCCTGGCTGAGGCCGAACTCGCGGATGATGCCGGTCATGATGGCGCGCTGTTCGTCGTGCTGGCGCCAGCGTCGTTCGATCAGGTCGCGGATCGGCCGCTCGGCCTCGGTGTAGATGAAGTCGATCCGCACCTCCCGCCGCTGCAGGAACCGATAGCAGCGGTGCACCGCCTGGATCACGTCGTTGAACTTGAAGCCGATGCCGACGAAGATTTCCCAGGCGCAGTAGCGCTGGAAATTGCACCCCTGCCCGGCAATGATCGGCTTGGTGCTCAGTTCCTGCAGCCGCCCATAGGCGAAATCGTTGAGCCGCTGCTCGCGCTCGTCGAGGTCCTGGCTGCCCCACACCGACCGGGCCGAGGGAATGGCGACGGCAATGGCGTGGCGCTCGGCCTCGAGGTCGTGCCAGATCACCCGGTGCGCCCCCGGATCTATCGCGCGCAGCTCCATCAGCTTGGCGATGCGGGTGCCGAGGCTGTCGCGCTTTTCGCGCGCGGCGTCGGGCAGCGACGCAGCGGCGTTTTTGAGCAACCGCTTCTGGCCGCTCTTTTCCTCGCCCGCCGCGCTGTGGTCGCTCGGCAGCTCGTGCCAGTGCACCTGCAGCGCCGGCAAATCGTAGCCCTCGTCGTCAAAGCCGAGATCGCTCGGCCGCTCGACGAACAGCGCCCAGCTCGCCACCCACAGCCAGAACTCGCGCTCCTTGTGCGGGTGGATGGTGAGCGTGTCGGCCTTTTCGCTGTTGCGTTTGAAGAACCGCGTCTTGGCCTGGCCGACATCCATCACCTCGAGGAACGCCGAATAGGCCAGCAGCTCGATGTACTCGTTCGGGCTCGGCGTGGCCGTGGCCACGAACTTGTACGCCAAGCCGTCGAACAGCTTCATGAACTCGCGGAACGTCTTGGTGCCGCCCATGCCGCGCAGGCACGAGGCCTCGTCGAGCGAGGCCGCGGCGAACAGCGTCACGTCCAGCCGGCCGTCGCGCACGCTCTCGTAGTTGGCGAGGTAGAGCCCGCCGCCGGTCACCTGGTCGCTGCGCCGCACGAAGCTCAGCACCGGTGCGCGTTCCGGGTGAAGGTCGAGCCATGCCGCGAGCTCGGCGCGCTGCGCGTCGGTGATGTCGGGATGCTCGCCTGTCGCCAGCGTGCGAGCGTCCTGCAGGAACTCCTGCCGCACGCCAAGCGGCGCCACCAGCAGCACCGCCGCAATGCGCCCGAGGTGCTGCCGCACCAGCCGCATCAGCTCGATCTGGATGAAGGTCTTGCCCAGCCCGAACGCGGCAAAGATCGCCCGCCGCCCGCCGGCGCAGGCCCACTGCACCATCAGCTTCTGGTGCGGCTTCAGCAGCGGGTTGATCTCGCCGAGCTCGACATGGAACCCGCCGACCGGCGCGAACACCATCTTGGCGTCGAGGAAATCGCGATAGGAGAGAGGCAGGTTCATGCGTCTCTCCCCTCATCCAGGATCGCGCCGACCAGATCGTCCTCGACCACGGTCGACAGCAGCCGCGCCACCAGCTGCATCACCGACACCCCGCGCGGCGCCGCCGCACGGCGGAGGCCGGTCAGCGTTTCGTCGGGCAAGAGCTTCGCCAGCGGGTCGTGCGCCAGCGGCTCCAGCCGAAAGCCCGGCGCCCGCGGTGTGCCCCGGCGCTGCGCCGAACGCTCGAGCGCCGCGACGCAGCTGGGGTCGATGCCGATGCGCGCCGCGATGACGCGGCGATCGGTGATACCTTGCTCGCGCAGCGCCAGCACCGCGTCGGTGCGCGAGGCAAAGCCCAGGGTTGGTTTGCGACTGCCCATCGCTCACACCCTCATCGGCATCAGCAGCCGCACCATCGTCCCGTCCTCGTCGAGGATGGTGATCGGCGCCGCCGCATCGATCTGCTTGATCTGCAGCTTGCCGGCGCAGCTTTTCAGAACGTCGCGCAGATACCGGCCGTTCGCCCCGAACGTCACGCCGCCCTCGGGCCAGGCGAACGGCGTCACCACCTTCGACGCCCCATAGTCCAGCGTCATGTTGGCGACCGCGATCAGGCCCGTCGCCTCGTCGCGGCTGAAGCTGATCATCTTGCCGCCCTTGGTGCTTTCAGCCAGGACCAAGGCGCGATCGACGGCACCAGCCAGCCGGTCGGCCGGCAGCTCGAAGCGCGCGACATGGTTGCTCGGCTTCGGGATCACCCGGTCGATGTCGGGATAGGTGCCCTCGACCAGCTTGGCGCGGATCGTCACCTTGCCGGCATCGATCTCGATCGCATTGAGACCGGCGCGGCCGGGCGCGTCCGACAGCACGTCGAACACATTGAGGTTGGGCATGGGCAGGCGCTCGAGCAGGCCGACCAGCTTGATGGGCAGGATGCGCGTCAGCTGTTGCCCCGCGGTGTCGATGGGGTCGTAGGAGCAGAGCGCCAGCCGGTGCCCATCCGTCGCCGCGAGCCGCCGGCCCAGCGGTCCACCCACCTGCCAGGCGACGCCGTTGAGGTAATACCTCGTCTCCTCGGTGGACATGGCCCAGGACACGCGGCGCAGCAGCTCGGCCATGCGCCCATTGCCGAAGATCTCGATCAGCTCGCCGCGCTTGCCCCTGATGTCGGGGAAGCTGTCCGACGCCAGGCCGTCGATATCGTACGACACCTCCTGGAACAGGTCGCCCTGGTCGAGCGACACCTGCACCTTGGTCGCATCCGACGGGTTCGGCCGGATGACCACGCCGTTGCTTCCGGCGAGGCGCGCGATGCTGGCGAGCGGATGCGCCGGCAGGCAGATCGTCCAGTCGGCCGTGCCGCACCCGATCGGCGCGCAGACGACGCTGAGGTCGATATCGAGATCGGTCGCCGTCAGCGTCAGCACCGCGTCGTGGTAGTCGAGCTTCACCATCGCGAGGATCGGATAGGTGTTGCGCTTTTCGACGACGTAGGTGCAAAGCTGCAGCGCCTCGCTGAGCTGGGTCCCGTCGATCCTGACATAGCGCTCGTCCATCATGCCGCCCTCGCTGTGGGTTGCGACCGCGCCGCCCGCGGCCGGTAGTTGGCGGCAACCAGCGCCCGCGCCACGCCGGGGCAGACCGAGTTGCCGATCTTGTGCCGCTGCTCGGTGTCCGACAGCACGCCCTTGCCGTAGGGCGCCGCCAGCACGTAGCGCTCGGGGAAGCCCTGCGCCCGCGCCAGCTCGCGCGCCGTCAGCATGCGCATGCCGATATCGACGACGATGTAGGTGACGCCCCTGATGACGAGGGTGACCAGCTCGCGCTCGTCCCAGCAGCCATATTGCCTGAGGAACGCCGCCACCTGCCGGGCGCGCGCCAGTTGCGCCTCGGTCAGCGGCGGTGTAGCCGCCGCGCCCTCCACCACGCCGAAGCGGTCGCGGGTCGATGCGGTGCGCAGCGGAGTGTCGATCGTCCCGGCGCTCTGCTCGTTGCCGTAGTAGGCCGTCACCAGTGGCAGGGTGACGAGGTTCGCATGGTTGCCTGTCAGCACCGTCTTGATCGGCTTGCCAGGGTCCCCCTCGCCGCCGGCGGTGTTGGAGGTATAGGCGTGCGACAACATTGCCACTGCCAGCGACTGGGTCGAGCCCTTGCCGACGATGGTCGACACGCTCTCGCGCAAATCATGGCCGACGACATCGGTATTGTTCTGCGCCAGATAGGCCACCACCTGCTGCGCCTGCGTGCCGCGCGTCGTGCTGGTCGGGAGCGGCTCGTCCATCGGACGGCCCGGCCGTGCGCCGTCCTGTCCATCGGCGCGCGGGTCGCCATTGTGCTGCGCCAGATAGGCAACAGCCAGATCGCCGCCATTGCCCGTCGGGACCGTCGTCGGCATCGGCTCGTCGATCGCGCGGCTGCGCGGCTGCTGCCCCACCCGCTCGCCATAACGCGGCACCAGGAAGGCCTGCGCCAGCTGGTCGGTGTTCTTGGGCGAGGCCTCCACCGTATGCATGGGCTCGCCCGCCTCGCGTGAGCGCCCGCCATGCTGGCCATGCGTCACGAACGGGACGATCGCGCCTTCGACAAGGCTCAGGCCCGCGCCGCCCGCTGTCACCGAATGGGCAGGTTCGTCGGCGCCGTTGAACGGCTTTTCGGCATTGCGCATCGTCATCACATGCGGAACGACCACGGCGTGCTTGTTGCCCGTCGCTTCGACCGTCGTCAGCGGCTCGTCTCCGCCGAAGCTGCGCCGCCCGCCGCTGTCACCGTGCGACAGGTGAACAACGAATGGTTCGGCCGCATCGAGCGCATAGCGCTTGAAGCCCCTGGCAATCCTCGCTTCCGAGTTCGTCGCCAGCGGCCGGACCAGCCGGATGCCCGTGGCCTTGGTGTAGGCGCGCGCCTCGTCGCGCGTCATCAGGATCGACGGACATGGCAGGTCGAAATCGATGATGTCGGCCGCGACCGGCCACGGCTTCAGCCGGCCCGACGCGACGGCCTCGGACTTCGGATCGCCATGCGTCGGCTCGGGCCAGACGATCGGCTCGCCGTCGCAGCGCATGATGATGTAGAGCCGCTTGCGGATCGTCGGCACGCCATAGTCGCAGGCGCGCAGCTGCCTGAGCTCGACGCGGTAGCCCATGCGCACGAACTTGTTGAGCCAGGTGTCGAACGTCTGCCCCTTGCGTGCCGGGTCGGGCTTGTACACGCCCTCGGCGATCCGCAGCAGCGGACCCCAGTCGCGCATTTCCTCGACGTTTTCGAGGAACAGGATGCGCGGCCGCACCTGTTTGGCCCAGTACGCCACCACCCAAGGCAGGTCGCGCACCGACTTGCTGACCGGCCGGCCACCCTTGGCCTTGGAATGATGCCGGCAATCGGGCGAGAACCAGCCGAGTCCGACGCGGATGCCGTTGGTGACGCGCAGCGCGTTGACCCGCCAGATGTCGTGCGGCAGGTGCAGCGTGTGCGGATGGTTGATCCGATGCATGGCGATCGCCGCATCGTCGTGATTGATGGCGATCGACACATGCTCGGGCACATCCATCCCCTGCGCGATCAGGTCGCCCAGCGCCTGCTCGATGCCTTCCGACGCGCCGCCGCCGCCGGCGAAGCCGTCGACGATCAGCTCGTCCGGCACGGCCTCGCCGCGCGCCGCCGCAAACTCCCGGAAGCTGTCGGGCAGGATCGCGTTCATGCTGCCGCCTGCTGTTCGCTCTTGCGGCCGCGCGGCGCCGACCGGCCCGTACCCTTGCCGGTGAGGCCGAGCTTGAACGACCATCCCTGCACGGTCCCGAGCGGGTGGCCGATATCGTCGGCGATCCGCTGCCACTCGATGTCGGCGCCCCGCCCGGCCCTGAGGATCGGCTCCGCCGACGCCTTGGTGTGATGGCCCTTGCGCTCGCCCTGCTCCGCCACCAGCGCGTCGTAGTCGAGCTGGAGCCCAACCGCGCCGGCGACGATGTCGAGAACCTCATCGACCGCGTCCGACACCGGATCGGGAAGCGCGATCCCCCATTCGTCGAGCTTGTGCTGGAGCCAGTCGGCGCCCGCCTTGGCCGAGCGTCGCGTCACGTCGGAGGTGACGCTGTCCTCCCGATCGTGAATGTCGCGCAGTGTATGCAGCAACTCGCCGGCCGCTGCTGCGATGGCAGCATGAAAATCCGGGTAACTGCCGGCGAACGGTCCACCTCCGCCCGTCGTGGCGAAGCTGTAGTGCACCGACACCGAGAACGTTTCATCTTCCTCATGAAAGACCGCGATCGATGCCGTGTCCCTGCCGCTCAACCCACCGATCTGCTGCGACCACTCGCCACCGAGCGGCGGTACCGTCGGCCCGAGCAGATCGGGCTCGCGCTTGGGCGCCTTCGCCGGCTTGTCCGGCATGGTGTCGCGCAGCTTGTTGAGCGCCAGCAGCATCGGGCGCGTAAAGCCGAACTCGCCGCTCTGCTGGATGAGGCCAAGATCGCGCGCGAACTTCAGCACCTTGTCGGCCGAGATCGAGGCCCCTGCCCCGCCATGCTTCTTCGCCGCCTCATGCGCGAGGTTGCACACCGCCTCGCTGAACAGCGCCAGGTCGGTGCGGCTGAGCGGCGGCGGCAGGTCCGGTGCCTTGGCCGCCTGCACCTTGCGCTTGGCCGCCTTGCGGTCCGCCGCGGCAGCGATCTCGGCCTGCTGCTCCTTGGCCAGGCGGGCCGCCTCGGCGGCATCGGTCACCGACACGCGCCCCTCGTCGACGGCCTGCACCAGGTCGGGCTCGGCATTCTTCAGCACGGCATTCGCCGAGTTGAGCAGCCGCTCCGACACGCCATGTTCGGCCGCCAATTCGGCGTCCGATTTCCGCAATTTTGCGGGATCGGCCACCTGCTCCAGGAATTTCTTGTAGCGCGCCGCGGCCATGGCCCGCTCGCCGGCACTGTCGTGGCGCCGCTGCTCGTTGAGCATCCAGACGCGCTCCAGCGCCTCCTGCGCGGTGCCGTCGAACGCGGTGAACAGGTCCGGGTAGCCGCGCCAGTCGAGCGCCGGATCGACGATGCCGGCATCGACCAGGGCGATGTAGCGGTTGCGCCCGTCGAGGATCGCATCCTCGAACATCACGATCTTGTTGAGCAGGCCCTTGATGCGGATCGACTCGTCGAACTCGTGCCGCTCCTCGCCCTGCAGCATCCGGAAGATGCCGGCGAAACGGTGCGGCCTCGGGCCCGCCTCCGGCCAGGTCAACGGCAGCTCGCTTTCGGGCATGGCGCCACGCGGCGGTTGGCCGAGCGAGTGCTCTCGCGCTCGATCGGCCAGAGCGTTGTCCAATCCCAATAGATCACTCATCACGATCATCCTCACTGTTGGAGACGCGCCCCTCGCGCGCGAGCCGCGAGCGAGCAGAACGGCGCTCTTAAAGGGGTTTGGCCGTTTGAAGCCACCGACCCGGTTGAGGTGCACCCAGATTGCGGCCCAGTAACCGAACATTTGGAATTTGTAGCGAGCGAGCGCATCCCAAGCCTTGCGTTCGGCCTCATCCATTTCCTCGCGGACAGCGCGCCGGGTCAGGTCGGGCGTCATTCGTGCACCGCCGCCTTGATCGCCTCGGCCAGCGCGGCCAGTTCGATCATCAGGTCGCGAATGTCCTTGAGCAGCTGCTGCTTTTCGGCGGGCGTGATGCGACCGTCGCGCTTGGCCGACATGATCGCGGCCACCATGTCGGCATAGTCCTTGGCCGTGCGGATGGTGTGTTCGTCGATCGCATCGCTCGCCCGACCCTCGGGCAGCGGCACCAGCAGGCAGCCGCAGAGGTCGGCCACGGTGCGCAGCAACTGCGTATCGCCGCTCGCCTGCACCAGGTCGACGACAACGTCGATCGGCATGAAGCTTTCGGCCGCCGTCTTGTTGCAGTAGTCCGAGATCGCCTGCTGCTCGACCCGCGTTGCCGCGGCCGCCAGCTTCTGCACCCCGAACGCCTCGCGCACGAAGCTCGCGGTAGAGGCCTTCAGCGCCGCATAGATCTCGGCCCCCAGCCGGCGCGTGCTAGCCATGGCGTAACTCTCCCGAATTTACGCAGTGACGGCCGCAATTCGGCCATGCGAGAACGTCCCCGACGACGGATAAGGGACGCCGCGCGAGCCATGGGAGGTCTCCACACTCGCGCGGCGCTCCGCCTCGGCGCGCCGCAGGAAGAGGACGTGCGCCGGTTCGGAAAGGGGAACAGGAATGGCTGAGGATCGGCCGAGCGTCGAAACGCTCTATGTCGGCCAGGCAATGGCGAACGACGTGCTGTTCAAGCTGCTGCTCAGCGTCAGCACCAATCTGGTGCATACCTCGCCCGAGGAGCGCGAAGCCGAAAGCGCCGACCTGGTGCGGCGCACGCTGAGCGACTACGCCGCGGCGGCCGTGTTCGACGATGCCGTCGCCGGCCTCGAGCCGGGAACCTACGACCGGGACGCCGCGCACCAGATGGCGCTTGACGCGCTCGACGAGGCGCTGACCACCATCCGCACGCGCGTGCTGGGAATGCGGGAATGAGCGCCCCATCACGCTCTCCCCAGCCAGTCGCGCCACGAGACCCACAGGCCCTTGCGGCGGTCGAAGTATTCTGCCGTGCCGGTGGCGCGGCTGATCCGCCGCGGCGCCAGCTCCAGGCGCAGCACCCGCTCGGCCGGCGTGTCGTCGATCGACCGGGCGGCGCGGCGCAGCAGGTCCGCAATTTTGCGGCGCGCGCTCATGGCTCCACCGCCTGGTCCAGCACGAAATCATTGGGCGTCACTTGCCCGTCGGTGATTTCGTAGATGCGACGCTGCTGCTCGACCCGCGGAACGCGCTCGCCGCGTGACCACTTGAGCACGGCCGAAGCCGAGCAATCCTCGATCTTGATTGCCATGTCCTCGGGGGAGAGATTGTGTTGCGACATGTAGAGCGCGAGCTTCATGAGCCCATCTTGTTACCCAATTTGGGTAACATTGCAACCCCATATTGGGGAACGACGCAGCCCAGCGATCACGGCACGATACCCAGCATGGGTAATCGCCTCAGAGCTCTGCGGGATGGACGTGGTTGGACGCTTGATCAAGCGGCCGACGCCATGGGGATGTCGCGATCCGGCTACATCAAGCTCGAGCGCGGCGAGCGAAAACTTACCGACGTTCACATCGACAAGGCGACGCAGATATATGGTGTCCAGCCTTCAGACGTTTTGCCCGAACATACTGTTGAGATTATTGGCCTAGCGGGCGCGGGACCTGACGGGTCCGTGTTGTTCGCGTTGGGCGACCAGAATTTTGGCGAGGTGCCGGCTCCGGCCGGGGCCAGTGAGAACGCCAAAGCGCTAGAGGTTAAAGGGACTTCAATGTACGGCTTGGCAAACGACGGATGGCTTTTGTTCTATGATGAGCGCACCGAACCTCGGGATGAGCACTTGGGCGAACCATGCGTCTGTTGGCTCCCGGACGGCCGGGTCCTGGTGAAGGTCCCTCAGCGCGGCCGAAGTCGGGGCCTCTTTGACCTCGAAAGCACCAATGCACCGACAATGCACGATGTGGCGGTCGATCTGATGGCCCTGATTACGGACATTAAGCCGAGAAGGGCCGCACAGAAATTCATTCGGCGAAATCCCGATGCGGCGGTCAAAGATGTAGCCGTCGGACGTTAGTTACCCAATTTGGGGTTGTGCGATTACCCAATTTGGGTAACAATGGTTTCCTCTCATGGAGGAACCCAGGATGCTCGACACACTCTCCTCTTCCGTCTCGGCTTCACAGACACCCGCCTGGCTGGCGCTCGATATCCCGCACCGCATGGCGCTCGTCATCGAGCGGCGCCGGCACCTGCTCGATGGCACCGTCACAGAGCGTGATTTCGAGGCCGAGCCCGAAACCTGCGACCTGACCGCCGAGGACCTGCACCGCAACATCGGCCGCGCCACCCAGCTCGTCGAAGCACCGGCGGAACTCTCCGTCGCCTATAACCGCGCCCAGCGCCTGACGGCCGCACGCGCCCTCGTCCTCGGCCTGATGCCGCTGGTCGGCGACGTGCACTCGGCACTCCGCCGCCAGGACTTCGGCAACGCCGAGATAGCCGACCTTTGGCCCGACCTGGTGCCGGCCGTCGCCGAGGACTTCACCGTCCGCTGTGGCCAGCCGGTCGAGCGCCGCGCGTCCCGGCAGGCCGGCGAGGTGTTCGGCGTGCCCGAGGCGCCCGGCCTGCCCGATTGGGCCCGCGACCAGCTCGCCCGGAACGCCGAGTAAATGCGCCCCGGCAGGCTCCTCTGGTCGCTGCGGCACGCCATCGCCCACAGCGGCCTCGACCGCGACGATCGCCGGCAGGCCGGCATCGATCGCGATGCGGTCGACGCGATCCAGGCGGCGGCGGTCGATGCTGCCCCGTGGGAACGTCGGGCCGCGCTCGGCGCGCTCTGCGCCATCTACGGGTTCGACGCCCCGCACGAGGTGTTCAACGCCCTGCGCGATATCGTCATCAGCGCCGAGTATTCGCGCACGCCCGAGGTGGCCATCCAGGCCACGCGCGACGCCTACGCCGAGGCCTGCCGGCTGTTCGGCGAACCGATGCCGCCCGAGGGCGACGATGGCGGCCACCGGCCGCGGCGGGCCGCAGCATGATGGTCCGCCGCACCATCCGCGCGCCGCGGCGCCACGGGGAAAACCGCTGGCTGCTCGTGCTCGCCGGCCTCTGGACGCTGGCGGGCCTCGCCGGCGTGATCGCCATCATGCTCGGCCGCGCCCGGGGGTTGTCCCTGTGAGGCACCGTCCCGACATTCCGACCACGGCCGAGTTCGAAAAGAGCCTCACCGCCTGCGCCACGCTGATCCAGCGTGGCTATACCCAGCTGATCCCGTACTACGAGCTGGTCGAGAAGATGCTCGCCGAGAGCCGCGTCCGCGACGCCGCCATGGCCCGCGTCAAAGCTCACTTGCGCAACAAGGCCGCCTGAGCGGCCACCCTCCCCGTCACGCTTTGCGGTCGCACCTCTTCGGACGGGGCGCCGGCCAAACCATGGCTCCGATCGCCGAAAAACTGGCGCACATTCTGGAGCACCTTTGAGCCGATACCGCCTTCGCAGCGCGACAAAACCCCAAGGAAACTCGGGCTCCCGGAGGGGCCAACCCGTGGCTCATACTCCTACTCGCGGAGCCACTTTCCCTCAGACCGGATCGGCCAGCCGACGCAACCGCGTCGGACGAGGTTGGTGCGCCCTCAGCGCTCGCCGTGCCATGTCATGTGCATGTAGATGCCGCCGCGCTCGAGTTCGTCCAGCATCTGCGCCAGCCGCCTGGCCCGCGTCGCCGGCAGCTTGGCGCGCGTGATCCAGCCGACATAGTCGTTCTGCTGGTACGGCGGACGGCGGCGGTAGGCTTCCATCACGCCGCGCGTCGACAGCGCCTGCCGGATGTCGTCAGGCATCGCGTGGATGTCGCGCGTCAGGCGGCTGCGGTCGCTCTCGTCGCTGCTCATGTCGTCCTCAATCAGAACAAACAACGAACATTTTGGCGCGTCAAGCTGCCGCGCGCCGTGGTGACGCGCGGCGGAACTGCGTATCGGAACCACAGCACGATTCAACTATTCACGAGAGCATAGGTGAGCGAGGATCAGCGTTCACCCGAACGGAGGCAGCGTCATGTCGTTTGGCCAGACCGCGGAGCTTCTCGCCCGCATCCAGTTCGCGTTCACCATCTCGTTCCACTTCATCTTTCCGGCCTTCTCCATCGGCCTGGCGAGCTACCTCGCGGTGCTGAACGCGCTGTGGCTGTGGAAGCGCGACACGGCCTACCTCAAGCTGTTCGACTACTGGAAGACGGTGTTCGCCATCGTCTTCGGCATGGGCGTCGTCTCCGGCATCGTCATCAGCTACCAGTTCGGCACCAACTGGGCCCGCTTCGCCGACAAGGCCGGGCCGGTGATCGGCCCGCTGATGGGCTACGAAGTGCTGACGGCATTCTTCCTCGAAGCGGGCTTCCTCGGCATCGCGCTGTTCGGCCGCAAGCGCGTCGGCGACGGCCTGCACATGCTGGCCGTGGCAATGGTGGCCATCGGCACGCTGATCTCGGCCACCTGGATCATCTCGGCCAACAGCTGGATGCAGACGCCCGCCGGCTACGCCACCAATGCCGCCGGCCAGTTCGTGCCGGTCGACTGGTGGGCGATCATCTTCAACCCGTCCTTCCCCTACCGGCTCGTGCACACGGTGCTCGCCGCCTTCCTCACCACCGCCTTCGCCGTGGGCGCGGTGGGCGCCTACCACCTGCTGCGCGACAGCTCCAACCGGCAGGCCCGGGTGATGTTCTCGATGGCGATGTGGATGGCCGCGCTGGTGACGCCGGTGCAGATCATCGCCGGCGACCAGCACGGGCTCAACACGCTGGAGTACCAGCCGCAAAAGATCGCCGCCATCGAGGGCCACTACGACACCACGCCGACGACGCCGCTGATCCTCGTCGGCATCCCCGACGACAAGGCCGAAGAGACCAAATTCGCCATCGAGATCCCGCTGCTGGGCGGCCTCATCCTGGCGCACAACCCGAATGCCTCGATCAAGGGGCTCAAGGACTTCCCGCCCGACCAGCGGCCGCCCGCCCTCATCCCGTTCTGGACCTTCCGCATCATGGTCGGGCTGGGCGTGCTGATGCTGATCACCGGCCTCTGGTCGCTGTGGGCGCGTTACAGAAAGACGCTCTACACCAGCACCTGGCTGCATCGCGCCGCCATCGCCATGGGCCCGTCGGGCTTCGTCGCCGTGCTCGCCGGCTGGTACACCACCGAGGTCGGGCGGCAGCCCTATACCGTCTATGGCCTGCTGCGCACCGCCGACAGCCTGTCCAACGTCGACGCCGAGGCGGTGGGCGCCTCGCTGGTGGCGTTCATCGTGGTATACTTCGTCGTCTTCGGCGCCGGCGTGTTCTACATCCTGCGCACCGTCAGCAAGACGCCCGAGGGCGAGCAGGAGGAGCTGACCGACGGGCCGACACGCGCCGCCGGCATCACCCCGGCGCAGCAGATCGCGGAAGGCGCCAGCCATGGTTGATCTCAGCTTCATCTGGGCCGGACTGATCGCCTTCGCCGTGCTCGCCTATGTGGTGCTCGACGGCTTCGATCTCGGCGTCGGCGTGCTGTTCCTGTTCTTCGAGGACCAGCACGAGCGCAACCTCATGACCAATTCGGTGGCCCCCGTGTGGGACGGCAACGAGACCTGGCTGGTGCTCGGCGGCGGCGGATTGATGGCGGTGTTCCCGCTCGCCTACGCCACGGTGCTGCCGGCGCTCTATGCCCCCATCATCCTGATGCTGCTCGCCTTGATCTTCCGCGGCGTCGCCTTCGAGTTCCGCTTCCGCACCAGGCGCTGGCGGCCGGTGTGGGACTGGGGCTTCGCGCTGGGCTCGATCGTCGCCGCCTTCACCCAGGGCATTGCGCTCGGGGCGCTGGTGCAGGGCATCAAGGTCGCCGACCGCCACTATGCCGGCGGCTGGTGGGACTGGCTGACGCCGTTCTCGCTGCTGACCGGCGTCGCCGTGGTGGTGGGCTATGGCCTCCTCGGCGCCACCTGGCTCAACCTCAAGACCAGCGGGCCGCTGCAGGCCAAGGCGAAGCGCTTCGCCATCTACGCCGGCGTCGGCACGCTGGTGCTGATCGGCGCGGTGAGCCTGTGGACGCCGTTCCTCGACCCGATCTACTTCACCCGCTGGTTCCAGTGGCCCACGGCGTATTTCTCCGCCATCGTGCCGTTGCTGCTGGCCGTCTGCGCCTTCGGCTTGTGGCAGGGGCTGACCGCCGACAAGCACCTGCAGCCGTTCCTCAGCGCGCTCGGGCTGTTCGTCATCAGCTTCATCGGCATTGGGATATCGTTCTACCCATACATCGTGCCGGGCGCCCTCACCATCAAGGAAGCGGCGGCGCCGGATGCCTCGCTCGGCTTCCTGCTGGTCGGCGCAGCGGTGCTGGTGCCGATCATCCTGATCTACACCGGCTATGCGTATTGGGTGTTCCGCGGCAAGGTCGATCCGAACGAGGGGTACCATTGATGGCGCCCCTCGCCTCGCGGCTGATGTGGTTCGTCGGCCTGTGGTTCGCCGGCGTGCTGGCCGTGGCCGTGGTCGGCTATGCCATCAAGCTGATGCTGGGGCACTAGTGCGGCGTCAGATCGAGTAGCTCGGCCCCCAGCCGAACACCCGCTCGAACAGGTCCTCGGCCATCTTCTGCGGCGTTTCGGTGGCGCCGTGCAGCACGATCTCGGCATGCTCGGGCGGCTCGAACGGGCTGTCGATGCCGGTGAAATTCTTGATCTCGCCGCGCCGGGCCCGGGCGTAGAGGCCCTTGGGATCGCGCGCCTCGCAGACGGCGAGCGGCGTATCGACATAGACCTCGGTGAAGCTCACATCGCCGGCGATCTCGCGCGCCAGCCGCCGCTCGTTGCGGAACGGCGAGATAAACGAGACCAGCACGATCAGCCCCGCATCGGCCATCAGCCGCGCCACCTCGGCGACGCGGCGGATGTTTTCGACGCGCGCTTCCTCGGTGAAGCCGAGGTCCTTGTTGAGGCCGTGCCGCACATTGTCGCCATCGAGGATGTAGGCGTGCTTGCCCTCGGCCGCGAGCTTCTTTTCGACGAGGTTGGCGACGGTGGATTTGCCCGAGCCGGAAAGCCCGGTGAACCAGACGATCGCCGGCTCCTGCCCCTTCATCTCGGCGCGCACCTTGCGGTTCACGTCGAAACTCTGCCAGCTCAGATTCTGCGCCCGCCGCAGGCCGAAATCGATCACCCCGGCGCCGAGCGTCGCATTGGAGATGCGGTCGATCAGGATGAAGCCGCCGGTGAGGCCGTTGCTCGCGTAGGAGTCGAAGGCGATCGGCTTGTCGGTGGCGATGGTCAGCGTGCCGACCTCGTTGAGCTCCAGCGTCTTGGCGGCGCTGTGCTCCAGCGTGTTGACGTTGGTGCGGAACTTGAGGTCGGTGATCGCCGCCGGCACCTGCTGCGTGCCGAGCTTCAACAGATACGAGCGGCCGGGAATGGCCGGCTCCTCGTTCATCCAGATCATCCGCGCCTGGAACTGGTTGGAGAATTCCGGCGTCTGCCCGGGATGCGCCAGCATGTCGCCGCGCGACACGTCGATCTCGCGATCGAGGACGAGGGTCACGGCCTCGCCGGCCACCGCCTGCTGCAGATCGCCATCCATGGTGACGATGCGCGTGACCTTCGCCGGCTTGCGCGACGCCGCCACCAGCACGTCGTCGCCGACCGCCACGACGCCGGAGGCGACGGTGCCGGCAAAGCCACGGAAATCGAGGTTCGGCCGGTTCACCCATTGCACCGGAAAGCGCAGCGGCTTGCCGGCCCGGTCGGACGCCACCTCGATGGCTTCGAGATAGGGCACGAGCTGCGGCCCGCAATACCACGGCATCGCCGCGGACGGCCCGAGAATGTTGTCGCCCCTGAGCGCCGACACCGGGATCGCCACCAGCGTCTCGAAGCCGAGATCCCGGGCGAAGGCGCGGTAGTCCGCCTCGATGGCGTTGAAGACATCGGCGTCGTAGCCGACGAGGTCGATCTTGTTGACCGCGAGGACGACGTGCTTCACCCCGATCAGGCTGAGGATGAAGCTGTGCCGGCGGGTCTGCGTCAGCACGCCCTTGCGCGCGTCGATCAGCACCACCGCGAGGTCGGAGTTCGACGCCCCCGTCGCCATGTTGCGCGTATATTGCTCGTGGCCCGGCGTATCGGCGACGATGAACTTGCGCTTGTCGGTCGAAAAGAACCGGTAGGCGACGTCGATGGTGATGCCCTGCTCGCGCTCGGCGACCAGACCGTCGACCAGCAGCGAGAAGTCGATGCCTTCATCGCCCACCTGGCGGTTGCGGCTTTCCTTGCGCAGGCTTGCCAGCTGGTCGTCGAGGATGAGCTGGCTGTCGTAGAGCAGCCGGCCGATCAGCGTCGACTTGCCGTCGTCGACCGACCCGCAGGTCATGAAGCGGAGCAGGCTCTTGCCCGTCTGCTGCGCGAGCCAGCGGTCGAGGTCGGTATCGGCGGACCGGAAGGGCGCGGGGGCGTTCATCAGAAATACCCCTCCTGCTTCTTCTTTTCCATCGAGCCGGCGCTGTCGCTGTCGATCAGCCGGCCCTCGCGCTCGGAGGTGCGCGAGGCCTGCATCTCCATGATGATGGAGGGCAGGTCGGCCGCCGTGGAGCGGATGCCGCCGGTCAGCGGGTAGCAGCCGAGCGTGCGGAAGCGCACCATCTCCTCGTGCGCCGTCTCGCCCGGCTCGAAGCGGAAGCGCTCGTCGTCGACCATGATCAGCGTGCCGCTGCGCTCGACCACCGGCCGCCGGCGCGCGAAATACAGCGACGGAATCTCGATCTGCTCGGCGTAGATGTAGGTCCAGACGTCGAGCTCGGTCCAGTTGGAGATGGGAAAGACGCGCATGCTCTCGCCCGGCGCGAGGCGGGTGTTGAAGATGCGCCAGAGCTCGGGGCGCTGGTTCTTGGGGTCCCAGGCATGCTGGGCGTTGCGGTGCGAGAAGATGCGCTCCTTGGCGCGCGACTTCTCCTCGTCGCGGCGGGCGCCGCCGATCGCCGCGTCGTAGCGGCCGGCATTGAGCGCCTGCCGCAGCGCCTGCGTCTTCATGATGTCGGTATGGCGCGCCGAGCCATGGTCGAACGGGTTGATGCCGGCGGCGAGGCCCTCGGGATTGGTGTGCACGATCAAGTCGAGATCGTGCTCGCGCGCCATGCGGTCGCGGAAGGCGATCATCTCCCGGAACTTCCAGGTCGTATCGATGTGGAGCACCGGGAACGGCACCCGCCCGGGAAAGAACGCCTTGCGCGCCAGGTGCAGCAGGACCGAGGAATCCTTGCCGATCGAATACATCATCACCGGCCGCTCGAAGCTCGCCGCCACCTCGCGCAGGATCTCGATGCTCTCGGATTCGAGGGCCTTGAGGTGGGTGAGCGGCTTGGCTTCGGTCATGGCCGCGGGAAATACGCTTTCGGCCCAAGGCGGGCAAGCAAGCAAAACGCGCCGCGGACGGCCAGACGGAATGTCGTTTCTACTGCCGGCGGCGAAAGCAGAAATCGTATGCCGACTGGGGCTTTATCGCTTGTTCCTGAGACGGAGCCTTTCTACAAGCCCTTGCATGAGCAAGTACCGCGACGTCCTTTCCGCCATCGGCAACACTCCGCTGATCCGCCTCAACCGCGTTTCCGACGAGACCGGCTGCGAGATCTGGGGCAAGGCTGAGTTCCTGAACCCAGGACAATCGGTGAAGGACCGGGCGGCGCTGTTCATCGTGCGCGACGCGCTGGACAAGGGCCTGCTGCGCGCCGGCGGCACCATCGTCGAGGGCACCGCCGGCAATACCGGGATCGGGCTGTCGCTGGTCGCCAACGCCATGGGCTTCAAGTCGGTGATCGTCATCCCCGACACGCAGAGCCAGGAAAAGAAGGACGCGCTGACGCTCTTCGGCGCCGAGCTGATCCAGGTGCCGGCCAAGCCCTACAAGAACCCCAACAATTACGTGAAGCTCAGCGGCCGGCTGGCGGACAAGCTCAACGCCGAGCTGCCCAATGGCGCCATCTGGGCCAACCAGTTCGACAATGTCGCCAACCGCCGCGCCCATATCGAGACCACCGGCCCCGAAATCTGGGAGCAGACGCAGGGCAAGATCGACGGCTTCATCTGCGCCGTCGGTTCAGGCGGCACGCTGGGCGGCGTGTCCATGGCGCTCAAGCAGCGGAACAAGGATGTACAGATCGGCCTCGCCGATCCCGAGGGCGCAGCGCTTTACAACCACTACGCCCATGGCGAGCTCAAATCGTCGGGCAGCTCGATCACCGAGGGCATCGGCCAGGGCCGCATCACCGCCAACCTCGAAGGCGTCGAGGTCGACCACGCCTACCAGATCCCCGACAGCGAAGCCCTGCCCTATCTGTTCGACCTGCTCGAGCACGAGGGCCTGTGCCTCGGCGGCTCGTCGGCCATCAACATCGCCGGCGCGGTGCGGCTGGCCAAGGAGCTCGGGCCCGGCAAGACCATCGTCACCGTGCTCTGCGACTACGGCAACCGCTACCAGAGCAAGCTGTTCAACCCCGCGTTCCTCAAGTCCAAGGGCCTGCCGGTTCCGCATTGGCTTGCGACCCCCGAAACAGTAGATTGGCGCGCCGTCGTTGAACCCGACCCCGCCTGATGCTGAGACTCGAGAGCTGGCTCGTTGAACTGCTCCCCTACCGGGGCATTCTGTACTGGCTCTTTGCAGCCAATTACGTCCTCGCCATCGGCTTCGTGATCAGCGAGATTTTCCGCTCGCGCACCTCGCAGGGCTCGATCGCCTGGATCATCACGCTGCTGATCCTGCCGTTCCCGATGACGCTGATCTACGCGGTGTTCGGCGTCAAATCGTTCGACGACTATGCGGCGGTGCAGACCCATTCCGGCCGCGTGCTGCGCCGGGTGCGCGCCAGCAAGCAGAAGATCCTCGACCAGCCCTCGGCCGAGGAATTTCCGGTGCTGACCAACGTCTCGCAACTGCCCTTCCTCAAGGGCAACGAGGTCGAGCTGCTGATCGACGGCGAGGCGACGTTCAAATCGATGTTCGAGGGCATCAGCCGCGCCACCGAGACGCTGCTGGTGCAGTTCTACATCATCCACGACGACGAGCTCGGCCGTGAATTCGCCGAGCGACTGCTCGAGCGCGCCCAGGCGGGCGTGCGCATCTACCTGCTCTACGACGATGTCGGCAGCTTCTGGCTGCCGCGCGCCTACAAGCAGCGGCTGCGCGACGCCGGCATCCGCGTCCACGGCTTCAACCACCGCCACCGCTTCCTGCGGCTGCTGGGCCCGACCCGCATCCAGTACCGCAACCACAGGAAGATCGTGATCGTCGACGGCAAGGAGGCCTGGATCGGCGGCCTCAATGTCGGCGACGAATATGTCGGCCGCTCCAAGGTCTTCGGCCACTGGCGCGATACCCATGTGCGCTTCAAGGGGCCGGCGGTGCTGGCCGCCGAGCTCAGCTTCCGCGAGGACTGGCAGTGGGCGACGGGCGAGGAGATCACCGGCCTGCCGACCAGCATCGAAACCGCGGGCGACCAGTCGATGCTGATCATGCCGACCGGGCCCGCCGACGAGCTCGAAAGCTGCGCCATCGCCTTCGACGACGTGATCGGCCAGAGCCAGAAGCGGCTGTGGATCGTCAGCCCCTATTTCGTGCCCGATTTGTCGATGGAGACGGCGCTGTTCGCGGCGCAGATGCGCGGCGTCGACGTACGCATCCTCATACCGGAAAAGCCCGACCACAAGATCGTCTGGCTGGCCAGCATCGCCTATGCCAACCGCATGGTGCATCACGGCATGGACATCTACCGCTATCCGAGCGGCTTCCTGCACCAGAAGGTGATCCTGGTGGACGACAAGATCGCCGGCGTCGGCACGGTGAATTTCGACAACCGCTCGTTCCGCATCAATTTCGAGATCACCATGTGGTTCACCGGCGAGCAGATGATCAAGGACGTCGAAAAGATGCTGCGCCGCGACTTCAGCGACGCCAACAAGGTGGACCGCGTCGTGCCCGGCTCGCAGGGTGTGGTCATGCGCTTCCTGGCCCAGGCGGCGCGGCTGTTGTCCCCAATCCTGTGAGGCCCCGATGACCGAATATCTGTTCCGCTCCCAAAGCTACCTGAAGACGCTGCCCGCCATCGTCACCGCGACCACGCCCGAAGGCGGCATCGTGCTCGACCGCACCATCTTTTACGCCGCGTCCGGCGGGCAGCCCAACGACAGCGGCCGCATGGTCGCCGCCGACGGGCGGGTGGTGCCGATCGTCAACGTGGTGCATCCGGAGGGCGACAAGTCGCGCATCGTCCACGTGCCCGCCGACGGCGCACCGGCGCTCGCCGCCGGCGACGCGGTGACCCTCGAGATCGACTGGGACCGCCGCTACCGGCTGATGCGGATGCACACCGCCCTGCACCTGCTGTCGGTGGTCTTCCCCTTCCCCGTCACCGGCGGCTCGGTGGGCGAGGACAAGGGCCGGCTCGATTTCGACATGCCCGAGGTGCCGGCCGATCTGCCGGCGCTGGAGGCAGCGCTCAACGCCATGGTCGCGGCGGCCCATCCGGTCAGCGACCAATGGATCACCGACGAGGAAATGGCCGCCAATCCCGGGCTGATCAAGACCATGAAGGTGAAGCCGCCGATGGGCCAGGGCCGGGTGCGGCTGGTGCGCATCGGCGATGTGGACCTGCAGCCCTGCGGCGGCACGCACGTCGCCAACACCTCCGAGATCGGTCCGCTCAAGCTCGGCAAGATCGAAAAGAAGGGCGCCCAGAACCGCAGGGTGGCGCTGCTCTTCGCCTAGATTAGAACCCCCCGACCCCGTCGGTATCGACATTGGGGGCGTAGATCAGCCCGCCATTGCTCCACAGCGCATTCTGCCCGCGCGCCACGCCCGCGCCGGTGCCCGGCCCGAAATTGCGGTCGAAGATTTCGCCGTAATTGCCTACCGCCGCAATGACATTGCGGATGAAGAAATTGTCGAGCCCGAGCGACGCGCCGAAATTGCCCTCCAGCCCGAGCAGCTTGCGGATGCGGTGCGTCTTGGCGGCGGTGAGCGATTGCGCGTTGAGCGAGGTGATCCCCGCCTCTTCGGCGTCGATCAGCGCGTAGGCGGTCCATTGCACGATCTTGAACCACTGGTCGTCGCCCTGCCGCACCACCGGGCCGAACACCGATTTGCTGATGCGCTCGGGCAGGATGCGCTGGCTGCCCGGATCGTCCATGTTGCGCCGGATGGCGTTGAGCCACGAGGCCGGCGCCGAGACCGCGTCGCAGAGCTGCTTGCGGTAGGCGACCGCCAGATCCTCGCGATCCTCGTACAGCACCTCGGTGTAGCTCGCCTGATTGACGAAGCCGAACTCGCGCAGATTGGCGAGCTGGTCGCTCTGGTCGAGAACGCAGACCCTGAGGTTGTCGAGCTGATAGGCCGAGACGATGTTGAGCGCCTGCGGCACCATGAAGGCCTGGCCGTCGTAGAAGATCGGCGCCACATAGCTCGCGCCGTACCGGGTGTCGCGGCGCATGGTCCAGTCGGCATCGCGGGCGACGACGTCCACCTCGCCGGTCTGCAGCTCGGCGAAGCGGGCATCGCCGGAGAGCGCGCGGAATTCGAGCTTGCTGGGATCGCCGAACACGGCGGCGGCCACGGCGCGGCAGAAATCGACGTCGAAGCCGGTCCACAGCCCCTGCGCATTGACCTGCGCGAACCCCGGCAACGGGTCGCTGCCGGCGCAGATCAGGTGCCCGCGCGCCCTTACCGCCGCCAGCGTCGGCCCATCCGCCGCCGGCGCCTGTGCCATCGCTGCGCTGCCCAGCAGGAGCAGGCCGAGAAGCGCCGATAGTGCCTGCCGCGCGACTGCCAAACCCACCGGCAATTGCTCCCTAAAGCGTTTCCAGGAAAAGTGGCTCCGGTTTTCTGGTCCGGAAACGCGACAATAGAAGCGCCTGCCGCATCTTCACCAGCGCGGCAGGTCGGTCAAGCGCAGCGGTGCCGCGGCCTCAGTGCAGGATCTGGCTGAGGAACAGCTTGGTGCGCTCGTGCCGGGGATGCAGGAAGAACTCCTCGGGATCGTTCTGCTCGATGATCTGGCCCTGGTCCATGAAGATCACGCGGTTGGCGACCTGCCGGGCAAAGCCCATCTCGTGCGTGACGCACAGCATGGTCATGCCGCTTTCGGCGAGACCGATCATCACCTCGAGCACTTCCTTGACCATTTCCGGGTCGAGCGCCGAGGTCGGCTCGTCGAACAGCATCACGTGCGGGTTCATGCACAGCGAGCGGGCGATGGCGACGCGTTGCTGCTGCCCGCCCGACAGCTGGCCGGGATATTTCTTGGCCTGCTCCGGAATCTTGACGCGCTCGAGATAGTGCATCGCCACCTCTTCCGCCTGCGCGCGCGGCATCTTGCGCACCCAGATCGGGCCGAGCGTGCAGTTCTCGAGGATCGTCAGATGCGGAAACAGGTTGAAGTGCTGGAACACCATGCCGACTTCCTTGCGGACGTCGTCGATCTTCTTGAGGTCGTTGGTGAGCTCGATGCCATCGACGATGATCTTGCCCTTCTGGTGCTCCTCCAGCGCGTTGATGCAGCGGATCATCGTCGACTTGCCCGACCCGGAGGGGCCGGCGATGACGATGCGCTCGCCCTTCATCACGCGCAGATTGATGTCCTTGAGCACGTGGAATTCGGCATACCATTTGTTAACGCCGATCAGGTCGACGGCGACCTCGTCGGAAACCTGCATCTTCGAGGTGTCGACCCGCTGGTCGGTGGCGGCTTCGGGCAGCGACATGGGCGTTCGTCCTATCGTTTGTAGCCGACACGCAGCCGGTCTTCGGTGAATTTGGAATAGCGGCTCATGCCGAAGCAGAAGATCCAGAACACGAGCGCCGCGAACAGCAGCCCCGACGCCGGCGTCGTCGAGGTTGCCCACACCGGATCGGTGAAGCTGTTGCGCACCGTGTAGAGCAGCTCGAAGATCGAGATGATGTAGACGAGGCTGGTGTCCTTGAAGAGGCCGATGAAGGTGTTGACGATGCCCGGGATCACGATGGTGATGGCCTGCGGCAGGATGATCAGCCGCATCATCGTCCAGTAGCCGAGGCCGAGCGACTTGGCCCCTTCGTACTGGCCCTTGGGGATCGCCTGCAGCCCGCCGCGGATGACTTCGGCCATGTAGGCCGCCGCGAACAGCGACAGCCCGAGCAGCGCGCGCACCAGCTTGTCGAAGTTCACGCCGGTGGGCAGGAACAGCGGCAGCAGGATGCCGGCCATGAACAGCACCGTGATCAGCGGCACGCCGCGGCAGACCTCGATGAAGAACACGCAGACCCACTGCACGATCGGCATCTTCGAGCGCCGGCCGAGGGCGAGGATGATGCCGAGCGGCAGCGACATCGCCATGCCGACATAGGACACCACCAGCGTCAGGAACAGGCCGCCCCACAGCGCCGTCTCGACCACCGGCAGGCCGAACATGCCGCCGACCAGCAGGCATCCCGACAGCACCGGAAAGATGATGAAGACGTAAAGCAGGTTCAGCCGCTTGAACGGCGCCGACGGAATGGCCATCGGAATGATGCCCGCCGCCAGTAGCACGAAGGTGACGTTGACGCGCCAGCGCTCGGGATCGGGATAGCGGCCATAGATGAACTGGCCGAAATTGGCCTTCACGAAGGCCCAGCACGCCCCGACCGTATTGGGCGCACAGGCCTCGCGATTGTCGCCGGTCCAGGTGGCGTTGAACAGCGACCATTGCAGCACCGGCACCACGATCGCCAGCGCGAGGATGGCCCCGATGATGCTGAGGATGGTGTCGCCGACGCTGCCGAACAGGTTCTTGCGCATCCACGGCCAGACGCCGCGCACCCGCATCGGCGGCGGTGAGGCCTGCACCATCTCCTGCCGGACGAAGAAGACGTCGGTCTGCGACTGCATGTCGGTCATCGCCGCTCCTATCGCTCGGTAAGCGCGATGCGCGCGTTGAACCAGTTCATCGCCAGCGAGATGATGATCGACAGCCCCAGATAAAAGGCCATCCATACGGCCACCACCTCGATCGACTGGCCGGTCGGGTTGAGCACGTTGTTGCCCACCGCGACCAGGTCGGCATAGCCCACCGCCACCGCGAGCGAGGTGTTCTTGGTGATGTTGAGGTATTCGCTGGCGAGTGGCGGAATGATCACGCGCAGCGCCTGCGGCAGCACCACCAGGCGCAGCACGAGCCCGTCGCGCAGCCCCAGCGCCCGCGCCGCCTCGGTCTGCCCCTGGCTCACCGCCATGATGCCGGAGCGCACGATCTCGGCGATGAACGAGGCCGTATAGACGCCGAGCGCCAGGAACAGCGAGGCGAATTCCGGCGTCACCGTCCAGCCGCCGACGATGTTGAAGCGCGTCTTGACCGGCAGCTCGAAGGTCAGCGGATCGCCGGTGGCGAGAAACACGCCGCCGGTCAGCACCACGACGATGCCGAGCCCGACCCAGCCGGACGGAAAGCCCTGGCCGGTCGCCATGCGCCGCGCATGCGCCCAGCGCCGCACGGCCCAGGCGATCACCAGCGACAGCACGAAGGCGATGATGACGATGTGGAAGTTCGGCCCCAGTACCGGCCGCGGCATGAAGATGCCGCGATTGGACAGCGAGAAATCCGGACCGATCTGGATGGCGTCGCGGATGTTGGGCAGCGTCGCGAGCACGCCCAGATACCAGAACAGGATGACGATCAGCGGCGGGATGTTGCGGAAGAACTCGACATAGACCGTCGCGATGGTGCGGATCAGCCAGTTCGACGACAGCCGCGCGATACCGACGACAAGGCCCAGCACGGTGGCGATGGCGATCGCGAGGATGGCCACGATGATCGTGTCGACCAGTCCGGCGAGCAGCATGTAGCCGTAGGTGCTCTCGGAATTGGTATTGAGGAACGTCGTCATGTCGAAGCCGGCGCGCTTCCCCAGGAAGTCGAAGCCGGACGCGATGCCGCGTTCGCGAAGATTGGTGACCGTGTTGTTGGCGAACCAGGCGATCGTGCCGACCACGGCGACGATCAGGATGATCTGGACCGCTATGCTGCGAACCGTTGGATTGTTGTACCAGCGATCGCGCGGACTGCTGATCCGCCCAGCATCGGCTACTGCCATTGTTTTCTACCCCCGATCGGTGGAACGCCCGCGCGGGGACGTTCGGACGATCGAGGCCGGACGCAAGGTCCGGCCTCGAAGGCGAAGGATCAGAGGATCGGCATGCCGTACTGGATGCCGCCGTTGTTCCACTGCGCGTTCACGCCGCGCTCGAGTCCGAGCGGGGTCTTGGGTCCGAGGTTGCGGTCATAGACCTCACCGTAGTTCCCCAGCGCCTTGACGATGTTGTAGGCCCACTTGGCGTCGAGGCCGATGGACTTGCCGAAATTGTTGTCGCCAACGCCGAGGAAGCGCTGCACGGCCGAGTCTTCCGACTTCAGCATGTCATCGACATTGGCCTGGGTGATGCCGAGATATTCGGCGTCGAGCAGCGCGTTGCTCACCCATTTGACGACCTGGAACCATTGCACGTCGTTGTTGCGCACCACCGGGCCGAGCGGCTCCTGCGAGATCACCTCGGGCAGGATGATGTGGTCGTCGGGGTTCTTCATCTGCAGGCGGTTGGCGGCCAGGCCCGAGCGGTCGGTCGTCAGCGCGTCGCAACGGCCCGCCTCATAGGCGGCGTTGACGTCGGCCAGCTTGTCGATCACCAGCGGCGTGTATTCGAGGCCCTTCTTCTTGAAATAGTCGGCCAGGCCGGTGACGGTGTCGGTGCCGCCCTGCACGCAGATCGTGGCGCCCTTGAGCTCGTCGACGTGGGCGACGCCCAGCGATTTGTGCACCATGAAGCCTTCGCCGTCGTAGTAGTTCACACCCGCGAAGGTGAAGCCCAGCGTCGTGTCGCGCGACATCGTCCAGGTGGTGTTGCGCACCAGCAGGTCGATTTCACCCGATTGCAGCGCCGGGAAGCGCTCGGTGCCGTCGAGCGGCGTGTACTTGACCTTGTCAGGATCGCCGAAGATGGCGGCGGCGACGGCGCGGCAATAGTCGACGTCGAAGCCGGTGTACTTGCCGCTGGCATCGGGATTGCCGAAGCCCGGCAGGCCGGTGTTCACGCCGCACTGGACGAAACCCTTGGCTTTGACGTCATCGAGCGTGCCGGCGTAGGCGGCCGATGCCCCCAATCCGAGCGTCGCGGCAATCGCGAAAGAGACGAGCAGTTTTTTCATTGAGTATGACCTTGTTTCCTGACCCTGTTTTGTCCCGAGAGAATAGTTGCAAGTCCCCCCGGCGGCACCTGCCGACCATTTGGTGACAAGGGTGCTGTTGTCATGGAAGCGGCAAGCGGCGAGCGCGTCAAGCCACGCTTCCGTCCTCTCGGCGCAAAATATCTGTATTAGGTCAGTATTGGTGTCTTTTTGAGCGTCGTGCCGACCTGCTTCGCCTCAATTATAGGCAATCAGCGGATCGGCGGCGCATACTGGATGCCGCCATCCTTCCAGATGGCGTTGAGGCCGGGCTGCAGCCCGAGCGGCGTATTGGGCCCGACATTGCGGTCGAACATCTCGCCGTAATTGCCGACGCCCTTGATCACCCGATAGGCCCAGTCCTTGGTGAGCCCGACGGGGGTGCCGAAATCGTCGTCGCTGACCCCGAGCAGCCGCTTGATCTCGGGGTTGTCGGAACCGACCATCTCGTCGATGTTCTTCTGCGTGACGCCCAGCTCATCGGCGTCGAGCAGCGCGTAATAGACCCAGCGCACCACCTTGAACCAGCCGTCGTCGCCCTTGGCGACCACCACCGCGAGCGGCTCCTTGGAGATCACCTCGGGCAGGATGATGTAGTCGGCCGGATCGGTGAATTTCGAACGGTCCGCGGCGAGACCCGACGAATCCGAGGTATAGGCCATGCACTTGCCGTCCTGGAACGCCTTTACGGTCTCGTCGTGGCCGGGGAAGCTCAGCGGCGTGTAGCTCAGCTTGTTGATGGCGAAATAGTCGGCGAGGTTGAGCTCGGTGGTGGTCCCGTCCTCGATGCAGATGGTCTGCTTGTCGAGGTCGTGCACCGTGGTCGCCCCGGAATCCTTTTTCACCATGAACGCCTGGCCGTCGTAGAACAGCGTGCCGACGAAGGTGACGCCGAGCTGCGTGTCGCGCTGCATGGTCCAGGTGCTGGTGCGGGCGAGCACGTCGATCTGTCCCGAGCTCAGGGCCTGCCAGCGGTCGGCGGAGGTCGTGGTGGTGAAGCGCACCGCCTTGGGGTCGTTGAACACGGCCGAGGCGATGGCGCGGCAGAAATCCACCTCGATCCCCACCCAGTCATTGTTGGCGCTGAGCTCGGAAAAGCCGGGAACCCCCTCGGTCACCCCGCATTGCAGAAAGCCCCGGGCTTTGACGTCGGCCAGGCGGTCGGCATAGGCGCTCGTGGCGCTCAGCGCGGCAAGAATGACGGCAAGGGCGGCGACGTGCTTGATCATTGGCGTTCCCGGTGCTCATTGCACGGAAACGGGTCTTGCGGGATACGTCAAGCCGCACAGGACAGTTAGATGAACGAAAAGCTCGCCAAGCCGGCCTCCCCCGAGACCATCCTCACTCATTCCGGACGTCATCCCTTCGAAAACCGCGGCTATGTGAACACGCCGGTCTATCGCGGCTCGACCATCGTGTTCCCGACGCTCGACGCGCTGGAGGACCCGGCGCCGCGCTTCGACTACGGACGCACCGGCAATCCGTCGGCCGACAGCGTCGAGACCCTGGTGAGCGAGCTCGAGGGCGCCAAAGGCACCGTGCTCGCGCCATCGGGCCTCTCCGCCATCTCGCTGGCGCTGATGAGCGTGCTCAACGCCGGCGACGAGGTGCTGATCACCGACAGCGCCTACCAGCCGACGCGCCGCGTCTCCGACGGCGTGCTGGCCCGGATGGGGGTCACCGTGCGCTATTACGATCCGCGGCTGGGCGCCGGCATCGCCGGCCTCTTCACCGAGCGCACCAGGGCGATCTTCGTCGAAAGTCCCGGCTCGCTGACGTTCGAAGTGCAGGACCTGCCGGCCATCGCCGCCGTGGCGCGGCCGCGAGGCATCGCCATCATCGTCGACAATTCCTGGGCGACGCCGCTCTACTACCGGCCGCTGGCGCTCGGCGCCGATATCGTCGTCCATGCCGGCACCAAGATGTTCGTCGGCCATTCCGACGCGATGTTCGGCACCGCTTCGGCCAACGAGGCCTGGTGGGGGGCGCTGCGCGACACGCATCTGCGGCTCGGCCTCTGCGCCTCGCCCGACGACTGCTTCCTCGCTGCGCGCGGGTTGCGCACGCTCGCGGTGCGCATGAAGGAGCATTCGACCCGCTCGAGGGAAATCGCCGGCTGGCTCGCCGAGCAGCCCGGCGTGACGAACAGCATCCACCCGGCCCTGCCCTCGCATCCGGACCACGCGATCTTCGCGCGCGACTTCTCGGGCGCCGGCAGTGTCTTTTCGGTCGTGCTGGAGCCGAAGCCGCGGGCCGCATTGGCGGCGATGGTCGACGGCTTCGAGCTGTTTTCGATGGGCTGGTCGTGGGGCGGCTATGAGAGCCTGTGCCTGCCCATCCATCCCGAAAAGGTGCGCACCGCGGTGCCCTGGACCGAGGCCGGAACGATGCTGCGGCTGCATATCGGGCTCGAAGCGCTCGACGACCTCAAGGCCGATCTGGCGGCTGGGCTGGCGCGCTACCGCGCCGCTTGAGCGCCAGATAGCGCTTCAGCGACGACATCGGCCGGGCGTGGATGCGGCCGTCCGGCCGCCGCACGAACATCCAGCCCTGCCGGGCGAACAGCCAGCGCGCGCAATAGGCGCCGAGCAGCCCGACGACGGCGCCGGCCAGCACGTCGCTCGGATAATGCACCCCGAGCGCCACCCTTGACACCCCGATGACGCCCGCCAGCGCCAGCGCCGGATAGAACCAGCGCTCGGAGAGGAAGCCGAGCACCGCGGCGAGTGCGAAGGCGGTGGTCGCATGGCCGGAGGGGAAGCTCTGGTAGGTCCAGTCCCAGAGGTTCGCGGCGCGGCCGAAGAGGCCAGTGTCGTCGAAATGCATCGGCCGGCCGCGGCCGATCAGCCGCTTGGCGATGGTGGTGAACAGGCTGGGCAGCCCCACGCCCACGAAAATGAAGGCATAAAGCCCGGCGAACTGCCACAGCAGGGTCCGCATCAGCCGCCAGCGCACGGCCAGCGCCAGCAAGGCCGTCACCACGAACAGGCCGGCGGCGGGGATCAGGATCCAGCCCGACTCGCCGTAGCGGGTGATCTGCCCCAGCGGCACCAGCACCGCTTCGGGCCAGCCCTGGGCAAACAGGGAAACCCGCCGGTCGACGGCAAAGCAGGCGGCGAGCAGCAGGACGATCGCGCCGACCGTGATCCACCAGCGCTTTTCGCCCACGCCCAGCGGCCAGGGTCTCGACAGGTCAGCCATGCGGGCATGGTCTAGAGGATTGCGGCCCGGCGTCAATCGGCCCGGCTTGCCCTTTTTCCTGCGCTCCGGTAACGGATCAAGGCGGAATTCGGGGTATAGCTCAGCCTGGTAGAGCACCGGTTTTGGGAACCGGGGGTCGAGTGTTCGAATCACTTTGCCCCGACCATCTTGAAGAGGACTCGATGACGACCGCTCGGATTTTCCGCCCCGCTCCCAACGCGATGCAGTCCGGCCGCGGCAAGTCGAAGGATTGGGTGCTGGACTACGGTCCGCAGAGCGCGCGCGGCATCGAGCCGCTGATGGGCTACACCTCGACCACCGACACCCAGACCCAGGTGCGGCTGAGCTTCGACACCCTCGAAGAGGCGGAAGCCTACGCGCGCGACAACGGCATCCCCTATGTGGTCCTGCCGCCGCACACGCCCACGCCGAAGCGGAACAGCTACTCCGACAATTTCCGTTTCGACCGCAAGACTCCCTGGACGCACTGACCTGCGGACGCTGCTGCCGCGCTGGATGCTCGCCGCGGCGTTCGCCGCCATGCCGGTCGCGGCGTCGGCGGCACCGGCCCTGTGGGAGGTCAGCGACGCCGACAGCAAGGTCTGGCTGTTCGGCTCGATCCACGTGCTGCCCAAGGACGTCACCTGGCGCACGCCGGAATTCGACGACGTGCTGGCCCATGCCGACGCGGTCTATTTCGAGGCCGATATCGGACCGCTCGGCCAGCTCGCTTTGGTGATCAGCAGCATCCGCATGGGCTTCGGCGCCAAGGCCGACTGGCTCGCGACGCTGTCGGCCGAGCAGAAGGCCAGGCTCGAGGCGGCCGCGGCGCCGCTCGGCCTCGGCATAACCCAGCTCGCCGGCTACCAGCCCTGGCTCGCCGAAGCGATGATCGAGGAAAAGCTCATCGAAAAGCTCGGCTACAGCCCGGCGCTGGGCGTCGACACGATCCTGCAGGGCGAACTGCCGAAGGAAAAGAAGGCGTATTTCGAGACCGTCGGCGCGCAGATGGCGCTGCTCGGCGCCGATCCGGTGGACCAGCAGGTCAGGCGGCTGCTGACCACGGTGGACACGATCGCCGACGTGCCCAAACAGATGGCGGACATGACCGCCGCCTGGGTCGCCGGCAACACCGACGCCCTCGGCAAGCAGATCGCGGACGACCCCACCATGGACGAAGGCTTCACCCAGGCGCTGGTCCTCGACCGCAACGCCAATTGGCTGAAGACCATCGAGGGCCTGCTTGCCGACAACCGCCAGGACCTGATCGTCGTCGGCGCCGGACACCTTGCCGGCGACGGCAGCGTCGTCGAGCTTTTGGGCAAGGCCGGCTTCACCGTGCAGCGGATTCAATGATAGGCGCGTTGAGCGCCGAAGGAGTCCGCCCCGTGTCCGTTGCCTCAGAACTCACCCGCCTCAAGCGCGACATCGACTCGCTCAACGAGGAGATCGCGGTCAACACCGGTCCGCGCGCCAGGGCACCGCTGTCGAGCGGCGAGCGCCGCACGCTGCGGGCCGAGCTGCAGGGGCTGATCCAGCGCCTCGACGAATTGAGCGGCAAGCTGGGAAGCTAGCGCGCCGCGCGGGCATTCGATCCCCAGGCTTTGCCTGCCGGCGGGCGCCGCACCGCGCCCGTCGACGGATGAAGCGTATCAGACGTCGCTGAGCTTGGTCCATTTGCCGTCGGCCTTGCTTGAGGCGATGGCGGCGGTGATGAATTCGACGCCTTCGACGCCGTCCGCCAGGCTCGGCAGCAGGCCGGCATAGGCCTTGCCCTCGCCGCGGATCACCGCCGCGAACTGGCTGTAGAGCGTGGCGAAGGCCTCGAGATAGCCCTCGGGGTGGCCGCCCGGAATGCGGATGTTCATCGAGGCGGCCGGCGGCTGGCTGATGGCGCCCCCGCGGGTCAGCAGCGTCTTGGGCTTTCCGAGCTCGCTGAACCACATATAGTTCGGGTTGTCCTGCCGCCATTCGAGGCTGGCCTTTTCGCCATAGACGCGCAGTTGCAGGCCGTTCTCGTTGCCCGGCGCCACCTGGCTCGCCCACAGCATGCCGCGCGCCCCGCCCTGCATGCGCAACAGGATGTGGACGTTGTCGTCGACCTTGCGGCCCTTGACGAAGCTCGTGAGGTCGGCGCTGACGGCGTCGGTCTTGAGCCCGGTGACGAAGCGCAGTAGATTGTAGGCGTGCGTGCCGATATCGCCGATGGCGCCGCCGGCGCCGGAGCGCTTCGGATCGGTCCGCCACGCCGCCTGCTTGTTGCCCGGGTCGGCCGGCGTCGACAGCCAGTCCTGCGGATATTCGGCCTGGATCACCCGGATCTTGCCGAGCGCCCCCGACTTCACCAGCTCGCGCGCCTGCCGCACCAGCGGATAGCCGGTGTAGTTGTGGGTGAGCAGGAATTTCGCGCCGTTCTTCGGCTTGATCGCCGCCAGCTTGCGCGCGTCGTCCAGCGTCGAGGTCAGCGGCTTGTCGCAGATGACGTGGATGCCGGCTTCGAGGAACGCCTTGGCCGGCCCGTAATGCACGTTGTTGGGGGTGACGATCGACACCGCCTCGATGCCGTCCGGCCGTGCGGCCTCCTTTTTCGCCATCTCCTCATACGAGGTGTAGATGCGATCGGGCGCGAGCCCGATGTTCTTGCCCGATTCCCGCGCCACGTCGGGGCGCGAGCTCAGCGCTCCCGCCACCAGCTCGTAGTCGCCGTCGAGGCGCGAGGCGATGCGGTGCACGTAGCCGATGAAGGCCCCCGTGCCGCCGCCCACCATGCCCAGCCTGATCTTGCGCGCGCCTGTTTCCGCCATCTGTACCTCCTACCGATCGAGCCCGAGAATCTTGCGGTTCGCCGCAAGATCGGTGCCCGCTGCCGCGAAATCGTCAAACGCCTTCTCGGTGACTTCGATGATATGCGCGGCGATGAACGGCGCGCCCTCCGCCGCCCCCTGCTCCGACGATTTGATGGCGCACTCCCATTCGAGCACGGCCCAGCCGTCGAACCCGTACTGGCTGAGCTTGGAGAAGATCGCCCCGAAGTCGACCTGGCCGTCGCCCAGCGAGCGGAAGCGCCCGGCCCGGTTCACCCAGCTCTGGAAACCGCCATAGACGCCCTGCCGGCCGGTCGGATTGAACTCCGCGTCCTTGACGTGAAACATCCGGATACGGTCGTGGTAGATGTCGATGTAGTCGAGATAATCGAGCTGCTGCAGGATGAAGTGGCTCGGATCGTAGAGCAGGTTCGCCCGCGGATGGTTCTTCACCCGCTCGAGGAACATCTCGTACGTGACGCCGTCGTGGAGGTCTTCCGACGGGTGGATCTCGTAGCAGAGGTCGACGCCCTGCCTGTCGAACTCGTCGAGGATCGGCGTCCAGCGCCGCCCTAGCTCATCGAACGCCTCTTCGACCAACCCGGCCGGGCGCTGGGGGAACGGATAAAGATACGGCCAGGCGAGCGCGCCCGAGAAGGTCGCGTGCGCCTTGACGCCGAGGTTCTTTGACGCGCCGGCGCACCATTTGAGGTGCTGCACCGCCCATTCCTGCCGCTTCTTCGGATTGCCGTGCACCGCCGGGATCGCGAACCCGTCCGACAGCGTGTCGTAGGCCGGATGCACGGCGACGAGCTGGCCGACGATGTGGCTGGCAAGGTCAGTGATGGCGATGCCGTGCTTGGCCGCCGTCGCGTTCAGGTCGTCGGCATAGGCCTTGCTGGTCGCTGCCTTCTCGACATCGATGTAGGCACTGACCCAGGTCGGGATCTGCACGCCCTTGTAGCCGAGGTCCGCCGCCCATTTGCAGATATGGTCGAGCGTGTCGAACGGCGGCGTGTCGCCCGCGAACTGGGCGAGGAAAATCGCCGGGCCCTTGATGGTCTTCATGCTGTGCTCCCTTGGGTCGGACCGTGCCGCGCGCCGGCCCTTGATGTACGTGCCGCGACCCTTGCCAGATGGGGGTGAACTGTCAAGCGGCGCCGACCGGACGAACCAGTCCATACCGCCCGACGATCAGCATCCTCACGGTGTCCACGGACCGGGCGGATTGGCGATGAAATCGAACTCCTCGCCGGCCACCGCATAGCAGAGCCTGATCCGACCAACGAGGCGGCGAAGCTCGGTCTGCATCACCGCCATATGGGGGGTATGGCGATGTGCTTCGTGCGCCGCTTCGTTCCGAAAACCTTCGATGAGGATCACCACGTCCGGATCGTCCGAATGCAGGTGGTACTCGAAGAAGACACAGCCCTCTTCGCGCCGCGTCTGCTCCGCCGGTATTCGCATCACCGAGAGGAACTCATCACGGGTTCCCGGTCTGCAGGTCAGCCATCCGGTGATGAATTTCACACCTGTCCCCTACTTCAGCAGCGCCAGCGCGTCCTTCGGCTTGAGGGCGGCGGGGCGGACGCAGGTGGTGGTGAGCGTCACCACCTTGCCGGCCTCGCCGGCCTTGAGCAGCGAGGTCATGACGTCCACCGCGTGCAGCGCAACGTCGAGGCCGCAGCGGGCCGGCCGGCCCTTCTCCAGCGCCTGGATCATGTCGGCGAGGCCGGCCGTGCGGTAGTTGGCGCGCGGCATCGGCGTGTCGAGACCCTGGTTCGCCTTGCCGAACGGATGGTCCCACGGCTCGACCTTCTGCTTGGTTCCCGACTGGTCGGAAATCAGGATGTCGCCGCCGAAGAAGTTCGGGTCGGGCACGTAGACCGAGCCCTCGGTGCCGTAGAGCTCGATGTTGTGGTGGCCGTGGCTGTACGTGTCCCAGCTCGCCCCGATGGTGATGATCGCCCCGCTCTCGAACTCGAGGATGCCGTGGATGGTGGTCGGCGTGCCCACCTTGATCTTCTTGCCGTTCATCGGCGAGCCGGGGGTGGTGACGACGCGGTGCGTCCGGGCGCTGTTGGTGAACGAGGTGACCCGCTTCACCGGTCCGAGCAGTTGGATGAGGTCGGTGACGTAATACGGCCCGATGTCGAGGATCGGCCCGGCGCCCGGCTGGAAGAAGAAGTCCGGGTTGGGGTGCCAGTGCTCCATGCCGCGGCTCATCACGTGCGTGGTGCCGTGGGTGATCTTGCCCAGCGCCTTGGAGTCGATGATCGAGCGCACCTGCTGATGCGCGCCGCCGAGGAAGGTGTCGGGCGCCGAACCGACCACGAGGCCGCGCGACTCCGCCGCCTTCTTCAGCGCCTTGCCTTCCTTCAGGGTCAGCACGAACGGCTTTTCCGAATAGGAATGCTTGCCCGCCGAGATGGCGTCCATCGACACCTTGTAGTGCGTCGCCGGCACCGTGAGGTTCACGATCACGTCGATCTCGGAGTTCTTCAGCATCTCGTCCGGCGTCATGGCGTGGACGTTGAACTCCTCGCCACGCCGCTTGGCCGCCGCCGGGATAATGTCGGCGACGCCGCGCACTTCGAGCCCCTTGAACAGCGGCGCCAGCCGCAGATAGGCGCTCGAAATGTTGCCGGCCCCCATGATGCCGATGCCGTAAGTCTTGCCCTTGGCCATGATGATGTTCCCCTAAGGCTCCCCGCTCAGAGCCAGGCCTTGACCGCATCCATCGACCGGCGCGCGAACCGGATCGCGTCGGACGGCTTGTCGTGCTCGGCGACGAAATACTGCGCCTTGGTCTTCTGCTTGATGGTCTGCAGCAGCGACTTCCAGTCGAGCGTGCCCTGCCCCACATCGGCCCAGCCGTCTTCGTCGAGCGCCTGGCCGGCCGGCGCGATGTCCTTGACGTGCACGGCGGTGATGCGGTCGCCGAGCTTGTCCATCCAGGCCACCGGATCCTCGCCGGCCTTCACCACCCAGGCGAGGTCCATCTCCCACTGAATGTCGGGCGAAGCGCCCAGGATGATCTCGATCGGCGCCTTACCGTCGGCGCCGCGGGCGAATTCCCAGTGATGGTTGTGGTAGCCGAAGCCTTTGCCGGCCGCCTTGAACGCCGCTGCGATCTTCGCGAGGCCCGCCGCGAGCTTGTTCCAGTCGCCCTTGCCCTCGCGGTAGTCGGCCGAGGGCGGCGCCGGGCAGTAGACGGTCTTGATGCCGACGGCATCGACGATCTTGAGCGTCGCCGCGGTGTCCTCGAGCTGGGTGAAGCCCATATGCGCGGTCGGCATGCTGAGTCCTGCCGCCTCGAGGCTTTGCACCAGCGCCGCCGGATCGCCGAACTGCCCGCCCCAGCCCTCGACCTGGGTATAGCCCAGCGACTTCAAGGTCTTGAGCGTGTCGTCGAGCGACTTTTCGTTGCGGGCGCTGTAGAGCTGATAGGAAAAATCCATGATGTCTTCTTTCTAGATGCCCGCCCGCCGCGGTGGTGACCGAAGCGGGACAGTCCGTTGTAACGTTGTGATTGCCGCACAAGAAAGAGCCGCCGAAGCGCGTCCGGCGGCTCGAAGATTTCAGACGCGCACGCCGCTCTGGGCGTCGAACAGGCTGCCCCGCGCCGGATCGAAGCCGATGGTGATCTTCTGGCCGGGCGCCAGCGGAATGTCGGAAGAGCAGCGGAAGGTCACCGACTGGCCGGCCACCTTGGTCCAGCCCACCGTGTCCGAGCCCATCGGCTCGACGATCTCGATCTCGCTGTCGAGCTGGAACGGCATCTTCTTGGCGTCCTCGCCGACCGCGATGTGCTCGGGGCGGACGCCGAGGATGCCGTCGAGCTTGCCGACGCCGTCCTTTTCGAACTTGTAATTGCCCAGCGGGATGTTGAGCGCGTCGATGCTGAACGTCGACCCGTCGATCCGGCCGTTGAGGAAATTCATCGTCGGCGAACCGATGAAGCCGGCGACGAACAGATTGACCGGGTTGTTGTAGACGGCATGCGGCGTGTCGAGCTGCTGGATCACGCCGTTGCGCATGATGGCGATGCGGTCGGCCAGCGTCATCGCCTCGATCTGGTCGTGCGTGACGTAGATCATGGTGTTCTTGAGCCGCTGGTGCAGCCGCTTGATCTCGACGCGCAGATCCGAGCGCAGCTTGGCGTCGAGGTTGGACAGCGGCTCGTCGAACAGGAACACGTCGACGTCGCGCACCAGGGCGCGGCCGATGGCGACGCGCTGCCGCTGCCCGCCCGACAGCTCCGCCGGCTTGCGCTTCAGCAGCGGCTGGATCTGCAGGATTTCCGAGGCGCGGGCGACGCGCTTTTCGATCTCTTCGCGCGGCATGCCCGAGACGCGCAGGCCGAAGCTCAGATTGCGCTCCACCGTCATCTGCGGGTAGAGCGCGTAGGACTGGAACACCATGCCGATGCCGCGGTCCTTGGGCTCCTCCCAGGTGACGTTCTTGCCCGAGATGAAGATCTGGCCCTCGGAGATTTCCAGCAGGCCGGCGAGGCAGTTGAGCAGCGTGGACTTGCCGCAGCCCGACGGCCCCAGCAGCACCAGGAATTCGCCCGTGCCGACGTCGAGGTTGAGCCCCTCGAGCACCTTCACCGCGCCGAAGGCGAGGGTCAGATTCTTGACCGAAACGCTAGTCTGCACTGTGCCTTACCCCTTTACCGCGCCGGCGGCGATGCCGCGCACGAACCATTTGCCAGAGACGAAGTAGATGATCAGCGGCACCAGCGCGGTCAGCATGGTCGCGGCCATGTTGACGTCGTACTGGATCGTGCCTTGCGTGGTCTTGACCATGTTGTTGAGCTGCAGCGTCATCGGAATGTTCTCCGTGCCGGCAAACACCAGGCCGAACAGGAAGTCGTTCCAGATACCGGTGACCTGCAGGATGACCGCCACCACCGTGATCGGCACCGACATCGGCAGCATCACCTTGAAGAAGGTCTGCCAGAAGCCCGCGCCGTCGATGCGCGCCGCCTTGAAGATTTCGATCGGCAGCGACGAGTAGAAATTGCGGAACAGGATCGTCAGCAGCGGCATGCCGAAGATGGTGTGCACGATGATGATGCCCGGCAGCGTGCCGAACAGGTGCACTTTGCTCATGCCGATGATGATCGGGTAGATCACCACCTGGTAGGGCACGAACGCACCGAACACCAGGAGGTTGAAGAAGAACTCGGCGCCCTTGTACTTCCAGAAGCTGAGCGCGTAGCCGTTGATCGAGGCGATGATGATCGACACGATCACCGACGGCACGGTGATCTTCACCGAATTCCAGAAGCCCGGCGACAGCCCGGTGCAGTTGCGTCCGGTGCAGGCGTTGAACATGGCGTCGATCCACGGCTGGATCGTGGGTTCGCGCGGCAGGTTGAAGATATGCGCCTCGCGCACCTCGGGCATGGATTTGAGCGAGGTGACGAGCATCACATAGAGCGGCACGAGAAAGAACAGCGCCGCGATGACCAGGAAGGCGTAGATGCCGACCCGGCCCCACGACAATTGCTTGGGCTTGGCCCCGTGCGGGCCGGCGAAGCCGGTTGCGTCGAGCGCCTCGGCGGTCATGCGTTGATCCCCCTGCGGCGCGCCTGCACCGTGGTGACGATGGCGCGGATGATGAGTATCAGTGCGATCGGCAGCAGCAGCATGGTCGCTGCCGCCATGCCCTGCCCGACATTGAGGCGCACCGTGATGAAGCTGATGACGTACATGGCCGGCATCTGCGTCGCGATGCCCGGGCCGCCCGAGGTCATGGCGTAGACGAGGTCGAACGTCCTGACGATGCCGGTGAGTTGCAGCAGCAGCACCGTGCCCAGCGCGCCGCGCATCATCGGGATGACGATGAACAGATAGGTCCGCCAGGTCGGGATGCCGTCGATCTTGGCGGCCTTCCAGACCTCCTGGTCGACGCCGCGCAGGCCGGCGAGCATGATCGCCATGGTGACGCCCGAACCCTGCCAGATGCCGGCGACCACGAGGCCGTAGATCGCGGTTTCGCGGTGCACCAGCGGCGCCAGCGCGAAATCGGTCCAGCCGAGGTTGCGGATCGATTCCTGCAGCCCGAGGTTGGGATCGAGGATCCACTGCCAGGCGAGGCCCGTCACCACCAGCGACATCGAGAACGGATAAAGGAAGATGGTCCGGAACACGCTCTCGTGTTTGATGTTCTGGTCCATGAACACGGCCAGGAGGAAACCGAACACCAGGTTCACGCACAGCGACATGACGCCGAAGAACCAGATGTTGTTGACCGCCACCTGCCACAGCGAGGTCGACCACAGCCGGGTGTATTGCGCCAGGCCGACGAAATTGAAGCCGGGGAACATGCCCGAATTGGTGAACGACCAGATCACCACGAAGATGATGGCGACGAAGAACACGCTGAACGACACGATGATCATCGGCAGCGTCCCGATGATCGCGGCGTACGGGATCCGCCGTTTGCGCCTTGCCGGCGCCTCCACGGCAATGGCCGTGGTCGCAACGTCCGTCATCCGAGCTTCCCCCACCCCGCGGGCCGCGGCCCGGGTCAGTACTTATAGCTGAAACAGAACCGGGCGGCCCCGTTGCGGGGACCGCCCGGCGGAGATGGTCCGCTTACTGAGCGGCAGCCAGGATGTCAGCGTACTTCTGCTGCGCTTCCTCGACGGTCATCGAATCGTCAGTCCAGAACTGGCTGATCAGGTCGTTGAACGCCGACTGCGTGTCGGGGGTGAGCCAACGGTTGGAGTCGATCTGGATGTTGGCCGGATCCTTGATGATCGACAGGCCCTTGAGCATGCAGGGGTCGGCGAGCGACATGTCGACGTCGTCACGCACCGGCATGGAGCCCTTGGCGTTGTTGAAGTTCGCCTGCACCTTCGGCGAGAGCAGCAGCGAGGCCAGACGGAGCTGAGCCGCCTCGACATCGGGGTTGCCCTGCTTGGGGAACACGATCACGTCGCCCGAGGTGGTCACGAGCGGGTGGTCGGCCGGGAGAGCCCAGCAGACATAGTCCTTGTCCGGCACCTTGCCGGCAGCGCCGAATTCGCCACGAGCCCAGTCGCCCATGATCTGCAGCGCGGCCTTGCCCTGGATGACGAGCGCGGTGGAGTCGTTCCAGTTGCGGTTCGGCAGGCCCTCGTCGGTGTACTGCTTGAGGGTGCGGAAGTCGGTGAAGGCCTTCTTCATGCCGTCGCCCAAGGCGATCGACTGGTCCTTGTCCTTCAGCAGCTTGTCGCGGTTGGCCTGGCCGAGATCCTGCGTCTGGATGACGCCGAACGCCAGGTTTAGCTGCCAGCCGCCGCCGTCGCCGCCGGCCGCAAAGCCGATGATGCCGGCGTCCTTGAGCTTGGGCAGGTCGGCGATGTACTCGTCCCAGGTCTTGGGCACTTCGAGACCGGCGGTCTTGAACGCCGCCGGGGACACCCACGCCCAGTTGTTGGAGTGGATGTTGACCGGCACGCACCACCATTTGCCATCGATATGGCACGGATCGGAGATCGTCGCCGGACGGATGATCTTGTCCCAGCCTTCCTTGGTCGCAAGGTCGGTCAGGTCGAGCAACTGGTTGTTCTTGATCAGTTCTTCGTACTGACGGCCCGGATTGAACTGGGCGGCGCCCGGCGGGTTGCCACCGGCCACGCGCTGCATCACGGCCGCGCGGGCGGTCTCGCCCAGGGCGATCGCGTTATCGACCCAATGGTCGCCTGCACCGTCATTGTCGAAGGCCTTGGCAAACTCGTTGACGGCCCGTGACTCACCCGGCGACGTCCACCAGTGAATGACTTCGAGGTCCGTCGCCTTGACGGCCGTGCCGCCAAGCAGCGTGGCGACCGCAATGGTCGCCAGCGTAAACTTCATCATCTATGTGTCCTCCCAACATTGATTGGAAGCGGATGCCCCAACCCCTGCTGCCGGCCCGACGGCGACCCTGTTCAGGGTTCTCCCGGCCGGCGGCGTGAAATCGATTACACGAAACCGTCATCGAGTTCAATGCAATCGATTGCACGAGTGTCAGACACTTCTTGCTTGGCTGTCAAGATCGAATTACAGAGGCAGCCATGAGGCAGCGGAGAGGGGCGCTGTCACGCATGGAAACCACCAAGAAAATCCCGACAATTCAAGACGTTGCCCGGCATGCTAAAGTCTCTGCCGCAACCGTCAGCCGTGTCTTGAGCAGCCCCGACCGCGTCTCGGAACCGACCCGCGAGCGTGTGCACGTCGCCGTGCGCGAAACCGGCTATACGATGAACCAGGCGGCGCGCACTTTGCGCCTGCAGCGGGCCAAGACGATTCTGACGGCGATGCCCGGAATCGGCAATCCGTTCTACTCCACCATCCTCGACGCGGTGGTCACCGAGGCGACCAGCCGCGGCTACGGCGTGCTCGTTACCGGGCGGCTGGGCGACGACCCGTCCAAATGGCTGTCCGACTATTTCCTCTCCAACCGGGCCGACGGCCTGCTGCTGTTCGACGGCTTCCTCGACACCCGGCGGCTGCACGCCATCGCCGGCCTGGGCGGCGCGCTGCCGCTGGTCGCCGCCTATGACGAACTGCCCGATCCGCAGATCAATTCCGTCATCACCGACAATCTGCAGGCCGCCGAACGCGCCGTGGCGCACCTCTACGAACTCGGCCACCGCAGGATCGGCCACATCGGCGGCCCGTCGCGCAACACCTTCCCCAACGAGCGGCTGGTGGGCTACCGCAAGGCGCTGTTCGAGCACCGGCTGCCGGCGCGCGAGGAATGGGTGGTGTCGGGCGACTACAGCATGGAAAGCGGCAAGGCGGCCGCCGCGCATTTCGCCGCCCTGCCCGAGCGGCCGACGGCGGTCTTTGCCGGCAACGACGAGATGGCGATCGGCCTCATCGCCGCCCTGCGCCGGCACGGCATCGAATGCCCGCGCGACATCTCGGTCATGGGCTTCGACGACATCTCGGTGTCGCAGAACTACGCCCCCGCCCTCACCACCATGCGCCAGCCGCGCGAGCAGATCGGCCGCATCGCCACGCGTACGCTGGTCGATATCCTCGAGGGCACCCGAAACCGCCCCGAGCCGGTGCGCGTCGTGCTGAAATCCGAGCTTGTCGTGCGCGACAGCACCGCGCCGCCCCCCGAGGCGTGACGCGGCCGGGAGAACCGGCTACACCCCGACGCGACGGCCCCGTAGCTCAGCGGATAGAGCAGTAGCCTTCTAAGCTATTGGTCGGAGGTTCGATTCCTCCCGGGGTCGCCAACGAACACGTGATTTGCCGCGATCGCGCCGCGACACCACATCTGGCCGGCAAATCAGGACAATGGAGGGACGAATGGCTTCACGGACCGAGCGTGCAGTACTGGCCGGCGGGTGCTTCTGGGGGATGCAGCAACTGATCCGCCGGCAGCCCGGCGTGATCTCCACCCGCGTCGGCTATTCCGGCGGCGACGTGCCCAACGCCACCTACCGCAATCACGGCACCCACGCCGAGGCGATCGAGATCGTCTTCGACCCCGACAAGACGAGCTTTCGCAAGATCCTCGAATATTTCTTCCAGATCCACGACCCGACCACCAGGAACCGCCAGGGCAACGACCTCGGCACGTCCTATCGCTCGGCGATCTTCTACACCAGCGACGAGCAGAAGGCGGTGGCGCTCGACACCATCGCCGACGTCAATGCCTCCGGCCTGTGGCCCGGCAAGGTGGTGACCGAAGTGGCGCCGGCCGGCCCGTTCTGGGAGGCCGAGCCCGAGCATCAGGACTATCTCGAGCGCTATCCGGCCGGCTACACCTGCCATTTCCCGCGCTCCAATTGGGTGCTGCCCAGGCGGAGCGCGACGGTCGCCGCGGAGTAGCGGATTATCGCCCTGCCCCGGCTCGAGCTGCTGGCCTGGGACGACAGCGGCCTGGCGCTGCTCGAGGCCCTCAACACGCCTGAGGAAAAGCAACATCTTGGCGGCCCCGAAAGCGCCGCCAAGACCCTCGACCGGCACCGGCGCTACCTGACCTATCACCAGCCCGGCGAGGTGGAGATGCTGCGCATCGCGGCCGGCGACGACATCGTCGGGTCGGTCGGCTACTGGGCGCGTAACGACCGGGCCGAGACGGATTACGAGATGGGCTGGGAGCTGCTGCCGGCGGTGCACGGCCGCGGCTACGGCACCGCCGCCGCCCGGGCCTTGCTCGAGCGGTTGCAGCCGCTGGCGCGCTATCGCTACGTCTACGCCTATCCGACGCCGATCAACGCCGGCTCGAACGGCATCTGCCGCAAGCTCGGCTTCGAGCTCACCGGCGTCGAGGATTTCGAGTACCCCAAGGGCGTCGTGTCACCGCACAATGTGTGGCGGCTGGATCTGCCTAGCTGGACTCCGCCAGCCGCTTGAGTCTGGGCAGCACGTCCTCGGCCCAGCCGCGCGCCAATTGCTCGTAGAAATCCTCGATCGCCTCGCGCTCGAAATCGTCCCAGCCGTCATGCATCAGCCGCACGAAGCTGCGGTTCGTCCCCTCGGCGAACAGATTGATGTGCACCATGGTCTCCGGCGTCCCCGGCAGGTACCAGGAGAACTCGAATCTGAGCGGCTTCTGCAGCACCAGCACGTCGCACCAGGTCGACCCCTCGGTATCGCGCCTGGCCTTCTTGTCCGGGTCCTGCTGCATGAAGAAGGTGGTGCCCACCTGCGGCTTGTAATCCATGGCGCCAAGCCATTGCGGCACCGTCGATTCTCCCACCAGCACGTCCCAGACCCGCTCGACCGGCGCGGCGATCGAGATTTCGGCGATGATCGGCAGCAGCGGTTCGCCCATGGCGTTCTCCCTAACGGATGGTATGGCTCCCGCGCCGTGATTTCCCATTCGTTCACGACACGGAAAGATTGCCGACCATGTTAAGCCATATTCGTCGCCTTCCTGTCATGCTGGAAGCGAGGAGAAACCCGTGAATATCCCGGCGCACTATGCTGAGGTCCGTCCCTGGTGGCACCGCCGCCGGCAGTTCTCGCTGGCCGAGCTGATCACCGACGGCATCGTGCACGGCATCGGCCTCGCCTTCGCCATCGGCCTGGGCACGGTGCTGATCGTCTTCGCCGCCATCGGTACCGCCCGCCAGGAGCTGCCGGCCATCATCGTCTACGTGTCGACGCTGCTGACCGTGCTCTGCGTGTCGCTCGCCTTCAACCTGGCGCCGGTCTCGGGCTTCAAGAAGCTGATGGCGCGGCTCGACCAGGCGGCGATTTTCCTGTTCATCGCCGGCACCTACACGCCGTTCCTCGCCGTGCTCGGTGGCACCCGCGACGGCCAGTTGCTCACCGTGCTGGTGTGGGGCGCGGCGCTGGTCGGCGTCGCCCTGAAGCTGATCGTGCCGCAGCGTTTCGGGCGCCTCGCCATCCTGCTCTACCTGGCGATCGGCTGGAGCGGTGTTCTCGTCTTCCAGACGCTCGCGGCAGCCCTGCCGCCGGTCAGCTTCTGGCTGCTGGTCGCGGGCGGCATCACCTATTCGACCGGCATCGTCTTCCATCTGTGGGAGAAGCTCAAATTCCAGAACGTGCTGTGGCACGTCTTCGTGGTGGCCGGCTCGATCCTGCATTTGTGGGCGATCTTCGACTGCATGGTGCTGAGCCGGCTCGGAGCCTGATCCTCCCATAGCGGTTGGCCGAACGACCCTTCTTAAGGGTCGATTGGCCAGAGCGCAGAGAAAACTTGGTTGGCCGAACGACCCTTCTTAAGGGTCGATTGGCCAGAGCGCAGAGAAAACTTGGTTGGCCGAACGACCCTTGTTGAGGGGCGATCGGCCAGAGCGCAAGGAACTACTTTCCGACCCGCGAATTCTCGAACCTGTCGCCGACCTTGAGCCCGATCTCCTGCGACCGGCCGCCCGCGATCTCCACCACGAAGCGCACCGGCACCTCCGACGGAATGCTGGTCGGATCCATTGGCCGGGCGTTGACGTGGATGGTCTTCACCGTGCCGTCGGCGGCGATGAAGATCATGTCGAGCGGGATCAGCGTGTTCTGCATCCAGAACGCCGCCTGCTGCTCCTGATGATAGTCGAACAGCATTCCAGCATCGGGCGCGAGCGAGGTGCGGAACATCAGCCCGCGCTCGCGCTGCGCCTCGGTGTCGGCGATCTCGAGCGTGAAGGCGAAATCGCCCTTGGCGGTATGGAACACGCCCCGATTGTCGGCGCTGCAGGCCGCCGCCGCGCTCAGCAGCACGAGCGTCATGGCCAGGCGAACGGCGAACCAGGCCGATCGCAAATGGCGGAAAACTGTCATGTGAATGAAGGGGTTAGTGCGACGACGGCGCCTCGCCCCAGCCGTCGGGGCGAATTTCGGCGACCATCAGCCCCTTGGGGCCGGTGCCGTAGCGAACCAGCACGAACTGGCCCGGCCGGAGCTCGGTGATGCCGAAGCGGCGCAGCGTCTCCATGTGCACGAACACGTCGGGCGCGCCGTCCCCAGCCGACAGGAAGCCGAAGCCGCGGATGCGGTTGAACCACTTCACCTCGAGCCGCTCGAGCTTGCTCGTCGGCTCCACCGTGACATGGGTGCGTGGCGCCGGCATCTGCGCCGGGTGGCGCGCCGTGGATTCGTCCATCGACAGGATGCGGAACGCCTGCAAACCGCCGGGGCGGTTGAGCGCTTCGACCACCACGCGCGCGCCTTCGTAGGCAGTCTGATAGCCGTCGCGGCGCAGGCAGGTCACGTGCAGCAGCACGTCGGACCGGCCATCGTCGGGCACGATGAAGCCAAACCCCTTGGCCACGTCGAACCATTTGATGGCACCGGAAATCTCAATGACGTCGAGAGGGGCATTGGCATCGACCACCGCCGCATCATCAAGCGGACGGACTCCGGGCTTGTCGCCACCGGCTGGAAGTTTAGCCGCCATGCCCCCAACGCCTCTTCGAACTTGCCCGGTCGCAAACCCGGGTTACGCAGTCAATGGACTCACCTTGGCCGATTCAGATTCAAAAGTTAAGGAGTCCTTGCGATTTTGTTGAGTGGCCCCTTACCAATTCACAGCACTGTTGCGCCGATAGCGCAGAGCGCTGCATCGAACCGACCGGACACACAAGGAGACGAGCCGATGAAATATCTCCACACCATGGTGCGCGTCGCCGACATCGAAGAGGCCAAGCGCTTCTACTGCGACGGGCTGGGCCTGCGCGAAGTGCGCCGCAGCGACAACGACAAGGGCCGTTACACGCTGGTGTTCCTCGCCGCGCCGGGTGACGACGATGCGCAGGTCGAGCTGACCTTCAACTGGGATCCCGAGGTCTACACCGGCGGCCGCAATTTCGGCCATCTCGCTTATCTCGTCGACGACATCTACGCGCTCTGCCAGCACCTGAGCGAGCTCGGCTACACCATCCATCGCCCGCCTCGCGACGGCCACATGGCCTTCGTCAAATCGCCGGATGGCATCTCGGTCGAGCTGATCCAGAACGGGACTCTGCCGCCCCGGGAGCCGTGGCAGTCGATGCCCAACACCGGCACCTGGTAACGGCGCGCTAACCACGCGCCTTAGCAGCCGCTTCACCGCGTTTGCCTAGGATTGTTCCGAACTCGATCCCCCGCGGGGGACGGAGCGATCCTCGGAGCAATGGATGCGACGGCTATTCTTGGTGCTGCTCTGCGCGGCGACACTGGGCGCGTGCTCACTCTCGCCGTCGCGCGATCCCTACGCCGGCTACCAGCAGAACTTCGGCACCTACGTCACCAATTCGGGCGTCAACACCTTCTGCCTCGTGCCCAACCTCAGGCTCGCCATCTGGAGCATCGAGACCTTCTTCAGGAAGCGCGTGGTGGTCAGTTCGGGCTATCGCGACCCGTGGCACAATGCCGACGTCGGCGGCAAGGACGCCAGCTATCACATGAAGTGCATGGCGGCCGACATCTTCATCCCCGGCGTCGACAAGTCGCGGCTCATTGCCTACGCCTACCGCAACCCGCTGGTCGGCGGCCTCGGCTGCTATCCGGGCCGCAGCTTCATCCATATCGACGTGCGCAGCCGCCCGCGCGGCTGGGATCATCCGGTGACGTTCTCGGGCTGCTGATCAACAGCGGTTGGACGATCGGGCGCTCTTGCGACCGATCGTCCAGAGCGCAAACAAAACCTCTACCGGTTGGACGATCGGGCGCTCTTGCGACCGATCGGACAGAACGCAGACAAAAAACCTCTGCCGGTTGGACGATCGGGCGCTCTTGCGACCGATCGTCCAGAGCGCAAACAAAACCTCTGCCGGTTGGACGATCGGGCGCTCTTCGCGGCCGATCGGACAGAGCGCAGACAAGGCCATCGCCCAGGCGACGGAGAGATGCGCCGCGCTGCCCGCCGGATGAGCGGATTTGGCGCTTGCGCCGGCCCCGCTCCGTCTCTATAGACCGCGGGCGCCGGAGGCGCCCATCGTCTATCGGTTAGGACGCCACCCTTTCACGGTGGAGAGAGGGGTTCGATTCCCCTTGGGCGCGCCAGTCCTCGGTTGACGGGCAGCGGCGAAGCTTATACTTGGACCTGTCTCCGCGCCCATCGTCTAGCGGTCAGGACACCGCCCTCTCACGGCGGGAACAGGGGTTCGATTCCCCTTGGGCGCGCCACTCTCCCCGCCACTGTCGGAAAGACTGGCCCCGCACGCTGTCGCGCGGAGCCATAGCTGTCAGAACGGCGCCTTCAGGCGTTTCGCCTCGATGATCTCGCCGTCGCAACTGTCGACCAGCAGGCGGTAGCTGCTCATGCCGCGCCGGGCATCGACGGCGAACGCGTCATCGAGCTCGCGATAGTTGCGGAAGCGGCCAAAGCCCCGGTCGCTCAGATCGTTGAAGATCGCCCGAAGGCTGATGCAGTCGTAATAGCCCGGCGGGCCGTGCGGGCCATGCCATCCATGCCAGCCATGCGGGCCGCCGCCCGGCCCCCAGGGGCCGGGACCGCCCGGACCGCCGGGGCCCCATGGGCCGGGACCGGGGCCGAAGCCGGGAGGTGGCGGGGGTGGCGGCGGGTCGCCGATGGTGAATCCGAACTGGAAGGTCGGAGGCGCCGCCGTGGCGACTCCGACATTGGCGGCCGCCAGCAGCGACCCCAAGGCCAATGCGCCGATCAGGAGCTTGGTTCTCATCTATCCCTCTCAATGGCCACGTACCGTGGCCGATTCGCACACCGGACCTGTCCGCCGCTCACCCACCCCAAGGCCGTCGGCATCGCGATGTGCGCACGCACCGGCACCACGCCGGCCACGTTGTGTCGCCAATAGTGCTGGAAAAAGGAGAAATTACGCCGCGCGGGTCTGCTCGTTTACGCGCGTCGGCACGCCTGCGGTAGCCTTGCGGCTGTCCCACACCACCCAGTATTTGCCGTCGGCATCGGGCACCAGCACTTCGCTCGCCCGGTCCATGTGCGCCATGAACTGCGCCTGGTTGCGGGCTTCCATGGCGGCGGCCTCGCGGGTGTCGTGCGGCCCGTGGGCCCGCCCCTCGAAGTCCACCCACCATTTCCCCCGGCTCTGAATCACGATGTACAGAGCTGTCGCCATCTCAGGTCCCGCCGCACCACCCGAATGCCGTGGATTACCACGCGTCGCCGAGTCCGGCGCTGCGGCGTTTCCGTTACGCACAGAAGCTTTGCGGGGTGTGATGGCGGCGCCAGCGAATTACCAAAGCTTATGCCAGATTACTGATCGATAATGTTACTTTTACCGGCCGGACGACCATATTCGAGGCTGGAGCGCTCCTTGTGCCGGAGTGTGGATCATGGGTCGCGACATGAAGTTCATCATCCGCATCGCCATTGCCGTCGTCGTGCTCGCCGCCGCCGGGATCGGCGGCTGGATGTACCTCGCGCCCTCCGAGGCGCGGGTGGAGCCCTCGACCGTCAAGGTCGAGCGCGGCGACGTCGAGCAGACCGTGCTGGCGACCGGCTCGCTGCAGGCGAACTCGGTGACCAGCGTCGGCGCCGAAGTGTCGGGCACCATCCAGACGCTGTCGGTGAAGCTCGGCGACACGGTGAAGAAGGGCGACCTCATCGCCCAGATCGATTCCACCAACCAGCAGAACGCCGTGAAGTCGGCGCAGGCCTCGCTGCTGAACATGCAGGCGCAGCTTCAGGCCAAGCAGGCCGACCTGACCAGCGCCCAGGCCGCGCTCGAGCGCGCCAACAAGCTGGCGCCGCAAAAGCTCATCTCCGATGCCGACGTGATGACCGCGCAGGCCGGGCTGGCCTCGGCGCAGGCCGCCATCGCCTCGCTCAACGCCCAGATCAGCCAGGCGCAGCTCGCGGTCGACGACGCCAACCTCGCCCTCTCCCGCACCAAGATCACCGCGCCGACCGACGGCACCATCGTCGCCGTGCTGGTGACCGAGGGCCAGAGCGTCAACGCCAACCAGACCTCGCCGACCATCGTCAAGATCGCCAATCTCGACACCATGGTGATCAAGGCGCAGATCTCGGAGGCCGACGTGACCAAGGTCGCGCCGGGCCAGAAGGCAACGTTCACGATCCTGGGCGACCCGAACACCAAGATCCCGGCGACGCTGCTCTCGATCGAACCGGCGCCGGACGCGATCACCACCTCGGACACCGGTCTCTCCTCGTCCGACAACGCCGTCTACTACAACGGCCTGTTCTCGGTCGAGAACCCCGACCACCGGCTGCGCATCGCCATGACCGCGCAGGTGACCATCGTGGTCAATTCCGCCAAGGACGTGCTCACCCTGCCCGCCTCGGTGCTGACGGCCGGCCGCAACGGCACCTATCGCGTCGGGGTCTACAAGCCCGACGGCACCGTCGTTCCGACCCAGATCAAGGTCGGGCTCAACAACAACATCACCGCCGAAGTGAAAAGCGGCCTCAGCGAGGGCGACCTCGTGGTGGCGCCGCGCTCCTCCTCGGCGCCGGCCACCCAGACGGGCGGGCGCGGCGGCCGCTTCGGCGGCGGCCCGGCCATCTTCGGCGGCCCGCGCGGAGGCTGATCGTGGCCGCCCCGCTCATCCAGCTCCGCGGCCTCACCCGCCGCTTCGTCACGGGCGCCGAGACCGTCACGGTGCTCGACGACGTCAACCTCGACATCGAGGCCGGCGAGATGATCGCCATCGTCGGCCAGTCCGGGTCGGGCAAGTCGACGCTGATGAACATCCTCGGCTGCCTCGACCGCGCCAGCGAGGGGACCTACACCTTTGCCGGCCGAGATATCAGCAAGCTCGGTCCGGACGAGCTTGCCGAGCTCCGCCGCGAGCATTTCGGCTTCATCTTCCAGCGCTACCAGCTCCTCGCCGACCTCAGCGCCGTCGAGAACGCCGCCATGCCGGCGATCTATGCCGGCGTCGACAACGGCGCCCGCACGCGCCGCGCCACCGATTTGCTGGTGCGGCTCGGTCTCGGCGACCGCCTGCGCAACCGGCCCGGCGCGCTCTCGGGCGGCCAGCAGCAGCGCGTCAGCGTCGCCCGGGCGCTGATGAACGGCGGCGAGGTGATCCTCGCCGACGAGCCGACCGGCGCCCTCGATTCTCGCAGCGGCGCCGAGCTGATGGGGCTGCTGAAGGAGCTGCACGCCGAAGGCCACACCATCATCATCGTCACTCACGACCAGAAGATCGCCGAACAGACCGATCGGATGATCGAGATCAGCGACGGCCGCATCATCGCCGACACCCGCACCGGCGCCGCCGCCACGCCGGCCGGCGCGCAGGCCGCCCGCAAGGGCAAATTCTCGCCGTTCCAGGTGTTCGACCGCGGTGTCGAGGCACTGCGCATGGCGCTGCGGGCGATGTCCGCGCACAAGCTGCGCACCTTCCTCACCATGCTTGGCATCATCATCGGCATCGCCTCGGTGGTGTCGGTGGTCGCCCTCGGCCAGGGCAGCCAGCAGATGGTGCTCGAAAACATCGCCTCGATCGGCACCAACACCATCAACATCTATCCCGGCACCGGCTTCGGCGACCGCGGCCAGGGCCGTATCCGCACGCTGGTGGCCAGCGATGCCGACGCATTGGCGAAAGAGCCCTACGCCGACAGCGTCACCCCGCGCGTGTCCACCAACCAGTCGATCCTGTTCCAGAACGTCGCCGTGAACGCGCAGGTCTCGGGCGTCGGTGTCGACTATTTCCGCGTCAACGGCTCGACCCTTAACGAGGGCGGCGAGTTCGACAGCACCGCGGTCGACGAGCGCGCCCAGGTGGCGGTGATCGACACCAACGCGCAGACGGCCATCTTTACCCACGGCGAAAACCCGATCGGCCAGGTGATCGTGGTGGGCAAGGTGCCGGTGCGCGTGATCGGCGTCGTCGCCGTCACCTCGACCTTCGGGCCGGGCAGCTCCAACCCCTCGATCTATCTGCCCTACACCACGGTGATGGATCGCATTCTCGGCCAGCATTACCTCAGCCAGATCACCGTGCGCGTCGCCGACAGCGCCGACATGGACACCGCCGAGACCGAGATCACCGACCTGCTGACCCGGCTGCATGGCGGCAAAACCGACTTCTTCCTGCAGAACACCAACACCATCCGCGACACCATCCAGTCGACCAGCCAGACGCTGACGCTGCTGATTTCGGCCATCGCCGTGATTTCGCTGATCGTCGGCGGCATCGGGGTGATGAACATCATGCTGGTGTCGGTGAGCGAGCGCACCCGCGAGATCGGCATCCGCATGGCCGTGGGCGCGCGCCGCGGCGACATCCTGCGACAATTCCTTACCGAAGCGGTGCTGGTCTGCATCGTCGGCGGCATCGCCGGTATCGCGCTGAGCTTCGGTGTCGGCTTTGCGCTGACGCAGTTCCTCTCGGGCGCCCGCGTCTCCTACTCCACCCTGTCGATCGCCGCGGCGCTGCTGTCCTCGACGCTGATCGGCGTGGTCTTCGGCTTCATGCCCGCCCGCTCCGCCGCCCGGCTCGATCCGGTACAGGCGCTGGCGCGCGAATAGGAGCGTCTCCGGGAAAGGCGTACCCGGCGCCCTATCGCGCCCCGTCGATGCCGGTCTGCACCACCGCCTGCATGGCCTTGCGGGCCGCGTCGGGATCGCGGGCGGCGATGGCGTCGACGATGGCGCGGTGCTGTGCCACCGAGGCCTTGAGCCGGGCCGCGCTCTCGACCGGCGAGGACGCGGTGAGCATGGCGACCAGCGCCACCTCGATCAGCGTCGAGATCGACAGGAAGAACGGGTTGTTCGCCGCCTCGGCCACCGCCAGATGCAGGCCCAGATCGGCGTCGACGAAATCCTGCTGGCCGATGTCGGGATTGTCCATCCGGCCCGCCCAGTCCTCGAGCCCCTGCAATTGCCCGGGCGTCCGCCGGCTCGCCGCCAGCGCCGCCGCCTCCGGCTCGAGCGCCATGCGCATCTCGCCCAGATGCTTGAGGAATTCCGGCGCAAAGCCGATGCGGGCGTGCCAGACCAGCACGTCGGGATCGAACAGGTTCCAGTCGGCGCGCGGCCGGACCCGGGTGCCGATCCGCGCCTTGGCCTGCAGCAGCCCCTTGGCCGACAGCGTCTTCAGCGCCTCACGCAGCACCGTCCGCGACACGCCGTAGCGTTCGATCAGTTCGCCGTCGCCCGGCAGCAGGCTCCCCTGCTGCTGTGCACCGGACACGATCTTGAGCCCGAGGTCGTCGACGACGCGCGAGGTGTGCGAGCGCGCCGGCCGCGCCGTCTGGTACTGGTGTGGACTGGGCCGTTGCGGCACCGGGCAAGCCTCCGCGTGCCGTCAAACTACTCCCGCGACCTTAGCTGGCGAACGCGTTCGAATGCCACAGCGATGATGATGGCAAGACCGATTACCGTCCCTTGCCAGAACGGATTGATCCCGAGCAGGCCGAGGCTGTTGCGGATGATCTCGATCAGCGCCGCGCCGACCAGCGCGCCGATGGCGGTTCCGGTGCCCCCGATCAGGCTCGCCCCGCCGATTACCGCCGCAGCGATGACCTGCAGTTCCATGCCGGCGCCGATATTGGTGGTGACCGCCCCGAGCCAGCCCGTCTCGACGATGCCGGCGATCGCCGCCGTCAGCGACGAGATCATGAACACCACCACCTTGATCGGCCGCACCGGGATGCCGCTGAGCTCGGCCGCATGCTCGTTGCCGCCGATGGCGAACACGTGCCGCCCGAACCTGGTCCAGCGCAGGATGAAGCCGGCGATGGCGGCGAGGATCAGCGTGTAGATCACCGGCAGCGACACTTGCGCGCCGAGGATGTTGAGCGAGCCGCCCCCGAGATAGAGCAGCTTGTCGTGGTCCGGTCCGAACTGGAACACCGTCTGGTTGTTCGACACGATCATGGCGAAGCTGCGCCCGGCCGACAGCATGCCCAGCGTCACCACGAACGATGGAAACCCCAGATAGGCGATCAGCACGCCGTTGAAGAGCCCGACGCCGAGGCCGGTCAGCAGCGCCGCCGCCACGCCCACATAGAGCGGCGCCCCGGCATGCATCACCGTTGCGATCACCATCGAGCACAGGCACAGCACCGAGCCGACGCTGAGGTCGATGCCGCCGGTGATGATCACGAACGTCATGCCGAGCGCGATGATCGCCGTGAAGGTGAAGTTGCGGGTGATGTTGAAGACGTTCTGCGGCGTCAGGAACGCCCGCGTCTCGAAGCTCAGGAAGACGCAGGCGAGCAGCAGCGCGATGAACACCCAGAAGGCCTGGCTGCTGAACAGCGCCGACGTCCAGGTGTGCTGCCGCTTGGCGATGGTTTGCTCGAGGGTCATGGCCATGGTTACACCTGTTCGATCGCGCCGGTGATGAGGCCGGTGACCTCCTCCGGAGAACTGTGGGCAATACGTTTGTCGGCGACCTTGCGGCCGCGGCGCAGCACCACCACGCGGTCGCCCACCGAAAACACGTCGGGCATGCGGTGGCTGATCAGGACGATTGCCACCCCCTGGTCGCGCAGGTGCTTGATGTGGTTGAGCACCTCGGCCACCTGCCGCACCGAGATGGCCGCGGTCGGCTCGTCCATCAGCACCACCTTGGCCTTGCTGAGCATGGTGCGGGCGATGGCCACCGCCTGGCGCTGGCCGCCCGACATCTGCCGGATGAGGTCGCGCGGCCGCGTTTCCGATTTGAGCTCGGTGAACAGCTCCGCCGCGCGCCGATACATCCCCTGGTAGTCGAGCACGCGCAGCGGCCCCATCCCCTTGCGCATTTCGCGCCCGAGGAAGACGTTGGCCGCCGCCGTCAGATTGTTGCACAGCGCCAGATCCTGGTGGACGATCTCGATGCCGTGGCGGCGCGCGTCGACCGGCCGGCTCAGCGCGATCTCCTGCCCGTCGAGCTTCATCGACCCCGAGCTCGGCAGGAAATTGCCCGCCATCATCTTGACCAGCGTCGACTTGCCCGCGCCGTTGTCGCCCATCAGCCCGACGACCTCGCCGGGCTCGAGCGACAGCGACACCTCGTTCACCGCGTGGATCGCCCCGAAATGCTTCGAGATATTGTTGAGTTCAAGAACCGGCACGTTGCGTCAGCCCTCCCCTGTCGCCAGCCGGTTTTCGGCTGGCCTGCCCCGCCAACGATGAAGGCCTCTCCCCCGAGGCCGACCCCGCGCAAACCTTGCAGCGGTCAAATTGGTCGTCAACGCGTGCGCAGTCAATAAAAAGTATGACTTATTATTGACGAACGTGCCTCAGCTTGCTTAGCTCGCCCCCGTAGGGTCGTTTGGAGGCCGGTGGCCGTCTTGGGGCGGCGCCGGGAACGAACCCTCCGTTCAAAGGGAGGACTACCGATGAAGAGTCTCATTCTGCTGGCGGCGACCGCCGCGCTGGCCTTGGCCGGGCCGGCGGTTGCGCAGGACAAGAAGCAGCTCGTGATCGTGGTGAAGGGGCTCGACAACCCCTTCTTCGAAGCGATCCACCAAGGCTGCCTGAAGTGGAATTCGGAGAATGCCAGCTCCGAATATGAATGCTTCTACACCGGCCCGGCGTCCACGTCGGACGAAGCCGGCGAGGCGCAGATCGTCGCCGACATGCTGGCCAAGCCGACCACCGCGGCCATGGCGATCTCGCCCTCGAACGCGCCGCTGATCGCCCAGACCATCAAATCGGCCAATCCGCAGATCCCGGTCATGACCGTGGACGCCGATCTCGCCAAGGAAGACGCCGGTCTGCGCAAGAGCTATCTGGGCACCGACAACTACCTGATGGGCAAGCGCATCGGCGAGTACGTCAAGAAGGCGATCCCGAACGGCGGCAAGGTGTGCACCATCGAAGGCAACCCCGCCGCCGACAACATCCTGCGCCGCGCCCAGGGCTTCCGCGACGCGCTGACCGGCAAGGACGGGCTGACTGCCCTCGCCGGCGAAGGCGGCTGGACCGAAGCGCCCGGCTGCCCGGTGTTCACCAACGACGACGGCGCCAAGGGCGTGCAGGCGATGACCGACATCCTCGCCGCCAACCCCGACCTCGTCGCCTTCGGCATCATGGGCGGCTGGCCGCTGTTCGGCGCGCCGCAGCCCTACCGTGACCTCGTCGGGCCGCTGAAGGACAAGCTGGCCAGCAACAGCTTCGCCATCGGCGCCGCCGACACCATCGGCGACGAAGTGGCGATCGCCAAGGAAGGCCTCGTCACCGCCCTCGTCGGCCAGCGGCCGTTCGAGATGGGCTACAAGGCGCCCTCGGTCATGATCAGCCTGATCAAGGGCGAAAAGGTCGACGATCCGGTGTTCACCGGCCTCGACGAGTGCACCAAGGACAACACCGACACCTGCATCCAGAAGTAGGTCGCCGGAACATCAGTCTCCTCGGCGGGGGGCACGCTTCGGCGTGCCCCTTGCTTTTTGGCATGCGCCGCATGCGACCAATTATTGTGTCGAGACGGCTTTGCCGGGCGGCACTAACATGTCAGTGTCCGCTCGCCCGAATGCAGAGGATTCCAATGGTCGTGTTCAACAAGCGCAAGGTCGGCAGGACGGCGCTCGAGGTCACCGAATTCGGCTTCGGCAGCGCCACGCTGGTGGGCGCCGGCGGCACTATGGTGCCACCCGAGCAGGCGATCGCCACCATCCACGCCGCCCTCGACGCCGGCATCGGCTATTTCGACACGGCGCCGCATTACGGCTTCGGCCGCGCCGAGCACCTGCTCGGCGATGCCCTGCGCTTTTCCGACAAGCCGTTCGCGCTCTCGACCAAGGTCGGCCGGTTGCTGCGGCCGGTGCGCTCGGATGCCGAGCGGACCGTGCAGCACGGCTGGACGCAGCCCTTTCCGTTCGAGATCGCCTACGACTACAGCTATGACGGCATCATGCGCTCGTTCGAGGACAGCCTGCAGCGGCTGGGCCTGGGCAAGATCGACATCCTGCTGGTGCACGACATCGGCACCAAGACCCACGGCGTCGAAGGCAACCGCCGGCACTGGGCCGACCTCGCCGGCGGCGGCTACCGCGCGCTCGACGAGCTCCGCCGCCAGGGGCTGATCTCGGCCATCGGGCTGGGCGTCAACGAATGGCCGGTGCTGATGGACGCGCTCGCGATCGGCGACTGGGACGTCTTCCTGCTCGCCAACCGCTACACTCTGCTCGAACAGACCCCGCTCGATCCGCTGTTCACCACCTGCCGGGAGCGCGGCACCTCGGTGATCGCCGCCGGCCCGTTCGCCGCCGGCATCCTCGCCGGCACCAACATCTGGGGGCCGGCGACCGGCGCCTACCAGGCCGCCCCGCCGGAGATCATGGCGCGCGTCGAGGCACTGCGCGAGGTCTGCCGCAGCCACGGCGTGCCGCTCGGCGCCGCGGCGCTGCAATTCGCCCTGACCCATCCGGTGGTGTGCTCGGTGCTGACCGGCCCGAAATCGCCGGACGAGCTGCGGCAGAACCTCGACTGGTGGACGACGCCGATCCCGCCGGCGCTGTGGCGCGATCTCGTCACCGCCGGCCTGGTCGAGTCGAACACGCCGCTGCCGGCCTGACGTCACCAAACCCGCCGTCGCGCGTTGGCGTGCATAGGCTGCGACGCCGTTCTATTGCAGCGTCTGCGCGCCCTTGCCCAGCACTTCCTTGACCTTGGAGTTGATCTGGTCGAGCGAGTACGGCTTGGCCAGGAACTCGACCGAGCGGTCGTCGGCGATGTCCTGCCGCACGCTCTCTTCGGCATAGCCCGACACGAAGATCACCTTGAGGTTGGGCAGCCGCTCGCGCACCTTGATCAGCAGCGCCGGCCCGTCCATCTCGGGCATCACCACGTCCGAGATCATCAGGTCGATCTGCCCGCCGATATCGGCCAGGACGTCGAGCGCCTCCTCGCCGCTGTCGGCCTCGAACACCTCGTAGCCGGTGGCGCGCAGCGCCCGCGCCGAGAACGAGCGGACATTGTCCTCGTCCTCGACCAAGAGGATGCGTTCATGTCCGGTAAGGTCCTTGACCACCGCGGCCTGCTGCCGGGCGACCACCTCGCCCTCCGCCGGCACGTGCCGCGGCAGGAAGATCCTGAACACCGTGCCCTTGCCGACTTCGGATTCGGGATAGATGAAGCCGCCGGTCTGCTTGATGATGCCGTAGACGGTGGAGAGGCCGAGCCCGGTGCCCTTGCCGAGCTCCTTGGTGGAAAAGAACGGCTCGAAGATCTTCTCCATGATCTCCGGCGTCATGCCGGTGCCGGTGTCCTCCACCTCGATCAGCACGTAGTCGGCGGCCGGCATGCCGGTGTAGCTGAGCCCCGCCGCCTCGGCCTCGGGTACGTTGCGGGTACGGATGGTGATCGAGCCGCCATTGGGCATCGCGTCGCGGGCGTTGACCACGAGGTTCACCACCACCTGCTCGAGCTGCACCAGATCGGCCTTCACCGGCCAGATCGCCGGACCGTGATCGACGTGCAGCGCGATCTGCTCGCCGATGAGCCGCTTGAGCAGCACCGTGAGATCGTCGACATGCGTCGGGATTTCGAGGATTTGCGGCCGCAGCGTCTGCCGGCGCGAAAACGCCAGCAATTGCCGGGTGAGGCCGGCGGCGCGGTTGGCGCTCTGCTTGATCGACATCAGATCGGCAAAGCTCGGATCACCCGGCTTGTGCTTGAGCAGCAGCAGGTCGGAAAAGCCGATGATGGCGGTGAGGACGTTGTTGAAATCGTGCGCCACGCCGCCGGCGAGCTGGCCCACCGCCTGCATCTTCTGGCCCTGCGCGAACTGCGCCTCGAGCTTGCGCTGCTCGGTCATGTCGAGGGCGTAGACGTTGACCCGCTCGGGCGACCCCTCGGCCTCCTCGGAGCCGGAAATGTAGAGCCGGATGGCATGCTCGCCCTCGCGGCTGAGCTGCGCGTCGACCGGCTCGATCTCGGATTTGTTGGCGAGCGCCGCCTCGAACGCCTCGGCGAAGCGGGCGCGGCTCTGTTCGCCGAGCAGCTCCGGCATGGCGACCCGGTCGAGCGGCTTTTCGCTGCCCGACCAGTCGAAGATGCGGCTGAATGGCGCGTTGGTGCGGATGATGCGGCCATCCTTGTCGAGGGTGGCGATGGCGAACGGCGTGTCGTTGAAAAACCGCGAAAAGCGGATTTCGGAGGCACGCAGCGCCTCTTCGCCCTGTACGCCGTTGCGCCGGTCGAGCACCAGCGTCCGCGTCTCGCCCAGCTCGCCGTCGGCCATGCGCGCCGCCCGGTGCAGCAGCCGTACCGGAAACGAGGTGCCGTTCTGCTTGACGAGGTCGATGTCGATGATCTCGGTGCGGATTTCGCCGTCGGCCCGGCCGCGCATCAACAGGCTCGCGCCGTCGCCGCGCACGATGTCGCCGAGCCGCACCGTGCCCGCCTCGAACTCGGCGAGGTCGTGGCCCAGCCAGTCGGCCAGCGTCGAGTTGAGATACTGCACCCGCCCCTGCGGATCGGCGGAAAAGAACCCGGCCGGCGCGTGGTCGAGATAGTCGATCGCCCGCTGCAGCTCGAGAAAGGCGTTGTCCTGCCGCTCGCGGTCGCGCGTGATGTCCTCGACCGACCACAGTACCAGCGGCCTGCCAGCATCTTCGGTTTGCGGCAGCGCCCGCACCGCCAGCCGGTACCAGACCGGCTTGTTGGAGCCGCCCAGCGAGCCGCCGAGACCGCCCACCAGCCGCACGTCCTCGGTCGCGGGGCGGCCATCGCGCGCCGCGCGCGACAGCCGATAGATCGCCTCGCTGGCTTCCGGCTGCCCGGCGAACAGCCGCGGTACCCCGACCGGCACCCCTTCGCTCACCCCGCCGGCCAGCTCGCCATACTGTGCGTTCACGTAGGAGATGCGGCCGTCGCGGTCGCTGACCACGGCCCCGAACGGCAGGCTGTCGACGATGGCGCGCGACAGGGTCTGCGTCTCGCCCGCCGACGAGAACCGGAAAATCCCCGCCGTCAGCGCGAACAGGCAGAACACGCCGACCACCGCGAGCAGGCCGACGAACACCAGGATCACGTCGGGCGGGATGTATTCGCCCAGCGTCGAGATCGCCACAGCCACGACGATGAACGCCGCGGCCAGCGCCACCACGCGCCACAGGCCGGAGATGTTGCGGGTGCGGGAAAGCAGCGGGCTCGGATAGTTGTCCTCGTCAGCCGGCATGCTGGACATCCATTCGCCCCTCGCTCGCGGCCGAATCACCGCCCCAAAGCTCTAGCAAATGGCGGAGTCACCCTCTAGCGCGCAGAAGCCACTGCGCCCGCAATCCTCATGCTTTCCAGGCCCGCTTGTCGCGCATGCGCATGACGAAGCCGATCACCTGCGCCACCGCCTTGAAATGCTCGGTCGGGATGCTCTCGTCGACATCGACCGAGGCGAACAGCGCCCGCGCCAGCGGGGGGTTTTCCACAATGGGCACGTCGTGCGCCTTCGCCAGCTCGCGGATGCGGAACGCCACGTCGTCGGCGCCCTTGGCGAGGCAGAGCGGCGCCGACATCGAGCGGTCGTATTTGAGCGCCACCGCAAAGTGCGTCGGGTTGGTGATCACCACCGTCGCGTTCGGCACGTTGGCCATCATGCGGCGCCGGCTGCGCTCGTTGCGGATGGATTTGATGCGGCCCTTGATCTTGGGGTCGCCCTCCATCTGCTTGTACTCGTCGCGCACCTCCTGCACCGTCATCTTGAGCCGCGTCCACCAGCGCTGCCGCTGATAGACGTAGTCGGCGAGCGCGATCACCGTGACGATCGCCAGCACCGCCCCGAAGATCTTGAGCCCCATCTCCTGGAACGTCGGCAGCAGCGCCCCCGGATCGAGCGTCACCATCATCTCGAGCCGGTCGCGGTCGCTCCACATCACCGCAAACACCACGCCACCGACCACGCCCAGCTTGACGAGGCCCTTGACGAAATTGACCAGCGCGTCGCGCGAGAACAGCCGCTTGCCGCCCTGGATCGGCGAGATCTTGGAAAATTTCGGCGTGATCGGCTCGAGCGACAGCAGCGGCCGGTGCTGCACCAGATTGGCGGCGATGCCGAACACCATAAGAACCGTCAGCGGCACCAGCGCCACGGTGAGGATGGTGACGGCGAGCCCGGTGAAGAAATTCGTCAGCGCCGGCCCGCCGATATCGAACTGATCGGCATTGGCAAGGAGCGTTTTGAGGGAGGTCGCGAGCCCAGTGGTCGTCGGCGCCGCCATCAGCGAGAACAGCAGCCCCGACCCGGCGATCATGAACCAGTTGTTGACCTCCTGGCTCTTGACCACGTCGCCGCGCTTGTGCGCGTCGTCGAGTTTCTTCTGCGACGGGTCTTCTGTTTTCGAGGATTGTTCCGGCGCTTCGTCGCTCATCACCGCCCCCGGAACAGCTCGAGCTCATTCTGGAAATGCGTGAGGTACCAGCCCATCATCATCGACAGCAGCAGCGCCACAAGGCTCAGCCCGACCCAGATCGAGGCCGGCATGGCGACGAAGAACACCTGCAATTGCGGCATCATCCGCGCCAAAAGGCCCATGCCGAGGTAGAACACCAGCCCGAGCACGATGAACGGCGCCGACATCTGCACGCCGATGACGAACGCCGACGCCGCCGACTGCACCGCCATCTGCGCGGCGTCGCCGAACATCAGCGGCTCCTTGGGCGAAAAGATCATGTAGCTGTCGCGGATCCCCATCAGCGCCACATGGTGCAAATCCGTGGCGAAGATCAGCGTCACCCCCAGCATCGACAGGAAGGCGCCGATCAGCGCACCCTGCGTGCCGCCATTGATCGGATCGGCCCCCTGCGCGCCCGACAGCCCGGTCTGGAACGCGATCACCGCGCCGGCCACCGCGGCCGCCATGGTGACGAAACGGATGATGGCCCCCAGGATCAGCCCCACCGCAATCTCGTGCAGGAGATAGACGATGGTCTGCAGCACTTCGCTCGGCAGCGCCGGAAGCTGCGGCTGCACCAGCGGATAGAGCACCAGGCTGAACACCAGCGCAAAGCTCAGCCGCATGCGCGCTGGGATGGTCATTTCGCCCAGCGCCGGCAGCAGCATCAGGATGCTGCCGACCCGCGCGAAGATCAGCACGTAGAAATAGGCCGTCTCGGGCAGCCAGTTGAGCGAGATCATCCGCCGGTCACGATCATGTCGGCCAGCCGCGTCATGAAGCTCGACATGGTGGCGCCCATGAATGGCAGTGCGATCAGCATGGTGACGAAGATCGCGAGGATCTTGGGCACAAACACCAGCGTCTGTTCCTGGATCTGCGTCAGCGCCTGCACCAGCGCGATGACGATGCCCACCACCAGCCCGACCAGCATCATCGGCGCCGCGACCAGCACCATCACCCATATGCCGTCACGGGCGATATCGAGAACCTGGGCGCCGTTCATGCGAGTATCCTAGATTGGCATCCGCATGATTTCCTCATAGGCGGAAATCACCTTGTCGCGGATCGCCACCATGCTCTCCATCGCCAGTTGCGTCTGGCTGACGGCGGTGACGACATCCACGACGTTGGCCTTTCCGTTGAGCAGATCAAGCGACATCTTGTCCGAGGCCTTGCCGGAGTCGATGACGCCCTGCACCTGGTCGGCCAGAAGCTTGCCGAAATCAGGCGCTTGTCCCGCCTGCCCTAATGCGCCGCTCGAAGGCTTGGCGGCGTCGGTGATCAGCTTGGAGGCGTTGCTGTAGGCCGCGGCGACGGCGTTGAACGGCGTGGTCATCTGCTGATTCTACTCCGCTCAGCCCTTGAGGATGTCGAGGGTGCGCCCCAGCATCTGCCGGGTCACGGTGATGACGTTGAGGTTGGCTTCGTAGGTGCGCTGCGCCTCGCGCATGTCCATCGCCTCGATCAGTGGATCGACGTTCGGATATTTGACGTAGCCGTTCTTGTCGGCCGCCGGGTGCCCCGGCTCGTAGCGCTCCTGGAAGGCGGTCTGGTCGAGCGCGATCTTGCCCACCTTCACCACCTCGCCGCCGGCGTCGGCGTCCATCACCGCCTTGAACGTCGGGATGCGGCGCCGGTACGGCTCGTCGGTCGGCGTCTTGCCGGCGGAGTCCGCGTTGGCGAGGTTTTCCGCGATCACCCGCATGCGCGCGTTCTGCGCGTGCAGGCCGGTCGCGGCGATTTTCAGTGAAGAAAGGAAATCCGTCATCTGGGCGATCCTCAGGCCGAGCGCCCAAGGGCGGTGCGCAGGATCGCCATCGAGCGGGTATAGAGCGCGGTCACCGTCTGGTAGTCCATGTCGTTGCCGGCGACCTTCATCATCTCGTCTTCGAGCGTGACGCCGTTGCCGCTGGGGGTGATCTCGAAGGGCGTCTCGCGCGCGGCGTCGAACCCGCCGGTGTCGCCGGCGCTCGACACCGAAATGTGCATCGGACTGGTGCGGGCGACGCTCACCTGCGCCACCGACTGCACCTGGTCGTCGAAGCTGAGCGGCTTGAGGTCGCGCTCGATGTAGCCGGGCGTGTCGGCGTTAGCGATGTTTTCGGCCAGCACTTGCTGGCGCGACTGATGCCAGCGCATCTTGTCGGTCAGCGCCTGCAGCAGCGGAATGCTTCCTAGTCCGGCCATCTTCAGACTCTGTTCACCACGGTAGGCAAACTTTGCCGGGCGATGGTTAAGGGCTGGTTAACCACATGGGAACGTGCTGCCTTCGTCTCGCATTTTGCACAATCTGCCGGTAAGACTCGGCAAATTCTGCTTAGGTTCGGTCGTAAAGGGGGACGGCGACCGTGGAGCATTTCGATATGCAATTCATCGCGTCCCTGTTCGGCGGGTCGGAAAACACCCTTCTGCACTCCGCTTTTGCCCTCGGCATCGTCCTCGTCCTGATCGTTATGGGCTTGTGGCTGCTCAAGCTTTTGACGCGGGGCACGGCCCGCCTCGGCACCGCGCGCAAGCGCGTGCAGGTGGTCGACACCGCCATGGTCGACGGCAAGCGCCAGGTGGTGATCATCCGCCGGGACAACGTCGAGCACCTGATCATGACCGGCGGTCCGCAGGATCTGGTGATCGAATCCGGCATCGCCGCGCCCGAACCGGCGCCGGCGCCTGCCGCCCGCCGTCCGCAGCGACCGGCCGCACCTGCCGCCGCCGAGCCTTCCGACATCCGCACCCCGACCCCGCCCGAGCGGCCGGTGCCGCGCGAGGCGGTCGACCGGCTGCGCGACCTTGCCCGCCCGGCGCCGCTGACACCGCGCACCTCGTTGCGCCACACCAACCTGCTGCGTCCGGTCGACGGCAGCGACAAGGTTATCCCCATGGGCCCGGGGCTGCGCGTCGAGAATTCCGCGGGGGCCGGCGACGACTCAGCTAAACCCACGCCAAATGGCAGTGGGCATACCCCCTTTGGCGGCAGAAGCAGGCTCCTCCGCGGTCTCCGGCGCGGCACCGACAGCTAGAGCCCTCCCCCGCGGCCTGCTGCTCGCAGCGCTCGCCCTTGCCGTCATTGCCCTTCCCTCCGTCGCGCAGGCGCAGGACATCTCGGTCAATTTCGGCGACGATACGACGCTGACCCAGCGCGCCGTCCAACTCGTCGGCCTCATCACCGTCCTCGCCCTCGCCCCCTCGATCCTGATCATGGTGACGAGCTTCACCCGCATCGTGGTGGTGCTGTCGCTGCTGCGCACGGCGCTCGGCCTGCAGAGCGCGCCGCCCAATTCGGTGATGGTGTCGCTGGCGCTGTTCCTGACCTTCTTCATCATGCAGCCGACGCTGCAGGCGTCCTACGACCAGGGGGTGGCGCCGCTTCTCGCCGGCCAGATCCAGTTCCAGGAGGCGTTCGACCGCGGCTCGGTGCCGCTGCACGATTTCATGGCCGCCAACGTCCGAGAGCAGGACGTGCAGCTGTTCTACGACCTCAGCAACGAGCCGCCGCCGGCCGACGCCAAGACCATCCCGCTGAAGATCCTGATCCCGGCCTTCATGATCTCCGAGCTCCGCCGCGCCTTCGAGATCGGCTTCCTGCTGTTCCTGCCCTTCGTCATCATCGACATGGTGGTCGCCTCGGTGCTGATGTCGATGGGCATGATGATGCTGCCGCCGGTGGTGATCTCGCTGCCGTTCAAGCTGATCTTCTTCGTCCTGGTGGACGGCTGGCACCTGGTCGCCGGCTCGCTCGTGCGCAGCTTCACCGGCAGTTAGCCGCCGGCTACACCGCCGCCTTGGCGCTCGCCTCGGCCGGCGCGATCTTGGGATCGACCGGATAGATCTTGCGGTAGGCGTTGAGGAAGCCGGTGACCGTATCGATGCTCGCCACCGCCTTGGCGGCCGCCTTGAATTCGAGCCCGGTGACCTGCGCGTCCGGGCTGGTGATGTAGGCAAACATCGGACCTTCCGGCGTCTGCGCCAGCCGCTCCGAGAACTTCGCCCGCAGCCGGCTCATCCCCAGCGGATCGTTGGCCAGCACCAGACCCACCGCCGCCTTGACGATGTTCATCCGCGCGTCCTGGTTCAGCGGCTCGGTCGGATCGGCGGAATAGATGGTTTCCAGCAGGTCCGACGCCGCGCTGTAGTTCTTGGCCTTCCAGTAGCCGTCCACCTTCAGCAGATCGGCGTCGCGGCCGTCGATGCGGGCCAGCAGGTCGAGCGCCAGGTCTTCGCGGTCGGCGTCGATCAGCGCGCGCGCCTCGAGGATGCGGCGCTGCCGCTCCAGCGTCGGCGACAGATTGGCCATGCGCGTCTGGTTGAGGGCCTTGAGCGCCCCTTCCGGGTCGCGGTTGGCGATGCGGATCAGCGCCAGGTCCGCCGCCACCTGCGCCTGCGCCACGCCCTTCAGCCGGTTGTCGATCTGGTATTGCAGCAGGTCGGCCGCCTGCCCCAGCAGGTCCACCTGCACCAGCCGCCGCGCGAGGTTGCGGATCATCTCGTCGCCCTTGGCGCCAGCCGGCGTGAGCTCGCGGAAATCGTAGTAGAGGCTCAGCGCGTCCAGGTCGCCGAGCTGGCTCGCCCCGCCATTGAGGAAGAGGTCGGTGAACTGCTGCTGCGTCTCGGTCAGCAAATCGTCGACCGGCTTGCTCGGCGGGCTGTGCGCCGCCGCGTCCCGGGCCGTCTCGAAGCCGAGCCGATAGTCCTTGTTGGCGAAATAGAGCTCAGCCAGGAGCTTGTCCATGTCGACTTCGAGCGGGTTGCCGCGCCACAGGATCGCCTCGGCCGCGAGCGTCTGCGTCGCCTTGGTGAGGTCGATCTTGCCGGTCTGCCTGAGCAGCAGCAGCGTGCGGTACACCGCCTCGGCATGGGTCGGACGCACGTCGGCGGCGATCACCTGGCCGTAGGTGTCGAGCGCCTGCTGCGTCTGCCCCATGCTCTCGGCGACGCGTCCCTGGAACAGCTGGTAGAGCGTCACATCCTCGGGCGAGAGCTGCGCGAAGGTGATCAGCTTGAGGTATTTCTGCGCCGAGGCGAGGTCGTTCGTTTCGAGCGCGGCGCGGGTCGCCGCGAACAGGAATTTCTGCTGCACCCACACCGGATAGTTCTCGATCACCGCATCCGAGGCGAGCGCATCGGCGCGGGCGCCGGCATAGTCGTGCGCCGCGGTGCGCGCGATCGTCCGCCACATCAGGGCGTCGACTTCGTCGGCGAAGCCGGGGCTGTTGAGGATCGCCAGCGCGTCGGTGGGCCGATAGGCGATGACGTCGGCGATCGCAGTGCTGAGCTGCACCTTCTTGCGCAGCTCGTCGGTCTTGAGGTCGCGCTCCAGCACCTTGAGGACGCCGAGCGCCTCGGGCCCGAACTGGTTGCCGATATAGTATTGCGCCAGCGTCAGGCGCGCCACCTCGCGCGCCTGCCCTTCCTTGCTCGCCGCCACCTCGCTCAGATCCTCGGCGTGCTTGCTGAACACCGCCGGATTGTCCTGCTTCAGCGCCGCGAAATCGACGAAGCTGTCGCGCACTTCCGACGCCCGCCCCGCATCGAGCGCCCGCGGCCCGTTCTGGTCCGACAGGAACAGCCCGTCCGGCGACGAAATCAGCGCGTGGTCGTCGACGATGCTCACCTTGAGCTCGTCATTGTCCGGCCGCACCACCAGCCCGTGCACCGAGCGCAGCGCGTCGAAATCGACATAGCTGAGATCGCGCACCGTGCCGCGCGCCGGCGGATAGGCGGTGACGATGTCGAGCACGTCGCCGACATTCGGATCGCGGAAGCTGTGCACCTTGTACGGCTTGCCCAGCAGCGCCGTCATTTCGAAATGCCCGTCCTGGTCGCGGCTGCGCTTCATCTCCAGCGGCTCGGTCGCATCCAGCAGCACGTCGCCGATCGACAGCACCCATGACCGCCCCTCCGACGCCAGCGTCGCGAGCTTGGCCGTCGACAGGTCGACCCGCACGATCTGCGTCTCTCCCGCCGACGTCACCTCGAAGGCCGACGCGATCGACGACAGCGCCGGCGATTGCGCCGGCTGGTTGATCTGCGTCGGAGTGTCGAACAGCATCCACAGCGTATTGCCGCGCCGGAACACGGCCGAGGCCGTGTCGCGCTCGAACGGGAACATCATGCGCACCGTCCCCGAGACCATGTCGATCTTCGGCGTGATCGCCGCGCCGGTCGGTGCGTCGGTGCCTTGCGTGGCCTGCAGCTCGGCCGACGCCGAGGTCTGGCTTTGCGCCTGCCGAGCCGCCTCGGCGGCCGCTTCAGCCTCGGCCCGCTTCGCCGCCACTTCGGCGGTCACGCGGTTCTTGTCGATCTCGGCCGGCGCGAGGTCCACGTCGAAGGTGAAATGCTGCGGGTCCGCCGCATAAAAGCGCGGCGCGACGCCGTCGGCGAGGGTCAGCACCACCGAGCTGCCCGCCGGCGACACCGAATTGGTGACGGCGGTGATCTGCGCCGGCATGTCGGCCGCGAGGTCGGCGACATCCACCGCCACCGGCCAGTCGAAGGTGATCGTGGCGGTGTTGCCCTCCTGGCTGAACTCCGCCTTGGTGTCGGTGCTCCAGTCGAACTCGGCGCGGTAGAACGTCGGATTATGCCCGATATGGATGGTCGCGCGCGGATTGAGCGCCTTGGCGTCTTCCGCCTTGCGGCGCTGCTCGGCGAGGATCTCCGCATTCTTGGCGCGGCGCGCCAAATCCGCCACCACCTCCGGCGGCAGCGACGGCGGCAGCCCCTGCCAGCCGACCGGCAGCAGGTCGATGAACAGCTTTTCGCCCGCCTCCATGCTGTGGATGGTCACCGGGTTCCGGAGCCCGAAGCGCACGCCCTTGCCGTCCGGATCGACGCGGCCGATGGTGAGGTATTGCGGCAGCGTCGACGCCATGTCCGGCATCGCCATGTTCACCGGCCCCGAGAAGGTCACGGCAAGCACGTTGTTGTCGTAGTTGATCTTGTAGCCCGGCAGGTCGAGGCGGGTCGAAAACTCCAGCACCAGCCGCCCGAAGCCGGTCTCGGCCGTGGCCTGGAGTTGCACGCGGTCGTCGGCGGTCGCGGCGAAGGCGAGGGCAAGCCAAGCCAGCACGGCCAGGATTGGCCGCACCGGCACGCTCGCCCGCCGCACAAACTCACTCATCGCCGGCCGCTACTCAACGCATACGCAAACAGGCGTTAAGCATAGCGGCGGCGGCTTAACGCGCGCCTAAGACAGCATGGATTTTCCGGGGCCTTGCGGTGGCGGCGGCGCCTTAGTGGCCGACGATCTGCGGCAACTGCGACAGGTCCTGGCCGCCGGCCACCTGCGCGACCGTATCGGTGTCGCCGGTGGTCGCCAGCGCCGTGGTCAGCGCCTGCGCCGGCGCCGCGCTCATCGCGGCGAGGATCGGCGACATCTTCCGCGGATTCATCGCCTGCGCCACCTTGATCAGCACGTTGAGGTCGAGCGTATCGAAGATCTTGGCCGCGTCCTTGGGCTTCATCGTCTCGTACATCGACACGATCGCCTTGAAATTGGCCGCCTCGGACGCCTGCTTCTGGTCGACCAGGCTGGCCACCTGCTGCTGCAGCGCCGCCAGTTCCTTGGTGCGCTCGTCGAGCTTCTTTTCCGCCGCCGCCACCAGCGACTCGCGCATCGCCAGATCCGCCTCGCGCTTGTCGAGCTGCGCTCGCCGCTCGCCGAGCCGCGCCAGCAGCGCCTGCTCGCTGTTGTCGCCGTCGACCGCACTGAGCGGCTCCACCGCGCCCGTGGCCGTGCGGACGGTCGGCAGCGCATCGCCATGCGCGTTGACCGGCGCGGACGCGGCCTGGCAGCCCGCGGGCAATGCCGCCTCCGGCTGGCTGGCCGCGGCAGGCGCGCCCTCGGGCGGACACGCCTCGACGGCGCTCGCGGCCGAGGACGAGGTGCTGGCGTCGGCCGCCGCCGACGAGGCCGCCGCCGACGACGCGGCCGCTTCGTGGCTGCTCGCCACCGGCGGCGGTGCGTCGACCTTGGTGGCGAGCGTCGGCTGGGAATCGTCCATGGTCGGGCTGGTGTCGGCCATCGTCGCCTCGGATGGCGTCGCGATGGTCGCATCGGCGCTGGGCGTGTCGCTCTCCTCGGCCACCACCGCCACCGGTCCGGTCAGCACGTAGCCGCCATTGGTGACGAGCCCGATCCCCTTGAAGACCAGGAGCGCCAGCGCGGCGAAGATGACGACCGGTAGGAGGCGGATCGATCTCAAGCGGCCTTGCCTCCGATACCGGGCCGCATGGCGAGCTGCTGCAGCGCCGAATGCAGCCGGCTCTGCGGCTCGACCGCCACCGCCGGCTTGGCCGGCTCGGGCTTTGCCGCCGGTGCGTCGGGCAAAGGCTGCGTCTTGGCGGCCGCGGTGATGCGCGCAATTTTTTCGATGAGCTGCGAGCCGCTCGACACCTGCGCGTGCAACTCCGCCTCGAGTTCCCTGGCCTGCACCAGCCGGTCGTTGAGCTTGGCGTCGGCTTCGAGCGCCGCCGTCTTGAGCTCGGTGATCGCCGCATTGGCAAGGCCCGTCGCCTGCACCAGGTCGGAGACCATCTTGGCCAGCGTCTCGCGGTCCGAGTGCAGGCGCTTCAACCGCTGGTTGAGGATGGCGCAATAGCCGATGGTGACGGCGAGCAGCACCGCCACCGACCCCTCCACCAGCATCCCAAGGTTGAAGCCCACGATCACCGACCCTCCTCGGATTTGTCCAGCGCCTCGAACGCCGCCATGGTCACCTTGGGCGGGTTGAGGGGGCGCGTCACGCGCACCGATACATGATTGCCGATATGCCCCATCAGGGCCTCGGTCAGCTCGACGTCCCCGCAGCGCAGCGTCACCGGATCGTGCGGCGTGCGGTCGAACATGATGGTCTCGCCCGGCGCCAGCGCCAGCGCCCGGCTGAGCGGCAGGTCGAACTCGTGCAGCACCGCATCGAGCGTCACGTCGGCGGCATAGACCTCGGTGGCGAGATGGCCTTCCCAGATCGGGTCGCGGCCGAACTTCTCGCCCATGTACATCTGCAGCAATTGCTCGCGGATGGGCTCGATCGTGGCATAGGGCAGCAGGATTTCGATCTTGCCGCCGCGATCGTCCATCTCGATCCTGAGCTCGATCAGGATCGCCGCATTGGCCGGACGCGAGATCGCGGCGAAGCGCGGATTGGTCTCGAGCCGCTCCAGCCGGAAATTGACCTCGGTCACCGGCGCGAACGCCTTGTGCGTGTCCTCGAGGATCACCTCGATCATGCGCCGCGCCAGCGCCATCTCGATGGTGGTGTAGGGCCGCCCCTCGACGCGGATCTGCCCGCCGACGCGCCGCCCGCCCAGGAGCACGTCGATCATCGAGTAGATAAGGTTGCTGTCGACGGTGAGCAGGCCGAAATTGTCCCATTCCTCGGCCTTGATGACGCTGAGGATCGCCGGCAGTGGAATGGAGTTCAGATAGTCGCCGAAGCGCACCGAGGAGATCGACTCCATCGACACTTCGACATTGTCCGAGGTGAAGTTCCTGAGACTCGTCGTCGCCAGCCGCACCAGCCGGTCGAAGACGATTTCGAGCATCGGCAGGCGCTCGTACGACACCAGCGCTGAATTGATCAGCGCCTGCACGCCCGTGAGCTCGACATTGCTGGTGGTGTTGGCGTCGAACCCCAGCAGGCTGTCGATCTCGTCCTGGTTGAGCACCCGGTCGGTGCCGTCGGACGGCGACGCGCCGGCGCCGTCGCTCTCCAGCATCGCCGCCCAGTCGGCGGAAATGCCGTCGCCATCCGCCCCTACATTGGGGTTCCAGCTTTCGGCGAGCTTGTCCTGGTCCTGCGGCCCCGCCATCACTGCACCAGGATTTCCTTGAACAGGATGCCGTCGATCTGCGCCGGGAAGATCGCGACGTTGATGCGCCGCCGCAATTCCTCCTTCAGCCGGTAGACGCCTTCGGACCCTTCGAGGTCGCTCTTGCGCAGCTCGCGCAGGTACACCTGGAAGGCGTCGATCACCTTGGCCATGCGCGGCTGGATGTCCTTCATCACGCCCTCATTGGCGACTTCCAGCGCCACCGTGAGCTTCAGGAACTGGTCGGTCTTGGCCCCCTCGTCCGGCGCCAGATTCACCGTCATCGTCGGCAGGTTGAAGATGAAGCTGTCGAGCACCGCCGCGGCTTGCGCCCGCGCCGCATCGCTCGAGCGTCCGGCGAACACGAAGAAATAGAGCGCCGCTCCAGCCAGGAGCAGGACGATCAGTCCGGCGGCACCGATGATCAGGAGTCGCCGCGGGATGCCGCGCTTGGCGGCAACCTGGCCCTCGCCGTCCCCGTCTTCCGCCTCGGCGTCGACAGCCATGGCAAACCCCCGCAAATCCGGACGATTCCGCTTCCCGATGCAGCTAAGCGTCTGTTGGTTAACGATCCCTTACCAACTGTCCCAAAGCGGCAGAATTTGCCGGGTCGTTCTTGCCGCGGGGCACCGCAGGGTCTAGCGCCGCGAACCGGGCGAATGTTGGACATCGCTGAAATCGTTGAGCTTTTTGCTTTGGCACGGTTTCTGCACTGTTAACGCCGAGGCGACCCGCCTGGGGAGGTGGAACGCTTCGGGGACAGACGACGGGGATATGCGCGAATGGAAAATGCGCAGCTAGTTTCGCTCTCGCGACAGATCGCGTTGCAGCGCCAGATGGATGTCGTGGCCAACAACATGGCCAACATCAACACCACCGGCTTCAAGTCCGAGAGCATGTTGTTCCAGGACTATCTGATGCCGGTCGCCCGCGACAACGACTTCGCCGGCAGCGACGACATCGTGCACTACACCGAGGACTGGTCGACCATCCACGACATGTCGACCGGCTCGATCGAGCAGACCGGCAACCCGCTCGACGTGGCGCTCAGCGGCGAGGGCTTCCTCACCGTGCAGACGCCCGCCGGCCCGCGCTACAGCAAGAACGGCTCGCTGCAGATCGATGCCAAGGGCACCCTGGTCGACCTCGCCGGCAACCCGGTGCTGGGCAGCTCCGGCCCCATCACCTTCGACAGCGCCGACACCGACATCGCCATCAGTAGGGACGGCAGCATCAGCACCAGCCAGGGCAGCAAGGGCAAGCTGGCGCTGGTCGAGTTCGGCAACCCGCAGGTGCTGGCCCGTGAAGGCAACAACTACTATTCGGGGCCGGCCGGCACGCCGGCCACCAACACCGTCGTGGTCCAGGGCGCCGTCGAACGCTCCAACGTTTCGGGCGTGCAGTCGATGGCCGACATGATCCGCATCGAGCGTGCCTATCAGACACTGGCCGGCATCATGCAGCGCCAGGACGAACTGCGCTCCACTGCCGTGCAGAAGCTCGGCGACATGACCGCCTGAGCCGGAGGAAAAGATGAAAGCTCTCTACATCGCGTCCACCGGCATGGCTGCCCAGGAACGCAACGTCGAAATCATCTCCAACAACATCGCCAACATGCGCACCACTGGCTTCAAGCGCCAGCGCGCCGAATTCCAGGACCTGCTGTACCAGCAATATGCACGCGCCGGCGCCAGCACCTCGGACTCCGGCACCACCGCGCCGGTCGGCATCGAGGTGGGCTCCGGCGTCAAGACCGCCGCGACACCGCGCGTGATGAGCCAGGGCACGGTCAACCCGACGGAAAAGGACCTCGACCTCGCCGTGTCCGGCGAAGGCTATTTTGCCATCCAATTGCCCGACGGCCGCACCGGCTACACCCGCGACGGCTCGTTCGACCGCAGCCCCAACGGCCTCCTGGTCAATGTCGACGGCTACCAGGTGCAGCCCGGCATCACCATTCCCGACAACGCCAACTCGATCTCGATCAGCGCCGACGGCATCGTCCAGGCCTATGTCGGCACCTCCACGACGCCGACGCAATTGGGCCAGTTGCAGCTCTACCGCTTCGTCAATCCGTCGGGACTCGAATCCGTCGGCGACAACAATTTCGTCGAGACCGCCGCCAGCGGCGCCGCCCAGGCCGGCACGCCCAATTCCGACGGCATGGGCCATCTGATGCAGGGCTATCTCGAACAGGCCAACGTCAACCCGGTGACCGAGATCGCCGACCTGATCGCCGCGCAGCGCGCCTACGAAATGAACGCCCGCGTCATCACCGGCGCCGACGAGATGCTCTCGTCGGTAAGCCAGATGCGCTGAGGAGGCTGACCGATGAAATCCCTCATTCTGGCTTTGGCGATCGGCCTGCTCTCGACCGTTGCCGCTCTGGCGCAGCCGACGCTCAAGGGCGACATCACCGTCAATGCCGACCTCGTTACCATCGGCGACATGTTCGACAATCCCGGCGCCCTGTCGGAAACCGCGATCTTCCGCGCCCCGGCGCCCGGCACCACCGGCATCGTGCCCATCGCCAGCGTCGCGAGCGCGGCCAGGCTGGTCGGTCTCGCCGATTTCGACAATATCGGCTACACCCGCATCCGCGTCACCCGCCTCACCACCGTGGTCGATGCGCCGGCCCTGTCGAGCCTCATCACGGCCGAGCTCGACCGCCGCGGCGTGCTCACCAGCGGCGTCACCGCCGAGACGCATTTCGACCTTGCCAATGTGAGCTTCAACGCCAGCCAGGTGCCGGCGCCGGCCACCCTTGCCGACCTCCGCTATACGCCGCAGACCGGCCAGTTCGCCGCCCGCTTCATGATCGCCGGCATCGACCGGCCGGTCGACCTCACCGGCACGCTGCAATTGATGACCAAGGCGCCGCGCCTGCTCGACACCTACGCCGCCGGCACCATCCTGAGCGCCGCCGATTTCGAGCTCGCCGAGGTGCCGCTGAGCATGGCGGCGGCCGGCGGCTACGCCGATCTCGACCAGCTCGTCGGCAAGCAGCTGGTGCGCCAGAGCCGGGCCGGCATCATGCTCAAGGCGTCCGACGTGAGCGAGCCGACCGTGGTCACCCGCAACGCGCTGGTCACCGTGACCCTCAAGGCCGGCGCCATGACGCTGACGGTGCGCGGCCAGGCGCTGGGTACCGCCGCCGCCGGCCAGCCGGTCGACGTGCTCAACATCATCACCAAGAAAGTGCTGCACGGCGTCGCCCGCGCCGACGGCACCGTCGAAATCCTGTCCGCCGCCACCACCGTGGCCTCGCTCTGAGAGATGCACATGAACGCCCTCAAACTGATCACCACGCTCTCGCTGATGGCGCTGCTCGGCGGCTGTGCGACGATGGACCAGCTCTCCCGCGTCGGCGACGCGCCCAAGCTCACCGCCATCGCCGACCCGACGGCGCAGCCCGGCTACACCCCGGTCAACATGCCGATGCCGGCCGTGGTGCCGGCCAGCTACCAGCCCAATTCGCTGTTCTCGACCGACGCCCGCGGCTTCTTCAAGGACCAGCGCGCCCACAAGGTCGGCGACATCCTGACGGTGATCGTCACCATCGACGACAGCGCCCAGATCTCCAACGCCACCAGCCGCAAGCGCACCTCGGGTAACGACGCCAGCATCGGCACCAGCCTGGGCTCGCTGTTCGGCACCAAGGTGCCGGGCGTCGACGTCAGCCCGAGCGGTGGCGTCTCCACCGCCGGCACCATGAGCGACGGCGGCACCGGCTCGGTCAACCGCAACGAAAAGCTCACCACCAATGTCGCCGTGGTCGTCACCCAGACGCTGCCCAACGGCAACCTCGTCATCGAAGGGCACCAGGAGGTGCGGGTGAACTTCGAGATCCGCGACCTCGTCGTGCAGGGCATCGTGCGGCCGGAAGATATCCAGTCGGACAACACCATCCTGTCCGAAAAGATCGCCGAGGCCCGCATCTCCTACGGCGGCCGCGGCCAGATCACCGACGTGCAGCAGCCGCGCTACGGCCAGCAGATCGCCGACGCCATCCTGCCGTTCTAGCAGCACGCATCAATTCCCGGCGGCGCCGCCGCCGGTCCCAGCTCCGGCTCGCGCATTCCCCCAATGGCGCGCGCCGGCCCGAGGCGAAGTCCAGAAGGGCCCGCCTTTCTGAGGGGCGCAGTCCTCCCCGGCTGCGCCCCGTCCCCTTTATGCGCCGCTCAATTGAGATTCCGGATATAGCTGGCGCAATCGGAGTGGACGGAGCGGCAGGTGTTGAAGGGTGGGCCGGCGCCGACGCCGGTGCACCAGTGATACACCAGGCCGCGCACCCGCTGCAGTTCGCTGGAACGCGCATAGGCATTCACAGCCGTCGTGTAGCCGACCCAGTACCAATAGCCTGGGTGGCTGGGCGTGCCCCTGGACTCGATCGCCGCCATGCAGTCGCCGTTCTTGGACATCACGATCTTGCAGCCATTGGCGGTGCCGCCGCAGCGCTGCATCGCCAGCCTCTCGGTCGCCCCCCGGCTTCCCGCATCCATGGCCCAGCCGAATGCCCCCCGTTCATTCGCGGCATAGGCCAGCGGCGCGGCGGCCGCCGGCAGCGTCATCGCCACCCCGAGGCAGAACGCCAGGACGCGGTGAAAGTTACGCAGTTTCATGCGCCATCCTCCAAATTGGGCCATGAGCCCGATCCTGGCGAAGGCTGCCGGCGCTGTCGTCCACCACCCGGTGGACATCGGCCCGCCGTCTCTGCCCCGGAAATGCTGGCATCGCCGGGCATCGGGCCGGGCCCAACCCTTTACATCACGGCCCCGGTCCCTAAATGGGACCTTTGAAAGGAGACCGGACATGGCCGGCGACGAGACGGATCCCAAGAAGAAAACCAGCGCCAATCTGGCGCTCGGCATCGCCATCGGCGTTGGTCTGGGCGCCGTGATCGGCACGGTCTGGGGCAATCTGGCGACCGGCATCGGCCTGGGCATCGCCATCGGCGTGGCCATCGGCCTGTCGCTCGACCGGGTGCGGAAGTAGCTTCCAACCGGCGCTGCATTTGGCTATGCGCAGTCTCCCGCCCCACGGAGACGTCAAGATGTCCGCCAACTCCGCCTTCGCCAGACTGTCAGAGCTCGGCCACAAGCTCGAGGCCATCGAGCACGCCCAATCGATGCTGAGCGTCGACGAGGCGGTGACGATGCCGGTGGGCGGCGGCGAAAAGCGCGCCGAATCCATGGCGGTGCTGGCCGGCATGTATCACGAGATGGCCACGGCCCCGGAGATCGGCGACTGGCTGGCCGCGGCCGAGGACGAGCCGCTCGACGACATGCAGCAGGCGGCGATCCGCGAGCAGCGCCGCGTCTACACCAACATGACCTGCCTCTCCGCCGATTTCGTGCGCCGGCAGGTGGTGGCCCGCATGCGCTCCGAGCAGCTCTGGCGCGAGTTGCGCGGCAAGAACGACTGGGCCGGCTTCCTGCCCGCCTTCGAGGAGGTGGTCGGCATCGCCCGCGAGGAAGCCGAGCTGCGCGCCCGGGCGCTCGGCCTCGATCCCTACGACGCCATGATGGAACAGTACGATCCCGGCAACCGCGCCGCCGATATCGCTCCGGTGTTCGCGCGCCTCAAGCTCTTCCTCAGGGATTTCGTGCCGGCGGTGCTGGCGAAGCAGGAGGCCGACCGCGCCCGCCGCGCCCTGAAGCCGCTCAACGCCCCTTTCCCCATCGAGCGGCAGAAGGCCCTCGGCCTCGCCGTGATGGAAGCCATCGGCTTCGATTTCGCGCATGGCCGCCTCGATGTGTCGCACCACCCCTTCTGCGGCGGCGTGCCCACCGACGTGCGCATGACCACGCGCTACACCACCTCCGAATTCCTCTCTTCGCTGATGGGCATCATCCACGAGACCGGCCACGGCCTCTACGAGCAGGGTCTGCCCAAGGAGTGGTCGAACTTCGCCGTCGGCAAGGCGCGCGGCATGGCCATCCACGAAAGCCAGAGCCTGTTCATGGAAAAGCAGGTCGGCCGCTCCGCCGAATTCTGGGAATGGGCGATGCCGCTGGTCCGCCAGCACCTCGGCGACGAAGCCATCGCCGGCTGGGACATCGAGGACCTCCTGGCGCATGTGCACGAGGTCAGGACCGGCCTCATCCGCGTCGACGCCGACGAGGCCACCTACCCGCTGCACGTCATCCTGCGCTTCGAGATCGAGAAGGGCCTGATCGACGGCAGCATCCGCCCGCGCGACGTGCCGGAACAATGGCACGCCCGCATGACCGAATATCTGGGCCTGTCCACCCGCGACACCTACAAGGACGGCCCGATGCAGGACGTGCACTGGCCGAGCGGCGCCTTCGGCTACTTCCCGAGCTACACCCTCGGCGCCATGATCGCGGCGCAGCTCTGGGCGGCGATGGAAAAGGACATCCCCGATGCCCGCGAGCAGATGCGCCGCGGCCATTTCGTCGCCATCAACGATTGGCGCCGCGACCGGATCTGGACGCAGGCCTCGCGCTACTCGACCCCGGACCTCTTGGTGCACGCCACCGGCGAGAAGCTGAACGGCAACTACTTCGAGGCGCACCTCAGGCAGAGATACCTGCCCTAGCAGTCGGGAAATCCTCCCTTGCGCCGCAGGCGCGGGCGAGGATTCTCGACTGCACCACCGGAGAATGCAGTTCTATCGCCCCCCTCCCCCTTGCGGGGAGGGGCTGGGGGTGGGGGCCGCAGCCACCGGATTTCGCCCTGCCCCTATTGCGGCAGCACGTGCCCGGTGCCGATCAGCACGATCGAGGCGCGGCCCTGCACCGGCGCGTCGGCACTCGGCACCTTGAGCGTGAAGGTCGCGCCATTGGCCTTGAACCGCACCACCGTGATCGGCCCCTCGAACGAGGCCGAGACGATCTCGGCCGTCGGGGTGCCCTCGCTCCACGGCACCAGCCGCACCTGCTCGGGCCGCAGCATGATGCGCGCGGCGCCGTCGCGGGTGGTGCGCGTCACGCGCACCCGCCCGAGCGGGGTCTCCACTTCGCTGGCCCGCACCTCGGCATCGAGGATCAGTGCATCGCCCAGGAACCGCGCCAGCATCTCGGTACGCGGCTGCAGGTAGAGCTCGCGCGGCGAGCCGGCCTGCACCACGTGCCCGTCCTCCAACACCGCGAGCTGGTCGGCAAAGCTCAGCGCTTCCTGCTGGTCGTGCGTCACCAGAATGCCTGTGACGCCGTCGGCCTGCAGGCGCCGCTTCACCATCTCGCGCATGTTGGCGCGCAGGCCCGCATCCAGCGCCGAGAACGGCTCGTCGAGCAGCATCAGCTTGGGCCGCCGCGCCAGCGCCCGGGCCAACGCCACGCGCTGTTGCTGCCCGCCGCTCAATTCGTGCGGCATCCGCTTGCGGATGGCCGGATCGAGCTCCACCGCCCGGAGCAGCGCGTCGATCTCCGCCCGATCGGAACGCCGCTCCATGCCGAAGCCGATATTGCCGCCGACGCTGAGGTGCGGGAACAGCGCCCCCTCCTGCGCCACCAGCCCGATGCCGCGCCGATGCGGCGGCACCATGCGCAGCGGCCCCGCCACCTGCAGCTCGTCGAACACGATGCTGCCCTCGTCCGGCATCTCGAACCCGGCGATCAGCCGCAGCAGCGTGGTCTTGCCCGAGCCCGAGGCGCCGACGATGGCGGTGAGCGTGCCGGCCGCCACCGACAGCGTGGCGCGGTCGAGCGCCCGCACCTCGCCATAGCGCTTGCTCACCCCGCTCAGCGACAACAGGCTCATGCGGCGAGCGCCTTGTCGGCCTGCCGCCGCAGCAGCACCGTGAGCGGCAGCGACAGCACGATCAGCAGCAGCGCATAGGGCGCCGCCGCCACGTAGTCGAGCTCGCTGGTCAGCGCCCAGAATTTCGTTGCCAGCGTCCGCGTGCCGTTGGGCGCCAGCAGCAGCGTGCCGGTCAGCTCGTTGGCGATGCCGAGCGCCACCAGCGCCATGCTGGCGGCAATCCCCGGTGCCGCGAGCCGCATCGTCGTCTGCATCACCGCGACCATGGGCGGCCGCCCGAGGCTCATCGCCGCGCGCTCGAGCTCGATCGGCGCCTGCGCCATCGACGACCGCAGCCCCGTCAGCGCCCGCGGCAGGAACATCAGCACATAGGCGAAGGTCAGCGTCCACGCCGTCTGGTAGATCGGCAGCCGCACCGTGATCGACACCAGCGCCAGCGCCACGATGATCCCCGGCAGCGCCCCCACATACAGATGCGACGCCTCGAGCACGCGCTGCCAGCGCCCCGGCGCGCGGATCGTCAGCCACGCCATCGGCACCGCCAGCAGCGTCGTCAGCACGCCGCCGGCCAGCGCGTAGAACACCGATTGCCAGAGCGCCGCGCCGACCTGATCGAGCCGCCATACCGCGGTGCCGCCGATCCACAGCCAGCGCAACAGCGTGCCCAGGGTGACGCCGACCGACAGCACCGCCACCACGGTCAGGCCAGCCAGCGCCGGCGCCAGCCAGCGTCCGAGCTCGTGCCGCACCGGCTGCCGCGCCGCGCCGGCCCCCAGCCGGGCGTAGCGCCGGTCGCCGCGCAGCATCGTCTCGAGCCCGATCAGCACCACGGTGCACAGCACCAGCACGCCGCCCAGCAGATTGGCGGCCGGGCCGTTATAGACGCTCTCGAACTGGTCGACGATCGCCGTGGCGAAGGTGTCGTAGCGCATCAGCACGAACAGCCCGTATTCGCCCAGCAAATGCAGCCCGACCAGCAGCGCCCCGGCGCAGACCGGCCAGCGCAGTTGCGGCAGCACCACGCGAAAGAAGATCGCCCGCGGCCCCTTGCCCAGCGCCGCCGCGCCGTCCTCGAGCCCCGGATCGAGCCGGCGCAGTTGCGCCGCCACCGGCAGATAGACGAACGGCAGGTACGAGATCAGCGCGATCACCACCGCGCCCGGCAGGCCGTGCAGTTGCGGCAGAACACTGTTCCAGGCGTAGGATTGCACGAACGCCGGGATGGCCAGCGGCGCGACCATCAGCGCCGCCCACCAGCGCGCGCCGGGCAGCCTGGTGCGCTCGGTCAGCCAGGCGAGCCCCACCCCCAGCGCCGCTGCCACCGGCAGGGTGATCGCCTCGAGCCACAGCGTGTTGGCCAGCAGCTCGCCCACGCGCGGACGGAACACCAGCGTGCGCACCTGGTCCCAGCCGCCCGCCACCGCCACCCACGCGATGAAGCCGAGCGGGATCAGGCTCAGCGCCGCCACCAGCGTCGCCACCGCATAGGCAACCGCCCGCTGTGGCAGCCGGAGCGGCCGCGAGGCGGGCGGGGAAGCTGCGAGGGCACCACTCAAGACTTTGGACTTTCCGGGCTTTTCGACGCCCGCATAGCATCGCCTCGGCCCCGCCGGAAGCCGTTCCGGCAGGGCAAATCGTCCTATCCTCTAGATCAGGCCGGCCGCCGTCATCAACTCGGTGACCTTCTTGCTGTCGAGCCCGGAGGCATCGACCGTCGGCGCTTCGAGGCTGGAGAGCGGCGGCAGCGCCGGGTTCGACTCGGCGTCGACGCCCACCGCATATTCGTACGAGGTGCCGGTCTTCAGCACGTCCTGCCCGCCCTTGCCGGCGATCCACTTGAGGAAGGCCAGCGCTTCCGCCTTGTGCTTGCTCGATTTCAGCACCGCCCCGCCGGAGGTGGACACGAACGCCCCCGGATCCTGGCCCTTGAAGAAATGCAGCGCCACCTTGTTGCTGTTCTCGCCGGTCTTGGCCTTATCGCCGAAATAGTAATAGTGGTAGATCACCGCGCCCTGCACCTCGCCGGCGTTGACGCCCTTCATGGCGGCGGTATTGCCGCGATAGGCCACGGCGTTGTCCTTCATCGCCTTCAGCCAGTCGGCGGTCGCCTGCTCGCCCTTGAGCGACAGCATGGCGGCCACGATCGCCTGGAAGTCGGCGCCCGACGGCGAGGCCGCCCAGCGTCCCTTCCACTCGGGCTTGGCCAGATCCATGATCGACTTGGGAAGCTGGTCGGGCTTCAGCAGATCGGTGTTGTAGGCGAACACCGTCGAGCGCGCCGCGATGCCGATCCAGTTGCCCGAGGACGGGCGATAGGCCGGCGGCACCTCGTCGAGGATGTCCTGCGGCAGCTTCTCGAACAGGCCGGCATTGTCGACCAGCACCTGCGCCGGCGAGTTTTCGGTCAGGAACAGGTCGGCCGGCGACGCGGCGCCCTCCTGCAGCAATTGGTTGCCGAGCTCGGTGTCGCTACCGTTGCGCAGCGTCACCTTGATCCCGGTCTCCTTGCTGAAGCCGTCGGCCCATTCCTGCGTCAGCGCCTCGTGCTGCGCATTGTAGACGACCAGCCCGTCGTCCTGCGCCAGGGCAGGCAGGGCCAAAGCAGCGGCCACCAGGCCGCAGAGGAAAGCAAGACGCATGTTCACGGAACACCTCATGACGCGCGATTGAACTGCGGGCGGCATAGAAATGCGGATCGACGCCGTCAACTTAAAACGACCGACCCTGGAACAGGTCTAAACTAGCGACATTCCTCGCGGACAACCGGATGAACCGCCTTGTTCAGGTGTTGTCCTGTCCCGCCAGCGGCACCCGGAGCTCGAATGTCGCTCCACTGTCCGACGGCAGCAGCCTGATGCTCCCGCCATGCGCCGCCAGCATCGCACGCACGATCTGCAGCCCCATTCCCGTGCCGCCCGCCTCGCGCCGCGTGGTGAAGAACGGCTCGAACACCCGGTCGCGATTGCCCGGCGACACGCCGCTGCCATTGTCGGAAACGCGGATCCGCAGCATGCCGTCGTCGCGCGCCGCCTCGATCCGCACCGCGCTTGCGCCGTGCTCGGCGGCGTTGCGCAGCAATTGCCCGAACACCGCCTTGCCCGCCTCCGGGCCGAGCGCCATGCGCGCCTCGATCGTCCCGCCGGTCGTGACCAGCGCCTGCCCCGCCACTGCCTCGGCGACGCTGGTCGATCCCGGCGCCGCGTCGAGATCGGCGCGCGCCAGCTCGCGCAGCCGCTCCAGCAGCGCCGCCAGCCGGTCGGCATCGGCGATGATATGGTCGAGGAAGCGCGCCCGCTCCTGTTTGCTCATCTCGGCATCGCGCAGCAGCTCGGCCGAGCCCCGGATCGAGGTAATCGGCGATTTGAGCTCGTGGCTCACATGCGCGGCGAACGACGACACGTATTCGGTGCGGTCCACCAGCCGCTCGGCGAGGTCGAGAAAGCTCTGGCTCAGCGTCGCGATCTCGCGCGTGCCCAGCTGCTCCGGCGACACGATCGCCGCCCGGCCGCCGCGCCCGATGGCCTCGGCGCGCTTCACCAGCGCGTTGATCGGCCCGGTGATGGTGCGCAGGAACACCACCGCGATCACCACCGTGATCACCAGCGCCACTGCGAGCGCCCCGATCTCGATCGGCCTCAGCTCGCTGGTGTGCTCGAGATAGCGGAACCACACCACGATCGCCGCTGGCAGCACCAGCACCGTCAGCAGCACCGCGAACACGATCATCGCCAGCGTCGGTCGCCATTTCTGCGGAACGCTGCGGCCCGCCATCAGCCTGCCGCCCCCAGGCGGAAGCCGACGCCGTGCACCGTCTCGACGATCGAGCTGCATCCGGCCTCGGCGAATTTGGCGCGCAGATTGCGGATATGGCTGTCGATGGTGCGGTCGGACACGAAGGTGCCGCCGCCATACGCCGCTTCCATGATCTGCTCGCGGCTGAACACCACCTCCGGCCGTGCCATGAACGCGGCGAGAATCTCGAACTCCAGCGCCGTCAGCGTGATCGCCGTATCGCCGAACCACACGCCGTGCCGGCTGGCGTCGAGCCGCACGCGGCCGTGGCTTGCCGTGGCCGGCGCCTTCACCCCGTTGCGCGCCCGCTTCAGGATCACATTGACCCGCGCCACCAGCTCGCGCGCGCTGAACGGCTTGGTGACGTAGTCGTCGCCGCCGATCTCGAGCCCGAGCACGCGGTCGATCTCCTCGTCGCGCGCGCTGAGGAACAGGATCGGCACGTCCGAGCTCTTGCGGACCTGCCGGCACACTTCGAGCCCGTCCATTTCCGGCATGCCGATATCGAGCACGATCAGGTCGATCTGGCCACGCCGGAGCTGCTGCAGCGCCTCCGAGCCGTTGCGGGCGGTAGCCACGGCAAACCCCGCCCGCTCCAGCGCGAACGAAATCACCTCCCGGATGTTCGGCTCGTCGTCGGCGATGAGGATGCGCGGCATGCTCGGAGTGGTTCCCGGAAAGGTGTGCCGCGGCTTCCGGTTCGGAACCGCGACAGGACGGCAGCTAGTTCTTAGCCGCCGCCGCGTCGGGTGCAAATGGCTGCGTCGCAAGATAGGCCCGCACCCGCGTGTCGCGCCATGTCCAGCTCTGCCAGACAGGCGGCGCCTCGGCGTCGCGCTGCCGCAGCCGGTCGGCGAGCATGGTCCGCATCTTCGCGGCGCTGGCGAGCGTCTCCGGCGCGGCGAATTTCGCCGTGCGCAGGAACTGGTCGAACGCCGGGATCGCTCCCGCCCCCTGCCCCGCCAGATAGTAGGTGTCGACGGCGGGACCGCTGCCGGCCACCTCGCGGCTGTGCTCCACGTTGAAGCGCGCGATCAGCGCCGGCACGTCGATGAAGGCCACGCCCCACAGCGCCAGCATCAGCACCGCGAGATTGGCCATCACCAGCCAGCGATTGCTGCGGCCGGCCGCGATCTTGCCGACGATCAGCACCAGGCCGACGGCGACCAGCCCCATCCACACCCCGGCCGCGATCCGCATTTCGGTGAGGCCATAGGCCTCGACATAGAGGTCGAGCCGCAATAGCGACGAGACCACCAGCCAGACATTCTGCGCCACCCACAGATAGACCAGCGTCCGGATCAGCGGCGACTTCTCGCCCGGCCCGCCGCGCCGCATCGCCAAGAGCACGAATGCGCCCGCGAGGATCGCCGTTGCGATCAGCGGATAGGCCCCGCGATGCGCGTAGTCGGCATAGCTGAGCCCGTCGGGCAGACGCACGCCGCCCCACAGGAACAGCAGGTCCATCGCCGTCTGCACCGCAAACAGCGCATTGAACACGAGCAGCGAATTGCGTATCGCCGCCGTCCCGAAGACCAGGCTTTCCGGCTGCGGCTGCAGCGGTCCCTGCCACGCGCCGCCGAGGCGCCACGGCAGCAGCCGCGGCAGCAGCACCGGCCAGGCGGCCGCCGCGACCACGCACCAGATGAACACGCGCAGCGGATCGAGCCAGTCGAGCAGCGCCGCAAGCCGCACCGCATGCAGCACGTCCTCGAGCACCGGGTTGGCGGCGACGAACAGGAAAGCGAACACCGCGGCGCAGGCCACCGGCACGATCCACACCAGCGCGAGGCGCGCCAGGCGGCCGCCGAGCCGCTGCCGTCCCGCCGCCCCCAGCACCGCGGCGCCATCGGTCAGCCCGCGCACCGGCGACAGCAGCGCAAAACGCAGCACCGGACCCAGCCAGTCCTCGAAGCGCCCGAGATGGCCACCGAGCTCCAGCGCCAGCAGGCTGACGGCGCCGAGGGCGAACGGCACCCAGAGAAGATTCTCGAATTCGGCGAAAGGCAGCGCCGCCAATACCGCGACACCGAGCAGCACCACGGCGCGCGGGCGCCGCAGCGCCTGCCGGTGCAGCGCCGCCACGGCGGCGGTCAGCGCCAGAAAGAACACCGCCAGGCTGATACCCGGCTCGTGCCGAAAGAACAGCAGGTCGCCCGCGGCGATGAGCACGGCGAGAGCGAGGCTCGCCGTCGCCGCGCGGCGGCTCCACGGCAATTGGCTGGGCCGCTGGTCCTCAGCCGCGACGCTGTTCAGAGACTGGTCGGTCATGTGGGCCCTCTTCCCGCTCGCCGATGACAAGGCGCAGGACCGAGCCAGACCGTTCGCGCAATACGTCGCGTCGATCGGCCCACCAGGCATCCATCAGGATGCAGTCAGGAAGCGGGATGGGACGATTGGGCGAAGGCAGGATCGGATTGCGCATGTCGGGAGCATGCGCGCCCGCTTTGCAGTTTTTGTGCAGAGCCCGAAGAGCTTTTGAGGAGTCAGGCCTTTAGCAGGGCCAACAGCCGCGCCGCCGCGTCGAATTCGGCGCGCCGCTTGGCCCGACGCTCGGTGATTTCCTCGACCTCGCCCCACAGCGACACATTGTGGTCTTCGTCGACATGCGCCGCGACCCACACTTCTTCCGGCGTCAGCAGGCCGTGCCGCAGCGCCAGCGCCAGCAGTCCGGAGCCGGTGATCGACATCACCGCATTCATCGCCGCCAGCGTGAACAGATCCTCCGTCTCGAGCGCGGCCCGCAGGCGGGCGAGCGTCGGCGCCGGCTGCGCCTGGTGCACGACGCCGATGGTCGGCTGGAACGCCACGCCGAAATGCCGGGCGAGCTTTACCAGCGCCGCGTCCCACGCCTCTTCCTGCCGCCGCACCAGCGAGTCCGGCGTGTCGGCGCGATACAGCAGCAGGTCGCTGCCCACATATTTGACGATCTCGTCGCGCAGCGCCGGCGCCGTCTCCTCGCCCGCCTCGACCGCCGAATTGACCAGCCGGGTCATCGGCATGGTCATCGGGTCGATGTCCTTGTCCTGCGCCGCCCACTCCGCCGCCATCGCCTCGGCGATCGTGGCCAGCGGCACCACCACATGCTTCATCCCCGGCGTGCGCGGCACCTTGCCGTCGAGCGCCACCGCGAAGCCGCCCTCCATCGGCTTGACCGTCGCCTCGCTGTAGAACCGCTTGGGCAGTTGCGGCTTCACATGCGCCTGCGCGCGCCCATAGCCGTCATCGCGATGCTGGTTGGCGTCTTCGAGAAACTCACGCATGCCCGCCTCCCACCAGATCGTCGATCCTTGCATCCAGCTCGGAGAACGTCCGCAGCACCACATCGGCTCCCGCCTCGCGCAGGTCGCCGATCTCGTGATAGCCCCAGGTGACGCCGATCGCCTTGACGCCCGCCGCCTTGGCCATGCGCATGTCGTGCACGGTGTCGCCGACCATCACGGTCTGGCCGGCCTCGGCGCCGGCCTTGCGCATCGCCACCTCGATCATCTCGGGGTCCGGCTTGCCGCGATTGTGCGTCGGCGTCTCGATCGAATTGAACCGCCCGACAATGCCGTGGTGCTCGAGCAGCGTCACCGCCCCGGCATAGCCCTTGCCGGTCGCCACTGCGAGGACGGTCTCGGGCATCGCCTGCAGCCGGTCGAGCGCCTCCAGCGCCCCCTCGAACAGCGGCTCGCGCGTCGCGGTGCTGCGCGCCTGGTAATGCGACACATAGCTCTTGAGCAGCACCTCCACCCGCGCCGCGTCGGCCTTCGGCGCCAGCATCGCCAGCGCATCGCGCGCCGTGATCCCCGAGATCGCCCGGATGGCGTCCTCGTCCGGCACCGGCTCGTTCACCGCCTGGAACGCCTCGGTCACCGAGGCGACGATCAGCGCCTCGGAATCGATCAGCGTGCCGTCGAGGTCGAAAATCACCAGTCTCATTCGCGTTCGGGGTCCTGATCTTTCACGTCGTAGCGGTCGGCGTCGAAGCCGAGCGCCTCGAAGCTCTGCACCATGTGCGGCGGCAGCGGCGCGCTCACGTCGAGCAGCTTGCCGCTCCTGAGCGGCAGCCGGATGCGGCGGGCATGCAGGTGCAGCCCCTCGCCCAGCCCGGGCGCACCCTGGAAATTCTCGATGTTGAAGTAGCGCGGATCGCCCATGATCGGGTTGCCGAGCTGCGCCATGTGCACGCGCAGCTGGTGCGTCCGCCCGGTCACCGGCTTCAGCGTGACCCAGGAAAATCGCCGCGCCGCGCTGTCGGTGATCGAGTAGTAGGTCTTGGAGTGCTGCGCGCCCGGATAGTTCTGCTCCACCACCACCATCTGCTCGTTGTCGCCGACGATCTGCTTGGCGAGAAAGCACGAGATGCTGCCCTGCGCCGGCTTGGGCACGCCATACACCACCGCCCAGTAGATCTTCTGCGCCGCGTGCGACTGGAACACCTTTCCGAAATGCGACGCGGCGGCGCGCGTCTTGGCCACCACCAGCACGCCCGAAGTATCGCGGTCCAGCCGGTGCACCAGCCGCGGCGCCTCGCCCTGCTTGTTGGGCAGGCTCTTGAGCAGCCCGTCCATGTGCCGCTTGGTGCCGCTGCCGCCCTGGCTCGCCAACCCGGGCGGCTTGTTGAACACATAGAGCTCGTCGTCCTCGTAGAGGATCAGCGAGCGCAGGAACGCCGCATCCTCGGCGTTGATCTTCTGTTCGATGCGCCGCACCTCCGCCTCGAGCGGCGGAATGCGCACCTGCTGCCCCGCCGCGAGCCGCGAATTGGTCTTGGCGCGGGCGCTGTCGATGCGCACCTGCCCGGTGCGGATCAGCTTCTGCAGATGCCCGAACGTCACCTGCGGGAAATGCACCCCGAACCAGCGGTCGAGCCGCATGCCGTCTTCGTCGCGTCCGACCGTCTGGACTCGCGCTCCACTCATGCGCCGGCCCGCATCACCACGAGGCCGCCGAACAGCGCCGCAAGCCCGATCACCACCGACCCGACCACGTAGAACAGCGCCGGCCCGACGTCGCCACGCTCCAGCATCGAGATCGCATCGAGCGAGAACGACGAGAACGTGGTGAAACCGCCGAGGACGCCGATGGCCACGAACAGCCGCCCATCGGCCTGCCAGCCGGGCGTCGTGCGCACCAGGTAGCCGATGAACAGCCCCATCGCCAGCGACCCCGCCACGTTGATCAGCATCGTGGCCAGCGGGAACGTCGAGTCCCACACCTTGCCCACCAGCACGCCGGTGCCGTAGCGGGCCACCGATCCAAGTGCACCACCGATGGCGACGAGAAGATAGGGATACATGTCAAATGCTCGCGTGCTGCCCAAGGCGCTTGTCGCGCCGTCTTAACCAACCTTGCGCCCGGAAACCAGCATCACGCGCCAATCGCCCGGCCGTGAAATTCATGACAGGAGGCTCTCCCATTTGTAAGTCCATTTAAGGCAACATCCATGCGGCCGGCGAGTTAGATGCTCCCGAGGGCAACGCAGGAGTCCAATATGCATCTCTCTCATCTCACCTCAGCCGTCGCGCTGGGCGCCGCCATCGTCACCCTGAGCATCGGCGGCGCGTTCGCCGCGACCACGCTCGACAGCTCGGTCAGCGTTCTCGCCGGTCCCGGCGACAGCTACCACACGATCGCCAGGCTCAAGGCCGGCGACACCGTGAAGGTCACCCACGAAGCCAGCAATTGGTGCAAGATTTCCGCACCCGACATGGGCTGGGTTCCGTGCGGCGACATCGCCGGCATGACCCGGGCGAAGCTCGTCGCTCCCGCGGCGCCGGCCGCCTCCGCCGGTGTGTCGATCTACAATCCGCACGATGACGGCGAGGTCGCCGACCGCAACAACCCGAACAATCTCTAGGGTTCTGCTCCCGGGCGCCGCGGCTTCGCGGCGCCCCTACTCGCCGTCCTCGCGCTTTTTCACCCGCAGCTTGTCCCAATAGTCGAGCCGCTTGATGATTTCGCGTTCGAAGCCGCGTTCGACCGGCCGGTAGAAATTCTGCCGCCCGATCTTTTCGGGGAAATATTCCTGTCCCGAAAAGCCCTCGGGCGTGTCGTGGTCGTAGATATAGCCTTTGCCGTACCCCTGCCCCTTCATCAGCTTGGTCGGGGCATTGAGGATCGTCATCGGCGGCGGCGGCGACCCCGACGAACGCGCCAGCGCCATCGCCTCGTTGAACGCCACCTCGACCGAGTTCGATTTCGGCGCGGTCGCCAGATACACGCACAGCTCCGCCAGCGCCAGCTCGCCCTCGGGCGAGCCCAGCATCTCGTAGGCGTCGCGCGCCGCGATCGCCAGCGGCAGCGCCTGCGGGTCGGCCATGCCGATATCCTCGCTCGCCATGCGGATCATCCGCCGCGCCAAAAACAGCGGATCCTCGCCCGCCACCAGCATGCGCGCCAGATAATAGAGCGCCGCGTCGGGGTCGCTGCCGCGCACCGTCTTGTGCAGCGCCGAGATCAGATTGTAATGCCCGTCCTGCTTCTTGTCGTAGATCGGCGCCCGCCGCTGCACCACCTGCAGCAGCCCCGCCTGGTCCAGCACCTCGTCCGGCCGCGTCGCCGCGAAGATTTCCTCGATCAGGCCCAGCAGCGCCCGCCCGTCGCCGTCGGCCAGCGAATAGAGCGCCGTTCGCGCCTCCGCATCGAGCGGCAGCTTGCGCCCGACCGCCGCCTCGGCCCGTTCCGCCATCAATTCGAGCTCTTCCGGCCCGAACGGATCGAACCGCAGCACCTGCGCGCGCGACAGCAGCGCCGCGTTGAGCTCGAAGCTCGGATTTTCGGTGGTGGCCCCCACCAGCACCACCGTGCCGTCTTCCATCACCGGCAGGAACCCGTCCTGCTGCGCCCGGTTGAAGCGATGGATTTCGTCGACGAACAGCAGCGTCTTGTGCCCGCTGAGCCGCTCGAACCGCGCCTCCTCGAACACCTTCTTCAAATCGGCGACGCCCGAGAACACCGCCGAGATCTGCTTGAAGCGATAGTTCACCTGGTCGGCCAGCAGCCGCGCCACCGTGGTCTTGCCGGTTCCGGGCGGCCCCCACAGGATCAGCGAGCCGAGCCGCCCCGAGGCGATCATCCGCCTCAGCGTGCCGTCCGGTCCGAGCAGGTGCCGCTGCCCGATCACCTCGTCGAGCGAACGCGGCCGCAACTGGTCGGCGAGCGGACTGTCCGGCGATACCCCCGCGCTTTCGACCGCAAACAGATCAGCCATGGTGCTCCGCCGCGGCTAGCCGCTGATATAGGACTGGATCACCTGTCCGTTGCGCTGCAGAACGATCTGCCATCCATTGGTCCGTTTCGACACCAGAGCCTTGAACGCCCCGGCATCCTGCATGCCCTGGCCGTTGATGGAAAGGATGATGTCGCCTTTCCTGAGGCCCATGTCGTCCGCCGGCGAGCCGTCGGCAACGTCGGTCACCACCAGCCCCTTGCTGTCGAACGGCAGGTTCATGTCCTGCGCCAGGGGCGGCGTCAACGTGCTGACGGTCGTTCCGGCGAACCTTGTATTGCCGCTGACCGTGGCCGTCTGGTCCGGACCGGCGCCCGGCGCCGCGCTCACCGCCACCTTGGCGTCCGCCACCTGCCCGCCGCGGACATAGGTGATGTCGACCGTGGTGCCGAGCGGCTTGGTGGCGAAACGGAAATCGAACCCCTGCGGCGCGTCGATGTCGACGCCGTCGAGCTTGACGATGGCGTCGCCCGATTTGAGCCCGGCCTTGTCCGCCGGGCTGCCGGCGGCGACTTCGGTGATCAGCGCCCCGTGCGGCGGGTCGATGTTGAGGCTGTCGGCGATGTCGGTCGACACCTCCTGCAGCCGCGCCCCGAACCACGGCCGGGTGATGGTGCCGGTGGTCTCGCCCGCCGTCGCCACCGTCTTGGCCATGTTGGCCGGAATGGCGAAGCCGATCCCCACCGAACCGCCCGAGCGGGTGAAGATCGCGGTGTTGATGCCGACGAGCTGGCCTTGCAGATTGACCAGCGCCCCGCCCGAATTGCCCGGATTGATGGCCGCGTCGGTCTGGATGAAATAGTCGAAATTGCCGGTTTCGACCCCGGTCCGCGCCAGTGCCGACACGATGCCGCTGGTCACCGTCTGCCCTACCCCGAACGGATTGCCGATGGCGAGCACGAGGTCGCCCACCTCCACATCGTCGGAATTGGCAAAGCTCAGCGCCGGGAAGGTCCGGCCCTTGGCGTCCTGGATCTGCAGCACCGCGAGGTCCGATTTCGGATCGTCGAGCAGCAGCTTCACCGGGTATTCGCGCCCGCCGCTGAGCGCGATGTGGATTTCGTCGGCCCCGTGCACGACATGCGAATTGGTGACGATCACCCCCTTGCCGTCGACGATCACCCCCGAGCCCAGCGACTGGCTGGTCTGCGGCCGGCTCTGGAACAGATCGCCGCCGAACAGCTGCGAAAAGAACGGATCGTTGGCGAACGGCGAGCGGAACCCCTGCTCGGTCTTGGTCGCATAGACATTGACCACCGCCGGCGTCACCTGCTTGACCAGCGGCGCGAAGCTGAGCTGCTTCTCCTCGCTGGATTTCGGCACCGTCCGGGTCGCGGTGGTGGGCGCCACCGGCTGCGGCGCCGGCTCGCTCATCAGCACCGGCGGCGCTGCCTTGGCCGTGCCCGGCCGCTCCGCCACCAGCCAGCCGCCGCCGATCGCCAGCACGGCGACCAGCACCAGTCCCGATATCCCCAAGACCATTTGACGCTGCGACATTGCCGATCTCCGTCGTGTTCGTTGCCGCGGGATGTTTCGCCCCGCTTTCGCCACAGGCGAACGCCTCGATTTCGGCGCCTTTAAGGACGTGGCGTTACGGTTTTGTAAGCCGGGCAAATATGCGATTGTACCTGAAGGTGAACGACCCTATATGCAGCCGCGTTTTGCCTGTCCCCTGACCCGAAAGGCGCCGACCATGACTGCTCCGGCCTCCACCGCCTCCGCCGACGACGTGATCCAGCTTCATGCCCCGGCGCACGACAAGACGGTCTATGCCAATACCTCGCAGCTCATCGCCGCCGAGGAGCCCGATTTTCCGAGCTTCCTGTTCTCGGAAAAGGAGTTCCACCGCGCCGTGAAGGTGTTCCGCAAGGGTTTTGACGGGCTGCTGACCTACGCGGTCAAGTGCAATCCCTCGCCGCACATCCTCAAGCAGCTCCACAATGAGGGGCTGAAGGCGTTCGACGTCGCCTCCAACACCGAGATGGAGCTGGTGCGCGAGTTCTGCCCCGGCGCCGCCATGCACTACAACAACCCGATCAAGAACAAGCGCGAGATCCAGCGCGCCTACGAGGAGTTCGGGGTCCGCTCCTTCACCATCGACCACCCGCAGCAGCTCGACCAGCTCGCCGCCGTGGTCACGCCGTCGCGCGACATCGAGGTCACCACCCGCTTCAAGGCCGGCAAGGCCCTGAAGTCCTACGATTTCGGCATCAAGTTCGGCGTCATGCAGGACGGTGCCGCCGAGATCGTCAGGCTGGTCGACCAGATGGGCTTCACCCCCTCGCTCTGCTTCCACGTCGGCAGCCAGTGCGAGGACGCCTACGCCTATGAGCGCCACATCGCGGCCGCCGCCAAGATCGCCGAAGAGGCCGGCATCGAGCTCAAGCGCCTCAACATCGGCGGCGGCTATCCGGCGCCCTACCCGACCAGCGAAGCTCCGCCGATGGACGTCTATTTCGAGACCATCGCCGCCGCCGTGAAGGACAATTTCGGCAAGTCCGCCCCCGAGCTCATCATCGAGCCCGGCCGCGCCCTCGTGACCTCGTCGACCTCGCTGCTGCTGCGCGTAAAGCACCAGCGCGGCGGCGTGTCCGTCTATCTCAACGACGGCGCCTATGGCGCGCTGATGGAAGTGAAGTTCATGCACTTCACCCCGCCGGTGCGCGTCTGGCGCGGCCCGCGCCTGCACGACAATGACGGCCAGTTCTCCGACTTCACCGTCTGGGGCCCGACCTGCGACAGCTACGACGTGCTGCCGCAGATCTTCACTTTGCCCTCCGACGTCGACGAGGACGATTGGGTCGAGTTCGGCCTGATGGGCGCCTACACCCAGGCCTCCCTCACCCCCTTCAACGGCTTCGACCGCCGCGACCAGTACTGGGTCGAGGAGGTCTACACCGGCAAGGAACAGCAGCCGGAGTAACCCGCAGTCGGATCCTCCCCTGCATCGCAGATGCGGGGGAGGTGGCACGCGTCAGCGTGACGAACGGGGCCGCCGCACACACCGAACAACGGGCGGCCACCCATGAAACTGCACTACTATCCCGAGACCGATAGCCTCTACATCGAGTTCAACGCCGCGCCGGGCACGGAAACACGCGAGATTGCCCAAGGCGTCACTGCGGACGTCGATGCCTATGGCAAGATCGTCGGCATCGACATCGACCGCGCCTCCCGGCAGTCGGACCTGAGGTCGATCGAAGCCATCGGACTGCCAGCGCAAAAGCCGTACTCGACCTGAATCGACGCCCTTTCGGCGTCCCGCTCCCCGGTTGACAACACCGCCACGCCTGCCCTATCGCGCCCACCCGCAACGCCGGCAGGCAGGTGCCCCGTGGATTTCCCGCCCCTCGACCGCTTCGGCCGCCGCATCATGATCTGCGGCCCCTCCAACAGCGGCAAGTCCACGCTGGCGGTTGCCATCGGCCGCAAGCTCGGCCTGCCGGTGGTGCATCTCGACCGCCTGCATCATCTGCCCAACAGCGATTGGGTGAAGCGGCCGTACGACGAGTTTGCGCGCCTGCACGACGCCGCCATCGCCGGCGACGCCTGGGTCATGGAAGGCAACTACTCCTCGCTGTTTCCCCAGCGCATCGAGCGGGCGACCGGCATCATCCTGCTCGGCGACAACCGGTGGGCCAATCTGCGCCGCTACGTCGTCCGCACGCTGTTCCAGCGGCATCGCGCCGGCGACCTCGAGGGCAATGCAGACAGCATCAAATGGCTGATGGTGCGCTGGATCCTGTTCAACTCGCAGCGTAGCGTCAGGCGCTACCGCGAGCTGTTGCCACGCGCCGGCCGGCCCTATGTCGAACGCCGCAACATGGCCGAGCTCAACCGCCTCTACGCCGCCTGGGGTCTCGCCCGCGGTTGACATCGCTGCCGCCCGCCCCCATATCGCGGCCATCCGCAACGCAACAGGCAGGTGCCTCTTGGATTTCTCGCTGACCGATCGCTTCGCCCTGATCCGTCACCGGGACTCCCTCCATGCCCTCCATCCAGTTGCAAAGCCTGTCGCTACAGACGCCTGACGGCCGCGACCTTCTCCAAAATCTCGATCTGAGCTTCGGCGCCGAACGCACCGGCATCGTCGGCCGCAACGGCACCGGCAAGACCACGCTGCTGCGCGTCATCGCCGGCGAGCTCGTGCCCAAAGCCGGCGGCATCGCCGTCGACGGCCGCCTCGGCCTGCTGCGCCAGGCCGTCCGCGCCGACGACGCCAACGTCGCCGAGGCGCTTGGCGTGACCGGCGCCCTCGCTTGTCTCGCCCGCATCGACGCCGGCGCCGGCATCCCCGACGATTTCGAGGCCGCCGACTGGACCTTGGCCGCCCGCATCGGCGAAGCGCTGGCGCAAACGGGCCTGCCGCCGCTCGACCTCGGTCGCGGCGTCGACACGCTGAGCGGCGGCCAGCGCACCCGGCTGTCGCTCGCCGCCCTGCTGCTCGAACAGCCCGACATCCTGCTGCTCGACGAGCCCACCAACAACCTCGATGCCGATGGCCGCGCCGCCGTGGCCGAGCTGCTGCGCACCTGGACCGGCGGCGCCCTCGTCGTCAGCCACGACCGCGCGCTGCTGCGCGAGGTCGACCGCATCCTCGAGCTCACCAGCGTCGGCGCCAGGCTCTACGGCGGCAATTGGGACGCCTATCGCGAGCGGCAGGCCCTCGACCTCGCCGCTGCCGAGCACGATCTGGCGATCGCCGGCCGCCAGCTCGCCGAGATCGACCGCAAGGCGCAGGAGCGCAGCGAGCGCAAGGCCCGCGCCGACTCCCGCGGCAAGGCCAGGGGCGCCCGCGGCGACCTGCCGCGGATCGTCGCCGGCGCCCGCAAGCGCGCCGCCGAGACGACCAGCGGCACGCAGTCCCGCCTCGCCGGCCGCCAACATGCCGAGGCCACGTCCGCCCTTGCCGACGCCGGCGCCCGGATCGAGATCCTGCAGCCCCTCACCGTGACGCTGGAGAGCACCCGCCTGCCCCCTGGCCGCATCGTGCTGCAGATCGAAAATCTCACAGGCGGGCCAGGCGACAAGCCGATCATCCGGACTTTGTCGCTGAGCATCGCCGGGCCCGAGCGCATCGCCCTGACCGGTCCCAATGGCGCCGGCAAGACCACGCTGCTGCGCCTCGCCACCGGCGCGCTGGCGCCGCTGTCGGGCTCGGTGCGCGTCACCCCGCGCCATGCGCTGCTCGACCAGCAGATGGCGCTGCTCGATCCGGCCAAAACGCTGCGCGCCAACTATCTGCGCCTCAATCCCGGCGACAGCGAGAATGCCTGCCGCGCCGCGCTGGCCCGCTTCATGTTCCGCGCCGACGCCGCCCTCCGCCACGTCGGCGAACTGAGCGGCGGCGAGATGCTGCGCGCCGGCCTCGCCGTCACCATCGGCGCCACGCGCCCGCCGGAACTGCTGATCCTCGACGAGCCGACCAACCATCTCGACATCCACGCAATCGCCGCGGTGGAGTCCGGCCTCAGCGCCTATGACGGCGCCCTGCTGGTGGTGAGCCACGACCGGGAGTTCCTCGACGCCATCGGGGTGACGCGGGAGGTGGGGCTGAGGTGAATGGTGAATGGTGAATGGTGACGCCAAAAGCAAAGGGCCTGCCCGCCGGCAAGCCCATTCACCATTCACCACTTACCATTCACCGCCTACTCGTCCCGATACACCTTCTCGCGCCGCTCGTGCATTTCCTGGGCTTCGAGGCTCAGCGTCGCGATCGGGCGGGCGTCGAGCCGCGCGATCCCGATCGGGTCGCCCGTCTCCTCGCAATAGCCATAGGTGCCGTCTTCGATGCGCTTCAGCGCCGCGTCGATCTTGCTGATCAGCTTGCGCTGCCGGTCGCGGGTCCGCAACTCGAGGGCCCGGTCGCTTTCCGATGAGGCGCGGTCGGCCATGTCCGGATGGTTCTGGCTCTCTTCCTGGAGGTTTTCGAGCGTCTCGCGGCTTTCCCGGAGGATGTCGTCCTTCCAGTTCTCGAGCTTCTTGCGGAAGTACTCCCGCTGCCGCGGGTTCATGAAGGGTTCGTTTTCAGTCGGCCGATAGTCAGCCTCAGCAACCGCGCTTCGCACCATATGGACTCAACTCACCATCCCGAGTTGCCGGCCTTATAGTGATCGGCAAACCGCTCGGCAAGCTTTGCCGGGTGCCATGATGAATTCGTGAATCCCGTGGCCGTACCGGGGGTTACATGCCGGGGTAGCGCCCGAACTTGGCCAGCTCCACCCGCGCCCTGAGCTCGATGTCGTCGAGCACCCCGTCCAGCCCCGGCAGGTTGCGGTCGCGCGCCTGCCCGATCAGCGCCATCAGTTGGTTGAGCCGCCCCTCGCTCACCTGCCCCAGCAACAGGTCCGCCTTGATCGATTCCAGCGTGTCGAGCAGCGCATTTCCCCGCCGCAGCGCCTTCTTTCTGGCGAACAGCGGGTCCTCGACCGCCTGCAGCGCCAGCAGCGCGTCGAGGCTCGACGCCGCCGCCACCGGCGCGGCCGTGGCGGCCCGCTGCGTCGCCGCACCGTCGTCGACGAAAAACCCGCCGCCCTGCGCCCGGCCGACGCCGCCGCTACGGCTCAACGAACTGGATCTGGCGGTACTTTCGACGCGCAATTGTCGCGACTCTCGGGGCGCCCATCGCCTGGCCGGCAAAATCTGCCGCCAGCCGTTAACAACCCCTTAACGACCCGGCAAAAGCTGCTCCGCGCCAGCCCTCCGGTTTTGGCAAAAAGCTGCAATATCAGCCGCTTGGCGAAACTGGCACGCATTTCGCATTGCTCTTGCCGATTGCGTGCGCCGTGGGGACGGCGCGCCAACCGGGGATCGACAATGAGATATCGGGCATTCCTGCGGGCAGTGACGGCGCTTCTGGTGGCGGCGAGCCTGTTCGCTCCCGCCGCGCCGGCCGCGGCGGCCACCGCGCGCATCAAGGACATCGTCAACATCGAGGGCGTCCGCGACAACCAGCTCGTCGGCTACGGCCTCGTGGTCGGCCTCAACGGCACCGGCGACAGCCTCAACAACTCGCCCTTCACCAAGCAGAGCCTGCAGGCCATGCTGGAGCGGCTCGGCGTCAACACCCGCGGCGAGAACATGCGCACCGGCAACGTCGCCGCCGTGATGGTGACGGCCAATCTCCCCGCCTTCTCCACCCAGGGCTCGCGCCTCGACGTCTCGGTCTCCTCGCTCGGCGACGCCTCGAGCCTGCAGGGCGGCACCCTGCTGGTGACGCCCCTGCTCGGCGCCGATGGCGAGGTCTATGCCATCGCCCAGGGCTCGGTGACCATCAACGGCTTCAAGGCCTCCGGCGACGCCGCCACCGTGATCTCGGGCGTGCCGACCACCGGCCGCATCTCCTCGGGCGGCCTGATCGAGCGCGAGATCGGCTTTTCGCTGGGTGCCCAGCGCAGCCTGCGCCTCGCCCTCAAGAACCCCGACTTCACCACCTCGCGCCGCGTGGCGCTGTCGATCAACGACTTCATCGGCACCCCCTGCGCCGTTCCCGAGGACCAGGCGACGGTGCGCATCACCCTGCCGCAGAACTTCAACGGCAACATCGTCGACCTCATCACCGACATCGAGCAACTCGTCGTCGACACCGACCAGCCGGCGAGGATCGTCATCGACGAAAACTCCGGCATCATCGTCATGGGCAAGGACGTGCGCGTCTCCAGCGTCGCCGTGGCTCAGTCCAACCTCACCGTCACCGTCGCCGAAACGCCGCAGGTCAGCCAGCCGCCGCCGCTCAGCAACGGCGTCACCACCGAGGTGCCGCGCACCGATCTCGGCGTCAACTTCGTCAACTCCGACCTCGCCGTGGTCAAGGACTCGGTCAGCCTGCAACAGCTCGTCGACGGCCTCAATGCGCTTGGCATCAGCCCGCGCGACCTCATCGCCATCCTGCAGGCGATCAAGGCCGCCGGCGCGCTGCAGGCCGACATCGAGGTGATGTGATGCAGAGCGCCGTTCCACTGCCCAAGGTCGACACCGCCAGCCCCGCTTACGCCAGGCTGCACCAGCAGGCCAAGGACCTCGAGGGCGTGTTCCTCACCTCGCTGATGAAGGAGATGTTCTCCTCCATCAAGACCGACGACCAGAGTTTCGGCGGCGGCTTCGCCGAACAGACCTGGCGCGGCATGCAGGCCGAACAGCTCGCCGGCGCCATGGCCGACCGCGGCGGCATCGGCCTCGCCGATCAGCTGATGCCCACCTTGCTGCGGATGCAGGAAGCCGCCCCGGCATCATGACAAGCACCTCGCACGCGCATTCCACCGCATCGTCCTCTGAATCGAGAGTCTAGACATGTCCGCCGCGCAACGCCTCGCCGCCCTCGACGATCTGCCCGCCCGCGACCTCATCGCCTTTACCGACGGGACGCTGCGGGCGCTCGTCGACATCATGAACCGCGAGACCACGTTGCTCCGCGCCGGCCATCACGCCGACGCCATGCAGCTCGGCGCCGAAAAGACCCGTCTCGCGCAGGACTACGTCACCTATTCGCGCGCCGTGCAGCGCCAGCTCGACCGGCTCAACGCCGAAGCTCCCGGCGGGGTCGCCGGGCTCAAGCACGGCCACGAGCAGCTGGCGACGCAGATGGCCGAGAATTTGCGCGTCATCGCCACCGTGCGCAGCGTCACCGAGGATCTGTTGACCGACGTCGCCCAGCGCGTCGCCGGCGCCGCCCGCCCCAAGACCTATGGCGCCGTCGGCGAGCTGACGGCGCCGGCGGCCGGCAGCGGCGGCATCGCCCTCAACCGCTCGCTCTGAGCCGTTTCAATTTGACATAAATCCACCCGCGCCGCGCCACCGCCCGGCAAGATTTGCGATCCTAGCCTCTCCGCCGAAGGGCCAGGAAACCCGAGGCCCTGCACGCGCTGGATGTGGATCGTGGTCGCTAGAATTGCGCCAGAGCCGATCGTCTTGGGAACCGCGGTGACCCAGTACCGGGCGCGCGGCGACACCGGCGCGCGCACCGCTTCCCTCGCCGACACGCCGCTGCCGCCCATCCTGCCGCCGGTTCCCGAGCCGGTGCCGGCGCCCGCCATTCTGCCGCCCAACCAGGTTCTCGCCGCCGCCCTGGTGGCCCAGCAATTGCCCGCCCGCGCTCCGTCGCTGGCCGAGGTGAAGCTGCGCCTGCCGAGCGGCTGGCAGGCTCCCGACTCGCCCCTTCGGCTGGCTGACCGCAAGGTCTGAGCGCGGCCTTCGTTAACTCCGTGTGACACTCCGGCGCGCTCGCCCGGCAAACTTTGCCGCCTGCCCGAAAGCCGCGGAATTCCGGGCTTTTACGCCTCGTTTACCGAGACCCGGCGCGGCGCACTTAATCTCAATCCCGCGGTCCGCCATTAACTTTTCTTTACGAGGTCGGGCCGATAGTCGCCGGGACGCTTCAGGAAGAGGCGCTAGGACTGGACCCAGAAGAGGAACACTATGTCTAACATCACGCTTTCAGCATCGGTTCGTTCGAACCTGCTGTCCCTCCAGAACACTGCTTCGCTGCTCGACACCACCCAGACCCGTCTGGCGACCGGCAACAAGGTCAACAGTGCTCTCGACAACCCGACCTCGTACTTCACCGCTCAGTCGCTGAACGCCCGTGCGTCGGACCTCGGCAACCTGCTGGACTCGGTTGGCAACGCCATCCAGACCATCCAGGCCGCCAACGACGGCATCACCTCGATCCAGAAGCTCGTCGACTCCGCCAAATCCACGGCGAACCAGGCGCAGCAGCTCTCCGAGACCGTTGCGAGCCCCGAGCACCTCTCGTCGGTTCAGGCGACCTATACCGCGCCGTCGGGCTCTGCTGCGACGCTTAAGATCAACGGCACGGACGTCTCGATCGCCGATGGCGCTGACATCGACGCAGCGATTACGGCCATCAATACCGCCGCGATTTCCGGCATCAGCGCGTCGAAGGACACTGCTGGGACCAAGCTGGTCATCAGTGGCGCGGCCGGCACCACGGTGACCATCGGCTCGACCGCCGTCGGCTTCACCTCGGGTGCAACCGATGCCTACGTTGCCGCTGGCGCTGGTGCAGCGGTCGCCAACCCGGCTCGCGCCGCTCTGATCTCGCAGTATAATGGCCTGCTCGATCAGATCGACCAGTTGACCAAGGACGCTGGCTTCAATGGCAACAACCTGCTGGCGGGCACCTCCACCCAGCTCAAGGTGGTGTTCAACGAAACCGGCACCTCGAACCTGACCATCACCGGCGCCGACACCAGCGCGACCGGCCTCGGCCTCGCGCAGCTCAGCGCCACCGGCTTCGACACCAACGCCGGCATCACCACCATCCTGTCCAAGCTCAAGGGTGCGTCGGACACGCTGCGTGCGAATGCCTCGAGCTTCGGTTCGCAGCTGTCGATCGTGCAGACCCGTCAGGACTTCACCAAGGCCCTGATCAACACGCTGCAGACCGGTGCGTCGAACCTGACGCTGGCCGACTCCAACGAGGAAGCCGCCAACCTGCTCGCGCTGCAGACCCGCCAGAGCCTCAGCACCAAGGCCCTGTCGCTGGCCTCGCAGTCGGACCAGAACGTGCTCCGTCTGCTCCAGTAGTCCGGACCAGGCATCGACTACGGAAGGCGGGCCCACGAGCCCGCCTTTCTCTTTGCGGCGGCGCCCATGGCCGACTAGATTGCACGGCGCAAATCGTTGAACAGACGTCGAGGTTGTCCGGTGTCCCTGAAAGTCGAGCTGAAGCCGCATGAGCGCCTGATCATCGGCAATTGCGTGGTCACCAACTCCGACCAGCGCACCCGCCTGTTCATCGACGGCAACGCGCCGATCCTGCGCGAGAAGGACATTCTAACGCCCGAGACCGCCAACTCGCCTGCCAGGCGCATCTACCTGGCCGTGCAGCTCATGTATCTCGACAACGACATCTCGAAGCTGCGCGGCGAGTATTTCGCCCTGGTCAACGACATCGTCACCGCGGCGCCGTCCTGCATCCCCATTGTCGACGAAATCAATAACGACATCTTAACCGGGTCGCTGTACAAAGCGCTGAAGGCCGCCAAGCGGTTGATCCAGTACGAACAGGACCTCCTCACAAATGCAGCATCACGGGGCTAACGCCTACCAGCAGGTGGGCAAGCAGACCGCCAATCCCCGCGACCTCGAGGCCAATCTGCTGGTGAAGTCGGCGACAAATATGCAGCGCATCCGCGACAATTGGGACGGCGCGACGCGCGACGATCTCGCCGCCGCCCTCAAGTTCAACCAGCGCCTGTGGACCGTGTTCATGGGCTCGGTCACCGACCCAGCAAGCCCGCTGCCCGTCGACGTCCGCCAGAACGTCGCCAACCTCGGCATCTTCATCGCCAAGCACATGCTGCAGCTGCAGATCGAACCCGCCGCGCAAAAGCTCGACGTGCTGATCAACATCAACCGTCAGCTCGCCGCCGGCCTGCGCGCCACGCCGACCGAGTAGTTCAAGAACATCGTTATGGTGAATGGCCGGTAGGGCTCAGCGCCCGCCGCTAGCAAGCCCATTCACCACTTACCATTCACCATTCATCTCAGGTAGTTCACCAGCGACAGCTTCGAGATCAGCGACGTCGTCTGGTACGTCGCCTGCAGCCGGGTCTGCAGCGCCGCGATCTGCACCGCCACTTCGTTGTCGTCCGACTTCTCGATGCCGGCGAGCAGCCCTTGCATCTGCGTGCTGTAGTCGTCGTGCCGGGACTTGATGTCGCCCACCTGCACCTTGGCGTTGTTGAGCTCGATGCTCAGCATCGCGATCGAGCCCTGCGTGCTGTTGTTGCTGACCGACAGGTTCTGCACGTTGCGCGAGGCGATGGCGTCGAACCGGCCCTCGGTGTTCGGATCCGAGGTGCTGAACGTCTGGATCGCCAGCACCGCCAGCGAGCGCACCAGTTGCGCCGTGCCGCTCTCGTTGGCCTGCGCCCCGTAATTGACCGTCTGCGCATCGTCGACGCGCGCCTGGATGCTGGCGCGCGGATTGCTGGAATCGCCGCCCGTGTACCACGTCACCGTGGTCGTCGGATCGGCCGTCACCAGGCTGGTGGCGTGCGCGAAATCCGGCGTGCCGTCCACCCGCTGCACCGGCTGGCCCTGGCCGTTGAAGAAATTGTTCGCCGCCTCGTTGTTCGATGCCGCGACCAGCGTCGTCTGCGCGTGCTTTTGCAGCGCGCTCTGCAGCGCCGTGCTGAAATTGGCCGCCGTCGTCGCCGCATCGGCGCCGATCTGGAACTGGCCGACGTCGGGCGTCCCGGTCACCGCCTTGAGCACGATGCCGTCCGACGTGCCGTCGGGCAGCGTCAGCCCGATGGTCACGCTGTCGCCGGCGAGCGGCACGCCGGTGAACTGCACGTTGAGCGATTGCGGCGGCGTCCCGCCCGGGGTCGTCAGCGTCACCGCGGCGCTGCTGGCGCTCGCCGTGCTGAGCTTGAAGCCGAACGGATGGTTGCCGTCCTCGGTCAGCGATACGTTCGGCGCCGTGCCGCCGATCGTCAGCCGCCCGAGGCCGTCGCCCACATCGGCCTGCTGCCGCTCCGAGGCGACCTGCTTGAACCCGGCCTTGCCGGCCGAGCCGTAGAGGATGCTGTTCATGTCGGCGACCGGCGCCTTGTCGGTCACGCTGCCGCCGAACAGATAGCGGCCGTTGATGTCGCTGTTGAGGATGTTGATGACTTCGTCGAGGCTGCTCGCCGCCTGCACCGGCACGGCGCCCAGCACGATGTCCTGCGAGCCGTAGCTGTTGGGCGTGATCAGCCCGCGCGCATCCTGCTGCAGCGTGCTGAGCCGGGTGGTGAGCTGGTCGAACATGTCGAGCCGGCTGTTCACCACCGTGATGTTGGTCGCATAGCCGTCGAGCCGGCTGATGCGCGAGCGGATCGAGAGGTCGAAATAGCGGTCGCTGCCCAGCTCCGCCAGGTTCGACGCCTTCTGCCCGGTCGACAATTGCGTCTGCAGCGAGGTGAACTGGTTCTGCATGCGCGTGATCAGGTCCATGCTGGTCTGGACCGGATACATCGTGCGGCTGACGACGGACATGCCAGTGACTCCTTACAGATCCAGCAGCTTGGACATCAGGTCCTGCACTGCCGAGATGACTCGCGCATTGGCCGAATAGGCGTTCTGCAGCTCGAGCAGCCGCGCCATCTCTTCATCGACATTGACGCCGTACTCGCTGTCGAGCCGCTGGTTCAGCGCCTGCACTGCCGTCTGCTGCGTGTCGGCGCTGCTCTTGGCGTCGGCGGCGACATTGCCGGTATAGTCCATCGTCTGCGAGATCAGATCGCCGACCGAGCCGGACAGGCGGAACGCCCCGAGGTCCGACACGTTCGATTGCGGCGTGGCAAACCGCATATTGCTGAGCTGGTCGAGCAGGTAGTTGGCGCGGTCGTCGTCGCCCATCGAGCCGCCGGCCTGGTACTGCACCAGGTAGCGGTTGTCGGCGAGAATGGCGCTGTTGATGGTGATGCGCGCCGCGAACCCCAGCTTCTGCCCGCGCCCGCCGAGGCTGTCGGTGTAGGGGGCATCGCCATTGTCGACGAACAGGTTGAGCGCCAGCGCGTTGGCGCCGCCCTGCAGCGAGGTCACGGTGGCGTGGCTGGTCATGCCGTTGACATCGGTGGTGCCGGTCGAGCCGTCGTCGAGCACCTGCACGCCATTGGCCGTCGCCGTCACCGCGAAGCCGCCGCCGAGCGCCCCGCGCACCGACTGCGCCACCTGGGCCATGCCGCCCGAAAAATCGACGCCCACCACATGCGCGCCATTGGCGTCGTAATAGTCGAGCGGCCGCTTGCTGGGGTCATCGACCCGCACGAAACGATAGGTCTGCGTAACGCCGTTCTTGCCGACATCGACAGTAAAATCGTTGCCGTCCTGCAGCGCGCTGAGATCGAGGCTGTAGCCGCTCGGCGCCCCCGCCGAGCCGGCGGGCGTCCCCTGCGTCGTTACCGTGTTCATCGCCTGCGCCAGCGACGCGGCCACCTGGTCGAGCTGGCTCTGCGCCGACACCAGCGATTTGTCGCGCAGATCGGTCAACGCCTTGAGGTTGCCCGACTGCAGCACGTTCTGCTGCACCAGATCGAGCGTCAGCCCCGACGAGCTGATCAGCTTGAGGCTGCCCACCGCGCTCTTGGCCGGGTCGGTGCTGCCGAGCTTTTCCGCCGTCAGCGTCCCCGCGGGGTCGAACTCGAACGTCGCCGCCTTGACGTCCAGCAGGCCGACGCCGGTGCGCGTCATCAGCGCCACCGTACCGTCGTTGCGATACGTCGCCTGCACGTCGATCTGTTCCGAGATCTGCGACACCAGCCGGTCGCGCTGGTCCATCAGCGCCGAGCGCGCCGCCTCGTCGCCCGACTGGCTGGCGAGGTGCTGGTTGATCTGCGCCAGCGATTGCAGCGACTGGTTGAGCACCGTCACGCTCGCCTGCATCTGCGTTTCGGTCGACTGCCTGAGGCTCTGGATGTTGCTCGACAGCGAGTTGAGCGTCGACACCAGGCTCTGTGCCTTCGACACCACCGTGGCGCGCGTCGCAAAATCGTCCGGGCTGGTGCCCAGCGCCTGCAGCGCGTTCATGAAGCTGCCGAACATGGTGTCGAGCGACGCATCTTCGCCCGGCTTGCCGAAATAGGTCTGCAGCTGGTCGAGCACCGCCGACATCGTGGACGTGTAGCCCGAGTTCGACGTCGCCGAATTGTAGTTCGCCTGCAGGCTGGCATCGAAGGCGCGCTGCACCCCGCCCGTCCGGGCGAAGATGGAGTTGACGCCCATCGTGTCGATGACGCTGAGCGACTGCTTGTGGTAGCCGGGCGTGCCCGCGTTCGCGACATTGCGCGACACGACGTTGAGGCTGGCCTGGCTGGTGGCCATGCCGGTCAGCGCGTTGGCGAGCGAAATGCCGAGACCCATGGACGCTTAACTCCGAACCGCCGCGCCGCTCAGCGCAGCATGTTGAGCGCCTGCTGCAGCATCTGGTCGGCCGTCGACACGATCTTGGTGCCGGCCGCATAGGCCTGCTGCGTCACGATCAGCTTGGTGAACTCCTCCGAGATGTCGGTGTTGGAGCTCTCGAGCGACGATCCGATCACCCCGCCGCTGCTGTTGATGATCGGCCCGCCCGAATCCGCCGTCGCCTCGAAGGTGCCGCCGTCGAGCCGCTTCAGCTGGTTGGCGGCATTGAAATTGGCCGTCACCACCTGCGCCGTCTCGACCGTCTGGCCGTTGTCGTACGACACCACGACGCGGCCGTTGTCGTTGATCGCCACCGACGTGTACTGCCCCGCCGGATAGCCGTTCTGGCTCAGCGCCGTAACGCCCGCCGTGCCGTTCGGATCGTTGAACTGGGTGATGCCGCCGGTGCCGAAATTGAGCGAGATGTTGCCCAGCGACACGCCGTCCACCGTCACCCCCGACAGGTCCGTTTCGGTCAGCGCCGGGCTCAGCGCGCCGTCCGAGCCGAAGGTGTAGTCGGTGCCGACGTTCTTCCACATCGTGGTGCCGCCCGTCGCACTGCTGTCCGACAGATAGTAGAGGTTCCACCGGTCGACGCCGCCCACATCGCTGCTGGCGATCTTGGCCCAGCGCAATTGCACGTTGGCCGGCGCGCCGTTGCTGGCATAGACGGTGATGGCGCCGCCCGAGATCGACTCGTTGATGAACTTGTCGGAATCCTGCGCCTTGATGGTCCCGGCGCGCGACGACAATTGCAGCGTCTGCGACACGCTCGGCGAGCTCGAGCCGTTGGTGAAGCCCATGCCCGTCGTGGCGCCGGTGGTGTTGTCGGTGATCGTCAGATTGTTGGTCGTGCCCGCTGCCGTGGCGACGATCTTGCCGCCCGACAGCGAGAAGGTGACGCCCGGCACTGCCGCGTTGAGCGCCGTCAGCACGCCACCCACCGTATTGGTGGTGGTGAGGTCGATATTGGTGCCGGTCGTGGCCGCGCCGGTGTTGGTGAAGGTGATGGTGACGGGCGTGCCCGGCGATGCCGTGGTCCCCACCTGCACCACCAGCGAGTCGCCGTCGCTGGCGATATTGGTCGAGGCATCGCCGGTGGCCGCCGCGGCGCCGGTCGTGCTCGCCGACGTATCGTTGCCGATGCTGCTGTCGAAATCCTGCGGCTTCAGCAATTCGCTGCCCGAGGTCTTGGACTCCTGGTACTGCCCGTTTTTGGGAAGCTGCGGCAGGTTGAGCTGGTAGCTGACGCGCGTCGTCGGCGCCGCCGGCAGGAACGAATTGGAGATGCGGATCACCTGCGGCAGCGAGCTCGAAATGTTGTGCGTGGTCGGGTCGATCGGCAGGCCCTTGAGGTAATAGCCCGAGCCGTTGACCAGATAGCCGTTCTTGTTGATGTCGAAATCGCCGCGCCGCGTGTAGTAGTTCGAGCCGGCGAACACCGAGGCGCCGTCCGTCTGCCCGATCGCCGGCTCGACCACGAAGAAGCCCGAGCCGTTCACCGCCATGTAGGTGGCATTGCTCACCGTCTTGACGTCGCCCTGCTGCGTGTTGGTCGCCTGCGATTGCGCGATCACCGAGCCCGACGTCTGGATCTTGGTCGGCTGGTCCGGGATCATGTCGAGGAAGTCGGTATCGACGCGCTTGAACCCGGTGGTCTGCGAATTGGCGATGTTGCCCGAGATGTTCTCGAGCGCGAACGACTGGGCGCGAAGCCCCGTGACCGCGGTTGAAAGAGCCCCGTAGATACCCATTGCACGTCCCCAATTGCCTGCGGCGGCTCGCGCACGCCTGTTCGGGCTCAGCGATGCAAGCCGGGTGCCAGACTCTCATCTCGTTGAATTTGCAGCATTTCCGGCCGCCGCGCGCCGGCGCGCCCGGCAAATGCGTCCGGGCTGGGCGGCAGATTCTGCCGCCATGCTTGTGCCTTCCCGGCGCTTCCTCTAAACGCGTCAACCGACCCCACCAGGCGAAAAACCCGATGCTGTTCAGGACGCCGGACGAATTTCATGACGCGCCACGTCACGCCGTGACGGTGTTCGGCATGGCCGGCGTCGGCAAGACGCGGCTGGCGGCGCTGCTGCGCCGCTCGCAATGGTTCCACTATTCGGTCGATTACCGCATCGGCACCCGCCACATGGGCGAGTTCATCGTCGACAACTTCAAGGCCGAGGCCATGAAGGTGCCGTTCCTGCGCGATCTGCTGCGCACGGATTCGATCAAGATCGGCTCCAACATCACCTTCGCCAATCTCGATCCGCTGTCGACCTATCTCGGCCGCCCCGGCAACACCGCCAGGGGCGGCCTGCCGCTCGACGAATACCGCCGCCGCCAGGAACAGCACCGCCAAAGCGAGATCGCCGCCCTGCTCGAAGTGCCGCGCTTCATCCAGCGCGCCCACGACCTCTACGCCTACGACAATTTCATCGCCGACACCGGCGGCTCGCTGATCGAGGTGGTCGATCCCGACGACCCCGACGATCCGGTGATCAGGACGCTCGCCGGCAGCACCGCCCTGATCTACATCCGCGGCACCGAAAAGGATGCCGACGAGCTGGTGCGCCGCTTCACGGCCTCGCCCAAGCCGATGTACTACCAGCCGCCCTTCCTCACGAAAAAATGGGCCGAGTTCAAGAAGCTCAACAAGGTGGCCGACGACAACAAGGTCGATCCCGACAAGTTCGGCGCCTGGGGCTTCGAGGCGCTGCTGCACGACCGCCTGCCGCGCTACCAGAAGCTCGCCGACAAATACGGCTACACCATCGACGCCGCCGACCTCGCCACCGTCCGCGACGGCGAGGAATTCGTCGATCTCGTCGCCACCGCGATCAAGGGCCGAATGCGTGAGCTCACCTGAGCCGCCGCCGTTCGCCCCCTAATCTCGAGATCGCCTCATGCCCATCCGCATTCCCGACAACCTCCCCGCCCGCAAGACCCTCGAAGCCGAGGGCGTCGTCGTCATGGATTCGAGCCGCGCTGCGCGCCAGGACATCCGGCCGCTGCAGATCGGCCTCCTGAACCTGATGCCCAACAAGGAGCGGACCGAAACGCAGTTCTCGCGCCTCATCGGCGCCACGCCGCTGCAGGTCGACCTGACGCTGGTGCGCGTCACCGACCACCAGTCCAAGAACACCTCCGAGGACTACCTCAAGACCTTCTACTCGACTTGGGAACAGGTGCGCGCGCGAAAATTCGACGGTTTCATCGTCACCGGCGCGCCCATCGCCCACCTCCCCTTCGAGGAGATCAAATACTGGTCCGAGATGGTCGAGATCATGAAATGGACGCAGACCAACGTCCACCGCACCATGTTCATCTGCTGGGGGGCGCAGGCGGCGCTGCACTACTTCCACGGCGTCCGCCGCTACCGCATGCCGCACAAGGCCTTCGGCGTGTTCCGCCACAGGATCGTCAACCCGCGCTCGGTATGGCTGCACGGCTTTTCCGACAGCCCGATGATCCCGGTCAGCCGCTACAACGACATCGATCGCCAAAGCCTCGGCCCCGACCTCGAGATCCTCATCGACAACGCCGACATCGGCGTCTGCTGCATCGACGACCCCAGGCACCGGGCCGTGCACATGCTCAACCATCTCGAATACGACCACCGCTCGCTGGCCGACGAATATGAGCGCGACGTGAAGGCCGGGCTGAATCCCGCCCAGCCGGTCAACCTCTTTCCCAACGGCGATCCGGCGATCGAGCCCGAGAACCGCTGGCGCAGCCACGCCCATCTGCTGTTCCAGAACTGGATCAACGAGATCTACCAGACCACGCCGTTCGATATGGACCGGATCGGCGCCTGAGCGGGCTTCGGCCCTATTTCGCCTCGGCGGCCCGCTTCAGGCCGTCGAGCATCATCGCCCAGTTCTTGCGGAACTCCGCTCTGGTCTTGTCGTCCACCGGCTGCGTCTTGCCGCGGCCGAACTGCGCCAGCGTCACCCGGCTGCCGTTTCCTTCGGGCGCGATGCGCACGCGGACGGCGTTGTAGCTCTCCGGCGCCTCCTCCGTCTTCGACCAGTGCGTGAAGCTCAGCTCCCGGCCAGGCTCGGCGGTTTCGATCTCGCCATAGTCGGTGAACGCAGTGCCGTTCCAGTCGCCATGCAGGGTGTAGCGCGACCCCGGCGTCCAGTCCGACTCCATGGTTGCGCCCATGAACATCGGCGATTGCCGGTTGGTCATCGCCGACCACACGGTCATCGGGTCGGCGTCGATCGTGGTCTCTACCTCGACAATGGGGTCGGCCATCCTGTCCTCCTCGGTTGGCGCTCCAACGCCTGGCAGGGGCCTGGAGTTGCGGCAGGCCTCCGCTATGGCCACCGCGCCGGCTCGCGACAAGGGCGGCGGACCGGCCGCTGTCTTCACTGTCCGTCCCGCGCCTTGCAATGGCAGGCCGAAAGCCTATTTTTCGAGGCTGGAACGAGGGCCAGATGCCGCAATCGCCAACCACCATCACCGACGAGATCGGCATCGCCCTCGCCAATCTCGCCGACGCCGCGTCCGGCAGCTTCACCCCGACGCTGCGCCTGGGCGTCACCGGCCTCAGCCGCGCCGGCAAGACCATCTTCATCACCGCGCTGATCCACAATCTGCTGACCGGCGGGCGCCTGCCCGGCTTCGCGCCGCTCACCGAAGGCCGCTTCATCGGCGCGCGCCTGGCCGAATCCCCCGACGCCGGCGTGCCGCGCTTCGCCTACGAGCAGCACCTGCAGTCGCTGACGGGCAGGACTCCGGGCTGGCCCGAAAGCACCCGCCGCATCTCGGAATTGCGCATCAGCCTCAAATACCAGTCGCAGCGCTGGTTTTCCGGCTGGTCGGGCCCGTCGACGCTCAATCTCGACATCGTCGACTATCCCGGCGAATGGCTGCTCGACCTGCCGCTCTTGTCGCTGAACTTTGCCGAATGGTCGGCCAGCGCCATCGACCGTGCCCGCCGCCAGGGCGCGCCGGCCGAGGCGGCGGCGTTCATCGAGGCTCTCGCAGCGGCCGACGCCACCCGGCCGGCCACCGACCCCGACGCGGAACGCCTCGCCGCCGCCTTCACTGCCTATCTGCGCGCCAGCCGCGCCGACGCGCACGCCCTCTCCACCCTGCCGCCGGGCCGTTTCCTCATGCCCGGCGACCTCGAGGGCTCGCCGGCGCTGACCTTCGCGCCCTTGCCGCCGCCCGCCGCCACGCCGCGCGCCGGCAGCCTCTACGCCATGCTCGAGCGCCGCTACGAGGCCTACAAGGACATCGTCGTCCGCCCCTTCTTCCGCGATCACTTCGCCCGCCTCGACCGCCAGATCGTGCTGGTCGACACGCTGCGCGCCCTCAACGCCGGGCCGGCGGCCGTCGCCGATCTCGAAACCGCCCTGACCGACATCCTCGCCTGCTTCCGCCAGGGCGACTCCAACCCGCTCACGCGTCTCGTCTCGCGCCGCATCGACCGCATCCTGTTCGCCGCCACCAAGGCCGACCACATCCATCACACCAGCCACGACCGACTCGAAGCCATCCTCAACCGTCTCGTCGCCCGCGCCGCGCGCCGCGCAAAATTCGCCGGCGCCGATGCCGCCTCCGTCGCGCTCGCCGCCATCCGCGCCACGCGCGAGGGCCGCGTGCACGATCTCGACGTGATCATCGGCACGCCCGAGCCGGGCGAAACCCTGGACGGCATCACCTATGACGGCCGGACCGAAATCGCCTTGTTTCCCGGCGACTTGCCGGCATCGCCGGATTCGGTCTTTGAAGCCGGCAGCCCCGGCGACTGGCCGAACGAGCCCGCTTCGGGCCCGGATGGACCGAGCACAAGCAGGCAGGTCGATCTCAAATTCCTGCGCTTCCTGCCGCCGCAGAAGCTCGAGCGCAACGCCGAGGGCGCGCCGGTGCTGCCGCATATCCGCTTCGATCGTGCCCTCGACTATCTGCTCGGAGATCGGCTGAGATGAAGCGCCCCGTCGCCATTCCGCTCAATGCCGCAGGCAGCGTGCCCGCCGTCGAGCTGCGCGCCCCCCGTGCCTTCGCGCCCGACGACGTGCAGGCCGAAAGCGATCGCGTCGATTCCTTTTCCGATCCCCTGCCCGATCCGGCGGACCTGCCGGTCGTGGCGCCGCGCCTCGGCTGGCTGCCGCGCCTGCTCTGGGGCACCGCCGGACTGCTCGTCTCGCTCGGCCTCGGCCTCGCCGTCGACGCCCTGATCCGCAACCTCTTCGCCACCACGCCCTGGCTCGGCTGGCTCGGCCTCACCGTGCTCGGCCTGTTCCTGCTGGCGCTGGTCGCCATCATCATCCGCGAGGCCGCCTCGCTCTGGCGCCTGCGCACCCTCGACCATCTCAAGGCCCAGGCCCTCGTCGTCTTCGGCACCGACAATTTCAAGCAGGCGAGCGCCGTCACCGGCGAATTGCGGTCGATCTACACCGGCCGCCCCGACATGGCGCGGGCCCTCGCCCACTTCGGGACCGACCGGCCGCAGATCTTCGACGGCGGCGAGTTGCTGCGCTTTTCCGAACGCGTGCTGCTGGCGCCGCTCGACGCGCGGGCGCGCAGCCTCACCGCCGCCTCGGCCCGCCGCGTGGCGCTGGTCACCGCCGTGTCGCCGCGGGCCCTGGTCGACATCGCCTTCGTCGTCTGGGAAAGCGTCCGCCTCGGCGGCGCCATCGCCCGCCTCTATGGCGCCCGCCCCGGCCTGTGGGGCACCTGGCGGCTGTTCGGCGCCATCCTCGGCCACCTCGCCGTGACCGGCGGGCTGGTGCTCACCGACGGCGTCGTCGAGCAACTGCTCGGCCAGGGTCTCGCCTCGCGCCTGTCGCAGCGGCTGGGCGAAGGCGTGGTCAACGGCCTGATGACCGTGCGCGTCGGCATCGCCGCCATGCGCGTCGTCCGGCCGCTGCCCTTCACCACCGAGCCGCAGCCGATGGTCAGGGACTTCCTGCCCGAGCTCGCCAATGTGGCGAAATCGGCCGAAAAGCCCTAAGCCACGGCCGGCTTGCGGAACGCCGCCGGCAGCCACGCCACCGCGGCCGCGACCAGCAGCACCGCCATCACCGCCAGCGTCACCCAGTCGCCGGCCTCCGGTTTCAGCACCATGTCGGCCACCACCACGAACAGCAGCACCATGTCGAATTTGGCGATGGTCAGGATTTCGCGGCCGATGGCGACGATCGCCGGCGTCACGCCGCTCGCCGCGTGACCCGCCTCGACCCGCTTGGCCCGCGGCGTCAGCGCCAAGATGCCGATCGCCATGCTCACCGCCACGCCGACCAGCCCGAGGATCACCCACAGCGTCGTCCAGAGTGTGCCCAGCGTCGCGGCGATGACGCCGAACACCAGCGTCGCCACGCTCGCCGGCACATAGACGCGTTCGGCCGCCCAGGCGACCTGCCGCACCACGCCGACGATCTCGGCATCGTTGCGCGCCCGGTCGGCCCGGGCGCCGAGCACGACCATCACGAAGGCGCCGCCGATCCAGATGACCGCCGATGCCACATGCAGGAATTTGACGAGTGCATACCAGTCCATAGCCGCATCCCCCTCAGGCTGTGTCGAACCGATAGTGGGCGGGGAGACTGAACCGTCCTCCCCGCGAGGGCAAGCACCGTTGCGCGCTCGGTGAACAGCCTGTTCGTCAGGCTGCAAACTGTGCCGTCTTGCCGAACCCGCAATCCAGGCACATCTAGTGTCTCAGTCACAAACAGTTACCAACGGGACGGGGTATAATGTACAAGGTTGCGGTTCTGGTCGGCAGCATCCGGCCGAACTCCTCAAATCTGCAATTCGCACGCGCCATCGAGAAGCTGGCGCTCGGCCGGCTGCAGTTCGATTTCATCGATCTGGGCAAGCTGCCCTTCTACGACGAGACGCTGTGGGACGATCCGCCCGCGAGCGTGCTCGACCTCAAGCAGCGGATCGACGCCGCCGACGCCGTGCTGTTCGTCACCCCGGAATACAACCGCTCGATCCCCGGCGTCCTCAAGAACGCCATCGACTGGCCGTCGCGACCGTTCGGCAAGAGCGTCTGGGAGGGCAAGCCCGCCGCCATCGTCGGCGCCACCGCCGGCCAGTCCGGCACCGCCGCCGCGCAGGCGCATCTGCGCTCGATCCTGGTGATCCTCGGCCTCGCCGTGATGGGCCGCCCGGAGGTCTACCAGGTGCTGAAGCCGGGGATGATCGACGAGAACCACCTGATCACCGACGAGCGCACCCGCGACTTCCTCAACCGCTGGGTCGACGCCTATGTCGCCTGGATCGGCCGCTTCGCGGCCCCGCAGCAATTGCGCATCGCCGCGGAATAAGTCCCGCTAAGACAATCCCCCGTCCGCCGACCGAGCCCTCGGTGCCAGCCCTCCCACCCCACGCAGGAGCGCCGGCAGCCCCATCGGGCGGACGGGGGTTCTCCCGGTCCGATCAAGCTGCGGCTGGAGTCCGCGCCAGGATCGGCCCGAGGAAGAACACGGCACCGGCGATCACCGCCACCGCCATCACGCCGAGCACGGCGACATCGCCCGGCCCCGGCTTCGCCACCATGTCGACGATCACCATCAGCATCACGGTGTAGTCGAACTTGCCGACGGTCATCAGCCGCCGGCCGCCCGCGATGGCGCCGGCCATGTCGCCGGCCTCGACCAGCGCGCCGATCCGGCGCCCTTCCGGCTCGAGCAGCAGCAGCCCGGTGAGGAACGTCGAGGCGAAGCCGGCGAGCCCCAGGATCACCCACAGCTCGCCCCACATGCCGCCCAGCGTCGCCACCACCGCGCCGAACACCACCGTCAGCAGCGACGCCGGCACGAACCAGGTCTTGCCCAGCCGGTTCATCAAATCGAGCCCGGCCATCAGCCCCGCATCGTTGTTGGCGCGGCTCGCCAGCAGGCTCGCCACCAGCAGCGTCATGCCGCCGCCGACCCAGGCCAGCGCGCACAGCACGTGCAACAGTTTGAAGATCGTATAGAAATCCATTCGTATCTCGCCAGAAGCCCCCCGCGAAGACGGGCGGCGAGATAGAGCGGCGTGCCTGAACGGCAAATGAATGCCGGAACGCCAGGGCTGCTGGTCGTTCGCAGTGGAACGATCGTTCCGGCGCGTCTACGCCCCGATGGTCTTGCTGGCGCTCGGCGTCAGCGTCAGCTTCAGCCCGTCGAGCCCGTCGTTGAGGATGATCTGGCAGCTCAGCCGCGAATTCGGCTTCTGGTCGAGCGTCGAGTAGATCAGATCCTCCTCGTCGTCGCTCGGCCCCGGCAGCCGCCCGGCCCAGTCGGGGTCGACCCACACATGGCAGGTGGCGCAGCTGCAGGCGCCGCCGCATTCCGCCTTGATGTCGAGCCCCCAGTCGCGCATCACCTCCATCGCCCGCCAGCCCTCGAGCCCCTCGAGCTCGTGCACCTCGCCGGCCTGGTCGGTGACGACGATCTTCATTCCACCACGCCCAGCTTGCGCTGCAGCTTGGTGCTCGACGTCGTGTACTGGAACACCACTCTTTCGTCGGGGCTGACGATCTTCTTGGCCGCCTGCGCCATCAGCGCCGCCTCGTGGAAGCCGGACAGGATCAGCTTCAGCTTGCCCGGATAGGAGTTGATGTCGCCGATCGCAAAGATCCCCGGCTCCGACGTCTGGAACTTCTCGGTGTCGACCTTGACCACGCTCTGGTCGAGCTGCAGCCCCCAATCGGCCACCGGGCCGAGCTTGATGGTCAGCCCGAAGAACGGCAGCATGCGCGTCGCATGCACCATCGCCTCGCCCGAATCCATGGCGAAATGCACCGCGGAGAGCTGCCCGTCGGCACCCTCGAGCTTGCTGATCTGGCCGAGCAGGAAGTTGATCTTGCCCTCCATCACCAGCTCCTTCATGCGGTTGACCGAAGCCGGCGCCGCCTTGAACGCGTCGCGCCGGTGCACCAGCGTCAGGCTCCGCGCGATCGGCTGCAGGTTGAGCGTCCAGTCGAGCGCGCTGTCGCCGCCGCCGACGATCACCACGTCCTGGTCGCGGAAATCCTCGATGCGGCGCACCGCATAGAACACCGACTTACCCTCATAGGCCTCGATGCCGTCCACCGGCGGCCGCTTGGCCTGGAACGAGCCGCCGCCCGCCGCGATCACCACCACCTTGGCGAGGAACGTCGTCTCGGCGTCCGTCGTCAGCAGGAACCGCCCGTCCGGCTGCCGCGCCAGCGTGTTGACGATCTGCCCAAAATGGAATTGCGGCCCGAACGGCGCGATCTGCTTCAGCAGATTGTCGACCAGCTCCTGGCCGGTGACGATCGGAAAGCCCGGAATATCGTAGATCGGCTTTTCCGGATAGAGCTCGGCGCACTGCCCGCCCGGCCGGTCGAGGATGTCGATCACATGGCATTTGAGGTCGAGCAGCCCCAGCTCGAACACCGCGAACAGCCCCACCGGGCCGGCGCCAACAATCACCACATCGGTTTCGATCGGATCGGTCATGCAGTTCCACGTCCCACAAAGTGTCATCCCCGCGAAAGCGGGGACCCGTCTCTCCACCGGAGCCAGCACAGGCTTGGGTCCCCGCTTTCGCGGGGATGACACCGGGGAGAGGAAATGCTCCTACACCGTCTCCGGTGCTTTGCGCAAAAAGGGCCGCGTTCCCACCGGCACTTCGGCGCTGCCGATCGGCTGGTAATAGCGGTTCACCGTCACCAGCGTGCCGGTCTCCAGCGCCTTGCGCGTCGCCGGATGCACCACGACGAACGCGGTGATGCCGCAGCGCCGCATCAGCGTGATCTGGTCCATCAGCACGTCGCCGACGGCCCGGAGCTCCCCCGCATAATGGTAGCGCTCGCTGGCGAGCCGCGCCGTGGTGTAGCCGCGTCCGTCCGAGAATTTCGGGAACTCCACCGCCACCGACGCGAAGCGCCCGAGATCGGCCGCCACCTCCTCGATGGCGTCTCCCGCCCGGATCAGCAGCCCGTTCGGGTGCGGATTACCGAGCACCGCCGCGCGGTTGGCGACGAACATTTCGAGCGGAATATGCGTATAGCGCACCGCCGCCGGATCGTCCCCCTCGGCCCAGGCGCGGAACGGGTCGGCAATGAACTTGCCGTCTTTGAACAGGGTCTTTTCCACCGCGGCCACCGGTTTTGCGATCGCTCCATTGAAGTCGAAATGGATGCCGCACTCCTTCTTGTTGAGTCCGCGCCAGCGGCCGGCGCGTGGGTCCTCGCCCTCGGCGACGACGGTCGTGCACGGGGCACAGCCGATCGACCGGTAGCCCTTAGCGAACAGTGGGTGCTCCGGCAACCCGTGCGCCCGCTTGTAGGCGTTGACGTCGGCGTCCGAGAAATACGCCAGCGGGTTGACCTTGATGCGGTCGTCCGAGGTCAGCTCGAAATGCGGCAGCACGCCGCGCTCGGCCGTCTGATAGCGCTTCCTGCCGGTCACCCAGCCGCCGAAATTGGCGATCTCGGCGTCGAGCGGCTCGGTCTTGCGGATGTGGCAGCACGAATCGGGATCGCTCTCCCACAGCTCGCCGCGCGGATCGAACCGCGTCACGTCCTTGGGGTCGGGCCTGAGCCAGCGCACATTGGCGAGCCCGAGATGCCGTGTCAGGGTTTCGACATAGGTCAGCGTCTCGGGAAAATGCTTGCCGGTTTCGAGGAAATACACCGGCAGGCGCCGGTCGATCAGCGACACCAGATGCAGCAGCACCGCCGAATCCGCCCCGAACGACGACACGATCGCCACATCCTCGCGCAGCACCTCGCTCACCGCATGCCGCAGCACCCCCTCGGCATCCATCTCGTCGAACAGCCCGTTGAGCGCCACGATCTGCAGCGCCCGCCGCGGTGCGGACTCGGGAACGTCGAACGCAAGGTTAGTGGACATGACACACCCTGACGGCAGCCCTCGCAGTCGGGACTCCTTCTCCCGCGTGCGGGGGAAGGTGGCGGCGAAGCCGACGGAAGGGGGCGGCCACGAGCACGGAGCAAGCGGCCTCCCCCTCCACCACGCTGACGCGTGGTCCCCCTCCCCCGCAAGCGGGAGAGGAACGCCGACTGCTCCATCTCATCGAACTGCCGACCGCGACCTCACGCATTTCCATACAGCGCCTCCTTGAACGGCGCGTCGCCCACCCGCCGATACACCTCGATGAACGGCTCGTCCGCCGTCTCGCGCCGCGCGATATACGCCTCCACCAGCCGCTCGATCGCCGCCGGCACCTCGTCGGCAACGAAGCCGTGGCCGAGCGTGTCGCCCAGCGCCGCCGCTTCGGTGGCGTCGCCGCCCACCGTGATCTGGTAGAGCTCGGTGCCCTTCTTCTCGACCCCGAGGATGCCGATATGGCCCACATGGTGGTGGCCGCAGGCATTGATGCAGCCCGAGATCTTGATCTTGAGGTTGCCGATCTCGCGCTGCCGCTCGGGCGCCGCGAATTTGTGCGAGATCGCCTGAGCGATGGGGATCGAGCGCGCATTGGCCAGCGAGCAGAAATCGAGGCCCGGGCAGGTGATCATGTCGGTGATCAGCCCGGCATTGCCGCTCGCCAGGCCCGCCTCGACCAGCCGGTCGTAGACCGTCCGCAGGTCGGCGATCCGCACATGCGGCAGAACCAGGTTCTGCTCATGCGTCACCCGGATTTCGTCGAACGAATAGCGCTCGCCCAGCTCGGCCACCGCCTCCATCTGCTCGGCCGTGCAGTCGCCCGGCGCACCGCCGATCGGCTTCAGCGAAATCGTCACCGACACGTAGCCGGGGTGCTTGTGCGAATGGATATTGCGCTCCAGCCATTCGCCATAGGGCGCGTCGGCTGCCTTCTCCTTCACCACGTCGATCTGCGTCGCGTTCACCAGCTCGAACGGCGGCTCGGCAAAATAGGCGCTGATGCGGTCGAGCTCGGCCTGCGGCAGCGTCAGCACGCCGCCCTTCATCTGCGCATATTCGGCCTCCACCTCGTCGCGCAGCTTGTCGATGCCGGTCTCGTGCACCAGAATCTTGATGCGCGCCTTCCATTTGTTGTCGCGTCGGCCGTAGCGGTTGTAGACGCGCAGGATGCTCTCCAGATAGGCGAGCAAATTCTCGTGCTCGACATAGCCGCGGATCATCTTGGCGATCATCGGCGTGCGTCCCAGCCCGCCGCCGACCCAGATCTCCCAGCCGATCTCGCCGGCCGGATTGGTCACCGCCTTCATGCCGATGTCGTGGAACTTGATCGCCGCGCGGTCGTTCGCCGAGCCGGTCATGGCGAACTTGAACTTGCGCGGCAGGTACGAGAACTCCGGGTGCAGGCTCGACCACTGCCGCAGGATCTCCGCCATCGGCCGCGGATCGATGATTTCGTCCGCGGCGGCGCCGGCGAACTGGTCGGTCGAGATGTTGCGGATGCAATTGCCCGAAGTCTGGATCGAATGCATCTCCACCTCGTTGAGATGCTCGATCATCTTCGGCACATCGCTCAGCCGCGGCCAGTTGAACTGGATGTTGGTGCGCGTGGTGAAATGCCCGTAGCCGCGGTCGTAGGCGCGCGCCAGGAACGCCAGCTTGCGCAGCTGCTTCGAGCGCAGCGTGCCGTACGGAATGGCGATGCGGAACATATAGGCGTGCAATTGCAGGTAGAGCCCGTTCATCAGCCGGAGCGGCCGGAACTGGTCCTCGTTGATCTCGCCGCGCACCCGCCGCATCACCTGGTCGGTGAACTGCGCCGTGCGCTCCTGCACGAACGCGGCGTCGAACTCGTCATATCGATACATGGTCGTCCTGTCCGAGGTGCTGCCGGTCGAAGCGCGGCGCCGTGGGCCCCGCGGCGCGGATGCGCTCGCGGATGCGGTCGGGATAGATCGTGCCGTCGCGCAGTTGCACCGTCTCGATCTCCAGCGAATTGATGCGCATGGTGTTGCGGCTCGCGTCCAGCGCCGCGTCGCGCGCCTCCGCCTCTTCCTTGAGGAAGACGCGCGCCTGCTGCAAATCCTCGACCCAAAGGCCGCTTCTGCTCAGATAGACCGTCGCTCCACTGACCAGCTCGTTGCCGGTGAGAATGTCCATTCATGCCACCTTGAATTTCGCGACCGCCAAATCTTCCGCCGCGGCCCAGTCGCCATGCGCCACCGCCTCGCCGATGAAGATCACCGCCGGCCCGTCTGCCATGTCGGCGCCATCCGCGGCGATGTCGCCCAGCGTGGCGCGGTACAGCGAGCGATTGCGGCGCCCGGCGTTCGCCACCACGCCCACCGGCAGATCCGGCCGCATGCCGCGCCGAAGCAGCTTGCCGGCGGTTTCCATGGCGATCGACTTGCCCATGTAGAGCGCCAGCGTCAGTCCGGCCCCGGCCAGCGCCGCCCAATGGTCGAGCTCGGCGCTGTCGGCGCCGTGCGCGGTGGCGAAGATCACCCCCGGCGATACCCTGCGCAGCGTCACCGGGGTCGCCGTATCGGCGGCTGCGGCCAGCGCCGCGCTCACCCCCGGCACGATCCGATAGCCGATGCCGGCCTTGCGCAGCGCCGCGATCTCCTCGCCGGCGCGCCCGAACACCATCGGGTCGCCGCTCTTCAGCCGCGCCACGCGCTTGCCCTGCCGCGCCAGCCGTACCAGCAGCGCATTGATCTGGGCCTGCGTGAAGGAATGGTGCCCCTTCTTCTTGCCCACGCTGATCCGCTCGGCGTCGCGCCGGCCCATCTCGATCACCGCGTCCGGCACCAGCTGGTCGTGGACGATCACGTCCGCCGCCTGCAGCAGCCGCTGCGCCCTGAGCGTCAGCAGGTCCTCGGCCCCCGGTCCCGCCCCGATCAGCCACACCTCGCCGGCCGCCTCTCCCGCATGCGCGTCGAGCAGCGCCTCGGGCTCGCCGACGCCCGTCACCAGATCCTCGTAGAACCGCCGCGCCTGCAGCTTGCCCAGCGTCGCCGCCACCCGCCCGCGCAGCGATCCGGCGAGCCGCGCCAGCCGCCCGGTGTCGGGCGACAGCATCGCCTCGATCTGCGCCCTCACCAGCCGTGCCAGCACCGGCGCGTCGCCCTCGGTCGACACCGCCACCGTCAGCGGCGCGCGCTCGACGATCGAGGGCACGTAGAAGTCGCACTCGTCCGGCGTATCGACGACGTTGACCGGGATGCCGCGCCGCCGTGCCTCGGCCTTCACCGCGTCCGCGACGGGACTCTTTTCCGCGACGAACACCAGTGCTGCCCCCTCGAGCGCACCGAACCCGCGATGTCCTGACACAAGTTCGTGGTCGATGCCGTCGAAGGAAACGGTCGCTTCGTCCGAAATAATCACGACTGAAGCAGTCGTCTTAGCGGCCAACCGGGCTTTGTTGAGGGCTTCTTCTCCACCGCCGACCACGACGATGCGCTGACCCTTGACCTTGTAGCTGACGGGGAATGTGTTGAGTTCACCCATTCGCGGCCTTTCGCGCCGCGGTATAGTCGACTTTGGACTTTTGCTACAAGCTATTGAAATACAATAGCTTTTATTTTTCCTCGCCGGCCGTCGGGCGCGCCAAACCGTTCTGCCGCCCGACCCGGCGATGGAACGAAATCGCTAGCCCTGCCGCGACGGCACGCGCACGATCAGCCCGTCCAGTTCCGGCTTCACCTTGATCTGGCAGGTCAGCCGGCTGTTGGGCTTCACCTCGAACGCGAAATCCAGCATGTCCTCCTCCATCATCGATGGTGGACCGACGATTTCCATAAAGGAATCATCGATGTAGCCATGGCAGGTAGCGCAGGTGCAGGCCCCGCCGCACTCCGCGATGATGCCCGGCACGCCGTTCATGATGGCGGTTTCCATCACCGTGGAGCCCACCTCCCCCTCGGTCTCGTAGGTGGTTCCGTTGGCTTCGATGAAGGTGATTTTCGGCATGGCGCCGCATATAGCGGTGCCCCTTGCGGGCCGCAAGCCGAGCCTCGGAACGCCGGCTACGCCGCGTCCTGCTGCCGCAGCCGCTGGGCGATGAAGGCCGAAAGCTCCTCGACCGCAACATGCAAATCGTCGATCCGCTCGGGATTGACCGGCGCGCCGGCCCTGAGCTCGCTTTCGGTCACCCGCGCCAGTTCCGCCAGCCCGAACGCCCCGATCCCGGCCGCCGCGCCCTTGAGCGTATGAAGGTTGGTCAGCAGGTCCGGCACCGTGGTGCTGGTTTCGAGCCGGCCGTAATAGACGTGGCTCATCTCGTCGAACAGGCGCAGCACTTCGAGTTCGAGATTGTGGTCGCCGAGTGTCTGACGGCTCAGATGGGCCAGGTCGATCGGACCCCGAATCTGTGCCTGCGGATTGGACGCTTCCGCGGTTTTCGCCGCACTTTGTCCACGCATTTCTGGCCTCACGCACGAATACTGATGACCCTTCGGGGCCGCATGAAAGCCTAGAGCGGCCGGGTGAACAGGCCCTTAAGCCGATCGCTCGCACTGCATCGACCGGCGCCCCGCGCCACCAATCCGCCCAAATTAACCTTTGCTTAAGATACCGCTCGGTTTGCCTCAAATTGAATGTATGGTGAGGCTTACCCGGCGCGCGGCGGCAATGGGGCGGGTCTGGGCGGGCATTTGAATCGCTTTTTACCCAAATGTACCGGAGACCTGAAAGGGCCACCGGTCCATGACAACTCTGATGCCGCCCCTTGTCGCAACAGCCGACGTGAGAGTTGTAGAGAGTTATGGCGAAGAAATCGAACACTCAGGACGATCCCGCAACGCTGGCCTTTTCGGCGGTCGAGGACGCCCTCAAGGACTCCGTTTTCGGGGGTCCCGCGCCGGCCGAACCCGAGGCTCAGCCTGAGCCCCTGATCGCTCCCTCCCGCCCGCAGCAGACCGGCGGCCGCTCCGACCGCGCCCGCGTCGCCGACAAGCAGGCCTCGATGGCCGGCTCGGTCGCCAATGACGATCGCTTCCAGGGCTCGCGCATCCTCTACGGCCTGCAGTCGCGTTCGTCGTCGACGCCCAACCTCGTCGCCATCCTCGTTGCCGCCGCCTGGGTTGTCGCCATCCTCGCCGTGGCGCTGATCCGCAATGGCCGCGATTTCGGCAGCCCGGCCTTCTTCGGCTCCAACGATTTCATCGGCCTCGTCGCCCTCGCCGTCATTCCGGTGCTCGGCTTTTTCGCCATCGCCACCCTGATCCGCCGCGCCCAGGATCTGCGCAACGCCGCAACCGCGGTGACGCATGCCGCCATCCGCCTCGCCGAGCCCGAGACCACCGCGTCCGAGAAGGTCGCCTCGGTCGGCCAGGCCGTGCGCCGCGAGGTCAACGCCCTGGGTGACGGCCTCGAGCGCGCCTTGAGCCGCGCCGGCGAGCTCGAAGTGATGATCCACAACGAGGTCACCGCTCTCGAGCGCACCTATTCCGACAACGAATCCCGCATGCGCGCGCTGATCCAGGAACTGGCCAGCCAGCGCGAGGCGGTGATCACCAATACCGAGCGCGTGCGCGAGGCCATCACCGAGAGCCACACCGGCCTTGTTTTCGACTTGGACATGATCAGCCAGCGCATCGCCGGCACCATCGTGGAATCGGGCGGAAATCTGACCAAGGCGCTCGAAACCGCCGGCAATTCGCTCAACGGCGCCTTCGGCGAGCGCACCGAAAGCTTCGTGTCGCTGATCGACCAGCGCACCAGCCATCTGCTGAGCGCGCTGGACGACAGCGCCAGCCGCCTCAACATCACGCTCGAGGACCGCGCCGGCTCGATCAGCCAGGCCTTCGAGAACCGCACGATGGAGCTGAGCCAGGTCATCGACGCGCGCACCAACGGCCTCACCGAAGCGCTCGACAACCGCGCCACCACCCTCGCCGAAGCCATAGAGAATCGCACGTCCTCGCTGGCGAAGTTGCTGAGCCAGGGCGGCATCACGCTGCTCGACCAGCTGCGCGACCGCGGCCATGAGGTGTCGTCGGCGCTCGACATGATCGGCTCGCGCATCTCCGCCGACATCCAGCAGCGCAGCCGCGAGGCCGAAGCGCTGATGGGCAGCCTGACCAAGCAGCTCGACGAGCAACTCTCGATCCAGATCAACTCGATGGAGAGCAAGCTCCAGACCTCGATGATCGAGCTCGCCGGTGCCCTCGACGACACCACCGAGCGCGCCCGCGTCACCCTGATGGGCGCCGGCTCGCAGAACCTCACGCAGTTCGATGCCCGCCTCGACGAAATCGCCGTGGTCATCGACACCCGCCTGCAATCACTCGACGGCGTCGTCGGCGACAAGGGCGACAAGCTCATCGCCGCGCTCGAAAAGCACAATGCGAGCTTCGCCGCCCGCGCCAACGTGCTGGAGATGGCGCTCGACGAAAAGTCCGGCCATTTCAACGACATTGTCAACCAGCGCACGCGCGAGATGATCGAGACGCTGGGGCAGCGCTCCAAGCAGATCACCGAAGTCATCGGCAACCGCTCACGCGAGATTTCCGACGCCCTCGAGGGCCATTCGCAGATTCTCGCGGACGCCCTCGACAGCCGTACCCAGACCCTGACGGAGTCGCTGCAGTCGCGCACCACCGACCTGGTCGACGCTTTGCAGTCGCACAGTACCGACATGGTCGACGCTCTGCAGTCGCGTACCACCGATCTGGTGGACGCCCTGCAATCGCGCACCGGTGAGATGAGCGACACCCTGCTCGGCCGCGCCCAGGAGATCAACGAACTGCTCGCCGGCCGTACGACGCTGCTCGACAATGCGCTCAACACCCACGTCGCCAACATCGGCACGGTGATGGAGACGCGCTTCTCCAATATCGACGAGACGCTGACGCAGCACTCCAACGCGCTGTCCGCTACGCTCGACCAGCGCACCCAGCTCCTCGCCTCGACCGTGGGCACCCGTTCGTCCGAGCTCAGCGAGGCGCTCAACGCCCGCACCCAGCAGCTCGCCGAAGTCCTCGGCACGCACACCGCGGCCATCGCCGGCGCCATCGGCGACCGCACCATGGAGCTGGCCCGCACCATCGACGCCCAGGGCACCCAGGCCCGCGACAAGATCGACGCCTCGCTGCGCTCGGTCACCGACGTCATGGCCGACCGCGCCACCGCCGTCACCGCGCTCATCGCCAGCAAGGTCGGCGAGGTCAACGACAATCTCGGCCGCGGCATCGACTCCGCCATCCTGCGCATCGCCGATGCCGAAAGCGGCGTGACCGCCCGCATCGACGGCGCCGCCGCCACCGTGGGCGAAAGCGCCCGCAAGGCCGCCGACATCATCGAAACCGGCGTCAACTCGGCCCGCAAGGCGATCACCGACATGGTCGACCAGCGGCTGGGCACCCTGCCCGAAGCGATCACCGCGCGCGCCGACATCACCGCCGAGCGTCTCGCCTCGCTCAACACCGCGATCAACACCGCGCTGGTGCAGTCGATGGCGGATCTCGAGGCCGGCGCCGACCGCATCGAGGAGACCATCTCCAAGCGCATCGTTGCCGCCACCGCCAACATCACGCTCGATGTGGCTGAGACCGCCGACCGTATGGACACCCATGTCCGCCAGGCGATGGAGCAGATCCATTCCGCCTCGCGCGCCATCGACGAGCTCATCTCGATCAAGGCCGTGGCTGCGACCGAAGCCATCGAGGGCCGCGTCAACGCCCTCAACCAGTCCGTGACGCAGCAGACCAACGACCTTGCCGGACTCATCGCCCGCCAGGGCGAGCAGTTCCACGCGGTGGTCGCCGGCCAGTCCGACAGCATCACCTCGCTGGTCGCCGAGCAGGCGCAGAACCTCGCGGCCGTGGTGGCGCAGCAGTCCGACAACATCAACGCCGTGGTCACGCAGCAGACGCAGGGCCTGAGCTCGGTGGTGGCCCAGCAATCCGACAACCTCAGCGCCGTGATCGCGCAGCAGACCCAGGGCTTCAACGCCGTGGTCGAACAGCAGACGCAGAGCGTCAACGCCGTCGTGGCCGAGCATTCGGCGAACCTCAGTTCCGTGGTTGCCCGCGAGACCGAGGCACTCAGCTCGGTGGTCAGCCGCGAGACGCAAACCCTGGGCTCCGTGGTCACCAGCGAAACGCAGAGCCTCGGCTCGGTGATCGCCCGCGAGACGCAGAACCTCGGCGCCGTCGTCGCGCAGCAGGCCGACGCCATCAGCAACGTCGTCACCGAGCAGTCCGGCAGCATCACGGCACTGGTCGGGCAGCACGCCGACACGCTGGCATCGACCGTCGCCGACAGGGCGAGTGCCCTCGAAAACGCACTGCGCACGCACGGCAACATTCTCAACGAGGCCCTCGCCGCCGCCGCGTCGCAGACCGAGCAGATGATGCACACCACCTCCGAACGCATCCAGTCGGATGCGATCGAGGCGTTCACCCGGCTCAACCGCGCCAACGAGATCCTGCAGCAGGTGCTGGAAGGCGCCAACCGCAACCTCACCGAGCTCGAAACCAACGTGGCCAGCCAGACGGCGACCTATTCGTCGACGGTCCGCGACGCCGTTGCCTCGACCGAACAGGCCGGCAACATGGTCAGCGAGCAGGTCAGCGGCCTGCAGTCGACGGTCCGCGGCATGATGGACGAGTTCAGCTCGCTGCTGGGCAACATCAACAGCGAAGTCGCCGCAATCGACCAGGCCGCCGCCTCGCTCAACCAGGCCGGCACGCAGTCCCTCACCCAGCTCGAGGAACGCCGCGCCGCCATGGATGCGCTGTCGCAGAGCTTCACCACTCGCGCCGACGAGATCGACGAGCGGATGCGCGGCTTCGCGCAGTCGATCGCCGACACCATCAACGCCACCGAGCGCCGCCTCCTCGACGCCCGCGCGCAGATGGAGCAGATCCTGTCGGGCTCCGGCGACCAGGTGAATTCGGCGCTCTCCACCGCCACTTCCGAGCTCACCAGCCGCCTCGGCGACTTCCGCGAGGCCGCCGGCGCCGAGACCGAGAAGGCCTCCGACGTGCTGCGCCAGACGCAGGCGACCATGATCCTCGAGATGCAGCAGGCGCTCGAGGAGGCCACCCGCCGCTTCACCGAGACCGCCTCCGCCATGCGCGAGACGGCCAAGGAAGTGGGCACCGAGCTCGAAGCCACCCGCTCCGAACTGGCCCGCGGCGTTATGGAACTGCCTGAGGAAACCAAGACCAGCGCCGCTGCGATGCGCCGCGTCGTCGCCGAGCAGATCGAAGCCCTGAGCGAGCTCAACGCCATCGTGCGCGCCCAGTCGGCCACCCACGACCTGACCGAGCGCCGCTCGGCCCCGCGGCAGGAACCGCGCCCCGAGCCGGTGCGCGCCGCCGAGCCCCCGGCGCCGCGCCCTGCCCCGGTGACGCCGCCGCCGGCCCCGCGCACCGTTACGGTCGCCGAGGCTCCGACGCTCCGGCCCGCGCCGGTTGCCGAGGCGCCGAAGCCCGCCCCGGCCCGCACCGCGGACGATGCGAGCGGCGGCTGGCTGCGCGACGTGCTGCGCAATGCCAACAGCCCGGCGGCCCCGGCCGCTGCGCCGCAGCAGAACCTCACGGCCCTCACCGACGAGATCGCACGCTCGATCGATCCGAGCGCTCTCGGCGACGCTTGGACCCGCTACCAGATGGGCGAGCAGAACGTGTTCTCGCGCCGCATCTACACGCTCACCGGGCAGTCGACCTTCGACCAGGTGAAGCGCCGGCTGACCGCCGACGCCGACTTCGCCAAGAATGCCCAGAGCTATATGAGCGAGTTCGAGCAATTGCTGCAGCGCGCCGCCAGTGGCGCGGACCCGGTCAACGAAACCCGCGCCTATCTCACCTCCGACCGCGGCAAGGTCTACACCATGCTGGCGCACGCCAGCGGCCGCCTCGGCTGAGGCGCCCCGCTTCAGAAGAGAATCTCCAAAGCCCTCTGGCCCCGCTTCGGCGGGGCCTTTGTTTTGGCTTCAGGCCCAGACGTCGTTTGCCGCGGTGCGCTCGCCGCCCTGGTCGCCGGTATTGACCGTGCCGCGCGGCTCGATCAGCAGCAGCTTGACCTCGTGTTCGGCGAACGGCTTGTGCTCGACGCCCTTGGGCACGACATAGAGCTCCCCGGGCCGCACGATCACCTCGCCGTCGCGCAGGTCGATCCTCAGTTCGCCTTCGAGCACGAAGAACGCCTCGTCGGTTTCCGGATGGCTGTGCCAGACGAAATCGCCCTCGATGCGCGCCACCTTGAACTGGTAGTCGTTCAGTTCCGCGACGATGCGGGGCTGCCACTGCTCGGCGATGTGTTCGAGCTTCATCAGCAGATTGATCGATTCAGGCATGCGCTTGCGCTCCCTGGCTCTTGGGCGCCATCAGGCGCATCGAGATGAAGATAAGCACCGCGCCCAGCGCTGCAAACGCCGCCGAGGCGAAATAGGCGCGCACCCCGAGCGGCCCGGCGATCCAGCCGAAGGCCGTCAGCGTCAGCACCGACATCGCCTGCTGCAACACCTGGAAGAAGCTCTGCGCCTCCGCGGCGATGTCCTCGCTGGTCCAGTTGGCGATGAAGTGCACGCAGCCCATGTAGCCCATGGCGAAGGTCACCGAGTGCAGCAATTGCAGCGGCACCAGGATGGCGACGTCCGGCGCCAACGCCATCGCCGCCCAGCGCAGCACCGCGACCACCGCCGAGGCGAGGATCACCAGGCGGGCCGGAAACCGGCCGACGAAGCGCTTGAACACGAACATCATCGCCGCCTCGCTGGCCGCCCCGAGGGCGATCAGGATGGCGATGGTCAGGTCGGGGATGCCTTGCCCCTTCCACAGCAGCGCCTGGAAGCTGTTGAGCACCAGATGCGTCGCGAACACCATCGACCAGCCGACCAGCGGCAGCAGGAACCAGGGCTTCATGACCTCGCGCATCCGGCTGGCCCCGGGCGCCCGGGCCAGGGTCTGTTCGTGTTTCGGCGCCCGGAAATTGGGCAATTGCAGCGCGGCCATGCCGCGCAGCAGCGCCAGGGCCACGAAGAACGGCAGGAACGTGCCGCCCCCGAACCAGGTGACGATCTGCCCGGTGGCAATGGTCATCGCCATGTACCCGACCGTGCCCCAGGCGCGGATGAAGCCGAAATCGGTGCCGTTGCGATTGGTCATGCGCAGCGCCGCCGCGTCGGCCACGGGTCCGATCGCCGCCACCGGAATTGCCGCCAGCGTCCACACCAGCAGGATGCCGGCGAAATCGTGCACGAAGAACAGCCCGATCGGAATGCCCCCGCCCAGCAGCGCGCCGATGACGATCACCTGCCGCCAATCCTGCGCCCGGTCGGCGATCCGACCGACGACCAGGTTCAGCACCAGCATGATGAACACCGGCAGCGAGCCGAGCAGCCCGATTTCGCCCGGACTCAGCCCCTGGTCCTGGAACCAGATGCCGCCATAGGCCGCGGCCGCGCCCGAGGTCATGAAGACCGTGAAATAATAGAGCGTCGCCCGCAATTCCGGCGACCACCAGCGCCGCGCGTCAGCCATCGAGCGCCTCGCCGCGCGACACGCCGCACAGGCAAGGCAACATGCCCTTCGCCCGCTTCGACCAGCTCATTCGGGAAATGCTCCGGAAGCGTGAATCCGCTTCGCCATCAGGATGGACGGAACCACCAGCGAAAACAAGAATGTTGGCGCCGCACCGCGATCGCTAGGGCGACGCCGTTCCGGCGTCGGTGGGCGCCTTGGCCCGCCGCAGCAAGCCGGTGCGCTTCGGCCTGGGCGGCACCGGCGTCTGCTTGTCCCATTTGATCAGCTCGAACTGGCCGTCATGCGTCTCGCAGACGGCGGTGCAGCTCTCCACCCAGTCGCCGGTGTTGATGTAGTGGATGCCCAGCCGGTCGTGCATGTCGGCAAAATGAATATGGCCGCAGATCACCCCGTCGACGCCGGTGTCGCGCGCCTCAAGCGTCAGCGCTTCCTCGAAGCGGCCGATGACGCTCACCGCGTTCTTCACCTTGTGCTTGGCCCAGGCGCTGAGCGACCAGTACGGCCGCCTGAGACGGCGGCGCACCCAGTTGATGAAGATGTTGACCCTGAGCGCCATGCGATAGGCCCAGTCGCCGACGTGGGCGAGCCATTTGGCGTGCGCCACCACCACGTCGAACTGGTCGCCATGCATCACCAGATACGTCCGGCCCAGCGCCGTGGTGTGCACGGTGCGATCGACGAATTCCACCTCGCCGAAATAGGTGCCGAGATATTCGCGCAGGAATTCGTCATGGTTGCCCGGCAGCACCACGATGCGCGTCCCGCGCGCCGCCTTGTCCAGCAGCACCTCGACGAACTCGGTGTAGAGCGGCGGCCAGTACCAGGCCTTGGCCAGCCGCCAGCCGTCGAGAATGTCGCCGATCAGATAGATCGTGTCGGCCTCGTGGTGGCGCAGAAAATCGACGCACTGGGCGATTCGCGTGGGCCGCATGCCCAGATGCACGTCGGACATGAACAGGGTCCGCACGTGTCGTGTCTCTGGGGTGGCGACGGAATCAGCCATCGAACCTCCGGCCGCAGTGAAGGGAGGTCGAACTTACCCTCATCCGCTCACAGAAAGAAGAGAACCACGGAGGCGACGACCAGCACCGCCATGACGATGCCCAGATAGCGCTCGCCGCCGGTGCGCCTGAGCAGCTTTTCCAGCCGTTCGCCGAACACCATCCAGGTCGGCGACGAGGCGGCGCCGATGACGAGGCAACTCGCGCCGAGGATGGCGATCCCCAAGTACCGCCCCGGCCCCGGATCGACCACCATGGCCACGAAACTGACCGCCAGCGCCCACGCCTTGGGGTTGATCCACTGGAATCCGGCGCCCTCAAGGAAGGTCAGCGGCCGCTGCCCGGCCCCCTGATCCTTGATCTTGAGCCCGATCAGCGTCCAGGCGAGGTAGAGCAGGTTGATTGCCGCCAGCACCTTCAGCACCGGCTCGAGCCACGGCAGGTAGCGGAACACCTCGCCGAGCCCGACGCCGACCAGCACCACCATCACCGCAAACCCAATGGTGACGCCGAGCCCGTGCGGCAGGGTACGGCGGAAGCCGAACTTCGCACTCGAGGCCATCAGCATCAGATTGTTGGGTCCGGGCGTGAAAAAGCCCGGGATCGCGGCAACGACGAAGGCCGTGAGGGTGGTCCTGTCCATGGTGCGCTCAATTTAAGTCAGCACCACTGTCCCGGTATCACCAGACCTGTGGGTGGGCAACTACTTCCCGATGCGCGCCTTCATGGCCACGATCCGCGCATAGCTCGCCTCAATCCGCGCCTTGAACGCCGGATCGGCCGCCGCTTCCGCCACCAGGATGCCCCGCACCTTGTCCGAGAGCTTCGGATCGTAGGCGGCGGTGTTGGAGAACAGCAACACGTCGACGCCTGCCTTCACCGCCCGCACCACCGTGTCGTGCAGGTCGAACTGCTTGCGGATCGCCCCCATCTCGAGGTCGTCGCTGACCACCACGCCGGCGAATTTCAACTGCCCGCGCAGCACCCCCTCGATCCAGTCCGGCGACAGCGACGCTGGCAGCTTGGCGCCGTCCGTGCCGGTATAGTCCTTGTGGTAGAGGTGCCCCACCATGACGAAATCGTCGTAGCCGTCGGCGAACAGCGCCTTGTAGGGATCGAGTTCCACCGGGCTCCAGGTCTTGGAGATGTCGACGAAGCCGGCATGGCTGTCCGCCGTGCTCGAACCGTGGCCGGGAAAATGCTTGAGGGCCGTCAGCAGGCCGGCATCGTGATGGGCGTTGATGAAGGCCTCGTCGTAGGCCGTCACGGTCTTGGCGCTCTTGCCGTAGGAGCGGCCGAATTTGGCGATGATCTGGTTCTTCGGATTGACGTTGAGGTCGGCCACCGGGCCGAAATTGACGGTAAAGCCCTCGTCCTTGATGCCGCGCGCCATCTTCGCATAGGCAGCCTCGGCCTGCGCCGGGCTGTCGCTGGCGGCGATCGCCTGCGCCGTGGGCATCTCGGCGAAACCCACAGCGGATGTCAGCCGCTCGACCGCGCCCCCCTCCTGGTCCAGCGTGATGAAGGGCGGCAGGTCCGGCGATGCGGCGCGCAACGCAGAGTTCATCGCCTTTACCGCGGCGAGGCTCTTCACGTTGGTCTTGAGGTACATGACACCGCCGAGCGTTCCCGCAGCGACCTCGTCGCGGACGGCCTTGAACGAGGCATCGCCCGCATCGTCGCCCTTGAAGCCCACGATGATCATCTGCCCCGCCATCTGATCGAGCGACTGGGCGGCCGCCGGGCCGGCAAACAGCCCGGCCAGCAGCAGGGAAACGACGAAACGGATCACGAAGCACCTCGGGCGGGAATCGGCCACGAGCCTTCTCACGCTATTGCGGCGAAACTGCAAACGCCGCTATAGACGCCGCTCCCCGCCAACCCCGAGTTCCGCCATGCCCGATCCATTGCGCCATTGCGGCCTCGACTTCGGCACGTCCAACACCACCCTCGCGGTGGCCCGCGGCAACGCCGCCGCTCGCCTGCTGCCGCTCGAGGACGGCAAGCCGACCATTCCCTCTACCATCTTCTTCGATTTCGACGAGGACCGGACGCTGTACGGCCGCGCCGCCATCGCCGAATATATCTCCGGCACCGACGGCCGCATGATGCGCTCGCTCAAATCCATCCTCGGCTCGTCGCTGGCCGAGGAGAACGTGCGCATCAAGAAGCGCATCGTGTCGTATCTGCAGATCATCGGCGGCTTCGTCGGCGAGCTGAAGGACCGCGCCGAGGCCGATCTCGGCGAGACGCTCGACAGCGTCGTCGTCGGCCGGCCGGTCCACTATGTCGACGACGATCCGCTCGCCGACCGCGAGGCGCAGCAGCAGATGGAGCGTACGGTGCGCTCCAAGGGCTACCGTCACATCGCCTTCCAGTACGAGCCGATTGCCGCCGCGCTCGACTACGAGCAGCAGGTGTCGGGCGAGGAACTGGGCCTCGTCGTCGACCTGGGCGGCGGCACCTCGGACTTCTCGGTAGTGCGCGTCTCGCCGCAACGGGCCGCTGCCGCCGATCGCCAGGGCGACATCCTGTCGACCGCCGGCGTCCATGTCGGCGGCACCGATTTCGACCGCCTGCTGTCGCTGCGCGCGGTGATGCCCGAGCTCGGCTACCAGACGCCCACCGCCGACGGCAAGCGCCCGCTGCCTTCGGCGCCCTATGTCGACCTCGCCACCTGGCACCGCATCAACCAGCTCTACGATCCGGCGATGCTGCGCCAGCTCCGCCATACCGAGCGCGAGGCCCGCGACCCCGAGCGCGTCGACGCGATGATCTCGATCGTCACCCATCGCGACGGGCACCGGCTCGCCGGCGCCGTCGAGGACGCCAAGATCGCGCTGACCGACACCAGCGAGGTCCGCCTCGACTTCGTGGGCGAGGAGGTCGAGCTGCATCCGCTGATCGCGCGCAACGTGCTCGCCGCCGCCATCGCCAACAGCATCGACCGCATCGAGGACAAGCTGCGCGAGGTGGTCGCCATCGCCGGCCTCACCGCCGATCGCATCGACACGCTGATCCTCACCGGCGGCTCGACGCGCATTCCGATGATCCTCGAGCGCCTGCGCCGCAACTTCGCCAACGCCCGCTTCGTCGAGACCGACGCCTTCGGCAGCGTGGGCCTCGGGCTCGCGCTCGACGCGCGGCGCAAATTCGGCTGACGCCTACCCCGCGATCCGGTCCGTCGCCGATTTTTCGGCGAGCATCGCGCGCATTTCCGCCGCCGTTTTCGGCCGGCCGAAATGGTAGCCCTGCCCGACCTTGCAGCCCATCATCTTCAGCATCCACGCCTGGTCGGCGGTCTCGATGCCTTCGGCGATGACGATCTTGTCGAGCGCTTCGCTGAGCATCATCACGGCGCGGACGATCACGCCGGCCTGCTGGTCGCCGGGCAGGCGCTTCACGAAGCTCTGGTCGATCTTGATCTTGTCGATCGGCAGCCGCCCGATATAGCTCAGCGACGAATAGCCGGTGCCGAAATCGTCGAGGGCAATGCCGACGCCGAGGTTACGCAGCCGCTGCAGCGCGTCGGTGACGGCCCGCGCGTTCGACATGAAGATGCCTTCGGTGATCTCGACGTCGAGCCGATGCGCCGGCAGGCCCGAACGGGTCAGCGCCTCCTTCACCTCCCCGACCACGTCGACCAGCTCGAACTGGATCGGCGAAACGTTGACCGAGAGCTTCAGATGCCCCGGCCAGCCGGCAACCTCGCGGCACGCCGCTTCGAGGATCCAGCGGCCGAGCTCGACGATCTTGCCGGTTTCCTCGGCCACCGGAATGAAACGCTCCGGCGACACCGACCCGAGCTCGGGATGCACCCAGCGCATCAGCGCCTCGACGCCGATGACCGTGCCGTCGTCGAGAGAGGCCTGCGGCTGGAACATCAGTGAGATTTCGCCGCGCTCCATCGCCTGCTGCATAGCGGTCTCGAGCTCCTGGCGGGCCCGGAGGCCGGCGTCCATCTCGGGCGAGAACGAGGCGTGCCCCCGGCCCGCTCCCTCGCGGGCGATCGACAGCGCCATGTCGGCGTGGCTCAGCAGGCGGTCGGGGTCGAAGCCGGAGACGCCCGAATGGCTGATCCCCACTTCGGCGCCGATGATCGCCCGGTGCGGGCCGAGCTGGTAGGGCAGCGTCAGGCGGTCCTGGATCAGCTCGCAGAACTGGATGGCCTCGCCACCATCGAGCCCGGGATGTGCCACGGCAAAGCCATGTCCGCCGAGCCGCGCCACATAGGCGGCGCCGGTGGCGCGCAGCCGGCCGACCACCTGCTTCAGCAGCATGTCGCCATGCGCATGGCCGAGCGCGTCGTTGACCGGCTTGAAGCGCGCGAGGTCGATGGCCAGCACCGCCAGCCCTTCGCCGCGTCCGCGTTCGGTCTCGAAGCGCTGGTTGATCGCCGCGCAGAGCCCGGTGCGCGACAGCGCCCCGGTGAGCGGGTCGTGCGAGGCGAGAAAGCTCAGCCGCTCTTCCGCCCGCCGCCGTTCGGTCACGTCCCAGAAATTGAGGCAGGCGATGCGGCCAGAGTCCACCTCGCTGGCGGTCACGGCGTATTGCAGCACCAGCCGGTCGTCTTCGCCCTCGCCCCGGCGGATGACCGCCAGGGCCAGCTCGGTGCTGGCCACGGCGCCGGCGAGCACCTGCTCGATGGCGTGCCGCATGTCCGGCGGCAGCGCCTGCCGGATGCCGTGCCCATCGAGCGGCCGGCCGCCATTGAGCAGGTCGGAGGCGATGCGGCTCGCGGCGACGATGACGCCGCCCGACTCCACCACCACCATGCCGGCGAAATTGTCGCTGACCACGCGAGCGAGGGTGGCTGCGGACGCCCGGCCGCGCAGTGTCCGCCACCCCGCGCCAATCGCCGACGCCAACCGCATCTTCGTCCCTCTCGACCGACCCGCGCCGATTATGCGGGGCCGGCCGGTGAGGAAAGATTAACGGCGCCCGGCGGGGGGCCTATTTGTTCTGCCGGTTCTCGATCAGATCCGACACCACCGTGGGATCGGCCAGCGTGGTCGTGTCGCCCAGCGAGCCGTACTCGTTCTCGGCGATCTTGCGCAGGATGCGGCGCATGATCTTGCCGGAGCGGGTCTTGGGCAGGCTGGGCGCGAACTGGATCAGATCGGGCACCGCATGCGCGCCGATTTCCTTACGCACCCACGATTTGAGCTCGGCCTTGAGCGCGTCGTCGCCCTTTTCGCCGGCCATCAGCGTGACGTAGCAGTAGAGCGCCTGGCCCTTGATGTCGTGCGGATAGCCGACCACCGCAGCCTCGGCCACCTTGGGATGCGCCACCAGCGCGCTTTCGACTTCGGCGGTGCCGATGCGGTGGCCGCTCACGTTGAGCACGTCGTCGACGCGTCCGGTGATCCAGTAATAGCCGTCCTCGTCGCGGCGGCAGCCGTCGCCCGAGAAATAATAGCCCTTGTATTGAGTGAAGTAGGTGGCGACGAACCGGTCGTGGTCGCCATACACCGTGCGCATCTGCCCCGGCCAGCTGTCCTTGATGGCGAGCACGCCCTCGGCCTTGGTCGACTCCTGCACGACGCCCTCGGGCGACAGCACCACCGGCTGCACCCCGAAGAACGGCACCGTCGCCGACCCCGGCTTGGTGGCGATGGCGCCGGGGAACGGCGCGATCATGTGCCCGCCCGTCTCGGTCTGCCACCAGGCATCGACGATCTCGCAGCGATCCTTGCCCACATGCTTGCGGTACCACAGCCACGCTTCGGGATTGATCGGCTCGCCCACCGAGCCGAGCGTCCGCAACGTCGGCATGGCGTATTTGTCGGGGAATTGCGGCCCCGCCGCCATCAGCGCGCGGATCGCCGTGGGGGCGGTGTGGAAGATGTTGACCTTGTGCTTTTCCACCACCTGCCAGCAGCGGCCGGCATCGGGATAGCTCGGCACGCCCTCGAACATCAGCGTCGTCGCGCCGTTGGCGAGCGGCCCGTAGACGATATAGGTGTGGCCGGTGACCCAGCCGACGTCGGCGGTGCACCAGAACACGTCGCCGTCGCGGTAGTCGAAGCTGCGCTCATGCGTGAGCGTGCCCCAGACCAGGTAGCCGCCGGTGGTGTGCAGCACGCCCTTGGGCTTGCCGGTCGAGCCCGACGTATAGAGGATGAACAGCGGGTCCTCGGCGTTCATCCGCTCCGGCGGGCAGTCGGTGCCCACCTTGGCCGCGAGGTCGTGGTACCAGAGGTCGCGCCCCGGCGTCATGTCGACGCTGTTGCCGGTGACCTTGACGACGATGACGCGGGTCACGCCGTCGGCCTTGGCCAGCGCTTCGTCGACGTTCTTCTTGAGCGGGATCAGCTTGCCGCCGCGCCGTCCCTCGTCTGCCGTGAGCACGATCGTGCTGGCGCAGTCGTTGATGCGGCCGGCGATCGAATCGGGGGAAAAACCGCCGAAGATCACCGAATGCACCGCCCCGATGCGGGCGCAGGCGAGCATCGCCACGGCGGTGTCGATCACCATCGGCATGTAGATGGTGACGCGGTCGCCCTTCTTGACGCCCTCGGCCTTGAGCACGTTGGCGAAGCGGCACACCCGCTCGTAGAGCTCGCGATAGGTGACGCGCGCGTCGGTCCCCGGCTCGTCCCCTTCCCAGATGATGGCCGTCTGGTCGCCACGGGTCTTGAGGTGCCGGTCGAGGCAGTTGTAGGCGGCGTTGAGCTCGCCATCCTCGTACCATTTGATCGAAATGTTCGGGTAGGCGAAGCTGGTGTTCTTGATCCTGGTCGGGAACTTGAACCAGTCGAGGCGCTTGGCCTGCTCCGCCCAGAAGCCGTCGGGATCCTTGATCGAGCGGGCGTAGAGCTCGTCATACTGCGCCTTGGTGGTCAGGGTTCGCGCCTTGGCCGCCTCGCTCGGTGGAAACAAAAGATTGTCCGACATCGGCTCCTCCCAATTCTTTTGCGAACCGGTTTAGCCACTGGCCTGCCCGCGGGCAAGAAGACCACTTGTCCCCGTTAACCGCACGGACGCTCTGTTGTGTGGCTGCGCCGCCGCCGGGAGTATCCTTTGCGGCAAATTTCTGATGCGAGCTTGACCGATGGCTGACCTGACGCTGACCTCCGCTGCTCCGACCCAGACCGACGCCAAGGCGACGCCGCGCTTTGCGACCCGCGCCGCCACGCCTGCCGATCTCGACCTCATCCACCACGAGCTGATGCTGGTGATCGACGAGAGCCCCCATTACAATGCCGAGTTCAAGGCCTGGGAGAAGGCCCGGCTGACCAAATCCTACCTGCGCACGCTGCAGCGCCAGGACCCCTGGCACGTGATCGCGCTGCTGTCGGAGGGCAAGGTCGGCGGCGCGCTGATCTCGGGGCCGGAGTTCGGCGCCGTGTTCCGCTACTGGAGCTGGATCTTCCCGGCCTTCCGCCAGACCCGGCTGGGCATGCACGGCATGCGCGCCTTCGACGAGCATTTCGACAACGGCAGATTCCACAAGGCCTACACCTTCGTGCGCCCCGAGAACGAGGTCGCCCTCGCGCTGCTCCGCCGCTACGGCTACGTCGAAACCGCCGTGCTCAAGCAGCACATCTTCGGCCAGGACTATTGCGTGATGGAAAAGCCCTACACCAAGCTCACGGAGGGCTACGACCACGGCATCGCCCAGGGCCGCGTCGGGCGCGCCATCGCTCACCTCAACGCACTGCTGGGACGCTGAGTCGCAGCTTCAGGATTGTGGGCGAGCGGAAGCCTCCACCGGCCCGACCGGCGATGTCAAAGAGCAGCGCCGCCTGTGACATGCGGCATGGCGAGGCTCCGCTCCCGGAGCCGGTAGACGGCGTGTAATGAGACCGGAGCCTCGCCACGCGACCGGGGTTTATGACCAGGTCCTGCCTTCGACCAGCCTCTTGACTGCGGCGCGCGGAGATTTCGTCGAGATGCGGGGTCTTGCCGAGTTGGCCCCACAGCTCCGAGCCCCTCGGATGGCAACACCCTCGGGGCGATCCCCGGACCCTGGGTGCAGGATTTGGCTCACCCATGGTTCCCGGCAGAACCGGCCCGAATGGGGTCGACACCCCACCCACACCGATCTCCCCCCGCCGACCGTTCGTCGCGACCTCGCAATCGCGAGGGGATGGGGTGGAGAGTACACCCGGGCGCAAAGGGGGTGGATTGGCGGACGGTGGATTTGTTGCAGGGGATTGTGGGGGAAGGGGAAATTGGCGGTGACGTGGGGGATAGAGGTGTCGGGGCACCGGTCTCGCGCGTTCTCACCGACTGCAGGGACGCCGGCTATTCGGCGGTTTTTACCGTGAGCGCCATGGGGCGGGTGAGGCGGGCGCGGATGGAGACGTCGACGCCGGAAATCTTCAGCGCCGTGAACCACATGGCGGCGGACCACACGGTCATGGCGATGAGCGCCGCGAGCGAGGCGCCGAGCAGGCCCAGATGCGGCACCAGGGTCAGGTTGGCGGCGACCAGCGTCGCCATCGCGGCGGCGACCGCCGGCAGGCTGGCATAGGGCCGGTTGTGCACCGACAGCACCACCGACGCGGGACCGAACACCGAGCGGATCACCAGCCCGACGCAGAGGATGGCGAGCGGCACGACGCCGGCCTGGAAGGTCGAGCCGAACAGCATGAAGGCCAGCGGCGAGGCGACCAGCACCAAGAGCAGCAGCACGACGGACAGGCCCGACGCGACGAGGTTGGCCTCGCCGATCTTGCGGTGGAAGCCGGCACGGTCGCGCAGCGCCTCGCTCTCGAACATGTCGGGCATGGTGACCGCGTAGACCGCCCCGACCCCGAACGCCACCAGCGAGAAGACGCGGGTGCACACGCCGAACACCGCCAGGTCGGTGCGGCTCATATGGCCCGACAGCAGCAGCAAATCGATGTCGAAGAAGAAGTCGCCGGCGACCGCCAGTGCGATCCACGGCACGGCGAAGCGCCACCAGCGGCGCCATTCGCCGGCGCGCGGCGTCTCTTCCAGCGGAATGCGCGTGGTCGTCACCAGCAGCAGGCCGAACTGCAGCAGCGCCACCGCGGCATAGCCGACCGACAGCACCCACAGGATGGTCGTCACCGCCTGGGTTGAGCCGGTGTTCAGCGCCACCGCGAAGCCGGCGAGCGCCAGCATCGGCCGGAACAGCGTTTCAGCGAAGAAGCCGGCGAAGGGCCGCTTGAGCCCGACCAGCATGGCGCCCGAAACCAGCACCATGGCGGTGGCGATGGTGAGGATCGCCGCCGGCAGCCAGTGCGCCGCGAGCGCCCTGCCCGGCTCGCCGAAGAATTGCGCCAGCGGATAGCCGGCGAGGATCAGCAGCAGGCCGGTGGCGGCGGTGTGTCCGTAGGCGCGCAGCATGAAGCCGCGCAGCAGCCGGCCTTCGCCGCGGGCGCGGTACTCGGCGGCGAAATAGGTGCCGATGGTCTCGAAGCCCAGCGGCATCACCACGGCGATGATGTTCACCGCCGCCATCACCAGGATGTAGTCGCCCAGCGCCTGCGGACTGATGAAGCGGGCGATCGCCACCTGCACCAGGAAGGTGAGGCCGGCGCCGAAGATGCGGGCGCCGAAGATCACCGTCGATTGCGACAACAGGCGGTGCAGCAGGCTCATTCGGCATCGCCCGCGCCGGCGCGCTTCTGGTCGGGCCGGGCATGCGCCGAGCGCAGCCAGTCGAGCTGGCGCAGCGCCGCGCTCGCGAGGTCGCGGCCCTTGAAGGCGGCGTTGCCCACGAGCCGCGGCCACGGATGCGCCGCGTAATTGGCGACGGGCGGTACCGGCTGGATCACGCCGGCCTCGCCGACCATGCCCTTCTTGAACTGGTGCAGCCCCTGGAAGCCGTCGGTGCCGCCGAGGTCGTACCATTTGGCCTCGGTGTTGTCGCGCAGCCAGCGAATGATGTTCCAGTGCATGAAATAGCCGGCGCGCAGCGGCAGCGCCCGGTCGTTGGTGGCGCCGTAGAGATAGACGGCGCGGTCGCCGGCCTTGAAGATGATGGCGCCGGCGATCACCTCGCCGAGGTGACGCACGAAGAACAGCTCGGGCCTGAGCCGCTCGCTCTCCATCGCCATCAGCGCCGGCACCGTCTCATAGGCGGAATGGTCGGCGAAGCGCTTGCGGTCGAGCATCTTTTCGTAGAGCGCCGCGAACTCCGGCAGCCGCGACGCCGGGGCGTGCTCGAAGCTCAGCCCCGCCTTCTCGGATTTGTTGAGATGGTAGCGCCATTTCTGCAGGAAGCTCTTGCGCTGCTCGGCATCGCCGAGCCGCAGGTTGACGATGTAGCGATTGGGGAACGGCAGCTCCGAGCCGTGCGAAAAGCCGCGATGGATGAGGTGGTCGTATTCGGCATTGAAGGCGGTGAGCGAGGCGCGCGGCAGGATGGACAGCATCAGCCGGCGCGTGACGGCGTAGTCGGCCACCAGCACGTCGATCATCTCGCGGTAGAGCTCGAGGCGGTCGGGCTGGTCGGCGCGCGCCAGCATCGGGCCCCATTTGGCCACCGCCAGCGCCCCGGTCTTCAGCGGCAGCGGCTGGATCATCATCAGGCTGCCGCCGACCACCTCGCCGCCGCGCCAGAACAACACCGGCTCGTGCCGGACATGCGGCCAGCGCGTGCGGGCGAAGACGTGGAGCTGTTCCTGGCAGACCTCGTCGAACTGCGCGATGGTGCGGTCCCACAATTCCGGCGCCACGATCTGCGTGGTCATCGTGGCGGCGCTCCTGGGCGCAAGGCTCCTGGGCGCGGGCCGGCTCATGTCGTCCGTAACGTCGTGCACTGCAATGGACACCGTGAATTCTCCGCTCGACTGGCCGTCAAAATAGGCCGTCGCGCGCCGGAAATCCGTTCAGAAACAAGGTAAATGCGCGCTATTGCGCGACAAGGTTACCAAGCCGTCATGCCAAATGCGGCAGCGGCAGGCCGGGGATGTTCGGCAGATGGTCGGCGAGCACCTGGTCGAGCCCTTCATAGACCATGCGCAGCGCCACGTAGAGGATCACCACCAGCCCGACCCAGGCGATCCAGCGGAAGCGGTTGAGCAGCCCGGCGATCAGCGACGAGGCGACGCCCATCATCAGCACCGACAGCGTCAGCCCGAAGATCAGCGCCTCGAAATGCCGCTGCGCCGCCCCGGCGACCGCCAGCACGTTGTCGAGCGACATCGACACGTCGGCGATGACGATCTGCATCACCGCCTGGCCGAGGGTCTTGCGCGCCCCGGGCGGGGCGGCTTCGGCGGCGTGCATCGCCTGCTCGGTCTCGTGGTGGTCGTCGGCGCCGCTGCGCAGCTCCTGCCACATCTTGTAGCAGACCCACAGCAGCAGCAGCCCGCCGGCCAGCAGCAGGCCGGTGAAGGCGAGCAGCTGCGTGGCGATGAGGGCAAAGCCGATGCGCAGCACCGTCGCCGCGCCGATGCCGATGAGGATGGCCTTGCGCCGCATCCCCGGCAGCAGCCCCGCCGCGGCCATGCCGATGACCACGGCGTTGTCGCCGGCCAGCACCAGATCGATGACGATCACCTGCAGGAAGGCGCTGAACGAGCCGGGGGAAAGGATCTCTAGCAAAGGCGAACGCTCGACGGCGAAAGGGGCCGATCAGCCTATCTAGTCAATGCGTTGCGCGGTTTCACCCCCGCCGGGCCAGAAATTCGCCGCCGGATGCGGCGACGGCGCTACGACTTTCGGCTGGTCCGGAGCACGAAGCCGATGACCTCGGCCACCGCCTGGTAGAGTTCGTAGGGGATCGCCTCGTCGAGCCCGACGCCGCTGAGCGCCTCGGCCAGCATCGGATTGGCCTCGATGGCGACGCCGTTGTCGCGCGCCGCCGCCAGGATCGCCTCGGCGACGTGGCCGCGCCCCTTGGCGACGACCACCGGCGCCTGCCGCGTGCCCGCCTCGTAGTCGAGCGCGACCGCGAGCTTGCCGTCGGCGCTCATGAGACGCTGTCCAGCAGGCGCCCGGCCAGCGGCCGCGGCGGGGCGGCCGGCACGCCGTGGCGGATTTTCACGGCGCCGGGGGTGAGACCGGCAGCGTCGAGCGCGCCGGTGAGCTCCGGCAGCGCCGCCTGCATGGCCGCGGCCGTTTCCGGCTCGGCGGCCCAGAGCGACACCGTCACCGCCTTGCCGAGCACGCCCACCTCGGCGCCGACCTCGCCGGTGGCCGAATAATCGAGCGCGAAGCGCAGCGTCCAGCCGCGCTTGCCCTCGCGCCGCTCGCGCCGGCTGCCGTCGGGGCCGATCTGCATCTGCGCCATCACCAGCTCGTGCCCGACGAGGAACGGCAGCTCGAGGCGCAGGGCCGGCGGCACGGGCCGGGCCGGATCGCTGCTGTCGGGCAGCGAGGCGAGCTGCATCAGCTTCAGCCGCGACACGGCGGCGTCCGCCTGCTCGTGCAGCATCCGGCCGGCGTCGCGCGCCACATCGGGCAGCGGCGGCGCATCGACCGGCGCGGCGCGGAGCGGCAGGCCACGGATCGGCGGCGGCGCCGGCTCGCGGACGGGCGCGGTGGGCGCGGGCGCGCCGCCGAGCCACTTCACCAGCGCCTCGCGCAGCGCCAGGAGGCCTGCCTTGGCGTCGCGCGGCTGCGGCTCGCCGCGCAGCAGCGACGCCTCGAGCGTCACCCCGGCGCGCGTCACCGCCTGCTCCAGCGCCGGCGCCGGCACCTGGCCGTCGCGGACCACGAGGCGCTGCGCCAACACCCCGAGCGCGGCGCGCAGCACCGGCTCGGGCAGCAGCGCCGGCATCTGCACCGCGGCCGCCAGCGACGCCAGCAGCGGCCCGGCGGAGTTCTGCCGACCGAGGGCGTCGGGCAGCATCTGCGCCAGCGCCGCCTGCGGCGTCGGCGGCGGGGCCGACGGCTGCGGCGCGGCCTGCGGCGGTCCCGGGATCGGCGCAGGCCGCGGCAGGTCCGCGACATTGGCCGGCGGACGCGGCGCCGCCTGCGCCAGCAGCAGCGGATTTGGAGCGGGCTCTGCGGGATCGCCGGCCGCTGCGGCGGACGGCGCCGGTTGCATCGGGGATGGCGGTGGTGCGGCGGGAGCGGGCGGTGTGGTCGCCGGCGCTGGCGGAGCCGGCTGGGCGGGGCTGGACGGCAGCGGGCGGACGAGCGGGCCGGCTTCGGCCTGGGTCGGCTGCGCTGGGGTGGCAGCGGGAGCCGCTGCCGGATTTGGCCGCGCCTCGGGCGTCGATGGCGGAGCGGCTTGGAGTTGCGCGGCGGGAGAGGCGGCCGGCGGGCGGAGCGTCGGCTCGGCGCGCAAGACGGGCTCGGCAGACGCCGATGGCGGCGTGGACGCGGCTGGTTGCGACCGCGCCGGGGCTGACTCGGGCTGCGAGCTCCGGGGCGCAACTGCCGGTGTTGACTCGGCTTTCGGCTGCGGGAGCTGCGGCTGTGGCGGGACCGACGCCGGCGCGGCCGGCTCGCCTGGCGCCTGCGGCAACACGGCTGCGGGGGGCGGCGTCGCCACCGGCCGCGCCGCCTGGGCGGGGGGCTGCACGCTCAGCACCTGCAGTTGCGGCGCGCTGCCGGTGGCCTTGACCTGCAGCTGCACGACGCTGCCGGCCGTCAGCGCGAGCTGCGGCAGCCTGGCCGTCACCACGTGCTCGCCGATCTTGAGCGCCGTCGCGCCGTCGGCGGCCTTGCCCACGACCAGCGCTTCGAGCACCTGCCCGACCTTCAGCACCATGGCCTCGGCCAGCGCCACGCGGGCGGCGGCGACGGCCTGGGCGGCATTGGCGATGGCGGGGGCGGCGACGGGCATTGCCAGACCCTGCCGGATTCGGGTTAACGTCCGTTAACCGCGGCGCGGGCAATGCAACGATGCGAAGGGATTGGTGGGCGGCCGGGGACTCGAACCCCGGACCCAGCGATTAAGAGTCGCTTGCTCTACCAGCTGAGCTAGCCGCCCGATCCGGGCGGGTCACTAGCAGAGGCATAGGAGCGTGTCCAGCAGCGCTTGGCACTTTCTCGCCGCTGCGGCAATGATGTCGGGCGTTGCGTCGAAACGGGCCCCGGAAATTCTTCATGCACCTTCCCTTTTCGCTTGAGAACCCAGCCACCTGGACCGGCTTCCTGCTGCCGATTCTCGGTGCCGCCGCCGCCCTGGCGGTGGGGATTTTCGTGGCCGGACTGGCGCAGCACGCGGTGCGCTCGTGGCTGCCGCGCATCGGCGCCCCCTCGATGGTCACCCTGGCGCCATTGCTCGGCCAGACGGTGCGCTACGCCATCCTGATCGTCGCGGCGATCACCGCGCTCGGCTTCGTCGGCGTGCCCACGACCTCGATCCTCACGGTGATCGGCACCACCTCGCTGGCCCTGGCGCTGGCGCTGCAGAGCACCCTCAGCAACGTCGCCGCCGGCATCATGCTCGCCTGGATTCGCCCGGTGGCGGTGGGCGAATACATCAAGGGCGACGGCGTCGAGGGCGAAGTGGTTGAGATCGGCCTGTTCGGCACGCGGCTGCGCTCGACCAGCGGGCTCTACGTCTTCACCAACAACAACCGGCTGTGGAACGGCCCCATCACCAACCACAGCCGCGAGCCGCATCGACGCATCGACGTCGACGTCACCATCCCCGATTCCGCCAATATCAGCCGCGCCCGCAAGACCCTGCTGGCCATCGCCGCGCACGACAGGCGCGTGCTGCCCGACCCGGAGGCGACGGTGTTCGTCGACGGCTTCGGCACCGCCACGGTGACGCTCAAGATGCGCGTCTGGGTGAAGACGCCGAACTACCGCACCGTGCTGCGCGACCTAACCGAGGCGGCCAAGCTCGGCATCAACCGCATGCTGGCCGAAGGCGACGGCGGCGTCGCCGAGGTGAAGGAAGCCTCCGACCCGCACGTGGCACTCACCGGCACGCAGGCCCCGGACCTGCCGGCCAGCAAATAGCCGGGGGTTATTTCGCGAGCTCGCCCAGCCGCGCGGCCATGCCGGTGGCGACAGTGTGGAGGTCGCCGGCCACCGCGGCGAGCGTGAAGCCCTCGGCGAGCAGCGTCCTGGCGCGCTCGTCGAAGAACTGGAAGCCCGAGGCCTTGCCGGCCTGCCGGATGGCGCGCCCTGCCCCCGACACCGCCGCGATCACGTCGGGATGCCGGGTGTCGCCGAGATGGCCCATATTGGCGGCGAGATCGTTGGCGCCGATCAGCATGGCGTCGACGCCGTCGATCCTGCCGTAGGCCGGGATGTTGGCGATCGCCTGTGGCGTCTCGATCTGGATGATGACGCAGACGTCGTCGGCGTAGCTTGTGAGATAGCCGGCGTCGCGGCCGTAGCGGTTGGCCCGCGTCGCGCCGGAAAAGCCGCGGATGCCGGCGGGCGGATAGCGCGTCGACCGGACCGCCAGCTCCGCCTCGGCGACGGTCTCGACGAACGGGAACATGAAGCTGCGCACGCCCGCATCGAGCAGCCGCTTCGCCAGCGCCGCATCGAGCGAGGGAAGGCGCACCACCAGCTCGGCGTCGCCGCCGTGGCGGGCGGCCAGCACATGCCGCTCCACCGTCTCGTCGGTGTAGACGGCGTGCTCCATGTCGAGGAGCAGCCAGTCCCAGCCGGCGCCGGCGGCCATTTCGGTGAGCGGCAGGCTGTTGAGGCTGAGCCAGAAGCCCAGCGCCGGAGTGCCGGCGCCGAGCCGCTGCTTCAGGCGGTTGTGCGGATAGGCCGCCAACGCGATCAGCTCGCCGCGCTTTCCATGGCGCCCTGCGCCGCCGCGCCGCGCTCGATCATCAGCCGATTGACGGCGTTGAGATAGGCGCGCGCCGAAGCGACGAGCGTGTCGGGCTCGGCGGCGTTGCCCGAGGCGATGCGGCCATTGTGCTCGAGTCGCACATGCGCGCTCGCCTGCGCGTCGGTGCCGCCGGTGACGCCGTCGACGGCGTAGAGCACCAGATGCGGGTCCATGCCGACGACCTGCTTGACGGCGTTGAAGATGGCGTCGACCGAGCCGGTGCCGTCGAAGCTCACCGTCCGCCTGTCGCCGTCGATCATCACCGTGAGGGTGCAGCGATGCACGCCGCCGGTCTTGCTGACCACCTCCATGTCGACCAGCTTGATGCGGTCGTCGACCGACCCCGCTTCGTCGTCGACCAGCGCCACGATATCGGCGTCGTAGACGTGCTTCTTGCGGTCGGCGAGATCCTTGAAGCGCACGAACGCCTCCTGGAAGGCGTTGTCGCCGAGGTCGTAGCCCAGCTCGCGCAGCTTGTCCTTGAACGCGGCGCGGCCCGAATGCTTGCCCATCACCAGCGTCGTTTCCTTGATGCCGACGCTGGCGGGGGTCATGATCTCGTAGGTCTCGGCGTTCTTCAGCATGCCGTCCTGGTGGATGCCGCTTTCATGCGCGAAGGCGTTCTTGCCCACGATCGCCTTGTTGTACTGCACCGGGAAATTCGCCGCCGCCGAGACGATCTTGCTGGCCCGCGCCAGATGCGTCGACTCGATGCCGGTATTGTAGGGCATGGCGTCGGCGCGGGTGCGCAGCGCCATGACGATCTCCTCGAGCGCGGCATTGCCGGCGCGCTCGCCGAGGCCGTTGATGGTGCATTCGACCTGCCGCGCCCCGGCCCTCACGCCGGCCAGCGAATTGGCCACCGCCAGCCCGAGATCGTTGTGGCAATGCGTCGACCAGATCACCTTGTCGCCGCCCGGCACCGTCTCGCGCAGCGTCTTGATCAGCGTGAAATATTCCTCGGGCACCGCGTAGCCGACGGTGTCGGGGATGTTGATGGTGGTGGCGCCGGACTTGATCGCCAGCTCGCAGCAGCGCCTGAGATAGTCGATCGGCGTGCGCGTCGCGTCCATCGCGCTCCACTCGATGTCGTCGATCAGATTGCGCGCCTGCGTCACCGTGGCGCCAATGATCTCCAGCACCTCCTCTTCGGATTTCTTCATCTGGTGTGCGAGGTGGATCGGCGAGGTGGAAACGAAGGTGTGGATGCGGCCCTGCCGGGCGTGCCGCACCGCTTCGCCGGCGCGCGCGATGTCGGCCGGGATGGCGCGGGCGAGCCCGGCGACGACCGAATTTCTGACCTGCTTGGCGACGGCGACCACGGCCTCGAAATCGCCGTTGGAGGCGATGGGGAAGCCCGCTTCGATGATGTCGACGCCCATCTCGTCGAGTGCTTCGGCGACCTGCAGCTTCTCCTCGAGCGTCATCGTGGCGCCCGGGCTCTGCTCGCCGTCGCGCAGCGTGGTGTCGAAGATGAAGACGTGGTCTTTGTTGCTGTCGGTGGTCGTGGTGGTCATCTCGGTCTTCCTATCCCGCGGCCGGGGCGAGCCTCTGGCTCAAACCCAAACGGCCGGACAAATCACTTGTTCGGCTCTCAGTCGTGCTCCCCTGACCACCCGTCCGCGCCTAGGGCGGACCGCCGGTACTCAGGGGCCAATAAGAAGGAGAAGAAGCAGCGCGGGAAGCAGCAGCAGGCCAGCCGCCAGCAGCAGACGGGCCTCACGGGCCTGCTGTTCTGCCTGGGCGATGGCAATGGCGCGAGCGCGCTTCATTGGCTGGGTTCCTAACTAAGCCCATACTGCGTGAATCGAATTGCTTTGGCAAGCCGCCCGTCGCAAATGCCTCTAATTGAAGGCGAATACGGCGCAGAGCAGGACGCCCAGCAGCAGCACGACGCCGATGGCGCTCAGCATCGGCATGCGCCGGCCCGCAGCCCGGTCGCCCGCCTCGGCGCGCCTGGAGGTGAGGCCGGCGACGATCAGCAGGATCAACAGCAGCAGCACCAGCGCCATCTTGGCGCCGAACCACGCCATCGACGGAGCGTTGCCGTTCCATTTGAGCCAGAACAGCAGCAGGCCGGTGACCAGCAGCACGCCGAACCCGGCGCGCCCGAGCGAGGTCAAGCCGCGCGCCACCGTGAACAGCACCGGGCGGGTCTCCGCCGTCGCCATGGGCATCTGCCGGCCGACCACCGGCAGCCCGAAGGTCGCGACGCCGCCCAGCGCCAGGCCGGCGAAATGCAGCCAGAACAGCAGGTTGTTGACGATCTCCATGCGAGTCTCCCCTCCGCGGCGGGCGGATACTAGGCTCGCCGCCGCCGAACGGAAAGCCGATGCCCCTGCTCCGCCCCGCCACAGCCGCCGACATCGACGCCGTCGTCGCCCTGATCGACGCCGCCTATCGCCACTACGTACCGCTGCTGGGCGGCCGGCGGCCGCGCCCGATGGACGACGATCAAGCGGCCCGCGTCGCCGCGAGCGAACTGTTCGTGCTCGAGGAGGACGGCCGGCTGCTCGGGGCGATGACCATGCAGATCGAGCCCGAGGCGGTGCACATCTTCAACCTCGCCGTCGCCCCCGAGGCGCAGGGGCACGGCCTGCTGCATGCGCTGCTGGATTTCGCCGAAGCCGCGGCGCGCCGCGAGCGGCGGCCGAAACTGACGCTCTTCACCAATGTGGCGATGACCAGGAACCGCGCCCTCTACGCCCATCTCGGCTTCGTCGAGGTGGCCGAACAGGTGACGCCGGCGGGCTACCACATCGTGTTCCTCGAACGGCCGGTGGCCTGACGGGCTCAGTCGTCGAGGTCGAGGCTCCCCTGTCCGACGATCACCGCGTCGCCGCCGATGCCGCCATGGGTCAGCGTGTCGCCGTCCTTGCGGATCTGGATGGTGATGCGGCTGGGCCGGCCCATCTCGCGGCCCTGGCGCAGCACATATTCGGTCTGGCCGCTGGCCGCATCCTGCGCCAGTTCGCCGATCAGCGCCGCAGCGGCGGCGCCGGTCGCCGGATCCTCGCCCAGCCCCATGCCCGGCGAGAACATGCGCGCCGCGAAGTCGACGCCGTCCTCGTCCACCGCCTCGGTGTAGGCGTAGACGGAATGGTGGCCGAGCGGGAAGATTTCGCTCCAGCCGCGCGGCTGCGGCTGCAGCCGCGCCAGCACCGCCGGCGAGCGCACCGGCACCAGGTAGAAGATGACGCCGGCCGAATACACCGACGGCTTGTGGAAGCCGAAGCCGATCTCGTCCGGCTCGATGCCGAGGCTCAGCGCCAATTGCGTCCTGTCGGGCGGCGTGCCGGCGGCAGCCGGCAGATGCGGCAGGGCGAAGCGGGCGTGGCCGCGATGCTTGTCGATCCGCTCGATGACGCAGGTGATGACGCCGATCTTTTCCTCGATGCGGATGGCGCTGCTGCGCGTCTCGAGCCCGAGCACCACCGCGGCGCCGACCGTGGGGTGGCCGGCGAAGGGCAGCTCGACCTTGGGCGTAAAGATGCGCACTCCGGCGCTGTGCCGTTCGGCCCGCGGTGTGCCGATGAACACCGTCTCGCTCAGGTTGAACTCGGCGGCGATGCGCTGCATCTGGTCGTCGAGCAGGCCGTCGGCGCGCAGCACCACGGCCAGCGGATTGCCGTGCAGCTTGTCGCGCGTGAAGACGTCCAGCAGCAGATAGTCGAGTTTCATCGCGTCGCTCCCCCGGAGGCATAGCGGGTGCGGCAAGCACCGGCCGCTGTCAAGCAAGCCTTTCGATCAAAGCGGCGGCAGGGCGAGCGCTGTCCGATCCAGCCCGAGCTCGTCGCAGAGCGCCTCGACCACCAGCCGGTGGTCGTCGCGCTCGTGCAGGCCGGACACGGTGACGGCGCCGATCATCCCGGCGCCCCTGACGCGGATCGGGAAGCTGCCGCCGGCGAGCGCCATCTCCCGGTCGTCGAAGGCGCGCCGCGGCGGGAAGGTGTCACCCTCCCAGGTCTTTTCGAGCACCACCCGGTACGAGCTCTTGGCCACCCGCTGCACCAGATTGGCCTTGCGCCGCACCCAGTGCGGATTGTCGCCGGTGGTGCCGGGCAGCGCCATGTAGAACAGCGGCCGTTCCCAGGTGCGGACGTCGGCGACGATGCCGAGGCCTTGGGCGAGCGCCGTGTCGCGCAGCGCCGAGCCGATGCGGAAGGCCACCGCCTCGTCGAATTCGGTGAACACCAGCGCCTTTTCCTGCTCGATCACCAGCCGGACGTCGTCTTGCCTCGACATGCTTGCTCCCCTGTTCGTGCCGCGCCGTGATAGCACGGAGCGGGCGGCGCGAAACGACGTTCTTGCGGCGTTTACCGGGCGTTAAGCCTGTAGCGGGTGCGTTCATGCCGCGTTCATCGGTCGATGCGCATAAGCCGCGCCATCGATCGCCGGGGTGGCGATCCTCCCCTCCAGCCAGGACGACGCGAAATGAACCTGTTCTCTTCGCTTTTCCGCCGTTCGGAAAAGCGCCGTACCTATGCCGACCTCTTGCAGTTCGACGACCGCATGCTGCGTGACATCGGCGTCTCCCGCTCCGACCTCAAGCAGATGATGTTCGGATCGCGGACCGCACACGGCCGCGGACACCGTACGCATGAGTAGTCCCCGCCTTACCCGCGGGACACGCATCTGAAGGGCTCCGCAGCAGCGGGGCCCTTCGCCTGTCTAGGGCCCGAAGCGGCTGGCGGCGACGGCGTCGACGATCTCGCCGACATAGGGCGGGAACGGGCCGGCGGCGGCGAGGTCGGCGGTGGTGCGGACCACCACGATATCGGCCAGCTCGCGCTCGAGCTGCGCCGCGAGATTGGCGCGGACACGCGCCGCCAGCTCTGCCGCCGGCAGCGGGAAATGCAGGGCGCGCGCCACCGAGATGCGCGGCCCGTCGAAGATCGCGAAGCTGGCGCCGGCTTGCGCCTCGGCGGCGACGAGGCCGGTTTCCTCGCCGAGCTCGCGCGCCAGCGACGCGAAGACGTCGACCCGCCCGTCGACGATGTCGCCGGGCTCGAGCGAGCCGGCGGGCGGATAGATCTGGCCGGCATTGGCGGTGGTGCCGCCCATCCGGCCGAGCAGCACCGCACCGTCGGCGGAGATCACCACGGCCGAGCCGAAGAGGTTGCGCAGCCCGATCTCGGGCCAGCCGAGGTCGCGCCACGCCATGAAGGCCGAAAAGCTGTCCTCGCGCGCCTCGCCGCGCAGCACCCCGCTCGCATCGACCCGCGGCGGACCGCCGCCGACGCCGGAGACGCCGAGGATGCGGCCGTCCCACAGATGCGGATTGGCGGCGACGAGCCGCGCCCAGATCGCCGGCACCTGGGCGCGCAGCGCCGCGGGCACCGGCCACGGTTCCGCGACGAAGCGGATATCGACATCGGTGACGGGAACGAGCATCGCGAGGCGGTGGCGGCCGGGGACGACCCGGCCGCCCTGCCGTTGGCTCAGTTCTTGGACTTGTCGACCAGCGCGCCGGCCTTGATCCACGGCATCATGCCGCGCAGCTTTTCGCCGATCACCTCGATCTGGTGCTCGTCGGCGAGGCGGCGGGTCGCCTTGAAGCGCGAGGCGCCGGACTTGTATTCCTGCATCCACTCGGAGGTGAACTTGCCCGACTGGATGTCCTTGAGCACGCGCTTCATCTCGGCCTTGGTGTCCTGCGTGATGATGCGCGGACCCGAGACGTACTCGCCCCACTCGGCGGTGTTGGAGATCGAGTAGTTCATGTTGGCGATGCCGCCCTGGTAGATCAGGTCGACGATCAGCTTCACCTCGTGCAGGCACTCGAAATACGCCATCTCGGGCGCATAGCCGGCCTCGACCAGCGTCTCGAAGCCGCCGCGGATCAGCTCGACCAGGCCGCCGCACAGCACCACCTGCTCGCCGAACAGGTCGGTCTCGCATTCCTCGCGGAAATTGGTCTCGATGACGCCCGACCGGCCGCCGCCGATGGCCGACGCATAGGCAAGCGCGATATCGTGTGCGTTGCCCGAAGCATCCTGATCGACCGCGATCAGGCACGGCACGCCGCCGCCCTTCTGGAACTCGCCACGCACGGTGTGGCCAGGTCCCTTCGGCGCGATCATGATCACGTCGACGCTCTTTTTGGGCTCGATGAGATTGAAATGCACGTTGAGGCCGTGCGCGAAGGCCAGCGCCGCGCCGTCCCGGATGTTGGGTTCGATCTCGTTCTTGTAGACATCGGCCTGCAGCTCATCAGGAATGAGCATCATGATGACGTCGGCCCATTTGGCGGCATCGGCGATGGACATCACCTTGAGCCCCTCGCCCTGCGCCTTCTTCGCCGAGGCGCCATCGGGCCGCACCGCCACCACCACGTCCTTCACGCCGGAATCGCGCATGTTGAGGACGTGCGCATGGCCCTGCGAGCCATAGCCGACCACCGCGACCTTCTTGGATTTAATGATGTTGAGATCGGCATCCCGATCGTAGAAAACACGCATGGTCATCTCCCTTAGCGTTGCGCCCTGTCGGGCTTGTTGGCGGGGACCCCGTACAGGGTCAGGAACTGGTCGGTGGCCCGCTCGGCGTCGGCCTCAATCTCCTTGAGGGAGAGCGCCAGCTTGTCGCCGAGCAGCAGGCGCACCTGCACGTCGCGGAGCACCAGGCCGAAGAAGGTCCGGAACGCCGTTTCGGAATTGTCGAATCTGAGCATGCGCGCGTCGCGCCCGGCCTCGAGCAGCGGCTTCAGCCGCTTGCCCATGGTAAAGCGGCCATTGTCGAGCACGATGGCGCCCAGCCCGTTGTCCTCGGTCGCATGGCTGATCGCCAGCCGGTTGAGCGCCACCGAGGTGGCGCCGGAGATGGTGGCGAGCAGATCGCGCGCGAACTGGTAGATGCTGGCGCGCAGCGAGTCCGGATCGAGCGAGCGGCGGTCGACCAGCGGCACGCGTACCTTGGCGGCCTGCCACTGCACCGTGGCGGTGAGCAGCCCGTCGCGGTCGCCGAACCATTTGTAGAGCGTTTCCTTGGAGCAGCTGGCGCGGCGCGCCACCGCCGTCATGGTCAGCCCGTCGCCCGCCTCGACCAACAGGTCGAGCGCCGCCGTCAGCACAGCCTGCTGGCGCGGCGTGAAGGTTTCCGAGGTTTGCCGGATGGCGACCGTCATGACTGGCTCCGAAAGGCTGCCCGGCAGGCGGCACTGCCCCGCCTCCGGCCACGGCCATCGGCGCCTGCGCCCATTCCCGTCGGCAGGCCCGCCCATGGCCGCCGGATGCGTACCGTACGGTACGGTTCGGTGTCAAGATGGCGGCGCTTCCCTCTGGCGCCGGTGCCCGCGCTGCGCTACCTGCACGCCCGAACGCATCGCACGAGGACACCATGAACGAACAGCGCCTGGCTCGCCTGCGGCGGCGGATGGCCGAAACCGGCACCGACCTGGTGGTCCTCGGCCCCTCCTCCCATCTCGTCTGGCTTGCCGGGCTGCGCCCGCATGGCGACGAGCGCCCGGTGCTGCTGCTGGTCAGCGGCAAGGGCGCGGCGATGCTGATGCCGGCGCTCAACGCCGACAGCCAGCGGCCGCTCACCACCGTGCCGTTCTTCACCTGGGCCGATGCCGACGGTCCGAAGGCGGCGCTTGCCGACCTGCTCAAATCGCTGACCCTGCCCGGCAAGCGGCTCAACGTCGTGCTCGACGAGACCATGCGCGCCGATTTCGCCCTGCTGGTGCTCGACACGCTGGGCGATGTAGAGCGGCGTTTCACCGAAACCACCGTCGGCGCCCTGCGCGCCGCCAAGGACGAGGCCGAATTTGCGGCGCTGAAGCGCAACGCGCTGATCAACGACCAGGTGATGATGGCGGCCTTCGAGGCGCTCCGCCCCGGCATCACCGAGGACGAGCTCGCCGGCCTCATCCGCGACGGCTACAAGAGCCGCGGCGCCCGCACCGAGTTCATCTCGGTCTGCTTCGGCGAAGACGGCGCCTTCCCGCACCACACCTCCGGCAGCCGTGCCCTGCGCGACAGCGACGCGGTGCTGCTCGACATCGGCGGCCGCTCCGAGGGCTATCCCTCCGACATGACGCGCGTCGGCACCTTCGGCGCGGCGCCGGCCGAGTTCGACGCGGTGTGGAGCATCGTCAACCGCGCCGTCGAGGCGGCGCTGGCGGCGGTGAAGCCTGGCCATCCGGCGAAAGTCGTCGACCAGGCGGCGCGCGACGTGATCGTGGCTGCCGGCTATGGCGACCGCTTTCCGCACCGCACCGGGCACGGGCTCGGCATCGACGTGCACGAGACGCCGTATATGACCGGGACCTCGGAGCGCCCGATCGAGGTGGGCAACGTATTTTCGATCGAGCCCGGAATTTATCTGCCGGGCCACTTCGGCATCCGGCTCGAGGAGATCGTGATCGTGCGCGAGCACGGGCCCGAGATCCTGTCCGAGCTGCCGCGCACCGCGATCCGGCGGAAATAGGCGCCTGCGGCCGGCGATTTGCCCCGGCCGCGGCGTTAACCCTTTCGGCATTCAGGGCCCGTTCATCTAAATCACAGTGTCGTTGGAACCGTGACAGGGGCTTCAGCTTTTGCTGAAGTGGAGACGGTCCAATGTTCAGACGCACGCGTTTCATTGCTGTAGCGACGGTCCTCGGTGCGGGGCTGGTGGCGCTCGCGCTCATTCCCGGCGACGGCAGCCCGGGCGGCAATCCCGACGCCAACGTCGCGCTGGCCAGCGTCTCCTCGCCCAACCCCGATTTGCTCGCCCGCCTCGACGCCGAAGTGTCGCCGCCCCCGCCGGTGCAGGCCAAGCCCGAGGCGGCCCGCGTCGCGGTGCAGTCCGTGGCGCTGCGGCCGGCCACCGACATCGCGACACCCGCCATGCCCGACGCCGCCGATCCCGACCTCCACCCCGCCACCATAGGCGCCTCGGCGGTGAACATGCGCGCCGGCCCGTCGTCGTCGGCGCAGCAATTGTCGGTACTGCAGCCGGGCGAAGCGGTGCAGACCGGCCAGAGCATCAATGGCTGGATCAAGGTGACGCGCGCCGACGGCTCCAGCGGCTGGATGTATTCGTCCTATCTTTCGGGCAACGCCCAGGCGCAGGCGGCGGCCTCCGACCCCGCGCCGGCGAAGGTGGCCGAGGCACAGCCGCCGCGCGCCACCATCAAGGGCGGCGACGGCGATCTGCGCGACCGCATGGCGCGCATCGGCTCGGAGCTCCCCGCCTATGACCGGCCGGGCGGCTCGGCCCGCGCCATCTTCACCTTCTCGCCCGGCGAACGCGTGCGCATCGCCGAGGTGCGCGGCGACTGGCTGCGCGTCGAGACCAATGACGGCACCTCGGCCTGGATCCGGCGCTAGAGAACGTCCCTGAGAAACGCCAGCTGTTCCCGCTCCTGGAACACGCCGCCACCTTCGTGGTCGTTGAAGCTGTACGAGACGATGCGCTTGTCGCCGCCATAGGCGTTGTAGGCCGCATAGACGGTCGAGGGCGGGCAGATGGTATCCATCAGCGCCACCGAAATCAGCGCGTTCGCCCGCGCGTTGGGCACGTGGTTGACCACGTCGAAATAGTTGAGCGTGGCGAAGGCGGTGCCGACCATGTCGCGATGCACCGCGAGGTAGCGCGACACCTCGCCATAGGGGTCGCGCGGCGCAAGCCCGATGGCGCGCGGAAAATCGCACAGGAACGGCACGTCGGCGACCACCGCCTTGACGCCGGGATCGAGGCTCGCCGCCGCCAGCGCCAGCGCGCCGCCCTGGCTGCCGCCGGCGGTGGCGATACGCGCCGGATCGATCTCGGCACGGCTGCGCAGCGCCTCGATGGCGCGCACCGCGTCGGTGAACACCCGGCGGTAGAAATAGCCCGCAGGGCTCGCGATGCCGCGCGTCATGAAGCCGGCATGCGCCGGATCGGAGCCGACCGGGTCGGGCGTGTCGCCCACCGTCCAGCCGCTGCCCTGCCCGCGTGTATCCATCACCAGCACCGGACGGCCCGAGGCCGGCCACAGCAGATGCTCCTGCGGGAAGCCGCGCCCGCCATTGTAGCCGATGAACTTGACCACAGCGCCGGCCTCGGCCTTGCCGCCGCGCGGGCGGATGTACCAGCCCTTGATCGGATGGCCGCCCCAGCCGGCGAAGGTGACGTCGAACACCTCGACCAGCGGCAGGCCGACATCGACCGGCTCGAAGCGCGCATCGAGCGGCAGCTCGCGCGCTTCGGCGAGCGTGCCCGACCAGAAGGCGGAAAAATCGGTCGGCGGCACGACGCTGCTGCGATAGCGCGGCAGGTCGGCGGCGTTGATGTCGAAGAACGGCATTGGACTCCCCCAGGCAATTGCCGCCGCAGTCTTAGCGATTCAGCCGCCTAGCGGCCAGCGGCAACGTCGCCGCGCGTGAGCCCGAGCGTCGCCATCAGCTCGCTCGCCGCCGCGGCGCCCGCGCGGTTGGCGCCGATGGTCGAGGCCGACGGCCCGTAGCCGACGAGATGCACGCGCGGATCCTTCGCGACCTCGGTCGCGAGCCGGCCGGTCATGGTAATGCCGCCGCCCGGCTCGCGCAGCAGCAGCGGCGCCAGATGGTCGAGCGAGGACCGGAAACCGGTGCACCAGAGGATGACGTCGACGGCGAGCGTGCGGCCATCGGCCCAGCGCACGCCGGTCTCGGTGATCTCGCTGAACATCGGCTGCCGCACCAGCACGCCGCGGGCGCGCATCGCCTCGACCCGCTCGTTGACCGGCAGTCCGGTGACCGACACCACCGAATTGGGCGGCAGGCCGGCGCGCACCCGCTCCTCGACGCGCCGCACCGCCGCCCGCCCCGCCTCCTGGTCGAACGGCCCCTGGCGCCAGCGCGGCGGCGTGCGCGTCACCCAACTGGTGCGTGTCACCTGCGAGATTTCGTCGAGCAGCTGGATCGCCGAGATGCCGCCGCCGACGATCAGCACATGCTGGCCGCGAAACGCCTCGGCGGTGCGATAGTCATGCGTGTGGAGCTGGCGGCCGCGGAACAGCGTGCGCCCGGGATAGTCGGGGATGAACGGCGATTCCCAGGTGCCCGTGGCGTTGATGAGGCCGCGGGCCGAGAACGTCTCGCGATCGGTCTCGATGCGGAAGCGGCCGGCGCGCTCGCACACCACCTTCACCGTCACCGGACGATAGACCGGCAGCGCGAAGCGCCGCTCGTATTCGGCGAAATAGCGCGGCACCGCCACCGCCGCCTCGACGCTGTCGCCGGCGTCGGGCACCGCCTCGGCGAACCCCAGCCCCGGCAAATCGTGGATGCGGTTGACCGTGCTCAGCGTCAGCGACGGCCAGCGATGCTGCCAGGCCCCACCTGGAACCGGATTCTGGTCGAGCACGACGAAGCCACGGCCGGGCTGGAGGCCGCGCTGCCGCAAATGGTAGGCCGAGCTCAGCCCGGCCTGGCCGGCGCCGATGACCGCGATCTCGGTCTTGATGGCGACCTGCACCGCGCTCACGGTGAGTTTTCCGGTGGCACCGCGGGCGTGGCGCGCCGCAGCAGCGCGGCGATGATCTCGAGCACCAGCGCCGGATCGGCCTCGTCGGAGATCGGCACCGGCGGCCGCGGCTTCAGCGCCTCGGCCTGTTGCTCGTCCGGGCGGTCGAAATAATGCGCCTCGATCGCCGTCGCCGCGCCGATGCGCGCCGTGACCTCGGCGGCCGTTTCAACGATGCGCTGCTGCTGCGCCGGCGCCAGCACCACGCCGGACGGCAGGCTGCGCGCCAGCACCCGCGCCCAGTGCACGATGCCGCTGAGCAGCAGCAACCGCGCCCGCACCTCGCCGAAGCGCGTCACCGCCGCCCACGGGCCGCCGATCGGCCGCACCGCCGCGGCGAGGTCGGTGTAGGCGCGGTCGAGCAGCCGCGAGCGCGCCAGCAGGTGCAGCGGCTCGGCCTCGCCCATCGCCCGGCCGCGCGCCGCCTCGACCAGATCGGCCAGCGCCTTGAGGTATTTGTCGAGCGCGGCGCCGATGCCGGTGGCGGTGCGGGCCGGAAAGATCAGGAACGCCACCAGCGTGCCTGCCGCCGCGCCGATCACTGTCTCCTCGAGACGAAGCAGCAGCAGCTCGGGCGTGAAGCTGCCGGTGAGGCCGTAGAGCAGCGCCAGCGCGATGGTGATGAAGAAGATCATCACGCTGTAGCTTACCTGCAGATAGTAGAAGGCGAGGAAGAACGCGACCGGCATCAGCGCCGCGGTGGCCACCGGCTGGCCATGCAGCAGCGTGGCGATGATGGTGCCGCCGACGAGCCCGGCCATGGTGCCCAGCGAGCGCTGCAAGGCGCGCTGCGCCGTGTCGGCGCGCGACTTGGTGTTGTTGAACACAATGAAGGCGGTGATCACCGCCCAGTACCAGCGGCTGGGCGAGGTGGCGAGCCCGAGCGCCATGGCGATGGCACAGGCGAGCGTCACCTGCACCGCCGTATGCAGCTCCGGCCGCTGCCACCAATGGTCGACCACGATCGATTTGGCGGCGCTCGGCGCCGGCCCCGCGGCCGAGAACGGCGATGGCGTGGCGCTGAGCGCCGCGTCGATCTGCGCCCGCGCCCGCCCGAGACGCAGCAGCAGATGCGCCACGACGCTCTCGTTTTCGGGCAGCGGCCGACCCTCGAGCATCGCCCCGAGCAGCGCCGCGGGGGGGCGCTCCACATAGCTCGAGCGCACCAGCCGCTCGGTCGCCAATTGCACGTCGAACAGCGCAATGGCGAGCTCGGAGGCCGGGCCGCGCGCCGCGAGGCCGCCTTCGTCGCCCTGCGGGATCAGGCCCTCGGCCATCATCACGATGTCGCGCAGCCGGTTGAGCTGCGCCTGCAGCTTCGGCCGCTCGATCTGCGGCGCCGTCAGCAGTTCGCGCAGGATGGCCGCGACCCGCTGGTCGAGGCTCGCCAGCGCGCGGACGAAATCGCCGCGCGGCTCGTCGCGCAGCAGCACATTGGTCACCAGATGCGTGACCGCGAGGGCCAGCGCGATGGCGAGGGCCAGCCAGGGCAGGTCGGCAGGCACCGGCCGCGTGTAATTGCCCATGAAATACGCCATCACCCCGATCATGCCGACCGCAGTCCAGCGCGGCCCGAAGCGGCGGACATAGACGGCGGCGAAGATCACCGCGAGGAAGGCGAGGTCGCCGACCAGCGGCCACGGCGCGAGCAGGCTCGCAACGGTCACCGCCGCGCAGGCGCCGAGCCCGGCATAGGCCCGCGTGACCGCCTGCGCCCGGGCCCCCTTGTCGCGCACCGCCAGCGAGCCGTTGAACGACAGCACGAAGGCGAGGCCGTAGGCGGTAAACGGCAGCGCATGCAGCTGCGCGAGGCCGAGCAGCAGCGCGACGTTGAGCGCCAAAGCCAGCAGCGCCCGCGAGGCGAGGCGCAGCCGCGAAAATGCCGGATCGGAGGCGCCGAGCCGGTCGCGCAGCCGGCGGAGCGGGCGCAGCCACGCTGCCGCTGGGGATGTCGGTTGCTCGGCCAGTGCAGTCATCGGCGGAAGCTTACGCTGCGTCCGGTGCCGGCGACACCCCCGCGCGATGCTCGGCGATGACGGCCTCGATCACCGCCCGCGGCGGCGTTTCGTTCGGGTTGACCACGAGGTCCCGGGCCAGCATCAGCGCCGCCTTCCACAGCGCCCAGGCGCGGGCGCGCGCCCACATCGCCTCGTCGGCGGGCACCGACAGGCGGAAGGCGTCGCGCCCGGGGCCGTCGAGGAACACCCAGGCGATCACCAGGTCGCAGGCCGGATCGCCCACCGCGCAGCAGCCGAAATCGATGACCCCGCCGAGCCGCCCGTGCTCGACCAGCAGATTGCCGATGGCGATATCGCCGTGGAGCCACACCGGCGGCCCCGCAAACGGCGCGGCGACGGCGGCATCGAGCACGGCGTGCGCCGCCGGCACGTCGATGCGGCCGGCCAGCGCGTCGACCGACTGCCGCGCCTCGGCGCCATAAGCCTGCATCGGGTCGGCGCCACGGAAATAATTATGCGGGCCGGGCGGCGGGCCGCCGGTGGCGTCGATGCGCTGCAGCGCCGTGAGGAATTTCGCGAGGTCCCAGCCGAACTGCACGGGGTCGTCCACGCGCTCGCGGGTCGCCGGGTCTCCCTGCAGCCAGCCGCTGACCGACCAGCACCAGGGAAAGCCCTCCCCGGGCTGGCCGAGCGCGAGCGGCGCCGGGATCGGCAGCGGCAGATGCCGCGCCAGCTTCGGCAGCCAGTGCGCCTCCTTCTCGGCCTGCTCGGCGTAGCCCGCGGCGCTGGGCAGCCGCACCTTCATGCGGTCGCCCAGGTGGAAGGTCCAGTTGTCCCAGCCGTCGTGCTCGACCGGCCGCACCGGCAGGCCGGCCCACTGCGGAAACTGTGCGGCCACCAGCCGCTCGACCAGCGGCACGTCGACGTCGAACTTGCCGGCTTTGAGCTTGTCTTCGCGCATCGCGTCCCCGGATCAAAGGACGCGCAATCGACCCCGAAACGCCGCGCCGGTCAACCGGCCTTCGCCCATTTCGGCAGCGGCAGGCCCTTGTCGCGCGCATCGTCCATCACCGTGCGCCCACCATACTCCTTGCTGCGCCGCCATTCTTCGTCGACATAGCCATAGAACGACGGTCCAGAGACCTTGCCCTCCACCGCCCGCGCCTGCGCGTCGAGACGCTTGATGGCACCCAGCTCCTCGCTGGCGCCGAGCCGGGCCTTCACCACCGCGTATTTTAGCACCTTGATGGTCTCGTCATAGACCTTGAGCGGCACCGGGAACGGCGCGCCATCCTTGCCGCCCTTGCTCATCGAAAACCGCGCCGGGTCGGAGAAGCGGTGCGGCGCGCCGTGGATCACCTCCGCCACCATCGCCAGCGAGCGCACGGTGCGGGCGCCGACGCCCGGCACCAGCAGCAGATCGGCGAAATCGCGCGGCGCATTGTCGGCGGCGGCACCGAGCGAGGCATGCAGGCGGCGGAGCAGCACGTCCTTGGGGCGCACGTCGTGGTGGGCGGGCATCACGAGGTGCGGCAGCAGCGGCTCGACCTCCTCCTCGGGCGGGCGGCCCTCGAGGCGGCCGATTTCGCGCACGATGCCGTCCGGACCGAGGCTGCCGAGGAGGTCGACGGAAGCGGAGCGCGCCCGGTCGGCGCGCCGGTCGGTGAGGTTGACGATGGTCCCCTGCCCGACTCCCTCGATCGCCGCATGTGGTTGTTCGACAAAGCTTTTGAGGCCTTCGCTCTGCCAGTGGTAGCGGCGGGCGGTGGAGGTTTCGTCCTTCATGCCCTGCTGCACCACCACCCATTTGCCGTCGTCGGCGACGATGAAACCGTGCAGATAGAGCTCGAAGCCGTCCTGCACGGCGGCGCTGTCGACCTTGGCGACGAGACGGCTGGCCGCGGCCAGAGCGGCGCCGTCGAAGCCGACGCGACCACCGATCTCCACCAGCTCCTGTGGTGTTTTGCGCGAATGCCGGCCGCGGCCGCCGCAGACGTGGAGGCCGAGCTCGGATTCGAGCGGCTTGAGGCCGCGCTTCAGCGCGCCGATGACCGAGGTGGTGATGCCCGACGAGTGCCAGTCCATCCCCATCACCGCGCCAAAGCTCTGGAACCAGAAGGGGTTAGCGAGCCGGCTCAGAAATTCGTCGCGGCCGTATTCGGCCGTGATCGCCTCGGCGATGATGGCGCCGAGCCTGGCCATGCGGCCGGCGAGCCACTCCGGAACGCGGCCGCCATGGAGCGGAAGGTCGGCGCTGCCGCCGCGTTGAGCCATGACACTCTCCCAGGTTATCGCGGGTTCGTAGCACAGAACAAACCGGAAACAAAGAAACCCGATTGACTCCAGACTCACAGCAATGCATAACCATACCATTCTATAACGTTTAGGTTATGTAGATGCCTAGTCCCTCCGAACAGCTCGACGCCACCTTCATCGCCCTCGCCGATCCGACGCGGCGCGCCATCCTGGTGCGGCTGATGCAGGGCGAGGCCTCGGTCAACGAACTGGCGGCGCCGTTCGAGATCAGCCAGCCGGCGATCAGCAAGCACCTGAAGATCCTGGAACGCGCCGGCCTCGTCAGCCGTTCGACCGCCGGCACCCGCCGCCCGGTCAGGATCGAGGCGGCGCCGATGAAGCAGGCCGTCGACTGGCTCGAGACATACCGGACGTTCTGGGAGACGAGCTACGGCCGGCTCGATGCTCTGCTCGCCGAGCTGCAGACCCCCGTCAACACCGACACCCCCCGCAACAGGAAGGACGACAGCAATGCCTGAGCCGCTCACCATCACCACGCCCGGCGACCGCCAGATCGTCGTCACCCGCAGCTTCGATGCGCCGCGCGACCTGGTGTTCCTCTGCTACTCCAGGCCCGAGCTGCTGCGCCGCTGGTACGGCATGCCCGACTGGACCACGCATGTGTGCGAGATCGACTTCCGCGTCGGCGGCAAATGGCGGCTCGGCCAGCGTGCGCCCGACGGCTACGAGCTGGTGAGCCAGGGCATCTACACCGCCATCGTCGCGCCCGAGCGCATCGAGCAGACCGAAACCTACGACGACAACTGGACCGGCGGGGAGACCACCAACTCCATCGTCTTCACCGAGACCGATGGCGTCACCACTGCGGTGACCACCGTCACCTATGCTTCGCCCGAAGCCCGCGCCGCGGCAGCGGCCTCGCCGATGGCAACCGGGATGGAGATCGGCTTCAAGCGGCTCGACACGCTGCTTGCCGCCGAACAGCATCACTAGAACGACACCTCACACACGGAGAACGATCATGTCGCAGAAGATCACCCCCTGCCTGTGGTTCGACGACCGCATCACCGAGGCCGCCGACTATTACGCCCGTGTCTTCAAGGGCAAGGTGACCGGCAGGAGCCACTATCCCGACGGCCGCATGCTGACTGCCAACGTCGATATCCTCGGCACCACTTTCACCCTGCTCAATGGCGGGCCCGACTTCAAATTCTCCGAGGCCATCTCGTTCTACATCGACTGCAAGGACCAGGCCGAGATCGACTATTACTGGACGACGCTGACCGCCGAGGGCGGCGCCGAATCCATGTGCGGCTGGGTGAAGGACAGGTACGGCGTGAGCTGGCAGATCGCGCCGATGGCGGCGATCGAGCGCACCCTCAACGGCCCCGACGCCGCCGGCCGGCAGCGCGCCATGACGGCGATGATGCAGATGAAGAAGCTGGTGATCGCCGAGCTGGAGACGGCGTACGCCGGGAAGTAGCTTGAATGCTCGGCGAACTCTGCCCCCTCCCCGCAAGGGGGAGGGGGGCCTGACTGAGGCGCCTGGGATTGCGGGGCCATTGCTCCCCTCCCCCTTTTGTGGGGAGGGGCCTGAATGAGAGAATGCAGTTCTATCGCACCCCTCCCCCTTGCGGGGAGGGGCCGGGGGTGGGGGTCGCAGGCACCAAAGCGCGAGACGCCTTACTGCTTGCTCACTTTCCAGATGGTGCCGCTGCCGTCTTCGGAGAAATAGAGGTCGCCCGCCTTGTCGAAAGCGACGCCCACCGGGCGGCCCCAGACGTCGTCGGCGCTGAGCACGAAGCCGGTGACGAAATCGGTGTAGCTGCCGGTGGGCCTGCCGGCCTTGTCCATTTCCAGCCGCACGATCTTGTAGCCGGTGCGGGTGCCGCGGTTCCACGAGCCGTGCAGCGCCACGAAGGCATCGCCCTTCACCTCCGGGCCGAGCCCGTCGCCGGTCTCGAAGGCGATGTTGAGCGGCGCCGAATGCGCCTGGAACAGCACGTCGGGCACGGTGACCTTGCCCTCGAGGTCGTCGCGCGGCGTCGCGCTCCAGCGCGGGTCGGGATGGTCGCCGATATAGAACCACGGCCAGCCGTAGAAGGCGCCTTCGGTGAGCGCCGTGGCGTAGTCGAACGGAACGTTGTCGCCGAGCGCGTCGCGTTCGTTGACCACGCACCACGGCCGGCCGGTGGCCGGCTGCAGCGTCATGCCGGCGCAGTTGCGCAGGCCGGTGGCGAAATAGCGCTCGTTGCCGCCGTCGGGATCGGTGGCGAGCACGGCGGCGCGGCGCTCCTCCTCGCCCCAGGCGGCGCCGAGCGGATGGCCGGCGATCCACGCATCGAGGCCGCCTTTGGGGGTCCTGCCCATGGTGCCGTCGCCGACATTGCTGCCCGAGCCGACCGAATAATAGAGCGTCTTGCCGTCGGCCGAAAACACCACGTCGCGCGTCCAGTGGTGGCCGGGATCGATGCCGGTGATGATCGGCTCGCCCTTGCCCGTGACCTGCATGTCGCCGTCCTTGTACGGATAGCGCCGCAGCCCGTCGCTCTCGGCGATGTAGATCCATTCGGGCCTCTCGGCCGGATAGAACGCGAGTCCGTAGGGCTGCTTGAGGCCGTCGATGAAGGTCTGCGGCGTGCCCGCCTGCCCGCCCTTGAGCACCAGCACCTGGCCGTCGTCGGAATTGGCGATGAACAGGTCGCCATTGGGCGCAAAGCGGATGGCGCGCGGGTTGTCGATGCCCTTGGCCACCAGCGTCACGGCGTAGCCGTCCGGCACCCTGGGCAATTGTCCCTCGGGCATCGGCACCGGCTGCGCCGTGTTGGAGGCGCTGGGGCTGACGAAGGGCGGCTCGAGGTCGCCGGCGGTCAGGTGCCGCGTGGTGCCGGGCGCGTCATGCGTCCAGCCGCCGAAGGCCGCCTTGCCGGTCAGCACCGTACCCTGCGCCAGGGCCGGAGCCGACAGCAGGGCCAGGGCGAGGGCGGCCAGCGGGAACATGCGCATGAAAAATCCTCCGTTCTGTCAGCAACGCCGCTGGGCGCCCGTGGTGTCGCGGCCGCCGAACACGCGTCCGTGAGCCGGGCCGCCGGGTTCATCGTCTCTTGCCGATGAAATGCTTATACGCCACACTGGCCGCCTTCCTCCACGATCCCCAGCAGATTGATGTCCCTCCTGTTTTCTCCCCTCACCCTGCGCGAGCTGACGCTGCGCAACCGTGCCGTCGTCGCGCCGATGTGCCAGTACTCCGCCCGGCACGGCGTCGCCAATGACTGGCACCTGGTCCATCTCGGCCGCTTCGCGCTGGGCGGCTTCGGCCTGGTGATCCTCGAAGCCACCGGCGTGACGCCGGAAGGCCGCATCTCCTATGGCGATCTGGGGCTGTGGACCGACGAGCAGGTCGGGGCGCTCAAACGCATCGTCGATTTCCTGCACCAGGAGGGCGCGGCCGCCGGCATCCAGCTCGCCCATGCCGGGCGCAAGGCCTCGACGCCGGTCCCGTGGCGCCGCGACTTCAACGAGACCGAGGCGGAAAAGGCCGAGCTCGCCTTCGAATCGTGGACGCCGATCGCGCCGAGCCCGATCCTGCAGCCGACCAGCGCGCCCGGCTACACCACGCCGCGCGAGATGACGCTCGCCGACATCGCCGCCACCGTCGAGGCCTTCGCCGCCGCGGCACGCCGCGCCGACGCGGCCGGCTTCGACACGGTCGAGATCCACGGCGCGCATGGCTATCTGATCAACCAGTTCCTGTCGCCCATCGCCAACCACCGCACCGACGCCTATGGCGGCAGCCGCGACAACCGCATGCGCTTCGCGCTCGAGGTGGCACGCGCCGTGCGTGCCGCCTGGCCGGCAGGCAAGCCGCTGTTCATGCGCATCTCGGCCACCGACGCGGCCGAAGGCGGCTGGGACCTCGACGATTCCATCGTGCTGGTCGGCGAGCTCACGGCGCTCGGCGTCGACGTCATCCACGTCTCGTCGGGCGGCGTCGGCGCCTACGGCATGACGCCGGCGCCGCTCTACCAGGTGCCGCTGGCCGAGGCGATCAGGCGCACCGGCGCCACCACCATCGCCGTGGGCCTGATCGACGATCCGCGCGACGCCGAAAACATCCTCGAGCGCGGCGAGGCCGACATGGTGGCGTTCGCCCGCGGCGCGCTGGAGGACCCCAACTGGGCCATCCACGCCCACCACGTGCTCGACGGCGCCCAGTACGAGCTGTGGCCCAAGCAGGCCCGCGACCGCATCCGCGGCAAGGACAAGCTGCTGGGGCTGCGGCAGGGGTAGCGCCGCGGGCGGGCGAGACCTTCTGCATCGGCGGGGCGAGAACGACGCCGGGCCACGCGCCGGTGGTTGCCCGCCGGCGCTCATCCTGCGTTCAGATTGGCGGTGCCATGTGCGCGGCGATCATTCGCCTGGGAGCTCCACATGACATTCAAGCCATTCGCCGCGCTGCTCGCGCTGCCGCTGCTGGCCGCCTGCGCGCCGGAGGTTGCATCCACCGTCTATCTCGCCGACGTGCAGAGCGCGCTCGACAAGGGCGAAGCCGTGTCGGTGCCGGCGCTGCTGCGCATCCCGCAGGGCGGCGAAGACGATTGCAAGAAGGGCCTCGCCGCGCTGGTCGAAAAGCTGCGGGCGCTGGCGCCGGTGAGCGGCAAGGCGCAGTGCATCTCCAAGGACCAGCACGGCCAGGGCACGCAGCTCGCCGAGGTCGAAACCGCCGTGCAGATCGTGCCGGCGGGAAAGGCCGTGCCGGGCCCCAACCTCTTCGTCATCGAGGCGGCGCCCAGGGACGGCAGCACGCGGCTGAGCTTCAGGATGCTGAAGCCGATCGGCGAGGTCATCAAGGCGGTGCAGGCCGAAGATTCGATGCAGGTCGATTTCGACCCGTCCTTCTTCCTCCTCAGCCTCAACAATGACGGCGCCGGCGCGGTGAATGTCGATCTCGCCAACGTCTATGTCGACGGCAAGCCGATGCTGCCCGAGAACGCCAGGCCGGTGACGCTGGAGCGTCGCGGCGCGGTGGAGATCCGCTTCTCCGACGTGGCCTCGAGCTATGTCGAGGCCGGCAATTCTTACTTCTTCGCAAGCTATCGCCCTAAAGCGTGAGCCGCCCGCATTTTCGCCGTGTTTGGCCGCAGACACTTGCAACCGCGCGCGGGGCTCCCCACGTGCGGTTGACGTTCGAGCCGGGAGAGACGCCATGACCAGCAAAGCCGCCCTGTTGACGCTGCTGACGCTGTGGGGCGTCGGCGCCGCGGTGCCGCATCAGGCCTGGGCCGACGAGACCTCGTCGGAGCAGGCGACGGACACCAAGGACGAGCCGGGCGATCTCACCAACCGCGTCTGGGTGAAGGCCGGCGACGACGCCGCCCTGCCCGGCGTCATCAAGATCTTCCTCTCCGACGGCACGCTGGTGCAGGATTCCTGCTGGGAGACGCACCGGCTGTCGCCCTGGCAGATGACCGACGCCAAGAGCCTCACCTGGAACGAGGACGGCATGGACATCAAGGCCGACATCGTGACCCTCACCGCCGACGAGCTGGTGCTGTCGCTGAAGCTCAAGGGCGGCGACGTCGAGGAGCATTACACGCCCGCGCCGGTGCCCTCGGTCTGCCCGGACATGCCCAAGGGCTGATCCGCCGATCCGCTACAGCAGCACCTGCGTGCCGATCTCCACCACGCGGCCGGTGGGGATGTGGAAATATTCGGTGGCGTCGGTGGCGTTCTTGGCGAGCGCGATGAAGATGCGGTCGAGCCACACCGGCAGGCCGCGCGTCGACGGCTTCAGCGAGCGGCGGCTGAGGAAGAAGGAGGTCGACATGATGTCGAACTTCCAGCCGAGCTTGCGCGCCAGCGCCAGCGCCTTGGGAATGTTCGGCGTCTCGATGAAGCCGAAGGTCACGATGACGCGGTAGAACAGATCGTTGTACGCCTCGATCTTGACCTTCTCGTCGTCGGGCACGCGCGGCGTCTCGGCGGTCTGGATGGTCAGGATGACGTTGTGCTCGTGCAGCACCTTGTAGTGCTTGAGGCTGTGCAGCAGCGCCGTCGGCGCGCCGGTGATGTCGGAGGTGAGGAACACCGCCGTGCCCGGCACGATGGTGGGCTTCTTCTTGGCGAGGTTCTCGAGCAGGAATTCGAGCGGCACCTCGTCGCGGCGGGTCTTCTCGCTGAGCCGCTTCCGGCCCTGGATCCAGATGGTCATGATCGCCGCGGCGACGCCCGCGACCAGCACCGGCACCCAGCCGCCGTCGAGGATCTTGAAGGCGTTGGAGACGAAGAAGCTGAGGTCGACGATGAGGAACGGCGTCATCACCACGACCACCGCCGCGGGGTGCCATTTCCACTTGCGCCACATCACCATGGCGAGCAGCGAGGCGGTGCCCAGCATGACGCCGCTGACGGCGATGCCGTAGGCGGCCGACAGCGCCGCCGAGCTGCCGAAGGCGATCACCAGGACCGTCACCAGGATGTAGAGGATGCCGTTGATCTGCGGCACGTAGATCTGCCCGCTCTGCGTCTCGGAGGTATGCAGCACCGTGAGGCGCGGCAGGAAATTGAGCGCCGTCGCCTGCTGCGCGAGGCTGAACATGCCCGAGATCACCGCCTGGCTGGCGATCACCGTGGCCGCCGTGGTGAGGATCACGAAGGGCAGCTGGAACCACGCCGGCTGCATGGTGAAGAACGGATTGCCGGCAGCGCCGACGCCGTTCTGGATCAGGTACGCCCCCTGCCCGAAATAGTTGAGCAGCAGCGCCGGGAACACCAGCCCGAACCAGGCGATGACGATCGGCTTGCGGCCGAAATGGCCGAGATCGGCATAGAGCGCCTCGGCGCCGGTGACGGCGAGGAAGATGGCGCCGACCACGACGAAGGCGGTGTCGCCATGCCGCACCAGGAACAGGATGCCGTTGGCCGGATTGATCGCCCACAGCACCGAGGGATTGCCGGCGACGTGGATGAGGCCGGAGATGCCCAGCGTCAGGAACCACACCACCATCACCGGCCCGAACAGCACGCTGACGCGCGCCGTGCCGAAGCGCTGCAGCACGAACAAAAAGAGGATCACCACCACGGTGATCGGCACCACCCAGGTGGCGAGCGAGGGCTGCACCACTTCGAGGCCTTCGACGGCCGACAGCACCGAGATCGCCGGGGTGATGATAGCGTCGCCGAAAAACAGCGCCGCACCGACCACGCCGACCGCGACGATCCAGCCGCCATGGTGCTGCAGCGTCGAGCGCACCAGCGACATCAGCGCCAGCGTGCCGCCCTCGCCCTTGTTGTCGGCGCGGGTGACGAAGAACACGTATTTGACCGAGACCGTGATGGTCAGCGCCCAGATGATCAGCGACAGCAGGCCGAGGACGTCGGTGCTGAGGTCGCCCGGCGTGCCGCGGTCGGCGAACGCCTGACGGAACGCATAGATCGGGCTGGTGCCGATGTCGCCATAGACGACGCCCAGTGCGCCCAGAACGAGAGCGGGCAGATGTTTGTCAGCGTGGCCGGCCGAAGTGGTCGCAACGGTGCCGGCGAGTGGAGCGCCGGTCGCGTTCGTCTGCGTCATAGAGCCTTCATAGCCCCTTTATGAGGCGGGCGGGTGCATACACCCATGGGAAGACGCATTCAACCCGTGCGTAACGGGCGACGGCAGGTGCAGTTCCCTCGAACGCGCCGGGATCGGCAGGCCCTCACCCGCCTCGCTGCCGCGAGGCACCCTCTCCCCGGAGGGGAGAGGGGAGGAGGCGCTGGCGGTTCAGTCGAGCTCCCCTCTCCCCAAGGGGGAGAGGGTGGCGCGTAGCGCCGGGTGAGGGCCGTGCGCGCCGCCCTGGCTTCCGGTCCCGTCAGAAGAAAGGGCGGCGCCTTGCGGCACCGCCCTTCGCGTTCGGGGGGAGAAGGAGAAAAGCCCCGAGCGAGACTTTCGACCCGGCGAATCGCTGCAACGGCAGGCCCTCACCCGCCTCGCTGCGCGAGGCACCCTCTCCCCGGCGGGGAGAGGGGAGCCGTCAGGCGGCCTTGGCGGCCTGCTCGTCCTGCTGGCGCGCCGCCCTGGTGGCGTTGGTCCACCACAGCAGATTGTCGAACAGATCCTTGGTGTAGGGCACCTGGTTGGGCAGCACCTCGGCCCAGGTCTTGTGGCCCATATAGACCGCGCCGAAATCGGCGCCGCCGATGTGCAGCCCGTGCCGGACGGACACCGCCTGCACCTCGACCATGATGTTGCGCAGGTGCTCGACGGCGCGCGCGCCGCCCACCGAGCCGTAGCTGACATAGGCCACGGCCTTCTTGATGAACGGCTTGTAGGCCCAGTCGATGGCGTTCTTGAGCGCACCCGGCACCGAGCGGTTGTACTCGGCGGTGACGATGATGAAGCCGTCGAATTCGTTGAGCTTGGCCTGCCATTTGGCGGCGATCTCGTTGGTGGTCGGCATCCAGAAATCCGAGGCGGGAGCGTCGAACAGCGGCAGCGGATAGTCCTTGAGGTCGACCAGCTCGACGTCGAACGCGCCATAGGCCCGGGCCTGCTCGACCACCCAGGTCGCGACCTCCGCGCCCTTGCGATTCGGGCGGATGCTGCCGAGGATCACGGCAATCTTGGGTTTGCTCATTCTTTCTGCTCTCCAGTAACAAAGTGTAACTGACGCTTGATATGTGCCTGCGGCGCCATCCTGCAAGCAGGCACGCTTCGGTCACGCGCCGACATCGCCGTAACTGCGTTAAACCGCTGTCGCTCAGTTACATTCTTGTGCGCATAGGTCGCAGGCGGCATAGCCGGGAGACGTGCGGCGGCCGAGCTCGGTTCCACCGCGATCGGTCACTGTTGGGTGTCGAATTGTTCGCGTTTGCTAAACAGTCAGCGCCTGGATGTATTTCCGCACCGTCTCGGCAAACCCGAATTTCAGGGCGTCGGCCGTGAGCGCATGGCCGATCGAGCACTCGTCGAGGTCGGGAATCGCCGCCAGCAGCGCCGGCAGGTTGTCGAGCGTCAGATCGTGCCCGGCATTGACGCCGAGCCCGGCGCCGCCGCGCGCCGCCCTGAGCCCGGCCTTGCGGCAGGCCTCGGCGGTGGCCCTGAGCCTCGCCAGCTCGGCGGCGGTGTCGCCCCTGGGGTCGCCATAGGGGCCGGTGTAGAGCTCGACGCGGTCGGCGCCGATCTCGGCGGCCAGCGCCGGCATGGCCGGATCGGCGTCGATGAACAGCGATACCCGCATCGCCCCGTTCTGCAGGCGCTCGGTGATTTCGGCCAGCATCGCCGCGTGCGTCGCCAGGTCCCAGCCATGGTCGGACGTGGCCTGGTCCGGATCGTCCGGCACCAGCGTCACCTGGTCGGGCCGCACCACCTCGCACAGCTTGAGGAAGGCCTCGGTGGGATAGCCCTCGATGTTGAGCTCGCGGTCCGGCCATTCGTCGCGCAGCAGGTCGTTGAGCTCGAACACGTCGGTGCGCCGGATGTGCCGCTCGTCCGGCCGCGGATGCACGGTGATGCCCCCTGCCCCCGCGCCCAGCGACAGGCGCGCCATTTCGGGCACGCTCGGCCACGGCAGGTTGCGGCGGTTGCGCAGTTGCGCGACGGCATTGAGATTGACGGAGAGCTTGGCCATGGCGGCTGCTTACACGAAGCCGCGAACGGCCAACACCCCCGTGATGGCGCGGCGCGATAGATAGAGTCCGGCACGGAGTCCGGTGGTTGCGGCCCCCACCCCCGTCCCCTCCCCGCAGGGGGGAGGGGGGCGATGGAACCGCATTCGCAAGGCTTCAGTCGGGCTCCCCTCCCCCAGGGGCGGCGTGCGCTACATTCCCTCCGGGCCGCGGGCGATGGCGGCGAGGCCGGTGCGGACCACTTCGACCAGCCCGAGCGGCACCATGATGGCGATGAACGAGTCGATCTTGGATGGCTTGCCGGTGATCTCGAACACGAAGCTTTCGGTGGTCGCATCGACGATCTGGGCGCGGTAGGCGTCGGCGAGACGGAGCGCCTCGGCGCGCGGCTCGCCGCTGCTCGCGACCTTGACCAGCGCCAGCTCGCGCTCGAGCGACTTGCCCTCGTCGGTGAGGTCGTGCACGCGGTGCACCGGCACCAGCCGCTCGAGCTGCAGCTTGATCTGCTGCAGCACCTTCGGCGTGGCCACCGTGACCACGGTGATGCGGCTCAGCCCCTTCTCGTGCTCGGTCTCGGAGACGGTGAGGCTGTCGATGTTGAAGCCGCGCGCCGCGAACAGGCCGACGATGCGGGCGAGGATGCCCGGCTCGTTGTCGACCAGCACGCTCAGCGTGTGCCGCTCCGGCGTCTGCGTCTCGGGGACCAGCGAATAGACCGACCCGGTCGGTTGCAGCAGTGCGTTCATCAGACCAGCTCCCGTCCCTTGGCGTCGATCACGGCGCCGACGTCGCCCGCGAAATCGGGCAGGATCATTTCGTTGTGCGGCTTGCCCGAGGGGATCATGGGCAGGCAGTTCTCGTGCTTTTCGACGAGGCAGTCGAACAGCACGGGCTTGGGGCTGTCGATCATCTCCCTGATCGCGGCATCGAGGTCGGCGGGGTTGTCGCATTTGATGCCGTGCCCGCCATAGGCTTCGGCCAGCTTGACGAAATCGGGCAGCGATTCCGAATAGGAGTGGGCGTAGCGGCCGCCATGCAGCAGCTCCTGCCACTGCCGCACCATGCCCATGCGCTCGTTGTTGAGGATGAAGATCTTGACCGGCAGCCCGTACTGCACCGCGGTCGACATCTCCTGCATGGTCATCTGCACGCTGGCCTCGCCGGCGATGTCGATGACCAGCGCCTCGGGATGCGCCACCTGCACGCCGATGGCGGCCGGCAGGCCGTAGCCCATGGTGCCGAGGCCGCCCGAGGTCATCCAGCGGTTGGGCAAGTCGAACGGGAAATGCTGCGCCGCCCACATCTGGTGCTGGCCGACTTCGGTGGTGACGTAGACGTCGCGGCCCTTCGTCGCCTCGTACAGGCGCTGGATGGCGTATTGCGGCTTGATCACGCTGCTCGAATTGGCGAAGCCGAACGAGTTCTTCGCCCGCCAGGTCTCGATCTCGGCCCACCACGGCGCCAGCGCCTCGGTGCGCGGCTGGTTGGTCTTGCTGCGCCAGATGCGCACCATTTCCTTGAGCACGTGCCCGACATCGCCGACGATCGGCAGATCGATGACGATGTTCTTGTTGATCGAGCTCGGATCGATGTCGACGTGGATCTTGCGGCTCTGCGGCGAGAACGCATCGATGCGGCCGGTGATGCGGTCGTCGAACCGCGCCCCCAGATTGATCATCAGGTCGCAATCGTGCATCGCCATGTTGGCCTGGTAGCTGCCGTGCATGCCCAGCATGCCCAGCCATTGCGGCGACGAGCCCGGGAAAGCGCCCAGCCCCATCAGCGTCGAGGTGACCGGAAAGCCGGTGAGCTCGGCCAGCTCGCGCAGGTGCTGGCTCGCCTCCGGCCCGGCATTGATGACGCCGCCGCCGGTGTAGAACACCGGCCGTTCGGCGCGCAGCATCATGTCGACCGCCGCCTCGATCAGCCGAATGTCGCCCTCGAGCTGTGGCCGGTAGCTCTTGTGCCGCGTCGCCTCGATCTCGGTCGGGCCGTAATAGGTGCCCATGGCGAACTGCACATCCTTGGGGATGTCGATCAGCACCGGGCCGGGCCGGCCGGAGCGCGCGATGTAGAACGCCTCGTGCAGGATGCGCGGCAGGTCGGCGACGTTCTTCACCAGGTAATTGTGCTTGGTGCAGGAGCGGGTGATGCCGACGGTGTCGCATTCCTGGAAGGCGTCCGAGCCGATCAGCGGCGTCGCCACCTGCCCGGTGAGGCAGACGATCGGGATCGAATCCATCAAGGCGTCGGTGAGGCCGGTGACGGCGTTGGTCGCGCCCGGGCCGGAGGTGACCAGCACCACGCCGACCTTGCCGGTCGAGCGGGCATAGCCCTCGGCCATGTGCGTCGCGCCCTGCTCGTGCCGGACGAGGATGTGCCGCACCTTGTCCTGCTGGAAGATCGCGTCGTACATCGGCAGCACGGCGCCGCCCGGATAGCCGAAGATATCGGTGACCCCCTGGTCCTTCAGCGCCTCCACCACCATTTCGGCGCCCGTCATCTGCTGGGGCATGTTTCCAGTCCTTCCTCACCAAACCCAACGCCCGGGAATTTCGGGCAATAAAAAAGGCCCCATTCGGGACCTGTCTGCGCGCATCAGCCTATTCCCGCGGGGACCTACCCCACGTGACCGATGCGCCCCACCACTACGAGAATGCTCCGCACGAGCTGCTCCCAGGAAAAGTGCGGGGAAGCTACGCCCCGCCGGCGAAAGCTGTCAACCCTGTTGTCGCCGCGGCGAGAATTGACAACCGCCCCGGCCCCGGCAACAAACCGCCATGAGCCTCAGCCAGATTTCCGCCCCGTTGAGCCGCGAGCAGGCCTATGCGCTGGTCGACGCCGTGATGGAGCGCGACGACCTCGCCCTCACCGCCTCGGCGCACGAGGATGCCGACACCGGCGAATGGGTGTTCGAGGCCACCACCGAAATGCTGCCCGACCTCTACGCCTTCGAGGATTTGGCACGCGCCACGCTGGGCGGCGAGGTGGATTTCGCCATCGCCCCGATCGACCCCGAGGTGAACTGGGTGGCGAAATCGCTCGAGGGGCTGCAGCCGGTCGAGGCCGGCGGCTTCTATATCTATGGCAGCCACGAGGACGCGGTGCCGCCGCCCGGCACCATCCCCATCCGCATCGATGCGGCGGAAGCCTTCGGCACCGGCCATCACGAGACCACCACCGGCTGCCTCGAAGCGATCACCATGACGCTGAAGCGCCGGCCGTTGCGCAAGATGCTCGATGTGGGCACCGGCACCGGCGTGCTCGCCATCGCGCTCGCCAAGCGCACGCATCTGCACGTGCTGGCCAGCGACATCGATCCGGTGGCCACCAGAACGACGCTGCAGAACGCCCGCGACAACGGCGTCGGACCATTGATCGAGGCGGTGACCGCGGCCGGCCTCGCGCATCCGGTGATCGCCCGCTCCGGGCCCTACGACCTGATCGTCGCCAACATCCTCGCGGGCCCCCTGGCGGCGATCGCGCCGGCCATCGCCCGCGCCGCGGCGAAGCGCGCCACCATCATCCTTTCGGGGCTGCTGCGGGCGCAGGCGGCGCGGATCGTCACGGTCTATGCCAGCCAGGGCATCGTGCTGCGCCGCAAGCTCGAGCGCGGCGACTGGGCGACGTTGATCCTTGAGAAACCATAAGTCTCAAAAGCAAAATCCCCGGAGCTGGTCCGGGGATCTGGCGACGTCTGCATGGGACGTGGAGGAATTAGTTCGGCCGCTTGGTCAGCGCTCCGAGCAGCAAATGCTCGTTGCGGCGCTCGAGCTGGCGGGTGGCTTCGCGGGTGCGCGCGCCAACGATACCGTCCAGGGCTCTGCGAAAATCGGGTCTGCTCGTGGTCATTTCAGTCGTGTTTCTGTTCGGAGTCGAGAATCTGGCCGCTTTCTGCGGTCGATGTGTAGATAGTCGCCCTGCCGCCGCCCGAGAAGGCGGCGTCCGGCAACCCAGCCATGCCAATGCCGCAACCCGGCTTAACAGCAGATGAACCATGCCGAACCCTGATTTCGCCCCTGCCCGCTTCCAGACTTTCGCCCCGCTGACCAGCCCGACGACCGTCGCCGCGCGCCTCAAGGCGCTGCGCGCCGCCATCGCCGCCGCCGGGCTCGACGGCTTCCTCGTGCCGCGGGCCGACGCCCATCGCGGCGAATCGGTGCCGGCAGGCGAGGCGCGGCTGGCCTATGTGACGAGCTTCACCGGCTCCGCCGGCCTCGCCGTGGTCGGGCCGAAGAAGGCCGGGCTGTTCGTCGATTCCCGCTACACCCTGCAGGCGCCGCTCGAGACCGACACGAAACTGGTGACGGTGCTCGAAAGCGCCCAGGTCGGCACCGACCCGCGCATCGCCGATTTCGTGCCCAGGGGCGGCAAGCTCGGCTTCGATCCGTGGCTGCACACACCCGGCGAGATCAAGGACCTCGGCGACAGGCTCGCGGGCAAGGCGACGCTGGTGCCCAGCGCCAATCTGGTCGACCGCATCTGGGACGACCGGCCGCCGCCGCCGGTGACGCCGGTCGAATTCCTCGGCCACAACCGCGCCGGCCGCACCGCGCAGGACAAGCTCGCCGAGCTTCGCCGCACGCTGGCCGAGGAGAGGGCCGACGTGGTGGTGCTGACCCTGCCCGAATCCATCAACTGGCTGTTCAACATGCGCGGCCGCGACGTGCCCAACGTGCCGGTGGTGCTGGGCTTCGCGCTGGTGCCGCAAAAGGGCCAGCCGACGCTGTTCGTCGACAAGGCCAAGATCACGCCCGAGCTCAGGAAGGGCCTGAGCGGCATCGCCCGGGTGGCCGACAAGGCGACGCTGATGGCGGAACTGCGCAAGCTCGGCGCCGCCGACAAGCGCGTCTGGCTCGACCCGGCGACGGCGCCGCTGGCGGTGGTGTCGGCGATCAAGGGCGTCTCGGACGCGGTGCTGATCGAAAAGCGCGACCCGGTGCTGCTGCCCAAGAGCCGCAAGAACGACGCCGAGATCGGCGGCATGAAGGAGGCGCACAAGCTCGACGGCATCGCGCTGGCGAAATTCCTCGCCTGGTTCGACGCCGAGGCGCCCAGGGGCAGGCTGACCGAGATCGGCATCGTCGAGGCGCTGGAAGATTTCCGCCGCGAGGAGCCGAGCTGCGTCGACGCCAGCTTCGACACCATCTCGGGCGCCGGGCCGAACGGCGCCATCGTGCACTACAGCGTCGACGAGCGTTCCAACCGCACGCTCAGGCCCGGCGAGCTGATGCTGCTCGATTCCGGCGCGCAATATCTGAGCGGCACCACCGACATCACCCGCACGCTGTTCACCGGCAAGGCCAGCGCCGAGCACAAGGACCGCTTCACCCGCGTGCTCAAGGGCATGATCGCGCTGTCGATGCAGCGCTTTCCGCGCGGCACGTCCGGCGCGCAGCTCGACGTGCTGGCGCGGCAGTTCCTGTGGCAGGACGGCATCGCCTACAACCACGGCACCGGCCACGGCGTCGGCGCCTTCCTCGGCGTGCACGAGGGCCCGATCGGCTTTTCGACGCGCTACCCGCAGCCGCTCGAGCCGGGCCAGATCATCTCCAACGAGCCCGGCTACTACAAGGCCGGCGGCTACGGCATCCGCATCGAGAACCTCGTTCTGGTGGTGGAGAGCGCGGTGGGCGACGGCAAGTTCCTCGAGCTCGAAACGCTGACCCTCTGCCCCATCGATCTGCGGCTGATCGACGACACGCTGCTGCTGCCGCACGAACGCGACTGGCTCAACGCCTACCACAAGCGCGTCTGGCGCGAGATCGGCCCGTCGCTGAAGGGCGACGTGAAGGCCTGGCTGAAGGAGGCGACGCGGGCGATTTGAGGGGGCCGGATTTCGACCTCGTCACATCGTCATTCCCGCGAAGGCGGGAATCCAGACCGGGTTCACGGACGTCCGAGGACTCCGCCTGGATTCCCGCCTTCGCGGGAATGACGATGTGGATGGAGCGCTCGCCCGGGCACTAATCCACGCCGAAGGGGTCGTATTGCAGCAGCCAGCTGTAGAGCCAGTGTTCGCCCTGGCCGAGCGAGGCGACGTCGTCGACGGCCCAGCCGCCGGCGGTCTTGACCAGCGACAGCGCCAGGAGCGTCGAGCGGTCGAAATTGTGGAAGCTCACCGTGACCATGGCCTTGTCGCTGACCACCACGGGCTCGCCGATGCTCAGATCCATCAGCAGCGACTGCTGGCCGTTGATGAACGGGTTGAACCCCAGCACCGGGGCGACGTCGCCGGTATCGGTGCCGACGTTGGAACTGCTGAGCAGGTCGGCGGCGGCCTTGGCGGCGTGGCCCGACACCAGACCGCGCAGCCGCTCGCTGTAATATTGCGCCGGATCCTGCTGCGCCGCCTGCCCCGGCGTCTGGTAGGGCGCATAGATCGCCGTGACCAGCGCCTTGGGATCGTCGAAGGCCAGCGCCGGCGCCGCGATCAGCGCCAGCACGAGGCCGATAAGCAATGCCCGCATGGGTCGTCCCCCCGTGTCGATCGGGGCAGCACTAGTGTCGGCGTGCGGCAGAAACGCGGCGGCGACATTACGCTGCGGTAAGGGTCGCAATAGGCCGCAGACCGGACCCAGTGGTCGTGGCCCCCACCCCCGGCCCCTCCCCGCAAGGGGGAGGGGGGCGATGGAACCGCGAGCCTGATGGTGCAGTCGGGCCCTTGGGGGCAGCGGCCACCGGTTTCGATCGCTCCGGTGCCCCCTCTACCGCTTCGCCAGCTCCAGCCACTGGTCTTCGTCGAGCACCAGGATGCCGAGCTCCTGCGCCTGCTTGAGCTTGCTGCCGGCGCCGGGGCCGGCGACGACGATGTCGGTCTTGGACGAGACGCTGCCGGCCACCTTGGCGCCCAGCCGCTCGGCCATCGCCTTGGCCTCGCCGCGCGTCATCTTCTCGAGGCTGCCGGTGAACACCACGGTCTTGCCCACCACCTCGCTGTCGGCGGAGACGGCGAGCACATAGTCCCTCGGCGTCACATACGAGAGCAGGTCGTCGAGCACGGCGACGTTGCGCGCATTGGCGAAGAACGAGGTCAGCGCCTTCTGCACCGTCTCGCCGATGCCGTGGATCGAGGGGAACTCGACCGCGCCGGTGCCCGCCGCGCGAAAGTTGCCGATGCTGGTGAAGGTCTTGGCCAGCAGCGCCGCCGTGGTCTCGCCGATATGCCGGATGCCGAGCGCGAAGATGAAGCGGTCGAGCTCGGGGGCGCGGCGCGCCTCGATGTTGGCGAACAGCTTGTCGAGGCCCTCATAGGTGCGCTCCTCGGCCGACAGCACCTTCTTGCGCCGCGTGCCGCTCTGCTCCTCGCGCAGCCGCGCCTGCTCCTCGCGGCGCTTGTGGATGGCCGCCTCGACCTCGGCGCGGCGATTGTGCAGCCGGAAGATGTCGGCGGAGGTCCTGACCAGGCCCTCGGCGAAGAACAGCTCGATCTGCTCGGTGCCCAGCCCCTCGATGTCCATGGCGCCGCGCGCCACGAAATGCTTGAGCTGCTCCACCGCCTGCGCCGGGCAGATCAGCTCGCCGGTGCAGCGGCGGCGCGCGTCTTCCTTGCCGGTCTTCTCGTTGACCTCGCGGATCGCGGGCGAGCCGCAGACCGGGCAGGTTTCGGGGAACACGTAGGGTTTGGCGGATTTCGGCCGCTTGTCGAGCAGCACGCGCACCACCTGCGGGATGACATCGCCGGCGCGCTGGATCACCACCGTGTCGCCGATGCGGATGTCGACGCCGTCGCGGATCGGCTCGCCGAAGCTGTCGACGCCCTTGATGTAGTCTTCGTTGTGCAGCGTGACGTTCTCGACCGTCACCCCACCTACCGTCACCGGGTCGAGCCGGCCGACCGGCGCCAGCGTGCCGGTGCGCCCGACCTGGATGTCGATCTGCCTGAGCGTGGTCGACGCCTGCTCGGCCGGGAATTTGTGGGCGATGGCCCAGCGCGGCTCGCCCGAGCCCATGCCCCAGCGCCGCTGCAAATCGAGCCGGTCGATCTTGTAGACGACGCCGTCGATGTCGTAGCCCAGCGAAGAACGCTGTTCTTCGATCTTGCGGTACTGCGCCAAGAGCTCCTCGACCGAGGCGGCGCGCACCATCAGCGGATTGACCTTGAAGCCCCAATCCTTGAGTTTCTGCACCGCGTCGTATTGCGTCGGCGCCGGGTCCTCGCTGGCAAAGCCCCAGGCATAGGCGAAGAATTTGAGGTTGCGGCTGGCGGTAACGCCCGGGTCCTTCTGGCGCAGCGAGCCGGCGGCGGTGTTGCGCGGATTGACGTAGTCCTGCCCGCCGACCGCCGCCGAACGCGCCTTCAGCGCCTCGAACTCGGCATAGGTCATGTACACCTCGCCGCGAATTTCGATGATGTCGGGCCAGCCCCTGCCCTTGAGCCTGTGCGGGATGTCGGCGATGGTCCTGAGGTTCTCGGTGATGTCCTCGCCCACCGTGCCGTCGCCGCGCGTCGCGCCGCGCACCAGCTCGCCGTGCTCGTAGCGCAGCGACGCCGACAGGCCGTCGATCTTGGGCTCGGCGGTGAAGCTGAACGTCAGGTCCTTGTCGCGCTCGAAGAAGCGCTTCGCCCGCTCGGCGAAATCGACCACGTCCTGGTCGGTATAGGCCTTGGCGAGGCTGAGCATCGGCACCTCGTGCCGCACCTTGGCAAACCCCTCGGCCGGCGCCGCGCCCACCTTGCCGGTGAGGCTGTCGGGCCGCCTCAGCTCCGGGAACGCCGATTCGATCGCCTGGTAGCGCAGCTTCAGCGCGTCGTAGGCGGCGTCGGTGATGGTTGGAGCATCGTTCTGGTGATAGGCGATGTCGGCATCGGCGAGAAGCTTCTGCAGGCGCGCGAGCTCGGCCCGCGCCTCGTCCTCCGACAGCCCCTCGACTTCGCTATTGGCGGTGCTCATGCCACGTCCGATAGCAGCTTGCCGGCGGCGGCGCGAGCCTCCTCGGTGATGCGGGCGCCGGCCAGCATGCGCGCGATCTCTTCCTTGCGCGTCGGCCCGTCGAGCGGCCTGACCTCGGTGCGCACGAACGCGCCGGCGGCGATCGACTGCTTCTCGATGAACAGGTGCGTGTCGGCCCGCGCCGCGACCTGCGGCGCATGCGTCACCGTCAGCACCTGCACCTTGCCCGAGAGCCGCTTCAGCCGCCGCCCGATGGCATCGGCCACCGCGCCGCCGACGCCGGTGTCGATCTCGTCGAAGATCAGCACCGGGGCGGAGCCGCGATCGGCCAGCACCACCTTGAGCGCCAAGAGGAACCGGCTGAGCTCGCCGCCCGACGCCACCTTCAGCAGCGGCCCCGGCAGCGTGCCCGGATTGGTCCGCACGTGGAACGCCACCTGGTCGAAGCCGGTGGACACCACCCGCGTCTCGTCCACCTGCTGGTCGACGATGAATTTCGCCGCGCCGAGCTTGAGGTCGGGCAGCTCCGCCTCGACCGCCTTGCTCAGCGCCTTCGCCGCCCTGGCGCGGCCGGCGCTGAGCTTGCGCGCCGCCTTGCGGTAGGCCTCGCGCGCCACCTCGACATCGGCCTCGAGCTTGCCCAGCGTCGCCTCGCCGCTCTGCAGCGCCGCGAGCTCGGCCCGGTATTTCGCCAGCACCTCGGGCAGTTCGTCGACGACGACGTGGTGCTTTCGCGCCGCGGCGCGCAGCGCGAACAGCCGGCTCTCCACCTGCTCGAGCTCGGCCGGATCGAACGCCATTTCGCGCTTCAGCCCCTCGACCGCCTCGGCGGTGGCATCGAGCGCGTCGAGGCTGTGGTCGAGCGCCTCGATCAGCGGCTGGAACACCCCCTGCCCGCTGTCGGCCTTGCGCATCAGCCGCCGCATCAGGCCGCTGAGCGCCGGCGCCGGAGCGTTGGGGCCGCTCAGGATCTCGTCGGCGTCGCGGATTTCGTCATGCGCCTTTTCGAGCTGCATCAGCCGCTGGCGCTTGTCGGCGAGCCCCTCCTCCTCGCCTGTCTCGGGCGCCAGCTCCGCCAGTTCCTCGACCACGTGCCGGGCATAGTCCTCGCGTGCCGCCGCCTCGGCGATCAGCGCCCGCTGCGCACCGACCCGCGTTTCGGCCGCGGCCAGCGCCGCATGCGCGAGGCGGGTCGCCTCGGCCTCCGTTTCGAGCCCGCCGAAGGCATCGAGCAGCGCCCGGTGCGTCGCCGCATCGACCAGCGCCCGGTCGTCGTGCTGGCCGTGGATTTCCACCAATTGCCGGCCGATGGCCTGCATCAGCCCGGCGCCCACCGGCTGGTCGTTGATGAAGGCGCGGGTGCGGCCATCGGCATATTGCACCCGCCGCAGGATCAGATCGGCATCGTCGGCGATCTCGCTGTCGCGCAGCGTGACGCGCGCCGGATGATTGTCGGGCAGTTGCAGCACCGCCACGACCTGCCCGCTCTCGGCGCCGTTGCGCACCAGCGAGGCATCGCCGCGGCCGCCCAGCGCCAGCGCCAGCGCATCGAGCAGGATGGACTTGCCGGCGCCGGTCTCGCCGGTGAGCGTGGTGAGGCCCCGATCCAGCGCGATATCGAGCTGGTCGATGAGCACGATGTTGCGTACCGAAAGCGCGCTGAGCACGTCGACATCCACCTCTGGCGGGATGTGAACAAACTAGCAACAAACGCGGGGAAAATCCACCCCGCGCTCGCCCTTGTCACAGGCTCGGGCGCCTCACAGCTTGGGCGGCGGCACCGGCTTGTTGCTCGGCGGCGTCTTGCTCGGCGGCATCGCCTTGGTGGTCACCGCCGTCGCCAGCGTGCTCTGGGTGTTGACCTTGGGCTCGAGCCCCTGCTGCTGCAGCAGGGTATAGGCGCGCTGGTACCAGTCGCTCGAGGGGTAGTTGTGCCCGAGCACCGCCGCGGCGGTCTGCGCCTCGGCCGTCAGCCCCAGCGCCAGATTCGATTCGGTCAGGCGGAACAGCGCCTCCTCGATGTGCGTCGAGGTCTGGTAGTTGTCGACCACGGCGCGGAAGCGGTTGATGGCGGCCGCGTACTGGCCGTTGCCCTCGTAATAGCGGCCGACCGACATCTCCTTGCCGGCGAGCTGGTCGACGGCGATCACCATCTTGTCGCGCGCATCCTTGGCGTAGTCGCTCTTGGGATAGTTGGCGATCAGCAGCGTGTAGGTGTCGATGGCGTTCTGCGCGATCGACTGGTCGCGGGTGATGTCGGTGATCTGCGCGAAATACGCCGTGCCCTTGAGGAACAGCACATAGGCCGTCTGCTCCGACGAGGGGAACAGCGCCATGTAGCGGTCGGCGGCCAGGATCGCGTCGTCGAACTTGCCGATGCGGTAATTGGCGTAGACCTCCATCAGCTTGGCCTTCTCGTTGTACTCCGAATAGGGGTGCTGCCGCTCGAGCTTCTTGAGGTTCTCGATCGCCGAATTGTAGCGCTGCGCATCCATGTCGCTGAGCGCGCTCTGATACAGCGTATCGGGCGGAACGATCGCCTCGTCCTTCAGCTTGGTCTGGCCGAACATGCTGCAGGCCGCCAGCATCGCCGCGAAGGTGCCGATCGCCACAACGCGCGCCAGCCGGGTCGCCAGCGCCGCAAAACCACTCTCTGTCACGAAATGCCCCGCCCTATCGTTTGCAGCATGTGTTTAGCACCGTCGAGCGGCCTAGACAGCAAATCCATCAAAACTGTGACGCGGTTAACCGACCGTGCGCAGATACGGCCGGACTTCCAGCCCTTCGGGCATGTCGTTCAGCGCGTCGTAGCCGAGCGGCAGGTCTTCCGCATACACGACCTCGTAGTTCGCCTCGCTGGCAAACAGCCCGTGCAGCACCAGCGCGTTGAGCGCATGGCCGCCCTTGTAGGAGCGGAACCGGCCGTAGATCGGCAGGCCGCACAGCGCCAGGTCGCCGATCGCGTCGAGCAGCTTGTGGCGCACGAATTCGTCCTCGAAGCGCAGGCCGCCCGGATTGAGCACGCGCTCCTCGTGCGGACCGCGGCCCTCGCCGATGGCGACCGAGTTCTCGAGCGACGAGCCGAGCGCATAGCCGGCCTGGCGCAGCACCTTGGCGTCGCGCTCGAAACCGAAGGTGCGGGCCCGCGACACGTCGGACAGGTATTTGCGCGGCGTCCAGTCGAAGATCATGCGCTGCCGGCCGATGACCCGGCTGTCGAAGTCGATCTCGACGTCGAACTGCCGGCCATTGTACGGCTCCAGCGCCGCCGACGCCTCGTTGTTGCGCACCAGCACCTGGCGCAGCACGCGGATGTAGCGGCGCGACTTGGCCTGGATTTCGAGCCCGACCTTGAGGATGCCTTCGGCGAACGGCGCCGCCGAGCCGTCGAGCACCGGGAATTCCGGGCCGGTGATGGTGAGCAGCGCATTGTCGACGCCGAGGCCCGAAAGCGCCGAGATCACGTGCTCCACCGTGGCGACGGCGACACTCTCGCCGAGGTCGATCGTGGTGCACAGCGTCGTGCGCATGACGCGGGCGAAATGCACCGCCACCGGCCCGACGATGGAGCCGTCCTCGAATCTGCGCTGGATCTTGTAGCCGCTGTCGGCCGGCGCCGGCTCGATCTTGAGGGTGACGGGCTGTGCAGAATGCACGCCGATGCCGCTGTACTCGAGCGCACCGCCAAGGGTGCGCTGGCGCGCCGACAGGTTCTGCATGAAGGTAGTTCTCCGACCCAAAGACCCGACGCAAGTCTTAACCAAAAAGAAACCGGCGCGAAAGCGCGCCGGTTGGTGTGGAAATCCCCGACGGAGGGAAGCCTAGCCGTGCTTCCTGAGGAAGGACGGGATCTCGATATGCTCCTTCTGCGGCAGCGCCCTTCCGTGCGGATCGAGCTGCCCGGCGGCGCCGTGCGAGGCCGCCGAAGCCCCGGAATTCCGGCCTGCACCGGCCTCTATCGCGGCCCGCGCGTCGACATCGCCGGCCGCCGGAAACTGCGGTTCGGCCAGCCCGGGATGCTGCTGCGGGCGCAGTCCGAGGCCCACATTGGAGGCCAGGCGCTTGAACAGGGCCCGGGCATTGCGGGGCTCCTGGTCATGTCGTTCTTCCGCCACCAGTGTCTTCCGGGCAACAGCCGGAAGTTCCTCGGTACGGGGCATGCGGCGCTGCCCTTCCGGGCGCTCGGCATGCGAGGGCACGTAGACGCTCGGCATCGGCTGCTCAACCGCCCGCACCGGCTCCTCGATCGCATCGAGCGTGGCGGCGGGGATGTAGGGCTCGACGGTGATGCCGTCGTCGGTGTCGCCATACTGCTGAGTCGGCTCGTAGGTGATGGCCTCGGCCACCGCCTGGCGGACGTCGGCTTCGAACTGCTGCGCGTGCACCGGTTCCTCGGCGGCCGGCGCCGGCTGCGGCGCCTGCTCCATGGCGCGGCGCACGGCCGTGGCCTGCAGCGGCGCCCGCGTGGTCGACGCCTTCATCGGCTCCAGCGCCTGCACCATGGTGGCATCGGTGCCGGTGGCCACCACCGAGACGCGGATCGAGCCGGTCATGTCGGCATCGTAGGTGGCGCCCAGGATGATGTTGGCGTCGGCGTCGACCTCCTCGCGGATGCGGCTCGCGGCCTCGTCGACTTCGTACAGGGTGAGGTCGGGGCCGCCGGTGATCGAGATCAGCAGGCCGCGGGCGCCGTGCATCGACACGTCGTCGAGCAGCGGATTGGCGATCGCCGCCTCGGCCGCGTGCCGGGCGCGATCCTCGCCCTCGGCCTCGCCGGTGCCCATCATCGCCTTGCCCATGCCGCGCATCACGGCGCGCACGTCGGCGAAGTCGAGGTTGATGAGGCCTTCCTTGACCATCAGGTCGGTGATGCACGAGACGCCGGAGAACAGCACCTGGTCGGCCATCTTGAAGGCGTCGGCGAAGGTGGTCTTCTCGTTGGCGACCCGGAACAGGTTCTGGTTCGGGATGACGATCAGCGTATCGACGTGGCGGTGCAGCTCGTCGATGCCGTCCTCGGCGAGGCGGGCCCGGCGGTTGCCCTCGAAGGTGAACGGCTTGGTGACGACGCCGACGGTCAGGATGCCCTGCTCGCGCGCCGCGCGGGCGATGACGGGGGCCGCGCCGGTGCCGGTGCCCCCGCCCATGCCGGCGGTGATGAACACCATATGCGAGCCGCTGAGGTGGTCGTTGAGCTCGTCCCAGCTCTCTTCGGCCGCGGCGCGCCCGACCTCGGGATGAGAGCCGGCCCCGAGTCCCTCGGTGACCGAGACGCCGAGCTGGATGATGCGCTGCGATTTGCTGAGCGCGAGGGCTTGCGCATCGGTGTTGGCGCAGACGAAATCGACGCCGTCCAACCCCTGCGAAATCATGTTGTTAACGGCGTTTCCGCCAGCACCGCCGACACCGAAAACGGTGATGCGGGGCTTCAATTCCTGGATGTCGGGGATAGCGAGGTTGATCGTCATGAAGGGCCCCATGGCACTGGTATAGGCCCATTGTTAGTCGCCAATTCGTTAACCGGACCCTAACAATTGGCACCGATCCGTTAACGAAGATGCAGAATGCGACGCCCCGGCCTCGGCAATTTTACGGAGCGTTAACCACGCGAGCCGGCCGGAACCTTGCTCAGAAGCTGGTGCGCAGCCAGTTACCGACTCGCGCCAGATAGCCGTCGGTGCCGGTGAGTCGGGCGGCCTGCCGCGGCTCGCCGAATTCCTGGGCGCAGACCTGCGGATAGATCAGCATGCCCGAGACCGTGGCGAAGGCCGCGCCGCGCGCCATTTCGGGCAGCCCGGCGATGCCCATCGGCCGGCCGTTGCGCACGTTGCGGCCGAGCAGCCGGCGCGCCACTTCCGGCAGGCCGGTGAGCTCGCTGCCGCCGCCGGTGAGCACGAAGCGGCGGCCGCTGAGGTCCATCATGCCGGTGGCCTGCATGCGGTCGCGGATGGCGGTCAGCACCTCCTCGACGCGCGGCCTCAGGATGCGGGTGAGGTGCGAGCGCGGAATCAGCCCCGGCGCCTCGTCGGCCCCGGCCCCGACCGGCACGATCGAGATCATCTCGCGCTCGTCGGCCTGGCCCGGCAGCACGCTGCCATAGACGGTCTTCAGCCGCTCGGCGTCGGCGATCGACACCGAGAGCTGGCGCGCGATGTCGAGCGTCAGGTGATGGCCGCCGATGGCGAGCGCGTCGCAATAGATCGGGTGGCCGTCGGCGAACACCGCGACGGTGGTGGTGGCGCCGCCGAAATCGACCACGGCGACTCCGAGCTGCCCCTCGTCGTCGACCAGCGTCGACATGCCCGAGGCATAGGGCGTCGCCATCAGCGCCTCGATCTGCAGATGGCAGCGGTTGAGCACCAGCTCGATGTTGCGCATGGCGAGGGTTTCGGCGCTGATCACCGCCACGTCGATCGACAGCTTTTCGCCGACGAGGCCGCGCGGGTCCTTGACGCCCTTCTGCCCGTCGATGGCGTAGCCGATGGGCAGCGCGTGGACGATCGAGCGCTCCGGCCGCACCGAGCGCTCGTTGACGGCGCGCAGCACGCGCTGGATGTCGGCCTTCTCGACCTCCTGCGCCCCGAGGTTGACCGTGGCCGAGAACGTCTCCGAGCCGAGCCGGCCGGCGGTGACGTTGACCACCACCGACTGCACGGTGAGGCCGGCGGCGCGCTCGGCCATGCCGACCACGGTGCGGATCGCCTGCTCGGCCTGGTCGAGGTCGGTGATGACGCCGCTCTTGATGCCGCTCGAGGCGCCGTAGCCGAAGCCGATGACTTCGGCGACGTGCGTGCGGCCCTTCAGCGCCTTGCCCTCGGGCCGCGGCGTCAACCGGGCGATGACGCAGCAGATCTTGGTCGATCCGATGTCGAGCACCGAGATCAGGGAGCTGCGGCCCGGCTGCAGCGGCTTCAGCCGCGCGGTCATCATGTCGGTGATCATTGCGGTTTTTTCTCCGCCGCGCGCTCGGCCGCGGTCTCGTATTCGGCGTCGCCGCCCTTGCTCACATGCTTGTTCTTCTTCTTGAAGTCGGCCCACGCCTTGGTGGCGAGGTCGCCGAGCTTCAGCGACAGCATTCCGGGCACGCGCATGTCGATGACATCGACGTCGCGCTCCAGCAATTGGTGGTCGGTCTCGTAGCTGTCGAGCTGCGCCAGCGCCTGCGCCACGCCGTTCTCGGGCAATTGCACGCGCAGGCCGGAATAGAAGATCAGATCCCAGCGCCGCTCGCCGATGCGGCTCAGCGCCGCCAGGTCCTCGGTGATCTGCGGGTAGCGGTCGAGCGAGCGGATCATCACCATGGCGTCGGCCGCGGCGCCCTCCCCCACCACCAGCGGCAGCGAGCGGAAGCTGCCGTCGTCGGCGACGATCGGGCTGCCGCTCTCGTCCACCAGCCAGGTCTTGTCGCCGATGCGCCAGCGCGCCATGGGCTGCTTTTCGACGATGCTGACGGCGAGCCCGCTCGGATACACCTTGCGGATATTGGCGGACTGCACCGAGGGGATGGCGTCGATGCGCTTGAGCGCGGCGTCGGCGTCGAAATTCAGCGTCGAGGTGGCCGAGCCGATGTCGAGCGCCTTGAGGATGGTGGCTTCGCTGGTCAGCGTCTGGCCGCTGATGTTGATCGAATTGATGCCGAAGCCGGCCCTGGCGAACTGCCCCTGCGCCAGGCTGTAGAGCGCGGTGACGCCGGCGGCAACCTTGTCCTGCTCGGCCATGAGGCCGGCGGCGGCGACGAGGACGATGGCGCCGGCCACGCCGCGCACGATCAGCTTCTTGTGCAGGATCCAGGCGCGGCCGAAGCCGAGCCGCGCCCGCCGCGGCAGCGCCGCGAACGGCACAGGCACCGGAAGCTGGCGCGGGTCGACCGCCTGGGCAGCGGCGAACCCCTTTGCGCCTACCTGTTGCAACTCGCGTCCTCCACCATCCAGGTGACCAGATCCTCGAACGAATGCCCGGCATGGCGGGCCTGTTCGGGGGCCAGGGAAGTCTCGGTCATACCCGGTTGGGTGTTGAGCTCGAGGCAGACCAGCTCGCCGTCCTCGCCCGCCTTGTCGTTGAAGCGGAAATCCGTCCGCGACACGCCCCGGCACCCAAGCGCAGCATGCGCCTTGAGCGCCATCTTCTGCACTTTGTCGTAAATTTTCGGTTGAATCGGCGCCGGCAGCAGGTGGCTGGAGCCGCCTTTGGCGTATTTCGCCTCGAAATTGTAGAAGCTGAGGTCGGTCAGGATCTCGGTGACGCCCAGCGCCACGTCGCCCATCACCGCGCAGGTGAGGTCGCGGCCGGGGATGTAGCGCTCGACCATGACCTCTTCGCCGGCGTTCCAGTCCTCGCGCAGGATCTCCTGCGGCGGATGGCTCTGCTCGGCCTTGACCACGAACACGCCGACGCTGGAGCCGTCGGCGATGGGCTTGACCACATAGGGCGGCGCCATCACGTGCTCGCGCGCCACCTCGGCGCGGGAAACGATCAGGTGGTCGGTGACGGGGATGCCGGCCGATTTGAAGAACATCTTGGCGCGGTGCTTGTCCATGGCCAGCGCCGAGGCCAGCACGCCCGAATGCGTGTAGGGGATGCGCAAAAATTCGAGCACGCCCTGCACCGTGCCGTCCTCGCCATAGCGGCCGTGCAGCGCGTTGAACACCACCTCGGGCCTGATCTCGCGCAACCGCTCGGCGATGTCGTAGCCGACATCCAGCTCGGTCACCGTGAACCCGGCATTGCGCAGCGCCCGGGCGCATTCCCGCCCCGAGCTCAGCGACACCGGCCGCTCGTTGGAGAGGCCGCCCATGAGGACGGCGACGTGCTTGGTCATCGGTGCGGGTGCTCCCATTGCACGGTCGGTTCAAAGGACCGAAGGTCTGGCGCGCGTGGCCCCCACCCCCAGCCCCTCCCCGCAAGGGGGAGGGGGGCGATGGAACCGCAGGCGCCGATGATGCAGTCGGGCTCCCCTCCCCCTTGCGGGGCGGGGGCGGGGGTGGGGGCCACGAGCACCAAGGTCAGCGCCATCACACCGCTCCCGTGAACGGCGCGCCGTCGAGGAATTCGCGCACCTCGCGGCCCGGCACGAAATAGCCCATGCGGCGGACTTCCCAGCTGAGCTCGATGCCGTGCGTGTCGCGCACCTTCTGGCGGATGGTCTCGCCCACGGTCTCGACCTCGTAGGCGTCGGCCTCGCCGGTGTTGATGAGGAAGTTCGAGTGCATCTCGCTCATCTGCGCGCGGCCGAAGGTGAAGCCGCGGCCGCCCGCCTCGTCGATCAACTTCCAGCTCGACTGGCCCTCGGGGTTCTTGAAGGTCGAGCCGGCGGTCCTGGCGCGCGTCGGCTGCGAGCTTTCGCGGCGCTCGGTGACGGTGCGCATCTCGGTGAGGATGGTCTGCGGATCGCCGGCAAACCCCTGGTACAGCGCCGAGACGAACACCGCGCCGCGCGGCCCGTTCGACTTGCGGTAGCGGTAGCCCATGTCGGCGTTGCCGAGGGTGACGATATCGCCGTTGCGCAGCACCGCGCGCAGCTCGACCATGCGCTGCATGGTCTCGGTCTTGTAGCAGCCGGCGTTCATGTAGAGCGCGCCGCCGATGCCGCCGGGAATGCCGCGGTAGAACCAGAGTCCATCGATGCCGGCTTCCGCCGCCGCGGTCGCCACCTTGACGTCGGGCACCGCGGCGCCGGCGCGCACCCGGTGGCCGTCGAGAATGTCGATGCCGCCGAACCCCTTGGCCGGCAGCCGGATCACCACGCCGTCGAGGCCGCCGTCGCGGATCAAAAGGTTCGAGCCGAGCCCGATCACGGTGACGCGGATGCTCTCGGGCAAATGCCTGAGGAAGAAGCTGAGGTCGGCCTCGTCGGCCGGCCGGAAGAACAATTGCGCCGGACCGCCGACGCGTAGCGTCGTCATCTCGGCGAGGATCTGGTTGGGAACGAGCTGACCGCGCACATCGGCGGTCCACGCGCCGAGCGTCGGCAGAAGGTCGGGCCAGAGCGGCGTTCCGGGGGGCGGCGCGTCGCTCATGGCAGCTCGGGCTCCTTGCCCAGCAGCTTGCCGAGCTCGGCCGGCAGCGCCGCCGCCCATTGCGTGATGTTGCCGGCGCCCAGCATGACCACGTAGTCGCCCTCGGCGACGCGGCTCGCGAGCAGCGGCGCGATCGCCTCGGGGCGGTCGACGACGCGGGCGTCGCGATGGCCGCGCGCCTTGATGCGCGTCACCAGCTCCTCATGCGTCACCCCGTCGATCGGCGCTTCGCCGGCGGCGTAGATCGGCGCCACCACCACGGTGTCGGCGTCGTTGAAGGCCGTCGCGAACTCGTTGTAGAGGTCGCGCACGCGCGAGTAGCGGTGCGGCTGCACCACGGCGATGACGTCGCGCCGCGTCGACTGGCGGGCGGCGCGCAGCACCGCCGCGATCTCGACCGGATGGTGGCCGTAATCGTCGATCACGGTGACGCCGCCGACGATACCGGTGCGGGTGAAGCGGCGTTTCACGCCGGAAAAGCCGAGCAGCCCCTTGCGGATCGCCTCGGCCGGCACCTTGAGCTGGTCGGCCACGGCGATGGCGGCGGTGGCGTTGAGAGCGTTGTGCTCGCCCGGCATCGGCAGCGTCAGCCCTTCGATGCGAAGATAGGTCTGGCGGATGCGGTCGCGGATCTCCACCGCGAAATGACTCTGCCCGTCATGGATGTCGAGGTCGACCAGCCGCACGTCGGCCTGCGGGTTGCGGCCATAGGTGATGACGCGGCGGTCGCGCACCAGCCCGACCATCTCCTGCACCACCGGATGGTCGGTGCACATCACCGCAAAGCCGTAGAACGGCACGTTCTCGACGAAGTTGAGGAAGCCCTGCTTGACGCTCTCGAAGTCGCCGTAATGGTCGAGATGCTCGGGATCGATGTTGGTGACCACCGCCACGTCGGCCGGCAGCTTGACGAAGGTGCCGTCGCTCTCGTCGGCCTCGACCACCATCCACTCGCCGTCGCCGAGCCGGGCATTGGTGCCGTAGGCATTGATGATGCCGCCATTGATCACCGTCGGATCGAAATTGGCGGCGTCGAGCAGCGTCGCGACCAGCGTCGTGGTGGTGGTCTTGCCATGCGTGCCGGCGATTGCGACGGCGTTCTTGAAGCGCATGATCTCGGCCAGCATCTCGGCGCGGCGCACCACCGGCAGGCCGCGCGAGCGCGCCGCGGCGAGCTCGGGATTGCCCTTCTTGATGGCCGAGGAGATCACCACCACGGCGGCATCGCCGAGGTTGTCGCCGGATTGCCCGACCTTGACGTCGATGCCCATGGTGCGCAGGCGCTGCACGTTGGCGCTCTCGGCGCTGTCGGAGCCGTGCACCTTGTAGCCCTGGTTGTGCAGGATCTCGGCGATCCCACTCATGCCGATTCCACCGATGCCGACGAAATGCACCGGGCCGATATTGCGCGGCATCTTCATGCTGTTTTTCCCCCGCCTGCGCCGTCCACGAGGTCCGCAAGCTGTTCGACTGCCCTGGGTTGCCCGAGCGCCCTGGCCGCTGCCGCCGCGGCCGTGAGCGTCGCCGGCTCACCGAAAAGTGAGGCCAAGCGATTGGCGAGCGAAGGTGGCGAAATGGTGGCCTGCTCGACGATCCAGCCGCCACCGGCCGCATCGACCACGAGCGCGTTGTTCTTCTGGTCGCCGTCGATCGAGCCCGGCAGCGGCACCAGGATCGCCGGCCGCCCCAGCACCGTGAGCTCGGCCACGGTCGAGGCGCCGGCGCGGGCGATCACCAGATGCGCCGCTGCCATGCGTACCGGCAGGTCGGAGAAGAACGGCTGCAGCTCGACATTGACCTTGGCCTGCCGGTACGCCTCGGTGACGCGCACCAGGTCTTCCGGCCGGCACTGCTGCACGATCCGCAGGCGGTGGCGCAGCGCCTCGGGCAGCTCGGCGATGGCCGGCGGCACGAGGTCGGCGAAGGCGCGCGCCCCCTGGCTGCCGCCGAACACCACGAGCTGCAGCGTCCCGTCGGCTGTCAGCGGCGGATAATCCACCAGCGCCTCGGCCCGCACGCTGTCGCGCACCGGATTGCCGGTGAGCACCGATTTGCCGGCGAACGGCTCGGCGTAGTGCGTGCGGGCAAAGCTCAGCGCGATGCGCGAGGCGTAGCGGCCGAGCGCGCGGTTGGCGCGCCCCATCACCGCGTTCTGCTCGTGCAGTACGCCCGGAATGCCGAGGAGGCGCGCCGCGAGGAAGGGCGGGAACACCGGATAGCCGCCGAAGCCGACGACGACGGCGGGCCGGATGCGCCGCAGCTTCAGCCAGGCGACGGCGATGCCGTAGAGGATCTTGAACGAGGCGGCGACCATGCGCAGCGGGTTGCGCACCGACGGCGTCGCCGACGGCACGACGTGGATCTTGCTGGCGGGGAAGTCGCCATAGGCGCCGACGCGGTGGTCGGTCATCAGGTGGATGGTGTGGCCGCGCCGGCGCAATTCCTGCGCCAGCGCCATCGCCGGGAAGAGATGTCCTCCCGTGCCGCCCGCCATCAGCACGATGGTGCTCATTCGGCGGGAACGACCGTGGTGCTCGGCCGGTACGCCGGCAGCCCGGTCGCCATGCGTTCCTCGGGCTTCTTGCGGGTCAGCGCCAGCATCAGCCCCATGCCGAAGGCGATGGCGATCATCGAGGTGCCGCCATAGGAGACGAACGGCAGCGTCATGCCCTTGGGCGGAATGAGGTTGAGGTTCACCGCCAGGTTGATGGCGCATTGCAGGCCGAACTGGATCGCCAGCGTCGATACCGCCAGCCGCGCATAGAGCGATTGCTGCTGCTGCGCCCCGGTCATGGCGCGCAGCACGATGAACACGATCAGCGCCACGAGGCAGAGGCAGAACAGGATGCCGAACTCGCCCGCCGCCGCCGAGAACACGTAGTCGGCATGGGCGTCGGGGATGACTTTCTTGGCCAGCGACTCCCCAGGCCCGCGCCCGAACCAGCCGCCTTCGAGCAGCGAGTTGAGCGCCTTGTCGACCTGGTAGGTGTTGCCGCCGCCATCGGGATTGAGGAAGGCGTCGACGCGCTTCGAAAAGTGCGGGAACACGTAATAGGCGCCGAACAGCAGGCCGACGGCGCCGCCGGCGAGGCCGATGATCAGGAACCACGAAATGCCCGACAGGAACAGCAGCGCCGCCCAGGTGGAGAGCATCAGCGCGGTCTGTCCGATATCGGGCTGCAGCAGCAGGCCGCCGACGATCGCCATCATGAGCAGCGTCGCGATGGTGCGCGGGAAGACGCCGCGCTGGTGCATGCTTTCCGAGAACAGCCAGGCGGCGAGCACCGCATAGGCCGGCTTGACGAACTCCGACGGCTGGATGGTGTTGCCGGCGAACGACACCCAGCGGCGGGCGCCCTTGACCTCGACGCCCAGCTTGAGCGTCAGCCACAGCAGCACGATGCTGACGCACAGCACGCCCAGCGCCGCGATGCGCGCCTGCCGGTGGCTGAGGAACGAGGTGCCGATCAGCACCGGCAGCGCCAGCAGGTCGAAGACCGCGTGGCGGATGATGAAGTGCCACGGGCTGAGGCCGAGGCGCTCGGCCACCGGCGGGCTCGCGGCGAAGCTCAGCACCATGCCCACCGCCATCAGCAGGATCAGCGCCGACAGCAATTGCTTGTCGACCGTCCACCACCACTCGGCGATGGGTGTCTTGCGATCCCGTGCGAACATGTCACTCGTCCCGCCCTGCCCGGCGGTCCCTTACGCTACTCGGCGCAAGTGTAGCCCGCCGATGGTTAGCAAGGTGTGAGCGGGGCTTGCGTTCTGCGAGTCGGGTTGCCGGACAGTCGGCGGTGGCTTATTTTCCGGCAAGGAGACGCAGCCATGAACAAGGTCATCTCGATCGATGAAGACGAGCGGCTGAAGCGCCTGCTGGCAGCGGCGATGCCCGGAGAGCAGTTTGAGCTCACTCTGGATGGCAAGATCGTAGCCAAGGTCATCCCGGCCGCCAAACCCACCGACAGCGCGCACGTGCAGGCGGCGATGGATCGCATCGCCAAGATCGCGGCAAGGCAGACGCTTGGCGGGCTCAGCATCAACGACCTCATCAACGAGGGGCGCAAGTGATCGTGATCGATGCGTCGATCACGCTATCCTGGTTCTTCGCTGACGAGGCCCTCCCTGCCCGCCGGGCCGTGCTGGAGCGCGTCCTTGCAGAAGGAGCGACGGCCCCGCATCAATGGTTGATGGAGGCGGCGAACGTGCTCGTCATGGGCAGGCGGCGCGAGCGTCTCGACGACGCCGGTCTGGCCGCCTCTCTCGCGGCGATCATGTCGCTGCCCGTTCAGACTGAGAGCAACTCCGTCGACGTGGTGCAGGCGGCCGTCGAACTGGCTGAGCAGCGAAAGCTGACCGTCTACGATGCTGCTTATCTTGAACTTGCGCGACGACGGAAACTTCCGCTCGCGACGCTGGACGAGGAGCTGGCGGCCGCAGCGCGCGCCGAAGGGGTCGCTGTCCTGCCTTAGCGCAGCTTCAGCTCGCTGAGGCCGATGAGCGCGAGGACGAAGGAGATGATCCAGAAGCGGATCACCACCTGGCTTTCGGTCCAGCCCAGCATTTCGAAATGATGGTGGATCGGGGCCATCTTGAAGACGCGCTTGCCAGTGAGCTTGAACGACAGCACCTGCACGATCACCGACACGGTTTCGAGCACGAACAGGCCGCCGACGATGGCCAGCACGATCTCGTGCTTGGTGGCGACCGCGATGGTGCCGAGCGCGCCGCCCAGGGCGAGCGAGCCGGTGTCGCCCATGAAGATCTGCGCCGGCGGCGCGTTGAACCACAGAAAGCCGAGCCCGGCGCCGATCAGCGCCCCGCACACCACCGCCAATTCGCCGGTGCCCGGGACGTTGTTGAGCAGCAGGTATTCCGAGAAGGTGGCGGAGCCCACGAGGTAGGCGATCAGCCCGAAGGTCGCGGCGGCGATCATCACCGGCACGATGGCGAGGCCGTCGAGCCCGTCGGTGAAGTTCACCGAATTGCCGGCGCCCACGATGATGAAGCCGGCGAAGATGTAGAAGAAGTACCACAGCGGCAGCCCGTGTCCCTTGATGAACGGGAACATCAACTGCGTCGCGATCTTGGGGTCGGTCACCGAGGCGACGATGTAGGCGGCGATCAGCGCCACGATGGCTTCGATGACCAGGCGCTGTACGCCCGAGAAGCCCTTGTGCGACATCTTCTTGACCTTGAGGTAGTCGTCATAGAAGCCGATCGCGCCGAAGCTGACGGTGACGAACAGCACCGCCCAGACATAGACGTTGGAAAGGTTCGACCAGAGCAGCGTCGAGATCACCGCGCCGGCGAGGATCATCAGCCCGCCCATGGTGGGCGTGCCCTTCTTGGTGATCAGATGGCTCTGCGGCCCGTCCTCGCGGATCGGCTGCCCGCCGCCCTGCCGGATGCGCAGCGCCGCAATGATCTGCGGGCCGAACAGGAAGACGAAGAACAGCGCCGTGACCACCGCGCCCGCAGTGCGGAAAGTGATGTAGCGGAAGACGTTAAACGCCGTGACATTCTCGCCCAACTGGCCGAGGTAGTAGAGCATTCGCGCGCCGGACTCCGTCCCTCAAACAGCACCGCCAAAACGCTGCTTGATCTTGTCGACCAGCGCGGCGAGGCGAACGCCTTTGGACCCTTTGACCATGATTGCATCGCCCAAGGCAAGGCTTTGCAGGATCGGCTCCATCAGGTCTTCGATGCGCCGCGCATGGCCGGCGACCCGCTCGGCGCCGAGCGCATCGCGCAAAGCCTCCATCGCCGCGCCGACCAGAAATATCCTTACGGCACCGGTCTGTAGCACCGCTGTCTTGAGCGATCGGTGCAAGTCTGGGCCCTGCGGGCCGAGCTCCAGCATGTCGCCGAGCACCAGCACTTTCTTGCCGCGCGACGGGGCGACGGTGGCGAACACCTCCATCGCGGCGGTCATCGAGGCGACGTTGGCGTTGTAGCTTTCGTCGACGAGGAGCAGCGGGTCGGCCTCGGGCCCGAGACGGGTCGTTTCGCCCCGCCCCTCGGCGGCAGTGAAGGTCTCGAGGGCGTCGACCACGAGGTTGCGCTCGAGCCCGGCGACGCGGGCGACGGCGAGCGCCGCGGTGGCGTTGGCGATCATATGGCGGCCGCGCACGCCCAGATTGAGGTCGTACGTCTCCTTGCCGTGCGTCACCCGCGCGAAGGTGCGCGAAGCGGCAGTCTCGGAGGCGCCGATCCGGTAGTCCGCCTCGGCGTCGTAGCCATAGGTGACGATGTTCTCGACACGCGCCTCGCGGGCCCTGGCGAACAGCACGTGCACATAGTCGTGGTCGGTATTGAGCACCGCCGTGCCGCCCGCCTCGAGCCCGAGGAAGATTTCGGCCTTGGCCTCGGCGATCTCGGTGACCGACCTGAAGAATTCGAGGTGCGCGGCGGCGACATTGGTGATCACTGCGATGTGCGGCCGCACCAATTGCACCAGCGGCGTGATCTCGCCGGCATGGTTCATGCCGATCTCGAACACGCCATAGGCGGCCTCGCGCGGCAGGCGGGCCAGCATCAGCGGCACGCCCCAATGGTTGTTGAAGCTCTTGATCGAATAGTGCGTCGGCCCGGCGGCGGCGAGCACGGTGCGGATCGCTTCCTTGGTGGTGGTCTTGCCGGCGCTGCCGGTGACGGCGACGATCGTCGCCTTGCTGCGGGCGCGCGCGGCCCGACCGAGGGCGCGCAGCGCCTCCAGCGGATCGGGCACGACGATCAGCTTTTCGCCGCCATGCGCCCGGAACCAGTCCTCCGACACCAGCGCCGCCGCGGCGCCCGCCTCCAAGGCGGCCGTGACGAAATCGTGGCCGTCGCGCGCGTCGCCCCTGATGGCGACGAACAGCGCGTCGGGCTCGATCTCGCGGCTGTCGATGGAGACCGACCCCAGGGGGCCGTCGGACAGCGTCTCGGGCCGCCCGCCGGTGGCGGCAACCGCTTCGGCAACAGTCCACAGCGGTGTCATCAGAGCCCTTTCAGCGTCTCCGCCACCACCTCGTGATCGGAGAAATGGTGCTTGGTGGCGCCGACGATCTGATAGTCCTCGTGGCCCTTGCCGGCAATCAGCAGCACGTCGCCCGGCTTCAGCGCCTTTATGGCGGTCTCGATGGCCGTGCGGCGATCGGCGATCTCGCGGCTGCCGGGCGCCGCCGCCATGATCTCGGCGCGGATGGTCGCGGCGTCTTCGGTGCGCGGATTGTCGTCGGTGACGATCACCCGGTCGGCCATGCGCGCCGCGATCTCGCCCATCATCGGCCGCTTGCCCTTGTCGCGATCGCCGCCGGCGCCGAACACCACGTGCAGCTTGCGGCTGGCATAGGGCCTGAGCGAGGCGAGCGCCGTTTCGAGCGCCACCGGCTTGTGCGCGTAGTCGATGAAGATCGCCGCGCCATTGTGCTCGCCCACCAGCTCGAGCCGGCCGCGGGCGCCCTTCAGCTTGCTCAGCGCCTTGAGGGCCTTTGTCGGCGGCGCGCCGGTGGCGACGGCGAGGCCGAGCGCGACGAGCGCATTGCTGACCTGGAACGCGCCGGTGAGCGGCAGATGGAAGCTCACCGGTTCGCCGACCATGCGGCCGGTGACCTTCTGGCCGTAGCCGTCATTGACGATCGACTGGATCTCGAACCAGGCCCCGCCGACCCCCACGGTGAGCAGCGTCACGCCGCGCGCCAGCGCCGCGAACATGAAGGGCTCGTGCTCCGGATCGTCGACATTGACCACGGCGGCGCCGCCCTCGGCGATCAGATCGGTGAACAGCCGCACCTTGGCGTCGCGATAGGCCGCCATGTCGGCATGGTAGTCGAGATGGTCGCGGCTGAGATTGGTGAAGGCGACGGCGCTGAACGTGACGCCGTCGACGCGGCGCTGGTCGAGCCCCTGGCTCGACGCCTCCATCGCCACATGGTCGATGCCCTGCGCCTTGAGCTGGCCGAGGTCGCGGGCGATGGCCAGCGCGTCGGGCGTGGTGAGTTCGCCGGGGATCAGCGCTTGCTTGGTCTCGATGCCGACGGTGCCGATGCTCGCCGCGTCCATGCCGCAGGCCGTCCAGATCTGGCGCACGAAGGAGACGATCGAGGATTTGCCGTTGGTGCCGGTGACCCCGACGATGATCTCGGGCTGCGGCGAGAACTGCCGCGCCGCGGCGCGCGCATAGGCGGCACGCACGTCGGGCACCACCACCACCGGCATGCCCGGATCGGCCGCCGGAGCGCGGTCGGTCACCATGGCCCTGGCGCCATTGGCCCGCGCCTGCGCCGCGAAGGCGTCGCCATGCGTGTGCAGCCCCGGAATGGCGAAGAACGCCTCCCCCGGCCTGATGGCGCGGCTGTCGGCGTTGACGCCTTCGACCTTGAGCCGGGGCGGCCTGGCGCCGGTGCCTTTCAGCAACTCTGCGAGCGCAAACGACACGGCGGTCCCTTCCTCGGTCATATCCGGTGGGTGCGGCCCCCACCCCCTCCCGGCAAGGGGGAGAGGAGGCGATGGGACCGCAACCGCCGTGATGCAGTCAGGCTCCCCTTCCCCTTGCGCGGAGGGGGCGGGGGTTGGGGCAAGGTGCACCGCGCGATGCATTTCTTAGCGCAGCTCGGGCGGGAGCAGCTTGCTGTCCAGCATCGGATCGAAGTTTGGGGTGATTCCCAGCATCGGCGCCACCCGGGCGACGATGCGGCCGGTCGCCTCGCCGGCGTTCCAGCCGGCGGTGTGGCCGCCCTGCCCCGGTTCGGTGTGCGGGTTGTCGACGAGGATCATCATGGCATAGCGCGGCTGGTCGAGCGGGAACACCGAGGCGAACAGCGACAGCACCTTGCTCGAATCGTAGCGCCCGTTGATCACCTTTTCGGCCGTACCCGTCTTGCCGCCCGCGCGGTATCCCTGGGCGAATTTGTTCATGCGCGTGCCGGAGCCCTCGAGCGCATTGAGCCGCATGATGTAGCGCATCTCCTGGCTGGTCTTTTCCGACACCACCTGCTCGTAGGTCTTCTGCGCGTCGGCGAGACTGGTCTTGTAGAGCGTCGGCTTCACCATCTTGCCGTCATTGGCGAAGGCCGCCATGGCGCGCAGCATGGCGACGGGCGACACCGACAGGCCGTGGCCGAACGACGCGGTGGCCGCGACGATGTCGGAGAAGCTCTTGGGCACCACCGGGTTGCGGCGCTCGGGCAGCTCCAGCGGCTCGGGCACGTCGAACTGCATCTTGTGCAGGAAGGCGCGGAAATTCTCCTTGCCCCAGGCCTGCATGACGTGGATGGCGCCGACGTTGGACGAGTATTTGTAGATCTCGGGCACCGTGAGGATGCGGTGCTTGCCGTGGAAATCGTCGATGGTGAAGCGGCCGAAGCGCACTCCGAAACGCGCATCGAAGCTGTCGGTGATCTTCACCTTGCCGCTGTCCAGCGCCCCCGCGATGGTCACCGACTTCATGGTCGAGCCGAGCTCGTAGATGCCGGCGGTGATGCGGTTGAAGCTGTCCTTCTGCAGCGCGGTGACCGGATTGTTCGGATCGAAATCGGGCAGCGAGACCAGGCCGAGCACCTCGCCGGTCTTGATGTCCATCATGATGCCCGAAGCGGAGTCGGCCTGGTAGCGGCTGAGGGCGTCGACCAGCACGTCGCGCATCACGTGCTGCACGCGCAGATCGATCGACAGATTGACCGGCGCCAGCTCGTTGCCGCGGGCGAGGCCCACCTGCTGCAGCAGCGCCACGTCGTCCTCGTCGATGGCCTTCTCGATGCCGGCGATGCCCTGGTTGTCGATGTTGACCGCGCCCAGGATGTGCGACGCCTCCGGCCCGCCCGGATAGAAGCGCTTGCTCTCGGTGACGAAATCGAGCCCGGGGATGCCGAGCTGCATGATCTTGTCCTCGATGGCCGGCGTCAGCTCGCGCTTGATCCACACGAAGCCCTTGTCGCCGGTGAGGCGCTGGCGCAGCCAGTCGATGTTGAGGTCGGGCAGCACCGAATGGATCGCGTCGGCCGCCTCGTCGACGTCGATGATCCGGCGCGGCTCGGCAAACAGCGACGGCACGCGCACGTCGACCGCGAGCTCGAGGCCGTTGCGGTCGAGGATGGCGGGGCGCGTGGCGGTGATGAGGTCGCGCGTCTGCCCTTCGATGGTGTTGTCCTGGACGACGAGGCCGAGCTGCACCAGCCGCGCCGCCACGGCGCCGAAGATGAGGATCAGCACCACCACGACCCAGCGGATGCGCGCCTTGGTGAGGTGGCGGCGCAGCTTGCGGGCGCCGTCGAAGGCGATCGGATCGGCACCGGCGTCGAGCGCAGCCATCAGTTGGACTCCGAGATGATCTGCTGGATCGGATCGACGCCCGAATTGAGCGACTCGAACAGCGAATCGAGCGCCTGCGTGTCGGGGGCCTTGAGGCGCATCGGCAGGATGTCGAGGCCGCCGAACTGGTCCTGCGACAGCGTCTGCAGGTTGAGCTCGGCGATGTGGCGGTTGACGATCGGCGCGACGTTGGCCGGCTGGTTGAGATAGGCCCAGTCGGCCTTGAGCAGCGACAGGTCCGCCTGCTGCCGCTCGATCTGGCGCTGCAGGCCGAGCTTTTCGGCGACGACGTCCTCGACCGAATATTTGAGCGCGTAGACCGCCACCAGCGTGCAGATGGCGGTGCAGACGAGGACGATGTTGAGCGAACGGATCATGCGGCGCCCCTGACGCGCGGCACGCCGAGCCGCTCGATGTTCGCCGCCCTGGCCGGCGCGCTGCTGCGGCGGGCCGCGCGCAGGATGGCCGAGCGGGCCCGCGGGTTGCGCGCCGTCTCCGCCGCCCCCGGCTTCACCGCCTTCGCCACGTCGATCCAGCGCGGTGCCTCGACGACGACCTGCGGCAGGTGCCGCGACTGCGTCGGCGCGCCCTTCTCCGGATCGAGGAAGCGCTTGACGATGCGGTCTTCGAGCGAATGGAAGGTGACGACGGCGAGCCGGCCGCCCTCCCCGAGCAGCCGCTCGGAGGCGAACAGCCCGTCGACCAATTGCCCGAACTCGTCGTTCACCGCGATGCGCAGCGCCTGGAAGCTGCGCGTCGCCGGATGCGCATCGCCGGGCTTCCTGCCGATGGCCTTCTCGATGAGCCGCGCCAGCTCGGCGGTGGTGCGGATCGGAGCGCTGGCGCGCGCCGCGACGATGGAGTGTGCGATACGGCGCGATTTGCGCTCCTCGCCATAGGCGAACAGCAGATTGGCCAGCGTCGCCTCGTCGAGGCCGTTGACGAGGTCGGCCGCGCTCTCGCCCTCCGCCGCCATGCGCATGTCGAGCGGGCCCTCGCGCATGAAGGAGAAGCCGCGCTCGGCCTCGTCGAGCTGCATTGAGGACACGCCGATGTCGAGGACGACGCCGTCGACCGGGCCGGCGGCGAGCTCATCCAGCTCGGCAAAGGCGCCGGCCACGAAGCTGAATCGACTCGGAAATTCTGCGCTGAGCGCGGCGGCGAACGGCCGCACGCGGGGGTCGCGGTCGATGGCGACGACGGCCGCACCGGCCTGCAGCAGCGCCCGCGAATAGCCGCCGGCGCCGAACGTGCCGTCGACGATGCGCGCTCCGGCGAGCGGCGCCAGCGCCTCGAGGACCTCGGCCAGCAGCACCGGGACATGCGGCACGCTCTGCTCGCTTACCGGCTTGGCCATGTCCGAACTCAACCCCATCCCGGCCTGTCGCCGGCACACAAACATCGCCCGACTTTGTCGGAACGCGGTTGAGATTCCATTAAGCAAACATGGCCGCAGAACGGCGGCTCAGACCCAGTTTTCGACCGTAAGGCCGGGCATGCGGTCGAACTCCCGCCGGTTGTTGGTGACCAGCGTCAGCCCGAGCGACCGGGCGTGCGCGCCGATGAGCATGTCATAGGGGCCACAGGGCGTTCCCGCTCGTTCGAGATGCGCGCGAATTTCCCCGAAATGCGCCGCCGCCGCGGCATCGAAATCGGGGACCTTCAGGACGCTCAGGAAGTCTTCGACCGCCAGCCGGTTGGCGAGTTGCCGAGACGATTTGGCCGCGCCGAAAAGCAGTTCGCCGACCGAGATGCTGGAAACGAACAAATCACCCGCGTGCCTGTTGGCGCGAAGCGCCAGCCCGTCATCAGGCCGCCCCATCATGTAGATGCAGATGTTGGTATCCAGCATGTACCCCGTCAATCGAGAGGCTCGCGCTCTTCTGCAACCCCCTGATCGCGGTCTTCCAGGAAATCATCCGACACATGCGGGCCGTTGGCGAAATAGGCCGCCCAGTCGCGGCCCGCGGGCCTGATCAGCAGCCCGCCGCCTTCCGCCGGCGTGATGGTGACCTTCTTCACGTCCTCCGGGAAGGCCAGATCCTTGGGGATGCGGATGGCCTGGCTGCGGTTCGACTTGAATACCGCAGCTTCGCGCGCCTTGGGCGGCGGCTCGTGCTTGTTCATCGCCATCTCCGTGTATATCCCATGGGATATACATACGCCTCCCGAGGCTCACGCTCAAGGCGAGCGCCAGTCGACCTGTAAGCCGGGTTCTGTAGGGCCTGCATCCTGCGATGCAGACGTGGTGGCCATTCCTCTGGGAGACGCGTTGCCGCGCCTCTCGAGCAACCAACCCGGACGACTGGCCTCGAAACCGGCCCGGGGCGAACCCCGCGTCATCCCTATTTGGTCTTGCTCCCGGTGGGGTTTGCCGTGCCGTCCCGGTTGCCCGGTCCGCGGTGCGCTCTTACCGCACCCTTTCACCCTTACCTGCCGAGGCAGGCGGTCTGCTCTCTGTGGCACTTTCCCTGGGGTCGCCCCCGGCGGCCGTTAGCCGTCACCGTATTTCGATGGAGCCCGGACTTTCCTCGCCTTGTGAGCGCGGCCACCCGGTCGACTGGCCGGCGCTATGTGCGGGGGAACGGCGTCCGCGTCAAGCCGCCCTCACGCCGCCGATCTGGGCGGCGGCAGCTTGATGATCTTGTTGTAGGCTTGGTTGATCGCCTGCATGCGGGCGGTGGCGACGTCGATCAGTTCCTCCGGCACGCCCTTGGCGATGAGCCGGTCGGGGTGATGCTCGGCCACCAGCAGCCGGTAGACGCGCCGCACCTCGTCGCGGTCGGCCCCCGGCAACAGCCCGAGCACCACATAGGGGTCGACGCCGCTGTCGAGCACCACGTGCTGGGCCGCAATCTGCTCGAAGCGCGCATCGTCGAAGCCGAAGATGTCGCTGACGCGCTTGAGGTAGTCGAGCTCGCTCTCGTGCACGAAGCCATCGGCGGAGGCGATGTAGAACAGCCCGTCGAGCACGTGCTCGAGCGTATCGGGGCTGTTGGCGAAGAAGCGGCGGACCTTGCGGGCATAGGCCTCGTAGCCGGCGACGTCCTGCTGCGCGAGCTTGAACAGCCGCTCGACCTGCTGCTCGTTGCCGGGCGGGATGTCGACGGTGCGATGGAAGGCCCGCACTTCGGAGGCGGTGACCACGCCGTCGGACACCGCCATCTTCGCCGACAGCGCGATCAGCGCCAGCGTGAAGGCCGCGTCCTTGCCGCCGGGCAGCCAGGTGTCGGGGTCGAGCAAATTGACGATCGAGCCCACCACGCCGGTGCGCTCGCCGGCCGACCCGACGATTTCGCTAAGGCGCTGCCAGACGGACGCCATCACCCTGCTCCCAAATCACGGCGCGGACGATATACGCGGGCGCGGCGCCGGGGTCAAAACAGGGTGAAGCCGTATTCCTGCTCGTCGTCGTCCTGGAGCATGCGCTCGATGCGGGCGCGCCGCGCGGCCCGGGAATTGTTGGGGCCGTCGCTGAGGTAGAAGCCGTCGGGGTCGTAGTTCGACGACGGCCGCTGCACCACGGTGACCGAGGCGCTGGAGCGGCCATCATCGGAAGCGTCGTCGACCAGCCCGTTCTGTTCGAGATAGCGCGACAGCCGGCGCTCGCGGGCGGTGCGCCAATCGTCGGCGATCCCGACCGGCGGCACCGGGCCGGCGTCGACGTCGAGCTGGTTCGGCATGCTGGTGGTGGCGCGCGGCGTTGCGAGCGCCTGCTCGTCGACGATGACCGCGGGCTGCGCCGGAGCGGTCGCCTTGGGCAGCGCCGGGCGGATGATATCGGGCGGCCGGCGCGGGAACGGCACCGGCGCGACGATGGTCGCCGGATCGACCGTCGCCACCTGCGTCGGCTGCGGCGCGGTTGCAGCGCCGGCGCCCGGCGCCGTCACGGCGGGAGCAGCGTCTTTGCCGGAAATGTAGTCGGGCAGCTTCTTGCCGGATTTGAGCAGCTTGTCGACCGGGTCGAGCAGCGGCGCGCCAGAGGCGGCGACCTCGGTGGTCGCGGCGGGCGCATTGGGCACGATGGTCACGCCGGTCCTGGTGATCCTGGTGGTGACCGAAGCGGTCTTGACGGCAGCCTTGCCGTCGGCCGCCGCCGGCCGCACCGGCTCGGTGGTCGAGGTCAGCACCGCGGCCGTCGCGGCCTTGCCGCCGAACTGGCGGGTCAGGTAGTCCGCCGACGGAACCGCCAGCACCACGGCGAGGCCGGCCCAAGCGAGGCCCCAGGTCAGTTTCGAGTTGAGTCCCATCTGCTGTATCCGCTCACTCACCGCCCCCGTCCCCGCGCCGCTTGGAGGCGAAAAACATGGCCATACTGTGAAACGCGGCCAGCCTCGCGACGGTGCGCCGCACAAGCTGAACCTCGGCTGAACGGCGCCGCCTCAGTCCGGCCTTACTCCCAGCAGGCGGGCCAGCGCCAGGACGAGATTGGAGCGGTTGAGCGTCAGGAAATGAAACTGCGTGATGCCGGCATCGACCAGTTCCAGCACCTGCTCGGCGGCCACGGCCGATGCGACCAGCGCATGCGTCTCGGGATCGTCGTCGAGGCCGTCGAAGCGCTCGGCCAGCCAGTCGGGAATCGAGGCGCCGCATTTGGCGGCGAAGCTCGAGATCTGCCTGAACGAATGGATCGGCTGGATGCCCGGCACGATCGGCGCGCGGATGCCCGTCTTGGCGCTGCGCTCGAGCAGCTCGAAATAGTGCTGGTTGTCGAAGAACATCTGGGTAATGGCGCGGCTGGCGCCGGCGTCGAGCTTGCGCTTCAGATTGTCGATCTCGACGTCCCAGTCCGGCGATTGCGGATGCTTTTCGGGATAGGCCGCGACGGAGATGTCGAACTCGCCGATCCGGCGGATGCCGGCGACCAGCTCGGCGGCCGACCGATAGCCCTCGGGATGCGGCACGAACGGCTTGCCGGGCCCCTCCGGCGCGTCGCCGCGCAGCGCCACGATGCGCGTGATGCCGGCGGTCTTGTAGGCATGCACCACCTGGTCGACGTCGGCCTTGCTGGCGCCGACGCAGGTGAGGTGCGCGGCGGCGTCGACGCCGGTCTCGGCCTTCACCTGGCTCACCATGCGCAGCGTGCGCTCGCGCGTCGAGCCGCCGGCGCCATACGTCACCGAGACGAAGCGTGGGTTGAGCGGGGCGAGCTTGTGCACGCTCTCCCAGAACCGCTCCTCCATGACGTCGGTCTTGGGCGGGAAGAATTCGAACGAGAGCTCGAAGGGCTGTCGCCCGCCGGTGTTGCGGCTGGGACGCTGGTCGCTCGGCACGTTCATCTGGAATCCTGTTCTGTAGTCAGCCGCCAGAGGCACACGGTGAGCCCTGCGGCGTCGTGGCTCGGCGGGAAGCTGGTGAGGCCGGCGACGGCGAGTCCGGCGGCGCGCGCCCAGCCCAGCACCTGCCCCTCGGAGAGGCCGAGGCGGCGATGCGCGTGTTCGCTGCGCAGAAATTCGAGGGCGTGCGGCGCGAAATCGACCACCAGCATCTCGCCGCCCGGCTTCAGCGCCCGCCGCGCCTGCGCGATGGCGCGGCCCGGGTCGTCGAAATAATGCAGCACCTGGTGGATGACGATGAGGTCGGCCTGCCCGACGCTGCCGTCGAGATCGGCGATGTCGCCGAGCCGAACCTGCGCGTGGCTGATATTGGCGGCGGCGAGCTTGGCCCGCGCCACCGCGATCATTTCGCGCGACGCATCGATGCCGATGGCGCGCCGGTAGTGGCGCTGCAGCAGCTCGAGCATGCGCCCGGTGCCGGTGCCCAGATCGATCAACAGGTCGACGACGCGGCCAGCGACGGCGTCGAGGATCGCCGCCTCCACCGCCTCTTCCGGCACGTGCAGCTGGCGCAGCTCGTCCCAGCGCGGCGCCACCTTGGCGAAATAGGCGGCGGCCTGCGCCTGCTGGCTGGCGCGCACCGCCGCGAGCCGCAGCCGGTCGCGACTGCGGTCGCTGTCGTCGCCGTCGAGCCGCTCGACCAGCCAGCGGCCAAGCTCGGCGGCGGCTTCGCTGTCGGCGAGGCGGTAATAGGCCCAGGCGCCCTCGGCGTTGCGGGTGACGAGCCCGGCGTCGGCGAGCAGCTTCAGGTGCCGCGAGACGCGCGGCTGGCTCTGGCCGAGAATTTCCGTGAGGTCCTTGACCGAATGCTCGCCTTCGGCCAGCAGAGCGAGGAGTCGCAGCCGGGTCGCCTCCCCCGCCGCGCGCAACGCCCCCACCAATGTCGCGGCATCCGCCAAATCCGACCTCCGATGAGATATAAAGATATCTTTATATCCGGCCCGGCGCAAGGGTTTACGTGTCATGGTGGGTGGGGATGACGCGTGGTGGTTATGGATCGATCGTGCGATTCCTCCCTATCGTCACTCCCGCGCGGGCGGGACTCCAGACCGGGCTCATGGGCGTCCGGACACTCCGCCTGGATTCCCGCTTTCGCGGGAATGACGATGTGGGAGGAGGCGGGAATGACGATGCGGAAAGAGGCGGGAATGACGGTGGGAAGCCGGGCCGCGATGGGGTAGTCGGGTCCTTCTCCCGCGCGCGGTGCTTGGGGCCGCCCCCTCCACCACGCTGCGCGTGGTCCCCCTCCCCCGCAAGCGGGAGAGGATCGCCGACTGCGGGCTTCAGGGCGCTGCCCCGGCGTCGGCATCTCCGCGCTTTGTCTGTCGCAAAAAAAACGGCGGCCGAGGCCGCCGGGGAGGGTTTGGAGGTAGAACAGTGATTCAGGGTCAGGCGACGCGTTCCTCGCCGGTGGTGCGGCGGCGGAAGGCGTGGGTGCGCCACAGCTCGAAGATGCCCTGCGCTTCCTCGGTGGTGAGCGCCTCGAAGCGGGTGCGGACATTGGTCTTGTCGGCGTCGGTGGGCATGTCGCGCCACGGCATCACCGAGATCAGCGCCTCGAACAGGTCGGGGGACACGCCCATGGCGCGCAGCGCCACGGTGATCGCCACATAGTCCTGTGCGGCAAGCCATTTGACCATGACCTCCGGCTGCACGCGCAGCATCACGGTGAGCGCGGCGGCGGCGTGGTGGCCGTAGCCGAAGCGCACGAAGCGCAGCAGCGCCCGCTCGTCGAGCTGCTGCCGGTCGGCCAGCGCCTTGACCTGGTTGTAGGCAACCTTCCAGTCGTGCGACGAGAAGCCGACGGCATTGCGCATGCGGTTGTAGACCACGGCGCTGACCTTGCCGGCGGTCACCGGATCGACGGCGCGGCTGTCGCCGAGCGTCTCCAGCACCTTCTGGTTGGCGTCGGAAATCTGCGTGCGCAGCGAATTCCAGTCGATGTCGGTGCGGCCGCGCAGATTGCTGGCGAGCGCCGTATCGGTGGAGGCGCGCACCACGAGGCGCTCGACGGTGGCCGGCGTCAGCTCGGCCTGCTTGTTGGCGGCGAGGCGGACCACGGAGGGCGAGCCGCCATGCTCGACGATGGCTTCGCCGACGCGCTCGGGCACGGTCGGGCGGCCGGCGATGGCGACGCGATGCGCTTCCGAGCGGGTGGAGACGATGTCGATGAGATCGTCGTCGCTCAGCACGTTGGAGAATTCGAGCAGCGGCTGCGCCACCTCGATCTCGTCATTGGCGAGCTTGTTGACGACATTGCCCGGCGCGCGTTCCAGCGGCGCGAGCAGCTTGGCGACATGCGTGCGCGCCTCGACCTCGACCAGCTCGGCGAGCTGGCACAGCACCTCGTCATACTGCGCGACCTGCTCGTCGTCGCAGCGATCCGAGACGTAGGAATAGAGCTGCGCCATGTTGCGGAACAACTGGTCGCGCTCGGTGATGTTGGCATCGCCGTTCAGGACCCTGAAGGTCGAAAAGGCGCGCTGGCCGTCTTCCATTTCCTGAGACATGTTTCTGACACTCCCCGGCTTCTGCCGCTACGAGGCAAGGAAAGCACGGCGGGGCCCCGCATCGCCTCAAGGCAAGCGGACGCATTTGAGTAAAATTGTATCGAGTTTCCGCCGCCGCCAACCGACCGCAACAGGGCCAGGATTGTGCCGGCGGATCAAGGGCTTGGTTCGGCCGGCCCGACACGCGCCGGGCTGCGGCGGCGCGCCACCGAATCGGCGGAATAGATGATCAGCGACACCCAGATCAGCCCGAAACTCAGCCATTGCGTGGCGTTGATCGACTCGCCCAGCACCAGAATGGCAAGCAGGAACTGGATGGTCGGGCCGACATATTGCAGCATGCCGGCGGTGGTGAAGCGCAGCCGCTGCACCGCGAAGGCGAACAGCAGCAGCGGCACCGCCGTCGCCGGGCCGGTGAGCGCCAGCAGCCAAAAATAATAGGGCTGGGCGAGAACGCCCGGCCCGCCCTGCTGCCACAGGGTCCAGCCGATCCACAACAGCGCCAGCGGGCACAGGATCAGCGTTTCGACGAACAGGCCGCTCGCCGAATTGACCCGCGCGGTCTTGCGGAAAAAGCCGTAGAAGCCGAAGGTCAGCGCCAGCCCCAGCGCGATGAACGGAATGCGGCCGACGCCGATGGCCTGGATGGCGATGGCGACCACCGCCACCGCGATCGCCACCCATTGCCAGCGGTTCTGCCGCTCGCCCAGGAACAGCACGCCGATGGCAACGTTGACCAGCGGGTTGATGAAATAGCCGAAGCTGGATTCGAGCACCTGCCCGGCATCGACCGCCCAGATGTAGATGAGCCAGTTGCCTCCCAAAAGCAGCGTCGAGATGAACATCGAGCGCAGCGTCGCCCGGTCGCGGAGCGCCGCCCTGACCTCGCCCAGCCGCCGACTGGCGACGATGACGACGCCCACGAACAGCAGCGACCACAGGGTCCGGTTCGCCACCACCGTGACCGAACCGACGCCGTCGAGCAGATGGAACAGCAGCGGCAGGAAGCCCCACAGGGCATAGGCGCTGAACCCGGCGACGAAGCCCGCGCGGGTGCGCGCAGCGGCAGGTTCGGCAGTGGCGGGGGCGATGGCGGACACGCGCGAATGGCCCGGACCCCGGGCGCTCCTCAACTATGAGCAGCGTCGTAGCAGCCAACGCCCTGCCCGGCCAATCAGAGTTTGTGATCGGCAGGTGCCGGGCCGCTGATGCGCCGCGCCAACCAATCGCGCGCCGGGGCGTTTAGCCTTGGCATGCAGCAAAGGAGCGCAAGCGATGAAGCCGACGAAAACCTGGATCGTGGTGGCGGATGGAGATCAGGCCAAGATTTTCGAGCATGACGGGCCGGGACGCGGCCTGCACGCCGTCGACGGGCTGCAGCTCGAGCAGGAGCGGCTGAAGGCGCAGGACATCATGGCCGACAAGCCCGGCCGCTCGTTCTCGTCGGCGGGGCCGAACACCCGCTCGGCGGTCGACTATCGCACCGACCCGGTGGAGGCGCGCGAGCGCCGCTTCGTCGAGCGGCTGGCCGATCTGCTCGAGGCGCGGCACGCCGCCGGCGATTTCGACCGGCTGGTGATCGCCGCGGCGCCGGCGGCGCTGGGCGATCTGCGGCCGGCGCTGAGCGAAAGCGTGCGCGGCGCCATCCTTGCGGAACTGCCCAAGGACCTGACCAACATCCCGACGGCGCGGCTGGCCGAGCATTTCGACGGGCTGCTCGCGGTGTAGCTCAGCGGCGGGTGTCGCGGATCGATTTCAGCACCGGATCGGCAAGGCTGTTGCGGATCGCGACGTCCGCCACCGAGCTCACGAACAGCACCTGCACCGAGCCGAAGCCGGGGCCGGAATAGTAGAAATTGACGAACGCCGCCTGCCCCTGATTGGTGAATTCGATGAAGCGCCAGGGCATGCCGTCCACCGTCAGCGCGCCGTCGCGGACGATGGCGATGCGGGCGGGATCGCCGGCGATCCGCTGCGCATTGTGCACGATGGCGTCGCGGAAGGCCTGCGCGGTCAGCACGTCCGGGCCGCCGATGATGCGGAACTGCACCTGCGCATTGGCGCTGTCGTACTGGTAGGGCTCGACATTGGTGGGAGTCCACTCGGCGGTGACGCAGACGCTCATCGGCACGCCGCTGACCGCCACCGTCTCGCCGGCGCAGCCGCCCGCTCCCGCCGGCCGCAGTACCCACCAGCCGGCCCCGGCCAGCAGCAGCAGCCCCACCACCGCCAGCCCCGCGAACAGCCAGCGGCGGCGCGGCGCTTGGCGCGGCGGCGGGCGCGGCGCGGACGGCGACGGCGGCGCGCCGACCAGCTTCTCCACGGCGCCGAGGATTTCGCGAAAGGCGGGCGCGGCGGGATCGCCGTTCCAGCCGCTGAGGTCGATGGCATGCAGCGCCCGGAACACCAGCGGCAGATCGTCGACGGCGACGGCATCGATCAGCACCGGCACGGCGGTGCGCGCCACCCGCGCCACCTCCGCCTCCGCCCGCACCCAGTCGGAGGCGAGCGAGGATTTGGACCACAGCACCAGCACCGCCCTGGCCGCGCGCAGCGCCGACTGGATCTCCTCCTCGAAGCGCTGGCCGCCGACCAGCTCGGCGTCCCACCAGACGCTGTAGCCGGCCTCGGTCAGCCGTTCGGCCAGCCGCGCGGCGGCCGGACGTTCGGTGCGGCTGTAGGAAATGAAAACCTGGGTCATCGGCGCCCCCTCGCCTCGACCGGACCGGGATGGGCGGCGATCCCGCCGCCGCCCACGACGCCTGCGGCTAGTTGGTCACGGTGACGGTCGGCATCACCTTGCCGGCGAGCTCGGTGCTGGTGCTGCCGGCGTCGTCCGGCAGGCTCCAGAAGATGAACTGCGCCGAGCCGAGGCCCTGCTCCGAATAGTAGTAGTTGAGGAATTCGAGCTCCTGGCCCTGCACCTTGACGTTGTAGTGCATGCTGCCCCAGTCCTTGCCGTTGATGGTGGTGGTGGCGTCGTCGTACGAGGTCACCGGCGCCGCGGCGCCCGACTGCTTGCTGGCAAAACCCAGGATGGCGTCGTGATAGGCCTTGAGGTCGACCGAGGGCTCTTCGGTGACGACGGCGAGGCCCGCTTTGCCGTCCTTGGAGAAGTACACGAATTCCTGGTCGCCGGTGCCCTGCCCGGCCTCCCAGACGGCGGGATCGACGCAGGCTTCGAGCTTGAGCTTGGCGCTTTTGATCAGGTTGGCCGACCCGCAATCGGGATCGGCGGCGAGCGCCGGCAGCGCCCCCAGCGCGACGCCGAGCACGGCGCCGACGAACAATGACTTGATGGGCATAAGACGTTTTCCTCTGAACAAGGATCATGCGGCGTCCGCCCGTCGGCGACGGGCCGGCCACCGGCATGCCGGTAACGATGCGCTACTCGCCGACCTTGACGGTCGACGCGAAAACGCCCGCCTTGTAGGCGGCGACGGTCGAGTCTGTAGCGAGGCTATACGACAGAATCTGGACCGACCCGAACCCCGGCTGCGAATAGTAGAAATTCTGGAACAGGATCGGGTTGCCGTTGTTGGCGACCTGGTACTCGATGACGTTGAACGGCTTGCCGTCGATGTTTTCGATACGCTCGGAGTCGATGGACACGTCGTCCTTCTTGTCGCCGACGCCGTGGATGGCGTTGGCGATGATGGCGTCGCGGAACTTGGCGATGGGGAAGGTCTCGGCCTCGGTGATGACCATCAGGCCGAAATTGCCGTCGGCGGTGGCATAGACGAACTCCTGCGCGCCGGTGCCCTGCCCGGCCTTCCACTCCTCGTCGACGCAGGCGCTGAGCTTGACGGTCTTGCTGGAAATGTCGGTGCAGGCCCAGGCCGGCGTGCCGACGGCCAGCGCCAGGACGGCGCCGATGATGATGGAACTACGCATGATGATGAAACCCCCGGACGGATGAAAGGTCGCCGCGCCGGAGTGGGGCACGCCGGCCGCTCCGGCGCAAGAGGGAACGCGCAGGCGTGACCACGTGCCCGGGATGGCGGAATTGGGCCGGAAATCGGCCGGAATCGGGCGAAACCGCGGGGGCCGCGCCGGACGAATCGCTAGCGCACGGCAACGATGAACAGGCGGGGGAAGCGCAGCAGCACGCGGCCGTCGATGGTGGGCGGATAGGCGCGGGCGATGCGGCCGGTGTAGTCGGCGAGGAAGGCGGTGCGCTCGTCGGCGCTCAGCGGCTCGAGGAACGGCCTGAGCCCGGTCGACTTCACCCATTCGACGATGGCCGCGGCGTCGGCCAGAACGTGGTTATAGATGCTGTGCCAGAGCTCGATGCGGCGGGCGAACGGCTGCAGCGCGTCGTAATAGACGTGCGGCGACGGCAGCGGCAGGCGCGCCGCGCCCTCGAGGCGCTCGGCCCACGGCCCTTCGGCCGCCACCTCGCGCATCAGCCGATGCGTCGGCTCGGCGAGGTTGTCGGGCATCTGCACCGCAAGGCACGCCCCCTCGTCCAGCGCCGCCAGCACCTCGGGCAGCACCTCGAGATGGTTGGGCAGCCATTGGTAGATGGCGTTGGCGAAGACGAGATCGGTGCCGGGCTCCGGCCGCCAGACATTGGCATCGGCCTGCGCGAAGCTCGCCTGCGGCAGGCGCTTGCGCGCCTCCTCCAGCATGGCCGGCGAGCTGTCGAGGCCGAGCACCGACGCTGCGGGCCAGCGCGCGACCAGAAGCTCGGTGGAATTGCCCGGCCCGCACCCCATGTCGACGATGCGCCGCGCTGCATCCAGCGGCACCTGCGCGACGAGATCGCGCGCCGGGCGCGTGCGCTCGTCCTCGAAACGGGCATAGAGGGAGGGAGACCAGTCGGACATCGGCGCACTCGCGAAAGGATGGCGGGTGGTAGGCGTCGTCCGATGGGACGTCAAGGACGCGGGCTCGGAGGGCGTGTCTCGACACTGACCGGCCCGTTCAGACAGCGTTCAGCGCGGCGCCAATAGAGGCGCGGCCCTTCGCAAAACGAGTTTCCGACATGGACAAGATTTTTCCGCTCGCCGACCAGATCGAGATGCTGGGCTCGGCGCTCAAGGGCCGCGTCGTCGGCCCCGCGCATCCCGACTACGAGGCGCTGCGCAGCGTCGTCAACGGCAAGTACGATTGCCGCCCCGCCGCCGTGCTCCGGCCGGCCAACGCCGCCGACGTCGCGGCCGCCGTCAATTTCGCGCAGGCGACCGGCCTCGAGCTGGCGATCCGCAGCGGCGGCCACTCGATCACCGGCGCCAGCGGCACCGAAGATGGGCTGCTGCTCGACCTGCGCGACTTGACCGGCATCGACATCGACGCGGCGGCGCGCACCGCCTGGGTCGGCGCCGGCCTCAGCACCGGCGAGATCACCCGCGCCGTCGAGGCAGAGGGGCTGATCGTCGGCTTCGGCGACACCGCCTCGGTCGGCGTCGGCGGGCTGACGCTGGGCGGCGGCATCGGCTATCTGGTGCGCAAATACGGGCTCACCATCGACTCGCTTCTGGCGGTCGAGATCGTGACCGCGGCCGGCGACATCCTCGTCGCCGACGAAGCGCACCATGCCGACCTGTTCTGGGCGCTGCGCGGCGGCGGCGGCAATTTCGGCGTCGCCACCCGCTTCAAGTTCCGCCTCTACCCGCTGCCCGCCTTCACCGGCGGCGCGCTGGCCCTGCCGGCGACACCCGAGGTGCTGGCCGGCTTCGCCGCGGCGGCCGAGGCGGCGCCCGACGAGCTGTCGAGCATCGTGCTGGTGATGCCGGCGCCGCCGCTGCCGGTGCTGCCGGCCGCGGTGCACGGCAAGCTGATCGTCGTCGCCCTCATGGCGTTCGCCGGCGAGCCAGCGGCGGCCGAGGCGGCGCTCGCGCCGTTCCGGGCGCTGGCGACGCCGCTCGCCGATCTGGTGCGGCCGGCGCCCTATTCCAGCCTCTACGAGCTGGCGCCGCCCGAAGTGGGACGCCCGGCAGTGACCATGCGCAGCCGCTTCGTCGATGGCTTCAGCCTCGAACAGGCGCGCGCCATGATCGCCGCGCTCGAGACCTGCACGGCGCCGATGAAGATGGCGCAGTTGCGCGTGCTCGGCGGCGCCGCGGCGCGCGTGCCGGCCGACGCCACGGCGTTCGCACATCGGGCGAGCCGCGTCATGGTGGCGTTTATGTCGATGTATGGCGGCGCGCCGGACGTGGTGGCCGCGCAGGAAGGCTGGGCCGACGCCGCGATGGCGCCGTTCGCGGGCCACGAGACCGGCGCCTATGTCAACTTCCTCGGCCCCGAGGGTGCCCGCGGTCTGGCCGCCGCCTACCCGGCCGCGACGCTGGCGCGGCTGCGGCAGGTGAAGCGCCGCTACGACCCGGAGAACCTGTTCCGGCTCAACCAGAACATCGTTCCGTAGAGATCGGCCGGGCGGTCGCAGGGCCGCCCGTCTGCCGTCGGCGGCTGGAGGTCAGCGTCGACGATACCTGGCGCTCAGGGCGATCGACCGCTGGCAGCGCGCACGGTCTTGCGTACCACCCATTTGTTCTTGCCGATCTGCCGGTCGATGCGAAAGCCGGCCTTTTCGAACATGGCCAGCGTGCCGGCGTGGAGGAAGGTCGGCGAGACAAGCTTGCCGGCGGTGTTTTCGGGATAGGCCTCCACCACGCCGCCGCCGAGCCGGGCGATCTGCTGCAGCGCCCCCTGCAGCGCGGCAGCGGCGACCCCCTGCCGACGGCGATGGCGATCGACGAAAAAGCAGGTGAGCCGCCACGGCGGCGGCTCACCGGTTTGCGTTGCCGCGTAGTTTTTCTTGTTCTTGATTTCGGGCAGCTCGGCGGGCGGGCCGAACTGGCACCAGCCGACACACGCCTCGCCGTCGTAGACCAGCGCGGCATGCGCGCGGCCGGCGGCGACGAGCGCCTGCTTGGCATCGCGCCGCTGCCCGTAGTCGAGGCCGACGACCTTCGCGTGAAAGCCAAGGCACCAGCAGCCGCCGAACACGCCATTATGCGCGTCGACCAGCGCGGCGAACGCCGGCCAGGTGTCGACGGTCAGCGGCTGCGTGCTGTAGCCGGCCACGGCCTCAGCGCCAGCCGAGGCCGGGCGCCACCAGCTTCACCACCGAGTCGATGACATGGGCGTTGTAGTCGACGCCGAGCTGGTTGGGCACGGTGAGCAGCAGCGTGTCGGCCTCCTGGATGCCCTCGTCGCCGCGCAGCTGTTCGATCAGCCGGTCGGGTGTGTCGGCATAGGAGCGGCCGAAGGCGGCACGCTTGGTCGGCTCGATGTAGCCGAAATGATCCTCGCTGGTGTCGCGGCCGAAATAGGCGTGGTCGAGATCGTTGACCAGCGGGAAGATCGAGCGGCTGACCGAGATGCGCGGCGTGCGCGTGTGGCCGGCCTCCTTCCACGCCGCCTTGTAGGCGCGGATCTGCTCGGCCTGCTGCACGTGGAACGGCTTTCCGGTTTCGTCGAACACCAGCGTCGAGCTTTGCAGATTCATGCCCATCTTCGCCGCCCATTGCGCCGTCGGCGTGCTGGCGGCGCCCCACCAGATGCGATCGCGCAACCCGTCCGAGAACGGCTCGAGCCGAAGCAAGCCCGGCGGGTTGGGGAACATCGGCCGCGGATTGGGCTGCGCGAAGCCTTCCCCGCGCAGCAGGTCGAGGAACACTTCGGCATGGCCGCGCGCCATGTCGGCATCGGTCTGGCCTTCGGCCGGTACGTAGCCGAAATGCCGGAAACCGTCGATCACCTGCTCGGGCGAGCCGCGCGAGATGCCGAGCTGCAGCCGGCCGCCGGCAATGAGGTCGGCGGCGCCGGCGTCCTCGGCCATGTAGAGCGGGTTCTCGTAGCGCATGTCGATGACGGCGGTGCCGATCTCGATCTTCTTGGTGCGGGCGCCGACGGCGGCCAGCAGCGGGAACGGCGAGCCGAGCTGCCGGGCGAAATGGTGCACGCGGAAATAGGCGCCGTCGGCCCCCACCTCCTCGGCCGCGACGGCGAGGTCGATCGACTGCAGCAGCGCGTCGGAGGCGCTGCGCGTGCCCGAATGCGGCGACGGATTCCAATGGCCGAAGGAGAGAAAACCGATGGACTTCATGTGGGCGATTCCCGTGGGTGGAGTGCGTTATAGCGGCAGGTGGGGAGGCCCGGGCGAACTTTCGATGCGCAACGAAGCGACCGATTGTTCACGCTTGTCGAACAGCGGCGGAACGGCGCGGCTCAGCCGCCGTCGCGGATGACGCGGCAGGTTTCGATGTCGAAGCTCACCGCGCCCACGGCGAGCGCCGTCTGGTCGCGGAAGCCGGCGGCGAAGTCGAGGAAGCGCTCGACATCGGCGAAATTGCTGACGGCGCCGAGCGACACGCGGATGGCGCCGGCGCTCTTGCCGCGATGCTGCACCACGGTGAGGAAGCGCGGCAGCGTCAGGTCGGGGCCCAGCGCATCGGCCGCCCGCATGTCGTCCTCGGTCAGCCCCTCGGCGGTCTCGCCGGCCCCTGGATTGCAGAAGCAGCCGGTGCGCAGCGAAATGCCCTGCGCCCCCGCCAGCTCGTCGATGCGGCGATAGTCGAGCAGATGGCCGTCGGGATCGTAGAAATTCATCGTCACCGTGCCGCCGCGCATCTCGCAGGTGGCGGGGCCGTAGAGCCGGACCATCGGCCGGCCGTTGCCGTGGCGAAGCTCGAGCAGCCGGCCGAGCAGCCAGTCGGTAAGGCAGCCGATGCGCGTCTGGATGGTCTCCATGCCGAGCTCGGCGAGGCGGCGAAGGCCGATCTCGACGGCGGGGATGGCGAGGAAGTTGAGCGTGCCGTCCTCGAACGCCGCCTCGCGCGGCGCGAGGACGTGGCGGCGATCGAGCACCGAGGCGAAATTCACCGTGCCGCCGGCGAACCAAGGCCGCTCCAGCCACGGCAGCACGTCGTTGCGGATGAGCAGGCAGCCGACCCCGGTGGGATAGCCGAACATCTTGTAGAACGAGACCACGACGAAGTCCGGCGACACCGCCGCGAGGTCGAGCCGGTTGCCGGGCACGAACGCCGCCGCATCCAGCAGCACGTGCCAGCCGCGCGCCTGCGCCGCCCCGACCAGCGCCAGCGGATGCTTGACGCCGGAAAAGTTCGACTGCGCCGGAAAGGCGAAGAGGCGCGGGCCGGCGCCGGGCCGACCGAGCTCGGCCATGAGCGTCGGCTGGTCGATGCGCAGCTCGGGCACGGTGAGCGGCGCGTAGTCGACGGCGGCGCCCTTCGCCGAGGCGAATTCGCGGATGCCGTTGACCGAATTGTGGTTGTCGGTGGTGAGCAGATAGCGCCCGCCCGGCGCGAACGGATAGGCCTCGCCCACCAGCTTCAGCGCGTTCGAGGCATTGAGCGTGAACACGCAGGTGTAGGCGCCGGCGCCATTGAACCAGTCGAGCACCCGCGCCCGCGTCCGCTCCACCGCCGCCGTCGCCGCCGACGAGCTGGGGCTGGCCGAATGCGGGTTGCCGAACACGGCATTGGCCAGTTGCTCGGTGTGCTCGCGCATGTGTGAGGCGGCCGGGAGGCCGGCGCCGGTGAAATCGAGATAGACCGACTGGCTGTCGTCCAGCCGGGCATAGTCGGCCGCGCGCAGGGCATCGAGGGCGCTCGTGCCGGCATAGGCCGGATAGGCCGCAAGGAAGCGGTCGCGGGACGACGACCGGCCGGGGGCGATGTCGAGATCCAATGCCATTGCCCAAACCTAGACGAATTTGGAACAAATGTCCATCGTCACGGCGTTTTCTAGCACATGATTGCGTATTGCGATAACAATGCGCAACTTTGTTGCAGATGACTGCGGCGGCGGCCTATTTCGCCGCCAGCACGGCCCGGCATTGTTTCGGCAGGTCGGCCAGCGTCAGCGGCGGCGCCGGCGGCGTGGTGCTCGGCTTGTAGGGCGCGTCGGTGAACCAGTAGTCGAGCTCGGCGCCGCAGCCGTCGCCCTCGGGCGGCGGGTCCTGGTCCTTGCAGAACTGCGCCCCCGCCGGGCAGTCGAGCCGCACGTGGAAATGGTCGTCGTGCCCGTACCAGGGGCGCAGCTTGCCGAGGAAGCTGCGGTCGCGCCAGGTGATGCCGCACATCGCCCGCTTGATGCCCGGCGCGACGAAAATGCGCGCCACCCCGGGGATCTGCGCCGCGCGATAGAGCAGCATGCGCTGCGCCTCGCCGAAGCGTTTGGGATCGACGTCGCGCGTGCCCTTTTTCAGCACCGAGCTGGCCGACAGGGTCTCGCGCTGCTTGGCGCTGAGCGTGTGGCTGGGCATCGGCTGCAGCCAGAGGTCGACGTCGAGCCCGATCTGGTGCGAGGCGTGCCCGCTCGGCATCGGCCCGCCGCGCGCCCCGCCCATGTCGCCGACCAGCAGCCCCGGCCAGCCATCCTGCGCCGCCGACGCCGCGAGCGATTCGATGTAGCTGACGAGCTGCGGCGTCCCCCAGCGCCGATCCCGCGACAGCCGCATCGCCTGCCAGTGGTCGCCATCGGTGGGAAGCTGCACCGCGCCAGCGAGGCAGCCCTTGGCGTAGGAGCCGATGGAGATGGCGGGGCCGCCGGTGGGCGTGTGCACGGCGCCGAAGAGCTGGCGGGCGGGAGGATCGGCCAGCGCGGGGGTGGCGAGCGCGAGGGCGAGGAGGATGGGGAGGAGATGGCGAAGGGGCATGGTGAGGCTCGCTAGACGTGGATAATTCCCGCGTGGGTGAGACTCAGGATAGTCGTGGATGGTAGCAAGAGATTAACCCTCTTGTTCTACTTTTGTTCTCGCGCTACGGTTCGTGGTGTCGGAGGTGGCGGTGAACCTGCACATCAGCAACACGATCCTCGATCTGACGGGCAAGACGCGCGGCGAGAAATACCGCACGCTGCTGGCCGATCCGCCATGGCGCTTCACCAACCGTACCGGCAAGGTGGCGCCCGAGCATCGCCGGCTGACGCGCTACGAGACGATGTCGACGGACGACATCTGCTCCATGCCGGTCAGCGAGATGGCGGAGACGACGGCCCATCTTTACCTCTGGGTGCCCAACGCGCTGCTGCCGGAGGGCCTGCGCGTGATGGAGGCATGGGGCTTCCAGTACAAGGCCAACATCGTCTGGCACAAGGTGCGCAAGGACGGCGGGTCCGATGGCCGCGGAGTCGGGTTCTACTTCCGCAACGTCACTGAGCTTCTGCTGTTCGGCGTGCGCGGCAAGAACGCGCGCACCGAAGCGCCGGGCCGCAGCCAGGTGAATTACATGTCGTCACGGAAGCGCGAACATTCGCGCAAGCCGGATGAGCAATATGAATTGATCGAGAGCTGCTCGCCCGGCCCGTACCTGGAACTGTTCGCCCGCGGCACCCGCCCCGGCTGGACCTATTGGGGCAACCAGGCGAACGAAGACTACCGGCCGACGTGGGAGACCTACGCTTATAACTCGGCGGCGGAGTAGTTTCCGCCGAACGAGACGACAGCATCCGGGATTCCGATGAGCACGAGTGGGCATGGATTGCCCACACCCCGCAAAACTCGATCCTGCAGCTTTCGCCAATGTGTCGTTGCTTCCCCGAATTTGTCGCTGGCGAATACGTCCACCCAAGCCTGACGAAAGTCGCCGAGTCGTTGGGCGCGCTCCTCGATCATGCGCCGCTGTCGACGGGTCGGATTGTAGCCGAAGGCATCCAACTGCCCAAGATCGCCAAGATTTATCGCATCAGCGAACTTCCGCAGAAATTGCCGGATATTCGACTGGAGCGACGTTCCTCGCGTAATGATGCCTCCGATCGAAAATTGCCCCCTCGGAGTGTAGGCGCTTGAAGTTTTCAAGATCGCGATCGAAGAACGGGTCTTTGTTGTTCCACTCAATCTCGAGCGCAAAGACCTTCTCATCCCCAAAGATCTTCACATGGTCGATCTCATGGGAGAGCGAGGCGATTTCACGCTCCTTGTCCGCGTCGCCCCACTTCACATATTTGCGTACGGTGACGTTACGTTTCGTCCAGCCGCTTTCGGCGAGGCCGCGGCGCATCCGCTGTGTCCCCTGAGTCTCGCCGCCACCGCCCCCGACAAGTTCAGTGATAGGGATCGCCAGGTCCAAGAGCACACGCTCAAGATCCGTCGCGGCCTCCTGCATATCGTGCGTGATGATGGCTTCGGCATGATGAAGGGTCATGACCTCGAAGCCCTTGGCTTTGAGCGCTTCGAACATCTACCGCTCCAGCGGCTTATACGTCACCTTCTTCGGGTTGACGCTGTCCGGCCCCAGTCGCCGGACCTTGTCCGCCTCGTAATCCGCGAAATTGCCCTCGAACCACTCCACGTGGCTGTCGCCCTCGAACGCCAGCATGTGGGTGGCCAACCGATCCAGGAACATGCGGTCGTGGCTGATGATCACGGCGCAGCCGGCGAATTCTTCCAGGGCCTCTTCCAGGGCCGCGAGGGTTTCGGTGTCGAGGTCGTTGGTGGGCTCGTCCAATAGAAGGACGTTCGCGCCGCTCTTCAGCATCTTGGCGAGGTGCACGCGGTTGCGCTGGCCGCCCGAGAGGTTGCCGACCTTCTGCTGCTGGTCGGTGCCCTTGAAGTTGAAGGCGGAAGTGTAGGCGCGCGAATTCATCTCGCGCTTGCCCAGCATCAGGATGTCGTTGCCGCCGGAAATCTCTTCCCACACGGTCTTGTTAGGGTTGAGGCTGTCGCGGCTCTGGTCGACATAGCCGAGGTGCACGTTGTCGGCGACGGTGATCTTGCCCCTGTCGGGCTTTTCCTGGCCGGTGAGCATGCGGAACAGCGTGGTCTTGCCCACGCCGTTGGGGCCGATGACGCCGACGATGCCGCCGGGCGGCAGCTTGAAGCTGAGGTCGTCGATCAGCAGCCGATCGCCATAGGACTTGCTGATGCCCTCGATGTCGATGACGTTCTGGCCGAGCCGTTCGCCGGGTGGAATGATGATCTGCGCGGTGTTGGACTGGGTGCGCGCCTCGTTGATCTTGACCAGTTCGTCATAGGCCTTGATGCGCGCCTTGGACTTGGCCTGCCGCGCCTGCGGCGACTGCCCCATCCAGTCCTTTTCCTTCTGCAGCACCTTGAGGCGCGCCGCGTCCTCGCGCTCTTCCTGCGCGAAGCGCTTGGCCTTGGCGTCGAGATAGGCCGAGTAATTGCCCTCGTAGGGCACGCCGCGACCGCGGTCGAGCTCGAGGATCCAGCCGGTGACGTTGTCGAGGAAGTAGCGGTCGTGGGTGATGATCAGCACCGCGCCGGGGAATTCGCGCAGGTGCTTTTCGAGCCACGCGGTGGTCTCGGCATCGAGATGGTTGGTCGGCTCGTCGAGCAGCAGCAGGTCGGGCTTCGACAACAGCAGCGCGCACAGCGCCACCCGGCGCTTCTCGCCGCCCGACAGCTTGTCGACCGAGGCGTCGCCCGGCGGACAGCCCAGCGCCTCCATGGCGACGCCGACCTGCGCCTCGAGGTCCCACAGGTTCTGCGAATCGATGAGGTCCTGCAGCCTGGTCGCCTCGTCGGCGGTCTCGTCGGAATAGTTCATCATCAGCTCGTTGTAGCGATCGACGATGTCCTTCTTTTCCTTGACGCCGGTCATCACATTGCCGAGCACGTCGAGCGCCTCGTCGAGCTGCGGCTCCTGCGGCAGGTAGCCGACCTTGGCGCCCTCGGCGGCCCACGCCTCGCCGGTGAAATCGGTGTCGATGCCGGCCATGATGCGCAGCAGCGTCGACTTGCCCGAGCCATTGGGGCCGAGCACACCGATCTTGGCGTCGGGGTAGAAACTGAGATGGATGTTGTCGAGGACCTTCTTGCCGCCGGCATAGGCCTTACTCATTCCATGCATGTGATAAATGAACTGGCGCGCCATCTCGGTCTCGGGTTTGGGCTGGAAATCGCGGCCGTATGTAGGGCATGGCCCCGATGGGGGCAACAGCCGGCGACGGTTTGAAGCGGCGGCGCTGAGCGTCGGCCGGGGCTACCCCGCCACTTCCTCGAGCAGCCATTGGCCGATGGGCCACATCTTGCGGTAGTGGCCGGCGAGCAGCCTGACCAGCGCCGGGTCGGTGGCGGTGGCCGGCGGCAGGCGAAAGCTGGTGTAGAGGCCCTCGTGCAGCAGGTATTGGGCGCGGTCGGGGTCGGCGTCGAAGCCGCGCGGCAGGAGCTTGCGCGTCCGTCCGCCGAGCTCGTAGGCGCCGGCCTTGCCCACCCTGGCCACGGCGGCGCGCAGCGCCGTGAAGGAGCGTGGATGGATCACCGACTGGCGGTAGGCATCGAGCTGCGCCTTGCCGAAGCCGTGCATGCCGACGCCGAGCTGCAGTCCCTCGCGGCCGAGGCTGAACCAGAAGCCGGGCGTGTCCCAGCCCTTGCTGTCGCCGTGCCAGAACCAGAGGTTGAGGTGCTCCTTGTAGGGCCGCTTGTCCTTGCTGAAGCGAATGTCGCGATTGATGCGCTGCAGCGAGCCGTTGACCTTGGGCGCGAACTGCACGGTGGGCGAAATCTTGCGCAGCTCGGGGCCGAGCGCCTCGACCAGGGCCCGCGCCGGCGCCACATAGCCGGCCTCGTAGAGGGTGCGATGCGCGTCGAACCAGATCTTGTCGTTGTGCGCGGCGATGCCGTCGAGAAAGCTCAGCGTGTCCCTGGGAAAGCCGGCGAAGACCATGATGCGCCCGTTGCGAAAGCCGGCGCAGTGTAGCCGAGCGCGGCGCAAAGAAAAGCGGCGCGGGGCGAAGGCCGCGCGCCGCATGCGTTCACGGGAGGCGATGGGCTACATCACGTAGACGACGAGGGTGCGGCCGGATTTGTCGACCGCCACCACGTCGCGGGCGGAATGCCCGGCCTGCGCGAGACCCGCCTTCAGCGCCGCATTGGCGTCGATATAGGCCTGCAGCCGGCCGATACTGGGCCGTGCGGCGAGACCCGGCACCGCCGCCGGACAGACGCCGATGTCGACGATCTTGAGGCTGGCCACGCCCTTCCAGCCGGCGAACGTCGCCGCAGTGTAGTCGTGGCGGGCCGCCAGCTTCGCCACCTGCGCCGCGTCGGGCGTGAAGCAGGCGCCGGTGGTCTTGTCCAGCGAGGCGGTCTGCAGGCGGAGGCCATTGCTGCCGCCGGCGCCGCCACTGCCGATGCCGATGCCGGTGCCGCCATTGCCCGACGCGCCGGAGCCGCCGGGGCCACCGGTGCCGCCGCTGCCGGTTCCGCCCGAACCGCCGCTGCCGCCCGGCCCGAACAGGTCGAGCAGCACATCGGCATTGGCGCCGTCATTGCCGCCGAGCAGGCCGAGCCCGGTAACGCCGGTGCCGCCATTGCCCAGGGTGACGCGGGCGTTGGGATTGTCGACGCCGCCGGACGGCCCGAACAGATCGAGCAGGACATTGCCCTTGGTGCCGCCGCCCAGATCGACATTGGCGGTGGCCGGATCGTCGCCGGAGCCGAACAGGCCGAGCACCCGGCCGGTGCCGCCGCTGCCGCCGAGATCGACATTGGCGGTCGAGCCGCCATTGCCGAGCAGGTCGGTGTTGACCACGGCGTTGCTGCCGCCGCTGCCGTTCCCCGCCGCGCCGCTGTTGACCGTGGCGTTGGTGCCCGATCCCGACCCGCCAAGACCGAGCAGGCCGTCGCCGCCGCCGAGATTGAGCGTGAGCGCCGCGGCGGGGGACGCCGCCAGCAGCGCCGTAAGTGTTGCGATCGCAGAAATTCGGAAACCAGGTCTCACTTGCTTCTCCTTTTTTGGAGTCGCCTGTGACGCTCGGCGTGTTGATTGCTGTTCCACCGCAGGCCGACTTGTGAGGATTGCAACAGCCACGGCCGTTGTTCGTTTCGGCGGGCGCATCGGCACGGTTTCCGGCAGGTGAAGAGGGGCAGCGCAATTTGCGTCACCCCTCTCCGGGCGCGGGGCCGGGACCTCAGAGCATGTAGAGGACGGGCGTACCGTTGCGGGCGATGTCGATGCCGATCACCCGGTTGAGGTCGCGCAGGTCGAGCGCCTGCCGCTGCGACAGGCTGCGGCAGTTGGCGAGGAGCTGGCGCAGCGTCGCGATGTCCTCGGCATATTGCGGCAGGGCGGCGTTGAGGCCCGCCCAGTCGCGCCGCGGCAGCCAGCCGGAAATCTCGGCGGTGCCGAACTTGGCGAGGCAGATGGCGCGGCCATTGACCATGCGGATCCAGTCGCGCTGCGCCAGCACCGCGAGGATGGAGCGCAACCGGCTCGAGGCATTGCCCGGGATCACGACGACGCCATTGCTGCCGCCGAGCCCATTGAAGCCGTTGTAGCCATTGTATCCGTTGCTGCCGCCGAAGCCGTTGAAGCCGTTTGCGCCGCTGCCGCCGGGCAGTCCGGGCGCTCCCGGGGCCCCGGGCGCACCGGGGGCGCCGGGGGCTCCCGGCGTTCCGGGCGAGCCGCCCGAGCCGCCGAGGCCGGGCAGCGACACGTTGAGGCCGCCGCCATTGCCCAGCAACCCGAGCGGGTTGGTCGACAGGCCGGCACCGCCGCCGCCGAGCAGGGAGACGCCGACCTCGCTGCCGCCGCCATTGCCCGCGCCGATGGACACTTCGGCGACGCCCGGCACGCCGACACTGCCACCGCCGCCGAGGAGGCCGCCGCCATTGCCGCCGCCGCCGAGGAGGCCGCCGCCGCTGCCACCACCGCCACCGCTGCCGCCGTTCCCGCCGCCACCGGTCAGGCCGCCGACCAGCCCGCCGACCGCGCCGCCACCACCGGCATCGCCGCCGGTGAGGCCACCCAGATTGACCGACACGCCATTGCTGCCGCCGACGCCGATCGAGCCGTCGGAACCGGTGGAGAGGAGGCCGGGCCCGTTGCCCGAATCCGATCCGGTGGTGATGAGGCCGCCGAGCAGCGAGGCGGCGGGCACCGGGGTTGCCGCGAACAGCGCGAGGATGACGCCGGCCGCAGCATAGCCATGAAGCTTGTGCATGTTTGTTCTCCCTGTATTGGTCGTCAATTCGACCTGCAGGACAACAACGCGCCGATGCTTATAAAAACAAGCTAACGACAAATACAAACTGGCGCCGCGGCGAACGCGATATTTCGCGACGATTACGCGCTTTGTAGTAGAGCGAGCAAAATGGCTCCGGAAGTCTACGTATCCAAAAGGAAAGCGCGGGACCGAAGTCCCGCGCCCCTTCGGTTTCGCCCATAAGGGAGCGTCAGCCCTTACAGACGTCTGCCGAACCGTCGGCGCCATCGCGCCGGTCTGTTAAAGCGTGTCGGCTCCGCCGAGCCTGTTGCTGCCTTAACGGAGCGGATCGTGAAAAGTTGCGGCAATTCAGACATCAAGCGTTGGCTGGTGGCGCCGCCGCGACGGACGCAGCCATCTCCTGTCGGCGCCAATGCCCAAGATTTGGGCATCCCGACGCCGTGACTACGATCTGGACTTTCGCGCGAAAATCGCCGACGACATTGCTGTGATCGATGCCCTGCAGATCTCCTCAATCGGCGCCGCGCCCGCCCCCATGGGTACGGCCGCCGGCGCGCCGGCCGAGGCCCCTGCCCTGCAGCGGGCCCGCGGCGAGGGCCGGCTGACGGCCACGCTGCGCGACGGTCGGACGCGGATCGCCGGCCTCTACCAGGAGGGCTGCGCCAAGATCCGGCTGCCCAACACGCACCATCGCGGCCTCGAGGCGGTGCTGATGAACACCGCCGGCGGGCTGACCGGCGGCGACCAGCTGCGCTGGCGCGCCACGGCGGGCGCCGGCACGCGGCTGGCGCTGACCACGCCGGCCTGCGAGCGCATCTACCGCTCGCTCGGCGGCGATGCGGTGGTCGAGACCCGGCTGGCGGCGGAGGCCGGCGCACATCTCGACTGGCTGCCGCAGGAAACCATTCTGTTCGAAGCCGCGCGGCTCGACCGCCGGCTGGAGGTCGATCTTGCCGATGGCGCGACGCTCACTGCGGTGGAGGCGGTGCTGCTCGGGCGCGAAGCCATGGGCGAGGCCGCAACGACGGCGCGGCTGCGGGAGCATTGGCGCATCCGCCGCAACGGCCGGCTGCTCCACGCCGAGGCCACCGAGCTGTGCGGCGACCCGTGCGAACGCGCCGCCGCCTCGCTGCTCGACGGCGCCCTCGCTTTCGCCACCGTGCTGCACGTCTCGCCGCTGGCCGAGCGCCGGCTCGCGGCGGTGCGCGCGCTGCTGCCGGCGAGCGGCGGCGCCAGCGTCGCCGGCGAGCGGCTGACGGTGCGGCTGCTCGCCGCCAGCGGCCTCGCCTTGCGCCGGTCGCTTTCGCCCATTATCGCTCTGCTGGCCGATGCGGGGGGCGTGCCCCGCCTCTGGAGTTTGTAGATGAACCTGACGCCCCGCGAGAAGGACAAGCTGCTGATCGCCATGGCGGCGATCGTGGCGCGCAAGCGGCTCGAGCGCGGCGTCAAGCTCAACCACCCCGAGGCCATCGCGCTGATCACCGATTTCGTGGTCGAGGGCGCGCGCGACGGCCGCTCGGTCGCCGAACTGATGGAGGCCGGCGCCCAGGTGGTCGGCCGCGCCCAGGTGATGGAGGGCATCGCCGAAATGATCCCCGACGTGCAGGTCGAGGCCACCTTCCCCGACGGCACCAAGCTCGTCACCGTGCACCAGCCGATCCGATGAGCGCGACCATGGTTCCCGGCGAAATCATCACGCAGGCGGGCGACATCGAGCTCAATGCCGGGGCACCGGTGGTGACGCTCGAGGTCGCCAATGCCGGCGACCGGCCGATCCAGGTCGGCTCGCATTATCACTTCTACGAGACCAATGCCGGCCTTCGGTTCGATCGCGACAAGGCCCGCGGCATGCGGCTCGACATTGCGGCGGGCACCGCCGTGCGCTTCGAACCGGGACAGTCGCGCGAAGTGCGGCTGGTGCCGCTGGGCGGCAAGCGCATCGTTTTCGGATTTCAGCAGAAGATCATGGGTAAGCTCTGATGGACGACCGCGACGCCGTATTTCGCGACAAGCTGGTTACGCTGATGCGTGATCTCACCGCCGGCGAAGGCCGCGACAAGAAGCTGCGCCGCACCATCGGCATGTATTCGGACAAGCTGGCGAAGGATGCCGGGGCACGCGACTGGAGCGACCTCAAGGAGCGCGCCGACGGCCCCACCTACGATTCGCTGCTGCAGTTCTTCCAGGCGCAGACCGCCATCATGCTCAAGCACCATGACACCGAGGGCGCCCGGGCGCTCGAAGTGCTCGCCATTTCGATGATCGCGCGCCGGCAATATGCCGAGGACCTGCAGCCGGGTATCGACTTCCTCGACCGCTACATCGCCGAATGCGCCAGCAATGCGCGCAAGCGCGGCGCGCACGTGCTGCCGGCGACCGGCAGGCGCTGACCGTGGCCGAGGCCGCCTTCATCGCCGGTTTCCATGACGCCGTCGACCGGCTCGACCGCACCGCCCGCCACGACCACGAGACCATGTGGCTGCTCGGCAGCCTCGCGGCGCGCCTGGTGCGCGAGGCGGGCGCCGACAACTGGACCGACCTCAAGCTCAGGATCGGGCCGACGGCGCTGACCGAGCTGGTGACGACGCTCACCGCCCAGGCCAACGCGCACGCCGCCGCGGGCAGCGCCAGGGCCGCCTACGTGGCGCACCTGCTCGCCTCGTCGCTGGTCGCCGGCCGCATCGCCGACGCCACGGTGCGCCAGCGCGACCAGATGCTCAACACCTTCATCGACACCGCCGCCACCGTTTTCCGCCAGAGCCACAGCGCCGCCTAGCGCGGCCACGGGGGACCGCCATGCCCGCTCGAATTTCCCGCGCCGTCTATGCCGACATGTACGGCCCGACAACCGGCGACAGGGTGCGCCTTGCCGACACCGATTTGATCATCGAGGTGGAACGCGATTTCACCGTCTACGGCGAGGAGGTGAAGTTCGGCGGCGGCAAGGTGATCCGCGACGGCATGGGCCAGAGCCAGGCGACGCGCGCCGAAGGCGCCGTGGACACCGTCATCACCAATGCGCTGATCGTCGACCACACCGGCATCTACAAAGCCGATGTGGGGTTGAAGGACGGCCGCATCGCCGGCATCGGCAAGGCCGGCAATCCGGACACGCAGCCGGCCGTCAGCATCGTCATCGGCCCCTCGACCGAGATCATCGCCGGCGAGGGCCGGATCCTCACCGCCGGAGGCATGGACGCGCACATCCATTTCATCGCGCCGCAGCAGATCGAGGAAGCGCTGATGAGCGGCGTCACCACCATGCTGGGCGGCGGCAGCGGCCCGGCGCATGGGACGCTCGCCACCACCTGCACCGGCGCCTGGCACATCGGAGTGATGATGGGCGCCTTCGAGGATTTTCCGATGAATCTGGCGCTCGCCGGCAAGGGCAACGCCAGCCGGCCGGCGCCGCTGGTCGAGATGGTCGAGGCCGGCGCCGCGGCGCTGAAGCTGCACGAGGACTGGGGCACGACGCCCGCCGCCATCGACACCTGCCTCGCCGTCGCCGACGACCACGACGTGCAGGTGATGATCCACACCGACACCCTCAACGAGAGCGGCTTCGTCGAGGACACCATCGCCGCCTTCAAGGGCCGCACCATCCACGCCTTCCACACCGAAGGCGCCGGCGGCGGGCATGCGCCGGACATCATCCGCGTCGCCGGGCTGCCCAACGTCATCCCGTCGTCGACCAACCCGACGCGGCCCTACACGGTGAACACGCTGGCCGAGCATCTCGACATGCTGATGGTCTGCCACCATCTGTCGCCCGCCATCGCCGAAGACGTGGCCTTCGCCGAAAGCCGCATCCGCAAGGAGACCATCGCCGCCGAGGATATCCTGCACGACATGGGCGCCTTCTCGGTGATCTCGTCGGACAGCCAGGCGATGGGGCGCGTCGGCGAGGTGATCATCCGCTGCTGGCAGACCGCCGACAAGATGCGCAAGCAGCGCGGCCGCCTGCCGGAGGAGAGCGGCGACAACGACAATTTCCGCGTCCGCCGCTACATCGCCAAATACACCATCAACCCGGCAATCGCGCACGGCATGAGCCGGCACATCGGCTCGGTGGAGGTCGGCAAGCGCGCCGATTTGGTGCTGTGGCATCCCGCCTTCTTCGGCGTGAAGCCGGAGATGGTGCTACTCGGCGGCGTCATCGCCGCAGCGCCGATGGGCGATCCCAACGCCTCGATCCCGACGCCGCAGCCGATGCACTACCGCCCGATGTTCGGCGCCTATGGCGTTGCCAGGCGCACCAGCAGCGTGACCTTCACCTCGCAGGCGGCGCTCGCCGCCGGCATCGGAGAGAGATACGGGCTGCACAAGACGCTGCTGCCGGTCGAGAACACCCGCGGCGGCATCGGCAAGGCGGCGATGGTCCACAACAGCGCCACGCCGAGGATCGAAGTCGACCCCGAGACCTACGAGGTGCGCGCCGATGGCGAGCTGCTGACCTGCGAGCCGGCGACTACGCTGCCGATGGCACAGCGGTATTTTCTGTTCTAGCGGCGGGCGCAGGCTCGGCGGCCTCGGGCGGCTCGAGGCGGAAGCGGTAGCCGTGCAGCGTCAGCGTCGGCGTGAGGCCGAACGGGCTCCGCGCGAAGGCGGCGACGCGCCGGTGCAGTTCGGCCGGGTCGATGTCGGGATCGATGGCGCACATCGCCTCGGTGCTCTGCCGCGTGCTCTTGCGCGGTCCCCAGGCGATGCCGAGCTCGGCGAGCGGCGCATCGCCGACCAGCGCCGGCGACAGGTCCCAGAACAGCTTTGCCAGATGCTGGAACGCCAGCGTCTCGAGCCCGTCGAGCGTCGGCGGCTCGGGCATGGCGAAATCGGACATGGCGACGATCGGGCCGGCGTCGACCGCCTCGACCATGCGGTGCACCGTGGCGCCGAACCGCCGCGCCCCGTCATAGAGCGCGAACTGCGCCGGGCTGAGGCCGGGATAGCCGGGCGGTCCGGGATGGAAATTGTAGGCGCCGTGGCCGAGCCCGGCGAGCACCTGGCCCGGAACGATCACCGATGTGACGAAGGCGATGAGGCGGCTTTCGGCGAGCGTTTCGGCACCGAGCGCGGCGAGATCGGCCCGCGAGCCGGCGGCGATGATCCGCATGTCCGGCCGGAACGCGGCCAGCCGCGCCGAGAGAATGGCCCGTTCTCCCGGGCCGGTCAGCAACACCACGGACTTCAGCATCGAACTTCTGGTCGAAACGCATCGGCGCCTTCTGCGCCGGCCGCCCTTCTACACCGGCAGGCGTCGCCAATTCGCTAACGCCGGCACGCCCGGCCGATTTGCGCGCCTCCCGGATGCGGGTATAGTCGGCGCATGAACAGGATCGACCTCAAACGTCTCGCCTCCTACGACGAGGATTTTGCCCTCTGGTCGGCCGAGCAGGCCGCGCTGCTGCGCGCCGGCAAGCTCGAGCGCGTCGATCTGGAGAATGTGGCCGAGGAGATCGAGAGCCTGGGGAGAAGCGACAGATACGAAATCGACAGCCGCATGGAGGTCCTCATCCAGCATCTGCTGAAATGGCAGTTCCAGCCGGAAAAGCGGACGAATAGCTGGAAGGCGAGCATTCGGGAGCAGCGCATGAGGATCGCTCGCCTCATTGCGGAGAGCCCCAGTCTGAAGCCCTATCCGGCGACATCGGTGGCCGGCAGCTTCACCATCGCTCTCGACAAGGCAATCAGCGAAACGCAGTTGCCGGAGTCGGCCTTCCCCGCAACTTGCCCCTACACGGCTGCACAAATCCTAGACGATACGTTCTGGCCAGGACCAAGCAAATGAATCGCCTCCTTTTCGTCATCTGCCCGCTAGTCGCCGCCCTCGCCTCCCCCGCTTTGGCCGATGTCAGCATCGGGGTGGGGCTCAGCGTCACCGGCGATGCCGAGGTGAAGGTCACCAAATACGATTGCCCCGGCCACGATCCGCTGACGGTGCAGTACCTCAACGCCTCGCCGAACTTCCTGGCGCTGATCCCGATCAACGGCGAGACGCTGATCTTCGTCAACACCCTCTCGGCCTCCGGCGCCAAGTACGAATCCGGCCAGTACATCTGGTGGAACAAGGGCGCCGACGCGACGCTGTCCGACATCACCGAGGGACTCGACGCCGCGCCGGTGATGAGCTGCTCGGAACTCAACGACACGCCATAGCTCCATGATCCGCGCCACCGCCGCCCTGCCCGCCAACCACGGCAAAGGCAAAGCCTTCGCCCAGCTCACGCTGCCGTCCGACCAGCGGCGGCTGCGCCGCAAGGTGCTGGCGGTGAAGGGCGAAGAGGTGCTGGTGGATTTCGCCGAGCCGGTGACGCTCGACCATTTCGGCGGGCTGCTGCTCGAGGACGGACGCATCGTCGAGATCGTCGCCGCCCCCGAGCCGCTGCTCGAGATCACGCCGCGCGGCAGTGAGCACCTGGCGCAGCTTGCCTGGCATATCGGCAACCGGCACATGGCAGCGCAGATCGAGAAGAAGCGCATTCTGGTGCCGCGCGATCATGTGGCCAAGGCAATGCTGGCCGGCCTCGGCGCCGAGGTGCGCGAGGTGACCGAGCCGTTCCTGCCGATGCAGGGCGCCTATCACGCGCCGCATTGAGATGGCCGACGGCGTCGTCCTGCAGCGCCTGCTGACCTGGCTGTCGCCGGCCTTCCCGGTCGGCGGCTTCGCCTGGTCGCAGGGGCTGGAGACGGCGATCGCCGACGGGCGCATCGCCACCGGCGCCGCTCTCGCCGCCTGGCTCGACGGGCTGCTGACGCATGGCGGCCTCAGGACCGACGCCATCGTCCTCGCTCACGCCCATCGCGGAAATGGCGACCCTGCGGCGTTGCGCGAGCTGGCCGAGCTGCTGCTGGCGCTGACCGCAGCCGCCGAGCGGACCGAGGAGACGACCCTGACCGGCGGCAATTTCGCGCTCGCCGCGCGCGCCTGGCCGTCCGACGTGTTCGCGCGGCTGCCCGACCCCTGCCCCTATCCGGTGGCGGTCGGCGCCATCGCTGGCGCGCAACGGATCGGGCTTGGCGAGACGCTGCTCGCCTACCTCACGGCGGCCGTGCAGGCGCAGGTGTCGGTGGCGGTGCGGCTGGTGCCGCTCGGCCAGACCGCCGGATTGCAGGTGCAGGCGGCGCTGGAGCCGGCCATCGCCACGCTGGCCGGCGCTGCGGCATCGGCGTCACTCGACGCCATCGGCGGCATCGCCTACGCCGCCGACATCGCGCAGATGCGCCACGAAACGCTGGAACCCCGGATCTTCCGCTCATGAACATGCTGGTCGGATCGCTGACCTTCCTGCCGCTCTTCACCGTGGCTTTCGCCCACTACCTCTGGGCCTTCGGCAACACCTGGCCGATCCGCAACGAAGCGCTGCTGGCGCAGACCGTGGTGGGGCGGCCGGGGGTCACCCGCATGCCCAACCGGCTCGTCACGTTCCTGGTCGCTACGGCGCTGATCGCCGCCGGCCTGGTGGCGCTGTCGCTGGCCGATCCGGTAGCGGGCGGCACAGGGCTGACGCTGCTCGGCGTGCTGCTGGCGCTGCTGTTCATCGGCCGCGGCGTGCTCGGCTACACGCCGGGCTGGCGGGCGCGCTTTCCCGCTGAACCTTTCGCGTCGCTCGACCGCAAGAACTATTCGCCGCTCTGCTTCTGGATTGGAGCGGGATTCCTGATCCTCGTGCTGATGAGATTGCTATGACCGCAATGAATGGCCCGCTCCGCATCGGCATCGGCGGCCCCGTCGGCTCGGGCAAGACCACGCTGTGCGAGATGCTGCTCAAGGCGATGCGCGACCGCTACTCGATGGCGGTGGTGACCAACGACATCTATACGCGCGAGGATGCGCTGATCCTCAACCGCGTGCAGGCGATCGCCGAGGACCGCATCGTCGGCGTCGAGACCGGCGGCTGTCCGCACACCGCCATCCGCGAAGACGTGTCGCTGAACCTCAACGCCATCGCCGACCTCACCCGGCGCTTCCCCGACCTCGACATCGTGCTGATCGAAAGCGGCGGCGACAATCTGAGCGCGACGTTCTCGCCCGATCTCGCCGATGTGACGCTCTATGTGATCTCGGTGGCCGAGGGCGAAAAAATTCCGCGCAAGGGCGGCCCGGCGATCACCCGCTCGGACCTGCTGATCATCAACAAGGCCGACCTCGCGCCCTACGTGAACGCCAGCCTCGCGGTGATGGAAGCCGACACGCTCAAGGTGCGCGACGGCCGGCCCTATGTGTTCACCGATTTGCTGCGGCGGCAGGGGCTGGACGAGGTGATCGCCTTCATCGAAAGGACCGGCGGGCTGCGGCCGGCCGCCGCGGCGGAATAGTGCCGGCCTATGTCCGGATGCGACGCGACCTTGCCGCACCGATCGTGCCGGCACCGCCGCCTGCCGGAATTTCGCTCCAGCAGTACGGCGAGCAGACGGCACGCGCCGCGCGCGAGATGATGCGACGGGTCTATCCGGAAGGCCTCGGCGACAACGGCATATCGTTCGAGGGGTTCTGGGACTGGCTGCGCGCCGATCCGGACTACGATGCGGACCTGATGTTCGTCGCCGCGCTTGGTGGCGATGTCGTGGGGCTTTGCCATTGCTGGCGCAGCGACTTCATCAAGGATCTCGCGGTCGACCCGTCGTTTCGTAACCGGGGGCTTGGGACCTTCCTCCTCACCCACGCGCTCACGGCCTTCGCGCGACGCGGGGCGCCAAGCGTCGATCTGAAGACCGAGCTCGACAATGTGAAAGCCCAGTCGCTTTACCGGCGGCTGGGCTTCGAGATCGTCGAGCGGGTGAACGGCTAGGCCGTTTTCGGCGCCGGCACTTCGCCGGGGAATTGCGGCGGCGGCGCTTCGGCCGGCGGCGGGGCCTGTTCGGGCGGGCCCGCGGGCGGCACGCCTTCGGGCTCCTTGGCGGGCGGCGGCTCCTTGTCGGGCGGCACCTCGCTGGGGTCCTTGTCGGGTGGAATCTGGGTGCGCAGCAGCGCCACGACCGAACGTGGCGGCAGCGTCACCACGCCGCCGGCGATCGGCAGTTCCTCCTTGTCGTCGGAGACGAAGCCGACCTCCCACGCGCCCTCGGGCAGGCGCGCCGGCATGGTCTCGGCGTGCCGGTTGAACCACACCAGCACCTCGTCGTCGGTGGTGCGCAACTGCATGCCCAGCATCGACTGGCCGGCATTGTTCCAGTCGCCGTCGTTCATCTCGCGGCCGTCCTGGTGCCACCACACCACGTCGCGGATGCCGTGCTTGCCCTTGCCGTCGAGGAAATGGTCGTGCGTCAGCGCCGGGTGTTCCTTGCGGAAGCGGTGCGCGGCGGCGACGTAGTCGACCAGCGCGCCGTCGGCGTGTTCCCAGTCGAGCCAGGTGATCTCGTTGTCCTGCGCATAGGCGTTGTTGTTGCCCTGCTGCGTGCGGCCCATCTCGTCGCCCTGCTGGATCAGCGGCATGCCGCGCGACATGAACAGCGTCGCCAGCAGCGCCCGCACATCGCGCTTGCGCGCCATGTTGATGCCCTCGTCGTCGGTCGGACCTTCCGCGCCGCAGTTCCAGGACTGGTTGTTGTTGTTGCCGTCGCGGTTGCCCTCGCCATTCGCCTCGTTGTGCTTGTCGGCATAGGAGACGAGATCGGCCAGCGTGAAGCCGTCATGCACGGCGAGGAAGTTGACCCCGGCGCTCGGCTTGCGGCCGGCGAAATTGTAGATCTCGGCCGAGCCCGCGACCTTGCCGGCCAGCGCCCCGATCTTGCCGGGCTCGCCGCGCCAGAAGCCGCGCACCTCGTCGCGATAGGTGTCGTTCCACTCGCGGAACTCCTTGCCGAACTGGCCGACGCCATAGCCGCCCGGACCCGGATCCCACGGCTCGGCGACGAGCTGGCACTTGCTCAGCACCGGGTCGGTCTTGATCATCTGCAGCATCCTGGCGTCCGGGTTGAAGCCCGGCTCGCGCCCGAGCACCGTCGCCAGGTCGAAGCGGAAGCCGGAGACGCCGGTCTCCTCGACCCAGTAGCGCAGGCTCTCGACCACCAGCCGCTGCACCGCCGGATGGTCGCAGCGCAGCGTGTTGCCGGTGCCCGAATCGTTGACCAGCACCTGCTTGCCGTCGATTTCGACGTGCCGGTAATAGGTCCTGGCGTCGAGCCCCTTGAGGCTCAGCACCGGTCCGAACGCATCGCCCTCGCCGGTGTGGTTGTAGACCACGTCGAGAATGACTGAAATGCCGTTCTTGCGATACAGGTCGGTGAGGAACCGCAATTCCTGCGGCCCGCGCGGTGCCAGCCGCGGATCGATGGCGAAATAGCTGACCGGATTGTAGCCCCAGGCGTTGGTGAGCCCCAGCGCCGGCAGATGGCCGTCGTCGATGAAGGCCGCGATCGGCATCAGCTCGACGCAATCGACGCCGAGGAATTTGAGATGGTCGATGATACGCCGGGTGGTGAGCCCGGCGACGGTGCCGCGCAGCGGACCCTGCACGCCCGGATGGCGCATGGTGTAGCCGCGCACATTGAGCTCGTACATCAGGCTCGGCGCCTTGCGCCGCGGCGTCTGGTGCTTGTTGATCTGCGGCGACAGCACCACGGCCTTGGGCACCAGCGGCGCGGTGTCGACGGCATCCTCGCGCGGCAGCCTCAGCCGCGGCGAGCGCACGAACACCCGGTCGATGCGGCGCGCATAGGGATCGACCAGGAGCTTGTTGGGATCGAAATGCAGGCCCTGATCGGGATCGTAGGGACCATCGGCCCGAAGGCCGTATTTCACCCCCGGACCGATGCCGGCGATCAGCCCGTGATGGATGTTGTCGTCATGCCCGTCGAGCTCGAAGCGCTCGATCTCGCTGTCGGCCTCGTTGTAGAGCGACACGTAGAGCGCCGACGCCGTCTCGGAATAGACGGCGAAGTTGATGCCTTCGGCGGTGACGGTGGCGCCGAGCTTTTCGGCGCTGCCACCATGGGGGACCAGTTGCGGTTTCACGACTCCGGCGATCTCGGGCGGTTCAGGTGATGACGCTCGGCGCGTCACGGCCGGTCCGCTCGCGAATCTGGGCGATTCGGTCGGCAAGGGAAATGAGGAACGAGAGGGCGGATTGGGTGTCGAGGTCGTGCTGTCCATGCGCAGGTTCGTACCGTTCGAGGTACAGGCGCAACGTTGCGCCCACCGTCCCGGTTCCACTCAGCCGCAGCACGATGCGGCTGCCGTCGGCAAACCCGATGCGGATGCCCTGGTGGGCGCTCACCGACCCGTCCACCGGATCGTGGTAGGTGAAGTCGTCGGCATAGGAAACCTTGAGCCCGTCATAGGTTGCATTGGCGATCGCGGGAAGTTGCGCCCGCACATCGTCCATCAGCTTGTTGGCGACGGCGGCGTCGACCTCTTCGTAATCGTGCCGGGTGTAGTAGTTGCGGCCGTAGATGGCCCAGTGGTCGCGCACGATCTCGTCGACCCCCTGCCCGCGCGCCGCGAGGATGTTGAGCCACAGCAGCACGGCCCAGATGCCGTCCTTCTCGCGCACATGGTTGGAGCCGGTGCCCGAGCTCTCCTCGCCGCAGATGGTGACGCGGCCGGCATCGAGCAGATTGCCGAAGAACTTCCAGCCGGTCGGCGTCTCGTGCATCTCGATGCCGAGCTGCTCGGCGACGCGGTCGGCGGCGGCGCTGGTGGGCATCGACCGCGCGATGCCGGCGATGCCGTTGGCATAGCCCGGCGCCAGCGGCGCATTGGCGGCAAGCAGCGCCAGCGAATCCGAGGGCGTGACGAACCGCTTCTTGCCGATGATGAGATTGCGGTCGCCATCGCCATCCGATGCCGCCGCGAAATCCGGGCCGGCGTCGGTCATCATCAGATCGTACATGTCCTTGCAGTAGACGAGGTTCGGGTCGGGGTGGCCGCCGCCGAAATCGGGCAGCGGCGTGCCGTTGACCACGCTGCCCCTGGCGGCGCCGAGCATGTCCTCGAAGATGCGGTGCGCGTAAGGGCCGGTCACCGCATGCAGCGCATCGAAGCGCATGGTGAAGCCGCTGGCGAACATCGCCCTGATGGCATCGAAATCGAACAGCGTCTGCATCAGCGCGGCGTAGTCGTCGACGGAATCGATGACCTCGACGGTCATGTCGCCGCATTTCTGCGTGCCGATGGTGGCGAGGTCGATGGCCGGCGCGTCGCTGATCAGATAGCGGTCGATCACCTTGGAGCGCGCGAACACCGCCTCGGTGATCTTCTCCGGCGCCGGCCCGCCATTGCCGACATTGTACTTGATGCCGAAATCGCCCTGCGGGCCGCCGGGATTGTGGCTGGCCGACAGGATGAAGCCGCCGAACGTCTTGTAGTGGCGGATGATGTTCGAGGTGGCCGGCGTCGACAGGATGCCGTTCTGCCCCACCATCACCTTGCCGAAGCCGTTGGCGGCGGCCATGCGGATGATGGTCTGGATGGCGACGTCGTTGTGGTAGCGGCCGTCGCCGCCGATCGCCAGCGTCTTGCCCTTGACCCCGTCGAGGCTGTCGAACACCGACTGCACGAAATTCTCGACATAATTCGGCTGCGTGAACACCGGCACGCGCTTGCGCAGGCCGGACGTGCCCGGCCGCTGATCGTCGAACGGCGTCGTCTTAACCGTCTGCGTCGCCATTGTCGTTTACCCCCAACAGCTTCTTGTAGAGCTTTGCGTATTTTTCGGCACTGGCATCCCAGCTCACGTCCGACTTCATCCCCCGGCGCTGCATTTTGCGCCAGAGCTTTTCGCGCCCATGCAAATGCATGGCGCGGTTGACCGCGTCCATCAGTGCCTGCGGCGTCGCCGGCGCAAAAACGATTCCGGTGGCGACGCCCGCCTCCACCGCCGCCTCGTTGGCGTCGATCACCGTGTCGGCGAGGCCGCCGACACGGCTGACCAGCGGCACGCAGCCATAGCGCAGGCCGTAGAGCTGAGTGAGCCCGCACGGCTCGAACCGCGACGGCACCACCATCACGTCGGCGCCGCCCTGGATCAGATGGCTGAGCCCCTCGTCATAGCCGCGGATGAACCCGACCTTGCCCGGATGACGAAGCGCCGCACCGGCGAAGCCGTCCTCGAGGTCCTGGTCGCCCGAGCCCAGCACCGCCAGCTTGCCACCGGCCGCGACCAGCGGGTCGATCAGCTCGACCAGCATGTCGAGGCCCTTCTGCCGCGTCAGCCGGCTCACCACCGAGAACAGCGTACCGGGCGAATCGTCGAGATCGAAGCGCAGCTCCAGCGCGCGCCGGTTGCCATGCCTGAGCTCGGTGGTGTTGTGGCCGAAATTGGTGTGCAGCGCCGGATCGGTCTGCGGGTTCCACGCCGCTTCGTCGATGCCGTTGGTGATGCCGGTCAACACGTCGGCGCGCGCCTGCAGGATGCCCTCGAGGCCCATGCCGTAGTCCTGCGTCTTGATCTCGAGCGCGTAGGTGGGGCTGACCGTGGTCAGCGCATCGGCGACCTGCAGCCCGCCCTTGAGGTAGTTGATGAGGCCGTAATACTCGATGGCGCTCTCGCGCGCCGCCCGGTCGTCCATGCGGAGCTCGGCGAAGATGTCCCAGCCGAACAGGCCCTGGAACGCGATGTTGTGCACGGTCTGGATGGTCTTGGCGCGCACGCCGCCGTTGAAGCGCGCATAGACCGGCACCAGCCCGGCCTGCCAGTCGTGGCAGTGGAGGATGTCGGGATTGATGCCGTCGACCATGCCGCGCCCGAGCTCGTAGGCGGCATAGCTCAGCGCCGCGAAGCGCCGCCAATTGTCGGGCCAGTCCTTGCGGTCGGGCCCCAGATACGGATTGCCCGGCCGGTCGTAGAGGTGGTCGGCGCGCAGCGCGATGATGTCGAGCCCCTTGGCGCGGCCGGCGACGAGCTCGGCCATGCCGCCGAAGAACGCCGGATAGGTCGCCAGCACCTGCGGGTTCTCGATCGCCCCCAGCACCGCCGGGTAGCCCGGCAGCAGGGTGCGCATCGTCACGCCGTGGCTCTGCAGCGCGCCCGGCAGCGCGCCGGTCACATCCGCCAGCCCGCCCGTCTTGACCAGCGGGTAGGCCTCCGACGCGACGGAGATGACCTCGATCATTTGTTGGCCAGATAGTGGTCGATCATCGGCTGCGTGATCAGCGTGACGCCGTCGTCGGTGCGGCGGAACCAGCGCTTGTCGAAATCCGGATCCTCGCCGACCACCAGCCCTTCGGGCATGACGACGCCGCGGTCGACCACCACCTTGTGCAGGCGCACGCCGCGGTTGATGGTGCAGTACGGCAGCACCACCGCCTCGTGCAGCAGCGAGTAGGAGTGGACGCGCGAGCCGGTCGACAGCAGCGTACGCTCGAGCCGGCCGCCCGACACGATGCAATCGCCCGAGACCAGCGAATTGACCGCCTCGCCGCGCCGTCCCTCGAAATCGTGCACGAACTTGGCCGGTGGCGTGATCTCGGCGAAGGTCCAGATCGGCCAGTCGCGGTCGTAGAGGTCGAGCTGCGGGTTGACGTCGGTCAGATCGACATTGGCTTTCCAGTAGGCATCGATAGTGCCCACGTCGCGCCAGTACGCCACCTCTTCGTTGGCCGAGCGCACGCAGGAGCGCGGGAAGCGGTGCGCCCAGGCCGAGCCGTTCTTGACGATGTAAGGGATGATGTCCTTGCCGAAATCGCGCGCCGAACCTTCGGTCGCGGCGTCGCGGCGCAACTGCTCCATCAGGAAGCGCGTCTCGAACACATAGATGCCCATCGAGGCGAGCGCGTAGTCCGGGTTGTCCGGGATGCCCGGCGGGTCCTTCGGCTTTTCGACGAAATCGACGATCCGGTCGCGGCCGTCGACATGCATGACGCCAAAGCCGGTGGCTTCCATGCGCGGCACTTCGAGGCAGCCGATGGTCACGTCGGCGCCGGTGTCGACGTGCTGGCGCAGCATGATCTCGTAGTCCATCTTGTAGATGTGGTCGCCCGCCAGGAGCACGATGTAGCGCGGCCCGTAATCCTCGATGATGTCCATGTTCTGGTACACGGCGTCGGCGGTGCCCTCGTACCATTGCGTTTCGCTGACCCGCTGGCTCGCCGGCAGGATGTCGAAACTCTCGTTGCGCTCGGTCCTGAGGAAGTTCCAGCCGCGCTGCAGATGGCGGATCAGGCTGTGCGCCTGGTATTGCGTCGCCACCGAGATGCGGCGGATGCCCGAGTTCAGCGCGTTGGACAGCGCGAAATCGATGATGCGCGACTTGCCGCCGAAATACACCGCCGGCTTGGCGCGCCGGTCGGTGAGATCGTAAAGCCGCGTGCCGCGCCCCCCGGCGAGCACATAGGCCATCGCCTCGCGCGCCAGCGGCGATGGGGTCCGGTAGTCTGCCATGGTCTCCCTCCTCGCCCGGATCAGTCCGGGTCGTATTTCAGATACAAGGTTGCCAGCGGCGGCACGTAGAGATCCGCATAGGCCGGCATCCAGCTATTCCCCTCGCTCGGCCGGGCCTCCACCTTTCCCTGGTTGCCCGAATTCGACCCGCCATACCAGCCGGCGTCGGTGTTGATGCGCTCGCTCCACTGGCCGGCACGCGGCATCGGCACCCGATAGGTCTCGCGCGGCACCGGCGTCAGATTGGCGATCACCACCACCGGGCTCGCCCCGTCCGAGCGCCGCGTCCAGGCGAACACCGAATTGGCGTGGTCGTTGCCGATCAGCCATTCGAAGCCTTCCGGCTCGTTGTCGCGCCCATGCAGGGCCGCGAGCTCGCGATAGGCGCCGTTGAGGTCCATGATCAGCCGGCGCACGCCCTCGTGCATGCCGGCATCGAGCAGCCACCAATCGAGCCCCTTGGACTCGTTCCATTCCTCGCGCTGGGCAAATTCCTGGCCCATGAACAGCAGCTTCTTGCCCGGCCAGCCCCACATGAAGGCGTAGTAGGCACGCAGCGTCGCAAACTGCTGCCAGTCGTCGCCGCTCATCTTGGCGATCAGCGAGCCCTTGCCGTGCACCACCTCGTCATGGCTGAGCGGCAGCACGTAGTTCTCGCTGAACGCATAGAGCGCCGCGAACGTCATGTCGTTATGGTGGTAGCGCCGATGGATGGGGTTGCGCGCCATGTAGCGCAGCGTGTCGTTCATGAACCCCATGTTCCACTTGAAGCCGAAGCCCAGCCCGCCCGCATGCACCGGCGCCGACACGCCGCTCCAGGCGGTCGATTCCTCGGCGATCATCATCACCCCCGGATGCAGCCGGTAGACCTCGGAATTGACGCGGCGCAGGAACTCCACCGCCTCGAGATTGTGGTTGCCGCCGAACTGGTTGGGCACCCACTCCCCCGGCTGGCGGGAATAGTCGAGATACAGCATCGAGGCCACCGCATCGACGCGCAGGCCATCGACGTGGAACTCCTCGAACCAGTAGAGCGCATTGTTGACGAGGTACGATGCGACCTCCTTGCGCCCGAAATTGTAGATCGCCGTATTCCAGTCCGGGTGGTAGCCCTGGCGCGGATCGGCATGCTCGTAGAGCGCCGTTCCGTCGAACTGCGCCAGCCCGTGCTCGTCGGTAGGAAAATGCGCCGGCACCCAGTCGAGGATGACGCCGAGGCCCGCCTTGTGCGCCGCATCGACGAAGCGCTTGAACGCCGCCGGCTCGCCGAAGCGCGAGGTGGGCGAATAGAGCCCGGTCGGCTGGTAGCCCCAGCTCGGATCGAACGGATGCTCGGAGATCGGCAGCAGCTCGAGATGGGTGAAGCCCATGTCCTTGGCGTAGGGCACCAATTGCTCCGCCAGCTGGTCGTAGCTCATGAACTGGCCGTCGGCGCGCTTGCGCCACGAGCCCAGATGCACCTCGTAGATGGAGACCGGGGCGCGCCGCCAGTCCTTCTTGCCGCGCGCCTCGAGATATTTGCCGTCGCTCCACTCGAACGGCGTCGGATCGGCGACGATCGAGGCGGTCTTCGGCCTGAGCTCCGACTGTCGCGCGAACGGGTCGGCCTTCAGCGGGCGGAGCGTGCCGTCGGGCCCGACGATCTCGTACTTGTAGATGGTGCCCGGCCCGATCGCGGGGATGAACACCTCCCACACGCCGGTATCGATGCGGTTGCGCATCGGATGGCGGCGGCCGTCCCAGTCGTTGAACGGCCCGACCACCGAGACGCGCCGCGCATTGGGCGCCCACACGGCGAAATGCACGCCGGGCACGCCCTCGAACTCCATCGCATGCGCACCGAGCTTGTCGAACAGCCGCAGATGCGTGCCCTCGTTGATGTAGTAATCGTCCATCGGCCCGAGCACCGGACCGAAGCTGTAGGGATCGAACACGTCCCACTCGCCGCCCTCGTTGCGGGCGCGGTAGCGGATCGGCTGGCGCTGCTCGACGTCGACCCGACCCTCGAAGAAGCCGGCCTCGTCGCGGCGCAGCAGCTGCCCCAGCGGCCGGCCGTCGCGGGTGAACGCCTCGACCGATTGCGCATGCGGGATGAAGGTGCGCGCCACCCAGATGCCGTAGGGCTGCTGCAGGCCGAGGATCGCGAAGGGGTTCGCGTACTGCCCCTTGACGATCTGCTCGACCTCGTCGGGATGGGCCTGCCACTTCTCCACCGGTTACGCCCCTTACGCCTGACTGACCGGCACGCCCCAGATGTCTTCGGCATATTGCCGAATGGTCCGGTCCGAGGAAAACCAGCCCATATGGGCGGTGTTCCTGATGGCCATCGAATACCATTTGCGACGGTTCTGCCAGATACCGTCGACCTGCTTCTGCGCCGCAGCATAGGCGTCGAAATCGCGCGCCACCATGAACCAGTCGTGGTCGTAGAGGCCGCCGATCAGGTCGCGGTAGCGGTTGGGATCGTCGGGCGAGAACACGCCCGTCGAGATCATCTCCAGCGCCTCGCGCAGCGCCGGCGAGGCGTCGATCGCCGACCGCGGCACCTCGGTGCGGGCGCGCTTGGCCGTGACCTCCTCGGCGGTGAGGCCGAAGATGATCATGTTGTCCTTGCCGACCGCGTCGAGCATTTCGATGTTGGCACCATCGAGCGTGCCGATGGTCACCGCGCCATTGAGCGCAAACTTCATGTTTCCGGTTCCGGAAGCTTCAAGTCCCGCCGTCGAGATTTGTTCCGACAGGTCGGCCGCCGGCATGATGATCTCGGCCAGCGACACGTTGTAGTTGGGCAGGAACACCACCTTCAGCAACTCGCGCACGGAGGGATCGTTGTTGATCACCTTGGCGACGTCGTTGATCAGTTTGATGATGAGCTTGGCGTTCCAGTAACTGGGCGCCGCCTTGCCGGCGAACACCTTGACCCGCGGCACCCAGGTGAGTTCGGGGTGCGCCTTGATCGCCTGGTACTGCGCCACCGCCTGGATGACGTTGAGCAGCTGCCGCTTGTATTCGTGGATGCGCTTGACCTGCACGTCGAACAGCGCCTCCGGCGACACGACGAAATCGAGCCGGTCCTTGATCACCTCGGCGAGCCGCTGCTTGTTGGCGAGCTTGACGGCGGCGAACTGCTCCTGGAAGCCCGGATCGTCGGCGTGCTTGTCGAGCCGCGCCAACTGGTCGACATCGTCGAGGAAGCCCGGGCCGATGCGCTCGGCAATCAGCCGGGTGAGGCCGGGGTTGCACTCCATCAGCCAGCGCCGCGGCGTCACGCCATTGGTCTTGTTGTTGATGCGTTCGGGATAGAGCTTGTGCAGCTCGGCGAACACCGTCTTCTTCATGAGCTCGGTGTGCAGCGCCGACACGCCGTTGACCGAATGGCTGCCGACGAAGGCAAGCTGTCCCATGCGCACGCGGCGGCTGCCGTTCTCGTCGATCAGCGAAATGGCGGCGATCTGCTGGTCGTTGAAGCCGGCGCGGGTGCGCGCTTCGGCCAGCACGTCGGCGTTGATGGCGTAGATGATCTGCATCTGCCGCGGCAGCAGCCGCTCGAGCAGCCCCACCGGCCAGGTCTCCAGCGCCTCGGGCAGGAGCGTGTGGTTGGTGTAGCCGAAGGTGCCCTTGACCAGCGGCCAGGCCTGCGCCCACTTCACCCCGTGGACGTCGATGAGGATGCGCATCAGCTCGGCGATGGAGATCGCCGGATGCGTGTCGTTGAGCTGAATCGCCACCTTGTCGGGCAGCGAAGTGAGGTCGCCATATTGCTGCAGGTGCCGGCGCACGATGTCCTGCAGCGAGGCGGACGAGAAGAAGAACTCCTGCCTCAGCCGCAATTCCTGCCCCGACGGCGTCGAATCGGCGGGATAGAGCACGCGGGTGATCGCCTCGGCGCGGGCGCTTTCCTCGAGCGCGCCGATGTGGTCGCCGGAATTGAACTTGTCGAGAAAGATCGGGTCGACCGGCTGCGCGCTCCACAGCCTGAGCGTGTTCACCCGCGCCCCGCGCCAGCCGACGATAGGGGTGTCGAACCCCACCGCGAGGAAATGCTCGGCCGGGCGCCATTCGAGCCGGGTCGAGCCGTCCGGTTCGGCAATCGGCACCACCTGCCCGCCGAAGCCGATCTCGTAGGTGGATTCGCGCCGCTCGAACTCCCACGGATTGCCGTGCGCCAGCCAGTCCTCGGGCAGCTCGACCTGCCAGCCCTCGCTCATTTCCTGGCGGAACATGCCGTTGGCGTAGCGGATGCCGTAGCCATAGGCCGGGATTTTCAGCGTCGACATCGAATCCATGAAGCAGGCGGCGAGCCGGCCGAGGCCGCCATTGCCGAGCGCCGCGTCGGGCTCGAGGTTGATCAGGTCGCCGAGGTCGACATTGAAGTTCTTCAGCGCCTGCCGCACCGGCTCCATGATGCCGATATTGCTCATCGCGTCGCGCATCAGCCGGCCGATGAGGAATTCGAGGCTCAGGTAGTAAACGCGCTTTTCCGAAGTGCGCCACGTCTTGCGGCTCGATTCCATCCACAGGTCGATGACGCGGTCGCGGATGGCGAGGATGGTGGCCCGAAGCCAGTCATGGGGGCGCGCGACGATGGCGTCCTTGCCGACAGAATATGTAAGTTTTTCAAGGATTTCGGCTTGAATGGCCTCAGCCGTGACGGCACGTCTCTCCGGCGTAGGGGCGTCCAGGACGATAGGCTTTTGCGGCATGACGCAATCCGATCAGCATGACGATGTATTCCCCTCTAGTTCGAGCACCATTGCATCAATCCAAAGCGGTTGGAAGCCCCGCGCCCGCCGCTTTGCCGGACCCGCCGATCCGGCTATGAGCATGCGGGGACACCAGATTTCGAGCCGGAACGCGTGACTGAGGGCCTGCCCAGGGAACGGGAGATCGACGGGCTGCGCAGCCTCGCGATCATCCCGGTGCTGCTCTACCATTCCGGCTGGGGCGGCATGCCCGGCGGCTTCGTCGGCGTCGACATCTTCTTCGTCATCTCGGGGTATCTGATCACCCGGCTGCTCGCCGCCGAGATGGCCGGCGGCCGCTTCTCGCTCTGGCGCTTCTACGAGCGGCGGGCGCGGCGCATCGGGCCGGCGCTGCTCGTGGTGATCGTGGCGACGGCCATCGCCGCGCTGCTGCTCATGGTGCCGCAGGACCTCGAACGCTTCGGGGATTCGCTGCGCTGGACGGCGCTGTTCGCCTCCAACATCTTCTTTGCCGTCAACACCGGCTATTTCGCCGCGCCGGCCGAGAGCTACCCGCTGCTGCATACCTGGTCGCTGGCGGTGGAGGAGCAGTTCTACCTGTTCTTCCCGCTCTTGCTGCTGGCGCTGGTGCGATGGCTGCCGCGGGGAACGGTGGCGGTGATCGCCGTGCTGGCGGCGCTGTCGCTGGCGCTGAGCGTGCTCGCGAGCCCGGTGCAGCCGAGCTATGCCTTCTACCTGCCGCTGACCCGGGCGTGGGAATTGTGGCTCGGCGCGCTGCTGGCGCTGGGAGTGGCGCCGGACCTGCCGCGCTGGGCCCGCGAAGTACTGGCGATCGTTGCGGTTACGGCCATCGGCTGGACCGTTTTCGCCCTGCCCGCCGGCATGCCGTTCCCCGGCTGGATCGCGCTGCTGCCGACGCTGGGCACGGCGCTGCTCATCCGCTACGCCCCGGGAACCGCGGTGGGCGCGGTGCTGCGGACGCCGCCGCTGGTGGGCGTCGGACTGGTCTCGTACTCGCTGTATCTGTGGCACTGGCCGCTGCTGTCGCTGGCGAGCTACTGGCTGCTGCGGCCGCTGACGACCAGCGAGGGCATGGTGCTGGTATGGCTGTCGGTGCCGCTGGCGGTGCTGAGCTGGAAATATGTGGAGCAGCCGTTCCGTAGCCGGACTTTCCTCACGCGCCGCATCATCCTCGCCGGCGCGGCCGCCGTGACAGTGTCGCTGGTTATCGCTGGTCAGGTTCTGCTGATGAGCGGCGGACTGCCAGGGCGGCTGCCGACCGAGGCGGCGCGGCTCGCCGCCTTCGCCGACGACATCTCGCCGCGCCGCGACGACTGCCACGAGCTCAACGCCCCGATCCCGCCCGACCAGGCCTGCGTGCTCGGCGCCAAGGCGGCCCCGACGATGGCGGTCTGGGCCGACAGCCACGGCGTCGAACTCGCCTATGCGCTGGGCGAGATCGAGGGCGCCGGCGGCGGCTCGGTGGCGGAATTCACCAGCTCCGCCTGCTCGCCCGGGCTCGGCTACAATCCGCCCGGCCGGCCGAACTGCGCCGCGCACAACCAGGCGGTGCTGGCGCACCTTCTCGCCCATCCCGAGATCCGCACCATCGTGCTCGCGGCGCTGGTGATCGCCGACGACGCGGCCGAGTTGAACGACGTTCTCCCCGGCCTCGCCGATGCGGTGGCGCAGCTGCGGGCGGCGGGACGCACGGTGGTGCTGCTCTACCCGGTGCCGACCGTCGACGGCATCGTGCCGACCCGGCTGGCGCGGCTCGACTGGCGCGACGGCACATTCGATCCGGTGTCGTACCCGCTTGCGACCTACGAGCAGCGGCTCAAGGGCACGCTGGCGGGGCTCGACGCCATCGTTGCGCACACCGGCGCCATCGTGGTGCGGCCGACGGACCTCTATTGCCCGAACGGCACCTGCCTCACCTACCGCGACGGCATCGTGCTCTATTTCGACTTCCACCATCCGACGCTGAGCGCCGCGCGGCTGCTGGCGCAGCAGGTCGTTGCGGCGGCCGGTCGTTGAATCGGTTCTCGACGGTTCGAGGCGACAGCGCTTGTGGCCCCCACCCCCATCCCCTCCCCGCAAGGGGGAGGGGGGCGATAGAGCCGCATTTTGCGGTGCTTCAGTCGGGCTCCCCTCCCCCTTGCGGGGCGCCAGCGTGGACGTGGCTAGTTGTCGGCCTTCTGCGGGGCGGGGTCGAGCATGACCGGCTCGGAGGGGCCGGTGACGGCGCCGCTTTCGCGCGCCTGCTCCTCGGCGTTGGAGAGCAGCAGGTCGCGGCCGGCGCGCAGCCCGCCGACGAGCTGCGCCGCGAAACGCTGGCGGTCGCGCTCGCGCACGCCATCGAGCACGTCGGCCACCTCCTCGTCGGACGAGCCGAGCAGCCGCAGCGCCTCGCCGCCGAGCACCAGCGCGGATTCGAACATTTCGCGGATCTGGTAGTCGACGCCCGCCTTGACCAGATCGAGCGCGGCGCCGCGGTCGAAGGCGCGCGCCATCACCTTGACCAGCGGAAACTCCGCATGGATCAGCTCGGCGATCCTGAGCGCATCGGCGCGCTTGTCGACGGCGATGACCACCAAATCGACCTTTTCGATGCCGGCGGCGCGCAGGATGTCGAGCCGCGTGCCGTCGCCATAATAGACCTTGGCGCCGAACTGCGCGGCGACGCGGATCATCTCGGTGTCGGTGTCGATCAGGCTGAGCTTGTGGCCCCTGGCGAGCAGCGCCTGGCTGGTGATCTGGCCGAAGCGGCCGAAGCCGATGACCAGCACGTCGCCGCTGAGCCCGTCGGGCTCCTCGACGCCGTCCATCGACTGCGCCGGCCGCGGCAGCAGGCGCAGCGCCTGGATGGTCAGCGGCGTCAGCACCATCGAGATGATGACGGTGGCCGAAAACACCGCCTGCTGGTCGGCGCTGATCAGGCCGGAGGCGGCGGCGGTGGTGTAGAGCACGAAGGCGAACTCGCCGCCCTGCGCCATCAGCAGCGCCCGCTCCAGCGCCTCGGCGAAGCTCGATTTCAGCAGCCGCGCCAGGACGAAGATCGCCCCGCCCTTGATCGCCATGTAGGCGACGACCGTGACGATCAGCATGCGCCAGTTCTGGGCGACGATGGTGACGTCGAGCGACATACCGACGGCGAGGAAGAACAGTCCGAGCAGGATGCCGCGGAACGGCTCGATATCGGCCTCGAGCTGATGCTTGAAGGTCGAGGTGGAAAGCAGCACGCCGGCAAGGAAGGCGCCCATCGCCATGCTGAGCCCGCCGAACTGGAACAACAGCGCCGCGCCCAGCACCACCAGCAGCGCCGCGGCGGTCATCACCTCGCGCGCCTGCGCGTTGGCGAGAATGCGGAACAGCGGGTTGAGCACCCAGCGGCCGATGAGGTTGAGCGCCGCGACGCAGCCGACGGCGATGAGGATGGCGAGCCACACCGGCGTCGCCCCGGCGGCGTCGGCGGCGCGCGGCGCCAGCAGCGCCACGACGGCCAGCAGCGGCACGATGGCGAGGTCCTCGAGCAGGAGGATGGAGACGATCCGCTGCCCGGGCGGCGACGCCAGCTCGCCGCGCTCGGTCAGCAGCTGCATGACGATGGCGGTGGAGGTCAAAACGAACCCCATGCCGGCGACGAACGCCACCGCCGGCGCAAAGCCGAGCAGCACCCCTGCCCCGGTGAGCAGCGCGCCGCACAGCGCCACCTGCAGCACGCCGACGCCGAAGATCTGCTTGCGCAGGCTCCACAGCCGGCTCGGCTCCATTTCGAGCCCGACGATGAACAGGAACAGCACCACGCCGAGCTCGGAGACGTGCAGGATCGCCTCGGGGTCGGCGATCAGCCTGAGGCCGAACGGTCCGATGGCGAGGCCGGCGGCGAGATAGCCGAGCACCGAGCCGAGGCCGGCGCGCTTGAAGATCGGCACGGCGATGACGCCGGCCGCCAGCAGCGCCACGACCTGCACCAGATCGATGCTGCTGGCCGCCGCCACCGCGATTTCGGTTCCGTGCGCAATCGCCTCGCCGGCCATGCCCGCCTCGTTTGCTGGGGCTCAAGACATGCGTGGCCGGCGGGCCGCGGTCAAGGCGTGGGGAGACTAGCTGCCTTTCGCGCCACGCGCTTCCTGCGCGGTGCCGCACCGTCGGCCGGGGCCTTGCGCTGGGGCTCGGCGGGAGGCGGCGGTTCCGGCTCGGCCGGCGCGGCGATGGCCGCCGCACGCGCCTCGAGCTTGCGGGCGACGATGCGCGGCAGGTTCTGCGTGGTGGGGAAGATGTGCATGACCAGCGACTGCAGCACCAGCAGCGTCGGCACCGCGATGAAGCCGCCCATCGGCCCCCAGATCCACAGCCAGAAGGCGATGGAAACGAAGATGATGAACGGGTTGAGGGTCAGCGCCTTGCCCACCAGGTGCGGGAAGACGATCTGGTCGGCGGTGAGGTTGATGGCGGCATAGACCACCACCGGCAGGATGATGCCGGCAAGGCTCGACTGCGTGCCGAGCCCGACCGCGAACAGCACGACGAACATCACCGCCTGCCCGACATAGGGGATGAAGTTCATCACCATGGCCAGCGCGCCCCACAGCAGCGGCGACGGCAGGCCCAGCAGGTAGGTCGCGGCCGCCGTGGCGATGCCGACGCCGAAATTGATCAGCGTCGCCGAGATCAGAAAGCGCGACACCTTGAGCTCGACGTCGCGGAAGACGTGCGCGGCGCGCCAGCGCATGCGGCGCGAGAAGCACAGCGACATCACCGAGATGCGGATGTTGTGCCGGGTGGCGAGGAAGAAATACAGCCCGGCGAGGAACAGCAGCGAGTCGGCGAGGATGGCCGGCGCCATCAGCGCCACGTCCTGCACCGGACCGCCGTCCTGCACCTTGACCGTCATCGCCGCGTCGGCGCCGAACACGCCCTTGAGCTGGTCCTGGATGGCGCCCAGCGCCTCGAACGGGGCGCGGAAATTGACGAGCTGCGCCTGCAGCTTTTCCCACAGCATCGGCCCGCGCGCGATCCAGTAGCTCAGCGGCTGCGCGAACATGGCGGCGGCGCTGGCCAGCACCGCGAGGAACAGCAGCACCACGACGCCCGCCGACAGCGCCGGCGGCACGCCGCGGCGCTCCATGGCGTCGGCCACCGGGCCGAACATCAGCCCGACCACCACCGCGAGGGTGATCGGCGCGAGGATCGCCCGGCCGAGCGCGAGCGCCAAGATCAGCGCCAGCGCGCCGACGATGAGCAGCGCGAACCGCGCCGAAACGCTCATCACCCGATCGAATTGCGGGCCCGACATCGATTTGGGAATGGCAGCCTGACGTGACGCTTTGGTGGCCAAGATCGTCCTCCAGCCCACAAGAAGGCCCGACCGCCGGTTTCGTTCCCTCGCCGCGCCGGCCCGGTATATGCTCCGCGCCGGAATCAGCACATGAACCACAGAGGCTAAGCCCATGCGCCGCAAGATCATCATCGACACCGACCCCGGACAGGACGACGCCGTGGCGATCCTCCTGGCGCTGGGCTCGCCGGCCGAGATCGAGGTGCTGGGCATCGTCGCCGTCGCCGGCAATGTCGGATTGAAGCAGAACGCCAGGAACGCCCTGCAGGTGGTGGAATTGTCGGGCAGGACCGACATTGCGGTCCATGCCGGCTGCGAGGGCCCGATGCGGCGCAAGCTCGTGACCGCCGAATACGTGCACGGCAAGACCGGGCTCGACGGCCCCACCCTGCCCGAGCCCAAGATCAGGCTGCGCGAGCAGCACGGCGTCGACTTCATCATCGAGACGATCCGCCGCGAGCCGGCAAAGACGGTGACGCTGTGCGCCCTCGGGCCGCTCACCAACGTCGCCATGGCGCTGGTCAAGGCGCCCGACATCTGCGAGCGCGTGCAGGAGATCGTGCTGATGGGCGGCGGCCTGTTCGAGGGCGGCAACGTCACCCCGGCCGCCGAGTTCAACATCTATGTCGATCCCGAGGCGGCCGACGTGGTGTTCCACTCCGGCATCCCGATCACCCAGGTGCCGCTCGACCTCACCCATTCCATGCTGACCACCCGCGCGCGCATCGAGCGCTTCCGCGGGCTGGGCAACCGCACCGGCACCGCCACCGCCGAGATGCTGGAGTTCTTCGAGCGCTTCGACGAGCAGAAATACGGCTGGGACGGCGGCCCGCTGCACGATCCCGTCGTCATCGCGTATCTGCTGAAGCCGGAGCTGTTCCAGGGCCGGCACGTCAACGTCGCCATCGAGACCGGCAGCGAGCTGACGCGCGGCATGACCGTGGTCGACTATTGGGGCGTCACCGGCCGCACCCGCAACGTCAACTATCTGCGCTCGGGCGACGCCGACGGCTTCTACGAACTGCTGTTCGAACGGCTGGCGACGCTGGCGTGAGCTTCCGCCGGGCTGACGCTGGGGGCTGACGCGATATTCGGCGTCTGCGGCCCCCACCCCCGGCCCCTCCCCGCAAGGGGGAGGGGAGCCCGACTGAAGCATTGCGTATGCGGTTCCATCGCCCCCCTCCCCCTTGCGGGGAGGGCTGGGGGTGGGGGCGGCAATCACCGGACGTGCGTCCGCCAAACGTGAACTGCTACGCGCCAGCCGCCTCGGCATCGATCCACGCCCGGCCGCCCATCGCTTCGATCATCGGACCGAGCCACGGCTCGTAGCGGCGCCAGCGGCCGAGCGAGTGCGTGTTGATCGGCTGGCGCACCTGCCACTGGCTGGCGGTGAGCACGCTGCGCCCGTCCTGCTCGGGGCGGAGGCAGGCTTCGGTCCAGTCGAGCCCGGCGAAGGCGACGAGGCGGCGCGCCTCGGCCTCGGGGTCGCTCACCAGCTTTTCGTACCGGACGTCGAGGATCGGCAGGTCGAGCGCCGCCTTCCAGATGGCCATGGAGTCGGCGACCTGCCGGGTGCGCGCCCCGATCCAGTCGAGGCGGGTGGAGAACCCCTGCCCGGCCGAAAAGCGCTGGAAGAAATTGGACACCCCGGTGTCGAGCGGATGGCGCCGCACATGGACCACGCGGGCATGCGGAAAGAAGCGCCTGATGAGGCCGAGCCGCACCGCGTTCTCGGGCAGCTTGTCGGTGACCACCCTGAACGGCCGCCGGGCGCGCGTGGTGACGTAGCTGAGCCAGGTCTCGGCATTGGCGCGCAGCCAGTCGCGGTCGAGCCCGAGCATCATCTCGTGCCGGCCGCCGTCGCGCCGCGAATTGGCGATGCGCGAAAAGCCGACATATTCGAGCTCGGCCATGAGCGAGGATTCGCCCAGCGCGAACACGTCGGGATGGCGCGCCAGGATCGCCTCGACCAGCGTCGTGCCCGAGCGCGGCATGCCGACGATGAACAGCGGCGCCGTCGACGGATGGCCGCTGTCGCGGGCGCGGCGGAAGGCGCCGAGCGCGGCGAGATCCCGGAGCTGGTCGAGGGCGCGGCCCTCGGCGCCGAGGTCGAACGGCCGGGCGCCCAGCCGGTTCGCCGCCATCGCATAGGCCATGGCGCGGTCGGGGATTTCGAGGTCGTCATAGACCTTGGCGAGCGCGAAATTGAGGAATTCGCGCCGCGTCTGGTCGAGCCCCGGATCGGCGTCGAGCGCCACCATGGCGCGCACCAGGTCGGTCTCGGCGGCAAAGCGCCGGTTCTGAGTCAGCCCGTAGAAGGCCAGCGTATCGTCGGGCTTGATCGCCAGCGCCGCCTCGAACTGCGCGGCGGCGCCCTCGACATCGCCGGCCGAGGCGTAGAGCGTCGCGAGATTGTGCCGGATCGAGGCTTCCGCCGGGGCCAGCGCCACGGCACGCTGGATTTCGGCCAGCGACACCGCGATGTCGCCGTCGGCCTTCCAGAACGCCATCGCGTGGCAGGCGAGCGCCGAGACATTGTCGGGAAACCGCCTCAGGATCGCCGCCGCCTGCTGCGCCGCCTCGGCGAACCGTTGCTGGCTCAGCAGGTGCCAGGCGTGGTCGAGCTCGGGCAATGCAGCGGGCATGTGCCATCCTAATCTACGCCCCGCCGGTGCGCACATTACGCATTGGTAATGGCCGGCGGTTGTTTCCCGATGGCGCTTCACAGCCGCTTGCGAAACGCACTAGTGTCGCCGCCCGTTCTTTGGAGTCGACGATGCGCGCCACGCTGTGCCTGACCCTTGTTGCCCTTGCAAGCCCCGCCGTCGCGGCCCCCTCCATCGCCGACCAGGCGCAGCAGGCCTATGCGGTGTTCGCCGGCGGCCTGTCGCAGCAGGAGTTCCTGATGGCGCATGTCGGCGACAAGACCTTCAGCCGCATCGCCGGCAATTGGGTGCGGCTCAACGGCCCGCAGCCGGGCACCGGCATCGAGACCTACGGCGCCGATACCGAGAAATTCTGCAAGAGCCCGGCGGCCGTGACCCTGGCCTCGGCCGATCCGCTGACGCTGACCGTCAGCACCAATTTCAGCGGCACGAATTTCTCGCAGCAATATACGCTGATCGCCGGCTCCACCTTCGGCGAGCACACCGACCCGCAATCCTATCTCGGCGCCGTCGGCCTCGGCCCGGACAAGACCGGCGACGCCGCTGACCAGCAGCGCGCCTTGCTGCTCAGCCTGACCAACGGCGTCGTGCAAATTTATCGGGCTTCCGAAGATATTCTGGTCATCACCCGCGAGCGCGGCTACCCCATCGTGCTGGCGCGCTGCCCGGCAGCCCCGCCGGCGCCGGCCGGCACGCCGGCTGCCGACGCTTCGTCCTCGTCCTCGTCCTCGTCCTCGTCTTCGTCTTCGTCTTCATCGGCGGCGCAGTAGAATGAGCCTCTTCACCCTGTTCGCCTTCACCGTCGCCTATGTGGTCGCGGTGCTCGTCCCCGGACCCGGCGTCGCCGCCATCGTCGCCCGCGCGCTGGGCGGCGGTTTCGCCAGCGCCGTGCCGATGATCGTCGGCATCCTTGTCGGCGACCTCCTCTATCTGGTGTTCGCGCTGTTCGGGCTCGCCGCCATCGCCACCTATTTCGGCCCGATCTTCGTCATCGTGCGCTGGGCCAGCGCCGCCTACCTGCTCTACATCGCCTGGCAGTTCTGGACCGCCAAGCCCGGCAGGGAACAGCTCGGGCCGCGCCAGCGCGAACCCTGGGCGCGCACCTTCCTCTCCGGCTTCGCCCTGACCATGGGCAACCCCAAGACCATCGTGTTCTACTTGGCGCTGCTGCCCACGGTGGTGCCGCTCGACCGCCCGATCACCCCGCTCGGCTTCATCGAGCTGACCGGCATCGTGGTGGTGGTGCTGCTCGCCATCGGCTCGGGCTACGCCGCGCTCGCCGCCTGGGCGCGCGAGCTGTTCACCAGTGCCCGCGCCATCCGCCGCATGAACAAGACCGCCGGCATCATCATGGCGAGCGCCGCCGCGTTCGTCGCGGCACGGGGGTGAGGTTCTCTGGTCCGGTGGCTGAGGCCCCCACCCCCGGCCCCTCCCCGCAAGGGGGAGGGGGGCGATGGAACCGCTAATATGGTGTTTCAGTCAGGCTCCCCTCCCCCTTGCGGGGAGGGGGCGGGGGTGGGGGCAGCAGTCGCTGAACTTTATCGCACCACCCGCTTCGCCGCGTCGAGGCCCCAGGCGAGCAGTTCGTCGGCGCGGTCGGCGGTCGCCGCTTCGGTGTAGCAGCGCAGCTCCGGCGCGTTGCCCGAGGGGCGATAGTGGATCACGTCGCCGCTCGCCATCTGGAACCGCATTCCATCGAGCGTCGAGACTGCGGCGATCGTGCCCTGCGGCGCGAGGAAGCCGGCGGCGTCGCGGCTGAGCAGGTCGAGCAGCGCCGCGCTCTTGTCCTGTGGCACGTGCTCGAGCCGGTCGGCCCGCGCCACGCGCGGCGGCAGCGTTGCCACCAGCTGCGACAGCGTCTGCCGCGCCCGCCGCGCCGCGCCGAGCACGGCGAGGATGGGCAGCAGCGCGTCGCGCGTCGGCATCGCGGTGAGCGTGCTGCCGTTCATCGTCACGTCGCTGCCCAGCAGCACCCCGCCATTGGCCTCGAAGCCGACGACGATGCCGTCGCCCTCGCCCATGCCGGCGATCACATAGGGCGAGCCGACCCTGGTGCGGATGACGCGCCGGAACGCGCCGGTACCCTCGATCGCGGAATTGGAGGTGACCGGCGTCACCACCGTGTCGGCGCCGACAAATCTCGCCGTGAGGATGCCGATGGTGTCGCCGCGCACCAGCGCGCCGGTCTCGTCGACCAGGAGCGGCCGGTCGGCATCGCCATCGGTCGACACCAGCGCGTCGAGCTGGTGCGAGCGCACCCAGCCGGCAAGCTCGGTGGCGGTATCGGCGCTGACCGCCTCGGTATCGACCGGCACGAAGCTTTGCGAGCGGTTGAGCGCCACCACCTCGGCATCGTAGTGGTCGAGCACGTCGATGAGCAGGTCGCGCGCCACCGACGAATGCTCCCACACGCCGACGCGCCAGCCCTTCAGCACGCCGTGCGGCAGCAGGCCGGCGTAGCGCGCGCGATAGCGGCGCAGCGCCTCGGGCTCGGCCCTCGCCTGCCCTTCGCCGCCGCGGTCGGGCACCAGCGCCGCGAGGATGCCGGCCTCGTCGGCTTTGTCGATCTCGCCGCCGGCGGTGTAGAATTTGAGGCCGTTGCGGTCGGCCGGGATGTGGCTGCCGGTGACCATGATCGCCGGCGCCTTGCGGCGCAGCGCCTCGTAGGCCAGCGCCGGGGTGGGCAGCTCGCCGCAATCGACGGCCGCAACGCCGCTGCCGGCGATGGCCGCGATCACCGCGGCGGCGATCTCCGGGCTGCTGGCCCTCAGGTCGCGCCCGACCAGCATTTCGGCCACCGGCCCGCGCGTCTTGAGACAGTCGACGAACGCGGCGGCGTAGCGCCGGCTCTCGGCGCCGACGAGGTCGGTGGCGAGGCCGCGCAGGCCGCTGGTGCCGAATTTGAGGCTGCTGGGCATGACAGGCTCCCTCCTGGGGACGCTCTGCTTGTCACGGCAGGCCGCTGCCCGCAAGCTTTGCGGGCGTGCTCCGGCGCGGCCCGCATTCGCGTTGGCGCGCCAGCGGCGGCTTGCGGCGGGAATGTGCTGCGATTTCAGCCACGAACCCGGCGCGGCTGACCCTGTCCTGCAAGTCCCGCCCCGTGAAAAATCGCCCTGTGATTTTTGCCGGGGCCGCCATGACTGCGGCGCAATGCCGGGCTTAGGCTGGCCATGGTTGAGACGGAGCCGTCCGGGTGGCCGGACGGCGTTGATCAGGATGCTCGAGCTCATCGAGGGCCCCCTCAAGGCGCTGGGGGCGGCGCGCAGCGATGCGGACATCGTCCGGGCCGTCGGACAGGCGGCGATCCGCTTCGGCTTCCGCAGCGCCTATCTCGTCGACTACGCCGCCCGGGCGGCGGCGGCGCCGCGCGTGCTCGACACCGAACCCGCCCGCCGCGCCTGGTGGAGCAGCCCGCTTGCCGGCGACCTCAGGCCGGCGCCGCGCGATCTTGCCCGGACCGTCGGGAGCAGCGGCATCGTGCGCTACGATGCCGGCCGCTTCGGCCCCGGCGCCGAACGGCTGCGCGCCGCCTGCGCCGCCAACGATCTGGTGGATGTGACGGCGGTGCCGATCCGCGAGGGCGGCGAGCTCGCCGGCATCGTCGGCTATTGCGGCGCGCCGCAGCGCGACCCGCAGCACGAGCTGGGGCTGCAGCTCGTCGCCTACAGCGCCTTCGCGCATCTGCGCGCCGCGCGGCTGTCGACGCCGGAGGAACGGGCGGTGGCGCTGACGCCGCGCGAGCGCGAGGTGATGCAGCTTTCCGCCGCCGGGCTGACCTCGGTGGAGATCGCCGCCCAGCTCGGCGTGTCGGCGCGCACCGTGAACCAGCATGTGGACAACGTCGCCGACAAGCTCGGCACCCGCAATCGCGCCCACACGGTGGCCGAGATCGTGCGCCGCGGCCTGCTATAAGCCCGCCATGGCCACTGCTTCCCTCATGCGATTCCTCGACCGCGAGGCCGCGCTCGTCGCCCCGGCGCTGCTCGGCGCGAAATTCCTCGTCGACGGCGTCGGCGGGCAGATCGTCGAGGTCGAGGCCTACCACCCCACCGACCCGGCCTCGCATTCCTTCCGCGGCCCGACGCCGCGCAACGGCGCCATGTTCGCCGGGCCGCCGCGCGTCTATGTCTATCGCTCCTACGGCATCCACTGGTGCATCAACATCGTGTGCGCCAATGCCAGCGCCGTGCTGCTCCGCGCGCTGGAGCCGACCGACGGCATTGCCGCCATGCGGCAGCGGCGCGGCCTCGAGGATGTGCGCACGCTGTGCTCGGGCCCGGGCAAGCTCTGCGCCGCGCTCGGCGTCACCGGCGCGCTCGACGGCCACATGCTCGACGCGCCGCCGTTCACCCTGGTGCTGCCGCGCGGGGCGGCAGCGGCGGTCGCCATCGGCCCGCGCATCGGCATCAGCAAGGCGATGGAGGTGCCCTGGCGCTTCGGCGTCGCCGGCTCGAGATTTCTGAGCAAGCCGTTCCCGAAAGCCTGAGGGCTTGCGCCATGGGCGCGCTTGGCTATGGTCCGGCGCCAGTGCCCCTGAGGGAAAGGAACCGTCGTGCAGGTCGATCAGCTCGTTGCAGAACTTCTGGCCCGCGGAGACATGAACGACGAGACCACGCTCGAGCTCAACCAAATGCTCGAGGCCTGGCGGCAGGGCAAGCTCGATTCCGAGGACGAAGCCTATATCCGGGCGCTGCATGCGCGGCTGATGAACCGTACGCCCGAGCCCGACGAGGCGCCCGCCGCCCCCCTCGCCGCTGCCCGGCTCGACGGCCTCACCATCGAGGACTGGCGCGACCGCGCCCTGCGGGCCGAGGCCGAGCTGGCCCAGATCGAGGACGCCACCCGCAACGGCTGATTTCGTTTGCCCTTAACCGGCCGCCTGCTATGAGGCGCCCCGGGGCCTGTAGCTCAATGGTCAGAGCCGACCGCTCATAACGGTCTGGTTGCAGGTTCGAGTCCTGCCGGGCCCACCAACGCTTTTTCTTCGTTTAGTCTCACCACGCCTAAGGTGCGGCGGGGTCATGCCGTTGCCTGGGCGGGGCGTTTTCCTCCTGCGCCAGGGCGTCCAGTTCGGCGAGGGTGAGCGTGCGCCAGGCGCCGTCGGGCCGGTCCTCGCGGATGACGATGTCGCGCATGCCGAGGCTCCTCATGCCCATGGCCACGGCCAGCGCGCGGGCGGCACTGTCGAGTGTGCCCGTGGGGCCGGCCCAGGTTGCGATGCCGGTCCAGGTGACGACGAAGGTCGACTTCATATGATGCGTGGCGCCTATGGTGTGGTCGGCCGGGCGCCGATGCTGGCCTCGAGCCCGCTCTGCTGCTGCGTCGCCTGGAAGCGGATTCCGAATCCGGTTTCCGTGTGGCGGACCACCACGCCGGGCAGCTCGCCGAGACGGACGGGCGTGCCGATTGCGGGCACGACCCCGCCGGAGATGGCGGCGCCGGACGCCGAGACATCGACGATGAAGCACGGATGTTCCGAGCCATCGTCGAGACAGAAGACGCCCTTGGGATTTTTCGGACGCCAGCGCTTTGCATCGCGCGCATTGTCCGCCTGGTTGTGGCGGTGCTTCTTGAGCCAGTTGATCTTCGCCGCGAGCTTCTCGCGCTCCGCCGCGGTGGCCGTGATCGCGACGTGCAGGTCGGCCTTCGCCGAGCGCGAGACGGTGCCGCGGATGAGCCCGATATGGTCGAGCATGAGCACGATCTGGCGGCCGGCGGGGGCAACGACCGGAACCGTCAGCACGGCGTTGGTCGGCGACAGGCTGACCGCGCGGCAGGCGTAGATTTCGGCTTTTCCCGCGTCGGGGCCGTCGGCCGGTGCGAGGCTGTAGCGGCCGCCGATGGGGCCGACATAGCGGATGTCCTGCGGGGCGGCGAATCGCGTTCGAGGGGGCATGGTCGACCTGCGCTAGCCGGCGGCCACGTTGGCGCGAACCTGGACGAAGCGCACGCCGCGCCGCGCGGTCGCGACGTCGAGCCTGCCATATTGCTCGAGCGATGCCGCCGGCACCTCGCGGCTGAGCCGCATGCTTTCGCGGCGCATGCCCTCCGCGATCCGGTACGACGCCGGGGTCATGTCGAGGGCTTTGCAGACGAGCGCGAGCGGTTCGGCGCTGAGCGAGATCACCGCGTTGGCGACCTGCCGTTCGGGCAGCGCTGCAACCGACGACAGGCCGAGGGCGAGGTCGAGCGGCCGGTTCTGGGACGCCAGATCCGCCACGAAGGCATCGAGGCCGAGCGCCCCCGACGCGACCCGCTGCGCCATGGCCTTGATCGCCAGCCGCCGGCGCGCCCGCTCGGCGCGTTCGACCGCGAGCGAGGTGCCGGCCTGCGCCATGACGCCGCTCAACTGCTCGTTGCCGCTCTCGAGCAGCAGCTCGGCGCGTTCGCGCGCCTCCTCGCTGAGCAGCGGCATGATCCGCTGCAGGATCGATTGCGGGACGTCGTCGCGGCGACAGAGCTTCTCGCGCAGCTCGGCGATGTTTTCGGCGTGGCCGGCGAGCTTTTTCATGCCGGCCGGCGAGGTCCGCGCCGTCTGGTTGTCGAGCAGCGACAGCATCACCTCGGTCTCTTCGAAGTCGATCAGGACATCGGTGACGCGCGCACTGACGTGCTCGCGCCTGGAGATCGCCAGGCGATGGCCGGTGCCTTTGGAGCTCGCGATGGAAATCAGGTCGTCGTCGGTGAGGACCGGCGACCGCCCGAGAACCGGAGCGGCGACCACCGCCGTGTCGCCGGCGAGCCGCAGCGCAAGATCGCGCGGCGTGCGCGGATCGGACGCGACCCGATCGGAGAATTCCTCGCGATGCTCTTCGCTCATGTCCTCGAGGGCGCGGCCCACGACATCGGCGAACAGCCTGACCTCGCTCTCGGCGATGTGGTCGCGGCCATTGTTGTAGAACATATCTGCTATGCTTCTAAGCAAGTCGCGACGGCTGTCGCTGTCGGCTTGCGCAGCGAGATCAATTAATCGTTCGAGCATAGCTGTTTGTGAGGAGTTGTTGACGCGAGCCCACGGTAGCGTTTCCGGCGTAAATGAAATGTTTCGGGCCTGGCGCGACAGTCCTGCAGAAACGGCATAACTTCACCGCAGGACCGAGCGAGTTCATATTTCAGGACACAACCTCGGCGAGCCAAGCAAACATGGTCGGTCAGATTGATCTGACGCATCCCGTTCTTGCTGTCGCGTGGATAGAGTTCGGCGCAGGTGCCCACGACGCGAAGGAGTCGCGCTCGGCCGGGCATCGCCGCGAGACGCACCGGACCATCTGCATTGAATTTTGCCGCGAGACGCCGACGACGCGCCAAGGACCGCTACATCCGCAGCACGATCATGTACGGCTTTGCGGACCTCGTGCGCGCCCGCGGCGGCGATCCGATCGAACTCGTGCGCGACGCCGGGCTCGACCCGTCCTGCCTCACCGACGGCGACCAGTTCATCTCCTGGCGCAGGCTGGCCATGGCGCTGGAACTCGCCGCCGATCGCCTCGCCATGCCGTCCTTCGCCCTGACCTGGTCGGGCACGCTGCCCTCGGACTTCCCCAATGCGGGGCCCATCATGCTGATGGCGGCATTCAGCGAGACGTTCGAAGAGTGGTTCAGGCTCGGGCTGCAATACTGGCGCCTGCACACCGACGCCTACAGCCTGCAATTGATCAACGATCCCGCCCAACCGCACGTGATCGTCCGCTACCGGACGGACGATTCGGAATTCTCCCCCAGGCAGGTCATGGAACTGAGCGTCGCCAATTGCGTCAGGCTCGCCCGGGGCGGGACCGGCATCGACGCCGAGCTGATGGCGGTGCGGTTCCGGCACTGTGCGCCGGCAGACGTCACGCCGCACCGGACCCTGTTTCGCTGCGAGGTCGAGTTCGGCGCCGAGCACGACGAGGTGCTGCTCGACAGGGCGTACCTCGCGGCGCAGGCGGGCGGGCGGCCGAGGCCGGTGCGCGGACTGGTCTCCCGCTATGTGCGGCGGCGCATCGGCCAGACGCCGATCTACGACCAGACAATTCGTGCCACCGTGGCGCTCGCCATTCCGAGCGTGATGGGAACCGGCTATTGCAATCTCGACTTCATCGCCAACTCGCTCGGCCTCAGTCCGAAAAAGATGCAGCGGCTCCTGCAGCAGGAGGGCACGTCGTTTTCCGAAGTGCTCGAAAAGGTCCGCCAGGACATGGCGACGCGGATGGTTGGAACCTCCAACGCTCCGATCGCCAATGTCGCCGGGCTCCTCGGCTATTCCACGTCGCCGCCGTTCACCCTCGCCTTCCGGCGCTGGACCGGGACGTCGCCCCGGGAATTCCGGAAGGCCGGGCGCGGCCAATAGCCGATCGGACCGGTCCCTGGCCGTCGGCCTCGGGAACCCCGGCCAGCCCTTGCGCTGCCGACCGCTGCATCTCGTGCTGGAACCATCGTGCGATGGTATTCATGGTCGATCCGGCGCGGTCGCTGCGCCAGGCGAGGAACCATCGGCCCGGCCGGCTGATCAGCCCGAGCGGGGCGACGAGGCGGCCGTGCTGGAGCGCGTCCCACACGGCGGGGCCCGGTCCGATGGCGACGCCGAGCCCGGCTTCTGCCGCCTGCACGCTGTAGGTCAGCGTATCATACCAGATGGTCTCGCGCGGCGGCAGCACATGGCCGGCCTCGCGCGCCCAGTTGGTCCACATGTCCGGGGGCCAGCGAATGTCGAGGCGGGGGAGCGACCACAGATAATCCGCGGTGACCTCGTGATCGCGCAGCAGCATCGGGCTCACCACCGGACCGAAGGTTTCCGCGCCGATCTCGATCACCGTCAGGCCGGCGATGTCGAGCAGCGGGCCGACGCCGACATAGACGTCGATCGACCGGTCGGCCGGATTGATCTCGCGCGTCCACGTCGTCAGCCGCACCGACTTGCCGCCCAGCGCGGCATCGAGGCTGTTGAGGCGCGGCACCAGCCAGCGCAGCAGAAACGTGTCGGGCGCCGTCAGCATGATGGTGGATTGCCGGTAGGCGGCGCGCAGGTGCTCCACCCCGCGCGTCATCGAGGCGAAGGCTTCGGTGATGGTCGCGGCGAAGGCGGCGGCCTCGGGCGTGAGGCGCAACGACCTGTTGCCGCGCTCGAACAGCTGGATGCCGAACTCGGCCTCGAGGTTCTTGATGTGGCGGCTGACGGCGCCGCTCGTCACGCGCAGCTCCTCGGCGGCCTTGCTGACGCTCCCCAGGCGTGCGGCGACCTCGAAGGCGCGAATGGCGTTGAGCAGATGCAGCATTCAATCGTTGAATAAAAGTCAACTGACCGGCCAAATTTAGGCTATTGGGCGCGGCACGTCCATCCTACCGTTGCCCCTTGAAATTTGGACTTTTGGCCGCCGCCGGGGAGCCAAAACGGACCTCGGACGGAAAAAGTCCCGGCAGTTTTACTGGATCATCCGAGCAGGCAGGACAGCAATGGCGGAAGCTCCCGAACGGGTCATCATCGATTGCGACCCGGGACATGACGACATGGCGGCGATCCTGCTGGCGGCCTGGCACGACCGGATTCGGCTCGAGGCCATCACCACGGTGTGCGGCAACGCCTCCCTCGCCAACACCACCAACAATGCGCTGCGCATCGTCGAGGCGTTCGGCCTCGACGTGCCGGTCCATGCCGGGGCGGTGCAGCCGCTGCTGCATCGCTACGACTTCCCCGCCGCCTTCCACGGCCCGAGCGGCCTCGACAGCGCCGGCGCCGACCTGCCGCCGGCGACGCGCGCGGCGCAGGGGCAGCATGCCGTCGACGCCATCATCGAGCGGGTCGAGGCGCATCCGGGCGAAATCACCCTGGTGGTCATCGGGCCGATGACCAACGCCGCGCTGGTCCTCGCCAAGCGACCGGACCTGGCGGGCAAGATCAAGCGCCTCGTGTTCATGGGCGGCTCCAGCACCGAGGGCAATGTCACGCCGGCGGCCGAGTTCAACATCTGGGCCGATGCCGAGGCGGCACGCATCGTCTTCAGGTCCGGCGTGAAGCTGGTGATGTTCGGCCTCAACGTCACGCACCAGACGCGGCTGGCGCAGGCGGCCATCGACGCGGTGCGGGCGGCGCAGCCGGGTCCCAATCCCGCCGCCGATATCATGCAGTTCTACTGCGGCACCTATCATGCCTTTGCCGGCGCCGATCCGCGCGGCGCCCCCCTGCACGATCCATGCACGATCGCCTATTTGATCGAGCCGGACATCTTCGCCGTCGAGCCGCGGCCGGGCGAGGTGATCGTCGCCGATTGCGAAAGCTACGGCCAGACGCTGATCGATCTCAGGCCGCAGGATCGCAAGCACGACACGCGCACGATGAATGTCGATGTCGCCATGAGCGCCGACACCACGCGGTTCACCGACCTCGTCACCCAGGCGCTGATCTGGGCGGCGAAGCGCTACGCCACCACGTCCAAAACGCGAACCCAAGGGGCTGCATGATGAAGATGATCTGGAAGACTGCGGCAATGGCCGGCCTTGCTGCCGGCCTGCTCGCCACCTCCGCACTGGCGGCGGACAAGACGCTCAACATGATCGTGATCGAAGGTGGCGACACCACCGCGATGCAGGCGGTGGCCGACAGCTACGAGGCGGCCCATCCCGGCATCAAGATCAAGCTGCAATCCTATCCGTTCGCCCAGTTCTTCCAGGTGGCCGAGCTGCGGCTGCGCTCCAAGGACAAGGGCATCGACCTCGTCTATGTCGATGCGCCGCTGGTGGCGAGCTATGCGTCGCGCGGCTTCCTGTCCAAGATCGACCAGGGGATCGACACCTCCACCCTGGTGCAGGCCAGCGTCGATGCCGGCAAGTATGACGGCACGCAATACGCCCTGCCGATCAACAATTCCGCGCAGGTGCTGTTCTACAACAAGGCGCTGTTCAAGGCCGCCGGCATCACGCCGCCGGACGGGCTGACGGCCGGGCAGTCGGCGAGCCAGAAGCAGGTCGACGAGCTGGCCTCGAGCAAGCGCTGGACCTGGGAGCAGATCGCTGATGCGGCCAGGAAGCTGACGGTGAAGGACAATGGCCGCACCACGCAATACGGCTTCAGCGTCGAGCAGTTCGCCGAGCTCTACCAGTTGCAGCCCTTCGGTGAATCGCTGGGCACCGACGTGATCGCGCCCGACGGCGTCACCGCCGAGGGCTATCTCGACAGCCCCGCCTGGACGAAGGCCGCCACCTACTGGTCCAACCTCTACAACGAGTGGGGCGTGAGCCCGAAGGGGCTGGGCTATGGCGAGGCGGCGCAGCTGTTCACCACCGGCAAGCTTGCGATGTTCGTCGGCGGCACCTGGAACCTGCCGATCCTCAGCGCCACCAGCGTCGATTACGGCGTTGCGCCCTACCCCTATTTCGCGGGCGGCAAGGTGCTGACCCCGACCGGCAGCTGGTATGTCGGCGTCAACGCCGCCTCCGCCGACCAGCAGGACGCGTTCGACTTCGCCAAATATCTCACCACCTCGGACGAGGGCACGCGCGTCTGGTTCAAGGCGCTGAACCAGTTGCCCGTGTACAAGCCGCTGCTCGACGAGATCAGCACCTCGCCCGCCTTCGACACCTTCCCGCAGGACGTGTTCCGCCTGGGCGTCTATGACTCGCTCAATACCGCCAAGGCGCGGCCGGTGACGGCAGCCTATGGCCAGTTGCAGGATGCCTTCCGCACCGCCTTCACCGACATCTCCAACGGCGTGCCCGTTGCCGATGCCCTCAAGAGCGCGGTGCAGAAATTCGAGGCCGCCGCCAAGCGCGTCGCCCAATAGGCCCATCGCCCTCCCGCTTCGGCGGGAGGGCTCCGCCCCCGGAGCCTTGCATGACGACACGCCGAACCCCCGTCTTCTTCGCCGTGCTGTGCCTTGCGCCGGCGCTGCTCGGCCTGGTGGTGTTCCGGCTCTATCCGATCGCGCTCGCCGTCTCCGACAGCCTGTTCAACGTCGTCAGGGGCGACACGATCTTCGTCGGGATCGGCAATTATCTGGCGCTCGCCGCCGATACGACGTTCTGGAAATCGCTGCAGGTGACGCTGTGGTTCAACCTGCTGATGAACCCCATCCAGATCGCGCTGGCGCTCGGGCTGGCGCTGCTCTACGTGCAGAAGTTCCGCGGCATCACCCTCTACCGGGTGCTGTTTCTCATTCCGATCGGCGTGTCGCTGCCGACCGCGGTGATCATCTGGCGCATCATGCTGACGCCGGACGGGCTGGTGAACGGCCTGCTCAATGTCGCCGGGCTGCCGGCGCAACCTTGGCTGACCTCCGAAGGCCTGGCGCTCTATTCGATCATCGCCATCGCCACCTGGAAGGGCATCTCGTACTGGATGATCTTCATCGTCGGCGGCCTGCAGAACATTTCGCCCGAAATCTACGACGCGGCGCGGATCGACGGCGCCCGCGCCTGGCAGCGGCTGGTCTATATCACGGTTCCACTGCTGCGGCCGACGCTGCTGTTCGTGCTGGTGGCCGACGTGTCCATCAATTTCCTGCTGTTTGCCCCCATCTTCATGCTGACCCAGGGCGGCCCGGCGGATTCCACCAACGTGCTGATGTACGAGGCCTACAAATCCGGCTTCATCTTCGGCGACATGGGACGGGCGATGGCGATCATCGTGGTGCTGGTGCTGCTGTTGCTGCTGATCGTCGGCCTGCAGTTCCGGCTGCTCTCCCGCCGCACGGAGGCAGCATCATGAAGCGCGGCGCTGCCCTCGGCCTCAGGCACCTCGCCTACATCGCCATCGCCTTCGTGTTCGTGCTGCCGCTGTGGTGGGCGATCGTGTCGTCGCTGCGGCCGAACAGCGAAGTCTTCGCCGACCTTTTCCCCTTCACTCCCAAGGCGCTGATCCCCGTGCCCTTCTCGCTCGAGGCCTATAGCGGCATCCTCGACCAGGGTTTTGGCCTCATCATCGCCAATACCCTGCTGGTCGCCGTGGTGACGGTGATCGCCGGGATCGTCGTCAACGGCGCCGCCGGCTTTGCCTTCGCGCTGTTCGACTTCAAGGGCAAAGGCCTGGTGCTCGCCTTCGTCATCGTCAGCTTCATGCTGCCATTCGAGGCCATCGCGCTGCCGCTCTATTCGGTGACGCTGCAACTGGGCTGGGTCGACAACATCGCCGCCCTGATCGTGCCCAGCGTCGCCAACGGCCTTGCGGTGTTCCTGTTCTACCAGTTCTTCCGGCAGGTGCCGTCCGACTATCTCGAGGCGGCCCAGATCGACGGCGCCACCTGGTTCGACATCCTGTGGCGGATCTATGTGCCGCTCTCGATCCCCACCTGCATCAGCGCCGGGCTGCTGCTGTTCGTGTTCCAGTGGGAGGCCTTCCTGTGGCCGCTGCTGGCGATGCCGAGCCAGCAGTTCAAGGTGATCCAGGTCGGGATGGCCGCCTTCCAGCAGCAATACCAGACCTTCTGGAACCAGCTCTTCGCCGTGGCGGTGGTCACCGCGCTGATCCCCATCGTGCTGCTGCTGCCGCTGCAGCGCTACTATGTGCAGGGCCTGTCGTCGGCGGGCATAAAGGGCTAGGACGGGCGGCATGACGCGCGACGACATTGCGGCGCTTCCCAAGGTGGAGCTGCATCTGCATCTCGATTGCTCGATGAGCTTGGAGAGGACCACCCCATCGATCGCCTGCGCCGGCTCGGCGTGGCCCTGAGCGTCAACACCGACGCCCGCGGCCCCACCGACCTGACCCTCGCCGACGAATACGAGCGCCTGCACAAGACCTTCGGCTGGGGAGCGGACGAGTTCGCCGCGGCAAACCGCAACGCCCTCGCGGTCGCCTTCATTCCCGCCGAAACACGGCAGCGCCTGCTCGAGCGCTTTGCCTAGGCCCGCGCGCTCCTGCTCCTCGCATGGGGCTTTCGGGATGCGGGTTTGACGGCGGTCTCTTCGGAGTCGCGGCTTTCGAGCGCCGTTTCGAAGAAGGCGCGGACCAGCTGGTTGCCGCCGCGTTCGCGCAGGCAGATCAGCCCTTCGTCCATCAGCATGCTCGCCCCGTCGATCGGGATCGCCACCACGCGGTTGTCGGGGCTGAACTCGGCGGCGCAGACGAAGCCGATGCCGCCGCCCGAGGCCACGATCTCGCGCACCGCCTCGCGCCCTTCCGCCTCGATGATCGGCTTCAGCTCGACGCCCTGCGCGCGCGCCGTCTCCTCGAGCCGCTGCCGCGTCATCGAGCCGCGCTCGCGCATCACCAGCGGCTGGCTGGCGAGCTCCTTGAGCGTCGTCCTGCCTTTCTTCGCGATCGGGTGGTCCGCGGCGGCGAAGGCGATGATCGGCGTGGAATGGAGTTTCACCGTGAGGAAGTCGCGGCCGCTCGGGAAATCCCCGAGCACGCCGATGTCGGCCTCGTAGGCATAGAGGCTCTCGACCACCGTCTCCGAATTGCCCGAATGCAGCAGGATGCGCACGCCCGGATATTTGCTGCGGTAGCGCGCGAGGATGCGCAGCAGATGGTGCGGGGCGTCGGCCACGATCCGCAGCGTGCCCAGCCGCATGCTGCGCGATTCCGACAGCAGGCCGAGCGCCTGCTGCTCGACGTCGAACATGCGCTTGGTGACTTCGAACAGGTTCTGCCCGGCCTGCGTCAGCGTCACCTGCTTCTTGAGCCGGTTGAACAGGAGCACGTCGTACTCCTCCTCGAGCTTGCGCACCTGGTCGGAGATGGCCGGCTGCGTCAGGTGCAGCGCCTCGGCGGCGCGCGAGAAGCCGCCGCAGACGGCGACATGGTGGAAGGCCCTGAGCTGAACGTAGCGCAATGTGATCTCCGACGAGCGACGCAGACGATGCCGGTCGGCGGAAACCGGCGCTCTTTCCGGCCCGATCGGCGGCAGCGATCTAGCCGACCAACTATCGGATTTTCCAATCACAAAATATGAAATAACGATTTTACAAATAATGGGACGGCTGCCACCGTCGCTTGAAAATGGAGTTCTGGCCGCTCGCCTCGCCTGGCAGCGGCACGCCGAACGGCTCGGACTCACTGGGAGCGACGCATGAGCGAGCTGGGACGGAACGCCATCACCATCAACGGCCGGAGCTATGACTGGCCGGACGTGCCCGCCATCGCCATCTGCCTCGACGGCTGCGAGCCGGCCTATCTCGACACCGCCATCGCCGCCGGGCTCATGCCCAACCTGGTGGACATCAAGCAGCGCGGCACGGTCCGCTTTGCCCATAGCGCCATGCCGAGCTTCACCAACCCCAACAATCTGTCGATCGCCACCGGTCGCCCCCCGGCCGTGCACGGCATCTGCGGCAACTACCTCTACGATCCGGCCACCGGCGAAGAGGTGATGATGAACGATCCGAGATTCCTGCGCGCGCCGACGCTGTTCAAGGGGTTCTTCGACGCCGGCGCCCGCGTCGCGGTGGTGACCGCCAAGGACAAGCTCAGGGCGCTGCTCGGCCACGGCCTCGCCTTCCCCGATCGCGCGGTGTGCTTTTCGGCCGAACGCGCCGGCGCCACCACGCTTGCCGGCAACGGCATCGACAACGCCTCGGCCTGGCTGGATCGCCCCGTTCCCGAGGTCTATTCGGCGGAGCTGTCCGAGTTCGTGTTCGCCGCCGGAGTGAAGCTGCTCCGCGAGTTCCGGCCGGACATCATGTACCTGACCACCACCGACTACGTGCAGCACAAATTCGCCCCCGGTACCGCGCAGGCCAACGCCTTCTACGCCATGTTCGACCACTATCTGGGCGAGCTGGACGCGCTCGGCGCCGCGGTGGTGGTGACCGCCGACCACGGCATGAAGCCCAAGCACAAGGCCGACGGGACGCCGGACGTGATCTACCTGCAGGACCTGCTGGACACGTGGCTCGGCGCCGGCGCCGCGCGCGTGATCCTGCCGATCACCGACCCCTATGTCGTCCACCACGGGGCGCTCGGATCCTTCGCCACCGCGTACCTGCCGGACTCGGTCGACCGGGCGGCGCTGATCGAACGCCTGCGCGGGGTCGCGGGGCTCGACCTGGTGCTCGACCGCCAGCAGGCCTGCGCCCGCTTCGAGCTGCCCGAGGACCGCATGGGCGATCTGGTGCTGATCTCGAGCGAGAACAAGACGATCGGCACCAGCGCGGCGCGGCACGATCTCGCGGCGCTCAAGGAACCGCTGCGCTCGCATGGCGGGCTGACCGAGCAGCGCGTGCCCTTCATCGTCAACCGGCGGCTTCCCGACCTGCCCGACGCGCCGGTGCTGCGCAATTTCGATGCGTTCTACTACGCCGTGGCCGCCACCCGCGTCGCCAGGTAGCGAGGGACCGATGTCCGAGCCGGCCCGCCACTTCCCTGCCCGTCACCATCCCATGCGGATCGCCGGCCGTTCGGTCGACGCCGATGCGGTGATCGAAATCCGCCACCCCTATGACGACCATCTGGTGGGAACGGTGCCGGCGGGCAGCGCGCGGCACGCCCGCGACGCCTTTGCCGCGGCGGCGGGCTTCCGCGCGACGCTCACCCGCTACGAGCGGCAGCGCATCCTGCTGCGGACCGCCGAAATGCTCGACGCGCGGCGGGACGAGCTCTCTACCTGCATCAGCCTCGAGCTCGGCATCTCCCGGCAGGATTCGCTGTACGAGGTCGGGCGCGCCTTCGACGTCTTCACCCTCGCCGGGCAGGCGCTGATCCACGACGACGGCGAGGTCTATGCCTGCGACCTCACCCCGCATGGGCGGGCGCGCAAGATCTTCACGCTGCGCGAGCCGCTGACCGCGATCTCGGCCATCACGCCGTTCAACCATCCGCTCAACATGGTGGCGCACAAGGTGGCCCCGGCGATCGCCACCAACAATTGCGTCGTGGTCAAGCCGGCCGAGGCGACGCCCATCACCGCGCTGCTGCTGGCGGACATCCTCTACGAGGCCGGCCTGCCGCCGCAGATGCTCTCGGTGGTCACCGGCTGGCCGGCCGACATCGGCGCCGAGATGATCACCAACCCCAATGTCGAGCTCGTCACCTTCACCGGCAGCGTGCCGGTGGGCAAGATGATCGCGGCGACCGCCGGCTACCGCCGCCAGGTGCTCGAGCTGGGCGGCAACGATCCGCTGATCGTGCTCGACGACCTCGACGATGCCGACCTGGCGCGGGCGGCCGATCTCGCGGTCGCCGGCGCGACGCGGAATTCCGGGCAGCGCTGCACCGCCGTCAAGCGCATCCTCTGCCAGGAGCGCGTCGCCGACCGCTTCGTGCCGCTGGTGCTGGAGCGCGCCCAGGCGATCCGCTTCGGCGATCCGCTGCTGCCCGACACGCAGCTTGGAACGGTGGTCAACCAGAAGGCGGCGGCGCTGTTCGAACGCCGGGTCGAGATGGCCGCCGAACAGGGCGCCGAGATTCTCTACCATCCGGGACGGACGGGCGCGCTGCTGCCGCCGATCGTGGTCGACCGCGTGCCGCATGCGAGCGATCTCGTGATGCAGGAGACGTTCGGTCCGATCGTGCCGATCGTGCGCGTGCCCGATGACGACGCGGCGCTGATTGCGCTCTCCAACTCCACGCCGTTCGGGCTGTCCTCTGGCGTTTGCACCAACGATTTCCGCCGCATCCAGAAATACGTCGCCGGCCTCCGCGTCGGCACGGTGAACATCTGGGAGGTTCCCGGCTATCGCACCGAGATGTCTCCCTTCGGCGGCATCAAAGATTCCGGCAACGGCTTCAAGGAAGGCGTCGTCGAGGCCATGAAGAGCTATACCAATGTCAAGACTTTTTCCCTGCCCTGGGCCTAGCGCCCGGCGTACCGGCGCGCGGAGCCCGTGTGCCGCGTGCCTCGAACCCCGAGATTGCACATGCGTGTAGGCGAACGCGACACCGGCATCGTCCACGCCGAGGGGGAGTCCAACACCTCGGCCGCACGGCAGTCGTTTGCGCGGCGCGAACAGCACAACGCCACCCGCGCGCTGCTCGAACGCGACGCCGACGCCTTCCTGCACCAGAGCCTGTCGAGCCCCTGCGTCTCCACCATCGCCAAGGCGGAGGGCATCTGGATCGAGGACACGGCGGGCCGCCGCTACATGGATTTTCACGGCAACAGCGCCCACCACATCGGCTACGCCCACCCCCGGCTCGTCGCCGCCATCAAGCAGCAGCTCGACACGCTGTCGTTCGCGCCGCGCCGCTTCACCTGCGAGCCCGCGGTGGAGCTCGCCGAGACATTGGGCAAGCTCGCCCCCGGCAATCTGGACAAGGTGCTGTTCACCACCGGCGGTTCCGACGCGATCGAAGTCGCCATCAAGCTCGCCCGGGCCGCCACCGGCCGCTTCAAGACGGTGTCGTTCTGGGATGCCTTCCACGGCGCCGGCTTCGCGGCCGCGAGCGTGGGCGGCGAGGCGACCTTTCGCTCGCACATCGCCGGCCCGCTGATGACCGGCACCGAGCACGTCGCGCCGTTCGCCTGCTATCGCTGCCCGTTCAAGCACGCCGGCCCGGAGAGCTGCGGCCTCGCCTGCGCCGACATGGTGTCGTACGTGCTCGAGAAGGAGGGCGACGTCGCCGCGGTGATCGCCGAGCCGATGCGGGCCATCCCCTATCTGCCGCCGCCCGGCTATTGGCGGCGCGTGCGCGAGGCCTGCGACCGGCACGGCGCGCTGCTGATCTTCGACGAGATCCCGACCGGGCTGGGCAAGACCGGCCGCTTCTTCGCCTCCGAGCACGAGGGCGTCGTGCCCGACATCATGGTGCTCGGCAAGGCGCTCGGCGGCGGCATCCTGCCGATCGCGGCGATGATCGCCCGCCACGACCTCGATGTCGCCGGCGATTTCGCGATCGGCCACTATACGCACGAAAAGAATCCGGTGACGACGCGCGCCGCCCTGACCACCATCGAGATCATCCGCGAGGACGGCCTGGTGGAGCGCGCGTCCGAGCTCGGAGCGGCGGCGATGGCGCGGCTGCGCGAGCTGACGACGCGCTCGCCCCATGTCGGCGACGTGCGCGGGCGCGGCCTGCTGCTGGGCGTCGAGATCGTCGAGGATCGCGCCACCCGCGCCCAGGCGCGCGACCGCGCCGAACGCATCTATTATCGCTGCCTCGAGAACGGGCTGAACTTCAAGGTGAGCGGCGGCAACGTGCTGACCCTGTCGGCGCCGCTGGTGATTTCGCGGCAGGACCTCGACCGCGCCCTGGGCATCGTCGAAGACGCGATCCTGGCTGAAACCGGCATGGCCTGATCGCCCGCGGCCGCGAGCCGCGAGCAATGCGGGGCGGCCGCCGAGCCGGAGTCCGGGACCGCTTACGTCTCTTCGAAATAGCGTCCGGCGCGGGCGAGATAGCCCGTAAGCGTCCGCTCCTCGTTGCGCTGCCGCCAGGTCAGCAGCCGGTCGAGCGCCTCGAGCTTCAGGGGACGGGCGGCGGGATCGTCGGCCCGGTTGACCAGCTCGTCCGGATCGTCCTCGAGGTCGAACAGGACCGGCGGCAGGCCTGCGAAGTGCACGTATTTCAAGCGCTCGGTCCTGATCACCTGCAAATTGCACCACTCCGACGGCAACCCGAACTGCTGCTCCATGCGGCGCGTTTCGATGTCCCGGAAATCGGTGCTCCAATGCACCTCGTCGCGCCAGCCGGCCGGCGCCTCCCCGAAGCAGTACGGCAACAGGCTGTGGCCGTCGCAATTGCGCGGCGGCGTGACGCCGATGGCCGTGAGGATCGTCGGCATCAGGTCGATCGATTCGGTGAACTGCTGCACGGTCCGGCCGCGATGCGCCCGCGCCAGCGCGCCCGGATGGCGGATGATGAGCGGAACGTGCGCGGACTGGTCGAAATACCCGGCCTTGCCCAGCATCCAGTGGTCGAACAGCTGCTCGGCGTGGTCGGAGGTGAAGATCACCAGCGTCCGCTCGAGGGCACCGCTCGCCGTCAGCGCCGCGACGATGCGGCCGATGTGATGGTCGACCTCCGCCGCCTGGCCGGCATAGATCGCGCGTATCCGCCGGATCATGTCGTCGCTCACGTCCCGCGAGCGCCCGTTGAGGCCGGGGACGAAATGGCCGGCATCCATCTGGTCGTAGAGCGCGGCGATGAAGGGATGCTGCGCGGCCTCGGTCTCGGGCGCCGCGCCCCGCTTCGGCAGCGGCACCTGGCCGACATCGACGAGCGTGTCATAGGGCGGTGCGGCCGCGAACGGCGGATGCGGGGAAATGTAGGAGAGATGCGCGAACCACGGGCGCGACCCGGCGGCCGCAAGCCACAGCAGGAAACGGTCGGTGAGGAACGCAGCCTCGCTGTCCTCGGCGGAAAACAGCGGCGGCTCGCCCGGACCGCGCGCCGCAAACACCGCATCCCGCCCGCCATCCGGGTCGACGTCGTAGCCCTTGGCCAGGAGGTCGGCGAGCCAGGAGACGGCGCGCTCGGTCAGCAGCGTGTCGACATCGAGGCCGGGGCACACATTTTCGTAGTCGCCGCGATCGGGGTCGAGCTCCGGCCGGCCGCGCGGATCGAGGGTGGTGTCGGAATAGCCGAACAGCCGCGGCCGGTAGCCCCCGCGCCGCGCCTCCTTGAACAGCGTGGGATGGCGCGCATCCAGGGGAACGCCGTTCTGGATGCTGCGGTGCTTGTGCGGATAAAGGCCGGTCAGCATCGACGCGCGTGCCGGACCGCAGGGGTAGGCCTGGCAGTAGTGGCGCGCGAACCGGGTGCCATCCGCGGCGAGCGCATCGAGATGCGGCGTGCTGGCGAACGGATGCCCGGCGGCGCCCAGGAGGTCGCCGCGCCACTGATCCGCGGTGATGAGGAGAACGTTGAGGCCCGGCGTCGTCATGGGCGCGCCTCGGGTGCAAAGACGCGGGCGTCGGCCGGATCGACGTAGAGCCGGACGGTGTCGCCGGTCTGCACCGACGCCGCATCGCGGCTCGGCCAGTCGGCCCGCAGCCGGATGGGGCCGAAGCCGGCATCGACCGACAGGTAGAAGCGCGTCGTCGACCCCTGGAAGATGCGGCTTTCGACGCGCGCCGGGTGTCCCCTCCCCTCGCCGGCCAGCCGCACGTCCTCGGCGCGCACGAACACCAGCGCCGTATCGGCCTTGACGCCGCTCGGCAGGTCGAAGGCGCCGCCCAGGCGGATCCGCCCGTCCACCACCGGCAGCTCGATGGCGTTGCGGTTGCCGATGAAGCTCGCGCTGAACAGCGTCGCGGGCGTTTCGTAGAGCTCGGCCGGCGTTGCCACCTGCTCGATCCGCCCCTTGCTCATCACCACCACGCGGTCGGCGACCGCCAGCGCCTCCGACTGGTCGTGCGTCACCAGCAAGGCGGTGATCTTCACCTGCTGCTGGATGCGCCGGATCTCGTCGCGCAGATGCAGGCGCACCACGGCGTCGAGGGCGGAAAGCGGCTCGTCGAGCAGCAGCACCGCCGGCGACGGCGCCAGCGCCCGCGCCAGCGCCGTGCGCTGCGCCTGCCCGCCCGAGAGCTGGTTGGGATGCTGGCCGGCGAACTCGACCAGGTCGACCAGCTCCAGCAATTCGTCGACCCGCCGCTCCACTTCGCTGCCGCGCCGGCCGCGCACCGCGAGCGGAAAGGCGATGTTCTGCCGCACCGTCATGTTGGGAAACAGCGCGTAGCTCTGGAACACCATGCCGATGGGCCGCAGCCGGGTCGGCACGTCGGTGACGTCCTGGTCGCCGAAGAAGATGCGGCCGGCCGAGGGCTGCGTGAGCCCGGCGATGCAGCGCAGCGTCGTGGTCTTGCCGCAGCCGGAGCTGCCGAGCAAGGCGATGAACTCGCCCGCCTCCACCTCGAGGTTGACTTCGTCCAGCGCGACCACCGGACCATAGTGGCGGCTGACGCCGCGCAGCGTGATGCTGCTCATTGCGTTTCCCTTCGACCTGGGTTGGTGTTGGCCAGTTGCGTCGTGGCGCCGCCATTGACGTAGACGACCGCGATCGACAGGACCAGGGTGACGAGGAAGGTCACGCTGGTCATCACCGCCAGAAGGTTGAAATCGGCGTTGGAGCCCTTGAGCAGGTTCAGCATGTAGAGCGGCACCGTCTCGAAGCGGTTGCCCACCAGCATCTGCACCAGGGCGATTTCGTTGAAGCTCGCGCCGAACGCCAGCAGCGCGCCGCTGGCGATGCCGGGGCCGATATTGGGCAGCACCACCCGCCACAGAATGGTCATCGGGCCGGCTCCGCACGTCCGTGCCGCCTCGCTGAGGCGGGCGACGCCTGCCGAGGTCATCGAGCTGTCGACCGCCCAATAGACGAACGAGAACGCCACCGCCGCATGCGCCGGCAGCAGCAGCCACAGCGTACCCTGCAATTGCGGGGCGAAGCGGCCGCTGAGCGCCAGCAGGCCGAAGGCGATCACCACGAACGGAATGGCGAACGGTATCGCCGCCGCCAGCTCGAGGAACGGCCGGATGCGCGGATTGCGTACCTTCTGCCAGTACACCGCGGGAGTGACCAGGATCAGGTCGAGCACCGCGCAGGCGATGGCGAGCAGCAGCGTGCGCACCAGCACCGCCGCGAACCGCGCATCGGTGAAGCCGTCGATCCAGTGCTCGAACGTATAGCCGTCGGGCAGGATGTTGCTCGTCCAGCGCGTGGCGAAGGAATAGAGCAGCACCGCCACCATCGGCAGGATGATGAAGATCGCCATCAGCACGATGGGGATACGCTGCGCGAGCCGAGCTACACGAGCCACTGCATCGCCCTCCTGACGATCAGCCGGTAGGCGAGCAGCGTGATCGTGGCGATGACCATCAGGATCACGGCATAGACCGGCACGTGGTTGACGCCGAACAGCGAGCCGACCATCGACTGGCCCATTTCCACCGTGATCAGCCGGAAGGCCCGCGGCGCGCTGCCGACCAAGGCGAGCGGCAGGCCGTACATGCCCACCGACCAGGTGAAGATCAGCAACCAGTCGGCCAGCATCAGCGGCATCAGGATGGGGAGCCCGATGTGGCGCCAGAACTGCCAGCGGGTCGCCGACGCCGTCTGCGCCGCTTCCCACCACTCGTCGCGCAGCAGGCTCATCGCCGGCAGCGACAGCAGCACGAACAGCGGGATGTTGCCGTATTCATAGGCGATCACCATGCCCCAGAACGAGCTCTGCGACACCGGCGAGAACGGCAGGCCGAGCGCCTGCATGGCAAGGGTCACCATGCCGTAGGTGCCGAGCGCGGCGACGAAGGCGAAGCCGAGGCCGATGCCGCTGAAATTGGCCGCCACGTTGAGCAGGCCGAGGCTGAAGGCGCGGCCGAGCCGCAGCATGCGCGACACCTGCCACGACAGCGGGCCGCCGATGATCAGCGTGATGGTGGCCACGGTGACGCCGAGCAGCAGGCTGTTGCCGATGGCACGCTGGCTCGCGACCGAGCCGAGCGTGTCGCTCCAGTTCACCAGCGACATCTGGCCGTTGCCGTCGATGAAGCTGCCGGCGAACATCGCCACCATCGGCGCGACGAGCATCAGCGCCGACACGATCAGCAGCGGCAGCGCCATCGACCAGTCCGCCAGCCACACGAGCAGGCGGCTGGCGAACCGGCGCAGATGGCTGCTTCGGCCTCGCGTCGAGGCCAGGCCGAAGCTGAGCTGGTCGGCCATCCCTCAGCCGCCGGCCACTTGCGACTGCCAGACTTCGGCAATCCGCTGCAGGCTGACCTTGGACCAGTCGGGGATGTTCTTGACCTGGGCGTACATGCTGTCGGGCAGCCAGTTCGCCTTGGCGTCGTCGGGCAGCGTCAGATCGCCGAGCGCGACGCGGATCGGGTGTGCGCCGAAGCGGGCGAACGCCGTCTGTCCCTCGTCGCTCAGCACGAAATCGAGCATGAGCTTGGCGATGTTCATTTTGGCCAGGTTATATTTGTTGGCCATGATCGCATAGGGCGCATAGATGGAGACGCCCGGCACCACCACGTCGGAGCTGATGCCCTTGTCCTTGAGCCGCTTGGCGGCGGCGATGGCGTTGTAGTCGCATTGCAGCTGGATGGGCACCTCGCCCTTCTCCAGCGTCTGGCCGTTGGCCGACACCGCGCTGAACTGGCCCAGCAGCTTCTTGGCGTACTCCACGGCGCCGTCGAAATTGTTCTCGTCACCCCCGAAGGCGTAAGCCCAGGCGAGGAAGAAGGCGACGTCGGTCGCGCCACCCGCGCTGGGATCGATCGACTGCACCTTGCCGGTATATTCGGGCTTCAGCAGATCTTCCCAGGTCTTGGGCGGGTTCTTGACGACGTCGGTATTGGTGATGATGGTCGGCACGCCCGTGAAGGTTGCGACCCACCCGCCATTCGGCCCCTTGAGGCCGGCCGGCAGGCGCGCTGCGTTCGGCGGCGTGTAGGGCGGCACCACGCCCTTGGCGTCCGCCACGGGCCCGAACAGGATGCCGATGTCGGAGGTGATGGCGACAGGATTGTCCTTCTCGGCGTCGTACTTGGTCACCTCCTCGAGCGAGCTCATGTCGGTGTCGGTGTGATGGATCTGGATGCCCAGCTGGGCCCCGAGCTTCTGCAGCACTTCGCCGTAATTGGCCCAGGTGTCGGGCATGCCGTAGCTCGCATATTCCAGCCCCTCGACCTTGGCCTTTTCAAGGTCCGGCGGCAGCGCCCAGTCCTCCATCGTCGCGGCGTTGGCCGACCCCACCGCCAGCTGCGGCAGCCCGAACGCAGCCAATGCGCCAAGTGCAGTTCCTCCGCGCAGCACGTCGCGGCGCGAGACTCCAGTTCGAATTGATTTCATGATGCATTCTCCCAAGCGGCCCCCGCCCCGAGGACAGGCTCTGGGACGACCGCGATGATAACAGTCTCGCCGGTCGGATCATTTGTAAAATCGACATTTCAAATCTTCTCATAGGAAAATTCGATGCACCGCCGCGCGGGCAAAAGCCCGTGCAAGCGCCCATCGCTTTCCTCGCAATCATGCGCAGCAGGACCGACTGGAACGACGCTCTCCATCCGCACGTCGCGGCTGCCGTCTTCCTCCTGCACCGGACCGGCGACCCGAGGCACAGGATCGCCGGCCGGGACAGTCGCCGGCTCAGCCCGGCGGGAGGCCGGCGACGCGCACCTCGTCGGTCGACAGCGCGCCCTCGGCGATGAGGAGGCCGATGCCGCCGTCGGCGAATGCCTGCTCGCTGTCGTCGCGCGCCGCGAGCGAGACCGACCCGATTTCGGCGCGGATCTCCCTGCCGGTCACCGAGACGGTGCAGCCGATCCGGGTTTCGAACTGCAGCGGGAACGGCGTCGCGGCGAGCACCTCGACAGCGTCGTCGCGCACGCGCACGATCTCGAGCCGGCCCTGCCGGGTCAGGCGGACGTCGTAGCGCCGCCGCAGGCCCTGCACGCGCACCGAAACCCCGCCATAGCTGCCCAGGTGGATGACGATCTCGGTGTCGACGCGATAGTCGGTCCACTGCCGCGTGCCGTGGATGATGAGCCCCTCGCCGCGATCCTGCGAGATGCGGAAGCTGGGCGAGAAGCGCTTGGAGAAAAAGCTCACGCCGTTGACCCAGGCGCGCCGCCAGAAATCGCTGTCGCCGGCCGGCCGGCGCAACGTCACCTGCGGCGCGCCGTCCCAGCGGAGGTAGTCGAGCAGCACCCGGCCATCGGCGCGGCGGCCGTCGGCGGCAAACGCGATGCCGATTTCGCCGATGGGCTGGCCGCCGAACTCCGGCAGCCGCCAGTCGAGGATCGCCGCCTCGCCCGGCTGCAGCACCCGGCCCTCGCCATCGACGTCGCGCAGCTGGTCGTGCTCGTCATAGACGCGCGCCCGCAGCCGCACGACGACGGCGCCGGTGTTCGCCCTGTCGGCGACGACGCGCGCCTTCACCACCTGCCCGGGATAGACGAGCGGCGTCGCCATCAGCTCGTAGGTGCGCATGTCGAGCACGTCGCGCGGCGTGAAGGTGGGCGTGCTCACCGCTGCGATCTGCCCCGGCCCCAGCGCTTCGTAGACGACCGCCAGCGCGCGGCCGCCTTCGAACTCGACATTGGCGGTCCGCACCGAGCGGTTGCCGCCGACGCCGCCGGCCGCGGTGAACCCCTGCACGCTGCCGGGCAGCGAGAAGTGGAACTGCGCCCCCTCCTTGGGCAGCGCCATCGCGCTGGCGCCGGAGAGGCGCAGGCCGATATTGGTGAGGTAATAGGCGGTGCGCACCGCATCGTTGATCGAGCTGCCGCCGTCGGCCGACGAGATCAGCAGGCGGTCGGCGATCGGGCCGCGCCAGTCCGGCCCCGTTTCCAGCCCGTCGAGCCCCTGCATCAGCCCGATCAAGCAGCCGACATTGCCGGCATTGCAGTCGGTGTCCCAGCCCGAGGTGTTGACGATCATCTGCGCCTTCTGGAAATCGTCGGGCGCATAGAGCACCGCCATGATCATCAGCGCGTGGTTGGGCACCACGTGGCAATTGCCCGGATATTTGTCGTAGCCGTACCGGTTCTCGATCTGCTGGCGCGTGTCGCGCCAGTCGGGATATTGCCGGCGCCAGGCGCGCACATCGGCGATCAGCCGGGCGATCAGGCCGTCCGCGGGAATGACCGACAGGCCGGTCTCGAGCAGGTGCTCGATATCGCTCGACACGAACGCCTCGGCCTCCATCGCCGCCCACAGCATCGCCGCATGGACGGAGTCGCCGTCATGGCTGACGCTGCCCGCTTTGCGCGCAAGCTCGGCCGCGAGCTGCGGCTGCCCCGGCGCGACCATCGCCCAGCCGTCGATGAAGATCTGCGCGCCGATCTGCTCGGCGACCGTCGCGCCATTGGTCGCGATCGCCCCCGATTGCGGTGCCGGGATGCCCTTCTTGAGGTTCAGCCAGGCGGTGTGCTCGGTCGAATTGCCGTTGCCGCCCCACCACAGGATGGAGCGCTCCTCGACGATGTAATTGAGCCAGGCCTTGCCGATGTCCTCGGCGCTGAGATCGGGCGAGATGCCGTAATCCTCCAGCGCTCGCACGAAGGTGAAGGTGCCCGCCACGTCGTCGTCGGTGACCACCAGCGGCTGGCCCAGCCGCTCGTGCACGTAGTACTCGATGGGGCCGAGCTCCTGCATGATCTTCTGGTAGGTCCAGCCCTCGAACGGCCGGCCGAGATAGACCCCTATCAGCTTGCCGAGCACGCCGGCATAGACCCGCTCGAGATAGTCGTTCGGAATCGGCACGTCTGGTCTCCCGTTTTGCCCGCCGTTCAGCCCTTGACCGAGCCGCCGGCCATGCCCTCGATGAAGCGCCGCTGCATGAACAGGAACAGCACCACCACCGGCAGCACGATCAGCAGCGCCGCCGCCATGATCTCCCCCCAGTCCGACGAATACTGGCCGGAGAGGAGGTTGAACGCCACCACCGCCGTGTTCTTGTCGGCCCTCTGCAGGAAGGTCGTCGCGATCAGAAACTCGTTCCAGGAATAAAGCCCGATGATCAGCGCCACCGTCAGGATGCCCGGCGACACGATCGGCAGCATGACCTGGGTGAACACCTGCCAGTGGCTGGCGCCGTCGACCAGCGCCGCCTCCTCGAGCTCGCGCGGCACGGCGAGGAAATAGGTCCGAAGCAGCATGATGGCGAAGGGGCTGTAGAGCGCCGTGTAGATCAGCGACACCGCCGGCGGGTTGTTGACGAGGCCGAGCCGCGCGAAGCCGAAATACAGCGGGAACAAAAAGAGCTGGATCGGCGCGGTGGTCGTCGCCATCAGGTAGAAGGTCCAGATCTTCCAGCTCTTGATCTTGCGCCGCGCCAGCACATAGGCGGTGAGCGAGCCGGTGGTGCAGACCAGCACGATGGTCAGCGCCGTCAGCACCGCCGAATTGACGAAGGTCTGGCTGAAATGTGCGTCGCGCCAGGCATGGACGAAATTGTCCCAGTGGATGGTGGTGGGCAGCGACAGCGGGCTCACCACGATGGCGGCGGCGGGCTTCACCGAATTGATGACCAGCAGCGCAATCGGCAGCAGCGCGATGACAGCGCCGATGCCGAGCACCACATAGGTGACGATCATGGTGAAGCGGCTTTCGACCCGGTTCACGACTGTTCCTCCCGGGTTTGCACGCGGATGTAAAAGAAGGTGGCGACCAGCCCGAAGCACGAGATGATCAGCGCTACCGCCGCCGCCTGGCCGACATTGAGGTCGTAGAAGGCGTGGCGGTAGGCCAGCGTCGACAGCACCTCGCTGGAGAAGGCCGGCCCACCCTGCGTCAGGATGTAGACGAAGTCGAAGGCGAGGAACGACCAGATGACGGTGAGGATCATCATCAGCGTGATGGTCGGGCGGATGCCGGGCAGCAGCACGTAGCGCAGCATCTGCCAGTAATTGGCTCCTTCGAGATGCGCGGCCTCGATCTGCTCGGCCGGCACCTGGCGGAGCGCGGCAAAGAAGATGACGCACAGGAACCCCCACCAGTGCCAGAGATCGACCGTCGCCACGCCATAGAGCGCGGTGGAGGTGCCGGCGAGCGGGTTGCCGAGCTGCAGGCCGTTCTTGGCGGCGAGGCCGAAGAGGCCGGTGACGGGGCTGTAGATCATGCCCTGCCAGACGCGTGCGGTGATCGCGGTAGCGATGATGACCGGCAGGAAGTAGACGACCTGGAAGAACGTCCGCGCCCGCCGCGCGATCAGCAGCATGGTCGCCGCCAACAGGCCCATCGCGATCGGCACGGTGAGGAAGATCGCCGTCCAGATGAGGTTGTTGCCGAAGGCCGTCCAGAACACGCCGTCGCTGGTAAGCGCGGTGAAATTGTCGAGCCCGATGAATTGCGGCGCCGAGATCCCGTCCCAGCTGAAGAAGGCGAGCGCGATGGTCAGCAGCGCCGGCACCAGGATGATGGCGAAATTGATGGCGAGGGTGGGAACCAGATAGAGCAGGTGCACGCGGCTCGGCGCCCCCGCGCCATCGGCGGCGACGCGCGGCTGCGGCTCGGCCACCGCCAGCGTCTCGGCTTGCATCGTCATGGGCTCCCTCCTTTCCCGGTAGCTGGCGCGGCCGCGTATCCCCGCGGCCGCGCCGATCGATCAGTTGGCGCGCGGCGGGATCGCCGGCACCTTGCCCTGATCCTTTTCCTGCTTGAAAATGTCGTTCCACTTCTTGAGGTAGTCGGCGGTCTTGATCTTGTTGAGCCACACCTCCTCCATGCCGGAGACCAGATAGGTGTCGGTCGCCGGCGGCAGGAACGTCCACGAGGTGTAGCCGTAGCGGCCGTCGCCCACGGCGGTGGACAGGGTCTTCATCACCTCCTCGTAGAGCGGCGTGACGTTGCCGCCGATCTTGACGCCGCTCAGATCCTTGAGCGGCAGGTTCCACTCGCCCTGCCACACCGAGTTCATCTCGGAATAGAATTTCGGCTGGAAGATCATGTCGAGCACCGCCGCGGCGCCGTCGGCGTTCTGCGACTGGGCGTTGATCGAGAAGGTCGAGCCGATGCCCAGCGCATAGACCGGATCGCCGCTGGCGCTGGGGAAGCCGACGAAGCCCGGCTCGACATTGTTCTGCGGGAAATAGGTGGCGACGTTGGAGAACGCCCAGGTGCCGACCGGCGCCATCGCCGCCTGCCCCTGCGGCACCTGCGCGAAGGCCTGCTCGGTGGTCAGCGAGAAGTAGTTCGGGCCGAAATAGCCCTTCTGCCACCACTCGTTGAGCTTATCGATGGCGGCGACGATCGACGGGTCGGTCCACGGGATCGCCCCGGTCAGCGCCTTGTAGACGTTGTCGGGCCCGGCGATCGAATTGAGCACGATCGAGACGTACCACTCATTGGTCGGCCGCCAGTCGGCATTGCCGGCGCCGAACGGCACGAGGCCCGCCTTCTTGGCCTCCTCGGCCAAGGCTTCGAGCTCGGGAATGGTGGTCGGCGCCTTCCAGCCGTTCTTGTCGAACATGGTCTTGTTGTAGAACAGGCCGAGCGTCTCGTAGGTCTTGGCCAGCGCGTAGAGCTTGCCATTGTACTTGCCGAGATCGAGGAACAGCGGCAGCAGCCGGTCGTTCCAGCCGAGCTTTTGCGCATAATCGTCCAGCGACAGGAGCTGGCCCGCCTGCGCCATCGAGGCGACGTAGCTCGGCCCGGCGGTGAACACGATGTCCGGGCCGCCGCCCGACAGCATGGCGATGCGCATCTGCTTGTCGAGGTCGCTGCCGCGGAAATCGATCGACAGCTCGCTGTCGGGATGCGCGGCGTTGAACGGATCGATCAGCAGCTTCTTGAGATTGTCCTGGTTCGCGGGCGATGCCGATTCGTACCAGAAGGTGATCGGCTTCTTGTCCTGCCCCAGCGCCAGGCGCGTGAGCAGCGGCAGGCTGGCGCCAGCCAGAGCAGCCTTCATAAACAGACGACGTTCCATGGTTTCCTCCTCCTTGGATTCAGGTAGAATTCCGTTCGATCAGCCCGAACGGCATCTCGATGGCGGTGCCCGCCTCGCCGCGCGGCCCGCGCAGCCGGTGCATCAGGATCTGGGCGGCCTTGACGCCCATGTCGCGCTGGAACTGCGTCACCGTGGTCAGCGGCGGCGTCACCAGCTTGGCGGCGGAAATGTCGTCGAAGCCGACGACGGCGATCTCCCCCGGTATCTCGATGCCGCGCTCGCGCAGCGCCTGCATGACGCCGATGGCCATGAGGTCGTTGGCGGCGAAGATCGCCGTCGGCTTGTAGCCGCTGGCGAGCACCGTCTCGGCCGCGCCGAGCCCGCCCGCCTCGCTGAACTCGTCGACGATCACCACATGCGGCGTTCCGCCGGCGGCCAGCAGGGCCGCCTTGTAGCCTTCGACGCGGGTGCCCTGCGGACCGCCGCGCCCCGCCACCATGGCGATCCGCGTGTGGCCGCGCGAGGTCAGATAGTTGGTGACCGCTTCGGCCGCGGCGCGGCTGTCGACATAGATGTCGTCGATGGCGATGGGGCCGCCCTGCTTCTTCGACGATTCGATCCGCACCACCGGCACGCCGGACTCGACCAGCGGCCGGAAGTCGGACGCGCGCAGGGTGAAGAACACGCCGACCACGCCGTCGACGCGGCCCTGCCGCGCCCAGGCGAGGAAGTGGCGCTCGCGGTCCGGCGTTCCGTCGGTGTTGAAGGCGATGAGGTCGTAGTTCTCCCCGTCGGTCACCGACTGCACGCCGCGCATCAGCGCCGGATAGAACGGGTTGCTGATGTCCGGCACGACGCAGGCGATGGTCATCGTCCGGCTGGTCCGCAGCGCCTGGGCGAAGCGGTTGGGCGTGTAGCCGAGCTCGGCCGCCGCCTTGACGATGCGCTCATGCGTTTCGGTGGAGATGGACGGCGACGTGCCGCCGCTCAGCACCATCGACACGGCCGCCTGCGAGACGCCCGCCGCCCTTGCAACGTCCCTCTGCGTCGCTCGCCTCATCCGGATACCGCAATTATACGTATTACTTATACGTATCAGTGCATATTTGCGCGGACAGCGCAAGAGGTCGGACAGTCGACGGAAAACCCGCCGGGACTGGCGCCGTCAGCGCAAAGCCGGCTCCGGCTGCGCCTGTGCGGGACCGGCCCGCTCCGCCTCGCTCGCCGCCACGATCCAGCCATCGACGACCGCCAGACGGCCGGCGAGGTAGTCGCGCCCGGCGGACACGCGGGCCAGCGGGCGCTGCGCCCTCACCGCGTGCCGTTGGTGGCGGTTCTGAGCGGCACTCCCAGGAACGGCGCGTCGCGATAGACCAGTTGCACCACCGTGTAACCGCGCGCCTCGAGCTCCTGCAGCAGGTCGGGCAGCATCTTGGCCGTCCGGGCGTGGATGTCGTGCATCAGGATGATGCCGCTGCCGGTGCGGTCGAGGCCCTTGAGGATGCGCCGCAGCAGCCGGTCGGGGGTCGAGGTGAAATAATCGTCGCTGTCGAGCTGCGCCCCGAGCGCGATCCGTCCCGACAGGGTGAGATCGGCCCGCAGCACCTTGGTCTGCGCCAGATAGGGGAAGCGGAAGAACGGCGACGGCTCCGCTCCGATCGGCGCCAGCGCCTTGCGCACCGCGTCTTCGCCGCGCTGGATGTCGTCGAGCGCCGCATCCGGATCGAGCTTGGACAGGTCCTGGTGGTCGAAGGTATGCGTGCCGACCGTATTGCCCGACAGAAACACTGACCGCACGATGTCCGGATGCCTAAGCGCCATGCTGCCCACCATCAGGAACGTCGCCTTGACCCCGTAGGCGTTCAGCGTCTTGACGATGGAATCGGTGGTTCCCGGCTTCGGGCCGTCGTCGAAGGTCAGGATGACCTCGTGCGGCCGCAGCACGATGTCCGCCGCCGAGCTGACGAGGAGAACCCGCCCGGTGAGCGGCGACGCTCCGTCCGACGGGGGCTCCGCCATATCGGCGGCCGTCGGAGCGCCCGGCGTGTCGTCGATGTCGGTCGTCGCCGCAAATGTCGCGGCCGACGACAGCGCCAGGGCACCCGCCAGCAATCCCAGCAACCAGAGTTTCATGGCGCCCCCAAATGTACGAGACCCGCGCGTAATCCGCCGAGGATGCGCCGTTCTCGTTAACGTCCGGCCAATGCCGGCTCCTTGATGGCGAGGAGCCGCCGGCGTCGGCCGTCGTCCAGCAATAGCAGGCGGCGGGCCGCGCCAACCAGCGTTTCGTTGACTTTCGGCCGGGGCGCTGTCCGAACAGCGAACCGCCCCTGTCACACCCTGGCCGGGATCGGCCGCACGAAATGGCCGGGATGCACCTCTTCGGCCAGCGGTTGCGGCGCGGCGGCCTCGCGGCGGATGCGGTCGATGTCGGCGAGCTCGGCGCCGACGCCGACGCCGGCGCTGTAGGGGCGGTCCGGATCCGGCACGGCCGACAGCAGCAGCCTCGTATAGGGATGCGCGGGCTGGCCGAGCACGCTCTCGGTCGGCCCCCATTCCACCACCTGCCCGGCATACATCACCATGATGTCCTCGGCGACGTAGCGCGCCGTGGCGATGTCGTGCGTGATGTAGAGCACGGCGAGCCCGAGGCCGCGCTTCATGTCGTTGAGCAGGTTGAGGATGCCGAGCCGCACCGACACGTCGAGCATCGAGGTCGGCTCGTCGGCGACCAGCACTTCCGGCCCCACCGCCAGCGCCCGCGCGATGCTGATGCGCTGCCGCTGCCCGCCCGAGAGCTCGTGCGGGAAACGGCCGACCAGCTCGGGATCGAGCTTCACCTGCTCGAGCAGCGCCGCGATCGCCGCCTGCCGCTCCGCCCGGCTCCTGCCGTGGCCGTAAAGGCGCAGCGGCCGGCCGAGATGGTAGCCGATGGTGTGCGCCGGATTGAGCGAGGCGAACGGGTCCTGGAAGATCATCTGCACCGCCTGGCGATAGGCTCGCATGTTGCGGTGCGAGCTGGCGTCGATCGGCGCGCCGCGGAACAGCAGCTCGCCGCTGTCGGGCGCGTATTCGCGCATGATCAGCCGCGCGCAGGTGGTCTTGCCGCTGCCCGATTCCCCGACCAGCGCCAGCGTGCGCCCGGCATTGAGCGCCAGCGACACCGAGCGGGCGGCATGCACCTGCCGGCCCGGCGCGGCGAACGTCTTGGACACGTCGCGCATTTCGAGCAGCGCCTCAGGCATCGCCACCCTCGAGCCGCACGCGCTCGCCGCGCAGCCGCGGCATCGAGGCCCAGAGCTTGCGCGTATAGGGATGGCGCGGCCGCCGGTAGATGCTCTGCGCGTCGTTGACTTCGACCAGCTCGCCCTCGAGCATCACCCCGATGCGGTCGCACATTTGCGCCATCAGCCCAAGATCGTGGGTGATGAACAGCACCGAAAAGCCGAACTGCCGGCGCAGCGCGTCGATGCGCTGCAGGATTTCGCGCTGCACCACCACGTCGAGCGCCGTGGTCGGCTCGTCCATGATCAGCAGTTTCGGGTTGAGCGCGAGGCAGATGGCGATGACGATGCGCTGCCGCATGCCGCCCGAGCACTGGTGCGGGTACGATGCCAGCCGCTCGGCCGGAATGTCGACCAACCGCAGCAGCTCGGCGGCCCGCGCCCGTGCCTCGGCCCGGTTCATGCCCGCATGCGTGTGCAGCACGTCGTAGAACTGCGTTTCGATGCTGAGCACCGGGTTGAGCGAGTTCATCGCGCTCTGGAACACCATGGCCACGTCGCGCCAGCGGAAGCGGCGCAATTCGTCGGCATCGAGGTCGAGCACGTTGCGGCCGCCGACCACGATCTCGCCCGAGCGGATCAGCGCTGGCGGCCTGTGCAGGCGGCTGATGGCGAAGGCGATGGTGCTCTTGCCGCAGCCGGATTCGCCGGCGAGCCCGAAGACCTCGCCCGGCCCGATGTCGAAGCTCACCGCCTTGACCGCATGCATGTCGCTGTCGAGCCCGACATAGTCGATGCTGAGGTCGCGGATGGAGAGCACCGGCTCGCTCACAGCCTGCCCTCCCCGGCCCGCACCAGCCGCGTCCAGCGCTGGATGCGGCTGCCGGTCCTGAGCCGCGGGTTGGAAATCTCGTCGATGGCGAAATTGAGCAGCGCCAGGCCGAGCCCGAGCAGCGCCAGCGCCACGCAGGGCGACAGCAGGTCCCACCAGGCGCCGACCGTCAGCGCCGATGAGTTCTGCGCGTTGTAGAGCATGATGCCCCACGACACGGCGTTGGGGTCGCCCAGCCCGAGGAACTCCAGCGTCGCCTCGGTGATCACCGCGAATATCACGCTGCCGATGAGGTTGATGCCGACGATGGAGATGAGGTTGGGAAAGATCTCGAGCGCCATGATGCGCCACGCCGGCTCGCCCAGCATCTCGGCGGATTTGACGAAATCCTTCTGCGCCACCGACAGCGTTTCCGAGCGCGTGACGCGAGCGCCCCAGGCCCAGGAGGTGAGGCCGAGGATCAGCGCGATCACCCAGGGGCTGGCCTGGCCGATGAACGCCGCCAGCACCAGCAGCAGCGGCAGGTTCGGCACCACCAGCACGATGTTGGTGGCGAAGTTGATGATCTCGTCGACGAGGCCGCGGCGGTAGCCGGCAACGATTCCCAGCACCGTGCCCAGCACCGTGATCATCACCCCGGCGCCGAAACCGACCGCGAGCGAGGTGCGGGCGCCGTAGATCAGCCGCGCGAACACGTCCTGCCCGAGCCGCGTGGTGCCGAGCCAATGCTCGGCCGACGGCGGCTGGTGCGGCCGCCCGACGCGCGCCGTCGGCGCATACTGCGTCAGCCACGGCGCGGCGAGCGCGGCGCCGATGATGAGCAGCAGGATCAGGAGCCCGATGAGCGCCTTGCGGTTGTGCCGAAGCTGCCGGACCAGATCGCGCATCGTCAGGCCTTCTTGAGCCGCGGATCGAGCAGCACATAGCTCAGATCGACGATGAGGTTGGAGACCAGCATGGCGCCGGTCATGATCAGGAGCTGGCCCTGGATCACCGGATAGTCGCGCGCGAGGATCGCCTGATAGAACAGATTGCCGAGCCCGGGATAGTTGAACACCACCTCGGTCACCAGCGAGCCGCCCAGCACCGTGCCGATGGCGATGGCGAGACTGGAGAACGTCGGCAGCAGCGCGTTGCGCGCCGCGTACCAGAACAGCACCCGGCTCTCGCTCAGCCCCTTGGCACGGGCCATGACGATGTAGTCCTCGCCCAACAGGTTGATCATGTTGTTGCGCATGGTCACGGCGAAACCGCCGATCAGCACCGTCACCAGCGTCAGCATCGGCAGCGTGCCGTGATAGACGACGCTGCCGATATATTCGGCCGAAAACGCCGGATCGAGCAGCGGGTCGGCGGAATAGCCGCCGGGGAACCAGTTGAGGCTGTGGCCGAACACGAACAGCGCCACCAGCGAGATCACCACCGCCGGCACCGAGCTGAAAAAGATCGAGAGCATCGACACCACGGTGTCGAACAGGCTGCCCCGCCGCCACGCCGCGAGCGCCCCGAGCAGCGAGCCCAGCGTGAAGCTGACGAGGGTGGCGCTGCCGACGAGGCCAACGGTCCACACCAGCGCTCGGGCCAGCAGCTCGGTCACCGGCAGCGGGAAGTATTTGATCGACACCCCGAGATCGCCGGTGAACACGCTCTGCAGATATTTGAGATATTGCTCCCACATGGGCGCATCGATGAAGCCGAAGGTCAGCTTCAGCGCGTTGAGGTTTTCCATGGAGAGCTGCGAGCCGGCGCTGGCGAACATGATCTGGATCGGATCGCCCGGCATGATGCGCGGCAGGAAGAAATTGACCGTGGCCGCCGCGACGAACGCGACGACGTAGAATGCCAGCCGCCCGAGCAGAAAGCGCATTGAACGTCGGTCTCCGTGCGGCGGGAGGCGGGGCGCACCTGCCGGCGCGCCCCGCCATCGGGACTTACTTCGCGACCGGCTTCAGGTCGAGCAATTGCAGCAGCCGCGCCGGGTTGGCGTTCGACACCACCGGCGAATAGGCCGGATTGTCGGCATTGGCCCAGCCGGTGAAGCGCTTGGTGCTGTACTCGTAGAAGGACGGGCTGTTGTACACCGGGATCACCGGCATCGCCTCGGCCACCTTGAGCTGGATGGCGTCCATCAGCTTCTTGCGTTCCGCCGGATCCTTCTGCTGCGTGTACTTGTTCAGCATGTCCATGACCTCCGGATCGGTCCAGCGCTGCGCCGAAAAGCGGCTCTTGCCGAAATCGTCCGGATTGAACGAGCGGATATACGGGAAGTACGGGTCCGCCGCCGAGGCCAGCGCGTTCAGCGTCATCGAATATTTGGCGCCGATCAAATCGGAGGCCCACACCGCCTCTTCGGGCGTGCTCATCTTGACGTTGAGGCCGGCGCCCTTCAGCGACTCGATGGCGATCTGCACCGCGTCGATCCAGTCGGTCCAGCCGTTCGGCACCTCGATGTCGATGGCGATCGGCGTGCCATCCGGATTGTCGCGGAAGCCGTCGCCATTGGCATCCTTGTAGCCGGCCTCGTCGAGCAGCGCCACGGCGGCGTCCTTGTCGAACTTGCCGTATTTGCCGAACTTCGTCGCCACCTCGGGATTGGCGAACGCCTTGTAGAGCTCGCCCAGCATGGACGGGTCTTCGTTGATCAGCGGATAGCCGTAGCCGGCCACGTCGACGATGGTCTTGCGGTCGATCAGCATGCTGACCGCGCGGCGGAACTTCACGTCGTTGAACGCCTTGTGGTCGTTCGCGTCGGTCGTGGCGAGGTTGAGCGAGAACGACACCAGGCTCGACGGCGTGAACCAGTATTTGTTGTGCTCGGGATCCTTGGCGACGAAGGTGTTGTCGATGTCGGGCACGAAGCTCGTCGCCCAGTCGAGCGTGCCGTCGGCCAGCGCCGCCAGCACCTGCGGGTTATCGGCGAGCTGCGGCAGGCGGATGCAATCGACCGCGAGGTCTTTCGCGTCCCAGTAGTTCGGGTTGCGGCACTGCTCATAGACCTGCGGCGTGAACCGCGTGATCTCGGTCAGCGGCCCCGAGCCCACCGGATTCTCGTTGGCGAAGGTCACCGGATCGTCGACCTTGGACCAGATGTGCTGCGGCACGATCGGCATCGACACGATGGTGTTGGCGATCAGCGAATTGGGCTGCTTGAGGTTGAAGCGCACCGTCTGGTCGTCGACCTTTTCGACCGAGTCCAGCAGCGCCGACACCGAGACGAAGTCGAGCGCCGGGAATTTCTTGATGTAGTCGTAGGTGAAGACCACGTCGTCGGCCGTCAGCGGCTGCCCGTCCGACCATTTGAGGCCCGAACGGAGCTTGAAGGTGATCGACTTGAGATCGTCCGCCAGCTCGTAGCTTTCGGCCAGCCGGAAATTCGGCTCGTTGCCCTTGAGCCGGTTGAAGATCACCAGCGGCTCGTAGATGAACTCCTTGGTCGTGGCGCGGGCGGAGGTCTGCCCGAACGGATTGAAGTTGCGCACCCAGGTGGTAGTCTGCTCCGAGCTGACCGTCAGCACGGTCTGCGCCATGGCCGGTGCCGCCATGGCGAGGACCATGGCCGAAGCGGCCAGGATCGCTTTGCTAGTCAACATTGCATGTCTCCTCTCGTGTGTCGGCACTACGCTACGCAATACCGCTCTCCCTGAAAATCCTCTCGACCTCGGCGTGGACGGCGGGAACGTCCACCCGAAGCGCGCCGCGCCGCGCCTCGGCGCGGGCGATGCGGGCAAGGCTCGCCGCGCCGAGCGGGCGCGCCGCCCCGGCCGCCTCGATATTGGCCGGCATGTCGCCCTTGCTGTAAAGCGCGATATCGTAGCCCGCCGCCAGCGCTCCGCCGACGCGCGAGGCGACGCTGCCCTCGAGCGCCTCCATCGACAGGCAGTCGGTGATCAGCACCCCGTCATAGCCGAGCTCGTCGCGGATCAGCCGGCAGAGCACCGGCGAGACCGACGCGGCGCGCTCGGGATCGATCTGCGTGAAGATCAGATGCGCCACCATCGCCCACGGACAATCGCGCAAGGCGACGAACGGGCGGAAATCGCTGCCGCGCAGATCCTCGAGCGTGGCGTCGACCACCGGACAGTCGAAATGCGGATCGACCGCGACCCGGCCGTAGCCGGGAATGTGCTTGATGACGGGCAGCTCGCCGACCTCCAGCATGCCGTCGACGATCTCGCGTCCCATGACCGCAACGAGGTCCGGATCGTCGCCGAAGGCGCGCTGGCCGATCACGTCATGGGTGTCGCGGCGGGCGAGGTCGATCACCGGTGTGGTGCCGCTGTCGATGGTCAGCTCCGCCATCAGCGAGCCCATCGCCTGCGTCGAGAGGCGCAGCGCACGCTTGCCGAGCTCGAGGTCCCGCCGTGCCAGCGCCCCGAAGGCGCCGAGGCTGCGGAAGCTCGGCCAGCGGCCATTGTCGAGCCGCTGGACGCGCCCGCCCTCCTGGTCGATGAACACCGGCGCATCGGCGCGCCCCACCGCCTCGCGAAACTCCGCCGTCAGCCACCGCGTCTGCTCGGGCTCCTCGAGATTGCGGCGGAACAGGAACAGCCCGAGCGGGTTGGCGTCGCGCAGGAAAGCGGCCTCGTCCGCCGTGAGGCGAAGTCCGGCGACGCCGACGAACAGGGCAAGAGGTGGGGTGGACGACACTGTTCGGTCCTGCGTTACGAGGCCGCCGGCTTCAGCCGCAGCAGCCCCTGGTAGATGTCTTCCCTGTCGGCCGGGATCGGCAGCGCGCCGACGGCGTTGACGTAGAAATCGACCGGCCCGGCCGAGCCGATGACGGCATAGGCGTAGCCGTGCGCTTTCATGGCCATGAGCGTGTGGTAGAACAGCGCCAGCCCGATCTTCCTGCCGCGGGCGCTCTCGGCAACTCCCGTCGGGCCGAAGAAGCCGCGCGCCGTCGCATCGTAGCAGGCAAAGCCGACGAGCTCGCCATCGACGACGGCGACCAGGCAGCCGGGCGGCTGGTGCGCCATCGCCACCGTCGCCTCGCTCACCCAGTAATCGCTGAAATTGGCCTTGATCCAGCCGGCGACGATATGGAGCTCGGGGGGCAGCGCCACGCGGATGGTCGCCGCGACGCCGGCGACCCGCGCCGCCAGCGCGTCGAGCCGGCGCGAATAGAGATTGACCAGCAGATCCGTCATTCGCCTCTTGCCTCGGCCGCGCGGGCGGCGCGCCCCGCCACGACCTTAGCATTACTGGCGGGTGGTCGATCCAGTGCAATTTGACCGAAGCGGGCGGCCCGCGCCCCTACTTCGTCGCCCCCGAGGTCAGGCCCTCGATGAACTTGCGCTGGAAGATCAGGTACACCACCACGATCGGCGCGATGACGATCACCGCGCCCGCCGTCAGCACCGGCGTGTTGATGGTGTACTTGCCCTGGAAGAACAGCGCGCCGATCGGCAGCGTGCGCAGCGAATCGTCGTTGACCAGGATCAGCGGCAGCAGGAACTCGTTCCAGGTCCAGATGAACAGGAACAGCGCCAGCGTCGACACCGCCGGCGCCAGCAGCGGCACGATCACGCGCAGCAGCACCTGCGGCCGCGTCGCGCCGTCGAGCACCGCCGCCTCCAGCACCTCGGTCGGCAATTGCCGCATGGCGCTGGCCATGAAGATGGTGGCGAACGGCACCGACAGCGCGATCTGCGTCAGGATCAGCACCCAATACGTGTTGATCAGGTTGAGATAGAGCATCTCGTAATAGAGCGGGATGATGAAGGCCTCGGTGGGCACCATCATGCCGAAGGTGAGGATGACGAAGATCGACTTCTTGAACGGAAAGCGCAGATAGGCGAAGGCGAATCCGGTGATCACGCCGAGCACGATGCTGACCGCCACCACCGGCACCACCACGATCACCGAGTTGACGAAATAGGTGCCGAACCGCCCGTCGGTCCACGCCGCGACGTAGTTCTCGAAATGCGGATAGTCGGGCAGCGCGAAGGCGCCCTTCAGCACGTCGGCCCGGCTCTTGATCGAGGTCAGCAGCAGCAGCCCGAACGGCACCACCGTGATCAGCCCGAACAGCCACAGCACGATGCGGAACGGCACCGTCGGCGCCGTGGACACTCCCGAGCGCGCCATCAGACCGACGACCTGTCGAAGCGACGCATGCCCTGGTGGATGGCGAAGTTCACGACGAACACCAGCAGCGCCCCGATGATCGCCACCGCCGCCGCATAGCCGTAGCGGTTGAGCTGGAAGCCGAGCTCGTACATGTAGATGTTGGGCACCAGGGTCGCATTGCCCGGCCCGCCACGCGTCATGGTGAAGATCAGATCGAAGCTCTTGATCGAGGCGATGACGGTGAGCAGCAGCACCACCCGCACCTCCGGCATCAATTGCGGCAGCGTGACGTGCCAGAAGCTCTGCCAGCCCTTGGCGCCGTCGGCCCGCGCCGCGTCGAACAGCGACGGGTCGATGCGCTGCATGCCCGACAGGAACACCACCATGCAGAAGCCGAAGAAATACCACACCGCCACCGCGCCCACCGCCGGCAGCACCCAGGTGAAATCGCCGAGCCAGGGCAGCGCGATCTTGCCCAGGCCCACCGCCTTGAGGATCTGGTTGAACGGCCCGAACGCCGGATTGTAGAGCCACTGGAAGATGATGCCGAGCACCGCCGTGGGCATGATGTAGGGCAAGAAGAACAGCGTGCGCAGCACCAGCCGCTCGCGCTGGCCGACCACGCTGATGATCGCCGCGAGGCAGATGCCGATCACCAGCGGCAACACGCAGTAGAACACCATGAATTCGGCGTTGTTGCGCAGCGCGATGTAGAACTCGTGGTCCGAGAACAGCTTGATGTAGTTCTGCAGCCCGACGAAGCTCGGCACCACCAGCCCGTTCCATTCCGTGAGGCTGATCACCACCGCCGCCAGGATCGGCACGAACACGAACACCGCGTAGATCAGCAGGCCCGGCAGCACGTAGAGCAGATTGCCCTTGCCCATGCGGTCGAGGATCGATGCCGGCTCCTCCGGCCGGGCGCGCCTGCGGGTCCCGCCCGGGATACGCCCGCTGTCGCCAATGCTTTGTTCGGTGGTCGCCGCCATCGTCCCCCCGGCCGTTGCGAAAGGCCGCGGCTACCTTGCGGGCAGCCGCGGCCGGTTGTCGAGGGCTTGTTACTTGCCGACGCTCTTCATGTAGGCCTGGTAGTCGGCATCGAGCGCATCCACGAAGGCCTGCGGAGTCATGTCGCCGGCCAGCAGATGGGGCATGTTGTCGTCATAGGTCTTGAGCATCGTCGGGCTCGCCCAGTCGGCATAGTGGCCGAGCGCGTTGTTCTCGGTGATGGTCTTCCACATGGCGAGGCCTTCCTTGAGCAGCGGGCTCTTGACGGCGCTGTCGTCGGTCGGGGTCGAGGACGGGAAGAAGCCCGCCGCCGCCCACACATTCGCCGCCTCGGGCGACACCATGTAGTCCATGTACTGGGCCGCCAGGTCCTGCGTCGCCTTGTCCTTGGCGTTGGAGGTGATCGACCAGCTGAGGTCGACACCGCCCACCGTCAGCGGCTTGCTGACGCCGGCCGGCGCTGGCACCGGCATGAAGTGGATGTCCGGGTTGGCCTGCATGTCACCGAAGTACCAGGTGCCGTCGAGCAGGAAGGCGCCCTGCCCGGCAACGAACAGCTGCACCGCGTCATTGCCGGCGATGCCGGAATAGCCGTCGATGAAATAGCCCTCCTTGGCCCATTTCTGCATGGTGGTCGCCGCATCGAGCGCCGCCTGGGTCTTGAAGGTGCCACCGCGGCCGTAGATCACGTCGTCGAGCGCCTTGCGGTTGGAGGCGTCGATATGGGCCTGCTCCATGCCGGTGAGCATGTGGAGCGCGATATGCTGCTTGGCCGTGCCGATGGCGAAGGCCGGAACGCCCTTGGCGTGCAGCGCATCGGCGTCGGCGAGAAGCTCTTCGAAGGTCTTTGGCGGCGTCGAGATGCCGGCGTCGGACAGCACCTTCTGGTTGTAGAAGAGACCCACCATTTCGCCGAGGCCGGACACGCCATAATAGTGGCCCTCGCCGAACTGGCCGCTGTCGGACCATTGCATGCGCGCCAGCACGCCCTCGCCGAACCGCTTGTCCCAGCCATACTGCTTCACGTAGTCGTCGATGGGCAGCAGCAGCTTCTGCTTGACCATGGTGCCCTGGTCGGCGGCGCCCTGGTTGACCTTGGTCACCTGCGGCCCGTTTCCGGCGGCGACCGTGAGCTTCAGCGTCATCGACAGATCGTCGAAGGTGCGCGCCGTGCGGTTGATGGTGACGCCGGGATGCGCCGCCTCGAAGTTCTTGTTGAGCTGCTCGATCACCGCATTCTGGCCGACATCGGTATAGTCGTCCCAGGTGACCAGCGTCTGCGCCTGCGCGGCGCCGCCGAGGCCGGCGGCAAGCGCCGCTACGGCGATGCCCGCGGCCCCGAGCCGCAGGCGGTTGCTGAGAGTGTCATGCATGAGTCCAGTCTCCCTTTCCGTGGATTGTGTTGATCGTTGTCCCCGCGATCGGGCTTGCGCGACGATCCCGGGAACGGTAGCTCGCTGACGCCGGCCAGGTCCGGCGACAGGATTGACGATGACCAATGAACCGCGTGCGGCGTACCGCATCCGCCGCTTCGAGCCGCACGACATGGCGGCGCTCTACGAAATCTGCCTGCTGACCGCCGACAGCGGCGTCGACGCCAGCGCGCTCTACAGCGACCGCCGGCTGCCCGGCTACATCTGGGCCGCGCCCTATGGCGCGCTGGAGCCGGATTTCGCCTTCCTGCTCGCCGACGGCGACCGCGTGCTGGGCTATGTCGTCGCCGCCCCCGACACCGTCGCCTTCGAGGCACGGCTCGAGCGCGACTGGTGGCCGAAGGTGCGCGCCGAAGTGGCCGGCATGACGCCGCAGAAGCCGCTCGACGAGGGCGTGCTGCGCCGCATCGCCACGCCCGAGCGGCATGAGACGGCGCTGCAGGACTATCCCGCCCATCTGCACATCAATCTGCTGCCCGAAGCGCAGTCCGGCGGCTGGGGCCGCCGCATGATCGAGACCGAGCTCGATGCCCTGCGCCGCGCCGGCGTTTCTGGCGTGCAGCTCGGGGTCAGCCCCGACAATGAACGCGCCAAGGGCTTCTACTCCCATGTCGGCTTCACCGACATCAGCGGCCCCGGCCACGTGACCTACGCCATGACGCTGCGCTGAGCCCGACGTCGCGGCCATCATGACACCGCCTCCGCCGTGCGGCGCACGGATGGCGACTCGTCCAGCGCCGCCGCGCCGTATTTGAGCGCCACCGCCGCCGGCATCGCGCTCCAGCCCTGCAGCGCCGAGCCGCGCCCGAACGGCGGCGAGAAATATTCGACCGCCCCGGCCCAGCCATTGGCGAGGCACATCTCCCACCAGCGCAGCAGCGGATAGCGCGCGCCGCCCAGCCCGCGGCGCAGCCGCTCCTCGGCGTAGAGCCCGTCGAGATAGGGCCAGTCGGAACCATTGTGATAGCGGAACGGGAACGCCGTCTTGGCGCGGATGTCACGCGCGCGCTTGAACGGCGGATAGGCGCACAGCATGCCCCAGTCGCCATAGGGCTGCTCGGTGTTGTGCCGCGATTCCAGCGTACGCTCGATCGAGCGCAGCACCCGCACCGCCTGCTCGTCGGGCACCGCGTCGTAGCGGCTGAGCGTCAGGCTGTCGAGAACGAGGTGATCCTCGACGAAGCCGTCCGGCGTCGCATAATCGGCATAGCCCTGCCGCGCCTCGACCCAGAGCCGCCCGTCGATCGTGCGCCGGGCCCGTGCCGCCGCCTCGCGCGCCCGCGCCGCCAGTACCGGATCGAGCGTCGCGCCGAGCCGCGCCGCCACGTCGAGCGCTCCGACCCACAGGCCGAGGTCGTACGCCACCAGCCCTTCGCGATACACATTGTCGGCCCAGTCGCGGTCGTGCCGCGGCTTCAGCGGCAGCCCGTCCGGCCCCGCCAGCCTGAAATAGCGTTCCAGGATGGCGGCGATGACCGGCCAGTGCCGTTCGGCTTCCGCGCTGTCGCCGGTCTCGCGCACATAGTCGCCGACGGTGAGCACGAAGAACAGCGGGCTGTCGAAATGGTCGCTCCACCAATCCTCCGGCCGCAGGTGATGTTCCTTGTAGCGGTCGGGGTGGTCGCGGAACGCCCGCCACGCCTTCGACTGCGCGCGACCCGACAGGATCACCCCGCTGGGCGCTTCGCCGTCCGGCTGCACCCCCTTGGCGAGCAACCGGATCTGCTCGCGCACCGCGTCCGGCCGCAGCGCCAGCAGCGGCTGCAGCGTCCAGTAGCCGTCGCGATAATAGGTGCGCGCCGGCGAGCTGTAGGCCTGCCCGGCGGCGAGCCCGGCAAAGCCGCCCTGCTCGTCGGCGCGGATGCTCGACAGGGCTGCGTGCACGCCCTGTACGACCATGCTCCGCAGCAGCGGATCGGCCTCCGCCATCAGGTCGCAACGGCGGACATACGCCTCGGCCTCGGCGACGATCTGGTCGGCCGTGAGCCGCATCGCGCGCGCCGCCTCCGCCTGGTCGACGCCCACCGCCAGCAGCAAATCGTCGCCGCGCTGCTCGACCTGCAGCACGCCCCAGGGCAGTTCCATGACGCGCCCGGCGGCGGTCGCCCGCCAGACCGGCCGCGCCTCGGCCGCGGCGATCTCGTGCCACCAGGCGCAGCGACGCGCCGGAAATACCCGCGCGGCGCCGCCACCGCGCACCAGCAGCACCGGCGCCGACTGCGCCACATGGATGCTGCCGTTGCGGCCGATCACCCGGTTCGGCGCATAGACATAGGGACCGGCGAGCGGCGAGAATCGTACCCGGCCCAGCCGGCCGACGCCCCACAATGACAGATCGACGGCGCCATCGGGAAAGACGTCGCCCTGCAGCCGCGGCGCCATCACCGGCAGCAGCACCGGCGCCTCGGCGAGGAGCGCCCCATCGGCGCGCGGCGTCAGCATGATGCCACCCGGACGGGGGCCGACCGGCATGCTGCCGGGGCGGCGCTTCCGCCCCGGTGCAACGGCTGAGCGATGTCAAAGCACGTCGCCATCCTGCCGCCCCCTCTGTCCGCCGGACAGTGTTCGAACCACACGACACTGTGGCGACAGACGCGCCTGTATGTCAAGGACCCGGACAAATTGCGCAAAAATCTGCGTCCGTTCTCGCAATGCGAGCCCGAAACTCACGCCGGCATTTGACGCCGGCCTGCTTATTTGTCAGTGTCCCGGACAAACCAAGAGGCATCGTCGTATGGAAACGCCCGATCCGCCCGTTGCCCGACAAATCTCGCTCTATGCCGTCATCCAGGCCATCCTGGCGCATGGACCGACATCGCGCGCCGATCTCGCCAAGCGCACCGGCCTCAGCAAGCAGACCATCTCCGAGGTGGTGTTCGAGCTCGAGACGGCCGGCTGGCTGAAGCCGCAGGGCCGCACCAGCGGCAAGCCCGGCCGCAGCGCGGTGGTGTACGAGATCGACGGACGGGCCGGCCTCGCCGCCGCCATCGATCTGGGCGGCACCAAGCTCAACGTCGCCATCGGCGACCTCGTCGGCAATGCTCTCGCCGAGAGCCTGGTGCCCACCGATGCGCGCGGCGGCCTCTACGTCGTCGACCAGATCGCCGCGCAGATCGAAACCCTTTCCGGCCAGCTCGGCGTCACCACCCGCGAGCTCCGGATCGCCGTTCTAGGCACGCCCGGCGTATTCCAGTCCGAAACCACGCACATCGATTTCGTGCCCAACATTCCCGGCTTCGGCGAGATCGACGTGCCGACGCAGCTCCGACAGCGGCTCGGCATCCCGGTGCTGATCGAAAACGACGTCAACCTCGCGGCGCGCGGCGAGCAATGGCGCGGCCACGGCGCCGGCATCGGCAATTTCGTCTTCATCGCCTTCGGCACCGGCGTCGGCATGGGCATCATCGCCAACGGCCATCTGCTGCGCGGCGCGCGCGGCGCCGCCGGCGAGATCGGCTATTTGCCGCTTGCCGGCGACCCCTACGACCCGCGCGGCTTTGCGCTGGGCACCTTCGAATCCTCGGTGGGCAGCGCCGCCATCGCCGAGCGCTATGCCGGCTTCGGCGGCCGCCGCGGCCTCACCGTACGCGACATCTTCGCGGCGCTGGCTTCGGGCGATGCCGCCGCCATCGCCACCGTCGAGGAAACGGCACGGCTGATGGCGCTCGCCATCGCCGCCGTCGGCGCCATGCTCGACCCCGAGATCGTCATCCTCGGCGGCAGCATCGGGCTGCGCAGCGAACTGCTCGAGGCCATCCGCCGCTATTTGCCGCGCTGCACCCCCACGCCACCCCGCATCGAGGCGAGCGTGCTGGGCAACCGCGCCGCCCTCATCGGCGCGCTCAGCGTCGCCATGGAGCGCATGCACGACGACCTGTTCGGCGTCGGCGGCCTGCCGATGCCGCCGATGCTGGCGTCGGCCCGCCGCCCGGCAGCCCTCGGCGTCACCGCCGAAAAGTAGGAGCTATCCCAGCACCCGGTGCAGCACGCCCTGCAGGTGCCGGTCGAGCGCATCGGCCGCGGCGTCGGGGGCGCGCGCCTCGACGGCGTCGATGATCGCCACGTGCTCGCGCATCGCCTTGATCGTGCTGCCGGTGTTGACCGCCTCGGGGTTGATCAGCCGCAACAGGTACATCTTGCGCTGCAGCCGCGCATAGACCGACGCCATTTCGGCGTTGCCGAAGGCGCCGATGAAGCTGCCGTGAAACTCCGATTCCAGCGCCCGCACCGGGGCGCGATAGCGCTTCTCGTCATCGACCTCGGTGACGAAGGCGATGATGTCGTCATGCGCCTTGCGGTTGCGCGCCACCCAGCCGGCGGGCGCAGTGCGCGCGAAGCGCCTCAGCCCCTCGCGCTCCAGCATGCCGCGGAACTGGAACGTCTCGCGCACGAACTGCACGTCCGGGTAGAATATCGTTATGCCGATGCGCCGCCGTACCGTCAGCAGCCCCTCCGCTTCGAGCAGCGTCGTCGCCTCGCGCATCGGCGACAGCGAGATGCCCAGGATGTCGCACAATTCGTCCTGCCGCAGCGTCTGGCCGAGGCTGATCCGCCGCTCCACCAGCGCCGCAAAGAACGCCGCATAGCCCGGATGCAGCGCTGTCTCCGCTCGTTCCCGTGCTGCCAATTCACCCCCTGAAAGGCACCGTTTAGCTCGTTGACATCGCTAGGACCGGCCCTTAGCCTCGCCTTTATCGCCCCAATAAATATATTTCAACTGGTGGCGCGCAACCAACCGGCAAGGGGCGGATGCCGGCGAGAGGCCGGCCGGCCGGGGTGCGACCGAGGGAGGAAGACCACATGAGTGAGGCAGACAAGTCCAAGTTGACGCCCTGGACACGGCGCAAGGTGCTGGGCGCTGCCGCGGCGAGCACCGCCGCCGTCGCGCTTGGGGCGGGCCTGGCGGCGCCGGCGCGCGCCCAGGGCAAGAAGCTGACCTATTGGGGCGGCCTGATCTTCTCCGACGACGCCAATAAGCTGCTGGTCGACACCATCAACGATTGGGGCGCCAAGAACGGCGTCGCCACCGAGGTGGTGATGATCAACCAGAACGAGACGACGCAGAAAGTCTCGGCGGCGGTCGCCTCCAACTCCATGCCGGACGCGCTCGACGTCGGGCTCGGGCTCGGCCTGCTGCTCGGCCGGCAGGGCGTCTTCACCACCCTCGACGATCTCTACAAGAAGATCGGCGACGCCCAGGGCGGCTGGTATCCGGGCACCGACAAGGCCAGCGACACCACCGCTGCCGCCGGCGGCCGCATCGGCATCCCGTTCGGCGTCAACGGCAATCTGCTGTTGCGCCGCAAGGACCTGCTCGAGCCCAAGGGCTTCAAGGACGCGCCCAAGACCTGGGCCGAGCTCGCCGAACAGGCGGCCGCCGTCAACGCCCCGCCGGTCTACGGCCTCGGCCTCGCCCTCTCCAATGTCGGCGACGGCAACGTGCAGATCAACGTCATGCAGGCCTATGGCGGCCGCATCGCCGACGACGAAGGCAAGAAGGTCACCATCAAGTCGGAGGAAACGCGCGCCTATCTGCAATGGCTGAAGGACGCCTGGGACAAGGGCGTGTTCCCGCCGGGCAACACCACCTGGGACGGCGCCGGCGACAACCAGGCCTATCTCGCCGGCCAGGCCGCCTTCATTGCCAACACCGGCTCGGTGGGCATCGCCGCCAAGAAGGACGACCCGGACCTGTTCGAAAGCAGCGCCTTCTCCGCGCTGCCCGGCGGCCCCAAGGGCGTGGTCTCGCCGATCGACGTGCAACTGCGCGTGATCCCGAAAGCGAGCCCGATGCAGGATGAGGCCAAGGCGCTGATCGAGTACCTGTCGAACCCCGACTTCATGAACGCCTATTTCAACGTCGCCATCTACGGCCCGGTGCTGAAGGCGCAGGAGAAGCTCAAGGCCTTCGACGGCTCCAACTCCATCCTCGTCGGCCTGCTCGGCCTGGCGCAGAACGGCACGGCGCCGGCCTATCCCGACGTCTACAACGCCGCCTATGCCGACATGTCGTCCAACTTCATCATCCCCAAGATGGCGCAGCGCGTGGTGATCGACGGCTGGGACTTCGACAAGGCGATGGATGAAGCGCAGGCGCAGGCGCAGAACATCTACGACAAGTACAAATAGCCGACGGCCAGGCGGGCGGCTCCTCCCGGCCGCCCGCCCCTTTTTCTCAGACAGCGGACGAATGGCCGAGATCACCCAGTCCCCAGGCGCCCTGCCGGCCCGCCGCGGTGTTTCGCGGCTGACCCTCTTCGCTTATCTGCTGGTGGCGCCGGTGGTGCTGCTGATCGTCGGCCTCGTCGCCTATCCGTTCCTGTTCGCCATCTGGATTTCCTTCACCGACCAGGTGGTGGGCAATGTCGGCAAATGGATCGGCCTCGCCAACTTCATCTATCTCAGCAAGAACTCGACCTTCGTCTCGTCCATCTGGAACACTATTACGATGGTGCTGGTGTCGGACGGGCTGAAGCTGTGCATCGGGCTTGGCCTGGCGCTGCTCGTGCACCAGCACCTGCCGGGCCGCGGCCTGTTCCGCTCGTTCCTGATGCTGCCCTGGGCGATGCCGGCCTTCGTCGCCTTCCTCACCTGGCGCGTGCTGTACCAGCCGATCGGCGGCGGCATCAATCTCATCCTCACCGCCACCGGCATCCATTCCGGCGTGATCGACTGGCTCGGCCAGCGCTCCACCGCCATGCCGGCAGTGATCTTCGCCACCGTCTGGCGCGGCTTTCCGTTCTGGTTCGTGTCGTTCCTCGCGGCCCTGCAGGCGGTGCCCAAGGAACTCTACGAAGCGGCGCGCGTCGACGGCGCCACCGCCTGGCAGCAATTCTGGACCGTCACCATCCCCGGCATCCGCCAGGTGATCATCGTCACCACCCTGCTCTCCTCGATCTGGACCGCCAACGGCTTCGAGAACGTCTGGCTGCTGACGCAGGGCGGCCCGTCCGACGCCACGATGGTGTTTCCGGTGCTCGCCTATTTCGGCATGCAGACGCAGCGCCTCGGCGAGGCCGCCGCGGTGTCGGTCTATACCCTGCCGGTGCTGATCGTGCTGGTGCTCATCGCCACCACGCTGATGCTGAGGGACGAAGATTGACCGCCGAAGCCATCACCGCCCGCAGCGCGAGCCGCGACATCAGCCGCGCCAGCCGCCGGGTCCTCACCGGCCGCATCCTGAGCTATGTGGCGCTGGTGCTCGCCGTGCTGCTGGTGCTGTTCCCCATCTACTGGATGGTCGCCACCTCGCTGAAGGTGCCCAAGGAGATCTTCCGCCAGCCCTCGCTCATCCCGATTGCGCCGACGCTCAACAACTACGTCACGCTGCTGTTCGAAAAGGACTTCCTCGTCGCGGTCAAGAACAGCCTGATCGTCGCCACCACGGTCACCGTCATCTCGGTGCTGATCTCGTCCTTCGCCGCCTATTCGATGGTGCGCTTCCGCTACCGTTTCCGCGGCCTCATCGGCCGGCTGATCCTGTTCGCCTACCTCACCCCCACCTCGCTGCTGTTCATCCCGCTGTCCATCGTCATGGCGCAGCTCCGCCTCGGCAATTCGCTGTTCGGGCTGATCCTGGTCTACCTCACCTTCTCGCTGCCGCTTTCGACCTGGCTGCTGCAGGGCTATTTCCGCTCGGTGCCGCGCGAACTCGAGGAACAGGGCATGGTCGACGGCCTGACGCGCTTCGGCGCGCTGCTTCGCATCGTGCTGCCGCTGTCGGCGCCGGGCCTCGCCGCCGTCGCCATCTTCACCTTCACCGGCGCCTGGAACGAATTGCTGCTGGCGCTGGTGCTGATCACCTCCGACAGCCAGCGCACGGCGCCCCTGGCGCTCAACTACCTCATCACCTCCGACGTGCTGCCCTGGGGTCCGCTGATGGCGGGCGCGGTGCTGTCGTCGGTGCCGCTGATGATCCTCTATTTCGTCGCCCAGCGCTTCATGGTCGCTGGCATGACGGCCGGTTCAGTCAAAGGATAGGACAACATGAAGATCCGCGTTGCGGTGGGCCAGTTTCACGATCTGACCGATGAGCGGTTGCGCTTTGCCGCGCAGATCGGCGCCACGGGCCTGCAGATGAACAACCCCTCTCTCCCCGGCGACGCGCGCTGGGAGGAAAAGGACGTCCGCGCCCTGGTCGAGAAGGTCGAGAGCTACGGCCTCAAATTCGAAGCCATCGAGAACGTCCCCACGCATTTCTATCACAAGGTGATGCTGGGCCTCGACGGCCGCGACGAGCAGATCGAGAACTACCAGGCGACCATCCGCGCCGTGGCCCGCGCCGGCGTGCCGGTGCTCGGCTACCATTTCATGCCCAATTCGGTGTGGACCACCGATCGCGCCGCGGAAACCCGTGGCGGCGCCGTGGCCCGCCAGTTCGACATGGCGGTGGTCGAGGCCAACGCCGGCAATCTCGAGCTTCTGCGCTCCTACATGCCGACGACGCTCGGCCGCGCCTCCTCGATGCCGCTCTTCGGCAAGGACGGCCCGGTGATCAGCGAAGAGCAGATGTGGGCCAATTACGAGTATTTCATCAAGGCGGTGCTGCCGGTGGCGGAACAAGAGGGCATCCGCCTCGCCCTGCATCCGGACGATCCGCCGGTGCCGATGCTCGGCGGCGTCGCCCGCCTGTTCTACCGGCCCTGGGGCTTCAAGCACGCTCACGAGCTGGCGGGCGGCAGCCCGGCCTGGGCCCTCGACCTCTGCCTCGGCTGCTGCTCGGAAATGACCGGCGGCAAGGCCAACGTCACCGAGATGATCGAGTATTTCGCGCCCAAGGGCGCTATTGCCTACATCCATTTCCGCGACGTGCGCGGCACCGTTCCCAACTTCACCGAATGCTTCATCGGCGACGGCAATTACGACCCGGCCGAAGTGATGGTGCTGCTCGCCAGGAACGGCTTCGACGGCTTCCTGCTCGACGACCACGTGCCCAAGATGGACAACGACAGCGACTGGAACCATCGCGGCCGCGCCCACGCCATCGGCTACATGCAGGGCCTGATCCGCATGGGCGAGTATCTCAAGGTCGGCCAGTAGCCGGCATGCCTCACGGCGCCGCGGGCTGACGCGGCGCCGGCGACTCTGCTACCAGTGCGGCGCTATCCTGCCCGGAATTTGTCAGCACGCCATGCCCATCGAGCCCTACGCCGTCGACCAGCTCATTTCGGCCAAGGCGATCGCCGCGCGCGTCGAGGCGCTGGCGGCCGAGATCACCGAGCATTTCCGCGGCACCGACAAGCTGGTGGTGATCGGGCTGCTACGCGGCTCCTTCATCTTCATCGCCGATCTGGTGCGTGAGCTGGACCTGCCGGTCGAGGTCGATTTCCTCGAAGTCTCGTCCTACGGCAACGCTACGGAATCGAGCCGCGAGGTTCGCATCCTCAAGGACCTGCGCGGCGAGATCGAGGGCCGCGACCTGCTGGTGGTCGAGGACATCATCGACACCGGCCGCACCCTCAGGCACGTCCTCGACATCCTCGCCACCCGCCATCCCAACCGCGTCGAGGTCTGCGCCCTGCTCGACAAGCCGTCGCGCCGCGAGGTCGACGTCAAGGCGCGCTGGATCGGCTTCGAGATTCCGGACAAATTCGTGGTCGGCTACGGCATCGACTACGCCCAGCGCAACCGCACCCTGCCCCATATCGGCGCCGTGCGCTTCCTCAAATAGAAAGCGGCGGCCCTGGGGCCGCCGTCGAGTTTGGGCTTCGTCTGTGGTCTTAGTGGTGCTGGCTGGCGATGATGCTGCCCAGGATGCCGCCGAAGATCAGGGCGCCGACCACGAAGGCGGCCGGCGGGAAATAATAGCCCTCGTAGTAACGCCAGCCCGGATGGCGGTGGCGGTCGCCGCGATGGCCGTTGAGGTACGCGTAGTTGCCGCGCTTCTCGAACCGCCATTTGTGCGAGTGGTCGTAGGATCGGCCGTAGGGCGCGGCCTGCACCGGCGCCATCGTTGCGGCCATGGTGCCCAGCGACAGGGTTGCGATGCAGACGGCTGAAATGATCGTCTTCATGTTCATCTCTCTCGATTTTGGGGTTCGAGGGAGCAACGGACGACTGCGCGTGTGGTTTCGAGGCAGAGATTAAAGCTTTTGTCATGGAACCTTTTGGCGTCCGCAAAGGCGGCCTTCCAAGCGGCTCGCGGGCATTTTCGCACGACCACCAAGGACTTCGCCCGTCCTGCCGTCTCATGGGCATCACAACCGCGCGGCCAATCGCGCTGACATGGAGCCTACGATGACCTCTCACCTTCGATCGATCGCCGTCCTGCTGATGGTTGGCGCGGCGCTGGCAGCCAGCCCGGTGCTCGCCGCCGACTCCGTCGACGGCAATCGCGGCCCGGCCGACCGCGGGCTCAACCGCGACGCGCCGATGAGCCTGCCCGGCCCGGTGAGCGCGCAGCCGATGCCGAAGGTCGACGCCGATGCCCTCAGCCGCAGCATTTTCGGCCAGGACGAAGCGAGCGCGCTGGATGGCCTCGCAACGCTCAGCGTCTCCTCCGACGGCGCCACCAGCGAGACCCCCGCCTCAGGCGACCTCCGCGACATCTTCGAGGCCGAAATGCAGGGCCGCAAGGCCGGCAGATAAGGCGCCGCCCCGGACGCAGAAGGCCGCCCGATCGCCCGGGCGGCCTTCCTCATGTCACGTCGAACGCGGCCGATCAGAACGGCGTGTTCGGATAGTCGAACTGCGCCGCATTGTCCTTGGTGATCAGCGTCGAATTGATGATCATCGTGCCGTCGACCTGCGAATTGGCGACGAAGTGCAGCGCCGTGAGGTCGATGGCCGTGGCCACCATGTTCGGGTTGTAGCTGACGTCCACCGGCACCTGCTTGGAACCGGCGGCCACCATCTTGACGATCTGGTTCATGCCGGCGCCGCCGACGAACCACATCTTGTCGTCACGTCCCGCTTCCTTGGCCGCCTTCAGCGCCCCGATCAGCGTATCGTCGTCCTGCGCCCACACCGCGTCGATCTCGGGATATTTGGTCAGGAAGTCCTGCATGACCTTGTAGCCGTCGTCGCGGTTCCAGTTGGCGAACTGGTTGTCGAGCACCTGGATCTTGGTGTCCTTGATGCCTTCCATGAACGCATCGAAGCGCTGCTTGTCGATCGGGATCGGCAGGCCGCGCAGCACCACCACCTTGCCGCCGTTGGGCAGCGCCGACTTGAAGTACGCCGCCGTGGTGGCGCCGAGGCCCGGATTGTCGCCCGCGACATAGAGGTCGGGGATGCCCGGCTGGCTGAGCGCGCGGTCGACGACCGTCACCCATTTGCCGGCGTCCTTGACCTTCTTGATCGAGGCGGTCATCGCGTCCGGATCGCCCGGCAGGATCACCAGCCCGTCGATGTTGCGGGTCGTCACCATGTCCTCGAGATCGGCGGCCTGCTTGGTCGAATCGGGCGCCGTGGCCAGGACGAACTTCAGGTTCGGATAGGCCTTCTGCAGCCGGTCGACCGCCTGCTGCGCGAAGAAATCCACGCCGCCGGTCCAGCCATGGTCGGCCGTCGGCACCGAGACGCCGATGGTGTAGGTCTTGTCCTGGCCGATCGCGCTTCCCGCGACGGTCAGGCTGCCGACGACGAGGGCCGCCAGCGCTGTGGTCTTCATCAGGTTCATTTGCTCGTCTTTCCTCCCGTTGGGGGCCCTTTCGCCGGGCCGTGGTAGAACTCTGGTTCAGTTGGTCGTCTTGCGGGACCGCTGCAGCAGCACCGCAACGATGATGATCGCGCCCTGGAACGCCTGGTTCAGGTAGGGGCTGATCAAATTCTGCAGATTGAGGATGTTGCCGATGAGCTCGAGGATGATCACCCCGACCACGGTGCCCCAGATGCGGCCGAAGCCGCCGCGCAGCGTGGTGCCGCCGATGATCACCGCGGCGATGGCCTGCAACTCCCACAGCACCGCCGTCGAGCTGTTGGCCGAGCCGAATTTCGGCACGTAGAGCGCCGCCGCCACGCCCACCAGGAGACCCTGCAGTACATAGGTCATCAGCCGCACGCGATCGACCTTGATCGCCGAATAGCGCGCCACCTGCTCGTTCGAGCCGATGGCGGCGATGTGCCGGCCGAAGGTCGTCCGCCGCAGCGCCAGCTCGGCGATGATGGCGACCACCGCGAAGATCACGATCGGCAGCGGAATGCCCAGCACGTTGCCCGAATACAGCGGCGAATAGGTGTCGGACGCCTGGAAGTTGAGGTTCAGCGTGCCGCCATTGGCGAGGAAGGTGATCAGCGCCCGGAAGATGCCGAGCGTGCCCAGCGTCACGATGAACGGCTCGATCCGCCCGATGGTCACCAGCGCACCGTTGGCGCCGCCGCCGACGAGGCCGATGGCGAGACCCGCCAGAATGCCGATGCCGACCGACGACCAGCCCGGCCCCAGCGGCCCCACCAGCGAATTGATGATGATGATGATCATGCCGGCGGTGAACGCCGCGAGCGAGCCCACCGACAGATCGATGCCGCCCGAGGTGATGACGAAGGTCGCGCCGATGGCGATGATGCCGATGAACGAGGCGCGGGCCACGATATTGGCCATGTTGGCGATGGTGAGGAAATTGCCGTTGAGCGACGCGCCCAGGATCATCAGCAGCAGCAAGGCCAGGAGCGGCCCGAGCGCGCCGAGCCGCAGCCGTGGCCGGCGCCGCTGCGCCGTCGCCTCTCCGGTGGTCGTGGTCGTCATGCCGCTTTCCCCTCGATGCCCATCTGGTGCCGCACGATCTGCTCCTCGGTGATCTGGTCGCCGACCAGTTCGCCGACGATGCGGCCGAACCGCATCACCATCACCCGGTGGCTGAGGCCGATCACCTCCTGCAGCTCCGACGAGATGACGATGATGGATTTGCCCTCGGCCGCCAGCGCCGCGATGATGTGGTAGATCTGCTGCTTGGTGCCCACGTCGATGCCGCGCGTCGGCTCGTCCATGATGATGATGTCGGGCTCGCTTTCCATGGTCTTGCCCAGCATCAGCTTCTGCTGGTTGCCGCCCGAAAGCTGCCCGACCCTGACCGAGGCGTCGCGGGCCCGGATGTCGAAGCGCCGCGTCGCCCGCTCCAGCGCCCGCGCCTCGCTTGCCGTGTCGAGGAACGGCCCGCGCAGATGCCGCTGCAGCGTCAGTAGAGTCAGATTGGGCCGCAGCCCCATATTGACCAGCAGGCCTTTGCCCTTGCGGTCCTTGGTCATGTAGGCGATGCCCGCCGCCAGCGACTGCGCCACATTGGCGAAGTGCACGGCGCGGCCATTGACCTTGATCTCGCCGCCGCTGCGATGCGTGAGCCCCACCACCGCCTCGGCCACCGCGGTGCGCCCCGAGCCGACCAGTCCGGCAAAGCCGAGGATTTCGCCCTTCCTCAGCTCGAACGATACGTCATCGACGCCGCGCGCGCTGAGATGGCCGACCGACAGCACCGCCGGCGCATCGACGTCCGGCTCGTGCTTGGGCGGATAGAGATTGTGCAATTCGCGCCCGACCATCATCTGCGCCGCCGAATCCGGCGTCAGCGCCCTGGCGTCGACCGTGGCGATCAATTGCCCGTCGCGCAGCACCGTGACCCGGTCGGAAATCCGCATCACCTCGTCGAGCTTGTGCGAAATGAAGATGATGGCGACGCCGCGCGCCGTCAGCCGCTTGATCTGCTCGAACAGCGTCTCGGTCTCGGCCAGCGACAGCACCGCCGTCGGCTCGTCCATGATCAGCACCCGCGCGTCGCGGCTGATCGCCTTGGCGATCTCGACCATCTGCCGGTCGGCGACCGTCAGGCTGTCGATGCGGGCGTTGGGATCGATGCCGACATGCAGCGTTTCGAGCAGCTCGCGCGCCTTGTCGCGCATCTGCCGGCCGTCGAGCAGCCCGAAGCGCTTGAGCTCGCGGCCAAGGAAGATCGAATCCACCACCCGCAAATGCTCGGCGAGGTTCAGCTCCTGGTGGATGAGCACGATGCCGAGCGCTTCCGCCTCGCCATTGGGCGGCAGCGTCACCGCCCTGCCGTCATAGGTGATGGTGCCCGACGTCGGCTGCTCGAACCCCGACAGGATCTTCATCAGCGTCGACTTGCCGGCGCCGTTCTCGCCGATGATGGCATGCACCTCGCCCGGCCGGACGTCGAAATCGATGCTGAACAGCACCGGGATTTCGCCGAACGACTTCGAGATCCTGTTCGCCGCAAGGATCGGCGGCACAGCGGTGCCATCGGGTCCGGACATACGGATCTGCCTCCCATGGACGCGACGCATTTTGACCCTGCGATCTTCGTCCGCGGAAAGATGTAAAGGTTTTCATACGGCATGTAAAGGTTTACACAACCGGCGAAAGGTATAGGTTTGCGCCAGCGTCGCGGCCCGAACCGGCCTGCAGGGGGAAAGCCCGACGCCAAGCCGGATCGCCGCTGGCGGAGCACCAGGTGCTGCAGCAGAAACTCGCCACGATCGAAGACGTCGCGGCCATCGCCGGCGTGTCCATCGCCACCGTGAGCCGCGCCATCAACGAGCCGGCCAAGGTGGCCGACGCCACTCGCCGCCGCGTCAACGACGCCATCGCCCGCACCGGCTACACCACCAACGCCATGGCGCGCTCGCTGCGCATGCGCCGCGCCAACATGATCCTGATCCTGGCGCCGGACGTGGGCGACCCCAACTTCTCCAACATCCTCGTCGGGCTCGAGACCGAGGCCAGCAAGCGCGGCTACGGCGTGCTGATCGGCAACACCCAGAACGACGCCACGCGCGAAACCGACTATCTGCGCTTCATCAGTTCCAACCAGGCCGACGGCCTGATCCTGCTCACCGGCCATCTGCCCTTCGGCTACCAGACCGAGGGCCCTGCCCGGCTGCCGCCGATGGTGGCGGTGAACGAGCCCATTCCCGGCGACCACCACCAGGTGCCGTTCGTCGGCGTCGACAATTTCGAGGGCGCCCGCATCGCCGCCGAGCATCTGATCTCGCAGGGCCACCGCCGCATCGCCTTCATCGGCCGCTCCGCCAGCCGCCTCGTCAACGAGGTGCGCGAACGCGGCTACCGCGCCGCGCTCGGCGCCGCCGGCATCGCCATCGATCCGATGCTGATCCTCGAGGGCGACGGCACCACCGAGAGCGGCCGCCAGGCGGCCGAGCACATGTTCGTGCGCGATTTGCTGCCCACGGCGTTCCTGTGCGTCAACGACGCCACCGCGCTCGGCGTCATGATCGCCCTCAACGCCCGCGGCTACGACCTGCCGCGGCAGTTCTCGGTGATGGGCTTCGACGACATTTCCTATGCGAGCTTCGTCAACCCCTCGCTCACCACCATGAAGCAGCCCCGCTCCAAGATCGGCGAGGCCGCCATGACGCTGCTGCTGGCCATGCTCGAAGGCCGCGAGGTCGAGCGGCGCGAAGTCCTGCTGCGCAGCGAGCTGATCCTGCGCAACTCCGTCGCCCGCCTGGGGCCGGGTGAGCCGGACCTGAGGATTTCCCGCATCCGCCGGTCGTAAGGGACTAGCCCGCCGCCGTGTACGCCGTCTTCACCTGGGTGAAGAACTCCGCTGCGTATTTGCCCTGCTCGCGCGGGCCGTAGCTCGAGCCCTTGCGACCGCCGAACGGCACGTGGAAATCGACGCCGGCCGTCGGCACGTTGACCATCACCATCCCGGCTTCGGCGTTGCGCTTGAAATGCGTCGCGTATTTGAGCGAGGTGGTGACGATGCCGGCGCTCAATCCGAATTCGGTGTCGTTGGCCGTCGCCAGCGCCTCGTCGTAATCCTTGACGCGGATCACCGACGCCACCGGCCCGAAGATTTCCTCGCGGGAGATGCGCATCTGGTTGGTGGCTTCCGTGAACAGCGTCGGCTGCAGGTAGTGGCCCGGCGTCTTGAGCGTCAGCACCTCGCCGCCCGCCGCGAGCTTCGCGCCCTCCTGCCTGCCGATTTCGATATAGTCGGTGTCCTGCTTGAGCTGGCTCGGATCGACCACCGGGCCGATCTCGATGCCCTTTTCCAGCGCATCGCCCACCTTGAGGGCCCGCACCCGCTCGCTCAGCGCCGCGACGAATTTGTCGTGGATGCCCTCGGTGACGATGACGCGCGACGACGCGGTGCAGCGCTGTCCGGTCGAAAAGAACGCCGACTGCGCCACCGTCTCCACCGCCACCTTGAGGTCGGCGTCGTCGAGCACCACGGTCGGATTCTTGCCGCCCATCTCGAGCTGGAACTTGCGCATCACCTTGACCGAGGCGTCGGCGACGCGCCGCCCGGTGCCCACCGAGCCGGTGAAGCTGAAGGCATTGATCTGTTTGGCGTCGAGCATCGCCTGCCCGACCACCGAGCCCTTGCCCATCACCAGGTTGAGCACGCCCTTGGGCAGCCCGGCGCGATGCAGGATGTCGACGATCGCCCAGGCGCAGCCCGGCACCAGCTCGGCCGGCTTGAACACCACGGTGTTGCCGTAGCAGAGCGCCGGCGCGATCTTCCAGCTCGGGATGGCGATGGGGAAATTCCACGGCGTGATGATGCCGACCACCCCGATCGGTTCGCGCGTGATCTCGACGCCGACTCCCGGGCGCACCGACGGAATGGTCTCGCCGCTGAGCCGCAGCGCCTCGCCGGCAAAGAATTCGAAGATCTGCCCGGCGCGCGTCGCCTCGCCGATGCCCTCGGGCAGCGTCTTGCCCTCCTCGCGGCTCAGCAGCGCCCCCAGCTCTTCCTTGCGCGCCATGATCTCATGCGCCGCCTTGCTCAGGATGGAGTGCCGCTCCAATAGCCCCGAGCGCGACCACGCCGGAAACGCCGCCTTCGCCGCCGCGATGGCGCGCTGCGCGTCGTCCAGCGTGGCGCGGGCATAAAGGCCCACCACCTCGTCGGTGTTGGACGGATTGATGTTGGGCACGCCCTCGCCACCGACCCATTCGCCGTCGATCAGATTCTTGTGCAGGTCTTCCATCTTGCAAATCCTTTCGGGCCACGAGCCCGGTCATAAACTAAGAGTGTCATCCCCGCGAAAGCGGGGACCCAACTCACACCTTGTGCCAGCGGGCCGATGGGTCCCCGCTTTCGCGGGGGATGACACGCGGTAGGTGGGCGAGGTCTGTTCGATCTCACAGCAGCCCCGCCTTCGCCAGGTCGCGCATCAGATGGCTCGCGCCATAGGTCCAGGGCGGACATTCGGTAGATAGGCGCACGCGGTTGGCAAGCGCACCCAGCGTCGGCGTCGAGATGGTCACGATGTCGTTGCCCTTGTGGGTGAAGCCCTTGCCGGCGCCGCCGCGATCCTTCACTGGCGCGAACATGGTGCCCAGATACAGCACGAAGCCGTCGGGATATTGGTGATGCCGGCCGATGGCCGAGGCCACCAGCGAGTCCGGCGTGCGCGAAATCTGCCGCATCGACGAGTGCCCGTCGAGCACGAAGCCGTCCTCGCCCTTCACCTCCAGCGCCACCTCGGCGCTCTTGATGTCGTCGAGCGTGAACCCGGCGTCGAACAGCCGGATGAACGGCCCCAGCGAAGCCGAGGCGTTGTTGTCCTTGGCCTTGCCCAGCAGCAGCGCCGAGCGGCCCTCGACGTCGCGCAGATTGACGTCGTTGCCCAGCGTCGCGCCGACGATCCGGCCGCTGCTCGCCACCACCAGCGCCACCTCGGGCTCCGGATTGTTCCATTCGCTGATCGGCAGGATACCGACATCGGCGCCGAAGCCGACGGTCGACATCGGCTGGCTCTTGGTGAAAATCTCGGCATCCGGCCCGATGCCGACTTCCAGATACTGGCTCCACACGCCGCGCGCGATCAGCGTCTGCTTCACCTTCATCGCAGTGTCGGAGCCGGGCACCAGCTTCGATAGATCGGTGCCGATCAGCCCGGTGATCTCGCCGCGCAGCGCCTCGGCCCGCGCCTTGTCGCCGCGCGCCTGCTCCTCGATCACCCGCTCGAGCAGCGACACGACGAAGGTGACGCCCGCCGCCTTCACCGCCTGCAGGTCGATGGGCGACAGCAGCGACGGCGCGCTGTCGGAGACCTTGTCCGCCCAGCTTGCCGCGAGCACCGCCTCCACCGCGCCGAGATCGGTGCCCGTGGCGCCGGCGACATAGGCCGCCGCATCGGGGCGCTCGCAGATATCGCGCGAAGTCGCGAGGCCCGGCGCGGTGATGTCGAGCACGCGTCCATTGCGCACCGTCACCAGGCGCGGATAGGAATATCCGGGAACGCGGGCGCGGCCGAGCAGCAGGCCGTCTTGAGGAACGAGGGGTGCTGACATGTTAGTTTCCTTGCGCGCGCTACCTAACCCGCCCCCGCCCGCACTGTCCAGCAGGGCGCGAGGCACGTGCATCAGCCTTTTGTCCAATTCCGCCCCAAGGATCGTCGATCATCGGGCGTCTTACTCGTGACTGCATCTGCCGGCAGTGTTGCCGGACGACTCAAGGAGACCATCGATGCGCCTCACCACTGCCCTGCTTCCCGTCACCCTCGCCATGGCGATTGCGACCCCCGCCTTCGCTGCCGGCACCATGCAGATGAGCGGGCACGGCGAAGTCATGGCCAAGCCTGACACCGCCTACGTCACCTCCGGCGTGACCTCGCAGGGCGCCACCGCCAAGGCGGCCCTCGACGCCAACACCACCGACATGTCGGCGCTGATCAAGGTGCTCAAGGACGCCGGCATCGCCGAGGCCGACATCCAGACCTCGGGCTTTTCGGTCAATCCCAACTACATCTATTCCGACCAGCGCGACCAGAACGGCTATCAATTGCCGCCCAAGATCGCTGGCTACACCGTCACCAATTCGGTGACCGTGCACGTGCGCGACCTCGCCGCCCTCGGCGCCATGCTCGACAAGGAAGTCAGCGTCGGCGCCAACACCATCAACGGCATCAGCTTCGCCGTCGAAGACCCGTCCGCGCTCTACGACGAGGCCCGCAAGGCGGCTTTCGCCGACGCCCAGGCCAAGGCCAGCCTCTACGCGCAGGCGGCCGGCATCGGCCTCGCCTCGATCCAGAACATCACCGAAAGCTCGGGCGTCATCCAGCCGCCGCAGCCCTACCTCTACAAGGCCGCCGCCGCCGCGCAGGACCGCGCCGCGCCGGTACCGGTCGAGGCCGGCCAGCTCACCTTCTCCATCGACGTGAACGTCACCTGGGAGCTGAACAGCGGAAAGTAGCCGCATCGGCGCGTAGCGAGCAGCGAACAGGGGACGCTCCCTGCGCTGCTCGCTCACCCGCTGATCGCCTTCCAGATCATGTTGAGGCCGACCAGCACCAGGAACACCGCGAACACATAGCGCAGCGTCTTCTGGTTGAGCCGGTGCGCGAGCGCGGCGCCGAGCGGCGCCGTCAGCGCCGCGAAGCCGCCAACCAGCACGAAAGCGATGACGTTCACATAGCCCAGGCTGAGCGGCGGCAGGCCGGCAAGGCCCCAGCCCGAGACGATGTAGCCGATGGTACCGCCGATGGCGATGAACACGCCGATCGCCGCGCCCGTGCCCACCGCCTCGTGCATCGTCGCGCCGAACGCCGCCATCGTCGGCACGCTCAGCGAGCCGCCGCCGATGCCCATCAGCGCCGACAGGAAGCCCACGATCGAGGCGGCCACGCGGTGCGTCGCCGCCGACGATTTGAGGTGCCCCATCAGCCGCTGCTGCAGCGGCGTCACGATGTTGAGCGCGATCAGCAGCGCAATGACGCCGAACACGATGCGCAGCGTCTCGCCGGTGAACCACCGCGCCAGCAGCCCGCCGACCAGCGTGCCGACCAGCACGAACGGCGCCCACAGCCGCAGCGCCTTGGTGTCGACGGCGCCGCGCCGATAGTGCGCCCGGGCGCTCATCGCCCCGGTGGGCATAATGATCGCCAGCGACGAGGCCACCGCCACGTGCTGGGCGATATCGCCGGAAAACCCCATCGCCTCGAAGGCGGTCGACAGGATGGGCACGATGATGACGCCGCCGCCCACGCCGAGCAGGCCAGCGAACACGCCGGACACGCAGCCGCTGACGGACAGGCCGACGAGCAGCGGCCAGTAACTGAGAAGCAGGTTCATGGTGTCTCGCCGATGAGATGCAGCAGCACCTGCCGGCGATGCGGCCGGGCGCGATGCTCGAACAGGTAGATGCCCTGCCAGGTGCCGAAGCCGGGCGCACCGGCGACGACGGGGATGCCGATCGAGGTCTGCGTCAGCGCCGCCTTGATGTGCGCCGGCATGTCGTCGGGCCCTTCGATGCGGTGCACGATCCAGTCCATGCCCTCGGGCACCAGGCGGCGGAAGAAGCCGTCGAGGTCGGTCTGCACGTCCGGGTCGGCATTCTCCTGCACCAGCAGCGATGCCGAAGTGTGGCGACAAAACGCCGTCAGCAGCCCGTCCGAAACCTTAGATTGTGCGACGAAGCGATTGAGATCACGCGTGAATTCGTAGAGCCCGGGACCCCGGGTTGCAATCTCGACCGTTGTCGTCATCTGTTGCATGTGCAAGGCAAGGCGGTAGCACAGCCCCCGACCGGATGGAACCGATCACGGAGCTGTGACGTTGCGGCGCCGAAGCGGGGATTTGTCATCCGGGAAAGGTCTGCCGGCCGTTCAGGCCCGGTTCAGCAGGACAGCGTCACTTCCTCATGCAACTGACTCCAGAATAAGGAACCCCACATGCGACTGCGAAACTGGCTCCTCACCGGTACCAGCGTCACTCTGCTTGCGCTTGCGCCCACCGTGGCTGCGCGCGCCCAGGACACGACCAACGCCGACCTCGTCGCCGCCTACCAAGCCTATGCCGCCGACCAGAATGACGACAACAAGCAGAAGCTGACCGAGGCCTGCATCGCCGCCGGCTTCCAGAGCTTCGACGATTGCGTCGCCGCCATGAGCAGCGCCCAGCCGCCCGCCGCGCCGGCCCCGGCGCCGCAACAGGCTGCGCCCGCTCCCGAACAGCCGGCCCCGTCGTCCGAAGCGCCCGCCCCCGCGCCCGAGCAGCCCGCTCCGGCCCCGGAACAGCCGGCGCCCGCTCCCCAGCAGCCGGCGCCCGCGCCCGAGCAGTCGGCTCCGGCGCCCGAACAGCCGGCTCCGGCGCCCGAACAGCCGGCTCCGGCGCCCGAACAGCCGGCTCCCGTGTCTGAACAGCCCGCCCCGGCGCCCGAGCCCGCGCCGGCGCCGTCCTCCGCGCAGCCGGCCCCGGCCCCCGAACAGAAGCCAGCCGCTCCCGATATCGGCGCCGATCTCAAGGCGGCCGTGCAGCTCTACAACAAGGGGGCCGCCGACATCGGCGCCGGCAAGACGAAGCGCGGCAAGCAGGAGATCGACAAGGCCAGCGGCCAGATCGCGGTCCTGTGCCAGACCGGCGGCTTTGCCGACGCGCAGTCCTGCCTGGCGCAATACGGCCTGACGCTGGATCCGATTCCCGAGGCCCCCGCGCCGAGCTCCGAAGCCCCGGCCCCGGCTCCATCGGCCGAGCCGGCGCCCGCCCCGGCCCCGGCACCTGCCCCCTCGTCCGAGGCCCCGGCCTCCTCGTCGGAACAGGCGGCGCCGACCCCGGCTCCCGCCCCGGCCCCCGCTCCCTCCTCGGAGCAGGCCGCCCCGGCGCCCTCGTCCGAGGCACCTGCCCCGGCCCCGAGTTCCGAAGCGCCGCCGCCCAAAGGCGCCGTGAAGAAGCTCACCGCCGCCGTCGAGCTCTACAACCAGGGCGTCGCCGAGCTCACCGCGGGCGATGCCGCCGGCCAGGCCAAGATCGACAAGGCCAACGCCAGCATCAGCAAGATCTGCACCGATGGCGGCTTTGCCGACACGGCCACCTGCCTCGCGCAGTTCGGCCTGACGCTGAGCCCGCTGCCGGCCGCCCCCGGCGAGCCGGCCGCGTCGTCGGAGCAGCAGCAGGCGGCGTCCAGCGCCGAGCCGGCGCCGCCGGCCTCGTCGGTGCCGCCGATCAGCGAGCAGCCCAACGCCAGCGAAGCGGTGACCCCGAGCGCGGTCGAAGTGCTGCCGTCCGAGGTCAAGCCCGATGAGGCTGCGCCGATCCTCGACAGCGTCAAGGACCAGCAGACGCAGCCGGCCGACCAGGGCCAGCCGTCGCAGCCCGCCGCGTCGTCCGAAGCGCCGCCGCCGCCGGCCACCCCGCCGGCGCCGCCGCCCAAGACCGACCAGCAGGCGCAGGCCGACATCGCCAAGCCGACGCCCGAGCAGCAATCGACGCTCACCGACAAGGGCACCAAATCCAAGGTGCAGGACATCCAGATCGCCCCGCCGCAGGGCAATGGCGACCAGCCGGTGAAGGTGATCCAGCTGCCGCCGGGACCGGGCAACCCGCCCCAGGGCAACCCGCCGCCGAACGGCAAGCCGCCGGCCAACGGCAACCCGCCGCCGCAGCCGCCGCCGGCGCAGAACAACACTGGTGTGATCATCCAGATCGGCGTCAACGTCGTCATCAACAACCCGGAGCAGGAGCGGAGCCGCTACTACGATCCGCGCGAGGACGAGATCTACTACGAGGATCTCGGCCGCGGCCGCACCCGCGAGACGGTCACCCGTCCCAACGGCACCAAGATCGTGACCATCCGCAGCCGCCACGGCGACGTCTTGCAGCGCAGCAAGATCCTGCCCAACGGCCGCGAGATCCTGCTCTCGACCTACGATCCGAAGGACACCGACATCGACACCTGGCGCGATCCGGGCGCCGACCTGCCGCCGCTGCACCTGACCATCCCGGCCAGCGACTACATCCTCGACGCCCGCAGCGCCGACGACGAGGAGGTCACCGACTTCCTCGACCAGCCGCCGGTCGAACAGGTCCGTCGCATCTATACGATCGACGAGGTCAAGCGCTCGGCCCGCCTGCGCGACAGCGTCCGCCGTCTCGAGGTCGGGGGGCTCACCTTCGACACCGGCAAGGCGACGATCGCCCGCAGCCAGGTCGGCGCGCTCAGCAAGGTGGCCGACGCCATGCAGAAGCTGCTCGACCGCAACCCCGGCGAAGTGTTCCTGATCGAGGGCCACACCGACGCGGTCGGCTCGGACATCTCGAACCTGGTGCTGTCGGACCAGCGCGCGGCCACCGTCGCCCGCATCCTCACCGACTTCTACGATATCCCGCCGGAGAACCTGGTGACCCAGGGCTATGGCGAGCGCTATCTGCGGGTGAAGACGCAGGCGGCCGAACCGCTCAACCGGCGCGTCACCATCAAGCGCATCACGCCGCTGGTCACCTACACCGCCGAACGCTGAGCGGGCGGCACACGAACCGAAGGGCCGGAGATCACTCCGGCCCTTTTGCTTTGCCCGATGGTGCCGGCGCCAGCATTTCGAGCTTCACCGCGTCGAACTGCCTGAGCCAGCGCATGGCGATGGCGTTGATCGGCACGGGATTGAGGAAGTGCAGCTTCTCGCGGCCGCGGCGCTGCGTCAGCACCAGGCTCGCCGTCTCCAGCGCCAGCAGGTGCTTGGTCACTGCCTGCCGGCTGATCGGCAGCCCCTGGCACAGCCGCGCCAGCGTCTGCCCGTTGCTGCGCCGCAGGCGCTCCAGCAGGATGCGCCTGTACTCATCGGCCAGCGCGGCAAACACCGCGTCACGCTCGGCCACACTCATGCCATGCCCTCACCGCCCCTGCGGCTGCAGCGTTTCCGGGAAAAGCGGCAACGGATCTCCGGTGCGGAAACGCGACAAAACAACAGTCTGGAGCGGTCCGCCGATTCCGTAAATCGGCCGACCGCGTCCCATCAACCGCCGAATTGCGCGCGAATAAAGGCAGCGATGTCGTTGTACGCAGCCACCGATTCCGGCACCTCCGGGGCGCCGGAATGGTGCACGTGCCACATGCCGTCATAGACCTTGAAGGTCACCTCGACGCCCGCCGCCCGCGCCCGCTCGGCGAACAGCCGGCTGTCGTCGAGCATGGTCTCGTCGCCGCCGACATGGATCAGCAGCGGCGGCAGGCCGGTGGCGTCCGCGAACAGCGGCGAGGCCATCGGGTCGCGCGGGTCGCGCCCGCCCGCATACCACCGGCCGGCCTCCCGCAGCGCCTCGCGGGTGATCACCGGATCGAGCTTGCGCAGCCGCTCATAGCTGCCGCCCGAGACCGACAGATCCGTCCATGGCGACAGCAGCACCGCCGCCCGCGGCATCTTCGCGCCCGCCTCGCGCAGCGCCAACAGCATCGACAGCGCCAGCCCGCCGCCGGCGGAATCGCCGCCGACAACGATCTGCGCCTCCGGCGTTCCCTGCTCGAGCAGCCAGCCATACGCCAGGAGCGCGTCCTTCACCGCCGCCGGAAACGGATGCTCCGGGGCCAGCCGATAGTCCGGCGTCAGCACCCGCGCATGCGCGGCCCGGCTGAGATAGGCGGCCATCTTGCGATGCGTGCGCGGCGAGCCGGCATTGTAGCCGCCGCCATGCAGCAGCAGGAACACCCGCGACTTGTCGATCAGCGGCATCTCCATCCATTCGGACTTGATGCCGCCGGCATCGGCGGGGGTGAAGCGCGACCCCTTGGGCAGCACGTCGAGCCGGCTTTCGGCCTCCCAGTCGCGGCGGTTGCGGTCCACCGGCTTGCCGCCCGGAAACAGCCTTGCCTCGGCGCGCTTCCTGGCAAACATCTCCTGAATGCGCGTCCGCGCTTCCGGACTGATCATCCCGTTCCCCCGTCCCGGCGGCCCGCATAGTAGCGGCGTCGCCTGCGGCTGCAACGGGTGTTTGCCCAACGCCGCCAATGGGCTATGGCTCACGCCATCGTTCGGAGTGGGCATGGCAGCAGAGGGCACGATCGGCCGCGGCCGGCGCGAGATCATCGCGCTGCAGCTCCTGGTGGCGCTGTACCTCGCCCTGCGTGTCTATTTCGACCTCCGCGCCGACCTCGTCAGCGACGAGCCATATTACTGGATGTGGGGCCAGCGCCTCGGCTGGTCGTATTTCGACCATCCGCCGCTGCACGCCTGGCTGCTCCGGCTGATGGACATCGTCTTCGGCTGGCGCCCGATCAGCGTGCGCATCCTCACCTGGTTCACGCTGGCCGGCGTGATGGCCATCTTCTGGGCCTGGGCCAGGCGGCTGTCGCCCGACGCGCCGCAGCTGTGGTTCTGGCGCACCGCCGCGATCTATCTGAGCTCGCCGCTGTTCTTCTGCATCTCGCTGGTCGCCTACAACGACCATCTGCTGATCTTTCTGTGCCTGCTGGCGGTACACTGCTTCGTCGTCTTCACCGACAAGGTCGAGACCGGCCGGCCACGACAGACTCTCTGGTTATATCTGGCGGCGGCGTCGCTCGGCCTTGCGGTGCTGACCAAATACAACGGCGCCTTCCTCGGGCTCGGCTTCTTTGCCGCCTTCCTGCTGCGCCCGAAGCTGCGCGCTTTGCTCAGGACCCCGCATCCCTGGCTCGCGGCGCTGCTCGCGGTCGCCATGCAGGTGCCGGTGATCTACTGGAACCTCACCGAAGGCCTCGCCTCGTTCCGCTACCACCTCAACGACCGCTAGACGACGCCCGGCGCCTTCGACTGGCAGCACCCGGTCAATTTCGTGCTGCTGTGCATCCTGTTCTGGTCGCCCTTCCTCGTCTGGCCGACCATCAGCCTCATCCGCAGCCGTTCGCTCACCCCGGACGAGAGCCGCGCCAAGGCCGTCGCGCTCACCGTCTTCACCGTCTCGAGCCTCAGCTTCCTCGCCATCTCCTGCGTGCTCGACGCCTATTTCTACTGGAACATCGTGGCCTTCATCGGCCTTATGCCGCTGCTCACCCGCTTCATGGCCAACCCCGTCCATCGCTGGGCGCACTACATCGTCGGCCTGCTGCTGATCCTCACCTTCGTCTTCAACTTCACCTGGATGCCGTTCGCCGATTTCATCGGCCGCCGCGACCGCGGCTCGGCCAGCGATTTCGGCTGGACCGAGATCGGCGAGCACATGCGCGCCGCCATCGCCGCACAGCCGGCCGACCTCATCGGCGCCACCCGCTACTCCACCACCTCGCAACTGGGCTTCGTGCTGGGCACCACCGACGTGGTGAAACTTTCGCCCGAGCATTCGCAATACGATTTCTGGCAGGGCGACGGCAGCCAGTATGCCGGCAAGTCGGCGCTGATCCTCGGCGACGAGCCCGACGGCCTCGGCGGCGGCGAACGCCTCGACTGGCTGCGCCGGCACTTCACCACGCTGACCACCATCGACGAGTGGCAGACCGTGCGCATGGGCCACCCGATCTACATCTGGCGCATCTTCCGCGGCGAGGGCTACATCCCGTGAGCGCCGCAGCCCGCATGTTTGCCCGGCGCGCCCGATGGGCTATGCCTCGCGCCGCCAGACGGAACCCGCAATGACCCTCGCCGCCGCACCCCCGCAGCAACGACGCCTCCACCTCGCTCTGCCGCTGGCGGCGCTGCTGTTCCTTGCGCTGAGGCTGTATTTCGACCTCAACGCCGATCCGGTCGGCGACGAAGCCTATTACTGGATGTGGGGCCAGCACCCGGCCTGGTCGTATTTCGACCACCCGCCGCTGCATGCCTGGCTGCTGTTCGCGGTGTCGCACCTGTTCGGCTGGTCGCGCTTCACCGTGCGGCTGACCACCTGGCTGGCGCTGGCGCTGGTGCTGTGGGTGTTCCGGCTGTGGAGCCGGAAGCTCGCCCCCGCCGATCCCGACACCTGGTTCTGGGCGGCGACGGTGCTCTATCTCGCCTCGCCCTTCTATTTCGCCATGACCAGCATCGCCTACAACGACCATCTCGTGGTCGCTTTCGGCCTGCTCGCCCTCCATGGCTTCGCGAATTTCGCCGAACGCTGGGCCGCCGGCACGGCCGGCGCCACGCGCTGGCTCTACGCCGCGGCAATCGCGCTCGGTCTCGCGACCCTCAGCAAATACAACGGCGCCGTGATCGGCCTCGGCTTTGCCGCCGCCCTGCTGCTCCGCCAGGATCTGCGCAGCGCCCTGCGCACTCCGCACCCCTGGCTCGCCGGCCTGCTCGCCGTCGCCATGCAGGCGCCGGTGCTCTACTGGAACCTCACCGAAGGCTTCGCGTCCTTCCGCTTCCACATGCACGACCGCTGGGGCGACCAGCCCTGGCACTTCGCCCTGCTGCCACCGCTCGCCTTCGTCGTCCTCAACATCCTGATGCTGTCGCCATTCCTGCTGTGGCCGCTGGTCAGGATGCTGCGCGGCAGACCGGCCTCGCCGTTCGAAAGCCAGCTCAAGACCGTGTCGGTCGCCACCATGACCATCTCGTCGCTCGGCTTTTTCGCCATGACCATCGCCATCGGCGGCTATTTCTACTGGAACATCCTCGCCTTCGTCGGCATCCTGCCGCTGCTGGTGCGCTGGATCGGAACGCGAGTCCAGTTCTGGCTGCACACCCTCTACGGCCTCGTCTGCGCCGCCCTGCTGGTCTTCAACTTCGCCGTGACGCCGGTAGCGCCCCTGTTCAACTACGGCGACCGCGGCAGCTCCATCAACATCGACTGGCCGACGGTGGCGGCGCACATGCGCGCCGCGCAGCAGGCGCACCCGGCCGACCTCGTCGCCGGCACGCGCTATTCCACCGCCTCGCAGATCGGCTTTGCGCTCGGCACCACCGCCGCCGTGCCGATCACCAGGGAACCCGAGCTCGAATACCAGTACTGGATCGACCGCGCCGCGCTGGCCGGCAAATCCGCCCTCATCCTCACCGACGAGGACGACGGCTCGCCGGTGCTGCAATACCTCGCCCAGAGCTTTACCAATCTCACCATGGTCGACGACTTCACCATCACGCGCTTCGGCCGCGAGGTCTATCACTGGCGCATCTTCCACGGCGACGACTACCAGCCGTGAGCACCAGCGCCCCCATCGCCGCACCGCGCACCCCGCGCTGGGCCACCCCGCTCGGCGCCGGCATCATCGTGCTGCTGCTGACGCTGCCGCGGCTGGCCTTCGCCATCCGCTTCGGCCTCATCGGCGACGAGGCCTATTACGCCATCTGGTCGTTCTATCCGAGCGTCTGGTACTACGACCACTCGCCGTCGGTCGCCTGGCTGATCTGGCTCGGCCGCGCGCTGCTGGGCGAGAGCGAGCTCGCCGTACGCAGCATGTTCTTCGTCGCCGATCTCGTGGTCTGCGCCGCGCTCTACCGCATGGGCGACATCCTGTTCGGCGATCGCCGCATCGGCGCCGCCGCCGCCATCGCCTATTCGGTGACGGTGGCCGTCATCATCACCTTCGCCGTCGCCACGCCGGACGGCCCCTCGACCATGTTCTGGGTGCTGGCCATCTGGGCCGTCGCCGAATTCACCCGCAGCCGCAACGCCAATTGGTGGCTGCTGGCCGGCCTCTGCGCCGGCCTCGGCCTGCTGTCGAAATACACCGTGGTCTTTCTCGGCGCCGGACTGCTGTTCTACCTCGTTACCAGCCGCGACCGCCTCGCCTGGCTGAAGCTCTGGCAGGTCTGGGCCGGCGGCGTGCTCGCCCTGCTCTGCTTTGCCCCGGTCGTCTGGGTCAATTCGCAGCGCGACTGGAACTCGTTCCGCTACCAGCTCGGCCGCTCGAACTTCGCGGACCACGTCGTGCGGCCCGGCGAATTCCTGCGCTTCCTCGTCGAAGAGGGCATCCAGCTCCTCCCCACGCTCTACGTCTTCGTCATCCTCGGCCTCGTGCTGTTCTTCGCCCGCCGTGCGCGGCCGCTCGCTCTGCCGGTGCTCACCGCCACGCCGATGGCCGCCTACTTCCTCGCCGACGCCGTGTTCGGCCGCGTCAATCCGAACTGGACAGCGCCGCTGTTTCCGCAACTGGCGCTGGTCGGCGCCTGGGCGGCGATGACCGTCCGTCCGCGGGCCGGCTGGCTGCGCTGGGCGCTCAACGCCATCGCCGCCCTGCACGTGCCGCTCGGCCTCGCTCTGATGCTCGTCGCCTACCAGTCGATCGAAACCCGCACCCTGCCCGTCCTCGGGCCGGTGAAGGCCTTCGACTTCGTCTATGGCTGGCCGGATCTGTGGAGCAAGGTCTCGGCGCTGGCGCGCGACAGCGGCGCCCGCTGGGTCGACACCACCAACTATTCGCTCAACGGTTGGCTCGGCTATTATGCCCGCATGGCCCACGACCCGCTGCCGGTGTTCGAGACCTCCGAGCCGTTCCGCTACCAGTACATGCCGCCGGCCGATCCCGCGCTCATGGCCGCCCCGCATCTGCTGGTGACGCCCGGGGCCGGGGCGCCGCCGGCCAACGCCACCCTGCTCGCCGCCATCACCCGCGACGCCGCTGGCGATCCGCTCGAGACCTACTCGGTGTATCTCGTCAAATGAGCGCGGCCGCCACCCGCCCCGCGCCGCGCTGGTGGCTGGTGCTGCTCGGGCTGGTGCTCGCCTATCTGCTGGCGCTGCGCCTGTGGTTCGACCTCGCCGTGCCGCCGATGGGCGACGAGGCCTATTACTGGATGTGGGGCCAGCACCTGAGCTGGTCGTATTTCGACCACCCGCCACTCGACGGCTGGCTGCAGGGGCTGGTGGCGGCGCTGTTCGGCTGGAGCAATTTCAGCGTCCGGCTGCTCACCTGGCTGAGCCTCGCCGGCACCCTCGCCGTGCTGTGGCTCTGGTCGAAGCTGCTGGCGCCCGACGACCGCCTCGGCTGGCTCGTGCAGACGGCAGTGCTCTATTTCACCGTCCCGATCATCTTCATGATGTCGGCCTTCGCCTACCACGACCATCTGCTGATCTTCTTCGTCGTCGCCACCACCTACGCCTTTCACAGCTTCGCGCGCGACTGGGAAGCCGGCATCCGGGCGTGGCGCAACCTCTTTCTCGCCGCCGCCCTGCTCGGCCTCGCCGTGCTCACCAAATATAACGGCGTCTTCCTCGGCGTGGGCCTCGCCGCCTGGATCGTCTGGCGCCCGAAGCTGCGCGGGCTCTACCTCACGCCGCAGCTCTGGCTGGCGGTGCTGCTCGCCGTGCTGATGCAGGCGCCGGTGTTCTACTGGAATCTCACCGAAGGCTGGGCCAGCCTGCGCTACCACTTCACCGAGCGCGACCATCTCAACTGGGGCACGCCCAGCCTGCGGCAGGTGGTCGACTTCCTCGGCGCCATGGTGGCCTCGATGTCGCCGGTGCTGTTCCTGGCGCTGTTCCGCCTTCCCTTCCTTCGCCGCCGTTCCGACGACGATGCGCGCAGCCTCAGCCTCGCCGGCATCGTCTATCTGCTGTCGACGCTCGCCTGGGCGATCATCGCACTCTACGTCTACATCTACGTCCACTGGAACATCGTCGCCTATGCCGTGCTCGCCCCGGTGGTCCTCCGCCTCGTCTCCAGCCGGCTGGCGATGCTGCTGCACATCGCCTTCGGCCTCGTGATCATCACCGTCGGCCTCCTCAACTATACAGTCGGCCCGATGAAGCTGCTCGGCTTCGGCGACACCGGCGCCGCGGCGAGCTTCGGCTGGCCCGAGCTCGCCGCCGAAATCGTCGTGCAGCACAAGGCGCATCCCGACGCCTTCCTCGCCGCCGCCCGCTACACCCACGCCGCTCAGCTCGGCTTCCAGTTGCACGATGCCGACATCGCCGCCCTCAACCATCTGCCCTCGCAGGCCGATTTCTGGTGGGACGCCGCCGCCCATGCCGGCCGGGACGCGCTGATCGTCGCCGACGCCGGCGCCGGCTCGACCATCGCCGAGGCGGCGCCGCATTTCGCCGGCGTCGAAAAGCTCGAGGACGTGCCGGTGGTCGTCCGCGGCCAGACCGTCTGGACCTTCGAAATCTGGCTGGGCCGCGACTTTAAGCCCTGACCGGCTTGCCGGATCGCCCAAATTCGCTATTTCCTGTGCGACCAACCGGACGAGGCGTCATGAAGCGACTGGAGCTGTTCATCGAGGGCGTGATCCTGGCCTCGCGCTGGCTGCTGGTGGTCTTCTATATCGGGCTCGGCATCGCGCTGGCGCTGTACGCCATCAGCTTCGGCTACAAGCTGTGGGAATTCGCCACCCATCTGTTCGCCCTCGAGGACTCCGATTCGATCCTCAAGATGCTGGGGCTGATCGACGCGGCGCTGATCGCCAGCCTCGTCGTCATGGTGATCATCTCCGGCTACGAGAACTTCGTGTCGCGCTTCGATGAATCCCGCGACGTGCACTGGCTGGGCGAGATCGACGTCGGCTCGCTCAAGATCAAGGTCGCCTCGACCATCGTCGCCATCTCCTCCATCCATTTGCTGCAGGTGTTCCTCAACGTCGAGCAATACGCCGGCGACAAGCTGATGTGGTACACGTTGATCCACCTGGCCTTCGTGGTCTCGGCGCTGTTCCTCGCCTTCATCGACCGCGTCGCCGCCCTCACCAAGGCCGTCGGCAAAGACGCCAGGAAGTGACCACGCCCCAGCGCGCCACCGACCGCCCGATCGTCGCGGCGCAGATCGTCTTCGGCGTGCTGCTGCTGCTCAAGGTCTACATGGCCGCCACCATGCCGCCCGTCGGCGACGAGGCCTATTACTGGATGTGGGGGCAAAAGCTCGACTGGTCGTATTTCGACCATCCGCCGCTGCATGCCTGGCTGCTCGGCCTGATGAGCCGTCTCTTCGGCTGGAACCTGTTCGCGCTGCGCGCCCTCACCTGGCTGACGCTGGCCGGCACGCTGTGGATCTTCTGGCTCTGGTCGAAGCGCCTGAAGCCCGACGACCCCGCCGCCTGGTTCTGGCCCACCGCCGCGGTGTATTTGGCGAGCCCGATGTTCTTTCTGATGGGCAGCATCGCCTTCCACGACCATCTGCTGATCTTCCTCTGCCTCGCCTCGGCCCACTGCTTCCTGGTATTCGCCGAGCATTGGGAGACGAGCGGCAAAGGCTGGCGCTGGCTCTACCTTGCCGCGTTGCTGCTCGGGCTCGCCGCGCTCACCAAATACAATGCCATCCTGCTGGCACTTGGCCTGGCGATATTTCTCGTGGCACACCCGCCGGCGCGTCCCCTTTGGCGCTCACCGCATCTCTACCTCGCCGCGGTGCTGAGCCTTGCCGTGCAAGCCCCGGTCATCTGGTGGAACGTTGCTCGGCATTTCGCATCCTACGAGTATCACCTCGTCGAGCGCTGGAACGACGTACCGTTCGAGCCCGGTCCGCTCAGCCTGCTGCGCTTCGTCGGCCTGACGGTTTCGCACCTGTCGCCGCTGCTGCTGCCGCCGATCGTCCTGCTGATCCGCCGGCCGCTCGGCGAGCCCTTCGCCGATCGCGCCCGTACCCTGGCGCTGTCGGTCCTCGCCATTTCCTGCGCGATCACGCTTGCAATGTCGCTGTTCGTACAGGTGCTGTTCTACTGGAACATCGTGGCCTTCGTGCTGCTGATGCCGCTGCTGGTGGGCTGGATGAACCGGCGCTGGATGCTCAACGTGCATTTCGGCTACGGCATCGCCGCCATTCTCTTCATGCTGTTCGACATGACGATGGTTCCGGTCGCCAACCTCACCGGCCAATACGACTGGACCTTCTCGTCCATGCGGGGCTGGCCCGAGGTCGCTGCCCGCATAGCGGTCCTCGAGCAGAACGAGCACACGAGCTTCGTGGCCACCACACGCTACACCACCGCCGCACAATTGGGCTTCGCCATGCACGACCCCGAGGTCACCGATCTCTCCAGCCGCCACGACCAATACGGCATCTGGTTCGACGCCGCCGCGCATGACGGCCAGGACGCGCTGGTCGTCTCCGACCCGATCCTCGGCCTCGCCGAGGTCGCTCCGCGCTTCGATTCCCTCACCCCGCTCGAGACCGTGCCCTACACCGCCTTCGGCCAGACCATCTACGCGCCGACGATCTATCTGGGCAGGCACTTCCACGCCGAGGCCAAGGCCAAATGACGTCGCCCGCCTCCGTCGCCTCCCGTCCGGTGCTCGTCGCGCAGGTCTTTTTCGTCCTGCTGCTCGCCCTCAAGATCTACCTTGCCGCCTTCATGCCGCCCATCGGCGACGAGGCCTATTACTGGATGTGGGGCCAGAAGCTCGCCTGGTCGTATTTCGACCACCCGCCGCTGCACCCCTGGCTGATGCGGCTGATGAGCCTCGTCTTCGGCTGGAACCTGTTCGCCATTCGCGCCCTCACCTGGTTCACCCTGGGTGGCACGCTGTGGATCTTCTGGCTCTGGGCAAAGCGCCTGAAGCCCGACGATCCCGCGGCCTGGTTCTGGCCCACCGCCGCCATCTACCTCGCCTCGCCGCTCTTCTGGCTGATGAGCGGCATCTCCTTCCACGACCATTTGCTGATCTTCCTCTCGGCGCTCACCATCCACCTGTTCGTGACCTTCGCCGAACGCTACGAGGCCGGTGCGCCAAATCTGCGCTGGCTCTATGCCGGTGCCGTCGCCCTCGGCCTCGCCGTGCTCACCAAATACAACGGCGTCTTCCTCGGCGTCGGCCTCGTGGTCTTCTTCCTGGCGCACCGGCCGGTGCGGGCGATGTGGCGCTCGCCGCATCTTTACGCCGCCGCACTGGTCGCGGTGGCGATCCAGGCGCCCGTCGTCTGGTGGAATTTCACCGAAGGCTTCGCCTCCTACAAATTCCACCTCTCCGAGCGCTGGGGCGGCTCGCTCTTCACCTTCCACCCGCTCAACGTGCTCGAATTCCTCGTCGTCGCCACGCTGGCGATGTCCCCGTTCCTGGTGCCGGCGCTGGTGGGCATGGCGCGCCGGCCGCTCGGGGTGCCCTTCGCCGATCGCGCCCGCGTGCTGTCGCTCAGCATCTTCGCCGCCTCCTCGCTCGGCATGCTGTTCCTGTCGATGTTCGTCGAGATCTTCTTTTACTGGAACATCGTTGCGATCCTGCCGCTGATGCCGCTGCTCGCCGGCTGGATCCGCCGCCGCTGGGTGCTGCTGCTGCATCTGCTCTACGGAACGCTGCTCGCCGGCGGCTTTGCCTTCGACCAGACCATCGTGCCGGTCGGCAACCTCATCGGCCGCTACGACTGGACGGCGTCGTCGACCTTCGGCTGGCCCGCCGTCGCCGAGCGCATCGAGGCGCTCGAAAAGACGCACACGATCGGCTTCGTCGCCGCCACCCGCTACACCACGGCGGCGCAACTCGGCTTTGCCCTGCACGATCCGGAGGTGACGGCGATCTCGTCGCGCCACGACCAGTACGACTACTGGTTCGATCCGGCTGCCCATCAGGGCCAGGATGCGCTGGTGGTCAGCGACCCGCAGCTCGGGCTCGGCGAGGTCGCGCCGTATTTCGACTCCCTCACGCCGCTCGAAACCGTGCCCTACACCGCCTTCGGACACACCATTTATGAGCCGACGATCTACCTCGGCAAGCGGTTCCATCTCCCCTGATGGAAAAGATAAGCAAACGAAATCAAATGGTTAAAACCGCCTCTTGAGTTGTCCCCAGCGCGCTTGTCAGCACTCGGAACAATTCGGAAAGGCCCGCGTTCTTGCTGCCATACGGTACTCAAACAAAGGAGGTCCCTGTGGCTACCCCAGATCGCGATACCGTCTATACCAATGATGGTACCAACCGGACCATCTACTCTCGCGAGTCCAATTCGACCGGCTGGTTCGTGGGCATCATCGTTGCCCTCGCGCTGCTGGCCATCGCCTACCTGGTCTTCTCGGCCAACTCGCAGCCCTCGACCAGCACCACGGTCAACAATACCCCGGCCGTGACCGATACGACCCCGGCTCCGGCCAACACCACGACGACGCCGATGGCTCCGGCCGACAACACCGGCACCGCGGTGACCCCGCAGGCTCCGGCGACCACGGCTCCGGCCGACAACGGCACCTCGGCCGCTCCGTCGACCGCGCCCGCCAGCTCGGCTCCGGCCACTGAGGCCAGCTCGGTCGCGCCGGCACCGTCTGAAGCCGCCCCCGCTTCGTCGGCGGCGCAGTAAGCGAGAGTCCTCCGCGCTTCAGCCTCCCTCTGAAGTGCCCAGCAAGCCCCGGCTCCCACAGCCGGGGCTTTCGCTTGCGGCAGGCTACGCTTTCGTCCGCCGCATGACCGGCCGCCGCGGCAGCGGTCGCGCCCCCCTCGACATAGCCCGCCTCGGCGAAGGCCCGCGAATGCCGAGGTAAAGGTCGCCCGATCCGCTCCGCGGCCCGGGCTCGACCGATAGGCCTCGGCGGCATCGGCGCCCTGCGTGACCGGCACGATCGACGTCGCGGCCATGGCAGTTACCTCCCTGTGCGTTCTTGTAAGCCCGTTCCGCAGGCGACATCTAGGCCGCAATCACGAGGACATCGTCATGCAAATCGGCCTTTATTCCTTCGCCGAGAACACCCCGGACCTGCTCAACGGCAACCATCTGCAATCGCCCGCCGAGCGGCTGCGCGACCTGCTCGAGGAGATCGAGTTGGCCGACCAGCTCGGGCTCGATTTCTATGGCCTCGGCGAACATCACCGTCCCGATTTCGTCGCCTCCTCGCCGGTGACCATTCTCGCGGCCGCCGCAGCGCGAACCAGTACCATCCGTCTCTCCACCGCCGTCACCGTGCTCAGTTCCGACGACCCCATCCGCGTCTGGCAGCAATTCTCGACCCTCGACCTGCTCTCCAACGGGCGTGCCGAGATCATGGCCGGACGCGGCTCCTTCGTCGAAAGCTTCCCCCTCTTCGGCTACGACCTCAACGACTATGACGAGCTGTTCGAGGAAAAGCTGCAGGAGCTGCTGGCGATCCGCAAGGGCGGCAAGGTCGACTGGCCGGGCTCGGCGCACACCAGGCCGATCCCCGGCATGGAGCTCTTCCCCAAGCCCGTGCAGGACCCGCTGCCGCTATGGATCGCGGTCGGCGGCACGCCCAATTCGGTGGCCCGCGCCGCCTATTTCGGGCTGCCGCTGATGATCGCCATCATTGGCGGCCGGCCGCAGCAGTTCCAGCCGCTGGTGCGGCTCTATCGCGACACCGCCGCGAAGATGAACCACGACGTCGCCGGCCTGCCCGTCGGCATCTCCTCGCACGGCTTCATTGCCGACACCTCGCAGGAGGCCATGGACATCGCCTTCCCCGCGCATCAGGCGGCGATGAGCCGCATCGGCAAGGAGCGCGGCTGGCCGCCCACCACGCGCGAGCAGTTCGAGGCCGGCGCCGGCCCGCAGGGCGCCTATTTCATGGGCTCGCCGCAGCAGGTGATCGACAAGATCCTGATGCAACACGAATGGTTCGGGCACGACCGCTTCGGCCTGCAGCTTTCGGTGGGCACGCTGCCGCACGCCAAGGTCATGCACGCCATCGAGCTGCTCGGCACCGTGGTGAAGCCCGCCATCGACAAGGCGCTGCCGCGCAAGGCCGGTTGAGCCGGCAGCACCCCGCCCAGCGCACTGCCGCGAAATCGCCCCATTCCGGTCGCGGTCGGGCCACGACGCGATCCTAGAAACCTTTTCTTAACGTTCGGCGTTCTGCTGGACGGAGGGCTCGCCATGTCGCACTACGTGCAGCGTTCGGTTCACCGGCTTCGGCGCCTCTGGCTGGCGGAAGCGGCCTTGGTTGCCGCGATCCTGGTGTTCGGCGGCTTCGCCCTGCTCTCGGACGCGCGCATCAGCCCCGCGGAATTCCTCGCCGGCTTCAGCCAGTTCGTCCCGCGCTAACCTACAAGCTAGCGACTATTTCTTGCTGCGCTTGATCGTCTTGATCGCCAGCGGCGGCATTCCCGACTTTTCCGCAATGGCGCGATCCTGCGCCTGGATCTCCGCCTTGGCCGGCTCGTCGCCGTCCAGCCCGCCGAGGATGTCGGCCGGAACCCGTCGGTTCGACCGCTGGCTGCCGTCCTCGTAGATCACGTCGAAGAACACGAATTCGTTGCGCGGCGTCGGTTTCTTGGCCATGGCGAATACTCCTTTGCGGCGCGCTCTACGCGCTGCGCCTCAAGGGCACAAGCCGGCTTGCTGCTGGACAGGCGCTAGTTGCTCTTCGGCCAGGACTGCCTGAACACGCCCTCGCCCTGCTCGTCGATGATCTGCCGGCCCTTGGCCAGCGCAAAGCTCACCGCCTCGTCGCGCGAACTCATCCGGTCGGCGCGCACGAAGCTGTAGCTCTTGGTCTCGCCGTCGATGGTCTTTTCGATGACGCCGGAAAGCTGGTACTCGCTGCCCGCCGCCATCGGCGTCGGCCGGATGGTGAAGCCCTTGTACTCCTCGCCCGCCGCCGGCGCCTCCTCCTTCGCCGCCCCGCCACCGCCGCCAAAGAGATTTTTCCAGAAAGACATGGGCTTTACTCCTGCTCGAGGGTCAGTTGCGCGAGCTTTGCCAGATGGCGCATGAGCCCGAGCTTCAAGGGTTCGTTGCCGTGCACCGGAACGGAGAGCCGGGCATCGACCCCTGCTTTTCCGTAGATATGGTGGCTGCCATTGACCCGTAGCAGGCGCCAGCCATTCCGCTCAAGCAGCTTTGCGAATTGTAGGCCCGAGAGCGGCGTCACAGCGCAATCTCGAGCACCCGCTCTCCGCGTTCCTCGTGCCGATCTTCGAGATCCGCCGAAAGGTAGCCTTCGATGGCCTCGTGGAGATTGCGCAGCAATTCGTCCATGGTCTCGCCTTGGCTGGCGCAGCCGGGAAGCGCCGGGACCTCGCCCCAGTACCCCCCCTCCTCCGCCTCATGCACGAGAACTTTGACTTTCATGCCTGTGCCCTCAATTGTCGAGGAAGCTCCTCAGCTTGCGTGAGCGGCTCGGGTGCTTGAGCTTGCGCAGCGCCTTGGCCTCGATCTGGCGGATGCGCTCGCGCGTCACCGAGAACTGCTGACCCACTTCCTCGAGCGTGTGGTCGGTGTTCATGCCGATGCCGAAGCGCATGCGCAGCACGCGCTCCTCGCGCGGCGTCAGCGACGCCAGCACACGCGTCGTGGTCTCGCGCAGATTGCTCTGGATCGCCGCGTCGATCGGCTGCACCGCGTTCACGTCGGGGATGAAATCGCCGAGGTTGGAATCCTCCTCGTCGCCGATCGGCGTTTCGAGGCTGATCGGCTCCTTGGCGATCTTCAGCACCTTGCGCACCTTGTCGAGGGGCATCTGCAGCTTTTCGCTCAGCTCCTCGGGCGTCGGCTCGCGGCCGATCTCGTGCAGCATCTGGCGCGACGTGCGGACGATCTTGTTGATCGTCTCGATCATGTGCACCGGGATGCGGATGGTGCGCGCCTGGTCGGCGATCGAGCGGGTGATCGCCTGCCGGATCCACCACGTCGCGTAGGTCGAGAACTTGTAGCCGCGCCGGTACTCGAACTTGTCCACCGCCTTCATCAGCCCGATATTGCCCTCCTGGATCAGGTCCAGGAACTGCAGGCCGCGGTTCGTGTACTTCTTGGCGATGGAGATCACGAGGCGAAGATTGGCCTCCACCATCTCCTTCTTGGCGATGGCGGCCTCGCGTTCGCCCTTCTGCACCTTGTGCACGATGCGGCGATACTCGGTGACGTCGAGCCCGGCTTCCGTCGCCAGCGTATGGATCTCGCCGCGGATTTCGCCGACCGTATCGCCCTCGCGCTTGATGAACTCGGCCCAGTTCTTGCCGCGCGAGGCGACGTTCTTGGCCCAGTCCTCGTCCAGCTCGCGCGTGTAATAGGCATCGAGGAAGTCGTCGCGCTTGATGCCGTAGCTTTCGGCCAGCCGCAGCAGCCGCCCCTCGAGCCGCACCAGGCGCTTGTTGATGTCGTAGAGCTGTTCGACCAGGCTCTCGATGCGCGAGGCATTGAGGCTCAGCGACTTCACGTCGGCGATCACCGACGAGCGGAAGCTGTCGACCTTCTTGGTCTCGGCGCCGGTCACCGGCTTCGAGCGGTCGGCGGCGTGCTTGTCCTGCAGCTTGCGCATCTTGCCATAGGCGTCGGCGATGCGGTCGAAGGTCTCGACCACCTGCGGCTTGAGCTCGGCTTCCATCGCGCTCAGCGACAGCGAATTCTCGAAATCGTCGTCGTCGTCCTCGACCGGGTCCTGCGGCGCCTGCGGCTCTTCCGGCACGTAGTCGTCGTCCTCGTCGCCGCCGGCGGCGCGGCGCGGCGCGGGCTTCGGCGCCTCGGCCCTGGCCGGGGCGGCGGGAGCCGCGGCCGGCACCGGCTCGACCGGCACCACCGGCGCGGCCTGCTTGGCGTCGGGGCCGGCATAGGTCGCCTCGAGATCGATGATGTCGCGCAGCAGGATTTCCGCCGCCGCGAGCTGGTCGCGCCAGATGATGATGGCCTGGAAGGTCAGCGGGCTCTCGCACAGCCCCTCGATCATCGTCTCGCGGCCGGCCTCGATACGCTTGGCGATGGCGATCTCGCCCTCGCGGCTCAGCAGCTCCACCGAGCCCATCTCGCGCAGATACATGCGCACCGGATCGTCGGTGCGGTCGCTGCCCTCGCGCGCATTCGACTTGCTGGCGACGGCAGTGCCGGTGCGCTCGGCCAGTTCCGTCGATTCTTCCTCGGCGGTCTCCGGCTCGGCCTCTTCGACCTCGTCCTCGTCGACGACGTTGATGCCCATGTCCGAGAACATCGCCATGATGTCCTCGATCTGGTCGGGCGACACTTCCTCCGACGGCAGCACCGCGTTGACCTCTTCATAGGTCACATAGCCGCGCTTCTTGGCCGTCTTGATGAGCTTCTTGACCGCTGCATCGGACAAATCCAGCAACGGGCTGTCGGGCGTTTCGGCGCTGCCCTCGCCGCCCTTCTCCGCCGCTTTGTCGGTGTCCTTGGTGGCTTTGTTCTGCGCCTTCTGGGCTCCGGCCTTGAGGGGCGGGGCTTTGGTGGCTTTGGGCTCAGTCTCGAGTTCGGTCGTCACGGGCTTGGTGTCTGTCTTTACTTTGGGATGGGTGGTCTTGGCCTCGCCCGTGGGCGCCGCCTTGCTGTTGGTCCTGGGCTCCGCCTTGGCCTTCGGCTCCGGCTTGGGAGCCGCCTTTGCCGCCGGCCTGCTTTCGCTCTTTGCCGCCGGCTTGCCCTCCGCCTTGGGTGACGCTTTGGCGGCCGGTTTCGTTGCAGTCTTGGCCCTGGCCTTCGGCTCGGTCTTCGCTGCGGCCTTCCCCGAGGCCGCCTTGGCAGCGGGTTTTGGCGGCGCCGCCTTCGCCTTCGGCGTGCCCGCCGGCTTCACCGGCGCCGCCTTTGCCTTGGGCTTGGCCGCCGCCTTCGCCTGAGGTTTGACGGCCGTCCTCGGCGCTGCCTTGGGGGCCGTTTTCGTCGCCTTCCCGACCGGCTTGGCCGAAACCTTCGCCGCCGGCTTCGGCGCCGCCTTCGGCTTGGCCGCCACCGGCTTGGACGCGCTCTTGGAGGCTGCCTTCGAGGGGACCTTGCTGGCCATCTGGCTTGTTGCTCCGGTGCCCGGGACGGGCCGAGTTCGGTTCAAATACTGGCAGAGAATGCGATGCGATGGGTGGACCTTATGTGTGGTCCCTGATTCGTTTCCGGAAGAGGCTTATGCAACTGATTCGCCCATAAGCAAAATCGCGCACTCGCGAGCTTGCTCAGAAGCTGCGGGCCGCGCGTCCGGATAACGAACCAAACCCTTCGATCAACGCTTCTGTGCCGTCGACGGTCGTGATCTGATTCTTGATGTCTTGCAGCACCCTGAAGGAGTCCTCGGTCCAATCGACGTCGAGGGCGTTTTCCGCTGCCTTGAGCGCCTTATTTAGCTCAACCGACTTGTAATGCAAGGCCAGCGCATGCCGGAGCCCGATCTCGGCGTCGTTGACCGCGGCATCGGCCAGCACCTGCCACACCCCCTGCCCGCGCAGCAGCGCTTCCATCCGCTCAATCTCGGCGCCGAAGCCGCGCGCCGCCAGCGCGGCCCGCAGGTCGGCCCCGGAAATATCGTGGTCGGCCATGATGATGTCGAGCAGCGCCGCGGCGAGCTTGCGCGCGCCCGGCGAGGCGAAATCGAGCCCGGCGAGGCTCTCGAGCCGGTTTTCCGCCAGCGCCGGGTGGTTGACGAGGCTCATCAGGATCACCGCCTCGCGCGGGCTGGCCTCGCTGCGCGCCGGCTTCAGCAGCCGCGAATTGCGTAGCGTGTCCGACACCACCAGCCGCGGCGATTTGAGCGGCTCCTGGCCATAGCCGCGGCGCATGCCGCTCCGGCGCTCGCCGCGCCGCCCGTCGAAGCGCGACGCCGGCCGCACCGGCTGGAAGAACGCCGCCAGCTTTTCGTCGAACGCCTGCATGTAGTGCCGCCGCACCGACTGGTCGCCGATGCCGTTGGCCCGCTCGCGCAGCCGCGCCTCCAGCGCCGCCCGCGCCTCCGGCGTTTCCGGCACCATGCCGCCGGTTTCGAGGCTCCACACCACGTCGCTGAGCGAGCGCGCCTGGTCGAGCACTTCGGCGAAGGCCGTGCGCCCCTGCTGCCGGATGAGGTCGTCGGGATCGAGCCCCTCGGGCAACGTCGCGATCCGCACCGTCTTGCCCGGCGTCAGCAGCGGCATCACCAGATTGGCGGCCCGCTCCGCCGCCCGCTGCCCGGCCGCGTCGCCGTCGAAGCACAGGATCGGCTCGTCCGTCATCCGCCACAACAGCGCCACATGGTCCTCGGTCATCGCCGTGCCCATCGGCGCGACCGTCCCCTCGAACCCCGCCATCACGGCCGCGATCACGTCGAGATAGCCCTCGACCACGATCACCGGCCGGCCGTCGCGCGCCGCCTTGCGCGCCTCCATGCCGTTGTAGAGCACCAGCCGCTTCTGGAAGAGCTCGGTCTCGGGCGAATTGAGGTATTTCGCCGGCACGTCCGGCGTCAGCGCCCGGCCGCCGAACCCGATGATGCGGCCGCGGAAATCGGTGATCGGGAACATCACCCGGTTGCGGAACCGGTCATAGGTCAGCGGATCGCCCTCGCGCGACGCCACCAGCCCGGTGTCGACCATCTCCTGCGCCGACACGCCATTGGCCGCCAGATGCTCCTTGAGGCCATTGCGGCTGTCCGGGGCGAAACCGATGCGGAAGCGCGTCTGCGCCTGGGCGCTGACGCCGCGCTCGAACAGATAGCCGCGCGCCCGCGCCCCGATATTGTGCGCCAGCGCCGCCTCGAAATACTTCGCCGCCACCTCCATCACGTCGAACAGCGAGCGCCGGGCTTCCTGCCGCGCCTCCTCGCGCTCGTCGCGCGCCGGCATCGGCACCCCGGCCATCCCGGCGAGCTTTTCCACCGCCTCCGGAAAGCTCATTCCCGCCTTTTCCGTGAGGAAGCGGAAATGGTCGCCCGTCACCCCGCAGCCGAAGCAGTGGTAGATGCCCTTGCGGTCGTCGGCATGAAAGCTCGGCGTTTTTTCGCCATGGAACGGGCAGCACGCCCAGAAATCGCCACGCCCCGGCTGGCTCTTGCGCTTGTCCCAGATGACATGCTCGCCCACCACCTGCGAAATCGGCAGGCGCTGCCGGATCTCGTCGAGAAAGCCATCGGAAAAGCGCATGTCACGTAAGTAAGCGCTGGCTGACCCGGAGTCATCGGCCTTCTCCGCAATTCACACGCTGCAACCGCCCGATCCCGACATCGTTTGACTTCCGTATCGGAGGTTCGGCTCATGGCTTTGGTCGCAGCGCAGTCCACCCGCGGCTTTGCGCGCTGGAAGGCGGTTGCGCTCGACGCCATCAAGGTGTTTTTCGATCCCGACACCTCGCCGCGCTGCGCCGCCACGGCGTTCTTCGGCTTCCTGTCGTTCTTTCCGGCCATCGCCACCGTCGCACTGCTCTACGGCATCGTCGCCAACGCGCCGCTGGCCTCGAAAACCGTCAACGCCCTCGCTTATGTGCTCCCGCCCATGGCGCTCGACATCCTCGACGAGCAGTTGAAGATGCTCGCCGCCGCCCCGCCGGCGACCCTCGGGCTGGGCCTGCTGGTCAGCGTGCCGCTGGCCCTGTGGTCGGGCTCGCGCGGCGTCGAGGCGCTGCTCTTTGCCATGTCGCGCGTCCGCGGCGCGCCCGAGCGGCGCGGCTTCGTCGAGGAGGTGCTGGTCGCGGTCGGCATGACCCTGGGCGGCTCGCTGTTCGTCGCCGCGGCGCTGGTGACCGTCGCCGGGCTGCCCGCCCTCATCCCCTTCCCCACCGGCGCCGAATGGGTGGTCCTCGTCGTCCGCTGGCCGGTGCTCCTGCTGATTTCCGCGCTGGTGATGGGCCTGCTCTACCGCTTCGGGCCCGACCGGCATCCGCACAAGCTGCGCTTCATCTGGCCGGGCGCAATGCTCGCCTCGCTGCTCTGGGTTCTCGCCGGCGCGATCTTTTCGATCTACGTGCAGAACTGGGGCAACTACTCGGCGACCTTCGGCTCGGTGTCGGCGGCGGTCGTGCTGCTGCTGTGGATGTACAATTCCGCGCAGGTGCTGGTGCTCGGCGCGGCCTTCAACGCCGCGCTCGAGCATGCGGCCGGCGAAGGGCCGGCCACCGGTGTCGTCACCTCGGCCTAGGCGGAAGCGCTCTGGCCCTTGTAGAGCCGCCACGCCATCGCGAACAGCCCGACCGAGAACAGGATCATCATCACCCCGCCGAAGATCACGAAGAAGATCGCTCCGCTCAGCGGCGCGAACAGCAGCACCACGCCGAACAGCACATAGAGCGCGCCCGACAGCAGGATCGGCCAGATCTTCGCGTACATCGCCCGCTCGCGGATGGCGATGACGATCTCCATCACGCCCACGATGATCGCCTGGATGGCGACCAGGTAGACGACGAACCACACCGTCACCAGCGTCGACAGGATCGGGAACAGCAGGATCACCAGGCCGCAGAGGATGCCCAGCACGTTGCGGATCACGTCGAACCAGAAATTGCCGGTCTTGGCGCCGCCGAAAGTCAGCGCCCATAGCCCGAGCACGCCGTCCACCAGCATGATGACGCCACCGGCGATCACCAGCACGGCCAGCGCCGCTCCCGGCCAGATCACCGCATAAAGGCCGGCGAGCAGCATCAGCAGCCCCCTGAGCCCCATGAGTAGTCCCCAACGCTTCTTCAGGTCAGCCGCCGCCATGTCCAAGCTCCTCGTTCGGTTGGCGGGCCCACTATGACTCACTGAACCCGCCTTTGCATCCGGGCACGGACAACTAGCCACGTCAATCGCGCCCCCGCATGGGCGGCGCGCGCCGCGAGGGCTTGCCGCAGGCGCGGCTTGGTGATCATGTCGCCCGCTCTCCGGGTCACCAAATGCCTCCTGCCGTCTTCGCCCTCGCCCTCGCCGCCTTCTGCATCGGCTCCACCGAATTCATCGTCTCCGGGATTCTGCTCTCGGTGTCGGGCGATCTCGGCGTGTCGATCCCGACGGCGGGCCTCCTGGTCACCGGCTATGCCGCCGGCGTGGCCATCGGCGGCCCGCTGCTCGGCCTGCTGCTGACGCGCATCCCGCTGAAGCCGGCGATCCTGGGGGTGATGACCATCTTCGCCATCGGGCAATTGCTCTGCGCGCTCGCCCCCAATTACGAGCTGCTGCTCGGCGCTCGGCTGGTGTCGGCCTGCGGCCACGGCGTGTTCTTCGGCGTCGCCAGCGTCGCGGTGAGCCAGCTCGTGCCGGCCGAACGGCGCGGCGCGGCGCTGTCGCTGTTCGTCGGCGGCATCACCGTCGCCAACATCCTCGGCCTGCCCGGCGGCACCGCCATCGGCAACGCCTTCGGCTGGCGCATCACCTTCGTGGTCATCGCCGCCCTCGCCGTGCTCTCGGTGGTCGCCGTGTTCATCGCGCTGCCGGCCCAGACCCGGGGCGAGGCGCAGGCCGACGCGCCGCTGCGGCTGCAGGCCCGGCAATTGCTGCACCAGGAGGTGTTCCTCACCTACCTCGCCATCGCCGTGATCATGGTCGGCCAACTCGCCTTCGGCACCTTCCAGGTCGCCATGCTGACCCGCGTGACCGGCATCGCCGAAGCCGCCGTCCCCTACTACCTGCTGCTCGGCGGCGCCGGGGCCGTAACCGGCATCTGGCTGGGCGGCAAGGGCGCCGACTGGAACATCGACGCCTCGATCCTGATCGTCATCGCCGGCCAGATCCTGACCTTCGCCCTGCTACTCGTCGCCGTGTACGACCCCATCGCCGTCGGCATCATGCTGTTCTTTTCGGCGTTTTTCGGTTTCGGCTTTTCGACCCCGGTGCAGTTGCGCATCCTGCACGGCGCCCGCGCCGCCCCGCGCCTCGCCTCGACCATGGTGTCGACCGCCTACAACACCGGCATCGCCGCCGGCGCCGCGCTCGGCGCCGTGCTGCTCAGCGGCGGGCTGAGCTTCGCCCTGCTGCCCGCGATCGGCATCGTCACCAGCACGCTCGCCGGCATCATCGCCCTGATCTCGGTGCGCCTGCCGCATTCCTCCAACCTGGCCGAGGCCGGCTGATGTCGCCCGCCTTGTTCGCGCTGTTCGCCGCCGCCTTCGCCATCGGCACGTCGGAATTCGTCATCGCCGGCATCCTGCCCGCGGTCTCGGGCGATCTCGCCATCTCCATCCCCACCGCGGCGCTGCTGGTCAGCCTCTATGCCCTCGGCGTCGCCGTCGGCGGCCCGGTGCTCGCGACCTTCACCGGCCGCTACCCCAAGAAGCTGCTGCTGCTCATCTATGTCGGCATCTTCGTCGTCGGCTACGCCTTCTGCGCCGTCGCCCCGGGCTTCACCGCGCTGCTCGTCGCGCGCATCTTCATCGCCCTGATCCACGGCGCCTATTTCGGCACCGCCATGGTCGTCGCCACCACCATCGTCGAGGAGAAGCGCCGCGGCTTCGCCGTCGGCCTGATCCTTGCCGGCCTCACCGTCGCCAACATCATCGGCGTGCCGATCGGCACTGCCATCGGCACTGCCTTCGGCTGGCGCATGACCTTCGCCGCCGTCTCCGGCCTCGGTGTCGTCGCCTTTGCGCTGATCGCCTTGCTGGTGCCGGCGACCGGCGCCGGCGATACGCCGCACGGCAACCTCGCCGCCGAGCTGCGCGTGCTGACGCGCGAGCCGGTGTGGAGCTCGATCGCCATCATCATCGTCCAGACCGTCGGCCAGTTCGCGCTCTTCACCTACATCTCGCCGCTGCTCACCACCGTCTCGGGCATCGATATCGGCGTCGTGCCCTGGCTGCTGCTGTTGTTCGGCCTCGGCTCGACCGTCGGCGTGCTGGTCGGCGGCCGCCTCGCCGACTGGAGGCTGATGGCCTCGCTCACCGGCATCCTCGCCGCGCAGGTGGTGATCTACCTGCTGATGGTGCCGTTCGCCGGCATGCCGTGGGCCATGGCGGTGATGGTGCTGGTCTGGGGGGCGCTCGGCTTCGCCTTCGGCGCGCCGGCGCAGACGCGCATCCTCATCAACACCCGCGACGCGCCGCTGCTCGCCTCGAGCCTCATCCCGTCCTCGTTCAACGTGGCGATGGCCTTCGGCGCCTGGTTCGGCGGCACGCTGATCGACCACGGCTCGTCCTACGCCATCCTGCCCTGGATCGGCGTCGTCAGCGCCGCCCTCGCCACCCTGATCTCCGCCGTCTCCTGGGCCCGCGAGAGGCGCGCCGGCTGATCACCCTCAGCCCAGCGCCGCCTTCACCTTGGCGCTCGCCTTGCCGAAATCGATGCGGCCCGGATAGTCGGCCTTGAGCGAAGCGATCACCTTGCCCATGTCCTTGGCTCCGGCGGCGCCGGTCTTGGCGATGGCCGCCGTGATCGCCGCCTCCACCTCGGCCTCGCTCAACCCCTTGGGCAGGAACTCGTTGAGGATGTCGATCTCTTCCTTCTCCACCGTCGCCAGGTCGTTACGGCCGGCTTCGGCATAGATCGCAAAGCTTTCCTCGCGCTGCTTCACCATCTTCTGCAAGAGCGCCAGCACCTCGGCGTCGGTCGCCGGGCCCTTGCCCTCGCCGCGGTTGGCGATGTCGCGGTCCTTGATCGCCGCGTTGATCGCCCGTAGCGTCCGCGTCCGCCGCTCGTCCCGCGCCTTCAGCGCCGTCTTGTAGCTGTCGCCGATCGCGTCGCGCATGGCTGTCATCCCTTAAATTCCAACGATTTGGCCCCATATAGACCGTAACGCGAGGCGCCGCCACTTGCGCCTGCCGCGCCGGGCTTCTATGGGAAGCCCTCAACCCGCATCATCAACCCCTCGGAGACCCGCCATGTCCGGCTGGCAGCCCACGCCTGCGACCGCCCTTCTGATCCTGCAGGACGGGACCCGCCTCGAGGGCCGCGGCATCGGCGCCGTCGGCCACGCCGCCGGCGAGGTCTGCTTCAACACCGCCATGACCGGCTACCAGGAGATCCTCACCGATCCCTCCTATGCCGGCCAGATCGTCACCTTCACCTTCCCGCACATCGGCAATGTCGGCACCAATGACGAGGACATCGAGACCGTCAACATGGCGGCGCTGTCGGGCGTCCGCGGCGTCGTGCTCAAGGCCGACATCACCAACCCCGCCAATTACCGGGCGGCCGAGCGGCTCGACGCCTGGCTGAAGAAGCGCAACATCGTCGGCATCGCCGGCATCGACACCCGGGCGCTGACCGCCATGATCCGCGAGAAGGGCATGCCCAACGGCGTCGTCGCGCATGCGCCCGACGGCTTCTTCCACGAGCCCTCGATCGCCGCCGAGCTCAAGGCCTTCCCCGGCCTCGAAGGGTTGGATCTCGCCAAGGAAGTCACCACCGCCCAGACCTACAAATGGGACCAGACCCCGTGGCAGTGGAACAAGGGCTACGGCACGCTCGAGGACCCGAAATTCCACATCGTCGCCGTCGACTACGGCGCCAAGCGCAACATCCTGCGCCAGCTCGCCGACCAGGGCGCGCGCGTCACCGTGGTGCCGGCGACGGCCACAGCCAAGGACATCATGGGGCACAACCCCGACGGCATCTTCCTCAGCAACGGCCCCGGCGATCCGGCCGCCACCGGCAAATATGCCGTGCCCACCATCAAGGCGCTGATGGAGACCGGCAAGCCGATCTTCGGCATCTGCCTCGGCCACCAGCTTCTCGGCCTCGCGCTGGGCGGCACCACCAGCAAGATGCACCAGGGCCACCATGGCGCCAACCATCCCGTCAAGGACCTCACCACCGGCAAGGTCGAGATCACCTCGATGAACCACGGGTTCGCGGTGGATACGGCGAGCCTGCCGGCCGGCGTCACCGAGACCCATGTGTCGCTGTTCGACGGCTCCAACGCCGGCCTCAGCGTCGACGGCAAGCCGATCTTCTCGGTGCAGTACCATCCCGAGGCGTCGCCCGGCCCGCACGACAGCCACTATCTGTTCACCCGCTTCGTGAACCGCATCCGCGCCGACAAGGGCCTGCCGCCCGAGCCCGAGCGCCCCGCCCCTTCCGCCTGAGCCCCGTGAAAATAGCGGAGGCCGCCCACGTGGGGCGGCCTCCGAACGGTCAGCGTCCGAACGCCGAACTTACGGGTTCGTCGGCGACGAGCTGGACGACATGTCCTGGCTCGACGACGCACCGGTATCGGCGCCGCTCGCGCTGCTGCCGCTATCGGCCTTGTCGCCGGTGATGGCGGCAGTCAGGCCCACCAGGGCGGAGTATTCCGCCTCGTCGAGCTTCTGGTCGCCATTGGCGTCGGCCTTGGCGAAGAGGTCTGGCGTCAGCGTCGAATAGATGCCCATCGCCTCTTCCATCGTCACGAAGCCGTCATGGTTGGCGTCGGCGGTGTTGAAGTCTTCATTGCTGTTGTTCTGGGCGAGGGCGCCCCCGATGCCGACCGACATCAGTGTTGCCGCCGCAGCAGCGAGGATTGCGATCTTCTGCATTGGTCTTCCCTTCAGGATTTACGGTTTTGTTTGAAGCGCCGCGGCGCGCTTGACGCCTGTTGATGGCGTCGACCACAAAACCTCTCGGGCGCACGATGGTTGCGCCTTCGATTGTGACGATTACGGGGAGAATTCGAGACAAAATCCGCGGGTGTTCCGGCCGCGCGCGAAAAACCCGCGGGCCTGCCGCGGGTTTCACTGTAACGTCGCTCTAATCTAGTCGGATGCTGAACTCTTTGTGATTGCCGCTCAGCGCGGAATGCCGGTGTCGCACTGGCTGACGTCGGTCGATTGCAGGCCGGTCTTGAACCACTGCATGCGCTGCGCCGAGGTGCCGTGCGTATATTGCCGCGGCGAGATGGTGTTGTGCGTCAGCGTGTCGTCGCCGATCTGGTTGGCCGCGTTGATCGCCTCCTCGACGTCGCCATTGTCGAGATATTGCTGCTCGCCGCGCGCCCACATGCCGGCGAAGCAGTCGGCCTGCAGTTCCACCTTCACCGAATAGGCGTTGGCCTGGTCCTGGCTCATCGACTGCCGGCGCTGGTTGAATTTCGGCAGGATGCCCAGCAGGTCCTGCACGTGGTGGCCCACCTCGTGCGCGATCACATAGGCCTGCGCGAAATCGCCCGGCGCGCCGAACTGGTCACGCAATTGCTGGTAGAAGCTCAAATCGATGTAAACCTTCTGGTCCTCGGGGCAGTAGAACGGTCCCGAGGCCGCGTCCGCCGTGCCGCAGCCCGATGCGGTCTGGCCCGAGAACAGCACCACCTTGGGGTCGGTATAGGTCGCCCCGTGCTGGCTGAAATAATTGCCCCAGAACGTCTCGGTGTCCTTCACCACCACGCCCACGAACTGCTTGAGCTGCTCCTCGTCGGCGCTGCGCGGCGGCATCGTCTGCGCATTGCCGAAGGGCGAGCTGGTGCCGTCGTCGCCGGTCAGGATGCTGAGCGGATTGATGCCGAACGCCATGGCGATGACGATGAAGATCACGATGACCAGGAGGCCGCCCAGGCTCGATCCCGAACGTCCGCTCGGCAACTGGATGCCGCCGCCGCGCCCGAACGGGTTCGAGCCGAGCCCCCCGCCGAAGCCGCCGCCACCGAGACCGCCTCCGCCTTCGCCGCGGCGATCCTCGATATTCGAGCTCTCCTCGCGTCCCTGCCACTTCATGTTTCGACTCCCAAGCTGAAGGCGAGCTTACGCTGGCCGCCGGCGCAAATCCAGAATTTGACCAACCGGTCTAATTTTGACAGTCTCCCCGCTGCCGGTCATCGCGGCGTCACCTCGAACCGGCAAGACAAGTCGCTCGCCTGCGGCACCTATAACAAGCGACTGCTGCCGCCCGTTCCGCCCGCGAGTCGACCGCAACAGGGAGATCGACATGAATTTTCAGCCTCGTCTGTCCAGACGTGCCTTTCTTGCTGGCTCCGCCAGCGCCGGCGCGCTCATAGTCATGCACCCGTTTGCCGCCATGGCGGCGACCAACCAGGCGCATTTGCGCCTGATGGAGACGACGGACATTCACGTCGCCATCTTCCCCTACGACTACTATGCCGACGCCCCCAACGACACCATGGGCCTGGGCCGCACCGCCGCGCTGATCAACCAGATCCGCTCCGAGGCCACCAACTCCATCCTCATCGACAATGGCGACCTGATCCAGGGCAACCCGATGGGCGACTACGTCGCCTATGAGCGCGGCTTCAAGGACGGCGACGTGCACCCGACCTTTGCTGCCATGAACACGCTCGGCTACGAGATCTCGACGCTGGGCAACCACGAATTCAACTACGGTCTCGACTTCCTGCAGAAATCGCTGGCCGGCGCGCAGTTCCCCTTCGTGTGCGCCAACCTCGTCAACGCCGCCACCATCACCGGCGACGATCCGACCAAGGACAAGACCTTCCTGCCGCCCTTCAAGATCGTCGAAAAGCAGATCACCGACGGCGACGGCAAGCAGCAGACCATCAAGCTCGGCTTTATCGGCTTCGTGCCGCCGCAGATCATGATCTGGGACTCCGCCAACCTCGAGGGCAAGGTGGCGGTGCGCGACATCGTCAAGACCGCCGAGGCCTGGGTGCCGGTGATGAAGGAACAAGGCGCCGACCTCGTCATCGCCCTCGCCCACACCGGCATCGACGGCCAGCAGGGCGATATGATGGAGAACGCCGCTCTGTTCCTGGCCGGCGTCAAGGACATCGACGTCGTATTCACCGGCCACCAGCATCTGGTGTTCCCCAACTCCGGCGACTTCAAGGGCATCGAGGGCGCCGACCTCGACAAGGGCACGCTGATGGGCAAGCCCGCCGTCATGGCCGGCTTCTGGGGCTCGCATATGGGCCTCATCGACCTGCTGCTCGAAAAGGACGGCAACAGCTGGAAGATCGTTTCACACACCTCGGAAGCGCGTCCGATCTGGAAGCGCGACGACGCCACCAAGAAGGTGGTGCCGACCGTGCAGGACGTCGCCGCCGTCGAAGCGCCGGTCGAAAAGGACCACAAGGCGACGCTCGACTACGTCCGCCGCCCGGTGGGCCAGACCGCCGCGCCGCTCTACTCCTACTTCTCGCTCGTCGCCGACGATCCGTCGGTGCAGATCGTCTCCATCGCGCAGATGGCCTACATCAAGGAGAACCTCAAGGGCAGCCAGTGGGAGAAGCTGCCGCTGCTGTCGGCCGCGGCGCCGTTCAAGGCCGGCGGCAAGCCCGGCCCGGACTACTACACCGACGTGCCCGTCGGCCCGGTCGCCATCAAGAACGTCGCCGACCTCTATCTCTATCCCAACACCATCCGCGCCGTGGAAGTCACCGGCGCCCAGGTGCGCGAATGGCTGGAGCGCTCGGCCGGCATCTTCAACCAGGTCAAGCCCGGCTCCAAGGACGCCGACCTCATCGATCTCACCTTCCCGTCCTACAATTTCGACGTCATCGACGGGGTGACCTACAAGATCGATATCTCCCAGCCCTCGCGCTACGACCAGAAGGGCGTGGTGGTGAACCCCGACGCGCACCGCATCGTCGACCTGCAATATGACGGCAAGCCGATCGACGAGACCGCCAAATTCGTCGTCGCCACCAACAACTACCGTGCGGGCGGCGGCGGCTTCTTCCCGGGCGCCGACGGCAAGACCATCATCTTCACCGGCCCCGACACCAACCGCGACATCATCGTGCGCTACATCCACGATACCGGCACCATCAATCCGGCCGCGGACGGCAACTGGTCGCTGGCGCCGCTCCCCGGCACCACGGTGATGTTCCAGTCCGGCCCCAAGGCCAAGGACCATGTCGCCGAGGTCAAGGGCGTGAAGATCGACTATGTGGGCGAGGCCGACAACGGCTTCGGCAACTACCGCATCACGCTCTAGGCGCCCCGGAGCGTTTCCAGGAAAATTGGCAACGGTTTTCCGGTTCGGAAGCGCGACAGAACAAAAGCTCAGGTCAGGGCACCGATTCCATCGGTGACCTGATCTGGCGGCGCCGGCCTGTCGTTTCCGTCAGGTTGGCGCTCCCCGCCGCATGTGGAACTCTCCCGCCGCCTGGGAGCCCCGACATGCCGAAAATCCTGCCCGCCCTCGTCCTTGCCGTCCTGGCCGCCGCCCCGGCGCTGGCCGCCGACGAGCCCGACCGCTGCTACACCACCGCCGATCCGCGCTGCAGCGGCGACTATTGCGGCAACACCTTCTACAACCCCTCGGTGACGCAGAACTGGCTGCAGACGCGCCGCAACGCCGACCCCAAGGTCATGCAGGCGGTGGCCGGCGTCTATTACGGCCAGTTCCCCTCGCCCGACGGCCGCATGTACGAGCAGGTCTACCGCAGCTACGAGGCGAACGGCCTCTGGCAGTACCGCGACCAGACCTGCCCCACCGACAATCTCGGCTACCTGACCTGTTCGCAGAACCAGGGCGCCGGCCTCTGGGCCGCCTACGGCCTCAACGACGGCAGCATCTTCCTGATGATCCATTTCTCCGACCTCAGCCGCTCCAACACCTGCTTCAGCCAGACCATCCGGCTGGGCAATGGCGGCTTTTCCGACGCCGGCAGCGGCGCCTGGCAGCGCGTGCAATAGCCGGCCCTTTCCGCGTCCCGTCCACCGGGTGGTGGACGACACGCGGCGCCCACGGTGCTCTGCTCCCGCCCAGAGCAGGCATCCGAGAAAGGCATCGCCATGACCAGATTTCTCTCCCGCCGCGCCGTCCTGTCCGGCGCCGCCGCCTTCGCCGCCACCGGCCCGGCTCTCGCCGCCTTCGACCCGATAGCGATCAAGAATCAGCTGACGCGCGAGCGCGTCGGCGGCTTGGCCACCCAATTCCTGGGCACGAAAGTCGGCCGCGGCGAATGCACCGATTTCGTCGAGAAGGTGCTCAACATGCTGAATTGCTTTCACAAGGGCTATGTCTGGGGCCTGCCCGCCAACGGCATCCAGCCCGGCATCATCATCCAGTTCTGGGACACCAAATTCACCAGCCCCGACGGCCGCTCGACCTGGGGCACCGCGCCGGGCGGCCAGCACACCGCCATCGTGCTGGCCTGGAGCGGGTCCGTCGCCAAGCTCATCCACCAGAACGACGGCGTGCGCAAAGTGACGGTTCGCGACGTGAACCTGGGCTGGAAGCACACCGGCCGCATGGAATTTTTCCAGCCGCTTTCCCAGACGTGACGATCTGAGGCTCTCCCCGCGCCAGGGCGATTGCCCTATTGACTTGTCGGCCCTGAGCGTTTTGCTTCCCGCCACAATTTTCTGGATGTGCGGGGACGTGAAATCGTGACTGAGAAAGACCGGATCGTCGGATTGCTCAAGGATGCGGGGGTGACCGTCAACGGCCCCAACGCCTGGGACATCCAGATCCACGATGAGCGCGTCTGGACCCGCGTCTTCGCCCAGGGCTCGCTGGGCCTCGGCGAAGCCTATATGGACGGCTGGTGGGATGCCGCCGACCTCGCCGAATTCTTCAACAAGGTGCTGCGCGGCGGCGTCGCCGACAAGCTCAAGCTCACCCCCAATCTGCTCTGGCAGGTGGTGCAGGCCAAGCTGCTCAACATGCAGAGCGTCGAGCGCTCGCGCCGCGTCGCCCGCATGCACTACAACGAGACCGAAGCCTACAAGGCCTCGCTCGACAAGCGCATGACCGGCTCGTGCGGCTACTGGCCGGCCGGCGTCACCAATGTCGACGAGGCGCAGGAGGCCAAGCTCGACCTGGTGTGCCGCAAGATCGGGGTGAAGCCCGGCCAGCTCGTCTGGGACATCGGCTGCGGCTGGGGCGCCTTCATGGGCTTTGCCGCCGAAAAATACGGCGCCCGCTGCGTCGGCGTCACCGTCTCGCCCGACCAGGCCGCCTATGGCCGCGAGCGCTACAAGGACCTGCCCATCGAGTTCCAGGTCAAGGACTACCGCGAGTTCGACGGCAAGACCGACCACATCGTGTCGATGGGCATGTTCGAGCATGTCGGCCACAAGAACTACCGCACCTATTTCGAGAAGGCGCGCTCGGTGATCAAGGACGACGGCCTGTTCATGCTGCACTCGATCGGCGCGCAATGGTCGACCGACACCATCGAGCCCTGGCTCGAAAAATACATCTTCCCCGGCGGCGTCATCCCCTCGATGGCGCAGGTCGGCAAGGCCATCGACGGGCTGTGGACGGTGGTCGACACCCACAATATCGGGCCGCATTACGACAAGACGCTGTGCGCCTGGTACGAGAATTTCGACAAGAAATGGACGCGCCGCAACACGCCCGAGGAGGTCCGCTTCTACCGGCTGTGGAAGTACTATTTGCTGTGCTGCGCCGGCGGCTTCCGCGCCAAGGTGCTGCAGGTCTGGCAGTTCGTGCTGTCGCCGACCGGCGTTCCCGACGGCTACGTCTTCGCCCGGTGACGATCATGCGCTTGCTGGCCGCCATGGCTCTCGCTCTGCTCGCTGCATTCGGCAGCGCCGCACCCTCCACTGCGGCCAGCGCGCAGATGTTCGTCGCCAGCAAGGCCTGCCCCGCCTATCAGTCGATCAAGAAGCAGACCAATCCGGGCGACATCCGCACCGTGCCCGGCGCGAGCTACAAATTCGTCACCACCAACAACACGCCCGCGAGCTTTGACCAGATCATCGTTCCAGACGCCGTGCCGCCCGAGCGCTGGGTGGCGGTGAGCTGCGGCACGCTGACCACCGGCACGCCCGACGCCGCACCGCCGCCACGGCCGGCGCCGATCGCGCCGCCGTCACCGGCGCCCGCGAAAAGGGCCGACTACGTGCTCGCCTTGAGCTGGGAGCCGGCCTTCTGCGAAGGCGTGCCGCGCGCCACCGAATGCCGCCGGCAGACCTCCGGATCGTATGAGGCGACGCATTTCTCGCTGCACGGTCTCTGGCCGCAGCCGCGCAGCGCCGCCTATTGCAGCGTCGCCGCCGCCGACCGCGAGGCCGACAAGGCGCATGACTGGGACGCCCTGCCCGCGGTCGAGCTCAGCGCCGCCACCTGGGCCGAGCTGCGGGCCGTCATGCCCGGCACGCAATCGCGCCTCGAGCGCCATGAATGGATCGAGCACGGCACCTGCTCCGGCGCCGCTCCGGACCTCTATTTCCACCGCGCCGCGCTGTTCGCCGGCACCGTCAACAACACCGCCATCGCCGACCTGTTCGCGCGCAACATCGGCCGCCGCCTCGACGGCGCCGCCATCCGGCAGGCCTTCGATACCGCCTTCGGCAGGGGCGCCGGCGACCGCGTGCGCATCGCCTGCGATCAGGATGGGAGCCGCCGCATCATCACCGAGATCACGATCGGCCTGCGCGGCGACGTGCTCGGCAGCGGCAGCATCGGCGAACTCATCGCCGCCGCTCCGCGCACCGACCCCGGCTGCACCGGCGGCATCGTCGATCCCGCCGGCCTGCAATAGCGGCCGGCGCCGCTTCAGCGCACGGCCGCCTCGGTCAGCGCCGCGCGCTTGACGTCGAGATCGATGTGGCGCGGCTGCGCATTGCCCAGCTCGAAATAGAAGAAAACGCCGCCCAGCAGCAGGGCGACGACCACCAGCAACCCTGCCACGACGGCCATTGCGCCCCCGTCGTCAGCGTCGAAACTCTCGCGATCCATCATCGGTCCTGCTCCGTCAATCTCCTTCCCTTGGCTAATGGCCAAGGCCATGCCGAAGTTCCGCGCCGCCCCGGTTGCAAATTCTTAACCCAAGCAGTTCACGCGCCTTCAATCCGCCGGCGCTAGCCTCCTGCGACTGCCGCGAACTGCGCGCACCCCCGCGCGCAGCCAACAGAAATCACCCGCGATGACCGACTCCGCGCCGCTCGCCCTCGACATCGAGGGGCTCGCCAAGAGCTTCGACCGCCCGGTGGTGAAGGATTTGCATCTGCGCGTGAAGGCCGGCGAGTTCTACGCCCTGCTCGGCCCCAACGGCGCCGGCAAGACCACCATCCTGCGCATGGTCGCGGGGCTGCTGCAGCCCGAAGCCGGCGCCATTTCGGTGTTCGGCATCGACACGCGCAAGGATCCGCTGGGCGCCAAATCGATCATCGCCTGGGTTTCCGACGAGCCGATGGTCTACGACCGCCTCACGCCATACGAATATCTCGAATTCGTCGCCGGCCTCTGGGGCATCGACCCGGCGCGGGCTCAGGCGCACGCCACCGAGCTCATCGGCTGGCTCGGCCTCGCCCCGCACGCCCATCAGCGCTGCGGCGGCTTCTCCAAGGGCATGCTGCAGAAGGTCGCCCTCGCCGGCGCGCTGGTGCACGATCCGAGACTCATCATCCTCGACGAGCCGCTAACCGGCCTCGACGCCGGCTCCGCCCGCCAGGTCAAGCAGGTACTGCTCGACAAGGTGAAGCAGGGCGTCACCGTGATCATGACCACTCACATTCTCGAAGTCGCCGAACGCATGGCCGAGCGCATCGGCGTCATCAACCACGGCCGCCTCGTCGCCGAAGGCACCCTCGCCGAATTGCGCGCCCGCATCGGCCGCGAAACCACGCTCGAGGAGATCTTCCTCGACCTCGTGGCCGAAGAGGAAATGGCCGGCGGCCCGGCCGCCACTGCGGTGGACGCCGCCGCATGAGGCTGGCGCCGGCGTCCATGCCCTGGTTCGCCGCGCACGAAGCGCGGCTGATGTGGCGCGACGGCATCGCCATGCTGACCGGCGGCTATCCCGCCCGCCGCATCGCGCTCACGATCTTCGTCATCGTCGTCGCCATCGTCCTGCATCTGATGGCCAACGCCATCGTCGGCCCCTGGGTCGAACACGGCATCGCCCCCGACAAGGCCACGCTGGTCGCCATCACCGGCACCGGATTCCTGTTCTGGACGGTGATGCTGAGCCAGGCGCTGGAATCGGTCACCCGCGCCTACTATTCGCGCGCCGACCTCGACCTGATCCTGAGCTCGCCCGCCTCCTCGCACACCCTGTTCGCGGTGCGCACCGGCATCACCGCCGCCACCACGCTGCTGCTCGCCTGCCTGCTCGCGAGCCCCGTCGTCGACGTGCTGGTGCTGCACGACGGCGCCCATTGGCTCACCGCCTACCTCGTGCTCGCCGCGCTCTCGGCGCTCTCGACCGCCCTCGCGGTGCTGATCACCGTCGCCCTGTTCCGTCTCGCCGGACCGCGTCGCACGCGCCTCTTCGCCCAGATCATCGCCGCCCTCGTCGGCGCCGGCTTCGTCATCGGCATCCAGGCCATCGCCATCCTGCATTTCGGCAACATGGCCTCGCGCTTCGCGCTGTTCGGCGATCCCGATTTCATCGCCGCGATGCCACCGCTCGACTCTCTCGTCTGGGCCCCGGCCCGTGCCGTGCTCGGCGACTGGCCCTCGCTCGTCGGCGTCGTCGCGCTCGGCGCCCTCGGCCTCGGCGGCACCATCGCTTTCGCTGCCTCGAGCTTCGGCCGCCACGCCATCGCCGCCGCCGGCATCGGCCAGCAGCAGGTGGCGCGCCGCGCCCGACCGGTGCATTTCCGCCCGCGCAGCCAGAAGCAGCAATTGCGCGTCAAGGAATGGAAGCTCCTCGCCCGCGACCCCTGGCTCCTCAGCCAGACGCTGATGCAGGTGCTGTATCTGCTGCCGCCGGCGCTCTACCTGTGGATCAGCTACGGCCAGTCCGCCGGCACCTATGTCGTCGTCATCCCGGTGCTGGTGATGGCGACCGGCCAGCTCTCGGGCGGCCTCAGCTGGCTCGCCATCTCCGGCGAGGACGCGCACGATCTCGTCGTCACCGCCCCCGTCCCGCCGGCGGCGGTGACGCAGGCCAAGATCGAGGCCGTCGCCACCGTCGTGCTGGTGCTGCTCGCCCCCATCATCATCCTGATGCTGTTCGCCTCGCTGCACCTCGCCGCGACCACCGCCGTGTTCGCCGCGCTCTCCTCGGGCTCGGCCACCGCCATCCAGCTCTGGTTCCGCGTCCCCATGCGGCGCGCCATGTTCCGCCGCCGCCAGGTCGCCTCGCGCGTCTCCACCATCGCCGAAGCGCTGAGCTCGATCTTCTGGGCCGGCACCGCCGTGCTCGTCGCCGGCGACCAGTACACCATCGCCGCCCTCCCCGGCACACTCGCCCTCGTCACCCTCGCCATCGCCTGGTGGTTGAGCCCCAAGGGCAGGCGGGTGTAGCACCGGCGCCTGCCGTCTTCCTCGACTCAGCAGTCACCAGTACCAACTGCATCATGCCCGCGCTCACCTACCGCCACGCCACGCCTGCCGACCTGCCCTTCATCATCGGCCTCATCGTCGAGGACAGCGTCATCACCACCAATGACAGCGTCGCCGACGCCGGCCATGCCGATTACACCGCGGCGCTCGCCGCCATCGATGCCGATCCGCACCAGGAGATGTTCGTGGTCGAGGAGGCCGGCACGCCCATCGGCTGCTTCCAGCTCACCTACCTGCCCGGCCTGATGCGCCGCGGCATGTGGCGCGGCCAGATCGAGGTGGTGCACGTCGCCGACGGGGTGCGCGGCCGCGGCCATGGCTCCGAGATGATGCGCTGGGCGGTCGAGCGCTGCCGCGAAAAGGGCTGCGGCATGGTGCAGCTCACCTCCAACAAGAAGCGCCCCGACGCCCACCGCTTCTACGAGCGGCTCGGCTTCGCCAGGAGCCACGAAGGCTTCAAATTCTACTTCTGAGCCGGCGCCCTGAGCGTCTCGCTGGCGCCCAGCCGCGCCAGCACATCGCCGGGAATGCCGTAGTCGCGGATGACCTGCTTCTGGTCGCGCAGCCCGCACAATTCGCGCTGCACGAAGAACGCCCAGACCTCCCGCGCCGCCCTGCGCAGGAGTGCCGCCCGCTGCGCCGGATCGCCGCCCGGCGCCGCGTCGAACGCCTTGAGCGCCGCCATCGCCTGCTCCACCAGCCGCCCGTGATGGCCGAGCGACGACGCCTTTTCGGCGACGATGTCGGCTTCCAGCAGGTCGAAGGCGGCGCCCGGGCGCAGCCGGCTGAAGCGATCGGGCAGGTCGTAGGTCATGCCGAACCCTAATCGGCCCCATCACATTCGGCAATTTCCCTTCCCGCGGCAAATCCGCTAACTGCACGGCATGACCCTGTCGCCCCGCACCGCTACCGGCATCGGCTTTCTCGCCGTGCTGCTCTGGGCCTCGCTCGCCGTGCTCACCGCCGCCAGCGGCGACGTGCCGCCCTTCCAGCTGCTGGCCATGACCTTCGGCATCGGCGGCCTCGCCGGCGTCGCGCTGTGGCTGGTCCGGCCCGCCGCCGCGAAGGCCATCCGCCAGCCCTGGCCGGTCTATCTGCTCGGCGTCGGCGGCCTCTTCGGCTACCACGCCGCCTATTTCGTCGCGCTGCGCCACGCCCCGGTGGTCGAGGCCGGCCTCATCAACTACCTCTGGCCGCTGCTGATCGTGGTGTTCTCGGCGCTGCTGCCCGGCGAACGGCTCAAATGGCAGCACATCGCCGGCTGCATCCTCGCCTTCGCCGGCGCCGTGCTGGTCGTCACCAAAGGCCAGGGCTTCGCCTTCGACACGGCCTATCTTCCCGGCTACCTCGCCGCCCTCTTCGCCGCCATCGCCTGGGGCGTCTATTCCGTCGCCTCGCGCCGCACCGCCCACGTATCGAGCGACGCCATCACCGGCTTCTGCCTCGTCACCGCGCTCCTTGCCGCGCTCGTCCATGTCGCCATCGAGCCCACGATCTGGCCGGCCGGCCCCTGGCAATGGCTCGCTGTCGTCGCGCTCGGCCTCGGCCCGGTTGGACTGGCGTTCTATGTGTGGGACATCGGCGTCAAGCATGGCGACATCCAGGTGCTCGGCGCCGTCTCCTACTCGGCGCCGCTGCTCTCGACCGGCCTGTTGGTGCTGACCGGCTACGCCGCCTATTCCAACACCCTGCTCATCGCCTGCCTCCTGATCACCGCCGGCGCCCTCCTCGCCGCCAGCGACCTGCTGTTCCGCCGCCGGCGAACGGAGGAGGTTCTTCTCAGCGAGTGGAACTCGCCGGAAGACGACGCGGCTTATCGTGATCTCTGATACGGGCAAGTCGCCAAGCGCCAACCCACCACGACGGCCGCTTACCAGCCCTAGAACGTGAAATTCGCCGTCGCCGGGTTGGACCCGGTGCGGCCGGCTTCGCCCTTGTCGAGCCCGGCCATCTGCCGCATCTCGTCGTCGCTCAGCGTGAAGTCGAACACGTCGAAATTCTCGCGCAGCCGCTCGGCATGCACCGAGCGCGGGATGGCGATGTGGCCCATCTGCAGGTGCCAGCGGATCACCACCTGCGCCACGCTCTTGCCGTGCGCCTTGCCGATCCCCTCCACCACCTTGTCCTTGAGCACCTCGCCGTGCCCGAGCGGCGAATAGCATTCGACGGCGATGCCCTTGTGCCTCAGCATCTCCAGCTTGTCGGCCTGCTGGAAATACGGATGCATCTCGATCTGGTCGACCACCGGCGTCACCCCGGTTTCGCCGATGATGCGTTCGAGGTGCTCCGCGTTGAAATTGCTGACCCCGATCGATTTCACCCGCCCCTGCTGCTGCAGCTCGACCAGCGTCCGCCACGCCTCGACATATTTGTCCTGCGCCGGCACCGGCCAGTGGATCAGGAACATATCGAGCTGCTCGAGCCCGAGCGCCGCCATGGTCGCATCGAAGCTCTTCAGCGCCGCGTCGCGGTCGTGCGCGCCATTGCGCAGCTTGGAGGTGATGAACAGCTCGCCGCGCGGCAGCCCGCAACTGCGGATCGCCTCGCCCACGCCGGCTTCGTTGTCGTAGCCTTCGGCGGTGTCGATCAGGCGGAACCCGGCGTCGATGCCGTCGCGCACCACCCGCGCCGTGACCTTGGGGTCGACCTCCCACACCCCCATCCCCAGCTGCGGGATGGAGTTGCCGTCGCTGAGCCGGATATGCGGCACCTGGTTCGGCGTTTCGGTGGCGGCTGCTGCGGTCGCGGGCATGTGAGGCTCCTTTGGCTGAACTTTGCCAATGAACCTGTCCGCGCCGCGAAAGTTCATTCTTTGCCGCCCGGCGACGGCGCGGCTGCCCTCGCCATGCCGTCAACATGTCCGGGCATTACCTTGTTTTCCGCGGCTTCACTGCTATTTTGCGCCGGATTTCGCCGCTAATTGCCTGGACTGCGGAAGAGAAACACTGCCGACCTTGGGCCCCGGGGCCCATTCGAAGCAACCGGAGCAGCCTATTGCGCATCGCGGCCCTAGCCTTCGGAATTCTCGCCGGCCTGGTCGCCTCCTTCATCCTGGCGCTGGGCGGCCTGGACGCGTCAGAGCTGGTGCATTTCGACGCCCGGCAGGCCCAGCTCGTCGCCTTCGTCCTGTTCGTCATCGCCAATCTCGGCGTGCTCGGGGCGGGTCTCGTGCTCGCGGCGCCGATCGCCGGCGCCAGCCTGTTCGTCCTCGGCGCCCTTGGCTGGCTCGCCGCCGCCATCGTGCTGCGCCATGGGCCCGACTACGTGATGCTCACCTCGCCCGCTTTGCTGGCGGTCGCTGCCATCCTCGCCGGAATTGCCGTTTTCCGCCGCCACCGCCGGCCGCCCGTCCGCCCCCGCGCGCGGCGCGACGAGGATGACGAGGATGATGACCGTTACGAGCGCCGGCGTGCCGCTCCGCAGCGCCGCGCCGTCCCGGCCGTCGCCCCCCGCCGGCTGGCCGACGAGGTGGTGGACGAGCCAGACGACGCCGACGAGGCCGCCCGCGAGACCGACGACCGCGGCTCGATCTCGGTCGGCGCCAGCTTTTTCGGCGATGCCGGCACGGCCATGCCGCTGCGCGGCGCCATGCCCTCCCATGCCGACGAGAAGCTGCTGCGCGGTCTCGGGCGCGGCGACCGCCGCTCCGGCGACCCGCATGACTGGCAGCCGGTCCGCCGCCGCGTCGAGCCGCCGCGCCAGAAGCCGATGTTCCGCCCGCCCGAGGACGAATACGAGGACGAGGAATCCGGCCTCTCGCAATTCGCCCGCATCAGCAGCGGCGTGCTGAGCTTCGGCCTCTACGCCACTCTCGCGGTCGCCGTGCTGCTGGTGATCTTCAGCCTGCGCGAAGGGAACGGGCGCGCCACCGCCACCCGCATCGAGGCCTCCGCCAGCACCCCCTCCGCCCCGGCCCCGGTCTCGTCCTCGGCAGCGCCCGCAGCGGCCGCCGAGACTCCGGCCATCGCGCCGGCGCTGCCCGCGGTTGAGCTGCCGTCCGCACCGCCATCGCCGCCGGTCCTCGCCCGCCCGGGCGGCCTCGCGGTCCCCGCCGCCGGCGCCGCCGCGCCGGTGATCGCCACCGCCCCCAGCGTTCCGGCCGAGCTGCGCGCCCCCGCGGCGCAGCCACAGCCAGCGCAGCAGCAGCCGTTCGCCTACCCCGGCGTCGTGGTCGCCGACGGCCCCTCGCTCGACAGCGCCGCCGAACCGCCTCCCGCCCTCGCCCCGGACGACTCCGCCTCCACCGAAACGCCCGCTGACAGCCAGGCCGCCGCGCCGGCCACGACGCCGGTGCCGTTCCCCATGCCCGCCGCGATCGCCGCCCAGCGCGTCGGCCGCTCGGCCGCCCCCGCCGCCCAGCGCAGCCAGCCCGCCCCGCGCGCCGCCACCGGGACCGACACCGGCCTCTGACACTTGCGCCCGCGCGCGTGATACAAATATCTCCGTCGGAGACTCCGATGGCCGAAAGCGACACCAAGACCAGACCGAAGACCCGGACGCGCACGGCACGACCGCCGCTCTACAAGGTCATCCTCGTCAACGACGACTTCACCCCGCGCGATTTCGTCGTCACCGTCCTCAAGGCCGAATTCCGCATGACCGAGGACCAGGCGCTGCGCGTCATGATCACTGCGCACACCAAGGGCAGTTGCGTCGTCGCCGTGTTCACCCGCGAGGTCGCCGAAGACAAGGCGACGCGCGCCACCGAAATGGCGCGCAACGAAGGCTTCCCGCTGCTCTTCACCACCGAGCCCGAGACCTGAGCACGCCGCGCCGGCACAAATCGCCGGCCGTGCTCAACCAAAGCCCGCGCCTTGCGTTAACCCGTCCAGGATTAACCCTCTTGGCTCCGTGCGCTTGCCACATTCGCCCGCTAGGTGCACCCAAAAGCCTCAAGATCCGGGATATCGACCATGCGTCAGCGCACCAAGCTCCTCTCCATTCTCACGGCCGCGCTGCTGGCGGTGTCGGCCATGCCCGCCGTCGCCGGCCCGGCCGAGACCGCCTTCCTGCAGAAGCTCACGGCCAACTGGGTCGGCAAGGGCAAGCTGGTGGGGGCCCAGTCCGGTCCCGTCGCCTGCCGCATCGTCATCACCGCCGGCGGCCAGAGCGCCAAATATCAGGGACGCTGCACCATTCCCGACATGGCGAGCCAGGCCTTCAACGGCGCCATCAGCTACAACGACAAGACCAGGCGCTACGAAATCCGCTCCATCAGCGGCACCGTGCCGGGGGTGAAGCGCGGCAATTCGCTGGTCTTCACCACCAAGGACACCAGCGCGGCCGGCTCGTCCTACTCGACCATGACCCTGTCGCCCGCGAGCCTCTCGGTAAATTTCACCATCATCGACCGGCACGGCGAAAAGACCACCTCGCACATCACCTTCAGCAAATAGGCCGGCGCCGCGTCAGGCCGGCACCCGCTGCTGGTTGGCGAACCTGAGCTTCGAGCGCTCGCGCCGCTTTTCCGCCTCCACCTCGCGGTCGCGCGGCGGCGCGTTGGTTTCGAGCGATTTGAGCAGCTTGCGCACCACCGTCTCGATCTCCTCCACCGCCTCGTGGAACGCCGCCTCGTTGGCCTGCGACGGGTGCGCATAGCCCGAAATCTTGCGCACGAACTGCAGCGCGGCGTCGTGCATCTCGTTTTTCGTCGCCGGCGGCTCGAAATTGAACAACGGCTTGATATTGCGGCACATCCTGGCCTCCCGCAGCGTGGTCTGGCCGATCATCGGCCGCTTCTGCGGCGAGGGCAAGGCGCCTACGCGCCGCCTGCCCTTCCCTTCTCGGCGGCACTCCGCTAGAGAGCCGCCTTAACCTGAAGAATCCGTCCGAGCACGCCCGGCCCCACCGGTCTTTCCGCGCGCGTCAACGCCAGAGCCCAGATATGCCCAAACGTACCGATATCAAATCGATCCTCATCATCGGCGCCGGGCCGATCATCATCGGGCAGGCCTGCGAATTCGATTATTCCGGCACCCAGGCCTGCAAGGCCCTCAAGGATGAGGGCTACCGTATCATCCTGGTCAACTCCAATCCGGCGACCATCATGACCGACCCGGATCTGGCCGATGCCACCTACATGGAGCCGATCACCCCCGAGATCGTCGCCAAGATCATCGAGAAGGAGCGCCCGGACGCCCTGCTGCCGACCATGGGCGGCCAGACCGCGCTCAACTGCGCCCTGTCGCTGCGCAAGATGGGCGTGCTCGACCAGTTCGGCGTCGAGCTGATCGGCGCCGACGCCGAGGCCATCGACAAGGCCGAGGACCGCGAGCTGTTCCGCGACGCCATGAAGAAGATCGGCCTCGAAACGCCGCGTTCCATGCTCGCCCACAACATGATCGAGGCGCTGCAGGCCCTTGAAGTCATTGGCCTGCCCTGCATCATCCGCCCCAGCTTCACCCTCGGCGGCACCGGCGGCGGCATCGCCTACAACAAGGAAGAATTCCTCGACATCGTCGAAACCGGCATCGACGCCTCGCCCACCGACGAGGTGCTGATCGAGGAAAGCGTGCTCGGCTGGAAAGAATACGAGATGGAGGTGGTGCGCGACAAGAACGACAACTGCATCATCGTCTGCTCCATCGAGAACGTCGATCCGATGGGCGTCCACACCGGCGATTCGATCACCGTTGCCCCGGCGCTGACGCTGACCGACAAGGAATACCAGATCATGCGCGACGCCAGCATTGCGGTGCTGCGCGAGATCGGCGTCGAGACCGGCGGCTCCAACGTGCAGTTCGCCATCAACCCGGCCGATGGGCGGATGATCGTCATCGAGATGAACCCGCGCGTCAGCCGCTCCTCGGCGCTGGCGTCCAAGGCCACCGGCTTCCCCATCGCCAAGGTCGCGGCGCGGCTGGCCGTGGGCTACACGCTGGACGAGCTCGAAAACGACATCACCGGCGGCGCCACCCCGGCCTCGTTCGAGCCCACCATCGACTACGTCGTCACCAAGATTCCGCGTTTCGCCTTCGAGAAATTCCCCGGCGCCGACAACCGCCTCACCACCTCGATGAAATCGGTGGGCGAAGCCATGGCCATCGGCCGCACCTTCCAGGAATCGCTGCAGAAGGCGCTGCGCTCGCTCGAAACCGGCCTCACCGGCCTCAACGAGATCGGCATCCCCGGCCTCGGCCTCAACGAGGACGAGAACCGCAACGCCATCCGCGCCGCCGTCGCCGTCGCCACTCCCAACCGCCTGCTCTACGTCGCCGAGGCGATGCGGCTGGGCATGAGCCTCGAGGACATCTACGACGCCTCGCGCATCGACATGTGGTTCCTCGAGCAGATCAAGGGCATCGTCGACACCGAAGCCAAGGTGCGCGAGTTCGGCCTGCCCGACCGCGCCGAGCTGATGTGCCACGTCAAGTCGATGGGCTTTTCCGACAGGCGCCTCGCCGAATTGAGCGGCAAGCAGCCCAGGGACGTGCGCGCCCTGCGCAAATCGCTCGGCGTGCACCCGGTCTACAAGCGCATCGACACCAGCGCCGCCGAATTCGCCTCGCCCACCGCCTACATGTACTCGACCTATGAAACGCCGTTCCTCGGCCAGCCCGCCGACGAATCGCGCCCCACCGACCGCAGGAAGGTGGTGATCCTCGGCGGCGGCCCCAACCGCATCGGCCAGGGCATCGAGTTCGACTATTGCTGCTGCCACGCCGCCTTCGCGCTCTCGGATGCCGGCTACGAGACCATCATGGTCAACTGCAACCCCGAGACCGTCTCGACCGACTACGACACCTCCGACCGCCTCTATTTCGAGCCGCTGACCGAAGAGGACGTGATCGAGATCCTCGAGCGCGAAAAGTCCAACGGCACCCTGCACGGCGTCATCGTGCAGTTCGGCGGCCAGACCCCGCTGAACCTCGCCGACGCCGTCGAGAAGGCCGGCGTGCCGATCCTGGGCACCCAGCCCGCCTCCATCGACCTCGCCGAAGACCGCGACCTGTTCTCGAAACTCATCAACCGGCTCGAGCTGACGCAGCCGCGCAACGGCATCGCCTATTCGCTCGAGCAGGCGCGCATCGTCGCCGAGCGGCTCGGCTATCCGCTGGTCATCCGCCCGTCCTACGTGCTGGGCGGCCGCGCCATGCAGATCGTCCATTCCCCCGCCGAGTTCGAGAACTACGTGCAGGGCACGCTGACCTCGCTGGTGCCGCCCGACATCCTGATCCGCTATCCCAACGACAAGACCGGCCAGATCAACTCCGTCCTCTCCGACAACCCGCTGCTGTTCGACGCCTATCTGAGCCGCGCCATCGAGATCGACGTCGACTGCCTCAGCGACGGCAAGGACGTCTTCGTCTGCGGCATTATGGAGCACATCGAGGAAGCCGGCATCCATTCGGGCGACAGCGCCTGCTCGCTGCCGCCGATGCACCTCGGTCCCGACATCATCGCCGAGCTCAAGCGCCAGACCACCGAGATCGCCCTCGCCCTCAAGGTCGGCGGCCTGATGAACGTGCAATACGCCCTCAAGGACGGCACCATCTACATCCTCGAGGTCAATCCGCGCGCCTCGCGCACCGTGCCCTTCGTCGCCAAGGTCATCGGCAAGCCGATCGCCAAGATCGCCTCGCGCGTCATGGCCGGCGAAAGCCTCGCCTCCTTCCATCTCACTGAAACGCCGCTCCACCACATCGCGGTCAAGGAAGCGGTGTTCCCCTTCAACCGCTTCCCCGGCGTCGACACCGTGCTCGGCCCCGAGATGAAGTCGACCGGCGAGGTCATCGGCCTCGACACCGACTACGCGCTGGCCTTCGCCAAATCGCAGATGGGCTCGGGCTCGAAAGTGCCGCGCGAAGGCACCGTGTTCATCTCCGTCCGCGACGACGACAAGCCACTGATCATCGAGCCGATGCGCCACCTCGAAGCCGCCGGCTTCAAGATCGTCGCCACCGCCGGCACCTGGAAATACCTGACCGAGAACGGCATCGTCGCCACCAAGGTCAACAAGGTGGCCGAGGGCCGGCCGCACATCGTCGACTCCATGAAGAACGGCGGCGTGCAGCTCGTCATCAACACCACCGACGGCGCCAAGTCGATCTCCGACAGCCGCGACATCCGCCGCACCGCGCTGATGGGCAAGATCCCCTATTACACCACCATCCCCGGCGCCGTGGCCGCCGTCGAAGGCATCATCGGCTACAAGGACGGCAACCTCACCGTCCGCCCGCTGCAGGACTATTTCGCGGCTTAGAGCGGTTCACCGAAACGCTCTAAGCTGCGGCGCTCACGCTGAGCTGCACGCCGGTCGCGTCCTGTAGCGCGCTGATGATCGCAAACAGATTGTCCGCACGCGGATTGCCCGACGCGCTGACCATCCGCATCAGGCTTTTGGCGGGCACGCCAGTCACGTCCGCGAGGGTCGCAAACCCGATCGTGGCGTTGATGTAGTCGCGCAGGACCGACTTGCCGGTTGCCATGTCACCGGCGAGGAAAAGGTCGATGACCTCGCTCAGCAGGGCCGCGCGAAAAGCCGCATCGGCCTTGGCTCGAGCCTGCACCGTGTCCTTGAATTCACGAGTCAGCGGCATTCTTTGCGCCATGGTATCGCACAGGATACCACGCATCTATTTCAGCGCCACCAGCGGCATCGTCTCCGCCACCAGCTCCGCCTCGGCGGCGCTGAGCTCCGCCATGGCCCGGTCCGGCTTTCGCACCAGCAGCAGCAGGCCCGGCACCGGTGCGCCGCGGTCGGTGCGCAGGGGCGACGCCTCGCTGGCGACGATCGCGAAGCCGGCGTCGCGGCACGCCGCCAGCGCCGCCGTCTCGTTGTGGGCATAGCGCAGCGACGCCTGCAGCAGCATCGGCTCGGGCCCCTCGTGCCGTTCCAGCGTGAACGCGAACAGCCCGCCCGGCGCCAGCCGCCCGAACGCCGCGCCGAGGATCGGCGCCAGCGCGCCGCAATAGTTCAGCACGTCGGCGGCGGCCATCAAATCCACCCCGCCGGCGTGTCCGGCGAGGAAAGCCGTGAGTTCCGCCTTGTGCAGCCGGTCATAGACGCGCTTGCGCCCCGCCGCCTCCACCATCGCGCCCGACAGGTCGACGCCCTCGAGGAACGACGCCCGCCGCCGCAGCCGCTCGCCCATCAGCCCGGTGCCGCATCCCAGATCGAGCGCGTGGCCGGCCTGCTCCACGCCGCGCCGCCTGAGCTCGGCCTCGACCAGCGCCGCCAGCCGCGCCGGCGCGGTGTAGCCGAGGCCCACCACCAGCTCGCGGTCGAAGCGCCCCGCATAGTCGTCGAACAGCGATTCCACATAGGCGATCTCGGTGCCGCGCGGCGGCGGCGTGGCGCCGAGCGCGGCGAGCTTCAGCCCGGCGCCGAACACGCCGTCGGCGTCGAGCCGCGCCAATTGCTCGTAGGCGGCGATGGCGCCGGCGCTGTCGCCCGCCTCGGCGCGATAGTCGCCGAGCAGGCTCCAGCCGGCCGTCCAGCCCGGCCGTTCCTCCATGGCGCTTGCCATCACCTCTGCCGCCGCCGAAAAATCCTTGTCGCGCGCCAGCGCCGCCGCGAAACCGGCACGACGATCCACGACGAGGTCGCCGGAGGAATTTTGCAGGGGGCGCATGGGAGGGTGGTCTCGGAGGGCGGCGAGCACCTACTCCTTCCAACGGCAAAAGCAAGGGGGATCGCGCGGCCGCTCGCCTTGACGCCAAAGCCGCGCTCCGGCCTAGTCGGTCGACGACACGGGCGGGGGAGACGGCGACGATCAGGACCATCCTTCTCACCGCGCTCTCCATGCTGGCCTTTGCCGCCAACTCCATCCTCGCCCGCCTGGCCCTCGCCACCGCCGGCGCCGAGCCGGCGACCTACACCGGCATCCGCCTCGCCGCCGGCGCCCTCACCCTCGGGCTGATCCTGCTCGTCCGCGACCGCCGGCTCGCCATCGCCGGCTCCTGGGCCGGTGCGGCGAGCCTGTTCGGCTACGCCATCCTGTTCTCCATCGCCTATGTGCTGCTCGGTGCCGGCGCCGGCGCGCTGATCCTGTTCGCCAGCGTGCAGGTCGGCATTCTCGGCTGGGCCGTCTGCAAGGGCGACCGCCCCGGCCTGCTCGAAGCGCTCGGCCTGCTGGTGGCGCTCGCCGGCCTCGCTTACCTCGTCGCGCCCGGCCTCGTCGCCCCCTCGCCGCTCGGTGCCGGGCTGATGGCCGGCGCCGGCCTCGGCTGGGCCGCCTATACGCTGATCGGCCGCGGCTCCGCCTCGCCGCTCGCCGACACCGCCGGCAATTTCATCCGCACCCTGCCGGCCGCCATCGTGCTGATCCTCGTCGGCCTGCTGCTGCAGGCGCCCTCGCCGCTCGCCACCGCCTACGCGCTCGCCTCGGGCGCCATCGCGTCGGGCCTCGGCTACATCGTCTGGTACGCCGTTCTACCCGGCCTGTCGCGCACCCGCGCCGCCATCGTGCAGCTCACCGTGCCCGCCATCGCCGCGGCCGGCGGCGTGCTGCTGATCGGCCGAGCCGCTGACCCTGCGCCTCGCCGTCTCCACCATCCTCATCCTCGGCGGCGTCGCCTTCGCGCTCCTCGCCGGCGACCGCCGGCGCCGCGCCGAGGGTTGACCGCGCGGCCGCCATCGCTATGGTGCGCCCCGCAATGATGATGCTCCGCAACTTCGCAGCCCGCCGCTCCGGCGCCTGACCGGCGCCCTCCCGGGCACTCATCCGAGCGCGGCCGACGCCCCGCTCGCGCCTGCTTGCGAACAACGGATCAATTCCATGCCTGCCGAGACTTTTGCGCTGAGCCCGGCTCAGCTCGACGCCTTCATCGCCGACGGCTTCGTCCGCATCGACGCCGCCTTCCCCCGCGCCGTCGCCGACGACTGCCGCGCCATCCTCTGGCGCCTGACCGGCTGCGACCCCGACGACCCCGCCACCTGGACCAGGCCGGTCGTGCGCATCGCCTATCGCGACGACCCGCCCTTCCGCGCGGCGGCCAATACTCCCAGGCTCCAGGCCGCCTACGACCAGCTCGTCGGCGCCGGCCGCTGGCTGCCGCGCACCAACATGGGCACCTTCCCCATCCGCTTCCCCTCGCACGAGGCGCCGGGCGACGACGGCTGGCACATCGACGTCAGCTTCGGCTGGCAGGAGCGCCCCGACGATTTCATGTCGTGGCGCGCCAACATCGTCTCCAGGGATCGCGCTCTGCTGATGCTGTTCCTCTTCTCCGACGTCGGGGAAGACGACGCGCCCACCCGCATCCGCGCCGGCTCGCACCTCGAGATCGCCCGCGAGCTCGCGCCCGCCGGCGACGCCGGCCTGTCGCTGCGCGACATCTCGGCCGGCGGCTATGCCTCGACGGCGCATCTGCCCGAACTGCTGGCGACCGGCGACGCGGGCACCGTCTATCTCTGCCACCCGTTCCTCGTCCACGCGGCGCAGCCACACGCGGGAACGCGACCGAAATTCATGGCGCAGCCGCCGCTGCATCCGGCGGTGCCGCTCGCGCTCGAGCGGTCCGATGGCGCCTACAGCCCCGTGGAAACCGCCATCCGCCGCGCTCTGGGCCGCATCTGACCCCCGACTCCGGCGCCGCCCTGGCCGCGCCGGAGCACAAATTGGCGCCATCGCGCGCCGGAGCGCCAATTCCTGCTCGCGTCAAGCCCTAGCCATGTCCGGATCGCCCCACTAGGGTCCGCCACATTGCGGGAAGCCTGGGCGGGCCTGTTTGACTCTACCGATCGAAGTTCTCTACGCGCTCTCCGGCCTCGTCGTCGGCTTCGTGGTCGGCCTGACCGGCGTGGGCGGCGGCTCGCTGATGACGCCCCTGCTGATCCTGCTCTTCGGCATCCATCCGGCCACCGCCGTCGGCACCGACCTGCTCTACGCCGCCGCCACCAAGAGCGTCGGCACGCTGGTGCACGGCGTCAACCGCACCGTCGACTGGCGCATCGTCCTGCGTCTCGCGCTGGGCAGCGTGCCCGCCGCCGCCATCACCGTCTGGCTGCTCGCCGCCACCGGCGCACAGACCAGCGCCGCCGCGCACCTCCTGGCGCTGGTCCTCGGCAGCGTGCTGGTGCTCACTGCCGTCAGCATGCTGTTCCGCGGCACCATCGCCCGCTTCGCCGGCCGCCATCGCGAGCTGCCGCCCGGCCCGCAGGCAGCCCTGACCGTAATCACCGGCGCCGTGCTCGGCATCCTCGTCTCCGTCTCCTCGGTCGGCGCCGGCGCCATCGGCGTCACCGTGCTGCTGCTGCTCTATCCGAAGCTCACCGTGCACCGCATCGTCGGCTCCGACATCGCGCACGCCGTACCGCTGACCCTGGTTGCCGGCCTCGGCCACTGGGCCATCGGCGATGTCGACTGGCACATCCTGCTCGCGCTGCTCTGCGGCTCCATCCCCGGCATCCTCGTCGCCTCGCGCCTCGCCCCGCTGATCAACGAGCGCGTCATCCGCTGGCTGCTCGCCTGCATCCTCACCATCGTCGGCCTGCGTTTGGTGCTGAGCTAGAAAGCGGTTGGCCGATCGGGTGCCCTTGCAGCCGATCGACCAGAGCAAAGATAAAACCCCGGTTGGCCGATCGGGCGCCCTCGCGGCCGATCGGACAGAGCACAAACAAAACCGCGGTTGGACGATCGGACGCCCTCGCGACCGATCGGACAGAGCGCAAACAAGCTACCGATCGGACAGAGCACAAACAAAAACCTTGGACCTGCCTGCCGCAGCCGCTAGCTTCGCAACCCGTTTCCCAGCCTCCGTCTTATCCCCGCATGCAGATCAAGGTCGCGTCCTACAACATCCGCAAGGCCGTCGGGCTGGATTGGCGGCGCCGGCCGGCGCGCGTGCTCGGCGTGCTCAACGAGGTGGCTGCCGACATCGTCGCCCTGCAGGAGGTCGACCGCCGCTTCGGCTCGCGCGTCACCGCCCTCGATCCCGAGCTGATCGAGCGCGAGACCGACTACCGCGCCATCAATTTCTCGCCCCGCCCGCAAAGCCTCGGCTTTCACGGCAACGTCATCCTCGCCCGCAAGACCATCACCGTGGCCGCCGCCCGGCCGATGGCGCTGCCGCATCTCGAGCCGCGCGGCGCCGCCGTCGCCGACCTCGACCTCGGCGGCCGCCGCATCCGCGTCGTCGGCATGCATCTGGGCCTCACCAAGAAGTGGCGGCAGCTGCAGACCGAAACCATCGTCTCCGAGCTGCGCGCGCTCGAGGCCAACATGCCCACCATCCTGATGGGCGACCTCAACGAGCCCGACCTCAAATCCGGCGTGCTGCGCGCCTTCGAGCAGCGCCACACCATCGTCACCTGCGGCCCGAGCTTTCACGCCTCGATGCCGGTGTTCTCGCTCGACCGCATCATCGTCACCGAGGACATCGCCATCGCCGAAGCGGGCGTCCACCGCACCGCCATGTCGCGCGAAGCCTCCGACCACCTGCCCATCTGGGCCAGGATCACCCTGCCGGCGTAAGCCGACGGCCGAGGCTGCGTCGCGCCGCGGAGGCGGGTTGCTACCAGAGGAACGGGATCAGCCGCTTGGTCCGCCCTGCATAGGCCGTGAACTGGTCCCCGTAATGTCCGGCCAGGTACCGGTCCAGCATCGGGACGTTGTAGAAGGCGAAAAAGCAAAGCATGAGCAAGGGAATGATGAAGGCCCACAGAGTGTGCGCCAGGATCGCATAAGCCGTGATCCACAGCACGTCGCCGAAGAAATTGATGTGCATGGAAAGACCGAAAAGCCCTTCGGTATAAAGCCGGCCCTTGTTCTCGGGCCGCTTCTTGAAGCGATCGCGCGCCAGTTCGGCGCCGCTGTTCAACACACTGCCGAGCACGAAAAGCCCGATCCCGAAATAGTCCCAGGGCCCGATCGGCGCATCCGCGGGCAGGACCAGCACGGCAAAGCCGACATAGTAGACCGCAAAGGCGATCGGTACGAAGGCGGCCTCTGCCCATGGCAGGCGGCGGTGCATCAGGTAGAACATGGTGAAAGCCATGCGCGCCAGCACCACGACGGAAAATGCGAAGACCACGTAGCGGCGCGCGGGAATACCCTCGGGTGGCGCAAAGTGAAAGATTTGCGCCAGGAGCAGTCCTCCCGGACCGAAAAGTATCCACCCCGACAGCGCCAGGATCGCCAGTTCCAGCGCGGTTGTTGTCAGCTTCTGCGCCAGTGCAGGCGCCTTGTCAGCGTAAAGGTCCATTCTCGCTCTCTCTTGCTGCTTCGGGATCAAGTTCGGCCACCGCCCTAAGAACCAGCCGCCCTTCTCGCTCGGCGAGAAAGGCCAGGGCCTCGCGCGCGGCCGCCTCGCTGCCGGCTCCCTCGCGCACCAGCGTCTCGGCCAGGATCGAAGCGGCCTGCCGGTAGATTTTTGCCGTGCGCTCGCGAAAATCCGGCAGGCGCGACAGGCTGTCGAAAAACAGCGCGAAATAGCGGTTGAGGTCGACCGCTTCCTTGGCGCCCATCGCCAGGATCTCATCGTAGAAGGCGGTAATCGCCGCCTTCTGCGCCGCCGCTGTCAGGGCGGCATGGGCTTGCCAGTCGAACCGCTCGAAGGGCGATGGGAAAAAGCGGGCGATCACCTCTTCATAGAGCGCCTGCTTGCTCTCGAAATGGTGGTAGAACGCTCCCTTGGAGAGTCCGGTCGCGGCCAGGATATCGCTCAGCCCGGCGCCATCGAACCCGCGGGCAAGAAACAGCCGGAACCCGGCATCGAGCAGGGCGTCGCGTGCTGTCATCCCCTCGCCGCCTCCGGCCGGAGCGCCACAGCCATGGCCAGCCCGATCGCGCCGTCGGTGAAGCCGCTTTTCGATGATGATTTTGCGAGAGTTTCCATAACCGCCCATGTACAGACCAACCGGTCGGTCTGCAAATAGGCCGGGCTCAGTTGCCTGTCAACCCTGGCCGGGACTCAGAAACCGCGCCCGCTCGTAAAACCGGTCCGCCGCCGCGATCGCCCGCTCCACCGCCGCGTCGTCGACGTCGAGATGCGTCACCCAGCGCTGCTGCGCCCCACTGGCGCCGGGATAGCCGCCGGTGATGCCGAACCCCTCGCGCGCCAGATAGTCGGTAAACGCCCGGGCGCTGTCCGGCGCCACCCTGACCCAGACGATATTGGTGCACGCTTCCGCCGCCAGCGCCGGGATCCGGCCGAATCCCTCCGCCAGCCGCCGCGCCCTGGCATGGTCGTCGGCCAGCCGCGCCACATTGTGCTCGAGCGCGTAAAGCCCCGCCGCCGCGAGGATGCCGGCCTGCCGCATGCCGCCGCCGACCGCCTTGCGCAACCGCCGCGCCTTGCCGATCAGTTCGGTCTCGCCGACCAGCACCGTGCCCACCGGCGCGCCGAGGCCTTTGCTGAGGCACACCGAGATCGTGTCGAACGGCCGCGCGATCTCGGCCACATCGACATTGCCGGCCACCGCCGCATTGAACACCCGCGCCCCGTCGAGATGCGTGCCGAGCCGGTGCTGCCGCGCCAGCCCCGTCGCCTCGGCCATCCAGCTCAGCGGCATCACCCGGCCGCCGAAGGTGTTTTCGAGCGCCAGCAGCCGCGTCTCGGCGATGTGCGTATCGTCGCCGCCATGGATCGCCGCGGCGATGTCGGCGAGCGCCAGCGTGCCGTCCGCCTGCTGCGGCAGCGGCTGCGGCTGCAGCGCGCCGATCCACGCCGCCCCGCCCTGCTCATGCGCGTAGCAATGCGCGTCCATGCCGGCGATGTAGCCCTCGCCGCGCCCGCAATGCGCCAGCAGCGCGCAGAGGTTGGACTGCGTCCCCGAGGCCATGAACACCGCCGCGGGCTTGCCCAGCCGCTCCGCCAGCACCGCTTCGAGCCGCTGCACCGTCGGATCGTCGCCGAACACGTCGTCGCCCACCTCCGCCTCGGCCATCGCCTGCCGCATGGCGGGGCTGGGGCGGGTCACGGTGTCGGAGCGGAAATCGTCGCGGATCTGGGTCATGGGCTGGGGGTCACAGGCGTGCGAGAGGGCAGAGTTTCACTGGACGCTGCCCCATCGGTGACGTAAACGTCAAATCCTCTTACCGCCCCGGCTGGCGACTCATGCGAGTGGCCGCTGACCGTGGGACTTGGCTCCACAAGAGCCGAACGCGTCGCATCGCAGAAGCTATTTGGCTCCGGACAGCCCGAAACTGGCCCGGCGATTTGTCATGCCTGCGACATATTGTGTCCGTTAACAATTCAGGCTAAAACGCTCCCGTCGAATATTGCGGCCGACTGTCCGTGCCTGGCGACGCCTGAACGCGCCTGCTGACGTCACTACCGAGATTTCGATTGGTGAACTGCCGCCGGGAGGTGGTTCGCCACGGCAGAGACAGCGAGAGGGACTTATATGGCTACCGGCACTGTAAAATGGTTCAACGGGCAGAAGGGCTACGGATTCATCCAGCCCGACGAGGGCGGGGCGGATGTGTTCGTGCACATCTCGGCCGTCCAGCGCTCGGGCCTCAATGGCCTCGATGAGGGCCAGAAGGTCAATTACGAGATCGTCAAGGACAAGCGGACCGGCAAGTCCGCTGCCGACAATCTCTCGATGGCTGGCTGATTAAAGCCAGTCCGTGAACCCGAACAGAAAGGCGTGGCCGCCACCGGCCGCGCCTTTCGTTTTGCCGAAAATACGCCGGACGCGCCGGCTGCCGCTCCGCCGCTGCGCGCAGCGGCGTCATAACGCGATATCCCGAAATTATTTCGCCACAGATAGGCTATATCTGCGAAGCGGTTAGCCGGCTCATGCTAATCCATCGCTTCAACCGGCGGCGATGCCGCCCTGCCGTCGCCCTTGGCCAAAGCTTTCCCACCGCTTATATCCCTGCGACAAACAAAACGCTCGACTAGAACTTTGCTCTAGTCCATGCTGGAAGCAAATTCCAGAGAAATCTTTTAGGAAAGGGAATCAGATGGCTCGCGCCGCTGCCAAAAAAGTGAAGCCCCGCAAGCGCTTGACGGGTGACGAACGTCGCGAATCAATCCTCGAAGCGGCCCTCGGCTGCTTCCTCGAAAAGGGCTATATCGCCACCACCATCAACGACATCCGTGAGGCCTCCGGCGCCACCACCGGCTCCATCTATCACTTCTTCGACGGCAAGGGCGCGCTGGCCATGGCCCTGCTCGAGGATGCCATCGCCGGCTGGTCCGGCGAATCGCAGAGTTCCAGCGACACCGCCGAGGCGGTCGTCCGCGCCGCCGCCGGCGGCCTCGTCACCTGGGGCCTCAAGAATCCCGAGCTGTTCCGCTTCACCGACGAAATCCGCACCCTGGCGGTCACCGCCCCCGAATTCGCCGAGATCGCCGACACTCTCGCCGAGGGCCAGGGCTCCATCCAGTCGTCCTACGCGAAATTCGCCAAGGCCAGGAAAGTCAAGGACTTGCCATGGCCGGCCGCGCATTCGCTGATCCTCGGCCCGGCCTACAATTTCCTGCGCCTCGCCACTGCTGGCCGGGCTCGAATCGCCGCCAAGCGCGCCGCCGAGATCATGAGCGACGCGGCCTGGGCGGCGGTCAAGCCGTAACCCCCGGTTCGGGCGGGACCGCCAGGCCCCGCCCGCCTGCCGGCTGCGGCCCCGCTTGACCGGAACGCGCCGGGCAGGCAGGTTCACCGCAAATCCGAACCTTGCGGTCCGCTCCACGCCGAGGCGAAGCGGACCTTTGATTTTTTGACGACGGAGGCGCCGATGCCCGACAAGATTCCGATGACCCCGGCCGGCCATGCCGCGCTGAGCGAGGAATACCGGCGCCGCACGGCCGAGGAGCGGCCGCGCATCATTGCCGCCATCGCCGAGGCCCGCGCCCATGGCGATCTCAGCGAAAACGCCGAATATCATGCCGCCAAGGAGCAGCAGAGCCTCAACGAGGGCCGCATCCAGGAGCTCGAAGCCCTGCTCGCCCTCGCCGACATCATCGACGTCAAGAAGCTCAGCGGCGACACCGTGAAGTTCGGCGCCACCGTCAAGATCGTCGACGAGGACTCCGAGGAAGAGCGCAAATACACCATCGTCGGCGACGCCGAGGCCGACGCCGGCAAGGGCCGCATCTCCATCTCCTCGCCCATCGCCCGCGCCATGATCGGCAAGGCCAAGGGCGACAGCTTCGAGGTCCCCGCCCCCGGCGGCACCAAGAGCTACGAGATCCTCGACCTCAAATACGTCTGAGCGCCCGCCGCCCAACACACCGCGGCCGATGAGCCCGCCCGGCTACACCGGCCGCGCCTCGATGATCGAGATGTCGGCGCCGGTGTCGACCACGCCGCTGACGGCAAAGCCGTTGGCGGCGAGCAATCGCCGGTAGTCCTCGCGCGTCCGTTGCAGGCTGGCGAACTGCGCCAGCATCACCAGATCGAGCAGCTTGGACCAGTGCGGTTCATTGCCCTCTGGCACCTCCGTCTCGATCACCAGCAGCCGCGCGTCGGCCGGCGCGGCGGCCCGCACCGTGCGCAGGATCCGGCCGGCGGCGGCATCGTCCCAGTCGTGGATCACCTCCATCAGGATCATCAGATCGCCCGCCGGCACCGAGCGGAAGAAGTCGCCGCTCTCGAACGCGAGCCGGCCGGGCTCGCCGGCCGCCCGGGCGGCCTCGATCACCGCCGGCTGGTCGAACAGCACGCCGCGCGCGGCCGGCTCCCGCGCCAGGATCGCCCGCAGCAGGTGGCCCTGCCCGCCGCCGATGTCGACGATGCGCGGATAGGGCGAGAAATCGTACGACGCCAGGATTCCGGCGACCTGCGCCACGGCCTTCGAGCGCATCGCCGCATCGAAAATGCGCGCTTCGTCCGGCCGGCCGGCGTAATAGCCCCATAGCCCGCCCTCGTGGCGCCGCGGAGTCGCCGCCTCCCCCGTCGTGAGGCATTCGGGCACCGCCGCGGCGGCCTGCCACTGCACCTCCTGCGCGAACATCAGCACCAGCGGCCTCAACGACGCCGGATGGTCCTCGCGCAGCAGGCGTGAGGCCTCGGTGTGCCCGACCTCCTCCCCCGCCAGCACGAAGATGCCGCGTGACGCGAGCAGCCGCAGCGCCCGCCTGAGCGCGCCCGGATCGGCGCCGCTCGCCGCCGCCAGGTCGGCGACCTGCGCTGTGCTGTCGAAGCGGTCGGCGACCCCGAGCCGCGCGACGCCGTGCAGCGTCCCCACCAGATAATGCCCGGCGGCCAGTTGCCGCACCATGTCGAATGCCGCTGCATCCATCGTCCCCTCCCCTGCCTTTCGGCCGCGAGGCTAGACCGGAGGCGGCCTCGCCGCTGTCCCCCGATCGGGCGACGCCTCAGCCGGGCGGTTGGATGGAGACGAGAACGCGCACCAGCCCCGTCTGCGTCGCGACCCCCACCTTTGCGAAGATGCGGCGCAGATGGGTGCGGGCCGTCGCCGGCCGCATGCCGCGCTCCCGCGCAAATTCCATGGCCGAACGCCCCTCGACGATGGCGCTCGCCAGGTCCGCCTGCATCGGCGACAGCCCGAAGACCTCGACGGCCGCCGCGATGCGGAGCGCCGACGGGCGCCGATCCTGCAGCGTCACCGCGACCATGCCGGATTCGCCGGTCACCCAGCACAGCTGCATCGCCTCGGCAGCGGCGTAGGCGATCGGCACGCTGGTGCGGATCGACATCAATCCCCTGTCCCGGGCATGGGCCCGCCGGATCGCCGCCTGCAGCCGGATATCGGCCCGGCCGTCCCGGCAACGCAGCCGTCCGGCGCGGACGACGAAGGCATCGCCTGGGGTGAGCAGGCGCTGCGCGTCCTCGCTCACCCATACGATCCTGCCGTCCGCGGACACCTGCACGATCGGCTCGCCACCCAGTCCCGGATCGAGCAGCGCGACGACGACAATTCGCCACGCGCCCTCGGAGCGTTCGAGGATGCGAAGCTCGTCGATAGGGCCGTTCGGACCGCTGGCGCCGAACACCGGCGACAGCCTGTAGGTGCGGCGAAAGCTTGCCCAGGCCATGTCGCCGGCCACCCGGATGGTGAGATTGTCGATCGCCACATCCTCGACGAACTCGCTGAGCGGCCGTGGCAGGCCGGCCATCTCCGCGCGGGCTCGCGGCCCGATCTCGCTCCAGCCGCGGCGCAGCGTCAGCCCGCCATGCCGGGTGAACGCCCAGCGCAGCACATGCGGCGCATGGGCATGGGCGGCCGCGTATCCGTCCCAATCCTTGAACCAGAAGGCGCGATGCTCGGCCTCGAGCACGGCCAGCACCTCGCGCTGCTGCGGTGTCAGCCGCTGTTCCGGCATCGGCATTCCCCCCGCCCCGAGCATGGCACGGGCCGCCGGCATGCGGCTATCGCATGCGGCCCGGAAAATCGGCGTCGCTGACCGCCCGCGCCGGCCCCTGTCCGCCGCCCGGCGCATGGCTCGTCCTCCGAGCGCCGTCCTTTCTGCCCAAAGCCTGGGCAATTGTCGGCCCGATGCTGACATTTCGGTGAGTATGGCCCGCAAACCGGGCCGCTGGCGCCGGCCTCGACTTGAAAGCGCCACGGTCCGGCCCCTACATTGGCGGCCTGTAAGAGGGACTATCAGATGCACTCCAAGGTTGTGATTATCGGGTCGGGTCCGGCCGGATACACGGCGGCCATCTATGCGGCGCGTGCAATGCTCGAGCCGATCATGATCAACGGCACGCAGCCGGGCGGCCAGCTCACCATCACCACCGATGTGGAGAATTATCCCGGCTTCGCCGACGTCATCCAGGGCCCCTGGCTCATGGAGCAGATGAAGGCGCAGGCCGAGCACGTCGGCACCCGCATCGTCAACGACCTCGTCGTCGAGGTCGATTTCGACCGCCGCCCCTTCACCCTCAAGGGCGACAGCGGCACCACCTACACCGCCGACGCCGTGATCGTCGCCACCGGCGCCCAGGCGCGCTGGCTCGGCCTGCCGTCGGAACAGAAATTCCAGGGTTTTGGCGTGTCCGCCTGCGCCACCTGCGACGGCTTCTTCTACCGCGACAAGCACGTGATCGTGGTCGGCGGCGGCAACACCGCGGTCGAGGAGGCGCTGTTCCTCACCAATTTCGCCAGCAAAGTCACCGTCGTCCACCGCCGCAGCGAGTTCCGGGCCGAGCGCATCCTGCAGGACCGCCTGTTCAAGCACCCCAAGATCGAGGTGCGCTGGAACACCGAGCTCGCCGACATCACCGGCAGCCAGATGCCGCCCTCGGTCACCGGCGCGGTGCTCCGCAACGTCGCCACCGGCGACACCGAAACGCTCCCGGTCGACGGCATCTTCATCGCCATCGGCCACACCCCGGCCACCGCCATCTTCCGCGAGAAGCTCGACATGAAGCCGGGCGGCTACCTCAAGGTGAAGCCCGGCAGCACCGAAACCAACATCCCGGGCGTCTATGCCGCCGGCGACGTCACCGACGACGTCTTCCGCCAGGCCGTCACCGCCGCCGGCATGGGCTGCATGGCCGCGCTCGAGGCCGAGCGCTTCCTCGCCGAAGAAAACCTCGCGGAAGCGGCGGAATAGATCATGCTCGACTGGGACAAGCTCCGCATATTCCACACCGCGGCGGAATCGGGGAGCTTCACCCATGCGGCCGAAAAGCTGAACATGAGCCAGTCGGCCGTGTCGCGGCAGATTTCGGCGCTGGAGGACGATCTCAACCTCAAGCTGTTCATCCGCCACGCCCGCGGCCTGGTGCTGACCGAGGTGGGCGAGCACCTGTTCCGCACCGCCCACCGCATGCATGCCGAATTGCAGCAGGTCGAATCGCAGATGTCCGAGAGCCAGGACATCCCCATCGGCCAGCTCATCGTCACCACCACCGTGGGCATCGGCTCCACCTGGCTGTCGAGCCGCATCCACGAATTCCTGCTGCTTTATCCCGACATCCAGATCGAGATTAAGCTCAACGACGCCGAGCTCGACCTCGCCATGCGCGAGGCCGACGTCGCCATCCGCCTGCACCGGCCGAACCAGTCCGAGATGATCCAGCGCAAGCTGTTCACGGTGCACAACCACTTCTATCTGTCGCTCGACTACCTCAACCAGTACGGCGAGCCTTCGACCCTCGAGGATCTCGACAACCACCGCATCATCACCTTCGGCGACCCGGTGCCGTCCTATCTGGGCGACATCAACTACATCGAGCGCCTCGGCCGCCCCGATTCTTCGCCGCGCCGCTCCGCCATGAAGGTCAACGCCATCTTCGGCATGCTGCAGGCCTGCCGCGCCGGCATCGGCATCGCCATGCTGCCCGACTACGTCACCGAGGTCGAAACCGGCCTGAAGCGCGTGCTCACCGGCGTCGAGCTCCCCGCCTACGAGGCCTATTTCGTCTATCCGCCGGCGCTCAAGAACAGCAAGCGCGTCGGCGTCTTCCGCGATTTCCTCGTCGGCAAGGCCCGCGAGTGGCAGTTCTGATCATTCGTCGGCGGTCTCGCCGCCGTCCCAGCGCACGCTGAGCACCCCCGGCCGCTGCGCCATCGTGCGCACCAGCGCCGGAATGCGCGGCTCGCCCGGGTGCGGGCGGAACAGCAGATGGAAGCTCCGCTCCTCGCTGCCGTCGCTGCTGCGCGCATAGGTCAGCCGCGTCACCCGGAACGGCGCCGCCACCATCGCCTCGAGTTCGCCGCCCTCGACGACATGGCTGTCGCTGCGCACCGTCAGCGACGCCCGCCGGTCGCGCGCCACCAGCCGCTCCGCCGCCCGCAGGCCCTGGATCACCATCACGCCGATCACCGTGCCGGCGGCGCCGAGCGCGATCTGCCCGCCCCCGAACAACAGGCCCAGCACCGTCACGAACCACAGCGTCGCCGCCGTCGTCACGCCGATCACCATGGCGCCGCGCTTGAGGATGCTGCCGGCGCCGATGAACCCCACGCCGGTCAGGATGCCGAGCGGCAGGCGCATCAGATCCATCACCCCGAACGAGCTCGGCGTCTTGCCGCCGACCGGCAGCAGCAGGTTGACCTGGATCATCGCGAGGCACGCCGCCAGCGCCACCAGCAGCGTCGTCCGCAGCCCGGCCGCCTTGCCATGCGCGCCGCGCTCGAACCCGATCACCCCCGCCGCCACGAGGGTCAGGACGATGCGGAGGGCGAGGTCGGACGCGGTCGGACTCAACGGCATGCCGGCTAAACGCCGGCGCCGGCCAAAAGTCGCAGCCGGCGCCGTTGCGCGGCGCGCCCGCCTCCGACATCTTCCCCGCATGCTTCGTTCCGTGTTCCGTATCGCCGCGTCCCTGGCGCTGCTCGCCGCCCTCGCCGCTCCCGCCGCCGCCGTGTTCGGCGGCAAGCCGGTCGGCGCCGGCGAAATCGTCGCAAAATCGGTGGCCGCCGTGCTCGACCAGGCGCCGGGCGGCACGCATCTGTGCACCGCGGTGGCCCTCGGCCCGCGCCTGATGCTCACCGCCGCCCACTGCACCGATGGCGGCGCCTCGGCCATCCGGGTGATCTTCGCCACCTCGCTCACCGACGTGCCCGCCGAGCGCCTGCGCAGCGTCACCGCCATCGCCCGCGCCGGCAGGACGCCGGAGGCCAAAGGCAGCTTCGCCTACAACAACCCCGACGATCTGGCCCTCATCGTGCTCGACGCGCCGGCGCCCGCCGGCACCGTCCTCGCCACCCTCACCGACGGCGACGGCACCGGCGCCGTGCACATCGCCGGCTATGGCGCCACCTCCGACCTGCGTCAGGCGGGCTTCGGCAAGAGCCAGCTCGGCTTCGACCGCACCCTGCGCGCCGCCACCACGACGCTCGTCGAAAAGGGCCCGGCGCTGCTCGCCGACCAGTCCGGCGGCGCCGGCATGTGCACCGGCGATTCCGGCGGCCCGGCCTTCACCCTGCGCGGCAAGTCCATGACCCTGGCCGGCATCCTGATCGGCGTCTCCTCGCCCCGCGCGGTCAACGATTACTGCCGCGGCTCGGCGCATTTCGTCAGCATCGCGCGCTGGCGCGCCTGGATCGCCGCCACCGCCGAAAAGCTCGGCCAGCCGCTCTGACAGCTCTGCCCCGTTCCCGAAACGCCGCCGATATGGTCTACAGGCAGTCATATCCGCCGCCGCCGGCGATCCGCGCCGTTCATGTTCAGTCGCCTCGTTTTGGGGAAAATCATGCGTAACCTTGCCGCTCTCCTGCTCCTCGCCGCCAGCCTCGCGCCCCTCCCCGCCGCCGCCGACGACGAGTCCGGCCAGAGGGTGGCGCTGCGCGCCAACGAGATCGGCCAGATCTTCTGCTTTTCCCGCCTCGGCAACGACGAGGCCGTCATCTCCGGCATCCTGACCGCCGGCCTCGCCGCGGCGATCGCCGACGCGCAGCGGCGCAGCGACGCCATCGCCAGCAAGGCGCCCGACGAAAAGCCGCCGCTCGGCGACGGCATCCCCTGGCAGTCGAGCCCCGATTACGCCGACCGCTGCGAGACCGGGCTGGTGTCGCTCAGCAGGACCGACGCCAAGGTCGACATCCGGTACGGCTTCAAGCAGGCGCCCGACGCCGGCTACACCGACGAGCTCATCCTCAAGCGCGTCCCGATCGCGGGCATGGATGTCGGCTACTGGCGCATCGACAACGTCGTCTACGCCGACGGCACCGACCTGCGCGCCGCCCTCGTCCACGCCTTCGACGGCTATTGAGCTCCCGGCAAATTAGCCATTGACCGCGCCGCGCCCGTGGCGCAGGGAAAAGGCGTCCGCGCGCTTCTGGCATGCGGGCATCAGCAAAGGACAAGGACAATGAACCCCGACAGTCGAAGTCGATCTTCGATCTAGCCGGCGGCCCGGTCTCTCCCGAGGCTCGGCGTGCCGGCAAAGCCGGTGCGCGCAAGAAGGAGCCTCTGAAATGCTGCGTGCATATATCCGTAAGGACGATCGCCTCGTCGCCACCGATGTGGATATGGCCGCGCCCGATCTGATGGGCGGCGAGGCCATCTGGTTCAGCCTCACCGATCCGACCAAGGCCGAGGACGCCTTCGTCGAATCGCACCTCGGCATCGACATCCCGACCCGCGCCGAGATGGACGACATCGAGCCCAGCGCCCGCCTCTACAACGAGGACGGGGCCGAGTTCATGACCATCACCGCGCTGTTCAACTCCGAGACCGACGAGCCGCAAAAGACCCCGATCACCTTCGTTCTGCGCCACAATCTGCTGGTCACGGTGCGCTACGCCGACCCCAAGCCGTTCCGCCTGTTCGAGCGCCTGGTCAGCCGCCCCACCAACAACGTCTACACCTCCGGCGAAAAGGTCATGCTCGGCCTGATCGAGGCCATCATCGACCGCCTGGCGCAGCTGCTCGAAACCACCGGCGACGAGATCGACCAGATTTCGCGCGAAGTGTTCCGCAACAAGACCCGCAACGTCACCCGCAAGGCGCGCGATCTGCAGGAGATCATCGAGCGCATCGGCAAGAAGGGCGACGTTCTCACCCTCGCTCGTGAAAGCCTGGTCTCCATCGCCCGCCTGTCGAGCTTCCACCAGACCTACGACAACGGCAACGCCAAGACCGCCCGCGAGCTGCGCCAGGAGCTCAAGGTGCTGCAGCGCGACGCCGCCGCCCTCTCCGACCACGCCGCCTTCCTCAGCAGCAAGATCAACTTCCTGCTCGACGCCACGCTCGGCCTGATCAACCTCGAGCAGAACCAGATCATCAAGATCTTCTCGGTCGCCGCCGTGGTCTTCCTGCCGCCCACCCTCGTCGCCTCGGCCTACGGCATGAATTTCGACGTCATGCCCGAATTGCACCTGCCCTTCGGCTACCCGCTGGCCATCGTGCTGATGATCATCTCCGCCGTGCTCCCCTACCTCTTCTTCAAGCGCAAGGGCTGGCTCTAGCCCCCCGCGGTTGGCCGAACGAGCCCTCCCGGGATCGCTCGGCCAGAGCACAGCGGTTGGCCGAACGAGCCCTCTCGGGATCGCTCGGCCAGAGCACAGCGGTTGGCCGAACGAGCCCTCTCGGGATCGCTCGGCCAGAGCACAGCGGTTGGCCGAACGAGCCCTCTCGGGATCGCTCGGCCAGAGCACAGAGGAAACGACTCGGGGAGCGGCCACCTGCCCCGCTCGAACCCCGATCGCTAGCATCCTAACGGTCATGCGCCGGCCGCATGCCAGCCATGCGGCCGCCCCGGTTGAGGCACGTAACCGAACGGACCTATACGAACGGGGACGTTGCGAGCACTTCTCTCCCTCCTCGCTTGCCGCGTCCCTTTGCGAGAGGGTCTTCCTCTTTCAAACTTTGGCCCTGCTCTCCCCTCGAGCAGGGCCTTATTGTTTCCGCCACCGCGGAAATGCCCATCCAAAACGTTTGGGTTTGGGTCAATCAGGCTGACCTTCCCTGCGCGAGGTGCATAGCTGACATGTCAGCACCTGCCTTGCTGGAATGGGTGGTCGCGCACATATTCAGCCTGTCGCTGAGACGCCCGACCGAATCCTCCTCCCTCGGTCCGGCTGTTTCCCGACACCGGATTTGAGCCGAACCTCCTCCCTCGGCTTTGGTCCAACGGCAAACGGCGTTTCCTCCTCCCTCGTCCGTTTGCCCCACTTTCGATGGGCTCCATCTTCGGATGGAGCCCTTTTTTTACCCGCATCCCCAAACGCCGCAGTCGGTCCCCTCGCCCCTCCGGGGAGAGGGTGGCGCGCTTGGCGAGCGTCGCGAGCCTAGCAAGCCAGGTGAGGGGGCCTTCCCCTCAGTCAGCACCACCATCACCGCATAGCTCGCCTTCCGACTTCGCGTTTGTCGGACTCGGCGCCGCCCCGCATAAGCAGCGCCAAGGGAACTGCGGCCTCTCCTCCTCCTTGGCCGCGTCTCCGTGGTCGCCGGCTTCGGCCGATGACCTGAAGGCCTCGCTCATCCCCTCGAGCGAGGCCTTTTCATTTTGCCGACCGGCAGGAACTGCCGCCCCCGCGCCGGGCGCCGCCCTTGATTTCCCACGCGAAAACCCGGCACGCCGCTTGCATCGCATCGGCTGCAGCCGAGGCCCGCCGATGACCAGCATCTCCGCCACATCGTCCTATTCGCCCTACACCTACACCTATGCGAACGGCGCCTCCGGCACGGCCACCGCCACCGGCTCCGGCACCTCGGGCAGCAGCGCCGCCACCACGCTCACCCTGTCGGACGCGGCGCTCGCCGCCATGAACCAGCCCGGCTTCGCCAGCGTCGTCGCCGCCGCCCGCTCCACCCTCGATGCTTTGCTCGCCAACGGCGCCAAGCCGGCCGATGTCGATCTCGGCCAGCTCGACCGCCGCCAGCTCTACGCCGTCGCCGCCAATGCCGAGGGCAAGTTCAGCGCCGACGAGCAGGCCGCCGCGAAAACCGAGCAGCAGCGCCGGCTCGACGCCACCCTCGCCGGCCCCTTCGCCGTCGCCCGCGTCACCGACGATGTCGAAGGCATCTACACCGCCGCCCTCGCCTGGCTCGACGGCGCCTCGACCGAGGAGAAATCCACCCCCGCCTGGTCCAGCCAGCGCGCCGCCCTGCTCGAGGCGCAAAAGCAGCTCGCCGCCAATCCGGACAAGACCCCGCAGGTCGATGGCGACATCGTCGCCGACTACATCCAGCGCATCACCGCCGGCGACGACCCGACCACGCTGCGCGATTTCTCCGCCGTCGCCTCCGATGCCCGCGCCGCGCTCGACGCCCAATACGCCGCCGCCAGGGCGGCCGGCAAAACCCTGACCTTCTCCGGCACGCAGAAATCCGGCCAGCCCGTCGACTTCTCGCAATTCGACAGCCGCTCGCTCGCCGCCATCGCCCTCGACCAGGACAACAAATTCTCCCCCCAGGAGGTGTTCGCCGCCAAGCAGGCGATGGCGCAGCGCTCGAGCTCGACCATCCTCGCCGGCCTCAGGAGCGCCGCCAGCGACCCGGCCAGCTTTGCCAAGAATCTGATCAGCGCCTACGCCTCGATGAGCCCGGAGGAACGCAGCGCCGCCGGCTGGTCCGACCAGCTCTATTCCGCCGCCGTCCAGAGCTACAACACCGCCGCCAGCATCGCCCAGATCTTCGGCGACTCCACCGCTTCCCCCGGCCAGAGCTCCGCCCTCAGCCTGCTCGACACCCTCAACGCCCAGGACGCCGGCAACAGCACCAGCATGAACCTCGCGAGCTATCTGGGCGGCTGAACCTGCCCCAGGACAGGCTCACCCATCCACATCGTCATTCCCGCGAAAGCGGGAATCCAGACCGAACGCACGGACATCCGAAAACACCGTCTGGATTCCCGCTTTCGCGGGAATGACGTTCTGGTGACTCCGTGTCCGGCCGAAAGGCCCGCTACCGCACGCCTGCCGCGAACGCCTGTATCCGTTCCACCGCCTGCTGCAGCTCGCGGTTCGAGGCCGCGTAGCTCAGCCGCATGTGGCCGGGCAGCCCGAACGCCGTTCCATGCACCAGCGCCACGCCGGTCTCCTCGAGCAGCGCCATGACGAAATCCTCGTCGGTCGTGAGTTTCGTGCCCGATTTCGAGGTCTTGCCCAACAGCCCTTTGATCGAGGGGAACACGTAGAACGCCCCTTCCGGCGTCAGGCAGTCGATGCCCGGCGCCGCGTTCAGCCCCTTGACCACCAGATCGCGCCGCTCCTGGAATTTCGCCCGCCAGCCGGCGAGGAATTCCTGCGGCCCGTCTAGCGCCTCGACCGCCGCCCATTGCGCGATCGACGACGGATTGGTGGTCGATTGCCCCTGCAGCTTGGTCATCGCCGCGATCAGCTCGCGCGGCCCGGCGCAATAGCCGATGCGCCAGCCGGTCATCGCGTGCGATTTCGACACGCCGTTCATCGTCAGCGTCCGCCCCAGCAGCTTCGGCTCCACCTGCGCCACCGTCGCGAACTTGCCGCCGTCATAGACCAGCACTTCGTAGATGTCGTCGGTGAGGATGTGCACGTGCTCGTGCCGCAGCAGCACGTCGGTCAGCGCCTTGAGCTCGTCCGCCGAATAGGCGGCTCCGCTCGGATTGGACGGCGTGTTGAGGATCAGCCATTTGGTCCTGGGCGTGATCGCCGCCTCCAGCGCCGCCGCCGTCAGCTTGAAGCCGGTCGAGGCGTCGGCCGTGGCGAACACTGGAACGGCGTCGCACAGCCGGACGATCTCGGGATAGCTCACCCAGTACGGCACCGGGATCACCACCTCGTCGCCGGGGTTGAGCGTCGCCAGCAGCGCATTGAAGATGATCTGCTTGCCGCCCGAGCTCACCATGCAGTCGGCAGCGCCGACCTCGAGCCCGTTGTCGCGCCTGAACTTGCGCGCCACCGCCTCCTTCAGCTCGGGGATGCCGTCGACATTGGTGTAGCGCGTCTTGCCCTCGGCCATGGCGCGGATCGCCGCCTCGCGCACGTTGAGCGGCGTGTCGAAATCCGGCTCCCCCGCCGCCAGCGAGATGACGTCGCGCCCGGCGCGTTTCATGTCCGCGGCCTTGCGCGAAATCGCCACCGTCGCCGACGGCGCAATACGCAGGATCGCATCGGACAGAAAAGCCATGGAAAACCTCCGGACAAAGCCGGAAGCTTGATAAGAGGCCGCGTCCCGCAAGGCAAGCAGGGCCCCCTCGCACCGCCCGTCACATTTGCGCCGCGCTATGGTCCGCGCATCACCGCAATGGCTACGCCGAATGACCGCATTCGCTTGGCTTTCTCACGCCGTTGTGAACCTCGTGCGTGAGTCGCTTATGTCTGAAACCATCGCCGCCGAATCCATCGCCGAAACCGCCGCCGACTCCCCCGTCGCGGCCGCTGCTCCCGCGGCCGGCACGCCGAAGCGCCGCCGCGGCGACGCCTTCACCACCGCCACCATCGTCTCCTTCTCGCTCACTTTGCTGGGCGCAAGCTTCGCCATCCTGTTCGGGCTGGTGCCCCTGCACGCTGTCAGCCCGCTGACCCGCATCGACATCGGTGCCCTGCTCTTCGTCATGCCGGTCGTCGCCCTGGTGCTCGCCGTCTGCTTCGAGGTCATCCGCATCGCGCTGCACAGCCCCGAACTGCCCGAGCCGCGCCGCCGCCAGGCCGTGCGCTGGTCGCCCGGCCGCCGCGAGGGCTGATCGCTCCCTCAAGGAAAGGACAACCTGATTGTCTTTTCCCGCTTTCGTGATCGGCGCAAACTGCCCGTCCGAGAGGAGGAGAGTACGATGCAAGTCGAGAATATCCTTCAATCCAAGGGCCGGGCGGTGCACACCGTACCGACCGGCGCCACCATCGCCGAGGCGGTCGAGATCCTGAACAGCCGCCGCATCGGCGCCGTCGTCGTCACCGACCGCGGCAAGGTCGCCGGCATCCTCAGCGAGCGCGACATCGTCCGCCACCTCGGCAGCGACTGGGCCGGCCTCGCCACCCGCAAGGTCGGCGAGGTGATGACCAGGGATGTCGTCACCATGGGCCGCCGCGCCTCGCTCGACGAGGTCATGGAGCGCATGACCGAGCGCCGCATCCGCCACCTGCCCGTCGTCGACAATGGCGAGCTGGTCGGCATCGTCTCCATCGGCGACGTGGTGAAGCGCAAGATCGAGGAAACCGAGCAGGAAGCCCTGGCCCTCAAGGAATACATCGCGTCGTAAATCCGCGGAGCGGCAACAGGGGTAGTTTTGCCGGCCACGCGTGAGCAGGCCGCAGAGCCCGCCACCCCCACCGGGTCATTCCCGCTGTCCTTCCCACCGGGTCATTCCCGCCATCCCCACCGGGTCATTCCCGCGAAAGCGGGAACCTCTGTTGGCGGAGCAAGAGATGGCCCCGGTGGACCGTGCCGGGCATCGCCCGGCTCGTCCCCGCCTGCCGACTGCACCCGCAGCAAACCGAGGTCCCCGCTTTCGCGGGGATGACCCCGGTGAATGGAATGGCCGATTTCGCTTCCGCTTCCATCACCCCACGCTGCATCAAGGGCATAGAAGCCCTCACCAGCGCCCTCCACCCACCCACCGGGTCATTCCCGCGAAAGCGGGAACCTCTGTTGGCCGAACGCGGTGTAGGGCACTCAGCATCGTGCCGGGCATCGCCCGGCTCGTCCCCGCCCTGCCGACAGCACCCGCAGCAAACCGAGGTCCCCGCTTTCGCGGGGATGACCCCCGGTGAATGGAACGGCCGATTTCGCTTCCGCTTCCATCCCCCCCCGCGCGGTCGCCCCATCCCGCCACCTTTCCAACCTCACCAAAGCTTCATCCGGCCGCAATCTCCCGGGCAGCTTGGGTCGGCTAGCCTCGCTCGTCATCCGGGATCGTCACGATCCCCTTCGCCAAAGGGAGCCCCCATGAAGACCCCAACCGCCATCGCCGCGCTGGTCGTCGCCTCGATCAGCCTCTCCGCCCTCCCCGCCTTCGCCCAGGACGCCGGCAGCAGCAGCACCCCGCCGCCGCCCGCGTCCACGGCCCCCGCCGCGCCGTCGGCCGCTGCCCCCGACCACGGTCCCGCCGCCGGTCCGCGCGGCCATATGCGCGTACGCGGCCCCATGGCCGGCGGCGTCGCCGGCCGGCCCTTCGCCATGCTGACGCTCGCCTGCTCCGACAAGGGCGCCGGCGCCCTCGAAAAGATGCTCGACCGCAGCGCCAAGCGCCTCGATCTCAGCGCCGACCAGCAGAAGCTGTTCGACGCCTTCCGCGCCAAGGCGCTGGTCGCTGAAACCGGCTTCGCCGACGCCTGCAAGGCCGCCCGGCCCGACCGCACCGCCCAGACCCGGCCCGACCTGCTCGACCGCGTCAAGGCCGGCCTCGCCATCGACCAGGCCCGCCTCACCGCCCTCAACGAGGTCTTCCCGGATTTCGAGGCCCTCTACAACAGCCTCTCCGACCAGCAGAAGCAGCATCTGCTGCCGCGCGCCGGCCACTGGCACAAGCACCATGCCGGCCCCGGCATGCAGCACGGCGGCAAGGGCATGTCGCAGGGCGGCCCCGACCGCAACGGCCCGCCGCCCGCGCCGCAGAAGTCCTGAAGCTTCCCCTGGGCCGGCTCATGCCCTCTTGCCGGCCCCGCGGCGAGCCCGCCGCTCGCCGCCCGAGCTCCCGCTGTCCCCCACAGCGGGAGCTTTCTTTCGCAGGCCCGAACCGCTACGAGAGGTCAGCTACGAAAGGCCTCCGTCCATGTCCCTGCCCCTCGATCCCGCGCGCATCCGGGCCGAGTTCCCTTCCTTCCGGCAGCCCGACCTCAAGGACTTCGCCTTCTTCGAGAACGCCGGCGGCTCCTACACCTCGGCCCCCGTGCTCAACCGCATGCGCGCCTATTACTGGAACACCAAGGTCCAGCCCTACGGCGCCTACCCCGCCTCGCGCGCCGCCGGCGACGCCATGGACGAGGCGCACCGCCGCCTGGCGCTGGCGCTGAACGTCGCCGCCGACTGGATTCATTTCGGCCCCTCGACCTCGGCCAACACCTACACCCTGGGCCGCGCCTTCGAGGCCTGGCTCAAGCCCGCCGACGCCATCGTCGTCACCAACCAGGACCACGAGGCCAATTCCGGCGCCTGGCGCCATCTGGTGTCGCGCGGCGTCGAGCTGCGCGAGTGGAAGGTCAACCCCGACACCGGCCATCTCGACCTCGCCGAGCTCGACAGGCTGCTCGATTCCAAGGTCCGGCTGGTCGCCTTCCCGCACGTCTCCAACATCGTCGGCGAGATCAATCCGGTCGCCGACATCGTCAAGCGCGCCAAGGCCTTCGGCGCCGTGACCGTGGTCGACGGCGTCTCCTACGCGCCGCACGGCCTGCCCGACCTGCTGCAGCTCGGCTGCGACATCTACCTGTTCTCGGCCTACAAGGTGTACGGCCCGCACCAGGGCGTCATGGCCGTGCGCCCCTCGCTCGCCGCCGAGCTGCCCAACCAGGGCCATTTCTTCAACGAGACCAACCCGCGCAAGCGCCTCGTTCCCGCCGGCCCCGACCACGCCCAGATCGCGGCCTGCGCCGGCATCGTCGACTATCTCGAAAAGGTCGCCGACATCGCCGGCATCGGCGTGCAGGGCGCCGGCCCGTTCCGCATCGCCCACAACGCCATGCGCGTGCAGGAACAGACGCTGCTCGCGCCGCTGCTCGACTATTTGCGCAACAAGAACGGCATTCGCCTGCTCGGCCCCGACGATCCGGTGAAGCGCGCGCCCACCGTCTCCATCGTCCTCGACCGCCCCGCCGCGCACGTCGCCGGCATGATCTCGCGCCACAATGTCGGGGTCGGCGGCGGCCATTTCTACGGCTGGCGCGTGCTCGAGGCGATGGGCGTCAACCCGCTGCACGGCGTCTTGCGCATGTCCTTCGTGCACTACACCACGCCCGAAGAGGTCACGCGCCTGATCGCCGCCCTCGACGCCGAGCTCTAGCGCCCGAGCCCGCCCCGATGTCGCGTACCGTCGCCGCCCTGCTGCTGCTGTTGTGCACCCTGCTCTGGGGCATCGCCTTCCTGTTCCAGAAGGGCGCCATGGCGCATATGGGGCCGCTGGTCTTCACCGCCATCCGCTATGCCATCGGCACCGTCCTCGTCGGCCCGCTGGCCATCGCCGAATACCGCCGCCAGGTCCGGAAGGTCGGCCGCCTGACGCCGCGGCAATGGCGCCAGCTCGTGGTGCTGCTGCTGTCCTTCTTTGCCGGCGTCTGGGCGCAGCAGGCGGCGCTGCAGACCACCACCGTCACCAATGGCGGCTTCCTCACCGCCCTCTACGTGATCTTCACGCCGCTGGTGACCTTCCTGTTCGCCCGCATCCGCCCGCACCCCATCATCTATCTGGGCGCGCCGATGGCGCTGGTCGGCATCTACTTCCTCACCGGCGCCGATCTCGGCGCCTTCAGCTTCGGCGATGGCCTCCTGGTCGTCTGCGCCGTCTCCTGGGCCATCCAGATCGCCGTCCTCGCCCCGCTGGTGCAGGAAACGGGCATGCCGGTGACCATGTCGGCCCTGTGCTTCGCCGCGACGGCGCTGTTCTCGCTCGTCGGCATGAGCCTGCTCGAACATCCCACCTGGAACGCCGTCTCCGCCGGCTGGGTCGAAATCCTCTACACCGGCGTGATGTCGACCTCGATCGCCTTCACGCTGCAGGCCATCGGCCAGCAATACGTGCCGTCGGCCAATGCCGCGATCATCCTGTCGGCGGAATCGCTGTTCGCCGCGCTGGGCGGCGCCATCGCGCTCGGCGAACGGCTGCCGCCCCTCGGCTATTTCGGGGCGGCGCTCATCTTCGTCGCCATCGTCCTCGTCGAGGCCGTTCCGGCCCTCAGATCGCGGCGGCCTATTGTAACGCCGGGATCAGCGTGAAGTCGTTGCAGACGACGACATAGGCGCAGCCATGCATCACGAAGTTGACGCCGGGCTTCAGCGTCAGCGTGCCGTTCATGGTGTAGCCCTGCACCGTCATCGAGCCCTTCCAGGTGTTCTTGCCCGATGGCTTGGCGTGGTCGACCACATATTTGCCGATGAACTGATGCGTCTGCGGCGTGTCGGCGTCGCCGCGGGCGGCGGCCAGCGTCACGCACAGCTCCTTGCCGCTGTTGCCGCACAGCGCCAGCGCGAAATCCATCTTCCGGTCGGTGGTCTGGTAGGTCCCCAGCGACTGCGCCGTCGCCGCATAGGACGCGACCGGTGCGAGGCCGCACAGCGCCGCGACGCCGACGCTTGCAATGGTGCGCAACAGATTGCTCATCGAATGATCCCTTGTGTGCTCATTTGGGCGCCCCCCTCGCCGCCGCATCAGCCGGGCCGAATGGGACTGAAGTAAGGCCACGACTCCTAGAGCCTTGTCATCGCGCTGTCACCTGCACGCCCTAGGCTTTCCCATGTCCGGATCGCCCCCGATGATCCGGACCTCCGGCGCCTTCGCAACGCGCCGCACCGCCTCGGGCCGCCGCTCCAACCCGGCCGCCCTGCCGATCCCCATCGGCCCTCGGCCGCCCTCGCCGGCGGCCGTTTTTTGTTCGCCGCCAGCTTCCCCGCTTGTGCCCGCGCCCCCGCCTCGGGCATGAAGGACGCTCGTGTCGCGGAACGCCGATGGCCAAGCTGTATTTTTCGTACTCGACCATGAATGCCGGCAAGTCCACCTTGCTGCTGCAGGCCTCCTACAACTACCGCGAGCGCGGCATGCGCACGCTGCTGTTCACCTCCGGCCTCTACGCCGCGCCGGGGCGGACGACCGGCCGCATCGAATCCCGCATCGGCATCTCCGCCGAGGCCGACCTGTTCAACGCCGGCGACGACCTGTTCGACCGCGTGCGCGAGGCGCAGCAGGCCGGCAAGGTCGATTGCGTGCTGGTCGACGAGGCGCAGTTCCTCACCGAGGAGCAGGTCTGGCAGCTCGCCCGCGTCGCCGACCGCCTGCGCATCCCGGTGATGGCGTTCGGCCTGCGCGTCGATTTCCAGGGCAGGCTGTTCCCCGGCTCCGAAGCGCTGCTCGCCATCGCCGACAGCCTGCGCGAGATCCGCACCATCTGCTATTGCGGCGCCAAGGCCACCATGGTGGTGCGCAAGGACGAGCACGGCCGCGTCATCACCGAAGGCAGCCAGGTGTCGATCGAAAAATCCATCTACGTCTCGCTCTGCCGCAAGCACTGGGAAGAAGAGATCGGCCGCTGGCCGGTTCTGGGACCTGCACCATGACCACATTGTCCGAGCCGAAAGGCGCCCTCACCGTCCGCACCCTCGCCATGCCCGCCGACACCAACCCTGCCGGCGACATCTTCGGCGGCTGGGTGATGAGCCAGATGGACATCGCCGGCGCTATCGCCGCGGTGGAGCGCGCCCAGGGCCGCGTCGTCACCGTCGCGGTCGAGGCCATGACCTTCATCTCGCCGGTCAAGGTCGGCGACATCCTGTGCGTCTACACCTCGATCGAGCGCGTCGGCACCACCTCGATCACCGTCGCCATCGAGGCCTGGGCCCGCCGCAACCGCCTCGACGACCGCGTCAAGGTCACCGCCGGCCGATTCGTCTACGTCGCGCTCGGCGAGGACGGCCTGAAGCGCGTACTGCCGCCCACCTGACGCCGCGCCATCGTCACCGGAACCGGCACGGTGCGGCGCGCGTTGTCTGGTGCCGGCTTACTCATTTCCGAGGGATTATCTTCATGCACAATCGGACCAAGCGAACCCTGCTCCGGGCTGCCACCACCGTGGCCGTCGCCTGCGCCGCGGCCGCTGTCTTCCTGCCGGCCGCGGCGTCGGCGGCGCCCGCCACCACCAGTGGCGCCACCGACATCTACTCCCGGCCCGGCGGCCGGCCCGTCGGCCATCTGTCGGCCGGCACCGCGGTCGATGTCGGCGGCTGCCGTGAAGGCTGGTGCTACATCACCAGCCCCGAGCGCGGCTTCGTTGGCGCCAACGCGCTGCGCTCCGGCGGCGCGGCCCTCCAGCCCAATTTCAACCTCAACTTCAACTTCCCGCAGGGCTCGTTCTCGATCGGCACCGGCGGTGTCTCCATCGGCATCGGCACGCCGCCGCCCCCGCCGCCGCCCCCGGGTGGCGGTCACGGTGGTCCCGGCGGCCCGGGTGGTCCCGGCGGCCCCGGTGGCCCGGGCGGTCCTGGTGGCCCTGGTCCCGGTGGTCCCGGCGGTCCTGGCGGACACGGTCCCGGCTGGCCGGGTGGACCGGGTGGTCCTGGCGGACATGGTCCGGGCTGGCCGGGTGGACCCGGTGGTCCTGGCGGCCCCGGCCCTGGCCCTGGCGGTCCCGGCGGCTTTGGCGACGTCTGCTTCTATCTCGAGCGTGGCTACGACGGCCCCCGCTTCTGCATGGACCGTGGCGACCGCTACTCCGCGCTGCCGCGCAGCGTCGACAACCGCATCTCGTCGATCCGCAACCAGCGCGGCCTCGAGGTCACGGTCTGCCGCGATCCCGGCTACCGCAACTGCCGCGTATACACCACCAGCGCCTCGTCGCTGGGCAGCTTCAACGACGCCATCTCGTCCATCCGCGTCAGGTAGGGACCTCCACATCTGGCACGTTTGACGAGATGGGGCGCTGCGCGATTTGCGCGGCGCCCCTCTGGTTTTTGGGAACTGTGGCAACTGGGCCCTTCCGGCCTCCGCCCCGACCCGCTAGGGTTTGCCGTGATTGCGGTTACCGAGGGTCCGATGTCTGTTCTTGCCCGTCTCGTCGCCGGCGCCATCCTGGCGCTTTCGCTCGCTCTGCCCGCCGCGGCCGTACAGCCTCGCGGCAGCGCCGGCTGGACCACCGATGGCTGGACCAATTACAGCGGCGTGCTCTACCACGGCCCCGGCGTCAAATACCCCGTCACCGGCCACGTCGAGGCCGGCATCCGCATCCGCGTCGACCGCTGCAGCCAGTTGTGGTGCCTGATCCACACCAAATCCGACATCGGCTGGATGTCGCTCGACAACATCAGCTTCGGCCAGGGCCCCTGGCGCGCCTTCGTCAACGTGCCGAAGCTCCCCGTCACCTATGGCGGCGGCGTCTGCTTCTACACCGGCACCAACTACACCGGTGCCGCCTATTGCTACGGCGCCGGCCACACCGTGAAGGACCTCTACCTCGCCGGCGCCGACAACGCCTTCCGCTCGGTCAGGATCACCGGCACCGGCAGCGCGCTGGCCTGCCGCGACCGCAATTTCCGCAGCTATTGCGTCATCCTCAATCAATCGAAGCCCCGCCTCGAAGGCCTGCTCAGCGGCGCCATCTCCTCGATCCGGGTCTACTGACCCCCTACCCCTACCGCGGTTGGCCGAACGAGCGCTCCCGGGCTCGCTCGGCCAGAGCCCGGGAAAAATTCCTGCCGGTGCCGTCAGCACCCGCCTCACCGCCGCCTCCCGACATCCTGAACCGCCGTGTTCGCCGCACGGCGTTTTTATTTGCCCCGGAACTTCCTACATTGGCGGCAACGCAACGGAGATTCCGCGATGGACGCCAAGACCTATCCCGTCACCCACACCGACGCCGAGTGGCGCGCCCGCCTGACCCCCGAGCAGTACTACATCATGCGCGAGCACGGCACCGAGCGTCCCGGCACCTGCGCTCTGCTGGTCGAGAAGCGCCCCGGCACCTTCTCCTGCGCCGGCTGCGACACGCCGCTGTTCGAGGGCAAGGTGAAGTTCGAGAGCGGCACCGGCTGGCCCAGCTTCAACGAGCCGATTCCCGGCGCCACCGAGACCACCTCCGACCGCAGCCACGGCATGCTGCGCACCGAAGTCCACTGCGCCACCTGCGGCAGCCATCTCGGCCACGTCTTCAACGACGGTCCCCCGCCCACCGGCCTGCGCTACTGCATCAACGGCGTCGCCCTGAACTTCACCCCCGCCACCACGAACTAGCAGTCGGGACTCCTCTCCCGCTTGCGGGGGAGGGGGACCAGCGAAGCTGGTGGAGGGGGCGGCCCCACGCACGACACGACCGATTCCAGCGGCGCAACCCCCTCAGAACTGCCTGAACCCCAGCATCCCCAGCACGTTGATCGCCACCAGCGCGCAGAAGATCGAGCCGATGAAGGCCTGCCCGGCCACCACCCAGGCGGCCGTCGCGGCCAGCATCATCGCCATTTTGAACACCAGCAGCGCCGGCATCTTCAGCCGGCGCTTGCCCGCCCGCGGCGCCGCCCACACCGCCCACAGCACGATGGCCACCGCCGGCAGGCCGAGCGCCAGCGCCAGTTTGAGCCACAGCACCGTGCCCACGCTCCAGCCGGCGAAACAGAACGCCGCCAGCATGCCCAGTTCCAGGATGAAGGCCAGCAGCAGATTGCCCTGGCGCAGCGACCGCAGCATCGACGCCCCCTCCGACGCGCCTGCTTAGCAGAGGCGCGGGGGCGGCTCTATTGCTTCTTCGCCCGCGCCGCCGTCGCGCCTGGCTTCGGCGGCGGGGCGTTGACTTCCTGCATCTGCTCCGGCGCCGCCAGGCTCACCTCCGCCCGCGTCCAGAACTCCATGTCGCGTCCCTCCGGCCGACCCGCCTGCTCCCACAATTGGTGGGCGCGCTGCCGGATCGCCGTTTCGTCCTTGTGTCGTGTGCCAACCATCGGCTGCTCCTTGCTGCGCTCTCAACGCGGTGGCGGCCGTTCCCGTTTCCCCCCGCGCCGCCTGCAGCCGCTCGAGCACCATCCGCAGCGCCCGCTCGGTGTCGCGCACCCGGCTGTGCTGCACCACGCTGCCCGGCAGCGTCTGCAGCGTCGCGGCGAAATTCCGCCGCTGCCCCTCGACCAGCGCGGCCAGCACGTCGATGGCCTCGACCAGGCCCGGATCGGACCGCCCGCTCCGCCGCAGGCGCTCCGCCGTCGTGGCGAGGCGCACGCTTTCGGCCTGCCACCGCCCGATCCTGTCGTTGATGTCGCGGACCAGCCGCCCCGCCTCGCGCGCCGCCGTCGTCGCCTCCGACAGCGTGCGCCGGCGCGGCTCGTCTCGATCGTTGCCGTTGTCCATGCCCCGGCATGCCCGCCGCCCGCGCCGGGCACACTTAACAATGTTAGCGCCGCGGAACGGGACGCGCCGTTCTCGCGTTCGACGGCGGATGACCCACCCGTCCCTCGACCGGTTTTTCCGCAAATTGGCGCTGCGCGACGTCATCTCCGCCGCCGAGCGCGACGCGCTCTCCGCCGCGGCCGGCGGCGAGGCCGAAATTCCCGCCGGCGCCGATCTGGTGCGCGAAGGCGACCGCCCCGACCGCTCGACGCTGGTCGTCTCCGGCTTCACCACCCGCTACCGCGTGCTGAGCGACGGCCAGCGCCAGATCACCGCCATCCACGTCCCCGGTGACTTCGTCGACCTGCACAGCTTCGTGCTCAAGGAGATGGATCACTCCGTCGGCGCGCTCTCGGCCTGCCGCATCGTCACCTTTCCGCACCGCGGCCTCACCGAGATCACCGAGCGCTTCCCGCACCTGACGCGCGTGCTGTGGCTGATGACGCTGCTCGACAGCGCCATCCATCGCGAATGGATCGTCGCCATGGGCCGCCGCTCCGCCAGCGCCCAGCTCGCGCACCTCGTCTGCGAGCTCTATGTCCGCCTGGGCGTCGTCGGCCTGATCGACGGCGACAGCTTCGTGCTGCCCATCACCCAGGTCGAGCTGGGCGACGCGCTCGGCATCTCGGCGGTGCACGTCAACCGCGTGCTGCAGGAACTGCGCAGCGAGAACCTGCTGACCTGGCACAACCACAAGATTCACGTCCTCGACTGGCCGCGCCTGCAGCGGCGCGCCGAGTTCGATTCCCGTTACCTGCATCTCCAGCAAGAACCGCGATGAGGACGTCGTGCCGATCTACTTCTTCGACATTCGCGATGATCAGGGCCTGCACCGCGACGATACGGGGCTGGAATTTCCGGATCTGCAGACCGCCGTGCAGGAAGCCCGCCGCACCCTGGCCGAGATGAACCGCGACGCCCTGGCGCATGGCGGCGACCAGGGCCTCGAAATCCTCGTCCGCGACCACGGCGAAGGCCCCGTCCGCCTGTCCCTGTCGCTCACCACCGAAAACCTCGACGGCCGCGGCCGATAGCGCGCCGGCATCGCCGCACTGGACGGAGGTACGTACCTCACTCTAAGCTCCGTGCGGCCGCGGAAACATCGCGGCGGGAGGGGCGACAATGCAGATTACATCGGTCAAGACCGCCGCCAGCAGCGGCCATTGCATGCATCTGTGGGTCCGCATCGAGACCGATGCCGGCATCACCGGGCTGGGCGAATGCGTGCATGGCGGCCACCAGGCGATCGCCATCATCAACGAGCTGGCGCCAAAACTGGTCGGCCGCGATCCCTTCGCCATCGACGCCCTGTTCGAGGAGCTGCGCCGCGGCCTCGTCTTCGAGGGCGGCTTCGCCGGCGCCCTCATCACCGCCCTCACCGGCATCGAGATCGCGCTGTGGGACGTCAAGGGCAAGGCTCTCAGAACGCCGGTCTACGAGCTGCTCGGCGGCAAGTTCCGCGACGACGTCCGCGTCTATTGCGACTGCGAGGTCGAGCCCGGCATGGACATGGACGAGATCCGCCGCGTCATCGACGAGGTGCTCGAGGCCGGCTTCACCGCCCTCAAGATCGACCTCGACATCTTCGCCTATGGCCACCACGGCAGCGAGGTCGAAGGCTTCGAGAAGGACCGCTTCAACATGACGCCCAGCCGCTGGGAGCACGACCGCATGGTCCGCCTCGCCGAGATGGTCGTCGCCGCCGCCGGCCCCTCGATCGATGTCGCCGCCGACCTCCACACCCGCCTCGACAAGCACTCCGCCATCCGCCTCGCCCGCGACCTCGAGCCGCTCAAGCTGATGTGGCTCGAAGAGCCGGTGCCGCCCGAGAACGTCGACACCATGCGCGAGATCACCGCCGCCACCGCCACCCCCATCTGCGCCGGCGAGAACCTCTACCTCCGCCACGGCTTCCGCGACCTCATCGAAAAGCACGCCGTCGACATCATCATGCCCGACATCCCCAAATGCGGCGGGCTGAGCGAATGCCGCAAGATCGCCAACCTGGCCGAGACCTATTACATGCCCTTCGCGCCGCACAACGTGTCGTCGCCCATCGGCACCATGGCCTCCGCCCATGTCTGCGCCAGCGTGCCCAATTTCCTCGTGCTCGAATTCCACTGGTTCCACCGCGACTATTGGAGCACCATCATCACAGACAAGCGCGACATCATCCGCAACGGCCGCATCGCCCTCACCGACCGCCCCGGCATCGGCCTCGAGCTCGACGAAGAGGTCGCCCGCGCCCACCAATACCCCGGCACCACCTGGTTCGAGTAACCCCCGCAATCACCCGACCTCCCCTCTCCCCTCCGGGGAGCCCCCGGCGGTTGGCCGAACGAGCCCCCTCGGGATCGCTCGGCCAGAGCGCAAGAGAATCCCGCAGTCACCCCGGCCTCCCCTCTCCCCTCCGGGGAGCCCGGCGGTTGGCCGAACGAGCCCCCTCGGGATCGCTCGGCCAGAGCGCAAGAGAATCCTGCAGTCACCCCGGCCTCCCCTCTCCCCTCCGGGGAGAGGGTGCCTCGCGCAGCGAGGCGGGTGAGGGGCCGTCGCACGATCTCACGAAAATCTCCCGCTTTGTCGATTTGCCCCCTCCCCGTGCGTCGTATCCACGAACGACCACGAAGGAACGACCATGACCAAGATCGATGATGTCATCGCCGCGCTGCGCACCGGCTTCTCCGGCACCCTCATCCACCCCGCCGATGCGGCCTACGACACCGCCCGCACCGTCATGTACGGCGGCTACGACAGGCATCCCGGCCTCATCGCCCGCGCCCGCACCGTCGCCGACGTGCAGCGCGTCGTCGATGTCGCCCGCGACACCGGCATCGAACTCGCCGTCCGCTCCGGCGGCCACTCCAATGCCGGCCACTCCACCACCGAAGGCGGCCTCGTCCTCGATCTGCGCGACATGACGGCCATCGCCGTCGATCCGGCGCAAAAGACCCTCACCGCCGAGTCCGGCGCCACCGCCATCGCCGTCACCCGGGCCGCCCTCGCGCACGACCTCGTCGTCGGCTTCGGCGACGCCGGCAGCGTCGGCATCGGCGGCATCACGCTGGGTGGCGGCGTCGGCTATCTGGTGCGCAAATGGGGGCTGACCATCGACTCCCTGCTGGCCGCCGAGATCGTCATTGCCGACGGCCGCCGGCTCACCGCCAGCGCCACCGACAATCCCGAGCTGTTCTGGGCCCTGCGCGGCGGCGGCGGCAATTTCGGCGTCGTCACCAGCCTCACTTACGCGCTCGCCGAATTGCCCGCATTCACCGGCGGCATGCTCTGCCTGCCCGCCACCGCCGAGACCCTCGCCGGCTTCGTCGCCGCCGCCGAGAACGCGCCCGACGAGCTTTCGACCATCGCCAACGTCATGCCGGCGCCGCCCATGCCGTTCCTGCCGCCCGAGCTGCACGGCAAGCTGGTGATCCTCGGCATGCTGGCCTTCGCCGGCCCCGACGCCGACGCGCAGCGCGCCCTCGCCCCGTTCCGCGCGCTGGCCAGGCCCTACGCCGATTTCGTCAAGCCCGGCCCCTACACCCAGATGTATCCGCCCGAGGACCCCGACTATCATCCGACGGCGGTGGCGCGGAACATGTTCATGGACCACATCGGTCTCAGCGAAGCCCGAACCATCATCGACCGGCTGGACCAGAGCGACGCCGTGTTCCGTGTCGCCCAGATCCGCGTCCTCGGCGGCGCGTCTGCCCGCGTGCCCGCCGACGCCACCGCCTACGGCCACCGCGAGGCCGCCATCATGGTCAACCTCGCGGCCTTCTGGACCACGCCCGAAGACCAGGCGAAGCAGCAGGCCTGGGTCGACCGCTTCCGCGCCGACCTCACCCAGCAGACGCAGGGCGCCTATGTGAACTTCCTCATGGCCGAGGGCCACGAGCGCATCCGCAGCGCCTATCCCGGCGCCATCTGGGACCGCCTGCGCCTGGTCAAGCGCCAATACGACCCCACCAACCTCTTCCGCCTCAACCAGAACATCGCTCCAGCCGACGCCTGACCCCCGCAGTCAAGCCACCGGCGCTCGCATCTCGGGTTCTTTCATATCGTCATTCCCGTTCTCCACATCGTCATTCCCGCCTGCGCGGGAATGACGATCGGGAAAGACCATGCCCCCCTCCCCTCCCTTAACCACCCCTTTCCGCAATCCCTCAAACTGTCATGGCTTTGGAACCACGACAGTCATTGTTGCGCGCTAGACAGGACGGGTTGGCCGGAACCGGCCTGCGCAGCCGCCGGATTGGTGGGGCGAACGAGCTGCGAGCGAGGGATTGTTGCTTCGGCGGACTGAGACTGTTGCTGCTGCCAAATCCGAGAGCGGACCGCCGCAGCCGGCGCGCTACGACGTCGAGTGGGCGTCGGGCTCGTCGCTCGACCGCCGGCAATCCACCGACCGCCGCCAGACCGAACGGCGCGGCATGGACCGGCTGCGCGCCGAAGCGCTGCAATCGGTCATCGCCCGCGTCGAGGACCGCAATTTCAACGGCCTGCGCGACCGCCTGCACTGGCCGCGCGCCATCCCGCCCAGCCGCCTCGTGCTGATCGGCGTCGCCGTGCTCGCCGCCGGTGCCGCCGCCTTCCTCGCCAGCCAGTACGAGCAGCCGACGCCCGCCGCGGCGGCCACCGCCGTCATGCCGGTCGAGCAGGCCGCCCCGACCACCCGCATCCTCGTCGCCGCCCAGTCCATCGGCACCGGCCAGCGCTTCACCGAAAAGTCGCTGCAATGGCAGGATTGGCCCGACACCGCGCTGCGGCCCGACTTCATCACCGCCACGGCCGACCCCGACGCCCTCGCCAGGACCGAAGGCGCCGTCGCCCGCGTCGATTTCGTCGCCGGCGACCCCATCGTCGCGCAGAAGCTCGCGCCCGCCGGCGGCGGCTTCCTCTCCTCGATCCTCGCCAGCGGCATGCGCGCCGTCTCCGTCACCATCGCCGCCGAGGCGGCGTCGGGCGGCTTCGTCGTCCCCAACGACCACGTCGACGTGGTGCTGACCCGCTCCGCCAATGGCGACCCGGCGACACAGGAATCGCACATCATCCTGCGCGATGTCCGCGTGCTCGCCATCAACACCCGGCTCGGCACCGGCCCCGCCGCGGCCGACGCCGAGAGCCAGGACCCGAGCACGCAGGCCTTCTCCGACCGCGCCATCGCCACCCTCGAGCTCGACCCGACGCAGTCCGAGGTGATCATCAACGCCACCACGCTGGGCCGGCTGTCGCTGGTCCTGCGTCCCGCCGCCGACTCCGCCGCCGCCTCGGAGCAGGCCTCCGATGCCGAGCGCGCCACCAACGCCGCCATCCGGCTCTCCAGCCCCTTCTGGATCAAATGACCGCTCACCGCTTCCTCACCGGACGTCCCCTCGCCCTGCTCTGGGCCCTGCTCGTCCTGTCCTTGGCCACCCTGCCCGCCGCGGCGCAGACCGTCACCTACGACCTCTCGACCACCTCGGTGATGCGCATCAACCTGCCGGTGTCGCAGGCGGTGACCGTGGTCATCTCCGGTCCGGTCGGCAAGGTCGTCGCCGCCGACCCCACCATCGCCGACGCCCAGCCCATCACCGACCGCTCGGTCTATGTCGTCGGCCGCGCCTTCGGCACCACCACCGTCAACCTCTATTCCGCCACCGGCACGCCGGTCGGCCTGCTCGCCGTCGAAGTCGGCGCCGATACCGCCGACATGCAGCGCTCGATCAAGGCCGCCGTGCCCGGCTCCGCCGTCAAGGTGCGCACCGTCAACGGCCGCGTCGCCCTCTCGGGCACCGTCGGCGACGCCAATTCGATGCAGAAGGTGCTCGACATCGTCGCCCAGTACGGCAGCCCGGCGGTCATCAACACCATGACCCTCACCGGCGGCCAGCAGGTCAATCTCGAGGTCCGCATCCTCGAGGCGCAGCGCGACGCCGGCCGCGACCTCGGCATCCAGTGGGGCGGCAGCGCCGGCCCGCTCAACGCCAGCATCAATGGCGGCCCGTCCAATCCCGCCGGCGACGCCGCCTCCTTCTCGTCCTTCATCACCAGCGTCATTTCCGGCGGCATCAGCCTCAACGCCACCATCAACGCGCTCGAGGCCAAGCACGTCGTGCGCACCCTCGCCGACCCCAACCTCACCACCCTCTCGGGCGTCAATGCGAGCTTCCTCGCCGGCGGCCAGGTGCCCATCCGCACCACCGATTCCAACGGCACCGCGGCGCTGAGCTACAAGGATTTCGGCGTCCGCCTCGTCTTCACCCCAATGGTGCTCGACGGCGACCGCATCCAGATCCACCTGACCCCCGAGGTCAGCGGCATCAACGGCTTCACTGCCACCGGCGATCCGGTGTTCAACACCCGCACGCTCGACGCCACCGTCGAATTGCGCGACGGCCAGTCCTTCTCGGTCGCCGGCCTCCTCCAGAACGACACCCAGCTCAGCCAGAACCAGTTGCCCTGGCTCGGCGACGTGCCCATCCTCGGCTCGCTGTTCAAATCCTCGAGCTTCAAGAAGCACGAGACCGAGCTCGTCGTCATCGTCACGCCGCGCCTGGTGCAGCCGAGCCCGCCCGGCCAGGTGCTGGCGACGCCCCTCGACGGCACCGTGCCCGCCAACGACGCCGAGTTCTTCGCCCTCGGCCAGATGGAGGTGACGCCGAAAATGCTGAAGGCTTTCCGGTCCGGCGCCGGCGCCGTCGGCCCCTACGGCTACATCATCGACCTCGGCGACGGGACCAGCACCAATTGATGAAACCCACTCTCACCGCCGCCGCCTTCCTGCTGATGGCCGTCGCCACCGCGCCGCTCGCCGGCTGCGCCTACGACTACGCCCAGCACACCGACCGCGTCTCCTTCCGCGCCGGCAACGCCGTCGCCGCCAATCTCGAGGCCGAAACCATCAACCCCTCGAAGCGCTCGATGCTCTCCACCGCCGGCCTCGGCAGGAACGGCAACGTCCTCGCCGCCCCGGCAAGCTCCGCCGCCGACTAGAACATCAGTCGTCGTCCCCTCCGGGAGAGGGCCGCGGCACGATCCCGCACTCGGCGATCCTCTCCCGCTTGCGGGGGAGACAGACCATGCGAAGCATGGTGGAGGGGGCGGCCACAAACACTGAACGTGGGGCCGCCCGCGCCTCCCCTACTCCAGCGCGAACGCGATCTTCGCGTTGATCCGGTACTTGGTGATCTTGCCGTTCTCGACCGTGGCCTGGAAATTCTTCACGTTGATCGACTTGATCCCGCGCACGGTCTTGGCCGCGTCGGCAACCGCGTTGGCCGCTGCCGCCTCCCAGCTCTTGTCGGACTCGGCGAGGACTTCGATGACCTTCAGCATGGTGGCTCTCCTTTGACCTGCAGCGCGGCTTTGCCGTCGCGCCCTGGGGAGGCTACGCAATGCACTCCGGCAATGAAACCTGAAAATCCGGCCGCCCGATCACGTCGCCGGGAGTCTCGCCGCCGCGCTCACGTCGCCCTGGCGTTCGCCAGCATCGCGAGGTTGTTCGCCACCACCGCATTGTCCGGCGCCAGCGCCTTGGCCTGGCGGAAATTGGCCAGCGCCTGCGTCAGGTTGCCCCGCAGCAGATAGGAATAGCCGAGATTGTTGTAGTACTGCGCCGTGCCGCCCGACAGCCGGTACAGCGACGCATACACCCGGTCCGACAGATCGAACCGCCCGAGCCGGTCATACGAGGCGCCCAGCCCCACATAGCCCTGCGGATCCTTCGGACTCAGCTCCACCACCTTCTTGTACAGGGCGGCCGAGTAGCCGAAATCGTTGTTCCTGAAATGGCTGCGCGCATCCACCAGCGCCGCGTCGGCGGTCATGTCGCCGATGCTCGGCAGGTCGGCCGACGCCACCTTGCCGCTCGTGCCGTAGCTGCTGCCCAGCATCGAGCTGCAGCCGCCGAGCGGCAGCGCCATGAGCGTGAGTGCCATCACCCCGAGAACCGCAGCCTTCATCGTCGCGCCAAGCCCCAAAATCTACGCATCCCTGCGTAAGGGCGGCCTCGCGCCCGCGCAACCGAACTCCGCCGCTGCTCCTAACGCCCGGTGAACGGCATCGCTCGAAACTGACACGCCGCGTTGCGCCGCACCGTCTCCCGGTCGGCGATCCTCTCCCGTCTACGGGGGAGGGGGACCGTGCGAAGCATGGTGGAGGGGGCGGCCACAAGAACCGGCTTCTACGTCTCGCCCCTACCCCAGCGTCGGCGTGTGCACCCCGCTGGCGCCGCTCAGCAGCAGCGCCAGTTCGGCCTGCCGGCTGGTGCCGGTCTTGGCCATCACCGATTTGAGCTGCGTGCGCACCGTCTCGCGCGACAGCCCGTAGGCCGCCGCCATCTCGTCCACCCCCAGCGCCGAGGCCACGCCGCGCGCCACGCGCGCCTCCGCCGGCGTCAGGTCGAACAGCCCGGTCAGCACGTCGGCCATCGGCAGTTCCGGCCGCGTCACGCTGGTGATCATCAGCAGCCCCGCGGCGCGCGCGAACACGTCGTTGGCCGCCCGCCGCACCGGCACCAGATGCGCGATCAGCGCATCGGCGCCGGCGCTGGCCGGGATCGGGATGGAGCGCACGCTGGTCGCCTGCGGCCCGCCGAGCTGGCCGAGCGCCTCGACCAGCAGCTGGTCCGAGCGCGGCGTGCCGAACGACACCCGGTCGAGCGCTCCGATGCGCACCCGCGGCGCCAGCCGCGCGAATCCGGGATTGGCGCTCAGCACCCGCCCCCCGCCGCCGACCAGCGCCGCCGGCAAGCCGATGATCTCGAGCGCATCGGTCGCCGCCCGCGCTGCCTTCAGCCCCAGCCGGTGCGCCAGCAGCGCCGCCCGCGCCAGGTGCGGCCGGTAGCGGTCGAGCCGCTCCATCTCGGCGCGCACGAACGGCCCGTCCGCCAGCCGCTTGGTCAGGTCGAACACCAGCATGTCGGCGCTCGGCGTCAGGATCACCGACCCCGCCGACCATTTGAACCCGTGCTTGGTGATGAAGTCGCGATAGATCAGGTCGGCGTCGAGCTCGTCCTGCGTGAACAGTTCGAGGTCGTGCTGGAAGCCGACATGCCCGCTGGCGATCTGCCGCGCCGGCCGGCGGTTCTCGTACGTCGCGCCGCGGTGCGCGAAATCATCGAGCGCCTCGACGTAGTTCGGCGTCGAAATGTAGCGCGCTCCGTCGGCCCCGAAGGCCAGCAGCGCCGCCGCCGGCGCGTGCGTCTCGTCGGCCATGCTGCGCAAGACCTGCGGCCACAATTCCGGGATCGCGGCAGCCTCGTAGATGCGATCGACAATATCGTCGGAAATAGTCACAAAGTCTCCCTGCCACCTGTGTCCCGCCGGCCGCACGATGTGTCAAGTATATCACGCGCTCTATTGCCGCTTGGCGGCGTTGCCCGCGACACGCGAGACTCCCGTTCCCTCTCCGTTCCGCCTGTGCTAGGAGGGGGGACTCATCGTCCCACTGACATTTTCTGGCGGGGTACCTATCTAAGGTGCCTGCACCGAAAGACCGTCCGCGAGCGCTCCGCATGCCGTCCAGCAAGTCCGAGAACCAGTCCGCCTTTTCCATCGACGACTTCATCGGCGAGATCGAGAAGGCCGAGGACGAGCGGCTGGGCAAGCGCCTGCCGCAGGAGCGGCTGAAGAACAAGCGCGCCCTCGACAACGCCGCCCGCCGCGCCGCCGAAGCCGCCGGCAATCCCGGCAAGCTCACGCCTCAGAAACTGAAGGCGCAGAAGAGCGCCGCGCTCGAACAGGCCGAAGCCGAAGGCCTCATCGTCGACACCGGCAAGGGCAAGCGCTCCGCCGCCACCGGCATGAGCCTCAAATCGCCCAAGTCGAAGGCCAACTCCGTCATCCGCCCGACCAACCTCGACGGCTTCGGCGAACAGCAGCAGGCCGGCTTCGGCCACATGCCCTCGCAAAAAGCCCTGACCGCCCGCGACCTCTCCCGCGCCGCCGCCAAGGACCCGGCGGTGATGGCGCAGATGCGCGGCGCCCTCGAGACCGCGACGACGACCGCGAAGGCCAAAGTTCCCGGCTCCGGCTCGGGCCGCAAGGTGAAGCTCCCCGGCCAGGACCTCAGCAACGCCCAGACCGTCGGCATCTCCGCCACGGTGAAGGCCCTCGAGGACATCATCCTGCACGGCCGCAAGGAGGTCGAGGGCAACACCGCCTGGATGCCGCATCGCCCGGCGCCGCGCGAAAAATCCGAGGGCGGCATCCCGTTCAAGCTGATGTCGCCGCTGGCCCCCGCCGGCGACCAGCCCACCGCCATCGCCGAACTGGTCGAGGGCGTCGGCAATGGCGAGACCGACCAGGTGCTGCTCGGCGTCACCGGCTCGGGCAAGACCTACACCATGGCGCAGACCATCATGCGCACGCAGCGCCCTGCCCTCATCCTGGCGCCGAACAAGACCCTCGCCGCCCAGCTCTACGGCGAGTTCAAATCGTTCTTCCCCGAGAACGCGGTGGAGTACTTCGTCTCCTATTACGACTACTACCAGCCCGAAGCCTACGTGCCGCGCACCGACACCTATATCGAGAAGGAATCCACCATCAACGAGCAGATCGACCGCATGCGCCACGCGGCGACGCGCGCTCTGCTCGAACGCGACGACGTCATCATCGTCGCCTCGGTGAGCTGCATCTACGGCATCGGCTCGGTCGAAGACTACACCGCCATGACCTTCGACCTGCGGAAGGGCCAGACCATCGACCAGCGCGACCTGCTGCGCAACCTCACCCAGCTGCAGTACAAGCGCGGCGACACCGGCTTTGTGCGCGGCACCTTCCGCGTGCGCGGCGACACCATCGAGCTGTTCCCCGCCCACTACGAGGACGCCGCCTGGCGCATCACCCTGTTCGGCAACGAGATCGAATCCATCTCCGAATTCGATCCGCTCACCGGCAAGAAAAGCTCCGACCTGCTCTTCATCCGCGTCTTCGCCAATTCGCACTACGTCACGCCGCGCGCCACCCTCACCGGCGCCATCCGCGAGATCAAGAAGGAGCTGGCCGGCCGCCTGCAGGAGCTCAACGGCGCCGGCCGCTTCCTCGAGGCGCAGCGGCTGGAACAGCGTTCGCTCTTCGACCTCGAGATGATGGAGGCCACCGGCTCCTGCGCCGGCATCGAGAACTATTCGCGCTATTTCTCCGGCCGCAAGCCGGGCGAGCCGCCGCCGACGCTGTTCGAATACCTGCCCGACAACGCCCTCGTCTTCGTCGACGAGAGCCACGTCACCATCGGCCAGCTCGGCGCCATGTATCGCGGCGACCTTCGCCGCAAGGCGACGCTGGCCGAATACGGCTTCCGCCTGCCCTCCTGCATGGACAACCGCCCGCTCCGCTTCGAGGAGTGGAACGCCATGCGCCCGCAGACCGTCTATGTCAGCGCCACCCCCGGCGCCTGGGAGATGGAGCAGGCCGGCGGCGTCTTCGCCGAGCAGGTCATCCGCCCCACCGGCCTCACCGATCCGCCGGTCGAGATCCGCCCGGCCAAGACCCAGGTCGACGACGTGGTCGACGAGATCCGCCAGGTCGCCAAAGCCGGCTACCGCACCCTCGTCACCGTGCTCACCAAGAAGATGGCGGAGGACCTCACCGAATATATGCACGAGCAGGGCATCCGCGTCCGCTACATGCACTCCGACATCGACACCATCGAGCGCATCGAGATCATCCGCGACCTCCGCCTCGGCGCCTTCGACGTGCTGGTGGGCATCAACCTCTTGCGCGAAGGCCTCGACATCCCCGAATGCGCCCTCGTCGCCATCCTCGATGCCGACAAGGAAGGCTTCCTGCGCTCGGAAACCTCATTGATCCAGACCATCGGCCGCGCCGCCCGCAATGTCGACGGCCGCGTCATCCTCTACGCCGACGGCGAAACCGGCTCCATGGCCCGCGCCCTCGCCGAAACCAACCGCCGCCGCGAGAAGCAGCTCGCCTACAACCAGGCGAACGGCATTACACCGCAATCGGTCAAATCCAACATCAAGGAGATCGTCGACAGCGTCTACGAAAAAGACCACGTCACCATCTCCATCGGCAAGGACAAGTCCGGGAAAGAAGAAATCCAGGTCGGCGCCAACCTCGCCGCCGTCATCAAGGACCTGGAGACGCAGATGCGAGAGGCCGCCACGAATCTGGAGTTCGAACGCGCCGCAAGGCTCCGCGACGAAATCAAGCGGCTGCGGGAGATGGAACTGGATACGCTAGAGGGGGCAGAGGACTAGTCCGCCCCCCGCCTGTCATCCTCGCCTCACCCACAACGTCATTCCCGCGCAGGCGGGAATCCACCTCTCCCCACGCACGGTGCCAGGCTCTGGATTCCCGCCTGCGCGGGAATGACGTAGTGTGTGTACCATGAGCGGGAAGCACTTCTTCGTCTACATGCTCGCGAGCAAGCCGAACGGCACCCTCTACATCGGCGTCACCAGCAACCTCGTCACGCGCATCTCCATCCACCGCGACGACCTGGTGCCGGGCTTCACCCGCCGCTACGGCGTGCACCGCCTCGTCTGGTACGAATGGCTCGAATTCGCCGAACCGGCCATCGCCCGCGAAAAACAACTCAAGAAATGGAACCGCGCCTGGAAGATCAGGCTCATCGAACAAATGAACCCCAACTGGGACGACCTCTTCCCCTTGATCGTCCCCTGACCGCCCCCCTCTCAAGGCACCAACCTCTCCACAACGTCATTCCCGCGAAGGCGGGAATCCGCCTCTCTCAACGCACGGACTCCTGGCCGGCACCCTTCGACTGCGAAGAGGACTCCTCCCCGCGACGGCGCCGCCTTCGAAGAGCGGCGGCCACGCTAACCAGCCTCACCTCGTCCAAACTAGCGCACCCCTTCGCTCATCAATTCGACCCAAGTCGGACACAACTGCAGAACTCAGGAGCGGGCAACTGCGATCGCCTCACCAAGTCGTTGCAGGGCATTGAGACGCCGCTTGTATGCGAATATCCGACTGAACATGAAGACCATCTTCCGCGAATCTATCCGCGCCCGCCCATTTGCCGCTTGTAGCATTTCCGAGAGTTCGAAGAGGATGTCACACATGCTGAGGAGGTCGAACGGCGCAACCTCGACAGGCCGCCGAATCCTAGTATGGACAACGCAAGCTTTAGTAGTTTGGCTCGCTCACCTTCGTAGCTATCGAAGCGGGACGCCGCGTAGTCGAGTTGCTTAGATAGTCTTGCACGAGCAGCATCGTCGTATGGGACGCCGCCTGCGGCGACAGCAACCTGCCCGATTTCGAGTAGTGTTTTCCCCACCATATGTCTCCCACGCCGCGCTCTCTGCGCGCCGAACGCAATGCCGTTCTAAATTCGCACTACTTAAGGCTTTCCTAGGCCCCTAAGGGCTTCAAGTATCTTCATGCCCGCATCGAGTTCAATTGAGTCGCCCTGATAGCGCGACTGATATAGCCCCTGCAGATTGGAGGGCAGGTCAACCCCATCTTCGACAACTAAAATGAACTTGTTGTCGTATAGCGCCATGGATGCCCCGATCTCTATCAGCACGTTGGGATTGATTTGGGGGTGGGGTATCCCATTTACATCGGTGAGTATGCCTTCTGACCCGACGTGGATGATTGAGGCCGAGCACCCCCGCATCGCATCCATTACTTTCGACGGAAGCGGCTTCGCTGTTGTTTGTTGTTCCACGGCAACAACAGGGTCGAAGCCGCCCAACGTCACAAGCTTCTTAATCTGCTCCATTATCTTGGTGTTCTTTCCATGTGTGATAAACACCTTGTTGGTTTGAGGCGTCGCCAGGGCCGTTGTCTGCCTGACCTCACCCGTCGGAATGGAATCAACGACGTTTACACGCTCTGCCGGAGCGACGGTTCCATCGCTTGCATCCTCCGGATCAGCAGCCGCCGGAGTGGGTTGGTTAGCACCGTCCAAAGCAACAAATGGGCCTGTCTTGGTTTCCCGGATGAACCCGACATATGTCCCATTCTGCCTTAGCAGCGAGACAAGGTCCGACGCGCGCTCCTTTGGCATGCCCATTCCTACAAGCACGTTCGCAGCAATCTCATCTCGCGGGAATTTTGCCCGGTCATATTGCTTGAAAAACTCTCGAGGAAGCTTTGGCCTCAGCACAGCTTCTTGCCGTGCAGCGGCGTCATCGCCCTCTAATGTTGGGGCAACCATCCGCCGGCCCAACTCTGTCAACGTGATCATAGCGGCATTGTATCCGCCATCCGTGAGGCCATACGCAATTGATGCGCCACAAAGCATTCTCCAACCGCCACTAGTGGGACTAAGTCCCAGTGCCAAGGCGACGTTGTGTGGTGCGGCCCCCTTCCCGGCAAAGTTATCCCATATCGCGAACGCAACCTTCTCGGAGTTCTGCAGGGTCAAACTTGGAATATCTGCCTGACTGACTCTCGATGGCTTAGCGTCTTCCTTATCCAATGCGGCTGGGTGTGCTTTCGCCATAGCTTTTCCTCGGGCGGATCACGATGCTAGATTATCTCTCCCGAGGAGTACGTAGCAAGAACGTCTCGTGATTGAACTGGAACAGTAAGATCACGTGGCGTTTGCATACAGATAAGGCACTGGTATTGCTGTTTTTTTCTTGACCCAACATCTTGTGGATAAGACACGATAAACAGCGGTCTTGAGGTGCTCGGCCAACCTGCCGTAAGAGTTCTTCGCTCACCCTCGGGCCAGTTGCCCCCAAAATCCCTCGCGAAATTCCTCGATCTTCTCGGGCTCCCTCTCGTCCACGCGCGGATGCTCGACCACCCCCCAGCAACATCTGCGGCGTCCTCTGGTCCGCCTCCTATAACCCCGTTCCACCCGCCCGACTTATCCACCCCCTCCCGCACCCGGTGTAAACTCCGTCCCCCACCCCCACGGAGTTTGCCATGTCCAGCTTCGACGACCCGCTCACCACCAGCGTCCGCCTGGTCGATCTCTACACCGCCACCCGCCCGGCGCTCCGGGCGCTGGTCGAGCTGGTCGCGCCGCACGCGAGCCGGCGCCCGTGCGAGCCGGCGGCGCCCGGCCTCGTCGCCGCGGCGCGCCCGCTGCTCGCCACCGCGCGCCGGCTGGTCTCGCGCGAGCCCGGCGGCCGCGGCCTGCTCGAACTGCGCGAGCCGCTCGACTGGGCCGGGCTCGCCGCCAGCCTCGCCTTCGCGCAGGCCGCCTTCGGCCGCTTCGAGCGCGCCTATCGCGACATCGACCGGGCCAGCCTGCGCGGCTATTGGCGCACGCCCGGCGTCGAGAAATATCTGTCCAAACTCAATGGCTTGAACGAAATCCGCTGAAAACTTATCCACGGGGGTTTCGGGCCGGCTTACACTCTGCCCGCGGCCGCCAACACGCGGGGTCCTGACGAGGGGCCGGCGGCCGCGGCGGGCGGGGTGGCGGTCGCGCCGCCCCGGGCCCGGCAGTGGGTCGCTATGGGGCATCTCTTTTCCCCCCATATCCGCCCGGCCGGGCCGAAAATCCCGTCACGCGAGAGCGCTGGGTGTCTCGTTCACACCCAAAACTCCTCGGAGGCGCCCGGCGCTCTCCGTCCGCGGACCGGTTGTGTCCGCGGCAGGCCAATCCCCCGGCGCCGCTGGCGTCCGGGCCCGTCCGCCTGCCCGCGCGCCGCCGGGACATTGCGGGGCGACTTCCGGCTGCCCGCGTGCTAGCCTGATGGCTGTCGAGGGTGAGGGCGGGGCCAGCGCCTCTTCGTCACGCTGTCAGCGTCCGACAATCCCCCTGGATGGGAGCTCCGGGGGGATTTTCTTCCCCCGGGGACGCACCGCCACCGGCCGCGATGCAACCCCGCGCCGCCGCCGGTCATTCTGCCTCCACACGGAGATGCCCATGGCCCGCCCCGAATCCCAGCACGTCAAATCGCTGCGCCGCTTCCGCCAGCGCCTGGTCGACGCCCGCCGCGCCGCCGCCGCCGACCCCGATGTCGATGCCGCGCTCGAGCGCTTCACCCGCGTCGAAACCGCCATCGGCCTCGTCGATCGCGCCATCGACAACGAGCTCGATCTGACGCCGCTGCCGCATGTCGACGACCCCACCGAGCCCGGCGCCTTCCCCGATTCCGATAAGGGCCCGCCGGTCATCGAAACGCTGTGAGCCCCGCCATGCCCGCGTCCACGTCCGCATCGCCATCGTCTGCCGCCCGGAGCGCCCCGATGCCGAAACTGCTGCTTGCCGCGCTGCTCGCCGCCGCCGCGTTCGCCACCCCGGCCGCCGCGGCGCCCATCGCCCGCGCCAGCGGCGTGCTGGTGATGCGCGCCGGCCCCGGCGACATGTATCCGCGGGTCGACCGGCTGGCGAAGGACGAGCGCGTCACCGTCGCGTCCTGCACCCGCTTTGCCCGCTGGTGCCTCGTGCACCAGCTCGATGGCGGCCCCTCCGGCTGGGTGCCGGGCAGCTACCTCGTCGGCTCCGCCGCCAAGAACGCCGTAACGCCGTTCGAGTTCAGCTTCGATCCGCTCGATCCCGGCGGTTTCTTCCGCCGCCGCTAGCGTCGGCATCCGGGGCCAGGCGGCCCCGCCCCGCCGCCACGCGCAAGAACGCCACTCCGCACACAGCCGGCTAAACGCCGCGCTCAGCTTCGGTTCAGCCGGCCGCCGCTAGCGTTCGGGTCAAGGCAAGCGATTGCCCATGTGAAACCCGAAAGGAACCCCCGATGTCCTCGTCCCTCAAAACCGCCGCGATTGCCGGTGTCATGCTCGTCGCCTCGGTCAGCGGCGCCTTCGCGGCGCACTTCAACACCGACACCAAGCTCGTCGATGGCCCCAGCAAATGGGCCAGCACCATTTCCTACGCCGATGCCGGCGACTACGTGAAGGTGCTCAATTGCGGCCCCAATTACTGCCTGGTCAAATATGACGGCGACAAGGGCTACGTGAAGAAGTGGACCATCGATTTCAGCGGCCCCGGCCCCGGCCCGGGCCCTGGCCCTGGCCCCGGACCGTTCCCGCCCTATGGTCCGCATGGCTGCATGTACGGCCCGTTCGGCTACGTCTGCCTCTGACCTCGCCGCCCGTCTTCGCCGCGCCGGTCTCCCCAGGGAGGCCGGCGTTGCCTTTGTCCGCGCCGGTGCCTATCTCAGGCGCCGATGCAGCCGCCGGGAGGATCGCGCATGGCCGCCCCGGGCATGAAGCCCTATCTCAAGCTCGCCTCCAGCCTGGTGCTGGTCGGCACCGGCCTGTTCAGCCTCGAGCAATACGGCCTCGGCAAGCTCGAAGGCCCCGCCCGCTCCGTGCATCTCGACGGCACCGTGCTGTCGCTGCTCGTCCTCGCCCCGCTGCTGCTGATCGCCGCCGGCGCCGTCGTCTTCATCGTCGGCAAAGTCCGGCGGCTCTAGCCACCCGCACCGCCGCCCGCAATCGGCCTCCCCTCCCCCCTGCGGGGAGAGGCCGGGGGTGGGAGCCACACCCACCGCTGTCGGGTCGAACGCCGCCCCGCTCACTCCACCCGCAGCCGCTCGACGTCGATGCCCTTGGCGAGCAGCGGCGCCACCATCTGCCGGCCGAGAATCTCGTTGATGCCGTAGAGTACCAGCGCTCCCACCAGCAGCGCCACGCCGAAGCCGCGCGAGCCGTCCTCGGTCGCCACCAGGATGGCGCCGATCACCGCCACCACCACGCCGCCGAACAACAGGTACAGCCGCCGGTCGCGCTGCACCTTGAGGTTGTGCGCGCTCGACAGCAGCAGGTCGCGCAACTCGGTGTCGCTCATCGCCGCGAGCTCGGGATTGCCGCGCTCGCGCCGGATGGTTTCCATATAGGCCTCGACCCGCCGCTCGGTCATCGCCTGCTTGGCCGCCGCGGCGCGGCCGCGGAACAGATAGCTCACCGCCAGCCCCACGAGCACCAGCACCAGCCCGAACTCGAGCACCACACCCATTTGAAGTCCCTTCCCGGATCAGCCGATGCGGATAAAAGTGCCCATCGGGCGCTTGGCTTTCAAGGGCGCCGGCACCGCGGGAGCAGCATGAACGAGCCATTGTGGATCTGGACCAAGCTGTTCCTGCGCCTCGGTTTTGTGCTGCTCGGCGTCGGACTTATCCCCGTTGCTCTGACGGCGACTATACTCACCGGCATCGATCCCTTGATTCCGGTGATGCTGAGCCTGTCCGTTGCGCCCCTTGGTCTCCTCTGCCTCCTCGCCGCCCTCATTCTTTTCCTGGCAGCGCTGCTTCGGCGGCCGTCGGGACCTTCTTGATGCGTTCGCGCGCCATCACCACCAGCCCCGCCGCCACGATGATGCCGGCGCCCAGCAGCGAGATCGGGTCGATCCATTCGTGGAAGATCACATAGGCGAACAGGATCGACCACGGCAGCGACGTATAGTTGAACGGCTGCAGCGTGCTCGCCGGCGCCAGCCCCAGCGCCACGATCATCATGCCGTGCGCCACGACGCCGGTGACCATGATGTAGCCGATCAGCAGCGCCGTATTGAGGTCGAGCGGCGCCCAGAAGAACACCCCCACCGCGGTGCTGATCACCAGCCCCACCAGCCCCACATAGGCCATGCTGGTGGTGGCGCTGTCGGTCGCCGACACCTTCCGCGTCAGCACGATGTAGAGCCCGTAGCAGGCCCCCGACCCCACCGCGTAGAGCACGCCCAGATCGAGCGGCACCCCGCCCGGCCGCACGATGATCAGCGCGCCGATGAAGCCCACCGCCACCGCCGTCGCCCGGAACACCCCCACCGTCTCGCCCAGCAGCGGAATGGCGAACAGCGTCACCAGCAGCGGATAGACCAGCGTGATCGACTGCACCGCGGCGAGCGGCACGGTCTTGAGCGCCAGCACATACATCCAGATGTCGGCGATCAGCAGTGCGCCGCGCGCCACCTGCGCCACCGGCTGCCGGGTGCGCAGCGTCTCGCGCACCGAGCCCTGGCGCAGCGCCAGGAACGCCGAGAACGCCCCGAACGCCCAGAAGCGCATCATCGTCATCTGGAACGGCGACACCGACTGCACCAGGAACTTGCTCATCGCATCCTGCGTCGCAAAGATCAGGATCGCGACCAGCGCAAGGAAGATGCCGCGCCCCACATTGTCGTGCCGGGCGCCCGCCGCCGAGTCCGTCATGTCGATGCATCCGTCGTCGCAGCACCGGGCCGCGCCACCGCGGCCCGGTCGAGCGCGTTTGTCCTACTTCGCCGTGGCGTTCTTGATGGCGCCGACGATGGCCGTCAGGATGCCGCCGGCCACCAGGCCCGTCACGCCCTGTCCGGCATAGGCGCCGCCGCCGGTGCCGGCCACCATCCCGGCAAGGCCCGGGATCAGGCCGGCGAGCCAGGTGCCGCCGACGCCGCCGATCAGGCCGACGATGGCGTCGACCGTGGGATTGATGCTCACCTGCTTGGCGACCCGTCCGGTGCCGTAGCCGCCGATCGCACCCAGGACGATTTGGATGATAATGCCTACCAGATCCATAGTATTGCACTCCTTCCCAAAGACGGGGCGCGCCCCCGTTCGCCCGTAAAACACTATGCCCCGCACGGCTGCGCCGGAAGGCCAAATTGCCGCCTGTCAACCGGCCATGATCGCCCTTTCGACCGCGCCCTCGGCGTCCTATTTCTAGCCTGCCATGCCATCTGAGCCGAATCGCACCCCCACCGCCATTGCCCTGGTGACCGGCGCCGCCAACCGGCTCGGCGCCGCCATGGCGCAGGCCCTCGCCTCGCGCGGCTACGCCGTTGTCGTCCACCATCGCGGCGGCGAGGCCGACGCGCGCGCTCTGGTCGAGCAGATCATCGCCACCGGCGGCCGGGCCGCCGCGCTCAAGGCCGATCTCGCCGTGCGCCGCCAGCGCGCCGCCCTCGTCGGCAAGGCCGGCAAGCCCTTCGGTCCGCTGACCGTGCTCGTCAACAACGCCTCGTCCTTCGAGCCCGATTCGCTGGCCGACCTCGACGAGACCCTGTGGGACCGCCACTTCGCCGTCCACGTCGAGGCCCCCGCCTTCCTCGCCCGCGATTTCGCCGCGCAGCTGCCCGCCGGCGTGCAGGGCAACATCGTCAACATCATCGACGAGCGCGTCCTGCACCTGACGCCCAATTATTTCAGCTACACCCTCAGCAAGGCCACGCTGCGCATCATGACGCACACCATGGCGCAGTCGCTGGCGCCGCGCATCCGCGTCAACGCCATCGGCCCCGGCCCCACCCTCAAGGAAAAGGGCCAGTCCGACGCCGCCTTCGCCCGCTCGCAGGCGGCGGCGCCCCTCGGCTACGGCGCCGGCGCCGCCGACGTCTGCGCCGCCCTGCTCTATCTGCTCGACGCCCGCGCCGTCACCGGCCAGATGCTCGCCATCGACGGCGGCAAGTCGCTCGACTTCCCGGCGCAGCGCGGCCCGACGCCGCGGAGGCCGGCGCCATGAGTTCCGCCATGGAGACCGGCGCCGACATCATCCGCGCCTTCGTCAAGACCCTGCCCTCCGCGCCCGGCGTCTATCGCATGATCGATGAGGCCGGCGAGGTCATGTATGTGGGCAAGGCCCGCAGCCTCAAGGCGCGTGTCACCAACTACACGCGCCCCGAGGGCCTCGAGGTCCGCCTGCAGCGCATGATCGCCGCCACGCGCACCATGGAGTTCGTGCGCACCGAGACCGAGGCCGAGGCGCTGCTGCTCGAGGCCAACCTCATCAAGCGGCTGAAACCGCGTTTCAACGTGCTCTTGCGCGACGACAAGAGCTTCCCCTACATCCTCATCGCCACCGAGCACGAAGCGCCCGAGCTGATGAAGCATCGCGGCACCCGCCGCCGCCAGGGTCACTATTTCGGCCCCTTCGCCTCGGCCCTCGCCGTCAAGCGCACCATCACCGCGCTGCAGAAGGCCTTCCTCCTGCGCACCTGCTCGGACAGCTTCTACAAGGCCCGCACCCGCCCCTGCATGCTGCACCAGATCAAGCGCTGCTCCGCCCCCTGTACCGGCGAGATTTCGCTCGCCGCCTATGCCGAGCTGGTCGGCGAGGCCCGCCAGTTCCTCTCCGGCCGCAGCAAATCGGTGCAGGACCATCTGCAGGCCGAAATGAACCAGGCCGCCGCAGCGCTCGATTTCGAGCGCGCCGCCCTGCTGCGCGACCGCCTCAGCGCCCTCGCCCTCGTGCAGTCGCAGGGCGATGTCGTCGCCCGCGGCATCGAGGAGGCCGACGTCTTCGCCATCGCCCACGAGGCCGGCCAGTTCTGCGTCCAGGTGTTCTTCTTCCGCGCCCACCAGAACTGGGGCAATTACGCCTACCGCCCCAAGGCCGACCCCACCCTCACCGACACCGAAGTGCTCGAGGCCTTCATGGGCCAGTTCTACGAGGACCGGCAGCCGCCCCGCCTCGTCCTCCTCAGCCACGAGCCCTCCGACCGCGCCGTGCTCGAGGAAGCGCTCACCTCGCGCCTCGGCGCGCGCGTGCACGTCGAAATCCCGCAGCGCGGCGAAAAGCGCGACCTCGTCAACCACGCTCTCAATAACGCCCGCGAGGCGCTCGGCCGCCAGCTCGCCGAAGGCGCCACCCAGCGCCAGCTCCTCGAAGGCGTCGCCGAGCTCTTCGGCCTCGACGAGGCGCCGCGCCGCATCGAGGTCTACGACAATTCGCACATCTCCGGCACCAACGCCGTCGGCGCCATGATCGTCTCGGGCGAGGAGGGCTTCTCCAAGAAGCACTACCGCACCTTCAACATCCGCTCGACCGAGATCACCCCCGGCGACGATTTCGGCATGATGCGCGAGGTGCTGACCCGCCGCTTCTCGCGCCTTGCCAGCGAGAGCGATCCCGAAGCCGAGGACGAGCAGACCGGCATGCCCGACTGGCCCGACGTGGTCTTCATCGACGGCGGCCAGGGCCAGCTCAACGCCGTGCGCGAGGTGATCGGCAAGCTCGACCTGCAGCGCGAGGTCACCTTCATCGGCATCGCCAAGGGCGAGGAGCGCGACGCCGGCCGCGAGAAATTCTTCATGGAGGGCAAGGAGCCCTTCATGCTGCCGCATCGCGATCCGGTGCTCTACTTCGTGCAGCGCCTGCGCGACGAGGCCCACCGCTTCGCCATCGGCACGCATCGCGCCCGCCGCAAGAAGGACATCGTCAAGAACCCGCTCGACGAGATCGACGGCATCGGCCCGACGCGCAAGCGCGCGCTGCTGCAGCATTTCGGCTCGGCCAAGGCCGTCAGCCGCGCCTCCCTCGCCGACCTCGCCGCCATCCCCGGCATCTCGAACGCCATGGCCCAGCTCGTCTACGACCACTTCAACAGGTCGGACTGAGTGTCTTTGAGGAGACGAAAATCCGCTGGTTGCGGCCCCCACCCTCGGTCCCTCCCCGCAAGGGAGGGAGACATTAGAACAACATTCTAAAACGTCTCAGTCAGGCCCCCTCCCCCTTGCGGGGAGGGGGATGGGGGTGGGGGCCACGGCCACTAGTCGGGCCGCCGGCCTGCGGCTTACTCGGCCGGCACGGCCTCAGGCACCGGATCCTTCTTCCGCCTCGACGCCCCGAGCCACGAGGCCAGCGCCGCGCCCAGATACAGCACCAGCGAGATGGTGAAGGCGATCTTGATGCCCACCATGAACGGCCCGCTCAGCAGCTCGGGGAAGAAATGCGGCCCGGTGATCGTCGCCTGCTGCGCCGGCGTCAGCGCCAGCAGCGCCGCATGCGGGATCAGCTCGCCCATCGGATTGTAGCCGAGGAACGCCGCGAACAGGCTGGCCACCGGCGGCTCGTTCGCCACCTGCACCGCCACCGCCTGCGGCAGCCCCTGCGCGATCAGGTGCGTCTCCATCGCCTGCGGCAGGCTGAGCGCGAGGCCGATGATCATCAGCGTGAAGAACACGCCGATCGACAGCACCTGCCCGGCATTCATCGCCGTGGCGCGGATGCCCGAGGCCTGGCCACGTTCCTGCGCCGGCACCGAATTCATCGTCTGCGTCGCATTGGGCGCCGAGAACAGCCCCGAGCCGACGCCGTTGAGGAACAGCAGGCCAGCGAACATCCAGTAGTCGAAATCGGCATGCAGCAGCATCAGCCCGAGGAAGGTCAGCGCCCCCAGGATCATGCCGCCCGCCGCGAACAGTTTTGGCCCGTAGCGGTCGCTGAGCCAGCCCGACACCGGCCCGATCAGCAGCACGCCCACGGTCAGCGGCAGCATGAAGATGCCGGCCCACAGCGGCGTCGATTCGAACGAATAGCCGTGCAGCGGCAGCCAGATGCCCTGCAGCCAGACGATCAGCATGAACTGCAGCCCGCCACGCCCGATCGAGCCCAGCAGCGTTGCCAGCACGCCCGTGGTGAACGGCCGGATACGGAACAGCCTGAGGTCGATCATCGGCGCCTCGGCCCGCGTCTCGATGATCAGGAACGTCACCAGGAACACGATGCCGACCAGCAATTCGCCCAGCACCCGCGGGCTGCCCCACGCCATCAGGTCGCGGCCATAGGGCTGGATGCCGTCATTGATGCCCACCAGCACCAGCACCAGCCCGATGGCAAAGGTGATGTTGCCCCACCAGTCGAGCCGGCCGTGCTTGCGTTCGACCCCGACGTCCTTGAGGCTGACATAGGCCCAGATCGTGCCGATCACCCCGATCGGAACGTTGATCCAGAAGATCAGCCGCCAGTCGAGGTCGGCCAGCAGGCCGCCCAGCACCAGGCCGAGGAACTGCCCGGCGATCGCCGCCATGATGTTGATGCCGAGCGCCAGCCCGCGCTGCTCGTGCGGAAACACGTCGATCAGGATCGCCGTCGACGTCGCCGTCAGCATGGCGCCGCCCACGCCCTGCACCACGCGCATGCCCACCAGATACCAGCCGGCGCCGTCGCCGGTCGGCATGAAGCTCAGTGCCACCGAGGCCAGCGTGAAGATCAAAAAGCCGAGATTGTAGATCTTGGCCCGTCCGAACATGTCGCCCAGCCGGCCGAAGCTCACCACCAGCACCGAGGTCACCACCATGTAGCCCATGATGGTCCATAAGAGGATGTTGGTGTTGCCGGGGTCGAGCGGATGCAGGCCGATGCCGCGGAAGATCGCGGGGAGGCTGATCAGCACGATCGACGCATTGATCGTCGCCGCCAGCATGCCGAGCGTCGTGTTGCTCAGCACCATCCATTTGTGATTTTTCATTTCAGTGGGCATAACTGCAATCCGGGTACGGGGCGGCCAGATCCGCCCCTGAAGCGCCGAACCATATAATTAGGATACTAACTATTGGCAACGGATGACGATGCATACCTGCTGCGCGACCTGACGCGCGACCTGCTGCTGGCGGGCCGCCTCTGGCGCAAGATGGCCCGGCATGCCGCATCCGCCCATGGCGTCTCCGAGGCGGCAGCGGCGCCGCTGCTGTGGATCGAGCGGCTCGGCGAGAACGTCCGCCAGACCGCGCTCGCCGACGCCGTCGGCATCGAAGGCGCCTCGCTCGTCCGCCTGCTCGACGAATTGCAGGCGTCCGGCCTCATCACCCGCGAGCAGGATCCGACCGACCGCCGCGCCAACGCCGTCAACCTCACCGCGCGCGGCCGCATTGTGGTCGGCGAGGTCAACGACACCTTGATTCGCCTGCGGCTGGACGTCTTTGCCGACACCCCGCGCCAGGACGCCGAAGCCGCCCTTCGCGTCTTCAGGACCATCGAGAGCGCCGCGGCGCGCGCCGACGAGGCCTCGTGACAAGCCGCCAAAGCTGCGCTACACAGGCGGCATGACCCTCGTCCGTGCCACGTTCTCGTATTGGTACTTTAGCAGCCGATGCCCGCTGGCAGCCGGAGGGGTGCGTTCGATCTGACATAAGCGAACCGCAGAGTTTTCCCGAAGCCGCCAGCGACTGGCGGCTTTTTTGTCGCCGGTCCAAACCCCAGCCGAAAAGGACCAGCGAAAATGCTCAAATCCACCGACGACCTGCGCATCCGGGACATAAGGGAGCTCCGAACGCCCGCCGAGGTGATGCAGGAGTTCCCGCGCACCGACGCCGCCACCCGCACCGTGCTCGCCGCCCGGCACGCGCTGCACAACATCCTGCATGGCAGCGACGACCGCCTCGCCGTCGTCGTCGGCCCCTGCTCCATCCACGATCCCGCCGCCGCCCTCGACTACGCCCGCCGCCTGCTCGCCATGCGCGAACGCCTCGCCGACCGGCTCGAGATCGTCATGCGTGTTTATTTCGAGAAACCCCGCACCACCGTCGGCTGGAAGGGCCTGATCAACGACCCCGACCTCGACGGCAGCTTCAAGATCGACCAGGGCCTCGGCATCGCCCGCGCGCTGCTGCGCGACATCGCCGATATGGGCCTGCCGGCCGGCTGCGAGTTTCTCGATATGACCACGCCGCAATATTTCGCCGATCTGGTGAGCTGGGGCGCCATCGGCGCGCGCACCACCGAGAGCCAGGTGCATCGCGAGCTCGCCTCGGGCCTGAGCTGCCCGGTCGGCTTCAAGAACGGCACCGACGGCAATGTCCGCATCGCCCTCGACGCGGTGAAATCGGCCAGCCAGCCGCATCATTTCCTGGCCGTCACCAAGGACGGCCGCTCGGCCATTGCCTCGACCGCCGGCAACGACGACTGCCACATCATCCTGCGCGGCGGCAAGGCGCCCAATTTCGATGCCGCCAGCGTTGAAGCGGCGGCCGCCGCATCGGTCAGCTGCGGCATCGTCCCGGCCATCATGATCGACGCCAGCCACGCCAACTCGTCCAAGCGGCCGGAGAATCAGCCGCAGGTCCTCGACGACGTCGGCGCCCAGCTCGCCGCCGGCGACCGCCGCATCTTCGGCGTCATGATCGAAAGCAACCTCGTCGCCGGCCGCCAGGACCTGGTGCCCGGCCGCGAGCTGGTCTACGGCCAGTCCATCACCGATGGCTGCATCGGCTGGGACACGACCGTCGAAACGCTGGAAAAACTGGCCGCGGCCGTCACCCGGCGCCGCAACTGCGCGCAGCAGGTCGCCTGACTCCGCAGTCAGCCTCCCCTCTCCCCGCCGGGGAGAGGGTGCCTCGCGCCGGCGAGGCGCGCTGAGGGCCGTACGATCTCAATCGTAGCGGTTCGCCCCCGGCGGATCGCTGGCCGGAAACGACTCGTCCGACGCCTGGTCCTGCGGCGTCCAGCGCCTCTTTGGGGCGTCCCGCATGCCATCGGGCCCGGCCGGGCGGATCTGCACGTCGCCGTCTTTCGGACCTGGCTTCTGCTTGTCCCTGAACGCCGGGGCAGTCGTCGGAACTTTCGGCCGTCGGGTCGTGGCGGTCATGACAATTCCCTCCGTGCCTGTCATCAACCCGTCGGCATCCGTCCGGTTCCGCCTTGACCCTGCCCTGTCGATCCTGTTCCCTCGCAGCCCATGGACATCCCCGCCCCGCTTCGCCAGCTTCCGAACCAGCTCACCGTCGCCCGCATCGTCGCCGTGCCGGTGCTCTGCCTGTTCATCGGCATGGGTAATGAGTGGCTGCGCTGGCTGGCGCTGGTGCTCTACGTCGTCGCGGCCGTCACCGACTGGCTCGACGGCTTCCTCGCCCGCCGCATGAACATGTCGTCCGACCTCGGCAAGATGCTCGATCCCATCGCCGACAAGCTGCTGGTCGGCTGCCTCATCGTCACCTTCGCCTGGACCCGCGACTTCTCCGGCCTCGACCTCGTGCCCGCCATCGCCATCCTGTTCCGCGAGATCTTCATTGCCGGCCTCCGCGAATTCATGGGCAACCGCAGCGTCTCGGTGCCGGTGAGCTTCCTCGCCAAATGGAAGACCACGGTGCAGCTCGTCGCGCTGTTCTTCGTCATCCTCGCCGGCCTGTGGGTCGGCACCGGGCTCATCGCCAGCCTGCTGCTGTGGCTCGCCGGCATCCTCACGGTCTGGACCGGCTGGCAGTATTTCCTGTCGGTCTGGCCCTATTTCAGCGCCAGGACCGAATGAAGATCCTGTATTTCGCCTGGCTGCGCGAACGCCTCGACCGCGGCGAGGAAGACGTGACGCCACCGCCGGAAGTGCGCACCGTCGCCGACCTCATCGCCTGGCTGCGCCGCCGCGACGAGGCCGCCGACCTCGCGCTGCAGCGCCCGGAAATCATCAAGGCCGCCATCGACGCCAGGATCGTCGCGCACGACGCGCTTATCGCCAACGCCAGGGTGGTCGCCCTCTTTCCGCCCATGACCGGCGGCTAGAATGGCGATCCGCATCCAGACCGAGCCCTTCGACCCCGGCGGGGAGACGAACCTGTTCCTCGAAGCCGCGGCCGGCGCCGGCGCCGCCGTGACCTTCACCGGCCTCGTCCGCTCCGACCCGCGCGATCCGGTCACCGCCCTCACGCTCGAATGCTATCCCGAACTGGCGATCAACCAGATCGGCGACATCGAAGCCATCGCAATTTCCCGCTTCGGCCTGCTGCGCGCCACCATCATCCATCGCTACGGGCACCTGCTGCCGGGCGAGCCCATCGTTCAGGTGATGACGCTCGCGCCGCATCGCCGCGCCGCCTTCGAGGCGGCCGAATACCTGATGGACTACCTCAAGACCGACGCGCCGTTCTGGAAGCGCGAAGCCGCCTCGTCCGGCGATCGCTGGGTCGGGCACAACAGCGACGACGACCGGGCCAGGACCCGTTGGGAGCAACGATGACCGAGCCGAGCAAGCCGCCCTTCACCCTGGTCGGCATCGACCATGTCGTGTTCCTCGTCGACGACCTCGACCGGGCCGTGCGCTGGTACTCGGACGTGCTCGGCTGCCGGCCCGGCTATTCCTATCCGGCGCTCGGCATGGAACAGCTCTGGTGCGGCGCCGCGCTGATCGTGCTGTGGGACATTACGCATCCCGGTGCTGCCAGCGCCGTTCCCCCGGTCGCCGGCGGTCGCAATGTCGACCACCTCTGCATCGCGCTTTCGCCCTTCGACGAGACCGCAATGCGCGCCCATCTCGCCGCCCACGGCGTCGCCATCGAGCGCGAAGCCTTTCACGGCGGCGCCCGCGGCATGGGCAATTCGTTCTACGTGCTCGACCCCTGGGGCAACAAGCTCGAGCTCAAGGGCCCCGCAGTCTATCCCGACGGCCGCGCCAGATGAACAAAGCCCCGCCACACGGGCGGGGCTTCGGCAACTTTGAGAAAGCAGCGGCGCCCTACTCCGCCGCGACCTTCTTGGGCATCACCGCGGCGTTGAACGCATTGATCAGCGCCTCGCAGGCCTTGCCCGGCTTGAAGCTGTTTTCGCCCACCAGCGACACCGGCGTGATCTCGGCGGCGGTGCCGGTCAGGAAGCACTCGTCGAAGCCCTTGAGCTCGTCCGGCATGATGTGCCGCTCGATGACCTTGTAGCCCTGCTCCTTGGCCAGCCCGATCACCGTCTGCCGCGTGATGCCGTTGAGGAAGCAGTCCGGCGTCGGCGTGTGGATTTCGTCGCCCTTGACGAAGAACACGTTGGCGCCGGTCGCCTCGGCGACGTAGCCGCGATAGTCGAGCATCAGCGCGTCGGCATAGCCATTGGCCATCGCCGCGTCCTTGCTCAGCGTGCAGATCATGTAGAGCCCGGCAGCCTTGGCGTGCGACGGAATGGTCTCGGGGCTCGGGCGCTTCCACTTGCTCCATTCGAGCCGGATGCCCTTGAGCTTCTCCTCGACCGAGAAATACGACGGCCACACCCAGCAGGCGATGGCGAGGTGCACCTTGTTGTTGCGGCCGGGAACGGAAAGCTCCTCCGACCCGCGCCAGGCGACCGGGCGGACATACGCATCGGTCAGCCCGTTCTTTTCGAGCACCAGGCGCTTGGCCGCCTCGATCTCGTCGGCCGAATAGGGGATGGTGAAATCGAGCTGCTTGCCCGACCGGATCAGTCGTTCGGTATGCTCGCGCGACTTGAAGATTTCGCCGCCATACGCGCGCTCGCCTTCGAACACCGTGCTGGCATAGTGCAGCCCGTGCGTCAGCACATGGATCTTGGCGTCCTTCCAGGGTTTGAGTTCGCCGTCGAACCAGATCCAGCCATCGCGCTGGTCCATAGGAATAGCCATGATGTCCTCTCGCCTGTCCCTACCGGCCCTCGCAAGGCCGCATCCCCGTGTCCCGATCTTGCACCCCAGTCCCGGCCTTGGCAAACCAGAGGCGGCTGGGCTAACGCTTCGAAACACTGCGATGGGAAAACAATGGCACTCGGCAAAATAAATGTCAACACTACTGACATAAATTCGGAGCTGCCGACCCCGGACGCCATGCCGCTCGACGTCATGGGCCTGTTTTTCTTCGCCTATCGCGACTTCGTCGGCGATGCCGACGCGCTGCTCGAACGCCAGGGCTTCGGTCGCGCCCACCACCGCGTGCTGTACTTCGTGAATTTGAAGCCGGGAATGCCGGTCGCCGACATTCTCGACATCCTGAAGATCACCAAGCAGAGCCTCGCCCGCGTCCTGCGCCAGCTCATCGACAACGGCTATATCGAGCAGAAGACCGGTGACGCCGACCGCCGCCAGCGCCTGCTCTACGCCACCCAGAAGGGCCGCGACCTGTTCGAGGTGCTGTCGGCTACCCAGACCAGCCGCATCGACGCCGCCATCGCCGCGCTGCCGCCTGACGGCAAGCGCACCGTGCTCAAATTCTTCGTCGGCATGGTCGAGCCCCGCGACCGCCCGACCCTCGACCGCCTGAAGCTGACCGAGGACCTGTAGCGCCCCGCGGGCGCCGCCGCCTCAGTTCACGTGGCAGCGCTTGAGCTTTTCCTGCGCCTGGATCTGCGCCACCAGCTTCTGTTCCTTTTTCGACAGCTTCGGGTGCGTCGTCCAGCAATCGTCATTGTCGAACGTCTCCATTCCGAGATCGGTGGAGAAGCAGAAGCCGTTGGCATCGTAGATGGCGTTGCGGGCGTACCAGAGGTCGTAGCACGACGCCGCCATGGCGGCACTCGGCAGCGCCACCAGCGAGGCGGCGGCGAAAACGGCGAGAGCAATGGTCTTCATGTCGGTCCCCAATCCCGTGCTGCAAAACTGCAGCATGGCAGATAAGGGATCGCAGATGAACGGCGGCCGAACGAAATGCGGCGGCCGCTACAGCATCTTCTTGCCGTTCGGCACGGGTCGCTCCGGCTGCGCCAGAACGATCGCGCCGGCCTCGTCCTCGAAGCCCAGCGTCAGCACCTCGGAGCGGAACGGCCCGATCTGCCGCGGCGGAAAATTGACCACGCCCAGCACCTGCCGGCCGACCAGCGTCTCCGGCGTGTAGTGCACGGTGATCTGCGCCGAGGATTTCTTCACCCCGATCTCCGGCCCGAAATCGATGATCAGGATGATCGCCGGCTTCCGCGCCTCCGGAAACGGCCGCGCCTCGACCACCGTCCCCACCCGGATGTCGACGGCGACGAAATCGTCATAGGTCACCTGTTCAGCCACGGCCGAGCTCTTCCGAACGCATCCGCGCCGCCAGCACCGCCCGGTCCATCAGCGCCTCGAGCCCGTCCGGCGCCATCAGCACCGCCAGCGCCGCCGCCGTCGTCCCCTTCGGCGACGTCACGTTCTCGCGCAGAATCGAGACCGACTGCGTATCGGCCTCCATCAGCGAGGCCGCCCCGACCACCGTTTGCCGCGCCAGCTGCATCGCCTGCCCCGGCTCGAGTCCCTGCCGCATCCCGGCCACGGCCAGCGCCTCGACCAGATAGAACACATAGGCCGGCCCGGACCCCGACACCGCCGTCACCGCATCGAGCTTGCTTTCGTCGTCGAACCAGATGAGGTCGCCCGCCGCGCCCAGCAGCGCCTGCGTCACCTCGCGGTCGGCGGCATTGATCTCGAGTCCCACCGCACCGGTGATGCCCTTGCCGATTTGCGCCGGCGTGTTCGGCATGCAGCGCACCGCCCGCGCGGTGCCCAGCCCCTGGCTCAGCGTCTTCAGCGAGATTCCGGCCGCGATCGAGATCACCAGCGTCTGCCGCCCTACGCTGGGTTGGACTTGCGCCATGGCCTCGGCCATCGACTGCGGCTTTACCGCAAGCACCAGCACATGCGTCAGCACATGTTCCGTGCTCTTCAGGAGGCGCACCTGAACCTCTGCCGCAAAGGCCTTCGCGGCATCGCTGGGGAACGGATCGACCAGCACCAGCCGGCTCGGCGGCAGCCCGCCGGCGATCCACCCCCTGGCCAGCGCCAGTCCCATCTTGCCGGCGCCGACCAGGACCACCGGCCCGATGTCGTTGAGGCTCAAGCTTCGCCCACGGTCTCGAACAGCACGCTCTCGAGCGCCTGGCTGGCCGACTTGCCCGCCCACACCACGAACTGGAACGCCTGGTAATAGAGGTCGCAGCTCTCGGTGGCCGAGCTCAGCAGCGCCTCGCATTGCTGCGGCGACACGTCGGCGCCCCCGCTCAGCAGGTGCGAATTGCGGAACAGCACCACGCCTTCATTGTTCCACATGTCGAAATGGCCGATCCAGAGCTGCTCGTTGATCTGCGCGATCAGCTGCTTCACCTCCGGCCGCCGCGCTTCGGGCACCTTGAGGTCGAACGCCGAGGCGATGTGCAGGCTCTCGAGGTCTTCCATCCAGTTGAACGACACGTGGTAGTCGCTCCACGAGCCGCGCACCGAAATCGAGATTTCGTCGGTATCCTGGCGCTCGAAGCTCCAGTCGTTGATGGCCGCGATATGCTCGATGATGTCGACAGGATGGACGGTACGATCGGGCTCGAACTGGTGAAGATGTGTCATCTGGTCCCGCTGGGTGAGCGTGAAAGAAAAACGCTGTACTCAAAGGAACTTACGCACGCAGGTCGCCTACGAATCGTGCCTTGCAGCCAACCTAGATAGGGGACTGAGTCAGGGGAATCCCCCGGCGGCGCGATCGCGGCTTTCTTCTGTGGATGATCCCGCTTCGATTGTTAAAAACATCTTAACCGCCGCCGGCCGCCCCCACGAATTTAGTGTCACAATCGAACACCTCGCGGATGGCTCCCAGTCAGTTTCGGTTCAGGCAGCCGATGCTAGCGGGCGCGCGCTCTTGTCTCCCCGCCCGAAGGACTGCCTCCAACCCATGCGTCTGACTCGTCTTTTCGCAGCCGCGCTCGCTGCGATGTCCCTGTTTTGTGCGTTGCCCGCCCTCGCCGGCGCCCGCTACCTCGCCCCGGCACAGGAATCGGCCAGTGCCAACATCGCCGCCGACTCCAGGGGCGGGCTGCACGCCGCCTTCACCGGCTACGACAAGCCGACCGGCGACGTCGTGTACTATCGCTACTGCGCCGCCGCCTGCGAAGCCGAAAGCAATTGGCGAGAGGCGAGCCTTGAGGTCAGCCGGCCCATCGGCGTCCAGATCGGCGTGACGCCGGACGGCAAGCCCCGGCTGCTGATCACCGGCTTCGGGTCGGGCGCGGCCGGCGCCGGCCGCATGTATTATTACGCCGAGTGCAACGACAGCTGCACCGACCGGACGCAATGGAGTCTCGTTCCGGTCGCCAACAGTGCCGAAGGCACCTTCACCGGCCTGTTCGAATTCAGGATTCCCGAGCACAGCTTCGCCATCGACTCCGAAGGCAATCCGCATTTCGCCTACGTCGATGCCAACTACATCGCCGAGCCCGATCACTACGGCACGTTCCACCTGACCTGCCGCGCCGCGTGTACCGATGCCGAGAACTGGACCGAAACCAATCTCGCCATGAAGCCGAGCCAATACGTTACCGAGCTCTGGGACCAGGTCGCGCTGGCCGTGGCGCCGGGCGGCAAGCTGCGCCTGCTCGCCAAGGTCTACGCCCTCGACAAGGACGGCACGCCGCTTGAAGAGGGGCTGTACTACTACCAGTGCGACGCCGGCTGCGACTCGCTCGATCGCTGGCAGCGCACCCGCGTCATCGACACCGGCTACGGCTCCTACCCCAACCCCACCTGGGACTCGACGTCCTGCCCGACGGTCGCCCGCGCGCCGTACTGTTCGCCGGCTCCGACATGAGCCAGCCGAGCCTCGCCCACCAGCTCATCTATTTCTGGTGCGATGCCGGCTGCGACAGCGACAAGAACTGGAACGGCCACGCCGTGACCGCCACCGGCGACGGCGAAAGCCCCGACCTCGCGCTGACACCCGGCGGCCAGCCGCGCATCGCCTTCCTCGGCCAATATGGCGACCTCGGCACGCTCGCCTGCGACCGCGATTGCGAGTCCGATCACGGCCAATGGACGCTGGCGCTGCAGGACGCCACCGCCGACGCCGCTCGGGACCGCCCCGTCGCCCTGCCCTTCACCTGCGACGGCGAAGTGTGGAACGGCATGCAGCCGCGCATCGCCCTCGCCGGCGGAAAGAGCTGGTTCGCCTACGACCTCGTCGACTCCGGCCGCTGCCTCTACAAGCAGTATGGCGATCCCGTCACCTACGCCGAGTTCCACGAATTGTGGCGGGGCGCGAGGTTGAGCTGGAGCGAGTAGCGGCTCGGTTGCCAGCCTCCCTTCTCCCCGCCGGGCGGAGGGTGGCGCGAAGCGCCGGGTGAGGGCCGAACGACTCGCCTCAAAACAACCCCTCGGCCCCCGCCCAACCTGTCACGAGCGCCTCACGCCATTGCGGGAAGCCGTTGGCTTCGGCCTGGCGGGCGGCGCCGAAATGGTCGTAGGGCACGGCGTGGAACGACGGATAATATTTGCCGTTGCGGCGCTCGATCGTCGCATAGCGCGCGTCCGGCGAGCCGAGGTTCATCTGCAGCCCCACGCTGCCCGGATTGACGATCAGCCGGCCGTCGCGCAGCCGCACCGCGCGCGGCACGTGCGTGTGCCCGCATAGCAGCACCGGAAAGTCGAACCCTTCCGCCTTGGCCGCCACCGTGGCCTCGTCCGGCGTGGTGACCGTGCGTCCGGTCCACCAATCGTCGAGCCAGGGATCCTCGTCCGACGTTGGAGTGCCGTGGCACAGGAACACGTCGTCGAGCAGCGACATCGTCGCCGGCATGTCGTTGATCCAGATGCGGTGCCGCGCCTCCATCTGCGCCTGTGCGAAGCGGTCGACGGGGCCGAGCTTTTCCGGCGGCTTTTCGATCAGCGCGCGCTCGTGGTTGCCCCGCACCGTGGGAAAGTCGAGGTCCATCAGGATATCGGCGGTCCAGTTGGGCTCGAGCGGCCCGCTCACCAGATCACCGAGATTGAGCGTGCCATCGACGCCCTGCCGGGCAATATCGTCGAGCACCGCCTCCAGTGCCAGGCGGTTGCCATGCACATCGGAGATGATGGCGACCTTCACGGCTTCGGCGGCGTGTCTCCAGTGCCCGCGCCCTTCAGCGCGGCAACCTCAGCCTTGAGCGCCCGCAGCTCGGCGCCCTGCGTCTGCACCAGCTCGCGCAGCGCGTCGTAGTCCTCGCGCTTGACCAGGTTCATGTCCATGACGAAGCGCTCGGCCTGCGCCCGCACCATGCTCTCCACCTCGCGGCGCACCCCGTCGGCGACGCCCGCCGCGTCGTTCATCATCCGCCCGACATTGTCGAACAATCTGCTGCTGGCCTGGGCCATCTGGCGCCTCCATTCGGAATTTGCCCCTATTTACGGCCCTCGGCCCCGCTTGACCAGAGTGGGCGGCTGGCCGATAGGTCGCACCATGCCGTTCCCCGACATCAGCCCGATCGCCATCCAGCTCGGCCCGATTGCCGTCCGCTGGTACGCGCTCGCCTATCTGGCCGGGGTGTTCGCCGGCGCCTGGTACGCCACCACGCTGCTCAGGCGCAAAGACCTGTGGGCCAACGACCACCCGCCCTTCGAGCCGGCGGCAATCTGGGATTTCGCCTTCTGGGCGGTCATCGGCATCGTGCTCGGCGGCCGCATCGGCTACGTGCTGTTCTACAACCTGCCCTACTATTCCGCGCATCCCAACGAGATCATCGCCCTGTGGGACGGCGGCATGAGCTTCCACGGCGGCCTCGTCGGCATCATCGCTGCCATGTGGCTGTTCACCCGCAGCAAAGGCGGCAACGTGCTGTCGAGCCTCGATTTGCTCGGCGCCATCGGCTCGATCGGCCTGTTCCTCGGCCGCCTCGCCAACTTCGTCAATGGCGAGCTCTACGGCGCGCCGACCAGCCTGCCCTGGGCGGTGATCTTCCCCACCGACCCCGAAGCGCTGCCGCGCCACCCGAGCCAGCTCTACGAGGCCGGGCTCGAAGGCGTCGTGTTGTTCCTCGTCATCATGTTCGGCACCCGCCGGCTCGGCTGGCTGCATCGTCCCGGCCTCACCGGCGGCGTGTTCGGCATCGGCTATGCGCTGAGCCGCATCGTCGTCGAATTCGTGCGCCTGCCCGACGCCCAGCTCGGCTACCTGCTCGGCACCGGCTGGCTGACCATGGGCCAGGTGCTGAGCCTGCCGGTGCTCGCCGCCGGCCTGGCGCTGGTCGTTTATGCCATGAGCCGTCCCCGTGCCTGAGCTGTCCCTCGCCGAGCAGATCGACGCCCAGATCCGGGCCACCGGCCCGATGTCGCTCGCCACCTATATGGGCCTCTGCCTCGGTCATCCGCACCAGGGCTATTACGCCGTCGGCCGCCCCATCGGCGCGGCCGGAGACTTCATCACCGCGCCCGAGATCAGCCAGATGTTCGGCGAGCTGATCGGCTTCTTCTTCGTCAACCTCTGGCAGCAGATGGGCCAGCCGACGAGCTTCACGCTGCTCGAGCTCGGCCCCGGTCGCGGCACGCTGATGCAGGACGCGCTGCGCGCCGCCAGTCGCGCCGAAGGCTTCGAGAACGCCCTGCATCTGCAGCTCTACGAATCCAACAAGCTGCTGCGTGGCGAGCAGGAGCGCCGGCTCGGCGCCTACTCGCCCTACTGGGCCAGCGAAATCGACGCCGTCAGCGACGACCCGCTGTTCGTCGTCGCCAACGAATTCTTCGACGCCCTGCCGCTCAAGCAGTTCGTCAAGACCGACGACGGCTGGCACGAGCGCCTCGTCGGCCTGCGCGACGGCGTCCGGGCGTTCGGCCTCTCCCCCACCCCCATCGCCGATTCGGCAGCGCCGCCCGAGGTCCACGGCGCCTACGCCGGCGAGGTGCTGGAACTGTCGCCCGCCGCCACCGACGTCATGCAGCGCCTCGGCCGCAAGGTCGCCCTGCAGGGCGGCGCCATCCTCGCCATAGACTACGGCTACGAGCGCACCCAGACCGGCGAGACGCTGCAGGCGGTGAAGGCGCACGCCTTCGCCGATCCGCTCGAGGCGCCGGGCGAGTCCGACATCTCGGCGCACGTCAATTTCGGCGTCCTCGCCGAGGCCGCGAAAGCCACCGGCCTCGCCGTCGCCCCGCTCGCCCGGCAGGGCGAATGGCTGTTGAAGCTCGGGCTCGGCGAACGCGCCAAGGCGCTGGCACGCTCCAACCCGGCGGAGGCCGGCAACATCGCCCGCGCCATCGAGCGGCTCACCTCGCCCGGCCAGATGGGCACGCTGTTCAAGGTGCTGTGCGCCCATTCGCCCGGCCTCCGGCCCGCGGGGTTCTGATGCCGGCGCCCTATACGATCAGCAAGGTCCTCGGCGACGACCGCATCGTCCACGGCTTCTTCGGCCGCGAGGGCGGCCGCTCGATGGGCGAGCTCGCCTCCAACAACATGTCGATCAGCCAGGGCGACAACCCCGACCTCGTCGTCTCCAACCGCTCCAGCGCCGCCTACGCCATGGGTGGGCACGGCATCAAGGATCTGGTGGTGTTCCGCCAGGTGCACTCGACCAGCGTGGTCACCCTCACCGAACGGCCGCAGGGCGTGATCGAGGCCGACGCCATGGTCACCAACCGGCCCGACCTGCTGCTCGGCATCCTCACCGCCGACTGCTCGCCGGTGCTGTTCGCCGATCCCGAAGCTGGGATCGTCGGCGCCGCGCATGCCGGCTGGAAGGGCGCCGCCGGCGGCATCGTACCGGCCACCGTCCGGGCCATGCTGGCGCTCGGCGCCACGTCGCAGCACATCCGCGCCGCCATCGGCCCGACCATTTCGGGGGCCAACTACGAGGTCGGGCCCGAGACCGCGGCGCAGATCGTCGCGCTCGACCCCGCGGCGGCCGGACATGTCGGCATTCCGGCCGGCAAGGCGCGCGAGCATTTCGACATCCCCGGGCTGCTGCAGGAGCAGTTGTTCGCCGTCGGCGTAGGGCTCGTCGGCGATCTGGCGCTGTGCACCTACGCGCTGCCCGAGCGCTACTATTCGCACCGCTGGGCCACCCACCACGGCCAGGCCACCGGCCGGCAGATCTCGATCATCGGCCTGCGCTGATCGTTCATCGATCCGTCATTTGGCGCATTGCGCTCGTGGACTTCGGGGGATAAACAGCCGCCAATTCCAAGGCGCGAGGGCACCATGAAACTGGTCACCGGCAACTCGAACCCCGCCTTGGCCGCCGCGGTGTCCGACTATCTCGAGCTACCGCTCACCGACTGCACGGTCCGCCGCTTCAACGACAACGAGATCTTCGTCGAAATCCACGAAAACGTCCGCGGCGAAGACGTGTTCATCCTGCAGTCGACCTCGTTTCCGGCCAACGACAATCTGATGGAGCTGCTGATCATCGCCGACGCGCTGCACCGCTCGTCGGCGCGCCGCATCACCGCCGTGGTGCCGTATTTCGGCTACGCTCGGCAGGACCGCAAATCCGCCTCGCGCACCCCGATCTCGGCCAAGCTGGTGGCCAACCTGATCACCACCGCCGGCATCAACCGCGTCATCACGCTCGATCTGCACGCCGCCCAGATCCAGGGCTTCTTCGACATCCCGACCGACAACCTCTACGGCGCGCCGGTGATGGTCCGCGACATCCAGAAGCACTACAAGAAGGGCAACGTGATGATCGTGTCGCCCGACGTGGGCGGCGTCGCCCGGGCCCGCGCCACGGCACAGCGCATCGGCGCCGACCTCGCCATCGTCGACAAGCGCCGCCCGCGGGCCGGCGTCTCGGAGGTGATGAACATCATCGGCGACGTGGCCGGCCACGACTGCATCCTGATCGACGACATCGCCGATTCCGGCGGCACGCTGGTCAACGCCGCCGACGCCCTGCTCAAGGCCGGCGCCACCTCGGTCTCGGCCTATGTCAGCCACGGCGTGCTCTCCAACGGCGCCGCCGAGCGCATCGGCGGCAGCAAGCTGAGGGAACTGGTGATCACCGATTCGATCGCCGAGACCGACGCGGTGAAGGCGGCGCAGAACATCCGCCGCATCTCCATCGCCCCGCTGATCGGTGAGGCCATCGCCCGCACCGCCAGCGAGCAGAGCGTCTCCAGCCTGCTCCATTAGTTCGGCCGGCTGTCGAAATCTGCCATCTTCGCGCGACATTGTGCCGAGGGCCGACATTGCCCACGGAAAGGATCGCGCCATGCCCGACTACATGCTGCTGCTGCACGCCGACGAGGCCGCCGGCCAGGCCATCCCGCCCGAGCAGATGGCCAGATGGATGGACAAAATGCACGCCTACAAGGCGGCGCTCGACAAGGCCGGCGCCCATCTCGGGCACGGGGCGCTCGGCCCCTCGACCTCGGCGACCATCGTCAACCTCGACAAGGCCGGCGAGATGCAGGTCCACAACGGCCCCTTCATCGAGACGCGCGAACAGCTCGGCGGCTACTATCTGATCCGCGCCGAAAACCTCGAGGCGGCGCAGCGCTGGGCCGCCCGCTGCCCCGCCGCGATCTGGGGCCACGTCGAGATCCGCCAGGTCAGCGACGGCGGCGACTGAAAAATCCGCGTGCGAAATGTAGAAGATTTCGCGACGCTGCCGTCATTGTGATGCCGGCCCGTCGGTCCGGCGCCACAAAGGAGACCACCATGCAGTTCCTGCTCTTGATCAACGGCGACGAAAGCCGCTTCAACACCGAGCCTCAGGGCGAAACTCCCGTCAGCCCGGAATTCGTCGCCTACACCGAGGCCATGAAGAAAGCCGGCGTCTGGATCGGCGGCGATCGCCTGAAGCCGACCCGCCACGGTGCCCGCGTGCGCGTCCGCGACGGCAAGGCGGTGGTCCTCGACGGCCCCTATGCCGACGCCAAGGAGCAGTTGGGCGGCTACTACATGATCGATGTGCCCAGCCTCGACGAGGCGGTCGAATGGGCTACGCGCTGCCCCGCCGCCAGATACGGCACCATCGACGTGCGCCCGCTGGCCGACATTTCGCGCTGAATCGCTCCGGACCGAGTCGAAATCGGCGTGACCGGCCCGTCATTTGAGCATCGGGACCTGATGGCCCGTCCAACCAACCGGAGACGACCATGCGCTACATGATGCTCATCCACCACGACGAAGCCGCTCTCGCCGCCGCGCCCCAGAAGGAGCTCTGGGCCGACTATGGCGCCTTCAACGAAGCGCTGAACAAGGCGGCCGGCGCGGCCAGCGGCGAACGGCTGCAGCCCAGTTCGGCCGCGACGACCGTGCGCCAGCACGACGGCAAGGCCGACGTGCTCGATGGTCCCTACGCCGACACCAAGGAGCAGTTCGCCGGCTACTTCTTCGTCGAAGCGACCGACCTCGACGAGGCCATCGCCTGGGCCAGGCGCTGCCCGTCGAGCCGCTACGGCTCGATCGAGATCCGTCCCGTCGTCGACGCCGGAGCCAGGGGCAAGTGAGCCATGGCGACGAGGCCGGCCGTGCCGCCGAGCGCGTGGCGCGCGAGAGCTACGGCCGCCTCGTCGCCTTTCTCGCCGCACGTACGCGCGACGTGGCCGGCGCCGAGGATGCGCTCGGCGAGGCCTTCGCCGCGGCCCTCAGGCTGTGGCCGGCCGACGGCGTGCCCGACAATCCCGACGCCTGGCTGCTCACCGTGGCGCGCCGGCGGCAGACCGACGCCATCCGCCGGCGCCAGACCCGCACCGCCGGGGAGGAGCATTTGACCCTCATCGCCGACGAGATCGCGGCGGCCAGCGAAGAAGGCGCCACCCTGCCCGACCGCCGCCTCGCTTTGATGTTCGCCTGCGCCCACCCCGCCATCGAGCGCGGCCTGCGGGCACCGCTGATCCTGCAGACCATTCTCGGCATGACCGCCGAGGACATCTCGGCCGCCTTCTTGGTGCCGCCCGCCACCATGGGTCAGCGCCTGGTGCGCGCCAAGACCCGCATCCGCGACGCTGGAATCCCGTTCCGCATCCCCGACAAGGAAGAGCTGGGCGAGCGCATGCAGGCGGTGCTCGATGCCATCTACGCCGCCTACGCCAAGGGCTGGAACGAGGTCGGCCAGCAGGGCGTGCCCGAAATCGCCGGCGAGGCCCTCTGGCTCGGCCGCCTCGTCGTCTCGCTGATGCCCACCGAGCCCGAACCCAAGGGCATGCTGGCGCTGATGTACTACGCCGAGAGCCGCCGGGCCGCCCGGCGCGCCGCGAACGGCGCCTATGTGCCGCTCGAAGAGCAGGACACAAGCCTCTGGGACGATTCGCAGATCCGTCTCGCCGAACAATTGCTGCACGAGGCCAATGCCGGCGGTCCCACCGGCCGCTACCAGCTCGAGGCCGCCATCCAGTCCGCCCATACCGGCCGGCGCCTCAGCGGCGCCGCCAACTGGCCGATCGTGGTGCAGCTCTACGATCACCTTTATGCGCTGACCAGATCGCCGGTGGTGATCCTCAATCGCGCCGTCGCCCTCGCCGAAGTCGATGGCCCCGCCGCTGCGCTCGCCGCCCTTGCGCCGCTGGCCCAGGACCGGCGCATGCAGGGCTACCAGCCCTATTGGGCCGCCCGCGGCCACCTGCTCGCCCGCACCGGCGCCACCGCCGAGGCGCGCGAGGCGTTCACCGTCGCCCTCGGCCTCACCACCGACGACGCCGTCACCGCCTACCTCAACGGCCAGATGGCCCGGCTTTCCAGCCACTAGCGGGGCTGCGGCACGGCGGCCGCCGTGTTACCCTGCCGCCGGGAGGACAGCACCAATGCCCCTTGGCCAACTCGGCCAGATCGCCATCGCCGTCAGCAACACCGACGCGTCCGAGGCCTTCTACGGCGGCCTGCTCGGCCTCAGGAAGCTCTATCGCTACGGCGATCTCTGCTTCTTCGACTGCGCCGGCGTGCGGCTGATGCTGTCGCCGCCCGAGCGTAGCGAGCCCGTCGAGCCCGGCCAGGGCGCGCTCTACTTCCGCGTCGCCGACCTCGCGCTCACCGTCGCCGACCTCCGCGCCAGGGGTGCCGACATCGTCGCCGAGCCGCATCTGACCGCGCCGATGCCCGACCACGACCTCTGGCTGGCCTTCTGCCGCGATCCGGACGGCCACCTCGTCGGCCTGATGATGGAAGCCCCCAAGGGCTACGCCCCCGCGGCGTAAGGCCGGCGTATCCGCGCGCGCCTCGCGGCGGCGCAAGACGGCTGACCTCGCTCAGGGCGCGCGCTTCAGCGCCTGCATCTTCGGGGCGAAGCTGGTTGCCTGTGGGGTCGGGATGCTGGTTGAAAGCCCGGGCGTCGTCCTCGCTCCCGTGTCGCCTGACGACGGCGTGGACGTCATCGGGGCCTCCATCGCCTTCAGCGCCGGCGTCGTCCTCATCCCCGTCGCCTCACTCGATGACGGCGCGCTCCTGGTGGGGGCCTGGAGCGTCCGCAGCGCCGGCGCCTTCTTCACGCTCGCCAGTGGGTCCGGCGTCTTGACGATTTTCACAGGCGCCTTCGTCATGCCCTGTGCCGTCGCGCCCGGCGTCTTGACGATTTTCGTCGGCGCCTTCGTCATGGTCTTTGCCAGCGGGCCCGGCGAGACCGGCATCTTGAGGATTTTCACCGGCACCTTCACCAGTCGGTGAAAGTGCTTCAGCACAGCGCGCGCCTCGTCGTCCCCGACCTCGCCATACTGGCAGGTAAAGCTGTCTCCCGCTGCCGACGAGTTGAACTGGCAATCGGCATAGCTGCCATCCGGCAGCGTGCAGCGCGTCCCCTGCATCGTGCCGCCCTGGGCCGCGCATTGCTCGGCGAACACGTCCTCGGGGGTCTTCGCCAGGCTCGGCGTGGACGCGACCCCCAACGACAGGGCGGCGACGGCAAAAAGGACCTGGCGAAACATGGGAGAGACCTCCTGATGCTGATGGCGGCCACAGGACTAGCTGCTCCTCGCCGCACCGGCATCATTCAGTTGAATGATTTTCGCACCCAGAAACGCCGCCACGCCCGGCGCCGCGATGCCTGTCCCGGCCTTGCCCAAACCCCCGCTTTCCCCTATAGACCCGCGCCATGAAGCGCCTGTCACCCCTGGAGGACGGGCGCGCGGTGTATTCGGGCTCCGATGCCCCGGCATCGCACCAACCCAAGGATACGTTCCATGGCTTCTGCAGAGCTGAAGGCCAAGGCGCGGAGCGGGGTGGGCAAGGGGGCCGCTCGTGCACTGCGTCGTGAAGGCTGGATTCCCGCCGTTATCTACGGCGACAAGAAAGACCCGACCCCCATCTCGATCTCGTACAACGAGGCGATGAAGTCCATCTATGCCGGCGGCTTTTTGAGCCACGTCATCACGCTGGACGTCGACGGCACCAAGCACCGCGTGATCCCGCGCGACTACCAGCTCGATCCGGTCAAGGACAAGGCGATGCACGTGGACTTCCTCCGCGTCGGCGCCCACACCAAGCTGAACGTGCAGGTGGCGGTCCACTTCATCAACCAGGAGCAGAGCCCGGGCATCAAGAAGGGCGGCGTGCTCAACATCGTGCACCATACGCTCGAGCTGTCGGTGCCGGCCGATGCCATTCCGGAAGCGCTGACGGTCGACCTGACCGGCCGCGATATCGGCGACACCATCCACCTGTCGGCGATCACCCTGCCGGCCGGGGCCTCGGTGCGCACGCACGAGACCGACCTCACCATCGCGACCGTCGCCGCGCCGTCGGCGCTGCGCTCCGATGAGGCCGCGGCGCCTGCCGCCGAAGCCGCCGCGGCGCCAGCCGCTGGCGCGACCCAGGCTGCGGCGCCGGCCAAGGGCGCGACTCCGGCCGCCCCCGCCAAGAAGTAAGTCGGACGGGGCGGCCCCTGCGCCGCCCCTGTCCACCGCCCCCGGAGCGAGGCGATGCATTTGATCGTCGGCCTCGGCAATCCGGGGGACAAATACAGCCGCAACCGCCACAATATCGGCTTCCTCGCCGTCGAGGAGATTGCCCGGCGCCACGGCTTTCCCGCCTTCCGCGAGAAATTCAAGGGCCTCGTCTCCGAGGGCTCGCTCGGTGGCGAGCGCGTGCTCATCCTCAAGCCGCAGACCTTCATGAACTCCTCCGGCGAGAGCGTCGAGGCGGCGGCGCAGTTCTACAAGCTCACCCCTGCCGACATCACAATCGTCTACGACGAACTCGACCTCGTGCCCGGCAAGGCGCGCATCAAGCGCGGCGGCGGCAATGGCGGCCACAACGGCCTGCGCTCGATCGACCCGCGCATCGGCACCGACTATCGCCGCGTCCGCCTCGGCATCGGCCATCCAGGCCACAAGGACCGGGTCATGCCCTGGGTGCTGGGCGATTTCTCCAAGGCCGACCTCGATTGGCTCGAACCGCTGCTCGGCGCCCTAGCCGACAATGCCGAATTGCTGGTCAAGGGCGACGACAACACGCTGATGAACAAGCTCGCCATCGCCGTCAGCGGCGACGCCGCCGACCGCGACGAGCGCCCAACCACCGCCGACCCGACGCGCCAGAAGGCGCCTGCCGGCCAGTCCCACATCCACGCCGCCCGCCCCAGGCCGCGTCCGATCAAGCTGCCGGACGAAGGCCCGATGGCCGCCATGCTGCGCAAAGTGCTGGGCAAGAAGGATGATAAGTGACACGCTTTGTCGTGATCTCTGGATCGTCGATCCTTCCGCCCACGAGTCTTGACCGGCTAGCAGGCGCTCACTATTTCACGAAAACACAGCCTCTGTGATTTTGTGAGTCCGTGATGAAAAATCTGACGATCTCCCTTGATGATGAAACGCACCAGCTTTCCAGAGTTCAGGCGGCCGCCAAAGGCATAAGCATGTCGCGCTTTATTGCCGATTTGGTGCGCGAACGGACGCATGCATCGACGGAGGCCGATGCGGCGGCGGAGCGTCAACGACGGCTCGATGCGCTTCAGCGCGTGTTCGATGCCCCCAAGCTCCAGATTTCGGAGAATGGACGCATGCCGAACTCGGACGAGCGCAATGCCAGGCGCTAGCGTCTTCATCGACAGCAACACCTTTCTCTACACTCTCGATGAAGCTGAGCGCGACAAATGCTCGTCCGCCAAGGTCTGGCTCAACACGCTGACGATAAGGAACAGCGGGGTGACCAACCTGCAGGTTCTCAATGAGGTGACGAACGTCATCACCCGCAAGATCGCGAAGTTCGGCAGCGACGACCCGTTCTTCCGGGTCGATGCCTTCGCTGCCTTCGGTTCAAACCCCCTCACCAACGCGGCGGGCATGAAGGCCCGCGCCCTTTTCCTGCGCTACCGCTACGCGTGGTGGGACTGCCTTCTCCTCGCTTCCGCCCTGGAACTGGGCTGCACCCACTTCCTCTCCGAGGACCTGCAGGATGGCCAGCGCATCGCCATCTCCCCCGAACAGAGCTTGACGATCATCAACCCCTTCGCCCATAGCCCTGAGCAAATTCTTTCCCGATAGGACGATCCATGGGTTTCAAGATGGGGATTGTCGGCTTGCCCAATGTCGGCAAGTCGACGCTGTTCAACGCCCTCACCCGCACCGGCAACGCGCAGGCCGCCAATTTCCCGTTCTGCACCATCGAGCCGAACACCGGCGAGGTGGCGGTGCCGGACGCGCGGCTGGACAAGCTCGCGGCCATCGCCAAAAGCCAGCAGATCATCCCTGCGCGCATGAGCTTCGTCGATATCGCCGGGCTGGTGAAAGGCGCGAGCAAGGGCGAAGGGCTCGGCAACCAGTTCCTCGCCAACATCCGCGAATGCGACGCCATCGCCTATGTGCTGCGCTGCTTCGAGGACGGCAACATCATTCACGTCGCCAACAAGGTCGATCCCATCGCCGATGCCGAGGTGGTCGAGACCGAGCTGATGCTGGCCGATCTCGAAAGCCTCGAAAAGCGCCGCACCGGCGTCGAGAAAAAGGCCAAGGGCGGCGACAAGGAAGCAAAGCTCGCGCTGGACCTCATCGACCGTGCGCTGGCGCTGCTGCGCGAGGGCAAATCGGCGCGGCTGGTCGAGCGCAGTGCCGAAGAGGAGAAGGCGTTCCGCGAGCTGCAATTGCTGACCAGCAAGCCGGCGCTCTACGTCTGCAATGTCGACGAGGCCTCCGCCGCGACCGGCAACGACATGAGCCGGCAGGTGGAGGCGTATGCCAGGCAGCACGACGCCGCCGTGATCGTCATCTCCGCCGAGATCGAGAGCCAACTCGCCCAGCTTCCCGACGACGAACAGCGCGAATATCTGGATACGCTCGGGCTCAGCGAGCCGGGGTTGAATCGATTGATCCAGCAAGCCTACCAACTGCTTGGCCTGCAAACCTATTTCACCGCCGGCCCGAAGGAGGCCCGCGCCTGGACCATCCACAAGGGCGACCGCGCCCCGCAGGCCGCGGGCGTCATCCACACCGATTTCGAACGCGGCTTCATCCGCGCCCAGACCATCGCCTTTGACGATTATGTCGCGCTGGGCGGCGAAGTCCCCGCCAAGGAAGCCGGCAAGGCCCGCGACGAAGGCAAGGACTATGTCGTCAAGGACGGCGACGTGATGCTGTTCAAGTTCAACACCTAGCCTAAATGGAGATTGCTGCAGCACTGTTGAGCCTTTGGGCCCTGCAGTTGCAGCTCTACTTCGTCGTGCCGCTACAGGGCCTCGACCTAAACCACCCGGTGAGCGTGATGTACCTACTGGGGCCGCTTTGCCTGCTCGTTGGAGCCATCTGGGCCCTGCGATCGAGGGACAAGCGGGCACTCTGGTTTGCCGTGCCTGCGACATGGCCGTTCCTGACGCCCCTCGTTCTTGGCGTGGCGGCCGCCCTTTTTGGCATAGTCGGATTGGTCATTGCGCTTGCGTGGTGGGCGCTGGCCTTCGTCGTTCTGCTGGTCTGGATCACCCTGCGGGCCAACACCCGCGAACCGGCGATCCTGCTGGCGATCTTCGTGCTCACCTTCGGAGCCTTCGGCAGCCTGACGGGTTTGGCGGCCATAACCGGCATCTAGAGTGATGCCTCGCTTGCCGCCGCGCCTGTGCTTGACGTATACGTCAACCGTCATGAACCCCGTCACCGTCCACCGCCGCCACTACGAAGATCTGCGCGTGGGCGAGGTGATCGATATCGGCCGCACCACGGTGACCAAGGAGATGATCGTCACCTTCGCGCGCGAGTTCGACCCGTTTCCCTTCCATCTCGATGAAGCGGCGGCGAAGGCCTCGCTACTGGGCGGCCTGGCCTCGTCAGGCTGGCAGACCGCGGCGCTCAGCCTGCGGATGCTGGTCGACAGCTTTCTCAACACCGTCGCCTCGATGGGCGGGCTCGGCTTTTCCGACCTCAAATGGAAGGCGCCGGTGATGGTCGGCGACACCATCGGCGGCACCGCCACCATCGCTGCGCTGCGCCGCTCGCGCCACCACCCCGAGCGCGGCATCGTCACCCTCGATTTCGACATCCGCAACCAGAAGGGCGAAGCGGTGATGTCCATGCGCCTCGCCAACCTCGTCGAGGTGCGCGATCCCTCGGTGCCGCTGGACGGCGCCGCATGACCCGCTGGTTCGAGGACATCGTCATCGGCGAGGTGTTCCCCCTCGGCAGCCACGACTTCACCGAAGCCGAGATCATCCGCTTCGGCCGGCTTTACGATCCGCAATATTTCCACATCGACCCCGAGGCGGCCAAATTCAGCCATTTCGGCGGCCTCGTCGCCTCCGGCTGGCACACCGTCAGCGTCGGCCATCGCCACATGGTCGATGCCTTGTTCGCCGAGGAGGACCGCCTGCGCAGCCTCGGCAAGGAGCCCGGCGTCTCCGGTCCCTCCCCGGGCGTCAACAAGATGCAGTTCAAGGTGCCGGTGCGCCCCGGCGACCGCGTCACCTATACGCTGGTGGTGACCGGCAAGCGCCCATCCAACTCCATCCCCGGCTGGGGCCTGCTGTTCAACACCATCGAGGCCACCAACCAGCGCGGCGAAACTGTGTATCACGCCGAACTGGTGGGGTTCTCCAAGCTGCGCGACTACAAAATGCCACTAAGGCTGCGTTTGCTGATGGCGTTGACGCGACTCCCGGTTTTGGGGAAGTTGCTGTCCCCGACCGGATGAATCGATGCGCCGCTCCGCTCTCGCCCTTGGCCTCGTGCTTTTCGCCACGCCTGTGCTCGCGCAGGATAGCGACGTCTCCGCCCCGGCCGCGCCGGTAACCGTCAGCCCGGCGGAAGGCAATTGGGGCTGCATCGCGCTGGTCGACAACACCAAGGCGGGCCTCCTGACCGTGTTTGCCGGCAGCTATGGCTACGCCTCGGCCACCTATGGCTCGACCGCGTCGGGCACCGGCAATGCCGAAATGGGCTCGGACGGCGTCAAATTCCTCGACGGCAACCTCACCACGGTCGGCATCACCTACGGCCTCGTGGCGCTGGACCAGTCCGGCAATGACGTGCTGACCCTCTACACCCCGGATAAACCGGTCCTGTCCTGCACGCCGCGATAGCCGCCGCCCGCCGCGCGGAGTAACGTTCTACCTCCCGCCGTCCCGGATTCGCGCGTGTCGCTTCCCATCTTCGCCCTGGTTCTCGTCGCCGCCGCCCTGCACGCGCTGTGGAACGCCGTGGTCAAGGGCGCCAGCGACACCCTGCTGACCACCATCCTGGTCGCCGCCTCCGGCGGCCTGATCGGGCTCGTCGCCCTGCCCTTCCTGTCGCCGGTGGCGCCGGCGGCCTGGCCGTACCTCGCCGCCTCCGGCACGCTCGAAGTCATCTACTACACCCTGCTCGCCTTCGCCTATCGCCACGCCGACATGAGCCGGGCCTACCCGCTGATGCGCGGCCTGCCGCCGCTGCTCGTCGCCCTCGCCTCGGCGTTGCTGCTGGGCTCCGCCCTCGCCCCGCTCGAATGGGCCGGCATCGGCCTCATCTCGGCCGGCATCCTGACCATGCTGCTCGGCGGACGCGGCGCCGGCGACCGCCGCGGCATCGTCTTCGCCGCCATCAACGCGCTGGTGATTTCGAGCTACACCCTCAACGACGGCATCGGCGTCCGCCTGTCGGGCGCTCCGGCCACCTACGTCATGTGGATCTTCGTTCTAACCGGCACGCCGCTGGCCCTCTGGGCCCTGCTGCGCCGTCCCGACTTCGTCGGCTATGTCCGCCGCAACTGGGGTTACGGCGCCGTCGGCGGCCTCGGCACGCTCGCCTCCTACGGACTCGTCCTCTACGCCATGACCGAAGCGCCGATCGCGCTGGTCGCGGCACTGCGCGAAACCTCCATCCTGTTCGGCACCGCCATTGCGCTGATCGTGCTCAAGGAAAAGGTGACACCGGCGCGCATCGCCGCCGCCATCATCATCGTTGCCGGCATGGTGGTGCTGCGCCTCGCCTGAGCAGGGCCGTACGCTCAATGTCCGGGAAACGCCACGAGGCTCTGCACCTCGACGCCGAGCGCCCGCAGCTTGTCGGCGCCGCCGAGGTCGAACAGGTCGATGACGAAGCCGGCGTTCTCGACCACCGCACCCGTACGCCGCAGCAGGCCGGCAGCCGCCAGCGCCGTGCCGCCGGTGGCGATCAGATCGTCGATCAGCAGCACCTTGTGCACGCTGGACAGCACGTCGGCGTGGATCTCGATGGTATCGACGCCGTATTCGAGCGTGTAGTTCTGCCCGATCGTCGCTCCCGGCAGCTTGCCGCGCTTGCGGATGGGCACGAACCCCACCCCGAGGGCGATCGCAACCCCCGCCCCGAAGATGAAGCCGCGCGCCTCGATCCCCGCCACATGCGTGATGCCGAGGCCGCGATGCGCCGCCGCCAGCCGCTCGACGCTCTCGCGGAACCCCTCCGGATGCTCGATCAGCGTGGTGATATCGCGAAACAGGATACCCGGCTTGGGATAGTCCGGGATGGTGCGGATCAGCGATTTGAGGTCAAGCATGGGCGGCGGAAGGTGGTGAATGGTGAATGGTGAATGGTGAATGGTAGATCGGCATCCTGCCATTCACCACCTACCATTCACCATTTACTATTCACCATTCACTTCATCACCTTCGCACGATCTTGCGCGCCAGCACCCCGGCGCGAAACGCCGTCTCCAGGGTCGCCTCCGTCGCCATCTCGCGCATCTTCGGGGTCACCAGCAGCGGCGCGGCCTTGACCGCGGCGCGGACCGCCGGATGACGGGCGACCGTAACGGCAACTCCGATGATGGTGGCGGCGGTGCGGATCGGCGACATGGTTGCACTCTAGCACCGGCAATCTGGATGAAAAGAGGCAGGCCGAGCGGCGCAAGATGGAAAGGGGCCCGCCGACGGCAGGCCCCTGTTCGCTACTCGCTGTCAGCTACACGTCTCAGTGCTCGACCTTGCGCCACAGCCGCTGCTTCACCAGCCACATCAGCACGGCGAACAGGATCAGGAAGGTCAGCACGCGGAAGCCCGCCGCCTTGTTGCTGTCGAGGTGCGGCTCGGCCATCCACATCAGGAAGGCGCCGACATCCTTGGAGTACTGGTCCACGGTCAGCGGCACCGTGGCGCCGTCAGCCCCCGCGACATACTGCACCTGTCCGTCGCTCAGCGGCGGCGGCATGCCGATGGCATGGCCCGGGAAGTACTTGTTGTAGTGCTTGCCCTCGGGAAGCTGGAAATCGGCCGGCGCCGGGTCCTCGTAGCCGTTCATCAGCGCGTGGATGTAGTCCGGCCCGCCTTCGGCATAGGTGGTGAAATAGTTGAACAGCCAGTTGGGGAATTTGTCCTCGACGCTGCGCGCCTTGGCCAGCACCGACATGTCCGGCGGCAGCGCGCCGCCATTGGCGTCACGCGCGTCCTGCTCGGTCGCGAACGGCGACGGCCAATTGTCCGACGCCAGACCCGGACGCTTGCCGCCATCGGCGGTCGGATCCTCGATCTCATAGGACGCAGCGAGCGCCTTCACCTGCGCCGCCGAGAAACTCGGCCCGCCCGGCTCCGCCAGGTTGCGGAACGCCAGCAGATGCGCCGAATGGCAGTTGGAGCAGACTTCCTTGAACACCTGGAAGCCACGCTGCAGTTGGTTCTGGTCGAACGTGCCGAACGGCCCCGCGAAGCTCCAGTGCTGCTTGGTGATGGTGTCGTCTTCCGTCGCCGCGCTCTCCTGCGCGATGGCGGCGCCGGCGAGACCGAAGCCGAGCACGGTGGCAGCGAAAATGGTCTTGAGGTTGATCATTCTGGTGCTGTCCCGTGGTCAGGTCGTTGCCGGAGCCGGCTTGGAGAGCACCGACTCGGAGATGGAATTGGGCAGCGGCCTGGGCTTTTCGAAGCGCCCGAGCAGCGGCAGGATCACGATGAAATACGCAAAGTAGTACACCACCGAGAGCTTGCTGACGTCGGCCACCGTGAACGGCCCGATCACCTGCAGCGCCGGCTCCTGCGCGCCGTACCACATCAAGAGCAGGAAGTTCACCACGAACAGCCAGTAGAACCACTTGAACGCCGGCCGGAACGTGCCCGAACGCACCTTCGAGGTATCGAGCCACGGCACGAAGAACAGGATCAGGATCGAGCCGCCGAAGAAGATGACGCCGAGCAGCTTGCTGTCGATGATGAAGTTGAAGTCGATGGCGCGCAGGATGGCGTAGAACGGCAGGAAGTACCATTCCGGCACGATGTGCGGCGGCGTCACCAGCGGGTTCGCCATGATGTAGTTGTCGGCATGCCCGAAGATGTCCGGCGCAAAGAACGCGAACCAGGCGAACGGGATGCAGAACACCACGATCGCGAACAGGTCCTTCATCGTGTAGAACGGATGGAAGGGCACGGTATCGCGCTTGTCCTTCACCTCGACGCCGATCGGGTTGTTGTTGCCCGGCACGTGCAGCGCCCAGATGTGCAGCACCACCACCGCCGCAATGATGAACGGCAGCAGATAGTGCAGCGAGAAGAAGCGGTTGAGCGTCGGGTTGTCGACCGCAAAGCCGCCGCGCAGCAGCTGCAGGATCGGATCGCCGATCACCGGGATCGCCGCAAAGATGTTGGTGATCACCGCTGCCGCCCAGAAGCTCATCTGGCCCCACGGCAGCACGTAGCCCATGAAGGCGGTGGCCATCATCAGCAGGTAGATGATCACGCCGAGGATCCATAGGATCTCGCGCGGCGCCTTGTAGGAGCCGAAATACAGGCCGCGGAAGATGTGGATGTAGACGGCAAAGAAGAACATCGACGCGCCGGTCGAGTGCACCGCCTGGATCAGGCGCCCGCCGTTCACGTCGCGCTTGATCGCCTCGACCGAGTCGAAGGCCAGCGCCGCGTTCGGCGTGTAGTGCATGGCAAGCACGATGCCGGTGACGATCTGCACGCCCAGCATGAACGCCAGGATGCCCCCGAACGTCCACCAGTAATTGAGGTTCTTTGGGGTGGGATAGTCGATGAGGGTGGATTTGGCGAAACCCATGACCGGCAGGCGGTCTTCGATCCACTTGGCGACGGGGTGAGAGGGAACGTAGGTGCTTTCGTGCGATGACATCGAGATCTTTCCCCTCAACCGATCTGAATCTTGGTGTCGGTCAGGAATTTATAGGGCGGCACCACCAGATTCTTGGGGGCCGGGCCTTTGCGGATACGTCCCGAAGTGTCGTATTGCGAGCCGTGGCAGGGGCACAGCCAGCCGCCGTAATCGCCCGACTCGCCCACCGGGATGCAGCCCAGATGCGTGCAGAGGGCAATCATCACCAGCCAGTTGTCATGGCCCGGCTTGACGCGGTCCTGGTCCCGCTCCGGATCCTTGAGCTGATCCATCGGCACGGCGCGCGCCTCGTCGATTTCCTTCTGCGTGCGGTTGCGCACGAACACCGGCGTGCCGCGCCACTTGATGGTCACCGCCGAGCCGGTCTCGATTTTGCTCATGTCGTATTCGACCGAGGCCAAGGCGAGCACCGACGCGTCGGGGTTCATCTGGTTGATGATGGGCCAGGCCACCCCCGCCACACCCACGGCGCCCACCGCGGCCGTCGCGATATAGAGGAAGTCGCGCTTGCCAGTGTCGGGCGTGTCGTCGTGCGCCAAATTCGATTCTGTCGCCAAGGTCGAAATATCCCCGCCTGATGCCTGATTCCGCGCCACTTTACGGAGCCCCCGCACCGCGCGCGCAATAACCACACCCGCCCCTTGAGGGCGTGTGATTTGGTGGTCTTTTTGCACTCTCCTTTGCGCTTGTCCAGCCGGGACAACCGGGCGAAAACCCGTCTGCGACACTATACCCACTGGCCCGTCCGCGGCCCGACGACGAGGAGAACGGCGTGCCCGTCGAACTCGCCCTCTACCAGCCCGATATCGCCCAGAATACCGGCACCTTGCTGCGATTGGGCGCCTGCCTCGGCGTGCCGGTGCACATCATTCATCCGCCCGGCTTCGCTTTCTCGCGGCGCGAGCTCAAGCGCGGGGGCCTCGACTATCTCGACCACGCCGAGATCGTCGAGCACGACAGCTACGCGCATTTCGCGGCCGACCGTCAGGCGCGCGGCCGGCGCCTGGTGCTGCTCACCACCAAATCCAGCGAGTCCGCCTATGCGGCGAGTTATGGCGACACCGACATCCTGCTGCTCGGACGCGAGAGCGCCGGCGTGCCCCTCGCCGTGGCCGATGACGCCGACCTGCGAATCCGCATCCCCATGCGTCCCGGTTTGCGCTCCATCAACGTAGCCGTGGCCGCCGCCCTGATATTGGGCGAGGCGATGCGCCAGACCGGCGCCTTTGCGAGTTTGACATGACCCTGCCTTCCGACATCGACACCAAAAAACCCACCGCCGCCGCATGGTTCCGCCAGGTGCGCGACGACCTCTGCGCCCGCCTCGAGGCCATCGAAGCCGAACATTCGGGACGCGGCGCCAAATTCGAGATCAAACCCTGGACCCGCCCCGAGGGCGGCGGCGGCGAGATGGGCCTGCTGCACGGGCAGGTGTTCGAGAAGGCCGGCGTCCACATTTCGGTGGTGCACGGCACCTTCAGCGAAGAGTTCGCCCGGCAGATGCCGCACACCGAAGCCGGCGCCCAGTTCTGGAGCGCCGGCGTGTCGGTCATCATCCATCCGCGCAATCCGCACGTGCCGGCGGCGCACATGAACACGCGCATGATCGTCACCGGCAATTACTGGTTCGGCGGCGGCGGCGACCTCACGCCGGTGCTCGACCGGCGGCGCACCCAGGCCGACCCCGACAGCGTCGATTTCCACGCCGCCTTCAAGGCCGCCTGCGAGGCCCATCCGCAGATCGACTACAGCCGCTACAAGCAATGGTGCGACGAATATTTCTGGCTCAAGCATCGCAACGAACCGCGCGGCATCGGCGGCATCTTCTACGACCAATTGTCGAGCGGCGACTGGGGTGCCGACTTCGCCTTCACCCAGGACGTCGGCCGCGCCTTCCTCGACATCTACCCTGCGCTCGTCCGCCGCAACGTCGCAACCACATGGACCGACGCCGACCGCAACGAGCAGCTCGTCCGCCGCGGCCGCTATGTCGAGTTCAACCTGCTCTACGACCGTGGCACCACTTTCGGCCTCAAGACCGGCGGCAACGTCGAGGCGATCCTCAGTTCCATGCCCCCGGAGGTGCGCTGGCCGTGACAGGGAACTTGTTCCCTCGCTCGCCCGTTGCCAGATGAGGGCAAGTTCCAGGAGGTTGCGATGAAGCAGTACGAATGCCTGGTGCCGGGCTGTCCGTGGCACACCCAGGCCGACAACGACGCCGAGATCGTGCGCCGTGCGGCAGAGCACCTGCGAGAAGTTCACGGTGAAACCGTGGTGCGTCCGGAGATGGTCGAGCGCATCAAGCAACGCATCCACGACCTGCAACCGGCACAATAGCCTCAGATTCAGTGCTTGAGTTCCGCGAGCAATTCCGCCTTGCCGAGGCGGAAATTGCTCGCGATCCAGCGCTTTTCCAGCCGCTCCAGCGCCATCCCGAGCCCTGGGCCTGGCGCGAGTCCCGCCGCGATGAGATCGTTGCCCGAGATCGGAAAACGCGGCACTTCGATTTCCGCGAGCCGCGCCAGCACGGCTGATTTCCCCGCTCCGGTCCATCCCGCCAGCGCCGCCGCCACCTCCACCGCATCCGCCAGGACGGCTGGATAGCGATAGGCGGCCTCGTTGACCTGGAAATCGACCAGCAGCCGTGCCGCCGCCAGCGTTCGTTCGGCCATCCCGGCCTCGTCGTTCGACAATCGCCAGTGCTCTCGCGGCCATGTCACGCCCAGGCTCGCACTTAGCAGCGCCAGCCGGGCGTTGCGGTTGGGCTGGCGCGCCTGCCGCTCATAGGCGGCCAGCCGCTCCAGCAGATCGGCTGGCAATGCGAGAATGCCGGCCGTCCGCATGGTGGCCAGCGTTCCGGCCACGCGCGGCAGGTCGAGCATGCGCCGCATCTCGGCCCCAACCCGCTCGGCCGACAGCCCGTCGAGCGTCCCAGCAGCACGGGCCACCGCGTCGAGTCCGGTAGGGTCCAGGCGCTCGTGTCCATGGCTCGCCGAAAACCGGAAGAAGCGATAGACGCGCAACCGGTCTTCGGCGATGCGCTGGTCGGCGTCGCCAATGAAGCGCACCACGCCGTCGAGGCAATCCTGCGCGCCGCCCAGGGGATCGAGCAGCGTGCCGTCGGCGTCGGCATACAGCGCATTCAGCGTGAAATCCCGCCGTTCGGCATCGCGCGTCCAGTCCTTCCCGAATTTCACCCGTGCGCGCCGGCCGAAGGTTTCGACGTCCTCGCGCAACGTGGTTACCTCAGCCACAAGGTCGCCGACCCTCAGCGTCACGGTCCCGTGCTCGATGCCCGTCGGATAGACCGGAATGCCGGCTGCCATCGCCCGCTTGGTCACGTCCTCGGGCGTCAATTCCGTGGCGAAGTCGATCTCCGGCGTCTCCCGCATCCGGTTCGCCAGCGCGTCGCGCACGACGCCACCGACGGCCCGGGTACGCCCCTTGGCGCCATCCAGCAGCGCAAATATCGCCTGTGTTTCCGACCGCTGCAGCCATGGCGCCCGCTTCAGCCGATCGAGCGCCGATTGCGGGATCACACCTGCACCTCGGGCTTCAGCACCATCTCGTAGAATTGTCGCGTCAGGTTGGCCGTTATCCCCCAGATCACGAGGCCCTGATGCGCAATCTGCCAGGAGGTGCCTTCCCGGTCCTTGCGGCGGATGCGGAATGTGCCGAAGGTCTCCTCCTTCATCAGCAGCGGCAACGGCACCTCGAACACGGTCTTGACCTCGCCGGGATTGGGCACGAAGTCGCGCCGTGGCGTGACCTCGGCGACCACCGGCGTGATCAGGTAGTTCGACCCCGTGAAATAGGCGGGCATGTAGCCGAGGATGCGGGCGTCGTGCGGATCGAGCGCCACCTCCTCGCTCGCCTCGCGCACCGCAGCGTCGCCCGGCCCGGCGTCTTCCGGATCGATCTTGCCTCCAGGGAAGGCGATCTGGCCCGAATGTGACCTGAGGTCCGGCGACCGCTCGGTGTAAAGCACCGACATCGCATCGCCCCGATGCACCAGGGCGATCAGCACCGCCGCATCGCGCCGCGGCCCTTGGAAGCCACCCTCGGGCATAAAGTCCGGCGCAAGGGTGGCCGTCACCTCCGTGGCCTGCGGCGACGGCAGCAACCGGCGTGCAATTCGCTCGATCAGTTCGTCGGCGGCCGACACGGACACATTCCCTCACAGGCGCATTTCGGGAAAAACAACAGGTCTTCCGCCTCGAAAACGCGGCAAAACAATAGCTTGAAGCAGCCACCGATGCCATGAATCGGCGAACTGCTCCAGACATCCGCGAGCCGGCGGGTTCGCGACCCACCCGCTCTTGTGCAAGAAAGTGCGGCGCTAGGCGTGCTTCTTGGTGCCGAACGCACCGATCCGTCCCTTGAGCCTCGCCGCCAGCGTCTTGTCCTCGGAGTAGACGAGGACGCGGCTGGGATCCACCGGACCCGGCCATTTGACCGCCCCCAATGTCGTCGGCTGCCAGCCGAGCGGGCAATAGTAGTCGCGGTCGCCGATCAGGATGACGAAGCTGCCCTGCCCGCGCGCCAGCGCCAGCCGGGTGACTTCACGCGCCAGCATCTTGCCGACGCCGCGCTTGCGGAAGTCGGGATGTGTAGCCAGCGGTCCCAGCATGTAGCCGTCGATGCCGCCGACGCTGAGCGGCGTCATCCACACCGATCCGCATGGGACTCCGTCGACTTCGGCAATGAGGGAAAGGGAGGTATCGATCGGGAAGCGCTCGCGCACCCGGAAGGCCGTACGGGCGAACCGCCCAGGGCCAAAAGCCAGCGCCTGCAACTCCTCGACGTAAGCACCGTCTTCGGGGGTGGCATGGCGCCAGGTGGGCAGGCTGGGTTGCGGAGGGGCCGACGGCGCCGGGGAATAGACGGATTGGGTGTTCATCGTGACAGTCCAGGACACAAAGACAAAGGACAAACGCGCCGGCGCGGGGCCGGCTCCCGACCTGTTACGATCGTCGGGTCACGTGAACGACGTTCTCCATCCTGGACGCCTCCTGACGTCTAAAGCTGCGCATTACCATTACGGTCCGGGCGCGTAAACGATAAATCATGGGAAACGCAGCGCAATTCAAGAGCCCGGCGTTAACGTTTGGTGATGGCCAGCGGACCTCCTAAGTGGGGCGAGCACATGACTGCAAGGAGACGATTGTGGGACGATTGGTCGAGGGCCGCTGGTCGACCGAATGGTACGACACCAGCAAGACGGGCGGGCATTTCGTGCGCGCCGACTCCCCGTTCCGCAATTGGGTAACCGCCGACGGCTCGCCCGGCCCCTCCGGAAAGGGCGGCTTCAAGGCCGAGCCCGGTCGCTACCACCTCTATGTCTCCTACGCCTGCCCCTGGGCGCATCGCACCCTCATCTTCCGCGCGCTCAAGGGACTCGACGAAATGATCAGCCTGTCGGTGGTCTCACCGAAAATGCCGGACGAAACTGGCTGGACCTTCGCCGATTGGGGGTCCACTGGCGACGACCTGTTCGGCGCTGAGCACCTCTACCAGATCTACCAGAAGGCCGACCCGACATATTCCGGCCGGGTCACCGTGCCGGTCCTCTGGGACAAACAGACCGGCAGCATCGTCAACAACGAAAGCGCCGAGATCATCCGTATGCTGAACTCAGCCTTCAACCAGCTCACCGGCAATGACGACGACTACTATCCGGCCTCGCATCGCGAGCGTATCGACGAGCTCAACGCGCGCATCTACGACACCGTGAACAACGGCGTCTACAAAGCCGGCTTCGCCACCAAGCAGGAAGTCTACGAGCAGAACGTCCAGGCGCTGTTCGACAGCCTCGACTGGATCGAAGGTCTGCTTGGCGAAAATGCCTACTTGGCCGGGGCGGAGGTCACGGAAGCCGACTGGCGGCTTTTCACTACTCTCGTGCGCTTCGACGCCGTGTATTTCGGGCACTTCAAGTGCAACATCCGGCGCCTGAGCGATTACCCCAACATCTCACACTATTTGCGCGGACTGGTGGCGACGCCCGGGGTGCGCGAAACGATCCACATCGACCACATCAAGACGCACTATTACTGGAGCCACACTCGCATCAATCCGACGCGCATCATACCGGTCGGACCGGAGCTGGACTTCCTGGACTAACCTCATGCGGCCACGGTGGGCCTTGAACTCAGCAACGCCGTGCTGACCTTGAGCACCCTCGCGAATTCAGGATTCCCGTTGGTCGCCGGCGCCCTGTGCATCTTACCATTCGGAATCCGGCCTGGTCTTGTCGAAAATCTCGCGCAGCCGGCGGGCCGTGCCCTTGCCGATATCGGGGGGCAGCGCATCGACGTCGAACCAGCGGCATTCGGCGATCTCGAGGTTCGGGGCGAACTCAATCTGATTGCGGAAATCGCGCCAGACATAAACCGCGACATGGTCGCGCCGGCCGCCGGCGACGCGGTTGAGGAACAAGCCATGCAGCGCCGGCCGGCCATCGCAGGCAAAGCCGGTTTCCTCGAGCGCCTCGCGCGCCGCTGCCGTTTCGGCGGTCTCGCCCGGCTCGACTCCGCCGCCCGGAAACTGCCAGCCCGGCACGTAGGTGTGCTTGACCAGCAGCACCCGCCGGCCGTCGAGCAGCACCGCTCGCACGCCCACGGTCATCCGTTTGCGCAACGCCGTGACCAGCAGGTGCAGACGGGTGCGGTATCGCTGCCAGGGCGTCAGTCTCGTTTCATCCGTCATGACCGGTGACGTAGCAGCCCTGCTTCCGGGGCAAAACTACCCAATGCCGCGATGGACCATTTTCTTGCCATGCCGAGCGTGGCATTAGGCCCCTCGATGATCACACTTGCCCATATCTCGGACGTGCACCTGGCGCCGCTACCGCCAGTCAAATGGACCGAGCTCGTCAACAAGCGGGTCACCGGCTATCTCAACTGGCGCTTTCGGCGCCAGGCGACACTGGCTGGCGACGGCCTGACCAATTTGGTGCGCCATTTGCGCGAGCAGGCGCCAGACTTCGTCGCGGTGACTGGCGACCTCGTCAACCTAGGCCTCGAGCCCGAAGCCAACACCGCCTGGAACTGGCTGCAGACGGTAGGCGATCCCTCGACCGTCTGCGTCTCCCCCGGCAACCACGACGCCTATCTGAAGCAATCCTTCGGCTTCAACAATGCGCGTTGGGGCGAATACATGCGCGGCGAAACGCTGGACGCCGCGCAGTTCCCGTTCGTGCGCCGCGTCGGCGAGGCCGCCATCATCAGCTGCAGTTCGAGCGTGCCGACCGCACCGCTGATGGCCTATGGGCGCTTCGGCGCCGACCAGGCCGAGCGGCTGCGGCGCATTCTAAAGCTCATGGGCGACGCCGGCTATTTCCGCGTGGTGCTCATCCATCACCCCCCCAACCAGGAGGCTCGGCATCCGCGGCTGGGACTGCATGGCGCCAAGCGCCTGCGCCAGGTGGTCGCCGAGACCGGCGCCGAGCTGATCCTGCATGGCCACACCCACAAATCGACGATTTATGCCATTCCCGGCCTCAACGGCGACGTGCCGGTGATCGGCGTGGCCGCCGCCGGCGCGGCCCAGAGCGAGGATGGCGGCGAAGATCCGGCCCGTTACAATCTGTTCAAGATCGAGCGCCTCGGGACCGCCTGGAGCTGCACCATGCGCGAATTTGGCTTTCAGCGCCTCAGCCCCGATATTGTGCTGAGGCTGAGTCTGAGAATCTATTGAGCGCCCCCTTTCGCATCGAAACGCCCGCTTACGACGCCACTGCCGGCGTCGGACACTTCGGCTATGCGCTGGGCGATCTGCATTTCACCGAAACGCTGGCTTTCCCGGCCGGCAGCGACGCTGCCGCCGCCGCATCCGACGCATTCGCGCGGCTGCTGAATCTCACGGCAGTGACGCTGGGGGTCAGTTATTTCAAGCTGCTGGCACCGCTCCGGATCGACGTGGATTTTCCGCTGACCGATAAGGGTCGCGAGTTCGCGCTCGACATTTATTCCAACGGCCTCGGCGAATTCTACGCGCGCAACAACCTCAACCACTTCGGCCAAATCGAAATCGTCGCCCCATCGGACACAAGGCGGGCGCCGCCTGCCCCACCGCTGCGGGATCGCGCGCTGCTGCCCATCGGCGGCGGCAAGGATTCGCTGGTTTCGGTGCAATTGCTCGAAGCGGCGGGGATCGACTATGCGCCCTTCGCGGTGAACCCCAAGGGTCCGATCGTCGGCTCGGTCGACAAGATCGGCAGAACGCCGCTCTACGTCACCCGCACGCTCGACCCCGAGATGATCCGGCTCGGCAAGCAGCCCGGCTATTTCAACGGTCACGTGCCCTCGACAGCGATCAATTCGATGATCGCGGCGCTCACGGCCCTGCTGTTTTCCTATGATCGCGTCGTGCTCAGCAACGAACGTTCGGCCAGCGAAGGCAACGTCGTGCATGACGGCCGCGAGGTGAACCATCAATATTCGAAATCGCTCGACTTCGAGGGCCGTATCGCCGGAGTGTTGGCCGAGGCCACCGGCGACGCGCTCGGCTATTTCTCGCTGTTGCGTCCATATTCTGAGGCGAAGATCGCGAGCCTCTTTGCACGCGAAACCCGCTTCGACCACGTGTTCTCGAGCTGCAACCGCAATTTCAGGCTCGCGGGCCATGACGGTCCGCTCTGGTGCGGTGAATGCCCCAAATGCCACTTCACCTTCCTGATCCTCGCGCCGGTGATGGACAAGGAACGGCTGCTCGGCATCTTCGGACAGAACCTGCTCGACAAACCCGGCAACGAGCGCGCCTATCGCGAACTCACCGGGCTCGCCGGACAAAAGCCATGGGAATGCGTCGGCGAGATCGAGGAGGCGGCCGCCTGCCTTTACGCTCTCACCCAGCGCCCGGAATGGCGCGCCGCGGCGGTCGTCGAGACGCTGCACGACGACCTAGTGCAGCAATATGGCCACCCACGCCTGATGCAGGCCCTGCATGACCTGATGATCGAAAATTCCGAGCACCACATCCCGCCGGCCGTCGCGGAAAGGATTGCACCGCATGCGCTTTGACCAGCCCGTCCTGCTTTACGGCGCCGGCCGCGAAGGCCGCTCGACCCGCGCCTTCCTCAAGGCCCGAGCCCCGGATCTCGAGGTTTTCGTCACTGTCGATTCCGGTGACGCCGGCATCGAGGACGCAGAGTTCATCGCGCCGACCGACCTGCAGGCCGCGATCGAGCAGCACCGCTTCGGCACGATCGTCAAGTCGCCGGGCGTCTCGCGCTACAAGCCGATCTTTCTCGTTGCGCGCGAAGCCGGCGTCGCCGTCACCTCCAACCTCAATCTGTGGGGCGAATATTATCGCAACGGCCGCACGGTCATCGCCATCACCGGCACCAAGGGCAAATCGACCACCGCCACGCTGACGCATCTGATGCTCGTCAACGCCGGGCTCGACGCTGGCCTTGCCGGCAATGTCGGCCTGGCGCCGCTCGAAATCGCCGACCGCAACAAGATCGTCGTGTTCGAACTGTCGAGCTACCAGACTGCCGACATGGCGTTCTCGCCCGACGTCGCCGCCGTCACCAACCTCACGCCAGAACATACCGACTGGCATCGTACGACAGAGCGCTACTACGCCGACAAGCTGAACCTCATTGATCGCGATGCGCCCTTCCCCGTGGGCCTCGGCAAGGGCGCCAGGGACAACGAGACCGTGCTTGCGGCGCTGCGCGACCGCTCGCGCCTGCTGCCGCCGATCGCGCCGTTCATCGACGACCGCATCGTTGCGGCGGTGAAGCGAAGCAAGCTCAAGGGCGAGCATAATCTCGACAACGCGCGCCTCGCCGCACAGATTGCGCTGGCGGCGGGCGCGGGCCTCGAGGGCATCGTCCGCGGCATCCAGGCCTTCGAACCGCTGCCGCATCGGCTCGAGGAGCATGCCGTCGGCGATCTTACCCTCGTCAACGACTCGATCTCGACCACCCCCGAGGCGACCAAGGCCGCGCTCGCCGCCTATCCTGGCAAGCGCATCGCACTGATCGCCGGCGGCCACGAGCGCCAGCAGGACTACACCGAATTGGCCTCATTGCTGGCGTCGCGCGGCGTTACGGTGCTCGTCACCCTGCCGGTGACCGGCGACCGCCTGGCCACTGCGACCTACGCGGCCGCGCCGGAGATCGAGGTCGTTGAAGCGGCGACGCTCGAGGCCGGTATCCGGGCCCTCGCCTCTCGCCGCGACAGGTTCGACACCGTGATCCTGTCGCCGGGAGCACCGAGCTATGGGCAGCTCGAAAGGCCCGGTGTCGCCTTCAAGAGCTTCGAGGAGCGCGGCCGCGCCTTCGTTCGCCTTGCGAGCGAACTGTTCGCCTGACTATTGGCGCAGCGTCCCGTCGGCGTTGAACGGCCCGTCGAGCGCCGCCGGTGGAATACCCGCCAGGATCAGCCCCTCGCGGATGCGATCCAGCAGCGCCGGCACCCGGTAGAGGCGCTGAAAGCGCGCCATGATCCCCGCGGCCTCGAACCGCGGATTGCTGAGGATCATCGGCCGGTAGCGGTCGATCAGATCGTTGCGCCCGATCACCGGGGCGGCGGCCACCGCGATGGCGAGCCCCAGTTCCTCGTCGCCGGCCGCCAGCGCCTGCGCCGCATCGATCGCGTCGTAGAAGCGCCGTTGCCGCAATGCCTCAAACGCCCGCGTCATATAGTAGAACGGTGGCGGCGACGGCACCGCGGCGATGGCGCGCTCGCCGGCCGCGCTGCCGCGCTCGAAATTGCCGTTGAGCCACTCCAGCACGCCATAGGTGGCGAGCGCGTCCATCGAGGCTGGATTGAGACTGATGGATTTGCGCAGCGCACCCAGCGCGGCATCGACCAAGCCCTGACGGGCGAGCACGAGGCCCTGCTGCTGATAGGCGAAGCTGCTGTCGGGCATCAGGCTCACCGCCCGGCCGGCCTCGGTCGCCTCGGCCGCGAGCAGCGGGACCGGATCCGCGCTCGCCGGCGCGTCATAGCTGCGCCACCACGCGGAGAGGCCGGCATGCTCCGCGAGTGCCACGGCGTTGTCCGGCGCGGCAGCCAGCACCTGGTTCAGGCAATCGAGCGCCGTCGTCGCCGCATCGGCCTTCCGCACGTCACGCCAGGCCATGTAGGCCAGGGCGCAGACATAAGATGGCGGCGGACTCGGCAGCGTGGCCTGCCGGCCGAACCAGGCCCGATCCGCCGTGTAGAGGGGGCCGCTCGCCGCTCCCAATTGCGCCGCCAACGCCGCGGCCATATCTCCGAGAACCTGGCTGGCCGGGCCTCCATTCGTTGGGGTGGTGATGGTGCTGCTCCAGACGATTCCGTCGCTGCCGTGCTCGGAAATCAACGCCTTGAGCGAGAACTGCTCTGCACTCTGCTGCACCGAGGCACGCACGGTGAAGCGTCCGCCCTGCGGCACCACGCGCAGCAGCTCGAACTTGCCCAGGGCGCCGCTCACCTGCTGGGCGATGCCCGCGATGTCGTCGTCGAACGCCGGCTGGCCGGTGAGGTTGTCGAACGTCCCGATGGTGACGCTGGGAAAATCGGGAATACCGGCGGCGGGCGGCGTTGCCGGCGGAAACGCCCAGCGCAGCAGGAACACGACCAGCGCCACGCCGATGACCATGAAGCAGAACGCCAATAGCGCCGTCAGCGCCAAACGGCTCCGCAACGGCTGCGTCCAGGCCGGCCATTGCGGCACCGCCGCAACGTCCACAGGCGGCGCGGTCGTGCCCGCCTGTGGACGTTGCGTTGGATCGACGCGTGCAAAGTCCGGCACGTAGCGGCCGAGCGGCAGCCGAATCTGCACCTCGGACGCGCTCTTTCCGGAATCGTAGAATTGCTCGAGCAGGGTACGCAGGCGGCGCGCCTGCACGCGAACGATGGGATCGGCCTGCGGGTCGAAATCGTGCGGCCGCCCGAATACATCGACGGCGATGGAGTAGGCTTTGATCGAAGCCTCGTCGCCGGCCAGCGTCTTGTCCACGACGTAGCGCAGCAGCTCGGACAGTTGCGGCGAGCGCGAAATTCCCGGCCAGCCGAGGAGTTCATCCAGGGCTGTGCGGACCTGGGCCGCACTCGGCGCCTCTTGCGGCACGGCAGGCTCCCCCTCCTCCAGCCGCCGGAAACCTGGGCTTTTTACATGTAAAACGCAAGCTCGTTACCTCGACTTAACCCGCGGGAACCTTCCCGGGGCGTACCGAAATCGGCATATGCGTCCTGTTCGCAGCACAGCAATGGCTGGCGTGAGGCACGTATTGCAGCCTCGCCGGCAGGGGCATGGGTCCTCCCTCCCACCCCGTCATTGCTCCAGGGCCACCGAACTGACTTCGTTGTTGACGGCCCCTCTCCTCCCGCGCGGCGCGGGAAAGGAACTGCAATGGTATTGAACTCCCTGAGGCAACCAGCGATCGCGCTGGTTGACGACGACTTTCATTCGGCGCGCCTGATGATGCGCATGCTCGCGGCCCATGGCGGCCCGCATGTCGAACGCCTGGCCGATCCCGACGCTGCGCTCGACGCGCTCACCGCGCTTGCGGCGTTGCCGTCGGCGCCCTGCATGGTGCTGGTCGATCTCAAATCGTCATCCACCGCCACGCACGACTTCATCCTCAAGCTCAAGCATCAGGCGCCCGGCCTGCTGCTCGCGGCCATGTCGCCAAGCCTCGATCGCGATACCCGCAACAGCCTGCTCGATGCCGGTGCGTCGGCGGTGTTCGAGCGTCACGGCGATCTCGATGCCTATCGCCGCGAGGCAGCCAATATCGTCGGGTTCTGGGTGCGCAGCCAGCGCCTCGACGCAGTTGGTACCTGACTCCCCCAAGGACCAGGTACCGCGGGGAGCGGCGTGCTCGACGGCGGGCGACCGTCACGGCATTCCCAACGCCCTCCCCGCACCTCTTCTGCACCCTCCGGTGCAGCCCGCCAATGCCGTGATCCTCCCGACGCGGCAGCACGGCGCCGACGACGGCCATCCCTCTCTGGCCGAACGCGCGCCGCACCAGAGAGCCCGCTTCGCAGGCGGACTGGTCTGGCGACTGGCGACGGCCGCGCCCTCCCTCGCGGCCGTCGCACCTTCGTGGAATTCCGGCGCCGGCGCGCCCTTCTGTCTCTCCGGCATTGCGAGCGTGCCCGGCCGCCACTATGGTGCGCCGCCTGCCGGCGTGCTTCGCCGCCGGCCCGGCAGCACTCCCGACCAAAAACGGTCCGCCGGCGCACCCGCACCGGCCACGGGATCGTGTTGACCTCAACCGCGCTCGGGGACGCTGCGACGCGCCCATTCGAGGATCCACCATGACGACCCAAAACAGCTGGCGCGAGGTGTTTTCCGTGGGCGGCCTGGCCGTCGCGGTGCTGATCGGCGGCACCGCGTTGCAGGCCATGGAAGCCTTCATCACCACCGCCATGCTGCCAACCATCGTCAAGGAAATCGGCGGCATCGAGCTTTTCGCGTGGAACACCACGACCTTCGTCGTCGCCTCGATCCTCGCGACGCTGTTCGCCGCCGTGCGCCCGGCCTCGATCGGCCCGCGCGCCGGCTACATCATCGCCGCCACGGCCTTCGGCCTCGGCAGCCTGCTGTGCGGCCTGGCGCCGTCGATGCTGCTGCTGCTTGCCGGCCGCTTCGTCCAGGGTTTCGGCGCCGGCCTCATCATCGCGCAGTCGCTGGCGATGCTGCGCATCGTGTTTCCCCAGCGGCTGTGGCCACGCGTGATGGCCCTCAACGCCACGGTATGGGGCGTCGCGACGCTGCTCGGCCCCGCCGTGGGCGGCAGCTTTGCGCAGTTCGACCTTTGGCGCTGGGCCTTCCTGCTCATCGTGCCAGCCGCGATTCTCCTGGCGCTCGGGGCCTGGCGGGTGCTGCCCGCGGCCAGCGACGCGCGGCCGCCAACCCGTTTGCCCTACAAGCAAATTTTCCTCGTCACCGTGGCCGTGCTCGACATTTCCGTCGCGAGCCTCCTGACAGAGTCTCCGGATATCGCTGGTGCGCTGGTGATGTTGTGCGGCGTCGATCTGGTGCTGCTCGCCCTCGCCGAGATCTATTCGCGCTCGAAGCTGTTTCCCGCCGGCACGTTTTCGCTGCGCTCGCCCATGAGCAGCCTGTTCGCGCTGATCCTGATCCTCGGCATCGCCGTGACCTCGGACATTTTCGTGCCGCTGTTCCTGCAGCGCCTGCACGGCCTGCCGCCGCTCTGGGCCGGCTACGTGACCGCCTTCGTCGCCGCCGGCTGGTCCATCTCCGCCATCACCACCTCCGGCTGGACCGGGCCGCGCGTGCGGGCGGCGCTGATCGCCTCGCCGCTGGTCCTGCTGGCGTCGACGCTCGGCATCGCCCTGACCGTGGCGCGCGCTTCCGGCACCGCGACCGACCTCGTTCTCGCCAGCATCGCCCTGCTCGGCCTCGGCCTCGGCATCGGCATGGCCTTCCAGCATCTGTCGACGCGCGTCCTCGCCGGCGCGCCCGCGGCCGACAACGACCGAACCTCGGCCGGCCTCGGCATGGTGCAGCTCTTTGCCTCGGGACTGGGCGCTGCCATCGGCGGCGTCGCGGTCAATGCGGCCGGCCTGCCCACCGCGACCACCACCGCGGACGTCGAAGGCGCGGCACGCACCTTGTTCCTGGTGTTCGCCGCCATCATCGCCATCGGCATTCCGATCGCGCTGGTCGTCAGCCGCCGCGACGCCGAGCGGGTGGCGCTGCGGCCGGCCGAATGATCGCGCGCGCGTGACGATCGCAACGGTCCGGTAACCTCTCGGCAAGCCGATTACGACTAGACTCCGCAGAAATTGCAGCAAGGAGAGGTGATGGCCTCTCGTCCGTCCGGTACCCCGCGACGCTGGTGGTACTCAATCGCCGTACTCGGACCGGTGGTCGCCTCGCTCGCGGTGACTGTCGCGGCGACGCTCGCCTTCGTGCTGTGGACCGCCCAGGGGATCGACCAGCGGAGCCTCGATCGCCAGATCGCGCTCGCCCGCCACGTCATCGCCCTGCAACTGGACCGCATTCCGCACGATCAGCAGAGCGCCACCATCTGGGACGATGCGGTCACCCACACCAAGCTCAGTTTCGACCAGACCTGGATCAGCAGCAATCTGGGCGTGTGGATGCACGATTTCTTCGGCCACGACGAAGCCATCGTCGTCGATGACAGGAACCGTCCGATCTACGACATGGCCGACGGCAAGGACACCGACATCGCGCATGCCGAAGCGCAGATGCCCGACCTCATGCCGCTGCTCTCCGACCTCAGGCGCCGCATCGCCGGCGGCGCGCTCGACCAATACGAGGCGCGCACCAGGGCGACGCCGCCCAGCGTCTCCGATCTGGCGACGATCGGCGGCATCCCTTCCCTCGTCAGCCTGACCCCGATCGTCAGCGACACCGGCGCCATCAAGCAGAGCCGCGGCAGCGAGTTCGTCCATATCAGCATCGTCCACCTCGGCACCGCCTACGCCGAGCGCATCGCCGACGAGTATTTCATCCCCGAAGCGAGCTTCACCCAGTACGGCCGGTTCGGCGCCGACGACGCCATGCTGCCGCTGACCAACAGCTCCGGCCGCTTCATCACCTTCTTCAACTGGCAGTTGCAGCGCCCCGGCAGCGAGATGCTGCGCCAGACCCTGCCGGCGCTCGCCATCGCCTTCCTCATCGCCTGTGCCATCGCCACCGGCCTGCTCTGCCAGTTGTGGCGCAAATCGCGCGCGCTCGAGGCGGGGCGCGCCGAAGCCGAGCACCAGGCCCGGCACGACCCGCTGACGCATCTGCCCAACCGCCCGCATTTCGAGTCGGCGGTGGCGCGCGCCCTGGTGCACCTGCCCGGTCGCGACCACCGCACCACCGTTCTCATGCTCGACCTCGACCGCTTCAAGCAGGTCAACGATACGCTCGGCCACCAGGCCGGCGACGATCTGATCGAAGCCGTCGGCCAGCGCCTGCGCCAGTTGATCGGCCCGACCGAGATGGTCGCCCGGCTCGGCGGCGACGAGTTCGCCATCCTGACCGGCGCCGCCGGGCTCACCGAGCCGCTGCAGCTCAGCCAGCGCATCATCGAGGCGGTCGGTAAGCCCTTCGACATCTTCGGCAGCGAGGCGTTCGTCGGCGTCTCGATCGGCATCGCCGCCGCCGACGGCCACGAGGCGGATGCGCGCGAATTGATCCGCAAGGCCGACATCGCCCTCTACGAGGCCAAGACCACCGGACGCAACCGCGCGGTGGTGTTCGAAGAATCGATGAACGAGCTTTTGCAGAACCGCCACGCCATCGAGGCGGAGCTGCGCGAGGCGCTGCGGCGCACCGACCAGATCTCGGTCGACTTCCAGCCGCTGTTCGACGCCGGGCAATTGCGGATCGTCGGCGCCGAGGCCCTCGCCCGCTGGCGCCACCCGCGCCTCGGCCAGGTGTCGCCGGCACACTTCATTCCCGTCGCCGAGCAAAGCGGCCTGATCAGCGTGCTCGGCGAACAGGTGCTGCGCCGCGCCTGCCAGATGGGCGCCGACTGGCCCGGCAAGGTGATTGCCGTGAACATCTCGCCGGTCCAGTTGCGCGATGCGCAGTTTGCCGGCCGGGTTTTCGCGCTGCTGAGCGAAACCGGCATGCGCCCCGCCGATCTCGAACTCGAGATCACCGAAGGCATCCTGCTCGAAGACGCCAGCATCGCCAGCGAAGCGATCCGCGTCTTCCGGTCGGCCGGCATCCGCATCGCCCTCGACGATTTCGGTACCGGCTATTCGTCGCTCAACTACCTCAAGCGCTACCCGGTCGACCGCATCAAGATCGACCGCTCCTTCGTCAGCCAATTGTCGCCGGGCAGCGTGTCGATCGCCATCGTCCAGGCGATGACCACGCTGGCGCATGCGCTCAAGATCGAGGTGACCGCCGAAGGCGTGGAAACGCGCGAGCAGCTCGACGTGCTGACCTCGCTGGGCTGCAACATCTTCCAGGGCTTCCTGCTATCGCCGCCGGTGGCTCCGGCGGCGCTGGAGGATCTGTTCCGCCACGCCGAAACCGCGCCGCAGAGCCGCGTCGCCTGACGGGCCGGCACGTTATCCGGCGGCTTCGAGCACCGCGGCTAGCCGCGCCTCGCGCACCCGCAGGCCATCGTGCCGTTCGGCCGCCGCGGCCCACAACTCGGCGAGACGCGCCTTTTCGAACATCGCGAACAGGCAGGGCGCGATGTAGCTCTGCCGCGTGATGGCCGGCGTGTTGCGGAGGAACGCCGCAACGGTCTTGGCCACGCCGGCCACCTGCCGCCGCCGCGCCGACACGGACGGTCCCGGCTCGAGCTTGGCCAGCGCTTCGGCCGCGAGCGCGCTGGCATGCAGCGTGCGGAAATCCTTGGCGGTCACGCGCACGCCGGAAATCTCGCGCAGATAGCGGTTGATCTCGTCGCTGCGCAACGCGCGCGTCGCGCCCTCGTCGTCGCGATACATCAGCAAGCGCTTGCCCGGGATCGTCTTGATCCGGCCGATCGCCGCCGCAAGCCGCGCATCGCTGAGCGTGTAGTCGGCGAGCTTGCCGCTCTTGGCGGGAAACCTCAGGATCACGTCGTCGCCCCGCACCGCGACATCGCGCCCGAACAGGGTGCCGGCGCCGCGCGTGCCGCGGGCGTCGAGATACCGCTCGCGTCCGATGCGCATGGCGGTGCGGTCGATCAGCGCCACGCCGATCGCCAACGCCAGTGTCCTGCTGCCGGCTTCGGCCTCGAGGTCGGCGGCGACGCGCCGGCGAATGCGCGGCAGGGCGCCGGTCAGCATGGCCAGTTGCCGCTGCTTCTTGCGCTGCCGGCGCAGCTCCCAGTCCGAATGGTAGATGTACTGCACGCGCCCCGCCGCATCCACGCCGCAGGCCTGGATGTGCATCAGCGGCTCGGGGGCGATCCGCACCTCGGTCCAGGCCGGCGGAATCCCCAGATGCAGCGCCCGGTCCCGCAGCTCGCCGCGCGGCCAGGTTTTGCCCTCGGCATCGGTGTAGGCGTAACCCGCACCACGCCGCACGCGGCGCACGGTCAGTGCGTCGCGTGAGACTGTCTTCAATCGCGCCATGTCGGTGCCGCTATGGCGAAACCACGCTGGCCGGCGTGTTGGCGAAGAACACCAGGAAGATGATGGCGAATACCGCCACGATCGCCACGGTCGAGATCACCAGCACCCAGAAATTGTCGAGGGTGCGGTTGGCCTGGCGGACTTCCGTGGTGGTCTTGTGGGCATCGTAGGTTTTCATCTGCCGCTCCCGGATTTCCTTGTTGCAAACCAACGCCTTCGTAACGCTGCGGTTCCGGCGGGGGTTGACCGCGCCGGCCCGCGGCCCAATGTGAGGGCCGGATCGGCGGGGTTTTCGGGACTGGCAGCGGCGCGATGAGCCTTGGGACGTATTTTCTCGCGCGCACCGCCAAACTGCCCAGGCGCCGCTTCAAGGCCCGCCGCGCCCGCGACCTGCGCATCCGAATGCAGGACGGCATCCAGCTCGAGACCGAACTGTTCACCCCGCGCGCCGGCGGCAAGTTTCCCACGCTGCTGATCCGCCTGCCCTACGGCCTGCACGGCTTTTCGACGGCCGCCGAAGCCTATGCCGAACGCGGCTACAACGTCGTGCTGCAGGCATGCCGCGGCACCAGCAAGTCGGAGGGCGAGTTCGACCCGCTGAGCCACGAGCGCGACGACGGCCTCGACACCCTCGCCTGGATCAAGGCGCAGCCCTGGTTCGATGGTCGCCTCGGCACCTCCGGCGCGAGCTATCTGGGCTATGCGCAATGGGCCATCTGCGATGCGCTGCCGAGGCAATCGGCGATGGCGGTGAAGGTCACCAGCGCCGAATTCCGCAGCGTGGTGTTTCCCGGCGGCGGCTTTGCGCTGGGCCTGTGGCTGAGTTGGGTGCAGACCATCGAGGGCATCCGCGACCATCCGCTGCGCTTTGCCCGCGGCATCGGCCGCGGCGCCGTCGAACGCCGCACCCTCAGCGCCTCGATGCAGCTGCCGCTGCTCGACGCCGACCGCCGCGCCACCGGCCACGACGTGCCGTTCTGGAAGCGCTGGCTCAGCCAGTCGATCGGCAATGACGGCTTCTGGGAAAGCCTCGACCACACGCATCGCATCGGGTCGCGCACGCCGCCCACCAGCTTCGTCTCGGGCTGGTACGATTTCATGCTCGACCAATTGCTGCGCGACTACGAGACCCTGACCGAGGCCGGCCAGCGCACCCGGCTCACCGTCGGGCCGTGGTGGCATGTGAGCCCGGAACTGCAATATGAGGGCATGCGCGACACCCTGACCTGGATGCGCGCCGAGCTCTACGGCGATCGCGCCGGCATCGCCGACAAGCCGGTGCGCCTGCATATCGGCGGCCGCGACGAGTGGCACGATTTCGACGCCTATCCGCCCGGCCTGCCCGACACGCAGATCTGGCATCTGCATCCCGACCAGGTGCTGTCGCAGCGCCCGGTCAAATCCAGCGACCCCGAGCGCTACACCTACGATCCGCGCGACCCCACGCCCAATGTCGGCGGCGCCATGTTCGCCTTCGTCGGCGCCGGCCCGCTGGACCAGGCGCCGCTCGAGCGGCGCAAGGACGTGCTGGTGTTCAGCTCGGAGCCGCTGTTTTCCGACACCACGATCATCGGCAATGTGCGCGCCGTGATCTATGCCCGCGCCAATCTGCCGGACGCCGACCTGTTCGTGACGCTGTGCGACGTCGACGCCGCCGGGCAGGCGATCAACATCTGCGACGGCTATGTGCGCAAGACCTCGGCCGACCCGGCGGTGCCCGACGACATCTGGAAGCTCAATTTCCGCCTGCACGCCACGGCGCATTGCTTCCGCCGCGACCATCGCCTGCGCCTGATCGTGGCGAGCGGCGCGCATCCGCGCTATGCCCGCAACACCGGCACGTCGGAGCCGTTCGGCACCGCCACCCGGCTCACCCCGGTGGAGATGGAAATCTTCCACGATCCGGCGCGGCCGAGCGCCATCCATTTGCCGGTGTACGAGCTGTAGGGGAGACTGATCCGCCGGCGGGCGCGGCCCCCACCCCCGGCCCCTCCCCGCAAGGGGGAGGGGGGCGATGGAGCCGCTAGTACGGTGTTTCAGTCGGGCTCCCCTCCCCCTTGCGGGGAGGGGCCGGGGGTGGGGGCCAAGTGCGCTGTCGTTCGCCCTGCCCTGCCTACCTCCGCCGCTCGCCCTCGGCCTTCACCTTCTCGCGCGCCGCATGCAGCAGCGGCTCGGTGTAGCCGGAGGGTTGCTCCGCGCCCTTGAGCGCGAGGTCGAGCGCCGCCTGGAAGGCGAGCGAGCCGAAATTGCCGCTCATTGGAATGTAGTTCGTATCGCCGGCATTCTGCTTGTCCACGACCGCCGCCATGCGCTCGAACGTCTCGACCACCTGATCCTTGCCGACCACGCCGTGGCGCAGCCAGTTGGCGATCGCCTGCGAGGAGATGCGGCAGGTGGCGCGATCCTCCATCAGCTCCACATCGTGGATGTCGGGCACCTTGGAGCAGCCGACGCCCTGGTCGACCCAGCGCACCACATAGCCGAGGATGCCCTGCGCGTTGTTCTCGAGCTCGGCCGCGATCGCCGCTCTGTCGAGCGTGCGCGCGTCGAGCACCGGCATCGAGAACAGCTCGCCGAGGCCGGGGGTCGGCTGGTTGTGCCGCCGCTGCTGCGCCGCGAACACGTCGACCTGGTGGTAGTGCAGCGCATGCAGCGTCGCCGCCGTCGGCGACGGCACCCAGGCGGTGTTGGCGCCGGCATTGGGGTGCGCCCCCTTGCTCGCCAGCATCGCCGCCATGTCGTCGGGCCGCGCCCACATGCCCTTGCCGATCTGCGCCTTGCCCGAGAACCCGGCGTGCAGTCCGATCAGCACGTTGCGATCCTCATAGGCCTGGATCCAGCGCTCGGACTTCACGTCGTCCTTGCGCAGCACCGGGCCGGCCTCCATCGAGGTATGGATCTCGTCGCCGGTGCGGTCGAGAAAGCCGGTGTTGATGAAGAACACCCGCGCCCGCGCGGCGTAAATCGCCGCCTTGAGGTTGGCCGAGGTGCGCCGCTCCTCGTCCATGATGCCGATCTTGATGGTGTTGGGCCTGAGCCCCAGCATCTGCTCGACCGCGCCGAAAATGTCGCAGGCGAAGGCGACCTCGTCCGGCCCGTGCATCTTCGGCTTGACGATATAGACCGCGCCGGTGCGCGAATTGCCGCCCGTGTCGTGCATGGCGCAGAGGGTGGTCACCGCCGCATCGAGCAGGCCTTCGCCGATCGGCGTGCCATCCTTGTCGAGCACCGCGCGCGTCGTCATCAGGTGCCCGACATTGCGCACCAGCAGCAGCGCCCGCCCCTTGAGCGCCAGCGGCTTGCCGTCGGCGCCGGTGAACATCCTGTCGGGGTTGAGCGTGCGGTGCACGGTCTTGCCGGCCTTCTCGAACGTCTCGCTCAGCGTGCCGTCCATCAGGCCGAGCCAGTTGCGATAGACGCCGACCTTGTCCTCGGCATCCACCGCCGCAACCGAATCCTCGCAATCCTCGATGGTGGTCAGCGCGCTTTCGACGATGATGTCGGCGAGCCCCGCCGCATGCAGCGAACCGATCGGGTTCTGCGGATCGATGACGAGGATCGCGTGAAGGCCATTGTGGCGCAGCACGATCTGCCCGGGCGCGGCACCGACGAACTGCGCCGGATCGCGCAGCGCCGTGAGCCCATCGGCATCGCGCATCACCAGCCCGCCATCCGCGACGTCATAGAGCACGATATCGGCATGGCTGCCGCGGGTCAGCGGAAACGCCTCGTCGAGGAACTGCGCGCCGCGCTCGACCACCGCGGCGCCGCGTTTGGCATTGAACCCCCTGCCCGGCGCGAGCTCGCCGTCGCGCGAGATCGCGTCGGTGCCGTAGAGCGCATCGTAGAGCGAGCCCCAGCGGGCGTTCGCCGCGTTGAGCGCGTAGCGCGCATTGCTGACCGGCACCACCAATTGCGGCCCGCAGATGGTCGAAATCTCGGGGTCGAGCCCGCTCGTCTCGATGGTGAAATCGGGCGGCTCCGGCACCAGATAGCCGATCTGCCGGAGAAACGCCTCGTACGCCACCGGATCGCTGCTCACCGGCCCGTTCTGCCGGTGCCATTCGTCGATCTGGCTCTGCATGCGGTCGCGGATCGCCAGCAGCTCGCGGTTGCGCGGCATGAAGCGCTCGACCATGCCGGCGAGCCCGCTCCAGAACGTCTCGGCCGCCACCTCCGTCCCCGGCAGCGCCGCCGTCTCGATGAAGGTCACCAATTGCGTGTCGACCTGAAGGCCCGCTTTGTTGAGATAATTCGCCATCAGTTCAACCCACTCTTCATCGGCTTGCCCGCAACATATGTCTCGACCACAGCACGGTCGTCGCCGCAAGTCTGCAGCAGGAACAATTCGTTCGCCAGCGACTCGACCGCTTCCATGCGCAGCGCCATCTGCGGCGTCGCCCGGGCGTCGAGCACCACGAGGTCGGCGTCGCGGCCGGCTTCGATGCTGCCGATCCGCCCCTCGAGGCTCATCGCCCGCGCGTTGCCCAATGTGGCCATGTAGAAGGAGCGCAGCGGATTGAGCCGCTGGCCGCGCAATTGCAGCACCTTGTAGCCCTCGTCCAGCGTGCGCAGCATGGAATAGCTGGTGCCGCCGCCGATATCGGTCGCCACCGCGATCCGCGCGCCGAGCGCCTGCAGCCGGTCGTGGTCGAACAGACCCGAGCCGATGAACAGATTCGAGGTCGGGCACCACACCGCCACGCTGCGCGTCGCCGCCAGCACCTCGCACTCGCGGTGCGTCAGGTGGATGCAATGGCCGAGCAACGTCTTCGGGCCGAGCAGATGGTAGCGCTCGTAGATACCCAGATAGTCCGGCAGATTGGGGAACAGCTCACGCGCGAACTCGATCTCGGCGAGGTTCTCGTCGACATGCGTCTGGATGTGGTTGTCGGGAAATTCGCGCGCCAGCGCCTCGGCCATTTCCATCTGCTCGTGGCTCGAGGTGATGGCGAAGCGCGGCGTGATCGCGTAGAGGGCGCGCCCCCTGCCGTGCCATTTCTCCAGCAGCGCCTTGCTCTGGTCATAGCTCGATTGCGGCGTGTCGCGCAGCGCTTCGGGCGCATTGCGGTCCATCATCACCTTGCCGCCGAGCATCAGCATGTCGCGCCTGGCCGCTTCTTCGAAGAACGCATCGACCGAGGTGGGATGGATGGTGCAATAGGCCGCGGCGGTGGTGGTGCCGTGCCGGATCAGCTCGTCGAAAAATCGCGAGGCGATGCGCTGCGCATGCGCCGGGTCGGCGAATTTCTGCTCCTCGACGAAGGTGTAGGTGTTGAGCCATTCGAGCAGATTGGCGGCATAGGAGCCGATCACCTGCATCTGCGGCATGTGGATGTGCGGATCGATGAATCCCGGCAGGATGAGGTTCGGCCGGTGGTCGATCACCCGGTGGTGCGCCGCCGCCTTGGGGTTGAACTCCCCCACCATCAGGATCCTGCCGCCGGCGATCACCACGGCGCCATCTTCGATATAGCGGTAGCTCGCCGCGTCGTTCAGGCCCTGCGGCTCGGCGACAAAGCTCAGCACTCGCCCGCGGAGCACCGTGACGTCGGCAGGGGCATGGCTCACGAGTGCGTCGCCTCGCGGTACCAGGTGACGATCAGCGCCCGCTCCGCCGGCGTGATCTCGCTGACATTGCCCGGCGGCATCGCCGTCGAAAAGCCGGCCTGGATGGCGATCTGCTCGGCGTGGTTGGCGATCGCCGCATCGGTATCGAGATGCACGCCCTTGGGGGCTTCCAGCACGCCCTCATAGACCGGCTCGGCCGTGTGGCACATCGAGCAGCGGCCGAGCACCACGTCGCGCACCGCCGGAAAATGCGGGTCGCTGAGGAAGGGCTGGGCACTGGCGGCCGCTATCGCCGCCTCGGCGTCGCCCGGCTTGCCGGCAGCGCTCAGCCACGCGATCACGAGGAAGATCGCGACCGCCGCGCCCCAGGTCCAGTGCGGATTGCCCTTGCGCGCATGCCGGGTGTTGAACCAGTGCCGGATGATCGCGCCTTCGAGAAAGATCAGCGAGGCGATGATCCAGTTCCATTTGGTGGCGAAGGCCAGCGGATAGTGGCTGGTCAGCATGAAGAAGATGACCGGCAGCGTCAGGTAGTTGTTGTGCAGCGAGCGCTGCTTGGCGACCTTGCCGTATTTGGCGTCGGGCACCCGGCCGGCCTTGAGGTCGGCGACCACGATCTTCTGGTTGGGGATGATGATCATGGCGACGTTGGCCGCCATGATGGTGGCGGTGAACGCCCCCATGTGCAGCATCGCCGCGCGCCCGGTGAACAGCAGCGTGTAGATGTACGACATCGCCGTCAGCACCACGAACAGCGCCAGCATCAGCCCGCCGGTGGAATTGCCGAGCGGCGATTTGCACAGCAGGTCGTAGATGTACCAGCCGATGACGATCGAGCCGAGCGAGATCAGGATGCCGGCCCAGGCCGGCACGTCGAGCACGTGCTTGTCGATGAGGAACAGATCGGCGCCGAAATAGTACACCACCACCAGCAGCACGAAGCCGCTGAGCCAGGTGAAATAGCTCTCCCATTTGAACCAGGTGAGGTGCTCGGGCAGGAAGTCCGGCGCCACCAGATATTTCTGGATGTGGTAGAAGCCGCCGCCATGCACCTGCCACTCCTCGCCATGCGCCAGCGGCGGCAGGCTCGGCGTCTTCCTGAGGCCGAGGTCGAGCGCGATGAAATAGAACGACGATCCGATCCAGGCGATGGCCGTGATCACATGCGTCCAGCGCACCGCGAACGACAGCCATTCCCATAGGATCGCGTAGTCAGGCATTTTGGGTTCCGTGCTCGGCCCCTCGCCCGCCTCGCTCCGCGAGGCCCCCTCTCCCCAGAGGGTCGAGGGAACCCGACTGAGGCGTTTGATTCTATCGTCCCCTCTCCCTCCGGGGAGAGGGCGGCGCGTAGCGCCGGCGAGCGGCCGTCAGATCGCATGACGGGAGGCGGACCCGCATCCGCCTCCCCAAAGCATGACCGCGGCTTACGACGGCAGCGAGCCGTCGACGCCTTCGACCAGCCAGTTCATGCCGAGGATGTCGCCATCGGTGGCATGCGCGCCGTCGGCGATCTTGATGTTGCCGGCCTGGTCCTTGATCGGGCCGGCGTAGCAATCATAGGTGCCGTCGATCCAGCCCTGCTTGATCTTCTCGCCCGCCGCCTTGACGTCGTCCGGCACGTGCACGATCGGCGCGATGTCGATGGCGCCTTCCTTGAAGCCCCAATAGGTGTCTTCGGGCTTCCAGGTGCCGTCGACCTTGGCCTTGGTGCGCTGCGTATAGAAGGCGCCCCACAGATCCAGCGACGAGCTCTTGCACATGGTCGGGCCGAACTGGCTCTGGTCGGAGCCCTGGCCGAAGGTGGGCACGCCCTTGCTCTCGCACACCTGCACGGCGGCGGGGCTGTCGGTATGCTGCGTCATCACGTCGGCGCCCTGGTCGATCAGCGCGCGGGCCGCGTCGGCCTCCTTGGCAGGGTCGAACCAGGTGTTGATCCAGATGATCTTGGTCTTCCAGTTCGGATTCACCTTGCGCGCCGCGATGGTGAAGCTGTTGATGCCCGAGATCACTTCCGGCACCGGATAGGTGCCGAGATAGGCGCCGACGCCGGTCTTGCTCAGCATCGCCGCCATGGTGCCGAAGATCGAGCGCGCCTGGTGGAATCGGATGTTGTAGTTGGAGAGATTGTTGTTCGACGACGGCTTGAAGCCGGTGCACATCTCGACCGTGACGTCGGGATAGGCCTGCGCCACCTTCACCGCGGAATCCATGAAGCCGAACGAGGTGGCATAGAGCAGCCGGTTGCCCTGGTTGTAGAGGTCGCGCAGCACGCGCTCGGCGTCCGGTCCCTCGGGGACGTTCTCGACATATTGCGACTGCACCTTGTCGCCGAGCGCCTTCAGCATCTGCTGCCGGCCGGCCTCGTGCGCGGTGTTCCAGCCGCCGTCGTTGATGGGGCCGACATAGATGTAGCCGACCTTCAGCGGATCAGCCGCGGTCGCCTTGCTGGCCATCATCGGCAGCGACGCCGCGGCAGCGGCGCCCCCGATGAAATTGCGGCGGTTCAGTTTGATCATGACGTTGCTCCTGTGTTCGTCATAGACGTTTGTCACGTGGACGGAATGAACGGCTTGCCGAGGCAAGCCGGGGCGTTGCCGCCGCCCGCCTTGCTGGCGGAAATGATGGCCAACGCCACGATGGTGGCAAGGTAGGGCAAGGCCGCCCAGCCCTCCGACGGCAGCAGCGCGGTGAACACCGTGCCCGATGCCTTGGCGTAGAGCTCGAGCGTGCCGAGCAGGCCGAAGAAATAGGCGCCGGCGAGGAGCCGTCCGGGTTTCCAGCCGGCGAACACCACCAGCGCGATGGCGATCCAGCCGCGTCCGCCGGTCAGGCCTTCGGCCCACAGCGGCGTCAGCACCAGCGGGAAGGCGGCGCCGCCGATCCCCGCCATGGCGCCGCCGAACGCCACCGCCGCATAGCGCACCCCGGTCACCGAATAGCCGATCGAATGCGCACTGAGGTCGTTCTCGCCCACGGCGCGCAGGATCAGGCCGGCGCGCGTGCGGTTGAGGAACCACCAGACGAGGCCGACCATGATGAACGAGAAATAGACCAGCGGAGAGTAGGAAAACAGCACCTTGCCAATGCGGTCGTTGGCCAGCCAGTCGGGAAAGATGGTGGTGAAGGCCTTGATGCCGTGACCGGTGAACGACTTGCCCATCAGCGTGGAAAGACCCGTGCCGAAAATGGTGAGCGCGAGCCCCGTCGCCACCTGGTTGGCGCTGAGCGACAGCGTCAGCACCGCGAACACCATCGACACCAATGCGCCCGCCGCGGCGGCCACCACCACCGCGAGCCACGGGTTGCCGGTGAGATCGACGGTGGCGAAGCCGGCGACGGCACCGACCAGCATCATGCCTTCGACGCCGAGGTTGAGCACGCCGCTCTTTTCGGTGACCAGCTCGCCGAGCCCGGCGAACAGGATCGGCGTCGAGGCGCCGACCACGGTGATCAGGACCGCGATGAGGAAATCGACGCTCATTCTGCCGGGCTCCGCGCTGGAACCGCGGCGGGCGCCGGCGCCCCGACCAGGCGCACGCGGTAACGGATGAGGATGTCGCTGGCCAGAAGGAAGAACAACATCAGCGCCTGGAAGATGCCCTTGCTGGCATTGGGCAGTTGCAGCACCGATTGCGCCAGGTCGCCGCCGACATAGGTGATGGCGAGCACGATGCCGGCGAGGATCACCCCCAGCGGGTTGAGCCGGCCGAGGAACGCCACGATGATCGCGGTGAAGCCGTAGTTCTGCGGAAAGCCCAGCGACATCTGCTGGAACGGCCCGGTGACCTCGAAGATGCCGGCCAGCCCCGCCAGCGCCCCCGACAGCAGGAACACCAGCCACACGGTCTGCTTCTGCGAGAAGCCGCCATGCCGCGCCGCGCTCGGGGCCGAGCCGACGACGCGCACCTGGAAGCCCATCAGCGAACGCGACATCAGGAACCAGAGGGCCACGGCGATGATCAGCGTGATCACGATGCCCAGATGCACATAGGTGCCCGGCACCAGGATCGGCAGCATCTGGTCGGCGGTGATCAGTGCCGTCTGCGGGAAGGAAAAGCCCATCGGGTCCTTCCACGGCCCCGTCACCAGCTGGTTCATCAGGTGCACCGCGACATAGGTCAGCATCAGGCTCGACAGCACCTCGTTGACGTTGAAGCGGTTGCGCAGGAGAGCGGGGACCGCGCCCCAGGCCGCCCCGCCCACCATGCCCGCCACCAGCATCAGCGGCAGGATCCACGGCCCGTGCATGTCCTTGGTCAGGATGCCGATACCGGTGCCCGCCAGCGCGCCGACGATGTACTGGCCCTCGGCGCCGATGTTCCAGATCGCGGCGCGGTTGCCCACCGCCAGGCCGACGCCGATCAGGATCAGCGGCGACGCCTTCACCGCGATGTCGCCCCATTTGTAGCTGAGCGCCAGCGGCGCAATGAACACCTGGTACACCGCCCCGAAGCCGTTGTAGCCGATCGCGGTGAAGATGATGGCGCCCACCAGCATGGTGAGCAGCACCGCCCCCACCGGCGTGGCGTAGAGCATGAAGCGGCTCGGCTCGGCGCGCTTTTCGAACTTAAGCCGCACTGGTCGCCTCCGCTCCGAGTCCTGCCGGCACCGCCGGCGCCGCGGCCTGACCGCCCTCGCCGTGGATGCCGCCCATTAACAGGCCGATCTCGTTGATATCGGCCTCCGACACCTTCATCGCCCGGCTCAGCCGGCCGCCATTGATCACGGCCAGCGTGTCGCAGAGCTGCAGCAGCTCATCGAGGTCCTGGCTGATGATCACGATCGCCGATCCGGCCGCCGCGAGGTCGACCAGCGCCTGGTGGATCGCTGCCGCGGCGCCCGCATCGACGCCCCAGGTCGGCTGGCTCACCACCAGCACCTCGGGGCGCTGCAGAATCTCGCGGCCCATGATGTATTTCTGCAGATTGCCGCCCGACAGCGAGCCGGCGGTGGCCTCGGTCCCGGTGGCCTTGACCGAAAAGGTCGAGATCACCTCGCCGGTATATTTGCGCGCCGCGCCCGGCCGGATGATGCCGGAGATCGCAAGCTTCAGCCGGTCGCGCCCGGTGAGCACCGAATTGTCGCTGAGGGTGAAGTCCGGCACCGCCGCGTGGCCGTTGCGCTCTTCCGGCACGCTGGCCAATCCCTTGAGCCGCCGCGCCTTGGCGTCGAGCCGGCCGATGCCGGCGTTGTCGATGCGGATTGCCTGCGCGTCCGGTGTCGTCGTCTCGCCGCTCAGCGCCAAGAGCAGCGCCGTCTGGCCGTTGCCGGCGACACCCGCGACGCCGAAGATTTCGCCGGCGTGCACGCGGAAGCTGATGTTCTGCAGCGGCACGCCGAAATGGCCGGCCGCAGGCACGCTGAGCTCGGTGACCACCAGCTTCTCGCGCCCGAAGCTGCGCCCGGCCGGCTTCTGGATGTCCTTGAGATTGCCGCCGATCATCTTTTCGGCCATCGAGCGCGAGGTCTCGACGCGCGGATCGCAGGTGTCGACCAGCCGCCCGGCGCGCAGGATCGTCGCCGTCTCGCACAGCGCCTTGATCTCGTGCAGCTTGTGCGAAATGTAGAGGATCGAGCAGCCTTCGCTGGCGAGCTGCCTGAGCACCACGAAGAGCTGGTCCACCTCCTGCGGCGTCAGCACCGAGGTCGGCTCGTCCATGATCAGCAGCGTCGGGTCGAGCAGCAGCGCGCGTACGATCTCGATGCGCTGCCGTTCGCCGACACTGAGATCGGCCACCACCCGGCGCGGGTCGAGCGTCAGCCCGTATTGCTGCATCACCTTCCGGATGCGCCCCTCGAGCTCGCGCTGCGGAATTTTCGCATCCATGCCGAGCGCAATGTTCTCGAGCACCGTGAGCGCCTCGAACAGCGAGAAATGCTGGAACACCATGCCGATGCCGAGCTTGCGGGCGGCCCTGGGGTTCTGGATCACCACCCGCTCGCCGTTCCAGAAAATCTCGCCGGCATCGGGCTGCATGATGCCGTAGATCATCTTTACCAGCGTCGATTTGCCCGCGCCGTTCTCGCCCAGGAGCGCATGGATTTCGCCCGGCCGCACCGAAAAGCTGACATCGTCGTTGGCGAGTACGCCCGGAAAGCGCTTGGTGATGCCGCGAAGGCTGAGGCGCGGCGGGGTATCAGTCAACGGCGGCTCCCACACTCGAGTTGGTATCCGGCGCAGTCACTGAAGCTTCCCGCCGCCCAATCTGAACCATAATTTCCGCCGCCGCCAGCGCCGCAATCACTTCCGGCCGTTTATCCACGAGCCCCAGGGCGCCGATCGGCAGCACCAGCCGCGCCAGCGCCGCCTCGCTGCCGCCCTCGCCACGGAACCAGCTCGCAAAGCGGGCGCGCTTGGTGCGGCTGCCGACCATGCCGACATAGGCGGCATCGTCGCGCCTCAGGGCCTCGGCCGCGATCAGGAAATCGAGCGCGTGGTCGTGCGTCAGGATGGCGAAGGCGCTGCCGGGCGGCGCGCGGCGCACCACCGCTTCGGGCATGGGGACGGCCCTGGCCTCCACTCCGGCGGGCAGGCCGGCGAGCTCGTCCGGCCGCGTGTCGATGACGTGCACGCTGAGCGGCAGCGCCGCGAGTGCGATCGCGAGCGCCCGGCCCACATGCCCGGACCCGAACACGTAGACATGCGGGCGCCGCGCTTCCTCGGCCCGCAGCCGCTCGATGAGAGCATGCGCCGTCGCGACATCGATCCGCCGCAGCGACACCTCGACCCGGCCGCCGCAGCACTGGCCGATCTCGGGGCCCAGCGGAATGTCGAGGCCGGCCGGCGCCTGCCCGTCGCGCAACGCCTGCCGGGCGCGGGCGATCACCATATATTCGAGAGCTCCCCCGCCGATGGTGCCGATGAGGCTGTCGGGCGCAATCGCCATGAACGCACCCTCGTCGCGCGGACTCGACCCGCGAACGGCAGCGAGCTCGGCGACCACGGCGGCCGGATGGGACGCGATAAAGGCAGCGAGCTCAGCAGAGCGCATTTACGGCCCCTCACCCGCCTCGCCGCGCGAGGCACCCACTCCCCGGAGGGGCGAGGGGAAAAAACAACCAAACCCTTCCGGAGAACCCTCGTCCCTGTCAGTCGGGACTCCCCTCGCCCCTCCGGGGAGAGGGTAAACGCGAAGCGGCCGGGTGAGGGGCCGGCCGATCATCGAGCGATCTCCCGCTTCATGCGTTCGACGCCCATCAGCACGCGCTCGGGCGTGACCGGCATGTCGAGATTGGGATGCACCTTGTAGTCGGCGACCGAGGCGACTGCCATCGACAGCGCCTCGACGACGGACATCGCGAGGCAGAGCGGCGGCTCGCCGACGGCCTTGGAGCGGCCGATGGCCGGCTCCTTGTTCACCGACCAGTCGGCCAGCCGGGCATTGAATTCGCGCGGCACGTCGGAGGCCACGGGGATCTTGTAGGTCGAGGGTGCGTGCGTCCTGAGCTGGCCCTTGTCGTCCCACCACAATTCCTCGGTGGTGAGCCAGCCGACGCCCTGGATGTAGCCGCCTTCCACCTGGCCGAGGTCGATGGCCGGGTTGAGCGAATGGCCGACGTCCTCCAGCACGTCGGCCCGGTCGAACTGGTACTCGCCGGTCAGCGTGTCGATGGTCACCTCGGCGCAGGCCGCGCCATAGGCGAAATAGTAGAACGGGTGGCCGCGGCCCGAGGCGCGATCCCAGTGGATCTTCGGCGTGGCATAGAACCCGGCCGCCGAAAGCTGCACCCGGTTCATCCAGCACGATTCCGCCAACTGCATGAACGGCACGAATTGCTGGCCGGCGCGGATGCCGCCGAACTCCCACGCCACCTCGCCCGGTTCGACCTCGTAGATGCGGGCGGCATGCGCATGCATGCGCGCCTTGATCTGCTCGGCCGCGTCGAGCGCCGCCATGCCGTTGAGATCGGTGCCCGACGACGCCGCAGTGGCCGATGTGTTCGGCACCTTGCCGGTGTTGGTGGCGTTGATCTTGACGTGGTCGAGCGGCACCCCGAACGCCTCGGCCACCACCTGTGCCACCTTGATGTGCAGCCCCTGCCCCATCTCGGTGCCGCCATGGCTCAGATGGATCGAGCCGTCGCGATAGACATGCACCAGCGCCCCGGCCTGGTTGTGCCAGGTGGCGGTGAAGGAGATGCCGAATTTCACCGGCGTCAGCGCGATGCCTTTCCTCAGCACCGTGTGCTCGCGGTTGAACGCCAGCACCGCCTGCCGCCGCGCCTGGTAGTCGGAACTGCGTTCCAGATCGTCGACGATCCGATGGATGATGTTGTCTTCCACCGTCTGGTGGTAGGGCGTGATGTTGTTGCTGTCGGTGCCGTAGAAATTGGCCTTGCGCACCTCGAGCGGATCCTTGCGCAGCGCATAGGCGATGTGCTCGATCCAGCGCTCGCAGCCGATGATGCCCTGCGGCCCGCCGAAGCCGCGGAAGGCGGTGTTGCTGACGGTGTTGGTGAACAGCGGCAGCGAGTTCACCTTTACTGCCGGATACCAATAGGCGTTGTCGCAGTGGAACAGCGCCCGGTCGGTGACCGGGCCGCTGAGATCGGCCGAAAAGCCCGAGCGCGCCGCGTAGGTGGCCTGCACCGCCTGGATGCGGCCATCGTCGTCGTAGCCCACATCGTAGTCGACGACGAAATCGTGGCGCTTGCCGGTGATCTGGAAGTCGTCGTCACGATCGGGCCGAAGCTTCACGGCACGATGAAAGGTCTTGGCACCGAGCGCCGCGATCGCCGCAAAGATGTTGCCCTGCGTCTCCTTGCCGCCGAAGCCGCCGCCCATGCGCCGCATGTTCACGGTCACGGCGGCATGCGGAATGCCGAGCACCTGCGCCACCATCACCTGGATCTCGGTGGGGTGCTGCGTCGAAACGTGCAGGTAGACCTCGTCGTCCTCGCCCGGAATGGCGAGCGCCACCTGGCTCTCGAGATAGAAATGCTCCTGCCCGCCGATGGTCACCTTGCCCTTGGCCCGGTGTTTCGACTGCGCCAGCCCGGCATCGACGTCGCCGCGCTCGAGCGTCATCGGCTCGGTCACCAGCGCGCCACCCGCTTTCAACGACTGCTCGACCGAAATCACCGCCGGCCGGTCGCGATACTCGATCCTTGCGAGCTTGGCCGCCCGCCGCGCCGCGTCGCGCGTCTCGCCCAGCACGCAGAAGATCGGCTGGCCCCAATAGCGCACCTCGGTTTCGGCAAACACCGGCTCGTCGTGCTTGTGCACGGATGAAACGTCGTTCTCGCCCGGCACGTCCTCGGTCGTCAGCACCCCGACGACGCCCGGCGCCTGGCGCACCGCCTCGAGGTCGAGCGACGCGATCTCGGCATGCGCCCGCGTGCTGAGCCCGAGATAGGCGTGCAGCGTGCCCTCGGGCTCGGTCAAATCGTCGACGTACTCGGCGCGCCCGGCGACCTGCTTGATCGCCGAATCGTGCGGCGTCGCCTCGTGCAGGCGGCCGCCCTTGGTCGATGGCGCGACGATATCGAGCTTGTTCATCACGCCACCGCCCTGCTGAGCCGCTCGGCGGCGCCGGTCGTCTCGAGCTGGAACCGGCGCAAGAGATTCTGCGCCGCCAGCATCCGGTACTCCTTGCTGGCGCGCATGTCGGTCAGCGGCTGGAAGTCTGCGGCGAAGGCGGGCAGCGCCGCCTCGACCGTTGCGGCGGTCCACGGCTTGCCGAGCAGCGCCTCTTCCACCGCCTTCGCGCGCTTGGGCGTCGCCGCCATGCCGCCGAAAGCGATGCGCACCATGCCGACCACGCCGTCGTCGTTGACGAAGATACGGAAGGCGCCGCACAGCGCCGAAATGTCCTCGTCCTTGCGCTTGGACACCTTGTAGCAGGCGAATTTCTCGCCGGCCGGCAGGTATGGAATCGTCACGCTCTCGACGAACTCACCCGGCTGCCGATCCTGCTTGCCGTAGGCGATGAAGAAGTCCTTGAGCTTGACCTCGCGCCGTTCGTTGCCTCGGCGCAGCGTGATGTGCGCGCCGAGCGCGATGAACGGCGGCGGCGTATCGCCGATGGGCGAGCCGTTGGCGATGTTGGCGCCCACCGTGCCGGCGTTGCGCACCTGGCCGCCGCCGATGCGGTCCCAGAGCTCGGCGAGCTGCGGGAAATGCTTCACCACCGCGACGCGCGCCTGCGTGTAGGTGATGCCGGCGCCCAGCGTCAGCGCGCCCTCGGTCTCGGTGATCGTCTGCAATTCGGGCAGATGGCCGATATAGATCATCGGCCCGATGTCGCGCATGAACTTGGTGACCCAGAGCCCGACATCGGTTGCCCCGCTGACCAGCGTGCCGCCGGGATTGGCCGCGTAGATCTCGGCCAGATCGTCGACGCTGGCCGGCACGATCAGCCGGTTCCGACCCTCACCGATGTCGACGGTCCGGCCGTCGCGCAGCGCCTCGAGCCGCGCCACCATCTGCGTGCGATGCAGCAGCAGCGGATCGGCCTCGACCGCGCCGTATTGCGACATCGCCAGCCCGGCCTTGACGATCGGCTGGTAGCCCGTGCAGCGGCAGAGATTGCCCTGCAGCGCCACCTCGATCTCCGGCACGCTCGGCCGCGGCGTCTGCATCCACAGCCCGTAGAGCGACATCACGATGCCCGGCGTGCAGAACCCGCACTGGCTGCCATGGAAGTCCACCATGGCCTGCTGCACCGGATGCAGCGGGCCGCTTGCCGGCGACAGGTGCTCGATGGTCACCACATGCGTGCCGTGCAGCATGCCGACGAAGCAGATGCAGGCATTGACCGTCTCGTAGCTGAGCTCGCCGCCGCGCAGCCGCCCGACCAGCACTGTGCACGCACCGCAATCGCCCTCGGCACAGCCTTCCTTGCTGCCGCGCAGCCGCCTGGTGAGCCGCAGATAGTCGAGCAGCGTCTCGGTCGCCCTGATCTCGGAGATGGCGATCTCTTCGTCGTTGAGGATGAAGCGAAGCATGTTGGTCGCGCCGCTCATCAGCTTCCCCGGTAGGTCGAGTAGCTGAAGGGGGAGACCAGCAGCGGGACGTGGTAGTGCGCCATCTCGCTCAGCATGAAGCGGATCGGGACGAGGTCGAGGAACGGCGTCTCGAGCTCGACCCCGAGCCGTTCGAAATACTGCCCGACGTGAAAGATCAGCTCGTAGCCGCCCAGGTGGAAATGGTCGCCCTCGAGCAGCGGCTGGTCGGCCCGGCCGTCGGCGTTGGTGTTGGAGGTCAGCACATGGTGGCTGTGGTCGCCATGCAGCATCAGCAAATCGAACCGCATGCCGGAGGCAGGCCGGCCGTGCATGGTGTCGAGGACATGGGTCGTGAGGCGCGGAAGCCCGGCCATACCGATCCCTTTCTTCTCAGGTTCGGGCGACTATTGAAAATATTCTGTCACATTCCAAGGGGTGCGGCGCGATAATTTTACCAAACGGTCCACTTTTGCGCCGCTTGTCTCCGCCGCCCCGCCCGCGCATAAAACTTCCGGATTTCTGGAGATTTTGCATGCGCTACCCCCGCAACATGCTTGGCTACGGCCGCACCCCGCCCGATCCGAAATGGCCCGGCGGCGCTTATGTCGCGGTGCAGGTCGTGCTGAACTACGAGGAGGGCGGCGAGAACAATATCCTGCACGGGGACGCCGCGTCCGAGGCCTTCCTCGTCGACGTGCTCGGCGCCCAGCCCTGGCCCGGCCAGCGCCACGCCAATGTCGAGTCGATGTACGAATATGGCGCCCGCGCCGGCTTCTGGCGGCTCTGGCGCTATTTCACCGAGCACGCCATCCCGGTGACCGTCTATGGCGTCGCGACCGCCCTGATGCGCGCGCCGCAGCAGCTTGCCGCCATGCAGGAGGCCGACTGGGAGATCGCCTCGCACGGCTACAAATGGGTGCAGCACAAGGACATGCCGCCCGACGAGGAGCGCCGGCAGATCCGCGAGGCCATTCGCCTCCATACGCTGGCGACCGGCGAGCGCCCGACCGGCTGGTACACCGGCCGCTCGAGCCTGCAGACCGTCGAGCTCGTCTCCGAGGTGGGCGGCTTCGACTACATCTCCGACACCTACGACGACGACCTGCCCTATTGGCTGCCCTACAAGGGCCGCGGCCAGCTCATCATCCCCTACACGCTCGCCGCCAACGACATGCGCTTCGTCACCGCGCCGGGCTTCGACAATGGCGAGGAATACTTCCAGTTCCTCAAGGACAGCTTCGACGTGCTGTACGAGGAAGGCCGCCGCGGCGCGCCCAAGATGATGTCGCTTGGCCTGCATTGCCGGCTCGTCGGCATGCCGGGCCGCTTCGCCGGGCTCAAGCGCTTCCTCGACTACGTCCAGTCGAAGGACAGGGTGTGGATCGCCCGCCGCATCGATATCGCCCGTCACTGGGCGCAGCATCATCCGTACGAGGCGCCGGCGCTGATCCCCTCCGAGATGGACCGTACCGAGTTCGTCGGCCATTTCGGCTCCATCTTCGAGCACTCCCCATGGATCGCCGAGCGTGCCTTCGACGGTGAGCTCGGACCGGCCAACGACACCGCCACCGGCCTGCATTTTGCGCTGCGCACGCAGTTCCGGGCCGCAACCGACGACGAGCGCATGGGGGTGATCGCGGCACACCCCGATCTCGCCGGGAAACTGGCGCAGGCGAAACGGCTGACCGACGCGTCCGCCGCCGAACAGGCCTCGGCCGGCCTCGACGCGCTGACCGATCACGAACGGGGCCGGTTCGAGGAGCTGAACGCGGCCTACATGGCCAAGTTTGGCTTTCCCTTCATCATCGCCGTGCGCGACAATTCCAAGCAGACGATCCTCGAGGCCATGCACACCCGGCTCGGCAACGACCGCGCCAGCGAAATCCGCACCGCCTGCGGGCAGATCGAACGCATCGCGCTGCTGCGCCTGCGCGCCCTGCTGCCCGAACTCTAGCGGCCGGCTGCGCAAGAAAGGGCTTCAATGTACACGCTGCACATCGGCAACAAGAACTATTCGTCGTGGTCGCTCCGGCCCTGGGTGCTGATGCGGGCGGTCGGCATTCCGTTCGAGGAACAGCTCCACCGCTTCCCCGAGGACGGCTCCTCCTCCTACGCCGAGTTCAAGACATTCTCGCCGTCCGGCTATGTGCCCGTCCTCGCCGACGGCGACAGCGGGGACATTGCGTGGGATTCCCTCGGCATCGTCGGCTATCTCGCTGAGCGGCATGCCGCGGTGTGGCCGGCCGCGCCGAAAGAGCGAAGCTGGGCACGCTGCGCCGCCGCCGAAATGCATTCGGGCTTCATGACGCTGCGCAACAATTGCGGCATGAATGTCGGGCTGCGCTGCCGCCGGCCGGCGATCACCCCCGCGCTGCAGCGCGACCTCGACCGGCTCGACGAATTGTTCGCCGAGGGCCTCGACCGCTTCGGCGGACCGTTCCTCGCCGGACGCGCCTTCACCGCCGTCGATGCCTTCTTCTGCCCCGTCGCCTATCGCGCGCTGAGCTATGACCTGCCGCTGTCACGGCGGTCGCTGGACTATCTGGCGCGGCTGCGCGCCCTGCCCGCCATGCAGGACTGGGAACGCGCCGCGCTGGCCGAAACCTTCCGCGAGCCCAATCACGACGCCGAAACCGCCGGCAGTCACGACGTCATCGAGGATTTACGGGCAAAATAGGAATACGCGGCGACAGGCTACAGCGTCGCCGGGCCGCGCGGCTCGTCATGCTCCTCGCCGTCTTCCCAGTCGATGGACGTATCCATCTCCGGCGCGTCGGCGAAGCGGTCGGCGATCCACTCCATGACCATGCGCAGCGTGTCGTGCCGCTCGATGAACTCGGCGATCGGACGGGCCACATTCGAGGTCGCGGGCATGCTCATGCTGCCAGCATGCGCGCGATTCCTTACGCTTTCTTGAACGGCTCGGCGGCCAATTGCGCGCACCTTTTCTCGCAACACCATAAAGTTCGATCCGAGGCGCCGCTGCGCCCACTGGTGCGCAGCGCCCCTTCTGCACTAAGACTCGATTGTCGCAACCAGTCTTCCGAGCCATGGCCTCCACCACCTATGCCAGCCCCGCCGCCGGCCTGCCGCCGCAGATGGCGCTCCACACCAACCGCGCCGTTTTCACCGAGGCCTATGCGCTGATCCCGCACGGCGTCATGCGCGATATCGTCACCAGCGCCCTGCCGCATTGGAGCGCCACGCGGGCGTGGATCATCGCCCGGCCGCTGAGCGGCTTCGCCGAGACGTTCGCGCAATATGTCGTCGAGGTGCTTCCCGGCGGCGGCAGCACCCGGCCCGAACCGGATGCCGGCGCCGAGGGCGTGCTGTTCGTCGTCGCCGGCCAGGCGGCCCTGAGCATCGACGGCAAGAGCCATACCCTGCGGACCGGCGGCTACGCCTATCTGCCGCCCGGCTGCAAATGGACGCTCGCCAACAAGGCCAAGGCGCCGCTGCGCTTCCACTGGATCCGCAAGCGCTACGAAATGGTGGACGGGATCGACGTCCCAAACCCGTTCGTCGCCAACGAGCAGGACGTGCCGATCCGCTGGATGCCCGGCACCCGGGACACCTGGGGCACCACGCGCTTCGTCGAGCCCGACGACCTGTCGCACGACATGCACGTCAACATCGTCACGCTCGAGCCCGGCGCCGTCATTCCGTTCGAGGAGACGCATGTGATGGAGCATGGTCTCTACGTGCTCGAGGGCAAGGCCGTGTATCGGCTCAACCGCGACTGGCACGAGGTCGAGGCCGGCGACTTCATGTGGCTGCGCGCCTTCTGCCCGCAGGCCTGCTACGCCGGACCGGAGCGCTTCCGCTACCTGCTCTACAAGGACGTCAACCGCCATCCGAAGCTGACGCTGTAGCGAGGACGGCGATGCGCATCCTCAACACCGAGCCCCTCACCCGCGACGCCTTCGCCCCCTTCGGCCAGGTGATCGAAGCCGACGGTGCGCAGCATTATCCGATCAACGCCGGCAAATGCGAACGCTACCACGACCTGGCCAAGGTCGAGCTCGGCGGCCTGCATGCCAGAACGCTGATCTCGCTGCTGCGCTCACGGGGCTTCGAGTTGCCACATACGTTCACCCTGGTCGAACGCCATCCGCTCGGCAGCCAGGCATTTTATCCGCTTTCGGGTCGCTCCTTCCTGGCGATCGTCGCCCCCGACCAATCCGGCACGCCCGGAACGCCTCGCGCCTTCGTCACCGGCCCGGGCCAGGGGATCAACATCGCCATGAACACCTGGCACGGCGTGCTGACGCCGCTCGGCCCGGAGGCCGATTTCCTCTGCGTCGACCGCGGCGGCGAAGGCAACAACCTAGAGGAATATCATTACGCCGAGCCCTGGACGGTGGTCGCGGCATAGCGGTCTTACGCCCTCCACATTTGCGCCACACACTCCTCCGGCGAATTTCGCGGAGGATTTGAGAATGCGTTTTTCAATCGCTGTTCTAGCTGCGACCCTATTGCTCGCTACCCCGGCCGTTGCGGCCAGGATCGACCTCGCCGGCCAGGTCACCTACCGCGAACGCATCGCGCTGCCCGATGCGGCCACGCTCGAAATCCAGCTCGTCGACCAGACCTTGCCCAGCCTGCCGCCACGGCTCGACGTCAAGGCGCCGATCGGCCATGGCCAGGTGCCGCTGAACTTCACGCTCAATTTCGACGAAGCCATCATTATTCCGACCCATGACTACGCGCTCATCGCTTCGATCAGCGTCGACAGCGGGCTGCTGTTTCGCAACTTCCAGCCCTACCGCGTCAATCCGCTCGCCCCCGAACAGCCAGTACTGATCGTGACCAACCTCGTCGGCCAGGTGGTGAAGCCCGGCGCCAGCAGCGCCGAGCCGGCCGATCCGCCGCATCCGGCGATCCTCGACAGCGTCTGGACTGCGACGACCCTGGGCGATGCTGCCATCCTGCCGCGCACCAAGGTGACGCTGACCATCGGCGCCGACATGCGCGCGGGCGGATCGGGCGGCTGCAATTCGTGGTTCGCGCCCGCCGAGCTCGATGGCGAGGCGCTGCGCTTCGGCCCGGTGACCGCCACCCTCAAGGCGTGCACGCAGGCCGTCAACCAGCAGGAAGACGCATTCCGGACCGCGCTGGCCGCCGTCGCCACTTGGCAGGTGGACCAGGATCGGCTCACACTGTTCGGTGCCGACGGTCAACCGCTCATGGTGTTCGAACGCTGATGGATACGCCCCGCCTCTTGTCCCGCCTGCTCGATGTCATCGAGTTCGACCTGGCGCCGCTCAGCGCCACCCGCATCCGCGAGGGCGACAAGATCTTCGGCGGCGCCATCCTGCGCAAGGACGATCTGTCGCTGGTCGTCACCGAGACCAACAACGAGACGGCCAATCCGCTGTGGCATGGCGAAATGCACGCCATCAAGCGCTTCTTCGAGCTGCCGGCCGAAACCCGTCCCGCCTCGAAGGACTGCCTGTTCCTCGCCACGCACGAGCCCTGCTCGCTCTGCCTCAGCGGCATCACCTGGTCGGGCTTCGACAATTTCTACTATCTGTTCTCCTACGAGGACACGCGCGACACTTTCGACATTCCGCATGACATCCGTATCCTCAGGGAAGTCTATGCCGTCCCCGATCCGGATCGGAACGCGCCGGCGCCTGGCCGCGACTACTACAACCGCCGCAACGCGTTCTTCACCAGCCACGCCATCACGCAGATGATCGCCGGCCTCGACCGCTCCACCAAGGAGCTGCTGACCGGCCGCGTCGACGATCTCACGGCCCTTTATGCCGACCTGTCCGCGACCTACCAGCGCGACAAGGGCAAGAAGGGCATCCCGCTCGCCTGAGGCCGTCATGCGCCAGCTGATCTACACCATCGCCGTCTCGCTCGACGGCTACATCAACGATCGCAACGGCTCGCTGGGCTGGGTGCCGGTCGACGAGGAATATCACCGTTTCGCCAATGCGCAGCAGGCGGCGACCGGCCTCAGCATCTACGGCACCCGGATGTGGCAGACGATGCGCTACTGGGACACGGCGGCGGACGATCCGCACCAGCCCGACTACGGCCTCGACTTTGCCCGCCTGTGGAAGCCCGCGGCAAAGCTCGTTGCCTCCCGGTCGCTCTCCGACGCCGACATGGCAGCCGGCGCGCAACTGTTCCGCGGCGACATCGTCGAGCATGTGCGCAGCCTGAAACGGCAGCCCGGCACGCAGATGTCGGTGTCCGGCGCCACCCTCGCCTCGACGCTGGTCGACGCCGGCCTCGTCGACGAACTCCAGCCGTTCATCGTTCCGGCGGTGCTGGGCGGGGGAACACCATTCTTGAGCGCGGCGTCGGCCAGCAAGTACCGGCTGGCGGAAACCCGCCGCTTCGCCAATGGCATGACCTTCCTGCGCTGCGCCAGGATCGCCTAGCTATCTTATCATTAGCAGCCCAGCCCTGGGGGTCACGCACGGCGGCCGAGCACGGCGCTTGCCCGCGCCCCGCGGCCTCGTATAGCTTCCCGGCAACGGGCCATGGGAGGGTCAGATGATCTACGACAGGCTGGTCGCCGCCGCCGAGCAGGCACCTTCGACGAGCGGGCTCCGCCAGGGCGAGAGCTTCATTCCCTATCGCAAGGTGGTCGATCGGTCCGCCCACATCGCCAGCGGCCTGATCGCGCGCGGCGTCGCCAAGGGCACGCCGGTCGGGCTGTTGATGATCAACGGCCCCGAGCTGCTGACCCTGGCCTATGCGCTGTTTGCCGCCGGCGCGGTGGTCGTTCCGCTCAATGCCCAGGCGCCACGGCAGGAGCTGGCGGCCACCGCGCGCAAGGCGCATGTCGCCGCCGTCATCGCCTCGCTGCCCTACGCCGAAGTCGCCGAGATGCTGGTGGCGGATCTCGCCGGCCCCGGCCGGCTGCCGCTGTTTCTCTCTGGCGGCAGCGATGACAATTCGGTCGCCGCGCTGGAGCGCTATTCCATCGCCGGCCTGCCCCAGCTCGGCCCCGACGACGCCGCGCTCTACATGTTCTCGTCCGGGTCCACGGGCATCCCCAAGGTGGTGCCGCACACGCACGGCGAGATGGATATCGACATGCAGGGCGCCATCGAGACCAGCCGGCATCAGCCCGACGACATCATGATCAACATGATGCCGGGCAGTCACGCCATGGGCTTCCTGAGCGCCACGCACGTCGCCGCGGCCGGCGCCTCGACGCTGTACTGGCACGATCCCCAGCCCTTCATGCTGTCCAAGGGCCGCTTCGCGAACGCCATCGAGACGGAGGGCGTGACCATCCTGATGGGCGTGCCGTTCATGTTCGACGCCCTCGCCGGCCTCAAGGACGAGGTAAGCTTCAGGCGCCTGCGCCGGGCGCAATCCGCCGGCGTGGCGCTGCGCAAGGAGACCTATGACCGCTTCCTCGAGCGGTTCGGCATCCGGCTGACCCAGGCCTACGGCTCGACCGAATGCCTCAGCATCGCGATAAATGACGGCGACGATCCCGACGTCCCCTGGGATTCGGTGGGCGTTCCCGCGCCCCGTCTCACCTTCGAGCTCGAGCCGGCCGAAAACCCGTTCGGGCCGGAGTGCGGCGAGATCGTCGTCAGCTCGCCCGCCATCACCAAGGGCTATCTCGACGCCCCCGAAGTCAACGCCCGGACGCTGCGCGACGGCAAGTTCTATACCGGCGACCTCGGCACCCAGTCGAAAGAGGGCTACGTCACCATCAAGGGCCGCAGCAAGCTGATCATCGAGGTCGCCGGCCACAAGGTCGACCCGTTCGAGATCGAGGAGGTGCTCGGCACGCACCCCGCCGTCGCCGAGGCGGTAGTGGTGGGCATCCCCGACGCCCGCACCGGCGAGCAGAAGCTCAAGGCCGTGATCGTCAGGGCCGCCGAGGAAAATCCCGACGCGCTGATCCGCTATTGCCGCGAGCGGCTGGCCTCGCAGAAGGTGCCCTCGATCGTCGAATTCCGCGACGAGATCCCCAAGAGCGCCACCGGCAAGATCCTGCGCGGCAAGCTGATGGAGGCGGTTTAGGCGGTGACCGCCCGGGCCGGCGCAGCGGCCCGGCCGAGCCGCTTTTCGACATACGAGATCAGCGTCGCCGGCGATTCGAACAGGTCGGCGCCGATGTCGCTGTCCGGGATGCGGATGGCGAAACGCTCCTCGAGGAACTGGATCAGCCCCACCAGATTGATCGAATCGAGCAGCCCCGTCTCCAGCAGGCCGGTGTCGCGCTCGACCTTGACCTGCGATGCGGCAGCGACCCCCCTGATATGGTCGAGGATTGACTGTTCGATGTCGTTCATCGTTCAACTCCCACAGGCAGATACACGGTCTATACTAGCCAACCTCGCAGCGGGCGGGAATGCTCCTCGGTTGGAACAGGCAGGATAAATGGCGCTTTCAGTCGAGAATCTGGTCGAAACGCGACAGGTCGGCGAGCAGGAGAGGATTTTCCACTACCTGCATATGCTCGGCGGCCTGGTCGCCTCCGGCGCCATGCGCGTCCGCGGCCCCCTGACCCCGCAATTGCTGCAAAACGCCTTCGACTGGCTGCAAAAGCGCCATCCGATCCTCAATTCCCACATCCGCTACCAGGGGATGGCCTACCGGTCCGTGCCGCCCTTCGTCTATCCCGTGCCCTGGTTCGACACCCGCGGCACCGCCCGGATCCCCGTCCGCGTCGTGACCGACCCCGATCCGGAAGCCTGGCGCGGGGTGCTGGCCGAGGAGAACAAGACCCCGATCCCGGTCGACAAGCGCAAGCTGCCGCGCATCCGCGTGGTGCTGGTCCGCACCCATGAGGACGCCGAAATCGGCTATCTGGTTTCGACCATGGACCACTGCATCGCCGATGCGCAGGCCGGCATGATGCTGAACGACGAATTGTTCCGCTATCTCGCCGACCCCGCCGCGATGGAGGCGCTGCCGCCGGTGCAGCTCGGCCTGCCGCCGTCGCTCGAAAGCGGCCTGCCCAAGAAATCCGACAGCGGCAAGAAGCCCTATGTTCCGGCCGTCCGCTTCCCCAAAACCGAGGTGCCCAATCCCGAGCGCGCCAGCCGCTCGGTGTCGCGGCAGATCGGCGCCAATGTCGGCGAAGCCATCCGGGCGGCGGTCCGGGCGCACCGCACCACCATGCACGGCGCCATCGGCGCGGCTTTCCTGGCCGCGACGCGGGAAAAGTTCGGCATGGACGAGATGACGATCCTCTCCACGGTGGAACTGCGTCGGATGATGAAGCCGGCGCTGCCGCTCACCGCCTTCGGCTGCTACATCGACATCCTGCGCACCCATCACGCGCTCAAGGACGATTTCTGGGCGATGGCCAGCGATCTGTCGTTCAAGCTGATCTCGGCCATCGCCCGCGACCAGGAATCCGCCTCGGTGATGAAGCTCGCCACCTGGGACGTCTACAAGCACGAAACCATCCCCACCATGACGCACCGCCGCCGCATCGACGGCATCGCCATCACCACCGCCGGCGAAAGCAATTTCCGCGGCGACTATGGCGCGTTCCATCTCGAAGGGGTCAGCGAGTCGGTATCCATCGACATGTTCGGGCCGTCGCTGTTCATCGTCACCACCGAGCAGGGCGGTGGCATCGACATCCATGTCGGCTATGCCGCCGACGCGCTGTCCAAGGCGGATGTCGACGACATCACCGACCGCGCCGTCGCCGCGCTGGTCGCGGCGGCCGAGCCGGTGCGCCCGGCCAACGCCAGCGCCGGCGTCAAATAAGGAGGCTGGCGCCGCCCAGCGCCAGAACGAGCAGCACCACCGCCAAGAGGATCAGGAGTTGCAGGGGCGTCATCCGAGGGCGGCGGGGGTCACAGCCCCGTGTCGGCGACCTGCGACAGCCCTTCGTCCACCGACGGAATGGCCGACGCCGCGAGGCTGAGAGTGGCCAGCGACAGCACGAACATCACGATCAACGACAGCTTGAGCATCTTGCGCTCCCCAAGAACCATTGGCGCAACAATGCCGGGACCCGGTTGAACGTTCCCGCAAGGCAGCGTTTAGCTGCGGTTCAGAAATCGACCGCAGTGACGGCCGGTCGACCGTAGAACGTGCTGAAGCGGGGACCCGCGAGGCGGTCGGGCGACAGCAGGCTGCGCCCGGCGGGCTGGACGGATGCAGCCTGGGTCACGCCATGCGCGTCGGCACGGGGCAGCACGATCAACAGACCGCCGAAGCCGAGCACGAGCAGCGCGGCGAGCCGCGTCAACAGCGTCCGTCTGTGGCGAAAGAACACCTGCACCTGCGACATCACGCACCTCTGGCGAGGCTGTCTTAGCAGATCGGCAGCCCGGGAGCGCGCTGCACCTTGCGACGTGGTATCGAGATCGCTAACGGCGTTCTACTTGGCGGCCTCGCGCGTCGCCGCGAACGAGGCGATCAGCGGCGCGTTCGACGGGTTGGCCGGATCGGACCGCAGCACCGTGCCCAGGATGGTGTCGGGCTCGTTGCCGCCGACGCCCCATGACGGCATCAGATAGCCGAAATAGTCGTAATTGTAGGCCTTGCCGCCGATCGTGGCGGTGCCGTGCAGGCGCAGCGACGCTCCCTGCTTGGCGGCGTAAAAGGAGTTGCCGACGAGGTCGTAGCTGACCCCCTGCCCGGTCCGCTTGCCGGCGATCTTGCCGCCCTGCTCCATCAGCGACAATTCGTTGAGCCCAAGCGCCAGCTTGGCCAGCGTGTCCTTCGGGCTCGCGCTGACGCCGAAGCTGCGGTACACCCAGGTACCCGTGAACGTCCCCGCCTGCGCCTTGAGCGTCAGCGTCGGCATCCCCTGCGCCAGCACCATGGCGGGAACGGCGAGAGCTCCGACAAGCGCGATGCTCGCGGCAATTTTCTTCCACGTCCGATGCATGTCGACCCCCGCCAGTCCATTTCCGGCAAGACTATCAGAGCGGCGCCCGCCGGTGCCGACAAAGTAAATAAAAGGTTAACGACCTCGGCTCAGATGCCGCCGTACCAGTCGTAGCCGTGGTCTTCCCAATAGCCGCCATGTCCGCCGCCGAACTTGGCGAAGCTGTCGACCAGCTCGACCGTGTGCACATATTTGGCCTGCTTGTAGCCCAGCGCCCGCTCGATCCTCACCCGGATCGGCGCACCGTTGCTGACCGGCAGCGTGGCGTTGTTGAGCCCGTAGGCGAGGATCGTCTGCGGGTGCGTGGCGTCGATCAGGTCCGACGTCTCGTAATAGGCCTCCGGTCCGCTGAACCCGCCGCCCATGGAATCGTAGCAGTGATAGACGACGAAGCGCGCGGCCGGCTTGGGCTTCGCCTGATCGAGGATCGGGCCGAGCCGGGTCCCGGTCCACTTGGCGATGCAGCTCCAGCCTTCGACGCAATCGTGGCGCGTGACCTGGCTCTGCGACGGCATGTTGCGCAGCTCGGCGAGGGAGAAGGTGAGCTCGTTCTCGACGAGGCCCATGACGCGGAATTTGTAGTCGGCGAAATCGTTCGCCTTGAGTGCCAGGTATTCGGCGCTGTTGGGATCGGTCGAGCCGTTCGGCCGCTGCGGCTGGCGAATCTCGCTTTCGGAGAAGGTCCGCGCCAGCGCCTGCTGTCCGCCGAGCAGCCGCTGGGCGTGGTAGGTGAGGCTGTTGGCGCGCTCGAGCACGTCGCGCACCTGGTTGTCGGTCTGGCCCAGAAAGTCGAACTGGTCGCAACCCGAGAGCACCAGGCTCGATACGCCCAGCGCCGAGCCGGTGAGGAAGCGGCGGCGCGACAGGATCAGCTTGCCCATCTCAGCGTTCCTCCCCCTCGCGGCCGCGAACGTTGGTCCGGTAATATCCCGTGATCATCGAGCGCAATTCGTTGATCGGGTTGGCGAGCACCACCATGACGATGTGGACCACGAAAAACAGCACGAAGGCGAGCATGGTGAAAAAGTGGATGGTCCGCGCCGTCTGCCGGCCGCCGAACAGATCGACCAGCCAGGGCAGCGTCGCGTCGAAATTCGGCGACATGGTGAGGCCGGTGGCGATGATCAGCGGAAAGGCGACCACGAACACCGCGAAATAGGCGAGCTTCTGCAGGGGCGTATAGCTGCGGCCATGGGCAAAGCGCAGCCGCAGATGGTCGAGGATGTCCCGCGGCAGCGCCCGCAGGTCGCGCGGTTTGAGGACGATATCGCGCCACAGATGTCCGATGGCCAGCGCGTTGATCAGCCAGATTGCCAGCGTGCCCACCAGCACCCAGGCGAAAAAGAAATGCACCACCCGGCCGGTCGCGAGGTCGCGATAGGAGGGGATCGTCGCCCAGCCCGGAAAGGCCGTGAACACGGGCCGGTCGGCCGCGCCGCTCATGCCCAAGACGCCGGTGGTGTCGAAGGTGTGGCCGAAGAGCTTCGTCTGCCCCGCCGGCCCGTTGGGGCCGTTGACGGCGTAGATGTCGAGGATGGAGTTGTCGAAGCCGAAGCCGGATTGCTGGCCGATATAGAGGTTGGGCCGGGCGTTGAAGATCTGCAGCCCCGACAGCAGCAGGAAGAACATCGCCACCGCCCAGACCCAGTGCGTCAGCCGCGTCAGCCCGCTCTGCCGATAGACCAGCGTGGCGTCGCCGTCGGCCGCCCGGCGGTCGTGGCTGACCATGCCGGTGAAGGCGCCGAGGAAGCCCAGCAGCAGCGGCGCGCCCAGTACCCAGCCGAAACTCTTGAAGCTGATGCAGCCGCAAAGCCAGAACAGCACGCCGATCAGCGCAATCGCACCGCCAAGGCCGAGCCGCGGCACGGCGATGACCCCCCCCAGCAGCATGAACACTGCGCCCGCCGCCAGCAGCGACAGGGTGAGCGCATCGACCGGCCGATCGACGCCCCAGGCCGCCAGCACCGCCGGCGCCGCGAGCAGCATCGCGACGATTGCGGCCCCGGCAAGAGCAGCAACAATACTCAGACCAGCCGCCGCATTGCGGGCACCGGGGTCAAGCCCCGACACACCCTGCTCCATGACCGCCATCTCGCCCTCGTCGCATCCTCACGCAGGCAGAAACGCACCCATTCCTGCCCAGTTTCAAGTCACGTCGGGCAAAAGCCCCGTGAACGTCGCGTGAGACGGCCGGAAAGCGAGGCCTCAGTCGCGCGCCGCCCAGTTGATGCCACGGCGGACCATGGTGGCCATCTCCTTGACCTCGAACTCCGAGGCCCGGTGGCCGAGCGTGCAGTGGAACACCTTGCCGGCGCCGTAGCGGTGCTTCCAGGCGACCGGCATCACCACGCCCTTGGTCCAGGGCGCATGCTCGCCGGAGAAGGTGGTGGTGGCGAGCACCTCCACAGCCGGGTCCATGTGCATGTAGTACTGCTCGGAGTGATAGGGGAACGACGCCGGCAGGCCCTGCATGATCGGATCGTCGGGCCGCGCCACGTCGACGGTGTAGTCGATGATGTTGCCCGGATGCGCGACCCACTGGCCGCCGATCACGAACTGATAATCGACGGAATCGCGGAACGCATCGCTCATTCCGCCATGGTGCCCGCCCACCCCGACGCCGCCTTCCACCGCCTTGGCGAAATTCTGCGCGTGCTCGCGCTCGATCTTGGACATGGTGAAGATCGGCACGATCAGCGACAGATCGTGGATCGAGGGATCGCCGAACACCGCCGTGTCGGTCTCGACCCGCACCGTGAATCCGTCCTCGTGCAGCCAGCGACGATAGATCGCCGCGCACTCTTCGGGGTCGTGCCCGTTCCACCCGCCCCAGACGATCAATGCAGTCCGCATTCGCAACTCCCAAGCAAACGCCGGGGAGCTTACTCAAATCGACCGGCTGCGCCACCCCAAAATCATCGTCGAAAGACGATGCTTCAGGCCGTCCGTGGTTCGAGGAACGACACGAAATGCAACTGCCGGTCGAACAGCCAGCGCGCCGGCGGCAGGTAGATATCGAGCTTCTCGTTGGTCATCAGCGATTGCAGCTTCGACTTGAAGAAGGCGCCCTGCCATTCGGCGCGCGACAGGAAATTGTAAGGCAGCGGCACGCCGTCGCCGATATTGCCGCACCAATCCATGAACGCCAGCGTCGCCTGGGCCAGCCAGCCTTCGCGCAGATGATCCTTGATGACGACGCCGTTGCGCGCGACGCGCGACGCCTCCGACAGTACCACGGTGGCATCGTTGGTGTGGTGCAGCACGTCGACGATGGTGACGTAGTCGAAGCTCTTGTCGGCAAAGGGCAGCCGCGTGCCGTTGTATTGCGACACCGGGATCAGCGTCTTCGGCCGCGCCACCACGTCGACGCCCTCGACCTTGAGATCCGGCCGGAGCTTCATCAGCGCCAGCGCCAATTGCCCGTCGCCGCAACCGATGTCGAGAACGCTGCCGCGCCCAGGGATCGCCTTGGCGAGCTCGCGGGAAAGCACCCAGATGCGGCGGTTGTAATACCACGTGTTGGCGCCGTTCAGCGCCCACGACTTACGATCGAACCTGGCCGTGTTTTTGACCATGGCGCCCCCGAAACAGCTCTGCCCCGGAGGCGAAATAGCAAATCCGCGTGCGGCTGTCAGCCGGTCTCAGCGCGCCCGCACCACCTGCCGCCAGATCAGCAGCACGATGATCGCGCCGATGATCTGGGCGAGGAAATTAGCGCTGTCGCCGGGCCCGTAGAGATGAATGGCCTGGCCGAGAAAGGTGGCGACCACGGCGCCGACGATCCCCAGCACCGTCGTCAGGATGAAGCCGCGCGGATTGGGGCCGCCCGGCGTCACCAGCTTGGCGATGATGCCGGCGAAGAACCCCACGATGATGGCCCAAACGATATCCATGACCTGCCTCCGATTGCGGCAGAAACATGGGAAGCGCCGGCCCCCGATGCAAGGTCAGTGCGTGGCCAGTTCCTTGTGCTCGATGTCCGACGCCATGGCGAAGTCGAGCACCTTCTGCAACTCCGCCGCGTGGCGGAAGTCCGGCTGCTGGTTCTTGCCCGAGCGGACGGCGCCGGCGAAGCGCTCGTAATTGGTCGGCACCGGCGGCACCTCCATCTCGGTCCAGGTGCCGGTCTCGACGTCCTCGCCGAGGCAGACGCGCAGCTTGCTCCAGTCGTGCCGGTGCTGCACCTCGACGCCGCCGCGCTCACCATAGACGCGCAGCCGCAGCTCGTTGAAATGCCCGGTGGCCCAGCGGGTGGCGTGGATAACGCCGAGGGCACCATTGGAGAAATCGACCGCCATGGTGAAGCTGTCATTGGCGTCGAGGTCGTACTCGCCGATCCTGTTGCCCGGCGCCTTGTCGAAGGTCTTGAGGCGGGCGAACACGTGCTCGATGTCGAGCCCCGAGCCGAACGAGGCGAAATCGAGGATATGGACGCCGATATCGCCCAGCACGCCGTTGGAGCCGTGCTTCTTGCTCAGCCGCCACAGCCACTGGCTTTCGGTGCGCCAGTCGCCCCAGGCCTTCGACACCAGCCAGCTCTGCAGATAGCTGGCCTCGACATGCTTGACCGCCCCGATCTGGCCGGAGGTCACGATCTCGCGGGCGCGCTGCAATTGCGCCACGTTGCGGTAGGTCAGGTTGACCATGTTGACGAGGCCGCTCTGCTCGGCGACCTCGACCATCTCGAACGCCTTGTTGGCGTCGGTCGCCAGCGGCTTTTCGCAGAACACGTGCTTGCCGGCACGCAGTGCCGCGATCGAGGTCGGATGATGGATCGAATCCGGCGTGACGTTGGCGACGGCGTCGAACTCGCCCCAGGCCAGCGCCGCATCGAGCGAGGCGAAGCCGTGCTCGATGTTGTGCGCGGCCTTGAACGCCTCGAGCCGCACCGGATCGACATCGACGCCGCCCACCACGGTGACCCCGTCGATCGCCGCGAAGTGCTTGGCATGGTTCTTCGCCATGCCGCCGGTGCCCAGAATCAATAGACGCATGGTTGCAACTTCCTCCGGCGCTCAGCGGGACTTGGACGTCTCGGCCCAATCGGTCGCCGCCTGCATCATCTCCTTGGTGAGATGTGCCCCGCGCTCCTCGATGTGCTCGATGGCCTGCTCCACCGGCCGGTTCGGGGCCTTCAGCAGTTCGGCGTGCCGCTCGGCGTTGTAGGCCCAGTTCACGGCGTTGCGCAGCACCTGCCCCACGGTCTTGTCGTGGTAGGTCGGATAGGTTTCGTGGCCCGGCCGGAAATAGAAGATGTTGCCGGCGCCGCGCCGGTAGGTGAGGCCCGAACGGAACACCTCGCCACCCTGGAACCACGAGATGAACACGGTCTCGAGCGGCTCGGGCACGGTGAACGGCTCGCCGTACATCTCCTCGGTCTCGAGCTCGAAATATTCGGGCAGGCCCTTGGCGATCGGATGCCCCGGATTGACCACCCAGATCCGCTCGCGCTCGCCCGCCTCGCGCCAGTGCAGATTGGCCGGAGCGCCCATCAGCCGCTTGAACAGCTTCGAATGGTGGCCGGAGTGGAGCACGATCAGCCCCATGCCCTGCCAGACCCGCGTCGCCACGCGCTCGACGATGGCGTCGTCGACCTTGTCGTGCGCCGCATGGCCCCACCACACCAGCACGTCGGTGTCGTCGAGCTTGGCTTCGGTCATGCCGTGCTCGGCGTCCTGCAGGGTGACGGTCGTCGCCTTGATGTTCTTGTCTTCGTTGAGCCGCGCCGCGATCTGGGCATGCATGCCCTTGGGGTAATTCTCGGCGACCGCCTTGTTCTTCTGCTCGTGGACGTTCTCGCCCCAGACTGTGGCTCGGATGGGCATGATGGTCTCCTTTGGACGGCCGGATCTCGGGGAATGGGCCCGCGGCCAAAACGGTTTCGAAGCTTCGGCGGCGCCTCAGTGCACCGCCATTGGGGTGAACGCAAGACGTCAGGGGGTGTTCATCGCATGCGACCTATTGGCGTCCCAGCGGCCTGCCTTCGGCGTCGAACCGATGCACCTGCCCGGGTATCGGGCGGATCGAGATCGGCTCGCCCGGCTGGTGCTTTTTGGTGCCGTCCTCGCGGACGACCACCGGCTCATCCGCGCCCATGTCGGCATAGACATAGGAGTCGGAGCCGAGGTTCTCCGAATGGATCACCTTGCCCGTCCAGGCGCCCTCGCCCGGCCCGATCTGGATGTGCTCGGACCGGACGCCGATGGTCTTGGCGCCATAGGGCTCGGCAAACCGCCCGGTGAGGAAATTCATCTTCGGCGAACCGATGAAGCCGGCGACGAAGATCGACTGCGGCTGCTCGTAGAGCTCGACCGGCGTGCCCACCTGCTCGATGATCCCGTCGCGCAGCACGCAGATGCGGTCGGCTAGCGTCATCGCTTCGACCTGGTCGTGCGTGACGTAGATCATCGTCGCGCCATTCATCGAATGGTGCAGCTTGGCGATTTCGAGCCGCGTCGCGACGCGCAGCGCCGCATCGAGGTTGGACAGCGGCTCGTCGAACAGGAACACCTTCGGATCGCGCACGATGGCCCGCCCGATGGCGACGCGCTGCCGCTGTCCGCCGGAAAGCTGCTTGGGCAGGCGCTTGAGATAGGGCGAAATCTGCAGCAGCTCCGCCGCCTTTTCCACCCGCTCCCGGATCTGCTCCTTGCCGGCATGGGCAAGCTGCATGCCGAACGCCATGTTGTCGTACACCGTCATATGCGGATAGAGCGCATAGGACTGGAACACCATCGCAATGCCGCGCTTGGACGGCGCCAGATTGTTGACGATCTGCCCGTCGAAGGCGAGCGTGCCGCCGGTGATCGTCTCGAGCCCGGCGATCAGCCGCAGCAGCGTGGACTTGCCGCAGCCCGACGGGCCGACGAACACCATGAACTCACCCGAATTGATGGTCAGGTCCACGCCCTTGATGACGTCGACCGTACCAAACGATTTCCGGATGTCCCTGAGCTGCAGCTCGGCCATGAAAACTACCCTTTGACGCCGCCGGCGGTGAGGCCGGAAATGATTTTGCGCTGGAAGATCAGCACCAGCACGACGAGCGGCGCCGTCACCAGCACCGAGGCCGCCATGATCGTGCCCCACGGGATCTCGTGCTCGGAATTGCCCGAGAACAGCGCGATGGCGACCGGCACCGTGCGTGCCGAATTGCTGGAGGTGAAGGTGAGCGCGAACAGATATTCGTTCCACGCCGCGATGAAGGCGAGCAGGCCCGTCGTCACCATCGCCGGCCACAGGAGCGGCAGGAACACGCGCCAGATGATGATCCACGGCGTGGCGCCGTCGACGATCGCCGCCTCCTCGATCTCGACCGGCAGGTCGCGCATGAAGGTGGTCAGCACCCACACGGTGAACGGCAGCGAGAAGATGGTGTAGGAAAAGATCAGCGCCCACAGCGTGTTGAACAGATTGTAGAAGCGGATCAGCTCGAACAGGCCGGCCAGCACCGCGATCTGCGGAAACATCGAGACCGCGAGGATGGTCATCAGCAGCACGCCGCGGCCGCGGAAATTCACCCGGCTCAGCGCATAGGACGCGGTCACCGCCAGCAGCAGCGACAGCAGCACCGTCAGCGTCGCCACGATGATCGAATTGGCGAAGTTCTGCAGGAAGGCCGCGCTCTGCAGCACGTTGAGGTAGTTGGCGAAATTCAGCTCGTGCGGCCAGTAGGTGACGATGAAGAGATTGGTGCCGGATTTGAAGCTGGTGAGGATGGCGTAGTAGAACGGGAACACCATCACCACGACGATGAACAGCACCAGCAGGTAGAAGGCCGTCTTCTTGACGAGCTTCCACAGGTCGAACGAGCTCACGCGCTGCACCTGGTCGATCGTGCTCATCGCGTGCCTCCCTCGAAACGCACCTGCCCGATCCAGATGTAGAGGATGGTCATCACCGCGATGATCAGGAACAGCAGGGTGGACTCCGCCGAGCCGTAGGCGAATTTGTCGAAGTCGATGAGGTTCTCGCGGCTGATCACCGACATGGTCTTGGTCTGCGCCGAATTGGGCGTCAGCACGTAGACCAGGTCGAAGATGCGCATGGCGTCGAGCAGACGGAAGATCACCGCCACCATCAGCGCCGGCCGGATCAGCGGCAACGTCACGCGGAAGAAGGTCTTGACCGGATGCACGCCGTCGATGGCGGCCGCCTCGTAGATGTCGCGCGGGATCATCTGCAGCGCCGCGAGGATCAGCAGCGCCATGAACGGCGTCGTCTTCCAGATGTCGACGATGAGGATGGCGTAGAAGGCCGTGTCGGCCGAAGCGGTCCAGGCGATCTTGGTGCTGATCAGCCCCAGATGCATCAGCATGTCGTTGATGATGCCGAACTGGTCGTTGAACATCCAGCCCCACATGCGGGCCGAAACGATGGTCGGGATCGCCCACGGGATGAGCACCGCGGCGCGCACGATGCCGCGCCCGGGAAATTCGGCGTTGAGCACCAGCGCCACGATGACGCCGAACACCGTCTCGAAGGCGACCGACAGCACCGCGAAGCGGAGCGTGTTCCACACCGCGTTCCACCACGCCGGATCGACCAGCACGCCGGACCAGATGACCTTGCCGCTCTTCAGCACCGTCCAGTGCAGATAATTGTTGAACCAGACGAACCTGGCGTCGGCCAGATGCGTCAGCGAGGCGTCGGTCATCGAGAACCAGATGGTCCGCAGCAGCGGCCAGGCCGCGACCACCGCCAGCGCCGCCAGCATCGGCAGCAGGAACCACATGGCGGCACGCACGCGCTGCTTGACGAGATCGGACTCGTCGGGGCGCCGGGTAGCGTTGGCCTTGGCCGGGATCGCGATGTCGCTCATGGGGGGCACTCGATCAAGGAGCGCGGACGGCCGATGGGAATTGGCCGTCCGCGCGAGGGAGGTACTGGTTTCCGAAGTTACCAGCCAGCGCCCTTGAGGTCCGTCAGCTTGGCCTCGAGCTGCTCGAGGTTGTCGGCCGCGGAGCCGTTGCCGCTGAGCGTGTCGTGCACCGCCGACCAGAAGAGGTTGGACACCTCGTTGTACTTGGTCTTGGTCGGGGCCGACGGACGCGGCACGGCATTCTGGAACACCGACTTCCAGTTCGGGATGATCGGCTGCGCCTTGGCCACGTCGGCGTCGTCATAGATCGCCTGGCGGGTCGGCAGCGCGCTGAGGTCGATGGCGCGCTTCTTCTGCACCTCGGCCGAGCTCAGATACATCACCAGCTTGATCGCGGCGTCCTGGTTCTTGGAGTATTTGGACACCGCGAGGTTCCAGCCGCCCAGCGTCGAGGCGGGCTTGTCGCCCTCGGCGCCGACCGGCAGCGTGCTCACGTCGAACTTGCCCTTGATCGGCGAGTCGGCGGCATTGCCGAGCGCGTAGGCATAAGGCCAGTTGCGCATGAAGGCGGCATTGCCCAGCTGCCAGACGCCGCGGCTTTCTTCTTCGCCGTAGGACAGCACGCCGGGCGGTGAGATGGTGTTGACCCAGCTCTTGGCTTCCTCGAGGGCCGCGACGGCCTTCGGATTGTTGATCGAGATCGACCCGTCGGGCTCGACGATCTGGCCGCCGCCATAGGATTTCACCCATTCGAGGGCGTCGCAGGTCAGGCCCTCATAGGCGTTGCCCTGGAACACGAAGCCCCAGAAATCCTTGTTGCCGGCAGCGCGCTCGCCGTCCTGGATGGTCTTGGCCTCGGAGGCCATTTCGGTCCAGGTCTTGGGCACCGGCAGCTTGTACTTTTCGAGCAGGTCCTTGCGGTAGAACAGGGCCGGCGCATCGGTGAAGAACGGGATGGCGACGAGCTTGCCGTTGACCGTCTGGCTTTCGATGATCGACGGGAAGAAGTCCTTGCTGACATCCTTGGCCGCGGTGCTGAGGTCGACGAACTGGTCGGACAGTTGCGGCGCCCAGATCACGTCGGTCTGGTACACGTCGATGTCGCTGTTGCCGGCCGCCAGCCAGAGCTTGTACTGGCCGAACTGGTCGGTGGTCGACGACGGCATCGGCACGATGTTGATCGTGTCGCCCGAGGTCTTCTGGTACTCGTCGAGCACACCGCGCAGCCATTGCAGATTGCCGCCGGTGTCGCCGTTCACAATGCTAAGGGTCGCCGCCGAGGCGGAGCCCGCGAGCAGCGCGCCGAGCAGCAGGCCGCCGGCGATCGATTTCAGGTTCATTGAACATCCTCCCAAGGAACTGATCTTGCAGGAAAAAGCCCAGCACTACAGGCCGCCGGACCCGGCGTTTCCTGACCTCGGCTGAGGAACTCCTCCCTGAAAGCACTTTGAGCCCGAACCTATGTCGCCTGGCCCTCAAAGCGCTTTGACTAGAACCGTATTTGCAAGTGCTCGAAACTGTCAAGCAGGGTGCGAGCAGATGCTGCATTATTTCGGGATCATCCGAATTTTCACATTTTATATCAATGATATAGCCGCATCTCACGCGCGGGCGCGCGGAAAGTCGAGTCAGCGCCATCTGAGGTACGCTCTTCATCTCGCCAAACCCTTGCCCTGGAATTTGAAATCGCTTTGGATACATCGCGCCCGGGCTTGCCTGTGCAAACAGCTGGCCGTCGCGTAAAGCGACGCCAGCCAGGCCGGCACGGTGCGTTGGGAGCGGCAGCGAGGATGAATCTCAAGCAATTGGCGAGCGAGCTCGGCTTGTCGCAGACCACGGTCAGCCGTGCCCTCAACGGCTACCCCGAGGTCAGCGAGGCGACACGCCGCCGCGTGACGGAAGCCGCGGCGCGCCTGGGCTATCGCCCCAATGCCAGCGCCCGCCGCCTCGCCACCGGCCGCGCCGGCGCCTTCGGCTGGGTGCTGCACAACAACGCCTATGGCCCGCACACCGTCGAATTCCTCGGCGGCCTGGCCGAGCGCCTGATTCACGACGAGATCGACATCCTGGTGTCCACCGTGACCACCGAGGACGAGGAGATCGCCGCCTACCATCGCGCCGCGGCCAGCAAGCGCGTCGACGCCGTGGTGCTGGCCTCGCCCTACCCCAACGATCGCCGCATCAGCGTGCTCAACGAACTGAAGCTGCCGTTCATCCTGCACGGACGGTCGGAAAGCGCCCTGCCCCATGCCTGGCTCGATATCGACAATGCCGGCGCCACCGAGCGCGCCACGGCGCACCTGCTCGATCTCGGCCACCGCCGCATCGCTCTGCTCAACGGCCCGCGCGGCATGACCTTCACCATCCACCGCGAGGCCGGCTACCGCGCCGCCTTCGCCGCACGCGGCGAGCCGGTCAACCCGGCGTTCCTGGTCAACAGCGTGTTCACCGATGAAATGGGATTCCGCAACGCCCAGCGCATGCTCGAGCGCACCCCGAGCCCGACCGCCTTCGTTGCCGGCTCGATGATGACCGCGCTCGGCGTCTTCCGCGCCATCCGCTCGGCCGGACTGGTGCTTGGCCGCGACGTGTCGATGATCGCGCACGACGACGTGTTCCCGTATCTCAACGCCGACAACATGGTGCCCTCTATGTCGACCACGCGCTCGTCGATCCGCGCCGCCGGAACGCGCGTCGCCGAACTGCTGACGCAGCTGCTGGCGGGCAAGCCGGCCAGCGAAATCCACGAGCTCTGGCCGGTCGACCTGGTGCTGCGCGAATCCACCGGACCGAAGCTCTAGAGCTACCCTCTAGCTGCGCAATTGCCGCAGATGCTCGTCGAACTGGAAGTCGAATTTCTGCGCCCCGACGGCCGAACCGTCGAGCCCGAGCCACTGCCCGAGCCCGTTGCTGGCGATGAACCCGCTGCTGTCGGTCGCAACGCCGCAGGTCGAAGCCAGCAGCGTCTGCGAGATCGGCGCGGCGCTGGCCGCATCGATGCACAGGATCGTGCCGCCGACCGGCGACGACACCGCCACCGTCTCGAGGTCGGCCGAGATCGCGAGGCCACCGACATAGTTGCGCAGGCCCGCAAGCGCGTCCGGCGGCAGCTCGATCAGGCGGATGTCGCCGTCGAGCGTGGCGTAGCCGACGAGTTGCGGCATGCCCGTATGGCCGCGGAACTGGCAGCCGAACCAGATACGCCCCGCCGCATCCACCACCATGTGCCGGATCGAGAGCTGGTGCAGCTCGGTCGCGAGCCGGAGCTGGCCGACGAGATGGCCATCGCGCGCGTCGACGAAGCTCAGCGACGGGTCCATGCTGTCGAGATTGAGCTCGCTGCGGCCGTAGTCGGGATGCGTTTCGATGCCGCCATTGGCGATGGCGAAGGTCTTGCCGTCGGGGAGCAGGATCACCTCGTGCGGTCCGACGCCATAGGTCTGGAACTCGCCGATACGCCGATAGCCGCCGGCCACGTCGTAGATGCCGAGCACGCCGCGTCCGGCCTCGAAATCGTTCTCGGTGGCATAGAGCAGCCTGCCGTCCGGCGAGAACACGCCATGGCCGAAGAAGTGCCGCCCCTCGACGCTGGCGATGGTCTGCGGCGCCGCCTGTCCCGTCGGGTCGAACACCACCGCGAAGGTGCCGGGGCGGCGGGCGAACACCACCGCGCGCCCTGCCTCGGGCGAGTAGGTCACGTCATGGCCGCGCACCGGCAGCTCGACATCGGCGATGAGCTTGCCGGTCTCGGTGAGCACGCGCGCGCCATATTGGCCGGGCCGCTCCTGCGTCGCGGTGGCGAACACCAGCTCGGCGCGCGCCAGCGCCTCGGCCGGCTGCGGCAGCAGCGAGGCGGCAAAGCCGGCGCCGGCGGCCTTGAGGAATGCGCGGCGCTGCCACATCTCAGTCGCCGTCCAGTGCCGAGAAGCCGGCCGACAGCCCCAGCGCGACGGCCAGGTTTTCGTCCAGCGTGTCGAGCGAGCCGGTGGAGACGTACATCTGCCTGAGGCCCAGCATTCCCTCGGGATCCTTGATCGCCCCTTCCACCGATTGCGGCACTTCCTTTGCCGCCTCGATGGCGCCCTCGAATTCGAAGACTATGCTGCGCCCGACCCACCGGTTGGCGGCATCCAGCGCCGGCTCGAACCTGGCCGCGCGGAAATAATCGAGCAGGCCGGTGAAATTGGCCTCGAGCGCTTTCGCCGTCATCCCCGAGCGCCAGAACAGCGCAGAGCGCGGCTTGGGCACGCCGGTGCTGAGGCTGAGGATCGGCGCGATCCGCTGGTCGCGGATGGCGTCGTTGCCGAAGGTCAGTGTCGCTGCCATCTTGTTGATGACCTCGAGCTCGGTGCGGTAGTCGCTGCTCGCCGGCTGCGGGTTGAGCATGGAGTCGGCGGCGCTGCCGGCGCCGGTGGCAATCCATTCGGCATTGATGGTGTCGGCGATGCCGGCGATCAGCGTGCTGGCCGCCGAGGCGTAGCTGCAGCGATAGGCGCCCGCCGCCGAGGCGAGATCGTTCGCGCCGGTGCCGAACAGCAGGAACTCGACCGCCGCCAGTCCCTGCATGGCAACGCTCTTGCCTTGCAGCGTGTCGGGCGCCGCGGCCGTCGGGTCCTTGCTGCCCAGCGCCGCCTGCACCTGCCTGAGCGCGATGCCCTTGCTGTCGGGCCAGAACAGCAGCCGCTCCTCGCGGTCGCCGATCTGCAGCGGCCCCATGCGCAGGAATTCGGCCTCGGAATAGGCGACCACGGTGGTGCGGAAAGCGTCCTGCGCCTTGTTCAGCGCCTCGGCCGACGGCGCCCTGCAAAGGCCGGCGACGGTGTCGCGCAGCGTTGCGGTCGAAGTGGCGAAGGCCGCGAATTTGGGGCGGGCATAATCGTCGATCATCCCGGCGATCATGTCGTGGAACGGGATGGCGTTGGCGGCCAGCGCCGGCGAGGCGAGCACGGCGAACGCGGCGGCGGCGATCAGGCGCATCAGAGGGATCCCAGGAAGGCCAGAAGATCGTCGCGCGACGATTTCGGCAGGTTAGCGAAGGCGTCGCGCGCCTTCTGCGCTTCGCCGCCATGCCAGAGGATGGCTTCGGTGAGGTTACGCGCCCGCCCGTCGTGCAGGAAGTAGGTGTGGCCCGACACCGTCTGCGTCAGCCCGATCCCCCACAGCGGCGGCGTGCGCCACTCGTAGCCATTGGCCTGCGCCTCGTCGCGGAAGTCGGCGAGGCCGTCGCCCATGTCGTGCAGCAGGAAATCGGAATACGGCCAGATGAGCTGGAATTTGAGCTCGTCGACGCTGGCCCGGCGCGAGGTCACGTATTTGGGCACGTGGCAGCCGATGCAGCCGATGGTGTAGAATGCCTCCTTGCCGCGCAGCACCGCCGGATCGGCGACGTCGCGGCGGGCCGGCACCGCCAGATTCTGCGAGTAGAAGGTCACCAGATCGAGGATCGGGTCGGGCGCCTCCGACACCCCGAGCTGCGGCGACTCGCCATTGGGCATCGCGAGGCAGGCGGCCTCGGCCGCGGTGCAATCGCCATACGGCTTGTTGTTGAGCGGCGTCGACATGCCGATGTCGCCGGCGAACGCTTCCGCCGATTGCGTGCGGATGGTCGGGGCGCCCGCCTTCCAGCCGAAGCGGCCGAGCATGATCTGGCCGCTCTGCAGATCCTTGACCCAGTTGGGCTTGCCGGAGATGCCGTCATGGTTGGCGTCGTCGGGATCGGCGTGGGCGAGGATGTCCTCCTGCGGGATCGCCTCGACCAGGCCGAGCCCGATCATCGGCGGCGCCACCCGCGGGCTGATCTGCACGTCCTTGGCCAGCGGCCCGTAGGCGAGGTCGGCCACGTCGTAATGCGGCTCGCGCAGCGTCACCACCGTGCCGTCGCCCAGCGTCACCGGCAGGTCGGTGTAGCTCACCCGCATCTGCCCTTCGGCCTTGAGGCCGGTGACCGCGAAATTCTGGAGCTGCGTGCCGTAGGTCGGCTCCGGGACGACGTTCTGCTGCCCGCTCGCCAGCGCCTGCTTTTCGGCCTCGGTGCTGGGCGGCACCGAGAGGCGGAGGAACATCGACACGCCGTCGTCGGCCGCCCCCATCGGCGGATGCCCGCGCCCGTCCTTGAGGTGGCAGTTCTGGCAGCCGCGCGAATTGAACAGCGGCCCAAGCCCGTCCGACGCCTGCGTCGAGGCCGGCGCGGCCACCCATTCCTTGCGGAAGAAGCCGTTGCCGAGGCTGAACTTCTCCTGGTCGTCGAAGCTCAGATTGGCCGAGAATTGCGAGAAGATATCGCGGTTGATGAGCTTCTTGGTGGTCGCCGCGCCCGCCGGCAGCGGCTCGAACTGTTCGGGCTTGGTGAAATCGGTGGTCGGCGCCGTGACCTTCAGCACCCGCGCCAGGTCCTTGGGCGTCAGGTCGCTGCGCACCGGCTTGTCGTCGGCAGCGACGATGCCGGCGAACAGCGCGACGATCAGGGCGAGGGTGAGCAGACGGTGCATGGCGAGCGGTGTAGCATATCCCCGGCCGGGAAAGACGAGGGGCCGCGCGGCGGAAGCGCGCAGCCCGGAGTGTCGGCCCGTACGGCGCCTTACTTGAACACGGCGTTCGGGTTGTCGAGGCTGTCGCTGCCTTCGACGGTGACGTCGAGCTTGAGCAGCGCCACAGCACGCTCGATGCCGCGGGTCTGGGCGATCAGGGCGTCGATCGCGTCCTGCACCACCTTGTTGCCCTCGGTGTTGCCCTCGCCGATCATCTGGTCGTACTTCTCGATGGTGTCGCCGCGCGTCTTCATGATGTCGAACTTGGCCATGGTGGCGTCGAGCAGGCCGCGGATTTCGGTGTCGAGCGCCGGGTCGGCGTTGGCCACCACCTCGGACATCGACGGCCCCTCGACCACGCTGCCGTCGACGCGCGTGTACTTGCCCAGATAGACGTTCTGGATGCCCTTGGCGTCGTTCATCAGCGACAGATAGGTGGTGTCGGAGAAGCACTCGTGCTCCTCTTCCGGATCGTGCAGCAGCAGGCCGAGCTTCATGCGCTCGCCGGCCAGCTCGCCATAAGAGAGCGAGCCCATGCCGGTGAGGATGGCCTTGAGGCCGGTCTCCTGCGAGGATTTGAGTGCCGCCCCGCCCTCCTGCCAGTCGCCCACCATCTCCTTGAGGTCGGAGACCAGGAGGTCCACCGCCGATTGCAGGTACTGCGCCCGGCGATCGCAATTGCCGTGCGTGCAGGCCTTGAGGTCGTAGTCGGTGGCCGGACGCTCGCCGGCGCCCGGGCCGGTGCCGTGCAGATCCTGGCCCCAGAGCAGGAATTCGATGGCGTGGTAGCCGGTGGCGACGTTGGCTTCGATGCCGCCCGCCTCCTGCAGCGTGCCCGACAGGAACTCCGGCGTGAGGTTGCTGGCGTCCACTTCCTTGCCGTTGATCAGCACCGTCTTGTTGGCGATGACATTGGCCGTATAGAGCGGGTTTTCATCGCTCTCGGCGCCATAGGAGGCAGTGTCGACATAGTCCATCAGGCCTTCGTCGAGCGGCCAGGCGTTGACCCGGCCCTCCCAGTCGTCGACCACCGGATTGCCGAAGCGGAAGGCTTCGGTCTGCTGGTAGGGCGGGCGCGAGTCGATATAGGCCTGCCGCGCCGCCTTCAGCGTGTCGTCGGTCGGGTTGGCGAGGAACGCCTTGACCGCGGTGTCGAGGTCCTCGGCCTTGGTCAGCGCATCGGAATAGCCGGCAAGCGCGATGGCGGCGTAGTTCTTCATCACCGCCTCGGCCGATATGTCGGCCGCCAGCGCCGGCAGTGCGAGGGCGCACGCCCCCAGGACAACCCCAAATCCAAGCGCTCGCATCGTCACCTCTCCATGCTCGTGAATGTTCGCCCGAAACAATGCGGGCGCGGTAACAAAGCTGAACGGTCGCATCAAGAAATATCGCCCAAGCTTGGAACGGGTCTAAACTGCGGGCGAGCGCGCGCCTCCGGTGGCCCGGTTGCGAGGGCAGTCGGCGCCGCATGTGGTATGCGGCATGGCGAGGCTCCGATCCCGGAGCCGGTAGACGGCGTGTAGTGAGACCGGAGCCTCGCCACGCGACTGGGGTTTACGACCAGGTCCTGCCTTCGACCAGCCTCTTGACTGCGGCGCGCAGGGACCGCGTCGAGATGCGGGGTCTTGCCGAGTTGACCCCACAGCTCCAAGCCCCTCGGATGGCAACACCCTCGGAGCGATCCCGGGACCCTGGGTGCAGGATTGGCTCACCCATGGTTCCCGGCAGAACCGGCCCGGATGGGGTCGACACCCCACCCACACCGGTCTCCCCCCGCCGACCGTTCGTCGCGACCTCGCAATCGCGAGGGGATGGGGTGAGAGTACACCCGGGCTGAAGGGTGGTGGATTGGCGGACGGCGGATTTGTTGCAGGGGATTGTGGGGGAAGGGGAAATTGGCGCTGCGGTGGGGGATAGAGGTGTCGGGGCACCGGTTTCGCGGGGATGACACGTGGTGGGGCGGATCGATGGCGCGGTTCCTTCCACATCGTCATTCCCGCGCAGGCGGGAATCCAGACCGGGCTCACGGACGTCCGAACACTCCGCCTGGATTCCCGCTTTCGCGGGAATGACGATGTGGGACATGCGGGAATGACGATGCGGAAGGAGGCGGGAATGACAGTGTGGAAAGCTGCGCGTCTCGTGCACGCCAGCATCGCTGGCTCCCCATCGACACCGCAGCGCAAAAGAGGCAGTGTCGCGATTGTCACAATCGGACAGGAGGCACGGGCAGCCGATCGCAATGTGACGCCGGCAAGGGACCGGCAGCGCCGGAAAGATGGACGCCGAGTGGCTGTCACGCGGCTGTCATTGGCCGCGACTAGGCAGGCCGCGGCTTTCCACCCTCCTCCTCGAGCACAAGAAAAGCCTATTTCAGGGAGACGTGCATGAACATGAAATCCATCCTCGCCGCTTCGGTGTCGGCGATCGCCCTCGTGGGCGTCGCCGCGCCGAGCTATGCGGCGAACGACCTCGACGCCCTCTACGCGGCCGCCAAGGCCGAGGGCAACCTCACCACCATCGCGCTGCCGCACAATTGGTGCGGCTACGACAAGGTGCTCGACGGCTTCAAGGCGAAGTATCCGGGCATCACCATCAACGAGCTCAACCCCGACGCCGGCTCGGGCGACGAGATCGAGGCGATCAAGGCCAACCAGGGCAACACCGGCCCGCAGGCGCCCGACGTCATCGACGTGGGCCTGAGCTTCGGCCCCTCGTCCAAGGACGCCAAGCTGATCCAGCCCTACAAGGTCTCGACCTGGGACTCGATCCCCGATTCGGCCAAGGACGCCGACGGTTACTGGTACGGCGACTATTACGGCGTGCTGGCGTTCCTCGTGAACGACGACCTCGTCGCCACCCCGCCCACCAGCTGGGCCGACCTCAAGAAGTCCGACTACGCCAACCAGTTCGCGCTGTCGGGTGACCCGCGCTCGTCCAACCAGGCGATCCAGGCGGTCTATGCCGCCGGCCTCGCCAGCGGCGGCACCGCCGGCGCCGATGCCGGCAGCAAGGGCCTCGCCTACTTCGCCGACCTCAACAAGGCCGGCAATTTCGTGCCGGTGATCGGCAAGGCCGCGACCGTGGCGCAGGGCACCTCGCCCATCGTCGCCGCCTGGGACTACAACGCCCTCGCCTGGCGCGACGGCTTTGCCGGCAACCCCAAGGCGCAGGTGGTGGTGCCGTCCGACGCGGTGGTGGCGGGCGTCTATATCCAGGCCATCTCGGCCTACGCGCCGCACCCGAACGCCGCCAAGCTCTGGGAGGAGTATCTGTACTCCGACGAGGGCCAGCTGCTGTGGCTCGCCGGCTATTGCCACCCGATCCGCTTCAACGACCTCGCGGCCCGCAACGTGATCCCCAAGGAGCTGCTCGACAAGCTGCCCGACCCCGCCCTCTACGCCAAGGCGGTGTTCCCGACGCTCGACGAGCAGGCTGCCGCCAAGGACGCGATCACCAAGGGCTGGGACGCGACCGTCGGAGCCAATGTCCAGTAGCCTGGACACAATCGCTGCACCCAATGCTGCCCCGGCTTCGGCCGGGGCCGCTTCGTCACGGGGGCTGCTCGCGAGCTTCCGCGGCGTCCGCCTCGGCGACCTGCTGGGGGTGGCGCCGTTCCTGCTGTTCGCCGTGCTGTTCCTCGTCGTGCCGACGCTCTATCTGGTGGTCGGCGCCTTTCTCGACGCCAAGGGCAGCCTGACGCTGCAGAACCTCGCCGACCTCGGCACGCCGCAGATCCTGAGCTCGTTCTGGATCTCGATCCGCGTCTCGGCCGCCTCGGCGGCGTTCGGCTGCGTCGCCGGGCTTCTGATCGCGCTCGCCATCATCCGCGGCCGCCTGCCCGCCGGCATCCGCTCGACGGTGATGACGTTCTCGGGCGTCGCCTCCAATTTCGCCGGCATTCCGCTGGCCTTCGCCTTCATCTCGACGCTGGGCCGGCTCGGCCTCGTCACGGTGCTGCTCAAGCTCTATTTCGGCGTCGACATCTATCGCGCCGGCTTCAACCTCCTGAGCTTCTGGGGCCTGACCATCACCTATTGCTACTTCCAGATCCCGCTGATGATCCTGATCATCGCGCCGGCCATCGACGGGCTGCGCAAGGAATGGACCGAAGCGGCCGCGACGCTCGGCGCAACGCCGTTCCAGTTCTGGCGCTTCATCGGCCTGCCGATCCTGTGGCCCAATCTGCTGGGCACGCTGTCGCTGCTGTTCGCCAACGCCTTCGGCGCCATCGCCACCGCCTACGCGCTGACCGGCTCGTCGCTCAACATCGTGCCGATCCTGCTCTATGCGCAGATCCGCGGCGACGTGCTCAACAACCCCGGGCTCGGCGCGGCGCTGGCGCTCGGCATGATCGTCATCACCGCGGTGGCCAACATCGTCTACCTGGTGATCCGCACCCGCGCCGAGAGGTGGCTCAAATGAAGCGCGGCAAGCCCTGGGCCTGGATCGTGTTCCTGCTCGGCGCGGCGTATTTCCTGCTGCCGCTGATCGCCACGGTGCAGTTCTCGCTGTCGATCCGCCGCGGCACGCTGAGCCTCGACGCCTACACCAACGTGCTGAACTCGCCGCAATTCCAGGAAACCTTCGTGTTCTCGCTGGTGGTCGCGGTGGCGACCATCATCGTCGGCCTGCTGCTGGTGGTGCCGGCCGCCTATTTCGTGCGCCTGCGCGCGCCGCAGCTGCGCCCGATCATCGAATTCGTGACGCTCCTGCCGCTGATCATCCCGCCGATCATCTTGGTGTTCGGCTATATCCGCATGTACAATTCGAGCTCCATCCTGCCGCTGACCAACAGCACGCTGGGCACCAATGTGCTGTTGACGCTGGCCTATGTGGCGCTGGCCCTGCCCTATATGTACCGCGCCGTGGACACCGGGCTGCGCACGATCGACGTGCAGACGCTGACCGAGGCGGCCAACATCCTTGGCGCCAACACGCCGACCATCCTGATCCGCGTGATCTTTCCCAACATCATCGTCGCGGCGCTGTCGGGCGCCTTCCTGACGCTCGCCATCGTCATCGGCGAGTTCACCATCGCGAGCCTGCTCAACCGCCCGGCTTTCGGCGTCTACATGCAGAACATCGGCGCCAACCGCGCCTTCGAGCCGGCGGCGCTGGCCGTGATCTCCTTCGTCATCACCTGGGCGGCGATGGGCATGATCCAGTTGCTCGCCCGCTTCGCCCCCCGCACCGCCCCGCTCACGGACTGACCATGGCCGACGATTTCCTGCGCATCGACAATCTGGTCAAGAGTTTCGGCGGCAACACCGTGGTCAAGGGCGCCAATCTGGCGTTCAGCAAGGGCGAGTTCGTGACGCTGCTCGGCCCCTCGGGCTGCGGCAAGACCACGATCCTCAGGATGATCGCCGGCTTCGAGCGACCGACTTCTGGCACCATCCTGGTCGAGGGCAAGGACATCTCGCCGCTGCCGCCCAACCAGCGCCAGATCGGAATGGTGTTCCAGGCCTATGCGCTGTTCCCCAACATGAATGTCGAGGACAATGTCGGCTTCGGCCTCAGGATCGCCGGCATGCCCAAGGCCGAGCGCCGCGCCCGCGTCGACGAGATGCTGAAGCTGATCGGGCTTTCCGGCTACGGCAAGCGCTTCCCGTTCGAGATGTCGGGCGGCCAGCAGCAGCGCGTGGCGCTGGCCCGGGCGCTGGCGCCCAAGCCGCGCATGCTGCTGCTCGACGAGCCGCTGTCGGCGCTCGACGCCAAGATTCGCGTGTCGCTGCGCCAGGAGATCCGCGCCATCCAGCGCGACCTCGGCATCACCACCATCTTCGTGACGCACGACCAGGAGGAGGCGCTGTCGATCTCCGACCGCATCGTGGTGATGAGCGCCGGCAATATCGAGCAGGTCGGCACGCCGTTCGAGATCTACAACAAGCCGGCGACGCGCTTCGTTGCCACCTTCGTCGGCCAGCTCAACACGCTGAGCGCCCGGGTGGACGATCCGGCGCGGCGCGCCGTGTCGATCGACGGCCAGCCGGTGGTGGTGCCCTCGCTGCCCGCCGGCGCCCGGGCCGGCGATACCGTGTCGCTGACCATGCGGCCCGAGGCGGTGCAGCTCGCGAACGGCGCGGCGCGCGACATCGTGCTCGACGGCACCGTGGCCGATGTGAGCTTCCTCGGCTCGGTGATCCGCCTCAAGGTCGACCTCGGCCAGGGCAACGCCGTGCACGTCGACACCTTCAACGACCAGCGCACGCCGCCGCCGGGCCGCGCCGCGCCGGTGCAGGTGACGCTGGCCGGCAGCGACATCCTCGTTCTCGGCGACTGAGCATGGACAATCTCTTCGTCACCACCGACTGGCTCGCCACGCATCTGGGCGACGCCGACATCGTCATCGTCGATGCGAGCTGGTTTCTGCCGGCCGCCAACCGCAAGCCGCGCGAGGAGTACCTGGCGGGGCACATTCCCGGCGCCGTGTATTTCGATATTGACGGCATCGCCGACCACGGCACCGATCTGCCGCACATGCTGCTGCCGCCGGCCGAGTTCGCCCGCGCCGTCGGCGCCCTCGGCATCGGCGACGGCATGACCATCGTCGTTTACGACGAGGCCGGGCTGTTCTCGGCGCCGCGCGTCTGGTGGGAGTTTCTCGCCATGGGCGCGCCGGACGTTCGCATCCTCGAGGGCGGCGGCCCGAAATGGCGCGCCGAAGGCCGGCCGCTGGCGCAGGGCGAGACCCGGCGCGCGCCGGCAGTCTTCACCCCGCATTTCCGGCCCGAGCTGGTCCGCTCGCTGCCCCAGATGCAGGCGGCGGTGGCCGCCGGCCAGCAGATCGCCGACGCCCGCCCCGCCAGCCGCTTCGCCGGACGCGAGGCGGAGCCGCGGCCGGGCCTCAGTTCGGGACACATGCCCGGAGCGAAGAACATGCCCGCCGGCGAGCTGGTGGCGAACGGCCGGCTGAAGCCCGTCACGGAGCTGGCGCCGCTGTTCGCGCGGGCCGGCATCGATCTGAGCCGGCCGATCGTCACCTCCTGCGGCTCGGGCGTCACCGCCTCGACGCTGATGCTGGCGCTGCAGCTCGCCGGCGCCAGGGACGTCGCCGTCTATGACGGCTCGTGGGCGGAATGGGGCGGCCGCAGCGACACCGCCATCGTCAAGGACGCCTGAGCGCGCCATGGCCGACACATTGCGGTTCCGGCCGGCGACGCGCGACGATGTGGACGCCATCCGCGACCTGGTGCGCGCCGCCTATGCCCGCTGGGTGCCGGTGATCGACCGCGAGCCGATGCCGATGCGCGTGGACTATGCGGCGGCGCTGGCCGAGCACGATTTCGACCTCCTGTGCGAGGGCGACGAGATCGTCGGGCTGATCGAGACCGAGCACCGGCCGGACCATCTGTGGATCGAGAACGTCGCCGTGCGCGTCGACCGGCAGGGCCAGGGGCTGGGACGCAAGCTGCTGGCCTGGGCCGAAAAGCGCGCCGAGATCGCCGGTACCGGCCAGTTGCGGCTGCTGACCAACGAGGCGTTCGCGGCGAATGTGCAGCTGTACAAGACGGTCGGGTACCAGATCGACCGGACCGAGCCGTTCCATCTGGGTGGAACGACGGTCTATATGAGCAAGAAGATATAGCAGCCGGGATCCCCTCCCCCGCGAGCGGGGAGGAGTCCGGCCTGCCGGATCAGCCCTTGTTCTTGTTGTAGACGTCGAACACCACAGCGCCGAGCAGGACCAGGCCCTTGACCACCTGCTGCCAGTCGACGTTGACGCCCATGATCGACATGCCGTTGTTCATCACCCCCATGATGAAGCCGCCGACCACGGAGCCGGCGACCTGGCCGACGCCGCCCATGGCCGAGGCGCCGCCGATGAACACGGCGGCGATCACGTCGAGCTCGCTGCCGAGGCCGGCGGCCGGCACCGCCTGGCCGAGGCGCGCGGCGATGATCAGGCCGCCCAGCGCCGACAGCACGCCCATGTTGACGAACACCAGCAGCGTCAGCCGGTCGGTCTTGATGCCCGACAGCTGCGCCGCCTTGACGTTGCCGCCCATGGCGTAGACGCGCCGGCCGATGGTGGTCTGCTTGGTGAGGAACACGAACACCCCGATCAGCACCGCCATCACCAGCAGCACGATCGGCACGCCCTTGTAGGTGGCGAACTGGTAGACGAGGAACAGCGCCAGCAGCCCGATCACCACGGTCTTGCCGGCGAACAGCGCCAGCGGCTCGGCCTCGTGCCCGTGCCGCACGCGCGAGCGGCGCGCCCGCAGCCCGAGCAGCACATAGGCGGCGACGCCGACGATGCCGATGATGAGGGTGGTCATGTGCAGCGTCAGGCCGCTGCCGATGATGGTCTTGCCGGCGGCGTTGACGGTGGGCGGGATGAGCTCGAGGCTGCCGACATAATCGGGCAGGAAGCCCGAGCTCAGCGCCTTGAAGTCGTCGGGCAGCGGGCCGACCGACGAGCCGCCGCCGAGCAGCGCCTGGCACCAGCCGCGGAAGATCAGCATGCCGGCGAGCGTGACGATAAAGCTGGGTATTCGGTGATAGGCGATCCAGTAGCCCTGCGCCCCGCCGATGAGGCCGCCCACCGCGAGGCAGATGATCGACACCACCAGCGGGTTGGAGAAGATGCCCAGCGGCCAGATCACCATCATCATCGCCGCCAGCGCGCCGATGAAGCCGGCGACCGAGCCGACGCTGAGGTCGATATGGCCGGCGACGATGACCAGCAGCATGCCCAGCGCCATCACGATGATGAAGCTGTTCTGCTGCACGAGGTTGCTGAGGTTGACCGGTTTGAACAGCGTGCCGCCGGTCGTGTACTGGAAGAACAGCATGATCACGATCAGCGCCAGCACCAGGCCGTAGTCGCGCAGATTGTCGACCAGCGACGACATCGCGAGGCGGCGTCGCGACGCCGCCGGGACATCCTCGGCGACGGTGGTGCGGGGTGACGGAGCGGTTTCGGTGCTCATGAGGCTATTCCTTCTCCCCGAACGATGGCGCGCATGATCTTTTCCTGGCTGGCGTCGCGCGCCGCCATTTCGCCGACCAACAGGCCCTCGTTCATGACGTAGATGCGGTCGGAGACGCCGAGCAGCTCGGGCATTTCCGACGAGATGACGACGATCGCCTTACCCTCGGCGGCCAGCCGGGCGATGATGGTGTAGATTTCGTATTTGGCGCCGACGTCGATGCCGCGCGTCGGCTCGTCGAGGATCAGCACTTCCGGGTTGGCGAAGAGCCATTTGCTCAGCACCACCTTCTGCTGGTTGCCGCCCGACAAATTGCCGGTCTTCTGGTAGACGCTCGACGAGCGGATGTTGGTGCGGCCGCGATAGTCGTTGGCGACGTCGATCTCGCGCAGATCGTCGATCACCCCGGCGCGCGACACGCCGCCCAGATTGGCCAGCGTGATGTTGTGCTTGATGTGGTCGATGAGGTTGAGACCGTAGGTCTTGCGGTCCTCGGTGACGTAGGCGATGCCGCGGTCGACCGCCTTGCCCACCGACGAGATGTCGACCGGCTTGCCGTTGAGCCGCACTTCGCCGGTGATGCGCCGGCCATAGGAGCGGCCGAAGAGACTCATCGCGAACTCGGTGCGCCCGGCCCCCATCAGCCCGGCGATGCCGACGACCTCGCCGCGCCGCACGTTCATCGAGATGCCCTTGATCACCTGCCGCTCGGCATGGATGGGGTGGTACACCGACCAGTCCTTCACCTCGAACACCACCTCGCCGATCTTCGGATCGCGCGGCGGGAACCGGTCTTCCAGCGGCCGGCCGACCATCGAGGTGATGATGCGGTCCTCGCTGATCTCGCCCTTGCCCAGCGTCTCGATGGTCTGCCCGTCGCGGATGATGGTGACGTGGTCGGCGACCCGGTGCACCTCGTTGAGCTTGTGCGAGATGAGGATGGAGGTGAGGCCCTGGCGCTTGAACCCGAGCAGCAGGTCGAGCAGCGCCTGGCTGTCCTTCTCGCTGAGCGACGCCGTGGGCTCGTCGAGGATCAGCAGCTTGACTTCCTTGCTCAGCGCCTTGGCGATCTCGACCAGTTGCTGCTTGCCGACGCCGATATTGGTGATCAGCGTGCGCGGATCCTCGCTGAGGCCCACCTGCTTCAGCAGCTCGCGCGTCCGCGTCTCGTTGGCGTTCCAGTCGATGATGCCGTGCCGGGCATGCTCGTTGCCCAGAAAGATGTTCTCGGTGATCGACAGCATCGGCACCAGCGCCAGCTCCTGGTGGATGATGACGATGCCCATCCGCTCGCTGTCGTGGATGCCCCTGAAATGGCATTCCTGCCCGCGAAAGACGATCTGGCCCTCGTAGTCGCCGGATGGGTAGACGCCGGACAGCACCTTCATCAGCGTCGACTTGCCGGCGCCGTTCTCGCCAACCACGGCGTGGATCTCGCCTTCCTCGACGGTGAGGTTGACGTTCGACAGCGCCTTGACGCCAGGGAACGTCTTGGTGATGCCGCGCATCTCCAGAATGGCAGTGGTCATGAGTGGAAAACCTGCTCCCGGTCAGGCACGCCATGCGGACGATGTTATCGGCGGGGCATCGGAACGAAAAGGGCCCCGCCGGGCGGGACCCTTCAATTCGTGCGACCCGATTACTTCAGGTCTTCGGCCTTGATGTAGCCGGAATCCACCACCAGCGCCTGGTAGTTGGACTTGTCGACCTCGTGCGGCGTCAGCAGGATGGACGGGACCACCTTGACGTCGTTGTTGTAGGTCGTGGTGTCGAGGCCGTCCGGCTTGCCGCCCGAGAGCACCTTGTCGACGAGATCGACGGTGGCCTTGGCGAGGTCGCGGGTGTCCTTGAACACGGTCGAGTACTGCTCGCCGTCGATGATCGCCTTGACCGACGCGGTCTCGGCGTCCTGGCCGGTGACGATCGGCCAGGGCTGGTCGGCGGTGCCGTAGCCGACGGCGCGCAGCGAAGCGATGATGCCGCGGCTCAGCCCGTCATACGGCGACAGCACGCCGTCGACGCGGCTGCCGTCCGAGTAGTTGGCCGACAGCAGGTTGTCCATGCGGGCCTGCGCGGTGGCGGCGAGCCAGCGCAGCGTGCCGACCTTGTCCATGCCCATCTGGCCGGACTTGATCTTGATGGTGCCGTTGTCGATCAGCGGCTGCAGGATCGACATGGCGCCGTTGTAGAAGAAGAAGGCGTTGTTGTCGTCCGGCGAGCCGCCGAACAGCTCGACGTTCCACGGCTTGGTGTTGGGGAAGCGCTCCTTGAGCCCCTTCAGCAGCGAGTTCGCCTGGATCACGCCGACGCCGAAATTGTCGAAGGTGGTGTAGTAGTCGACGTTCGGGGTCTTCTTGATCAGGCGGTCATAGGCGACCACGACGACGCCCGCATCGGCCGCCTTCTGCAGCGCGTCCGACATGGTGGTGCCGTCGATCGAGGCGATGATCAGGGCCTTCGGGCCCTTGGTGATCTCGTTCTCGAGCTGGCTGAGCTGGTTGGGGATGTCGTCCTGCGCATATTGCAGGTCGACGGTGTAGCCCTTGGCCTCGAGCTGCGACTTGACGGCGTCGCCGTCATTGATCCAGCGCTGCGAGGTCTTGGTCGGCATCAGCACGCCGACCAGGCCCTTGTCCTGGGCGAAAGTCGCCCCCGACGTCAGCGCCACGGCGCTGATGACGGCGGCCGACATCAGAAGTTTCATTGCGTTCACGATCGTCCTCCCGGAACGGTGTGTGTTGCGCCGGCGAACCGGCATGCGCCACCTGCAGGCGATGGGGAAGGACGTGCGGCGCCTCGGCGCCGCTCACGGCAAACTGGCCGCCGGGAACCAAACGTTCCCCGCTGCACCCGCCCTGCACCCTCCCGTCACCGGCCCTTGGCGGCCTGTGTGCGCACGATCTTGGCGCGCGGGCCGGACGCTAGAGTAATCAGATATTCCTGTAAAGCTGGAGAACTGGCCGGTCTCTATCGGGAAAGCCGGTCCTTAGTATGATTTTTCAAGGAAACGCTGGGCTGTCAGCGCTTTCATTAAATTTTTGACGGCCCGGTTTTGCCCGCGCCGGCGCCGTGCCGCTCTTTTCTCACGGCAAAAAAGTCGATATGCTTCAAAAGATATCTGACATGTGAGGGGATATGTCCGGTCCGGAAAAGAGCGCTGGCGCACCGCCGCCAACTGCCGCTTCGGTGGTCGCCGAGGCGCTGGCCCAGATGGTGCTGACGCAGATGGCGCCGGGCGCCAGCCTGCCCAGCGAAGGCGATCTGGCGCTGCGCTTCGACGTCAGCCGCCTGACCGTGCGCGAGGCGGTGAAGATGCTCGCCGGCCGCGGCCTGCTCGATGTCGGCCGCGGCCGCCGCGCCATCGTCAGGGAGCCGAGCGGCGTCGCCTTTTCCGACTTCCTGTCGACAGTGATCCGCAACGATCCCAAGGGCCTGTTCGACCTGATCGAATTGCGCATGTCGCTCGAGGTGCAGTCGGCGACGCTGGCGGCGCGGCGCGCCACGCGGGCCGGCATCCTCGCCGCCGAAAGCGCCATGCAGGGCATGCGCGACGCCGCCGAGGCGGGCAAGGCCGGCCTCGATGTCGAGGCCAATGAGGAACGCTTCCACCAGCACGATGTCGGCTTCCACGAGGCGGTGGCGCTGTCGAGCGGCAACCGGCTGATCTCGTACCTGTTCGAGGCGATGGCGACGCCGCTGCGCCGCAGCTTCCATCTGAGCCGCCGCGGCCACGATCTGCGCGGCCACACCGTGGACGACACCATCGCGGCGCACGACGCCATCCTCGCCGCCATCCGCGAGGGCAATCCCAAGGCCGCCGGCGCCGCCATGCGCGCCCATCTCGAGGACACCGAGCGCGACATCCGCACCGGCCTCAACGCCCGTCCGGCCGAGCCCATTCCCTGGGGCCTCGCCGCCGAGGACAGCTGAGCGCTTGCGCCGGGGAAATCTTTGGCCGTAAGACTGGCCCATTCGGCGGCAGGTCCGCCGCCTGGGAACCCGCATCCGATGAGCAGCCGGCAAGATCAGGGCGGGCGACGCCTCGACGACGCCGCACGGGCCGGCTGGCTCTACTACGTCGCCGGCAACAACCAGGAAGAGATCGCCAAAAAGCTCAACGTGTCGCGCCAGACGGCGCAGCGGCTGGTGTCGCTGTCGGTGAGCGAGGGGCTGATCAAGGTGCGCCTCGACCACCCGATCGGCCGCTGCATGGAGCTGGCCGAAAAGCTGCGGCAGCGCTTCGCGCTCGACCTGGTCGAGGTGGTGCCCTCCGATCCGGAATCCGATTCCACCATCATCGGCGTGGCGCAGGCCGCCGCCGCCGAGATCGAGCGGCGGCTCAAATCCCCTGCCCCCATCGTCATGGCCATCGGCACCGGCCGCACGCTGAAGGCGGCCATCGAGCAGCTCTCGCCGATGGAGGCGCCGCAGCACAAGATCGTGTCGCTGACCGGCAACATCGCGCCCGACGGCTCGGCCTCGTACTACAACGTGATCTTCAACATGGCCGATGCGGTGAAGGCGCGGATGTTCCCCATGCCGCTGCCGGTGATCGCCTCCTCGCCGGAGGAGCGCGAGATGCTGCTGCGCCAGCCGATGGTGAAGGAGACGCTGTCGCTCAGCGCCCGCGCCGACATCACCTTCGTGGGCATCGGCGACCTCGGCCCCGACGCCCCGCTCTATGTCGACGGCTTCATCACCGAGCCCGAGCTCAAGGCGCTGCAGAAGGCCGGCGCCGTCGGCGAGATCGTCGGCTGGGCGTTCGATGCGCAGGGCAAGATGATCGAGGGCCTCACCAACGACCGGGTGATGAGCGCGCCGATGCCCTCGCGCGAGCGCTCGTTGGTCGTGGCACTTGCCATGGGCGAGAGAAAATTGCCCGGAACGATTGCGGCGCTGAATCGGCGGCTCGTCAACGGATTGATCACCGACGAGCGCACCGCGACGCGGCTGCTGTCGGCGCGATAACTCCCTGAAACTGCGAATAGTCCCGATCCTGGCCCACCACGCTGGGGCAGGCGCGCTGCGCGGCGCCCGCTGCGACGGCTTGACACACGTTAAGATTTGGTGAGTATTTGCCCACTAGCGGGGCATATGCTCGCCTCGTCAACGGGAGGACATCCATGAAATTTGTTCCGGTACTCGCCGGCGCGCTGCTTGTTGCGCTCGCCTCGTCGGCCTCGGCCGAAACCCTCACCATCGCCACGGTCAACAATGGCGACATGATCCGCATGCAGAAGCTGACGGACGACTTCACCAAGGACAATCCGGACATCCAGCTGCAATGGGTGACGCTGGAAGAGAACGTGCTGCGCCAGAAGGTGACGACCGACATCGCCACCAAGGGCGGCCAGTACGACATCATCACCATCGGCACCTACGAGGTTCCGATCTGGGCCAAGCAGAACTGGCTGGTGCCGCTCGACAAGCTGGGCGCCGACTATGACGTCGACGATCTGCTGCCGGCGATCCGCGGCGGCCTTTCCGTCGACGGCAAGCTCTACGCCGCGCCGTTCTACGGCGAGAGCTCGATGGTGATGTACCGCAAGGACCTGATGGAAAAGGCCGGGCTCACCATGCCCGACGCCCCCACCTGGGACTTCATCCGCCAGGCCGCCGACAAGATGACCGACCGCGCCAACGGCATCAACGGCATCTGCCTGCGCGGCAAGGCCGGCTGGGGCGAGAACATGGCGTTCCTGACGGCGATGTCGAACTCCTTCGGCGCCCGCTGGTTCGACGAGAAGTGGACACCGCAGTTCGACCAGCCCGAATGGAAGGACACGCTGCAGTTCTACGTCGACATGATGAAGGCCGACGGCCCCGACGGCGCCTCCAACAACGGCTTCAACGAGAACCTGGCGCTGTTCCAGCAGGGCAAGTGCGGCATGTGGATCGACGCCACCGTCGCCGCCTCGTTCGTGACCGGCAAGGACTCGACCGTGGCCGACAAGGTCGGCTTCGCTCTCGCCCCCGACAAGGGCCTGGGCAAGCGCGGCAACTGGCTGTGGGCCTGGTCGCTGGCGGTGCCCGCCGGCAGCCAGAAGGTCGACGCCGCCGAGAAGTTCATCTCGTGGGCGACCTCCAAGCACTATGAAGAGCTGGTCGCCTCCAAGGAAGGCTGGGCCAACGTGCCGCCCGGCACGCGAACCTCGCTCTACAACAACCCCGAGTACCAGAAGGCGGCGCCGTTCGCCAAGATGACGCTGGACTCGATCAACGCGGCCGACCCGACCCATCCCACGGTGAAGCCGGTTCCCTATGTTGGCGTGCAGTTCGTGGCCATCCCCGAATTCGAGGGCATCGGCACCACGGTCGGCCAGCTGTTCTCTGCGGCGCTTGCGGGCCAGTCCTCGGTCGACGACGCCCTCAAGCAGGCGCAGGATGTGACCACCCGCGAAATGCAGAAGGCTGGTTACCTCTGAGCCGACCTCCCCGCAGGTCGGGGTCGCCCGGTCCCTCTAGCCGGGCGGCCCCAACGGGGTGAGAACGACTTGAATATCGCGTAAGGGGCCGCCCCTCATCCGTCTCGGCCTTCGGCCGATCCACCTTCTCCCCCGAGGGGGAGAAGGGACGCCGACTGAGAGTTCGCGGTTCCGTAGCCTCCTCCCTTGACGGGAGAAGGTGCCCGAAGGGCGGATGAGAGTGGAGCGGCTGGCGCCGACTGCGAGGGTTCGTGGCGCCGTGGGGGGAGGACGAGAACATGGCGACCCGCCAGACGCGCACCTTGGCGCGCTTCATGATGGCCCCTTCGGTGATCATCCTGTTCGTGTGGATGATCGTGCCTTTGGTGCTGACGCTCTGGTACTCGTTCCAGCGCTACAACCTGCAGCATCCCGACCGCGCCGGCTTCGTCTGGTTCCGCAACTACTATTTCTTCCTGACCGACCCGGCCTTCGTGCAGGCCATCGGCAACACCCTGATCCTGGTGGTGGGGGTGCTGCTGATCACGGTGATCGGCGGCGTGCTGCTGGCGCTGCTGCTCGACCAGCCGATCTGGGGCCAGGGCATCGTGCGCCTGCTGGTGATCGCGCCGTTCTTCGTCATGCCCACCGTCTCGGCGCTGGTGTGGAAGAACATGCTGATGCACCCGCAATACGGCATCTTCGCCTGGCTGGCGCAATTGTTCGGACAGCGTCCCATCCCCTGGCTGCAGGACTTCCCGCTGTTCTCGGTAACGCTGATCACCGCCTGGGAGTGGCTGCCCTTCGCGACGCTGATCCTGCTGACGGCGCTGCAATCGCTCGACGAAGACCAGAAGGAAGCCTCCGAGATGGACGGCGCCAACTTCGTCAACCGCTTCATCTACATCATCCTGCCGCACCTCGCCCGCGCCATCACCGTGGTGATCCTGATCGAGACGATCTTCCTGCTCGGCATCTTCGCCGAAATCTACGTCACCACGCAGGGCGGCCCCGGCTACGCCTCCACCAACCTGCCCTTCCTGGTCTATGTGCAGGCGCTGCTGAACTTCGATGTGGGCGGCGCCTCGGCCGGCGGCGTCATCGCCGTGATCCTCGCCAACATCGTCGCGATCTTCCTGATCCGCATCGTGGGGAAGAATCTCGATGCGTGACATCCGAAACCGACACGTGCAGTCGGCGCCCCCCTCCCCCTTGCGGGGAGGGGCTGGGGGTGGGGGCCACGGCCACCGCCGGTGCGCGCTGCCCCCCTCCCCAGCCCTCCCCCGCAAGGGGGGAGGGAGCCCTGACTGCAACCCCCTCGGGAGGCTCTAGATGGCACGCGCCGCGAGTACGCAACGCAAGGTCACCGTGACCATCGTCGCCTGGGTGGTGGCGCTGGTGATCTTCTTTCCCATCCTGTGGACGGTGCTGACCAGCTTCAAGTCGGAAGGCGATGCCATCAACATCAGCCATTTCTTCCAGACCCCGTGGAGCATCGAGAGCTATTTCGAGGTGCAGAGCCGGTCGGACTATTTCCGCCACTTCTTCAACTCGGTGATCATCTCGGTCGGCTCGACCCTGCTGGCGCTGCTGTTCTCGATCCCGGCGGCCTGGTCGATGGCGTTCGCCCCGACCAGCCGCACGCGCGACATCATGATGTGGATGCTGTCCACCAAGATGATGCCGGCGGTGGGCGTGCTGGTGCCGATCTACCTGATCTTCAAGACCCTCGGCCTGCTCGACAACGCCTGGGGGCTGATGATCGTCCTCATGCTGATGAACCTGCCGATCGTCATCTGGATGCTCTACACCTACTTCAAGGAGATCCCGGTCGACATCCTCGAGGCGGCGCGCATGGACGGCGCGACGCTGGGCAAGGAGCTGGTCTACGTGCTGGTGCCGATGGCCGTGCCGGGCATCGCCTCGACGCTGCTGCTCAACATCATCCTTGCCTGGAACGAGGCGTTCTGGACGCTCAACCTGACGGCGGCCAATGCCGCGCCGCTCACCGCCTTCATCGCATCGTATTCCAGCCCCGAAGGGCTGTTCTGGGCCAAGCTCTCGGCCGCCTCCACGCTCGCCATCGCGCCCATCCTGGTGCTGGGCTGGATCAGCCAGAAGCAGCTCGTGCGCGGCCTCACCTTCGGCGCCGTGAAATAGGGGAAATCGACATGGGTTCCATCCAGCTCCAGCACGTCAACAAATCGTTCGGCGCCCACGCGGTGATCCCCGACGCCAGCCTCACCATCGAGGACGGCGAGTTCGTGGTCTTCGTCGGCCCCTCGGGCTGCGGCAAGTCCACCCTGCTGCGGCTGATCGCCGGGCTCGAGGACACCACGTCCGGCGAAATCCTGCTCGACGGCCGCGACATGACCGCCGCGCCGCCCGCCAAGCGCGAGCTGGCCATGGTGTTCCAGTCCTATGCGCTCTACCCGCACATGACGGTGGCGCAGAACATCGGCTTTCCGCTGAAGATGGCCGGCATGGACAAGGCGGCGATCGACGCCAAGGTGAAGGAGGCAGCGGCGACGCTCAACCTCAGCAGCTATCTCGACCGCCGGCCGCGCAACCTCAGCGGCGGCCAGCGCCAGCGCGTCGCCATCGGCCGCGCCATCGTGCGCCAGCCCAAGGCCTTCCTGTTCGACGAGCCGCTGAGCAATCTCGACGCGGCGCTGCGCGTCAACATGCGGCTCGAAATCTCCGAACTGCACCAGCAGCTCAAGACCACCATGATCTATGTGACGCACGACCAGGTGGAGGCCATGACCATGGCCGACCGCATCGTGGTGCTCAACGCCGGCAACATCGAGCAGTTCGGCACGCCCATGGAGCTCTACCGCACCCCGGCCAACCGCTTCGTTGCCGGCTTCATCGGCTCGCCCAAGATGAACTTCGTCGATGGCGCCGAAGCGGCAAAGCACGGCGCCGCCGCGATCGGCGTCAGGCCCGAGCACATGCAGGTGTCGACCAGCGCCGGCGCCTGGAAGGGCACGGTGGGCGTCGCCGAGCACCTCGGCTCCGACACCTTCCTGCACGTCAATGTCGACGGCCTCGGACTGATGACGGTGCGCACCGAGGGCGAAAAGCAGCTGCATCACGGCGATACCGTGTGGCTCACCCCCGACCCGGCGCGCATCTACCGCTTCGACAAGGACGGCCGCTCGCTCCGGGCCAATTGAGGACTACGCCTATGCCGACCAAACTGTCGCGCCACGCCTTCCGCGAGCTCAGCCGCACGGCCCGGGTGCCGGGCTACGATCCGGCGGGCCTCACGGCGGGGATCGTGCATTTCGGCGTCGGCAATTTCCATCGCGCCCACCAGGCGGTGTATCTCGACGATCTGTTCGGCCTCGGGCTCGACCACGACTGGGCGCTGGTCGGCGCCGGCGTGCGCCCGGCCGACGCGGGCATGCGCGACAGCCTGCTGGCGCAGGACTGGCTGACCACCGTGGTCGAGCAGGAGGCGGATACCTCCGCCGCCCGCGTCACCGCGCCGATGATCGACCATCTGCCGATCGGCGACAGCTCCGCCATCGTCAACCGGCTGGTCGATCCGGCGATCCGCATCGTGTCGCTGACCATCACCGAGGGCGGCTACTACATCGATCCGGCGACGCAGCGCTTCGACCCCACGCACCCCGATATCGCCGCCGACGCCAGGGATCTGCTGACGCAGCCGAAGACGGTGTTCGGGCTGATCCTCGCCGGCCTGAAGCGCCGCCGCGACGTCGGCATTGCGCCGTTCACGGTGATGAGCTGCGACAACATCCCCGGCAACGGCCACGTGACGCAGAACGCCGTGGTCGGGCTCGCCAAGCTGATCTATCCCGAGCTCGCCGCCTGGGTGAGCGCCAATGTCGCCTTCCCCAACGGCATGGTGGACCGCATCACCCCGGCCACCGGCGAGCGCGAGCGGGCGCTGCTGGCGAGCGAGTTCGGCATCGCCGACAACTGGCCGGTGTTCTGCGAGAACTTCCGGCAATGGGTGCTGGAGGACAATTTCCCCCTCGGCCGCCCGGCGCTCGAAAAGGTGGGCGTGCAGTTCGTGCCCGACGTGGCGCCGTTCGAGCACATGAAGATCCGCATCCTCAATGGCGGCCACGCCGCCATCGCCTATCCGGCGGGGCTGATGGACATCCACTTCGTGCACGAGGCGATGGCCGACCCGCTGGTGCGCGGCTTCCTCGAAAAGCTGGAGCGCGAGGAGATCATCCCGATCGTGCCGCCGGTACCCGACACCGATCTCGGCGGCTACTACACGCTGATCGAGCGGCGGTTCTCCAACCCCAAGATCGGCGACACCATCACAAGGCTCTGCCTCGACGGCTCCAACCGGCAGCCGAAATTCATCCTGCCCTCGGCGGCCGACCGGCTGGCGGCGGGCCAGGGCGTGACCGGGCTGGCGCTGGTCTCGGCCTTCTGGTGCCGCTACTGCTACGGCGAGACCGACAGCGGCGCCCCGATCCCGCCCAACGATCCGAGCTGGGACCGGCTGCAGGCGCAGGCGAAGCGCGCGCGGCAGGAGCCGAAAGCCTGGCTCGAGATGACCGACATCTTCGGCGCGCTGGGCCGGAGCGATATTTATGCCGAGGCCTTCAGCCACGCGCTCCGCACCATCTGGGACAAGGGCACCCGCGCGACGCTCGCGGCGTATCTGGACGGGACGCTGTAGGGCCGCGGCGGTCGGCCGCTCTCCCGTTTACGGAAGCGGGAGGCCATGCCAAGCATGGTGGAAAGGGCGGCCACGGTCCCGAGTCCGGGCCCGCCCCTGTCCACCGCCTGACGGCGGTCCCCCTCCCCCGCGTCGCGGGTAAGGCACCGATCGCGAGTTCGAACCATGCCCGCCTCTCCCATCCGCCTCATCATCTTCGACTGCGACGGCGTGCTCGTCGATTCCGAGCCGCTGGCGATGCAGGTGCTGCTGCGCGCGCTGGCCAATGCCGGGCTCGACGTCAGCGCCGAGGCCGGATTCCGCAACTACCTAGGCCGCAGCTTCTCCTCGATCGCGCAGAGCCTCGACGATCTGCACGGGCTGCGCCTCGACGACGCCGCGCTCGAGGCGATGCGGCGCGACCTCGCCGATACCTACCGGCAGGAACTGAAGCCGATGGCCGGGCTGATCGAGGTGCTGCCGCAGCTCGGCGTGCCGTTCTGCGTCGCCTCGTCGAGCCAGATGGAGCGCATCCGGCTGAGCCTCGAGGTCACCGGGCTGCTGGCGCGGTTCAAGCCGGCCATCTTTTCGGCCAGCATGGTCGGGCACGGCAAGCCGGCGCCCGATCTGTTCCTGCTCGCGGCCGAGCGCATGGGCGTCGCGCCGGCCGACTGCGTGGTGATCGAGGACAGCCCGCCCGGCATCATCGCCGCCAAGAAGGCCGGCATGCGCGTCGTCGCCTTCACCGGCGGCGGCCATATCGAGCCGTCGGGGCTGGCCGGCACCATCGCCGCGCTGCATCCCGACGCGGTGCTGTCCGATATGCGCGACCTGCCCGGCCTGCTAGAAGGGCTCGAGGCGAGGGAGAGCAGCGGGATGCGGGACCTGCTGGTGGCAGTCGATGTCGGCACGGGCAGCGCCCGCGCCGGGGTGGTGAGCGCCAGCGGCGTGCTGCTCGGCCGCGCCGAGCACCCCATCGACATGCGTCGCACCGACGCCAACCACGCCGAGCACGACAGCGAGCAGATCTGGCAGGCGGTGGGCCTCGCGGTGCGGGCGGCGATGCGCGCCGCCGCGGCGCGCCCCGAGGACGTCGCCGGCATCAGCTTCGATGCCACCTGCTCGCTGGTGGTGCGCGACCGGAACGGCGTTCCGCTGCCGGTCAGCACCGATGGCGAGGCGCGCTGGGACACCATCGTCTGGCTCGACCACCGGGCGCTGGCCGAGGCCGGCGAGTGCACGGCAACCGGCCACGCCGTGCTCGACTCCATCGGCGGCGTGATGTCGCCCGAGATGGAGGTGCCCAAGCTGATGTGGCTGAAGCGCCACGTGCCCGAGACCTGGGCCGCCGCCGGTCAGATCTTCGATCTCGCCGACTTCCTGACCTGGAAGGCGTCCGGCGCCAATGCCCGCTCGCAATGCACGCTGACCTGCAAATGGACCTGGATCGGCGGCGCCGGCGGCTGGCAGCCCGATTTCCTGGCCGAGGTGGGGCTCGCCGACATGCTGGAGCGCGGCCGCCTGCCCGACCGCGCCAGCCCCATCGGCACCGACCTCGGGCCGCTGACCGAGGCCGCCGCCGCGGCGCTGGGCCTCACCCGGCGCTGCCGCGTCGGGCTCGGGCTGATCGATGCCCATGCCGGAGCGCTCGGCACGCTCGGCGCCTTCGCCGGCGACACCGGCTCCATCCACCGCCATCTGGCGCTGATCGCCGGCACCTCGAGCTGCGTCATGGCGCTGTCGCCCGATCCGCGCCCGATCCGCGGCGTATGGGGGCCGTACGAAGGCGCCGTGCTGCCCGACGCCTGGCTCAACGAGGCCGGGCAGTCGGCGACCGGCGCGCTGCTCGACCATCTGATCCGCTGGCACGGCGCCGGCGGCGAGCCGGCCGAGATGCACCATCGCATCATCGCCCGCATCATGGCGCTGCGCGAGACCGAGGGCGTGGGGCTCGGCCGGCGCCTGCACGTGCTGCCGGACTTCCACGGCAACCGCTCGCCGCTGGCCGACCCCAACGCACTGGGCGTGATCTCCGGGCTGACGCTCGACAGCGGCTTCGACAGCCTCTGCCGCCTCTACTGGCGCGCCGCAATCGGCATTGCGCTGGGCGTGCGCCACATCCTCGATACGCTCAACCGCCACGGCTACGCCATCGGCACGCTGCACGTCACCGGCGGCCACACCCACAACCCGCTGCTGATGGAGCTTTACGCCGACGCCACCGGCTGCACCGTGGTCGAGCCGGCGACCGACGACGCGACGCTGCTCGGCACCGCCATGGTGGCGGCAACCGCCGCCGGCCTCTATGGCTCACTCAGCGCCGCCGCCATGGCGATGCAGCAGGGCGGCACGGCGCGCCGGCCCAACCCGGAGCATCGGGCGCAGTTCGACCGCGACTACCGGGTGTTCCTGGCGATGCTGGAGCAGCGGCAGGCGCTGGAGGCGATCGCGTAGGCGCTACGCCGGCCAGCCCATCTGGCGGTAGAAGCCGAGCATGTCGGCATAGTCCGACTGCGTCGCGAGCTTGCCGTCGCGGAGGCTGAACACCGAGGCGCCCAGCTGCATGAAGCTCTTGCCGGTCGCCGGCCTGCCGTCGGCCCAGGCGCCGCTGTTGGTGCCCGACCGCCGCCATTGCAGCGCCAGCATGTCGCCGGCAACGATCGGCTTGCCCAGCATTTCCCACACCAGGTCCGGCACGGCGGCGAGGTAGGAGGCGATCACCGTGCCGACCACCTTGTCGCGGCCCTGCACCGGATTGCCCGCCGACGGGTCGTACCAGGTGAACTCTTCGCTGAGATACCGCGCCGCCGCCTTGGCGTCGTGCGAATTCCAGGCGCCGATATATTTACGCACCAGCGCCGCCACATCGTCGTCCGCCTGCGCCGGCAGCGCCGGCAGCAGCAGGGCGAGGCCGCCGCCGGCCAGCATCACATCCCTGCGTTTCATCGCATCCTCCGTTTCGCCTTGCGGGCCGGGCTGTCTGCACCGGGTCTGCGGCATTTCGTTGACGACAGGACCGGCTGGCCACCGGGAAGCCTCGACGCGCCGCCGCCGGCTGGCTAAGCTCGGCTCCGGGACGCCCTGGCGCAATAGGACGAGCGACGAGTTTGTCGATCAAAGCCGCGATCTATCACCTGACGCATTACACCTATGACCGTCCGGTCATCCTCAACCCGCAGATCATCCGGCTGAAGCCGGCGCCGCATTCCAAGACGAAGGTGCTGAGCCATTCGCTCAAGGTGTTTCCCGCCGGGCACTTCGTCAACCTGCAGCAGGACCCCTACGGCAACTGGCTGAGCCGGCACGTCTTCCCCGAGCCGGTGACCGAGCTGAAGATCGAGGTCGACCTCGTCGCCGACATGACGGTCTACAACCCGTTCGACTTCTTCGTCGAAGAGAGCGCCGAGACCTGGCCGTTCCAGTACCCGGAGGCGCTGCGCGACGACCTCTCGATCTATATGACGCCGCAGCCGGCGGGGCCGCTGCTGGCGGACTTCCTGCGCTCGGTCGACCGCACGCCGCGCAACACCGTGAATTTCGTCACCGAGCTCAACGCGCTGGTGCAGCGCGCGGTGGGCTATATCGTGCGGCTCGAAACCGGCGTGTTCGAGCCGGAAGAGACGCTGGCGCGGGCGCAGGGCTCGTGCCGCGACAGCGGCTGGCTGCTGGTCGAGGCCCTGCGCCACCTGGGCTTTGCCGCGCGCTTCGTCTCCGGCTATCTGATCCAGCTCAAGCCCGATCTGGTGTCGCTGGATGGGCCGGCGGGCACCGACCACGATTTCACCGACCTGCACGCCTGGTGCGAAGTGTACCTGCCCGGCGCCGGCTGGATCGGGCTCGACCCCACCTCGGGCCTGCTCACCGGCGAGAGCCACATCCCGCTCGCCGCCACGCCGCATTATCGCAACGCGGCGCCGATTTCGGGCGCCTTCTCCGCCATCGGCCCGGTGCACACCGACTTTGCCTTCGACATGCAGGTGAGCCGCATCGCCGAGCACCCGCGCATCACCAGGCCGTTCTCCGACGAAAGCTGGAGCCGGCTCAATGCGTTGGGGCGCCATGTCGATTCTGTGCTCGAAGCGAACGATGTTCGCCTCACCATGGGCGGCGAGCCGACCTTCGTGTCCATCGACGATTTCGAGAGCGGCGAGTGGAACACCGACGCCGTCGGCCCGACCAAGCGCGCCCGCGCCGACACGCTGATCCGGCGGCTGCGCCAGCGCATCGCCCCGGGCGGTTTCCTGCATTACGGCCAGGGCAAATGGTATCCGGGCGAGAGCCTGCCGCGCTGGACCTTCTCGCTGTTCTGGCGGCGCGACGGCCAGCCGATCTGGCGCGACGAAAGGCTGGTTGCCAAGGAGGCCGAGAAAACCGCCGCAAGCGATTCCACCGCCTCGCAATTTCTGCACCGCTTCGCCGAGCATCTCGGCCTCGGCGGCGACACCGTCGATGCCGCCTACGAGGACCCGGGCGAGTGGCTGCTGAAGGAAGCGAGGCTTCCCGCCAATGTCGACCCCTCGAACTCCGAACTCGCCGATGCCGAGGCCCGCGCCCGCATGGCGGCGGTGTTCGACCGCGGCCTCGACCGCCCCACCGGCTACGTGCTGCCGGTGCAGCGCTGGAACGCCATCGCAGCGCAGAGCCGCTGGGTCAGCGAGAAATGGCGCACCCGCCGCGGCAAGCTGTTCCTGACCCCCGGCGACTCGCCGGTGGGCTATCGCCTGCCGCTGAGCTCGCTGCGGCACCTGGCGCCGACCGCCTATCCGCATGTGGTGCCGCGCGACCCGCTGCAGCCGGTGGGCGAACTGCCGCCCGCCGAGGCGATGCTGCGCGCCCGCGAGCAGCCGACGGCCTCGTTCACCGCCGATGCCGGCGGCCAGCAGGAGCGCACCGAGCAAGTGCTGTCCGAGATCGAGGGCAGCGTGCGCACCGCGGTGGCGGTGGAGGTGCGCGACGGGCATCTGTGCGTGTTCCTGCCGCCGGTCGCCGAGCTCGAAGACTATCTCGAGCTGGTCGCGGCGGCCGAGGCGTCGGCGGCTGCGCTCGGCCTGCCGGTGCAGATCGAGGGCTATCCGCCGCCCTTCGATCCGCGCCTCAACGTCATCCGCGTCGCCCCCGACCCCGGCGTCATCGAGGTCAATATCCACCCCGCCGCCAATTGGGACGAGGCGGTGGCCACCACCAGCATCGTCTACGAGGAGGCGCGGCAGAGCCGGCTGGGCGCCGACAAATTCATGATCGACGGCAAGCATGTCGGCACCGGCGGCGGCAACCACGTGGTGATCGGCGGCGCGACGCCCGCGGATTCGCCCTTTCTCCGCCGTCCCGACCTGCTGAAATCGCTGGTGCTGCACTGGCAGCATCACCCGGCGCTGAGCTATCTGTTCTCCGGCCTGTTCATCGGCCCGACCAGCCAGGCGCCGCGCATCGACGAGGCGCGGCACGATAGCCTCTACGAGCTCGAGATCGCGCTGCGCCAGGTGCCGGCGCCGAGCACCGCGCCGCCCCCTGCCCCGTGGCTGGTCGACCGGCTGTTCCGCAACCTGCTGGTCGATGTCACCGGCAACACCCACCGCTCGGAAATCTGCATCGACAAGCTCTATTCGCCCGATGGTCCGACCGGCCGGCTGGGGCTGGTGGAGTTCCGCGGCTTCGAGATGCCACCCGATGCCCGCATGAACCTGGCGCAGCAGGTGCTGGTGCGGGCGCTGATCGCCCGCTTCTGGACGGCGCCGCTGCAGGGCAGCTTCATCCGCTGGGGCACGAGCCTGCACGACCGCTTCATGCTGCCGCATTTCGTCTGGGCCGACTTCCTCGACGTGCTCGCCGATCTGCGTCGGCACGGCTTCGACCTCGACCCCGACTGGTTCGCCGCCCAGCTCGAATTCCGCTTCCCCTTCTGCGGCGAGATCGAGGTGGAGGGCATGACGCTCACCCTCAACCAGGCGCTGGAGCCCTGGCACGTGATGGGCGAACAGGGCGCCATCGGCGGCACCGTGCGCTTCGTCGATTCTTCGGTCGAACGGCTGCAGGTGAAGCTGGCCGGCCCCGATCCGGAACGCTACATCGTCACCTGCAACGGCCGCCGCGTGCCGCTGACGCGCACCGGCATCGCCGGCACCTCGGTCGCCGGCGTGCGCTTCAAGGCCTGGCAGCCCGCCGGCGGCATGCATCCGGTGCTGCCGGTCAACGCCCCGCTGACCTTCGATCTCTACGACACCTGGACCGGACGGGCGATCGGCGGCTGCGTCTACCACACGGCGCATCCGGGCGGCCGCAATTACGAGACCTTCCCGGTCAACGGCAACGAGGCCGAGGCGCGGCGGCTGGCGCGCTTCGTCGCCGACGGCCACACGCCGGGCGCCTATTCACCACCGCCCGAGGAAATCCCCGGCGAATTCCCGCTCACGCTCGATTTGCGCCGACCGATCCACTAAGCACTCTGGGCGATGGACAAGCGGACTCAGCGTCAGGTTCCGAAACCGCCCGGGGACAGCGGCCTGCTCGCCGGCTATCGGCTGCTGCCCGGCATTCCCGACGAGATGATCGATCCGGCCGGCACCGTCCGCCCCGGCTGGACCGAGCTGCTCGCCGGCTTCGACGAATTGGGGCCGGACGGGCTCAACGCCCGCTTCGAGCGCGCCGACCAGTATCTGCGCGACGCCGGCGTGTTCTACCGCAAATATGACGGCGCCGCCGGCAAGGAGCGCGCCTGGCCGCTGGCGCACGTGCCGCTGATCATCGGCGAGGCCGACTGGCAGCACATCACCGCCGGCCTCGTGCAGCGCGCCGAGCTGCTGGAGCGCGTGGTCGCCGACATCTATGGCGGCAACCAGCTGGTGGCGCGCGGCATGCTGCCGCCCGAGCTGATCGCGCAGAACCCCGAATTCCTGCGCCCGCTGGTCGGCCTCGCGCCGGCGAGCGGACACTATCTGCACTTCTGCGCCTTCGAGCTGGGACGCGGCCCCGACGGCGGCTGGTGGGTGCTGGGCGACCGCACCCAGGCGCCCTCCGGCGCCGGCTTCGCGCTCGAGAACCGGGTGGCGACGACGCGCGCGCTGTCGGACATCTATGCTCGCCTCAACGTGCACCGGCTGGCCGGCTTCTTCCGCGATTTCCGCGACAGCCTCAACGCCGCGGCGCGGCACGCCGACGGCCGCGTCGGCATCCTGACGCCGGGCCAGCACAACGAGACCTATTTCGAGCACGCCTACATCGCCCGCTATCTCGGCTTCATGCTGCTCGAGGGCGAGGATCTGGTGGTCGAGGACGGCCAGATGATGGTGCGCACCGTCGCCGGCCTGCAGCCGGTGAGCGTGCTGTGGCGGCGCATGGATTCGAGCTTCACCGACCCGCTGGAGCTGCGCGTCGACAGCCGCATCGGCACGCCCGGCATGGTCGAGGCCATCCGCCAGGGCTCGCTGTCGATGGTCAACGCCATCGGCTCGGGCATCCTCGAGACGCGCGCCCTCGCCGCCTTCCTGCCGCGGCTGAGCCAGGCGCTGCTCGGCACGCCGCTGCATCTGCCCGGCATCGCCACCTGGTGGTGCGGGCAGGATGCCGAGCGCCGGCACGTGCTCGACAATTTCGAGCGCATGATGGTCGGCCCCGCCTTCTCGACCACGCTGGCCATCGAGGACCGCGAGCACACCATGCTCGGCGCCGCGCTCGAGCCCGCGGCGCGCGACGCGCTGCGGCAAAGGCTGCTCGACGATGGCGGCCGCTTCACCGGCCAGGAGCCGGTGACGCTGTCGACCGCCCCGGTCTATGTCGAGGGCCGGCTGCAGCCGCGCCCGATCACGCTGCGCGTCTACGCAGCCCGCACCGCGCGCGGCTGGACCATCATGCCGGGCGGCTTCGCCCGCGTCGGCTCGAGCCTCGACACCACCGCCATCACCATGCAGCGCGGCGGCCAGGCGGCCGACGTCTGGGTGGTGAGCAGCACCCCGGTCGAGCGCGTCAGCCTGTTGCCGCAGGCGGGCGAAAAGCTGCGGCGGCAATCGGTGGGCAATCTGCCCAGCCGCGCCGCCGACAACCTGATCTGGCTCGGCCGCTACGCCGAGCGCTGCGAGGCGACGGTGCGCATCCTGCGCGCCTACAATGCCCGGCTCGCCGAGGTCTCCAATCCGGACCTGCCGCTGCTCGCCGACACCCGGCTCTATCTCGACGGCATCGACATCGACGCCACCGAGCCGCTGCCGCAGGGCCTGCTGGGCGCGCTCGACAGCGCCGTGCACTCGGCCGGCCAGATCCGCGACCGCTTCTCGCCCGACGGCTGGCTGGCGCTCGCCGACCTGCGCAAGACCGCCCGCAATTTCGCCAGCCGCGTGCAGCCGGGCGACGACGCGACGCGCGCCATGACGGTGCTGCTGCGCAAGCTCGCCGGCTTCTCGGGGCTGGTGCACGAGAACATGTACCGCTTCGCCGGCTGGCGCTTCCTCGAAACCGGCCGCCGGCTCGAGCGCGGCATCCAGATGGCCGGCATCACCCGCTGGCTGACGCGCGAGGACGCCCCCGATGGCGCGCTCGACATGCTGCTCGAGATCGGCGACAGCGTCATGACGCACCGCCGCCGCTACAACGTCGCCGCCGGCGCTAATTCCTACATCGACCTGCTGGTGCTCGACCCGCTCAACCCGCGCTCGGTGCTGTTCCAGATCGCCGAGCTGCGCGAGCAGATCGAGAAGCTGCCCGGCGGCATCGCCGACGGCCAGCTCTCGCCCGCCGCCCGCGCGGTGCTGGAACTGCACACCGAGCTGCTGGTGGCCGAGCCGGACGACATGAGCAGCGACCGCCTCGCCGCCCTCGGCAGCGGCATCGCGCGCCTCGCGGGACTGCTGGCCGATGCGTATTTCGTCTAGCGCGGTGATCGCACGGCCCCTCACCCGGCCGCTGCGCGGCCACCCTCTCCCCAAAGGGGCGAGGGGAGGCTGGCCCCGAAGCCTCCCTCGCCTCCCCTCGCCCCTCCGGGGAGAGGGTCCCTCGCGCAGCGAGGGGGGTGAGGGGCCGAACGAGCACGGAGCATTCAATGCTCTATGACGTCCGCCTCGAGCTGCATTACGACTACGAGGGCTTCGTGCATGGCGACCGGCATCTGGTGCGGGTGGCGCCGGCGTCGATCCCCGGCGTGCAGCGGGTGATCGCCTCGTCCATCGCCTTCGACCCCGAGCCCGACATCCAGACCAATTTCACCGACTTCTTCGGCAATCTCGTCACCACCATCGCCTATGCCGGCTATCACGACCGGCTCGACGTCCGCCTCAGCGCCCGCGTCGGCGTCGACGACAGCGCCCCGCCCGCCGACCTGTCGCCCGACCTCGCGGCACTGCAGCGCGAGCTCGGCGCGCTGTGGTCGCTCGACGGCAATTCCCCGCACCATTTCCTCGCCGCCTCGCCGCGCGTGCCGCTGAGCCGGGCGATCACCGACTATGCGCGCCAGAGCCTCGGGCGCACTACCTCGGTGCGCGCCGCGGCGATGGACCTCTGCCTCGCCATCCACCGCGACTTCGCCTACGACCGCAAATCCACCAATGTCGACACCACCCCGCTCGAGGCCTTCCAGCTCCGGCGCGGCGTCTGCCAGGACTTCGTGCATGTGATGATCGCCGGCCTGCGCGGCGTCGGCATCCCCGCCGCCTACGTCTCGGGGTTCCTGCGCACCATCCCGCCCAGGGGCAAGCCGCGGCTCGAAGGCGCCGACGCCATGCATGCCTGGGTGCGCGCCTGGTGCGGCCAGCACGCCGGCTGGGTGGAATTCGATCCCACCAACGCCATGCTGGCCGGCAGCGACCACATCACCATCGGCCATGGCCGCGACTATTCCGACATCTCCCCGATCGTGGGCGTGCTGCGCACCTCCGGCCGCCACGAGACCAAGCAGTCGGTGGACGTGGTGCGGGTGGAATAGCGGCACTCGTCTCGAGACAGCCGCGATCGGGCCAGCCCGACTGCCGATTGCCCCTCTCGTCTGGAACCATCTTCCGCGCCGCCAGTTATCTGGCCAGCGCACCTCATGCGCGACTGTCCAAGGCGGAGACCGGGCCCTCCCTCCCGGTCAAAAGACAAAAAGGATCAAGGCGATGACGCAGATGGAGATCAACGCTCTGGAACACTCGGCCCGCTCCGCCATGGTGTGGTCGGTCGAGGGGTATGACGGGCGCGTACATCTGGGCGCGGTCCTGGGTGCGATGGCTCCGGCGATCGGCATCCTCGCCGTGGCGGCGGCATTCCTGTTCGTCGCCTTCTAGAACGCCAGCGTCCACCAAGGAGTACGCCAAGATGCTCAGCACAATCCTCATCGTCATCCTCATCCTGTTGCTGATCGGCGCCATCCCGAGCTGGGGATACTCCCGCTCCTGGGGATATTTCCCCTCTGGGATTGTCGGCGTCGTGCTCGTGATCGTCATCATCCTCGTGTTGATGGGTCGGATCTGAGCTCTGCGGGTCCTAGGTCGCCCCCCTTTCGACCCGCATAAACCACCCCGGTTCGCACTCCCCCGCGGACCGGGGTGTTTGTTTTCTCTGGTTGCAACGCCGCTGTCGGCGACGGGAACCCGGCCCCCGGCAGCGGCGTTGCAACCAGAGCGTCACCGAACCCAGGAGCATCCACGATGGCCGACACCGACGACATGGCCCCGGGCCGCAGCAACGGCAGTGCCCAGGCCGCATCCTCCACCTCCTCTTCGTCCAGCCGCGGCGCCTCGCGTCCGCGCCGCTCGGCCGCCGCCGGCGCCCGCCGCCGCAGCCGCGTTTCCCCGGCGATCGACGCCGAGACCGACAACCTGCAGGACCAGGTCACGCAGCTGCAGTCGGACCTCAAATCCATCGCCGGCACGCTGAGCCGCATGGGCCAGACCGGCGCCAACGAGCTCAAGAGCACCGCCAGCGCCCGCGCCGACGAGCTCGCCGCCCGTGGCCAGTCGGCGCTCGACTATGCGCAGGACGAATTCGGCGCCTTCGAAAAGCAGATCAAGGACACCATTCGCGAGAAGCCGCTGACCGCGGTGGCGGGCGCCGTGGCGCTGGGCTTCCTGCTCGCCGTCATCACCCGGTAGCGCCATGCTCGCAGTTCTGGCGCCTCTCCTGTCGCTGCTCGGCATCGAGGCGGCGTCGATCACCGCCGGCGTCAAGCGCCAGGCCATCATCTGGGGCCTGATCGGCGCCCTGGGCGTGGTGTTCGCCGCCTTCGTGCTGGTGGCGATCAACACCGCCCTCGCCTACGCCGTCGGCCCGGTGATCGCGCCGCTGATCATCGCGCTTGCGGCGGCGCTGATCGCGCTCGTCATCTTCCTCGTGGCCCACATCCAGGACGGCATCGCGGCCAAACGCGATGCCGAGAAGAAAAAGGGCGCCGAGATGACGGCGCTCGTCACCACCGCCATCATCACCGCCGTTCCGCTGATCCTGCGCTCGCCGCTGTTCAAACAGATCGGCCTGCCGGCGGGCGCCGCGCTGGCCTCGGCGCTGCTGCTCAGGAAGGACGACCGGGAGCGCCGCAAATAGGAACCTGGGCCTGCCCTCCCCCGTTACCTAATGCCCGTCGGCCGCGTCAGGCGGCGGGCGACATGAACCGAGAGGATTTGCCATGTCTCACATCAAACGGCAGATTGTGACGATCCTTAAGGACGACGCTCTTGAGGACAATGAGAAGATCGAAGTCCTGCGCCAGCTCGAGGCCGACTCCCTGAGCAAGGAGCGCAGCGCCACCGAGGGCATGACCCCCATCGATGGCGACGATGGCGAGGATCTGAAGGCCATCGAGCAGGCCCTGCGCAAGCTCGGCCAGCAACCGGTGGAAGCCGGCGCCAACAGCCTCTAGCCCGAGGCAAATCGCAAAGCAGTTTGGAACCCCGTCCGGCCTTCCGGGCGGGGTTTTCTCACGGCGTGCTCAGCGCCGGCGCCAGTGCGTCGTCACTGGCGGGCGGCGCCTCCGCATCGCGCGGCACCAGCACCTTGAGCGCCGCCGGATGGATCCTGAGCTCGACCTTGTCGCTCAGCCGGATCAGCTCGCCGTCGATCACCGCCATGGCGCCCGACGTCTTGCGCGGGAACCGCACGATGGCCTCGCGCGCCTCGCGCTCGATGATCTCGGGCAGGCTCTTCCACTTGCCGCGCAGCATGCCCCAGCCCAGCCCGAGCAGCGCCCGCGGCGTCAGCGGCTTGATGACGTAGATGCCCAGGACGCCGCGATCGAGCGTGTCGGCCAGCGGCAGATGCCCCTCGTCGAACGGATTGTTGCTGACCGAGATGCCGGCGGTGCGCCGCCGCTCCAGCCCGTGCGCGGTGACGACCTCGGCGGTGAAGTTCGGCGGCCGCACCACGGCGCCGATCGCGGCGCGGCTGGAAGCCAGCATCTTGCCGATGCGGCCCTTGTAGCTCAGCGTCTCGCGCAGCTTGACCAGCTTGGGATGCAGCCCCACCGAGAACTGGTGCACGAACGGCCGTCCGTTGGCCGTCGCGATGTCGACCGACTTCACCACGCCCGCCGCCAGCGCCGCCAGCGCCGGCTCGAGCTTCAGCGGCACGCCCAGCGAGCGGGCGAAGAGGTTCATGGTGCCCGCCGGCAGCACCGCCAGCGGGATGCCGCGCCGGTAGGCGATGCCGGCCGCCGCCGAGATGGTGCCGTCGCCGCCGCCGGCCAGCAGCACCTCGGCCGCCGCCGCGGCGCGCTCGAGCTCGCCGATGAGGCTCCGGCCCTCGACCGGCCGCGCCTCGAACTCGTGCCCGGCCTCGGTGAATATGCCGGTGGCCGTGGCCACGAAGGCGTCCATGTCCGTGGTCTTGAAGGTGCCGCCGTCGCGGTTGAAGACGCCGATGATGCGCATGTGTGCCTGCCCCCGAGCCTCGCGCAGCAACGGCCGGCGCGGCGCTTCGTTCCGTCAGATCAGCGGCCGCCGCGCTTCCGGCAGCCCGGTCCAGCCGGCGATTTCCATCAGCCCCGCCGGATCGAGCACCTCGCAGGCCCGGTCGTGCCAGCGGATCAGCCGGCGGTCGATCAGCTTGCGCAGCGTCTTGTTGGTATGCACGATCGACAGCCCGAGCGTATCGGCCACGTGCTGCTGCGTGATCGGAATGAGCAGCGCCTTCTGCTCGACCAGCCCCACCGACGACGCCCGCTGGTAGAGGAAGGCGACCAGATAGGCCGCCCGCTCGATGGCCGACCGCCGGCCGACGCTCAGCAGGTTCTCGTCGAGCATCCGCTCCTCGCGCGAGGCGAGCCAGGTGACGTCGAAGCCGAGGCCGGGATGGTTGCGGAACAGCTCGGCCAGCCGGTCGCGCTGGAACACGCACAGCACCGCCGCCGACAGCGCCTCGACCGAATGCTCCATCGCCCCGATCACCGAGCCCTGCAGCCCGACGAGGTCGCCCGGCAGGCAGTAATTGAGAATCTGCCGCCGTCCGTCTTCCAGCGTCTTGAAGCGGAAGGCCCAGCCGCTGAGCAGGGTGAAGAGCTGCGCGCTATGGGCGCCTTCGGCCAGGATCACCGTGCCGGGCTCGGCCACCAGCTCGCCGCGCTTGAAGCTGGAGACGAAACGCAGTTCTTCCGACGTGAAGGTCCGGAACTGGGCCATTGCACGCAGGGGGCATTGCTCGCAGGGAACTCGTCGCGTTGAGACTGGCAGAATGACGCCCAAATCCTGATCCCTGCTATCATCGCGAGTCCACGAAGCAAACGCCATCGCTTATGTTGAGGTTGCAGGCGCTCTGACATGTCATTGTTAAATGACGATTCAGCGCTTCGGACGCCTTCTGCGGCGTCTTTCTGGGGCCAGTGCAGTGCTGTCGGGCGAGCGTCTTCTGATCGTCGAGGAGGAATTCCTCATCGCGCTGGACATCCAGCGCGTGCTCGAGGACGCCAACGCCAAGGCGGCCGTTTTCGCCAAGAATTACAATGAGCTGGCGGCGCTGGCCGAACGCCTGCACGAATTCGATCTGGCCATCGTCAACCCGCCCGGGCCGAACTCCGGCGAGGTCGCGCTGGCCGAGCGGCTGGTCGCCGTCGGCATCGCCGTGGTGGTATGTTCGGCGTTCCGCGGCGAGCTCGCGGACACGGTTCTCGAAACCGCCGAATTCGTCGGCAAGCCGTTCAGCGACGCCGACCTGCTGGCCGCCTGCCGCCGCGCGCTGGCGCGACGGCGCGAGGCGCAGTAGCCGCCTCAGGTCAGCGAATGCGTGGTGACCTGCGACGACACCGCGTCGGGACCGAAATCGGCCTCGCCGGAAATCTTCAGGATGTCCTGCAGCCGGGTGCGGGCGCGGCTGACCCGGCTCTTCATGGTGCCGACGGCGCATTTGCAGATCTCGGCCGCCTCCTCGTAGGAGAAGCCCGAGGCGCCGATCAGCACGATGGCCTCGCGCTGGTCCGGCGGCAGCGTGTCGAGCGCCTTCTTGAAATCGGCCATGTCGAGCACGCCGTATTGGCTGGGGTGCACCGACATCCGCTCGGTGAAGGCGCCGTCGGTGTCCTGCACCTCGCGGCCGCGCTTGCGCATCTGCGAATAGAACTCGTTGCGCAGGATCGTGAACAGCCAGGCCTTGATATTGGTGCCCATCTGGTAGCTGTCCTGCTTGGCCCAGGCCTTCATCATCGTGTCCTGCACGAGATCGTCGGCCCGGTCGTGGCGCCCGCTCAGGGACACCGCGAAGGCGCGAAGCGACGGCAACGTCGCCAGCAACTCCCGCTTGAACGACGGGGATTCCTGCAATTAGTTGCCCTTCCGCTTCGCGGCCTGTTCGACCTGATCGAGTTTTTCCAGCAGATCCAGGAACTTGTCCGGGATCGGCTGATCCTGCACCGCGCCATAGAAAGCGCGCAGTTTTGCGCCGATATCGGAATTCGGGCCGAGCCCATCATCCGTGCGCCGCTGACGCGGAACACTCATTTCGTTCATCTTGGACTTGTCTTTCACTACCCGGACCTTGAACCAGAGTGACGCTAAGCTCTGACGTGGTAGCATAAATGCGGGTTCGGTCGAAAAGTTCCGCCAACATGGAACGAACTTCGAATCCGTCCGTTAGCTGTGCGGGTTGACCAACAAAAGCGTCAAAGGGAGCCTTCTGAATGACCTTGTCCATGCGGATTGCGCCGCACCTCCCCTATTTGCGCCGTTTTTCGCGCGCCGTGACCGGATCGCAAACCTCCGGTGACGCCTACGTGGCCGCCACGCTGGAGGCTCTGATCGCCGATACGTCGATCTTTCCCGAAGCCTCGAACGACCGCATCGCGCTCTACAAGCTGTTTTCGCAATTGTTCTCGTCCTCGGCGGTGCGCATTCCCTCGCCGCAGCCGCATTTCGTCTGGGAACAGCGCGCCGCGCACAATCTCGCCAATCTGTCGCCCAGGCCGCGCCAGGCCTTCCTGCTGGTGGCGGTCGAGGGCTTCACCAACGAGCAGGCCGCCGAAATCCTCGACGTCTCCGACGCCGAGTTCACCGCGCTGCTCGACCAGGCCTCGCGCGAGATTTCCCGCCAGGTGGCCACCGACATCCTCATCATCGAGGACGAGCCGCTGATCGCCATGGATATCGAGCAATTGGTGGAATCGCTAGGCCACAAGGTGGTCGGCATCGCCCGCACCCACAAGGAGGCGGTGACGCTGTACGGCAAGACCCATCCCAAGATGATCCTCGCCGACATCCAGCTCGCCGACGGCTCGTCGGGGATCGATGCGGTCAACGACATCCTCTCGACCGAGGCCCTGCCGGTGATCTTCATCACCGCCTTCCCCGAGCGGCTGCTGACCGGCGAACGGCCGGAGCCGACCTTCCTCGTCACCAAGCCGTTCAACCCCGACATGGTGAAGGCCCTGATCAGCCAGGCGCTGTTCTTCGACGAAGGGTCGCGGGTGGCGGCGTAAGGCAGCAAGCGACAGGGTCCGGCCGCCGCCCCGAGAGGGGCTGGCGGTCGTCTCGTCCCCGCCCGCCATTCACACCCCTTGCATCCGCCGCGCATTGCCCGCAGTTTGCCGGCCATGACTGCGCCCGCTTCCCGCCCCGCCATCCCGATCGTCGAGCTCGACTCGATCCACAAGAGCTTTGGCGAGGTGGAGGTGCTGAAGGGCGTGTCCATCACCGCCCATGAGGGCGAGGTAGTGGTGCTGATCGGCTCGTCCGGCTCGGGCAAGTCGACGCTGCTGCGTTGCGTCAACATGCTCGAAGTGCCCGACAGCGGCACCGTCCGGATCGCCGGCGAGACCATCGCGCTGGCCGGCACGCCGCCGCATCGCCGCGTCTCCGACGAGGCGCAGATCCGCCGCATCCGCTCCGGCCTGGGCATGGTGTTCCAGCAGTTCAACCTGTGGAGCCACATGAGCGTGCTCGACAACGTCATGGAAGCCCCGATCCTGGTGCAGAAGCGCGAAAAGGCGGAAGTGCGCGGCGAGGCCATGGAGATGCTGGCCAAGGTGGGCATCGCCGACAAGGCGCACAGCTACCCCGGCCAGTTGTCCGGCGGCCAGCAGCAGCGCGCCGCCATCGCCCGGGCGCTCTGCATCAATCCGCGCGTGATGCTGTTCGACGAGCCGACCTCGGCGCTCGATCCCGAACTCGAGGTCGAGGTGCTGCGCGTCATCAAGCTGCTCGCCGACGAGGGCCGCACCATGATCCTGGTCACCCACGACATGGATTTTGCCCGCACCGTGGGCGATCGCGCCGTCTTCCTGCACCAGGGCAAGATCGAGGAGGAAGGCCCGGTCGCCGAGGTTTTCGGCGCCACCCGGTCGCCCCGCCTCCGCCAATTCCTCAGCGCCGGCAGCCACGCCTGATTTGACGCATGCGTCAATTGCGGTAAGCCTAGCTGCCAGAGCCGCGCAGCAGACGCGGCCCATGCGTCGAACGTTAGGAGAGACCCATCATGAACCGGCTGATACTGGCCGCGGCTGCCCTGGCAGCGCTGACCCTTGGGGCACAGGCCCAGAGCTACAAGATCGCGACCGAGGGCAGCTACCCGCCCTACAATTTCACCGACGACAGCGGCAAGCTCGGCGGCTACGACGTCGATGTCGGCACCGAGATGTGCAAGCGCGCCGGCGTCGAGTGCAGCTTCATCGTCAACGACTGGGACAGCATCATTCCCAACCTGCTGGCGGGCAATTACGACGCCATCATGGACGACATGTCCATCACCGACGAGCGCAAGAAGACCATCGCCTTCACCGATCCCTACTTCCCGCCCGATCCCTCGACCTTCCTGACGCTGGCCGACAAGAAGGTGGACTATGCCAACATCAAGGGCATGAAGCTGGGCGCGCAGAAGGCGACCATCCAGGCCAATTATCTCGAGTCCAACCTCAAGGACGGCAACACCATCCTGACCTACGACACGCAGGACCAGGAGATGGCCGACCTCAACGCCGGCAATCTCGACATCATCTTCCTCGACGGCTCGGTCGTGGGCGAGGCGGTGTCGGCGTCGGGCGGCAAGCTCAAGGCCGACGGCCCGGAAATCCTGATCGGCGACGGCGTCGGCGTCGGCATGCGCCAGACCGACACCGAGCTCACCAAGAAGTTCAACACCGCGCTGCAGTCCATGAAGGACGACGGCACGCTGGACGGGCTGATCACCAAATACTTCCCCGACAAGAAGGGCGGTCCGTTCTACAAGAAGTAAGAATTTCGGCAGGCGGAGCTCCGGCTCCGCCTGTTTCCGTTCCGGGGGGCGATAGAGCGTGCTGGTCGATATCCTGCCGCAGGGGCTGAAGGATTTCCTTGGCCAGGATCTCGTGTTCTGGCTGGGCTACATCAGCAACGGCAAGCACCTCAACTGGTACGCCAGCGTCCAGTACACCCTTGCCGCCATGGTGCTGGGCGCCGCCATCGCGCTGGTCGTCGGCCTCGTCGCGGCCGCCGCCCGCAGCAACGGCCCGCTGCCGCTGCGCTGGTTCGCCGCCGCCTACATCAACATCGTGCGCGGCGTGCCCGACGTGCTGTTCTTCCTGTTCTTCCCGCTGGCCTTCGAGCAGGCGGTGGAATGGGTCTATTCGTTCCAGGTCTGCACCCCCGAAACGCTGGCGCTCAACGCCGGCCGCTGGCCGCCCTGCGATGCCGCCAACATCAGCTTTTCGAGCTTCGGCTATCTGATCCTCGCCAGCGTGTCGCTGGGGCTGGTCTATGGCGCGTTCGTCGCCAGCGTCATCGCCGGGGCGCTGCGCGCCGTGCCCGCCGGCCAGCTCGAGGCCGCCCGCGCCTACGGCATGACTCGCATGCAGGTGCTGCGCCGCGTCCACATCCGGCAGATGTGGGTCTATGCCCTGCCCGGCATCGCCAATGTGTGGATGAGCATCGTCAAGGCCACCTCGCTGCTGTCGCTGCTGCAGATCCTCGACTTCGTCGCCTGGGCGCAGCGGCTGGGCGCCGCCAATTTCTCGCGCGCCGCCGGCCTCGTCCACGACGACTGGCGCTGGCGCTATTATTTCGTGCTGCTGGTGTTCTACATCCTCGTGACCTTCGTCTCCGAGAAGATCTTCGGCGCCATCGGCCGCCGGCTGCGCCGCGGCATGCCGCTGGCCGAGCAGAACGCCACATGACGGCCCTCGACGTGCTCATCGGCGAAGTGGTCCGCATGGCGCCCGCCGCGCTGTTCAACATCTACTTCGCCGTGGCGGCGATTCCCGCCGGCTTCGGCTTCGCCATCCTTCTGGCGCTGGGCAAGAACTCGCCCAACCAGATCGTCAACCGGCTGAGCCGGGCCTACATCTATTTCTTCCGCGGCTCGCCCTTCTTCATCCAGCTCTTCGCCTTCTACTCGCTGGTGCTGGCCTTCAACCTCAGCACCTGGAAGCCGCTCGGCATCGACGGGTTCGTGCTGCACCCGCTGTTCCTCGGCCCGGCGATCCTGGCGCTCAACACCACCGCCTACACCGCCGAGATCTTCTACGGCGCGCTGATCACCGTGCCCAGGGGCGAGGTCGAGGCCGCCCGCGCCTACGGCATGAGCCGCCGCCAGCGCTTCTGGTCGGTGACCTGGCCCAACCTCATCCGCATCGCCTGGCCGGCCTACACCAACGAGGTGGTGTTCCTGTTCCAGGCCACGGCGCTGGTGTATTTCACTTTGCCGGTGATCGGCGACCAGCGCGACCTGATGAACCTCGCCGAAGTGCTGTTCCAGCGCGACTACAACGTGTTCCTGCATTTCGGCGTCGCCGCCGGCTATTTCCTCGTCATCTCCTTCGCCATCTTCTACCTGTTCGGCCTGATCTACCGCCGGCTGATGCGGCACCTGCCGCAGGAGCGCCGGCTGAAGTTCAGCTGGCGCCGCGTCCAGGGGCTGTCATGACCTTCCACCTGCACGTGCTGAAGCTGCGCGGCGACACGCCGGGCCTCACCGCCGAACTGCCGTTCTACCGCATCGGTCCCCCCGACGCCCCCGAGAAGGTCTATCTGCAGGCGGCGCTGCATGCCGACGAGCAGCCGGGCACCATGCTGCTGCACCATCTGCTGCCGATGCTGCGCGAGGCCGACGAGCAGGAGCTGCTGCGCGCCCGCTTCACCGTGATCCCCATGGCCAACCCGCTCGGCATGGCCAATCTGGTGCAGCACAAGCACCTCGGCCGCACCGACCTCGACACCGGCGTCAACTACAACCGGCAATGGCCCGACCTGTTCGCCATGGTCCGCACCCAGCTCAGCGGCCGGCTCGGCGACGACGAGCGCTTCAACGTCACCCTGATCCGCAAGACCGTGGCGCAGTGGATCGACAGCCAGCAGCCGCGCACCGCCGCCGAACAGCTCCGGCTGATCCTGCTCAAGGAGGCGCACGACGCCGAATTCGTGCTCGACCTGCACTGCGATTCCGACTCGCTGCTGCACATCTTCACCTCCCCCGAGCTGATGCCCGAGCTCGAGGATCTGGCCGAATGGATGGGCGCGGCCGCCGTGCTCACCGCGGCCGATTCCGGCGGCGGCTCCTTCGACGAAGTGCTGCCGCTGCTCTACCGCAAGCTGGCGCAGAGCAACCCCGGCAAGCCGATCCCGTTGGCCAGCGCCACCGCGACGCTCGAATATCGTGGCCTTGCCGACAGCTTCGACCATTTCGGCGAGCAGGACGCGCTGCGCCTGTTCGGCTTTTTTGCCGGCCGCGACCTGATCGCGGCCGACCCGGGACCGCGGCCCGAGCCAATGGGACTCACCGCGCCGTTCGAGGCCACCGACATCGTCCGCGCCCCGGCGGCGGGGCTGCTCGCCTACCGCGTCGACCTCGGCCAGCGCGTGCACAAGGGCCAGCCCGTCGCCGACCTCATCGCGCTCGACGGCCCCGAAGCCTTCCTCGCCCGCACCCCGCTGGTCGCCGGCACCGATGGCCTGGTGCTGTCGCGCACGCTGCGCAAATACGTGGCGCGCGGCGAGGCGGTGGCCAAGATCGTCGGCACCGCGCCGCTGCCGCAGCGCCGGGGCTATCTGCTCGAAGACTGAGGCCGGCCCACGCCGCCAAGGCAAAGGGCGCCGTCTCGCGACGGCGCCCCGCAAAAAAATCGTCGTGCGGACGCTTACGCCGTGAGGCGGGCGCCGGTCTGGCTGTCGAACAGGTGCACCGCGGTGGGCTCGGGGCGGATGCGGATGCTTTCGCCCGGACGCGCCGTGACGCGCTCGCGGAACGCGCCCATGATCTCCTGGCCGGCAAAGCGCGCCACCACCTGCGTCTCCGAGCCGGTGGGCTCGACCGTCAGGATCTCCGCCGGCAGCCCGGCCGGATCGAGATGCAGATGCTCGGGACGGACGCCCAGCGTCACCGCCTTGCCGGCGGCGCCGGCCGGCGGATTGCTGAGCTCGACGCGCGTCCCGTCGGCGGCGACGAAGGTATTCCCCTCCATCTTGCCGGCGATCATGTTCATGGCCGGCGAGCCGATGAAGCCGGCGACGAACAGATTGGCCGGGCGATCGTAGAGCTCGAGCGGCGAACCGATCTGCTCGATGATGCCGTCATGCATCACCACGATGCGGTCGGCCATGGTCATGGCCTCGATCTGGTCGTGCGTCACATACACCGTGGTGGTGCCCAGCCGCATGTGGTTCTGCTTGATCTCCGAGCGCATCTGCACGCGCAGCTTGGCGTCGAGGTTGGAGAGCGGCTCGTCGAACAGGAACACCGCCGGGTTGCGCACGATGGCGCGGCCCATGGCGACGCGCTGGCGCTGGCCGCCCGACAGGTGCCGCGGATAGCGCTTGAGGTAGGGCTCGAGGCCGAGGATCGCGGCGGCGTTGGCGACGCGCTTGCGCGTCTCTTCCTTGTCGACGCGGGCGAGCTTGAGCGAAAAGCCCATGTTCTGCTCCACCGTCATGTGCGGATAGAGCGCATAGGACTGGAACACCATCGCAATGTCGCGCTCTTTCGGCGGCAGGTTGTTGACCACGCGCCCGGCGATCGAGATCTCGCCCGAGGTGATCTCCTCGAGGCCGGCGATCATGCGCAGCAGCGTCGACTTTCCGCAGCCCGACGGGCCGACCAGGATGACGAACTCGCCGTCGGCGATGTCCACCGACACGCCGTGCAACACTTCCATGTTGCCGTAGTTCTTGCGCACATTGTTGATGCTTACGGCACCCATTCGGTCCCCTCCACGCCGGCGTCCGGCAAAAGAAAAAACTTTGGCCGGCGCGCATGGGTGAACTCCCAAACGCCCGGCGATGGCACACGGTCGGCGACCCGACTACCCCGTGACTACGGCATGTCCACCACTTGCCACGTTGCCGCAAAAATCGTGGGACGTAAAGCGGGATTTCGACGGCATGCAAAACTCCAGCGGCAGAACGCGCTCACGTGTTGGCGATTGCGAGCAACGCGCCTACCTCAGCTCCTTGTCGTAGATGAATTTCGGCATGCCCCAGTTGAAGCGGATGGCCAGCACGCGCAGGCTGAAGCCGATGACGACGGCCAGCACCGTCACCAGATCGTGCATCAGGTTGAGCTGCAGCCCGAGATAATAGAGCGCCCCGGTGACGATCGAGATGGTGGCGTAGAGCTGGCTCGAGAACACCAGCGGGATGTCGTTGCACAGCACGTCGCGCATGATGCCGCCGACGATGCCGGTGATCATCCCGGCGACGATCACGATCACCGGCGATTCGCCCATCTCGATGGCGACGTTGCAGCCGATGATGGTGAACACCACCAGCCCCAGCGCGTCGAGCAGGAGGAACGGCCAGCGCAGATGCTCCATGAAGCGCGCCAGGGCGATGGTCAGCAGCGCGAAGCCGCAGCAGATCAGCAGCAGCGTCGGGTCCGCCACCCAGCTCAGCGGATAGTGGCCGAGCAGCGTGTCGCGCATGGTGCCGCCGCCCAGCGCCGTCACCGCCGCCAGCACGCACACCCCGAACCAGTCCATCTTGCGCCGCCCGGCGGCGAGCGCCGCGGTCATGGCCTCGGCGGCGATGGCGATGATGAAGATCACGTGCAGCATCGGCCGAATCCGGGTTTGCTGGTGGCGGAACGTGCGGCACTCTATCGATGGGGTCGGGGAGAAGCGAGACGATGAAGCCACCGCGCAGCATGCGCGCCCTGGAGGAACTGGGCCGGGTCCGGCTCAGCCGCAACTTCTTCATGCGCGACTTCCTCTATTCCGAGATCGCCAATTTCCACCGCATCCAGAACATCCCCGACGATCCCGACCTCGCCATCATGGCCGGCCGCAAGCTGTGCGAGGAGGCGCTCGAGCCGCTGTGGGACCGCTTCGGCCGCATCTCGGTCCGCTCGGCCTATCGCAGCCCGGAGGTCAACCGCTTCGGCAACCAGCACAATCTCAACTGCGGCAGCAACGAGAGCAATTTCGCCGGCCACATCTGGGACCGCCGCACCGCCAGGGGCGAGATGGGCGCCTGCGCCACCATCATCGTGCATGCGCTGATCCCCTGGTACGAAACCACCGGCCGCTGGGAGGCCATGGCCTGGTGGATCCACGACCATCTGCCCTATGACGAGCTCGAATTCTTCCCGAAATTCGCGGCCTTCAATTACGGCCATGGCGACCGCCAGACCCGCCGCATCCGCAGCTACATCCCCCCGCGCCGCGGCATCCTCACCAAGCCCGGCATGCCGGGTGCTGACGGCGACCATTCCGCCGAGTATGTCGAGTGGCTGGAGACCCTCGAATGACCACCCACCGCTTCGCCCCCGCCCGCTGGTACAACACGCTCGGCAGCCACCCGCCGGCCCTGACCGTCGACAGCGGCGACATCGTCGTCACCGAAACCATCGACGCCAATGGCTGGGACAAGGCCGGCAGCAACGTCATGCACGGCCCCAACCCGATGAACGGCCCCATCGCCGTCAGCGGCGCCGCGCCCGGCGACAGCCTCAGGGTCGACATCCTCGACATGACGCCGATCCGCCCCACCGGCTGGACCCGCGCCGCGCTGGCCGAGAACGTCGTCGACCCCGATTTCGTCGCCCATCTGCCGCCGCGCGACCGTGCCACCTGGCGCATCGACCGCAACGCGCAGACCGTGACGCTCGAGGACGCGCCCGCCGCCATCGCCGGCCTCAGCTTTCCGCTGGCGCCGATGATCGGCTGCCTCGGCGTCGCCCCGGCGCTGGGCCAGGCCATCTCCACCGCCACCAGCGGCGGGCATGGCGGCAACATGGACTATCGCCGCCTCGGCCCCGGCGCCACCGTCTGGTTCCCCGTCGCCATGCCCGGCGCGCTGTTCTTCCTCGGCGACTGCCACGCCGTGCAGGGCGACGGCGAGATCGTCGGCACCGGCGTCGAGACCTGCTTCGAGGTCACGGTGCGGCTGACGGTGGAAAAACGCGCCATCGTCTGGCCGCGCGGCATGGCCGGCGACGACATCTTCACCCTCGGCAACGCCCGCCCGCTCGACCAGGCGCTGCAGCACGCCACCACCGAGATGGTGCGCTGGCTGGCCGAATACGGCCTCGACACCCTGGCCGCGAGCCATCTGCTCGGCCAGGCCGTGCGCTACGACATCGGCAACGTCTTCGACCCCGCCTACACCGTCGCCTGCCGGCTGGACCGGAAGTGGCTGCCGAAAGGCTTAGACCGTTTCACGATGCGATAGACTCCGGTGGTCGGCGCCCCCACCCCATCCCCTCCCCGCAAGGGGGAGGGGAGCCCGACTGAAGCATCGGCGAATGCAGGTCCATCGCCCCCCTCCCCCTTGCGGGGCAGTGTTTACATTAGACTGTGATTGGATTCTTCTTGGGTTGAGGTGATTTTCCCGGAG
>NZ_MKVA01000004.1 GCF_001899075.1 Devosia sp. 67-54 | reverse complement strand
CGCCATTTAAAGTGGTACGTGAGCTGGGTTTAAAACGTCGTGAGACAGTTTGGTCCCTATCTGCCGTGGGTGTAGGAATGTTGAGAGGAGCTGACCCTAGTACGAGAGGACCGGGTTGGACGAATCTCTGGTGGACCTGTTGTGGCGCCAGCCGCATTGCAGGGTAGCTATATTCGGACGGGATAACTGCTGAAAGCATCTAAGCAGGAAGCCTCCCTCAAAACGAGCATTCCCTTGAGAGCCGTGGAAGACCACCACGTTGATAGGCCGGATGTGGAAGCGCAGCGATGTGTGAAGCTGACCGGTACTAATAGCTCGATTGGCTTGATCGTTCTCATTAATCAATGTCCGCAAAGATTTGCCTGGCCGCGTGCCGGCAGGTTGGCGGCTTGAACGAAACGATCGGCTCAGAACACTCTCTCCGTAGCAAACTGCATGGGTTGCACGGAGCCCTAGAGCAAAGCTCTAGATAACCAGAATTCACTCAGATGTTTTTCGCCGATCTGGTGGTTATTGCGAGAGGCCCAGAACCCGATCCCATCCCGAACTCGACCGTTAAACCTCTTTGCGCCAATGGTACTAAGTCTCAAGGCTTGGGAGAGTAGGTCGCTGCCAGGTCTGCCAAGAACATCTGATCTCTGACGATTTCGAAATTCAAAACGCCGCTCCGCAAGGGGCGGCGTTTTTGTTTTGCGGCCGGTTTGATGCTGGCCGGTGCCCGTGGGGAAACCCTGGCGACGGTCGGGCGTTTTGGTCTGCATGCGCCTTGCCCATGTGTCCGACCTGCATTTCGGCCACCACGATCCGGCCGTGTCCGCGACGCTAGCGGCCGACCTCGGCGCGCAGGCGCCGGATCTGGTGGTGGCGTCGGGCGATTTCACGCAGCGCGGCACGGCCAGCGAATTCCAGATGGCGCGGGAGTTCCTCGATAGCGTCGCGGTGCCGGTGTTCGCGGTGCCGGGCAATCACGACCTCGGGCGCAACCCGGTGCGGCGCTTCCTCGACCCGTACGGGCTCTATCGCCGCTATATCGCGCCGGAGATCGAGCCGTTCCTCGAACTTGACCGGCCCGGGGCGGCGGTGGCGTTTGCCGGGCTCAACACCACCCGCCGGGCGCTGGCCGACCGCGACTGGTCGAACGGCTCGATCAACAGGCGGCAGCTCGAGCGGCTCGAAACGACATTCCAGCACGCCTCGGCCGACGCGGTGCGCGTCGTGGTGGCGCATCATCCGCTGATGCAGCCGGCGCAATCGACGCTGAAGCCGACATTGGCGGCGCGCCGCTCGGCGCTGGCGCTCGACGCGTTCGCGCGCCTCGGCGTGCGGCTGGTGCTGTCGGGACATTTCCACCTGAGCTTCGTGCGCAAATACGATCCCAATTCGGTGCGCGACGGCATTCCCCGCGGGCCCCGCCGCGCCGCCGACGCGCCGGTGCTGGTCTGCCAGGCGAGCAGCACCATCTCCGACCGCCTGCGCGGCGACGCCAACGCCTACAACGTCATCGACATCCGGGACGGCGTCATCGACATCCGCGTGCGCGAATGGCACGAGGGGGAATGGCAGACGCGGGAGGAGGCGGAAGTGGCGGTGTAGGCCGCCGGCCTTGTCGTCATGTTGCCGGCCCGCCGGGGCCGACGGTATAGTGCCGCCCGTGACACTCTCGCTCGACGAAACCTATCGCGCCGCCATCCGGCTGCACCAGCAGGGCAAGGACCGCGAGGCCGCAGAGCTCTACGACCGCATCCTGGCGAAGCAGCCGCGGCACGCCGGGGCGCTGCACCTCAAGGGCGTGCTGGCGATCCAGGCAAGAGAATTCGAGCGCGCCATCGCGCTGATCGAGGAGTCGCTTTCCATCGCGCCCCGGCACGGGCTGGCGCTGGCCAATCTCGGCGTCGCCTATCGCAGCCTCAACCGCTTCGACGAGGCGATTCCGGTGCTGCGGCGGGCGCTGGAGCTCGACCCGAACTCGCCGCTGGTGCTGGCCAATCTGGGCCAGGCGCTCAACCGCGCCGGCTTCATCGCCGAATCGGTCACGTATAATCGCCGTGCCCTCGCCCTGCAGCCCAACCAGATCGGGCTGCAGAGCGCGGTGCTGTTCGCCGAGAACTATCTGGCGGAAACCGACCCGCTGGCACTGGCCGAGCGGGCGCGCGAGGTGGGGCGGTTGATCGCGAAGGCGGCGCCGCCGCGGACGGCGCATGCGAACGATCCCGATCCCGAGCGCCGGCTGCGCGTCGGATTCGTTTCGGGCGACCTGCGCTCGCATCCGATCGGCCGCTTCCTGCTGGGGGCGCTGCGCGGCTTCGGTTCGCAGAGCAGCCTCGATTTCCACGCCTACGCCAACAGCGAGGTCGAGGACGACATCACGGCCGCGCTGAAGCGTGTGATTCCGACCTGGCGCAATGTCACCGGCATGGCCGACGCGGCGCTCGATGCGCGCATCGTCGAGGACAAGATCGATGTTCTGTTCGACATGTCCGGACACACCGGCTCCAACCGGCTGATGGTATTTTCGCGCAAGCCGGCGCCGGTGGCGGTGAGCTGGATCGGCTATTTCGCGACCACCGGGCTCAGCGCCATCGACTACGTGCTGGCGAGCCGCTGGGTGATTCCCGAGAGCGAGGACCAGCAGTGGGTGGAAACGCCATGGCGGCTGCCGGACACGTATCTCTGCTTCACCGAGCCGCCGGCGGCGCCGCAGCCCGGGCCCTTGCCGGCGCTGGGCAACGGTCATGTCACCTTCGGCTGCTTCAACAATTTCAACAAGCTCAGCGACGCGACGCTCGCCGCCTGGGCGGCGCTGCTGAAGGCGGTGCCGACGGCGCGGCTGATCCTGCGCTCGTCGGGCAATTATCACGACAGCACCGTGTCGGACGTGACGCAAAGGCTGCGCGCGGCCGGAGTCGATGTGGACCGGGTGCGCATCGACCCCAAGATCAAGGACTATGCCGCGCATCTGCGCAGCTATGACGAGATCGACGTGGCCCTCGATCCGTTCCCCTACAATGGCGGCACGACCACGGTCGAGGCGCTCTATATGGGCGTGCCGGTGCTGGTGCGGGCCGGCGACCGCTATGTCGCGCATATGGGCGAAGGCATCCTGCACAGCGCCGGGCTGCCCGAATGGATCGCGCCCGATTCGGCGTCGTATGCCGCCACGGGCTTGGCGCGGATCGCCGATCTCGCGGCGCTGGCCGAGCTGCGCGCCGGGCTTCGGGCCCGCATGCTCGCATCGCCCCTGTTCAACGCGCCGCGCTTTGCCGGCAATCTCGAAGCGGCGATCCGCGGCATGTGGCGGCATTGGTGCGCGGCACAGCGCCGCGCGTCCTAGAGACGGTCACAAAATCTTCAGCTTTGCCGGCCACAGAGCCGGCGCATTTCCTCCCTCGGATTCGTGCCTGATGCTGCTGCGCCTGATCGCCTTCGCTTTCGCCCTGCTGAGTTTCGCTGCGCCCGCCATGGCGCAGGTCAACATCATGGATCCGTTCAATGTCGGGGCGGCAATGGACGACGCGGCGGTGCTCGGGCAGGCCATCCCCTATGCCGATGGCGACCGCATGAAGCTCGACATCTATGGGCCCAAGGACCCCAAGGGGCCGGCGCCGGTGGTGATGTTCATCTATGGCGGCTCGTGGAAGCAGGGGCAGCGGCAGGACTACCAGTTCGTCGGCCGGGCGCTCGCGGCCAACGGTTTCGTCGTGGTGATCCCCGACTACCGGCTCTATCCCGAAGTGACCTATCCGAGCTTCCTCGAAGATCTGGCCAACGCCGCCAAGTGGATCCAGGACAATATCGGCAGCTATGGCGGCGACACCTCGCGCTTCTTCATCGCCGGGCATTCGGCGGGGGCCTACAACGCGGTGATGCTGGGGCTCGAGAAGTCGTTTTTCCGCGAATACAACGTCACCATGCCGATCAAGGGCATCGCCGCCATCTCCGGACCGTTCGACTTCTATCCGTTCGAGTATGACGAGGTGCGCAACGTCTTCGGCAAGACCGACAATCCGCAGGGCACGCAGCCGATCAATCTGGTGACGGCCGACGAGCCGCCGATGCTGCTCGCCTCGGGCGACCAGGACCCGATCGTGCGCATGCAGAACACCGACCACCTGGCGCGCAAGCTCAAGGATGCGGGCAATTGGGTGACGGTCAAATACTACCAGAACATCGGGCATATGGAGGCGGTGTTCGCCATCGGCGCGATGTGGCGCTGGCGCGCGCCGGTGCTGGCCGACATGATCAGCTTCTTCACCCAGTTCGGGGCGTTCCCGAGCGGCGTGCCGCGCCCGGTGTATACGCCGGCGCCGCCCGAGGGTATGGGCGACATCCAGTCCACCATCACCAAGCTGGATACGATCCTCGATCCGATCGACGATTCGAAGCGGCGCAACGAATAGCGTCACGGCGTTGCGATGCGGTTGACGCCCGGCGGAGCGCGGCACTAGGTTCGGTCATCGACTGATCATCCGGACATTGCCGCGCCGTCGCGCCTGGGAGGCTGCCACCATGGATTACGCACGTTTGGGAACCACCGGGCTCGAGGTGTCGCGCATCTGCCTCGGCTGCATGTCCTTCGGCGATGCCCGGCTCGGCCGCGAATGGGTGCTCGACCTCGAGCACAGCCGGCCGATCATCCGCGCCGCGTGGGAGGCGGGGATCAATTTCTACGACACAGCCAATGTCTATTCGGCCGGCACCAGCGAAGAGATCACCGGCACGGTGCTGTGGGAGATCGCCAAGCGCGACGAGGTGGTGCTGGCCACCAAAGTCAATGGCGAGATGCGCAAGGGGCCCAACGGCAAGGGGCAGTCGCGCAAGGCGATCCTGAGCGAGATCGACAATTCGCTGCGGCGGCTCAAGACCGACTATGTCGACCTCTACCAGATCCACCGCTTCGACTATGAGACGCCGATCGAGGAAACGCTCGAGGCGCTGCACGACGTGGTGAAGATGGGCAAGGCCCGCTACATCGGCGCCTCCTCGATGTGGGCCTGGCAGTTCATGAAGATGCTGGCGGTGCAGGACGGCAATGGCTGGACGCGCTTCGTGTCGATGCAGGACCAGCTCAACCTGATCTATCGCGAGGAAGAGCGCGAGATGCTGCCCTTGTGCATCGACCAGGGCATCGGCGTCATTCCGTGGTCGCCGCTGGCGCGCGGCCGGCTGGCGCGGCCATGGGGCGAGATCACCAAGCGCTACGAGACCGATCCGTTCCAGAACCAGCTCTACGATGCGCACGCCGCGGAGGATGAAAAGATCAACGATGCGGTGGCCGAAATCGCCAGGGCGCACGGCAAGACCATGGCGCAGGTGGCACTGGCCTGGGTGCTGCAGAAGGAGCCGGTGACGGCGCCGATCGTCGGGGTGACCAAGCTGGCGCAGCTCACCGATGCGCTCGGAGCGCTCGAAGTCGAGCTCAGCGCCGACGACATCAAAAAGCTCGAAGCGGCCTATAAGCCGCGTTCGCCGGCCGGCTTCCAGTAGCACGAGCGGGGTTTCCCGCCGCACTGCCTCTGGCTAGGATCGGCGCCGGAGGGAGAGGGCATGGGGCTTCGCGACGCAATCTTGCTGGGCGTGCTGGGGGTCGCGCTTGCCGCGGCGCCCGTCGTGGCGGCGCCGCAGGTGGTGACGCTGGGCGGCGACACGACCGGCGACAATGACCCGGTTGCGGCCTGCGGCGCGCTGGCGGCCTCGCCGTGGGAGGCGGGCTGGGAAGGCCGCGGCCTCAAGGACAAGCAGATCTTCCTCAATGGCGCGCAGGCCGCGTGCGAGGCGGCGCGGAAGGCCGCGCCGGGCTCCGCCGAGGTCAAGGCGTGGCTGGCGCGCGTCTATGTGCTGATTGGCCGGCGGACCGAGGCTGAGCCGATGCTGCGCGACGCCGCCGATGCCGGAAATGCGTTGGCTGCCTATGAGTTAGCGCGGCTCTTGGCCGATCCCAACACTGGCGATCCGGGGCAGGCGATGGTGCTGCTGCGGCAGGCGGCGAAGGCCGGATATGTGCCGGCGCTGAACGATCTGGCGGCCCGCTACCAGGCGGGCGATGGTGTGGATGGCGATCCGGCGCAGGCGCTGAAGCTCTATCGGCAGGCGGCGGATAAGGGTGACGGAACAGGGCTTTACCACCTCGGACTGGCCTACCAGAACGGTACCGGGGTGAAGCAGGATTTCGGCAAGGCCATGACATTGTTTCAGGATGCCGCCGGTGCGGGTGAGCCGCTGGGCTACGCCGGTCTCGGCAGCCTGTACCAGAACGGGCAGGGGGTTAAGGCCGACAACGCCAAGGCGGCCGAATTCTACCGGCAGGGTGCCGAGCAGGGCGAGCCGCAGTCGGAAACGGCGCTGGCCTATTTCTACGAGCAGGGCATCGCGGTCGAGCAGAGCTATCCCAGATCGTTCGAGCTGCTCACCGACGCCGCCAACCAGAATTACGGCTTCGCGCAGGCGGCGCTGGCGCTGCATTATCTGTTCGGGCAGGGCACAGAGGTCGATGCGGCGCGGGCGCTCGACCTGGCGATGGCGGCGCAGCGGAAGCACGTCGCCTATGCCGAGGGCATCGTCGGCTACATGTATGCCGAGGGACTGGGCACCGGCCGTGACCTCGCGACGGCGCTGGGCTATTTCCAGACCGGCGCCGCGGCCGGCGACCAGTTCTCGCAGCGGCGGATCGACGTCACCAACACCGAAATCGCGTGCCAGAACCAGGCCGGATCGCCTTACGAGCCGGGCGGCATAGGGCACGGCGTCGAGTTCGCGGCGCTCGATGCCGAGACGGCGATCGCGGCATGCCAGGCGGCGGTCGCGGCCAACCCCGATTCGGTGGGCGACAAGGTGTGGCTGGCGCGCGCGCTGCTGAAGGCGAAGCGGCTGGACGAGGCGCTTCCGATGCTGAAGACGGGCGCCGACAAGGGCAACGTGCTGGCCCAGGTGACCTATGCCGATCTGCTGCTCAACGGCGTCGGCGTCGATGCCGATCCGGCCGAGGCCATCCGGCTCTACGAGGCGGCGGCGGACCAGTTCTATGCGCCGGCGCAATACGCGCTGGGCACGGTGTACCAGGAGGGCGCCGGGGTGGAGGCCGACCCGACGCAGGCGGCGTCCTGGTACACGCGCGCGCTCGACAACGGGCTCGACATCGCCCAGGCCAAGCTCGACGAGCTTGGCGCGACGACGGAGGCCAAGGCCAGCTTCGACATGACCGGCTTCGGCCGCGAGGGGCCGGCGTATTAGTTCACGATTGAACGTGATCGCCGGCGCATGTGGCCCCCACCCCCGTTCCCTCCCCGCAAGGGGGCAGTGTTTACATTAGACTGTGATTGGATTCTTCTTGGGTTGAGGTGATTTTCCCGGAGGTTT
>NZ_MKVA01000003.1 GCF_001899075.1 Devosia sp. 67-54 | reverse complement strand
TCACCTCAACCCAAGAAGAATCCAATCACAGTCTAATGTAAACACTGCCCCGCAAGGGGGAGGGGGCGCAGGTGGCGGCCTCACCGCTTGATCTCCCATCTGGTGACGCGCTCTCCGGCGTCGTTTTTGGAATCCATGAGCTGGACGCCCTCGGCGGCGAGGGCGGCGCGGATTTCGTCGGCTTTGGCAAAGTCGCGGGCGTTGAGCGCGGCGAGGCGGGCGGCCACGGCGTCGTCGATGCGCGAGGTGTCGAACACCGCGGCGCTCTTCAGGAGGGCATCGGTGCTGAAGCCGAAAAAGCGCAGCGTCGCAGCGAGGCCGGCGGCGGCAGCGGCGTCACCGCGATTGGCGGCGCGGGCGAGGCCGTCCATCGCCACCGAGGCGCGGTGGAAGCCGAGATCGTCGCCCAGCGCCTCCAGCACCGCGGCGTCGACCGAGCCGGCGCTGCCGGCGGTGGCGGCGACGCGCTGCCAGCCGCGCAGCTTGTCCTCGGCCTCCTCGAGCCGCTTGACGGTGAAGTCGATGGGCTCGCGGTAGTGGGTCATCAGCATGGCGAGGCGCAGCACTTCGCCGGGCCAGGCGCGGCCGCCGAATTTGTCGGTCGCCAGCAGCTCGTGGATGGTGACGAAATTGCCCAGGCTCTTGCTCATCTTCTGGCCCTCGACCTGGAGGAAGCCATTGTGCAGCCAGAGGCGGGCCATGAGCGGGGTGCCGTGGGCGCAGCGCGACTGGGCGATCTCGTTCTCGTGGTGCGGGAAGATCAGATCGAGGCCGCCGGCGTGGATGTCGAACACCTCGCCGAGATAGCGCTCGGACATGGCCGAGCATTCGAGATGCCAGCCGGGGCGGCCGCGGCCCCAGGGCGAGTCCCAGCCGGGCTCGCTGGCGGACGAACGCTTCCACAGCACGAAATCGGCGGGATTGCGCTTGTGCGCATCGACCTCGACGCGGGCGCCGGCGAGGTTGTGCTCGAGGTCGCGGCCGCTGAGCGCGCCGTAGTCGGGCATCGAGCGGACGTCGAACAGCACTTCGCCCACCGCCGCCGCCTCGTAGGCGTGGCCGTTGGCGAGCAGCTTGCCGACGAGCGCCTGCATTTCGGCGATGTTCTCGGTGGCGCGCGGCTGCACATTGGGCGGCAGGCAGCCGAGGGCCGCCACGTCCTGCTGGTACTGCGCGGCGGTGGTCTCGGTGACGCGGCGGATCGCCTCGTTCAGCGGCAGGTCGGGGAAATCGCGGGCGGCGCGGGCGTTGATCTTGTCGTCGACGTCGGTGATGTTGCGGACGTAGGTGACGTGGCTTTCGCCATAGACGTGGCGCAGCAGCCGGAACAGCACGTCGAAGACGATCGCCGGGCGGGCGTTGCCGATGTGGGCGAAGTCATAGACCGTGGGGCCGCACACATACATGCGCACATTGTCCGCATCGAGGGGGACGAACTCCTCCTTGCTGCGGGTCAGCGTGTTGTAGAGCCTGAGTGTCAGGTCCGAAGCCATGAACGAGCCGATGCCTCAACGTGGTGACGCGCTGGCAGCGGGCTCTTTCCGACTTGCGATAGGACAAATGAAGGAAACCGCGCCGCCAACAGGTGTTAGCAGCAAATAATCGAGCCGATAATCGAGATCGCCGAAGCGGTTTTCATGGCGCGCAATCTACGATGAACGCGGACGAAAGCAAGAGGCCGCGTCCAACAGCATGAATGCCCCGGAAACCAGGGCTTGCCGTCGCGCGGAAGCGATCGTGCCAGGGATGCGGCCCCCACCCCCGTCCCCTCCCCGCAAGGGGGAGGGGGGCGATGGAGCCGCAGGGACTGGTGGTGCAGTGGAGCAAGCCCACAGCCAACGCGGTTCCAGCGTGAGAAGCTTCAGTTCCGCGCCGCCGGGACGGCCAGCGCCGCGAGCGCGAGGGCGGCGAGCGGGATCAGTCGATACGGTAGGTCTGGTGGCATTCGAAGCATTTCTGGCTGAGCGATTTATAGGCGGCGGCATAGGCGGCCTGGTCGCCGGCCTTGGCGGCGGCGAGCATGTTGCCGGCGTCGACCTGGCCCTGTCTGAAGATATCGGCGAATTTGTCGAAATCGTCCCAGATGTGGGAATCCGCCTCGGAGATGGTGTTGTTGGCGCCGTCGGCGAACAGGGCGGGGAAATTGACGAAGTTCTGCAGCACCGTGGTGGCGGCCTGCACCGCGGCGTCGCCGGTGGCGGACCTGGCCTGGCGCAGCAGCAGGCCGTCCTCCTTCATCAGCTTCTGGCGCATCTCGACCTTCTGGTCGACGCTCATCGTGGCGATGGCGGGGTCGACCGGCGGCAGGGTCTGCTGCGCGGCGGCCGAACCGGCCAGCAAAGCGAGGACGGCGATGGACAGGATGGCGGGCCTGGATAGGGGCATCGGGGGGAGTTCTCCGGTGTCGTTGGCGGGCGGACGCTTGCAGGATCGCTAACGCCTTGCAAGATCACATATTCCAGGAACCGTGTTCACAATCTTCACGTTGCGGTGACGGTCGCTGCCGCTACAGTGGTGGCATCGCAATAGGTCCGATTTTGGGCTAATTGCTGCGCTAGGTCGGTTGCGGGATCGGGCTCGTCGTTTGGACTTCATGGCTGTTGCAAAGACATTGCTGCTGCGCCTGGCGCTGCTGATCGTGGCCCTGACCATGTTCGGGCTCGACGCCAACGCCGCGTTCGCGCAGTCGCGCAACTGCCAGGCGCTGGCCAATACCCTGCAGCAGATCGAGCGCAATGGCGGCTTCTCCGGCCTGGGCGACATCAACGACCGGGTGCGCGCGGCGCAGGACGCGGTGACGGCGACGGAAAGCCGCTATGTGCGCGACGGCTGCAACGCCGCCGCCAAGGCCGGCCAGCAGCTCAACGCGCAGTGCCGGGCCGAGGCGCGAGCGGTGCTGTCGGCGCGCGCCGACCTCAAGAAGATCTCGAGCCAGGCCGATACCGGCAACGCCGTGTCGCAGCAGCGCGAGGCGATCCTGCAGGAGATGGCGCGCTTCAACTGCAACAGCCGCACCGCCAGCGCGCCGCAGCAGCGCGGCAGCCTGTTCGACCAGCTGTTCGGCGCCTTCGAGGACAATTTCGGCGACGGCGTGGCGACGCGCGGCGACGAATTCTCGGGCCAGCAAGGCTATGAGACGATCCGCACGGTGTGCGTGCGCAAGGTCGACGGCTATTACTGGCCGATCAGCTATTCGACGCTGATCGACTATGCGCAGAACGATCTGCTCGAATGCCAGGCGCAGTGCCCGGGCATGGATGTCGATCTTTACTACTACGACAATCCCGGCCAGGAGCCCGACCAGATGATCAACCTGCAGGGGGTGCCGTACAAATCGCTGCCGACGGCCTTCGCCTACCGCACCAGCTACGATCCCAACAACACCTGCAAGCCCAAGGTCGACTACGGCTCGATCAACCTCGCGGCGCTGCCCGACGGGAGCAGCCGCGCCATGATCAGCTTCGACGGGCAGATCTTTCCGCTGCCGATCCGCGATCCGCGGCGGCCGACCGACGCCACGGTGGTCGACGTGGCCCGCGCCGACTATGTCGACATTCCGCTGCCGCGGCCGCGTCCTGCCGCGCCGGGCGAGGCGCCCAAGCCGGTGGTGGTCAAGCAGGCGAGCAACGATCCCGAACGCATCGTGATGTTCGGCGACAAGCGCGTCAGGATAGTCGGTCCCGACACGCCCTACGCCCCAACAGCGGCAGCAGGGACTTGAGCTCGGGCCCATCCTCGCGGCCGGTGAGCGCCAGCCGCAGCGGATGGAACAGCGCCCTGCCCTTGCGGCCGGATTTTTCCTTGAGCGCGGCAGTCCATTTGGCCCAGGTGGTTTCGTCCCACGGCTCGGGCGGCAGCAGCTCGCTGGCTTCGGCGAGGAACGCCCGGTCGTCCGGGGCGGCGGGGTGCCGCAGATCGCCCTCGATGACGGCCGCCCACAGCTCGATGTCGGAGAATTTCTGCAGATTGGCGCGCAGGATGTCCCAGGCGGCGGCGCCGATGGCGCGCGGCAGGCGTGGCCGCGCCGTCTCGTACGGCATGGCGTGCAGGATGCGGGCGTTGAGGCTGTCGAGCTCGGCCGGATCGAAACGGGCGGAGCCGTGCGAGATCATCGTGAGGTCGAGCCTCGCCGCCAGCGCGGCGAGGTCGGGATAGGGCTCGACCGGCAGGCTGCTGCCGGTGAGCGTCGCGACCAGCGCCACCGCCATCGCCTCGTAGCCGGCCTCGCGCAGCTCGCCCAGCGACAGCGAGCCCAGGCGCTTGCTGAGCCCCTCGCCTTCGGCGCCGGTCAGCAGATTGTGGTGCGCGAATTCCGGCACGCGGCCGCCCAGCGCCTCGAAGATCTCGATCTGCGTGCCGGTGTTGCTGACGTGGTCCTCGCCGCGGATCACCTGGGTGACGCCGAGATCGATGTCGTCGACCACCGAGCACAGCGTATAGAGATAGGAGCCGTCGGCGCGGATCAGCACCGGGTCGGACATCGAGGCGGTGTTGACGGTCTGCGGCCCCTTGATCAGGTCGTTGAACTCGACCGGCCGGCCGTCGAGCTTGAAGCGCCAGTGCGGCTGGCGGCCCTCGGCCTCGTAGCGGCGTTTCTGCTCGTCGGTCAGCGCCAGCGCAGCGCGATCGTAGATCGGCGGCTTGCCGAGGAGGCGGGCGCGGCCGCGCTTGATCTCGAGCTCGTCCTCGGTCTCGTAGGCCGGATAGAGGCGGCCGGCGGCGATCAGCCGGTCGCGCGCCGCATCGTAAAGCGCCATTCTATCGGACTGCCGGACCTCGAGGTCGGGGCGGACGCCGAGCCAGTCGAGGTCCGCCTCGATGGCGCGGGCGAATTGGTCGGTCGAGCGGGCGGTGTCGGTGTCGTCGAGGCGCAGGATGTAGGTGCCGCCGGTACGGATGGCGTAGAGCCAGTTGAGCAGCGCCGGCCGGGCATTGCCCAGATGCAGGCGGCCGGTGGGCGACGGAGCGTAGCGGACGATGGTGCTCACTGCACGCCCTGCCGCGCCGGGGCGGGCTCGCGCAGCACCATCTCGCTGTCGTCGCGATAGCCGTTGGTGATGGGGTATTTGCGGCCGATGCCGAAGGCTTTTTTGGTCAGCTTGACGCCGGGGGCGGCCTGCCGGCGCTTGTATTCGGCGAGCAGCACCAGGCGTTCGACGCGCTTGACCAAAGCGCGGTCGAAGCGGCCCTGCCCTTTCTCGACGATCTCGGCCACCGACAGCTCGTCCTCGATCAGACCGGTCAGCACCTCGTCGAGGATCGGATAGGGCGGCAGCGAATCCTGGTCCTTCTGGTCGGGCCGGAGCTCGGCCGAGGGCGCCTTGTCGATGATCGATTGCGGGATGACGTCGCCATGCGGGCAGAGGCTGCCGTCGGGGACGTGGGCGTTGCGCCAGGCGGCGAGCCGATAGACCTCCATCTTGAACAGGTCCTTGATCGGGTTGAAGCCGCCATTCATGTCGCCGTAGATGGTGGCGTAGCCCACCGCCATCTCCGACTTGTTGCCGGTGGTGAGCAGCATGGCGCCGGTCTTGTTGGAGACGGCCATCAGCACGAGGCCGCGCATGCGCGACTGGATGTTCTCCTCGGTCAGGTCGACGGGCCTGTCGCCGAACACCGGCTGCAATTCGGCCAGCGCCGCGTCGACCGGCTTGCCGATGGGCACGATGTCGTAGCGGACGCCGAGGCGCGTGGCGCAATCCTTCGCATCCTTGAGGCTGTCCTCGGAGGTGTAGCGATAGGGCAGCATGATGGTGTGGACGTTGTCGGGCCCCAGCGCGTCGGCGGCGATGGCGGCGACGATGGCGCTGTCGATGCCGCCCGACAGGCCGAGCACCACCTGGCTGAAGCCGTTCTTGCGCACATAGTCGCGCAGGCCGCGCAGCATGGCCTGCCAGGGGGCCTCGTCGGTGGAGGCGAGTTCGACGATGTCGCCCTTGGCGCAGCGCCAGCCGGCCTTGCCGCGCTCCCAGTCGGAAACGATGAAGTCGGCCTCGAAGCTCCGGCCCTGGAACACCAGTCTATTTCCAGGCTCCATGGCGAAGGAGGCGCCGTCGAACACCAGCTCGTCCTGGCCGCCGACCTGGTTGAGGTAGAGCACCGGCAGGCCGGTTTCGTGCGTGCGAGCGCGGATCAGGTCCTTGCGGATGTGCTGCTTGTCGGCCCAGTAGGGCGAGCCGTTGGGGCAGAGCAGCAATTGCGCGCCCTGCGCCATCAGATAGTCGCTGACCGGCTGGTGCCAGATGTCCTCGCAGATCGGCACGCCGATGGTGACGCCCTTGATCTGCATCGGCTCGGGCAGCGGGCCGGCGGCGAAGTAGCGCTTTTCGTAGAACACGTCGTCGTTGGGCAGCTCGCGCTTGTAGCGGCGGGCGACGACCTTGCCGTCCTCGGCATGCAGCACGGCGTTGTAGAGCTTGTGGCCCTCGCGCCAGACGGTGGGCAGCAGCAGGGCGACGCCGGTGCCTTTGGTGGCGCGTACCAGCTCGCCGGCGGTCGCCAGCGCGTCGTCGATGAAGCGCGGCTTGAAGAACAGATCCTCGGGGAAATAGCCGGTGAGGAACAGCTCCGACAGCATCAGGATGTCGGCCTTTTCGGCCACCGCGCGGGCCAGCGCGTCGCGGCCGAGGGCAAGGTTGCCCTTGAGGTCGCCCACCTTGGGGTTGAGCTGGGCGAGTGCGATGCGCAGACGATCGACCACTGGGCAGGTTCCGGTTGGGTGCGCGCGAACGATTAGCCGCTCACCCCGGACAGGGCAAGCGGCTCAAGGTTCGGCGCAAGCGGCCGTTCAGCGGCGGGCGGCCGACAGGGCCGGCGAACCGGGCGCAGGATGGGCCGCCATGCTCCGCTCGGTCAGCCAGCCGAAGCTCAGGCCGAGGCTGGTCCACAGCACCAGTTGCAGGGCGAAGGCCACGGTGCGGAACTGCCAGAGCAGCGTCGCGGGGAAGCCGTCGGGCACCTCGTTGATCGTCGGCATCAGATAGCAGGCGATGGCGACCAGGACGAGGAAGGCGGCGCCGCCGGCGATGGCGGCGTTCCAGGCGCCCCAGCGCCGGAGCAGCGCCCGGCTGAGATTGACCGCAGCAACCATCGCCACGATGGAGATGACGATCATGCCGAAATAGAGCGCGGTGCGGAAGCCGATGGTGTCGGGGTTGCCGACGGAGGGCGGGTTCGCCGGGTATTTGGCGAACGGCACCACGTACACCGCGACGAAGGCGGCGGCGGCGAGCAGCGCGGCGCTCATGCGGGCGCCGAGACGGCCCATGCGCCCCCAGGCATAGGCGTAGAGCAGCGAGAACAGCCCGCCGAGCGCCGTGGCGTAGACCATGACGCCGACGAACAGGCCCCAGCTCGCCTGCACGTCGCGGGAAACGATCTCCTCCTCGTGCTCATGCGCTCCGGAGGCGAGATGGGCGAGCTGCTCCTCGAAGCCGATGGCGCCGTCGACATTGGGCTCGCCATAGATCCGAGCCACGAGAAAAACCAGAATACCGGCGATCAGGCCGCAGACCAGGCCGCGGACCAGGAACGTTCGAGCCATGCACGTTCTCCCCTAATGGCAGGGAAAGCCGAGCATATGCCGGCCGTCATGCACAAACTCATGCACCCAAGTCCCCGAAATGAGCGAGGTGGCCCCCTGCTCCGCGCCGACGAAATAGATGGCGATCAGCGCCAGCAGCGTGGCCAGGAGCAGCCAGGGCAGCAGCTCGCGGAGCGGGATGGGTTGCGGCAGCGCCTCTGGCGCCATTGCGATATCGGACATCATGTCTCCTTGGGATTTCGCGTCCCGTTGAAGTTTCGCGATGCCGTGGCCGGGTCTGACTTCCAATACGCCGGTGGGCGTTCATCGGTTACAGTGGCGCGACCGCGCGGGAGTTCCACCCGCTTCCAAGCCCACGACGTGCACGTGTTGAGTATGCGCCCCAGGACCGGGGCGTCAAGCTTTAGTCTTCCTGCTCTGTCCGACCGAGCCCGAGGGGGCTCGTTCGGACAACCGCGTAAAGCTCAGATCGCGTTGACGGCCACCTGGCGGGCGGGACGCTGGACGCGGATCTCCTCGGCGACGAGGAAAGCGAGCTCGAGCGATTGGCTGGCGTTGAGGCGCGGGTCGCAATAGGTGTGGTAGCGGTCCTTGAGGCTGGCCTCGGTCACCGCGCCGACGCTGCCGCCGGTGCATTCGGTGACGTCGTCGCCGGTCATCTCGATGTGGATACCGCCGGCATAGGTGCCCATCTGGCGGTGGATCTGGAAGAAGGAGTGGACCTCGCTCAGCACCCGGTCGAAGGGCCGGGTCTTGTAGCCGTTGGCGGCCTTGACGGTGTTGCCGTGCATCGGGTCGGAGCACCACACCACGGTGCGGCCGGCGCGGCGCACGGTCTCGATGATGCGCGGCAGATGCTCCTTCACCTTGTCGGAGCCGAAGCGGCAGATGAGCGTGACGCGTCCGGCCTCGTCGTTGGGATTGAGCTGGTCGAGCAGACGCAGCAGATCGTCGCCCGACAGCGACGGCCCGCATTTGATGCCGACGGGGTTCTTGATGCCGGAGAAATATTCGGCATGGGCGCCGTCGGGCTGGCGGGTGCGGTCGCCGATCCACAGCATGTGGCCGGAGGTGGCGTACCAGTCGTTGGTGATCGAGTCGCGGCGGGTGAGCGCCTGCTCGTAGCCGAGCAGCAGCGCCTCGTGGCTGGTGTAGAACTTGGTTTCGCGCAGCGCCGGGGTGTTGTCGGGGGTGAGGCCCAGGGCACGCATGAAGTCGATGGCGTCGTCGATCTTGCGGGCCACCTCGTCGAAGCGGCCCGAGGCCGTCGAATCCTTCATGAACCCCATGGTCCATTCGTGCACGCGGGCGAGATTGGCATAGCCGCCGGTGGCGAAGGCGCGCAGCAGGTTGAGCGTCGCCGCCGACTGGCGGTAGGCGAGCAGCAGGCGCTCCGGATCGGGCACGCGGGCGCCCTCGCTGAAGCCGATGTCGTTGATGATGTCGCCGCGATAGGAGGGCAGCGTCACCCCGTCGATGGTCTCGGTGTCGGCGGAGCGCGGCTTGGCGAACTGGCCGGCGATGCGGCCGACCTTCACCACCGGCTTGCCGGCGCCGTGGGTGAGGACGATCGCCATCTGCAGGAAGACGCGGAAGAAATCGCGGATGTGGTCGGCACCGTGCTCGGCGAAGCTTTCGGCGCAATCGCCACCCTGCAGCAGGAAGGCGCGGCCATGCGCGACCTCGGCCAGCTGCGCCTTGAGCTCGCGCGCCTCGCCGGCGAACACCAGCGGCGGAAAGCTCGCGAGCTGCTTTTCGGCGGCCGCCAGCCGCGTCGCATCGGGATAGGCCGGCACCTGCGAGATCGGCTTCTGCCGCCAGCTATCGGGGGTCCAGGTGCTCATGGTGATACTCGCGATGGATTGCCGGCGCGTCGTAACGCCTCCGCCGTTTGGGGTCAAACCTTCACGCCGCCGCGGTAGCGGGTGGTGGGAGCCTTGAAGGTGACGAGCTCTTCGGCGGCGGTGGGGTGCATGGCCATGGCGCGGTCGAAATCGGCTTTGGTGGCGCCCATGCCGAGGGGGATGGCGGCCATCTGGACGAGCTCGGCGGCGCCCGGGCCGAGGACGTGGACGCCGAGGACCTTGCCGCCATCGGCCTCGGTGACGAGCTTGAGCAGCATGCGCTGCAGGCTGTCCGACAGCGTGTTGAGCATCGGACGGAAGCGGGTGACGTAGACGTCGATGTCGCCATGCGTGGCGGCTTCGGCCTCGGTGAGGCCGATGGTGGCGGCCTCGGGCTCGGCAAAGATCGCGGTGCCGATGAGCGAATGGTCGACGGCCATCGGGTTGTCGTTGAACACGGTCTCGGCGAAGTACCAGCCCTCGCGGATGGCGACGGGGGTGAGCTCGACGCGGCCGGTGACGTCGCCGACGGCGTAGATCGAGGGCACCGAGGTACGCGAATATTTGTCGACCTGGACGGCGCCCTTCTCGGTGAGGGTGACGCCGGCCTGCTCAAGGCCGAGCCCGGCGGTATTGGCGCGGCGGCCGGTGGCAAACATGACGCCGCCGAAGGGGGCGGCGACGCCGTCGGAAAACTGGACTGATATTTCGTCGCCCAATTTCTCCAGAGCGCGGATGGTGGTTTCGTAGATGAACTTGACGCCGCGCTCCTGCATGCCGGCTTCGAGGCCGGTGCGCAGATCGTCGTCGAAGCCGCGCAGGATCTGGCGGCCGCGGTAGATCACGGTGGTGTCGACGCCCAGCCCGGCGAAGATGGTGGCAAATTCGAGCGCGACATAGCCGCCGCCCTCGATCAGCACGGAATGCGGCAGGCGCTCGAGGTGGAAGGCTTCGTTGGAGGTGAAGCCGAGCTCGCGGCCGGGGATGTCGGGGATGTGCGGGTGGCCGCCGGTGGCGACGAGGAGGTAGCGGGCGCTGAGCACGCGGCCGTCGCGGGCGAGCCGCACGCTGTTGGGGCCGGTGACAATGGCGCGGTCGCGGATGATCTCCACCCTGGCGCTTTCGAGCCCCGAGACATAGGCCTTTTCGAGCCGGGCGATCTCCCTGTCCTTGTTGCGGACCAGGGTCGGCCAGTCGAATTCGGCGGTCGTGGTCCAGCCGAAGGAGCCGGCGACCTCGAACAGATCGGCGAAGCGCGAGGCGTAGACGAAGAGCTTCTTGGGGACGCAGCCGCGGATGACGCAGGTGCCGCCGACGCGGTATTCCTCGATGATGGCGACGCGGGCGCCGAGATTGCCGGCGACACGGGCGGCGCGGACGCCCCCCGAGCCGGCGCCGATGACGATCAGATCGTAGTCGTGAGCCATGACACCCCTCGCCTACGCAAAAAAAGAACCCCGCACAAGGCGGGGTCCGGAATGCGGCGATCGGCGAGGGATCAGAACTTGTAGCCCTGGGCCTTGAGCTCGGCGCGCACCTTGGTGACGAACTCGGTGCCGAAATTGTAGGTGAAGACCTGCATCACCTGCTTGATGCCGTTGTTGATGTCGAGGGCGGAGCTGGCGAGCTTGACGCCGACCGGGCTCGAATAGAAGTCGTTCATCTGCTTGAGCTCGTCGGGGGTGAAGGTGGTGGCATAGACGCGGGCGAACTGGTCGTAGAGATCGCCGCTCTTGTCCTTGTACTGGTCAAGGATCTTGCCGATGGCGGCATCGATCTTGTCGCTGAGGTCGGGGTTCTGCTGGGTGAGCAATTTGCTCGTCTGGGCAGCGGTCTGGGCGAGAATGGCCTGATAAAGCTGCGCCTTGTTCGTGAGATCCACGTATTTGCGCGCCAATGCCAACGTTTCGGGCGCGATTTCCTGCGACAGCGCGGGCGCGGCGGCACCGCAGGCCAGGGCGACGGCCAGCACCGCCATGGCGGCCCATTTGGTCAGGCGCGACAGATACATAGTCATGGTCTCCAATAACCCCCGGTTGGTGACGTTGCGCGTCACGCGTCGATCGTTTCTACGCCATCCGCGGCGGCGACGTAGGCCCTTTGGCAAAGCTTGAGAAACAGCCCGTGCTCGACCACGCCCGGCACCTCGTGCAGGTCGGTCGAAAGCGCTTCTGGCGCGGAAATGCGGCCAAAAAAAGCATCCAGAATGAGGTGTCCGCCGTCGGTCACGAACGGCTCGCCGGTGGGGGCGAGGCGCAGCTCGACGGGGCCTTCGGCGCGGTGCCGGGCAGCGACGCGCTCGACGGCGATCTGCGTGGCGCGCAGGCCGAAGCGGTTGACTTCGATGGAGAGCGGGAAGCGGCCGAGCGCCGCGACGCGCTTGCCGGCGTCGGCGATGACCACCATGCGCCGGCTCGCGGCGGCGACGATCTTTTCGCGCAGCAGGGCGCCGCCGGCGCCCTTGATCAGGCTGAGGCCGGGGCCGATCTCGTCGGCGCCGTCGATGGTCAGGTCGAGCTCGGGGGTGTCCTCGAGGGTGGTCAGCGGAATGCCGAGGCCCCGCGCCTGGGCGGCCGTGGCCTCGGAGGTCGGCACGCAGAGCACGTCGAGCCCCTCGCGCACCCGGGCCCCCACCAGATCGACCAGATGCCGCGCCGTGGACCCGGTGCCGAGGCCGAGGCGCATGCCGGGCCGAATCTCGGCGAGCGCCGCGGCCGCCGCCATGCGTTTGAGATCGTCGCTCACCGGTGCCTCCCTCGCCCCGCGGCGGTGCTAGAAGGCGCAAATTGCCCTGTCAACCGCCGTTCTTCACGCGTTGGTGAAGCAGAATGTCGCTTTGCCGCAACACACGACGCATTTGCGCCGGTCGGGTTGCTCAAAACAAGATGAGCAAGACTTCCGGGAAAACTGCAATTTAGCTAAGCAAAATTCATACGATCCGCTGGGGGTTCGTGGCCCGGCATCGCTCAGAGGCAAAATATGAATCGACGTCACCTGCTGCTTACCGCGCTCGGCGCGGCTGCTTTCTCCGTTTCCGGTGCGGCTCCGGCGATGGCAAAGCTCTACTACAATCCCGACACCAACAGATGGGAAGAACGGACCGTCACCTCCAACGGGCGCGGCCGTTATACGCCGATCCCGCGCGAGACCGTCGACTATCCGACCAAGCTCAAGCCCGGCACGATCGTGGTCGAGACGGCGGAGCGCCGGCTGTATTTCGTGCTCGGCGACGGCGAGGCCCTGCGCTACGGCATCGGCGTCGGTCGCGACGGCTTCCGCTGGTCGGGGCAGCACAAGATCACGCGCAAGGCCGAGTGGCCGGGCTGGACGCCGCCCGCCGAGATGCGCAAGCGCGTGCCGGACCTGCCGGCCTACATGCCCGGCGGCCCGGACAACCCGCTGGGCGCGCGGGCGCTCTATATCGGCTCGACCCTGTACCGGCTGCACGGCACCTCGGAGCCGTGGACCATCGGCCAGGCGGTGTCGTCGGGCTGCATCCGGCTGACCAATGAGGACATCATCGACCTCTACGACCGGGTAAGGGTCGGCTCGCTGGTGGTCGTGCACCAGTAAAAGCGGTCAATTCACCGCGGCCGGTTCTTCGGGACCGGCCTTTTTGTTTGCCGCGGCGGCGGCTATCCTTGCGCCATGACCCTGCTCCTTGCGCAGCGCGACCTTGCGCCCACCGGCGCCGTGCGGCCGCTGATCGACCGCTTCGGCCGGCAGATCAGCTATCTGCGGATCAGCGTCACCGACCGCTGCGACTTCCGCTGCGTCTATTGCATGTCCGAGCACATGCAGTTCCTGCCCAAATCCGAGGTGCTGGGCTTCGAGGAGATCGTCGCCATCGCCTCGGCGTTCATCGCGCGCGGCACGCGCAAGATCCGGCTGACCGGCGGCGAGCCACTGGTCCGGCGCGACATCCTCGAGCTGGTGGAGCGGCTGGGCGGCTTTATCGGCCATGGCCTCGACGAGCTGACCCTCACCACCAATGGCAGCCAGTTGCGGCGCTATGCGACGCGGCTGGCCGGCGCCGGCGTGCGGCGCATCAACGTGTCGCTCGACACGCTGGACGAGGCGCGCTTCCGCGAGATCACGCGACGCGGGCGGATCGGCGACGTGCTCGACGGCATCGATGCGGCGGCGGAGGCCGGCCTCGCGATCAAGCTCAACATGGTGGCGATCCGGGGCGTCAACGACGACGAGATCGAGGCCATGCTGGCCTTCGCGCATGGGCGCGGCTTCGGCCTGACGCTGATCGAAGGCATGCCGCTGGGCGAGGTCGGGATCGACCGGGTCGAGTCGTACCTGCCGCTCAGGGAACTGCGCGAGCGGCTGGCGGCAAAGTACACGCTGGAGCCGACGGCGCACCGGACCGGGGGCCCTGCCCGCTACGACTGGGTGAAGGAAACCAATGGCTTGCTCGGGTTTATTACGCCGATGAGTCACAATTTCTGCGAGAGCTGCAACCGCGTGCGGCTGACGGCGACGGGGCAGCTCTATCTCTGCCTCGGGCAGGACGACATGGTGGATTTGCGGGCGGTGCTGCGTGGCGACGGGCCAGCAGGCCTCGACGCGGCGCTGGACCGCGCCATGCGGATCAAGCCCCAGGGCCACGACTTCGTGCTCGACCGCGACCACACCGGGCCGGCGCTGGCGCGGCATATGAATGTGACGGGGGGCTAAATGGTGAATGGTGAATGGTGAATGGTGAATGGTGAATGGTGAATGGTGAATGGTGAATGGTGAATGGTGAATGGTGAATGGTGAATGGTGAATGGTGAATGGTGAATGGTGAATGGGAAGGCGGTGGTCTGATGCCGTTCGCACAGCAAGGGCTATCGCCCCTTACCAATCACCATTCACTATTCACCACTCACCATTCACCTATTTGTCGTCGTCGGCGACCGAGACGAATTCCAGCGGCAGGGCGGTGGTGTATTTGATCTGGCCCATGGCGAAGGACGAACTGACGTCGGTGAGGTTTATCTTGCCGATGAGCTTTTTGTAGAAGGCGTCGTAGGCGGCGATGTCGGGGACGACGACGCGCAGCAGGTAATCGACCTCGCCGCTCATGCGGTAGAATTCGACCACCTCGGTGAAATCGTCGACGACGGACGAGAATTTCCGCATCCAGGCGTCGTTGTGCTCGTTGGTGCGGATCGACACGAAGACGGTGACGCCGGCGTTGATGCGGGCTGGATCGAGGATGGCGACGCGGCCCTTGATGACGCCGTCCTCCTCCATCTTCTGGATGCGGCGCCAGCATGGCGTGGTGCTGAGGCCGACCTTGCGACCGATCTCGGCGACGGGGGTGGTGGCATCCTTCTGCAACAGCGCCAATATCTTCCGGTCGATCTTGTCCAGAGCCATGGGTCCCTCGTCAATTTTGAAATTGCTTTGCGGAAAATGCCGCAAAGAGCCGCGGTTAGCGCAATAGCAAGCGCACATTCGGCCAGTCAACGAAAATTCGTTGCGCAAACGCGGGATGGAGTCAACCTACTGGAACCAGCTTCTCATCCACTCCCACGGGCCCGGCCGATCGGTGCCGTGGTCGCGCCGCCAGGTGGACGGGCGATCGAAGCTGCCCGACCAGATGCCGAGATCGCCGGCACGAGCGGCGTCGGCTTCGGCGGCGTAGCCGCCCTCGTCGATGGCCCAGCCGGCGGCGACGAGGGCAGCGCCGATGTCGTTGCCGTTGGCGCTGCACCTGGCGAGGGCGCGGCCGTAGACATCGCGGCCCTGGCGGGTGCACGCGACGTCGTGCCGTGCCAGCGCGGCGGCGAGGAATGCCTTGGCCTCGGTACCGCACGACCATTCGGCGCCGTCGGGGCGGGTGCAGGTCTGGTCGAGCTCGGGCGCGTCGAGGCCGACGAGCCGGATGCGCGCGGTGCCGAGGCGCAGGGTGTCGCCATCGATGGCGGTCGCCGGCCCGACGAGGGGCGTGGCGTCGGGCTGCCAGCGGGCCAAAGCGACGGCGCCGACCGCCAGCAGCGCAAGCACCGGCAGCACGCCGCGCGGCGGCCGGACCCTGCCGCGATTGCCCCAAACCGACTGCCGCATTTCACCGCCTCTTAACCATGATCCGGCTAGGGTCCCGCTTCAGCGTAGCGAATGCGTTTGCTTTTCGCAGTATCGAGTTCGTCGAGTACCAGCGTGATGCCGTTTGAGCCTGCCAACCAGGCCGATGTGCGCTCCCAGATGGGGCGCGAATTGCGCCGCAATGCGCAGAAGACGGTATTCGACGCCCGCCAGCGCCTGACCTCGTCGTCGGGCACCCGCGCCGATTTCGATTTCGAGCTGCTCGACGAATATGCCGATGCGCGCAATTGGGGCGCGCTGGTGCTGCCGGTGGTGTTCGCCATCCTGGCGCTGTTTTCGAGCCTGTGGGTGCCGGTGTATGTCGCGGCGGGCTGGGCGGGGCTGGTCGCGGCGTCCAATGTGGCGGTGGTCCTGGCGGCGCGGCGGTTCAAGGCGGCGTCGCCGGAAAAGTTCAACGCCGCCCGGTGGACGGCGACGTTCATCACGGTCGAGACCATCTACGGCGTGTCGTGGGCGCTGCTGGCGCTGTTCACGCTGTTCGGCACCGACGAAGCGAGCCTGGTGGTGGTGATGTTCGCGCTGGCGCTGGTGGGCATCGCCACCAATGCGGTGTCGACGCGCACCCTGCCCGGCGCCACGCTGATGTCGACGCTGCCGGTGGCGCTGACGGTGGCGATCAACCTGATCTGGATCGGCGGGCCGCTCAACACGCTCAACTGGTCGCTGGCGGCGGTGCTGTGCGGCGGCGAGGTGTTCTTCGTCTACCTGGCGCGGCAACTGCATGGCTCCAAGCTCGAGGAGATCATGCACCAGGCCGAAAAGGACCAGCTGATCAACGAGCTGGAAGAAGCGCGCGAGATGTCGGACGAAGCGCGGCGGCATGCCGAGCAGGCCAACATCGCCAAGTCGCAGTTCCTCGCCACGATGAGCCACGAGTTGCGCACGCCGCTCAACGCCATCATCGGCTTTTCCGAGGTGCTGCAATCGGAGCTGCTGGGGCCGCACCAGGTGCCGCAGTACAAGGAATATGCCGGCGACATCCACCGCTCGGGCCAGCACCTGCTCAACCTGATCAACGAGCTGCTCGACCTGAGCCGGATCGAGGCGGGCAAGTACGAGCTCAACGAGGAGGCGGTGTCGCTGGTCGACATCGCCGAGGACTGCCGGCGGATGATGGAGATCCGCGCCAAGGCCAAGAGCATCGAGCTGACCTTCAGCTATGGCCACAATCTGCCCAAGCTGTGGGGCGACGAGCGCGCCATCCGGCAGGTGCTGCTGAACCTGCTCAGCAACGCCATCAAGTTCACGCCGCAATCGGGCAAGATCCAGTGCGTGGTCAACCGCTCGCCCGACGGCGGGCAGATGATCTCGGTGCGCGACAACGGCCCCGGGATTCCCGAGGAGGAGATCGCCACGGTGCTGAGCTCGTTCGGTCAGGGGAGCCTGGCGCAGAAGACGGCGGAACAGGGCGCGGGACTCGGCCTGCCGATCGTGCAGAAGATCATGGAGCTGCACCAGGGGCGGTTCGACCTGTTCTCGAAGCTGCGCTTCGGCACCGAAGTGATCGCCACCTTCCCGCGCGCCCGGGTGATGGACGCGCTGGCGCCGGTGGTCGAGAAGCGGCACAAGCTGCAGATCTACTCGGAGGCCGACGGCACGCACGGGTGAGGCGGCATGCCATTGAATCGAGGCTCCGAGTGTCTATGTTGCTGGTATGCGCAACGTTGGGTTCGACGAATGAAACATGACGGCGCCAAACGCGAAGTTCACGACAACTACGAGGCGTTCAAGCAACTTTTGCCTGAGTTGATGCTCCGCATTCCAGGCAAGTTCGTCGTGCTGCATCAGCGCAAGATTGAGAGGTCTTTCGATACTTTCGCGGACGCGGTTCAGTTTGGCTCACGTACATTCGGCCGCGGGCATTTCTCTGTGCAGGAAGTTACGGACCGGGTCATAACCCTTGGTGCCTGGTCGTATGCGCTGCATCCCGATACGCATTGAGGCGATCGGCCTCATCGTGCGGATGGGATTGGCCCTGCCAAAATCCGAAGGCGGCAAAGACAACATTCACTGGATCGACGCGCTCATCGACACAGGAGCGACCCATACGTCGGTCAGCGTGGAGATCGCAGTCGCAGTGTCGCTTCCCAATGTCGGCGAGGACGAAATGATTACGCCGGCCGGTAGAGTAGCCATCGACCTGTTTCACGGTGATCTCGCCCTCGATCCTGACATGCCAACGCTATTTCGGGACCGTCGGCTGGCGGGACTCATTCACCGCCAGCCAGAGTTCGACGCCGTTCTCGGCATGGACATGCTAAGCAAGGGCGTCCTGACCTTTGACGGCCCGGCGAAAACGGCGACCTTCTGCTGGTAGTCAGTCCTTGCCGCTGACGCCGGCGCTCTGGAAGGTCGCCATGTGCTGGTGCAGGTGCAGCGCGGTCTTGACGAGGACCATGGCGAGGGCGGCGCCGCTCCCCTCCCCCAGGCGCATGTCGAGGTCGAGCAGCGGGCGGACGCCGAGGCGGTCCAGCACCTTGCGATGGGCAGTCTCGGCCGAGGCGTGGGCGAACAGGCAATGGTCGATGGCGGCCGGATTGACGGCGTGCGCGATGGCGGCGGCGGAGGTGGCGACGAAGCCGTCGACGACCACCGGGATGTGCTGCTGGCGGGCGGCGATGATGGCGCCCAGCATGGCGGCGATCTCGCGGCCGCCGAGGCGGGCGAGGATCGACAGCGGATCGGTGAGGTTGGCGCGGTGGCGCTCGAGGGCGCGGTCGACGGCGTCGGCCTTGCGGCGCAGTCCGGCATCGTCGACGCCGGTGCCGCGCCCGACCCAGTCGGCGCCGCTGCCGCCGTAGAGCGCGGCGTAGAGGGCGGCGGCGATCGTGGTGTTGCCGATGCCCATTTCGCCGATGCCGAGCACGTCGGGTTTGCCGGCGATGGCCTCCATGCCGTAGGCGATGGTGGCGGCGCACATCTTGTCGTCCATGGCGACGGTGCGGGTGATGTCGCCGGTGGGCAGCTCCAGCGCCAGCTCGAAGACCCGCAGATTGAGCTCGTGCTGGGCGCAGATCTGGCTGATGGCGGCGCCGCCCTCGGTGAAATTGGCGACCATCTGCGCCGTCACCTCGCGCGGGAAGGCGCTGACGCCCTGGTCGGTGACGCCGTGATTGCCGGCGAAGATCGCTACCATCGGATCGTCGAAGGTGGGCTTCGACTTGCCCTGCCAGCGCGCCAGCCATTCGACCAGGCCCTCGAGCCGGCCGAGCGAGCCGGGCGGCTTGGTGAGCTGGGCGTCGTGCCGGCGCACGGCGTCGACCGCCGCCTCGTCGCCCTCCGGCACGATGGTCAGGAGCTCGAGGATTTCGGCGAAGGGGCTGGCAGGCATGGCGGACGCTCCCGGTGGGCGGCCTTCATGCGCCGAGTCTGCGCCCGCGCCTAGTCCCATCCGGCCGGGGCGGTGCTTGCCTGGCCTGTGCTTCGGTGGGACAAGGCGGCAACCATCCTGGCGGACCCGCAATTGACCGACGACCCGACGGGGGCGCCCGCGCCGCGCCCGACCAACGACAACAACCCGCTCAAGGGGGACGTCCGATTCGGCGACGATCTGCTGATGGGCATCCGCTTCTTTTCGCGGCTGCCCACCGGGAACGCGCCGCACCGGCGGCCGAACCTCACGCGCATGGCGCTGGCCCTGCCCTTTGCCAGCCTGGCGATCGGCATCGGCCCGGTGCTGGTGCTGCTGGGGCTCGAATGGCTGAACGTGCCGCATTATTTCGCGGCGGCGCTGGCGGTGGCGGCAATGGTGGCGGTGACCGGCGGCATGGCCGAGGACGCGCTGGCGGATGCGCTGGACGGATTGTTCGGCGGGCACGACGTCGAGGCGCGGCTGGCGATCATGAAGGACAGCCGGCACGGCACCTATGGCGTCTGCGCCATCGCGCTGCTGCTGGCGCTGCGCATCGCCGCCATCGGCGCGATCGCCAATCCGCTGGAAGCGGCGGGCGTGTGGCTGGCGGCCACGGTGATGGCGCGCTCGGGGGCGCTGTGGCTGACCGTGGCGCTGCCGGCGGCCCGCACCGGCGGAGCGGCGGCGGCCGCCGGACAGGTGTCGCGGCAGGCCTTCGGCATCGGCGCGGTGTTCATGGTGGTGCTGAGCTTCGTCCTGGCGGCGTTCGCGGTGAGCGTTGCGGGGCTGGTGGTCGCCTATGCGCTGGGCGCGCTGGTGGTGTGGGGCTGGGTGACGCTGTGCCGGCGGCTGATCGGCGGGCAGACCGGCGATCTGATCGGCGCGCTGATGGCGCTGGTGGAGGTGGCGGTGCTGACGGGGTTCATGGTGTTCGTGTGAGCGCGATGCTGACGGCTCCCCCCGCCCTAGCTTCGCTATGAGGGTCTTCTTTGCGCTCTGGCCGATCGATCCCTAGAGGGCTCGATCGGCCAACCGCGGTGGACGCTTGATTTCGCCCCAATCGTCCCCACTATTCCGGCCATGCTGTTTGTCGGTGTCGCATTGCTGGTGGCGGTGGGGATCGGGCTGCTGGTGAGCGCCGATGCCGGGACCGTGCTCGGGCTGTCGCAGGCGCAATTCGCGCAGCTGATCGTGCTGGTGGTGCTGGCGATCGTGTTTGCCGCCGGAGCGTTCTCGCGGCGGCAGAAGTTTTCGACCATCGTTGCCAACGTGGCCATGTGGGGCGCGATCTTCGTCGTCTCGCTGGTGGGCTACACCTATCGCGAGGACATCAAGGGCGTGGCGGCGCGGGTGTTCGGCGAGTTGTCGCCGACCTCGGCGGTGATCGATTCGCGCAATGGCACGGCCCGCTTCACGCGCGGCCTCGACGGGCATTTCCTCGTGGCCTCGCGGGTGAACGGCGCCGACATGGCGCTGCTGTTCGACACCGGCGCCAGCGCCGTGGTGCTGTCCTACGCCGACGCCCGCAAGGCCGGCATCGACGTCGAGGCGCTGAATTTCGACACGCCGGTGACCACGGCCAACGGCACCGGCCGCGCCGCGGTGGTGACGCTGGCCGAGATGGAGGTGGGCGGCATAAGGCGCAAGCGCGTGCAGGCCTTCGTCGCCGACCGCGGGGCGCTCGACGGGAGCCTGCTCGGCATGACCTTCCTCGAAACGCTGAGCCGCTATTCGGTGGCAGGCGACAAGCTCGAACTCTCCGACTAGGGTCGGCCGATCCAAGGGAGGCCGACATGCCCCAACGCGACGATGACGAGCGGCTGCTGCGGCAGGCCTTTGCCGTGGCGCAGCGGGCGCGCGCAAGCGGCGACCATCCGTTCGGCGCGCTGCTGGCGGATGCGCAGGGCACGGTGCTGCGCGAACAGGGCAACGGCTTCAGCGCGGCGGGCGGCGACCGCACGGCGCATGCCGAGCGGCTGCTCGCCTCGTGGGCGGCGACGCATCTCAGCCTCGAGCAATTGCAGCACTGCACGCTCTACAGCTCGGCGGAGCCCTGCGCGATGTGCGCCGGCGCGATCTACTGGGCCGGCATCGGCCGCGTGGTGTTCGGCCAGAGCGAGCGCGACCTCAAGGCGCAGACCGGCGCACATGAGGAGAACCCGACGCTGGACCTGCCCTGCGCGGTGGTGTTCGCCGCGGGGCAGCGGCCGACCGAAGTGGTGGGGCCGCTGCTGGCTGACGAGGCGGCACGATTGCAGGCGGAGTTCTGGTCGTCGAAGGGATAGCGACGAGAACGACGCTACACCGCGAGCTGCAGATCCGGCTCCAGCGCGTCGAGGGCACGGAGGAGGATTTCGGGACCGGCGCCGCGCCTCGCCGCATCGACGCTGAGGATCTGGCGGAAGGTGCGCGCGCCCGGGCGGGCGGCGGCGAGGCCGAGCATGTGGCGGGTGATGGCGTTGAGGCGCGCGCCCCTGGCGAGCTCGCGCTCGGCATAGGCGGCCATGGCCTCGACGACGGGGCGCAGCTCGACGGACGGTGCGGCCTCGCCGAAAAAGCGGCCGTCGACCGCGGCGAGCCGCATCGGCTCGTGGTAGGCGAGGCGGCCCAGCATGACGCCGGAGACGGACGCCAGATGATCCTCGGCCTCGTGCAGCGATTTGATGCCGCCATTGAGCAGCACCGGCACCGGCAGGCGCGCGGCGAGACGATAGACGCGGCCGTAATCGAGCGGCGGGATCTCGCGGTTCTCCTTCGGCGACAGGCCCTTGAGCCACGCCTTGCGGGCATGGACGTAGAGCGCCGCGACGCCCGCCTCGGCCATGAGGTCGGCGAAGCGGTCGAGCGGCGCCTCGATGTCCTGCTCGTCGATGCCGATGCGGCATTTGACGGTGACCGGAAGGTCGGTGGCGTCGCGCATGGCGCGCACGCAGTCGGCGACGAGCTCGGGTTCGGCCATCAGGCAGGCGCCGAAGCGGCCCGACTGCACGCGGTCGGACGGGCAGCCGACATTGAGGTTGATCTCGTCATAGCCGAAGGCGGCGGCGATGCGTGTCGCCTCGGCCAGCTCCCTCGGATCGGAGCCGCCGAGCTGCACGGCGACCGGGTGCTCGACCGCATCGAAGCCGAGCAGCCGATCGCGCGGGCCATGCACGATGGCGGCGCTGGTCACCATCTCGGTGAACAGCAGCGCCCGGCGCGTCAGCAAGCGATGGAGAAACCGGCAATGCCGGTCGGTCCAATCCATCATAGGCGCAACGGAGAAGCGGCGCGCCTCGGCCAGCGATGTGGTTTTTTCGGTCACGAGCAGGATATGGGGGTTACGACGCGCCCGTCCTAGAGCATCGGCGGCGTGCGGACAAGCAAGGCGCGGGATCGGGCTCAGCGGTCTTCGGCGAGGGCGCGGAGATGGTTCAGGGTTTCGGCGGGGAGCGGGATGCCCTGGGCGGTGTTGATGCGGCGGTTGGCGTAGCGGCGGTCGCCGGGGAGGCGCTGCTGGCCGGCGGCGTGGATGGCCTCGACCAGGGTTTCGATGCGGGCGGCGAAATTGCGGGCGTTGCCGCGGTTGGGGTCGATGAGGATGTAGGTCTGGCCGCCATGCGGCGTGGCGGCGCCGGGATGGCGGCTCCAGTCGATCTCCCACGAATAGTCGCCGCCGGCGAGCGCGGCGCCCATGATCTCCATCATCATGGCGATGGACGAGCCCTTGTGGCCGCCAAAGGGCAGCAGCGCGCCGCCCTCGAGCACGGCGTCGGGATCGGTGGTGGGGTTGCCGTCACGGTCGACGCCGATGCCCGGAGGGAGCGCCCTGCCCTCGCGGCGGGCGATCTGCACGTCGCCATTGGACCAGCCCGACGAGGCCTGGTCGAAGACGATGGGGTCGGGATCGCGCGGCACGGCGAAGCCCATGGGGTTGGTGCCGTAGAGGCGCGTCCTGCCGCCGTGTGGAACGACGTTCGACATGGAGTTGATCATGGCCAGCGCCACGAAGCCCTCGCGGGCGAAGGGCTCGATGTCGGGCCAGACGGCGCTGAAATGATGGGCGTTGCGGACGCTGAGCATGGCGAGGCCGTTCTGGCGGGCCTTGGCCATCAGCGGGGCGCGCGCCAGCTCCAGCAGCGGCAGCGAAAAGCCGTTGTGGCCGTCGCCGCGCAGCACGCCCGGAGCCACGTCCTCGAGCGTGGGAACGGCCCTGCCGTCGACCCAGCCGCTGTCGAGCGAGCCGAGATTGCCGGCGACGCGGAAGACGCCGTGGCTGTGGGCGCCGTCGCGCTCGGCGGCCGCCATGTTGTCGGCGAGGGTTTTGGCGACGATGTCGCTGCAGCCGTGGCGCCGGAAGATGATGGCGAGCAGCGCGGCGAGGTCGGCGGTGGAGATGCGCGCGTCGGTCACGGGGCGATCCGCGGCCAGGTGTCGGAGAGCTTGTAGCCCTGGGGCCAGGGGTCGGCAGGATCGAGCATCTCGGTACGCTTGCCGCAGATCCAGGCGCGGCCGGAGATCGAGGGGATGATGGCGGGCTTGCCGCCCAGCATGGTGTCGGCCTCGATGCGGCCCAGAAACTCCGAGCCGATGATGGAGCGGGCGAGATAGCGGTCGCCGACCTGCATCTGCCTCTTGGCGCGCAGCACCGCCATGCGGGCGGAGGCGCCGGTGCCGGTGGGCGAGCGGTCGATCTTGCCGGGCTGGATGGCGACGGCGTTGGCGGCGGTCAGGAGGCCATCGCGCGGCTCCACCGGGCGGGCGATCTGGCAGAAGGAATAGTGCGTCCAGTCGGGATTGGTGGGGTGGCGGAAGCCCAATTGCTCGTTGGCGGCGCGGGTGATGCGGATGCCGGTCTCGGCGAGATCGCGCGCCTCGTCGGGAACGACGGCGAAGCCGAGCGCGTCGGCATCGACGATGACGAAGCTGTCGCCGCCATAGGCGGTGTCGACGGTGAGCGTGCCCAGGCCCTCGACCTCGAGTTTTGCATCGAGGCGATCGGCGAAGCTCGGGACGTTGGTGACGGTGATGCGCTCGGCCTTGCCGTCACGGCATTGGGCGACGATCTCGACGAGGCCGCCGGGAGCTTCGAGCGTGAGGCGGGTCTCGGGCTCGGTCATCGGCACGATGCCGGTGTCGAGCAGGACGGTGGCGACGCAGATGGAGTTGGAGCCCGACATCGGCGGCGTGTCCTCGGGCTCCATGATGATGAAGCCCATCTGCGCCTTCGGATTTTTCGGCGGCACCAGCAGATTGACGTGGCGGAAGACGCCGCCGCGCGGCTCGTTGAGGACGAAATTACGCAGCGTCTGGTCGGTGGCGATGAAGCGCGACTGGGCCCACAGCGTGTCGCCGGGCGGTGGCGCGACGCCGCCGACGATGACGTCGCCGACCTCGCCCTCGGCGTGGCAGGAGACGATGTCGATGGAACGGGTGGTTCTCATGGCTGGCCCGGGTGGGTGTGGCCCCCACCCCCGGCCCCTCCCCGCAAGGGGGAGGGGGGCGATAGAACCGATGGCTCAGTCGGGCTTCCTCCCCCCCTGCGGGGTGGGAGCAGCGCGCACGATACTCTCATCGGATCACCTGCACGGGATCGCCCAGCACGTCCCATTTGGGGGTAACGCCGAGGCCGGGCTGGTCGGAGGCGGTCATGAAGCCGTGCTCGCGTCGGGGGGCGCCGTCGGCGGTGGAGACAGTGACGTAGGAATTGAAGTCGGTGGCGGTGAAGCAGAAGCGCTCGGGCGTCGAGCGGGCGAGGTGCGCGATGGTGGCGGTGACGATGTCGCCGCCCCAGGTGTCCTCGATGGTCATCGGGATGGAGTGGCTGACGCAGAGGTCGCGCATCTGTTTTGCCTTGGTGAGGCCGCCGACCTTGGAAATCTTGAGGTTGATGACGTCGAAGGCGTCCTCGGCGATGCCCGTTACCAGATCCTGCACCGAGCCGATGTTCTCGTCGAGGACGAAGGGCAGCGCCGTGCGGCGGCGGATGGAAAGGCTTTCCTCGTAGGTCATGCAGGGCTGCTCGATATAGACGTCGAGGTCGCGCACGGCGGCGACGACGCGGGCGGCGTCGGCCTTGGTCCAGCCGGTGTTGGCGTCGGCGACGAGAATGTCGGTGGGCGCGAGGATGGCGCGGCAGGCGCGGATGCGGGCGATGTCGTCGGCCGCATCGCCGCCGACCTTGAGCTGGAACTTGGTGTAGCCTTCGGCGCGGTAGCCGGCGATCTTTTCAGCCATACGCCCGGCGTCTTCCTGGCTGATGGCGCGGTAGAGCGCAATTTTATCCTGCTCGCCGCCGCCCAGCAGCTTGTACACCGGCAGGCCGGCGACCTGGCCGAGAATGTCCCAGCAGGCGATGTCGATGGGCGCCTTGACGTAGGGGTGGCCGCGCAGCACCGCGTCCATGTGGTGGTTGAGCGGCCAGAGGTCGGTGGGGTCGTGGCCAATGAGCTTCGGGCCGATCTCGTCGAGGCCGGCGCGCACGCCCCTGGCGTAGCTGGGCAGATAGGCCGAGCCGAGCGGGCAGCATTCGGCATAGCCGGTGATGCCGGCATCGGTCTCGACGGCGACCACGGTCGAGTCGAACACTTCCATGAAGTTGCCGCCCGACCAGTTGTAGCGGCCTTCGCGGAGCGGGAGATCGACCTGGTAGATGCGGATGGCGGTGATTTTCATGGATGCTGTCCTTCGACCGGCGATTCAGTCGGGCTCCCCTCCCCCTTGCGGGGAGGGGTTTGGGGTGGGGGCAGATTGCCCAGGATCCGGTGCGCGCGGCCCCCACCCTCGGTCCCTCCCCGCAAGGGGGAGGGAGGCGCCGGAACCGCTAATCTTGCGACAGGATCAGACAAGCGAAAAACCGTGGGCGAAGGGGTCGCGGTCGTCGATGAAGATGGTGTTGATGCCGGTCTGGCGAGCCCAGCCGGCGATGGAGGGGACGATGCCGTCGAGGTTGCCGACGCGCACCGCCTGCTCGACGCGGCCCTTGAAGATGGAGCCGATGATCGATTCATGGATGAAGGCGTCGCCGACCTTGAGCTTGCCGCGGGCGAACCACTGCGCCATGCGGGCGGAGGTGCCGGTGCCGCAGGGCGAGCGGTCGATGGCCTTGTCGCCGTAGAACACGGCGTTGCGGGCGGTGGAGCCGGGCTGCAGCGGCCGGCCGGTCCACATGATGTGGGTGCAGCCCTTGATGTTGTCGTTCTCGGGGTGAAAGAAGCTGTAGCGCTCGTTCATCGCCCGGCGCAGAACGGGACTCCAGCGCAGCAGATCGCCAACCGACACGTCGGCGAGGTCGGAAAAGTTCTCCTGTGGGTCGACGATGCAGTAGAAATTGCCGCCATAGGCGACGTCGACGGTGAGCCTGCCGAGGCCGGGGCAGTCGATCTCGAGGTCGCGCGAATGGAGGAAACTCGGTACGTTGGTGAGGCGCACCTCATCCACGTACTCGCCGTCCATCGTATACTCGGCCACCACCTTGCCGGCGGGGACGTCGAGATTGACGACGCCGGGCGTCTTCGGCTGCACCAGGCCGTTCTCGATGGCCATGGTAACGGTGCCGATGGTGCCGTGGCCGCACATATAGAGGCAGCCCGAGGTTTCGATGAACAGCACCGAGATGTCGCAATCGTCGCGCGTCGAGGGATAGAGGATCGAACCACTCATCATGTCGTGGCCGCGCGGCTCGAACATCAGGCCTTTGCGGATCCAGTCCCAATGGTCAAGGAAGTCGGCGCGCCGCTCCATCATGGTGGAGCCCTTGAGCAGCGGCCCGCCGCCGCTGACCAGACGCACGGGGTTGCCGCAGGTGTGGCCATCGATGCAGGAGAAGGTGTGGCGTGCCATGATGAGGTGGTCCTAGAAGCGTTGCGGCGAAAACGGCGCGAGGTCGAGCGACGGGGCCGCGCCCGTCACGAGATCGGCGAGCAGCCGGCCGGTGGCGGCCGACTGGGTGAGGCCGAGATGGCCGTGCCCGAAGGCATAGAGGATATGCGGCGACGGACGCGAGCGGCCGATGGCCGGCAGCGAATCCGGCAGCGACGGGCGAGAGCCCATCCACTGGCGGCCGCCTTCGGTCCTGAGGCCGGGCATGAACAGGGCGGCCTTCTTCAGCATCGCGTCGGAGCGCTTGAAGTTGGGCGGCAGGTCGAGGCCGCCGAACTCGACGGCGCCGCCGACGCGGATGCCGGTCGACAGCGGCGTGACGACGAAGCCGTGGCCGGGAAAGACGAGCTGGCGGCGAAGGTCGAAGGCGCCGGGCGGCAGCGTGGTGTTGTAGCCGCGCTCGGTGTCGAGCGGGATGAGATCGCCGAGCGGCGCGGTGAGGCGGCGCGACCAGGCCCCGCACGCCACCACCACCTTGCCGGCGGTGAGCGACGTGCCATCGGCGAAATCGAGGGCGGCCCCCTGCCCCAGCGGGCGCAGCGCCTTGACCTCGGCCTGGCGGAAGGCGACGCCGCGAGCGGTAGCGGCCTTGCCGATGGCGAGCGCGAACTCGTAGGGATCGCTGACGGTCTGCCATTTCGGGATGAAGGTAGCGGCGACGAAGCGCGGATCGAGCCCCGGCTGCAGCGCGGCCAGATCGGCGCCGCGGACGATGCGGATCTCGATGCCCTCGCGGGTCTTGGCGTCGATCTCGGGCTGGGCGCGGCGGAGCTCGGCCTCGCTCTCGTAGAGCTCGAGCACACCGTCGGAGCGCACGAGGCTGGCGATGCCGGCGGCGGCGACGAGCGCCTCCATCTCGGCGCGGGCAAGACGCATCAGCGCCGCCTGCGCCTTGACGCCGGCGGCGACACGGTCGGGCCAGCCGGCGCGCCAGAAGCGCAGCATCCACGGGGTGATCTGCGCCAGATATTCGGGACGCACGGTGAGCGGCCCCAGCGGGTCGCCCAGCCATTTCGGCAGCTTGCGCAGCACGTCCTTGGTGGCGAGCGGCATGATGTCGGAGAAGGCGAAGGCGCCGGCATTGCCGCGGCTGGTTTCCTCGGCCATGCCCTTGCGATCGACCAGCAGCACCGCGCGGCCGGCCTCGGCGAGCTTGAACGCGCTCGCGAGGCCGACGATGCCGGCGCCGACAATGACGATTTCCGCGTCCACGGTGGTGCTCAGGCCACCAGCTTCAGTTGCGGACGGGTGTCGATGGTGTGCTGGATGACGGCGGCGATCTTCCGGCGCTCCTCGCCCTCAAGGGTGAGGCGCGGCGCGCGCACCCATTCGCTGCCCTCGCCGGTCATCTGGTTGGCGAGCTTGATGTACTGCACCAGCTTGGTCGCCACATCGAGATGCAGCAGCGGCATGAACCAGCGGTAGAGCTCGACCGCCTCGGCCAGCTTGCCCGCCTTGGCGAGCCTGTAGAGCTGCACGGCTTCGCGCGGGAACGAATTGGCGAGGCCCGACACCCAGCCGACGGCGCCGAACAGCGCATTCTCGAGGAACAGATCGTCGACGCCGGAGACGATGGCGTAGCGATCACCGAGGCGGTTGATCATGTCTGTGATGCGGCGGCTGTCGTGGCTCGATTCCTTGACCGCAACGATGTTCTTCTCGCTGGCGAGCTCGGCGAAATCCTCGGGCTTGAGATCGACCTTGTAGGCCACGTGATTGTTGTAGATCATGATCGGCAGGTCGGTGTTGCGGGCCAGCGTGCGAAAGTGGTTGATGCTCTCGCGCGCGTCGGTCTGGTACACCATGGTGGGCAGCGCCATGATGCCGGCGGCGCCGGCCTTGCCCATGCGGTTGGCGGCGTCGATGGCGAGCCTGGTGGTGTATTCGGCAACGCCGGCGACGACCGGGACGCGGCCCTTCACCGCCTTCACGGCGGCGGCGACGACGGCGTCCTTCTCCTCGGGCGCCAGCGAGGAATTCTCGCCGAGGGTGCCGAGCATGACGAAGCCTTCGCAGCCGGCGCTCAGGCAGGAGTCGATGTGCCGGGCGGTGGCCTCGAAATCGAGATCGCCATTCTGCTTCATCTCGGTCATCAATGCGGGGATGACGCCGCGCCAGGTGAGTGTCATATCGGAAGTCCTTCAGTGTGCAGGGAGTGAGAGATGCAAATCGGATTCATCGGCACGGGCACGATTTCGGCGGCCGTGATCGAGGGGTTGCAGTCGCTGCCCGAGGCGCCCGAGATCGTGGTCTCGCCGCGCTCGGAGAGCACGTCGCTGGCGCTGGCCGCGAAATTCCGGAACGTCAGCCGCGCCGGCTCCAACGCCGAGGTGGCCAGGGCCGACATCGTGTTCCTCGGCATGCGCCCGGCGCATCTCGACGAGGCGATGGCGGGCATAAGCTTCGACAAGGGCCAGATCGTGGCGAGCATGGTGGCCGGCTTCGGCCTCGCCGAGATCAAGGCGCGCTGGCCGCAGGCGACGGCGTGCCGCTTCGTGCCGCTGCCCGGCATCGCGCGCGGCGTCGGGCCGATGGCGACCTATCCGGCGGTGCCCGAGATCGTGCGGCTGATGGCGCCGCTGGGCGACCTGTTCGTGGCGGCGGACGAGCGGCGGCTGCAGTTCGGCGGGCTCAGCGCCTTCATGTCGAGCTATTTCGAGCTGCAGCGGGCGCTGATCGACGTCGGCACCGGAGCCGGGCTCAGCGAAACCGAAGCGCGCAGCTATGTGGTGTCGCTGCTCGGCATGCTGGCCGACACCGCCAGGCATACGCCGGCGCAATCGTTCGACGGGCTGGCCGCGGAGCACCAGACCCGCGGCGGGCTCAACGAGCGGGTGCGCGCGGAGCTGCTGGAGAAAGGCTGGTTCGACGTGCCGGGCGCCGCCCTGCAGGCGACCACGGGGCTGGGATACAAGACGCTGGGGTAAGTCTTGTGCGCCGGTGGATGTGGGGGCCGCGGGCATCGGGGTCATCGGGTCTCACGCGCCAAGGTACGCCTCCACGATAGAGGTGCTGGCACCGAGCGTCTCGGCGTCGCCCGCCATACGGACGGCGCCGGTTTCGAGGACGTAGCCGTAGTCGGCGAGCTTGAGGGCGAGGCGGGCGTTCTGCTCGACCAAAAGGATGGTGACGCCGGTCTGGTTGAGGTCGCGGATGATGCGGAAGGTTTCGAGCACCAGCTTGGGGGCGAGGCCCATCGACGGCTCGTCGAGCAGCAGCACCTTGGGGCCGTGCATGAGGGCGCGGCCGATGGCAAGCATCTGCTGCTCGCCGCCCGACAGCAGCGAGCCGTCCTGGTGCTGGCGCTCCCGGAGGATGGGGAACAGGCTGAAGGCGTGCTCGAGGCGCTCGCGGCGGAGCTTTGGATCGGCAACGGTGAAGCCGCCGAGCTCGAGGTTTTCGCGCACGCTGAGGCCGCGCAGCACGTGGCGGCCTTCCGGCACGTGCACGACGCCGAGGCGGGCAATGTCGCTGGCCTTCCTGCCGACCAGTTCCTGGCCCTCGAAGGTGACCGAGCCCGCAGTGGCGCGGACGAGGCCGGAGATGGTCTTGAGCGTGGTGGTCTTGCCGGCGCCGTTGGCGCCGAGCAGCGTCACGATCTCGCCGGCGCGGACTTCGAGATCGATGCCGTGCAGCGCGCGGATGCGGCCGTAGCCCGCTTCGACGCCCTTGAGGGACAGCACGACCGGAGCTTCAGAGCGCAAGGGCGGCCTCCGCGTCTTCGCTGCCCAGATAGGCTTCGATCACCCGGGGGTTGGCCTGGATTTCCCGAGGCGTGCCCTCGGCGATCATGACGCCGTGGTCGAGCACGCTGACGCGCTCGGAGATCGACATCACGAGGCCGGTGTCGTGCTCGATAAGCAGCACCGCCACGCCGCGCTCGTCGCGGATGCGAGCGATCAGCGTCACCAGCTCGGCCTTCTCGCCCTTGGTGAGGCCGGCGGCGGGCTCGTCGAGCAGCAGCAGCTTGGGCTCGGTGGCAAGGGCGCGGGCGATCTCGACGCGACGCTGGTGGCCGTAAGCGAGGGTGGTGGCGTCGCGCTCCCACTCGGCCGGATCGATGCCGACGAAGCGCAGGCAGCCGGCGGCGACGTCGTGGATGTGCGCCTCTTCGCGCTGCTGCGCCGGCAAATGCAGCACGGCGCCGATGGCCCCCGCCCGCGAGCGGCAATGCTGGCCCGACATGACGTTTTCGAGCACGCTCATTTCGCGGAACAGGCGGACGTTCTGGAAGGTGCGGGCGATGCCGGCGCGCGTCACCTGGTGCGGCTTCATGCGGCGCGTCTCGACGCCGTCGAACACGATGCTGCCGCGCTGCGGCTTGTAGAAGCCGGTGATGGAGTTGAACAGCGAGGTCTTGCCGGCGCCATTGGGGCCGATGAGGCTGGCGATGGCGCCCGCGTCGACGGCAAAGCTCACATCCTGCAGCACGCGATTGCCGGCAAAGCCGAGGGACACGCCCTTGAGGTCGAGCAGGGCCATCAGCGTTTCGCTCCGCTCGGCCAGATGCCGCTGGGGCGGAACAGCATGATCAGCAGCAGGCCGACCGCGAAGACGAGATAGCGGAAGCTGCCGAGGTCGCGCAGCAGCTCGGGGCCGAGCACGACGATGAAGGCGCCGAGGATGACGCCCGGGATCTTGCCCATGCCGCCCAGGATCACCGCCATCAGGAACAGCGTCGACTGCTGGAAGGAGAAGCTCTGCGGCGAGATGGCGGTGAAGTTCACCGCGAAGAAGGCGCCGCCGATGGCGCCGTAGATGGCACCGATGATGTAGGCGGCGAGCTTCACCCGCACGCGGTCGATGCCCATGGCCTCGGCGGCATCCTCGTCGTGCCGGACGTAGAGCCAGGCGCGGCCGAGCCGCGATCTCGCGAGGCGCACGGAGACGAAGATGCCGATGACCGCGAGCAGCAGGAAGACGTAGTAGAAATCGGTGGAGCCGGCGATGTGCCAGCCGAACAGCCAGGGCTGTTCGATGCCGGAGATGCCGCTGGCGGCGCCGGTGATCTGCAGATTGCGCGCGGCGATGCGCACGATCTCGCCGAAGCCGAGGGTGACGATGGCGAGGTAGTCGGAGCGCAGCCTGAGCGTCGGGCCGCCGATGATGATGCCGGCGCAGACGGCGGCGAGTACCGCGACCGGGATCGTGGCCCAGAAATTCCAGCCGAAGACGGTGGTGAGGATGCCCACCGAATAGGCGCCAACCGCAAAGAAGGCGGCGTAGCCGAGATCGAGCAGGCCGGCATAGCCGACGACGATGTTCAGGCCGAGCGCGAGGATGGTGTAGAGCAGCGCGTTGGTGAGGATCACCACGGCGTAGGGGCCGAGCAGCGGCGCCGCGACCATGGCGGCGAGGATCACGACGATGGCGGCGGCGCGCTTGGCGGGAGTGTCGAGCAGGAGGCCGAGGCCGCCCCAGGCGCTGGGCCGGGAGACCACCGATTGCGGGCCGGGTGAGCCGGGTTCGAGCGCCATCACATGCGCTCCTGTTCGGATTTGCCGAGAAGTCCCGTGGGCTTGAACACCAGCACCAGGATCAGCACCGAGAACGAGAACACGTCCTTCCAGGCGCTGCCGATGCCGGGGATCTGCGTGCCGAAGCTTTCGAGCAGGCCGAGCACCAGGCCGCCGAGCATGGCGCCGGGGATCGAGCCGATGCCGCCGATGACCGCGGCGGTGAAGGCCTTGAGGCCGATGAGGAAGCCCATGAAGTACCAGATCGAGCCGTAATAGGCCCCGGCCATGGTGCCGGCGGCGGCGGCGAGCGCGGTGCCGACGAAGAAGGTGACGGCGATGATGCGGTTGACGTCGATGCCCATCAGCTCGGACATGTCCTTGTCGACCGACACGGCGCGCATGGCGCGGCCATACTGCGTGCGGGAGACGAACAGCTCGAGTGCCAGCATCAGCACCGCGGCGGCGCCGGCGAGCGCGATCTGCTTGTAGTTGATGAAGATGTCGCCCAGATTGATGCCGGCGAAGCCGAGCTTGGGGCTGAACGGCATGACCTGGCCGCCGGTCAGCGACAGAACGCCGTTCTGCAGCACCAGCGAGACGGCGAGCGCGGTAATGAGGATGGACAGCCGCGGAGCCTTCAGCATCGGCGCGTAGGCGATGCGTTCGATAAAGACGCCGAAGAAGCCGACGGCGAGCATCGACAGCAGGATGGCGAGCCCGACGCCGACCCAGCTCGTGCCGACGGCGCCGGCGACCAGCGACAGGGCGAGCAGGCCGATGAAGGCACCGACCATGTAGAGATCGCCATGGGCGAAATTGAGCAGCTTCACCACGCCGAAGACCATGGTGTAGCCGAGCGCGACGAGCGCGTAGAACGAGCCCAGCACCAGGCCGTTCACCAATTGCTGCAACAGGATGGTGGTCAAGGTCATTGGCGACTATCCCTGGCGGTGCGGAGAGGCCCGGACCAGCTACCGGATCATTTGATCCGGCGGCCGGTCCAGGTCGTTGTCAGGCCTCCCCGCACACGATTTGCGATGGAGGGTTACTGGGCCAGGGCCCAGGCGCCGCCCTTGGCCTCGATGACGATGAAGTTCGAGCGGGCCAGGGTGTGGTCGGGCCGGAAGCTGATTTCGCCGGCGAGACCCTTGTAGTCTTCCTTCGACAGCGCATCGATGACCTTGGCGCTGTCGGTGCCGCCGGCCTTGCTGATGGCGTCGGCGAGCAGCTTCATGCCGTCATAGGTGAGCGGGCCGTAGGAGCTGGGCGCGACGTTGAACTTGGCCTGGTAGGCATCGGCAAAGGCCTTGGCGTCGGGCAGGAACTCGGCGGTCGGGCTCGAGAAGGCGAAGACGCCCTCCGACGCGTCGCCCGCGAGCTTGAGCAGATTGGTCGAGGTCGAGCCGTCGCCGACATAGATCGCGCCCTGGTAGCCGCCCTCGCGGAGCTGCTTGATGAAGGGGCCGCCGTCGTCGTCATAGGCCGTCCAGAACACGGCGTCCGGGTTGGCCGCCTTGATCTTGGTGACGACGGATGAAAAGTCCTGCTCGCCGTGGTTGACCGTCTCGAAATCGGCAACGGTGCCGCCGCCTTCGGTGAAGCTCTTTTGCGCCAGCGTCGCCAGATCCTGGCTGTAGGCGTCGCCTTCGTTGACGATGGCCAGCGACTTGACGCCCTTGGCCTTCCACACGTCGATGGCCTTGGCGACCTGGTCGTTGCCGGTCGAGTTGATCATGAAGGCGTTGCCCGGATTGGCCGGGATCAGCTTGGTGGAGTTGGCGGCGGTGATGATGAAGGGCAGCTTGGCGTCGCCGAAGATCTTCAGCGTCGGGATGGTGGCGCCGGAGCAATAGCCGCCGACCACGCCGGCGATGCCGGAGGAGGCGAGCTTGGTGGCGGCGTTCACCGCCTGCTGCGGATCGCAGCCATCGTCGCCGACGACCATCGAATAGGTGTTGCCGCCGCCGGCCTTGTTGAGCTCGTCCATGGCGAGTTGCACGGCGTTGGCCATGTCCTGGCCGTAGCTCGCCTGGCCGCCGGTGGTGGGCACGAGGACGCCGATCTTGATGTCGGCAGCAAAGGTTGCGGTGCTGAGCGCCAGAGCCAGCGTCAGGCCGGCGAGTGCCGAGGTCATGGTCAGTTTCATAGATGGTCTCCCTGTTGCAGTGTGTTCACGTGCGCCGCCCGAAAACGGCTCTTAACGACCGACACGATACGGGCGACTGCCGATGCTTCTGCATGCATCTTGTCGACAGATTGCACGCAGACGGATTTCGTGTCAATCGAAGGGGAAATGGAGTGTGGAACCGATGGCCAATCGGGCATCGACCATGACAGGCACGACCCGGCCGGTGCGCGGCGCCGGGGTGCAGACGGTGTATGAGCGGCTGCAGTCGGCGATCGTCAATCTGGAGCTGCCGCCGGGCAGCCCGCTCGACGAGGTGCGGCTGAGCAAGCAGTTCGCGATGTCGCGCACGCCGATCCGCGAGGCGCTGGTGCGGCTGATGGCCGACGGGCTGGTGACCGCCCTGCCCAACCGCAGCACCGTGGTGGCGCCGATCGATTTCGAGAAGCTGCCGGTGTATTTCGAGGCGCTGACGCTGATGTATCGCGTTACCACCCGGGCGGCGGCGCTGCGGCGGACGCCGGCGCAGATCGAGGTGATCCGCGCGGCGCAGGCGGATTACGTCGAGGCGGTGGAGCGCAGCGACGCGGTGGGGATGATCTCGACCAACCGCGAGTTCCACCTCGCCATCGCCGAGGCCGGCGGCAACGCCTATTTCACCCGCTGGTTCACGCGGCTGCTGGACGAGGGACGGCGGCTGCTCAGGCTCTATTATTACGCCTCGTTCGACGACCATCTGCCGCGCAAATATGTCGACGAGCACGAGGCGATGATCGTCGCCATCGACAAGGGCGACGCCGAGCGCTGCGACGAGTTGGCGACCCAGCACGCGGCGCAGATCGTCAAGCAGATCCAGAGCTACATCGCCCGCGACGTCACGGCGACGATGCGCCTCGGCGACAAAATTGCTCCCGTCCGCCGATCGCGCAAATAGCTCCACTCAGCTTTCTCCCAGCGCCATCAGGCTGGCATTGCCGCCGGCCGCGGCGGTGTTGATGCTGACCGATACCTCGTGCACCAGCATGTCGCGGTTGACGTCGGCCGCCGACTGCACCGGCACGATCTTGCCGGGACGCGCCGCCACCTGCACAGCAATATCGGCAACGCGCGCCGCATCGCCTTCGACCAGCACGCCGTCGATGCCGGCTTCGGTGGCAGGCGTCGCCGCCAGCCGCGCCGCCGGCGCCAACTCTCGCACCACGGCGGCGCCGACCACGGTGCCGTCGACCACGGGACTATTGCGCGTGGCGATCACCGCGTCGAGCATGCGGCTCAGTCCCTCGCGCGTCTGCGGCAGCAGCAGGATTTGGCCACGTGGCGCGGTGCGGTAGAGGTTGGATTCGCCCACCGGCCCCGGCAGCAGCTCGGCCAGATCGTTGTCGGCGGGGCGCTGCCGCACCAGCCGCCGCACGTAGAGCGGACCGCCGGCCTTGGGGCCGGTGCCCGACATCCCCTGCCCGCCGAAGGGCTGCACGCCGACGACGGCGCCGATGATGTTGCGGTTGACGTAGATATTGCCGGCGGCGATGCGCGCGGTGACGTGGTCGATGGTGTCGTCGAGCCGGGTGTGCAGGCCGAAGGTGAGGCCGAAGCCGAGGCGGTTGACGGCATCGACGACGCCGTCGAGGTCGCGGCGGCGGTAGCGCACCACGTGCAGCACCGGGCCGAACACTTCGCGGTCGAGCTGGTCGATGCGATCGAGCTCGATCAGCGTCGGCGGCACGAAGGTGCCGGCACCGCCGGGCAACGGCGTCTGCGTGACGCGGTGGCCGGCGGCGCGCATGGCGTCGATGTGCGCGGTGATGCGGCCGGCCGCCTCGGCGGTGATCACCGGGCCGATATCGGTCGCGAGCACGGCGGGATCGCCGATGCGCAGCTCCTGCATGGCGCCCTTCAGCATCGCCAGGGTGCGGTCGGCGACGTCGTCCTGCAGGCAGAGCAGGCGCAGCGCCGAGCAGCGCTGGCCGGCGCTGTCGAAGGCCGAGGACAGCACGTCGTTGACCACCTGCTCGGTGAGCGCCGAGCTGTCGACGATCATGGCGTTGATGCCGCCGGTCTCGGCGATCAGCGGGATGGGGCCGCGCGGCGCGAGCTGCTTCTGGATCAGCCGCGCCACTTCGTTGGAGCCGGTGAAGACGACACCGGCGACCTTGGCGTGGCCACAGAGCGCGGCGCCGACATCGCCCGCGCCCGGCAGAAACTGCAGCGCCGCGCGCGGCACGCCGGCCTGGTGCAGGATAGCGACCATGGCGGCGGCGGTGAGCGGCGTCTCCTCGGCCGGCTTGGCGAGCACGGCGTTGCCGGCGGCAAGCGCCGCGGCGGCCTGGCCGGTAAAGATCGACAGCGGGAAGTTCCACGGGCTGATGCAGACCACGGTGCCGAGCGGCGCCGCATCGGGGCCCAGGGCCTCGGCCTGGTCGGCGTAGTAGCGCAGGAAATCGACGGCCTCGCGCACTTCGGCGATGCCGTTGGCGGCCGACTTGCCGGCCTCGCGCATCATCAGGCCGAGAAATTGCGGCAATTGCGCCTGCAGGCGGTCGGCGGCATCGCGCAGGATGCGGGTGCGGTCGGCCAGCGGCGCCCAGCCCGGCGTAACCGCGGCGAAGGCGCGGTCCACCAGCGCGGGCGGCGCGAACATCGCGGTGCCGACGATATCGGCGGGGTCGGCCGGATTGCGGAGGGTGACCGGCGTGCCGCCGGCCGGTCCATCGACGAGGATGGGGTTCGCAGTCCAGGTGCCGGCGGCGGCCTGCAACTGCGTGGTCAGGTGCTCCAGCACGAGATCGTCGGCGAGGTCGAGGCCGGCGGAATTCTGCCGGGCGCCGAGGATGCTGGCGGGCAGCGGGATCTGCGGATGCGGAGCGCCGGCGGGAACGATGGCGGAGGCCACCGCCGCCGGATCGGCGACCAGTTCGTCCACCGGCACCGAGTCGTCGCCGATGCGGTTGACGAAGGAGCTGTTGGCGCCGTTTTCGAGCAGGCGGCGCACCAGATAGGCGAGCAGCGTGCCGTGCGTGCCGACCGGCGCATAGATGCGGCAGGGGCGGTCGAGATTGTCCGGGCCGACGACGTTGCCGTAGAGCGGCTCGCCCATGCCGTGCAGGCACTGGAACTCGTAGTTGCCCTGCTGGAACGATGCTCCAGCCAGCTCGTAGATCGAGGCGACGGACTGGGCGTTGTGGGTGGCGAATTGCGGGAAGACCGCGTCGCGGGCGGCGAGCAGCTTCTTCGCCGAGGCGAGATAGGAGACGTCGGAATAGACCTTGCGGGTGAACACAGGATAGCCGCCGAGGCCGTCGAGCTGCGCCTGCTTGATCTCGCTGTCCCAGTAGGCGCCCTTGACGAGCCGCACCATCAGGCGGTGGCCGCTGCGGTGCGCCAGGTCGATCAGCCAGTCGATGACGAAGGTGCAGCGCTTGCCGTAGGCCTGCACCACGAAGCCGATGCCGTCCCAGCCCTTGAGCTCGGGGTCGAAACACAGCGCCTCGAGCAGGTCGAGCGAGATGTCGAGGCGGTCGGCCTCCTCGGCGTCGATGTTGAGGCCGATATTGTAGCGTTTGGCGCGCGCCGCCAACGCCTTGAGGCGCGGCAGCAATTCGGCCATGACGCGGTCGAGCTGGCTGCGGCGGTAGCGCGGATGCAGCGCGCTCAGCTTGATGGAGATGCCCGGCCCGGCGATGGGGCCACGGCCGGCCGAGGCGGCGCCGATGGCGTCGATCGCATCCTCGTAGGCCTTGAGGTAGTGCGCGGCATCCTCAGCGGTGGTCGCCGCCTCGCCGAGCATGTCGTAGGAATAGAGGAAGCCCTTGCGCTCGAGGCGGCGGCTGTTGCGCAGCGCTTCCTCGATGGTCTGGCCGGAGACGAAGGTCTCGCCCATCATGCGCATGGCGAGATCGACGCCGGTGCGCACGATCGGCTCGCCGCCGCGCGCGATGAGCCGGCCCAGCGCCCGCGCCAGTCCCTCCTCCGGGATGGCGGCGGTAATCTTGCCGGTGACCATCAGGCCCCAGGTGGCGGCGTTGACGAACAGCGTGCGCTCGGGCCCCAGATGCGCGCGCCAGTCGCCGCGCGAGACCTTGTCGCGGATTAGCGCGTCGCGAGTGGCGTCGTCGGGGATGCGCAGCAGCGCCTCGGCGAGGCACATCAGTGCCACGCCTTCTTCGCTCGACAGCGAATATTCCTGGATCATGCCGGCGATGCCCTGGCTGGGGCCGGAGGCGCGCAGCTTGCGCACCAGATCGGCGGCGAGGCGCTTGATCCGCGCGGCGGTGGCCGGATCGACCGAGGCCTGCGCGATCAGCGGCGGCACGCAATCCGGCTCGGGGCGGCGGATGGCGGCACGGATCGCCTGGCGGAGAGGGGTTTGCGGACGCGGTGGACCAGCGAAATCCAAAAACGGCGCAACGCCGTTCTGCTCCGTCGTTTCGACCGGGCTTACCAACGCATCTCGTCTCCCACTCCGGCCCCCAGCTTAGCGGCGATTTCCCGTAGCTCCATTGCGATCTTTGCTTGATTGCCGTACATTCCACGGAGATATGCTTTTTTTGATGCAGATATGACAGATATCGACCAGACAGACCGCCGCATCCTCGCGGAGCTGCAGCGCGACGGCCGCATCACCAATGCCGAGCTGGCGCAGCGGGTGGGCCTGCCGCCGACCTCGATGAGCGACCGTTTCCGGCGACTGCAGCGGCAGGGCTACATCGCCGGCTTCGGGGCGCGGCTCGATCCGCACGCGCTTGGCCTCGGGCTGCTCACCTTCGTCGAGGTGTCGCTCGACAAGACCACGCCCGACGCCTTCGAGCGCTTCGCCGAGGCGGTGCGGCGGGCGCCGGAGGTGCTCGAATGCCATATGGTGGCCGGCGGCTTCGACTATCTGATCAAGGCGCGGCACGCCGACATGGCCGCGTATCGGCGCTTCCTCGGCGAGACGCTGCTGGCCTTCCCCGGGGTGCGCGAGACGCGGACCTACGCGGTGATGGAAGAGGTCAAGAACGACGGGCCGCTGCCGCTCTGATGCCGATCCAGGGCGAGGGCTGGGAACTGCATGTGGAGCGGCTGGGCCTGCATCGGCGCGGGGCCCTCGCGCGCACCTATGGCCGCTACGCGGTCCATATCGGCGGTGTGCCCTCAGGCCCTGCCGGCTTCATGGTAGAGACGGTGGGGCCGGGCGACAATTCGGCGCCGGACAATGGGCGGCGGATCGAGGCAGGACGATACCGGCTGACGACGCACTACCGCACCTTCGTCAGCGCCGGCTATTCGCGGAGCGACAGCGTCGTCGCCGAGCCGCCGATGCCGGCGATCCGCGTGCTCGACACCGGCAGGCGCACCGGCATCCTGATCCATCCGGTGTACCTGCCGGCGCCCAAGCTCTACGTGGCGAGCATCGGCTGCCTCAATCCGACGAGAGCGGTGACGGCGGACGAGGACGTCGATTTCTGGGACTCGCGGGCGCGGGTGATCGGGCTCATCGAATCGCTGCGCCGCTTCCGGCCCGCGGCGTTCGCAGACGCGGTGCCCACCGTGATCGATAACGCCGCGGTGGTGATCGACGGGGAACCGATGGAGCGGCCCTGAGCTTGGATGAAAGGACCGCATGCCCGCGTGCGCCGGGCCTGCCCACAACGCATGGCCGCCTTGCCGAGCAGCATCGCTCGCGACCTTGCGACAGTCTGACGCACGGCCTATGTCGAACACGGGACGAACGAGGTGAGCGACATGAACACAGCACATCGGCCCAGGATCGTGGTGGTGGGCGGCGGCTTCGGCGGCCTCGCAGCGATCAAGGAACTCAAGGGCGTCGACGCCGACATCACCCTGATCGACCGGCGTAACCATCATCTGTTCCAGCCCCTGCTCTATCAGGTCGCGACCACGTCGCTGGCGCCTGCCGAGATCGCCTGGCCGATCCGGCAGCTCGTGCACAAGCGGCAAGAAGTGACGACGCTGCTGGGCGAGGTGGTCGGGATCGATCGCGAGGCGAACGTCGTTCGTCTCAGGAACGGGACGCAGGTGCCGTTCGACTATCTGATCCTCGGCACCGGGGCGCAGCATGCCTATTTCGGCCATGACGACTGGGAGCCCTACGCCCCCGGACTCAAGACGCTGGAGGATGCCACGGCGATGCGGCGGCGGCTGCTGCTGGCATTCGAGAAAGCGGAAATCGAGACCGATCCCGAGACGCGCCGGGCGCTCCTGACCTTCGCCATCATCGGCGGCGGGGCCACCGGGGTGGAACTGGCCGGCGCCATCATCGAGCTGGCGCGCATCACGCTCAAGCAGGATTTCCGCAGCATCCAGCCGGAAGAGGCGCGGGTGGTGCTGATCGAGGCGGGACCGCGGGTGCTCGCCAACTTCAAGCCGGAGATGTCGGCGTATGCGGAAAAGGCACTGCGCGAGCTCGGCGTCGAGGTCGAGCTCGGCCAGGCGGTGACGGCGGTGCGCCCCGACAGCGTCGACTATGGCGGCAGGACCCTCAAGGCGGGCACCATCATCTGGGCGGCCGGCGTACTCGCCTCGCCGGCGGCGAGATGGTTGGGCGCCGAGGCGGACCGCGCCGGGCGCATCAAGGTGCGGCCCGACCTCAGCGTTCCCGGGCTGCCGCACATCTTCGCCATCGGCGACACGGTGACAATCGTCAACGGCAGCGGCAAGCCGGTGCCGGGCATCGGCGACGCCGCCAAGCAGGGCGGCCGGCACGCGGCGCAGGTGATCAAGGCGCGGCTGCGCGGCGACATGGCGGAAATGCCGTTCCACTATCACCATCTGGGCGACATCGCGACGATCGGCCGGAGCCGGGCGCTGATCGATTTCGGCTGGTTGCAGCTTACCGGCTGGGTCGGCTGGTGGGTATGGGGGCTGGCCCACATCTATTTCCTGATCGGGATGAAGAACCGCATCTTCATCGCGCTCAACTGGCTGTGGATCTACCTCACCGGCTACCGCAGCGCGCGGCTCATCACCGAGCCGCGCGGCGGCGAGATCAGCGCAGCGCCAGAAGCCGGTCCGGGCGCAGCAGGAAAGGCGGATATGCCGCGGCCAGATTCGAAAGCGGCATGATTTCCGGCTTCAGCCTGATCCCCAGCACGTCGCCCATGAAGGCGCGACGCGCCTCGGCCCGCGCCGCCACGTCCGGGTATTTGTCGCGCAGCTCGTCGCGGCCGCGCTGGTCGAGCAGCGCAACGCCGTCCTCGATGTTGGCGGAGTGGTAGGGCGGGCCGACGGCCGGAATGATGTCGCACTGTATGGCCTGGCCCGACCGCAGCGCCTCGCGCGAATTGGGATAGACCGGCGTGTTCATCCACTCGTCGAGGTGGATCAGATGGCCGGGATTGAGGATGAGGTTGAAGAAGGGCGCGCCCAGATGCTTGCGGGCGATGGCGTCGAGCGTGCCGCCGGTGACGCCGATGCCGAGGGTGGCGTACCATTCGGCGGCGCAGGCGAAATACGGCATCGCCAGCCGCTCCAGCCAGTCCTCGGCGCCGGCGGGCAATTCGGAGCTGTCGGCGACCATCCACACCACGCGGCTCGACAGGCCGCCGGGATAGCCGACGGCGGTGGTGATCGGATCGCCGCGCTCGATGATCTTGCCGGACGGGCTTTCGAGCCCGGAGAGGCGGCCGCCGGTGGAGAGCATGGTGTGGCACGAGTGCGGCAGGACGCCGAGCCCCATGCTCTGCACCGCGGCAAATTCCGACATGCCCGGCCGGGCGGCGCGGAACAGCGCCTTCAGCGCTTCCGATGCGGCAACGGCACCGAACTCGAACTGGGCGATCTGCTCGATCTCGTTGACGGCGCGCAGGCCGGTGCTCGCATCCATCAGCAGGGCGTTGGCGTTCACCGCCCTGCCCTCGGGCCCGACAATGTGGCGCAGCGTGTCGATGATGAAGGCCGGAGTCTCGAACCAGGCGTCGGGCCGCGGCGATTCACTGGGGCCGAAATATTTCCAGCCAATGACGCCGACGCGCTGGTTGCGCGCCACGCCGGCGCTGGTCAGCACCTCTTCGAGCTCGGGCGTCTGGCTGCGGTCCTGGCCCATGAGGCCGAAAGGCGGATAGAGGCGCGCCTCGACCTCGATGCTGGCCTTCTGGGCGCGGCCGAGATTTTCGGGGCCGGCCAGCAGGGTCGGCGTCTGCCCCGGCGCGAGGATCAGCAGCGCCTCCTCGAAGCGCGGATCGAAGCCGGTAAGCCAGGCCAGGTTGGCCGCGTGCTCGCGGTCGGCATAGATCAGCAGCGAGTCGATGCCAGCGGCGCGGCGCGCCTTGTTGAGAGCATCCAGGCGCGACAGATAGGTCGCGCGCGGCAAATCCGGACGCGTCGCCGGCACCCCGAAATCGGGCAGCGTCGCGTCGATCAGTTGAACTGCCATATAGCCTCCCAACACACCCGCCTGATCCTTAGTAGGTCGGATATCGCCCACAGCGCAACGGGGGACGGATCACAAGAACAGCTCGATGCGCCCAGCGGAGCTGCTCCATTTGCCGAATATCGAGGCATGGGCTATTCTTCAGCATGCCTGCCAAACCAAGACGTCATACCGACGATAGCGCCGACGGACGCCCGCAGCGGACGGCGCTGCCCCCGCTCACGCCCGAGGAGATGCGCCGCTGGCAGGAGGAGAACGCCGAATTGGCCAAGGCCTGGGAAGCCTGGGTCGAAAAGCATGGTCTTCCGCTAGCCAAATACCGCATGTTCTGATGGGACGATACGACCTGCACCGCGTGGACAATGCGCTCGTGCTTGACGTTCAGTCCAACATTATTCCCCGCGTCGGAACGAGACTGGTCATTCCGCTTTTTGAAGAGGGTACGGTCCCGCGGGCCATGTCTCGCCTGCATCCGGTCCTGGACGTCGGCGGGCGCGACTACGTGCTGGTCACGCATCTGATGGCCGCCATGCCGATCTCACAATTGGGGCCGGCCATCGGCTCGCTCGATCATCTGCATGATACGATCCGCGCCGCGCTCGATATGATCTTCCTCGGCTTCTGACGGGTCAGTCGCCGGCCAGCACTTCGGTGACGACGGTCTTGGCCAGTTGCCGCTCGCGCAGCCAGAGGTAGAGGCCGGAGGCGATGACGATGGGGGCGCCGAAGTAGAGCGAGGGCTCGGGCAGTTGGCCAAACACCAGCGCGCTCGATGCGGTCATGAAGATGATCTGCACATAGCCGAACGGCGCCAGCACCGAGGCAGGGGCGAAGCGGTGCGCCTGGGTCAGGAACTGGTGGCCGGTGAGCGCGGCGACGCCGATCAGGCAGAAGGCGAGCCACACGTCGGGGCTCTGTGGCCAGGTCCAGCCGCCCAGCGCGAACGGGCCGATGCAGATGGTCGCGACGAGGCCGGCATAGAATTGCTGCGTGGTGGTGGTGTCGACGCCGGCGAGCTTGCGCGTCATCAGCATGTAGGACGCGCCGAAGAACGACGACAGCAGCGACAGCAGCGCCGCCGGATGGAACGAGGCGGTGCCGGGATGGACGATCACCAGCACGCCGGCGAAGCCGACCAGGATTGCCGTCCAGCGGCGCCAGCCCACGGTCTCGCCGAGGAACGGGATGGACAGCGCGCACAGGATCAGCGGCTGCGTGAACATGATCGACGAGGTGGTGGTCAGCGGCAGCCAGGTCAGCGCGAAGAAATTGGCGATGGTCGAACCCATCAGGCAGAGGCCGCGGACGATTTCGTCGGGATAGGCGCGGCTGCGCACCAGATCCGCGCCGCGCTGCGGCAGGAAGATGGCCATCACGATCAGCAATTGCGCGGCATAGCGCACGAACGCAACTTCCAGCGGCGGCAGGCCGTGCTGCGCCATGTACTTGGCGCAGCTGTCGATGATGGTGAAGCAGAAATAGCCGGCCAGCACGAGGCCGATGCCGAGCAGGCGGCGGTCTTCCCGGGGGCGGACGGCTGCGGGCATGGCGGACACCGGGCGGCAGGCGCCGCTCAGCCGAGCCAGGTCTTGTAGTCGGAGACCAGCAGGTGCCAGGGCTCTTCGTCCTCCTCGATGCCGCCGAAACGGGCGATCCGCGGGTCCTCGAAGACGTTGTCGGTGTTGTCGTCGTTGACGGTCGACACCTCGCCGACGAAGACGTCGCCGCCCTCGCCCCAGAAGGCGTGCCAGTGCTCGTTCGGCATCAGCGTGACGCTCTCGCCGGGGGCAAGCTTCAGATGATGGCCGGCGGGCAGCTCGCGGCGGATGCCGTCGGTATAGACGGTGACGCCCTTGCTCCGATCGCACTTGCCGCCGGTGTCGCCGAAGAGCTCGATCACCAGCGTGCCGCCGCCGCGGTTGATGATGTCCTCGGCCTTGAGGTTGTGGCGGTGCATCGGCGAATACTGGTCCTTGCGGCTGATCATCGCCTTTTCGGCGTAGAGCATGCCGCGGCCCTTGCTCAGATCGCGGTTGTCGCCGTTGCGCACGGTGAACAGGAACAGGCCGGTCTTGTCGAATTCGTTGAGGCCGTAGTCGGTGATGTCCCAGCCGCAATTGCGGTCGACGATCATCTGCGCCTCGGCCTTGCGCGCCTTGAACTCGGCCGGCGACCAGTAGGCGAAGGGCGGCATCACGTAGCCGAAGGAGCGGATGAACTTGTCCGACTCCCGCATGATGCGGTTGACGTCGCTGCGCTTGATCTTGCCGCTCATGCCTGCACCTTTACGCTGGGGAGCGCCCGTTGCAGGGCGAGATAGAGGACGAACACCAGGGCGGTCGAGGCGAAATCGGCGACGAGGCTCGACTGCCAGAAGGGCAGCGCCGCGACATAGCAGGCGAGCAATCCCTCGAGCGAGTAGCCATAGTAGCCGCCCACGAACACACCGAAATTGGACACAAGGAAAAACGAGAGGCTCGCCGCGAAGGTCGTGGCGATGAGGCGCGGCGTGGTCAGCGGATGCAGCAGGCCACGCGCGATAACGACGCCGAGCGCCATGCCGACATAGGTGAACGCCATGTCGGGATACCAGCCGAGCGCCACATCGGCGAGCGCCATCGCCGCGATCGGCACGGCCAGCGCCAGCCACACATTGCGGATGGCGAAGCCGGCAAAGATGGTGACGCCGGTGACCGCCGCGATGTTGGGCGGCAAATGCAGCAGGCGGCTGCCGGCACCGGCCAGCACCAGAACGATCGCGAGCTTTTCCGAATTCAGCATGGAACGCTCCATCAGTAGGTCTCGCGAAGATGCCGGAGCGCGAGGCTCGACGCCAGCGCCTTCTGGCTCACCTTGGCGCCTCGGCGCGGCGTGAAGCCGAGCCGCGTCTCGCGGTCGGGCAAGAGGGTCACGGCATTGTCGGAGAAATAGCCCGGCACGTCCGTGGTGGCGGTGACGAACAGCGCCGGCCTGTCGGCCTTGAGGACGAGCACCGGGCCGGCGTCGGAGCGTTCCCAGCGCGACGTGACCTTGGCCGGCGGCAGGTCGTAGGCCTTGTAGGGGCGCGGGAAATAGTCGTTCTCGCCGAGCAGGCGGCCGTCGGCCCCGGTCCAGCTGAAGAACAGGAACTCGGTGGGCTGCAGATCGCCGAGCGCGATGCGCGCCAGCTCGGTGGCCCGGTCCGGGGAGATCGTGCCCTTGCCGGTGAAGACCACGCGGGTGGGGCCGCCGACGTCGACGGCCAGCACTTCGAGCTCGACCGACGTTTTCGCGGCGGTGTCGTTGATGCCCTTGAGGATCAACCGGTCACCATCCGGCACCACCACGACGTTGACCGGCAGGAAAAAGCGGCGGGCCATGTAGTGCAGCAGCTTCCACTGCCCGCCATAGTCGAGGCTCGACCAGCTCGCCACCGGATAGGTGTCGTTGATCTGCCAGAACAGCGTGCCCATGCAGCGCGGCTTGGTGGAGCGCCAGAACTCGATGGCGGTCTTGATGGCGAGGCCCTGCTGGATCTGGCTCAGAAACACCATCTGGCCGAAGTCGCGCGGGAAGCGGAAATAGCGCGTCATGGTTTCGAGGATGCGCGCATTGCCGCCGGTGTTGCGCTGGTGGCTCTCCATCACCGGCGAGGAGGGGTTAAGGTCCTCGGGGTTGGTGAAGGTCTCGATGACGTTCATCGAGGTGAAGGACTGGAAGCCGAATTCGGAGGCGAAGCGCGGCTGCACGTCGCGATAGGCGGAAAAGTCCTTGGCCTCGTGCCAGACGCTCCAATAGTGCGTGTCGCCGCGGGTGTCCTTGTGCCAGCCGTCGGAGAAATCGAGGTAGCCCAGCGACGGCGACGACGGCCAGAAGCGGCGGCCGGGGTCCTCGTCCTCGACGATGTTGCCGAGCATCGAGTTCAGGCGGTCGTAATTGGCGATGTAGCGCGCCGGATCGGCCTTGGTCTCGGGGTACCAATGCAGCGAGCCGATCACCTCGTTGTCGCCGCACCACAGCGCAATGCAGGCGTGGTGGCTGAGCCGGCGCACCTGCTGGGTGATCTCGGTGCGCACGTCGTCGAGGAAGTCGCGGTTCGACGGATAGCTCATGCAGGCGAACATGAAATCCTGCCAGACTATCAGGCCGAGCTCGTCGCAGAGCTCGTAGAAATAGTCCGGCTCGTACTGCCCGCCGCCCCAGACGCGGAGCATGTTCATGTTGACCGCGCGGGCGCTCTCGAGCAGGTCGCGCACCACTTCGGGCGTGATGCGCGAGGGGATGGCGTCGGCGGGGATCCAGTTGGCGCCCAGCGCGGTGATGTCGCGGCCGTTGACGCGCACCTTGAACGAATGGTCGATGGCGTCCTTTTCGACGATCCATTCGAGCTTGCGGAGCCCGATCTTGCGTTTGGTCACCTCGCCGTCGAGGGTGGTCCACAGCTCGTAGAGATGCTGCTCGCCCTGCCCGTTCGGCCACCACAGCTTCGGATTCCTGACGGTGAGATTGTGGACGAAGACGTTCTCGCCCGGCCGCACCGCCACCTTGTCGCTCAGCTTTTCGCCGGCGATCTCGTGCATCAGCTCCACCGAGCCCGCAGCGAAGGCGAAGACCCGCGTGGTGATCGACAGCTCGACCGAAGTGCGGCCATGCGCCTGCTCGACCTGCACGCTCTCCTGCCGCGCCAGCCGGGAGCGGCGGATGGCCATGCGGCCATAGACGCCTGTGGGCATCAGGCAGATGCCCCAGTCCCAGCCGGCGTGGCAGGCGGTCTTGCGCACGAAGTTCATGTGAACGCCGGGCAGCCCGTTGCTGAGATAATTGAGCGTGAACGGGATGGGGAACGGATGCGCGTCGGCGCGGGCCTTGGCGACGTCCCGGGTCACGGCGAACTCGATGCGCAGCGTGTTCGCACCGGCCCGCACCTTGCCGGTGACGTCGATGTCGTAGCGGATGAACTGGTTCTGGGTGCGCGCCACCTCCTCGCCGTTGAGCAGGATGGTGGCGATGGTGTCGACACCCTCGAGCGTCAGCGTCAGGTAGCCGTCGATCTCGGCGCGGCTGGCGGTGAAACGGCGCTCCACCGTCCACGGCGTCGCGTGCACCCACATCGCCGCCTGCTCGTTGTCGCCGAAATACGGATCGGGGATGAGGCCGGCGTCGAGCAGCGCGGTGTGCACGTCGCCGGGCAGCCGGATCGCCGCCTTGGCCGCGTGGGCGGGCGAGGTCAGCGCATACTCGCCGGCAAGGTCGATCTCGGCGTAAGCCGGCGCCGGCGCGACAACAGCCTGTCTGGCCATCAGGACGTCTCCTCACCGGCCCCATGCCGATAACGAGTCATCGTTCAATCGTTGCAAGCGCCGTGTGGCGGCCTTTTAGCGGGCGGGGCCGGCGGTGCCAATGGGCTCGCGGAAAAATCCCCCGCCGGCGCACCGGCGGAGGGATCGGCGTCATTCGGCGGCCTTGGCATCGAGGTCGAGGAAGCCGCCGGACTGGCGTTCCCAGAGCTTGGCGTAATGCCCGCCGCTGGCCAGCAGCTCGGCATGCGTGCCCTCCTCGACGATGCGGCCGGCCTCGAGCACCACCAGCCGGTCCATGGCGGCGATGGTCGACAGCCGGTGGGCGATGGCGATCACCGTCTTGCCGCGCATCAGCGACTGCAACTGCTCCTGGATGGCCGCCTCGACCTCGGAATCGAGAGCCGAGGTGGCCTCGTCGAGCATCAGGATCGGGGCGTTCTTCAGCAGCACGCGGGCGATCGCCACGCGCTGCCGTTGCCCGCCGCTGAGCTTCACCCCGCGCTCGCCGACATGGGCATCGTAGCCCGTGCGGCCCTTGGGGTCGACCAGGGTGGCGATGACCTCGTCCACCTTGGCCTGCGCCGCGGCGGCGAACATCTCGTCGTCGCTGGCGTTCTGCCGGCCGTATTTGATGTTCTCGCGAACGGAGCGGTGCAGCAGCGAGGTGTCCTGGCTGACGAGGCCGATGGCCCGCCGCAGGGATTCCTGCGTCACCTCGCGGACGTTCTGGCCGTCGATGCGGATTTCGCCGCTTTCGACGTCGAACAGCCGCAGGGCGAGGTTGACCAGCGTCGACTTGCCGGCGCCGGAGCGTCCGACCAGTCCCACCTTTTCGCCCGGCGCGATGCGCAGGTTGAAGTGCTCGATGACCGTGCCGGCCTTGCCGCGCCAGTAGTTGAAGCTGACGTCGTCGAAGACGAGCTCGCCCTTGTCGACCACGAGCGGCTTGGCGGCGGGCTGGTCGACCAGGGTGATCGGCTGGGCGATGGTCTCCATCGAATCCCGGGCGGTACCGAGCTGCCGGAAGATGTTGGAGCCGATCTCGAGGATCCAGCCCGACATGTTCATGATCTGCAGCGCGAACGGGATCGCCGTCGCCACCGCGGCGGCGTTGAGCGTGCCGGCATTCCAGGCGGCCAGCGCGATCCAGGTGATCGACACCACCAGCGCCGCGTTGAGCACGAACAGGATCGTCCACATGTAGGTGAACACCCGCATGAGGTCCTGGAACTTGCCGTTGTGGGCCAGCACGGCGTCGGCGACGTAGCGGTCCTCGTAGTCGTCGGTCGAGAAGGTCTTGAGCGTGTGGATGTTGGTGTAGCTGTCGACCATGCGGCCGGTCAGCACCGACTTGGCCTCCGACAGCTCCTCCGACCGCGTCGCGATCAGCGGCATGACGACGGTGAAGAGGATGCCGTAGCAGACCAGCCAGCCGACGACCGGCAGCAGCAGCAGCAGGTCCATCCGCGCCAGTACGGCGATGGCGACGATCACGAACACCGCCGCGTACCATACCGCGTCGACCGCCGAATTGACGCCGGTCTCGAGCGCCTCGCCCGATTGCAGCACCTTGTTGCCGATGCGGCCGGCAAAGTCGTTCTGGAAGAACGTCCAGCTCTGCCGGATGACGTGGAAGTGGCTTTGCCAGCGCACCAGATTGACGAAGCTGGGCGCGATGGCGTGGTTGCGAACGAGGCTGTCGAGGATGAAGGTGACCGGCCGCACCACGGCGACCACCACCACCATCAGCACCAGCGTCGGCCAATGATCGGTGAACATGTTGCCGGGCGTGGTGCCGGAGAGGAAGCCGACCACGAGGCCGACGAAGATCGGCAGCGTGGCGTCGGCGACCGAGCCGACGGCCACCAGGACCATGCGGATCAGGTAGGCGGTGCGGAACTGCCGGACGAAATAGGCGACGAACTTCGCCAGGCCCATGGGGGGCTGGCGGTCCTGGGCGAGCGCGACCGGCGAATAGCGCGCGTCGAACCAGGAAATGATGGCGTTGAACATTTGGCTCTCATGTCGATGAGAACCCGGCGATCGGGGATCAGCTTCGGGTTCGCGTGAACGGTTTTCGCTTCAGGGCGTGACGGTTGGTGCCTCGGATCTCGAGACGTCCGGCATCGGGGGTGTCGTTCAGGCTTGCCATCTGTGTGCTCCTTGTGGGTTGAAGTTGGGATTGAAGAAAGGCGTCGTCATTCCGCCGCTTCCTCGGTCACGGCATCGGCGTCGGCTTCGAGGAAGCCGCCGGACTGGCGCTGCCAGAGCTTGGCGTATTCGCCGCCCAGCTCCAGCAATTGCGCATGCGTACCCTGCTCGACGATGCGGCCCTGGTCGAGCACCACGAGCCGGTCGAGCGCGGCGATGGTCGACAGGCGGTGCGCGATGGCGATCACGGTCTTGCCGCGCATCAGCAGGTGCAGTTGCTCCTGGATGGCGGCCTCGACCTCGCTGTCGAGCGCCGAGGTGGCCTCGTCGAGCACGAGGATCGGGGCGTTCTTCAGCAGCACGCGGGCGATGGCGACGCGCTGGCGCTGGCCGCCGGAGAGCTTCACGCCGCGCTCGCCGACATGGGCGTCGTAGCCGGTGTTGCCCTTGAGGTCGCGCAGGCCAACGATGAACTCGTGCGCCTCGGCGAGCCTGGCGGCGGCGACGATCTCCGCCTCGGTCGCGTCGGGACGGCCATAGGCGATGTTGTCGCGCACCGACCGGTGCAGCAGCGAGGTGTCCTGCGTGACGACGCCGATATTGGCGCGCAGCGAATCCTGCGTCACCGTGGCGATGTCGGTGCCGTCGATCAGGATGCGACCGCCCTCGGGATCGTAGAAGCGCAGCAGCAGGTTGACGATGGTCGACTTGCCGGCGCCGGAGCGGCCGACGAGGCCGACCTTCTCGCCCGGCCGGATGTGCAGGTCGAGCCCGTCGATCACGCCCTCCCCCTTGCCGTAGTGGAAGGTCACATGGTCGAAGCGGATATCGCCGGCGGACGCCGCCAGCGCCGGTGCGTGCGGTTTGTCCACCACGGCACGCGGCACGGCGAAGGCGCCCATGCCGGTGCGGACGGTGCCGATGTTCTCGAACAGCGCCGACAGCTCCCACATGATCCACTGGCTCATGCCGAACAGGCGAAGCACCAGTGCCGCCGCCGCCGCGATGGCGCCCGGGGTGATGGACGCCCCGAGCCAGAGCGCGATACCGATGGCGAAGATCGAGGCCAGCAGCAGCAAATTGAGCAGATAGATCGCCATGTTGAGGATGGTGGCGATCCGCATCTGCCGGTGCACGGTGGGCAGGAACTCGTCCATCGCCTCGCGCGCATAGGCTTCCTCGCGGTTGGAGTGCGAAAACAGCTTGACCGTGGTGATGTTGGTGTAGGCGTCGACGATGCGGCCGGTCATCAAAGCGCGCGCCCCGGCCTGCTTGGCGGAGATATCGGCCAGTTGCGGCACGAAGATGCGGAGCAGCACGCCGTAAACGACGATCCAGGCGACGAACGGCAGCGCCAGCCGCCAGTCGCTGGCCGCCGCCAGCGCGATGGCGCCGATGAAATAGAAGCCGACGTAGTTGAGAACGTCGAACATCTTCATGGCGGCGTCGCGCACGGCAAGCGCCGTCTGCATGAGATTGGTCGAGACGCGGCCGGCGAACTCGTCCTGGAAATAGCTCATCGACTGGCGCAGGACGTAGCGGTGGAGCATCCAGCGGATCCGCTGCGGCAGGTTGCCCATCATGCCCTGGTTGATCACCAGCGACTGCAGCGCGGCGACGGCCGGCAGCAGCACCACGATGAACACGCCCATCAGCGCCAGGCGCCAGCCTTCGGTGGCGATGAAGGTGGCGCGATCGGCGCCGCTCAGCCAGTCGACGATGTTGCCGATGAACCCGAACAGCAGCACCTCGCTGAGCGCGATGGCGGCGGTGAGGATCGCCATCAGCACCAGCAGGCGCTTGCTGCCCCTGAGGTAGAACAGGAAAAACGGCAGCAGCCTGGCCGGCGGCTGTTGCGGCTCCGCGGACGGATAGGGATCGAGGCGGCGTTCGAACCAGCGCAGCATGAAACTCACCAGACGTTGTCGTGAACGCAAATGCTTGACGCGGCGGGGTGCCGCGGGCTTGTTGCGCGCCGGCGCTGCCGCCCCTTCCCAATGCTGCCGCAATTGGCGCAAACAGGGAAAGGCCGGTTGGCCAGCCGGACAGAATATAAGAAGATTCGGCGATCTGCCTGTCACCGGCAGGCCACAGTCGGATCAAGTTCCATGGAGCGGCGATGCGGACCGAAACCGAGCACACGATCTACCTCAAGGACTATGCCCCGACGCCGTATCGCGTCGACAAGGTGGAGCTCGACGTAAAAATCGCGCCGGAGGTGTCGCGCGTGCGGGCGCTGCTGACCCTGTCGCCGCGGCCGGAGACGCCGCCCGGCACGCCGCTGGTGCTCGACGGCGACGAGCTGAAGCTCACTTCGATCGCCATCGACGGCTCGCCGCTGGCGCTCACCGCCTATGAGACGACGCTGACGACGCTCAGCATCGGCGAGCCGCCGCACCGTCCATTCGTGCTCGAGACGGAAGTGGTGCTGGAGCCGGAAAAGAATCTGCGGCTGATGGGGTTCTACCGCTCGGGCGGCACCTGGTGCACGCAATGCGAGCCCGAGGGTTTTCGCCGCATCACCTATTATCTCGACCGCCCGGACGTGCTGGCGCCGTTCCGCGTCACCATGACCGCCGACAAGGCGGTGGCCCCGGTGCTGCTGGCCAACGGCAATCCGGTGGAGAGCGGCGAGCTCGAGGGCGGGCTGCACTATGCCGTGTGGGACGACCCGTTCCCGAAGCCGGCTTATCTCTTCGCCATGGTGGGGGGCGACCTCGGCGCCATCCACGACAGCTTCACCACCATGAGCGGCCGCGAGGTGAAGCTCGGCGTCTATTGCACGCACGGCAAGGAGGACGAGTGCCGCTTCGCCATGGACGCGCTGAAGCGCTCGATGGCATGGGACGAGCGGCGCTTCGGCCGCGAATACGACCTCGACGTGTTCAACATCGTCGCCGTCAGCGATTTCAACTTCGGCGCGATGGAGAACAAGGGCCTCAACATCTTCAACGACAAGCTGGTGTTCGCCAAGCCGGAGACCGCCACCGACGACGACTACTACAACGTCGAGCGCGTCATCGCGCACGAGTACTTCCACAACTGGACCGGCGACCGCATCACCTGCCGCGACTGGTTCCAGCTCTGCCTCAAGGAGGGGCTCACGGTCTATCGCGACCAGGAGTTCACCTCCGACGAGCGCTCGCGCCCGGTCAAGCGCATCGAGGACGTGCGCACGCTGCGCGCCACGCAGTTCGTCGAGGATGCCGGTCCCCTCGCCCACCCGGCGCGGCCCGACCACTACAAGGAGATCAACAACTTCTATACGACGACGGTGTACGAGAAGGGCGCCGAGATCGTGCGCATGCTGGCGACGCTGCTCGGCGAGGCCGGCTTCCGCAAGGGCATGGACCTGTATTTCGACCGGCACGACGGCGACGCCACCACCATCGAGGCCTTCATCAAGGCGTTCGAGGACGCCAACGGCGTCGACCTCAAGCAGTTCCAGACCTGGTATCTGCAGGCGGGCACGCCGGAGGTGACGGTCAGCGACAGCTACGACGCCGCCTCCCAGACCTACAAGCTCAGCCTCAGCCAGAGCACGGCGCCGACGCCGGGCCAGCCCGACAAGCAGGCGCTGGTGGTGCCGGTGAAATTCGGGCTCATCGGCCCCAACGGCTCGCCGATGGGCTGGAGCTCGGCCAGCGGCGACGTGCGCGGCGACCTGCTGGTGCTGAGCGGCGACAGCGCGACCTATGAGTTCAAGGGCGTCGCCAACAAGCCGGTGCCGTCGCTGTTCCGCGAATTCTCGGCGCCGGTGAAGGTGGTCTCCAACCAGTCGCAGGCCGACCGGCTGTTCATCGCCCGGCACGACAGCGATCCGTTCAACCGCTGGCAATCGCTGCAGGACGTGGCGATGGCGCTGATGCTCGGCGCCATCGGCGGCACGCCCTGGGCCGACGCCGACATCGAGGCGCTGGCCGGCGCGCTCGGCGACACCATCACCTCGCCATCGCTCGATCCGGCGTTCAAGGCGCTGACCCTCGGCCTGCCATCGGAATCGATCGTCGCCCGCGCCGTCGGCACCGACGTCGATCCCGACAAGGTGCGGGCGACGCGGCTGGCCCTGCTGCAGGCACTGGTCGGCCGGCTCGAGGCCACGCTGGATGCGGCCTATCGCGCCAATATCGTCGCTGCCCCCTACTCCACCGATACGGCGCAGTCGGGCATGCGGGCGCTCAAGAACGGCGCTCTGGCGCTGCTGGTGGTCGGCGGCTCGGGCCTCGGGCCGCGGCTGGCGCGCGAGCAGTACGACAATGCGGCCAACATGACCGACCGCTACGCCGCGCTCGGCGCCGCGGTGGCCGGCTGGACGCCGGATGCCGAGGCGCTGCTCGGCAATTTCCGCATCATGTACACTGCCGACCCGCTGGTGTTCGACAAATGGCTGGTGCTGAACGCGGTGGCCCCGATCGACAATGTGGTGAGCCGCATCGAGGCGATCCTCGCCGACCCGAATTTCCCGCGCAACAACCCCAACCGGCTGCGCGCCCTGGTCGGCACCTTCAGCCTCGGCAACCCCGCGCAGTTCGCGCGCGCCGACGGCACCGGCTTCCGCTTCCTGGCGAATTTCGTCGCCGACATCGACACGCGCAATCCGCAGGTGGCCTCGCGCGCCCTGACGGCGTTCCGTGTGTGGCGCAGCTACGAGCCGACGCGCCGGGCCGCGGCGGAGGCAGCGCTCAACGCGCTGCGCGATGCCGGCGGGCTCAGCCGCAACACCGCCGACATCCTGGAGCGGACGCTCGCTGGTTAATGAAACACTAATGTAGAAGAATTTTTCTTCTGCCTCTAAGTGACTCAGCCGACTCGCGAATTTCCGCCATCGGCGCGCGCCTCGCGGCTGCCCCTCTGGACAGCCGCAAGCCGCTGATTCAGATTGCAAATCAGGGCGTGGCGTTTTCCTGATTTTCCATCATCTGGGCGGGGTTTCGATGCAGTCGACGGAGGCATCCGGCGTCAGGGCAGTTGCAGTGGAGTCACGCTCCACCGGCGACCGCAAGGACGGCCTGCTCAGCGCCTTCGCCGCCTCGATCTCGCCGCTGACCTATGCCCTGGCCCTGGTGGCGCTGCTGGGAGCGACGCTCTACATCCTGGGCGATGCCACCCGCGTGGTCGACGCGCAGCGGCTGCGGGCGAGCCTGGTCGGCGAGCTGGCGACCGGCCGGCCGCTCGACACCGGAACGCCTCGTCCCATCGCGGCTGCCTTCAGCTTCGCGCCGCTGCCCGACGGCAGCGACCTGCCGCAGCGCGCCGCCATCGCCTATGGCCTCGCCGGCCTCGTCATCGCGCTCGGCTTCCGCCGGCGGCAGCGGCCGGCGTCGCAGGGCAGCAGCCTGCACGATCTGCTCGCCACCATTCCGTTCGGCGTCGCCTGCTGGAACCAGCATGGCCGGCTCGTCGTCGCCAACCAGCAATATCGCGACCGCCTCAATGCCGACCCGATCGACTCGCGGCCCGGCGCACTCTATTCGGCCTCGATCCGCCGGCTGATCCAGGGCGGCTATCTGCACCTGGTGCGTGAAGACGCCGGCAGCCGCATCCTCGAGCTGCATCGCGAGGACGGCTCGTGCCTCGTGGTCGACGAACGGCCGCTGGCCGGTGGCGGCTTCGTAACGCTGCTGACCGACGTCACCGAACGGCGCGCCACCGAGGATCTGCTGGTGTCGATCCGCGAGGAACAGCGCGTGCTCGCCCGGCGCTATCACGAGGAAAAGCTGCGCGCCGAAGCCGCCAGCCGCTCCAAGACCAATTTCCTCGCCCATCTCAGCCACGACATCCGCACGCCGCTCAACCACATCATCGGCTTTGCCGAGCTGATGCGGCACGAGACCTATGGGCCGCTGGGCGACGAGCACTATGCGACCTATGTCGATTCCATCCGCATGTCGGGCGAACGGCTGCTGAGCTTTTTCGCCTCGATCCTCGATTTCGCCGAGCTCGAGGGCGGGCAGCGGGTGCTGCGCGAGGAGGAGCTGCCGGTGGACGAGCTGCTCGCCGCCGCTGCGAAACGGCACGCGCCGCGGGCGCAGCGCAAGGGCATCGCGCTCGGCCTCGGGGCGCCGACCGGCGCGGTGCTGGCCGGCGACCGCTTCTCGCTCGAGCGCATGCTCGGCAACATCGTCGACAACGCGATCCAGTTCACCCCGGCCGGCGGCCGCGTCACCATCGCGGCGCATGCGGCGAGCGACGGCGTGGTGCTCGAAATCTCCGATACCGGCATCGGCATGTCGCCGGAACGGCTGTCGTCGCTGTCGCAGCCCTTCGCCTATGGCGACGCGGCGCTGACGCGCGACCGCGAGGGCGCCGGCCTCGGTCTCGCCATCGCCCGCACCATCGCCGAGCTCAGCGGCGGCCGGCTCGCCATCGACAGCCGCCCCGGCCTCGGCACCACGGTGGCGGTGTCGCTGCCGCTGCTGCACCACGAGGATGCACGAGACGTGGCGGCCTAGGAGAGCAGGAACGCACATTGGGTGCATGGTGGCCCCCACCCCCGTCCTCTCCCCGCAAGAGGGAGGGGCGCCTGACTGAGGCGCCTGAGAACGCGGTTCTATCGCTCCCCTCCCCCCTGCGGGGAGGGGTTGGGGGTGGGGGCGGCGAGCACAAATCCAGCGGCTAGAAGCTCCGCGCCTTCGCGTACCACGCGCTCGCCGCCGCCGACACCTCCGCCTGCATCGCCGCCAGATCTTCCGTCAGCCGCGCGAAATTGGGGGCGTTGGCGAGCTGCGCCAGGAGGTCGCGGAAGGCATCGGTCCAGCCGTCATTGTTGAACGGATCGACCAGCGCCGCGCTCATCACCTGCAGCACGGTGGAATAGGTACCGTGGATCAGCGCCAGCCGCTCGCCCTCGGGCACGAGGCCGAGCTCGCCGAGCCGCGCCAGCACCTCGCCGGTGGGCGCCTGCGGCCGGGCGATGTCGCTGCGCCGCAGCAATTGCGCCGATTGCGCGATGAATTCGAGATCGACCAGACCGCCATTGACCAGCTTCAGGTCGAACGGGTGGCGCGGCGGCCGCTCCTTGGCCATCAGCGCCCGCATGGCGAGCACGTCGTCGACGATCTTGCCGGCATCGGCCGGCTGCGACAGCACCGCCGCGATCACGGCGTCGACGCGGCCCGGCAGAGTCCCGTCGCCGATGATGACGCGCGCCCGGGTCAGCGCCAGATGCTCCCAGGTCCAGGCCTCCCCGGCCTGGTAGCGCTGGAAGGCCGCGAGGCTGGTGGCGAGCGGGCCGGCATTGCCGGAGGGCCTCAGCCGCATGTCGGCGTGGTACAGCACGCCCTCCGAGGTCGGCGCCGTCACCGCCGCGACGAGCCGCTGCGTCAGGCGGGCGAAATACTGCGTGGTCGGCAGCGGCCGCTCGCCCGCCGAGTCCTCGGCGTCGCCCTCGACCTCGTAGAGCAGGATGAAATCGAGGTCGGACGACACCGTCATCTCGCGGCTCGCCATCTTGCCGAAGGCCAGCAGCGCCACCGACGCCCCCGGCACCACGCCGTGGCGCTTTTCGAACTCGACGCGCACCGCCGCGAACAGGCGCTGCAGCAGCGTCTCGGCCAGGGCGGTGAACTGCTCGCCCGCCTGCCGCGCCGACAGCGTGCCGGCGAGCAGCCCGGCCGCGATCAGGAATTGCTGCTCCTGGCCGATGATGCGGGCGCGGTCGATCACCTCCTGGTAGTCGCGGGCATCGCCCAGAAAGCTCTCGACCTTGGCGATCAGCGCCGGACGGCGGCCGACGATGTCGGAGAAGGCCGGATCGATCAGCGAATCCATGACATGGGCGCGGTGGATCACCGCGTCGGCCATGCGCGGCGCCGAGGCGAGAAGCTGCACCAGCAGCGTGCGCAGCTCCTCGTGGTTGCGCAGCAGGGCGAAGAACTGCACGCCCGAAGGCAGGCGCGACAGGAAGTTGTCGAAGCGCCGGAAGGCGAGATCGGCATTGCCGGCCTTGCTGATGGTGGTCAGCAGCGCCGGCAGCAGCTCGGTGAGATGGGCGCGCGCGGCGGCGACGGCGGTGGCGCGATAGCCGCCATAGTGCCATTTGCGGATGGTCGCCGACACCGACGCGGCATCCTGGAATCCCATTCCGGTCAGCGTCTCGAGCGTCGCCGGATCGTCGTCGCTGCCGGTGAACACCAGATCGCCGCCGGCGGCGCCCAGCGTTTCGCCCTCGGTGAAGAGCTCGGCATAATAGCCCTGCACGGTAGCCAGCGCGGCGCGGTAGTCGGCCTCGAAGCGCGCGCGGTCGGCATAGCCCATCAGCCGGCCGATGACGGCGACGCCCTCGGCGGTGTCGGGCATCACATGGGTCTGCTCGTCGCGCAGCATCTGCAGCCGGTTCTCGACCGCGCGCAGGAACCAGTAGGCGGCGGTGAGCTCGGTCGCCGCCCTGTCGCCGATCCAGCCCTCGCGCGCCAGCGCCGCCAGCGCCTCGGCCGTCGGCCGCACGCGCAAGCTGCGGTCGCGGCCGCCGGCGATCAGCTGCTGGGTCTGGGCGAAGAACTCGATCTCGCGGATGCCGCCGCGCCCGAGCTTGACGTTGTGGCCCTCGACCCGCGCCTCGCCGACATTCTTCGAGATGTTGATCTGGCGCTTCATCGCCTGGATGTCGGCGATGGTGGCGAAGTCGAGATGCTTGCGCCAGACATAGGGGGCGAGCTCGGCCAGGAAGGCCTCCCCTGCCCGCTTGTCGCCGGCGCAGGGCCGCGCCTTGATCCAGGCGGCGCGCTCCCAGTTCTGGCCGCGGCTCTCGTAGTAGGCGAAGGCGGCGTCGGTGGAGATGGCGACCGGGGTCGAGCCCGGATCGGGGCGCAGCCTGAGATCGGTGCGGAACACGTAATCGTTGCCGACACGGTCCTGCAGCAGCGCCGCCAGCCGCTGCACGATGCGCGAATAGATCTTGGTGGCGTCTTCGGGGTCGGCCAGCACGCCGGCGTCGCGGTCGAAGAAGGCGACGATATCGATGTCGGAGGAATAATTGAGCTCGCGCCCGCCATGCTTGCCGAGCGCGAAGATGGCGAGGCCGCAGGTGGCGGGGGTGGTCGCGACCAGGTCGCCCTTGTCGATGGCGCGCTGCAGCAGCACGGCGAGGCCGGCGTCGAGCGCCGCGTCGGCGAGGTCGGACAGCGCCGCGGTCGATTGCGCCGTCGTCCAGAGGCCGCCGGTCTCCGCCGCCGCCGCGAGGAGCGCGATGCGGCCCTTGGCGCGGCGCAGGGCGTCGCCGATCGCCGCTTCATCCGTGCCGGCGTCCGCCGCGGCGGGGCCGAGGGCATCGAGGCTCTGCCGCAGGGCAAGATCGGGGTCGGCCAAAGCGGCGGCCAGCCAGGCGCCGTGCCGCTGGTTCAATTCCCTGAGATAAGGGGACGCGTCCAGAAGCTGCGCGAGGGGCACGGGCATGGTGGACAAGGCTTAGCCGCCGCGGCGCGGCGGGGCAAGCCGGGGCCCCTCGCCATCCCGTTGACGAGGCTGGGGAACATCGAATAGCCGACTGGCGGACTCCCCGCTCTGCGCGCTAATTTGACCGCCTGCCTCCGGAACCCCTGACCATGCGCTTCAGCCTGCTCGCCGCCTGTCTCGCCGCCCTTGCCCTGTCCGCCCCGGCCGAGGCCGCGGGCCTTTCCGGCATGGGGCTCAATCTGTTCGGCAATTATTTCCACTTCGGCAGCAGGCCGAACATTCCCAAGCCGATGGTCAGGACCATCACCGCCGGGCCGCTGCGCATGGAGTTGCAGCACACCAAGCTCAGCCAGATCAGGAAGACCTTCGGCGGCAGCATCCAGACGCAGGGGTCGAACAAGACGCTGGTCAACTGGCTCTGCTACCACACCGACGGCAGCGGCAAGTCGCCGGCGGCCAACACCTGGTTCATCTCCAACATCCTGGGCGGCGGCGAGTTCGTGATGATCGTCGCGGTGCAGGCGGCCGATCCGACCCGCATTCCCGGCGATTGCGAGCCGGCGCCGAAAAACTTCCAGGTGCCGAACCTCGGCATCCCAGGCCTCGGCGCGTCGCTGGCCGACCTCAAGGCGACGTTCGGCGCCGCCTCGGGCAGCACCATCGCCTACCGCGCCGACGAACCGGGCGCCGACGCGCTCGGCACCGCGCTCAACGCCCAGTATATCGGCTACGTGCTGTCCGGCGGCAGGGTCAGCGGCTACGGCGCCGGCGAGACTTCGGTGCCGGCGGCGGCGCAGAACTAGGAGCACGGACGCGGCTCAAATGCGCGTCGCCTCCACCCCCATCCCCGTAAGGGAGAGGGGAGCCTGACTGAAACACCTGCGAACGAGGTTCCATCGCCTCCCTCCCCCTTGCGGGGAGGGAACGAGGGTGGGGGCCAAGTGCGCCGGGTCCGCCTCGAAGTCCTAGATGGCCTTCGGCAGGTCCAGCACGGCCAGCACGCCGGGGTGGTTGTCCTCGATGCGGAACTCGCCGCGGTGCAGCCGCGCCACCGCGGCGACCAGCGACAGGCCGAGGCCCGAGCCGGGCTCGGTGCGGCTCTTTTCCAGCCGCACGAAGCGCTCGACCACGCGCGCCCGGTCCTCCGGCGGAATCCCCGGGCCGTTGTCGCCGACCTCGATCTTCACCCGCCCGGCCTCCTCGTGCACCGCCACGCTGATGTGGCCGGGGGTGTCGGCGCCGGGCTCGTGATATTTGAGCGCGTTCTCGATCAGATTGACCAGCGCCTGGCCGATCAGCTCGCGATTGGCGCGCAGTTGCACGCCCGGCGTGATGCGGGTGTCGAGCGTCATCCCCGCCTCTTCCGCCGCCGGCTCGTAGAGCTCGGCGACGTCGACGGCAACGGCGCTGACGTCGACATCGGCGAACGCCCCCGAGGGCGCCCCGGCCTCGGCACGGGCGATCATCAGCAGCGCGTTGAAGGTCTTGATCAGCTTGTCGCTCTCGCTGATCGTGGTCTCCAGCGCCTCGTTCTTGCTGTCGTTGCCGCTGCTGTCGCGCAGCGCCGCCTCGGCGCGGTTGCGCAGGCGGGTCAGCGGCGTCTTGAGGTCGTGCGCGACGTTGTCGGTCACCTCCTTCAGCCCCTGCATCAGATCCTCGATGCGGTCGAGCATGGCGTTGAGGCTGGTGGCGAGGCCGTCGAACTCGTCGTTGCGGCGGGTGACCGGGATGCGCTCGCTCAGATTGCCCGACATGATCTTGTGCGAGGTGGCGTTGATGGTGTCGATGCGCTTGAGCACGCGCCGCGCCGTGACCACTCCGGCCAGCGTCGAGAACACCAGGATGCCGGCCACCGCCAGCACGAAGGCCTGGAAGATGAGGGCGGTGAAGCCGCGCCGCTCCACCACGTCGCGCCCGACCACGAGGCGCAGCCCGTCGTCGAGCAGCAGCGAGCGGACCACGGCATAGCCCTTGCCGGTCTCTTCGGAATAGGGGCTGTCGCGGTCGTAGTTGAAGCTGAACAGGCCGCTGCCCTGCAGCACGTCCTGCGGGAAGCCGCTGACATTGCCGGCGATCTGCAGCCCGGCGCTGTCGCCGAGATAGTAGATGCCCGGCCCCGGCTGGCTCGACAGCCGCGCCACGGCGAAGACGATGCCGCGCACGCCCTGGCGTTCGTCGATGCGCTTCAGCAACTGCACTTCGCGGTCGATGGCAGCCGTCTGCTGCTGCTGGATCTGGATGCTGGACTGGTAGGCGATGAAGGCCAGCAGCAGGATCGAGAAGATGACGAACAGCAGGATGAAGACCGCCGTCAGGCGGACGGTCGTCGTGCGCCAGAGCTGGGCGAACCTACTCACGGATCATGTAGCCGGCGCCGCGAATGGTGTGCAGCAGCGGGTTGGCATGCCCCTTGTCGATCTTGGCGCGCAGGCGGGACATGTGCACGTCGATCACGTTGGTCTGCGGATCGAAATGGTAGTCCCACACATTCTCGAGCAGCATGGTGCGGGTCACCACCTTGCCGGCATTCTTCATCAGGTATTCGAGCAGGCGGAATTCGCGCGGCTGCAGCAGGATGCTTTCGCCGTTGCGCTCGACCTTGCGCGACAGCCGGTCGAGCGTCAGGTCGCCGACCTGGTAGCTGGTCGCGGCTTCCGACGGGCTGGAGCGGCGCGCCAGCACCTCGATGCGGGCCAACAGCTCGGTGAAGGCATAGGGCTTGGCGAGATAGTCGTCGCCGCCGGCGCGCAGGCCGGTGACGCGGTCGTCGACCTCGCCCAGGGCGGAAAGGATCAGAACAGGAGTCTTGTTGCCCTCGGCGCGGAGGGATTCGACGATGGACAGGCCGTCGCGGCGCGGCAGCATGCGGTCGACGATCAGCACGTCGTAGTCCATGCTCGAGGCCATGGCATAGCCGGTTTCGCCGTCGGTGGCGTGGTGGGTCACGTGCCCGGCTTCGTCCAGCGCCTGGACCAGGTAGCTGGCCGCCTCGCGGTCGTCTTCGATCAGCAGGATCTTCATGAGCCCAAACCTAAAGACCGCCCGTTGCCGTTTCAATATGACCGGTCCCGGAGCCGAAGCCCCGGGACCGCTTTCCTTTGGAGGAGAGCTTAGCCCTTGCTGGCGTCGAGCGGCAGCCCGATGAAGCGGACGGAACCGTCGCGTTCGGCCTTGATCAGCGCCGTGCTGCGGCCGGAGTCCTTGACCGCCTTGATGGCCGCCTCGAACTGCTTGCCGGTCGAGACCTTCTTGTTGTCGACCTCGAGAATGGTGTCACCGACCTGGAAGCCCTTGTCGGCGGCAACCGAGTCCTGGTCGACGTCCTGCACCAGCACGCCGTCGCCATTGCCGTTGGGCACCAGGGTCAGGCCGACGCTCGACTGCGTCACGCCCTGGTCGTCGGACGGCGGGGTGTTCGGCTTGGTGTTGTCGTCACCCTTGTTGGAGAAGGTGCCGAGCGTCGCCGAGATCGTGGTCTCCTTGCCGTCGCGCCACACGGTGAGCTGCACCGTCTGGTTCGGCTGGTCGCCGGCGATGGTGCGCGACAGCGCCAGGGCGTTGTCGATCTCCTGCCCGTCGACCTTGGTGATGATGTCGCCCGACTTCAGGCCGGCCTTGGCGCCGGGGCCGTTATCGGTCACGTCGGTGATCAGGGCGCCCTTGGCCTCCTTGAGGCCGACGCTGTCGGCGATGTCGCGGCTGACGTCCTGGATCCGGACGTCGAGGAAGCCGCGGGTCACCGTGCCGGTCTTGATCAGCGAGCTGGTGATCTGCTGCACCGTCTTGGCCGGGATGTCGAAGGCGATGCCGACATTGCCGCCATTGGGCGAGAAGATCTCGGTGTTGACGCCGATCACTTCGCCCTTGAGGTTGAAGGTCGGGCCACCGGAATTGCCCATGTTGACCGCCGCGTCGATCTGCAGGAAGTCGCCATAGTTGGAGCCGGCGACGTCGCGGCCGCGGGCCGACACGATGCCGGCGGTGACGGTGCCGCCCAGCCCGAACGGGTTGCCGACGGCGATGACCCAGTCACCGACGCGGGCCTCGTCGGTCGCGAACTTGACGAAGGGCAGGTCGGTGGCGCCATCGACCTTGACCACGGCGAGGTCGGTGCGCTCGTCAGTGCCCACCACCTTGGCCGATTTGGTGTCGCCATTGTCGAAGGTCACGGTGACCTTGCTGGCGTTCTCGACCACGTGGTTGTTGGTGACGATGTAGCCGTCGGGCGAGATGATGAAGCCCGAACCGGCAGCGGCGAAGCGGCGGCCCTGCGGCGCCGGACCGCCCTGCGGCCCGCGGCCCTGCGGCGCGCCGAACTGCTGGAAGAACTTCTTGAGGAAGTTGTCGTCGGGCAGATCGGGGATCTGGCCGTTGAAGTCGTTGTTGTTCTGGTCGATCGCCGGGGGCTTTTCGCGGCCTTCGACGGTAATGGACACCACCGCCGGCTTCACGGCGTCGACGAGATTGGCGAAGCCGGGGTTCTGGGCGGTGAGGTCGGGGGCGGTGATCTGGGCGACGGGCGTCACCTGCGCGGCGGCCATGGGGCTGGACGCAGCGAGGAAGGCCGTGCCGCCGCCGAGCCCGACAAGAATCGCCAGCGCCGAAGCGCCGATCCACTTACGGGTACGGGCGAGGAATTTGGAGCGCATCGTTGTTCTCCTTCAAACGGCTCGATGAGATGCGTCTATATGGAGTGCCACGACTTTCCGTGACGTTGCGCCGACGTGAAAAAACGTTAATGCAACGTGAACCCCTGAGTTTCCTGGGTCTTCGGGCACAGGACGCGTGCCGCAACACGAGAGCGCAAGGCGGGGGGGGCCGCGGCTGCCCGCCTCGATGGCGTCGCCGGGCGGCTATCCCCTGCCCGCGTCGAGCTCGTCGAGCGCCTGCTGCTCTTCGGCGGTCAGCGGGCCGGGGTCGGACAGCCCGCGCCGGCGCCGGGCGGTGACCACCAGCACGATGCCGCCGATCACGAGGATGGTCGGCGCGGCGATCCACAGCACCAGAGTGTGCCAGGCAAAGACCGGTTTCAGCAGCACGAACTCGCCGTAGCGGTCGACGAGGTACTGCACCACCTGCTGGTCGGTATCGCCGGCCTTCAGCCGCTCGCGCACCAGCACGCGGATCTCGTGCGCAAGGTCGGCGTCGGAATCGTCGATCGATTCGTTCTGGCAGACGAGACAGCGCAGCCCCGCCGAGATCGCCCGCGCCCGCGCCTCGAGCGCCGGGTCGGCCAGCATCTCGTCGGGATTGACGGCCAGCGCCGGCAGCGCCAGCCACACCAGCATCAGGGCGGCGAGCAGCGCTCTCATTCGGCCGGCGCCGGCTTGGGCAAGGCGGTGCGGCGGGCAACGCCGACGCGCAGCCGCCGGTCGGTCAGCGACAGCCCGCCGGCAAGCGCCATCAGGATGGCGCCGAGCCAGATCAGCGTGACATAGGGCTTGTACCAGACGCGCACGGTGCGGCTGCCGTCGGCGCTCTGCTCGCCGAGCTGCACATAGAGCTGGCTGAAGCCGTAGGTCTCGATCGCCGCCTCGGTGGTCGGGGTGCCGCTGGCGGTATAGACGCGGCGCTCCGGCGTCAGGTGCCGTTCGTCGCCGCCCGCAGTCACGGTGAACTTGCCGACTTCGGCGGCGTAGTTCTCGACCCGCACGTCGTCGATGCCGTCGAAGCGCAGGGTATAGTCGCCGACGGTCCTGCTGGCCCCCGGCTGCATGGTGGTGATCAGCTCGAGCTGCCAGGCGCTGGCGGCGACGATGCCGATGACGCTGATGCCGAGACCGAAATGCGCCAGCGCCGTCGAGAAGGCCGAGCGCGGCAGCCCGACCAGCCGGTGCCAGCTGGTCCTGAGCGGCATGCGGCCGAGGCCGGAGCGGTCGACCAGCTCGGCGATGGCCCCGAACGCCGCCCAGAAGCCGAGCAGCAGGCCGAGCGGCGCCAGCGACACCTGCCCGCCGCTGAGCGCAAAGATCAGTACGGTCACGAACACGGCAAGGCCGGCCGCCCAGGCCAGCCGCTGCGTCACCGCCACGAGGTCGCCGCGCTTCCAGGCGAGGAACGGCCCGAACGGCAGCACGATCAGCAGCGGCGCCATCACCGTGCCGAAGGTCAGCGAGAAGAACGGCGCTCCGACCGAGATGGTCTTGCCGGTCGTCGCCTCGAGCAGCAGCGGATAGAGCGTGCCCACCAGCACCGCCACCAGCGCCGTCGACAGGAACAGATTGTTGAGGATCAGCGCGCCCTCGCGGCTGATCGGCGCGAACAGCCCGCCCACCCGCAGCGCCGAGGCGCGGAGCGCGAACAGCGCGAAGGCGCCGCCGATGAACAATGCGAGCAGCGCCAGGATCACCAGGCCGCGCGTCGGGTCGGTGGCGAAGCTGTGCACCGAGGTCAACACGCCCGAGCGCACCATGAAGGTGCCGAGCAGGCTCAGCGAGAAGGTGATGAGCGCAAGGAAGATGGTCCAGATCTTGAGCGCGTTGCGCTTTTCCATCACCAGCGCCGAATGCAACAGCGCGGTGCCGGCGAGCCAGGGCATGAAGCTCGCATTCTCGACCGGGTCCCAGAACCACCAGCCGCCCCAGCCGAGCTCGTAATAGGCCCAGTACGAGCCCATGGCGATGCCGAGCGTCAGAAAGCACCAGCTCAGCAGCGCCCACGGCCGCACCCAGCGGGCCCAGGCGGCATCGATGCGGCCCGAGATCAGCGCCGCCACGGCGAACGAAAAGCAGATCGAGAAGCCGACATAGCCGGTGTAGAGCAGCGGCGGATGGATGGCGAGGCCGATGTCCTGCAGGATGGGGTTCAGCTCCTGCCCTTCGAGCGGCGCCGGCGACAGGCGCAGGAACGGGTTCGAGGTGAACAGCGTGAAGCCGCCGAACGCCGCCGCCAGCAGGCTCTGCATGCTCAGCACCAGGGTCAGCAGGTCGCGCGGCAGGTTGCGGCCGAACAGGGCGACGGCGGCGCCCATCAGCACCAGGATCATCACCCAAAGGACCATCGAGCCCTCGTGGTTGCCCCACACGCTGGTCACCTTGAACAGCAGCGGCTGCAGCGAATGCGAATGTTCGTAGGCGAGCGCGAGCGAAAAATCCGAGGTGACGAAGGCCTGGATCAGCGCCACGAAGGCCGCCGCCACCAGCAGGAATTGCAGCACCGCGCCCTGCCTGAGGATCAGCGTGATCCGCTCGCTCCGCCGCCAGCCCCAGAAGCCGGCAAGCGCCGACACCGCGGCAATGGCGGTGGCAAGGATCAGCGCGAAATGGCCGAGTTCGATGTTCACGGCACGAGCCTCCAAGCCGGGGCAAAGGTGTCGAGTCCGTTCATCAGCCGCCGGCCTCGCCGCGCTGCCACTCGCCCTTGGCCTTGAGCTCGTCGACCACTTCCTTGGGCATGTACTTCTCGTCGTGCTTGGCGAGCACGTTTGTGGCGGCAAAGCTGCCGTCGCCGGCCACCGCCCCCTCCACCACCACGCCCTGCCCCTCGCGGAACAGGTCGGGCAGGATGCCGGTATAGTGCGCCAGCATGTCGGTGGTGCCGTCGGTGACGACGAAATCGTTCTTGTCGCCGTCCTTCTTCCAGGTGCCTTGCTTGACCAGGCCGCCGAGGCGTACGGGCGTGCCGGCGGCCACCGCCTTCTCGTGGATTTCGGTGGGCGAATAGAAGAACACGATCTGGTCGCGCAGCGCGAACAGGATCAGGCCCACGGCCAGCGCCAGCACCACACCCAGGCCGGCGATCACGCTGAGGCGGCGTTGCTTGCGCGTCACTTGGCCACCAGCCCGCTGTCGGCCGCCAGCACGTCGAGCTCGGTGCGCACCGCCGCATCCGGATACGCCTTGCGCGCCAGCTCGTAGTCGGCCTGCGCCGCGTCCATGCGGCCCTGCACCAGGCGCGAGCGCACCAATTGCGTCCACTCCTCGATGCTGCCGCCCTGCGCCTTGAGCCGCGCCTCGAGCCCGTCGACCATCGCCTGGATCTGCGGCGCGTTGGCGTCGAGCGCCGGCGGCGCGGCGCCTGTCTCCGGCGCGGATGGCGCCGCATTCGGGCTCAGTTGCTGCTGCGCGTAAGCGAGGCCGTTGCGCGCCGTCGCCATCCACGGCTCGTCGCCCTTGCCCAGCGCCAGAAGCGCGTTCCAGTCGCGCACGGCGGCGGTGTAGTCGCCGCTGCGCGTTTCTTCGCCGGCGATGTAATAGCGCGAGCGGATATGCTTGGGATCGAGCGCCGCCGCCTGGTGGAACAGCGCGAGCGGCTCGCCGGCGACGCTGCCCTGGTTCTGCATCATCAGCGCCTCGCCCAGATTGGTCAGGCTGTCGGCGGTCGGCGGGGCGAGCGCGTTGACCCGGCGCAGGGCATGCACCGCGTCGGCATAGCGGCCGAGCTGCATGTAGGCCGGGGCGATCACCTGCCAGCCGCGCAGATCGTCGGGCTCCTTGGCGAGCCGGGCCTCGATGGTCTTGATGGCCGCGTCGAGGTCGAGATTGGCGCCGGTCTCGGCCACCCGCTCGCTCAGCGGCTCGGCGGGCAGGTCGGGACGGCCGAGCACCCAATAGGTGCCGAGCGCCAGCACCGCGACGCAGCCGATGGCGACCCAGACGACCGCCTTCGACCCCGCCCCCATGGTCTCGACCGCTTCGCCCTTGAGCCGGATCAGCTCGCGCGCCAGCTCGCCCTTGGCGGCGACCGCCTCGGCGCTGCCCAGCCGGCCGGCGGCGAGGTCGCTTTCGATGGCCCCGAGCTGGGCCCGATAATGGCTGGTGGTTGCATCCAACACCGAGGCGCCGGCGTTGACCGGCCGTCCGGCGCCCGCGTAGTAAAGCGTGGCGCAGGCGATCGCGGTCAGAATTATGGCAAGCAACCAGATGGTCATGGCCCCGAGCGTCGGAAAAGCGGTGTCGGCCGCGGCATCTATAGAGACATTCAGGCAAAATATGCAGCACCCGCCCGCCGCAGGGCAGGCGCCGATTGCCGCAGCCGGGCGGCCCGATGACCTCCAGCTATGATTTCGCGATCTTCGGCGGCACCGCCCTGGCGGCGCTGTTGGCCGGCCTTCTGGCGCACGATCACGGCCGGCAGGTGCTGCTGATCGCCGATCCGGTGTCGCCGCAGCGCCTGCCGCGGGGGCTCGATCTGGCGCTGCCGCTGGCGACGCGGCCGCAAAGCTGGCGGCTGCTGGCACGCGCCGCGGCCGAGTTGCGGGCGCTGCTGGCGGGGCTCGAGGCCGCCGCGGCGCTCGAGCGGGTCGATGTCGGCGTGGTCGCCGATCTGCCGGCGACGGAGCACGCCCTCGCCCATTTGACGCAGGTCGCCGCCGGCTATGGCCTCGCCTCGCGCCGCGGCGTGTTCCGCGACGTGCCGCGCCTCGTCGGGCCGATCGAGCTCGGCGATTCGCGGGTGGCGGTGCTGCCGCGGCAGGCCGTGCAGCTGCGCTTCGCCCGCGGCGGCGCGGCCGAGCTCGTCGTCGCCGGCGAGGCCGCCGGCGTCGGCCAGATCGTCATCGCCGACGACGCCGCGCTGCTCGAATTCGTGCCGGAAGCGCAGCGGCCGCCGCTGCTCGCCGCAATTGCGATGACGGCGACGCTGACCAAACCGGCCAGGCGCCTCGCGGCGCCGGTGATGCTCTATCCCGATCGCGGCGTGACGCTGGTGCAGCGGCCGGATTTGTCGGTCCTCGGCCTCGTCGCCGGCGACGCCGAGATCGAGGCGCGCCTCGCCTCCACCCTCCCCGGCCCGTTCCCGCTGCGGCGGCTGGCCACCAGCCGCTTCCGCCGTGTCGTCACGCAGGACGGGGCGCCGCTGGTCGGCCGCATCCGGCCGACGAAGCTGCTGCTCGTCACCGGGCTCGGCAATGCCGGCGCCTTCCTCGCGCCGGCCATCGCCCGGCATCTGGCCGGCGTGCCGGCCGAGGGCGAAAAATCCTGGTTCGCCGCCCACGATCCGGCGCGGCCGAGCCGCGAGCCGGTCGCCGACCTCGTCGCAGGTGCCGCATGAGACTGGCGGCCGACGCCGCGCACGAGTTCGGCGGCATCGAGATCGACCGCGGCAGGCCGCTGAGCTTCCGGCTCGACGGCCGCCGCATCGCGGGCTTTGCCGGCGACACGGTGCTTTCGGCGGCGCTGGCCACCGGCATCGATACCTTCGGCACGCTGGCCAGCCAGCCGCTGGGGCTCGGCGAGCGCTTGGCGCCGCTGATCCGTATCGGCCAGAGCGAGCCGCTGCCGATGGAGCGCACGCCGGCGCTCGACGGCGCCGCCTTCACCAGCATCGGCCGGCGCCGCCGCTTCGGCCCGCCGCATTCGCTGCGCCACGTCGTCGGCGCGCTGGCCGATCCGCCCTGGCTGCGCGCCGCCCCCGAGGAGACCCGCACGGTCGAGCTGCTGGTGATCGGCGGCGGGGTGGCCGGCCTCGCCGCGGCCGATGCCGCCGCGGCCGCCGGCCGCAGCGTCCTTCTTGTCGAGCGCCGGCCCTGGCTGGGCGGCGGCGCGCGCTATTTCGGCGCCGTGGGCGACGACGAGACCCCCGACGCCGTGGTCGAGCGCCTGTCGCGCCAGCTCGCGGACCGTCCGGCGGCCACCCTGCTCACCCGCGCCGAGCTGTTCGCCATTTCGGGCAACACCGCGGTGCTGCATCAGGTCGATACCACCGGGCCCGCGCCGCGCGGCCGCGTCATCGCCGTCGTGGCGCAGCGCATGGTGCTCGCCACCGGGGCGCAGCAGCGGCTGCCGGTGTTTCCCGGCAATCGCCTGCCCGCGGTCAGCCGCGCCATCGACGCCTACCATCTCGCCAAGCGCTACGGCGTGGTGCGCGGCGCGAGCGCGGTGGTGGCGACGCAGGGCAACCACGCCTACCGGCTGGCGCTGCGCCTCCACGATGCCGGCGTCGCGCTGCGGCGCATCGTCGACACCCGCATCAATCCGCAGTCGCGCTTCATCGATTTCGCCAAGGCCAGCGGGCTGACGCTGGCGTCGGGACAGATCCCGCTCGCCGCCGGGCGCGACCGCTTCGTCTTCGCGCCGGTCGCCGGCAGCGGCGCCAGCGCCAGCTTCGAGGCCGCCGAGCTCGTCGTCGCCGGCGGCTGGCAGCCCGAGCTGACGCTATGGATGCGCGCCGGCGGCGGCGTGCGCTGGGATGCCGACCGCTCGGCGCTGCTGGCGCAGGGCCATGTCGAGCATCTGGCGCTCGCCGGCGCCGCCGCCGGCTACCGCTCGCTGCGGGCCTGCGTCGCGAGCGGCCGCGCCGCGCAGGCCGCGCTGTTCGGCGAGGCGCCCGAGCCGATCGAGGACGTCGAAGCCGGCACGCATCTCGAAACCCCCGACGCGCCGACGCCGATCGCACCGGCAGGCGACATGCCCGCCTTCCTCGACAGCGGCCCGACCCTCGCGCTGCGCCCGGTGCCAGGCCCCGCGCCCGAGCCAGCCCATGGGACGCACGCGCTCGGCCTCGGCGACGTCGCGGCCTCGGTGGAGCTCGGCCTCATCGCCGCGGCCGATGCCGGCGCCATCGCCGAGGAGCGCGGCTCGCCGGGCAACGATCTGCAGGCATCGGACTGGCGTCCGCTCGCCGCACCCATCGCCGCCCCCGACCTGCCTCCCTACCTGCGCAAGCGGTATGGCGACGACCCGCGGCGGCTGCACCTCGTCGTCGACGGCAAGCGCCGCTTTCCGATTGGAGCGCTGGTCTATGCGGTGACGGCGACGCGGCGGCCCGAGAACGCCGTCGGCAGCATCGTCGAGGCAGCGCCGGTGGGCGGCATCGCGCTGGTCACAAAGGCCGCCGCGAAACTCGACCGGTTCATCGTGGAGACCGACGCCGGCTCTTCGCCGGCGCGGATCGGCCGGGACTAGGCCCGGCGCTCGACGGCGGCGTCGCGCGAGCGGCGCAGCGTGTCGGCATAGTCCTGCCCGAAGCGGATTTCCGCCATCTTCAGCGCCGCATCGAGCCGCGCGGCGATCACCGCATCGTCCGGGCTGGCGCGGCCCTGCTGCAGCAGCCGTTCGAGGTGGATTTCCAGCGCCTGCCCGGTCTGCGCCCAGACCTGGTCGAAGGTGGCGTTGACGGCCAGCGAATCGCGCGACTCGCGCACCGTGGCCAGCAGATAGAGGCCGTTGAGCGCCATCAGGACCTGGTCGCTGTCGAGCCGGTCGTAGCCCTCGCGCCGGCGCAGCGCCTGGTTCATGTCGGGGCCGACATCCTTGAGCTTGGGCTCCACCCGGTTCGACGCCGCCTTGATCAGCGCGGCGCCGACCGTCGACCAGCGGCTGCCGCGGTTCAGCTCGACATAGCCGGTCACCGCCCGCATCAGCCGGTGGAAGCGATCCACCGAGCGGCAGACGAGGTCCATGTCGCCGAAGGTGCCCATCTGCGCCAATGCCGGGATCTGGTCCTGCGCGTGCGCCAGGATGGCCTCGACCAGCGGCGCGAAGCCGGCGCGCACGAGGGCCGGCTCGGTCGCGGCGCCGGCGATGCGGATCGCCGCCGTCACCAGCCTCGTCGGATTGGCCACCTGCCCCACCGCCGCCTGCAGCAGCAGCGCGGCGACCGGCTGGTCGCTCAGCGGCATCGACTGCAGCGCCAGCGCCAGGGCCGCTTCGTCGGCCATGCCGTTGGCGGCGCGGCCGAAGCCCTGCGCCTTCTCCAGCAGGCCGCGGCAGCGCAGCGCGTTGAGCACCGTCGGCAGCCGCGCGAACACCTCGTCGCCGCCCAGCGCCGTCTTCAGCCGGCGGGTGAGCTCGACACTGCTTTCGGCCGCCAGCAGCGCCTTGCGGGCGCGGGCCAGCAGCTCCGGCAGCAGCGATTCGACGGCGGCGTGGCTGATCGCCGAATCGTCGATGGCGGCGACATCGATGAGGTCGGGGGCGACGTCGCGCACCATCCAGGTCCACACGGCGGCGGCGTCGTCCGACGCCACGGCGCCGCTGAAGCTGAAATCGGCGGGGCCGTGTACGAGCACGGCGTCGATCATGCCGAGGAACGGCCGCAGGGCCTTGCGCTGCGCCGCGCTCGCGGCGCCCGTGCCCGACTTGGCTGAGGATGGCGGCATCTGGACCAGGAACAAAAGTCGATCGAACGCCGACTCTAGCCGAACCTGGTAAACAAAGATTTCCTCTCGGCTGCCGTAGTTTAGCGCGAGTCTAGCCGGCCTTGGCCGCCGTCACCGTCCAGCTGCCGTCGGCCTCGCGGCAGGCGGTGCCCTTCTTGACATAGCTCTGGCCGGAGATGGTCACCGTATTGGTGAAGTCGCGGCAGTCGATCAGGTTCACCCGCACATAGGGGCCGACGGTGATGCTGCCGGTCTGGCCCTTGTCGCCCTGCCAGGCGCGCGGCGCGCCGACGCGGCCGAACTGCAGCGCGTTGAACTGGGCGCCCGAGGCTTCCGCCTTCGACTTGGCGGACATCAGGCCGAAGGCCGTGGGGTCGACGAAGGCCGACACGTCTGTGGTCGCCGCTGCCGTCGAGATGGTCTGCGCCGGTGCGGTCAGCACCATCTGGTCGGCGGGCGCGGTGGTCGCGGGACCGGTCGCGATGTTGGTGACGGTCGGCGCCGTGGCGCAGGCGGCCAGGGCAAGGGCAGGAAGCAGGGACAGGGAGCGGGCGATCTTCATGCTGATCTCGTCGTTGACCCGGAAATCAGGGGCGATAACTGCGGCGGAGTTAAGTCAGTTCCGGACCAGCCCCACTTTGGCGGCCGGCAGTCGGAGCTCGCACAGCAGGCCCCCCAGAACCGAGCGCTTCAATTGCAGGCTGCCGCCATAGACGTCAACCAGTTCCTTGACGATATCGAGTCCCAATCCGCTGCCGGGCGTCTTCTCGTCGAGGCGGACGCCGCGGCGCAGCGCCTTCTGCGCCTCCTCCTCGGTCAGCCCCGGGCCGTCGTCCTCCACGCGGATCACCAGCATCTGCGCGCTCTCGGTGCGCTCGGCGCCCATGGTCACGGCGATCTGGCCCTTGCTCCATTTGCAGGCATTGTCGAGCAGGTTGCCGGCCATCTCCTCGAGGTCGCCCTCGTCGCCGCGGAACCAGGGCAGCGAGGCGTCCGGCCGCTTGAAGGCGATGGTGACGTTCTGGTTGAGCTTCTGCATCACCCGCACGAGGCGCAGCATCACCATGGTGGCGTCGGCCTTCTTGCCGACCACGGTGCTGCGCGCGGCGATGCGGGCGCGGTCGAGATAGGTGGTGACGAGCTGCGTCATCTTCTCCGATTCGGAGGCCACCACCCGGCTCAGCGGATTGTCCCTCGCGGCAGCGGCCTCGTTGCGCAGCACCGCCAGCGGCGTCTTCAGCCCGTGCGCCAGGTTGCCCACCTGGTTGCGGGCGCGCTCGAGGATCTGGGTGTTGGAGCGCAGCAGCTCGTTCACCTCCTCGGCGAGCGGCGCGATCTCGCGCGGATAGCTGCCGGTGATCGATTCGCTCTCGCCCTCGCGCACCCGCTCGATGGCCTTGCCCAGCCGGTCGATCGGCCTGAGCGCCAGGCGCGCCACGATGCCCGACATGATGGCGAGCGCGATGCCCACCGCGCTCAGCACGGTCAGCGTCTGGCCGCGGAACTGGCCGACCAGCGCCAGGCTGTCGTCGAGATTGCCGGTGACGGTGATGCGCAGCGGCCGGCCGTTGCTGGTGGTCGCGCGCTCGATGGCGCGGATGCGGTTGCCCGCCTCGTCGCCGAGGATGCCGGTGCGGTAATTGTCGGCGTCGAAATTGCCGGTCAGCGCCGGCGGCAGGCTGCCCACCGCCGAGCGCGAGGTCGCCAGCACGTCGCCGAATTCGTTGCGGATGATCCAGTACCAGCCGGTCGAGGCGCGGGTGAAGCGCGGATCGTTGACGCTGACGTCGCCGAAGGACGGGTCGGTGGAATCGAGGATGGCGCTCGACAGCGTGTCGATGTCGAATTTGAGCTGGTTGGTGAGGTTGGTGTCGAGCGCCCGCGAATAGAGGTCGGTCAACAGGAACGCCGTTCCGGCCAGCGCCAGGATCAGCCACCCCGCCGACAGCCAGAACAGGGAAAAGGCGATCGAGCCTTTCCGCATCTCGCGCTAGTCTTCGAGGATCTGGTAGCCCAGTCCGCGGACGGTGTGGATCACCTCTTCGGGCAGCTTCTTGCGCAGGCGGCCGACGAACACCTCGATGGTGTTGGAATCGCGGTCGAAATCCTGGTCGTAGAGATGCTCGGTGAGCTCGGTGCGGCTCACCACCTTGCCCTTGTGGTGCATGAGGTAGCTCAATAGCCGCAATTCGTGGCTGGTCAGCTTGATCGCCTGGCCGTCGACCGTCACCTTGCCGGCCTTGACGTCGAGCCGCACCGGGCCGGCGGTGATCTCGTTGCTGGCATGGCCGGCGGCGCGGCGGACCAGCGCCCTGAGCCGCGCCAGCAGCTCTTCCATGTGGAAGGGTTTTGCCACGTAGTCGTCGGCGCCGGCGTCGATGCCCTGCACCTTGTCGCTCCAGCGGTCGCGGGCGGTGAGCAGCAGCACCGGCATGGTCTTGCCGGCGCGGCGCCATTCCTCCAGCACCGACAGCCCGTCCATCTGCGGCAGGCCGATGTCGAGCACCACTGCATCATAGGGTTCGGTGTCGCCGAGGAAGTGCCCCTCCTCGCCATCGAAAGCCACGTCCACCGCGTAGCCGCCCTCGGTGAGGGCGTCCTTGATCTGGCGGTTCAGATTGGTGTCGTCTTCAACAACGAGGATGCGCATCGGAGCCGTCCCTTTTCCCGACTATAGCAAATCAGCCGCTGCCATCTACGGCGTTGAGGACGATTTTCTTCGCGGCGCCGCTCGATGAGACCAGGTTGACGTTGTAATACGGGACGCCATTGACCAGGCAGACTTTGACGTCCGAAACTTCCTGATAGTCGCTGGACAGTTGCGCCATCTTCTTGATGGTCGGCCAGCTCTTGATCTCGCCCGACTGGATCGCCGCCTGGATCTGCTGGTCCGTCAGGCAATCCTTGGAGGCCGCCGAAGCGGGCATGGCGGCGCCCAGCGACAAGCTCGCCGCCGCCGCCATCGTGAGGAGAATGGTGCGAATAATGTTCATGCGCCCACATTTAGGCGCGATCCGCTGAATGGGGAATGAATGGTTTCCGCGTCAGGTGGGCGCAGCGATCAGGCTGCCTGAGGAAACGAGACATCGAGGCGCAGCGGCGTCCCGACCGCGGCGAACGCCTTCTCGAGCTGGTCCAGGGTCGAATTGTGGTCCAGCCGGAACAGACGGTCGACCTGCTCGCGGTGCCAGCCCAGCATGCGCATGAGATCGGCCCGGGTCTTTCCCTGCTCGCGCAGGATCATGTACAGCGCCGCCTTGAGGAAAACCATTAGCGGCAACTGCGCAAAGATGCCTTTGCGCGGCGCATCGACCATCGGTGCAGGAACGGGCTCGCCATCGGCAATCCTCCCGGCAATCGCCTGCAGGATCGCATCCAGCCCATTGCGGCACGATTCCTCCTGATCGTCGCCAAACGTCGCGACCTCCTTGAATGCCGGTGCCGTCACCAGCCAGGTGTCGCCGTCCGGCTGCAGGCTCAGTTCGTACCAGGCCATACGCTACTCCCCACTTCAACCCGAGTTGCTTCCTGATCGCGTGGACCAGCCCGGGGCCCAACTCCTTGCCCCGCCGTGCATCGGAATCTGGCTCTTCTTGCCGTTCAAATAGACGGTGATATGTCCGCTGCCCCCCGGATGGGTGACAAAACTCGCGCCGAGCTTGGCCAGCTCTCGCTGCAATTCCTTGGCGTTCATACATGTAGGGTACTCCACACATCTGTTGAAGTCCACAGATGTGTGGAGCGGCTATCACCCCTTGCTGTCCATCTTCAGCTCGTGGCGCAGGAAGATGAAGGCGAGGGCCTGGATGATCAGGTCGCCCGGCACCTGGCCGGTGAAGCTCGGGATGTCGATGCCGAGGAAGCCGGCGACGCCGGTCAGCAGCATGATCAGGGCAATGATGTAGGTGCGGTAGCCGGCGAGGAAAGTCATCGGTAAGCGTCCTTTGAGGGTTGAGAGAAACAGCGCAACTGCCTGCCGCAGCAGGAAATCCTGGATCGGGTCGGCGCGTGCCGCGAGACCCAGCCGCCCGAGCAGCGCCGCGTCGACGCCGCCGGCGCCGAGCCCGAACGCCACTCGGGCGGCCACTACCGCCGCCTGCGTCTGGCGGCCGAAAATGCCGTCGGCCTCCCCCGCGTCGAAGCCCGCGGCCGCGAGCGCCGCCTGCAGCGCCCTGGTCGCGTCCGAGCGCGTGCCGAAGCGATAGGGGTCAGCCGGCATAGGGTGTCGCCTCCGCCGCGAAGCTCCGCCACGGGTCGAGCTCGTAATGCGGCATGTCGCGCAGCCGCACCCAGTCGCCGCCCCAGGCGAGCGGCACGCCGCGCGCCTTGGCCTCGGCCTTGACCAGCGCCGCCAGCGCCCGGAAGCGGTCGAGATCGGTCCAGTCGAGCGGCGCCGGCACCACGTCGAGCGCGATGGCGGGCGTCCAATTGTGCGCCGACTGGCCGAAATGCGCGCGGCTGTGGCCGAGCGCGAAGGCGCGCTCCTGCGCCGAGCGGCCGCGCTGGCTCTCCAGCACCTCGATCGCCGCCGTGCCGGCCACCGCGATGAACAGATCGCGCAGCAGCGGGTGCGCACCGGCAAGCCGCTGCCGCGAGGCAGTGCTGAGCTCAGGCATGAAACTCTCCGAATGATCAGGCGGTGAAGCTGGCCGTCGCCGCGTGCCCCGGCCCGTAGCGCGGGCTGAGCTGCGCCACGCTCCAGGCGAAGCTCGCCGGCAGCGTGCCGAAATCGGCGGTCTGCTCGGCGGCCGGATAATTGGCCGAAGGTGCGCCGGCGTCGATCGAGCGGATCGGCGTTCCAGCGTCGTAGATGGTGACCCGATACGCCTCGGGCGTCATGTCGAGCGGCGCGTCGTCGCCGGCCCAGCTGTCGGCGTCGGCGCGGCTGCGCCGCACCCAGCCGAGCGTCACGTCGCCGCTGCCGCCGCGCGCCGCCGCCAGGTGCACCGGCGCCAGCGGCAGCACCGGCCCGAGGCCGATCTGCACGCTGGCCGGCGTGCCCTCGGCATCGGCGGCGCCGGCATAGCTGCGCAATTGCAGCGTCGCATCCAGCCACGCCGCCTGCACCGGCAGCAGCCTGCTGCGCCCATCGAGCAGCAGCACGCGATTGCCGGCCGCCGCCGGGCCGATGGCGAAATCGCTGCCCCAGCGGCCGCGCAGCAGCCGGGTCAGCCGGTACTGTCCCGGCGCCACCAGCTCGGCATCGGCGAAGGCCACCACCTCCCAGTCGCCGGCATCGGTCTCGACCGCCAGATGGTTGGCGCCGGCGAGCACCTCCAGCTCGTCGCGCGACGCCAAATGCCCTGCGTACAGAGTCACTTCCAGCGCATTGGTCTCGTCCCAGGTGAAGATGCCGCCCGGATCGAAGGCCGCACTCAGCTCGCCCAGCGTTGCGGCGGTGCCGAGCGAGGCGACGGTCGCCGCGCTCAGCTCCTCGGTCACCGTCACCCGCCCTGGCCAGGGGCTGGCATAGGCGCCCGCCGCCAGCCGCGAGTGCTCGACATCGTCGGGGGCCGGCGGCAGATGCGCGTAATCGAGCACCGGCACCGACGCGCCGGCCGGAATGTCGGCGGCGCCACCCGCGCGGCCGCCGACCAGTGTCATCTCCACCAGCGGCGGCACGGCCTTCGCCGCGATGCGCCGCGCCGGCCCGTCGCGGATCTCGGTCACCTCGAACGTCGCGCCGTCGACCGCAATCGCGTCGCCTACTTCGAGCCCCATCTGCGACGGCGGCAGCGCCAGCTCCACGGTTTCGGCATGCGCCAGCCGCTCGCCCAGCAGCCGCTCGGCGGTCGAGCGCGCGCCCGCGAGGTCGAGCACCAGCCCGGCGCTCGCCGTCTCCAGCATGCCGCCGCTGGCGGCGATCACCGTCACCGAGCCCGACTGGTAGCTGCGCTCGCGGTCGAGATAGCCCAGCGCCACCTGCCCTACCGCCTCGCCCGGATCGGGGCGGCGGCGCGACAGCATCGGCCCGTCTTCGGCCACCACGTCAGTCACCGCCAGCGCGTCGCGCGCCGATGGCGCCACCAGCTCCAGCCCGTCCGGCCGGTCGCGCAGCGCCAGCCCGCTCGCCGCCAGCAGCGGCTCGAGCGCGGCGCGCGCCGCCTGCGGCGCCTCGACCACATAGCCGTGAACGAAGGGCGGCCGCACCGCGGCGCTGCCGAGCGTGACGCGATAGTCGGCGCCGATCGCCGCCGCCAGCTCGTCGCTCGCGAGGCCACCCAGCCGGCCGGTCAGCCAATGGCCGGTCAGGTGGTTCGGCCCGTCGCTCCACACATCGGTGCGCAGCGGAAACGCCGGATAGGGCCGCGCGTCCCAGGTCCACAGCGTCGTGCGCGCCAGCATGCGCCCGGCATAGACGTCCGACGCCGGATTGTTGGCCGCATCGGCCCAGTAGCCCAGCACCGCCCGCAGCGCCTGCCGCTGCGCCAGCGGATCGGCGGCCCCGGTCGAGAAATACGGCCGGCCGCTCTCGCTGCTCTTGGGATCGGAAAACAGATTCGGCTGGTTGGCGCCCTTGTCGACGGCGCCGCAGCCGAGCTCCGTGAACCAGATCGGCTTCCCCCTGGGCACCCACGCCGTCGCCGACGCCGCACGCACCCCGCCCGGCCGGTCGTGATGGGCATTGCTCCACCAGCCCACGAGGTCCTTGTATCGCCACACCCAGGGTTCGCCATAGGCGCCGTCGGTGATCGGCGTGCGCGTTCCCGCGCTGCGGTCCTCGTCGGAGGCGTAGTACCAGTCGAAGCCCTCGCCGCCGGCGATATTGGCGCGCAGATAGCCGAGATCGTACGGCCCGTCCCACGCCGCCGCGTCCGGCCCGTCCTCGCCGCGCCAGTCGGCGAGCGGCATGTAGTTGTCGATGCCCACCGCATCGATATCGGCCGAGGCCCACAGCGGATCGAGATGGAAGAATTTCTCGCCGCCGCCCGACTGCACGCCGGAATATTCGCTCCAGTCCGCGGCATAGGTCAGCATCGCCGCCGGCAGCAGCGTCCGCGCCTCGGCGGCGAGACTCACCAGCGCCGCAACGAACGGGAAAGTGTTCGCCGCCCCGCGCGAAAAACTCAGCCCGCGCAGCTCCGAGCCGATGATGAAGCCGTCGATCCCCGCCGCCGCGCCGAGCCCGGCATAGTGCAGCACGAAATCGCGATAGCGCGCCGCGAACGCCGCGACCTCGCTCGCCGCCGCGGCCGTCCCCTCCGAGGCCGGCAGTACCGCGATCCGCCCGCGCCACGGATAGGCCGGCTGGCCCAGCGCATTGTCCTCGGCAATATCCAGCAGCAGCAGCGGATAGAGCGTCACCCTGAGCCCGCGCGCCCTGAGGTCGGCGATCGCCGCCAGCACCGCGGCGTCGGACGGCGTGCCGCCATAGGCTGGGCCGCCATCGTGCGTCGACACCACGCCGACGTCGCCGCGCCCCAGCCCCGCCACCGACCATTCGGCGCCGACCACCTCGCGCACCGCCGCCTCCACCTTGGGCGCGATCGTGCAGGTGCCGCAGCGCAGATCGTCGCCGAACCAGGCGACCACCAGCGACACCTCCTCGAGGTTGGGGCAGAGCGCCGTCAGCTCGTCGAGCGACAGCGTCCAGTCGGAGACGCCCGCCGACTGGTGCGCATTCTCAGGCACCGTCGCGCCGGGCCCGAGCAGCCGCACGCGCGGCGCCGGGTCGTAGCCGAACTCCGTCGCGCCGGGGATCACCGTCACCGCCGTCACCAGCGGCTCGAGTTCGCCCACCACGCGGCAGAGCTCCACACTGATGTTGGGGATGCGGTTGCCGAAGGCGGTCAGCGGCAAGCGCTCGAACACCAGATAGCAGAGGCCCCGATAAGCCGGCGCATTGGCGCCCTGCTTGGCCTCGATCAGGCTGTCGGCCGCCTGCGTCTCGCTGCCGCGATAAAAGCGCCAGGTCACCCCGGTCAGGTCCATCAACTGGCCGTCGGCCCAGACGCGGCCGAGCCGCGCCACCTCGCCCTCGCACAGCCCGAGGGCGAAATTGGCGCAGATGGTCGGCTCGGCGTCCTCGCTGTCGTCGCCGCCACCGACGCCCTTGGCGCCGCGGCTCTCGGCCTCGATGCGCTCGAGTTCCGTGGCCCAGATGATGTTGCCGCTGAGCCGGGCCCAGCCATAAAGCTTGGGGATCGGCGCGCCCTCGCTCGAGCCGTGCAGCCTGAGGTCGGCGCCGGCCATCGGTGCCGGCTGCGGCCTGTCGGCAAAGATCGCGCTGTCGATGGCGCTGCCGGCGAGCGCGCCCAGCGCCCGCCCCACGGTGGCGCCGATCGGCCCGCCCACCGCACCGCCGACAAATTGTCCGGCCAGCGAAAGCGCCAGGGTCGCCATCAGATCGTCACTCCGGGAAAATCGTAGCGGCCGGCGATGCGTGTCGCCCAGCCCTCGGTGAGATTGGCCTCGACCACGCCCAGCCCCTCCTGCGCATGGATGAAGCGGTCGGCGGCAATCGCGATGCCGCAATGGCGCGGCACGGCGCTGCGCCCCAGCCGGAACAGCAGCACCTGCCCCGCTTGTAAGCTCCCGCCCGCCGGCCACAGCAGCCGTTCCGCCGCCAGCCGCAGCGTCTCGCGATGCGCCGCATCGCGCCAGTCGGCGCGATAGGGCGGCACCGCCAGCGGCTCGTCGCCGTAAAGCTGCCGCCACACGCCGCGCAGCAGGCCGAGGCAGTCGCAGCCCGCGCCGCGCGTCGCCGCCTGGTGCCGGTACGGCGTGCCGAGCCAGCCGCGCGCCGTGGCGACGATCTCGCCGCGCCTCATGGCAGCAGCGGCGCGCCGTTGAGCGCGCTCCCCGCCTGCGGATAGCGCAGCACGAAATCGTTGCCCGGGATATGTGGGAAGCCACGGAAGTTCGCGACATTGCCGAAGCGGTCGCGGCACGTCGCCAGCGCCCGGTCGCAGCCAAGCCCGAAATTCGGATGGCCGTGCGCCACCGTGCAGCGCGCATCGCCCAGCACCGCGTCGCAATAGACCGAATAGATGCGCCCGCGCACCTGGTTCAGCGCCTGCTGGCCGCTCCTGAGCTCGGCGCGATACTGCCCGTCCTCGCGCACGATCTCGCCGATGGTCGCCCGACGCTGCAGCAGCCGTTGCGTCACGTCGCGCCAGTTGACGCGCCAGGTCTCGACCGCGGCGCCGTCGTAGAGCCCGGCGACGATATCGGCCTCGCTGATCGCCGCCGAATGCAGGATGCCCACCACCTCGCCGGTATCGACCTGCGCCCCGAGCCGCGCCGGCACCTCGCCACCGTCGAGCCCGCGCATCGGCGCATAGTCGACGCCGTCGACGCGCAGCGTGCGGTCATGGTCGGTGAAGCCCAGCACCAGCGCATCGCGGCGCGTCAGCTTCCAGCAGGTCGCCAGCGTCGTCGCGCCGCTTTCGACATGCGCCTTGAAGCCCAGGTCCAGCGTTCTCATTCCAGCACCTCGATCAAGGGAATGGCCGGCGCTTCGGCCGCATCGAAACTACTGAGCTCGATGTCGAGCCGGTCGGTGTCGAAGCGCACCGGCACGTCGAATAGAAACCCCGCCGTCACCGCCGCATCGGCGGCCGGCGCCGCGGCCAGCGTCACCATTCCGGTCAGCGTATTGACGGTGAAGCCGCTGCCCGCCAGCTCGACGCCATCCACCGCCAGCCTCGCGCTGCCCTCCACCGGCTTGGTGATCGGGCGCACATAGGGGTCGAACGCCGCGCCGTAGGTCTTCGTCAACTGGAACGCCGTCGTACTGCCGTCGCCGGTGCCGATGATCTGGTCGAACGCGGTCGGCGTCTCGGCGCCGCTCGAATGGTCGAGCCCGTCGCGCCACAGGAACGAATGGAACCGTCCGCGCCGCTCCTCGAAGAACGCCAGCACCGCCTGCAAATCGGCGCGCGACTTGACGCCATAGCCGGCATTGTAGCGCCGGCGCGAGCCGGCCCAGCGGCTGTTGCGCTCCTCGCGGCCGCTGTGCAGCGTCACGATATCGGTCGCCCGCTCCGGCCCGCCGCGCGCCCCCAGCGCCACGTCGAGCGGAAAGCGGATCTGGTGAAATGCCATGTTGCCTGTCCCGTCAGCTCGCCCGCGTGCCGCGCTTCACGGCGCGCAGCAGCATGGCCGAGATCTCGGCCTCGCTCGCCGCAAAGCTGCGGGCATCCGTCGCCGTCACGTTGAACGTCACGTTCACGCCGCCCCCGCCGCCGGCGATGCCGAGCCGGCCGTCGCTGCCGCGGCGCAGCGGCACGATCGCCTCCGGTCCCGCCTCGCCCGCCAGCGCCATGCCGCCTTGCGTCGGAAAATAGCTCGGCGCCGCGATCACGCCGCCCTTGGCGAACCTGGTGACCGCCGGATCGGTCGCGGTGAACAGCCCTTCGAGCGCGGTCGACACCAGCGTGCCCACCGGCTTCAGCGCCGCCTTCAGCGCGAGATCGGCGAACGCCCTGGCGACGTCGCCCAGCACGGCCTTCAGCGACTTGCCGTCCATCACCGCGCCGCGCAGCGCCGTGCTCAGCGAGCGTCCGACGCCGGCCGCCAGATCGCCCACGCGCCGGAGCTCGGCATTCACGTCGCCCAGCTCGCGCACAAAGTCATGCGGATCATCGTCCATCGGGGAACCGCTCCATCATCTGCTTGAGCCGGTCGCGATCCGGCGCACCCGGCCGCGCGCCGCTCAGCGCCTCGAAGGCCGCCGCCAGCTCGCGCGGCGTCAGCCCCCAGAACTCCTTGCTCGACAGCCGCAGCACGCCGAAGCCGAGCCGCATCGCCGCGCTCCACGGAAAGGCGTTCATGCCGCTTCCCCGAAGGTGGCGCGCAGCAACCGTACGGCGATCTCCGCCGCGCCCTTCAGCCCACCCTCCACCGCCATCTGCGCCAGATCGTCGTCGGTGATGGCGTTGCCGCCGCCGCGCAGCCCGGCGCCGAGGATCGCCGTCAAATCGCGCGCCGACACCCGCCCGCCGGCAAAGCGCTCGCCCAGCCCGCTCAGATCGCCCGCCCCGAGCCGTGCCTCCAGCTCCGCCACCGCCCCCAGCGTCAGGCACAGCACCCGCTCCTCCCCGCCGATCACGGCGCTGATCTCGCCACGCTGCATATTGGCCATGTGTTCACCTGTGTTCGTTTGTGTTAGGATGTGTACAATTGCTGCTGCAGCACCGGAGGACGGCCATGGCCGAAACCACCACGATCACCGTGCGGGTGTCGCTCGACACCAAGGAAAAACTCGATCGCCTGGCCGGGATGACGGGGCGGAGCCGCTCCTATCTCGTCGCCGACGCGCTCGGCGCCTATGTCGCGGAAGAGATCGAAATCGTCGAAGGCATCCTTGAAGGCATAAAAGATGCCGACGAGGGCCGCGTCTTCACCAGCGAGCAGGTGAAGGCCCATATCGACGCGCTTTTCGAGATCCACCGGAGCGATGACCGCACCCACAAGAAAGTCGCCGCCCGATGAGGTCGGTGCGTTGGTCCAATCGGGCCGACAAATCCCTCGCCTCGATCTTCCTCTATCTTGCCAGGCGGAACCCCGAAGCCGCGCACGCGGTCACGCATCGAATCGTCGAGGCCGGCGACGCCCTTGGCCAACATTCCACAGGACGGCCGGGCCGGTTGCCGCACACCTACGTCAAGTCGCTGACCGACATCAGCTATATCCTCAGCTATCGGATCGAGGGCCGCGGCGCGGCGGAAACCATCGTCATCCTCGATGTGCTGCACAGCCGGCGCGGACGCCTGCCCGGATGATCAGCTCGCCGTAAAGCTCAGTTCCCCCGCGCTCTCGAGCGCCATCTCGAACGTCACCTCGCCGGCGTGGTCGGCGGAAAACTCCAGCGCGGTGATCTGGAACGGCCCCTGCACCACGCCGAAATCGGGCAGCACCAGCTGCCAGCTCCGCAGGGTGCCGGCAAAGAACAGCTCGCGGATCGCCGCATCCGACGCCTGGTCCTTGAAGATGCCGCTGCCGCTCAGTGCGGCGCGCCTGATGCCGCCGCCGGCCAGCAGTTCGCGCCAGCGCCCGGCGCTTTCGGTGTCGGTCACGTCGATCGACGCGGCGTTGAACGCCAGCGCCCGCGTGCGCAGCCCCGCCACCGTGAGAAAGCTGCCCGACCCGGTCTGGTCGAGCTTCAACAGCATGTCCTTGCCACTCTGGGCCGCCATGTCACAATTCCTTCATTGATGATGCAGTCAGGTCCCTTCTCCCGCTTGCGGGGGAAGGTGGCGCCAACTGCACATTCAGCTGTCTTGTTCCGTATAGAACGTCATGCTCACCGCCGCCCGCGCGCGCCCCGTCACGGCGTCGATCGCGGTGTCGGTGCGGTCGTGCCGCCTGAGCGTCACGCGCAGATCGCCGTCGAGCGCCGCCTCCAGCGCCGCGTCCACTGCGCTCCCCGCCAGCGCCACCACGGCTTTGCGGCTCGCGCCCTCCGCCCACACATGCAGCAGCAGCCGGTGCTCGTAGCCGGGCGCGGCGTCGCCGTCGCGCGGCAGCACATCGTGGCGGCCGATCACGACATAGGGCGGCACCGAGCCGGCCGGCGGCGCGTCGAACGCCGCGAGGCCGGCCTCGCGCCAGGCCGCGACCAGGCCCGCCTGCAGCACAACCAGGGGATGCGTCATCCGGTCACCACCCGCTCGCTGCACTGGCAGCTCAGATAGGCGCGGCGGCCGTTGAGGTCGCTCGCCGCCAGCACCTCGAGGTCGGTGCCGCGATAGGCGATGCGGTCGCCCGGCCTGAGGTCGGAGCGGAACCGCAGCACCACCGCATGCGTCAGCGTCTGTCCGCGGCCGTCGGCCTCCATCGCGGCGCGCGCGCCCAGCCGGCGCACCCGTGGCCACACCGTCGCCAGCGGCGAGAACAATGCGACCTCGCCGCCCTCGTCCTCGTCGGTCGTGGTGCGGCGCTTGAGCACGACGCGGTCGGTCAGCGTGCCGAGCGGCGGAATGGTCTCGCTCACAGCCGCACCCGCTTGTAGCCCGCCAGCAGCCGGTCGAAGCCGAGCGGCGGCGCGGTCAGCGCGTCGCGGTGTTCGTACCAATACGCCACCAGCGTCAGCACCGCCTGCCTGAGGTCGGCCGGCACGTCGGCGGCGGCGCCATAGCCGGCGGTATAGTCGATGCTGAGCGCGTCGACGGGCTCGGCCAGCAGCACCGCATCGCCCTGTAGCACCGCGCCGTCGGGCGCGACGAGCAGCGACGCCACCGGGAGCACCGGCAGCGCCACCAGGCGCGGCGCGCAATTGAGTGTCAGGCGCCAGGTCTGCGTCACCAGCGCGCGGCCGGTAAGGCTCTCGACCTGCAGCCGCGCCGCGACGATCAGCGCCGCGACCAGCGCATCCTCGTCGCTGCCGTCGATGCGGCAGAACGCCTTGGCCTCGGCCAGCGCCACCGGCTCCTCGCCGGGTCCGGCGATGAGGGTTGAAGTCATGATCGTCTCCGGGGGTCGAAAGAACAAGTGAATGGTGAATGGTGAATGGTGAGTGGTGAACCGTCGGCGTTGGAACAGCGTCCTACCCGAGAGACGCCCCTCCATTCACCATTCACCATTCACCATTCACCATTCACCATTCACCATTCACCATTCACCTCATTGCCCGGCGCGCCCGAGGGAGGGGCAGGCGCGCCGGGCCTCGGCGACGGCTAGGCCGTGCCGAATTTCAGCAGCTTGATGGCGTCGTAGTCCTGCACGCCGCCGCCGACGCGCTTGGTGGTGTAGAACAGCACATAGGGCTTGGCGCTGTAGGGGTCGCGCAGCACGTTGACGCCGGCGCGGTCCACCACCAGATAGCCGCGGCGGAAATCGCCGAAGGCGATGGACAGCGAGTTGGCGGCGATGTCGGGCATGTCCTCGGCCTCCACCAGCGGGAAGCCCATCAGCGTCGCCTTGCCGTCGGCGGTTGCCGCCGGCTGCCACAGATAATTGCCGGCGTCGTCCTTGAGCTTGCGCAGCACGCCTTGCGTCTTGCGGTTCATCACGAAGCTCGCATTCTGCCGGTAGCCCGCCTTCAGCGCATAGACCAGGTCGATCAGCACGTCCGACTGGTCGCTCGCCGGCAGCGCGCCGCTCACCCCGGTGGTGACGTAGCCGAGCTTGCCCCAGGCCCAGCTCGCCTCGGCCACCGTGGTCTCGGCGAGAAAGCCCTTGGGCTTGTTGGTGCCGTTGCCGGAAACGAAGGCCGTGCCCTCCTGCTGCGCGAACGCCGCATTCACCTCTTCGGCGATCCACTGGCCGACATCGACGGCCACGTCGTCGAGGAACTGCGCGGTGGCCGCCGGCATGGCGTAGAGCTCGGCCGTCGGAAAGTTCAGCGCATCGATGGTCTGGCTGTCGGTCTGCGGCCGGCTCGCGGTCTCGGCCACCCAGCCGGTCGCAAGGCCGGCGGTGGTCACCGGTTTCTTGTAGGTCGCGCTCGACACCTTGCGCACGCTGGCGAGCGAGCGGATCGGCGAGATCGCCGTCATCAGCCGGGTGATCTCGGTATCGGTCTCGACCGGCACCAGATAGCCGCCATCGGCATTGCTGCCCACCGACAGCGCCTTCTCCTCGCCGCGCTTCACATAGGCGGCGAAGGCATCCTTGTACTCGTCGCCGGCGCCGGCCCCGCCGGCGGGCCCGCCGGCCTCGAGCCGCGGCCGCGCCCGCTCCAGATTGGCGCGGTCGATGGCCGCCTTGGCGCCGTCGAGCGCCTGGTTCAGGCGGCCGAGCTTGTCCTCGGTCAGCGCATCGGCCGCGCCGCGGCGCTCGAGCTCGCCCAGGCGCCCCTCATTGGTGCGCTTGTACTCTTCGAACGCGCCCATCAGCTCGGCGACCAGCGCCTCGGTGTCGGCGCCGCCGCCGGTGCCGGCCTTGTTCTCAAGGCCGCTTGCAAGATCAGTCATCGGGATCCTCAATGTTTGAACACGGAAATGGCCGCCTCGAGCGACCGGTCGAGGCGCGCCTTGCGGCCGCCCGCTGTGCCCGGCGCAATCCGGGCGCGATCCATCATCGGAAAGGTGACGATGGAGATTTCCCACAAATCGATCTCCCACAGCCGGCGATGGCCGCTGCGAGGATCGCGCGTGGATTTGACGGTGCGAAAGCCGATCGACAGGCCGTCCACCGCCCCCTTGGCGATCAGCCGGCGCAGCGCGTCGGCGCGCGGCACCTCGCCGACCAGCCGGCCCTCGACCCACAGGCCGAAGCCGTCCTCGGCCACCTTGTCCCAGGTGCCGACCGGCTCCTTGGGGTCGTGCTGGAACAGCATTTTGACGCGGTGCCGGCCGCGCAGGCCGAGGCTCTTGCGGAAGGCGCCGGGCATGACGATGTCGCCGCCGTCGTCGACCTCGCCGAAGACGCTGGCATAGCCGGCAAAGCGGCCCTCGGCATCGATGGGGATGGGCTGCATCAGCGCTTCTCCCCGGCCGGACGCGCCGGCCGGCGTTGCGGCCGCGGCCGGGTCTTGGGCGCGACGAGGCTGCCGGCGAGGTTCCAGGCAAACTGCCTGAACACCTCGACCGCCTGGGTCTTGGTGGGCATGGGAGTCAGTCCTTGCGGTTGAACAATCGGTTGAGCGCGGCGATTTCCTTGACGAAATCCTCGAAGCGCCGGTTGGCCGCGGCGAGCTCGCGCAGCGTCCACACCAAGAGGCCGCTCGCCCCCGACGCCCACAAAAACAGCGCCAGATGCGCCAGGTCGCCGCGCTCGGCGATGGTGCGTGTCAGATCATCCATGTGTGGGGTCGAGCACGACTGTGCCCGCTCTCTTGGGTGTTATGATGCCGCCCCGCGACGGCGGCCTGCGTCAGTGCTTCACCAGCGCCAGAAGCAGCTTCGCAGTCTGCGCGGCGCGTTGCTCGTCACCCCGCAGCCCCATGCGATCTCTCTCAACGGCAAGCAGGTGGCTCGCCAGGGCCGCCTCGCTCACGTCCGCGGCAAGCATCCGGGCAATGGCCGGCGCGTAAGCATCATACTCATCCTGCGCCCGCGGCTCGTCGGCAATGCCGATAGGATCCCACGTCTTCAACAGGATGGGGCGCACGCGCCGCGTCAGAGCCGTCAGGTCGCTCATCTCGGTCACTCTGAGCTAGTCGCCCGGCAACGGCCGGGCCTTGTAGAACGCCTCCTTGCCGAGCAGCAGGTCGATCTCGGCCTTGCTCAATCGCCGGCGTCACACGAAGCACTTCATGTCGCGATCCGGACGTCTATCCGACTTACCGTTCCGGCAACAAATGCGCACGAAAGAAATCGCCCGAGGTGAGAAGGAGATCGATTTCAGCTTTGCTCAACACGAAGTCTGGATGCGCCTTGCCTGTCCGCATCTTGTGGTCGAGCCCGATGGCAATCTCGTGCCGGCTGGCAGGAAGAGCGGCGGTGGAGACGATCCTGCAGCTTCCGCCGCTTGGAATCGACTTGGTCTCTCCGTCGGCACGATCGAATCTAGCCGATGTTTGGGATGTAATGTGCCGCGCGAAAATGCTGTCATCGCTCACGTCGTAGACAAGCAGAAGCTTTTCATTTCCGGCTCCGGAGAGTCCGTAGATGACGTCGCCGATCCTGACCGCGCCAAGAGCGCGCTGTCTCGCTGATGTCATGTCAATCTCGCTCATTCCCCGATGGTTTTGTCGAAACCCTTGAGGGTGCTCAGTTGTTCATCGGCAGGTAACGCCTGAATACCCAGTTCCTTGATCGCGCAATCCCAACAGTATCGCTTGCCCTTGATGTGTATCCACCCCGAGGTGCCAAATGATCCACCACTTTGACATGACGTTCCTTGGCAGCGCGGGGCGCGGGATCGCACCGCCGCAACATGAACTCTGTCAGTTGTGACATGGCCAAGGTCCCTGATCCACTGTCCGCCTTCAGGTATTCCCCGCGGCGCGCGTGGTTGGTCCTCGCGATAGCGCAACTCGGTAGCAATCCGGCGCATTTGCAGGAACGCCAGATGGCCGAGCAGATCGAGAGTCGCGCTCCTGATCTCCGCCGTAAGCCGATCGACCCCGCCCCGCATCATCCCTTCCCTACCCCCAGCATCTCCCGCTTTTCAGCATCCGTCAGGAACGGCGCGCCGCCGATGCGGGCCCAGCGGCTCGCCTGGTCTTCGGCCAGCGCCTCGATGCCGTCGAAATCCGGCTCCAGAGTCACGCTTCCGCCGAAAGCCGGCGCCAGCCAGAAGCTCAGATCGTCGGTGACGCGCCGCACCAGCGGCACGATGGTGTGGCGCCACAGCGTGCGGTTGGCCTCGGCCATGTTGGCATAGGTGTTGTCGCCGGGGATGCCGAGCAGCATCGGCGGCACGCCGAAGGCGAGCGCGATCTCGCGCGCCGCCACGTGCTTGGCCTCGACGAAATCCATGTCGCGCGGCGAGATGCCGATGGCCTTCCAGTCGAGCCCGCCTTCCAGCACCATCGGCCGGCCGGCATTGGCGGCGCCCTGGAACGCCGTTTCCAGCTCCTCCTTCAGCCGCGTGAACTGGTCCTCCGTCAGTTGCCCGGTGCCGGCCGAATAGACCAGCGCGCCGGACGGCCGCGCCGAATTGTCGAGCAGCGCCTTGTTCCAGCGCGCCGCGGCATTGTGCAGGTCGAGGCTCTGCTGCGCCGCCGCCAGCGGCGCCAGCCCGTAATGGTCGTCGAGCGGATGAAACAGCGCCAGGTGCAGCACGCTCGAAACCGGCGCCGTATCCTGCCGCAGGGTCTGGGTGCGGCCGCCCGAGGTGTACGCATAGGCCTCGGGCCAGCCATCGGCGCCCGCCACCACCTGCATACGGTCGGGCCGCAAACAGAACAGCCCCTTCACCTCGCCGTCGGCGATCGCCGCGTTGAGGTAGGCGTTCCCCGCCGTCTGCAGATAGGCATACACCGCCTCGAGCAGCTCGCTGCCCGACTGGTGCGGGTTGGGCCGGCGCAGCAGCTTGAGCAGCGGATGCTGCGTCAGCCGCTTGCCGTCCTCGACCGCGACCAGCGGCACGCGATTGGCCGCCTCGGCGATCAGCCGCACGCAGCGATGCACCACGGGGTTGCGGGCGAACCCCTCCTGCGCCAGCGCCGGAAAGCTCCGCCGCGTCCAGTCGGGATCGCCGAGCTCGCGCAGCGACATCAGCACCCGCGCCGACTTGCTTTCGGGCGTGACGGATCGGCCGCCGGCAAGGCGGGTGAACAGATTGGGCATCGATATCTCCGGTGAAATGACCCGCGCCCCGCCTCAGCGGGCGGCCGGTCCGATCGAAAGTGTGTAGCCGCTCGCCCGGTCGAGCACGTAAGTCTCGTCAGGCCGCCACACGAATTTCGGCATGAACCGGAACGGCGTCCCATCGGGCAGATGCGCCAGCAGCCACCCATCGCCGAAGATGCGGTCGACGACGTAATCTATGGTGTAACCGGGCGCGAAGTCGGCGACCGTCGTGCCATCCGCATTGGTGAAGCTCGACATAAAATGCAGGGCAATCACCTCGCCCAGCCGCGGCCAATGCCGACGCTTCTCCAGCCGAAAGATTGCAGCCGCCCGCGGTGTTGTGACGATGTTGTCGACAGTCCTCACCGCACCACGATGTCCGTGCCGTCGAAGTCGATCAGCCGCCGCCCAGAGGCCGCATCCGCCGGCTTTGGCGAAAATGCCGGCAGGCCGACGCGAGCATCGGCAATCGCGACGAACCCTTGCTCGGCAATGTCGGCACGCTTGGCGATTCCGAGCTCATATCGGGGCGGTACAGCATGACGCCCGCCGCCGGCCTCGCGCAGTTCGCCGCCCAGGCTCCAGATCAGGATCGGGCAATACGGAAAATCCGGCTCCCCGACATTGGCCACATATTGCGCGACACCCTTGCTGACGAGAGCCGCCACGCTGTCGCTGATCGTCCATCTCTCACTCATAACGCCCCCTGTCGGCTCGGTAGTTTATACGCCCGTTGGGACAGTCGTTTCCCGGCTCCCAAATCGCAAAGACGTGCCCCGTCGCGAGGTCCCGATAAAAACACAATGTTCGGTCGCGACCTCGGTCATATTCCTGACGGACAAGCGGACCAGAGAATGTAACCCTGCCCGAGCTTGCAGCAACATGAGATACTGATGAGCCTGAACCACCATCATATGTCCACTGGCCACCTTCCGGCGTCCCCGCAGGTAAGCGCGGCTGGTCAGGTCGATATCGTCGCTCCAGCGCGTGCAGCGCCATTTCAAAGCGCATCTGCGCCGTTGCCGCATCCACACGTCACGTCAGCGTTCTGATCGTCTCTTCTCCACCCATCACATCCCCCGCACCCGCGGTCCGTCCCGCAGCATCAGCTCCGTCACCGCCCACACCAGCGCGTCGACGCGGTCAGGCGAATGGCCGCCGCTCGTCCCGTCCACCCCGAACGCACACATCTCGTCCTCGAGCGCGGTGAGGCCCGGCGCGTGCAGCACCCGGCCCTGCGCGTAGAGCGCCGCCACCGGCTCGGCGCGCAGCCATTTGCCGCGCGTCGCGTGCACCATGCGCACCGGCACGTTGGCGTCCACCTGCGCCAGCACGGCCTTGACCATCTCGCCGCCCTGGTTGGTCTCGGCGACGATGCAGTCGGCCTTGGCGGAGTCGCACAGCGCCACGGCGCGCCGCGCCCACGCCAATGGCGCCGCCGGTTGCAGCGTCCGGTCGGCGAGGACCACGGCGCCGTCGCCCACCCGCCCCGCCAGCACGATGCCGCAGGCGTCGGCGCCGGCGCCGCTGGTCGTGGGCGGGTCGACCGCCACCACCTTGCGGCCCACCACGCCGCCGGTGAACGGCCGGAACATGTCGCGCGTCCACAGCGCCCCCGGCAGATCCTCGATCAGCTCGCCCTCGAGCTCCTGCCGGCCGAGCAGCGTGCCGCGATAGCGCGCCACCACGGCGCCGAGGAAGCTCTGCGCCAGGTGTTTGCGGTTCTCCGCCGTCGTCATCCGCGTCACCACGGTGTGCGGATCGGCGAGCAGCCGCTTCAGCAGTTTCGTCGGTCGCGGCGTGGTGGTCGCCATCTGCCGCGGCCGGTCGCCGAGCCGCAGCCCGAACTGCAGCATGTCCCAGGCCGCCTCGGCGTCGGGCCATTTGCCGATCTCGTCGCTCCACGCCGCGGCGAATTGCGGCCCGCGGAAGCGCTCGGGATCGGCGGCGCCGAGGATCATGCCCTCGACGCCGTTGGGCCAGTGGAGCGCCGCTCCAGATAGCTTCGGCCGCTCGTCGGGCGGCGTCACCGCCATGAGCCCGCTCGGTCCCCTGACCATCACCGCGATCGCCTCGGTGATGGTTTCCCCCACCAGCGCGATCGGCCCGGTGCCGGCGGCGGCGAGCCCGCGCACCCATTCGGCTCCGGCCCGGGTCTTGCCCGAGCCGCGCCCACCCATGAGCAGCCAGGTGACCCAGTCGCCGGCCGGCGGCAGTTGCGACGGCCGGGCCCAGAGCGGCCAGTCGAGGGCAAGCGCCTCGATCTCGTCGTCGCTCAGCGCCTCGAGCGCGGACGCATCAAGCTTCATTCAGTTCGGCGATCCGCTCGGCAATCCGGCTGCGCAGCTCGGCGACCTTGGCCGAGGGCTTGCTGCGCCGCCGGTTGCGGCTGGCCTCGACCTCCTTGATTTCGATCAGCCGGTCGAGTGTCGCGACCAGTTTGCTCAGCATGCCCACCTGCACGCTGTTGGTGTCCGTCATGGTGCTCTCCAAATCGCGCATCTGCGCATCCAGCGCGGCAAACATCCGCATGATCAGGTCATTGGGGTCGATGCGGTGCGGGGCGCGGGGCGTCCAGCCGTGCTGCACCACGAGCCGGTGGATGGTCGACGCGCTCACCCGGTGCTTGATGGCCACCTGGACCACGGTGAGCGTATCGCCCTCGTAGTCGGGGCGTATCGCCTCGTGATCGATCTCCCCGCGCCGCAGGAACCGCCCATTCGCGCCACGGAGCCTGTAGGTCGCCACGTCGATCCATCCTTATGCGCGACCACACGTCGACGTTCCCCTCACGGGGAGACATCCGTCGATCGTGCTGTGTGAAACTGGTGTGCCGCCGCCGGGGGCCGGAGCCCCGGGCCCATTTCTGCGACCGTAGCTGAACTATACGCCCGGTGCGTCACACCGTGGATATCTTTTCTGCAAAAAGGCCGCAAAGCGCTGCAAAGACTGGCGCTTGCGGCGCAGGCCGCGTGTCGCCTAGACTCGGTTTCAGGCGCAGTTTGAGGAGAATCGCATGGCCGGATTCGCTTGGCGCGGCGCGCTCGCCGCAATTGCGCTGCTGGCGCTGGCCGCCGGCCCGGCGGCAGCGGCCGACAGCTCGTCGTCGGCGGCCTCGGACGAGCAGTCGACCGTCCCCGAGGAGCTGCAGTCCATGGTCGGCGATTTCGTGCTGGCGCAGGAAGACGAAACGCTGCCCACCTGCCCGATCCGCTTCACCGACCAGCAGGCCATCGGCGGCTGGGCGGTCGAGATGCCCGCGCCCTGCCCGGCGCCCTACCCCTCGGCCGACCAGATCGCGGCATGGAACGTCGACGAATCGGACGGCTCGGTGCTGCTGATGGACGCCACCCGCAAGGTGGTCATGCGGCTGTTCGAGGACGAAGACGGCTTGTTCGACACCGATCCCAATGTCGAGCCGCGCTTCTACCTCCTCGCCCCCTATGACGAGGACGGCTCGGGCGGCGAGGCCGACAGCGACTGAGCCGCTACTCCTTCGGCTCCCATTCCGGCCACTCGGCGATGTGGTCCTCCCACGTCCCGGGCTTCACCTCGGTCTCGGCGACGGTGCGCCCGCGCACCGAAATGCCGGCCTCGACCACCGTCCGCGGATCGCCCGACACCAGCGGGTGCCACCAGGCGAGGCCGCGGCCCTCGGCCAGCCGGCGATAGGCGCAGCTCCTGGGGATCCACTCGATGGTTCGCACGTTCTCGGGCGTCAGCTTGATGCAGTCGGGCACGACCTCGTGCCGGTTGGGGTAGTCCGAGCAGCGGCAGGAGCGGCCGTCGAGCAGCTTGCAGCGCACGTCCGAGCGGTAGAGCTCGCCGGTGTCCTCATCCTCGAGCTTCATCAGGCAGCACCGCCCGCAGCCGTCGCAGAGCGCTTCCCACTCCGTCTCGGTCATCTCCTCGAGCGTCTTGTCGTCCCAGAAGGCCATGGCGCCGATATAGAGCGTTTCCGGCGCGATTGCACGGTGGCGTGCCGGGTCCGGGCTCATTCCTCGCCGGCCGCGGCAGGCGCGCCGAACCGCCCTATATTCGCCGCGCTCGCAATGCGTTATCCTCGGGCGATTTCAGCGTCTTGAGCCAGAGCTGCCCCGTTGCAGGACCCATTTTACCACAAGGAGAAACGGCGCAAGACGTCGCGGGCGCTCGATGCCGACGCCTGGCTCGACTCGGCGCTGTACGAATTCTGGCAGGCGCTGGGCCGCGGCTACCGCCACATCGAGGATTTTTTCGCCAATTTCCGGGTGCGCGGCGTGCGCCGCTTCTTCGTCGAGATCTTCTCCGACGGCGCCACCTTCCTCGCCATCGGCTCGGTGCTGATGCTGGCGCTGGCGCTGCCCGCCTTCCAGGCGGTGCAGACCGGCAGCTTCAACAAGCCCGAGGACATCTCGGTCACCTTCCTCGACCGCTACGGCAACGAGATCGGCCGGCGCGGCATCCGCTCCGACGATTCCTACCCGCTCGACAAGCTGCCCGACTATTTCGTCAAGGCGGCGATCTCGACCGAGGACCGGCGCTTCTACGACCATTTCGGCGTCGACATCGTCGGCACGCTGCGCGCCCTGGTCAACAACGCCCAGGGCGACAACGGCACGCAGGGCGGCTCGTCGATCACCCAGCAGCTCGCCAAGAATCTGTTCCTTTCCCCGGAGCGCACCGTCGAGCGCAAGATCAAGGAAGCCTTCCTCGCCGTCTGGCTGGAGTGGCACTATTCCAAGGACGACATCCTCAAGCTCTACTTCGACCGCGCCTATATGGGCGGCGGCAATTTCGGCGCCGCGGCGGCGGCCGAGTATTATTTCGGCAAGAAGATCACCGACGTGAACCTGGCCGAGGCGGCGATGCTGGCCGGGCTGTTCAAGGCGCCGACCAAATACGCCCCCACCGTCGACCTCGCGGCCGCCCGCGCCCGCGCCAACCTCGTCCTCTCCAACATGGTCGATGCCGGCTACATGACCGAGGGCCAGGTCGCCGCGGCGCGGCGCAGCCCGGCGACGCCGATCGACCACACGGCCGAGATCAACTCGCCCAATTATTTCCTCGACTGGGCCTTCGACCGCGCCAAGCAGATCATCGCCGACTCCAAGACCACCGCCAACAGCTTCGTCGTGCGCACCACGATCGATCCGGTGCTGCAATCCTACGCCGAGGACGCCGTCACCTCGGTGATGCGCGACAATGGCGAGCGCTACAACGCCTCGCAGGCGGCGATGGTGGTCACCGAGCCCAACGGGCCGGTGCGCGCCATGGTCGGCGGCATGGATTACGGCAAGAGCCAGTTCAACCGCGCCGTGGCGGCGCTGCGCCAGCCCGGCTCGTCGTTCAAGGCGTTCGTCTATGCCCAGGCGTTCGAATCCACCAACATGACGCCAGTCACCCGCATCGACGACCGCTATGTGTGCATCGGCGACTGGTGCCCGCGCAATTACGAGGGCAACCTGTTCGGCAACATCACCCTCACCCAGGCGTTCGAGCATTCGGTCAACACCGCGGCGGTGGCGCTCTCCATCAAGACCGGCCGGCAGCCGATCGCCGACCTCGCGCACAAGATGGGCATCACCTCCGACTTCCCGGTCACCCGCTCGCTGGCGCTGGGCGTCGCCGAAGTCAGCGTCCTCGACATGACTTCGGCCTATTCGGTGTTCGCCTCGGGCGGGTACAAGACGCCGGCCTACGGCATCACCAAGATCACCACGCTGCGCGGCGACACGGTGTTCGACAAGGACGTCAACGCCCCGCGCGAGCGCATCCTCAGCGACAAGACCGTGGGCTACATGGATACGCTGATGCGCGCCGTGGTCACCGGCGGCACCGGCACGCGCGCCGCCGTCGACGGCGTCCCCGCCGTGGGCAAGACCGGCACCACCTCGGACTATCGCGACGCCTGGTTCGTCGGCTTCACCGGCAATTACGTCGCCGCCGTCTGGTACGGTAATGACGACTATCACCAGATGAACAAGATGACCGGCGGCACCCTGCCCGCCATGACCTGGCAGAAATTCATGGCCTATGCGCACACCAATATCGAGGTGAAGCCGATCCCGTTCCTCGACTTCACTCCGCGGCCGTTCGTGGTGCAGGCCAGCACCGACGGCTCGCCCTCGCCGAGCGCGCCGCAGCGCCCGCCGACGCTGAAGCCCGACGCGGCCGCCAAGCTGCTCGACATTGCCGACCAGCTCAACGCCGCGCTGCGCGGCGGCGACGAGCAGAACGTCGCTACACTCGCCGTCACGCCCGCCCCCGCCGGACGCGGCTGATCCTTGCGGTTCCTGCTCAATTTGCTGTTGCTGCTGGTGGTGGCGCTGGCCGTCGGCTTCGGCCTCTCCTGGTACGCGGTGACCGACGGACGGCTGGTCGGCGCGGCGCAGATCGGGCCGTGGACGGCGTGGCCGCGCGCCGGCTCGCCCGACCCCGATCCCTACACCCGGGCGTACCTGGCGCGCAGCGGCGCGCTGCAGCTCGGCCAGGGCGAGGGCATCCGCTTCGTCGCCACCGCCGACAGCGACGGCGTACCGCTCGACCGCAATTGCCGCTACCGCATCGACGGCAGCACCCCCACGGCGACCTTCTGGACCCTCGTGCCCACCGCTCCCGATGGCGCCACCATCGCCCGTCCGGACGGGCCGCCCGGCTTCAACAGCCGCCGCATCGCCCGCGCCAATGACGGCTCGGTGCAGCTCTATGTCAGCAAGACGCTGGCGCCGCTCAACTGGCTCGAAATCACCGGCAGCGGCGCCTTCTGGCTGGTGCTCGACCTCTACGACACCACGCTGTTCTCCGGCGTCGGCTCGAGCGATGCCAGCCTGCCCTCGATCATCCGCGAGGCGTGCTGATGGTGCGCACGCTGCTCTACATGTTCGGCGGCCTGCTGCTCGGCCTCGCCATCCATCTGGTGGTCATCCTGCTGCTGCCGGGCCTCGCCAGCAACACCGTCGGCGTGCAGCTCGCGGCGGTGGGGCAGGTCAACAAGGTGGTGACGCTCGATCCCGTGGCGCCCGGCGGCCCCAATCCGCTGCGGCTCGATCCGGAGCTCGCCTATGCGGTATGCCGGCTCGATCTCAGCAAGGGCCCCGGCGAGCTCACCGGCACGCTGCCGCTCAGCTACTGGTCGGTCTCGGTCTATGACCGCGCCGGAACCGTGCTCTACAGCACCACCAACCGCGACGGCATCGGCCAGACGCTCGACCTCGGCGTGTTCGACGCGGCGCAGACCCGCCTGCTCGCCGAGCAGAAGATCGACGTCGACGCCGGCCTGCTGATCGTCGAGACCAGGACCGACGACATCTTCGTCGTGGTCAAGCTGGAGCCGTCGCAGCCGGCCACCCGCGACCGCTACGCCGCGCAGCTGGGCCGGCTCGCCTGCCGGCCGCTGAAGACCTGAGGCCGGCGGGCTACGAGCCCTTCACCATCGCGTCCGAATGCAGATAGCGCGAGCGCAGCGCCGGCGCGCCGCGATTGTGGCCGCCGGGCAGCGCGCCGTTGCAGAAATCGCCGCGCTGCGCCGCCTCCACATAGACGTCGAGGTCGCTGAGCAGCCCGTTCACCGCCACGGCGTTGTCGTGCGGCGTCTCCACCAGCAGATGGTCGAGCGCGTAATTGTAGGCGCCGTAGCGCGCGCTCACCGCCCGCACGAACCAGTCGATCTGCGCCTGGTTCTCGGCCTGCCGCGCCGCGGCGTCGGCCCGCATCCTGTCCTCGAGCTGCGGCATGCCGTTGGCGGCGATGCCGCGCTGCCGGTCCACCTGCTGCACGGCGCAGATGGCGGCGAACGCCGCCGGCATCAGTGCGATGTCGGCGGTCACGTCGTCGCCCAGCCGCGAATAGCGCACGCGCGACGAGGCGAACGCCGTTCCATGCAGCCAGCGGTAATATCTGTCGGCCGGCGCCGTCTTGCCGCTGATCGGCAGGATGCGGGTGCGCTGCAGCTCCACCGCGGTGTCGCCGAACCAGTCATAGGCATGCGGCGCCACCAGATAGCGCCAGATGCGGTCACGCATCTCGCGTTCCTGGTCGGTGAGGTTGAACGACGACACCGGCTCGCGCGCCGCCATGGCGCGCGCCGTGCCCAGCGCCGGCATCACCCGGTCGTGCAGCGGATCGGTTTCGGCGCGGCCGAAATCGCCCACCGGGCGGGCGCAGCCGGTAAGCGCCGCCGTCAGGACGACGACGGCCATTGCGATTGCGTGACGGCGAAACCTATCCACGTTTGCGCTTGCTGCCGGACGAGGTGCTGGGTTTGGGAGGCGTGGCGTCCTGGCGCTCGTAGCGCACCCCGGTGAAGATCAGGATTTCGGCGCTGGCCGACGGGTCAGGCCGCGGCGCGCCGGGCTCCTTCCCCCGTCCTTCGAATTGCACGAGCTTTCCCACTTCCCACTCCGTCCGGCCGACGAGCCGATGCCCAAATCACAGCGACGCTTCTCCCCAGTGAATTCATTAAGGGATCGTCAAGGTTAACAGTCTGCTAACGAATTGCGGGAAATAGTCGCGCCACACGAATTCGCCCGGCGTTGCCGGGTCTGGCGGGCGCCTTTTCCATGCTTGGCTTTCAACCCTACGAAACCTTCCAGCTCCTGATCGAGACGGGCGGCATCGACCGCACCAACACGCTGCTGATCGCTGCCTGCGACGCCTATGCCCGGCGCGGCCGCGCCACGCAGCAGGAGACCGAGCAGTTCTTCGCGCTGGCGGCGCGGCTGTTCCCGGCCGCCGCCCCGTCGGCCCGGGCCAAGGCCGCGGCGGCGCTCGGCCGGTCGGAGAGCCTGTCGCCCGAGCTCGAAGAGCTGATCGTCACCAATATCGGCGACGACCTCGCCGAGTTCCTGATCAGCGCGCCGAAGCTCTCCGAAGGCACCATGCTCAAGGTGGTCAGCAGCAGCGACGTGGCCAGCGCCTCGGCCATCGCCCGCCGCTCCGACCTCAGCAATGTCGTGCTCGCCCGGCTGTTCCAGATGAACAGCCGCAAGGTCTACCGGGCGCTCGCCACCAACAGCAACATCGCGCCGCGCGGTCCCTATCTCGCGGCCCTCGCCCGCTCGGCGCAGATGGACCACCAGGTCGCCTGGTCGCTGGCGGCGCGTGACGATTTCGACGCGGCGCTGCTCGCCCCCGCCTTCTTCGACCTCAACGAGACCGACCGCATCAAGGTGATCCGCGCCTTCGCCATGCGCGCCACGCCCGCCGCGCCGATCAAGAAGACGCTGGAACAGCTTTCCGTCGCCACCGCCGAGCTCACCCGCGCGCTGATGAAGCTGTTTTCCGAGAATCGCCGGCCCGAGGTCACCCGCCTGCTGCACCAGATCACCGGCCTCGACGAAGTGCGCTGCGGACAGATCGCGCACGACACCTCGGGCGCGGCGCTGTTCGTGGTGCTGCGCGCCTTCGGCTGCAGCGCCTATGACGGGCTCAAGGTCTTGATCCATGCCACCTCGCACGACGAGGACCGCTCCGAGGCGCTGGGCACTTTCTCGAAGCTGTTCGAGGCGGTCAGCGTCGATGCCACCGCCTACCTGATGAGCGCCTGGCGCGGCGAGGTGAATCTGCTCGACCTCGGCAAGCCCGAATACCGCCCCTTCACCGAGACCCGCCGCTCCGCCGCGGCCGCCGCCGCGCAGCAGCCGAGCGAGCAGCTCAACAAGACCATCGAGGCCCTCGCCCGGCTTGGGCTCAGGCAGGCTGGTTGAACGCCCGTACCTCGACCGGGGCGCGGCAGGCGATGGCGGCCTTGCGGCCCCAGGCCAGCGCCTCGTCGCGGCTCGCGACCTCCAGCACCCAGAAGCCTCCGATGTGCTCCTTGGTCTCGAGATAGGGCCCGTCGGTCACCAGCACTCTGCCGTCGGCCGCCCGGCGCACCGACACCGCGCGCGGCGCCGGCTCGAGCCCGCCGACGAACACCCTGACACCCGCCTCCCGCATCTCCACATTGAGCGCCGTGATGTCGCGCCGCATCGCCGCGTCCTCGCGCGCGCCGTCGTAATCGTCGGGGTGATGGATGGCGACCAGATATTGCGTCATGCGTTTCTCCTTGCGCGCGAGGGCTTTCCCCATAGCCGAACGGCAGGGCCCCAATTCGACAGCCCGCCCGAAAAAATTCCCGGCAGCCGCGACTCCTTGGACCAACACCGCTTCGGCGTCGTGCCCCTACCCCGCCGCCAGCGTCACGCCGGGGTCGTCGCCGCGCATTTCGAGCGCCAGCACCCATAGATCCGGGTCGAAATCGGCCTCGCGGGCGATGCGGGCGCGCACCGTTTCGGAGTCGGCATGGTCGAAGCGGCGGACGAACAGCCGGTCCGCGTCGCCGTCGCGCCGCGCCGTCGAGGGCGCCGGGGTGAGCAGCGTCACGGTGCCGTTGAGATGGTCGATCTCGATGAAGATCTGGCCGGCGATGGGGTCGCCCCGGCGCGCGACCACGCAGATGTGGCCGATGTCGTTGTGGCGGCGCACGAAGGCCGAAGCCCAGAGGTCGGAACGAAGCATGCCCCGACCTAGAGCGCGCGCGCCGGGGTGGCAATGGTTTTCCGCTAGATCACGGCGCCGTTCTGCTCCAGCAGCTCGACCAGCTGCTTGGTCACCCGGCCGGTGACGTTGTAGTTGAAATAGACCTCGAAATTGCGGATCGCCTTGGCGGTCGCCTCGCCGGCGGTGCCGTCGACCGGCGCATGCAGGAAGCCGAGGCTGTTGAGGCCGCGCTGCACCGCCGCCACCGTCGCGCGGTCGACCGAGGGATCGACCGGGTCGGCGCCCGCCGGCGTTTCCGGCTGGCTCGGCTGCGCCGCGGGGGCCGGCGTGGGCTGGGTAGCGCGCACGGCAATGGTCTGCACCGTGCGCTTGGGCACCGTGGTGGTGTTGGTTTCGGCCAGCGCCAGGGCCGGCGTCGCCTGCTGCGGCTCCGCCGCCGCGACCTCGATGGCGGTGCGGGCGTCGGACGCGGCGGGCTCGGCCGAGGGCAGCAGCGGCGCCGGCGCCGGCAGCGCCGCGGCAGCCGGAGCCGTCGTCCTGGGCAGCAGCGGCGGCAGATCGGTCTTGGCCACCGCCACGCTGGACGCGACGCCGGGCAGCGGTGCGTCGCGCACCAGCGCCACGGCCTCGCCGTTGAGCTGGCCCGCGGCCGGGCGGCCGACGCTCGTCTCGAAGGCCTTCAGCGCCTTGGAGGTGCGCGGCCCGAAAATGCCGTCGACGCTGCCGGTGAAAAAGCCGAGCGAGGCCAGCTTGGTCTGCAGCGCCGCGACGTCTTCCTTGCCGAAGCTGGGCAGCACGCGCGCCGGCGTCTCGACGCTGCCGGTGGTCTCGTCGCTCACCGGCTCGTCGAGCACGTGCGGGCGCGCGGCCGGCATCACCGGCGCCACCTTCCTGGGCAGCACCGGCGCGGCGGTGTCGAACGAGCCGAACAGCGGCGCCGGGTGGTGATGCGCCTGCTTGTAGAGCGCGTTCGCGCCGGCGAGCGCGGAAAAACCCACCAGCGCCACCAGGGCCGTGTTGCGCAGCGGCTGGCGCATATAGGCGGAAATGGCCCAAAGCGCGGTCCGGCCGGCTGCCGCCGCTACCGCACCGCCCGCCTGCAACGGCAGGCTCGACATCGCTTCGACCGTCATAGCGCTCGTCTTTTTTCTTCGTGCCATTGGGACGTCTGTGCCACCTGGGGCTCGCGCACGAGCGGGGTGACTTCTGCAGTTTCCGCCCTTTTGGTTGCCGGACCGTTTAAGGGCAGCAACACCGTGATCGTGGTGCCCTCGCCGGGGCTCGAAATGGCCTTGAGCGTGCCGTCATGCAGATCGACCAGGCCCTTGACGATCGACAGGCCGAGGCCCGTGCCCTCGTAGCGGCGCGCGAGGCCATCCTGCACCTGGAAGAAAGGCTCGCCGATGCGGCTCACCGCGTCGCTGTCCATGCCGATGCCGCGGTCGGCCACCGAAATGTTGATGAGGCTGCCCTGCCGCTTGATCGACAGCGTCACGACGCCGCGCTCCTGGCTGAACTTGACGGCGTTGGAGAGCAGGTTGATGACGATCTGGCGCACCGCGCGCTCGTCGGCGGTGAGCTGCGGCAGCAGCTTGGGCAGGTCCGAAACGAGCTGCACCTGGCGGGCGCGGGCCATGGTCTCGACCATCTTGAAGCACGGCTCGACCAGCGCGGCGGGATCGAACGCCTCCGTCTGCAGCTCGAACTTGCCGGCCTCGAGCCGGCTCATGTCGAGCAGCATCTTGACCACGTCGAGCAGATGGTGGCCGCTCTGGTGGATGATGCCGGCGTATTCGCGATGCGCCGGCGACAGCTCGCCGACGACGCCGCTGGTCATCATCTCGGAGAAGCCGACGATGGCGTTGAGCGGCGTGCGCAGCTCGTGGCCGATGGTGGCGAGGAAGCGCGATTTGGCGCTCGAGGCGTCCTCGGCGGCGCGGCGCGCCTCGCGCATCTCGATCTCGTGCGCGTGCCGGTCGGTGACGTTGCGCAGCAGCGCCACCACTTCGTGCCGGTCCTCGCTGAGCTGCGGGTCGATCACCGGCGTCATCGAGATCTCGACCCAGATGAATTGCGGGATGCGCGACGGCTCGGCGGGGTCGTCGCGGCGCATGCGCACTTCCACCATGCGCGTGCGGCCGTCGCGGTTGGCGTCGGCGAAGGCGGTCATGTAGGCGGGGCGGTCGAGCACGTGCACGCGCTCGAGCACGCCCGAGCCGCCGAGCTCGTAGCGCTGGCAGCCGAACAGTTTTTCGGCCGAGCGCGAGGTGAACAGCACGCTGCCATCGGCGGAAAACCGCATCACCGCGTCCTGCACGTTCTCCACCAGGTGCCGGTAGGCATTCATCTGCCCGCGCTCATACACCGCAAACGCCGTATTCAACCGGCTCGTGGCATAGGCGACCATCAGGGCGGTGAGGGTGAAGGTGGCAATGGCGATCACGGCGTAGCTGCTGCGGTCGACCGCCGGCCAGCCGGCAAAGCCCAGGCTGCCGATGGCGCCGATGGCGACCACGGCGAGCAGCAGCACCCAGGCGCGCTTCTTGTTGGGCGAGCGCGACAGCAGCGACGCCTGCACCGGGGCCAGCAGCGCCACGGCGACGCCGAAATCCACCACCTGCGGATCGGCCAGCGTCAGCACCAGGCCGATCACCAGCGTCGCATAGACCTGCCCGAAGGCGGCGCGTTCATACTGGCCGCGCCGGTGCAGCGCCAGCGTGGCAAAGCCCGCGGCAAGGCCGATGACGCTCACCACGAACGGCAGCGACATGCCCTGCACCAGGTAGAACAGCGCGGCCGGCGCGGCGAGCACGCTGGCGACGATGATGATGCGGGCGTTGACGGCAATGGTGTCGCGGCGCAGCAGCTCCGGACGGCCGCGGACGGCTTCTCCCTGATCGGCACCGGTCTCCCTGCCGAACAGGGAGGACAAGAGGCTACGCATTACAAAAACCGCTTCCCGGAACGTCCGAAGTCTTGGGACTCACCCTTCCATCGAAGAGCTAAGACGAGCTTAAGGCGCTTGCCCGCTTGAGCCGCCGTGCCCTGATTCCACAGGGCTGATGCATTGCTTTTCGCCCGTAGCGTAAACAATGGATTGACCACATGGCGTCCGCCGGCCCCTGTGCCCGGAGTTCACAGGCGCAATCCCCGCTCCGCCGCTGCGCCGCCGATCGGTGCAATTTTATCGAATTGTCTCGCCGTGCCTTAATGCGGGCGCGCTAGCTTCCTCACGAACGGCAATCGCACTCGCCGTGGAAGGACACCCGAGATGTTCGTTCTGCGTTCGGCATTCTGGCTCACTGTCGGCTTCCTCCTGGTCGCACCGCACGGCACCGATTTCGGCGCCGCCGCGTCCGAGGCCAGGGATCAGGCCATCGCCGCCGGGACCCAGGCGGCCGAGCAGATCATCGTCTCGCAGGTGTTCAACCCGCCGATCGCCAGCGCCGTCGTCTCGAAGCTTTCCTCCTCCGTCCAGTCGACACTCGCTTCCCGGTCGCCTGCTCCCTCCATGCAGGAGCGGGCGTCCCAGCCGTTCGTGTTTCCCATGCCACGGCCGGCTGCCCTGGGCTGAAGTCAGGGGCCGCGTCACTCCCCCGACGCTACTCCACGCCAAGCGTCCCCTGGCTTTTGAGCCGCAAGTCCGCTGCCCCGGACTTGCGGCTTTCTTCTTGGCAGCAGCAGGCCGCCGCGGCTGCGCCCACCCGGTTTGGGGTTGTCCCCGGCGCACCGGCTGGCCATACTGGCCGGCGCAGACCGCCGGCCTCGCGGCCGCTGTCGTTGCTTTCACTCTTGGGGAAGTGAAATGCATGTCGATGAGAAATTCTTCGAGCTGCTCGAGAGCATAAACGCCGCTCCCGACCAGACCTCGATTCTCGAACGGATGCGGGGTGTTGCCGCCGACAACGGCTACAATCACTTCATCATCTCCGGCCTGCCGCCGCGCGGCGTCGGCGTCGAGCCGTTCGTGCTCGCGGCGCACTGGCCCGACAGCTGGTACTCCCGCTATTTCGAGCGCGACTACACGCAGTTCGATCCGGTCGCCCGCAACTGCTTCCGCACCATCCTGCCCTTCTACTGGTCGGAGGCGCAGTACGACCGCAGCGACGACCTCATGGCGCAGCGGGTGATGGACGAGGCCGGCGATTGCGGCCTCAAGGCCGGCTTCTGCGTTCCCATCCACACGCAGGACGGCATGCAGGGATGCGTGTCGTTCGGCGGCGATACCCGCGACCTCGATCCGAACTCGCGCAACGCCATCCACCTCGTCGCCACCTACGCCTTCGCGCGCCTGCGGTCGCTGCGCCGCCCGGCGCGGCTGACGATGCCCAAACTCACCGGCCGCGAGGTCGAGGTGCTGAAATGGATGTCGCACGGCAAGAGCAGCGAGGACATCGCCAATGTCCTCGGGCTCTCGCACCGCACGGTGGAATTCCACTACAACAATGCCAGCCGCAAGCTCGGGACCATGAACCGGACGCACGCGGTGGCCGAAGCGCTGCGCTACAATCTGATCCCCCTGTAAATTTTTACAGGTAGTTTGTCCTCGGTCCTTGTCGTCAGCTTTCTGGGTGTCTCAGGGAGTTGCGGCCATGGACGTACATGTGGTGACGCCGCTCAACGCCTCGCACTATGCCAGCGAGCTCGAGCAGAACTATCGCCTTCGCCATCGGATCTTCGTCGAGCGCATGCATTGGGAAGCGCTACGGCGCGCCGATGGCCGCGAGATCGACCAGTACGATGCGTGCGATGCCACGCATCTGCTGCTGGTTCGGAACGAGCAGGTTGTCGGCGGCCTGCGCTTCAACAGCCTCAGCGGTCCCAATCTGCTGACGGGGCAGTTTTCCCGGATGGTCAGCCGCCGGCTGCCCGACAGCGTGTGGCTCGGTGCGGACTGGACGCGGTTCTACGTCATCGAGCGGCCGCAGCCGCTCGGCCCGTCCAGCGCCGCGGGGGCGCTGTACTGCTCGGCGATGGAATACGCGCTGCTGCAGGGGTGGACCTATCTCACCTTCGTCAGCAAGCCGGCGATGGTCGAAATCCTCGTCTCCATCGGCTGGAGCGTCACGCCGCTGGGCATGCCGGAAGTGATCGAGGGCGATCTCGCGGTCGCCGCCTACATCGCCGTCAGCGAGGAGGCGCTGCTGCGCGCCAGGATGTTCTGCGGCCAGCCGGCGTCGCTGCTGCGCGATCGCAGCGGCGGCGCCGATCTGCCTCAGCGGCACGAGCCCGCGGCCCGCGCAGTGACGGTCCATTAGCCCGGCAGCCCGTTAATCCGGAGAACGCAGATGCTACGATTCGGAGACAAGCAGGTCGCGCAGCGCATCGACATGCTGATCATCGTCGAGGGGAGCGCCAGGCTCGCCTGCACGCCGGCGAGCCGTTGCGACGACCGGACGGCAAGCAGCAGCGATGCCGAGCAGCAGGCGCCGCACCCGCGGCGCGACATCGGCTTTCTCGGCCTCGACCAGCGCTGGTGGACGCCGCGCTGAGCGCGGCCGGCAGAGCCGTCGGCCCGCTCGCGCCGGCACGCCCTGTTCATCGCCGGCATCCTGCCCTACATAGCGGCCATGCCGCATCCCGCCGCCTTCACCGCCATCGCCGAAAACCTCGGCTTCCTAGACGATTGGGAAGACCGCTACAAATACATCATCGAGCTCGGCCAGGCGCTGCCGCCGCTGGCGGAGTCCGAGAAAACTTCCGCCACCAGGGTCAATGGCTGCGTGTCGCAGGTGTGGCTGGTGACCGAGCGCGCCGGCGACCTGCTCACCTATCGCGGCGAGTCCGACGCGATGATCGTGCGCGGCCTCGCCGCCATCCTCATCGCCCTCTATTCCGGCCGGACGCCACGGGAAATCGCCGACACCGACGCCATCGCCATCTTCGACGGGCTGGGGCTGCGCGAGCATCTGTCGACGCAGCGCTCCAACGGCCTGGTGGCGATGGTCAACCGCATCCGCTCGGAGGCGCGCGCGCTGGCCGCGGCCTGATCTCAGCCGAACTGCTCGGGGCGCGCGCCCTCCTCCATCCACCGGCGCTGCCGGCCCGTCTCCGGCCCGATCGCCGACGGCGCATAGCCGTAGTGGCGCGCCAGATGGTCGAGGCCGATGCGCAGCACCAGCTTGGCGCTGCGGCGCGGCCAGCCACGCTCGCGCTCCACGTCCTGCAGTCCCTTCAGCAGGCCGCACACATCCAGCACCACGCCGGCGCAGTCGCGCGGCAGCACGCGGTGCAGATCGGCCAGCGATCTGCGGGCATCGGCGGCGAGATCCGAGATGTCGCCCGCCGCATTGCCGGCGGTGCCCACCGAATGCGCGGCGGAATAGGCCATGGTCAGCCGCGGCTGCAGGCGGGCACGTTCGACCAGCCGGCGCACGCGTTCGCCGGCCTCGATCTGGTGTCGCTCGAGATAGCCGGCTTCGCCGCCGATCCCCGCCGCCAGCCGCGCCAGCGGACTCTCGGCGAGGTTGAGCTCGGCCCCGTCGGCGGCGCGCGCAACGATCCGATGCTGGCCGGCGAAGGCGTCGCGATCGAGTTGCGCCCGCCGCAGCCATGCGCCGGTCAGGGCGTTGGCCCGGCACGACGCCTCGTCGCCGTCGAGCACGCCGTCGCTGACCAGCTGCTTGACCGCCACCGCCGGCGCGCGGCGATTGTCGGCGGTCGCGAAGGCCCCGCCGCGCCGCCGGCCGGTTCTGCCCTGCAGCAGGGCGCGCACGAATTGCCGCAGTCCGGCGTCAATGGGCATCGAGCGCCTCCGCCGTTTCGCCCGCCGCCTGCGGCGTCCAGCCTTCGGCCTCGGTCAGCGCCAGTTCGGCATCGAGCACCAGGTCGCGCTCGCGCTGCAGCTCGATCTGCATGCACGCATGCGACACCGTCGTGCGGTCGCGCCCGAACAACTCGCCGACCACGTCCTGGGTGCGGCCGAGCAGCACGTGGCAGAGATACATCGCGATCTGCCGGGCGTGGCAGGCGCTGCCGGCGCCGCGCGATCCCTGCATCAGATCGCGCAGCGACACCCGGCGGCGGCGGGCGATGCGGACCACCAGAGCGTAGGCGAGCGGGTCCTGCCGCAGCCGTTCGAGCCGCACCCGGCTGCGCGGCGCAAGCCTGTCGACAGCCGGATCTGAAGCGAATTCGGATACGATGTGCTGCATGGTGTCGCCCCCATAAATAGGAATGTATTCCTATCATAGGGACGTGCGAAACCACCGTGGATATCTTTTTCGCATCCCTGCCGAAACAGCGATGCCGCTCAATCGGTTAGCTCAAAAACAGAACGGCCGCCCGGAGAGGCGGCCGCTGTGCTGACGTGCGACTCAAGCGGTCTATTTGGTGGCTTTCTTGCCCAGGCCATTGTCCTTGGCCAGACGCGACCGCGTGGCGGAATAGTTGGGGGCGACCATCGGGTAGTCGGCCGGAAGGCCCCACTTCTCCCGATATTCCTCGGGAGACATATCGTAATGCGTGCGAAGGTGCCGCTTCAGCGATTTGAATTTCTTGCCGTCTTCGAGACAGACAATGAAGTCCGGGGCCACCGATTTGCGCACCGGAACGGCCGGCCGCAATTCTTCGGACGGCTCGGCCGGCGCTGCACCCTGAAGGCCCTTCAGGGCGGAATGCACATCGGCGATTAGTTTGGGCAGATCAGTAACGCTAAGCGCATTGTGGCTGACATACGCGCTCACGATTTCAGTGCTGAGATCGATGAGATCGTTGTCAGACCCCGCTGCGCTGACATTTTGCTCAGTCATCGGGTATCCCTTTGTTTTGGGCCTGAGCAAGCTGGGCGCAAACTTGCTTGGCGACGAATCTCTATGGCCATCCAAAAGCGATTGCAACTTACGAATCAGACAACGCACCGCAACAAAGGACGCAATATTCGTCGTTGCACGATCAATGATTGCTTGTGAATTCGTTAATACTGGTCGACGTGCTGGAAGGAACGCCGGAGCGCAGCGCGGCGCGGGCCAGCAGGTGCGCGGCGATGGGGCTGACGAGGATCAGGAACAGCAGGCCGAGCAGCACCCGCAGCACGATCAGCGGCTCGCCGGAATGCAGTCCCGCCCCCACCAGAATCAGCCCGACGCCGAGCGGGCCGGCCTTCGAGGCGGCATGCAGCCGCGTATAGACATCGGGGAAGCGGAGCACGCCGAGCGCACCCAGCAGGGCGAACAGCGCGCCGATCAGGATGATGAGGTCTGCCGCGTAGCTCATTGGTGTCGCTGACTGATCAGGTAACGGGCGAAGGCGGCGCTGGCGACGAAGCCGACCAGCGCCAGGGCGATGGCGATGTCGAGATAGAGCCATTGCCGGACGGTTACGGCGAAGATGGCGATGAGCCCGACCGCGAGGGTCGTCGCCAGGTCGAGGCCGAGGATGCGGTCGGCCAGGGTCGGGCCGCGCAGCACGCGGATGACGGCCATCAGCATAGCCACCGCCAGCAGCACATAGGCGCCGTCGAGCACGAGATCGGTCATCTGATCGTCCTCAGGATCTGGGTTTCGAAGCCGGCGGCGATCTGGCCGATCACCGCCTCTCTGTCGGCGAGGTCGAGGACGTGGATGAACAGCGTCCGCCGGTCGTCCGACACGTCGATGCTGAGCGTCCCCGGCGTCAGCGTCACCATGTTGGCGAGCAGCGCGATCTGCCGGTCGCTGGTGACGCTCAGCGGATAAGCGATGATGCCCGGGCGCAGCGCCAGCCTGGGCTGCACCGCCAGCCAGGCGACGCGCAGCGCGCTGAGGATCAGCTCGCGTACGAACAGGCCGACGAGGCGCAGCCAGTTCATGGCGCAAGCCCCACGGCGACGACGTAGCGGGCGGGGTCGGCCAGGTCGTGCGCCGCCACCATGCCGATCCCGATCAGCAGGTTCGGCGCCACGCCGAGCAGCAGCACGGTGCCGACCAGCAGGATCGCCGGGGCGTAGCTCGGCGGCCGCAGCAGCGGCGCGTGGCGCGGATGCCAGAACACGAAGGACCACAGCCGCGCGCCGGCGATCAGCGTCAGCAGCGAGCTCAGCAGCAGGCTCAGCGCCAGCAGCCAGTCGCCCGCACCGATCAGTCCCTGCAGCAGCAGCAGCTTGGGCCAGAAGCCGAGAAACGGCGGCACGCCGGCGATCGCCAGCACCAGCGCGAAGAACATGATCGAGAGGCGAGAGCTCGCGGCATAGAGCCCGCCCATCTCGCGCGTGTCGGTCGTCCCCGTCGCCCGCTCGATGAGGCCGGCGACGAGGTAGAGCGCGGCCATCACCAGGATCGACTGCCCGACATAGACGATCGCGCCCGGCACCGCGCCCGCGGTCGCCGCGCCGGTGATCGCGATGCCGATGCCGCCGATCAGCAGGAAGCCGACGGCGCGGCGCAGATTGGTCTCGGCGATGGCCGAGAGCGGCCCGAGCAGCATGGTGGCGATGGCAACAGCGGTGATCGCGGGCGACAGCATGGCGCGTTCGGTCGGCAGCAGCGCCAGCACTCGCAGCAGCGCGTAGACGCCGACCTTGGTGAGCACGCCGCCGAGCAGCGCCGAGATCGGCGCGGGCGGCGTGTGATAGGAGGCCGGCAGCCAGGCGTTGACCGGAAACACCGCCGCCTTGATGGCGAAGGCGAGCGCGAACAGCCCGGCGATCACCGTCAGCACGAGCCGGTCGGCCTTGCCCGCGGCGCCGATGATGTCGGCCATGTTCAGCGTTCCGAGCGCCCCGTAGAGCAGCCCCAGCGCCATCAGGAACAGCGTGGTCGCGACGAGGTTGACGATGCCGTATTTGACTGCGGCGTCGAGCTGCAGCGGATTGCCGGCCAGCACAACCAGCCCGAACGAGGCGATCAGCATCACCTCGAACCACACATAGAGGTTGAAGAGATCGCCGGTCAGGAACGCGCCGCCGACGCCCGCCATCAGCAGCAGCAGCAAGGGATAGACGCCGTCGCGCACGGCGCTTTCGGGCGCCTCGCCGAGCAGCGACAGCACCACGGCGACCGCCACCAGCGCCGACATCGTGGCGAACAGCACGCCCATGGCGTCGGCGGTGAAGCTGATGCCGAAGGGCGGCAGCCAGCGGCCCATGGTCATCGACACCGGGCCGCTCGCGAGGATGCGCGCCAGCAGCAGGCCATCGACCGCCAGCACCCCGAAGAGGATCGCAAGGCACAGCCAGGGCTGCCACGCCGGCGCCCGCCGCAGCACCAGCAGCAGCGCCCCGCCGCCGAGGCACAGCAGCACCGGCAGGATGACGAGCCAATCGGCGAGCGGCGTTGCGTGCGTGGCCACCGGTCAATACTCCAGCGGCGGCTGCGGCTGCGCCTCGGGCTCGGCCAGCCGCATATGGTCGGTATCGTCGGCATCCATCGCCTGGTAGGCGCGGAAGGCGAGCACCGCGAGGAACGCGAACAGCGCAAAGCCGATGACGATGGCGGTGAGGATCAGCGCCTGCGGCAGCGGATTGGCGAACGCCCCGGCCGGCACGTTCGCGCCCTTCGGCACGATCGGCGGCGCGCCGCGCGTCAGCCGCCCGGCGACGAAGATCAGGAGGTTCACGCCGTTGCCGAGCAGCACGATGCCGAGCAGCACGCGCACCAGCGCCCGCGACAGGATGAGATAGATCGCGGAAGCGACGAACAGCCCGACGAGCAGCGACAGCGCGGCCTCCATCACGCCCCCTCCCCGCCATCCTCGAGCGCCAGCGCGATGGCCGTCACCGTGCCGAAGACCGTCAGGTAGACGCCGATGTCGAACAGCCCCGGCGTGCCGAACACGTGCAGCGGCAGCCACAGGCCGGTGAGGTACGGCGCGCCGGCGAAGGCCGACACGGCGCCGCTCGCCGCCGCCAGCAGCACGCCCGCGCCGGCGATGGCGATCGGGTTGACGCGCAGCAGGCGGCGCACCGTCCCCACCCCCAGCGCCATGCCCAAGACGATGGCGGCGGAGGCGGCGAGGAGGCCGGCGATGAAGCCGCCGCCGGGGTCATTGTGGCCGCGCAACAGCAGGATAAGCGAGAACGTGCATGTCACGACGGCGATGATTGGCGCGGTTGTCCGGAAGATGAGCGTGTTCATTGCGACCCTTTCCGGCGGCGGAGCAGCGCCAGGACGGCGATGCCGGCGGTCATGACCACGGTGATCTCGCCCAGCGTGTCGAGGCCGCGATAGTCGACGAGGATGACGTTGACGATGTTGCGGCCATGGGCGAGCGCGACGCTGGCCGAGGCGAAGAAATCGCCGAGGCGGCTGTCGAAGCGGCCCTCGAGCACGCGCAGCAGCACCAGCGCGATGCCGGCGCCGCAGACCAGGGCGAGCGTGCCGTCGCGCAGCCAGTCCTCGAGCGGCCGCGGATCGCGCGGGCCGAGCCGCAGGCGGGTCATCACCAGCGCCAGCACCACCACCGACAGCACCTCGACCAGGAGCTGGGTGAAGCCGAGGTCGGGCGCGCCGAAATAGAGGAACAGCAGCGCCAGAGCCAGCCCCTGCAGGCCGAGCGCCAGGATGGCGGCAAGGCGGGTCGGCGCGATGACCACCGCGACGATGCCGGCAATGGCGAGCGCCATGCCGCCCCCTTCGTACGGCGTCAGCGCGGCGAAGGCGGGCGCGCCGGGCCAGGCGCCGAGGGTGCTGAGCGGCACGAAGAGCGTCAGCGCCAGGGCGGCGAACAGCAGCACCAGATAGAGCTCGAGGCGGCCGTGCTGCAGCAGCCGCGTGCAGTCACCGGCAAAGCGGATGAGGCCGAACATCAGCGCATCGAAGCCGCGGTCGATGCTCCAGGTAAAACGCCGCTCCAGCGCCGCGATGGCCGTGCGGACCGAGTCCGCGCGCCAGTAGAGCAGGCCGGCGCCGGCCCAGGTCGCGAGCGACAGCCAGAGGGGCAGGCCGAGCGGATCGACGGCGAGCGACAGGTGCGCCTCGACCGGATGGCCGACGATGGCCGCGGCCATGGGCGCGACGATCTGGTCGCCATAGGCCGACACGCCGAAGAGCACGGCCAGCCCGCAAAGGCCGAAGAGCGCCGGGCCGATCCACAGCGCGAAGCCGCCTTCATGCGGCGCCTCGGGCGTGACGACCAGCGGGCCCATGAACGGCTTGAGCCCCAGCGTCAGCGCGCTCGCCCCCATCAGCATGTTGCCGACGACCAGAACGACCAGCCCGACGGTCGCCGCGAAATCGTGCACATGCAGGTCGGCATAGATCTCCTCCTTGGCGAACCAGCCGAGGAAGGGCGGCAGGCCGAACATCGAGAGCGCCGCCAGCGCCGCGCAGATGAAGCTGATGGTCAGGTGGTCGCGCAGGCCGCCGAGCCGCGTGACGTCGCGGGTGCCGGTGCCGTGGTCGATGATGCCGGCGACGAGGAACAGGCCGGCCTTGTACAGCGCGTGGGCGACGAAATAGGCGGCGACCGCCATTGCCGCGACGGCGTCGCCGAAGCCGAGCAGCACCATCATCAGGCCGAGCGAGGCGATGGTGGTCTGGGCGAGGATCTGCTTGAGGTCGGTCTGCCCGAGTGCCCGGAACGCCCCCCACAGCAGCGTCGCGCCGCCGAACAGGCACAGCGTCCCCTGCCAGATCCAGGTGTCCGACATCAGCGGGCTGAAGCGGGCGAGGAGGTAGATGCCGGCCTGCACCATGGCCGCCGAATGGAGGAACGCCGACACGGGCGTCGGCGCCTCCATGGCGTTGGGCAGCCAGACATGGAACGGCAGCTGCGCCGATTTGGTGAAGGCCGCCAGCGCGAGGCAGGCAAAGACGATCGGGTACGACCAGACGGCGTCCAGCAGCGCCCGCGAATCGGCGAGGCGCGAAATGTCCCAGGTGCCGGCGAGTGTGCTCAGCAGCACGCCGCCGGCCAGCAGGGCCAGCCCGCCAATCGCCGTGACGATCAGCGCCTGCAGCGCCGCGCGGCGCGCGGCCGGCCGCTCGTGCTCGAAGCCGATCAGCAGATAGGAGGCGACCGCCGTCAGCTCCCAGAACACGAACAGCGCCACGAGGCTGTCGGACAGCACCAGGCCGAGCATGGAGCCGGTGAAGGCCAGAAGGATCGCCATGAAGCGGCCGAGCTGGCGGTGCGTCTTCAGGTAGCTGCCGGCATAGATCAGGATGAAGGCGCCGATGCCGGAGACGACCAGGCAGAAGGTGAGGCTCAAGCCGTCGATCAGGAAGTCGAAGCGCAGATCGAGCGCCGGTACCCAGCCGATGCCGAAGCGCACGATGCGGCCGCCGGCCACCTCGCCGATCATGGTGGCAAGCGCGGCAAAGATGCCGGCCGGCACGATGGCGAGGATCCAGCCGGCGGCGGCCCCGGTCTCCCGCACGATCAGCGGCGCCAGCAGCGCCATGAGGAACGGCGCCAGCAGCAAGGCCACGGCGAAGGCGTCGAAATCGAGTGCCATCTCTTGCCGGACGCCCCAGATAGATTCGGTCCCGCGAAGCTTAGCCGCGTCCGGGGCGATTGCCAGCGGCGCCGGCCGGTCGCCCACCGCTTCCGGGTTGGCGGCCCGGCGGCGCTTCCTATATGAGCCTCAGCATGAGCAAAACCCCGCCTTTTCCGCCACTTGCCGAGCGCCGGCAGCACGCCATCACGCAGTTCGGGGTGACGCGCGACGATCCCTATGCCTGGCTCAGAGCCGACAACTGGCAGGAGGTCATGCAGGCGCCCGAGACGCTGCCGGGCGATATCCGGGCCTATCTCGAAGCCGAAAACGCCTATTTCGCCGAAGCCTTCGAGGCCGGCCACGCCGAGCTGACCGAGACGATCTTCCGCGAGATCCGCGGCCGCATCAAGGAGGACGACAGCGGCATTCCCAGCCCCGACGGGCCGTGGGCCTACAATACGCGGATGCTGGAGGGCAAGCAGTACCCGCTGGTGGTGCGCACGCCGCGCGAGGGCGGCGCCGAAACCGTGCTGCTCGACTGCAATGTGGAGGCGGGCGAGGCGTATTTCGGCTTCGGCGGGGCCGACCATTCGCCCAACCACGAGCTGCTCGCCTGGTCTGCCGACCGGCAGGGCTCGGAGTACTACAGCATCGCCATCCGCGACCTCGCGACCGGCAAGGACACCGGCGAGGTGATCGCCGACACCGCCGACGGCGGCGTGTGGTCGCTCGACGGGCGCGCCCTCTACTACACCGAGTTCGACGAGAACCACCGGCCGTACCGGGTGCGCCGGCACCAGCTCGGCACGCCGCAGGCCGCCGACGAGATCGTGTTCGAGGAAGACGATCCGGGCTTTTTCATCAGCGTCGGCGAAACCCAGAGCCGGCGCTTCACCGTGATCGACGTGCACGACCACCAGACCTCGGAGGTGTGGCTGATCGACCGCGACACGCCGACGCCGCGGCTGGTGGCGCCGCGCCTGGCCGAGCGCGAATACGACGTCGAGGAGCGCAACGGGCTGCTCTACATCCTCACCAATGCCGACGGGGCCGAGGACTTCAAGATCGTCACCGCGCCGGCGGACGATCCGGGCAGCGACAACTGGACCGATCTCGTGCCGCACACGCCGGGCGTGCTGATCCTCGACATGGCGCTGCTCAGCAACCACATGGCGCGGCTCGAGCGCGTCGAGGGCCTGCCGCGCATTGTCGTCCGCGATCTGCGGACCGATGCCGAGTGGACGGTGAAGTTCGACGAAGAGGCCTATTCGCTGGGGGTGATGCCCGGCTACGAGTTCGACACCAACATGCTGCATATCGGCTACTCGTCGCCGACGACGCCGCACCGCACCTACGATCTCAATCTCGACACCGGGGCGCGCACTCTGCTCAAGCAGCAGGAGGTGCCGAGCGGGCACAATCCCGACGACTACGTCACGCGCCGCATCTTCGCGACGGCGCCCGACGGCGAGCGGGTGCCGGTCACCCTGCTGCATCGCAGGACGACGCCGATCGACGGCACCGCCCCCGCTTTGCTCTACGGCTACGGCGCCTATGGCATGGCGCTGCCGGCGAGCTTTTCGACCTCGGTGCTGTCGCTGGTCGATCGCGGCATCGTGTACGCCATCGCCCATGTCCGCGGCGGCACCGAAAAGGGCTATCGCTGGTACAAGGACGGCCGGCGCGAGCACAAGCACAACAGCTTCACCGACTTCATCGCCGCGGCCGAAACGCTGGTGGCCGAGGGCTATGCGGCGCCGGGCCGGATCGTGGCGGAAGGCGGCTCGGCCGGCGGGCTGCTGATGGGCGCCGTCGCCAATCTGCGGCCAGACCTGTGGGCCGGGGTGCTGGCCGAGGTGCCGTTCGTCGACGTGCTCAACACGATGAGCGACGACACCCTGCCGCTGACCCCGCCGGAATGGCCGGAATGGGGCAACCCGCTCGACTCGGAGGAGGATTTCCGGCGCATCGCCGGCTATTCGCCCTACGACCGGATCCAGGCGCAGGACTATCCGCCGATCTTCGCGCTGGCCGGGCTCACCGACCCGCGGGTGACCTATTGGGAGCCGGCGAAATGGGTGGCGAAGCTGCGCGCCAGCAAGACCGGCACGGCGCCGCTCTACCTCAAGACCCATATGGGCGCCGGCCACCAGGGCGCCTCCGGCCGCTTCGACCAGCTCAAGGAAACGGCGCTGTGCTACAGCTTCGCGCTGAGCTGCGTCGGATTGGCATAATCGTCCAATCCAGCGATTGGCCTCAACCGGCAAAAGGCCTATATCCATCGGCGAAGGCCGATAGAGCCCGACCAAGACATCCAGAAACTGGAGCAATCCTCATGGCACTCACCCTCCCCCCACTGCCTTACGCGTATGACGCCCTGCAGCCGTACATGTCCAAGGAAACGCTGGAGTTCCACCACGACAAGCACCACCAGGCCTATGTCACCAACGGCAACAAGCTGATGGAAGGCAAAGGGCTTGAAGTGCTGGAGCTCGAGGACCTCGTCAAGGAGGCGTTCGGCAAGGATCCGGCGCTCTTCAACAATGTCGGCCAGCACTACAACCACGTGCATTTCTGGAACTGGATGAAGCCCAATGGCGGCGGCGGCGCCAGCAAGGTGCCGGGCGAATTGCTGAAGAAGATCGAGAGCGACCTCGGCGGCTTCGACAAGTTCCGCGCCGACTTCCTCAATGCCGGCACCACCCAGTTCGGCTCGGGCTGGGCCTGGCTCAGCCTCAAGAACGGCAAGCTCGAGGTCAGCAAGACCGCCAATGGCGAAAGCCCGCTGGTGCACGGCAACGCGCATCCGCTGCTGGGCGTCGACGTGTGGGAGCACAGCTACTACATCGACTATCGCAACGCCCGGCCGAAATACCTCGAGGCCTGGTTCGACAATCTGGTGAACTGGGACCACGTCGCCTTCCTCTACGACGAAGCCAAGTAAGCCGGATTTCCCCGAGTCTTTGCCGAGGCAAGCGCCCGCTGGAGAGTCTCCAGCGGGCTTTTTCGTGCGCGCCGCTTCTAGCCGCCGGGGCCCCGTGTTAAGCTTTGCTTAACCATGACCCAACCGATCAACACCGTTGCCGTGCTCGTCGCCAATCCGGCGCTGTCGTCGATCCTGTCGATGACGCTGGCCGGCGCCTCGTCGCTGCGCGTCCGGCCGTTCGAGACGCAATTGGCGCTGATGACCTACCTCCGGCTGGCGCCGGCCGACCTGGTGATCGCCGATTTCGACAGCGTGCCGGCGCGCGCCGACCGGCTGGCCGAGGATCTGCGGCACGACCGCACCATCGGCGCCCGCGGCCTGCAGGTGATCGCGCTCGCCAGCGCCATGACGGCCGAGACCAAGGCGGCGTCGATCCATGCCGGGATCGACGAGGTGATCATGAAGCCGATGTCGCCGAAATACCTGGTCGAGCGCGTGCTCGCCCGGCTGGCGAGCCGCAAGGCGGCGGCGCCGGAACGGCGGACAAGCCTCAGGAAGCGCGACTGGTCGAGCTTCGGCGACAATGTGGTGCCGCTGTTCCGGCCGGCGCATCTGCACCGGCCGGTGTAAGGCACGAACAGGCGGCCGTTTAACCGAACGCAAAGTCCGGCGATCGCTGCCCCCACCCTCGGGTCCCTCCCCGCAAGGGGAGGGAGGCGATGGAACGGCATTCTCCGATGTTTCAGTCAGGCTCCCCTCCCCCCTGCGGGGAGGGGGTGGGGGGCCACGACCACCGTCGCCGACCTGGCGCGGCAAACCGCTTCAGAGCGCCGTCGCTCCCTGGTCGACGAGCCATGAAATCTTGTTCCACATGTCGTCGAGATTGGTGGCGAACTGCACGTAGCGGTCGTGGTTGCGGATGGAATTGGAGATGACGTCGGCGGCGTAGCCGCGCACCACCTTGAAGGCGTCGTGGTGGTCGTAGAAGACGACAGGCTTGCGCCCGGCCCCGCCGCCGCCGCGCACCCAGGTGAGATAGAGGCTGGTGGCCGAGGCCAGCGAGCCGGGGAGCGCCACGTAGAGCTGCGACAATGCCGCGAGGCGCTGCAGCCGGTCCTCGCGGTCGGGAATGTGCTCCACGACGACGCCGCCGAAGGCCGAGGGCTCGGAATAGTCCTCGGCGGCGATCAGCGTCACCTCGCCGCCGGCGGTACGGGCGCTGGTGATCAGCGGCACCGGCACGCCCTCGTCGCCGAGGCAGACGAGGCGCGCGCCGCGGCGGGCGAGGAAGCTGCCGACCTGCGACATGATCGAGGCGCGCTCGGCATCGCCGGGCCCGCGGTCGGAGGCGAAGACGCCCAGCACGGGGTGCGTGTCGGGCGCCATCAGAAGCCTTTGCTCAGGCTGCCGAGAATGCCGCGGACCAGCGCCCGGCCGAGCTGGCCGGAGACGTTGCGGGCCAGCGATTTCATCGCCGCCTCGGTGACGCTTTCGCGGTTCGAGCGGCGGGCCGGCGGCGGGCCGGCGTCCTGGCGATAGCGCGGCGGGCCGCTGCGCGGCGCCGGCTCGGGCTGGGATTGCGGCGACGGCGGCTGCTGCGGCGCGGGCGGCGCGGTCTTGGCCGCGGCCTTCTTCTGCAGCACCTCGAACGCCGATTCGCGGTCGATCACCTGATTGTACTGGATGCCGACGGGCGAGGCGTCGATCACCGCCTGCCGCTCCTCCGGCGTCACCACGCCGACGCGCGCCGAGGGCGGCCGGATCAGCGTGCGGTTGACGATCGAGGGCACGCCGCCGTCCTCGAGCACCGACACCAGCGCCTCGCCGATGCCGAGCTGGGTGATGATCTCGGCGGTCGAGAACGCCGGATTGGCGCGGAAGGTGTCGGCGGCGACCTTCACCGCCTTCTGGTCGCGCGGGGTATAGGCGCGCAGCGCGTGCTGCACGCGGTTGGAGAGCTGCGACAGCACGCGGTCGGGAATGTCGATGGGGTTCTGCGTGCAGAAATACACGCCCACGCCCTTGGAGCGCACCAGCTTGACCACCTGCTCGACCTTGTCGACCAGCGCCCTGGGGGCGTCGTCGAACAGCAGATGCGCCTCGTCGAAGAAGAAGACGAGCCGGGGCTTGGCCGGATCGCCGATTTCGGGCAGCTGCTCGAACAGCTCGCTCAGCATCCACAGCAGGAAGGTGGCGTAAAGGCGCGGCGCGCGCATGAGCTGGTCGGCGGCGAGGATGGAGACGACGCCCCGCCCGTCGGTGCCGGTGCGCATCAGGTCGGCGATCTCCAGCGCCTTCTCGCCGAAGAAATTGGCGGCCCCCTGCTGCTCCAGCACCAGCAAAGCGCGCTGCACCGCGCCGATGGAGGCGGTGGCGACGTTGCCATAGGTGGCGGAGAGCTCGCTGGAGCGCTTTTCGACCTCGACCAGCAGCGCCCGCAGATCCTTGAGGTCGAGCAGCAGCAGGCCGTTGTCGTCGGCGAATCTGAAGGCGACGTTGAGCACGCCCTCCTGCGTGTCGTTGAGGTCGAGGATGCGCGACAGCAGCAGCGGCCCCAGCTCCGAGATGGTGGCGCGCACCGGGTGGCCCTGCTTGCCGAACAGGTCCCAGAAGATCGCCGGGAATCTGTCGTTGGCCCAGTCGTCGAAGCCGATCTCCCTGGCGCGCTTGACGATCCAGCCCTCGGGCGTGCCCGGCTGCGAGATGCCGGCGAGGTCGCCCTTCACGTCGGCGACGAACACCGGCACGCCGGCGCGGGAGAAGCCTTCGGCGAGGCCCTGCAGCGTCACCGTCTTGCCGGTGCCGGTGGCGCCGGTGATCAGGCCATGGCGGTTGCCGTATTTGAGCAGCAGATATTCCGGCCTGGTGCTGACGCCCATGAAGATGCGGTCATCGAGCAACAGGCTGGGCATACGGCACTCCCCCGGGGATTCGGACGCTGGTCGGGCGAAACTATACCGGCGCCATGGCCCAGCGCCACCCCGCCTTGCCAGCCCGCCGCGCCGTTCCTATGTCAGGCCCGGCTTGACCGGAGGACACCATGCTGCTGTCGACGACCGAGGAATTGCAGGGATTTGAGGTCGTCGACTATCTCGGCCTCGTGCATGGCGAGGTGGTGTCGGGCGCCAACATCCTGCGCGACGTGATGGCCACGGTGACCGATTTCGTCGGCGGCCGCTCCGCCGCCTATGAGGAGGAGCTGGTCAATTCGCGCGAGGCGGTGCTGCGCGAGTTGTCCGACCGGGCGCAGCGGCTGGGCGCCGACGGCGTGGTCGGCCTCAGCATCGATTTCGAGGTGATCGGCAGCCGCGGCGCCATGATCATGGTGACCGCCATCGGCACCGCGGTGCGGCTCAAAAAGAGCTGAAATTCACCAAACCGGCGGGGAATGTTGGCCAGCGGCGCCGGATTTGGCGACAATCGGCGCATGAGCGGACACATCTTCACACGACGGCGCCTGTTGGGCGGCCTCGCAGCGGGGCTGGCGATGCCGGCCCTCGTCACCGCCGCGCGCGCGGCCCAGCCCCTCGACGCGGTGGGCGATTTCGGCCTCGATCCCAACGATCAGTCCGACCAGAGCAGCAAGCTGCAGGCGGCGTTCGACGCGGCCGCCGGCGACGGACGGCTGCTGCTGCTGCCGGGCGGCCACGCCGGCTTTGCGGTGAGCAAGCTGACTATCCCGGACGGGCTGCACGTGATCGGCCTCCAGACCATCCTCACCACGCCGGGCGATGCGCGCCTGGCGCTGATCTCGGGCGCTTTCGCCGTCTCGATCGAAGGCCTCGTGTTCCAGGCCAACGCGCCGGAAACGGCAGCGGGCGTCAACGGCCTGGTCGAGATCGAGAATTCGAGCGGCATCAGCTTCCGCCGCTGCGGCTTCTTCAACGCCGCCGGCAACGGCATCGCCGCGACCAATGCCGCCCTCACCGTCGAAGACTGCGATTTCGAGGGCGCCAGCGCCGCGGCGATCCACTCGCAGAACGGCCAGGGCTTCGTCATCCGCGGCAACCGCATCACCGGCGCCGACAATGCCGGCATCCGCATCTGGCGCGACAGCCCCGGCCCGGACGGCACGCTCGTCAGCGGCAACCAGATCCGCAAGATCGACTGGAAGGACGGCGGCAACGGCCAGAACGGCAATGGAGTGTCGATCTACAATGCCGACGAGGTGATCGTCGCCGACAACCGCATCAGCGACTGCGCCTTCAGCGCGGTGCGCATCAACAGCGGCAAGAACTGCCAGATCCGCGGCAATATCTGCCTCGGCTCGGGCGAGACCGCGATCTATTCCGAATTCGCCTTCTCCGGCTCGGTGATCGCCGACAACACGGTGGACGGCGCCGCCACCGGCATCGCCGTCACCAACATGGACCAGGGCGGGCATCTGGCGACGGTCAGCGGCAACATCGTGCGCAACATCGCGCCGCATTCGGCCACCAATCCCGACGCACAGCCGGTGGGCATCTACGCCGAGGCCGACGTGGTGGTGAGCGGCAACAGCGTCGACACCGTGCCGGGCGCCGGCATCGTCGCCGGCTTCGGGCCGTATGTGCGCAACGTCGTGGTGGCCGACAACCTCGTCACCAACGCCATGATCGGCATCGGCGTCAGCGTCGTGCAGCAGCAATCGCCGGGCCCGGTGCGGGTCAGCGGCAACCTCGTCAGCAGCGCGCAGCAGGGCATCGTCGGCATGGAATGGAGCAAGGTGGTGAGCCCCGACCTCGCCAAGGACGCCAAGCGCTACCCGAATGTGACGGTGGACGGCAACACGGTCAGCCGCTAGGATCGCCGCCATGCAGAAGAGCTTTTACGTGCGCGCGCTCTGGGACGACGACGTGAAGCGCTGGTATTCCGAGAGCGACATTCACGGCCTCGCCATCGAGACCGATACCCTTGATGAATTTGAAGAAGTGCTTTTCGACGTTGCTGCCGACCTCATAATCGCCAATCACTTTTCCAAAGATGACATTGCCTCGATGCCCCTGAGGGAACTGATGCCTGCCATCGTTTGGGAAAGGCCGCGCGAAAAGGCGGCCTAGTGGTCAAGGGCTTCTACCTGGCACTGACCAAGGAACTGGAAGCCTTGGGCTTCACGTACAAGGTCAACGCCAAGGGCAGCCACGAAAAGTGGGTGCGCGGCAAGGAAGTGCTGATTGTCCCGCGCCATCTGCTGTCGCGGCACGTTGCCAATACGCTCCTGCGGCTCGCCGGAAGCCAGCGCCGCTTCTAAACCTGCGGCCGCATCGCCGCCGTGGCCTTGATCATGCCGACGTCGAGGCCGCGGACGTTGCGGGTGATCTGCACGGCGAAGCGCTTGAGCACGTGCTCCTGCTCGGGCGTCGGGTCGGCGATGGCGAGCAGCAGCGTCGCCACCATCACCTGCGAGGCCAGCATGTTGCCGTCGTCGACCTTGAGGGCGTAGCCCCAGCCCTTGTCGCGCACGGCGCCGCACTGCACGCCCTCGGCGCCGCCCTTCTGGAACACCCGCCCGCCGAACGCCCGCATCACCTCGGTGTCGAGGCTGCCGGTGCCGCCGACCAGCTCGGGGTGGGCGGTGGCGGCATCGAAGATGCGCCGGGCGCCGGCGGCGAAATTGTCGGGCAGCCCCTCCCCCGTCGCCATGCGGGCGAAGCCGGCGGCGAAATCGCGAAGCGGCGCGGCCCAGGTGGGGATGGAGCAGCCGTCGGTGCCGGAGCGCTCGACGTCGAGCGGCTCGTGCAGCACCGTCTCGATGCCGGAGCGGACCTCGACCTGCACCGGATGGTCGCGGTCGACGTAATGCGCCGTCGGCACGCCGAGCGCCCTGGCGACGGCGAGCATGCCCGAATGCTTGCCCGAGCAGTTGTTGTGCACCGACGAGGGCGCCTGGCCGCTGTCGCGCAGCTTTTCGCGCGCCGGGGCGAAGGTGGGCGCATGCGCGCCGCATTCGAGGTCGGAGATGCCGAGCCCGATATGGCCGAGGAACGAGGTCACGCCGGAAACGTGGAAATCCTCGCCCTGGTGGCTGGCGCAGGCGAGCGCCAGCTCGGTGTCGGTCAGATGGAATTTGTCGATGGCGCCCGAGCTCACCAGCGCCAGCGCCTGCATCGATTTGACGGCGGAGCGCGGAAACACCGGCCGCTCGATGTCGCCGGCGGCGGCGATCACATTGCCTTGAGCGTCGCTGACGACGAAGGCGCCGCGGTGGCGATTCTCCACCCAGCTGCCGCGCGTGGTTTCGGCGAGGATCGGGTTGGCATCCAATCTGGGGTCCATGAAAAATCGGCCTCCGTGCTGCCCTGGTGGGACAACAGGAGGCCGGCAAAGTCAAGAAGAGGAGGTCGGGAGGCAGGCACGTTGCATGGGACCGACTGGGAGGTCGGCAGGGAAAACCTTACTTGCGGGGCGACAGCTGCAGGGTCAGCACGTCGTAGGACGGGCCGGCGAGCTCGGAGCCGGCCTTGATGCCGCCCTTGCCGGCGAGCGCCGGCTGGATGGCGAAGGCGCCGGCGCCGACGATGATGATGCCGGCGAGGATGCCGATCAGCAGCTTTTCGTGGGTCCTGGTCATTTGCAATCTCCCCGCGGGGTGAATTTCGGTGTGCCCGTTCTAGGGGCCGGCAACTGAAGTAACGGTGAGGCGCCCATTCAGTTTCCGTTCATGAGACGAACGCCGCCGCCAACTCCTTGGCTTGTCTGTTGCCGCCGGCGATGGAATGATCGCGACAGGAGGACGACATGACCAAGGTGATCGTGACCGGCGGCAGCGGCAAGCTGGGGCGCGCCGTGCTCAAGGATTTGGTGGCCAACGGCTACGAGGTGCTCAACATCGACCAGATGCCGCCGCGCGAGCCGATCGCGCCGACGGTGCGCATCGATCTCACCAATTTCGGCGAGGTGGCGGCGGCCATCCTCGGCGGCATCGACGAGCATCGCGGGCCGTTCGACGCGGTGGTGCACCTCGCGGCGATTCCGGCGCCGGGGCTCGCCGCCAATGCCCGCATCTTCGCCAACAACGTGCCGGCGACCTACAATGTGTTCGAGGCGGCGCGGCTGGCGAAGATCAAGACCGTGGTGTTCGCCTCGAGCGAGACGGTGCTCGGCCTGCCGTTCGAGACGCCGCCGCCCTATGCGCCGGTCGACGAGGAGTATTATCCGCGCCCGGAGACCGCCTATTCGCTCGGCAAGCTGGTGGACGAGACCATCGCCCGGCAGTTCGCGCGCTGGGACCCCGAGCTGAAGATCGCGGGCCTGCGCTTTTCCAACGTCATGGACGTCGAGGACTACAAGGCGTTCCCCGGCTTCGACGCCGACCCCAGGAAGCGCAAATGGAACCTGTGGGGCTATATCGACGCGCGCGACGGGGCGCAGGCGGTACGCAAGGCGATCGAGGCCGAGTTCAAGGGCTTCGAGGCCTTCATCATCGCCAATGCCGACACGGTGATGAGCCGCGCCAACGCGTCGCTGATGGCCGAAGTGTTCCCGGGCGTCGAGACGCGGCCGTCGATGTCAGCCACCGGCACGCTGCTGTCGATCGAGAAGGCCAAGCGCATGCTCGACTACAACCCGCAGCACAGCTGGCGCAATCACGTCTGAAGCCGGGCCCAGTCGCGGCGGTACCAGTCGACCACCGCTGCGACGCCGTCGGCGATCGGGGTCGCCGGCACGTCGCCGACCAGCGCGCGCAGCAGCGACACGTCGGCGGCGGTGGCGGCCACGTCGCCCGGCTGCATCGGCAGCAGCGTGCGCCGCGCCGGTTGGCCGAGCGCGGCTTCGAACGCGGCGATGAACGCATTGAGCGATGCCGGGGCGCCGCCGGCGATGTTGACGACACGCCAGGGCGCGGCCGGCGACAGCGTGTCGTGGGCGTGCACGGGCTCTCCCGCCGGCACGCGCGGGAGCAGGCGCGACACCGCCTCGACCACGTCGGCGACATAGGTGAAATCGCGCGACATGCGGCCGTGGCCGTAGACCTCGATGGGGCGGCCATGGGCGATGGCGTCGGCGAATTTCAGCGCCGCCATGTCGGGCCGGCCCCATGGCCCGTACACGGTGAAGAACCTGAGGCAGGTGGTCGGCAGGCCGAACAGCGCGGCGTAGGAATGGCTCAGCGCCTCGCCGCCGCGCTTGGTCGCGGCATAGATCGACAGCGGATAGTCGGTGCGGTCGGTTTCGACGAACGGCGTCGGCGGATGTGCGCCATAGACCGAGCTGGTCGACGCCACCAGCAGGTGCCTGGGCGGCGATGCCCGCAGCGCCTCCAGCAGGTTGAAGGTGCCGTCGAGATTGGTACTGACATAGCTCTGCGGCGCGTCGATGGAGTAGCGGACCCCCGCCTGCGCCGCGAGATGGACGACGATGTCGGGCCTCGCCCCGGCAACCGTGCGCCGCAGTAGATCGGCGTTCTCCAGCATGCCGGTAACGGCACGGAAGTTCGGCGATTGCGCGAGGATGGCGTGGCGCGCGCGCTTCAGGCGGACATCGTAGTAGTCGGTGAGGCCGTCATAGCCCACCACGGCGTGGCCGTCGGCGAGCAGGCGCTGCGCCAGATGGAAGCCGATGAAGCCGGCCGAACCGGTGACGAGGACGGTTGCCACCGCTAGCCCGCCACGCCCAGCAGCCGCGCGGCCTTGCTGGAGTCGAAGAAGCTGCGATGGCCGCTGAGATCGCCGCGGATCGGCACGTCGGGATAGTATTGCCGCGCCAGCTCGAGGCTCGGGATGTCGTTGGTGGTGTCGGCGGCGACGATGTAGAACACCTCGTGGCCGGCGAAGCGCCCGGGCTCGACGGCCGCGAGGCAGGCATCGGCGGCGTGCCGCCGCAGCGTATAGGCCCACAGGTGCATCGCCGCCCGGCGCGTCGGGACATTGAACCGCTGCGCCGCCTGGGCGCGGTCTTCGACGACCCAGTGGAAGCGCATGCTGGCCACCTGCAGGTCGGCATAGCGGCGTGCGAGGTTGTCGGCCTGCGCCTCGCAGATCCATTTGGAGAGCGCATACGGCTCCTCGCCGTGATTGGGGTGCTGCTCGTCCACCGGGAAATAGTCGAAGCTCGCCGCGCGGCTGTAGGAGAGGCCGATGGCGTTGACGCTGGAGGCCTGGCAGATGCGGCGGATGCCGCATTCGATGGCGGCGCGCATGGCGTTGTAGCTGCCCACCACATTGTTGTTGTGGACGACATGGTCCGGATGATGGAACGGCTCCGGGATCGCCGCCATGTGGATCAGCGCGTCGCAGCCGGCGAAAGCCCGGACCAGCCCGTCATAATCGGACATTTCGAGCTGGCGGTAGTCGACGCCGGGAGCGGGTTCGGCCGGCAGGTCGCGGTCGAGGCTCAATAGCGTATCGCCCCGCGCCAGCGCCCGTTCGACGATGGCGCGGCCGACCTTGCCGCTGCCGCCGGTCAGCGCGATCTTCATCGGCCCGCCTCCGTGTGGACCCTGATGCAGCCGATGGCGAACGGCCGGCCAAAGGCGGCGGTGACGCCGCATTGCTGCGCCGGCCGCCAGACCGGATCGGGCGTGGGGTCGATGAATTCGGCAATGCGGGGCATGGCGGGTCCGGTGGAGTCGTCGCCGCCAAGGTGCCTCACCGGCGCGCCGAAGTCGATTGCCCACGACCGCCGGGCCGGAATTTCGCCGGCCTTGGCTCAGGCGAACAGCGCGAACAGCTGCTCCCAGGCCGGGATGATGTGGCGCGCCGAATAGCCGCCGCCATAGAAGGTGCCGCTGGCCTTGACGATGCGGCCGGCCGCCACCGCCGGCAGGCGCTGCCAGATCGGGTTGGCCTCGAGCGCGGCGAGCCGGCTCTCGTCGTCGGCATCGAGCAGGAACGCATCGACGGCTCCCAGCACCTCGGGCGCGCGCTCGACGCTGATGACGCCGTACTCGCCGAGCCGGTCCGAGGCGATGGTGCGGCCGCCGAGATCGGCCAGCACCTGGCCGGCGAGAGTGACGTTGCTGGTCCCCTCCCCCAGCAGCAATTGCACCTCGCTGCTGTCGGGCTCGAACCAGATGGCGGCCACCAGCTTGCCGGCGATCGCCGCGGCGTGCGCGGCCTTCACCTTGTCGAGCTCGCCGGTGTAGGCGGCGATGAACCGGTCGGCGGCCGGGCGGCGGCCGAGCCAGTCGCCCATGCGGGTGAGGTTGGCCTGCCAGTTGAGCTTGTAGTCGACCGGGATCACCGGGGCGATGCCGCCGAGCCGGTCGATGGGCCAGTAGTCGCTGCCGGGAATGTCGGTGCAGACGATGAGGTCGGGGTCGAGCGCGGCGATCGCCTCGCGGTCGGCCGGGCCGCCGATGAAGGTGGCGCCCTCGGGCAGCGGAATCCAGTCGAGCCGCTCCTCCTGCACGCCATAGCCGATGACGGGCAGGCCGAGCGCCAGCGCCGGCTCGACGTCGAGGCGGAAATCGACGGCGACGACGCGCTGCGGCTGGTCGGGCACGTCGTAGGTGCCGGCCGAGGTGGTGATGCCGTGCGCATCGGCGGCGCGCGCCGGGCCGAGGCCGGTAAGGCCGGCGGCGAGCGCACCGAGGCCGAAGCCGCGGCGGGTAAGGCGGATGCTCATGGCGATCTCCTGTCGGACGTGGCGGCGCCCGGGCCGTCCTGGAAGGCGTTGAGGGTGGCGTAGAGGCCGCGCCGGCCGACGAGCTCGGCATGCGTGCCCTGCTCGATGAGGCCGCCCTCGTCGATGACGAGGATGCGGTCGGCGTTGCGCACGGTGGCGAGCCGGTGCGCGATGACCAGCGTGGTGCGGCCCTTCGACAGCTCGGTCAGCGACGCCTGGATCAGCCGCTCGGTCGCCGTATCGAGCGCCGAGGTCGCCTCGTCGAGGATCAGGATCGGCGGGTTCTTGAGGAAGATGCGGGCGATGGCGAGCCGCTGCTTCTGGCCGCCCGAGAGCTTCACCCCGCGCTCGCCGACGAGGGTGTCGAGCCCCTCGGGCAGGCTGGCGATCAGCCCGTCGAGCTCGGCCCGCCGCGCCGCCTCGAGGATTTCGCCGTCGCCGGCGCCGAGCCGGCCATAGGCGATGTTCTCGCGGATGCTGCCGCCGAACAGGAACACGTCCTGCTGCACGATGCCGATCTGGGCGCGCAGCGACGCCTGCGTCATGTCGCGGATGTCGATGCCGTCGATGCGGATCGAGCCGCTCTCGAGCTCGTAGAAGCGCGGCAGCAGCGAGCAGATGGTGGTCTTGCCGGCGCCCGACGGGCCGACCAGCGCCACGGTCTCGCCGGCGCCGATGCGGAGGTTCAGCCGGTCCAGCACCTTGCGGCTGCCGCCATAGGAAAAGCTCGCATCGGTGTAGGCGATGTCGCCCTTGAGATGCCCCACCTCGACGGCGCCGGGGCGGTCGGCGATGTCGGGCGCGGTGGCCAGCAGCGCGCTGAAGCGGCGGAAGCCGGCGAAGGCCTGCGGGTAGCTCTCGAGCACCGCGGTGATCTTGTCGATCGGCCGCATGAACACGTCGATCAGCAGCAGGAAGGCGATGAAGCCGCCATAGCTGAGGCTCCCCTCTATGACGAACCAGGTGCCGGCCAGCATCACCACGATCTGCAGCAGCCGGGTCGACAGATAGTTGAGCGTGATCGACGCGGTCATGTTGCGATAGGCGGCGAGCTTGGTGTCGCGATAGCTCTGGTTGTCGCGCTCGAACAGGCGCTGCTCGTGCGCCTCGTTGGCGAAGGCCTTGACCACGCGGATGCCGCCCATGCTCTCTTCGACGCGCACGTTGAAGTCGCCGACCTTGTGGAACAGCGCGTGCCAGTTCTGCGTCAGGCGGGCGCCGTAGGTGGCGGCGAGCCAGGTGACCGGCGGCACGATGGCGAAGGTCACCAGCGCCAGCGGCCAGTGCACCAGCAGCATCAGCAGCAGCGCGCCGAAAAAGGTCATCACCGCGACCAGCAGGTCCTCCGGGCCGTGATGGGCCACCTCGCCCACATCCTCGAGGTCGCGCGTCACGTGGGTGATCAGCTCGCCGGTCTTGGCGTTGTCGAAATAGCGGAAGCTGAGCTTGGTGAGATGCGCGAAGGCGAGCCGGCGCATGTCGGTCTCGATGCTGATGCCGAGCACGTGGCCGAGATAGTTCACCACGCCGAGGAGCACGGTGTTGAGCGCATAGACCAGCAGCAGGCCGCCGGCCGCCAGCAGGATCCAGCCCCAGGCGCCCGACGGCAGCAGGCGGTCGATGAAGGCCTGCACCGCCGCGGGGAAGGCCAGCTCCAGCAGGCCGACCAGGATGGCGGCGCCGAAATCGATCAGCGCCAGCCGCCGGTACGGCCGATAATAATGGAGCAGGCTGCGGAACATCGGGCTCAGGCGGCGACGGCCTTGGCCAGCTCGGGCACGAAGCGCTCGAGCATCCACGGGATGCCGAGCACCGAGGGCGCCGACATCGACATGGCGAAGGCCTTGTCGGTCATGCGCAGCATGCGGTGCGCGGCGATGGGGGCGAAGCGCTGCATCGCCTCGTTCTGGTAGATGGCGTCGGAGTCCGCATCGCCCTCGTCGAGGAAGATGACGACGTCGGCATCGACGGTGGAAAGATTCTCGAAGCTCACCTTGAAGAAATAGCCCGGCTGCTGCGACAGCGCCTTCACCCCGGCGGAGGGCTCGAGGCCGAGCTGGCCGACCAGCTGCACGCGCGGATCGGTCAGCGAATAGACGTTGATGCCGGGCTCGCCCACCCAGGCCGAGGCGAAGGTGAAGCTCCTGCCCTTGAACTCGGGATGCGCCGCCGCGGCGGCGGCGATGAGGCCGTTGGTCCTGTCGATCAGCCCCTGCGCCGCGTCCGGCTTGCCGAGCACGCGACCGGCGTCGAGCGTGATGTCGTGCCAATTGCCGGCCCAGGGCGCACTGGCGTAAGCGGCGACGGGGGCGATGGCGGTGAGGCGATCGTACTGCTCCTGCGTGAGGCCGCTGTAGAAGGCGAGGATGGCGTCGGGCTGCAGCGCCAGCACCTGCTCGTAGGGAATGTCGCTGTCGAAATTGATGCGCTCGGGCAGCGCCATGCCCTGCGCCTTCAGCGCCGATGTCAGCCAGGGCAGCAGCTTGTTCTCGTCGCCGCCCCAGGCCTGCTCGGGCACGCCGAGCGGCGCCGTGCCGAGCGCCACCACCGCGTCCTGCGTCATCCAGCCGATGGTGACGATGCGCTGCGGCGGGGCGGCGAACACCGTCTCGCCGAAGACGTGCCTGAAGCTCAGCGGAAAGCCGTCGGCGGCGCGCGCGGCGCGCGGCACGATCAGCAGGCTGGCGCCGAGGCCGGCGAGGCCCTGCGCGACGCGGCGGCGGGTGAGGTTGGGCATGGCGAAATCCTTGGGTCGATGGTTGTCGGGGGAGCGCATCACGATGCCGTCTCCTCGAAGGGGTGCAGGCCGCCGCTTTGCGGGATCACCAGCGGGGTGTGCGACACCGGGTCGTCGATCACCGTGCAGGGCAGGCCGAACACCGATTCCACCAGCGCGGCGGTGACGATGTCGGCGGGGCGGCCTTCGGCCACCACCACGCCGTCGCGCATGGCGATGAGGTGGCTGGCGTAGCGGCAGGCGTGGTTGAGGTCGTGCAGCACGGCGACCACGGTGTGGCCGCGGGCGCGGTTGAGGTCGCGCAGCAGGTCGAGCAGCTCGATCTGGTGGGCGATGTCGAGGAAGGTGGTGGGCTCGTCGAGCAGCAGGATCGGCGTCTGCTGCGCCAGCACCATCGCCACCCAGACGCGCTGGCGCTGGCCGCCCGACAGCTCGTCGACCAGCCGGCCGGAGAAGCGGTCGACGCGGGTGGCGGCCATGGCGTCGGCCACCGCCTGCTCGTCCTCGCGCGACCATTGCTGCAGGAGCTTCTGGTGCGGATAGCGGCCGCGCGCCACGAGGTCGGCGACGGTGATGCCGTCGGGGGCGATCGAGGTCTGCGGCAGCAGGCCGAGGCGCTGCGCGATCTCGCGGGCGCGATAGGTCTGGATGGCGCGGCCGTCGAGCAGCACCTCGCCGGCGGCCGGCTTCAGCAGCCGCGACAGGGCACGCAGCAGCGTGGACTTGCCGCAGGCATTGGGGCCGACGATCACGGTGAAGGAGCGCTCGGGGATGTCGACGTCGAGCGCGCGCGCCACCACGTGGCGGTCGTAGCCGATGGTGGCGTTGCGGACCGACAGGCGCGGGGTGGCGGCGACGATGCTGGAATGCTGGTTCATGCGGCTCACTCCTCAGCGCCGTGCTTCGCGCATCAGCAGCCAGGCGAAATACAGCCCGCCGATGCACACGGTGACGATGCCGACCGGCAGCTGGGTCGGGGCGAAGGCGCGCTGCGCCAGATAGTCGGCGCCGGCGAGCAGCAGCGCGCCGGTGGCGGCGGCCGGCAGCAGCGCGACGCCGCTGGTGCCGCAGAGGCGGCGGGCGATCTGCGGCGCCGCCAAGGCGACGAAGGTGATCGGGCCGGCGGCGGCGGTGACGGTGGCGGTGAGCGCGACGCCCAGCACGGTCATGCCGAAGCGCGTGCGCTCGACATTGACGCCGAGCGCCCTGGCGGCGTCGTCGCCGAGCTCGAGCTGGCGCATGGCGCGGCCGAGCAGCAGGGTCAGCGGCACGATGATACCGAGCACGGCGCTCACCTGCCCCAGCCGCTCCAGCGTCATGCCGTTGAGCGAGCCGGCGCTCCACACGGCGGCGGTCATCGCCACCTTGAGGTCGGCCTTGATCAGCAGATAGCTGTTGAGCGCGGTGAGCATGGCGCTGACGCCGATGCCGACGATGATCAGGCGGAAGCCCTGCACGCCGCCGCGCCAGGCGAGGATATAGACGATGGCCGCCGACAGGATGCCGCCGGCCAGCGCGCCGGCGGCGATGCCGTAGAAATTGCCGTGCAGCACGATGATCACCAGCAGCGCGCCGGTATAGGCGCCGGAATCGAAGCCGATGACGTCGGGGCTGCCGAGCGGGTTGCGGGTCAGCGACTGGAAGATGGCGCCGCTCATGCCCAGCGCGGCGCCCATGATCAGCGCCAGCGAGGTGCGCGGCAGGCGCCATTCGACCACCACCATATGCACCTTGGCGGTTGCCTGCCCGAGCAGCGCGCCCGCCACCTCGCCAGGCGAGAGCTGGAACTCGCCGCTGGCCAGCGTCACGAGGCCGATGGCGACGGCGCCGAGCGCGAGCAGCGCCGCCATCGCCAGCACGCGCGGATTGACGCGCGCCGACAGCCGGCCGCCCCACAGCCGCAGCGCGGCGCTCGGCTGGCCGAAATCGATGCCGGGGGCGCTGAGGCTCATAGCCCGCTCACCTTGCGGCGGCGGGCGAGCAGGATCAGCACCGGGGCGCCCACGAAGGCGGTGACGATGCCGACCTGCAATTCGCCCGGTCGCATGACGATGCGCCCGAGGATGTCCGAGACCAGCAGCAGGATGGGCGCCAGCACCAGGGTGAAGGCGGCGATCCAGCGCTGGTCGGGGCCGGCGATCCAGCGCGCCACGTGCGGCACCATCAGGCCGACGAAGCCGATGGGGCCGGCGATGGCGGTGGCGGCGCCCGACAGCAGCGTCACCGCGACCACCACCAGCACGCGGGTGCGCAGCATGTTGGCGCCGAGCGCGGCGGCGAGGTCGTCGCCCAGCGCGATGGCGTTGAGCGGCCGGCTGACCGCCACCGCCAGCCCGATGCCGACGACGATGAAGGGCAGGATGACCAGCAGATTGTCGTAGCCCGGCGTGGTCAGCGAGCCGGCGCTCCAGTAGCGCAACCGGTCGAAGGCGGCCGGGTTGAGCAGCGCGAGGCCGTTGGAGATGCCGCTCAGCACCGCGCCCACCGCCACGCCGGCGAGGGTCAGGCGGATCGGCGTCGCGGCGCCGCGGCCGACCGAGCCGATGGCATAGACGAGCAGCGTCGCCAGCACCGCGCCGAGGAAGGCGAACCAGATGTAGCCGCCGATGCTGGCGATGCCGAGGAAGCCCACGGCGAGCGTCACGAAGAAACTCGCCCCGGCGTTGACGCCGAGGATGCCCGGATCGGCGAGCGGATTGCGGGTCAGCGCCTGCACCAGCGCGCCCGAGAGGCCGAGCGCCACGCCGACCGTCAGCCCGAGGACGGTGCGCGGAATGCGCAGCGCCACGATGATGGCGCGATCGTCGCTGTCGGTCGCGTGCAGCAGCGAATCGAGCACCGTGGGCAGCGGAATGTCCTTGGAGCCGATGGCGACGCTGAGCAGCAGCACCAGCGCCAGCGCCGCGACGGCAAGGCCGAGCCACAGCAGGCGCTGCGCATTGCTCGCCGCCACGCCGCTGCGGGCGGTGGCCGATCGATCCGCCGCGAGCGCCAGCGAGGTCATGGCTCAGAGCCCCACCAGCTCGTAGGTGGCGTCGACCTCGTCCTGCACCTCTTCGGGGTCGCGGTCGGACTCCCAGGCCGCCTCGATGCGGCTGCGGATCGCCGGGTCGAGCGCCTCGTAGCGCGCCTCCCAATCGTGCTGCGCCACCCAATAGCCGACGAGCTCGTAGCATTGGGCCGGCAGCTTCAGCTCCTGGCGCACATATTTGCGGATGCCGCGCACCACCTTCTGCTCGCCCGCCACCCAGACGTAGCCGGGGCCGGCCGGCAGCGGCACGCGCCGCAGCACCGCGTCGAGGCCGCTGGGGGCGACGCCGTTGCCGCCGTGCAGCCAGGTGATGGAGGTGCCGGGCGGCGTTGCCAGCGGCTGCTCGTGGGCGGCGTCGATCACCTCGGCGAAGACGCGGGTCTGCAGGCCGGGCGGCATCTGCTCGAGCAGGCGCGACAGCGCCGGCAGGCCGGTGGCATCGGCGGCGAGCAGCTGCCACTGCGTTCCGGGCGGCGGCGCATAGAGGCCGCGCGGGCTGTTGAGGGTGATGCTGTCGCCGGGCGCGGCGCGCTGCGCCCAGTCGCTGGCGACGCCGCCTGCGTGCACGACGAAGTCGATGTCGAGCTCGCCGCGCACCGGATCGAAGCGGCGCACGGTATAGGTCGAGCAGCGGACCTTGGAGGGGCCGTCCGGATAGGTCCAGCGGCCGGTCTCGTCGATCACGGGCAGCGCCAGCTCGCCGGTCGCGGGATCGGGGAAGAACAGCCGCAGATATTCGTCGCCGATGCCGGTCGAGCGGAACGTATCGAGGCCGGCGCCGCCGAAGGTCAACCGCAGCATGCCCGGCGTCAGCAGGGTCCGCCGCAGCACCGTGGCGGTATGAAAGCGGCTGGCCGCCACTTAGGGGGCGACCTTGGTCGCCGGATCGCCGTCGAGGGCGGCGGCGAGCATCGGCGGCAGCTTGTCGAGCAGCCAGGCGATGGACAGCGGCGTCTGGAACGACAGCGCTCCCGACATGGTCCCCTGCCCGTCGTCGAGCCACACCGACCGCCCTTCGCGGGCGAGGCGCAGATTGCGGTAGAGCGGCATGGCCTCGACCAGCTTCTGCGTGTCGCTGCCCGCATCGATCGGCCAGACCACCGCGTCGAGATCGAGCGTGCGCAGGTTTTCCGGGCTGACGGTGATGCGGTTGCTTTCCTCGTCGCCTTGGCCGCGGAATTCCGGGGGGAAGCTCAGGCCAAGGCTGACGAGGAACCGGCTGGCGCTGTCCTCCTCATCGTAGAGGTGGAAGACGCCGTCATCGTAATAGACATTGGTCGCCGTCCTGCCGGCGAATTGCGGATAGTCGGCCTTCACCCTGGCGAAGCGGGCCTCGATGTCGGCGACGATCCTGTCCGACTTCTCGGTGCTGCCGGAGGTGGCGAGGTCGATGGCACGCAGCTCGTCCTGCCAGGGCGCGCCCCAGGTCGGATAGCCCTTGGGCAGCGCCACGACCGGCGCGATGCGGCTCAGCGCGTCGTATTGCGCCTGGTCCATCTCGATGAAGGTGCCGACGATGAGGTCGGGGTTCTGGTCGAGCACCCATTCGAGGTTGAGCTCGTCACCGTTGAACACCGCCGGCTCGGCGCCCACTGCCTGGCGCGCCGCCTCGGCCCAGGGCCAGGTGGCATAGGGATGGTCGCCCCACCAATTGCGCACCGCGACCGGGGCGATGCCGAGGGCATAGAGGAAATCCTGCTCGACGTAGCCGATCGACACCACCCGCTTGGGCTGCGCCGCAACGGTGGTGGTGCCGAAGCTGTTGTCGAGGCTCACCGGAAAGCCGGCGGCCAGCACCGGAGCCGCTGCCAGCGTCAGACCCAGCGCCAGGGCACCCGCGACCGTCTTCATCGTCACCACCGAAACCTTGCCGAAACTTTGCGTTTGTCGGTGCGGCGGTAACAATCATGATTATGCTGGTCAACTTAAAAGCGCCAAGTTTGGAATGGGTCTAAACAACCGCGCATCGCGCTCGATTAGACCGATGTTCCAGCGGCTCGCCGGCCGCGGCGTTAATCATGACTATAAATGTCGACTTAACAGCATAAAGCTGACTTTCGCAATCAGGAAAATCGACGGCGGACGACAAATCCCGCGTTGAACCGCCCGCGCGGCGGCCCGTAAGCATCTGGCGTTACGGTTCGAGCTTGGGGGCTTAGATGAAGACGATTTGCACAGCCATGGGGCTGGCTGCGGCGGCCATTGCCGCGGGCACGGTGTCGGCGCGGGCGGAAGAGGCGGCCAAGCCGCTCACCGTGGTGATCGACAATTACGCGACCTATGACGACGCCGGCGCCCTGGTCAGCAACCACGAGCTCGACTTCACGCTCGAAGGCACCGCCGGCGCGTGGACGCTGGGGGCCGAGGCCTGGTTCGGCGTCATGGCCGAATACGCCACCTCGACGCTGACGCTCGAGATCCCGACGCTGCTGCTCTACGCCAAATCCGACGCCTTCGGCGAGATCGACGCCTGGGACGCCAGCAACGCGCTCGGCAATGCCTGCGTGACGCCGCCCGGCGGCTCGACGCATTTCGGCAGCGAGGACCTGATGGCCTTCGGCACCTGCGCCGGCTACAGCGGGCAGGCCCTCACCTACATCACGCCGGACTTCTTCGACGGCTTCGGGCTGCAGGTGTCGGTGATGAAGGACCTCGAGGGCCAGACCGCCGCCGGCGAGGTCGACAGCTCGGTGTCGGCGGCGCTGACCTATACGCGCACCACCGAGACCGACGTCACCTACAGCGCCAGCCTCGGCGTCGACGCGGCCACCAGCCTCAATGGCGGCGTGCCGGCGGGCACCGCGCTGCCGGTCACCGTGCAGGGCGGCGGCAGCGTCGGCTGGGACGGCTGGACGGTCGGCGGCGCGGCGCAGTACGAATTCGCCTCGCTCAGCGGCGGCAACAGCTGGGGGCTCGGGCTCGGCGTCAGCAAGGACGTCACCGAGCAGCTGACGCTGGGGGCCGAGCTCGCCATCGACGGCTACGAGGACGCCGCCGCGGCGGTGATCTACCGCGAGTTCAGCCTGGGCACGACGGCCGAATACAAGATCCTCGACAACGCCTCGATCGATGCCGGGCTCAACGCCATCCGCGTCATCGGCGACGACGGCAGCGACACGATTTCGTGGCAGATCGGCACGGGCCTGTCGATCTCGTTCTGATCCGGATGAACGTGGCTGTCGGGCGCGGCCTCTAGGCGCGCCCGAGGCTTTTCTCGGACTGCGCGTCGAACAAATAGAGGCTGCCCGGCGCGGCGCTGGCCGAAATGGTCTGGCCCACGGCGAGCGCCGATTTGCCGGGCGCAGTGGCCGTGACCTCGGTGTCGCCGACCGTCAGGTGCACCAGCGTTTCGGCGCCGAGCGGCTCGATGGTGTTGACGACGCCGTTGAGCGTCAGCCCGCCCTCCTGCGGCGCGGCGCCGGCCACGAGGTCATGGGCGCGCACGCCAACCAGCATCTGGCCGCGCGCCGCCTGCCGCGCCGCGACGGGCGACGCCGCTCCGGCGACGGCGAGGCCGCCGTCGCTGCCGGTCGCCTTCAGCATGTTCATCGCCGGGCTGCCGATGAAGCGGGCGGTGAACACGTCGGCGGGGCTCTCGTAGATCTCTGTCGGCGTGCCGACCTGCAGGATGTAGCCATCGCGCATGACGACGATGCGGTCGGCCATGGTCATGGCCTCCACCTGGTCGTGCGTCACGTAGACGATGGTGCTCTTCAGCCGCTGGTGCAGGCGCTTGATCTCGACGCGCATCTGGCCGCGCAATTGCGCGTCGAGGTTGCTGAGCGGCTCGTCGAACAGGAAGGCCACCGGGTCGCGCACCATGGCGCGGCCGATGGCGACGCGCTGGCGCTGGCCGCCCGACAGCTGCGACGGCCGGCGCTTCAGCAGCTCCTCGAGGTCGAGGGTACGCGCCGCCGCCTCGATGCGCTTCTGCTTTTCGGCCTTGTCGAGCCTGGCGGTGTAGAGGCCGAAGCCGATGTTCTGCGCCACCGTCAGATGCGGATAGATGGCGTAGTTCTGGAACACCATCGCAATGTTGCGCTGCTTGGGCTCGCGGTCGTTGACGATCTCGCCGCCGATGCGGACGGCACCGGCCGAGATGTCCTCGAGCCCGGCGATCATGCGCAGCGTCGTCGACTTGCCGCAGCCGGACGGGCCGACCAGCACCACGAACTCGCCGTCGGCGATGTCGAGGTCGATGCCGTGCACGACGGTGTTGGAGCCGAAAGACTTGGTCAGCTTCTCGAGCGAGATGGTGGCCATCAGCGGGGTTCCTTGAGGGCGGCAAAGCGGCGGTCGAGCTGGGCGCGCGCGGCGGCGTCGCGCTCGGCATGAGCGCGGCGGCGGGCCTGCAGCTCGGCCAGCGCGGCGCGGTAGCCGGCGATGGCGTCGCCGAGCGGAGCCGGCGCCGGCCCGCCGAGGCGGGTGCGCACGGCGACGAAATATTCGGGCGAGACGATCTCGGCGAAGCGCGCCGCATCGAATTTCGGCTGGCGCCCGGTGGCGGCGACGAACGCGGCGCGGAACGGCGCATAGCCGTCGCGGCCGAGGTCGCCCTCCGCAGCCACCACGGCGCGCGCCACGGCGGCGGCGATCTCGTGCCCCTCGCGGAACGACAGCCCCTCCTCGCGCACCAGCGTGTCGGCGAGCTCGGTGACGGTGATGCAGGAGCGGCTGATATTGGCGCGCACCCGCTCGCCGTTCACCCGCACCGCGCCGAGCAGCGCCGCCAGCAGGTCGAGCACGCGGAAGGCGGTGCCGAACGCCTCGTAGCCGAAGCGCTGCGTCTCGCCCTCGCTGTCGTTCATGTCGGTGAACGGGGTGTTGTGCATGATGTCGAGCACGGCGCGGGCGCGCCCCAGCGTCTGGCTGCTCAGGTGGCGCAAATGCTCGATCGGCACCGGGTTGCGCTTCTGCGGCATGATCGAGGAGATCTGAACGAAGGCGTTGGGCACGTAGAGCTGGCCGACCTCGAAGCTGGTCCAGAACTGCAGATCCTGGATCGGCCGGCCGAGGTGCAGCATCAGCAGCTCGAGCGCGCCATAGGTGGCGGTGATGTAGTCCACGCCGGCGATGCAGCTATAGGAGTTCTGCAGCGGCCGGGCGAAGCCGAGCAGCTCGGCGACCAGCCCGCGATCGATGGGAAAGCCGGTGGTGGTGATGGCCGCGGCGCCCATCGGCGACAGATCGACGATGGCGCGCGCCGACTCGACGCGCGCGATGTCGCGCAGCAGCACCTCGATCATCGCCGCGAGGTAGTGGCCGTAGGTCGTCGGCTGCGCCGGCTGGCCGTGCGTGTAGGCGACGATCAGCGTCGCCCGCTCGCGCTCGGCCGCCTCGATCAGCGTTTGCAGCAGCTGTTCGAGCTTGCCGAGCAGCGCGTCGAGGCGCGGCTTCAGCGCCAGCTTGAACAGCGTGTGGTCGATGTCGTTGCGCGAGCGCGCCGTGTGCAGCCGGCCGCCGAGGTCGGGGCCGAGCCGCGCCTTCAGCTCGCGCTCGACGAGAAAGAAGAAGTCCTCCACCTCGCCGGTATAGGCGAGGCCGTCGATGTCGAGCGAGGCGTCGATCGCATCCAGCGCGACGGCGATGGCGGCGGCCTGCGCGGGCTCGAGGATGCCGGTCGCGGCCAGCATCACCAGATGCGCGCGGTCGATGCGGCGGAAGCCGTCGACATGGTCGGCCTTGACGCCGTCGAACAGCGGCCGGAGCACCGTGTCCTTGTAGACGGGATCGGGAAAGACGCTGCTGTCGGCCTGCGGCATGGTCAGCCCTTCAGCCCGGCCAGCATGACGCCGCGCACGATGAAGCGTTGCAGCAGCAGGAACACCACCAGCGTCGGAATGGTGGCGAGCGCGGCGCCGGTCATGATCATCTCCCAGCGCGTGTCCTGCGCGTCCGAAAAGCTCGAGATGCCGACCGGGATGGTATAGAGGTCGTTGCTGGTGGTGACGATCAGCGGCCAGAAGAACGCCGTCCAGTTGCCGAGGAAGGTGAAGATCGCCAGCGCCGACAGCGCCGGCGTCACCAGCGGCATCGCCACCTTCCACCAGATGGTGAATTCGTTGAGCCCGTCGATGCGCGCCGCCTCGAGGAAATCGTCGGGCACGCTCTCGAAGAACTGCTTCATCAGGAAGGTGCCGAAGGCCGTCATCATGCCCGGGAACATGATGCCCCAATAGCTGTCGAGCCAGCCGAGCTTGGACGACATCAGGTACCAGGGGATCACCAGCATCTCGGTGGGGATCATCAGCGTCGACAGGATGGCGAGGAAGATGAAGTAGCGGCCGCGGAAGCGGAACTTCGCCAGCGTGTAGCCGACGAGGCTGTCGAAGAAGACGTTGGAGATGGTCACCGACACCGCGACGATGGTGGAATTGAGCATCCAGCGCATGAAGTGGCCGTCGGCGAGCGCCGTGACGTAATTGTCCAGCGACGGCCGCGCCGGGATCAGCCGCAGATCGTAGACCTGCGCCGAGCTCTTGAGCGAGGTCGAGAACATGTAGAGCAGCGGCGTGACCATGATCAGGCCGCCCAGCAGCAGCAGCGTCCAGGCGACGACGCGGCCCGGACGGATGCGCTTGCGGTTCATCGCCAGCTCGGCCGTGGCCATCAGCGGTCCCTCAGCAGGAAGAGCTGGAGCAGCGAGATCACCAGCAGGATGACGAACAGCACCACGGTCTGCGCCGCGGCATAGCCCATGTCGTAGGACGAGAACGCCGTCTGGTAGATCAGCAGCACCAGCGGCTTGGTGGAGTTGAGCGGCCCGCCCGGATCGTTGTGCGTCATGTTGAAGACGGAATCGAAGATCCTGAGGAAGCCGATCGAGGAGAACACCACGAGGAAGATGGTGGTCGGCCGCAGCAGCGGCAGCGTGATCTTGCGCAGGATGGCCCACTCGCCCAGCCCGTCGATGCGCGCCGCCTCGTAATAGGTCGCGGGGATGGCGCGCAGGCCGGCCATGAAGATGATGATCTGGAAGCCGAGGCCGGCCCAGATGCCGGTGACGGTGATGGCCGGCAGCGCCTGCGCCGGGGTGCGCAGGAACGGCTGGGCGGGAATGTGCAGGTGCGACAGCAGGCCGTTGATCACCCCGACCGGCACCGGCTGGTAGAACCAGCGCCAGACCCAGGCGAGCGCCGCCGCAGTGGTGAGGAAGGGCAGGAAATAGAGGGCGCGGATGAAGCCGTGCAGCACGCGCACGCGGTCGAGGTAGTAGGCGATGACAAAACTCAGCACCAGGCTGATGGGCATGCCGATCAGCAGGTACTCGAAGGTGTTGCCGAAGACCTTCAGGAACACCGGGTCGGCGAACAGGCGCTGGTAGTTCTCGAGGCCGATGAACTGCGCCGGGCGCATCAGGTCCCAGTCGGTGAACGACAGCCAGAACGCATAGAGCGTCGGGTAGAAGCGGATCCAGCCGTAGAACAGGATGGGCAGGGCCAGAAAGCCCCAGGCCCAGACGACGCGGCGCTGGTGCAGCGTCAAACGCGAACCGACGCGGCCCGTGGGGGCCGCGCCGGTCGAACGTGCGGAGACGCTTTCGGCCAAGAGCTTACTTCTTGGCTTTGTCGATGATGGCCTGTTCGGCCTTGGCCGCCTCGGCCAGCGAGTCGGCCGGCGATTCGCCGTTGAGCACCACGCGGTTGACCATGTCGATGGCGCCCTGGCGCTGCGCCGCCTCGTCGACGAAGGTCGTCGTGTGGGCGTAGTCGAGGCCCTTGAGGAACGGCGCGTAGATCGGGTCGTTGAGGTTGGCGTCGGTCAGCGCCGCGGCGCGGCGGGCCGGCAGCTCGCCGACGGTCTTGAGCCAGATCTGCATGGCCTCGGGCGAGGTCACATATTGCAGGAACTTCTCGGCGGCGGCCTTCTTGTCGCCGCTGGTGTCGGCGGACAGGCCGTTGGCGAAGTAGCTGGCGAAATTGCCGCGGACGCCGTCGGCATTGGCCGGCAGCTCGGTCACGCCCCACTCGAAATCGGTGATCGGCCTGAAGCTGCCGAGGCGGAAGGTGCCGTCGATGGTGAAGGCCGCGAGCCCGCCCTTGAAGGCGGCCTGGCCCTCGTCCATGAAGCCCACCGCGCCCACCTTCTCCTTGGTGGCGAGATCGGTGTACCAGGTCAGCGCCTTGACGCCGGCGTCGCTGTTGTAGGCGACGTTGCCCTTGTCGTCATACGGCACGCCGCCGAACTGGCGGACCAGCACCTCGCGCCACCACTGGTGGTCCTGGCCGGCGAAATCGAGGGTGATGCCTTCCGAGGTGATGTTGCCGGCGCCGTCGGTCTTGACGGTCTTTTTGGCGTCGGCCACCAGCTCGTCCAGCGTCTTGGGCGGCTCGGTGATGCCGGCGTCCTTGAGGATGTTCTTGTTGTAGAACAGCGCCAGCGAGCGCACCGCGGTGGGCAGGCCGTAATATTTGCCGTCGCGCGAGATCGCCGACACGATCGGGAAGAAATCCTTCTCGATTTCGGCATTGGGGAACACTGCGGGATCGAGCGCCTGCAGCACGCCGCCCTGCTGGAACTTGTCGAGCCAGCCATAATAGAACTGCAGCACGTCGGGGCCGTTGCCGGCGGCGTGCGCGGCGATCACCTTGGTCTGGTAGTCGTCGTACGGGAAGGTGGTCTGCTTCACCGTGATGTCGGGGTTGGCGGCCTCGAAATTCTTGATCAGTTCGTCCATCGCCTTGACGCGAGTGTCGTAGACGTACTGCCAGTACTGGATTTCCACCGCCTGAGCGGCGCTAGCGGCGAGAAGGCTGATGCCGGCGGCTAGAGCGGCGATCTTTACGGAAAAGCGCATCGGATGTGTCTCCCTTGTCCCCTTCGGCGCGGCGGGTTGCATGCTGCGCGCCATGCGCACCCGGCGGCCGGAGTGCTGCGGAGGGGATGCTGGGGCCTGCCGGCTGGACTGTCAATAAAATAATCTAGTTGAGTTATTCGCCGCGCGCCTGTTTGCTGGACAAGTTTTTCCGTCCGCGGTTTCAGCACGGCAGATGACCAGGCACAGCAATCAGGACGTTCCGGCGCGGCTGGCGATCGGCAGCAATCCCGAGCGCAACCGGCGGCACAACCGGCGCGTGGTGCTGGAGGCGGTCCGCACGCATGGGGCGCTGGGGCGCACCGAGATCGGCCGGCTGACGCGGCTCACCGCGCAGGCGGTCGCCAACATCGTCGACGATCTGGTGCGCGAGAATTTCCTGGTCGAGACCGGGCGGCTGCGCAGCGGCCGCGGCCAGCCGCCGATCCAGTTCGCGGTCAACCCCGACGGGCCGGTGACGGTCGGGGTCGAGCTCGCCGCCGACCATCTGACCACGGTGCTGCTCGATCTCACCGGCAGCATCCGGGCGCAGTCGAGCAAGCCGATCGCCGAGCAGTCGCCGCGCGCCATGGCCAGGCGGGTCGCGCGCGAGATCGGCCGGCTGCGCGCCAGCGTCAACCGGCCGGCGCCGATGCTGGGCGTCGGCGTGGTGATGCCCGGCCCGTTCGAGATCGAGGGCATCGCCTCGGCCGGCCCCGGCACCCTGCCCGGCTGGCACGGCATCGACGCGGCGGCGGTGCTGGCCGAGGCCATCGGCGAGGCGGTGATCATCGAGAACGACGCCACCGCCGCGGCGGTGGGCGAGCGCCTGCACGGGGCCGGGCGCGCCATCGAGGATTTCTGCTTCGTGTATTTCGGCGTCGGCCTCGGGCTCGGTATCGTGCAGGGCGGCCGGCCGATGCGCGGCGCCTTCGGCAATGCCGGCGAAATCGGCCTCATTCCGCTGAGCGGGCGGAACGGCCGCGTCGCCGGCGCGCTCGAACGCTTCGCCTCGCCGCACGCGCTGCGCGAACGGCTGGCCGCCGCCGGCGTCGCCGCGCCGGACGTCGCCACGATTGAAGCCCTGTTCCAGTCGGGCGATCCGGCGCTCGCCGCCTGGATCGGCGAGGCGGCGGACTATCTGGCGCAATTGGTGGTGACGCTCGAAAACATCCTCGATCCGGAAACCATCGTGTTCGGCGGGCGGCTGCCCGATGCGGTGATCGATGCCATCATCGCCGCGCTGGAGCCGCTGCCGCCGTCGATCGCGACGCGGGCGATGCGGGCGCAGCCGCGGGTGCGGCGCGGCCAGACCGGGCAATTGACGGCGGCGCTGGGCGCCGCCGCGCTGCCGCTGTTCGAGACGGTGACGCCGCGCCTGCACCTTGCCGCCACCCCCGCCGGAGCCGAGACCAACCAGGAGCCTAGTCGTGCTGACCGATCGTGAACGCCTGGCGCGGCAGCGCGCCCGCCCCCTGCTGCTCGAGCTGCACAACGCGCTGACCCGGCTGACCTCGACGCTGACGGTGATGAACACCGGTGCGCATCCCGACGACGAGCAGAGCGGCATGCTGGCGGCGCTGCGCTTCCGCGACGGCATGCGGGTGGTGATCGCCTGCTCGACGCGTGGCGAAGGCGGGCAGAACAGCCTCGGGCCGGAGCGCGGCGGCGCGCTCGGCGTGGTGCGCACGCGCGAACTCGAAGAGGCGGCGCGGGTGCTCGATGCCGACCTCGCCTGGCTCGGCTTCGGGCCGGGCGATCCGGTGCACGATTTCGGCTTCTCCAAGAACGGCGTCGACACGCTGGCGCGCTGGGGCCGCGAGCGGCTGCTGGAACGGCTGGTGCGCGCCTATCGGCGCGAGCGTCCCGACATCGTGATACCGACCTTTCTCGACGTTCCCGGCCAGCACGGCCACCACCGCGCCATGACCGAGGCGGCGGAAGCGGCGATCGCCCTCGCCGCCGACCCCGAGGCGTTCCCCGAACATGCCGCCGAAGGGCTGGCGCCGTGGCGCGTCGCCAAATACTACCTCCCCGCCTGGCCGGGCGGCGGCGGCACCTATGACGACGAAGTGCCGCCGCCCAACGCCACCGTGCTGGTCGAGGCCGGCGGCCGCGACGCCGCCACCGGCGCGCCCTATGCCGAGATCGGGCAATGGTCGCGCGCCGACCATGCGACGCAGGGCATGGGACACTGGCAGGCGGTGCCGCAGACGAGCTGGGCGCTGCATCTCGAATCCGACGCCGGCGGCAGCGAGCACGGCATCGCCGACGCCCTGCCCGCCGACCTTCGCACCCTCGGCACGACGCTGGGCGGCGCTGCTGCGGCGGCGCTGGCCGAGGCGCAGGACCGGATCGACGACGCGCTCGCGGCGTTCCCGCAGCGCGACGGCATCGTCACCGCGCTGACCGCGGCGGCCACTGCGCTCGCGCGCGCCGATGCGGCGCTCACATCCGAGCAGCGCGCGGCCGCCGGCCATCGCCTCGCGCGCAAGCAGCGCGAGATCGACGCCGCGCTGCTGCTTGCCGCGGGCGTCCGCGGCAGCGCCTGGCTGGCGCCCGCCGCCATCGCGCCCGGCGGCGACGCCGAGCTCAATGCGCATGTCGATGCGGATCTGCCCGTCACCGTCCGGCCCGTCGCCGATGCGGCGCTCGCCGTCGGCCCGGGCGCGACGCGCGACGGCATCACGCGCCATCTCGTCCGCGCCGCGGCGGACGCCCCGCTCACCTCGCCCTTCGCCGAAGGCTTTGCATCAGCCGGCGGCAACGGCCTGCTCTGGGTCGAGCTCAGCGCCGAGATCGGCGGCCGGACCGCGCGCATGGCGCTCGACCTCGACGAGCCGGCGGCGATCGTGCCCGCCGTCTCCGTCAGCGTCGATCCCGACGCGGTGCTGCTGCCGCTGCCCGTCTCCACCGGCCCCATTGCGGTGACGCTGCGCGCCGACCGTCCCGGCGCCGGCGTCACGCTCGCGGCCGCCCCCGGCTTCGCCGTCAGCGCCGATGGCGGCCGCCTCGCCGTCACCCCCGCGCCAGAGCTCGCGGCGGGGCGCACCCGGCTGCCGGTGCTGGTCGACGGCGCTCCGGGCTATCGCAGCACGCCGATCGCCTATCCGCATATCGGGCGCACGCGCTGGCTCGAGCCGGCGGGGCTCGACGTGCTGGCGCTCGACCTGGCGCTGCCGACCGGCGCCCGCATCGGCTATGTGGGCGGCGGCGCCGACCATGTCGGCACCTGGCTCGAACGGATGGAGCTGGCGGTCGACACGCTCGACGCCGACGCCCTGGCCAGCGACCTCGCGCGCTACACCACCATCGTCGTCGGCATCTTCGCCTTCGGCCTGCGCCCCGACCTCGCGGCGGCGACGTCGCGGCTGCACGACTGGGTGCGGGCCGGCGGCCATCTGGTGACGCTCTACCACCGGCCGAGCGACGGCTGGGACCCCGACCGCACGCCGCCGGCGCGCCTCAGGATCGGCTCGCCGTCGCTGCGCTGGCGCGTCACCGATCCGGCGGCGGCGGTGACGGTGCTGGCGCCCGGCCATCCGCTGCTCAACGGTCCCAACCGCATCGGCCCCGACGACTGGGCCGGCTGGGACAAGGAGCGCGGCCTCTATTTCGCCTCGGAGTGGGACCCGGCCTATGTGCCGCTGCTGTCGCTCAACGATCGCGGCGAGGCGCCGCTCACCGGCGCGCTGCTGTCGGCGGAGATCGGCAAGGGCCGGCACACGCACACCAGCCTCGTGCTGCACCACCAGATGGACCGCCTGGTCCCCGGCGCCTTCCGGCTGCTCGCCAACCTGGTGCAGCCGGCGTAACACGCTCGTATCGACGCAAGCACCACCGCACCAGCGGCCCTATCGCCCCCCTCCCCCTTGCGGGGAGGGGCTGGGGGTGGGGGCAGCGCGCACAATCGCCGCCATGGTTGAGTCTAGCGCAGCGTCAGCCGGAAGCGGGCGGTGAAGCGTTCGGCGCCCCACCACATGGGGAAATTGGTGCCCCATTTGTTGTTGTGGAGGTTGAAGCGCAGCCCGCCCGACCATGACGGCGGCTGCGGGTGGAACGCCATGAACGCCGCCTCCGCCGGCGCCGCCAGCGGCGTGTCGAGCGGCCGGAGCTCGAGACTGCCGCGCCGCACCGCCGCCACCGCCTGCAGCTGCCCGCCGCCGCGCGGCGCGCTCGTGGCGGGATCGAGCCACAGCCCGGTCTTCAGCACCTGCCACGCCCCCTCGCCTTCCGGCGTAAAGGTGAAAAAGCTCGCCTCCGGCATGCGATTGGCCGGCTTGTCGATGAGGGTGACGGCGATCTCGAGCGTCGTCTCGTCGATGCCGCGGCAGGCGAACTCGATCCGCGCCGGCGCTCCCAGCCTCGCATGGGCCTCGGCGTCGACGACCCGAACGCCGTTCTCCATCGTCGTCGCATAGGCGCGCGACATTGCCGTTGCGGCGTGGTCGAGCCCGGGCTTGCCGTGATCGAGGATGGCCCAGTCCGGTCGCGTGGTGAGGTAGCCGTCCATCCACATGTCGACGTCGCCGGCGTCGTAGCTCTCGTAGCGATAGCCGAACAGGCTCCCGCCAACGCCGGCGAGCCGCGTGCCCGATGGGCTGGTGACCGACGCGATGTCGCCGCTCGCCGGATCGATTTCGATGCGCCAGCCGCCGGGCGCGTCGATCGGCGCCGCCGCCAGCGCCGCCGTCGCCGCGTCGGCGCGGGCGCGGTCGGCCGGCTCCAGCGCCGCCGTTGCGGCATCGAGATAGGCGCGCTGCTCGGCCCACGACGCCTCGGTATAGGCGAAGCGGTAGTCGCGGCGGCGCAGCGCCTCGAAGGCCGGACGGTCCCACGCCGTCTCGTCGCGCAAATAGGATTTGATGTCGACGCCGCAGGTGTGCTCGGCCACCAGCGCGAGGCCGCGGCCGAAGGCCTGGCGGGCCGGCGTCAGGCGGTCGGCGGCCAGCTCGTCGTAGAGCCGCTGCAGCGCCAGGAAGCGGCGGGTCTTGCCGGGATCGGAGGCCGAGCCGTAGATCCAGCTGTCGCCGATCTCGGTCTCGACCACCGGCAGATGGGCGCGCCGGGCCCAGACGATCTCGCCATACTCGTCCAGCGTCGAGGCGTGCACCGCGGCGCCGGGCTGCGCGTGCCGCAGTTCGCGATGGATCTCGGCCACCTGCGGCACGCTTTGCGGCCCCATATTGTCGCTGGTGTGGGCAAAGCCGATGCCGTCGTCGAAGCCGGCGGGAAAATGCGTCGCGCCATAGGAAGGCTGGTACATCACCACCACCTCCGTCCCGTCCGGCGCGCGCCAGCGGAACAGCTCGGGCACGTCGGGCACCGGCGAGGCGGCGTTGACGCCCAGATGCAGGAAGCGCACCCCGGCCTCGGCCAGCAGCGGCACGATGCCGAGCGTGTGGCCCGGCACGTCGGTCATCTTGGCGGCGCTGGTGGCGACACCGAAACGCCGATCCAGTTGCTGCGCGTAGGACAGCCCGGCGCGAAACAGGTCCGGCGACATCAGCTCGGAATGGGTGGTGAAGGGCAGCGCGTGCCAGCGGATCAGGCCGCGCTCGATGGCGCGCTCGAGCCGCTTGACCTTGTCGGCGTCCTGCGTCGCCAGGTGGTCCCAGATCAGCCAGGCGCCGGTGGTCCACGCGAAGGCCGGATCGGCCGGGTTCTCGGCAAGGAAATGCTCGCCGGTGTCGATCGCCTGCGGAATGAAGCGCTGGTGGTATTGCGCCCGCACCCGCGCCGCGTGGTCGGTGAAGCCGATGTCGAGATGGGTCTTGAAGACGAGGTGTATACGGCGGGCGCTCATGTCATCCTACGGTGCCGCGCACGACCAGCCGCGTGACGATGGTTTCGGTCAGCGCCGGCTGGCCCGGGTTGCGCAGGCGCGCGAGGATCAGCCGCACGAAGGCCTGCACGCGCTCGATCAGGTCGATCTTGACGGTGGTGAGGTTGTAGCTCTTCCAGTGCGCCTGCAGGATGTCGTCGAAGCCCACCACCTGCACGTCCTCGGGCACGCGGCGGCCGAGCTCGTGGCGCAGCGCATCCATGACGCCGAAGGCGCCGACGTCGTTGGCGGCGAACACCGCATCGACGCCGCCCTGCACGCGGAACAGGCTGAGCGTCTCGCGATAGGCGGTATCGTAGGTATAGTCGCCGGCCATCAGCACCGGCGGCGGCAGGCCGCGCTCGGCGAGCACGCGCCGCACCAGCTTTTCGCGCTCCACCGTCGCCAGCGATTGCCGCACGCCCGACAGGAAGGCGATGCGGCGCGCGCCATAGCCCTGCATCAGCGCCACCGCCTGCTCGATGCCGGTGCGCTGCACCACCCTGAGGCGATCGGTGAGCGGTCCGCCGGGGGCATCGCCGGCGCCGTCGTCGTCGCCATAGACCACGTAGATCGGCACGGCGCGGTCGAGCACGCGGCTCAGGATCTGCGGGCGGACGTTCTCGGTGAAGGCGATCACCGAATCCGGGTTGTAGCCCTTCATGTAGGTGAGCAGCGTCTCGTCCATGCTGAGGTCGATGCGGGTCTTGAACAGCAGCGTGGCGAAGCCCTCGGCCTGCAGCGCCGTGGTCAGCGCGTCGATCTCCTGGCTCTCCCACGGGCTGCACACGTCGGGCACGATGACGCCGACCAGATGCGAGCGGCCGGTGACCATCGAGCGGGCGGCGCGGTCGGGGGTGTAGTTCAGCTCCTGCGCCACGCGCAGGATCATGTCGCGCTTGGCCGGCTTGATCGAGGCGTGCGGGTTGAAGGCACGCGACACGGCGACGCGCGAGACGTTGGCGGTGCGGGCCACCATGTCGGCTGTGGCCCGCCGGGAGCCGCGTGGACGCTCTTTGGTCAATCCGTTCGCCCGCTGTCACGCAATTGCAATCGTGTTCATGTTCAATCTGCGGCGCGCCGCGGGACACTGTCAAGCTTGTCAGCGCGACATCTTGCGTAAGCATCTGATCTGTCAGTGCAAACTGAGCACTGATCGGCTCGGAACATCTGTTCTACTGCGACTCTGAACAGGCAAAAATCGAAATGCCCGTTCTACGGCTTGACGGAAATTGAACGCGTGTTCATTCTGACGGCCGCAGTCGCATCAGGGGAGAGGTGGCCCCGGCGATCGCCAATCCGGCGCCGAAGCGGCGCCCTACGGGAGGACATCACATGAGCAATCGTCTGCGTGCATTGTATCTGGGCCTCGCGGCCGTGGTCGCGACGGCCATCCCGGCCTACGCCGTCGACCTGACGATCACCTGCCGGTGCGTCATCGGCGGGGTGAACAGCGCCGGCGCCGAATGGATCACCAAGAGCGTCATCCCGGCCTTCACCGACAAGATGAAGGCCGAAGGCAAGGACGTGAAGGTCACCCTCAACCAGTTCGCGGGCGAGGACGCCCAGCTCACCCAGCAGCAGGCGCTCGACTTCTCGACCGGCGCCGGCCCCGACGTCGCCGGCTTCGACGGCTTCTTGATCCCGAGCTTCGCCGAGGGCGGCCTGCTGAAGCCGCTCGACGAGGTGGCCGGCCCCGACGTCGACAAATGGGACGGCTGGAGCCACATCTCCGACGGCATCAAGGCGATCATGTCGTACAAGGGCAAGATCTACGGCGTGCCCGGCGGCACCGACGTGCGCATGATCTTCACCCGCAAGGATTTGCTGAAGAAGGCCGGGATCGACGGCGACAGCTTCCAGCCGAAATCGTGGGCCGAGCTGCTCGACGCGGCGCGCGCCCTCAAGAAGGCGGGCGTCGAGTTCCCGCTGCAGCTCGATGCCGGCGTCGCCATGGGCGAGGCCACCACCATGCAGGGCTACTACATGGCGATCCTGGGCACCGGCGAGTCGCTGCGCGACAAGGACGGCAAATGGATCGTGTCGAGCCCGGGCATCCTCGACACGCTCAAGCTCTACAAGACCATCTATGTCGACGAAAAGCTCGGCGACCAGCGCGCGCAGCTCCTCGCCGACGGCCGCAACCAGAGCTTTGCCAATTTCCGCGACGGCAAGACCGGCCTCTTGGTCGAGGGCGACTGGTTCTACCGTTCGGTGACCGCGCCCAAGAGCGAGTTCGCGGTCAAGGATCGCGACACCGTCATGGGCTGGGCCAAGATGCCCGCCGAAAAGCCCGGCGCCGGCGTCAACGGCCAGGACTTCGTCACCATCTCGGGCGGCACGGGCTATGTGCTCAACCCGCACACCAAGAACCCGGCAGAGGCCTGGGCGCTGCTCGCCTTCATGAACTCGAAGGACCAGCTCGACGCGCAGCAGACGTTCCAGCCGGGCATCAAGGCGCGTGACGACGTGCCGGTGCCGAACAATCCGTTCCTCACCACCACGTCCGCGACGCTCCTGCCGCTCACCACGGCCCGGCCGAACGATCCGAACTACAACAAGGTCTCGGAAGCCATCCAGCGCATGACCGAAGCGGTCGTGTCCGGCGAGATGTCGCCGGAAGATGCGATGGCCCAGTACAAGACCACCGTCACGGGGATCGTCGGCGAAGCCAACACGGTCTCGCTCTGAGTTCCTCCCGCGGGCCGCTCGGGTTCTCCCGGACCCAGGCGGCCCGCACCCTTCGTGCCCCAAGGTGACACGCCGGTGAAGCAGTTCTCGCTTCTCTCCCGCCGCGCGGCTGCGCTGTTCCTGACCCCGGCCGGTCTGCTGGTCGCGGTGTTCGTGCTGCTGCCGTTCTTCTGGGTGATCGTGGTGTCGTTCACCAACCGCACCCTGCTCGGCGTCACTGCCGTGCATCCCGATTTCGTCGGGCTGCAGAACTACATCCGGCTGTTCAACCCCTCGACCTTCTTCACCCGCGGCCAGTTCGGCTCGTCGCTGATCATCACCACGCAGTTCGTGCTGCTGTCGGCGCTGATCGGGCAGGCGCTGCTCGGGCTGCTGCTGGCCTGGCTGATGCAGGCCATCCCCCCTGCCCTCAAGCGCGCCGTCGAGGCGGCGGTGATCGGCGCCTGGATCCTGCCCGAGGTGGTGATCGGCTTCGCCTGGTTCGCCTTCCTCGACTACGACAACGGCACGCTCAACATGATCCTGACCGCGCTCGGCCTGCCGCGCGGCGACTTCCTGCTGCAGCAGCCGTTCTGGGTCATCGTCATCTTCAACACCTGGCGCGGCGCCGCCTTCTCGATGATGCTGTTCAACTCGGCCTTCTCGTCGATCCCGCCGAGCTATTTCCAGGCGGCCGACGTCGCCGGCGCCAGCTCGTTCCAGAAGTTCCGCGACATCGCGCTGCCGCTGATCCGCGGCCATGTGGTGACCGACCTCATCCTCATCACCATGTGGACGTTCAACGTGTTCACGCCGTTCCTGCTGACGCATGGCGGGCCGGCGTACCGGACGGAGCTGCTGTCGATCTACAACTACCGCGTCGCCTTCAAGGATTTCGAGTTCGGCCAGGGCTCGGCGGTGGGCGTCATCATCATGCTGATCAATCTGGTGCTGGCGCTGATCTATCTCAGCATCGGGCGGCGGCGCTCGAAGGCCGAGCGCGAGGCGGCGGCGTCATGAAGCTCACCACGCCGCAATTCCTGTCGCGTGTCGGCTTCTCGGCCTTCGCCGCGATTCTGGGGGCGCTGTTCGCGCTGCCGCTGATCTGGTTCATCTTCGCGCCGTTCAACGCCCGGGCCGAGATGGGGCTGGCGCTGCCCGATCCGTTCACCTTCTCCAATTTCGAGACGGTGTTCGGCAATTCGCTGGCCATCCACGCGCTGCTCAACAGCCTGATCGAAGGCGTCGGCGCGGTGATCGTGGTCGGCATCGCGGCAACGCTCGCCGCCTATGCGCTCAGCCGCTCGAGCATCCCCGGCAAGGGCGCGGTGACCTACATCCTGCTGCTGTTCTCGTCGGTGGTGTCGGGCTCGGCGGCGATGGTGCCGATCTTCCTCATCGTCTCGGCGCTGGGGCTGATCGACACGCAGGTGGCGGTGATCCTGGTGTTCGCCGGCGGGCTATTGCCCACCGCGATGTTCATCCTGCGCGATTTCATCGACGGCATCCCCAAGAGCTACGAGGAAAGCGCCATGGTCGCCGGCGCCTCGCCGGTGCAGGCGTTCTTCGACGTGGCGCTGCCGGTGATCCGGCCGGGCATCGTCGTCGTCGTGGTGTGGGCCTTCGTCAACGTCTGGGGCGGCTTCCTGATCCCGTTCATCCTGCTGCGTTCGTCCGAGCAGATGCCGGCCTCGGTCGCCATCTATTCGTTCTACTCCGAGGCCGGCACGCCGATCGTGACGCTGCTCGCCGCCTATTCGCTGATCTATTCGCTCCCCGTCATCGCGCTCTACCTCTTCGTGAGCTGGCGCTTCGGCTTCCGCTTCTTCGGCGGCATCAAGGCATAGGATTCCATGGCGTCCGTCGAGTTCCGCTCCGTCACCAAAAGCTTCGGCAGCTTCACCGCGGTCGATCACGTCGACCTGAGCATCGGCGATGGCGAATTCGTCTGCCTGCTCGGCCCCTCGGGCTGCGGCAAGACCACGTCGCTGCGCATGATCGCCGGGCTCGAGACGCCCAGCTCCGGCCAGATCCTGATCGGCGGCGACGACGTCACCGGCCTGCATCCCAAGGACCGCCAGATCTCGATGGTGTTCCAAGACTATGCGCTCTACCCGCACATGAACATCGCCGACAACATCGCCTATCCGCTGAAGGTGCGCGGCGAGAGCCAGGAAAAGCGCCACGCCCGGGCGCAAGAGGTCGCCGGCGTGCTGAAGATCGGCGACCTGCTCAGCCGGCTGCCGAGCCAGATCTCGGGCGGCCAGCAGCAGCGCACCTCGCTCGCCCGCGCGCTGGTCTATCCGAGCCGCGTCTACCTGTTCGACGAGCCGCTCTCGAACCTCGACGCCAAGCTGAGGCTCGAGGCGCGCGGCTTCCTCAACCATCTGCAGCGCGACATGGGGATGACCGCCATCTACGTGACGCACGATCAGGCCGAGGCCATGGCGCTCGCCACCCGCATCGCGGTGATGGACCGCGGCCGCATCGTGCAATACGCCCCGCCGATCGAGATCTACCGCCGGCCGGCGACGACGTTCGTCGCCAATTTCGTCGGCAACCCGCCGATGAACCTGGTGCCGGTGACGGCCCGCGCCGAGGGCGACAGCGTGCGGCTCAGCGCCGACGGCGTGACGCTGGCGCCGCTGCCGCTGTCGGCCGGCCTCAAGGCGGCGCTCGCCGCCGGCCCGACGCTCACCCTCGGCGTCCGCCCCGAGCATCTGAGCGTGACCGAGGAGGCCGACAACAGCATCGGCGGCAAGCTCTTCGCCAACGAGAACATGGGCCCCGAAAGCCTGGTGACGATGGAGCGGCCGGACGCCAGCCGCGTCACCGCCCGCATCTTCACCGACGACCATGTCGAGGTCGGGGAGACGGTCCGCTTCGGCTTCGCCCCCGAGCACGTCACGCTGTTCGACGGCGCCGGCACGCGCATCCCCCGCGACGGGGAGGCGGGGTTGTGATCGGCGCCGGCACGGTGCCTTTGGCCCCCAGCCCCAGCCCCTCCCCGCAAGGGGGAGGGGAGCCCGACTGCAATCGCTTTGCTGACATCGACATCTCTCTCGGACGCGTCGGCTCCATCGCCCCCCTCCCCCTTGCGGGGAGGGGTAGGGGGTGGGGGCCGCAGTCCACCGGGTCCCATCCATGACCACCAATCTCACCGTCCACCTGACGCCCGCCGACCAGGCGCGCGACCCGTATTACTACATCCCCTTCGACGTGCCCGAAGGCACCACGCGGATCGACGTCCGCATGGCCTATCCGCATGCCGACGATTGCGTCGTCGATCTCGGCTGCTTCGATTCCAGGATGACCGACTACCCGGCCCCGCCCGCAAGCTTCCGCGGCTGGTCGGGCGGCGCCCGCGACCGCTTCTTCATCGCCACCGACGACGCCACGCCCGGCTATGTGCACGGGCCGATCCCGGCCGGCCGCTGGCAGGTGATCCTCGGCCTCTACAAGATCCCGCCGCAGGGCGCCGACGTGCAGGTCAGCATCGGGCTCGACGCCGCCGCGCGCGCCCTCGCCCCGCCGCCGGCGCGCACCTTCCCCGTGCGCAAAGGCCCCGGCTGGTACAAGGGCGACCTGCACTGCCACACCTTTCACTCCGATGCGCGCGGCGCGCCGGAGGTGCTGCACGCCGCAGCGACCCAGGCGGGGCTCGATTTCCTCGCCGTCGCCGACCACAACACCACGACGCAGCGGCGCTATTTCCACCCGCAGTCGTCGCCGGACCTGGTGTTCGTGCGCGGCATGGAGGTGACCACCGCCGTCGGCCACGCCAACGTCTACGGCGTCGACGACTGGATCGATTTCCGCATGAGGCGGCCGTCCGACGCGCATGTGCTGGAACGGCTGGTGCACGAGCGCGGCGGGCTGCTGTCGGTCAACCACGACAAGCCGACCATCCCGTGGGACTACGAGCTGCCGCGCATCGACTGCATGGAGGTGTGGCAGTCGACCTGGCTGGCGTGGAACTGGGTGTCGCTCGGCCGCTACCAGCAGCGCCTCGCGGCGGGCCTGCGCATCAGCGCCATCGGCGGCAGCGATTTCCACCAGCCCGAGGCGTTGCAGCCGGAAGGGCCGCTGGTGCTGGCCCGGCCGACCACGGTGCTGTGGCTGGAGGCGCTGTCGGAGGACAATGTGCTCGCCGCCATGAAGGCCGGGCGCGGCTACGTCACCGAAAGCCCCAGCGGGCCGCATCTCGAGATCACCCTCAACGGCCAGCCGATGGGCAGCACCGTGCGCCGGCCGATCACGGCGGACGCCGTCGTGCGCGGCGCCAGGGGCGACACGCTGGCCTGGATCGACGCCGGCGGCGTGTTCGCCGAGCGCGAGATCGACGCCGACGACTGGCGCTGCGATTTCGGCCTCATCGACAGCCCGGCGCGGTTCGTGCGCGCCGAGATCGTCGCCCGGGCCAGCCGCGAGCGGCTGGTGCAGGAGTTTCGGGCGGAGTTCCCCGACGGCACGCTGCCCTGGGGGCTCACCGACCACGACCTCGCGACGCAGCCGATCCGCCGCGCCATCAGCAATCCGATCTATGTGACGTAACCGAGGGGAACGCCGGGAGGAGGGAGCAGAGGGATCGCCGGGAGGGCCGCGCCACGGTCCGTTACGGCCGACCGCTCTAAAACGCCGCTACACCCACACGGCGCCGGGCGCGGACCTGCCGCGGCCGGCGGATGCTTTGCGCTGTCCCCGCCCCTCCCCCGCGGGCGCCGCCCGAGAACATTTGTTCTCAATTTGCCGCTTCCGTTGGAATTTCCCACATGCCGCGGGCGGCAAAAGAAACCGCTTTTGCAACGCCTCGCGATCTGTCACAAAAGTGTCATTGGAGCGTCGCCGATCGGTCAGCAGCAGATGCTAGCTGGCCGCTCGGGCCAATGACACTTGGCCACGGGAGGCTAACTCCCGGACCGCAATCGGATGGAGGACCTGAGTATGCTTCGCACAACATTGGTGGCAGGCCTTGTAAGCCTGACCGCCGCCGCCCTGACATCGACCGCTTCCTACGCCGCGACTGAAATCACGTTCTGGCACGCCATGAGCGCCGAGCTCGGCACCAAGCTGGAATCGATCGTCGACGGCTTCAACAAGAGCCAGAGCGACTATCACGTGACGCCGGTGTTCAAGGGCACCTACCCCGAAGCCATGACCGGCGCCATCGCGGCGTTCCGGGCCGGCCAGCAGCCCGACATCGTGCAGGTCTACGAAGTCGGCACCGGCACCATGATGGCGGCCAAGGGCGCCGTCTATCCGGTGTACCAGCTGATGAAGGACACCGGCCAGGCCTTCGATCCGAAGGCGTATCTCCAGGCCGTCGTCGGCTATTATACCGACACCGAAGGCAACATGCTGTCGATGCCGTTCAACTCCTCGACGCCGATCCTCTATTACAACAAGGACGTGTTCAAGAAGGCCGGGCTCGACCCCGAAAAGGCGCCGGCGACCTGGGAAGAGCTGATCGACGATTCCAACAAGATCATGTCGTCGGGCGCCGCCAAATGCGGCTTCACCACCGGCTGGGTGTCGTGGGTGCAGACCGAAAACATGTCGGCCTGGCACAACGTGCCGATCGGCACCGAACAGAACGGCTTCGGCGGCCTCGATGCCGAGTTGAGCTACAACAACCCGTTCATGGTCAGGCACTGGACCAATCTGAAGAAATGGGCCGATGCCGGCATCTTCGAATATGGCGGTCCGGTAGGCGGCAATGACGCGCCGCCGAAGTTCTATTCGCAGGAATGCGCCATGTACATGAACTCGTCGGCGTCGCGCGCCGGCGTGCTGCTCAACGCCAAGGACTTCAAGGTCGGCTTCGGCATGCTGCCCTACTATTCCGACGTCAAGGGCGCGCCGCAGAACTCGATCATCGGCGGCGCCACGCTGTGGGTGCTGCAGGGTCACACGCCCGAGGAATACAAGGGTGTTGCCGCGTTCCTCGCCTACCTGTCCAAGCCGGACGTGCAGGCCGACTGGCACGAGTTCTCGGGCTATCTGCCGATCACCACGGCGGCCTACGATCTCGCCAAGAGCCAGGGCTATTACGACAAGAACCCCGGCTCCGACATCGCCATCAAGCAGATCAATCTGAACCCGCCGACCGAAAACTCGAAGGGCCTGCGCTTCGGCAATTACGTGCAGATCCGCGACGTGATCGACCAGGAGTTCGAGGCCATGCTGGGCGGCAGCAAGACGCCGCAGCAGGCGCTCGACGCCGTCGTGTCGCGCGGCAACGATCTGCTGCGGCAGTTCCAGTCGGCCAACGAATAAGCCGAACCAAACAAGGGGCGGGCCCGGCATCGACCGGGCCCGTACCGTGACCGATGCAGAGCAAGCGAACCGTCTTCCCCAACAAGGTGCTGCCCTACATGCTGCTGTTGCCGCAGATGGCGGTGACCGTGGTGTTCTTCCTGTGGCCGGCCGGCCAGACGCTGCTGTCGTCGTTCCAGCGGCAGGATCCGTTCGGGCTGAAGACGACCTTCGTCTGGTTCGACAATTACACGCGGCTGTTCAAGGACCCGCATTATGTGGGCTCGCTGGGCGCCACCGCGGTGTTCTCCATCGCCACCGCCGTCGTCTCCATCGGCATGGCGCTGATCCTCGCCCTCGCCGTCGACCGGATGGTCCGCTCGGCGCGCGTCTACACCACGCTGATCGTGTGGCCCTATGCCGTCGCCCCGGCCGTCGCCGGCGTGCTGTGGTGGTTCATGTTCAACCCCACCATCGGCATCTTCGCCTTCCTCATCCGCAAGGCCGGCTATGACTGGAACCACACGCTGCACAGCACCGACGCGATGATCCTCATCGTGCTGGCGGCGAGCTGGAAGCAGGTCAGCTACAATTTCCTGTTCTTCGTCGCGGGCCTGCAGGCCATTCCCGCCTCGCTCAAGGAGGCCGCGGCGATCGACGGCGCCGGTCCGCTCAAGCGCTTCTGGACCATCATCTTCCCGCTGCTGTCGCCCACCACCTTCTTCCTGCTGGTGATCAACGTCGTCTATGCCATGTTCGACACCTTCGGCATCATCGACGCCACCACGCAGGGCGGGCCGGCGCAGTCGACCAATATTCTGGTCTACAAGGTGTACGAGGACGGCTTCATCGGCCTCAACCTCGGCTCGTCGGCGGCGCAGTCGGCGCTGCTGATGATCATCGTCATCGCCCTGACGGTGGTGCAGTTCCGCTTCGTCGAACGGCAGGTGCAGTACTGATGGTCGAGAACCGCCCCATCCTGGATTTCATCTGCCATTTGATCCTGATCGTGGGCGTCGCGATCGTGGTGTTCCCGGTGTATTTGGCGGTGATCGCCTCGACGCACGGGGCGTTCGACTTCATGTCGGGGCTGATCCCGATGCTGCCGGGCGACCAGGCCATCGCCAATTATTCGACCATGCTGGGCACCGGCATCTCCACCTCGGGCACGCCGCCGTTCCTGCCGATGATGCTCAACTCGCTGCTGATGGCGCTCGGCGTCGCCGTCGGCAAGATCGCCATCTCGATCCTTTCGGCGTTCGCCATCGTCTATTTCCGCTTCCCGTTCCGCGCCCTCGCCTTCTGGCTGATCTTCATCACCCTGATGCTGCCGGTCGAGGTGCGCATCATGCCGACCTTCAAGGTCGTCTCCGATCTGGGGCTGCTCAATTCCTATGGCGGCCTCATCATGCCGCTGATCGCCTCGGCGACGGCGACGTTCCTGTTCCGGCAGTTCTTCCTCACCGTGCCCGACGAACTGCTCGAGGCGGCGCGCGTCGACAGCGCCGGGCCGATGAAGTTCTTCTGGGACATCCTGGTGCCGCTCAGCCGCACCAACATGGCGGCGCTGTTCGTGATCCTGTTCGTGCTCGGCTGGAACCAGTATCTGTGGCCGCTGCTGGTGACCACCGATCCGCGCTACTACACCGTGGTCATGGGCATCAAGCGCATGGCGGCGGTGGCCGATTCCTATCCGCAATGGAACCTGGTGATGGCCGGGGTGGTGCTGGCGCTGGTGCCGCCGGTGCTGGTCGTCATCTTCATGCAGCGCCTGTTCATCAAGGGCCTGGTCGAAACGGAGAAGTAAGCCGCATGGCGTCGATCGAACTCAAGGGCGTCGGAAAGACCTATGCCGGGGCGGTGCGCGCCGTGGAAGGCGTCGACCTCGCCATCGGCGACGGCGAGCTGGTGGTGCTGGTCGGCCCCTCCGGCTGCGGCAAGTCCACGCTGCTGCGCATGATCGCCGGGCTCGAGACCATCACCGACGGCACGATCTCGATCGGCGGCAAGGTGGTCAACAAGGAAGAGCCGGCCGAGCGCGACATTGCGATGGTGTTCCAGAACTATGCGCTCTACCCGCATATGAGCGTGCGGCAGAATCTCGAATACGGGCTCAAGAACCGCGGCACGCCCCGGCCGGAGATCGACAGCCGCGTGGCCGAGGCCGCCCGCATCCTCGAGATCGCGCCGTTCCTCGACCGCCGGCCGCGGCAATTGTCGGGCGGGCAGCGGCAGCGCGTCGCCATGGGCCGCGCCATCGTGCGGCAGCCCAAGGCGTTCCTGTTCGACGAGCCGCTGAGCAATCTCGACGCCAAGCTGCGCGGGCAGATGCGGGTCGAGATCCGCACCCTGCAGCGCCGGCTCAAGACCACCAGCGTCTACGTCACCCACGACCAGCTCGAAGCGATGACGCTGGCCGACCGGCTGGTGGTGATGAACGCCGGGCACATCGAGCAGGTGGGCACGCCGACCGAGCTCTACGACCGGCCGCAGACGCTGTTCGTCGCCGGCTTCATCGGCTCGCCGCCGATGAATTTCATCGATGTCGCGGATCTTTCCAGCGATAACCTGACACATGTGCAGGCTGGCGCCCCCGGCGCCAAGACCATCGGCATCCGGCCGGACGGCCTCACCACCACCGCCAATCCCCAGGCAATCCGGCTCGAAACGACGGTCGCGCTGATCGAGCCGGTGGGGGCGGAGAGCCACATCCATGTGCGCTGGCAAAACCGTATGGTGGTGGCGCAGATGCACGGCCGCCCGGGCTTCGCCGAGGGCGAGGCGGTCACCCTCTACGCCGACCCCGGCAGCATCCACCGCTTCGCCGCCGACGGCCGCCGCATCGGCTGAAAGCGCCAGTCAGATCAGGACTTTACGGCACCCGCCGTCAGTCCGGCGATGATGTGGCGCTGGGCCAGGAAGAACACGATGATGGTGGGCAGGATGGTCAGCGTGATGAACGCCAGGATCAACTGCCAGTCGGTCATGAACTCGCCCTTGTACACCATAATTCCCAACGGCCACGGGTACTTAGACTCCGAATTGAGCATGATCAGCGGCAGGATGTAGCTGTTCCAGCTGCCCACGAACGACAGGATGCCCACGGTCGCCACGATCGGCCGGGCCAGCGGCAGCGACACGTACCAGAAGAACCGCAGATAGCCGCAGCCATCGACGAAAGCGGCGTCAAACAGCTCCGACGGCATGCCGCGAAAGTAGTTGCGGAACAACAGGATGCTCATGCCCAGCCCGAACGCCACCTGCGGCAGCACCACGCCCCAATAGGTGTCGAGCAGGCCGAGGTCGCGGATGCGGATGAACAGCGGCAGGATGGCCGTCGCCGCCGGAAACATCAGCCCGAGCAGGAAATAGTTGAGCAGCATGCGCGAGCCGAAGAACTTCACATGCGCGAAGGTGAAGGCGGCCATGGCGCCGCAGGCGATCGTCAGCGCCACGGTCAGCAGCGCGATGATCAGCGAATTGCCCATCTGCCGCCAGTAGCGGTTGCCGGTGAGGATGTCCCAGTAGTTCGACCACATCCAGTCGTGCGGCAGGCCGAAGGCGTTGCTGCGCAGGTCGCCCAGCGTCTTGAAGCCGCCCAGCGCCGTGGTGACCAGCGGCACGATGACGATGGCGGCGACGATCAGCAGCGACACGTAAAGATAGGCCTGCGTGGCGGCGCCGACGCGGCGGCCGGACTCCACCGCCCGGTGGGACGGCGCGGCAAGATCGTCGGTGGCGAGCGCTTCAGTCATTTCTCATGAAGATCCGGCGGTAGCTGAAGGCGAGAGTGACGCAGATGACGAACAGCACCACGCCCACGGCGCTGCCGAACCCGACCTGCATGCGCATCACGCCGAAGGTGTAGAGGAAGGTGACCATAGTCTGCGTCGCGTTGAGCGGCCCGGCGCCGGTCAGCGGCATGATCATGTCGAACAGTTGCAGCGAGCCGACGACGGCGAAGAACAGCGACAGGCGCACGGTCGAGCCGAGCATCGGCAGCGTCACGAGCCGGAATTTCTGCCAGCCGGTGGCGCCGTCGATCTCGGCCGCCTCCAGCACCTCGCGGTCGATGGCCTGCAGGCCGGCGATGAACAGCATCATGTGGAAGCCGAAATATTTCCACACGATCACGCCCAGCACGGCGGCCATCGCCGTGTTCTTGTCGGCGAGCCAGAACGGTGCATCGACGCCGAAGGCGTGCCAGATGCTGCCGACGAGCCCGAACTGGCCGTCATAGACGAAGCGCCAGATCAGGCCGGCGGCCACGTCGGCCAGGATGTAGGGCAAAAAGAAGATCAGCCGGAAGGCGACGGCGCCGCGGATCGGCTTGGTCACCATGGTGGCGAGCCACATCGCCAGCGGCACCTGGATGCAGATCGAGATGACGATGATCAGCCCGTTGTTGACCAGCGCCGTGCGAAAGGCCGCGTTCTTGAAGATCAACTCGAAGTTCTTGAGGCCAACCCATTGCGTGGGCAGGCTGTAGCCGTTCCAGTTGTAGAGCGAATACCAAGCCGCCTCGCCCATCGGCAGGAACACGAAGACGGTGAACAGCAGCAACGCCGGCGGCAGGAACAGGATCAGCACCGGCCACTTGCCCTGCGCGCCGATGGCGCTCGAGCGGCGGCGCGCCAGCGCCGGTGCGGCAACTCGGTCGGATGCGATCGGCACAGTGCTCATGAACTCACCGCTGCTGCCGGCCCTGCCGGGCCCAGGGAGAGGTGCCGCCGGAACGTCCGGCGGCACCGGTCGCGACTACATGCTATGCGCATCCTCGATCTGCTGCGAGCCATCTTGGGGCGACACCTCGCCCGAGAAGATGGCCACCGACATGTCGTTGACGACGCGGCCGACATTGGGCCCGAGGTCCTGGTCGACATAGTTCTGGTGCCAGGTGGCCTTGGCCATCTGGTTGGCGACGTCCTTGAGCGTCGGATCGGTGATCGCGCCGTCGGCGCCCTTGATCACCGGCAGGTCGCCCAGCGCCACGAACTTGCTCTCGTTCGCGGCGTTGGTCAGGAACTTCACGAAGTCCTCGGTCTCGGGCGGGGCGGCGGCGGTGACCACCCAGCCGTTGATGCCGCCGAAATCCTCGGTGATGGTGCCGGCGCCGCCCTCGATGGTCGGGAACGGGAAGCGGCCAATATTGTCCTGGGCCAGGCCCTTGCCGTCGGTGGCGTTGGACGCCTGGCTGGTCGGGGTCGCCATGTTCTCGAAGCCGAGCAGCATGGCGGCGCGGCCATCATCGAATACCGGTACGGTCTCCGGCCAGGTAGCTCCCTGCCAGCCATCCTGGCACGGGTTCATCTTGCCGAGGTCGGCGAGCAGCTGGCCGGCCTTGATGAAGGGCTCGGCGGTGAAGCCGCCATTCTGGCCGGCCTTGGCGGCGTCGAACCCGGCCTGACCGGCTTCGCGCATGCTGAGGTAGCTCCAGTAGAAGTGGATCGGCCATTTGTCGCCGCCGCCGCAGGCGAGCGGAGTGACGCCGGCATCCTTGAGTTTCTGCACGGCGCCGGTGAAATCGGTCCAGGTGTGGATGGCGGTGCCGTCCACACCGGCCTTCTTGAACAATTCCTTGTTGTACCAGAACGACACCACGCCGCTCTTGAACGGCGCCGCCCAGACCTTGCCGTCGAAGGTCATGGCGCTGATGGCGCCCTGGCTCAGCTCGTTCCGCCACTCGCCATTGTTGGCGTCGAGCGCGGCGTCGAGGGCGCGGATCTTGCCGGTCTGGGACTGTTCCTTCAGCACGCCGCCGCCCCAGGTGTAGAACAGCGACGGCGGATCGTCGGACTGCAGCAGCGTCGGCAATTTGGCCTTGAACGCCTCGTTTTCGAGGAATTGCAGCTCCACCTTCACGCCCGGATGCGCCGTCTCATAAGCCTTGGCCACATCCTGCATGGCGGCGAGGCGGGCGGGATTGGTCTCCAGATGCAGCCATTTGATGGTCGAATCGGCGAAGGCGGACGATGCGCCCATGACCAGCAGCGATGCGCCGAGCGCCAGAATCGCGCGGCGAGTAAGATGTACGTACCTCATTTCAACCCCTCCCAGAACGGCCGGGGCTTGTCGCTCCCGCCTGTTCGCAGTGTTTCAGAAACCGCCGGGATCCTCCTTCCGGCGACGGTCATGGTAGAGCAGCGCGGATGCGTGTCAAGTTACACCACCCGCGAGGGCGGCGTTCAGTGCTGCCCGCTCTCGTCCGGCACGGCGTAGGCGATCAGGTCGTCGCCCACCGGGGTCTTCATGAAGTGATGGCCGCCGGCGAAGATGGCGACAACCTGCTTGCCGTCGGCCTCGAAGGTCATCGGCGTCGCCTGCCCGCCGGCCGGGAGCTGCGTGCTCCAGACCTCCTTGCCGGTCCTGATGTCGAAGGCGCGGAAGACGTTGTCGGTGCTCGCGGCAATGAACACCAGGCCGCCGGCGGTGATCAGCGGGCCGCCATTGTTGGGCGTGCCGATGGTGATCGGCAAATAGGTGGGCAGGCCGAACGGACCGTTGGCGCGGGCATCGCCGAGCGGGTGGTCCCACAGGGTCCTGCCGGTCTTGAGATCGATGGCGCGGATGCCGCCATAGGGCGGCTGCTTGCACAGCAGGCCGGTGAACGGCACCTTCCAGCCGGCGTTGATCAGCGTCGCGTAGGGTGCGCCCTTCTGCACGGCTGCCTCCTCGCCCTTGGTGTCGGCGCCGCCGAGATCGTCGATCGCCCTCCAGCCGAGCTTGTCGGCCTCCGCCCGCGGCACGAGCTGGTCGAAATTGGGCATGTCGTTGTAGTTGGCGATTAGAATGCCATCCTTCTCGTCCACGGCGACGCCGCCCCAGTCCGAGCCGCCATTGTAGCTCGGATACTGGATGAACGGCTTGTCGACGCTGGGCGGAGTGTACTGGCCGAAATAATTGGCCTCTCGAAACTGGATGCGGCACCACAGCTGATCCATCAGCGTCGCCCCCCACATGTCGGATTCCGTCAAATTGGGGCGGTCGACATTGGCATAGCCGGAATAGGGCTGCGTGGGGCTGAGCTTGTCGGGCTCGACGCTGCCGGTGCTGGGCACCGCCCGTTCGGTGACCGGCTGCAGCGGCTTGCCGGTGCGGCGGTCGAGCACATAAATCTGCCCCTGCTTGGACGGCAGCACCAGCGCCGGTATCGGGCCGGCGTCACCGGGATAGTCGAACAGGGTCGGCTGGCTGCCAAGATCGTAGTCCCACACGTCGTAGTGCACGGTCTGAAAGTGCCAGACGTCCTTGCCGGTGGTCACGTCGATCGCGACCACCGAGGAATTGTAGGTGTTCTCGTACGGCTTGCGGTTGCCGCCGAAATAGTCGACCGACGAATTGCCCAGCGGCACGTAGACAAGGCCGAGCTCGTCGTCGCCCGCCGCGGCGGTCCACATGTTCGGCGTGCCGCGGGTGTAGGTTTTGCCCGGCCCCGGCTCCGTGGTGACGCCCGGACGCCCCATGTCCCAGGCCCACAGGAACTTGCCGCTGACGACGTCGTAGCCCCGGATGACGCCCGACGGCGCGTCTTCGTCCATGCCATCCTGCACCTGCGCGCCCATGACGATAACGTTGCGCACGATCATCGGCGGAGCATTGTTGCCGTACCAGCCGGGGACGGTACGGCCGATGCCCTTGAGCAGGCTGACCTGGCCGCCGGTGCCGAAATCGGTGCAGAGCCTGCCGGTCGCGGCATCGACCTCGATGAGCCGCGCATCCATCGTCCCCTCGACGATGCGGTTGGCGCAGGGCTGGCCGGCGGGCGCATCGGGTACCGCGTAGTAGGCGACACCCCGGCAGGTCGCGCCGTACGGGATGTGGCCATTGCTGACCTGCGGGTCGTAGCGCCAGGCCTCCTTGCCGCTGCCGGCGTCGACCGCGAGGATGATGTTGCGTGCTGAGCAGAGGTAGAGCGTGTCGCCGATCTTGATCGGCGTCGTCTCGGGCGAATATTTGTTCTTCAATTCGTCCGGATGGGGCTGCGTGTCCGGCAGATCGCCGGTGCGGTACTGCCAGACCTGCTTCAGCTTGCCGGCGTTGTCGGGGGTAATCTCGGCCAGGGTCGAATAGCGCGTCTCGAGATTGCTGCCGCCATAGACCGGCCAGTCCTTGCCGCCGCCTTTCGCCATGGTGTCGATGGGCGTCGGCGTGCCGGCGGTGGTCTGCGCGTCCTGCGCATCGGCGCGGCCATGAAGCACCGACGGCGCGGCGACCAGGAGGCCGAGAGCGATCGCTGCGACGGCCGTCGCACCTTGCGTGGGGCGCCACCCGGTCCACGCGATCGGCCGGATGGCCCGCAGCACCGGGTTGGCAAGCAGCACGAGGACCAGCAGGATCACCGGGCCGAGCAGGCGGGGCACCTGCGCCCAGCCGTTGAAGCCGGACTCCCAGATCGCCCAGATCAGCGTGAAGACGAAGGCCAGAACGTACACCGGAATGGCCAACTGCTCGCCGCGGAACAACAGGACGCTGGTGACGATCAGCAGCAGCCCGGCAATGCCGTAGTACGGCGATCCACCCAGCGTGATTAGCCAGGCGCCGCCGACAACGAGCCACGCGCCGATCAGGAGCATCGCCACCGCCAGCAGCATGGTGAGCCAGTAGGCGAAGCCGCGGGAATAGGACGGATGGGCCATGACGCTCCTCCTGTTGTGGTCTTTCGACGCTCAATCAAGCTCACGGCAGCGAGTTCCCAAATTGCGACGAAAGGCGGCCTCCGCCCCGGTCGGTAGCGGGCCGGAACCAATCCGGACAGCGCAGGTTTACCCAGATCGATATTTCAGCGTCGTTCTTCGCCCATGGCGCAAATCTTCAGCCAACAAGCCAGCCAGCTTGTCTATGTCGCACTCTATGGCCTGCTGGCCCTGGTGCTGGTGGTGCCGATTGCGTGGGCAACAGTAGATCGATCGCCCTGGGTGACAGGGCAATATGCGGCGGTGGGGCAGCCGGTGCCGTTTTCTCATGCGCATCACGTCGGCGAGGTCGGGCTGAGCTGCCAATATTGCCACCAGGGCACAAAGATCTCGGCCAGCGCCGGACTGCCAGCCAGCGAAGTGTGCATGACCTGCCACTCGCAGATCCTCAAGGACGCGCCGGTGCTGGCGCCCATCCGGGCGAGCTTCCAGTCCGGCAAGCCGGTGGCGTGGAACCGCGTCAACGCCCTGCCCGACTATGTCTATTTCAACCACGCGGCGCACGTGAACAACGGCGTCGGCTGCGTCACCTGCCACGGGCGCGTCGACGACATGCCACTGATGCAGCAGGCGGCGCCGCTGACCATGGAATGGTGCCTCAACTGCCACCGCGACCCGGCGCCGAATTTGCGGCCGGAGAGCGCGGAATTCTCCATGGACTGGACGCCGGCCGACGACCCGCGCAAGCTCGGCGCGGCGCTGCTCGCGCATTTCCACATCCATCCAGACACGCTGACGGACTGTTATGTCTGTCACCGCTAGCATCCGTGCACAACTCGACACCGAGCCCCCGGCGCGCTTCTGGCGCAGCCTCGACGAGCTCAGTAGAACACCATCCTTTCGGGCGCGGCTGGCGCAGGAATTTCCGGACATCGCCTCGCGCTTTTCCGCCGGCGTGCGGAGCAACCGGCGCACGGCGCTGAAGCTTCTGGGCGCCTCGCTGCTGATGGCCGGCGTCGCGGCCTGCAAGGCACCTGCGAGCATCGCCCCCTATGTCGATGAGCCCGAACACATCGTTCCCGGCCGACCCCGCTTCTTCGCGACGTCGATCCCCATCGACGGCTATGCCATGGGCGTGCTGGCCGAGAGCCATGAGGGCCGGCCGACCAAGATCGAGGGCAATCCGCTGCATCCCGCGTCGCTCGGCGGCACCGATGCCATCATGCAGGCGAGCGTCTGGTCGCTCTACGATCCGGCCCGATCGCGCGTGGTCCGCCACGGCACAGAGGTGTCGACCTGGACCGCCTTCCAGGGCGAGATCGCGGCGCTGCGCGCAGCGGCGGCCGACGGCGCTGGCCTCGGCATCGTCATCGGCGCCGAGACCTCGCCGACGCTCAGGCGGCAACTGGCGGCGCTTAGGGTGCAGATGCCCGCGCTGCGGGTCTATCGCCATGCGCCGCTGTCGCGGGACGAGATCGTGCCGATCTACGATCCGAGCGGCGTAACGACGATCCTGTCGCTGGGCGGCGACATGCTCGGCGAGGGACCGGGCAAGCTGGCCTATGCCCGTGCCTTCGCCGAGGGCCGCCGCGTGCGGCACGACCACCGGACGATGAGCCGCCTCTATGCCCTCGAGAGCGCACCGACCCTCACCGGCGCAAATGCGGACTGGGTGCGCCGGGTCAAGCCGAGCGCACTCGACGGCGAAGCGGAGAAGATCGCGGCCGCGCTGGCCGGAACCGGGTCGATCGATCCCGGCATCATGCCGCTGATCGACGATCTGCGTCGCGGCGCCGCCCTCGTGGTCACCGGCTCGCAGTCCAGCGCGCATGTCACCGCGTTGGCGCAGCAGATGAACCAGCAGCTCGGCGCGCCGGTCCGCTACATCGCCTCGCCGGAACTCGCCGGCGACGGTTCCCTGGCCGATCTGGCGGCCGACATCGACGACGGCCGATTGCAGACCCTGATCGTCCTCGACGTCGACCTCGTGCACGCGACGCCAACGATCGCGCCGGCCCTGCGCCGGCTGCGGCGCCTCTACCACCACGGCCTCCATCTCGACGCCACCGCGCGGCTGGCGCATTGGCACGTGCCGGCGACGCATGCGCTCGAAAGCTGGTCGGACCTGCGCGCCTATGACGGCACGGCGTCGCTGCTGCAGCCGCTGATCGAGCCGCTGTACCAGGGCCGCACCGCGCATGACATGCTGGCGACACTGGCCGGCGATTTCACCACCAGCACCCACGATCTCGTCCGTTCCACCTGGCCGCAGCTCGACGAGACCGCCTGGGGCACGGCGCTGAAGACGGGCGTCGTCGCCGGCACGGCCGCGCCTGCGCTGGCCCTGGCGCCCGCGCCCGTTCCTGCGGCAGGCGTTGCTGCCACGGGGCTGGAGCTGGTGCTCGCCGCCGATCCGTATTTTCGCGATGGCGCGTGGGCCGCGAACCTGTCGCTCACCGAGCTGCCCCGGCCGCTCAGCAAGCTGGTGTGGGGCAACGCCGCCGAGATGTCGGCGGCCACCGCGTCCCGGCTCGGCCTCGCGTCGGGCGACGAGATCAGCATCGAGCGGCAGGGCCGCATGGTCAGACTGCCCGCCTTCGTGCATCCGGGCATGCCGGACGACACCATCGCGGTGTCGCTCGGCTGGGGGCGACAGATCGCGGACGACGCCCCGGTCGGGGCCAACGCCTTTCCCCTGCTCGACACGACCGGCCCGCTTGCCGTCGCCGCGACCGGGCACCACGTCGGCGTGATCACCACGCAGGAGCACCACGCGACCGAAGGGCGGGATCTGCTGCACGAGGTGGAGCTCGCGCAATGGCCCGGCCCCAACCCCAAGCCGGAAAAGCAACCCTCCGTCCTGCCGGACTGGGACAACCCCGAGGAGGCCTGGGGCATGAGCATCGACCTCACCGCCTGCATCGGCTGCATGGCGTGCGTGTCGGCCTGCCAGGCGGAAAACAACTCGCCCGTCGTCGGTCCCGAGGAAATGGCGCGCGGCCACGACATGAATTGGCTCAGGATCGACCGCTACTATTCCGGCGATCCGGCCACGCCCGAGACGTCGTTCCAGCCGGTGCCCTGCATGCAATGCGAGAAGGCGCCGTGCGAGGTCGTCTGCCCGGTCAACGCCACGGTGCACACGCATGACGGGCTGAACGCGCAGGTCTACAACCGCTGCGTCGGGACCCGGTACTGCTCGCAGAACTGCCCCTACAAGGTCCGGCGGTTCAACTTCTTCGACTACAACAAGGACATCATCGAAACCTCGCCGCTGAGCCTATTGATGAACCCCGACGTTTCGGTGCGCGAACGTGGGGTCATGGAGAAATGCACCTATTGCGTGCAGCGCATCGCCGAGGCCCGGATCGACGGCGACATCACCGATACGCCGATCGCCGACGGCGCGGTGCTGACGGCGTGCCAGCAGTCGTGCCCGACGCGGGCAATCACTTTCGGCAACATCAACGACCGAAGCGCCAAGGTGGTGGCTGAAAAAGCCGAGCCGTCGAGCTACGCCATGCTGGCCGAGCTCGGCACGCGGCCGCGCACCACCTATCTCGCCAAGGTGCGCAACCGTGTCTGAGCCGGTGCTCATCGGGCGGCCCTCCGACGCCGAGATCGCCGCCCGCATCGCCAGCGTGCCGCTGCGCGGGCGGTTGCCGCGATATTTCTGGCTGGCCTTCCTGGTGCTGTTCGTGGTGGCGCTGGGCTTCCTGTTCTCGATCACATGGCTCCTGGTCGAAGGCATCGGCACCATCGGCCTCAACATTCCCGCCGCCTGGGGCTTCATGATCGTCAACACCGTGTGGTGGATCGGCATCGGCCATGCCGGCACGCTGATCTCGGCGGTGCTGGTGCTGCTCAGCCAGAACTGGCGCAACTCCATCAACCGCTTCGCCGAGGCGATGACGCTGCTGGCCGCGTCGATGGCCGGGCTGTTCCCGATCCTGCATCTGGGCCGGCCGCGATATTTCTACTGGCTGCTGCCGCTGCCGGTGACCCACATGCCCTGGCCGCAATGGCGCAGCCCGCTGGTGTGGGACTTCTTCGCCATCGCCACCTACATCCTCGTGTCGCTGATGTTCTGGTACATGGGGCTGGTGCCCGACCTCGCCGTGCTGCGCGACCGCGCGACCACACGCGGCAAGCAGGTCGTCTACGGGCTGCTGGCGCTGGGCTGGCGCGGCTCGGTGCACCATTGGAGCCGCTTCGAGCGCGCCTATTTCCTCATCGCCGCGCTGGCGACGCCGCTGGTGGTCTCGGTGCACTCGGTGGTGTCGCTGGATTTCACCAGCGCCATCGTGCCCGGCTACCACTCGACGATCTTTCCGCCCTATTTCGTCGCCGGCGCCCTCTATTCCGGCTTTGCGATGGTGTTCACCATCGCCGTGCCGCTGCGGCAGTTCTTCGGCTTTGAGCAATTCATCACCGAAAAGCACCTCGACGCCGGCGCCAAGGTGATGCTCGCCTCCGGCGCGCTGGTGGCCTTCGGCTACATCTCCGAAGCCTTCTTCTCCTGGTACTCGGGAGACGAGTTCGAGCGGTTCATGATGTGGAACCGTGCCTTCGGCAGCTATGGCTGGACCTTCTGGATCATGCTGGCGTGCAATGTCGGCACGCTGCAACTGCTGTGGTTCAAGCGCGTCCGCACCAATGCCTGGCTGCTGTTCGGACTGTCGATCCTGATCAATATCGGCATGTGGCTCGAACGCTACGTGATCGTGGTCACCAGCCTCACCAAGGACTTCATGCCCTCGGCGTGGCGCGACGTGGAGCCGACCTGGACCGATTTCGGCCTGCTGTTCGGCTCGCTGGGCATGTTCTTCACGCTGCTGTTCCTGTTCCTGCGGGTGCTGCCGGCGATCACCATCTTTGAGGTGCAGGAGTTGCGTCACGAGGTGGCGCGATGAGCGAACCGCGGAGCACCGGCCTGCTGGCCGGCTTCGATAGTCCCGAGGCGCTGCTGGCGGCCGCCCGCAAGGCACGTGACCGTGGCCTCGTGTCGCTCGATGCGTTCACGCCGTTCCCGATCAAGGAACTGCCCGAGCTCATCGGCGTCAGGCCGAGCCGCATCCGCGTCTGGGCCTTCATCGGCGGCGTGGTGGGCGGGCTCGGCATCATCGGGCTCCAGCTCTATTCGACCACCATCAACTATCCCATCGACGTCGGTGGCCGGCCGCTGGCGGCGTTCACCGCCTTCCTCGTTCCAGGCTTCGAATGCGCCACGCTCGGCGCCGCGCTGGTGGGGTTCTTCGGCATGTTCGCGGGCAATGGGCTGCCGCGGCTCTATCATCCGGTGTTCAACGCGCAGAGCTTCAGCCTCGCCAATGGCGACCGCTTCTATCTGCTGGTCGGCGCCGAGGATCCGGGCTTCGACCGTGGCAAGCTGCGGCGGCTGCTGCGCTCATGGCACGCCGTCAGCATCGAGGACGTGACGCCATGAAGCGCGTCATCGGCCTAGTTGCGCTGCTCGCCCTCGCCGGCTGCGACCAGAAGATGGCCGACATGCCCAAGCGCAACCCGTTCGATACCTCGCCTCTGTTCAGCGACGGCGCCGCGGACCGGCCGGAGATCGCGGGGACCGTGGCCACCGACGCCGACCTCGCGCCGCAACCCGACGCCCTGCCCGCGGCATTGCCGCTCGGCATGCTGCAGCACGGGCAGGACCGCTTCAACGTGTTCTGCTCGCCCTGCCACGCCTATGACGGACACGGCAACGGCCGCGTGGTGCAGCGCGGCTTCCCCAACCCTCCGGACCTGCATTCGCCCGCCATCGTCGCGCTCGGCGACCGCCAGATCTTCGACGTCATCACCCACGGCTACGGCATGATGTTCCCCTATGGGGGGCGGGTGCCGCCGGCCGACCGCTGGGCCATCGTCTCGTACATCCGCGCCCTGCAATATGCCGACCGCGTGCCCGCCGCCGATCTCACGGCCGAGCTCAAGGCCAGGCTGGAGGCCGGCAAATGAGCTGGCTCACGCCGATCGCGCAGGCCTGGCTGGTTGCCGTGATGACGGGGATCGGGCTGCCGCTCGGGGCGCTCGCCATCCTGATGATCCACAAATTGACCGGCGGCCTGTGGGGCGAGGAAGCCAGGCCCGCGCTCGAACGCATCGCCGGCACGTTGCCGCTGCTGCTGCTGTGCGGCCTGCCGCTGCTGGCAGCAATTCCGCTGCTGCTGCCCTTCGTGGCGCAGCCTGCCGCCGAACTGCCGGCCCGTGTCGCCGCCAAGCTCGGCTATCTGCAGCCCCCCTGGATCATCGTGCGCACGCTGGTGGTGGCCGGCGCTTGGCTGCTGGTGTGGCGGACCCACTACCGCTCGCGCCGCGCCGCGGTGCTCGGGCTCATCGCCTACATGCTGGGGCTGCTGGTCTTCACCACCGACTGGATGCAGGCGCTCGACCCCAGCTATTATTCGACTATCTATCCCGTCATCGTCGCCGGCGCGCAGATCCTCGGGGCTTTCGCGCTGACCATCCTGCTGATCCCGGTCGACGTGAAGGGCGATTTCGGCAAGCTGCTGCTCGCCGCGCTGCTGAGCTGGGCATATTTCGCGGCCATGCAATGGCTCATCAGCTGGATGGGCGACCTGCCGGACGAAGCCGAGTGGTACCTGCGGCGACTGAACGGCGCCTGGCCGGCGCTGCTGATCCTGATGGTCGTGCTGTTCGCGGTGGTGCCGTTCTTCGCGCTGCTGCCGGCGAGCGTGCGTACAACCCTGCCGAAGCTGCGGCTCGTCGCCGGCCTGGTGCTTGCCGGCTACGTCGCGGAAAGCCTGTGGCGGATGGGGCCGGCGCATGGCTGATACCGCGATCCAGCATCACGACACGCACGAACAGCGCGACGTCTCGCGGCGCGGACTGCTGGTCTTCGCGGCGACGTTCGGGGCGCTGGTGGTGCTGTCGGTGACCATCCTATGGCTGGTCCTGGGCATGCGCGCGGGTGGCTTCGCGGCGGCGCAGCATCTCGGCGAGGTGCCCGGCGACAGCGAGCTGGACCAGCGCCAGCAATTGGCCGCCTACAGGACGGCGCAGAACGCCGAGCTCGAGCGGCTGGACTGGGCCGACGGCAGCAAGCGCTACGCCAAGGTGCCCATCGAGGACGCCATGCGACTGCTCGCGGCCAAGGGGGCGGCGCGATGAGGGTGTTGCTGGTGCTGCTGCTCTGGTTCGCCATGCACCCTGCTCTCGCGGCGGTGCAGCAGCCCGAATTCGATCCGACGCTCGGCCGGCAGATCGACCTGACGACGAGCCTCACCGACGAGACCGGCCGGACGGCGCCGCTTTCGGCGTTCACTGCAGGACGGCCGGCGCTGATCCTATTCGGCTACCACAATTGCCCGAACCAGTGCGGCGTGGCGCAGCAGGTCATCGCGTCGGCGCTGGACCGCTCGGGGCTCGCCGGCCAGGTGGTGCCGCTGTTCATCACGCTTGCGCCAGAGGAAGGGCCGGACGACGCCGCTGCCGCCAAGGACCGGCTGGCGGACGCGGTAGGCGCCGCCGCCAGCCGCTGGCGGTTCCTCTCGGGTGCGGGCGTGGCGCAGCTCGGCGAAGCGTTCGGCATCGGCGCCATCGAGCGCGCGCGCATCCGGCAGTTCGTCCATCCCGTCGCGGTGTTCACGCTGACCCCGGCCGGCCGCATTTCGCACGTGCTGCCCGGCCTCCAGCTTACGCCCAGCGATTTGCGGCTGGCGCTGGTCGATGCCTCGGACGGCACCATCGGCAATGTCATCGACCACATTGTGCTGTGGTGCGCCGGCTACGACACCAGCACCGGCAAGTACACCGCTCCGATGGTCGCGCTGTTGCGCGCCGGGGCGATCGGCACAGTGGTGCTCGGCCTCGCCGGCATCGTCTTCCTCGAGATCAGGAAGCGGCGATGGACAGCATAACGGTCCACCCCATCGAGGCTTCGACGCTGGCGCCGCAGGTCGACCTGCTGTTCTATGCGCTGCTGGCTTTCTCGTTCGGGCTGGGCATCTTCCTCACGGTGCTGGTGGTCGGCTACGCGGTGAAATATCGCCGCGGCAGCAAGGCCGACCGCTCGGGCGAGCAGGCGCGCAATACGGTGCTCGAGATCGCCTGGACCAGCGCCACGGCACTGATCGCGCTCGGCATTTTCCTGTGGGGCGCCGACCTGTTCCTCGAGCGCGACCACCCGCCCGCCGGCGCCATCGAGATCGCCGGCATCGGCAAGCAGTGGATGTGGATCTTCGAGCACGCCAATGGCCGCCGCGAGATCAATGAGCTGCACGTCCCGCTGGGCCGGCCCGTGGTGGTGAACCTCAGCTCCGAGGATGTGATCCACTCGATGTTCGTGCCGGCCTTCCGCATGAAGATGGACGCCGTGCCGGGACGCGAGACGCGCCTGTGGTTCCAGACCACCCGCGCCGGCACGTTCGACCTGTTCTGCGCCGAATATTGCGGCACGCAGCATTCGGAGATGCGCGGTCATATCGTGGTGCAGCCCGAAGAGCAGTTCGCCGCCTGGCTGGCAGCGGCGCCGAGCACGGCCTCGCTGGTCGAGCAGGGGCAGACGTTGTTTCGGGCGCTCGGCTGCTCGGGCTGCCATGGCCCGAACGCCACCGTGCGGGCGCCCAGACTGGAACGCCTCTATGGCCATCCGGTCGGCCTGAGCCGCGGCCAGACCGTCATCGCCGACGACGGCTACATCCGCGACTCCATCCTGCAGCCCCAGAAGGACGTGGTCGGCGGGTTCGATCCGATCATGCCGAGCTTCCAGGGGCTGATCACCGAGGACGATCTGGGCAAGCTCGTCGCCTACATCAAATCGCTGGCCAACGCCGGAGGACCGCCATGACCGCCACCGCCGAAGCGCCCGACCGCCGCAGCTATTTCGCCGAGGGGTGGAACCCGGCGGCGTGGCTGCTGAGCACCGACCACAAGCGCATCGCGTGGCTGTACCTGGTGGCGCTGCTGGCGTTCTTCTTCATCGGCGGCGCCGCCGCGACGCTGATACGGATCGAGCTCGCCACGCCGGCCGCCGACCTCGTTAGCGACGACACCTACAACAAGCTCTTCACCGTGCACGGCATCGTCATGGTGTGGTTCTTCCTGATCCCGTCGATCCCGGCGACGCTGGGCAATTTCCTGCTGCCGCTGATGCTGGGGGCCAAGGACCTGGCTTTCCCGCGGCTCAACCTCGCGAGCTGGTACGTATTCATGGCCGGGTCGCTGACGACCCTCTATGCCGTGATCGCCGGCGGCGTCGACACCGGCTGGACCTTCTACACGCCGCTCTCGACCATGTTCAGCAACTCGCATGTGAGCCTCGCCGCGGCGGGCGTGTTCATCGTCGGCTTTTCGACGATCATGACCGGCATCAACTTCATCGTCACCACGCACAAGCTGCGCGCGCCGGGACAAACCTGGTTCCGGCTGCCGATCTTCGTGTGGACGCTCTACGCCACCAGTCTGGTGATGGTGCTGGCGACTCCGGTGCTGGCCGCCTCGCTGCTGCTGATTGTCGCCGACCGGGTGTTCGGCATCGGCATCTTCGATCCGGCGCAGGGCGGCGATCCGCTGCTGTTCCAGCACCTGTTCTGGTTCTACTCGCATCCGGCGGTGTACATCATGATCCTGCCGGGAATGGGCGTGGTCAGCGAGATCCTGCCCTGCTTCTCGCGGCGGCCGCTATTCGGCTACCGGTTCGTTGCCTATTCGGCGATGGGCATCGCGCTGCTCGGCTTTCTGGTCTGGGGCCACCACATGTTCGTGTCCGGCCAGTCGAGCTTTGCCGGGGTGGTGTTCTCGTTCCTGAGCTTCTGCATCGCCGTTCCATCGGCCATCAAGGTGTTCAACTGGACGCTGACCATGCGCAAGGGCTCGATCACCTTCGAGACGCCGATGCTCTATGCGCTGGGCTTTCTCGGGCTGTTCGTGTTCGGCGGCCTGGCGGGGCTGTTCCTCGCGGCGCTGGCGGTGGACGTGCATCTCACCGACACGTACTTCGTCATCGCGCATTTCCACTACATCATGGTCGGCGGCATGGTGACGGCGTTCATGGCGGGCCTGCACTTCTGGTGGCCCAAGATGACAGGCCGCATGTATTCCGAAACCTGGGGGCGCATCGCCGCGGCCACCACCTTCGTCGGCTTCAACCTCACCTTCTTTCCGCAATTCGTGCTGGGGTATCTCGGCATGCCGCGGCGCTACCACACCTACCCCGACGAATTCGCCGTGTGGAACATGCTATCAAGCGCCGGCGCGGTGATCCTGGCGTTCGGCTATCTGATGCCGCTCTGCTACCTGGGCTGGTCGCTGTTCCGCAGCCGGCGGGCGCCGGACAATCCATGGGACGCGACGGGCCTCGAATGGCAGACCAGCTCGCCACCGCCACAGCACAATTTCGCAACGCAGCCCGAGGTCACCGGGCCGCCCTACCAGTACGAACTGCCGGAGATCGACCGGCCGGCGGCGCCAAGATGAGCGCGGAAGCCCAGGGACACGCCACCGGCGTCGAGCCGAGCGGGGAATTCGGCGTCTTCGTCTTCCTCGTCTCGGAAGGGCTGCTGTTTTCAGCGCTGATCCTCGGCTATCTGGTGGCGCGGCTGGCGCCGGGCGCCGACTTCGCAGCGGGCAGCCGCGAGCTGTCGCTGCCGCTCGGCACTCTCAACACGGCGGTGCTCCTGAGCAGCAGCTTCTGCATCGCGCTGGCGACCATCTGGGGCAGCGAGCGCAGCCGCTGGGCGCGGCTCGCGGCGCTCGCAACGGTGGCGCTTGGGATCGTCTTCCTCTGCATCAAGGGCTACGAATATTTCGAGGAGGCGCAGAAGGGCCTGCTGCCGTTCCGCGACATGTCGGACCGCTACCCCAAGGCCGAACCGCAGCATCTGCGGCTGTTCTTCGATGTCTACCTGGCTCTCACCGGCACGCACGCGCTACACGTGATCTCGGGCATCGGCCTTGTCGGCGGCATCGCCCTGTTCTGGCGGCGCCTGGCGCGACCCGCCCACACGCTGAAGCTGGCCGCCCTTTACTGGCACTTCATCGATGTGATCTGGGTCTTCCTGTTCCCGCTGCTCTATTTGGCGCGCTGATGACCATCCGCGCCGCCCTCCTCACCTATGTCGGCCTGCTGCTGCTGCTGGCCCTCACGGTCGCCTCCACCTTCGTGCCGCTGGGCGCGGGGAACTCGCTGATCAACCTCGCGGTGGCCGTCGCCAAGGCGGCGCTGATCGGCATGGTGTTCATGCATCTGCGCCGCAGCGGCCTGCTGGTGTCGCTCACGGTGGCCGTGCTGCTGTTCTGGATCTGCCTGATGTACGGCCTGACCCTCAACGACTACTTCACCCGCTGAAGCTCAGCGAAATGCCTCCACCGGTCAGTGGCCGGAAACGACTTCGAGGATGGTGTAGGAGTGCGGCGGCAGCGCCAGCCTGGCGACGCCGTTCTGCATGGCGACCTCGCTGGTCACCGGGACGACGTTTTCTGGCGCTTCGGGGGTGTTGCGGACGAAGGGATCGGCGTGCTGCAGGCTATGGGTGCGGGCGGAGTGGCCCTTGCCGACGGCAACCGTCGTGTCGATGGTTTCGGTCCGATGCGTGTTGACGATCGAGACGTAGACGCGTCCTGCCGCGTCGCTTCGCGTGGCGCTGACGTCGAGATAGGGGACGCTCAGGCGCTGGCCGCGCCCGTTGTCCACGCTGGTGGCCTCGCAATCGTTCCAGACATCGATGGCGACATCGCCGCTCAGATGCCGCTGCATCTTGAGCGCGTGGAACACCGTTTCCTTGAGCACCATGTCGGGAGTGACGACCAGCATGCCGACGACGTTGAGCGTCTGCGCGAAATTGGCGAGCGCCACCGTATTGCACTGGCGCTGCATGGCGTTGATGAAGCCGGCGCAGGCCAGGGCGTCGACCAGCCGGTATTGCGACGTGGTCGGGCGCCAGCCGGGCGTCATCTCGGCATGCGAGACATCGCGGCAGTTCCATTCGGTGTAGGCGATCCGTGGCTTGTGCGCGAGCTTGCGCCGATAGGCGACGAGGTCGATCACCGCCGCGACGGACTGCATCAGGCTTTCCTCGATGGCGCCCGTCTGCACGATCCTGTCGTAATTGTCCTCGCCGGTCTTGGCGTTGAAGTTCCAGTAGCGGTGCTGGGTGACGTAGTCGATGTGCTCGCCCGCCTCCGCCATGACGGCGGACGTCCAATCCAGCATGTCCTCGGCATGACCACCGCCGAGCACCAGCACCTTGATGCCGGGGTCGAGCTTCTTCAGCGCCCGCGCCCATTCGCGCGCCCGCGCCGCATAGTCCTCGGCCGTGGTGTGCCCGATTTCCCAGCGGCCCCATTCCTCATTGCCGATCTGCCAGTATTTGACGCCGAATGGCGCGGCATGGCCGTGCGCCTTGCGCAGCTCCGCCCATTTGGTGCCGGTGTCGAGATTGGCGTATTCGAGCCAGGCCAGGGCCTCGCGAAGCGTGCCGGTGCCCGTCGTCAGGTTGATCTGCGGCTCGGCACCGATGGCGCGGCAGTAGGCGACGAACTCGGCTGTGCCGAAGCCGTTGCCGACGGCATAGCCGAAATGGGCATCGACCACCCGCGGCCGTTGTTCCGCCGGGCCGACGCCGTCGGTCCACTCATAGCTGGTGGCGGTGCAGCCGCCGGGCCAGCGCACGACGGTCGGGGCGGCTTCCGCCACGGCGTCGACGACGTCCTGGCGCAGACCGTCCGGCCGTGCCCTGGGGTGCGACGGATCGTACAGCCCTTCGTCCGCCACCCAGCGGCGCCGCGACATGAACTGGCCGTAGATGAGCGGATCGATCTTGCCGATCGGCCGCGACGGGTTGGCGACGATGGTGGCCTTCATGTGCAGGGGTCCTAAGCTTGAACTTCGACGATGGTGTAGGAGTGCGGCGGCAGCGACAGCGTCACACTGCCCTCGTGGCACTCGGCGGAACTGGTGCGGGGCGAAATCGCATCCGGCGATTCGAACGTGTTCCTGGCCAGCGGATCGTCGTGGCTGAGCGTATGGACCATGGCGCGGCTGCCGCTGCCCAGTACCAGCGTCGTCTCGATCGGCTCGCTGCGATGCGTGTTGACGATGGACACGACCTGCCGGCCGGAGGCCGTATCGAGCGTGGCGCTGACATCGAGGTAGGGCGGGGTGAGCGCCTCGCCCCGGCCGGTGTCGACCGAATAGCTGTCGCAATCGGTCCACGCATCGATGGCGACGTCGCCGCTGTGCCGGCGCTGCATCGCCAGCGCCCAGAACACGCTCTCGCGCAGCACCGCGGTGGGCGTCACCACCAGCATGCCGACGACGTTGAGCGTCTGGGCGAAATTGGCGAGCGTCACGACATTGCACTGGCGCTGCATGGCGTTGATGAAGCCGGCGCAGGCCAGCGCATCGACCAGGCGGTATTGCGACGTGGTCGGACGCCAGTTCGGCGACATCGCCCGATGCGAGATGTCGGCGCAGTTCCATTCGGTGTAGGCGATCCGCGGCGCGGTTTTCAGACCGTGGCGATAGGCGGCGAGGTCGATGACACCGGCCACGGCTCGAATGAGCTGCTCCTCGATGGCGCCGACGCTGACGATGCGATCGTAATTGTCTTCGCCGGCGGCCGAGTTGAATTCCCAGTAGCGGTGCTGGGTGACGTAGTCGATGTGCTCGCCGGCCTCGGCCACCACCGTCGACGTCCAGTCCAGCATGTCGCTCAGATGGCCGCCGCCCAGCGCCAGCACCTTGATGCCCGGATCGAGCTTCTTCAGCGCCCTCGCCCACTCACGGGCACGGGCGCCGTAGTCGGCGGCAGTGGTGTGCCCGATCTCCCATGGCCCCCACTCCTCATTGCCGATCTGCCAGTATTTGACGCCGAATGGTGTGGCATGGCCGTGCGCCTTGCGCAGTTCTGCCCACTTCGTGCCGGTATCGAGATTGACATATTCGAGCCAGGCGAGGGCTTCGCGCAGGCTGCCGGTCCCGGTGGTCAGGTTGATCTGGGGCTCGGCCCCAATGCCGCGGCAATAGGCGACGAATTCGGCCGTGCCGAAGCCATTGCCGACAGCATAGCCAAAATGCGCGTCGACCACGCGCGGCCGCTGCCCCGCCGGGCCGATGCCGTCGGTCCATTCATAGCTGGTGGCGGTACAGCCGCCGGGCCAGCGCACGATCGTGGGCGCGGTCTGCTTCACCGCGTCGACGACGTCCCGCCGCAAACCATCCGGTCCGGCGGCCGGATGCGACGGATCGTGCAGCCCCTCGTCCGCCACCCAGCGGCGCCGCGACATGAACTGGCCGTAGATGAGCGGGTCGATTCGGCCGATCTGCCGCTTCGGATTGGTGACGACGGTGGCTTTCATGGATGTCCTTCGGAACAGGCGGGACGCTGCGGCACTGCACTCATCCCCGGAGACCGGTCGTCGCGATGCCGTCGACGAGCCGCCGCTGGAAGAAGAAGAAGATGAGCAGCAGGGGAATGATCGACAGGCACGACATGGCGAACAGCGCGCCCCAGGTCGAGGTGCTCTCGCCCGTGGTCGAGCTCAGCGCGCGCAGGGCCAGCGGCACCGTCAGCTTGTCGCCGCTCGTCAGGTAGAGAAGCTGGCTGAAGAAGTCGTTCCAGGTCCACACGAAGGTGAAGATGGCGACGGTGATCAGCGCCGGCGTGCACAATGGCGCGATGATGTAGAGGAAAATCCGGAACGAGCCGCAGCCATCGACGCGCGCCGCCTCGTCGAGCTCACGCGGAATGCCGCGGATGAACTGCGTCATCAGGAAGACGAAGAACGAGTCGACCGCGAGGAATTTGGGCAGCACCAGCGGCAGGATGGTGTTGATCAGGTGCGCCTTGTTGAAGAGGATGTACTGCGGAATGATGGTGACGTGCGGCGGCAGCATCAGCCCGAGCATCATCAGCGCGAACCAGACGTTGCGCCAGCTGAACTTCAACCGCGCGAACACATAGGCGGTGAGCGTGCAGGACAGCAAATTGCCGACGATGGCCAATGCGGCGATGACGAACGAATTGAAGAAATAGACCAGGAACGGGACGTTGAAGAACGTCCAGCCCTTCGGGTAGTTCTCGAGCGTGACGGTCTGCGGAACGAGCGACAGATTGGTGAAGATCTCGTCTTCCGGCTTCACCGAGCTGCTCAGCATCCAGAACAGCGGGTAGAGCATGACCACGGCGCCGGCGCACAGCAGCGCGAGCAACAGATAGCCCTTCGGGCGTCATCCTGCCGGTGCCGATGCCGACCAATGTGTGCTTCGGCGGACCCGACTGGCGCACCATGTATGTCACCAGCGCCTATCTGCGCCTGCCCCCCGGCCTGTCGACCCTCGCCCCGCTCTCGGGCGCGGTCTTTGCCGTCAGGAGCGCCGTCCCAGGCCTTCCCGCGCGCGTCTTCGGTGCCGGATCGTGAACCGGGTGCGCCTCGCGCAGGCCGAGCAGGCGGTCACCGGCGAAAGCCCGCTGTGGGACGATCGCCGCCAGGTGCTGTGGTGGATCGACATCCAGGGCAAGCGCCTGCTGGGCTGGCGGGACAGCGGCTCCCTACCCGCTTTGGCGCTGCCCTCGGAGCCCGGGCTCGTCGCCTTGTCCGAAGATGGCGGTCTCGTTCTCGGGCTGGAGGACGGGCTCTGGCGCTACATCCCCGAGCGCGGCGAACTGACCCTGCTGACGCCGATCGAACACGGCCGCCCCGGCGTCCGACTCAACGACGGCAAGCCGGATCGGCAGGGCCGGCTGTGGTTCGGCTCCATGGACAAGAGCGGCTCCGGCGTCCCGGTGGGCCGGCTCTACTGCCGGTATCCCGGCGGGGACGTTCGCATCGTCCGCGAGGAGGTCCGGGTTCCCAACGCGATCGCCGTCTCGCCGGATGGCTCGACGCTGTACTTTTCGGATTCGCCCTCGCAGGAGGTTCTTGCCTTCGACCTCGATCCGGCCAGCGGCGAATTGGGCGACGCCCGCCTGTTCGCGCGCTTCGAGGGCAACGAGAAGCCGGACGGGACTGCCGTCGACGCCCAGGGCGACGTCTGGATCGCGGTGGTGCATGGCGCCCGCGTCGCCCGCCTGGATCGGCATGGCGTCGAGGTCGAAGCGATTGCCGTGCCGGTGTCGAAGCCGACGATGCCGGCGTTCGGCAGGGCCGACCGGCGGACGCTGTTCGTGACCAGCCAGCGGCGCTTTCTCGACCAGGACGAACTGATCCGGCAACCGGCCGCGGGCGGCCTGCTGGCCGTCGAGGTGGACAGGGCCGGGCTTCCGGCCTTTTCCGTGCGCCTGTAGCGCGGATGCAACCGCCGGGCCTGACGATGCCGCGGCCCCTGCCGGAGCAGGGGGCTGTTGTGTATTATGCCACCCTTCTATAGTCGTACCCGACGCCGTTGCTTCAGCTTGCGGCCAGGCGGACACTGCCTCGGAGAACAGCGTAGATGAAGAACTTCACGTGGCAGCTTGTCGCTCTTGGTGTTTTCGGCCTGGCTGCGGCCGGTCCTGCCTATGCCGGCCCCAAGGAAATGGCCCTGCTCTCCAACTACATCGGGGAGTGGAGCGGCTCGAGCGCGCTGATCGGCGGTGAGACGCCGGAGCCATTCTCCTGCCGGCTGACGATCAACAAGGGCAACCAGTCCAAGATCAACTATGCCGGGCGCTGCACCCTGACGACGATGAACCTGTCGGTCACCGGCACCATCGCCTTCGACGATGCGACGCGGACCTACCAGGCCGTCATGGGCTCCAATGCGGGCTACAAGGGCGTCGCGGTCGGACGCGTCAATGGCGACAAGATCACCTTCGATCTGTCCGAGAAGGAATCCGATCGTGCCGGCAATGCGGTCCGGCTCGGGGCGCAGATCATTCTCGTCGGCTCGAACTCGATCACCGTGAACTACCAGGTGGAGTTCAACGACTCGGGTAAGGTGCTCACCGCTTCAGTGCCGTTCACGAAATAGACGGCGCTGTCGACGCACAGGATGGGGGCGTAGTCCGTGGCCGAGCCGATGCGCACCACCGCACCTGAAGGGCGCGGCGCTCCGTCTGCCGCGCTGGTGGCCGTCGCCGGTGTCGACTACACGCTCAAGGTCGGCTCGGCGCCGCTGCACATCCTGCGCGACGTGTCGTTCGACGTCGCGGCCGCGCAGGTGGTCGCGATCGTCGGGCCTTCGGGCAGCGGCAAGACGTCATTGCTGATGCTGCTGGGCGGACTCGAGCGTCCCACCAAGGGCAAGGTGGCGATTGCCGGGCAGGATCTCACCGGCCTCTCCGAGGACGCGCTTGCAGCGTTCCGGCGCAAGACCGTGGGCATCGTGTTCCAGAGCTTCTACCTCATTCCCTCCCTGTCGGCGCAGGACAATGTCAGCCTGGCGCTCGAGATCGCCGAGCCGGGACTGGCGCTTGCCGAGGCGCGGACGCGCTCCGCCGCCGCGCTCGCGGCTGTCGGGCTCGGCGACCGCATCCATCATCGTCCGGCAGCGCTGTCGGGGGGCGAACAGCAGCGCGTCGCCCTGGCGCGGGCCCTGATCGCGCGGCCCAAGCTGCTTTTGGCGGACGAGCCCACCGGCAACCTCGACCAGAACACCGGCGCGCAGGTCATCGAGCTGATGTTCGATCTGGCCCGGCAGCAGCAGGCCGCGGTGATCTTCGTGACGCACGATCCGGGGCTCGCCGCGCGCGCCGACCGCGTGCTCACCATGACGCGCGGCGAGCTCACAGAAGACAGAAAATGAGGCGCGGCGTCTGGGCGGCCATCACGCTGGGGCTGTTGGACATGCGCGGCGACATCCGCCGCTTCGGGCTCCTGATCGCCTGCCTCGCCGTCGGAACCGCCCTCATCGCGGGCGTCAGCTCGGTCGGCGCCAGCATCCGGCAGGCGGTCGAGCGCGACGCCGCGGTGATCGTCGGCGGCGACGTGGAGCTGTCGCGCGCCGATCGGCCGGCGACGCCGGACGAGCTCGCCAAGATCGCAAGCTTCGGCAAGGTCGCCGTCGCTATCGACACCAATGTGCGGGCGCAGTCGGACGCGAACGACGCCTTCGTCGATCTGGTTTCGGTGGGCGAAGGCTATCCGCTGGTCGGCCGCGTCGACGCCGACGGGCTGCCGGCGGACACGCAGCCTTTCGCCTTTCTGGGGCGGCGCGACGGCAGCTTCGGAGCGCTGGTCGATCCCCTGCTGCTCGACAAGCTGCACACCAGGGTCGGCGACAACATCGAGCTCGCGGGCACCGCGTTCCAGGTCCGCGGCACCCTCGGCAAGCTGCCGGACAGCGCGGTTCGCGGCTTTCGCCTCGGCCTGCCCGTGCTCATCAGCACCGAGGGCTTCGCGGCGCTGGCGGACACCACCTCGCCCCTCCCCGGGCTGGGCACCTACTACCGCTACAAGGTGCTGTCGGCGACGCACGACGCCGAGCAGTTGCGCACCGGCCTCGCGGCGGCCCTCGGCGACACCGGATGGACCATCCGGACGCCACGCGACGCGCTCGGGGCGATGGTGCATTACTACGACCTGTTCATGCGCTTCCTGGTGATCGTCGGGCTCGCCTCGCTGCTCGTCGGCGGGGTCAGCGTGTGGACCGTGGTTTCGTCCTATATTTCCGAACGCTCGACCGTGATCGCGGTAATGCGCAGCGTGGGCGCCAGCCGGGCGCGCATTTTCCTGCATTTCTTCGCGCAGGTCGCCGCGCTCGGACTGGCCGGAGTCGGCGCGGGGATCGTCGTCGGCGCGGCCGTGGGCCTGCTTGCCCTGCCGATCGTCGGCCAGGCCATCGGCGTCCCCCTGGCGCCGACTCTCTATCCGCAGCCGCTCGCGGTGGCCGCGGCCGTCGGCCTCGTGACGGCGTTCGCCTTCTCCTATCTGCCGCTGCAGCAGGCGCTCAACATCAAGCCGGTGATCCTGTTCCGCGCCAAGGGGCTCGCCTCGCCCTTCGCCTGGCGCGGCCTCGTGGGCTCGCCGCAGATCATCCCGGTGGTTGTCTCGGCGATCGCCTTCATCTGGCTGGCCATCGTCATGACGGACGATGTCACGCTGGTCGCGGCCTTCGCGGCGATGAGCGTCGTCGCGGTCGTCATCCTGCGGCTCGCCACGGGATTCGCCCGGGCGGGGCTGCGCCGCTTGCCGGAGTCGGCCAACGCCGTGCTGCGGCGTGCCCTGCGCGAGATTTCGGGGCCGGACTCGAATGCGCCCTCGGTGGTCATCTCCATCGGCATGGCGCTGGCGATGCTGATCGTCGTCCTCGCGCTCGAGACCAACCTCAGCAACGAATACCTGGGCGCCTCGGCCTTCGACGTGCCGAGCTTCGTCGCCTCTGATCTGTTCTCGGACGAAGCCGCCAAGCTGAAGGCACTGCAGGCCGAGGACAGCGACATCACCGACGTCACCACCACCCCGATGCTGCGCGGCGCCGTGACCGCCGTGAACGACACGCCGGTGGCGGCCCTCAAGCCGCACGGCTCCGAAGCGCTGTTCCTGCTGTCCGGCGATATTCCGATCACCTACCGAAGCGAGCTGCCGAAAGCCTCCAAGCTGGTCGAAGGCGATTGGTGGCCCGCCGACTACAGCGGTCCGCCGCTCGTCTCGCTGCATCAGAGCCTGCGGTCGGGCCTCGGCCTGAAGGTCGGCGACAAGGTCAGCTTCGACATCTTCGGCGACAGCATCACCGCGACGATCGCCAATTTCCGGGACTATTCCTGGCAGGGCGGCATCGACTTCCTCGTCGCCTTCTCGCCCGGGGTGCTGGAAACCTATCCCGCGACTCTCCTCGGCGCCGTGAAGGCCGCGCCGGGACGGGAAGAGGCGGTCGAACGCAGTCTCGCCGCGACGCTTCCCGACGTTCGTTTCGTCGCGATAGGAGAGACGCTCGACCAGATCACCAAGGCGCTCGGCCAATTGTCGCTGGCGGCCACATCGGTTGGCGGGCTTGCTGTCGGCAACGGCCTGCTGGTGCTGATCGGCAGCCTCGCGAGCGGGCGGCAGCAGCGCCGGGCAGATGCGCTCATCACCAAGGTGCTCGGCGCCTCGCAGCTCGAAATCATCGCGGTCTTCGCGCTGCAATATCTGCTGCTGGCGGTATTTGCCGCCGTTCTCGCCACGGCTCTGGGCCTCGCGGCGGCATGGGGGCTGACGCTGGCGCTGCTCGACGTCGAGTTCACGGTCAATAGCGGGGTGCTGGCGGCGATCATCGTCGGGGCGGTCGCCATCGTCGCCGCCCTCGGCGCCACCACGGTGCTCGGCGCCTTCCGCACCGCCCCCGCGCGCCTCCTGCGCGAACTCTAGCCGCGCCACCGGCCGCGACTGCCGGGCACGCGCCTCCAGCCGAGCACCCGCGCTCGGAGGGCTATCCGCTCGCCCGCCCGAATCACCGGATTACGGCGAACCCCACCTCTCGAGACCACAGACGCATCCCGCGGACCCGCGAAACCAACTCCACCCCTTGCGCCTCGCTCCAATATCGATATTGATAATGATAATGGAGGTTCCAAATGCGGCGGCGCGACGCCATCTATTCCACGCTCAAACGGCAGATCGTTCTCAACGAGCTGAAGCCCGGCAAGGTGCTCACCGAGCTCGCCATCGCCGCCGACCTCGGCTCGAGCCAGGGGCCGGTGCGCGAGGCGCTGATGCGCCTGCAGGAGGATGGGCTGGTGCAGCGCAGCGGCCATCGCGGCACCACCGTCACGCCCCTCAATCCCGAGGAAGCGGCGGAAATCCTGGCCTTGCGCCGCCGCATCGAGGTTCGCGCCGCGCCGCGCGCTATGCGCGCCGTCGACGACGCGGCGCTGAAGCGCCTGGCGCGACTGATCGAGCTGATGGGCGAGGCCGCCGCGGCCGACGACGCCTATGCGCTGATCGAGCACGACACCGAGTTCCACCTCGAAATCTTCCGCCTCGCCGACCTGCAGGCCCTCGAGCAGATCCTGGTGCGCTGCATCCTGCATTCGCATCGCCAGAAGCTGTGGGAGCCGCGGCATCGCCGTCCGCTCGCCGCGGCCGTCGCCCGGCACGACATCCTGCTCGAGCTGGTGCGTCACCGCGACGGCGACGGCCTCGCCAATGCGCTGGGGCAGCACATCGACACCATCGTCCAGATCGAGCCGCAGCGAGCCGCGTCATGACGCCCTTCATCGATCCGGACATGCTGCCGATCCTCGAGGAGATGCGCGCCGCACCGCCGGTCGACTACGCCGGCATGCCGATCGCCGACGCCCGCCGGATCTTCGACACCGGCGCTGCCTATTGGCGCGCCCTGAGCCCGGTGAACGTCCTGGCGGAGGACCTGACCCTCCCCGGCGCGTCCGGCCCGATGCGCGCCCGGCTCTACCGTCCGAGCGCGACGGGCACGCTGCCGCTCGTCGTCTATGTGCATGGCGGCGGCTGGACCTTCGGCTCGGTCGATTCGCACGAAAACGAGATGCGCTACCTGGCGCTCGGCGCCAACGCCGCCGTGCTCGGCTTCGACTACCGGCTGGCGCCGGAAGCGCCGTTTCCGGCGCCGCTCGACGATACGCTCGCCGCCATCGCCGCGGCCCGCAGCGGCCGCCTCGCCGGCAAGGCCGACACCACGCGCTGGGCGATCGCCGGCGACTCCGCCGGCGCCCATCTCGCCCTCGCCGCGATGCTGTCGGCGCGCGCGGCGGGTGACGATCTTCCGGTCGCCGCCGGCCTGCTCTACGGCTGCTACGCGCCGCGCTTCGACAACGAGAGCAATGCCCTGTTCGGCGGCGGCGATTTCGGCCTCTCCAACGCACGCATGCGCTGGTACTGGGCCAATCTGCTGGGCGGCGCGGCACCCGGCCTCCTCTCGGCGCCACTCGATGCCGATTTCGCCGGCCTGCCGCCCGCTTATCTTCTGGCCGCCGGCCTCGATCCGCTGCGCGACGACACGCTGCAGCTCGCCGAGCGGTTCGCCACGGCCGGCGTTGCGCACGAGCTCGTCACCGTGCCCGGCGTCATCCACGGCTTTCTCGGCCGTGCCGCACGGCTGCCCGCCGCGCAGCGCGCCCTGCGCGACGCCGGGGCCTTTCTGTCAGCGAAACTAAATGGGAGGACCAACAATGGAACGTAGGACATTCATCAAGCTCAGCGGCGCCACCGCGCTGGCGAGCACGCTGGCGGTGCCGGCCCGCGCCCAGTCGGCGACGACGGTGCGCTGGTGGTACCATTTCGACAATCCGCAGGCGACGCCCGCCGATCTCGTCGCCAAGTTCGAGGCGGCCAACCCGGACATCAAGATCAAGGCCGAGTCGATCCCGTGGGGCGGCGGCAACGACTACTACACCCGGCTGTTCGCGGCGCTCATCGCCGGCAACGGTCCCGACTGCGCCATGGTCAAGCTCAACAACCAGGCGCGCCTGCTCGAGATGCAGGCGCTGGCGCCGATCGACGACATGGTGGCCAAATGGGATGCGCGCAGCGACATTCCCGACAACATCTGGACGCTGACCAAGGCGACCGACGGCAAGCAGTACTACCTGCCGCTGCAATATGCGGTGATCTACCTCTACTACCGCCCCGACCTGTTCAAGGCGGCCGGCGTCGAGCCGCCCAAGACGTTCGAGGAGTTCCGCACTGCCGCCAAGGCGCTGACCAAGGATGGCGTGTTCGGCTTCGGCATGCGCGGCGGCGCCGGCGGCGTCGACAATTGGGGGCCGTTCGTGCTCGGCGGCGGCGCCAATTTCAACAAGGGCGGCATGGTCTCGGATGCGGCGCTCGCGGCCAACCGCACCTATGTCGGCTTCGCCACCGAGGGCAAGGTGGTGCCGCCCTCGGCGCCGACCGACGGCTTCCAGCAGATCGTCGCCAACTTCAAGGCGGGCCGCACCGCCATGTGCATCCACCATGTCGGCTCGGCCAACGACATTGTGGCGACGCTCGGCGACAACGTCTCGGCAGTCCCCGTGCCGCGCAGTGCCGACGGCAAGGGCTGGACGCTGTTCGGCGACGAATCGAGCGCGGTGTTCTCGGCCAGCAAGAATGCGGACGCCGCGTTCAAATGGATCAGCTTCCTGTCGACGGCGGAAAACAACGCCGCCTTCGTCAATCTGACCGGCCAGCTCTCGGTGACCAATGCGGGCGCCAAGCTCGACACCAGCCATCCGGCGCGCTTCGTCGAGGCCAGCGTCGCCTCGCTGCCGATCGCCGGCGTGCTGCCGGACTCGCCCAAGACGGCCGACTTCACCGGCAAGGTATGGCCGACCAACATGCAGCAGGCGCTGCTCGGGCAGATCACGCCCGATGCCATGATGCAGGCCTTCGAAGCCCTGTTCAACGGCTGACGACAGCGCGGGAGGCAGCCATCCGGCGCCTCCCGCTTCCTATTCCCATGCAGTTCGCAATGACGTCAGCACGCCGCCATCTCCTGCCCTACTGGTTCCTCGCCCCGGCGCTGCTCATCGAGCTGGCGATCATCCTCTATCCGGTGCTGCAGACGGCCTGGATGAGCCTGCACGACTATGTGCTGTTCCGTCCCAACAACGCGCCGTTCATCGCGCTCGGCAATTTCATCCGCGCCGCCAACGACCCGGTGTTCTGGCTGTCGCTGGGCAATTCGCTGATCTGGATCGTCGGCATCATCGCGGTGCAGTTCGTGCTCGGGCTCGGCACGGCGCTCCTGCTCAACCAGAGCTTCTGGTGGCGCGGCGTCGCGCGCGCGCTGGTGGTGATCCCATGGGCCCTGCCCAGCGTCATCATCGGGCTGATGTGGACCTGGATGTACGACTACAATCTGGGCGTCATCAACGACGTGCTGCTGCGCATCGGCCTCATCCACGAGCCGATCGCCTGGCTGGCGCGCCCCGACACCACCCTGCCCTCGATCATGCTGGCGCTGGTCTGGCAGGGCTTCCCGTTCTTCGCCGTGACCATCCTCGCCGGGCTGCAGACCGTGTCGCGCGAATTGCTCGAGGCCGCCGAGATCGACGGCGCCACGCGCTTCCAGCGGCTGCGCCTCGTGGTGCTGCCCTCCATCGCGCAGGTGCTGGCGACGGTGCTGCTGCTGCGCACCATCTGGGTCGCCAATTCGCTCGACGTCATCCTGGTGATGACCGGCGGCGGGCCGGGCTACGCCAGCTACACCCTGCCGCTTTACGCCTTTCTCGAGGCCTATTCGAGCATGCAGTTCGGCTATGGCGCGGCGCTGTCGCTGATCCTCACCGTGCTGCTGCTGTTCGTCGTCTATGCCTATGTGCGGCGCGCCGCCGCGGCGGAGATCGCCAAATGATCGAGCGCCGCTCCCGCCTCACCCGCATCCTCACGGTCGAGCTGCCGATCCTGGTGATCGTCGCCTTCGCCATCGCCCCTTACGTCTGGATGGTGCTGACGTCGATCAAGCCGGACGCCGACATCACCGTGTTCCCGGTGCGCTACCTGCCGCAGCAGGTGACGTTCGGGCACTATCAGGTGCTGCTCGAACAGACGAGCTTTCTCGGCAACCTGCTGAACAGCCTCGTCATCGCGCTGGGCGCCGTCGCGCTCGGGCTCTTCGCCAGCATTCCGGCGGCCTATGCCTTCTCGCGCTTCCGCTTCCGCGGCCGGCAGGTGCTGATGACGCAGTTCCTCGTCATCAACCTGTTCCCCGTGGTGCTGCTGATCATCCCGCTGTTCGTGATGATGCGCAGCCTCGGCCTGCTCGATACGCATCTGGGCATCATCCTCGGACACGCGACCTTCGCCATCCCGTTCTCGGTGTGGATGCTCACCAGCTACATGAGCGGCATCCCGCCCGAGCTCGACGAGGCGGCCATGATGGACGGCGCCACGCGGCTGCAGGCCATCGTCCTGGTGATCCTGCCGCTGCTGATGCCCGGCGTCGTCACCACGGGAATCTACATCTTCGTGACCTCGTGGAACGAATACCTCTTCGCCATGATGCTGTCGGGCGATGCCGTACGCACCGTCACGGTTGCGCTGCAGCTCTTCATCGGCGAATTCACGGTCCAATGGGGCCTGCTCACCGCCGGCGGCACGCTGGTGGCGCTCCCCGTGACCATTCTCTTTCTCATCGTGCAGAGGCGGCTCGTCGGCGGTCTCACGGCCGGAGCGGTAAAATCATGACCAACACCATAGGCATCATCTCGGCGCTCTATGCGCGCCCGTTCACGCGCGAGCATTTCGGCGCCTTCGCGCGGGCAAAAGCCGCCGGCTGCGACTTCGTCGAATTGCTGGTGCCCGAACCCGGCGAGCTCGATCTCGAGGCAACGCGAAAGGCACTGGCCGGCCAAGGCCTCGGTGTCGCCCTCGCAGCGCGCGTCAATCTGCAGCGCGACCTCGCGAGCAGCGATGCCGCCTGCCATGAGGCAGGCGTCCGCTATCTCGAATCGTGCGTCCAGATCGCCGGCAGGCTCGGCGCCACCATCGTCGGCGGGCCGCTCTACGGGGCGCCGCTGGTGTTCGCCGGCCGCGCCCCCGCTCCGGTCGAGGAGTCCGAGCGGCAGCGCCGCCTCGATCGCATCGTGGATGGGCTGCGCCGGGCCGGCAAGGTCGCGGCCGATGCCGGCGTCAAGCTCGCCATCGAGCCACTGAACCGCTTCGAGACCGACATCGCCAACACCACCGGACACGGCCTGCAACTGGTCGAGGCGGTCGGCTCGCCCGCCGTCGGCCTGATGCTCGACACCTTCCACATGAACATGGAGGATTACTCCATCACCGACTCCATCCGCCGCGCCGCGCCACACCTCATCCACTTCCAGGCCTGCGAGAACAATCGCGGCTATGTCGGCGCCGGACACATCGACTGGCCGGACGTGGCGCGCACCCTTGCCGCCATCGGCTATCGTGGCGCCATCACGCTCGAGCCGTTCCGGCGCAACGACGAACGCGCCGGCGTACCGTTGGCGCAATGGCGGCCACCCGATGGCAGCGAGGACGCCCAGCTCGCCCACTCCGTGGCCTTCCTGCGCGCCACGCTCGACTATGCCTGGAGGCAGCAATGAGCCGGCTTCGCATCGGCTGGATCGGCTGCGGCACGCACGCCAACGAGATGCTGCTGCCGCAGCTCACGCGCTTCGACGTGGCCCTCGCCGCCCTGTGCGACATCGACGAGGGCCGGCTGACGCGCACCGGCGACCGCTTCGGCGTTGCCCCCGAGAACCGCCTGCGCGACTGGCGCGCCCTCCTCGCCCGTACCGATCTCGACGCGCTCGTCGTCGCGGCCGGTCCGCAGATTCATTTCGAGGTCGCGCTCGCGGCGGTGGCGCGGCGGCTGCCGGTGTTCATCGAAAAGCCGCCGGCGCCGACCGCTGCCGATGCCGAGCGCCTGGCCCAGGCCGCGGACGCAGCGGGCGTCCCCGTCGTGGTCGGCTTCATGAAGCGCTATTCGACGGCCAACCGCATCGCCCTCAACCTCGTTCATGCCGAGGAATTCGGCGTTCCCGCCTCCTTCCTCGGCGAATACATGACTGCGCCGACCTATTTCGCCGGCGACCCGGACTACACCGGCTTCTACCTCCACCATTGCGTGCACTATTTCGACCTCGTGCCGCTGCTGATGGGCGAGGTCGCCCACATCTCCAGCCGCCGGCACGAGCTGGCGCCCGGCAAGCTGCTGCTGCACGTCGATTTCCGCTTCACCTCCGGCGGCATCGGTACGCTGGTGCTCGGCACCCACCAGTCGCGCGCGACGCCGATGGAGTGGTGGCAGGTGATGGGCGACCATCGCCGCGTCGAGGTGCGCAACGTGCACGAGGTCCGCTATTTCCGCGCGCCGGCGTTCAAGGTCAGCGACCCGGCGGCGACATTGTCGCCCGAGCAGGACACGCTGATCTGGGAGCCCAACCTCACCGTCGCCGCCAACGAAGACCACAAGGGCTACCACGCATTGTTCGCCGATTTCCTCGCCGTCCTCCGCGGCGAGCGGGCGGCGGCGCCGACAGCGGCCGACGGCGCCCGCGCCATGCGGCTCATGGAAACGGCACTGGCATCGACATGAGCACTCTCCGCTGGGGCATATTGGCGACCGGAAACATCGCCGAAAAGTTCGTCACCGACCTGCAATTGACCGGCCACGCGGTGGTGGCCGTCGGGTCGCGCTCCCCCGACAAGGCCGCCGCCTTCGCGTCCCGCTTCGGCCTCGCCCGCGCCCACGGCAGCTACGAGGCTCTGGTCGCAGACCCGGAGGTGGACGCGGTCTATGTCGCGACACCGCATCCCATGCACGCACCAGCCGCGAGACTCGCTATCGCTGCGGGCAAGCACGTTCTCGTCGAAAAGCCTTTCGCGCTTAACGCAATGGAGGCCACCGACCTCGTGGAGCGCGCCGCGAGCCGCGGAGTCGTGCTGCTGGAGGCGATGTGGATGCGGTTCCTGCCGCACATGGCGAAGGTGCGCGAGCTGCTTGCCGCCGGGGCCATCGGCACGCCGCGGACGCTGGTCGCGACGCATACGCGGCACCTGTCGAGCGATCCGCGGCACCGGCTGAACGATCCGGCGCTCGGCGGCGGCGCCCTGCTCGATCTCGGCGTCTATCCGGTATCGTTCGCCGTCGACATGCTCGGCGCGCCCACCGCGATTACAGCCAGCGCCCGCTTCAAGCCCACCGGCGTGGACGCCGAAGTCGCGGCGACCTTCCGCCATGCGGGCGGCGCGGTGTCGATGATCTTGTGCGCGAGCGACACCGAAGGGCCCAATACCGCGCAGATCACCGGCACCGACGGCTACATCGAGCTCGATCCGATCTGGCTCATGCCGACCACGCTCAGGCTGTTCGACAGCAAGCGTACGCTGCGCGACACCTACACGCCCGACTTCACAGGCCGGGGCCTGCACTACCAGGCCGCCGAGCTCGAACGCCTGGTAGATGCCGCCAGGTTCGAAAGCCCGATCCTGCCACCGGCACAAACCGTCGCCGTCATGCAGGCCCTCGACACCATCCGCGCCCAGATCGGCCTGCACTACCCCTCGGAGTGAACGCGGCGGCGACAGGCCGATGAGCGTTCATCGTGACATCGGCGGCGTGCTGGCCCAGCGCAGGATGCTTTGCACCGCGGCGAGGCCGGGATCGTCGGCGCGGCGCATCACGGTCAGCAGTTGCATCCATAGATCGTCGTCGGCGGTCTCGAGGAATTCCCGCACAGCGCCTGCGGCGAAATCCTCGATGCGCATCGAACAGCGCGCCGCATGGCGTTCCAGATGGTCGCGCTCAGGCGGAGCCAGCGTGGCGAGCACGGCCTCCACCACCTCCGGCCGGTCGAGTTGTGCGACGAGCTCGCCGAGCATTCTGCCTATTGCACCAGCGGCGTGGCGGCGGCCTCGAGCGTCGCGCCGACGACCTGCGCCTGCCCGGCGAGCAGGCTCACATATTGCCGCAGCGCGCGCTCCTCGACACCGGCGCTCAGCCGGCGCGCGACCTGTTCTTTCGCCACCTCGAAGGGCAGCCGCTCGCCGAGGACGACCTTGTCGACGGCAACGATGTGGAAGCCGAACCGGGTCTTGACGACGTCGCGGAGCAGCCCCTTGTTGCCCGGATGAAACAGCACGCGGTCGAACTCCGGCACCGTGTCGCCGCGGCCCAGTTGCCCCAGATTGCCGTCCTGTGCTCCGGAGGAACAGTTGGAGAGCTCGCGCGCCATCTCACCGAAGCGTTCCGGTTCGCGCAGCAGCGTGTTGAGGGTGGCCTCGGCCTTCGCGCGCATCAGCGGCACGTTCACGCCGGGCGTCACCTGGAACAGGATGTGGCGGGCGTAGGCAAGGTCGGCGCTGCGAAAGTCCAGGGGATGGCCGTCGTAGTAGCGGCGGCACTCCGCCTCGGTCGGCTCCGGCGTGCGCACCTCGGCAGCCAGCAATTGCTCGATGGCGCCGCTCACTGCCTCCTCGTCGTCCTCATCGTCCGCCAAGAGGCCGAGGGCGACCGCCCGTTGCCGCAGCAGCTCGCGGGCGGCAGCCATCTCGCTGGTCTCCCCGGCCACCGGCTCGACGGCGACGCCGTTGACGAGGACGGTCGTCATGTCCGCGACACCTTCTTGCTGCGGCGATCCGGCGTGCGGACGATCTGGTAAGGCCGGAACAGATAGGCCAGCGAGCCGATACCGCTCCAGATATGCACCATGCGCGTGAACGGCGAGATCAGGAAGATGCTGAAGCCGAGCAGCACGTGCAGCTTGTAGACCAGCGGCACGTCGAGCATCAGCGACGCCGCGCCGGCGTTGAAGGTGACGATGCCGCTCACATAGGCGCTCAACTGCGCGAACATGACGCCGTCCATGTGCTGGGCCGAAAGCGGCACTGTGCTCAGCCCCAGAGCGAGCTGCAGCCAGAGCATGATGATGACCACGAAGTCCATCTTGCGGCTGTTGAGCCTCAGGCGCGGATCGACGATGCGGCGATGGATGACGATCGACAGCCCGATGATCGCAATCACCCCGGCGATGCCGCCGGCCACCATGGCGACCAGCTGATGCTGGGCCGGGCTCAGGGCCCAGTCGACCGCCCAGGCCGGCGACAGGAAGCCGACGAAATGGCCGATGACCACCGTCAGGACCCCGTAGTGGAACAGGTTGGATCCGGACCGCAGCCGACCGCGGCGCAGGATCTGCGAGGAATCGCTCTTCCAAGTGTACGGCTCCCGGTCGAAGCGGATGAGGCTGCCCAGCAGCAGCACCACGAGGCAGATGTAGGGATAGACCCCGAACAGGAAGGTGTTGAGGTACTCATTCGACATCGCGGCCTCCTGCTGCATTCGTCCCCTGGGCACTGGCTCGGACGAGCGGCGCGCCGGCAAAGGCCGGCTCCTCGCGCCACTCCTTGTCGATCGAATCCGGCCGCTCGTTGGCGATCGGCACCGTCGCGGCATCGAGCGGCGTCTCGCCGGCGATCGCCAGCAGCGCCTGCAGCACCGCCGCATAGGGACTGCGGCGCGAGATCAGCGCCCGGTCGATCACCTTGAGGATGTGCGCGCAGTCGGCGAGCATGTCGCGCGCCTCGTCGAGCTCGCGGCAGCTCAGATATTCGAGCACCACCGGCAGGTAGTCCGGCAGCTCGGTGCTGGTGAGCTCGTAGCCGGCGGCGGCATACAGAGATTTGAGTTCGACCATGGCGGAGCCGCGGTCGCGGCTGTCCCCATGCAGATGCTCGAACAGATGCAGCGACAGCGCCCGGCCGCGATCGAAGAGATCGCTGTAGCGCTCCTCGGCGTCGAGCAGATCGCCCTCCCCCAGGCCGGCGATCAAGGCCAGCAGGGCGTCTCGTTCCGCGGGCGCGACCAGGGCCGAGCCGCGGACGAATTCGGCCATCTCAGGCAGCGCCGCCCGCATCTCGGCGGTGGGATAGGACAGCAGCGCGCTGAATACCCGCAGCACCAGCATCACGCCCCCCTCACGTATCGAGCGGCCGGATGGGCGTCAGCTTGCGCCGGCCCATCTGCCCGCCGAACAGGCTCGAATGCGGCTCGCCAGCGTCGCAGCCATTGCCGAAGCTGAAGCCGCAGGCGCCACGCACGCCATAGGCGTCCTCGGCCATCTCCTTGTGGCCGGTGGGAATGACGAAGCGATCCTCGTAATTGGCGATGGCGAGATAGCGATGCATGTCCTCGGCCATCTGCGGGCTGAGGCCCGCCTGCGCGAGCACCGACATGCCGTCGCCCTCGCCCAGCTGGCGCTGGCGGAAATGGATGCGCATGGCCAGCAGCCGCTCGAGCGCCGACACGATCGGCTCCTCGGCGCCCGCCGTCAGCAGATTGGCGAGATAGCGCACGGGGATGCGCAGCGAGCGCACGTCGGGGATTTCCCCGACCGTCTCGATGGCGCCGGCATTGGCATGCGACTGGATCGGCGACAGCGGCGGCACATACCAGACCATCGGCAAGGTCCGGTATTCGGGATGCAGCGGGAAAGCGATCTTCCACTCCACCGCCATCTTGTAGGCGGGCGAGCGCTGCGCGGCCTCGATCCAGTTCTCGGCGATGCCGTCGGCGCGGGCCTGGGCAATCACCGCGGGGTCGTTCGGGTCGAGGAACAGCTTGAGCTGCGCCTCGTAGAGGTCGGCCTCGTCCGCCACCGACGCCGCCTCCTCGATGCGGTCGGCATCGTACAACAGCACGCCGAGGTAGCGGATACGTCCGACGCAGGTTTCCGAGCAGACGGTCGGCTGGCCAGCTTCGATGCGCGGGTAGCAGAAGATGCACTTCTCGGCCTTCCCCGAGGTCCAGTTGTAGTAGATTTTCTTGTACGGGCAGCCCGACACACACATGCGCCAGCCGCGGCACTTGTCCTGGTCGATGAGGACGATGCCGTCTTCCTCGCGCTTGTAGATCGAGCCGGACGGACAGGACGCGACGCAGGCCGGATTGAGGCAGTGTTCGCACAGCCGCGGCAGGTACATCATGAAGGTGTTTTCGAACTGCCCGTAGATGTCCTTCTGCACGCCCTCGAAATTGTAGTCCTTGGAGCGCTTGTCGAATTCGCCGCCGAGGATCTCCTCCCAGTTGGGGCCCCACTCGATCTTGTCCATCGGCTTGCCCGAGACCAGCGACAGCGGCCGTGCCACGGGCGAGGTCGGCAGCTCCGGCGCCTTCTGCAGGTGCTCGTAGTCGAAGGTGAAGGGCTCGTAGTAGTCGTCGATCTCGGGGAGCGCCGGGTTGGCGAAGATCTTGGCGAGAATCGTCAGCTTGCCGCCCTGCTTGGGAACAATCTTGCCGTTCTTCTTGCGCCGCCAGCCGCCCTGCCAGCGCTCCTGGTTTTCCCAGTCCTTGGGATAGCCGATGCCGGGCTTGGTCTCGACGTTGTTGAACCAGGCATATTCCATGCCCTGACGTGACGTCCAAACCTGCTTGCAGGTGACCGAGCAGGTGTGGCACCCGATGCATTTGTCGAGGTTCAGCACCATGGCGATCTGAGCACGGATTTTCATCAGGCCTTCTCCTCGGCGGCGCGGTCGACCGGATTGGAATGGTCGAGCCACTCGACCTTGTTCAGCTTGCGCACGATGACGAACTCGTCGCGATTTGACCCGACGGTGCCGTAGTAGTTGAAGCCGTAGGAGAGCTGCGCGTACCCCCCCACCATGTGGGTCGGCTTGAGCAGCGTGCGGGTGACGGAGTTGTGGATGCCGCCGCGCAGCCCGGTGATCTGCGAGCCCGGCACGTTCACGATCTTTTCCTGCGCGTGGTACATGAGGCACATGCCCTCGTGCACGCGCTGGCTCACCACTGCCCGCGCCGTGATCGCGCCGTTGAGGTTGAACAGCTCGATCCAGTCGTTGTCGACGATGCCGGCCGCCTTCGCGTCGGTTTCCGACAGCCACACGATCGGCCCGCCGCGCGACAGCGTCAGCATCAGCAGGTTGTCGGTGTAGGTCGAGTGGATGCCCCATTTCTGGTGCGGCGTGATGAAGTTGAGGACGATCTCCTTTTCGCCGTTGCCGCGCGTGCCCAGCATGGTGTCGACGGTACGCGTATCCACCGGCGGCCGGTACAGGGCGAAGGCCTCGCCGAAGTCGCGCAGCCAGGCATGGTCCTGGTAGAATTGCTGTCGGCCGGTGAGCGTCCGCCAGGGGATCAACTCGTTCACGTTGGTGTAGCCGGCCGTATAGCTTACATGCTCGCTCTCGATGCCCGACCAGGTGGGTGACGAGATGATCTTGCGCGGCTGCGCCTGGATGTCGCGGAACCGGATCTTTTCGTCCTCGCGCGCCGCCGCCAGATGCGCGTGTTCGCGTCCGGTGATCTTGCCGAGGGCGTCCCATGCCTTGACCGCCACCTCGCCATTGGTCTCGGGCGCCAGACAGAGGATCACCTCGGTTGCATCGATGTCGCTCTCGATGCGCGGCCGGCCCTCGGTCGCGCCCGGCTCGGTGACGCGACGGTTGAGGCCGGCGAGCCCTTCCACTTCCGCCTTGGTGTCCCAGGCGATGCCTTTGCCGCCATTGCCCAGCTTGTCCGCCAGCGGGCCGAGCGCCGTGTAGCGCTTGTAGGTGTTGGGGTAGTCGCGCTCGACCACCGTGATCTGCGGCGCCGTAACGCCCGGGATCAGATCGCACTCGCCGGCCTTCCAGTCCTTCACCTCGAACGGCTGCGCCAGTTCCGCTGGCGTGTCGTGCTGCATCGGCGTCAGTACGACGTCGCGCTCGACGCCCAGATGACCGACGGCAAGCTCCGAGAAGCGCTTGGCGATGTCCTTGTAGATCTCCCAGTCGCTGCGCGATTCCCACACCGGATCCACCGCCGCCGACAGCGGGTGGATGAAGGGATGCATGTCGGAGGTATTGAGGTCGTTCTTTTCGTACCAGGTGGCGGTCGGCAGCACGATGTCGGAATAGAGGCAACTGGTGGACATGCGGAAGTCGAGGGTCGTCACCAGGTCGAGCTTGCCCTCGGGGGCCGGATCGCGCCAGGCGACCTCCTGCGGCTTCACGTCACCGCTTTCACCCAGATCCTTGCCCTGCAGGCCATGCCTCGTGCCAAGGAAGTGCTTGAGGAAATATTCGTGCCCCTTGCCCGACGACCCGAACAGGTTGGAGCGCCAGATGAAGAGGTTGCGCGGAAAGTTCACCGGATTGTCCGGGTCTTCGCACGACATCGCCAGCGCGCCGGATTTGAGGCTTGCCGCCACATGGTCCTTGACCGCAGCTCCAGCCTTGTCTGCCGCCGCCGCCAGGGTCAGCGGATTGGCAGCGAGCTGCGGCGCGGACGGAAGCCAGCCCATGCGCTCGGCCTTCGCGTTGAGATCGATGAAGCTGCCGCGGTAGGCATCAGCATTTGCCAGCGGCGACAGCAATTCGGCGACGTCGAGCTTTTCGTAGCGCCACTGGTCGGAATGCGCGTAAAAGAACGACGTTCCGTTCATCTGCCGCGGCGGCCGCACCCAGTCGAGCGCGAAGGCCAGCATGGTCCAGCCGGTCTGCGGCCGCAGCTTTTCCTGGCCGACATAATGGGCCCAGCCGCCGCCGGATACACCGATCGTTCCGCACATCATCAGGAAATTGATGATCGAGCGGTAGTTCATGTCCTGGTGATACCAGTGGTTCATGCCGGCGCCGATGATCACCATCGAGCGGCCCTTGGTCTTTTCGGCGTTGGTGGCGAACTCCCGCGCCAGCGTGATGGCCTGTGCGGCCGAAACGCCGGTGATCTTTTCCTGCCAGGCCGGCGTATAGGGAACGTTATCGTCATAGCCCTTGGCGACGGCGCCGCCGAGACCGCGATCGAGCCCGTAATGGGCACACATCAGGTCGAAGACCGTCGCCACACGGGCTTCGCCATCGGCGAGACTGACCTTGCGCACCGGTACCTGCCGCACCAGCACGTCGCCGCCCTGGTCGTTTTCGGGAAAGCGCTCATGCGTCGTCCCGCCGAAATACGGAAAGGCAACCGGCACCGCGTCGTCGCGGCGATCGATGAGGCTCAGCGCCAGCTTCACGGTGGCGCCGGTTTCGCCGTCCTTGTCCTCGAGGTTCCAGCGGCCCGCCGGTTCGCCGTCCTTCGGCCAGCGATACCCGATCGAGCCCTGGGGAACGACGAGGTCGCCGCTGTCCTCGCCGACGGCCACGGTTTTCCAGTCGGCGCGGCCACCGGAGGGCGCGCCGACGAGATCGCTCTGGCGCACATAGCGGTCCGGCACCCAGCGTTTGCCGTCCTTGCGGAGCCGGACCAGCATCGGCATGTCGGTGTAGCGCCGCGTATAGTCCTCGAAATACGGCACCTGCCGGTCGAGAAAGAACTCCTTGAGCACGACGTGGCCCATCGCCATGGCGAGCGCCGCGTCGGTGCCCTGCTTGGGATGGAGCCATAGGTCGGAGAGCTTGGCCACCTCGGCATAGTCGGGCGTGATGGCAACGACCTTGGTGCCGTTGTACCGGGCCTCGACGAAAAAATGCGCGTCGGGCGTGCGCGTCTGCGGCACGTTGGAGCCCCAGGCGATGATGTAGCCCGAATTGTACCAGTCGGCCGATTCCGGCACGTCGGTCTGCTCGCCCCAGGTCTGCGGGCTCGAGGGCGGCAGGTCGCAATACCAGTCGTAGAACGAGAGCAGCGTTCCACCGATCAGGCTCAGATAGCGCGCACCGGAGGCGTACGAAACCATCGACATCGCAGGTATCGGCGAGAAGCCGACGACGCGATCCGGCCCCCAGGTCTTGATGGTGTGAATATTGGCGGCCGCGATGATCTCGTTGACCTCGGCCCAATGCGAGCGGACGAAGCCGCCGCGGCCGCGCATCGATTTGTAGCCGCGCGCCACCTGCGCATCGTTCACGATCGACGCCCATGCCTCGACCGGGCCCAGAGTCTTGCGCGCCTCGCGCCAGGCTCGGACCAGCCGGCTGCGGACCAGCGGATACTTGATGCGGCTGGCGCTGTAGAGGTACCAGGAATACGAAGCCCCGCGCGAGCAACCGCGCGGCTCATGGTTGGGCATGCCGGCACGCGTGCGCGGATAGTCGGTCTGCTGCGTCTCCCAGGTGACGAGGCCACCCTTGACGTAGATTTTCCAGCTGCAGGAGCCGGTGCAGTTCACGCCGTGGGTCGAGCGCACGATCTTGTCGTGCTGCCAGCGCTGGCGGTAGCCCTCCTCCCAGCGGCGATCCTCATCGCGCAGTTCGCCATGACCGTCGGCGAACGGCTCGCGCAAGCGCGACAGATAAGTGAGGCGCTCGAGAAAGTGGCTCACGTCATTCCTCCTCCCTATGGAGACTCGGCGGCCATCTCGCCCATAACGGGCGCACGCCGGACCTCCGTCAAGTAGTTGAGCATCAAGGAGACGGACACAATTCCGTAAAGCAGCATGAAGCAGCTCGAATTGATGCCAAGCATATCCAGTAGGGCTCCGAACATAATCGGCAGCAGAAACCCTCCCAGACCGCCCATCATGCCCACGACACCCGAGATCACGCCCATGGATTCGGGGTAGTCGTCACCGACATATTTGAACGTCGACGCCATGCCGCAGGCGAGCGCGACGCCGAGGATGAACAGCAGCGCCGCAAACGCCCAGGCCGGCAGCGCGATGGCAAAGCTCACCGGCCCCTTGACGGTCTGAATGGTGAAGTCGGTGTGCGGATAGGACAGGATGAACAGGCAGATCCAGGCGACCCACATCACCCACCAGGTCACGGCGTGGGCGCCGAAGCGGTCCGACAGCCAGCCGCCGAAGGCGCGGAACACGCCGGCCGGCAATGCGAAGGCGGCGGCAAACAGCGCCGCCTCGCCGACCGAGAAGCCATATTCGGACCTGAAATATTGCGGCATCCAGATCGACAGCGCGGTGAAGCCGCCGAACACGATGGAATAGTATTGGCAGTACTTCCACACGCGCGGCTCGCGCAGCACCCGGAGCTGCTCCCACAGCGGCGCCTGCGCCTTGCCCTTGCCCGGATCTGGCGCCGACAGCAGGTAGAACAGCCCCGCCGTCACCAGCAGCGCCACCGCATAAACTCGCGGCACCATCTGCCAGCCATAACCTGACATAAGTGCTGGAGCGACGAACATGTTGAGCGCCGCCCCGACGGTGCCCGCGCCGAAAACGCCCATGGCAAAACCGCGCCGCCGCTTGTCGAAAAACCGCGCCACATAAGGGGTTCCGACCGAAAACGAGGCGCCGACCAGGCCGAGCGCCAGCCCCAGCAGCAGGAATTGCCACAGCGCCGTGGCGTACGAGGAGATCCACACGGGGATGGCGCAGCCCACCAGCAGAATCAGCATCACCAGCCGGCCGCCGAGGCGATCCGTCCACACCCCCAAGGGCAGGCGAAACAACGCGCCCGACAGCACTGGCGTCGCCGTCAACAGGCCGAACTGCGTCGAGTCGAGCCCGAGCTCGCTGCGTATGGGAATGCCGGTGACGCCGAACATCAACCACACCGCGAAGCAGACAGTGAAGGCAAACGTGCTGACGATCAGCACCCGCATGCCGACGACATCGGTCATTTTCGTCGCCCCCTGGTCGCACCGGTGACGATCCCGTCTACACGCCGGAACCCTCCCGGTCTTTGCGCTAGCTCAAAGACAATGCCGCGGCTCTTGCCGTCCTGCTACCCGCTCGCGAGATTTCGCACATCTTGTAGCTACACTTGCAATGGACGGCATGATTATCGGCATATTGACGGTTTCCGACCGCGCCAGCCGCGGAGACTATGAAGACCTCGGCGGCCCCGCGATCATCTCCTATCTGGACGCAGCTCTATCGAGCTCATGGACGGCGCTCAGACGTATCGTTCCCGACGGTGTCGACTCCGTCGCAACGGCCATGGTCGAACTCTGCGAGGCCGGGGCGGCATTGATCCTCAGCACTGGCGGCACCGGCCCCTCTCCCCGCGACCAGACACCGGAAGCAATGGCGCGGGTGATCGACAAGGAGTTGCCGGGATTCGGCGAGTTGATGCGAAGGGTCAGCCTCTACGAAGTGCCCACGGCGATCCTCTCGCGCCAGAGTGCGGGCGTTCGCGGCAAGACATTGATCGTAAGCCTGCCCGGCAAGCCAGCGTCGATCACGACCTGCCTCGACGCCGTGTTTCCGGCCATTCCGTATTGTCTCGAATTGATCGGGGCCGGACATATGGAGACCAACGCCAGAGTCGTCTCGGCATTCCGTCCCACCTAGCGATGGCGGGCGGCGACAATTTGCGACCGGTCTCTAAGCCGGTTCAAGGCCAAAATCGGCAGGGCTGAGAACGAGGTCGGCGAGCGTGTAGCGATCCAGAGTGGAGACGAAGGCGGCAAGGGCTTCCCCTAGCACGCCGCGCAAGCGGCAGTTTGGCGTGATGCGGCACCTGCCGCCGGCGAAACATTCCACCAGATCGAAATCCGGCTCGGTGGCGCGCACCACGTCACCCAGACCAATCTTGTCCGGCGGCTTGCCTAACCGCAGGCCTCCGGTCCGCCCGCGCACCGCCGTGAGATAACCCGACCGGGTCAGCAGATTGGCGACCTTCATCAGATGCGTGCGGGAAATGCCGTAGCGGTCGGCCGTCTCTTCGATGGTGACAAGTGCACCGTCGCGAACCGCCGCATACATGAGCACCCGCAGGGCGTAATCGCTGAAATTGGTCAGTCGCATCGGCGTGCTCTCCCGGAATGGCGTTCAAGCAAAATGCATGGCTGCACCGCTGCGGCAACATGCGCGATAAAACATATATTGACAATATATCTTTTAAGGACGAAGCATCACGAACGCCGGATCGGCGCCCCGGAGCGGATCGTGCCGCGCTTCCTCCGATGCTTCACGACAGCGGCTCAAGGAGACTTTTGATGCCCAATCCTGCGGCCGCACAAACGCCAGACACCATCGACGTGCGTTCTCTGGTGCCGATGCAGCGCCACCAAAAGATCTTCGAGCTCGTCGACCGGCTGGCACCCGGAACGGGGTTCGTGCTGGTCAATGACCACGACCCCAAGCCGCTCTACTACCAGCTCGAAGCTGAGCATCCCGGGCAGTTCTCCTGGACCTACCTCGAAAGCGGCCCAGAGGTCTGGCGGGTGGAAATCGCCAGATTGCTCAAGGTGGCGTAACCGGCCACGGCGACCGCTTCGCAGGCCGGGCCGGGAGGCCTCTCGATGGCTGGTGTCTCACTGTCGCGCTGGACCATGTCGTACTTTGCCGCGGCGCTCGTCGCGCTGCTGGCGGCGGAGACGATGATGGTCCTCGGCTTCGGCTTTCCCAGCGCTCCGGTCGAAGCGCCGGCCACGTTGGTGCTGGTACACGTGGTGGCGCTGGGCTGGCTGAGCCTGCTGCTTTGTGGAGCTCTGTTCCAGTTCGTTCCGGTGCTGGTCGCCAGACCTCTGCACGACAATCACCTACCCTTTGCTACTCTCTGCTGTCTGCTGGCCGGTCTCGTGCTGCTGCTTTGCGGCTTCCTGCAACTCGACGGTACGCTCGAGGGCGATTGGCCGCTGCTTCCGGCGGCCGGCTCGCTGCTGGCACTTGGCTTCGTTCTGGTGCTCTACAATCTGGGCCGCACCCTGTGGGCAGGCCGGCCACTGCCCTTGCCCGCCCGCTTCTTCGTCGCCGGGCTCTGTGGCGTCGCGGCTGCCGCCAGCCTCGGCCTGATCTTCGCCTTTGTTCTCACCGGCCTTGCAACGGCGCCGCCGCTCGCCGACCTTGCGGCAAGCGGCCTGCCCTTGCACATCGTGGCCGGCGTCGGCGGTTGGCTTACCTTGTCCGCGATGGGTGTCAGCTATCGCCTGCTCGCAATGTTCATTCTGGCCCCCGAAGACAGGCGGTGGACCTCGATCGCTGCGCTGTGGGGCGGCATCGGCGTGCTGCTGCTCGCCGTCGGCGGAGGTGCAGGCGCAGTCCTGCTGAACGCCGACCCTACCCCCGTGTTCGTCGCCGCGGCGTTGCTGGCCGTGCCCGTGCTGGCCGCCTACGGTCACGACGTGATTCGACTCTATGCCAAGCGCAAGCGGCGCAAGCTCGAAACCAACAGTTTGATGGCGGCGCCGGCGCTGATCTCACTTGCCCTCGCTGCGGCGCTGCTGCTGGCGCTGCTGGCGCTGGGGCAAATGCCGCGGTTTGCCGGAGCGGTGCTCTACCTGCTCGCCTTCGGCTGGCTGTCAGGCCTTGGCCTGTCGCAGCTCTACAAGATCGTCGCCTTCGTCACCTGGCTCGAATGCTACGGTCCGCTGCTGGGTCGTGCTCCCACGCCGCGGGTGCAGGACCTCGTCGTCGAAAGCCGCGCCCGCAAATGGTTCTATCTCTACTTCGGCGCCGTCTGGTTCGGGACAGTAGCTCTCCTGGCGGAGCAGGCGCTCGTGTTCCGTGGTCTCGCCTTGCTGTTGTTGCTGGCGACCGCCGGACTTGTCGTCGAGTTCGTGCGCACGCGCCGGCTGGCCGATGTCGCCATAGGCCCGCAAGGGCAAGACGTTCCACACCGGCCACGGTTGCTCTGTGCCCTAGTTGCTCAACCCTGAGGTGACTGAATGATCTCGCGTTACGTTGACCTGGACGTTCGGCCGATATTGCGGGCCGGGGGCGAGCCCTTCGCGGCGATCATGGAAGCGATCGGCAGGCTGGCGCCGGACGAAGGGCTGCGTCTGTTCGCGAACTTCAAGCCGACGCCGCTGTTTGCCGTGCTCGGGGCGAGAGGCTTCGGAAACGAAGCCATCGAGATGGGCGGCGGCGACTGGCAGGTGCTGTTCTATCCGACGGGCGAGGCGGATGCCTATGCTCCGGTGGACAGTAACTCGGACTGGCCGGCACCGGTGCGCAATGTCGATGGTCGCGACCTCGATCCACCCGAACCGATGGTGAATATCCTTGCGGCAATTGAAGCGATGCCGACCGGCGAGGTGCTCGCGGCGCTGCTCGGCCGCGAACCGGTGTTCCTGTTCCCCGAACTCGCCAAGCGCGGGCACGCCTGGCGCGGTGGATTCGATGCGGACGGCACCACCTATCGCCTGCTGATCCGCATCGGCGGCAAGGATGCAAAGCCATGAGCGCCGAGAGCGACGCATTGATCGAACGGGTGACGGAAGCGCTGCGCGTCGTCATCGATCCGGAACTCGGCTACAACATCGTCGATCTCGGCCTCGTCTACAGCATCACGGCAGCCGAAGGCGGCGTGGTCGACATCGTCATGACCACGACGACACGCGGGTGTCCGGCCACCGGTTTCCTCAAGGACGGCGCGCGCGACGGGGCGTGGGCCGTGCCGGGCGTGGAGTTCGTCGACGTCACGCTGACCTACGAGCCGCACTGGGTTCCCGAGATGATGACCGACGCGGCCAAGCAGCATTTGGGGTTCGCATGAGTGCTGACGCTCCTTCCCAGGCGAACGCGCTGATCGACCTGTTGCTCGAGAGCCTGCGGCAACTGGCGGCGGCCGGCGAGACCGAGGCCGCCTGTCGGCTGGCCGGCGGGGCCTGTGCCATCCTGCGCCCTGACAATATCCATGGCTGGCGGCGCTTCGACGCGCTGCTGCATCGCCTGACCCGGCCCGACCGGGGCGCCTGCTCCCTGATCGGCCGATGCCGCTCGCCGAATTGATCATGCCCGACGCTCCGCCGCACTACGGCGCGTCCCGGCCGTTCGAAGCGCCGGTCGTTGCCAATGTCGTCCTCACAGGGCCAGGCGCGCGCAACGAGAAGCGGCATATCGAAGTGGATCTGCGCGGCAGCGGGCTGAGCTATTCCGCTGGCGATGCGCTCGCCATCGTGCCTCGCAACGATCCGCGGCTGGTCGAGACCGTGCTCACGGTGCTCGGCATCGATGGGCACGCGGAGGTGCGAGTCGGGGGTGGGCGCATGCGGTTCGCGCAGGCTCTGGCTACGCAGTTCGAAATCGCCGTCGCGACGCCGCGGTTTCTCAATCTGTGGGCGAAATTGAGCGGAAGCACCGAATTGCGGGCGCTTGCCGCACCCGAAAAAACCGAGGCGCGGCGGGGGTTTCTGCGCGCTTACCACATCCAGGACATCGTGCGGGGGTGGCCGGTGGAAGGCCTTGCGGCGGAGGCGGTGGTGGCTGGGTTGCGGCCGCTGCAGCCGCGGCTCTGTTCGATCGCGTCGAGCCCGGCGGTGGACCCGGCGAGAGCGGCTATCACATTGGCAACGCTGGATTATTCGCTGCGGGGGGAGCAGCGGCTGGGGGTGGTGACGGGGTATATGGCACCGCAGGCGCGGCCGGGGACGACGCTGCCGGTCTTCGTGCAGCCGGAACCGCGATTTCGGCTGCGTTTACAAGGGGATATCGTGATGATCGGAGCCGGAACGGGGGTCGCGCCGTTCCGCGCGTTCGTGGCGGAACGGCGGGCGCGGACCAGCGCCGGACGGGCGTGGCTGGTGTTTGGGGCCCGTTCCCGCCGCGACGATTTTATCTATGCGGATCAATGGGATGCGGCGATCGAGGACGGAACGCTCACGCGGCTCGACCTGGCATTCTCGCAGGATATCGCTGGTAAGGTGTACGTGCAGCACCGGCTGCTCGAGCACGCCGCCGAACTCTATGCATGGATCGAGAACGGCGCGTCGATCTATGTCTGCGGCGACGCCGCCGGCATGGCGCCGGCGGTGCACGCGGCGCTGCTCGAGATCATCGCGCATGAGGGGCGGACATCGCCGGAGGAGGCGGCAGCCTGTCTTCGCCACCTCGCGCGCGATGGCCGCTACTGCCGGTCGATCTACTGAGCTCAGTCGCTCAGCGTACGCAACGCGCCGGGATCGAGGATCTCGATGCGGTCGAGCGCCGTGACGCGGATGATCCCCCGGTCCTTGAGCACGCGCAGCACGCGCGACACCGTCTCGAAGGTGATGCCGAGATAGTCGGCGATGTCGCTGCGCTGCATGGGCAGGACGACCGTGTCGCCGGTGTCCTGGCGGTCGAGCAGGTCGCACAGGAAGCTCGCCATCTTCTCGTTGGCGCTCAGCCGGCCAAGCAGCACCAGATGCGACTGCATGCGGGCGAAGTGGCGCAGCGCGAAGCCGAGCAGCTTCTGGGCGAAGCCGGCACTGTTCGCCGGACGCAGCATGCGGATGCCGGCGCCGTCGACGCTCTCGGCGCAGCATTCGTGCTCCTCGCCGGGCTCGAGGCCGAAGACGTCCCCGGCGTAGCAGAAACTGGTGATCTGGCGGCGCCCGTCGGCGGTCATCTGGCAGATGCGGACGGTGCCGAACTCGACGAGATAGAGCGGGCCGGTGTCGTCGCCCTGGGCGTAGATCATGGCATCGGCCGGATAGTAGCTCACCGTCCCCGGCTGGCTCTGTGCGAGCAGATCGCGCACATCCGGATCCTGGAAGTGGCTGGGAGTGGCAGGGATCGGGATGGCGGTTTGGGCAAACATGACGGCGTCTCCAGGTAATGGGGAGATACTGCCGGGCCGGGCCGTGCGCCGAAATTCCGGTCGTGCGACTAGGGGGTTTACTTAGTGGCGCTGCGCGCCGCCACAGCCTCGTAGACCGCATCGGTGAGCGAGAGGCCGAGCAGCGGCTTCAGCAGGGTGCGGAACGTCCACGGCGCCAGCGGATGCGAGGCCTGGTTGGCGAGCAGGATCACCGGCGCATGGCGGCCGCAGAACGCGGCGGCCGCCGCCCCGTCGGCGCCGACCGCATGATGGTCGAGCACGGTGCAATCGAAATTGGGCTCGTGCGGCGCGGCAATGCTCGCGCGCGAGGTGACGTCGTGGCCCTCCGCCGCCAGCGCAAATTCGAGTGACCGGCGAAGCTCGGTATCCAGCGCAATGAGGAGAATGCGGGCCATGATGCGGCGAAACTAGCCCCCGCCCCGGACCCGCGCTTTGCGTCAGATCAAGAGGGGTCGGGGCCCGAGCCGCCGAACTGGTCGAGATCGATGTCGATGACGGTGCGCACCAACTCGGCCAGGTTCTTGGCCTGCATCTTGCCCATCAGGCCGGCGCGATAGACCTCGACGGTGCGCGGGCTGAGGCCGAGCTCGTAGGCGATCGCCTTGTTGGCCTGCCCCTGCACCACCCGCTTCAGCACCTGCAATTCGCGATCGCTGAGGCTGGCGAGGCGCTCATGCGTGCGCGCGGCCGCCGCCGCCGCGTCGCCGCGCGAGGCAGCGACCGCCACCGCGCGGTTGATCGAGTCGATCAGCACCTCGTCGCTGAACGGCTTTTCGATGAAATCCATGGCGCCGGTCTTCATCGCCTCGACCGCCATCTGCACGTCGCCATGGCCGGTGACGACGATCGCCGGCAGCATGGTGCCGGCGGCCTTGAGACGCCGCAGCAGCTCGACGCCGTCGATATCGGGCATGCGCAGGTCGGTGACGAGGCACCCGTTGCGCACCGAGGGCGCAACGTCGAGGAAGGCCGCCGCCGAGCTGTGGGTGCGCACCGCAAAGCCGGCCGATCCGAGCAGGAAGGCCAGGGAATTGCGCACCGGCTCCTCGTCGTCGACGATATGGACAACGACATCCGCGCTACTCATCGCTCGGGGCCTCCTGGACGATCGGCAGCGCGAAGCTGAAGGTCGAGCCGCCGGCCTCGTTGCGGCGGTAGGTCAGGTCGCTGCCGTGGGACTGAATGATGCGGCGGGAGATCGACAGGCCGATGCCCATGCCGCCGGCCTTGGTGGTGACGAAGGGCTGGAATAGCCGGTCGGCAATCTCGTCGGCGATGCCGGGGCCGGTGTCGCTGACGTCGACATGCATTGCCTGGTTTCCTTCCACATAGGTGCGGACCACGAGCTCGCGGCGCGGGCTTTCCCGCATGGCCTCGATGGCGTTGCGCATGAGGTTGGTGAGCACTTGCTGGATCTGCACGCGATCGGCAAGCACCATGGCGTCGTCCGGCGCAAACGCAAATTCGGTGCGGATGCCATACTCGCGCGAGCCGACGAGGGCGAGCGCCCCGGCCTCCTCGATCAGTTTCTTGACGTCTTCGGGGCGCTTCTCGGTCTCGCCGCGGGTGGTGAACTCCCGCAAATGCCGGATGATGTCGCCGGCCCGCAACGCCTGCTTGGCGGTCTCCTGCAAGGCGCCGCGCATCAGCTCGGCCGGGGCGCCCGGGATCTGCGCCAGCAGCCGGGTGCAGCCCTGCACGTAATTGGCGATCGCCGCCAGCGGCTGGTTGAGCTCGTGCGCCAGGGTCGAGGCCATTTCGCCCAGCTCGTTGAGGCGGGCAAGCCGGACCAGCTCGCTCTGCGCCTCCTGCAGCCGGGCCTCGCTCTCCTGGTGCTCGGTGAGATCGCGGATGAAGCCGGTGAAATAGACGTCGTCACCGGTGCGCGACTCGCCCACCGCGAGCGTCATGGGAAAGGTGGAGCCGTCCTTGCGGCGGCCGACGACGACGCGATCGATGCCGATGATGCGCTTTTCGCCGGTCTGCAGATAACGGTGCAGATAGCCGTCATGCTGTTCGCTGTAGGGCGAGGGCATCAGCATCCTGACATTCTGCCCGAGCGCCTCCTCCGGCTGGTAGCCGAACTGCCGCACGGCCGCCCGGTTGAAGGAGGTCATCGTCCCCTTGGCGTCGATGACGATCGAGGCGTCGGGGACGGTGTCGAGCACCGATTGCAGATGCGCCTCGCGCCGCTGCAGCGCGACCTTGACCGCCGCCCATTCGGCACGCGTGCGGTGCAGCATGCCGCCGAGCCAGGCGATGGTGGCGCCGACGATGAGGAACAGCGTGATGTTGAGAATGGAGGAGTCGATGGGATCGGCACGGTTGGAGACGAAATAGAACACCGCCGGGGTCGCGACGAGCGTGGCGAACAGGCCGGGAAACAGGCCGCCCCACATGGCGGCGGCGAGAATCGCCGGGGCGAACAGCAGCCCGACCGCCGAGCTCGGCAGCAGATTGTGAATGGCGAGCCGGACGGCGGTCGAAATGCCGACGAACGCCACTGCGGCGACGTACGGCGCCCATCGCTGGCGAAGCAACGAGATCATTGCTGGACACTGCTGGCTCGTGAAATTCACGGCAGCTTAGGGGCCAGCCGCGGCGCGGGCAAGCCGGCCGCCGGCACGACGATGCCGCCGGTCAGGACCGGGTCGCCAGCCGGGGCCGCGACGATAAATCACGCCGCCGAACGAACCGGAGGGCGCAGCGCGGCAGCGACGCCGCGGCGGTCATGCCGGACCATCGGCATTGCGCCCTCCCCGCGGCGCCGGCCGCGCCGCGTCGCGGCCAGCGCGCACCGGGCGGTCGTCGTCGAACAGGATGCGCTCGGCGGCGCCGTCGAGATCCTGGTACTGGCCGCTGCGCAGCGACCAGAGGAAGGCGACGAGGCCGATGGCCCCGAGCGCGATCGAGACCGGGATCAGATAGATCAGCACGCTCATCGGGCGAACCGCGCGCGCAGCGGCATGAAGCGGCCGATCGGCCGGGGGGCGCCGGCGCGGCCGTCGAGGCGCAGCGCGTTGAGCACGACCAGGATGGACGATGCCGACATGGCGAGCGCGGCGGCGAGCGGCGTGACGAGGCCGGCGATGGCGAAGGGCAGCGCCACCGCATTGTAGAGGATGGCGAGGGCAAAATTCTGCACGATGAGGCGGTGCGCCTGCCGGGCCACCGCGAGGGCGGCAGGCACCGCCTCGAGGCCATCGCGCAGGAAGACGAAATCGGCGGCGCTGCGGCCGGCATCGACGGCGCCCGAGGGCGCCATCGAGACGTGCGCGGCGGCAAGCGCCGGAGTGTCGTTCAAGCCGTCGCCGACCATCAGCACCCTGTGGCCGGCGGCGCGCAGCGCCTCGAGCCGGGCGAGCTTGCCGGCCGGGCGGATGCCGCCCTGAAAGCGTGTCACGCCGAGCTCGCCGGCGAGCCGGGCGACCGCCGCGGCGGCATCGCCCGAGAGGATCTCGACCGCGAGGCCGCGCGCGCCGAGGGCGGCGATGGCGTCGCGGGCGCCGTCGCGCAGATGCTCGCGGAAGCTGAAGCAGGCGACGAGTTCGCCATTGCGCGACAGCACCGTCGCCGGCCGGGCGGCGGGCGCCGATTGCTGCGGCCGGGCGAGCGCCCAGTCGGGGCGGCCGAGCCGCAGTCGATCGGCCCCGGCGCGCGCCTCGAGGCCGTGGCCGGGCACTTCGTGCACGTCGTCGAGGCGAACGCCCGGGGGCGTGGCACCGGCCTGGGCCGCGACGAGCGCCTGCGCATAGGGGTGGCGGGAGTGGGCCGCAAGCAGCGCGGCGAGCGCCAGCGCCTCGGCGTCGGCCGGGCCGGCGAGCTCGGGGCGGCCGGTGGTCAGCGTGCCGGTCTTGTCGAACACCACGGTGTCGATCCCGGCGAGCCGTTCGAGCCCGGCCCCGTCCCTGACCATGATGCCGCGCTCGAACAGGCGGCGCGCCGCGATCACCTGCACGATCGGCACCGCGAGGCCGAGGGCGCAGGGACAGGTGATGATCAGCACCGCCACGGCGATGGTCGCGGCGCGATGCAGATCGCCGGTGGCCAGCGCCCAGGCGAGGAAGGACAGCAGCGCGGCGCCGTGCACCACCGGGGCGTAGAGGCTCGCGGCGCGGTCGGCGAGGCGGCGATAGCCGGAGCGGCCGGCTTCGGCTGCCGCCATCAGCCGCATCATCTCGGCGAGAAAGGAGTCATGGGCGGCGGCGATGGCCTCGAGCCGGAGCGGCGCGGTGAGGTTGAGCGTGCCGGCCTCGATGCTGGCACCGGGCGAGACGGCCAGCGGCAGGCTCTCGCCGGTCACCAGCGAGCGGTCGAGCTCGGAGACGCCGGCGAGCACGCGCGCATCGACCGGCACGCGCTCGCCGGCCGCGAGCAGCAGCACCATGCCGGGCACGATCTGGTCGACCGCGAGGAAGCGGCGCGCGCCGTCGCGGTCCTCGACGGTGGCGCCGCGCGGCGCCAGCCGGGCGAGGTCGCCGATGGCGGCGCGGGCGCGGGCGCGCATGGCGTCGTCGAGGGTGCGGCCGACGAGCAGGAAGAACAGCAGCATCACGGCGGCGTCGAAATAGGCGTGCGGTCCGCCGGTCAGGGTGTCGTAGGCGCTCATGCCGAAGGCCAGGGCGACGCCGATGGTGATCGGCACGTCCATGTTGGTGTGGCCGTGGCGCAGCGCGGCGAAGGCCGAGCGGTAGAAGATGCGACCGGAATAGAGCAGCACCGGCAGCGCGATCAGCGCCGAGAGCAGGTGGAAGAGCTGGCGCAGCTCGGGGCCGGCGCCGGCCCAGACCGAGACCGAGAAGGCCATGATGTTCATGGCGGCGAAGCCGGCGACGGCCAGAGCGCGCACCAGCTCGCCGAAGCTGCCGTCGGGGGCGGCGGCGTCGGCCTCGCTCAGATGCGGCGGGTGGCCGATGGCGGCGAGCGCCGGGCCGATTGGCGGCGGCGCGGCGCCGTCGGGCCAGCGCACGACGACGCTCTTGGTGGTGAGGTTGGCGCGGGCTTCGGCCACGCCGTCGAGCTGGCCGAGGGTGCGCTCGATGGTGGCGAGGCAGCCGCCGCAATGGATGCTCGGCACCGACAGCCGCACCTCGCGCAGCGCATCGGCGGCCGGGCGCGAAGCCAGCAGCAATTCCTCGCGCGAGGGGATGATGCGGGGGCCGTCGGCGGCGGCGCTCATGCAGGCGCTCCGGCGGGGGTGGCGGAGGTCGCCGGGGCCGATGTTCCGGCCGGACCGCGCATCGCCACATAAGCGTGCCAGGTGGCGTGGCCGAGCAGCGGGAAGACGACGACGAGGCCGACGAGCGCGGTGGCGACGCTGAGCGCGAACAGCGCGACGACGATGGCGGCCCAGGTGAGCATCACCGGCAGATTGTGCGAGACGATCGCCATGCTGCGCCCCATGGCGCTGAGCGCGTCGGTGCGCTGGTCGAGCAGCCGGGGGATGGCGAAGACGCTGACGGCGAAGGAGAAGGCGGCGAACAGGCCGCCGACGAGGCTGCCCACGAGCAGCAGCAGCAGGCCGAGCGGCGTGCCGAGCAGCACGGGCAGCACGTGGTCGAAGCTGGGGAACGGCAGCAGGCCGAAGAACAGCGCGAACAGCAGCACGGCGGCGCGGTTCCACAGCAGCATCAGCAGCAGCAGGAGCAGGCCGACGAAGACGATCTGGCCGCCCGAGCGGATGCGCACGAACAGCATGTCGGCGAGGGTCACGGTGTCGCCGGCGGCGAGACGGCGGCTCTTTTCGTAGAGGCCGGTGGCGGCGAGCGGCGCGACCACCAGGAAGCCCGACAGCGAGGGGAAGAGGATGTAGTCGTAGCCGAAATCGACCAGGCCCCAGACGATCAGCAGCGAGACAACGAAGATCAGCCCGCCATAGGCGAGGCTCAGGCCGGGGCGCGTGGCGAAATCGCGCCAGCCGGCGGCGAGCCAGCCGAAGGCGTCGGCGGGGGTGGCGCTGCGGCGCCAGTCGGGGCTGGCCGCCGCGATGGGCGGCAGCACCGGCGGCAGCGTGTCGGATTTGCCCAGTGTGGCCATCACCATTTCCCTTCGTTCAGCAGGACGATTGCGCGGCCTGGTAGCCGCCGGCCGGGCCGGGCGCCTTGAGATGCGGCACGCAATCGGGCTGCGACAGCACCGAGGTCCAGATCAGATGCGTATTGGCGGCGGCGAACAGCGCGACGCCGGCGGCCAGCGCCAGCCCGACGAGCAGCCGTGTGCGCAGCCGCGAGGTCATTGCCCGCTCCGGCCGAGATCGAGGACGTAGAGCGCCAGGATCTTGCGGTCGGTGGCGCTGAGGCGCGCCTCCCAGGTCGGCATGTGTCCCTGCCGGCCGTTGTAGATGCTGGTGTAGATCGACGCTTCGTCGCCGCCGTAGAGCCAGAAGGCATCGGTCAGATCGGGCGCGCCGGTGCCGGGGGCGCCGCGGGCGTCCTCGCCGTGGCAGGCCGCGCAATTGTCGGCGAACACCTGCCGGCCGGTGGCGACGAGATCGGTGGCGCCGGTGCCCGGATGCGACAAATCGTGGACGTAGGTGGCGACGGCGCGTATCGAGTCGCGGTCGATCATGGCGTCGCGGCCCCAGGCGGGCATCTGCGAAAAATGCGTGTCGGGATGGTCGGAATTGATGCCGACGCGGATGGTCTCGAACACCTCGTCGGGCGAGCCGCCCCACAGCCAGCGCGAATCGGTGAGGTTGGGATAGCCGGGCCCGCCGGTGGCGGTGACGCCGTGGCAGGCGGCGCAATTGTCGCCGAACAGAGCGTGGCCGGTCTCGCGCACGTCGCGCATCAGCGCCGGATCGGCCTGGATGGTGGCGAAATCCTCGCCGGCGATCTTCCGCGTCCAGTCGGCGCGGTTGTCGGCGGCGAGCTGCAGCCCGTTGGCGACGTCCTGCTTCACGTCGGCGCCGAGCAGGCCCCTGGTGTAGGTGGTGCCGAGCGGAAAGGCCGGCATCAGCACCCACCAGACCAGCGCGAAGGCCACGGCCAAGGTGAGGAACATCCAGATCGGCCACGGCACGCGGGTGTTGAGCTCCTTGATGCCGTTCCATTCGTGGCCGGTGGTGCCGTGCCCGGTGTGCGGATCGCGCTCGATTACGCCCATGGCCCGCTCTCGTCGTTCATGATGGAGGTCCTGGCGCGCTCGAAGCGCTTCCTGTTGCCGGGCCAGAAGGTGTAGACGACGACCCCCAGCGCCAGCGCGATCAGGTAGAACAGGCCCCACGATTTGGCGAAGCCGAGCATGAGGTTGTGCTCGAGGCCCATCATTGCGCGTCTCCTTGCAGTTGCGGTTCGGCGTGCGCCACGTCGGTGAGCTTGCCCAGCACCTGCAGGTAGGCGACCAGCGCATCCATCTCGGTGACGACACCAGCATTGCCGTCGAAGCTGCGCACCGCCGTGGCATCGCCGTAGCGGGCCTTGACGCCCTGCGCCTCGGTGCTGTCGGGCGCCGACTGGCCATAGGCATCCGTCGTGGCGTTGTGGACCATCTCGTCGCTGTAGGGGACGCCGAGAGCCTTCAGCGCCGCGAGGTTGGACGGCAGATCGTCGGTCCGGAGGCTGGTGCGCTCGAGGAAGGCGTAGCCGGGCATGATCGATTCCGGCACCACGGCGCGCGGATCGGTGAGGTGCGCCACCTGCCACTGGTCGGAATATTTGTCGCCGACGCGGGCGAGATCGGGACCGGTGCGCTTCGAGCCCCACAGCATCGGGTGGTCGTATTGCGACTCGACGGCGAGGGAGTATGGCCCGTAGCGCTCGACCTCGTCGCTCAGCGTGCGGATCATCTGCGAGTGACAGGCATAGCAGCCTTCGCGCATGTAGATGTTGCGGCCGGCAAGCTCGAGCGGGGTATAGACGCGCATGCCCGGCGCGGCCTCCACCGTCTGCTGGATGGTGAAGAGCGGGCCGATCTCGACGAGGCCGCCGATGCTGGCGACGACGATGATGGCGACGGCGAGGCCGATCGAGTAGCGCTCGAGCTGGTAGTGCGAATTGAACATGGCGCTACTCCCCAGCCACCACGGGCGCCGAGGGCATGTCGGGCACCTGGCCGGCCGGCGCGATGCGGGCGGCCGGCGCGGTGCGCGTGGTCATCCAGATGTTGTAGCAGCCGACCGCCGTGCCGATGAGGAAGAGCAGGCCGCCGAAGGCGCGGGCGATGTAGTAGGGATGCATGGCGAGCAGGGAATCCACGAAGGAATAGGCGAGCGTGCCGCTGTCATTGTAGGTGCGCCACATCAGCCCCTGGGTGATGCCGGAGTTCCACATCGCAAAGACGTAGATGACGGTCCCGGCGATGGCGAACCAGAAGTGCACCTCGACCAGCCGCGGCGAATACATGCTCGGCCGCTTCCACAATTGCGGGACGAGGTAGTAGATGGCGCCGAAGATGATCATGGCGTTCCAGCCGAGCGTGCCGGCATGCACGTGGGCGATGGTCCAGTCGGTATAGTGCGACAGCGCGTTGACCGGCTGGATGGCGAGGAACGAGCCCTCGAAGGTCGACAGGCCGTAGAACACCGCCGCCACCATCATGAAGCGCAGCGTGGCGTCGTCGCGCACCTTGTGCCAGGCGCCGTTGAGGGTCAGCAGCGCATTGGCGGCGGCGATCCAGGAGGGCACCAGCAGCATCACCGAGAAGGTCATGCCGAGCGTCTGCACCCATTGCGGTAGCGCCGTGTAATGCAGATGGTGCGAGCCCACCCAGACGTAGAAGAAGGTGATGCCCCAAAAGCCGATGATCGACATGCGATAGGAGTAGATCGGCCGCCCTGCCCGCTTGGGCAGATAGTAATAGAGCATGCCGAGGAAGCCCGCGGTTAGGAAGAAGGCCACGGCGTTGTGGCCGTACCACCATTGCACCATCGCGTCCTGCACGCCGGAGAACAGCGAGTAGCTCTTGGCGCTGCTGAGCGACACCGGCAGCGCCAGATTGTTGACGATGTGCAGCATGGCCACGACCAGGATGAAGGCAAGGAAGTACCAGTTGGCCACGTAGATGTGCGGCTCGCGGCGGCGCGCCAGCGTGCGCAGATAGAGGATGAAATAGGTGACCCAGACGATCACCAGCCAGATGTCGGCATACCATTCCGGCTCGGCATATTCCTTGGACTGCGTGACGCCGATGAGGTAGCCGGACACGGCGAGGACGCAGAAGAGATTGTAGCCGGCGAGCACGAACCACGGCGACAACTGGTCGGGCAGCCGCGCCCGCGAGGTGCGCTGCATGACGTGCATGGACGTTGCGATCAAGGCGTTGCCGCCGAAGCCGAAGATGATGCCGGTGGTGTGGATGGGGCGCAGCCGCCCGAAGCTCGCCCATGGCACATCGGCGAAGGTCAGCCTGGGGAAGGCCAGCAGCCAGGCGACCCAGTCGCCGACCAGCATGCCGATGATGGCCCACACCATGGCGGCGACGATGCCGAACTTGATCGGCTCGTCGTAATAGCTCGCGAGCCGCTCCGGACCCGGCTCCGGCGCATCGAGACGCCGCAGCACGACGATGGCGCCGAGGATGCCGGCAAGCAGCACCACAACGCCCTGCGGCCCCATCAGATCGTTGCGGCCGGCGACTGCCATGAACAGGCCGCACAGCGCCACGAGCACACACAGGCCAAGCGCCATCTGGCGCTCGCCGACCGTCATTGTGGAAACCATGCGCCGTCGCCTCCTGGTTGCATGCCGGGGGCGCATGTGTGCGCAGCGTCGCGATCCGCCCAGATCGCGACTGCCCTCTTTCTGCCCCGTCGTGACACTACACACCGCCCCGCGGTTAAAACATGGTTCTTCATGTCGCAGCCCGCATCGTCGCGCATTGACGGCCGACGCCGGCATCCGCCACAGTGGGATCGACACATCTGTCGCAAGGACCGCGCAGCATGGCTTGGCCGTCGTCGTTCGTTGCATCTGGAGGCGTGGTTTCGCGCCACCCGTTCTGGCGGGGGCGGCGGCGCGCGGCAACGGGCGCGACGACCGCAAAGTCGTGGCGTTTCAACCGGATGCGATGGCTCGACCGGGCGCTGGCGCGGGGCGGACGCCTGCTGCGCGTGGCGTTCGTCGCCGCGCTGCTGTCGCTGGGGGTGGCCGCGCATGAAGCGGCCATGGCGATGGCGCTCGATGCGGGGGCAATGGCGGAGGCGATGCCGGCCGGCATGACCATGACGGCGGGGGCGCCGCAGATGCAGCACATGTCGCACGACGCATCGTGCATGGCGCCGCACTGCGCTCCGGCGCCGGCGTGCTGCGTGCTGGAGCAGTGTTTCATCGGGGTGGTGCCGACGCCCGACATCGGCTTTCCGACGGCCGGGCGGCCGGCCCTGGTCGCGGCGCCGGCGCCGCTGCGGACGAGCTCCGTCGCGTCGCTGCCGTTCCGGCCGCCGACCCTGAGCTGAGGCGCGCAGGCGGCCCGTCGCGGCCGCAGATCCGTAGCACTCAACTCAGGAGAAGTTTCGACATGATTCGTACATTCGCACGCGCGGCCCTGGCGGGCGCGACATTGCTGCTGCTCGCCGCACCGGCCCGGCCGGCCGACACCGAAGCGGGACGCAGCCTGCCCGACGCCTGCCGGACGACGGCCGCCGCCGACGCGCATATGGACCACATGGCGGCCGGGGGCATGGACATGAGCGGCATGGACATGACCGGCGCCGGCGACCTGGACGCCGCGCACCGGGACCTCATGCAGGGCATGCAGGAGATGCACGCCAACATGGACGAGGGCATGCAGGTCGCCGACATCGATGCGGCCTTCATCTGCTCCATGATTCCGCACCATCAGGGCGCCGTCGACATGGCCCGGGCCGAGCTGGCGCACGGCAAGGATCCGTGGGCCCGGGCGCTGGCCCAGCGGATCCTGGACGGACAGGCGGCGGAGATCGCCGAGATGATCGGCTGGGTGAAGTCGCGGCCGCAATAGGCGGCGAGGCGGGAGGGCGCGCATGTCGCGCCCTTCCACCGCGCGGGCTGGGGGGCCGCCCGTCACCGCGGCGTTTCGGGCGGGGCCGGCGCCGGCGCGTCCGGCTGGCGGGCGGGTTGCGCCGGCGTGTCGTCGCGGGTGATCTCGACGTTGACCTTGGCGAGAAGCCCGGCGACGGTCGCAAGGATCGCGAGCCAGGGCGCGCCGAGCGTCACGATGCCGCCGGCGACGGCGCCCGCCGTCAGCGGCAGGGTGAGGAACACGTCGCCGTCGCTGCTCTTGACCACGAGCTTGCGCACATTGCCTTCGGCCATCAGGCGGTTGAGCTCGTCCAGCAGGTGCTTGCCGGAGACCTCGATTTCCTCGACGAAGGTCTTCCATGCGGTCTTGGTGTCGTCGCTCATTAAGCCCTCCTTCGGCAGCACTTGGACGCACAATAGACGCCGCCGCGGCGGCGGACTTGATCTGGCTCAAGCGGGCGCGGCGCTCATACGGGCCGCACCGCGATCACCTGGAAGCGGTGCGCCTCGCCATTGGCCTCGGTGACGGGGATGGAGGCGCCGACGGCGAGCGGGGCGTCGAGCGCGAGGACCGAGCGGAACAGCGGGCCGCCATCATATTCGAGCACCAGCTCGCCGCCGTCGCCGAGCCTGATCCTGCCGCCCACCGGCCGGTGTCCGGAGCGCAGCCGGGTGCCGTGGCAGCAGCCATGGCCGCGGCGCAGCGCCTCGGCGTCGACGCTGCCGTCGGAGCGCAGCGGCACGTAGAGGTTGTAGAGGCGGCCGCGCTCGCCGAAGGGATGCTGCGGTTCGCGGTCGAGCTCGAGCTGGACATGACAGATTGCGGCGCGCGTCATCGATCACCTCCTTGCCGGTGCAGTCCCGCGCGCGGCGGGCAGCGCGCGACGGGCGATGGAGGTCGCATACGCCCGGCCCCGGTGACGAACTTTGCGCCAGATCAAGGACGGCGACGAAAGTCGCAGCGGCGGCAGCGGGACTTTTTCGGCGGTGTTTGCGCGGGCGCAAGGACAGCGCCGGGCAGCGGGCTAGGCTTTCCGGTTCATGGAGGAGCTGCGATGGCCGACCCCAGCACTGTCCTTGACACCCTGTCGCTGAACGAGATCATGCGCATCTGGCCGCGCACCATCCGCGTGTTCATCGACTGGCACCTGCATTGCATCGGCTGCCCGATCGCCGATTTCCACAGCCTCGCGGATTCGGCGGACGAGCACGGCTACAATCGCGCGGCGCTGCGGGCGGCGATCGTGCGCGCCATCGAGAACCGCCCTATTTCGCCAGCGCCGCCTCGACGCCGTCGGCGATGAGCAGCAGATGATGCGGGTTCCTGACGAGCAGCTTCTGCCGGCCGGTGCTGACCAGACCAGCCGCCTCCCAGGCGGTAAGAATGCGCGACACGGTGTGGAGCGTGGTTCCGGTCATTTCGGCGATATCCTGCTTGGAGATGGGGAAATCGATCCGTACCCCGTCGTCCTCGGGATAGCCCGACTGCCGGGCGAGCCGGAGCACGGCGTGGCCGACACGGCGCTCGACCGCCTCGGTCGAGAACTCCCGGATGCGCAGCTGCGCCTCCTGCAGCCGCTCTCCCATGATCTGCATGGCGTTCACCGCGAAGGCCGGATGGCCGTCGACCACGGTGGACCACGCCGACATCGGCCAGGCCAGCGCCACGCTCTCCAGCACGGCCGTGGCGGTGCCGGGATAGTCCGGCCGCTGCATGACCCTGGCGATGCCGAAGAGGTCGCCGGGCGCGACCATGCGGATGACGATCTGCTGGCCCTCCGAGGTCATCTGCGTGACCCGCAGGCGGCCATGCAGCAGGACGAAGAAGCGCTCGGCGATTTCCCCTTGCTCGAACACCACGTCGCCGGCGGCATAACGCTGGCTGCCGGCCTCCGACAGCACGTCGTCGAGGGCGGCATCGTCCAGGCGGGCAAACAGGGCAAGATCGCGGATCAGCGTGCGGTCAAGCATGACGGTCGACCTCCAGGGCCACTCGCATGGCGCCAAGCTATGGCAGCGACAGCGGGCGCGGCAATGGTCGATTCCGTCGCAACCGCCATTGCGTCCAGACGACCAGCACGACGAACGCCGCGAGGCTGGCGACGGTAACCGGTCCGCTCAGCAGGCGCAGCGAGTCGGGGCCGACGGTGCCGCCCAGCAGGCGCAGCAGCAGCGACAGATGCAGCAGCGCCAGCGGCCAATAGAGCGACGGGCTGAAGCTCAGATGGATGCCGAGCACCGCCGGCAGGATGATGAGCGCGTGCGCCATCAGCATCGACAGCACGAAGCCGAGGAATACGGTGTGCAATTGCAGGTCGTAGGCGCGGTCGAGGTCGTCGCCGAACAGCAGCAGGCCGCCCGACACCGCCAGCCAGACATAGCCGGCGAGCATGCCCGTGGCGAAGAAGCGGGAGGCGCCGGGGCGCCGGATGACGCGCCGCGCGACGTCGTAGCGACAGAGCCAGACGGCGAGCCCGAGCAGCGCACCGCCCAGCAGCCAGCGCCCGGACAGGCTGTCGATACCGAGCGCCGCGCCGATGACCAGCAGGCACAGCAGCCCGGCAAAGGCCGTGCGGCTGAGCTCGCCAGGCCGCAGGGTGCGGCTCAGCTCCAGCCGTTCGGCGGCGATGGTGCCGACGAAGAAGGCGATCCACAGGCCGACGCTGGCGCGGGCATCGGCCGACAGCATCCAGACGAAATCGCCGGCCGCCATGCAGAAGGCCCCGACGGCGAGGCTGAAGGTGAACAGCGCGCGCTGCAGCAGGAAGACGGCCACCGAGGCGGCGAACAGCACCAGCCCGCCGGCAAGAAAGAGCCCCGCCCCGGCAGCCGGCGCGCCGAGCAGGCAGCACACGCCGCCCGCCGCGAAGGCCAGCGGCGCGACCAGCGCCCAGCGCCGCTCGAGCGCGACGGCGCGTTCGAGCGAGATCACCGTGCCGAACAGGCCGCAGACCATGAGCGGTCCGTGGATTTCGGCGACGGCGTCTCCCTCCAGCGGCAGGCCGAGGCGGACGAGACCACCCCAGAGGCCCGCCATTGCGGCGGCACCGGCGAGCCCGAGGAGAACGACGTTCGCCGTACGTGCGAGACGGGTTGCGTCCTGGCTAGGAGGCGATGCGGTCAATCTTGACCTGCCACACCTCAGGTCCCGACTTCTCGTAGGTCCACTCGAAGCTGCCCGGATATTCGGTGCTGAACTGGTAGAACAGCGGGCGCGGATCGTGATCGTTGACGATGCGGAAGAATTCGCCCGGCAGCAGGTTGTCGAAGGTGCTGAAGATCATCGGGTGGCGCAGGCGCGGCGCGATCACGCGCACGTCGATGGTGGTGTCGGTCGCTTGGCAGTCGTTGCACATCAGGCATAATTCCTTGTTCGCGTCATTCCCAGCAGCTCGAAGCCGTGATCGCTCACCATGTCCTCAGACCATGGGGGATCCCACACCAGCCGCACGTCGATGGTTTCGGCGTCGGGAAATGCGGCGCCGAGCCGCTCGCGCACATCGTCGCGGATCAGGCTGCCGAGCGGGCAAGCCCGGCTGGTCAGCGTGAAGACGATTTCGATCGCGGCGCCGGACCGGGTGGCCGACAGCACGAGGCCGAGATCGACGATGTTGATGCCGAGCTCGGGGTCGATGACCTCGCCGAGGCAGGCGCAAATATCCGGGTCGAGGATCGGGATCAGCACCGTCACGCCTTCGTTCTGCTGGAACGCTGCATGATTACGGCCGGCGGCGCATCGCTTCTTTGCGCCAGCGCAAATTCCGGCTCAGGTCGCCGCCGATGCGAGCCCTGGCCAGGACGCGGCCGGCGGCAGCGCGTCGAGCTGCAGCAGCGCCAGCGCCCGGCGCGCCATCTGGTCGACCATCGCCTCGAGGGTCTGCGGCCCCTGGTAGAACGGCAGGGCCGGCGGCGCGACGATGGCGCCCATCTCGGTGACGGCGGCCATGGCCCGCAGATGCCCCAGATGCAGCGGCGATTCGCGCACCATGAGGACGAGCAGACGCCGCTCCTTGAGATGCACGTCGGCGGCGCGGGTCAGCAGATTGTCCGAAAGGCAGCAGGAGATCGCCGACAGGGTACGGATCGAACAGGGGGCGACGATCATCCCGTGGGTCGCGAACGAGCCGCTGGCGATGGTGTCGCCGATGGCGCCGACCGGATGAACGACGGTGGCGAGCGCTTCGGCGCGCGCGAGGCCGTGCGCGCCCAATTCGTGGCGGAGCGTCTGCCGCCCGGCCTTGCTGACGACCAAATGGGTCTCGATGCCAGCGGCCTGCGACAGGATTTCGAGGACACGCAGGCCGAGGCACGCGCCCGACGCTCCGGACATGCCGATGACGACGCGAGATGTCATGGGGCGGCACCCAGACCCAGCCGTGGCCAGATCTCGTCGATGCGCGACATCGCCTCGCTGCTCATGGCGAGCACCCTGCCCCATGGGCGGGCGGTCTCGGCACCGATCTTGTTGGTGGCGTCGAGCCCGATCTTGCCGCCAAGGCCGGGCAGCGGCGAGGCAAAATCGAGATAGTCGATCGGCGTGTTGTCGAGCTGCACCAGATCGCGCGAGGCGTCGAAGCGGGTGGAGATCGCCCACAGAACGTCGTCCCAATTGCGGATGTCGATATCGGCCGCGTCGACCACGACGATGGTCTTGGTCATCATGAATTGCGGCAGCATCGACCACAGCCCCAGCATGACGCGGCGCGCCTGCCCCGGATAGCGCTTGTCGATGGCGACGATGGCGAAGCGGTAGGAGCAGGCGGCGGACGGGAAGTGAACGTCGCGAATTTCGGGGAACTGCCGGCGCACCAGCGGCACGAACAGGCCGCCCAGCGCCTCGGCGAGCACCGCCGGCTCGTCCGGCGGGCGCCCGGTGAAGGTCGATACATAGGTCGGATCGTGGCGATGCGTGATGGCGCCGAGGGTGACGACGGGGAACGGCTCCACGGCGTTGTAGTAGCCGGTATGGTCGCCATACGGTCCCTCCGGCGCGCGCTCGGTCGACGACACGGCGCCTTCGAGCACGAACTCGGCATTGGCCGGAACCGGCAGGTCCACGCTCACGGCCCGGGCCACGCCGGTCTTTTCCCGACGCAGCAGACCGGCGAAGGCGAGCTCGCTGACGCCGTCGGGAATCGGCATTGCCGCGGCCAGCATGGTCGCGGGGTCGGCGCCGATGGCGATGGCGATCGGCATGTCCTCGCCGCGCGCCTGCCAGCGGGCGAAATGACGCGCGCCTCCCCGGCCCGGAAGCCAGCGCACGATCAACCGGCCGCGCCCGAGAACCTGCAGGCGATAGACGCCGACATTGATGTCGGCGGCATCGTCGGGGTCGCGCGTGACCACCAACGGCCAGGTGATCAGCGGCGCGGGCTCGCCGGGCCAGCACCACTGGATGGGCAGCGCGCCGAGATCGAGCTCGGCGGCCGGAACGACCACCTGCTGCACCGGCGGGCGCGACACGGAGCGGGTACCCATGGCCAGCGCCGCGCGCAGCTCCGGCAACCGCCGCAGCGCGCCGCGCAGCGTCGCGGGCGGCTCGGGATGGCGCAGATAGGCCAGCGTTTCGCCGAGCTCGGCCATGCCCGCCGCCTCGATGCCGAGGCCCATGGCGACGCGCTGCGGCGTGCCGAAGAGATTGACCAGGACGGGATAACAAAGCTCGCTGCCGGCCGCATCGACCGGCCGCTCGAACAGGATGGCGGGACCGCGGGCGGCGAGCACGCGCCGGTGAATCTCGGTCATCTCGTGCACGAGAGAGACCGGCTCGGCGACACGCACCAGCATGCCGGCCGCATCGAGCTCGGCCATGAATTGGCGCAGGTCGGAACGTCCCATCTGGCGGTACCCGTTTTCCGGTACCGACCATGGAGGCGACGCATCTGTCTTTGCGCAAACGCAAACAGGCTTGCCGGCCCCGATGCTACGGTCGGCCGGTTCAAGGACGTTCCGATGCTGCCGCCGATCCTCCGCCTGCTCGCCACGCCGCTGCCCCTGCCCCTGGTGCAAGGGATGGCGCAAGCGAGCCTCACGCACATCCTTCGCGAGCATCCCGGGCTGTTCGACCGGCTCGGGACGTTCGCGGCACGGCCGATCGCCATCTCGCCCACCGACGCGCCGTTCGACTTCACGCTGGTGCTGGCGCGCCGCAGCGTGCGCGTCACGCGGCGCGGGGCGACGCCACCGGCCTACGCGACCCGCATCTGCGGCCCGATCGTGCTGCTGCTGGCGCTCGCCGAGGGGCGGCTGGACGGCGATGCGGAGTTTTTCGGACGCCACATCAGCATCGAGGGCGACATGGAGACGGCGCTGGCGCTGCGCAACGCGGCCGAAAGCATCCCGCTCGATTTCGTGCGCGACCTGGCGCCGCCCTGGCGCTGGGCGCAGCGCCCGGGGCAGGCGGTGCTGGGGGCGGTGCGCCGGTCGCTGCTGGAGCGCGAGGGCGTGCCATGCAACTGATCTGTCCGGCCGGCACGCCGGCGGCGCTGCGCGATGCGGTCGATCTCGGCGCCGACGCGGTCTATTGCGGGTTCCGCGACGAGACCAATGCCAGGAACTTCCCGGGGCTCAATTTCAGCCGCGAGGAGCTGGAGCGCGAGATCGCCTATGCGCATTCGAGGCAGGTGCATGTGCTGGTCGCCATCAACACCTTCATGCGCGCCGGCAGCGAAGCGCTGTGGGAGCGGGCGGTGGACGATGCGGTGCGGCTGGGCGCCGACGCGCTGATCCTCGCCGATCTGGGCCTCATCGCCTACACGGCCGAGAGGCATCCGCAGGCGCGGCGGCATCTGTCGGTGCAGGCGGGAGCGGCGAACGCCGATCACATCGGCTTTCTGGTCGAGGCGTTCGGCATCAAGCGCGCGGTGCTGCCGCGCGTGCTGTCGCTGACCGAGGTCGCGGCGCTGACGCGCGAGGTGCCGTGCGAGACCGAAGTATTCGTGTTCGGCGGACTGTGCGTGATGGAGGAAGGGCGGTGCTCGCTGTCGTCGTACGCGACGGGGCTGTCGCCGAACATGCATGGCGTGTGCTCGCCCGCGAGCCATGTGCGCTACCGCAAGGACGGCGAGGCGATGGTGTCCATGCTCGGCGACTTCACCATCAACCGGTTCGGCGCCGGCGAGGCCGCCGGGTACCCGACCATCTGCAAGGGGCGGTTCACGGCCGAGGGCCGCGACGGCTACGTGTTCGAGGACCCGGTGAGCCTCGACGCCCTGGCGCATCTCGACACGCTGCACAAGGCCGGCGTTAGCGCCCTCAAGATCGAAGGCCGGCAGCGCGGACGCGCCTATGTCGCGCAGGTGGTCAAGGAAATCCGCCGGCGGCTGCAATCGGGCTCCGGCGCGGCCGACGGCGCCGAGGCGCTGCGCCGGATGAGCGAGGGGCAGCGCACCACGGAGGGGTCCTATGACCGACGCTGGCGCTGATCCCGGCGCGGGCCGGCTCACCCTCACGCTCGGCCCGGTGCTGTTCCTGTGGAGCGAGGAGCGCTGGCGCGATTTCTACTTCCGGATCGCGGACGAAGCCGATCTCGACGCGGTGGTGATCGGCGAAACGGTGTGCTCCAAGCGCGAGCATTTTCATGCGCGCGCCATGGACGAGGTGGCCGAGCGGCTCACGCGGGCGGGCAAGACGGTGCGGCTCGCCTCGCTGGCGCTGGTCACCGCGCCGCGCGAGCGGAAATCGGTGCAGCGGCTGGCGGCGCAGGAGCGTTTCGCGGTGGAGATCGGCGAGCTGTCGGCGGTGCCGCGGCTGCGGGGGCGGCCGTTCGCGGTCGGGCCGATGGTCAACGTCTACAACGCGGCGACGGCGGAGGTGCTGGCCAAGCTCGGGGCGACGACGATCTGCCTGCCGCCGGAACTGCCGCTCGCCTCGCTCGAGCGGATTTGCGCGCAGGCGCCGCGCGTCGGCATCGAGGTGTTCGCCTTCGGCAAGGTGCCGCTGGCGATCTCGGCGCGCTGCGCCCATGCCCGGTTTCGCGGGCTGACCAAGGACACCTGCCAGTTCATCTGCGGCGAGGACCCGGACGGGGTGGCGGTCGATACGCTCGACGGGCAGCGCTTCCTCGCGCTCAACGGCGTGCAGACGGTCTCGGGGACGTGCCACGTCGCCCTCGACGACATCGACGGCCTGCGGCGGGCCGGCGTGCGAGGGCTGCGCCTGTCGCCGCAGAGCTGCGACATGGTGGCGGTGGCGCAGATCTTCCGCGCGGTGAGCGAGCGGCGGCTCGAGGCTGCCGTGGGCCGACGGCGGCTCGCCGAGATCTATCCCGACGTGCCGTTCTCCAATGGCTTCCTGCATGGGCGGCCGGGGCGCGAGCTGGTCGCGGCGGGGCAGGCGCAGTGAGCCGAGCTCACGGGGCTTCGCCGAGCCGTCGCAGCTTTTCGACCCAGCTATCGCGCCGCTTCTGGTCCATGTCCTTGACGCCGCCGATGCGGGTGACCTTGACCGGCTGCATGCCGCAGAACTCCAGGGTGCCGCGCCGGACGGCGTTGAGGTCGCTGTCGCGATTGTGGTCGCGCAGCCAGGCGGCGGGCGCGTCGGAGGTGGTGACGATGTGGGCCGAGCGGCCAGCCAGCATCTTGCTCCAGGACGGGTCCTGCACGTCGTGGCGATAGGTGATCTCCGAATACAGCGTGCGGTCGAAGAATCCCTTCAGCAGCGCCGGCACGTTGCCCCACCAGACGGGGTAGAACAGCGCGAAATGCTCGCACCAGTCGAGATTGGCGCGGGCCGCGATCAGATCCGGCTCCAGCGGCTGCACCAGGCGCAGGCCGGCGCGCAGGACCGGATCGAAGCTGAGCTCGAACAGGTCCTGCCGCCGCACCTCGTGGCCATGGTCGACGGCGGCCTCGGCATAGGCTTCGGCCAGCCGGCCGCCGAAGCGCTCGGTGTCGGGATGAGCGTAGAGGACGTAAATGCGCATTGCAGCCTCGCGAGGGGAGCCCGGCATGTTGTACACCGCCCCGGCGCCGAACGCATGCGGGCCGGGACAATTTGCTGTCGTTGGCGGGGCGCGTCCTAATGCGACATCAGCACGGCCATCTGCAGGCTGGCGAGGACCGACCTGGTGGCGCCGCCGAGAATGAACTCGCGGATGCGGCTGTGGCCGTAGGCGCCCATGGCGAGCAGCCCCGCATCCTTGCGCCGGGCGGCGGCCTGAAGCGCCTCGCCGACGGATTGTCCGCTGCCGACCAGCACCTCGAAATGGCTGTTCTGGATGCCGCGGCGATCGAGCGCCGCGAGGATGCCTTCGACGCTCTGCGGATCGATCGGCTTGTCCATGTCGGCGGTGAGCAGGATCACGCGATCGGCCGCCTCGAGCAGCGGCATGGCGTCGCGCAACGCCCGGGCCGAGGCGGCGCTGTCGTCCCACGCCACGGCGACGGTGTTGAGATGCACCGGCGCCTCGCCGCTTGCGGGGATCAGCACCACCGGACCACCGGACTCGAAAATCAGCGCCTCGGCGACCCGCCGCTCGTCGCTGCTGTCGCCCATGGCCATGAGCGACAGATCGTGCAGCCGGGCGGCGCCGGCGAGCGCGCCCGCCGCCCACTCCCAGCGGGAGCGCACGTGATCGATGCCGATCTCGAGGCCGAGCCGCTTCGCTTCGTTGCGCAGGTGGCCAGCCGCGTCGCTGGCGTGCGAGCGGCTCATGGCCTCGGCTTCCGCCGCCATCGCCGACACATCGATGCCGACAGGACCGAGCGGCGCCGACACCGGCGGCACGTCGACCTCGGCGATGGTGGCGGCGACTTCGCCCTGCAGCGTCGCGACAAGATCGAGAGCCCGCTGCAGTCCGGGCAACGCGGTGGGCGTCGGATAGGTCAGGACAGGGAGAAAAGCCCGAAGCATGGAAACCTCCTGCAGCGTTGCATCAGCAAGGCCACTAGATATCGGCATCGGCGCCGCCGCTCCTTGATCGAGGTCAAAGCCGGGCCATGGCGCGATGGCGGCCCGCAGCGCGCACCCGATTGACCAATATCAAGTCGCGCCGGGCCTGATGGGACGATCCTGCGTCCATTCCAGATTGGAGGAGCAGATGTTCAGCTCACCCGCCGTCAAACCACTCGTCGTCCTCCTGCGCCTCGCCATGGCGTGGGTCTTTCTCTACGCGGCCAGCCACCAGGTGTTCGGGGGATTTTCGGTCTCTGGCTTTCTGGGCTCGACCAAGACCTTCCACTGGCTGTTCGCGCCGCTGGCCACGGAGCCGCTCGCGGGCGTGCTCAGCTTTCTCGTCGCCTACGGGCACCTGCTGATCGGCCTGTCGCTGCTCAGCGGCCTGATGGTGCGGCTCAGCGCGAGCTTCGGCATCGCCCTGATGCTGTTCTACTGGATGGCGCATATGGACTTCCCGTACATCTCGGCCACCACGAACTTCTTGCTCGACGAGCACATCGTCTATGCGCTGGTGCTCGGCCTGATGATCGCGACCAGCGCCGGCCACATCTTCGGGCTCGACGCATGGGCCGCCAAGCTCGACCAGGTGCATCGCAACAAATGGCTGGGCTGGGCCACCGCCTGACCGTCCCCACCGCATGACCCCGATCGCCGCCGCGCCGCGCGCGCGACGGCGACATTTCGGACCAGCCACCACGACTTCATCGCGGTGCAAGGGACCCCGCGCCCGCTGCCGCCAACCACAAGAGGACACATCATGCACCACACCAGCGGCTGCGTCTGGATCGACCATCGCGAGGCCCGCATCTTCGGACTGTCGGTCGACGACGCCGACGAGATCGTCGTGCACGACGCGCACGCGCCGCAGCACATCCACCGCCGCGCCGACCATGTGCATCTCGGCAAGGAGGCGCCCAACACGGAGTTCTTCGCCGACATCGCCGACAAGCTCGGAGGCTTTCGCAGGATCCTCATCGTCGGGCCGGGCGTGGCCCGCACCGAATTCGCCGGCTACCTGACGGACACCCACCCGGCGCTGGCGAAAAAGGTCTGGGGCATCGAAGCGATGGACCATCCGACCGACGCCCAGCTCATCGCCGCCGCGCGAAAATACTTCCGCGCCGCGACCCGCATGCACGCGTCGTGACGGGAGGGGCCGCCGTGATCGCGGTGCGCCCTACCCTGCCAGCGCGGCCCGACACAGCATGACCGAACGGCCCGGCTCGCTTTGAATGAGCGGGCCCTCGAACCGCTGACAGGACCCGCCGACCGGCTGCAGCTTCCACCCGTGCGCCGACCTTTGATTACCATCACCGGGATGTGGCCGTCCCCGACCATGCCTGGCATGATAATCGATCTTGTCCGCACCGATCAGCCGTCGCTGCGACCGCTGCAATTTCGGCATCGTCGCCGGCGGGCGCTGCACCGACCGCGCTCCCGCCGCCATGGCGGCGCTACGCATCAGTGCAGCACGCGCGAGAGAAATTGCCGTGTCCGCTCGCTTTGCGGGTTTTCGAAGAAGTTCTGCGGCGAGGTGCGTTCCGCCACGACGCCATCGGCAATGAGCAAGACTTCGTCGGCCGCCTTCTTGGCGAACCCGACCTCGTGCGTGACGATGACCATCGTCATGCCACTGTCGCGCAGGCTGTAGATGACGTCCAGAACTTCTTGAACCATTTCCGGATCGAGCGCCGACGTCGGCTCGTCGAAAAGCATGAGTTCCGGCTTGACCGCAAGCGCCCGGGCAATCGCGACGCGTTGCTGCTGGCCGCCCGAAAGCTGAATGGGATAGGCCTTCGCCTTGTCGGCAATGCCGACGAGCTTGAGCTGCTCGTACGCCTGCTCGCGGGCCTGCTCCTTCTTGACGCCGTAAACGTGCACCAGCCCAGAGGCGACATTGTCGAGGGCATTCATGGTCAGGAACAGATTGAACTGCTGGAACACCATTCCGGTCTTGCGGCGCTGCCGCGCGACGGCGGCCTCGCCGAGCCGCCGGCGCGTGCCGGCGGCCATCCGGTAGCCCATTTCCTCGCCGCAGACCTTCATCACGCCCGAATCGATCATCTCGAGACAGTTGATGGATCTGAGGAACGTGCTCTTGCCACCGCCGCTGGGGCCCATGATGCAGAGGGAGTCGCCCTTGTTGAGGCTCACCGAAATGCCCTTCAGGACATCGAGCTTGCCGAACGATTTGCGAACGTCGATGGCTTCCAGTATCGGCGTGGATGCGGCCGCGAGCGCCGTCATTTCCGGTCACGCCCGCACATGACGCCGCCATTCGAAAGAACGACCGGGCGTTTCGACGACTGCAGTTTTCTCACGGTCTTGGCCTTTCTCATGAGGTGGTGACGTAGCTCTGGTTGAGCCGGTTCTCGATGTAGTTCTGAACGACCTGCCAGATCGAGACCAGAACGAGATAGTAGATCGCCGCCGCAACCAGGCCTTCCAGGACGCGATAGTTGATCTGGATGGCGAACTGCGCGTTGCGCAGCAATTCGTTCACGGCCACGACCGACAGCAGCGTCGTCGTCTTGAACAGGCCATTCACCGCGTTGCCCAGCGGCGGCACGATGATTCGCGAAGCCTGCGGGAACACGACGACCCGCATGACCCGCGCGGGGGTCATTCCGAGCGCCCGGGCGGCCTCGTACTGGCCCTTGGGCACCGACAATATTCCCGAGCGAACGATTTCGGACAGATAGGCCGCCTCGTTGAGCGTGAGGCCAAGAATACCGGCCGCCAGCGGGCCAAGCCGGATTCCGAACTGCGGCAGGCCGGTATAGATGATCACCAGAGTCACCAGGAGCGGCACGCCGCGGAACAGCCAGGTGAAGAAGGCCGAGGGCCAGCGCAGCCCCCGGTTGTTGGACATGCGCATCAGCGCGAGCACGATGGCCAGGGCCAAGCCCATGATCAGACAGACCGAGGTGAGCCAGATCGAGGTCCACGCGCCCGAAACGTACTGCCTGCTGACCAGGAACTCGAAAAAGCTCGACCAAGACCACATCGTCGTTCCTCGTCAGTTCTTGGGTGGCGAGTCGGCGGTGATAACCTTCGTTACCCCCTGGTACATCGTGAACCCGTATTTATCGAGGAGGGCTTTCAGGCTTCCATCCTGACGCAGGTTCTTGACGACCTCGACGACGGCCTCGGCGAGGGCCTCGTCGTTCAGGCCAAGACATTTGAACGTCTGGTTGAGCGGTTCGCCCGCAAGCTCGAACCGCCCGTCGGAGGGCGGCAGCCCCGTGGTGATGAGCGCGTCGGCCTGACCTGCGGCGAGCGCCTGGGCCGCTTTCGTGTTGTCGTCGAACACCAGCACCTCGAACGGCTTCTTGCCGGCGGCGACGAGACCGTCGCTGAGCTTGTTGGTCGTGTCGAACTCGTAGCCCGGCCCTTCCGTCGCCACGCGCAGGCCCGCCATGTCGTCGACGGTCTTGATGTTGTGCGGATTGCCCGCCGTCACCCAAACCACGACCCCCTGAACCTCGACCGGGATCATCTTGACGACCTCCACCCGCGCCGGCGTGTAGACCATGCCGCTGGCGCTGATGTCCCAACGCTTGCTCTGCAGGCCGGGAATGTGGGTGTCGAACGGCGAATTGATCATTTCCAGATCGAGGCACAGTCCGTCGGCGATCATTTTGGCCATCTCGGCGCGAACGCCGACGATCTTGCCGTCCTGGTCGACGTAGGAGCTCGGGTAGCTCGCGGCGTTGGTGACGACAGTGAGCGTGCCTGGCTTGACCAATGAGGACGCGGGGACTTCCACGCATTTCTTGCCGGCGGCCGTTTCCGTGCCGGCGGCGAGCGTGGGGCTCGTCCCGAAGGCCGCCGCCGCGAGCAGCAGCGCAACTGACGAGAGGGTGAGTGCAGCCCGTCGAATGGAGTTTCTGGACATGTCTTGTCTTTCACCGTGGGTTGGAAGGTTGCTGGGTCTGAAGGAACGTGCGTAAGCCACCCTCCGCCTCCTTCAGGTCGTAAGTCGGATCTCCAGTCAGGTGGCGGCAGAAGGCGCGGTTTTCTCGTCCCAGCTCACCAGAACGCGAGCGATGACTTCGACCATCCGCATGAAGTCATCGACATCCAGCCATTCGTCGGAGCGGCCAAAATTGCCCGCAACGGATCCGATGCCGACCGTCGGCGTGTCGGCATGGCGCATGGGGAAGCGGATGTCGCTGGCGCTGTGCCAGCCATACGGCTCCGGCGTCGTGCCAGTGACCGTGGCAACGGCATCCTGCACCACGCGGGCAAACTCCGAGCCCTCGCAGCTTGCCGGGTTGGACCGCACGCCGATGAGCTCGACCGCCGGCATATGCTGCTGCAGCCACGGACTGGCGGACGCGGCACGCGCGACAGCTCCTCGCAGCCCCGCGATGACCGAGTCAATCGACCCTTCAGTATACCAGCAGGTGCCCTCCATGACGCAGATGTCGGGAACCTCGATGGCGTCACGACCGGCCTTGATGCTGTTTACCGAGCAGATGAGCTTGGGCTGCGTGTCTGCCCATTGCACGATGGCGGCGACGATATTGGCGCCGTGAACAAGAGCGTTCTCGCCCTGGCGCGGATCGGCGCTTCGTGCCGACGATTCCAGCGGCACGGGCGTGCGGCCCGCGACCTCGATGCGGAACGACAGGACCCCACGCGTCGCAACCTTGATGCGCCCCATTCCGTCCCCAACCTCGCCGGGATGGCAGTAGAGCGCGCCCTCGCTCTTGCCGGCCTGGCGCACGGACTGGAACATTCCGGTGAAGCCGCCGGTCTTGGCTTCGGCGATCACGACGGCGGGAGCTTTGCGCAAGACCAGTCCACTGCGCTCGATCGCTCGAAGCGCCGCGACAATGGCGACTACGCCGGCCTTGCAGTCAGCAACCCCGATGCCCGCGACCCGGCCCCGGCCGTCGGCGGTCAGCACCAGCGGGTCGGCAGTCCACGCCCCCTGCTCGGCAGGATCGCAGGTATCCGAGTGAGCAAAAAGCATGAGCCCGCGCTGGCCGGGCTTATGAGCCACCATGCCGCCGCCAGACGTCTTGCGCGTTGGCGGCGAAAACTCCGGCGTATCGCGTACGTCGTCGGGATTGCTCGGAACGTCGTCCACGCTAAAGCCGAGATGCCGAAGCTCGCTCGCAAGGAACTCATGCATCGCGGCGGTATTGCCGGTGACACTGGGGATAGCCACCACGCGCCGCAGCAGATCGAGGGTTTCGTCAGCGTCGCCATGGACCCGTGCCACGACATCTCGAACCTGAATCGTCATCCCGTCTGCTCCCGTACGGTATACCGTTTGGAGACGGTTTCACGAGCGTCCTCCCGAGTCAAGCGCCCACGCGCTGCGACCAAATAGATTCAGCCAGCGCCGTCGCAAGAGGACGTGCCCTTTCGTAACATTCTGTAATAACACGATAATTGTTCTGCCGAAACGGACCGACTGGGGTTGACTATCGCTCCGTCAGCGCCATTGCGAGCACCGTGAGCGGCACGTGGCGCCAGATGCGCAACGTGCCGCAAGGTGCACAGAGCGCTGGGCGATCCGATCCCGCTTCACCTATCGCGAAGACCTTCGCGGCGACGCGCGACGGAACGAGGCAGATCGTCTTTGAGGTTTGTTCCAGCACCTCGCGACCCGGATGCTGCGGGCATGCAACGGTCAGGACAACGTCGCGGTAGCGAACTTGATCAGCGCACGAATGTGCTGCGTAACGGCGCGACGGGCGGCCTTACTGTCGCGAGCTTCCAGCGCGTCCAGGATCAGATCGTGGCCCCGCGAGTCTGGATCGAGCCGGTCCGTCAGTCGCTCGATCTCGAACAATTGTGTCGTGACGCGAAGCGCGCGCAACGACCGCGACATGACCTGATTGCCGCAATTGTCGATGAAGAGATGATGCAGCGCGTCGTCGGCCTTCCAGTGGGCAATCACATCATAGGGACGCTGGCTGCTCAGCCCCCACAGCGCCGCGCGCGCGGCGGCAATTGCGCCGCGATCCAACCGATCAGTCGCCAGCGCTGCCGCCTCGGGCTCCAGCATCTCACGTACTTTCAGGCTCTGTAGATACTCGTCGGTGCTGACCTGCCTGATCTTGAAGGACCGTCCACCGGACTTGACCAGTTGACCCTCGATTTCGAGGCGCTGCAGTGCCTGCCTCAGCGGCGTGCGCGACAAGCCGAGACTCTCGGCGAGATATTGTTCGACGATCACTTCGCCAGCTCGCAGCTTTCGCTCGCGGATCGCCAGGGACAGCGTGTCGTAGGCAATGTCGGACAACCGCCGCGGCGCCGCCTGAGCTTTTGGACCGACCCATTCTTCCGACGATCTGCGTGGTCGTGATTGGTTCATTGCCAAACCGGTTAGCGAGTAAGATACCCTTCTGTAATTGCATTGCCGCGCAAACCGACGCAAGCGCCCCGATCCAGATTGGCCGCCCGCGGACCTATGAGCCCCGGTTGTCGTGCGAAAATAGCCGCGCCGAGACGCGCGCGGCATTCGCCCTACGCGAATCGGGTTGCAATGGAATCGGAAGCTTCTGTATACCGACGACATCGGAGAACCTGAGGTCAGCATGGCGGTGACTTCATATTCCGACGCTAACCGAGCCTATTTGTATACAGCGGAGGGCGGCGGCTGAGCTGCTTCGGAGGGCGGGGAGAGACACAGGGCATTCTGCCAGGCTGCGCCGGGTAGATTTGGCGCTGACAATATTCTGACTGGTACCGACTTGGTCCGGTTCTACCCAACTACATTTCGAGCACTGACCTGCAGCAGCGCAGTGCTTTCTTGTCTGCAAGGAGTCCGGCCGATGGCCAGAAAATTCCGTGGCACCTACTCCGTCATGGTCACCGCGTTCGACGCAAAAGGCCGGGTCGATCTGGAAAAAATGGCTGCCTATACGGACTGGCAGGTGGGGCAGGGAATTCACGGCCTGATCCCGCTGGGCTCAACCGGCGAATTCCTGTCGATGACCGAGCTGGAGCGTGTATCCGTGGCGCGTTGCGTCATCGACTCCGTGGCGGGCCGGGTGCCAGTCCTGATCGGCACCGGAGCGGAAAACACCGACGACGCGATCCGCTATTCGCAGCAGGCGGAGGCGCTGGGCGCCGACGGCGTCATGGTCATTCCGCCCTATTATTCGACCCCGACGGAGGACGAACTCTTCGAGCACTATCGGCGAATCGCAGCGGCGATCTCGGTGCCGATCATGCTCTACAACAACCCGGCGACCGCCAATGTCGACCTCACGCCCCCCATCGTCGCGCGCCTCTCCACCATCGAAGGCATCTCCTACATCAAGGAATCGACGATGGATGTAACCCGGGTGCGCGACATCCTCGATCTGTGCGACGGACGCATGACGGTATTCGGCGGCATCATGGGCTTCGAGTCGTTCATGAATGGGGCCCAGGGCTGGGTCGCGGTCGGCTCGAACATCATGCCGCGCGAATTCGCCCGCCTGTTCGAGTTGAGCGACGCCGGCGACATTGCCGGCGCGCGCGCATTGTATCAGCAGGCCCTGCCAGTGATCCGGCTGGTGGGCGAGCATCGCTACGTTTCGGCGACCAAGACGGCGCTGGCGATGCTGGGGCATCCGGTGGGCAATCCGCGCCCGCCACGGCTGCCGACGCCGCCGGCCGAGATGGATTCGGTGGTTCGCGCGCTTGAGGCCGCGGGCCTGGCGCCGACGCGGACGACATGACGTCGCGCCGGACAGACGCACCATCCCTTCCCGTACGACTACGTTTCGACGGGCACGAAATTGTCGCTCGTCCCGGCGACAGCGTGGCGGCGGCCCTTGCCGAGGCCGGGTTCACCCAGTTGCACCGCACCGCATCCGGCAACGCCAGCGGCATTTTCTGCGGCATGGGAGCCTGCCAGGACTGCCTGGTCGAGATCGACGGACGGCGCTCGCAACGCGCCTGCATGACCCATGTTCGCGACGGCATGGAGGTCAGCAGCCAGAATGACATTCGCTTTGCGGGACCGCCTCTCCGATCGATGGACGGGCCGGCGCCCGAAACCACCATTACGACGGTCGTCCTGGTGATCGGAGCCGGCCCCGCCGGATTGGCGGCCGCCATTTCCTGCCGCGATCTGGGCGTGGACGTGCTGGTGCTCGACGAGCGCGACGCCTTAGGGGGACAGTATTTCAAGCCACGAACGGCCACGTCCCGCCACGCCGATCGTGCCGATGCCCAGCACCGCGCCGGCGATGCCTTGCGCGCCCGCGCCGCGGGGGTGGATGTCCGCAGCGGCCACACGGTCTGGTTTGCCCGCCGTGCGCAAGACGGCCAATTCCAGGTTCGCGCCCTCGGTCCGTCGGGTCGCCTGCACGTCACCGCGCGCGCGGTGATCCTCGCCACGGGGGCCTATGAGCTGCCGGCGCTGGTCCCAGGCTGGAACTTGCCAGGGGTGATGACGATCGGCGCCGGGCAGACACTGGTCAGGCGCTACGGCGTCGCCCCGGGGCGACGAACGCTGATCGCCGGGAACGGACCGCTGGGCCTGCAATTGGCGGCGGAGCTGCTGGCGCTGGGCGGGACGCTGTCGGGCGTTGCCGAACGCGCTCGGCCGCAAATGAGCGCCGCGCTGGCGCGCGCGGCGCTGGCCGATCCCGCACTCGTGGCGCGGGGCCTCGCCTATCGGGCCCGTCTTGCACTGGCCCGGATACCCGTTCTGCAGGGATGGCAAATCCGCCGCATCGACGCCGGCCCGCCGCTGGCGGTGCATCTGCAGGAGATTTCGGGCGAGGCAACCAGAACGATCGAAACCGATGCGCTGTGCATGGGCGAAGGGTTCGCGCCGCAGGCCGAATTGGCGCGGCTGCTGGGGTGCCCGGTCGATCTCGTCGACAACGTGCCAAGGCCGCGCCGGGCTGCCGATTGTGCAACGCCGGTGCCGGGATTGTGGATTGCGGGCGACGCCGGAGGCCTTGGCGGTGCACAATCGGCATTGCTGCAGGGTGAGATCGCCGCCCGCTCGGCTGCCGCGTGGCTGGGGCAAACATCACCCACCGGCAGGTCGCCGCAGCGCCGGGTGGCGCGCGTGCAGCGGTTCCAGGCTGCGCTCTGGCAGCTATATCGGGCGCCACCGCGCGCCATGACGCAGGCCGCCGACGACCTGACGATCTGCCGCTGCGAAGGCATCAACGCGGCGCAGGTGCGCGGCGCCATCGCGGGGGGCGCGCGCGACCTCGGCGCAATCAAGCGCGCTACCCGGCTGGGGATGGGGCGCTGTCAGGGACGCTATTGCACGCGGCCGGCGCTGGCCCTGCTGGACACCGCCGGATGCGAGATGGATGCGGCGATGCTGTTCGCTCCGCAACTGCCCGTCAGGCCTTTGCCACTGGCCGAGGTGACGGTCGAAAAGCCGGAATGGGCGGGCCACCGCGAAAGCCGCCCGGCCGCTCGTCCTTTCCTCGCCGATCCCTCGCCGTTGCGGGTCACGCAGGCCGACCTCGTCATCGTCGGTGCCGGGGTCACCGGCCTCGCTGCGGCATTCGAGGCCGCGCAGCGCGGCGCCAGCGTGGTCGTGGTCGATCAGGGCCGGGTCGGCGCCGAGGCGTCAGGCGGTAATGCCGGCAGCCTGCACCTGCAATTGCTGTCCTGGGATTTCGGGGCCAAGGCTTTCGCGGGGGGCTCGGCCGCGCTGCGGACGCTGGCCCTGCAGAAGCGCTCGATCGCCTTGTGGGAGGCGCTCGAAACGCGCCTGAACGCGGACTTCGAGATGCAGGTGACCGGCGGATTGATGGTTGCCGAGAACCCCGCCCAGATCGACTTTCTAACGCGCAAGGCGGCAGCCGAAGCAACCGTGGGCATCCAGACCGAGGTGCTGGACCAGGCCGCGGTCCATGCCCTGGTCCCGCATCTGTCACCTGATATCGTTGCCGGCGCCTGGTGTCCGGGCGAAGGCAAGATCAACCCGCTTCCCGCGACCCTTGCCCTGGCGCGCGCCGCGCGCGACGCGGGAGCCGCGATCGAAACGCTGGCCCGCGTCACCGGCATTGCGGCAGAAGGCACATCCTATCGCGTTGAAACGAGCCGCGGCGCCATCACGGCGGCGCGCGTGATCATTGCTGCGGGCGGGTGGAGCGCGGCCCTGGGGCAACATCTGGGCATCGACCTGCCGATCCGGGGGGCGCCCTTGCAGATGCTGGTCACCGAACCGGTGGCGCCGATACTTCCCTGCCTGCTCGCACATGCGGACCGGCATCTGACGATGAAGCAGACCGCGAACGGCACCGTGCTGATCGGCGGCGCGTGGACCGCCGAGACCGCAGCGAGCGGCCAACCGCAGGTGCTGCCCGACAGCATCGAGGGCAATCTCTGGGTCGCCCGCCGGACGGTTCCCGCGCTGGCCGGACTATCCCTGGTGCGAAGCTGGGCGGCGATGAACATCGACATCGACGGAGCGCCGTTGTTGTCGGCGCTGCCCGGTCACCCGCACGTCGTCGTGGCCGCCACTGCCAACGGCTTCACCCTGGGGCCGCTGATGGGACAGGAGGCCGCTACCCTCGTCCTGACTGGCCGTACCGCTCCCGACCTCGCCGCCTTCAACCTCGACCGCTTCTAGCTTTCCGCTTCCGACTCCTCGCAAAGGCCGTTCCATGACACAGATCATCATCACCGCCGGCCCCTACACCTACGGTGCGCGGCTGGAGACCACTGCCGCTCCCAAGACATGCGCCGCGTTTGCTGCCGCAATGCCGTTCGAAAGCCAGCTCATCCATGTCCGCTGGAGTGGCGAAGGCGTCTGGGTGCCGCTCGGCGACCGCAATTTCGGCGTCGGCTATGAGAACCATACCAGCCATCCGGCACCGGGTCAGATTCTGCTGTATCCCGGTGGCATCAGCGAGACCGAGATCATCCTTGCCTATGGCGCGGTGGATTTCTCCTCGAAGATGGGCCAATTGGCGGGCAACCATTTCATCACCATCGAGAACGGGCTGGACACGCTGCGCGCGCTCGGCGAGCTGGTGTTATGGAAAGGCGCGCAGCCGGTGCGGTTCTCGCTCGCGCCGTAGGCAGGCGCCAGGGCAGGCTAGTCGTAAGTCAGGCTGGCGATCGTGAGGTCGATATAGGCGAGGTCGCCTTCGGGCTGTTTCCAGATCGCGGTGCCTGAGGCGGGCAGCGGCGATCCGTTGAAGGTACGGTAGCCGCCGATGGGGGTTTCCCAGGTTTCGAGCCGCTGCGTCGCGGTGTTGAAGCGTTGCGCCCGAAAGTTGGTGAGGCGGCCGGCGGCGTCGACGAAGAACAGCGCCTCGGCGGTGCGGCCATGGTCGGTGAGGACGGCGCGGAAGGCGTCGGGGCCGGCCGGGCTGATCGAGACGCCGGTGGCGAGCAGGACCGACGGAAACCACATGCTCTCGTTGAGGTAGCGCATGAGGCCGGCGGCGGCGAGCTCGTCCCCGTGCGCGTCGGCGAGCGGCACCAGGCCCAGCAGCTTGATCAGGATGCTGCCCTTGCCCTCGAGATATTCGTCGCGGCCGAGCGCGACGGGCAGCATCCGGCCCGGCAGCCAGGCGCGCCAGACGAAGGCCGGCGGGCTGGTCGAACAGGTCTCGTCGGCCTCGAAAGCCATCCAGGCCGCGTCGGCGCTGGCGCGGATGCGTCCCGTCTGCGTCAGGCGCACGATTGTGGGGATGGGCTTGCCGACGACGCCGGCCTGCCGGAGATAGCGCTGTGCCGGCGGCGGCAGCGCCGCCAGCATCGCCTCGGTGACGATCGTTGCCGGCGATCGCGCCGCTGCCGTCAGCCGCGCGAGATCGGCGGCGATGTCGCCGGCGAACAGCATGCAGGCGACGACGATCCCCGCCGTGCCAAGCGCGATGGTGATGGCGAGCCCCCCGGCGATCAGGCGAAGCAGCCCCATGTGCCGCCTACAGGGTGAAGGGCTGGCGGATGATGGTCTTGAGCTTGTCGGGCGCAACGCGCCGCGGGTCGCTGAGGCAGATCTCGTGGTGCTTGCCGCCGAGCCGGCCGCCCTGCCCGGCGATGACGGCGTGCAGCCGCTCGATGTTGGGCGCCTCGGCGGAATAGGGACCGAGGTGCAGGAGCTGCGCCGCGCGGCCTTCGGCAAAGGAGTCGAAGCGCAGATGCGCGAGCGTGTCGCCGGGCGCCTTGCGGCGGACGGCGGCAATGGCCTCGTCGACCTGGCCGGGCGTGATGAAATCGGGCTGCATGATCATGGCGGTCCACAGCCAGCGCGACCTGTCGGGGCCCCCACAAGCGTGGGCGTGCCGGAGGCGCTGTAAAGCGCCTTCAGCCGTTGCCGCAGATCGATGGGCTCGGGCATGATGCGTCCTATTGGGCAACGTAGCCGCCATCGACGAGATGATAGCTGCCGGTGATGAAGGATGCACGGTCGGACAGCAGGAAGCATGTCAGGGCCGACACTTCCTCCGGCCGGCCGAGGCGCTGCACGGGATGCAGGGCGGCGATGTGCTGCAGCGTGCCGGCATCGAGGTTCCTCGCGAGCAGCGGGGTGTCGATGAAGCCCGGACCGACGGCATTCACGCGCAGGCCCCTGGCCGCATATTCCATCGCCGCGACCTTGGTCATGCCCAGCAGCGCATGCTTGGCGGAGGTGTAGGCCACGGCGGTGGCGAAGCCGACACTGCCCAGGATCGAGGCCATGTTGACGATCGCGCCGCCGCCGGACCGGAGCATGGCCGGGATTTCGTAGCGCAGGCCGTAGAAGACGCCGTTGAGATTGATGTCGATGACCGTCTTCCAGCCATCGAGCGGATAGTCGCCGGTCAGCGCCGCCGGTCCGCCGATGCCGGCGTTGTTGACCGCGAGGTGCAGGCCGCCATAGGTCTTTTCGGCGTAGTCCACCATCGCTGCATTCTGCTCGGCGCTCGCCACGTCGAGGCTGAAGCCCGAGGCGGTGCCGCCGGCCGCCGCTACGGCCGCAACCACGCGATCGATGCCCGCCTGGTCGCGGTCGGCGACGACGACCCTGGCGCCCTCTGCCGCCAGCTCCCTGACGATGGCTTCGCCGATGCCGGACCCGCCACCGGTGACGATTGCAACCTTGCCGCTGAACTCGGCCATCTGTGTTCTCCGTAAACTGTGGTTCTATGTCATTGTGCACGACCGCCGGAGGGGAGCCTTGATGACGGTCAAACCCCCTCGGCGAGAGCGACCTGGCGCTTCACCGCCACGAAGCTGTCGGGGCTGACCGACATGGAGTCGATGCCGCATTCGACGAGGAATCTCGCGAACTCCGGATGGTCGCTCGGCGCCTGGCCGCAGAGCCCGACTTTAGCGCCGACCGAGCCGGCCTTGATGATGATGCGCTCGATCATCCACCTGACGGCTTCGTCCTGCTCGTCGAACAGGCCCGCGAGCTCGGCGGAGTCGCGGTCGACGCCCAGGGTCAGCTGGGTGAGGTCGTTCGAGCCGATGGAGAAGCCGTCGAAACGGCTGGCGAAGGATTTGGCCAGGATGACGTTGGAGGGGATCTCGCACATCACGTAGATCTCGAGGCCGTCCTTGCCGCGCCCGAGCCCGTTCTCGGCCATGACCTCGAGGACCTTGTCGGCCTCTCCGACGGAGCGGCAGAACGGGATCATGACCACCACATTGGTGAAGCCGAGCGTGTTGCGCAGGCGCTCGATGGCCCGGCATTCGAGGGCGAAGCCGTCGCGATATTGCGGCGAGTAGTAGCGGGAGGCACCGCGAAAGCCGAGCATGGGGTTCGCTTCGGACGGCTCGAACTGCCGGCCCCCCAGCAGGCCGGCATATTCGTTGGTCTTGAAGTCGCTCATCCGCACGATCACCGGCCTGGGATAGGCGACGGCGGCGATGCGGGCGAGGCCGCGGGAGAGCTTGTCGACGAAGTACTCCGCCTTGTCGGAGTAGCCCTTGGTGAGCGCCGCGATGTCGGCCCTGGCCGCCGCGTCCTCGAGCGCATCGAATTTCAGCAGCGCCATCGGGTGTACGCGGATGGTGTTGGCGATGACGAACTCCATGCGCGCGAGCCCCACGCCATCGGCGGGCAACTGCCACCACCGGAAGGCGGCGCCGGGGTTGGCGAGGTTGAGCATGACCTGCGTCCTGGTCGGGGGCAGCGTCGCCACGTCGATGTCGCTGACGGTGAACCTGGCGGTGCCGGCATAGACGTGGCCGACATCGCCCTCGGCGCAGGAGACGGTCACCTCCTGCCCCGAATGCAGGATCTCGGTGGCGTTGCCGGTTCCGACGATCGCCGGCAGGCCGAGTTCGCGGCTGACGATCGCCGCATGCGAGGTCCGCCCGCCATGGTCGGTGACGATCGCCGCCGCGCGGCGCATGATCGGCACCCAGTCCGGATCGGTGGTCGATGTCACCAGCACCGAGCCGTCGACGAATTTGCCGATGTCCCTGACATCCTCGATCAGGCAGACCTGTCCGGTGACGACGGCTTCGCCGATGGCGATACCCTGCGCGATGGACCTGCCCTTGTCCGTGATGTCGTAGCTGCGCAGCGTGCCGGTGCTGCGGCGCGACTGCACCGTCTCGGGGCGCGCCTGGACGATGAACATCTCGCCGGTCTCGCCGTCGCGCGCCCACTCCATGTCCATGGGGCAGCCATAGTGGGTCTCGATGGTCACCGCCCAGCGCGCCAGCTGCAGGATTTCGGCATCCGAGAGCACGAACGCCGCGCGCTCCGCCTTCGAGGTGGGCACGTTGCGGGTGGGCTTGTCGCCGGTGGCGTAGATCATCTTGATGGCCTTGTCGCCGCGCGCCTTCTCGATGACCGGGAGCAAAGCGGCATTGCCGAGAAACGGCTTGAAGACGACATATTCGTCCGGATTGACCGTGCCCTGCACGACGTTCTCGCCCAAGCCCCAGGCGGCGTTGATCAGCACCACCTTGTCGAAGCCGGTCTCGGTGTCGATCGAGAACATCACCCCCGAGCCGCCCAGATCGGAGCGCACCATCTGCTGCACGCCGATGGAGAGGCCGACCTTCATGTGGTCGAAGCCCTTGGCCTGGCGGTAGCTGATGGCGCGATCGGTGAACAGCGAGGCGTAGCACCGGCGGCAGGCGAGCAGCAGGGCGGCCTCGCCGCGAATGTTGAGGAAGGTTTCCTGCTGGCCGGCGAAGCTCGCATCCGGCAGGTCCTCGGCCGTCGCGCTCGACCGCACGGCAACCGAGAGGTCGTCGCGCCCGGCGCGCCGGCAAAGCTCGCGATAGGATTGGGCAATTGCGGCCGCGAGCTCGTTCGGCCAGTTGCCCTGCAGGATGAGCTGCCGGATGGCCGTGCCGGCTTCCGCCAGGGACATCCGGCCCTCGGTCCAGTCCTCGATCAGGGCGGCGATCTCGGCCCGGTAGTCGTTGGCGTCGATGAAGCGCCAATAGGCGTCGGCGGTGGTGGCGAAGCCGGGCGGCACCTTGATGCCCTGTCCTCCCAGCGTCCGCACCATTTCACCCAGCGACGCGTTCTTGCCGCCAACGCGGGCAACGTCGCCGCGGCCGACGGTCTCGAACCAGTCGATCAAGGCAAGCTTCTCGAGCATCCCGAACCTCGCAGGCTGTGTGGCTGCGACATTGGGCCGGACGGCAGCGGCTCACCTTGATCAGCATCAAACCCCGCCGGTTCGGGGCGGCTATGGTGGCCGCACAGGTGGAGGCAGAGATGACCGAAAATTCCAGGCAGGCATTGGTGGGGGCAATCGGCGGGACGTATATCAGCCTCGCGGTCGTGGACATCGACGAATACGCCATCGCCAATTTCGCGCTGCTCAACAGCGCCGATTTCAAGAGCCCGATGGAGGCGATCGAGCGCTACATCAAGTCGCTGCCGCGCGTGCCCGACAAGGTGGGGCTTTCGATTGCCGGCACGGTGGCCGACTCGAAGGCGAGGATGAGCCATCTGCCGTGGGCGTTCGACTGGAACGATGTCCGTGCGGTGACCGGATCGACGCATATCTGCTTCGTCAACGAGTTCGAGGCCCTGGCGCTGGCGACGCCGACGCTGGGCAATTACGAGCTGATCAGCATCAACAAGGGCGCCATCAAGCGCACCGATCCCCGCGCCGTCATCAGCGCCGGCACCGGGCTCGGCGCCGCGGCCCTGCTGTGGACGCGCGAGCGCTGGGTGGCGCTTTCCGGCGAGAGCCGGCTGGCGACGTTTCCGCAGCCGCTGGCGCACGAATTCGACATCGCCAAGGTGGCCGGCCGTGACGGCTTCGTGCCTGCCGGGGACGTACTGACCGGCCGCGGGCTCGTGGCCCTCTACGATGCGCTCGCCCGCGAGGCCGGGCAGCCGCCGGCGACGCTGACCCCGGCGCAGATCACCAAAATGGGGCTGTCGGGCGACGATGCGGCCGCCGTCCGGGCGCTGGAGCTGATGGCCACCTGGCTCGGACGCTTTGCCGGCGACGTCGCGCTGCACTACGGCGCGACAGGCGGCGTGTACCTTGCCGGCGGCATGCCCGCCAACATCGCGCCGGCGCTGAAGAGCCGGCATTTCCTCGATGCCTTCGAGGGCACCGGAGAGCGGCACGACTACCTGGCCGACGCGCCCGTCCACGTGATCAAGGCGAGCGCCGATGCCGGCCTGCGCGGTGCAGCCGTTGCGCTCGCCAACAGCCTGCCGGTGCGCAGCAGCAACGTCCGGCGGCTGCGGGCCTAGCCATGGCGCCGCTCCCCGACGCGGTGCGCCGGACGCTCGCCTGGTACGACGGCGAGCGGCCGGGCGTGAAGGCGAACCTTGCGCGGCTGCTGATGCATGGCCGGCCGGGCGGCTCGGGGAAACTGGTGGTCCTGCCCGTCGACCACGTCGCCGCGGCCGCGGCGGCCGTGACCACCGAGGCGACGGAGCTCTGCAAGCGCGAGACGGTCGACGCCTTCTTCGCACAGATCGGCGGCCAGCTCCGGCCGGCCGCTTGAGCCGGATCAAGGCAGGCGCGCAGTCCATCCCGTACGCGGTTGCCAGGAGCAGCCGAGCGGAGGTATCGATGAACGTTGCCGATGTCATGAGCCGAGCCATCGTCACGGTGATGCCGGCCCACAGTGTCCGGCATGCGGCGCAGATGATGCTCGACCACAAGGTCAGCGGAGTTCCGGTGGTGGATGGAGATGGCCAATTGGTTGGCATCCTGACCGAGGGCGATTTGCTGCGCCGGGTCGAATACGGCCTCACGGGGTCGCGGCCGCACTGGATCGAGGCCGTGTCGGCGGAAGGCGCCGCCCGCGACTTCGTCAAGAGCCACAGCTGGCGGGTGGCCGACGTGATGAGCAAGCCGGTGGTCGCGGCGACGGAAGACACCTCGCTGGCGGATGTCGCGGTCATGTTCGGGACGCGGGGGATCAAGCGCGCGCCGGTGGTGCGCGACGGCCGGCTCGTCGGCATCGTCAGCCGGGCGGATCTGCTGCGCATCATCGCCGCGGCCAAGCCCGAAAGGATCGCCGCCGGCGACAGCGCGCTCGAGATCAGCGCCACGGCCCGGCTGCGCGATGCCGACACGGTGTTCGCGGCCTGCCCCGAAGTGACGGTGGTCAACGGCGTGGTCCACCTCTGGGGCCGGGTGCGATCCGAAGCCGAGCGCGATGCCGCGCACGTTGCCGTCGAGGGCGTCGAAGGCATCACCGGCATCGAGGACCATCTCTCCATCGCTCGCCCGGGCTGAGGGGAGCTCGAGGTGACGATCCGCAATCTCGATCGAACGCTCGCGCCGGCCTCCATCGCCCTGATCGGTGCGTCGGCGCGCGAGGGCTCGGTCGGGCGCGTGGTGCTGCGCAACGTGCTGGCGGACGGGTTTGCCGGCAAGGTCTTTCCCGTCAATCTGAAGTACGACGAGATTGCGGGACGCAAATGCTTCCGGCGCATCGCCGACCTGCCGGAGGCCCCCGACATCGCCATCGTCATGACCCCGGCGCCGACCGTGCCGGGGATCGTGGCCGAGCTCGGCGCGAAGGGAACGAAGGTGGCGGTGATCCTCTCCGCCGGCCTTACCGAGGCGAGCGGGCTAAAGCAGCAGATGCTCGACGCGGCGCAGCCGCATCTGCTGCGCATCATCGGTCCCAATACGATCGGCCTGTTGGCGCCGCGCGCCAGGCTCAACGCCAGCTTCACCCACATTGCGCCCAGCATGGGGCGGCTGGGACTGATCTCGCAATCGGGCGCGATGGTGTCGTCGATCGTCGACTGGGCGGCCGCCGAAGGCATCGGCTTTTCGCAGATCTATTCGCTGGGCGACATGGCCGACGTCGACGTCGGCGACTGCCTGAACCAATTGGCGGCCGACGACGCCACCTCGGCGATCCTGATGTATCTCGAATCCATCCCCGCGCCGCGCAAATTCATGTCGGCGGCGCGCGCCGCAGCGCGCATCAAGCCGGTGATCGCGGTCAAGCCCGGCCGCCACGCCGAGGCGGCCAAGGCCGCCGCGACCCATACCGGCGCGCTGGCCGGCGCCGATCGTGTGGTCGATGCGGCCCTGCGCCGGGCCGGCATCATCCGCGTCGACGACCTCGCCGACCTGTTCGAGGCGGCGGAGATCACCGGGCGCTATCGACCGCTGAAGCGCGCGCGCATCGCCATCGTCACCAATGGCGGCGGCGCCGGCGTGCTGGCCGTGGACAAGCTGCTGGACGATCGCGCCGAGCTCGCGACGCTGGCGCCGGAGACGATCGCCGCGCTCGATGCGACGCTGCCGGCGACCTGGTCGCGTGCCAACCCGATCGACATCATCGGCGACGCGCCGCCCGAGCGCTATCGCGCCGCCATCCGCGCGGCGGCCAGCGATCCGGGCGTCGATGCGCTGCTGGTGATGAACTGCCCCACGGCCCTCGCCGATCCGTCCGCGGCGGCGGCTGCCGTGGCCGGCGAGGTCCGGCACGGATTGATCGAGCACAAGCCCCTGCTCGCCTGCTGGCTCGGGCACAAGGCCGCCGAACCGGCGCGCGACATCCTGCGCGCCGCGGGCATCGGCGATTTCGAGACGCCCTCCGCCGCGGCCGAAGCCGTCGGCCTGCTCACGCGCTGGTCGGTGCTGCGCGAGCGGCTGCAGCAGGTTCCGCCCGAACGGCACGCTCCGCCCGCCGATCGCGAGGTGCCGAGGGCGGTGCTGCACGCGGTGGCGGCCGAAGGCCGCTCGCTCCTGACCGAGGACGAGGCGAAGGCGGTGCTGGCAGCCTATGGCGTGCCGACGCCGAGGACCCTGATCGCCGACAGCGCCGCCGCGGTGGAACGCGCCGCGGGCGAATTGCTGGCGACCGCGCCGGCCGTGGTGGTCAAGGTTCGCGCGAAGGCGATCTCGCACAAATCCGACGTCGGCGGCGTCGCGCTCAACCTCGCGACACCCGCGGCGGCCGGCGCCGCGGCGCAGGCGATGGCGGCGCGGTTCGCCGCGGCAACGCCGCCGCTGCCGATCGAAGGCTTCACCGTGCAGCCGATGATCCGCAAGGCCGGAGAAGAGCTGATCGTGGGGCTTTCGTCCGATGCGTCGTTCGGGCCCGTCATCATGTTCGGGGCGGGCGGGACGGCCGTGGAAGTCATCGACGATACCGCCACTGGGCTGGTCCCGCTCGACGACGTCCTTGCCGCCGATCTCATCGACAGGACGCGGATCAGCCGACGGCTGGCCGGCTACCGCGACCACAAGCCGGCGGACCGCGAGGCCATCATCGCGGTGCTGGTGGCCGTGTCGCAACTCGCCATCGATTTCCCGCTGATCACGGGCGTGGACATCAATCCGCTGCTCGCCGACGCCGGCGGCGTCATCGCGCTGGACGCGCGCATCGAGATCGATCCGGCGCGGGCGGGTGTCCCTGCCCCCAATCCGGCGCTGGCGATCCGCCCCTATCCGGATGCCGAGACGCAGATCATCGAGCTCGACGCGCAGCGCTATCTGCTGCGGCCGATCAAGCCCGCGGATGTCGAGCTCTATCCGGACTTCCTCGCGCGGATCGAGCCCGAGGACATGCGACGGCGCTTCCTGGTGCCGACGCGGACCCTGTCGCACGATCTGCTCGTCCAATTGACGCAGCTCGACTACGATCGCGACATGGCCTTCATCGCGCTGGAGCAGCCCGGCGGGGAGATGGCGGGCATCGTGCGCTACGCGGCGGACCCCGACCGCAACGCGGCCGAGTTCGGGATCATGGTGCGCAGCGATCTCAAGGGACAGGGCCTCGGCCGGCGCCTGATGCTGAGCCTTATCGACTATGCGAGGCGCGAGGGGATCGGCGAATTGTTCGGCCGCGTCCTGCGCGAGAACGTGAACATGCTGGCGCTGTGCGCCGAGCTCGGCTTCGTCTACGAGCAGGCCGACGAGCCGACGATGGCGCATGTCAGCCTGCCGCTGCGGGCCTGAGCGGCGCTCCAAGCACTCCGATCCACCGCTTCAGCAGCTCGGACGTCGCCACATAGGCGACAACGATGGCAGCGATGGCGAACAGCATGGCCGGCGGCAGGGGCACGAAGCCGACGACACCGGCGAGGGGAACGAAGGGCAGCACCAGCGCGACGATCGCGACGCTCACGGAGGTGGCGAGCAGCAGCGGCGACGGCAGGCTCCGGTAGAACCGCTGGCGCGTCCGCATGACGGCGACGACGGCGAGTTGGGTCAACAGCGACTCGGCGAACCAGGCGGTCTGGAACGTGGCCGGGGCGGCGTGAAAGACCTGCAGCAGGACCAGGAAGGTCACCGCGTCGAAGGCGGAACTGACCAGGCCGAAGCCGAGCATCGAGCGGACCAGCGCAGGAAAGTCCCAATGCCGGGGCGCGGCGAGCAGTTCGGCGTCGACCCGGTCGGTCGAGACGGCCAGCATCGGCAGGTCCGACAGCAGATTGTTGAGCAGGATCTGCGCCGCCAGCATCGGCAGGAAGGGCAGCAGCAGCGACGCCGCGGCCATCGAGATCATGTTGCCGAAATTGGCGCTGATGGTGATGGCGATGTACTTGATGGTGTTGCCGAAGGCGGTGCGGCCGGCGAGCACGCCGTCGAGCAGCACCTGCAGATCGCGCTGCAGCAGGATGACATCGGCCGATGCCTTCGCCGCATCGACCGCATTGTCGACCGAGATGCCGATGTCGGCCGCCCGCAGCGGAGGCGCATCGTTGATGCCGTCGCCGAGATAGCCCACCGTGAAGCCGGCGCGACGCAGCGCCACGACGACCCGCTCCTTCTGGTCCGGCGTCATTTCGGCAAAGACGTTGGCGGCGGCGACGCGACGCGCGAAGGCCGCGCTTGCCAATCCCTCGAGCTCCTCGCCGACCACGATCCGGGGCGTGAGCCCGATGGCGGCGGCAACGTGCTCGGCGACATAGCGGTTGTCGCCGCTGACGATGCGCAGGCCGATGCCGTTCCGCGCCAGTGCGGCCACCGTGTCGGCGATGCCGGGCTTCAGCGGATCGGCGAAAAGCAGATAGCCCAGCAGCGTGAGGCCGGCCTCGTCCTCGAGCCCGCAGGCGCGGTCGGCGGCGACGGTGCGAACCCCGAGCGCGATCACCCGCTGCCCCTCACTGCTCCAGGCCGCGAGCCGCTGTTCCTCCACTTGCCGGCGCGCCGCCGTGAACGGCTGGGCGACGCCATCCACCTCGATCGAGGTGCAGATCGGCAGAATGGAACCCGCCGCGCCCTTGCAGGCGAGGACATCGGCGCCGAAGTCATCGACCACGACCGACAGCCGCTTGCGCTCGAAGTCGTAAGGGATTTCGCCGCGCTTGCGGATGCCGGCGAGATCGAGCTCCGCGCGGTGCGCCAGCAAGGCGGCGTCGAGCGGATTGGGCAGCGCCGTCTGGAGGCTGGCGTTGAGGACCGCCCAGCGCAGCACCTCGGTCGAGGCGCGGCCGTCGACGTCGACGGCCTGGTCGAGCCGCACGTCGCCGGCCGTCAGCGTGCCGGTCTTGTCGGTGCACAGCACATCCATGGCGCCCAGATTTTCGATCGCGACGAGCCGGCGGACGAGCACGCCGCGATCGGCGAGGAGCCTGGCGCCGCGCGACAGCGTCACGGTGACGATCGCCGGCAGCAGCTCGGGGGTGATGCCGACGGCAAGCGCCGCCGCGAACAGCAGCGAGTCCAGCACCGGACGGCCGAGCAGCACATTGGCCACAAGCACGATGGTGATCAGCACGAACATGATCTGCGTCATCAACAGGCCGAAGCGGCGCGTGCCCAGGGCGAAGCTGGTCTCGGGCTCGACCGCCGCGACGGAGGCGGCGATGCGGCCGAACTCGGTGTGCACACCTGTCTCGGTGACGAGCGCGATGCCCTCTCCGCTGCGCACCGAGGTGCCCATGTGCACGCGGTTGTCGGCGGTCAGTCGCGCCTCGGGCGCCGCAGCGATTTTGACCACCGGAAAGGATTCGCCGGTGAGCGCTGCCTCGTCGACATGCAGGGCCGATGCCTCGAGCATGAGCGCATCCGCCGGGACGAGGCTGCCGGCGCGGAGCAGCACGATGTCGCCCGGAACGATGTCGGCGGAGGGCACCTCGACGTCGCGCCCGTCGCGGCGCACCAGGCTGGCGACGGCGACGCGTCGGCGCAGCTCGACGAGAGCGTTGCCCGCCCGATACTCCTGGACGAAGCCGAGGCCGGTGCTGGCCAGCACGATGATCGTGACCATCGCGGCCTCGTCGACCTCGTTGAGGGCAGCCGACAGCAGCGCGGCGCCCAGCAGGATCAGCACCATCGGCGAGCGGAACTGCCGCAGCAGCACGGCCAGCGGGCGGTTGCCGTTCACCTCGCGCAGGCGATTGGCACCGTACCGGGCCAGGCGCCGCTGCGCCTCCGCCGGCTGCAATCCGCCCGCCGACGCGCCGAGGCGTGCCTCGGCGGCGGCCAGCGTCTGGTCGGCCGGTTCTGTCCGCAACGGCCCGCGGGCCCGCGGCGCCGGATGTGGCCAGTTCGACACCGCCGGTCCCGTGCTCAGTTCGACAGCAGGCGGTTCAGCGTATTCGCGGCAAGCACGCTGCGGGTGACGCCGCCGAAGAGCCATTCGCGCATGCGGCTATGGCCGTAGCCGCCGATCACCAGCAGGTCGGCGCCGAGGGACAGCGCGTTGCTCTCCAGCACGTCGGCATAGCCGCCGGGATTGCTGAGGACGTCGCTGCGAGCCGCGATGCCATGCGCCTTCAGCCAGGCCAAGAGGCCGTCGAGCGAGGCGCGTTCGGCGACGGTGTCGCCCTCGGTGACCGTGAGGGCCACCACCTCGCGCGCCAGCTTCAGGAACGGCAGCGCATCGGCCACGGCGCGCCGCGCCTCGCGGGTGTCCTTCCAGCCGATGACGATCCTGTCGAACTTGGCCGACGCCGCGGTCGATGCGACGTCGATCACCGGCCGGCCGCTGGCCAGTACGAGCGAGCCCAGATCGGTGACCTGGCGCTGCTGCAAGGCGGCGGACGTCACCGACGCCGTGACGATCAGATCGGCAGCCACCGCCGCCGCGGTCAAAGCCCCGGTGCGATCGGACACGTAGCCGCGCCACTGCCGGCTGATGGCGGCCGGCACGAGCGCCCCGAAGGCGCTCTCGGCCTGCTGGAGCTGGGCTTCGATCTCGGCGCGCTCGAGCGAATAGACGTCGAGCACGGCTGCCTCGGCTCCCCAGCCGGCATAGGCGATATTGGGCTGGTCCGCGGCGAGCCCGAGCAGCGAGGCGCCGGTTTGCGACGCAAGATCGATGGCATAGCGCAGCGCCGCCGAGTCCGGCGTCGCGATGTCGACATTGACGAGTATCGAACGAATTTCCACTTGCTGTCTCCGTTGTGCGCCCGCGGGGCGAAAATGCCGGCTTAGCCTGGCGCCGATGTGCGGTCATTGATCCGGCTCAACCCACCGCGAGCTGGTTGCTGTTTTCGCTGACGGGGGGCGAACCATGCGGCCCTGCTCGGCGACGCCAATCCTGCTGGCATCGACGCACGGCCCGAATTCGAGCTCGTCGAGGATGTCCTGCCTGAGGGACTCATCGCTCATGGCTGCCTTCCTGGCGCCGAGCAAAGCACCCGCGGGCCGGCAGGTCTTGACGACGATCAAACGCTGCGGCCGCCTTCTGCCGCTCGTCATTGCCGCCCATGACGCGCTGGCCCGGCCGACAGATCGAGGCCGGCGGGCACGTCCATCAGCAACGAGCGAAGCTGCCCACATCGACACGGCCGACGCGCGATGTCCGCCGATTCGCGTCGAATCCGGCGGCATGTCCCGGAAACGCTGAAGACTGCGCCGGACACGCTGACCGTTTCTGGGGATTGTCGATCAGGTCATTCTACTACGAGGATGCAAACTTTACCTCGGGACCGGCGCTGACGCGCCACGGCCGAACCATCGAATCCGCCAGCGCATTGACGAGCTATCTGTCGCCGCAGGCGGAACAGCCGATCATGGCAGACAAATCGTCCGGACGCGAAACGGCCGATGGCCGCATCATCTGGCATTCGGCCCTCGACGGCGAGAATGGCATTCTATTTGCGAGTTTCGAGTCGGCACAGCAGATCGGCCGGTATCTCCGCCGCAAGGGAGACGCGCTGGTCGTCGAAAAGGACGACGGCACCTCCGAGTTTGCCCGAGACGCTTCCTTCAAGGTGAAGTTCGCGGCCGGCGGCAGCCTGTCCCTGGAATCCATCAGCCGCCCGGGCTACTTCATCCGCATGCAAGGGACCGCGGTCGTGCTTGAAGCGACCGACCACAGCCCCGCGTTCGACGCGGAGAGCCGATACTTCCGAGTCCCTGCCGACGCTCGTTAGGTCGAAGCGATCGGTCGCTCGATCGAGGACCGCAGCCTTACTCCGGGTTAGCAAACGGGCTTCCAGGCCAATGGTACTCTTGCCGCCGTCAGGATTGCGCTATCGTGCGACTGGCTCAAATCTAAGAATGCCCGTGTCATCGAGTTGGGGGCGCAGGTAGCCTCGATTGGCAAGGTAGTTGACGAGGGGACGCACGAGGTAGGGAACACGGTTGTGCAGTTGCGAAGGTATCCCGCCGGGAAAGACCAGAGGAATCAGGTCCGCGCAACTGGCTGCTGCCTCGATCGCGCTGCGCAGGCGATCAAGTCGCGCGAGATGGCCGTTTCGGATGCGTGCGACCTGCGCTTTGAAATCCAGTATTGGGCTGCCGTGACCAGGTAGGACCGCAAGATCGTCCGGCAGAGCCTCGAGCCGATCGAGAAAGTCGAAGTAATGTTCCAGCGGATCGGCGTCGGGCCGGTGCGGCCAAACCGCGATCTGGGGACCGGAGCCACTCAGTATCTGATCACCGGCGATGATCAGCTTCCGGTCCCTGCAGATCAGGCAGACGGCAGCGGACGAATGGCCGCCGCCGAGCATGATCTCAAAGGCGATGCCGCCAAGCAGGATTTCAGCTCCCGTCTCGAGAGGAACGAAGGTCCTGGGAATGGGCGCCAGCACCCCGTAGTCTCGCGAGGATGGCCCATTCGGCGGCGGGTGGCCACCGCTCTTCAGGAATGCCATTTCCGCGTCCTGCCGTGCCGACGGCCGCATTTCCGAAAGTTGCGTCAGGTCCGCGTGCTCGCACACGGACATATAGAGCGGCACGGTTCGAGCGATGAGCTTGGCGGTTTGTCCAACATGGTCGATATGCATGTGGGTCAAAAGAACGGCGTCGAGACCAGAGCAGGCTTTTTCCGCCAGAACAGCATCCCAAACCGCGGCCGTTTCCGGGCCCGGGAGGCCATTGTCAATGATCGCCTGCCGGCCGGGCGGTCCGATGATCCAGGAATTGACGCCACCAAAGGCCGGCATCGGCAATTGCAGGCGCTGCACATCCTCGGCCCAGGCCGTTAGAGGCAATCGGGCCCGATCCGATGCCGTCGTCTGCTTCGTCATGCCAGGGCGAAGTGACAGGCCGAGAGATGACTTGTCTCGGCATGATCGCTCAAGACAGGCTCGTTTTCTGCGCACAAGGCCGTCGCCATCGGACAGCGCGTGCGGAAAGCGCAGCCCGAGGGCGGCTTCATCGGGTTGGGCAGATCGCCCCTGGCAAGGAGGCCCTTGCCGTGAGGCCACATCCCGATACGAGGAATGGCGGCCAGCAGCCCGCGCGTATAGGGGTGTGCCGGCGTGCTGAACACAGCCTCTGTGGAGGCGTATTCGATGACACGGCCGAGATACATCACCGCGATTTCGTCGCAGATGTGCCTGACGACGGACAAATCATGCGAAATGAAGACATAGGTCAGCCCCAGATCCTGCTGCAGCTTTTTCAGCAGATTGATGATCTGAGCCTGGATGGAAACATCGAGTGCCGAAACGGCTTCATCCAGGATGAGGACATCCGGGTTGAGTGCCAGAGAGCGGGCGATCGCGATCCGCTGGCGCTGGCCGCCGGAGAACTCAGGAGATCGACGCTGTCCCGCAGCGGCCGTCAAGCCAACATGTTCGAGCAACTGGTTGACCCGTTCCGCCGAATAGCTGCCAGCGATGCGCAGCGGCTCCGCGATGACGTCATGGATCTTCATGCGTGGATCCAGCGAAGAATACGGGTCCTGGAACACCACCTGAAGATCGCGACGACGCTGGCGCAACTCGCGGCCTCTAAGAGAAAACAATGGGCTACCGTTGAGGTACACTTCGCCGCCACCCGCCTCGGCGAGGCGTAGCAAGACGCGGGCGAGCGTGGATTTGCCACTGCCGGACTCGCCGACAATACCCAGTGTCTTTCCGGCCTTCAAGTCGAAGGAAACATTGCGTAGAGCGTAGAGCTTGGAGCGCTGCAGCCCCTTGCCGCGCACGGTGAAGACCTTGCTCAGATTCGATGCGCGCAGGACGGTGGTACCGTCGCCCTGCTTGCGCACGGGCAACGGCGTCTCAGTGGCGACGTTCTCGAGTTTCGCCTGATACGCCGTGGACCAGGCTGCGGTCTCGGCGGAGTAGTGACAGGCAACAGCTCGGTTCGCGCCGATACTCTCGAGATCGGGGCTTTGCGACAAGCATAGTGGACGCCCGTTGGCGATGGCGCAGCGCGGGGCGAAAGCACAGCCGGTCGGGCGCTTCCTCGGATCTGGAACGAAGCCTGGAATCGAGTAGAGCGTTTCGACCTTGCGCTCGAGCTGTGGCAGGCTGGCGATCAGACCGGCGGTATAGGGATGTCGCGGCGAGGCAAACAATTCCGCCGATGGCGCCTGCTCGACGATCCGACCCGAATACATCACGGCGAGCCGGTCGGCGTATTCGGAGACGAGACCCAGATCATGCGTGATCAGGACCATGGCCGCGCCGGTTCGGGCGCGTACTTCGGCCAGGACCTCCATCACCTGGGCCTGGATCGTCACATCGAGAGCGGTGGTCGGCTCATCGGCGATCAGCAGGTCGGGCTCATTGGCCATCGCCATGGCAATGACCACGCGCTGGCGCATGCCGCCGGAAAATTCGTTGGGGAACTGGCTATAACGCCGCTCGGGATTGGGGATACCCACCAGGCTCAGCAGTTCGATGACCCGCGCCTTGATCTCGGCCTCGCCCTTGTCTGGATTGTGCAGGCGGATGGCCTCGGCGACCTGCTTTCCGACGCGGAGAACCGGATTGAGCGTCGTCAGTGGATCCTGAAAGATGATCGAGACGGCCTTCCCACGGATCTTCTGCATCTCGTGGAAGGACAGGTTGGTGATCTCCTGCCCGCGCAGCCGAATGCTGCCCGAGACGATACGCAATCCGCTGCCAAGCAGCCCCAACACGGCCAGCATGGTGAGGCTCTTGCCAGATCCGGACTCGCCGACGAGACCGAGCACTTCATGTTCGTTCACATCGAAGGAAACATCGCGGACCAACTCGACACGCTCGCCATCAGGTGTCTTGACCTCGATGCACAGATTGTGAACGCTGAGCACGGGGACACGATCGAGGGCCGTGGTAGGAGTGGCTTCAGCGGCGATGGCAGCATCAGTCATGCGACCATCTCCAGGTCGTTTTCCTTGGTGAAGGCCTGGGACAGGAACTGGAATCCAATCACGAGGATGAAGAGTGCGATGCTGGGCATGATGGCGAGGTGTGGCGCAAGCGCGAGATAGTTCTGTCCCTCGGCCACCATCATGCCCCAACTCGGCAACGGGGGTTGCACGCCAAGACCCAGATAGCTGAGCGAGGCTTCCAGCACGATGATCATGCCGAATTCGTACGATGCCACGATCAGCATCTGTGGCAGCACATTGGGCAACAGGTGCTGGCGGATGTTCCAGACTGCCGAAGCCCCCTGTACCCGAGCAGACAGGATGAACTCGCGCTCCCTGAGGCTTAGCGTCATGCCCCGGGCAACACGGCCATAGGAGACCCAACTGGTGACGCCAAGTATGATGGCCAGCCCGGCCACGCTTGGCCCGACAATGGCGGTCACTGCGATCAGCAACAGCACGCGCGGGATCGAGAGCTGCAAATCGGCGAGGCCCATAATGATGGCCTCGATCGGCCCACGAAAATATCCCGCAATCAGGCCCAGCGTCACACCGATGACGAGGCTGACGGCGACGGCACTTAGGCCGATGAGCGTGGACACCTGACCGGCGAGGGCAAGTCTGGACAACATGTCACGACCCAGCGTGTCCGTACCCAGCAAGTAGAAGTGACCATTGAAGGAGCGGCCGCCTATCGGCAGCAGCGAATCCGAGAGATTCTGACCGTAGGGATCGTATATGGGCAGAAGCGGAACGACGATGACGAGCACCGCCATGACTGCAAGGAGCAGAATGGCGATCGTCTGCAAAGGCGAGAAGCGAGCCTTCATGCCAGTCTCACGCGCGGATCGAGAACGCCGTAGAGGACATCGACGATCAGGTTGATGATCACGAACATGACCGAGATGACGAACACACCGGCGACGATGACCGGATAGTCGCGCTGGCTTACCGATTGAACGATAAGGCGTCCTGCACCGGGCCAGCTGAACACGGTTTCAGTGACGACCGTGCCACCCAGCAGCATGCCCAGATTGATGCCGGCGACCGTCACCAGCGGCAACAGCGCATTGGGCAGCATGTGTTGGAGCAGCACCTGGATGCGTCCCTGTCCCTTGGCGAAGGCCGTGCGGACGTAGTCGTTTCGCTGCTCGGCGGCCAGCGATGAGTTGAAGAGCCGAAGATAGAGCGCCAATTCGTAGGTGCCCAGGGTCAGCGCAGGGAGGACGAGATGTGCCGGCGTACCGCGCCCGTAGGACGGCAGCCACTTCAGCCAGATCGAGAAAATCAGGATAAGCACCAAGCCAAACGAGAAGACGGGAATAGCCTGGCGGGCCAGGGCGATCCATGTGATGAGGTCGCGCACCCAGTTGTGCCGCGTCATGCGCATGAGAATGCCAAGGATGAAGGCGAGGCCAACACCGACGGCGAAGGACGACAGCGCCAGTTCCAGCGTCGCCGGAACGCGATCCAGCACGAGACTCATGGCGGGCACGCTTTCGCGCAACGACATGCCGAAGTCGCCTTTGAGGGCGTTGCCCATGAAGAGGAGGTATTGGACGAACAGCGGTTGATCGAGACCGAGCGCCGCCCGCAACCTTTGCGTTTCCTCGAGCGTGGCTTCCGGCGGGAGCAGCAGAGCCGCCGGGTCACCAGCCAGTCGCGTCAGGAAGAACGCGGCCGTGATCACGCCGATCACCGTTAACACTGCCTGCAACAGCCTCTTGATGACGAAGCCTGCCAACGCTGCCTCCTTCGCGGTCTCTCAGGGTGCAGTACCTCAGACGATGGATTTCTGATGGTCAGCGCGCCAGTCAGCAAGAAACGCTAGTGGCCAAGCATTGACCTGTCAACAGTAGACATCATGGCAGCCGGCCACTAATATTGCCGGTAGGAGCAGAGCGCTCCGGGCATCAGGAACCTAAAATGAAAGCTGCAGTCGTCTGGAAGGCTGGCGAACCGATCACCCTCGAGAATGTCACGATCGAAAAGCCCAAGAGCCGCGAGGTGCTCGTACGCACGGCCTACGCTGGTATCTGCCATTCCGACCTTCACTTTGCCGACGGCACCTACCCGCATCCAGTCCCCTACGTGCCAGGACACGAGGCGGCCGGCATTGTGGAGGCGGTGGGCGAAGACGTGATCTATGTCAAGCCCGGCGACCATGTGGTGGGCTGCCTCTCGGTTTTCTGCGGGACGTGTCCGCAGTGCGTGACCGGACACCCCAATCTCTGCGAATCCGATACGGTCAAATTGGCACCAGGCGTTGCCCGCCGCATGTCGCTCAATGGCGAGGTGGTCTACCAGTCCTCCAATATCTCCGCCTTCGCCGAGCAGATGCTCGTACATGAAAACGCCATCGTCAAAATCGACCGCGACCTGCCGCTCGATCGCGCCGCGCTGGTCAGCTGCGGCGTGTTGACGGGCGTCGGCGCGGTCATCCACTCCGCCAAGATTGAACCTGGTTCTACCGTTGCCGTGATCGGCTGCGGCGGTGTCGGGCTGTCGGTGATTTCGGGGGCGGTGATCGCCGGCGCCGGACGCATCATCGCGATCGATCGGCTTGACAGCAAGCTGGCGCTTGCCACGGAACTGGGCGCGACCGATGTCATCAACGCTACCGACAAGGACCCTGTCGGCGACGTGGTCGAGATGACCAAGGGTGGCGTCAACTATGCCTTCGAGGCGCTAGGCCTCAAACAGACAGCAGATCAGGCCTTCCGCATGCTGCGCATGGGAGGCACAGCCACGCTGATTGGTATGTTCAAGCCGGGCCAGAAGCTGGAATTCGAAGGTTCGATGTTCATCAAGGATCGCAAGATCCAGGGTTCCTCCATGGGCTCAAACCAGTTCCGCGTCGATATCCCCAACCTGATGAACTATTACCGCCAGGGCCGGCTGAAGCTCGATCACTTGATCAGCGACAAGATCGAACTCGACCAGATCAACCAGGGCTTCGCCAACCTCCGAAGCGGAGTGGCGGTACGCCAACTGTTCGACTTCCATGCCGAGGTTTCGGCATGAGTGGCGAACTTCCCGATCTTCAGCCGGGAACGCGGACCTTCCTCGCCCGCGCGCTGGGGCACTTCATCAACGGGCAACATGAGCCGGCAGCCAGCGGCGAGACCGCCCCCGTGATGGATCCGGGCCGGGCCGCCGAAATGCAGCGTGTGCCGGTCGGAGGGACGGCGGATGTCGACAAGGCGGTGGCCGCCGCGCGCGTCGCTTTCGACAAAGGCCCCTGGCGCACGATGAAGCCGAATATGCGCTCGCGGGTCATCTGGAAGTTTGCCGACCTGATCGAAGAGCATTCCGAAGTGCTGGCCGAGATCGAGTCGCTCAACGCCGGCCTGCCGATCGGAGCAGCACGCGTCGGTCATGTCGGCACCTCCATCGACCTGCTGCGCTATACCGCGGGCTGGCCGACCAAGCTGACCGGCAGGACCATTCCAGTCTCCGCACCGGGCGAATGGCATGCTTATACGCTGCGCGACCCGGTGGGCGTCGTGGCCCAGATCGTGCCGTGGAATGGCCCGCTGATGATGGCTGCGTGGAAGATCGCGCCTGCCTTAGCTGCGGGCTGCACCATCGTGCTCAAACCGGCCGAGCAGACGCCGCTGTCGGCACTCTATCTGGCGGAACTGGCGGTCGAAGCCGGCATCCCCGCAGGCGTGTTCAACGTCGTCCTGGGCGGAGCGGACGTCGGTAAGGCGCTCGCGAGCCACCAGCAGGTGGACAAGATCGCCTTCACCGGCTCGACGGCAGTTGGCCGCTCGATCGCCATTGCTGCGGCACAGTCCAATTTCAAGCGCATCACGCTCGAGCTGGGCGGCAAGAGCCCGGTCATCGTTTTCCCCGACGCCGACCTGAAGAGCGCGGTGCCGGCGATTGCAAATGGCATCTTCTCCGGCGCCGGCCAGATCTGCACAGCCGGTTCGAGGCTCTATGTGCATGAACGGGCCTTCGACCGCGTAGTCGAGGGTGTGGCTGAGGCGGCCAATGCACTCCGCGTCGGCTATGGCCTCGATCCGCAGACACAGATGGGACCGCTGATTTCAGCCGCCCACCGCGACCGCGTGGCCGGCATGACCGAAGCGGCGGTCCGCGACGGTGCATCCGTGGTCACCGGCGCGTCGCCTATCGAGGGGGAAGGATATTTCTACAAGCCCACGATCCTTGCAAACCTCACACCGGCCTCGACTATCGTGCGTGAAGAGGTGTTCGGGCCGGTGCTTTCAGCGCTGCGGTTCGGCGATGATGACCTCGATGCCATCGCAGCCGAAGCCAATGGCAGCCCCTATGGGCTCGCCGCAAGCATCTTCACCCAAGACTTCTCGCTGGCGCACAAAATGGCGGCGCGCGTCCGAGCCGGCACGATCGGCATCAACCGCCACTTCGTGGGCGACAGCGCCCTCCCCTTTGGTGGCTTCCGCCAATCGGGTTGGGGTCGCGAAAAGGGCGAAGACGTATTCAATTCCTATATGGAAACCAAGGCTATCGCAGCGCCGCTCTAACCGTCCGACATCGAAGAGAGGCCCCACGAAGCAGCTTCGCGCGTCCTTTTCTGTCGTAGCAGGCGCCCGACCGAGAAGAGCGATACCGAGGGGAAACTTACCGATCCTTCACCGCCGCCAATTGCGTCAGCGCCTCGTCGGTGGACATCACGTCTGCGTACTTCGCATTCATGTCGAAGAGGTTGACCAGGTGCGAGGTGCGCGAGCGATCATAGACGGCGTCGTGCGGCACCAGAACACGATAGTTGTAAGCAAAGGCATCTACGACGCTGCCGCGCACACAACCGCTGGTGGTGCAGCCTGTGACAACCAGCGTGTCAATGCCGCGTTCCACCAAATAGCTCACGAGCGGCGTGCCGAAAAAGGCGCTGGGATGCCGCTTGGGCAATAGGATGTCACCGGCCTGCGGTGCAACTGACGGAACGAACTCATAGCCCTTGGCGGCAACGCCCATGAGCGCCGGTACCTTGGCCGCCAGCCGCCCGGTATCGAAGGTCTCCTTGGGCGCAACATAGGGGTAGATGACCGGCCAGCCTCTGGCGCGGAATATGGCGAGCAGCTTTTCGATACGCGCAGCGGCCTGCCAGCCGACCTCGCCGCAGGAGGTCGGGAATTCCTCGATAGACTCCCAGAACGGTTTCGGTTCCGTGCCGATCGTTCGATACTGTACATCGATGATAAGCAGGGCCGGACGACTGCCGATGCCGGAAGAGCGCCCGAAACCTGCAGCCTCATATGCCTTGGTTTCATCTTCCGGGATCAACCCCGCCCAAATCTGCTCGCCCACAACGCCATCCCTTCACGTGTTCATAAGCGTGTCGCCAGTGTCCCAACCATATTGCCGACTGTCAACAGATTTTCAGGGCATAGCCAATTCTGAAGGCCCGCTCACTATCAATCCTTGTCGACGTAAGCCGCCATCGCGCTGATCCGTGCATTGCGCAAGTGGGTACGCATCGCCCTTTCCGCCTGGTCGGGATCGCGGGCCTCCAAGGCCAGCACGATGCTCTCATGCTCCGCCAGCGCCGCGCGCGCCCTGCCGGGCAATGTGCTGGACTTCCGCCGATGAATGCGCAGCTGATAGTAGATCTGATCCATGAGCAGTCGCTCGATCTGCTCACAATTGGCTGCGCGGATGATGGAGAGATGGAAATCCTCGTCCAAGGAGCGCGGCGAATAAGCGGCCCCCGCCATCACTTCCGGCTGCTGGCTATGATGATCGAGCAGGCTGCGCAGATTCGCCAACTCGGCGGCCGAAATACGTTCGCAGGCGAGGCGTGCGCCCATGCCTTCAAGCGCCTCGCGGGTATAGAAAAGATCTTCGATGTCCTGCTTGGAGAACTCGATCACGCGCACACCGATGCGCGGCGTCCGGGTCACGAGCCGGCCCTCGAGGCGGCCCAACGCTTCCCGCAACGGCCCCCGGCTGATGCCCAGCCGCCGGGCAAGATCGGCCTCAGACAAGCGTTCGCCAGGCTCGAACTCACCCGACGTGATCGCCCCAACGACCATGTCGAGCGCTTCGGAACTCAGAGAGGCCCCAATGATCGGTTGAATGGTGCTCATACTCGCCCTCGGTTCCGCCGACACCCACCTTGTCCTAGCGGTAGCTGACTGTTTACCGGCGATTTGGCGGCGATCCAAGAGGCGGCCAACACTTCTCCTCTAGCCCGGCAGGCTAAAGACGCGCATCGCATTGTCGCGCATGATCTTGCGCTTAGAATGAGCGCGGAACTCAAGCTCATCGACGTCCTTTACCGCCCGTTCGGGATCGATAACCCACCAGTCGGTGCCGAACATGAACTTGTCCTGCCCGAACGTATTGGCAAAATGGACCGCCGACTGCCCCCAATGCTTCGGAGCATAGGCATCGCCGGCCATGTAGACATTCTTATGCTTGGTTGCCACCGAGATCATTTCCTCGGTCCAGGGATAGCCCAGATGAATCCCGACAATGGTCAGCTCGGGGAAATCAATGGCGATACGATCGAGCGTGATCGGCTTGGCGACGGTCGCGAGGCGATTGTCGGATCTGTAGATCAGGCAATGACCAACCTGCATCATGATCGGAATGCCCAGCTCCGCGCAGCGGGCATAGTAGGGGTAATAGATCGCGGCATCGGGCGCCTGGCCGAACCAATGTGGATACAGATGCGCAGCGACGAATCCGTAATCCTTCACCGCATGGTCCAGCTCCTTAAGCCCGGCAATGCCCAGCAGCGGATTGATGCCGGCGACACCAGAGTAGCGGTGAGGATATTGCTGGCAGGTCTCGTAGATGTAGGAATAAGGAATCTCGGTCGAGGTGCTCATCCGGCGATCGCCACACCGCGCAGCGATCAGCAAGGAGCGCTCGATGCCGGCGCGATCCATCTTCTCGATATACTGTTCCGGCGTTAGCCCGCGACGATGATCATCAGCCATGCGGACCTGGTCGCGGAAATTCTCATCGGTGGGCACGCGCCTCTCGGCGATCACCTGTGGCGTATAGAAATTCACCACGATGTCGACGGCTCCATAGCCGTCTTTGGTCGCGTTTGCATTAAACGGGTAATCGGTCTTGGCCACGACATGCCTCCTGCTGAGTAGAGCCTAAAAACGCACAGGCGTACTGTCAACAGTTAACGATCTTTCGAGGCCAGCAGATGGCCTGGAACTACCGCCTGCGAACATCCACGATACGCTTAGGCTTCGCCATGGTGACAGGGTCGTAGATGGCGTCGCGTCGGGTGATCTCGATGCGTGGCCGCAAGTTCGTCAGTTGCGTCACCAGAGACGCGATATCGTCGCCGATGGTCTCATTGGCGCCCGTAGCGGGAGCGAGCCGCACCAGCAGGACGTCGGGCGAGAATGGATCAGCCTCGGATTCGGATGTCACCACGATCTGATATTCATCGAGCTGGCCGATCTTGTCGAGTTCAACCTTGAGGTTGGCGAGGTTCACCAGCGCGCCCTTGATCTTGATAATGTCGCCTATTCGCACCGGCTTTGACGAGAGGCGAACCGAGGTGCGGCCGCAATAGGGGCATTGTGCGTGGTCAAGCGCGCCCATGTCTCCAAGCTTGTAGCGCAGAAACACCGTGCCGCGCCGATTGAGATGGGTGATGGCCAGCATGCCGTTTTGCCCATCCGCCAGCCTTTCGCCCGTTTCGTCGTCAACGATCTCATGGAACACCTGGTCGGGCATCGAACTGTGAAAGCCCGAGCCATCGCGGCATTCGATCATCGTGCCGCCCTGCTCGGTCGAACCATAGCGGTTGACGATCACAGTATCGGCGCAACGGAGGTCGCGCATGCGCTGGCGCAGGTCGTCGCGCATGGCGGGAGAGGCAGCCTCGCCGGTCGTCATCACCATGCGAACCGACGTGAATTCGGCGCCGGTTTCGGCGGCCCTGAGCAGGATGCGCCGCACGAAACCGGCAACGCCCCAAAGGACCGTGGCGCGGTGTCGCGCAATGGCCGCGACCGCCTCATCGACGCTGCGATTGACCGGGTAGTAGCTGTCGACGCGACCGGTATTGGTCACCAGCATCGCCGCTCCCACCGCCGCCGCTTCGTCTGGCCCACGCGAATAGGCACCAAGAGGGAAAGACGTCATGGGGAACAGATTGGCAATGAGGTCCGTATTCTTGAGCCCGATCAGCTCCTGCCGCGTCCGGAACAGATCCTGGTAGGCGAAATGATCATGCGCCGTAACGAAGATCGGCGCCGGGCGCCCCGATGTCGTGCCGGTGGTGTAGATGATCTTCCATAGCGTTCCCTCCGCCACTGGCAGGCCTTCGGGACGCAGCCGGAACGCTTCCGGGTCGGCGAGAAAATCGGACTTGGATGAAGGCGGCAGCTTCTTCAGATCGTCGACGGTCGAAATATCGTCCGGCGTCAGCCCGAGTTCCCGCATTCGCATGGAGTAGAACGGATGGTGCTCATAGCAAAGCGCCACCATCTGCCGCAGCAGGTCGTTCTGTAACGCTCGTACCGCGTTGAGCGGTTGGCGCTGAATGTCGGGCAGAGTGTAGATGGGGACATCAGCGGGCATCGAGAATCTCCAGTCTTGATCTTCGAGTCTGGCGTCGGCCGGAGCTCAACCGCTCGTACCGGCTCCTTGCGTGCGGCACGCCATGTGGTGCGCGGCAATGCCGGCAAAAGTGTCTGTAGGCTCGACCACGATTTGCACGGGAACGCTGGCGCGGCCCAGAGCTGCCGGCAAGTCGTGCGACAGAACTTCCTGCCAGAGCGCAGCGTACAGGCGAGGTTGCTTGAGCAGCGTCACCGCCTTTCGGTGCAGCAGATCGGGATCGATGCGTGGCTCGGTCGCCTTGCGCGCTTCGTGGGTGCGCTCAAACCATGGCCACCACAATTCCTGGTCACGCAGATGGTGCCAGAGCCTGAGCAGATAACTGCCATCCTCGGACGGCGAGATATCGGGGGCGTAGCGGGTCACCAAGCGCTGTCGGGCTCCGGCATCGAGAATAGGTGGCGAGCGCAAGACAATGCCGGAGACGCAAGCAGGATGTCGTGCTGCCAAAGCCAGCGCCAACGCCGCCGACGTTCCGTGGGCGTAGACTTCGATGACACTCCAGCCGAGCAGCGCCAGAACATCGGCGATCTGATCGAGCCAGACTTGGATATCTGGTGCCTGTCGCGCATCCGACTCACCGTTGCCGGCCAGTTCGATTGCCACAACCGGGCGAGCTTGCGACAGCGTGGTGATCTCGGCCTCGTGCAGGCTTATGCCACCGGGAATATCGTGAAGATAAAGCAGGGGGACGCCCGGCTTCGCGAGACCACAGCCGATTGCTCCCACATCGCCATGGCGGGTGGTAATGTAGTCGCGCAGTCGGTCGGGCAGCGGCCGCTGCGCGAAGCGGCTGATATGGGGCGGCGCGGTGCTCGAGGCCGGATGCCGCCGCAACAGCGCCAATTCCTCCAGTGCCGCCAAGTCGTGATCGCGCGGCATGACGTGCACTGCCGCTCCGGGCGGATAGCGAGGAATGGTCTTGTACTGGCTGTCGCCCGGCCGGTTGCCGAAATAAGCCGGGATGCACAACTCCCCAATGCGAGGCAGCGTCTCGTGCAGAAACGCCGAGCGATAGACCCTTGCATAGGTGGACGCAGCCTCGAGCAGCTCGACAGTGCCACGATGCAGGAAGTCGATATCAGGCAGGTCGGTGTCGGCCCGGTGCGTGAGATCGGCGCTGTTCCACGGCCAGAACATGTGCTGTTCGCGATAGCGGAAAAATGCCCAGGTGAGATGCCCCCCATCCCAGCGCGTCTCGATGGGCGGCAGATATTCGCGCAGGCGCTCTTCGGTGTAGGGCGCGGCAAAGACAGGCAAGCCGTCGGTCAGCAGCATGGCGGCCAGGTCGGGACAACGCAGCGCGATTTCGAGGCAGACGCTGGCGCCAGTATGCCGACCGTAAAGAGCGGCGTTGGCAAGGCCTAGCGCGCGCATGCCGGCAGCGATGATGTCGGCCAGGCGCGGGATGGTGATCTCGCCTGTTTCAGGCGGTTGCGACAGGCCAAAGCCCGGCAGGTCGAAGGCAATGGTGGTGAATTCGTCACCCCACAGGGATTGCAGCGGCGCCATGACCTTGGCCGAGCATGGGCTGGCGTGCAGCATGACGATTGCTGGGCCGCGTCCACGCCTCACATAGTGCAGACGCAAACCATCGACTTCGACGAACCCCTTGTGCACACTCGTCGCCGCCGCGTCGGCTATCGGCGGCGCGCCGTTCCCGTGAAGAGCTGGATCCAAGAAGATTTCCTCTGGAGAGAAGGTCGGCATGCGGCAGAGCTATCAGCAGCACTGTTGACAGTTTACAACATACAACCGAGAATATGTCCAGCACCCCCTAAGGCGGCCGGATCCCACAATCCCAACGGCCGACCATACCGACCAAGGAGACCATGCTTGAGTAGACCCGCTGCACAGCTCAAGAGCCTCTTGGCCCGCCGCCATGCCGTGTTGATGCCCGGGACGCCCAACGCGCTGTTCGCCAACGTGATTCAGGAACTGGGTTACGAGTGCGCCTATGTCACCGGCGCGGGCGTCACCAACATGTATCTGGGCGCGCCGGATATCGGTCTGGTGACGATGAGCGAGATGGTGCAGCATATCGCCGCGATTGCGGAATCTGTCGACATCCCTCTGCTCGCGGACGGCGACACCGGCTTCGGCAACCCGGTGAATACCTATCGTACCGTCAGGGCCTACGAATGCGCCGGCGCGGCGGGCATTCAGATCGAGGACCAAGTCTTTCCCAAGAAGTGCGGCCACTTCAATGGCAAAGGCGTCATCCCGACCGAAGAGATGGTGCAGAAGATCAAGGCGGCCGCCGACGCCCGGCGCGATGACGATTTCCAGATCGTCGCGCGTACCGACGCGATCGCGGTCAATGGTCTCGAAGACGCGCTCGAGCGCGCCCATCGCTACATCGAGGCGGGAGCGGATGTAACCTTCGTCGAGGCTCCTCTGAACGTAGATGACATCGCGCGCATTGCCCGCGAATTGCCGGTGCCGCAGGTGTTCAATTATGTTTTCGGCGGCAAGACGCCGCCGGTCGACCACGCCGGCCTCAAGGACATGCAGTTTGGCGCGGCGCTCTTTGCAAATGCCGCGCTGCAGGCCGCGCTGTTGTCGGTCTACAACGTGCTCGGCGAGCTGCGCCGCACAGGCTCTCTCGAAGCCATAAAGGACGCGCTGGCGAGTTTTGAGATGCGGCAGAATGCCGTGCGGAAGGGCGAATTCGACACGCAAGAGAAATCCTACAGATGAGCATGCGTCGTTTCAGGAAGTTTGAAGATGTTCGATCTCGTCATTCGCGGCGGTAACGTAGCCCGTGCGGGCATGCCGCCGGTAGCGCTCGACATCGCCATCCAGGACGGCAAGATCGCTGCCATCATGGTGCCGGGTACCCCGGCCGAGGCGCGTCGGCTAGTCGACGCAACCGGCAAACTTGTGATGCCCGGCGCGCTCGACGTGCATGTGCATCTGGGTCATGGCAACGACATCTCGTTTCCGCGTGCCGCTTCGGACGCGGCAAGCGAAACCGCCGCGGCGGCGAGCGGTGGCGTGACTACGATCGTGCCCTATATCCTGTCGCCACAGGAGCATTCCGAGATTTTCGAGGAAGTCTGCGCGATCACTGAGCAGGGCAGTCACGTCGATTTCGGCTATCACCTTATCATCTCGACGGAAGCGCAACTTGCCCGAGTGCCGCAATATGTCGACGAGCTCGGGGTGCCCAGCTTCAAGATATTCATGAACAATCGCGGCGGCGAAGGCAAGCGGCTCGGTCTGCCCGATATCGACGATGCCTTTCTCTATCGGCTCGCAGAAGCCTGCGCCGCTCATGGTGGCATGGTATGCCCACACCCCGAGAATATCGAAGTCGTTCATTCGTTGCGTGACAAGGTGATGGCCGCCGACCCGGAAGGAACCGGCGGCCTCGCCTCCTGGAATGCCACCCGTCCGCCTTTCGTGGAGGCGGACGCGATCCAGCGCGCCGCGCGGCTTTGCCGCGCGGCTGGATCGCCGATCTATGTGGTGCACACATCCTCGGGCGAAGCGCTGGACGCCGCCATCGATGCGCGACGGCGCGGTGTCGACATCACCATCGAGACCTGTCCGCACTATTTGACGCATGACGTCACCTGGAAGCGAGGCGTAGTCGGCAAGATCAATCCACCGCTGCGGGAGCCAACCGACCGGGAAGCGCTATGGCGGGGTATTGCCTCGGGAGATATCGACACCGTCGCCTCCGATCACGTGCATCGCACCGCAGCGTCCAAGGAAGGTGGCATCTGGAAAGCATCGCCTGGCTGCCCGGGTCTCGAAACCCTGCTGCCGATCATGCTGTCTGAAGGCCACAGCAAGCGCGGTGTTACGATCGAACGGATCGTCTCGATGCTGTGCGAGAAGCCGGCGCGCGCCATGGGCCTGTGGGGTCGCAAAGGCGCGATAGAGCCGGGGTTCGACGCGGACGTCGTGCTTGTCGACCTCGATGCCGACTACGTCCTTAAGCCTGCCGATCTTTTCAGCGATGCCGGCTACAGCATCTATGAGGACGTGCCGCTACGTGGACGAGTCATGACCACGTTCGTCCGCGGTGTCGAGGTGTATCGCGATGGCTCCATCGTTGCTGCAACGCAAGGGCACGGCCGCTATCAGCGCCGTAGCCTCAGATAGGATTTGCAGCACGGGAAGCAGCGTGGTCGCCGTGGCTACGGAACACGCAAGCCCGGACGGGGAGGCAGGAGCGCATCATGACCAACAGTGCTGATGTAGCAGCCGCCTTTGCGGCAGCACTGCCGGACGTTCCCAAGGTCACCGACGATCTGGAGCTCTACAGCAGCGACGTCTACTACGAGGCCGAACATCGGCCGATCGCCGTTTTCCGGCCGCGCAACGAAGCTGATGTCCTTGCCTTGGTCCGGCAGGCACGTGAGACCGGCGCCGGCCTTTATAGCCGCGGCGGCGGACTTTCCTATAGCGCTGGTTATCTGCCGGCACGCGCCGGTTGTGCCATCGTGGACCTTTCCGGTCTCGATCGGCTCATCGAGATCAATGCCTTCGACCGCTATGTGACCGTCGAGCCTGGGGTGACCTGGGCCGCGCTGCGGGATGCGTTGCGCCCGCTGGAACTAACAACACCGTTCTGGGGCACGTTTTCCGGCCTGCACGCCACGATCGGTGCGTCGGTGTCGCAGGGCGCCAAATTCTTCGGCTCGGCCTCCCGCGGCAGCTCCGCGGAATCCGTCCTCGGCTTGCGCGTCGTCACCGGCGTTGGCGAGGTGCTGCAGACGGGGTCGGCGTCGGGCGAAAACACAGGTCCATTCTTCCGCAATTACGGCCCCGACGTGACCGGCCTGTTTCTCGGCGATTGCGGCGCCTTCGGCATCAAGACCGCAATCACGCTCCAGCTCATTCCTGCGGCTGCAGGAGTGGCCTTTGCGTCTTTTTCATTTGATGATCCCGAAGCCCAGATGGGCGCCATGGCACAGATCGGTGCCGAGATGCTCGCTTCGGAATGCCTCGGCATGGATCCGTTCTCGGCTCAATCGCGCATGCAGAGCGAAGGACTCGCCTCCGACCTGAAGACGCTGGTCCAAATGGTTCGCGACGCTTCCAGCCTCACGGCCGGCCTGCGCGATGCAGCGCTGATCGCCTTTCACGGGCGGCGCTTCGCGCGCAATATCGGGTACCTAATGAACTGCATCGTTGAGGGCGCCGACCGCCACGACGCCGAGCGCAGGCGGAGGCGCATATCCAGCATCGCCCGCAACGCAGGCGGACGCGAAATCCCTGCCTCGATTCCACGCGTCATGCGATCGATGCCGTTCCCTACCATGTCAGGTCTGCTAACTCCCTCAGGTAAGCGCATGGCGTGGCTCCACACGGTGGTGCCGAATTCGCTCGGCAAGGTGTGCTTCGCCCGAACCGAGGCAGTCTTTCAGCGTAACGCAGACTCGCTCAAGCAATTCGGCATCTCGCATGGCTATCTGCTGTCGACCCATGGGCCGTCGGGCATCGGCGTGGAAACGCTGATACGCTGGGCGGATGCGCCGCTGCCGATCCACCTGCACTTCATGAACGATGCCCAAAGAGCAGCGCTGCGGCCGCGCGGAGACAATCCGGCCGCCCGGGAGCGTCTCAAGGTGTTGGCGGGCGAAATTCTGGCGGAGTGGCGCGGATTGGGCGGCGTGCACATGCAGATCGGACGGAAGTACCCCTATATGGAGACTCGTTCTCCTTCCATGCGTGCTGTGCTTGAGCGGCTGAAGACGCAGTTCGATCCAATGGACATTATGAGCCCCGGTAATCTCTTCAGCATCGCCAGTTGAGGCGGCGGACTACGAGCCAGTCATGGCCGGGCCTTTGCTTTGGCATAGCTGTCAACAAAAAAAGCCCCACTCGTGGACTCGTGAGCGGGGCCGCTTGCGGATTGGATGTGAGCCGGGGAGGCTAAAGGCTAAAGCGGGCCGGTTTCCCGGCCCGCGAAGGTTCTATTTGAAAGTGGCGAGGCGCACAATTTCGTCCGGGTACGGGACGTAGTCGATGTCGGCTTTGGCGCCGTAGACCTGCAGCATCTCGTAGAGCGGCAGGATCTGCCGATCCTGGTTGCCAAGGCGCAGAGCCTGAGTGATCAGCGCCTGCTTCTTGGCGGGATCCTGCTCGGCGCGCTCCGCCTTCATGATGGTGTCGATCTGCGGATCGGTGTGATGGCCTGCGGGCGAGCCGCCGGTTTCATAGAGGGTCGAGAGCACCGATTCCGCGGTGAACTGCGACGAGCCGTAGGCGAAGTAGTACACTGGGCTCACCTTGTTCTGAACCCATGCCGGGAAAAACGCGGTGAACTCCATGGGATTGAGCTCAACCTTGAGGCCGGCGTCAGTCATGTAGCTGGCGATGGCCTGGGCCACCTCATTTGCCATGGGGAAATTGTTGTTCGGATAGTCCAGCTTGAAGACGGTGCCGTCGTAGCCCGATTCCTGCACGAGCTTCTTGGCGAGCGCCGGATCGTACGGAGTCGGCGTCAGCGAGGCATCGTAGCCGACGTTGGAGGGTGGAACGATGATACCCGAAGCCTTGGCGGTGCCGCGCAGCAGACGGTCGGAGATGGCGACGCGATCGATACCGACATCCACGGCCTGCCGGATCTGCGGCTTGTCGAAGGGAGCCCGGGTCGGATCCATTTCCATGAAGGCCACACGGTAGCCCGGCGCGGTCGCGACCTTCAGGCCGGCATTCCCCTTCAGCATGTCCATCAGGCTTGGCGGCAGGCTGGGAACGAGATCCACCTCGCCCGAGAGCAGGGCGTTGGCGCGTGCGGAATCGGACGGGATCGGGTGGAAGATGCCCTTCTTGATGGCAGGCTCGCCGCCCCAGTAGTCGGGGAAGGCTTCGAGGGTCATGTGGTCGTCCTTGACCCATTCGGTCAGGCGGTAGGGGCCGGTGCCGATCGGCTTGGACGCGTAGCCGGTATCGCCAGCCTTGTCGTAGTAGGCCTTGGACATGATGTAGAGATATTTTGCCTGGCGATCGAAGGTGGCATAGCCCTGCGTCAGGGTGAACTTGACCGTGTGGTCATCGACCGCCTCGGCCGACTTGACGAGACGCATGAAGGTACGCACGGGCGAGGTTTTGTCCGCCAGCACATGATCTATGGTGAACACCACGTCGGCGGCCGTCATCGCCGAGCCGTCGTGAAACTTGACGCCAGGCCGGAGCTTGAAGGTCCATTCGGTCCAGTCGTCGCTGTGGGTCCAGCTTTCGGCCAGTTGCGGCTGCACCTTGCCATCGCGGTCGAGTTGCGTCAGTGCCTCGAAGACGTTCAGGCGGTAATTGAGACCGATCGGCGAGGTATCCTTGCTCGGATCGAGTGTCGGAATATCGCCCGACAGCGCGATCGTCAGCTCTGTCGGCGCCGCGACGGCAACTGCCGACCCCGCGAGCAGCGACACCGACGCCAGCATGGCCACGGCGGCCACGCCCCTCAGTTTACCCACATAAGACATGGAGCACCTCCCTGGTCATTGGTTCAGCCCTTTGCGGAGACCCGACCGGCAGCCAGCCTCCGACATTCGACAGTGAATGGGGCATAATAATTGCCAACTGTCAACAGATGACGATTTCGCTGACGGCGCTGTATCGATCGGTGCCCGGATAGCATCGCCAAACTAGATGCCGTTGGGCTTTCGGTCTTTGGCGGCAGAGAGCGACGTCGGTTGCCTGCTGTTGATTCCAAGAAGCAGTGACCAACAAGGAGTGGCGCCGCCGGCGAGGGGCCTGGAAGCCGTCGCCAGGCAGCTGCAATCAGGCCAACCAGCGTTCCAAATTGGCAGTAACGAATGCGTCGTCGTTGAGGTCGGGATAGAGCCGATACACGCGATCGATCGCTTCGGCCTGACCGGGGCTGAGATCCTCGTGCGGATCGAGGCACCAGCGCCCTTCGAGCAGTCCCTGCCGGCGCAGCACCTCGTGGCAACCGGCAATGACGCCGTGAAAGTTGTTGGCGACGTCGAAGAAGGCGGCGTTGCTGTCGGTCACGGCGCTGTCGAGACGCAGCAGATCGACCGAGATCGCGCTTTGCCCCCGGGCAGCCTTGCAGCGCTCGAGCAGTTCGACGGCCTTCTGCGTCCACACCGACCAGTGGCCGAGCAGGCCGCCGGCAAAGCGCATCTCCCCCTGCGGCGTGGCGAAGGGCAGGATCAGGTCGAGCACGATGTGGTCGTCGTTGCCGGTGTAGAGCGTGATCCGGTCGCCGGCGCCCGATGCGGCAACGCCGTGCACGACGTCCAGCGTCGCATAGCGGTTGAACGGCGCGGCCTTGATGCCGATGACGTTGTCGATGGCCCCAAAGCGCTGCCAGAAGCTCATGGGCAGCCGGGCGCCGCCCACCGCAGGCTGCAGGTAGAAGCCGATCAGCGGCATTTCCCGCGCCACCGTCCGGCAATGCTCGATCAACTCGTCCTCGCTCGCCCCCTTGAGCGCGGCGAGGCTGAGCAGCACGGCGTGATAGCCCAGGCTCCGCGCAGTCCTCGCTTCCTCGACCGCCTGCGCGGTCCTGCCCACAGCACCGGCGATCAGCATCAGCGGCCGGTCGGTCCACTCCGACGCCGTCTCTGCCGCCGTTTCCAGCACCGGCCGGTAGAGGCCGGCGTCGCGGATGGCGAACTGCGTGGTGTGCACGCCGACCGCGAGGCCACCGGCTCCGGCATCGATGTAGTAGCGGGCCAAGGCGCGCTGGCGGCGCACGTCCAGTCTGCGCTCGGCACCGAGGGCCAGCGGGTGGGCAGGAATGACGGTACCGTCGCGGAAAGCGGCGAGGATTTCGGCGGGAATCTCGGACCAGTGCATCAGTTCTATCCCAGTTCGGGGCCGGCGATGGCCCGCATGGCTTCGCCCATCGGAGCGGCTATCCCAAGGCTCATGCGCGTGAAGGAACGCTCAACGCCGAAGCCGCGCGAAGCGAGCAACCCGCGCAGCGCCTCTTCGCGCACCGGGACGTCGATCAGCAAGGGTCCGGCGATGGCGCCGACGGCGCGTTCGCAGAGCGCCAGCGCCGCAGCTTCATCATGCGACAGCAGCGGTCCCAATTGCGTCGCCGTGCGGCCGCGGCGGCCCAGCAATACGCTGCCGTGCCGCTGGAACAGCGGTGCGCCGGCTCGCATCGCAAGGTCCGCGAGCAGGTTCCGGCGGTCGGCGCCGAAGGCGTCACGATCCATCCGGGCAGCGAGGTCGACGTCCACCGGCCCGGCCGGCTCCCCTGCCCCGGCGCCCGCGCCGCGCCAGCGCTCGATCGTCTCGCCGCCCGCAAAGCTCAGCCGCCGATACACCTCACGCCCGGCCGGCGTGGCATCGAGCATCGGGGTCAGTTGCTGGCGGCGGCAGTGCTCGATCGCAGCCCGGAGCAGCCGAGTGGCAATGCCGCGCTTCCGATACCCACCCGCGACAAGGACCATCCCGATCCAGCCCACCCTCGGCCGATAGGGCAGCACGATGCTGGTTGCCACCACCCGGCCCGCATCGCCCCGCAGGCCCATCCCGCGACCGGCGGTGAGCATGAAGCGCCAGTCCGCCGGCGTCTGGTTCCAGCCGGCTTCCGTCACCAGCGCCATGCCGTCGTCGATGTCGTCGAGCGTGAGCGGGATCAGGGCGAGCTCGCCCTCAATAGGCTCCATCTCGAACCTCGAAGCCGGTGGGCTTGCCGAGCGCCGGCATGTCGCGCGCCACCCAATCGGCAACCCAGTCCAGCATCTGTGCCAGCGCCACCTTGGGGTAGCCGAACAGCCCGAAGGCCCTGGCCGCATTGTTGAGCCATGCCGTGGGCGCTTCCTCGCCGGCGAAGCTGGGCGTCCGGCCCAGCCGCTCGCCGAACTGTTGCGCCAGCCAGCGCACCGAGAGCGTTTCCGGCCCGGTGACATTGAGCGGCACGGCCGGCGTGCCGACGTGACGCAGCGCCCGCAGGGTCATGGCGTTGGAATCGCCCTGCCAGATGACGTTGACGTAGCCCGTCGACACGTCGACCGGCTGGTTCGCCAGCACCTTCGAGGCGATATCGAACAGCACGCCATAGCGGCAGTCGATCGCATAGTTGAGCCGGAACATCAGCGCCGCAGTGCCGTTGCGCCTCGCCTCCCACTCCACCGACCGCTCGCGGCCGACACAGCTGTTGGCATACTCGCCGGGCGGAGTGAGCGGGAAGTCTTCCGTGGCCCCGTTCGAATTGACCGACACGAACGGATAAACGCAGCCGGTTGAGAAGGCGACCAGCCGGCGCTCGCCGAGGGTGCTCGCGACCCGCGCCGGCAGCAAGGTGTTGACCGCCCAGGTGCGAGCCGGATCGCCGGTCGCGCCGAATTTATAGCCAGTCATCAGAATGACGTTCCTGACGGCCGGAAGGGCCGCCACCGCCACCGGGTCGAGCAGGTCGCACTGGATCGTGTCGATCCCCTGCTGCCGGAACTGGTCGATCAGCGACGGATCCGAAAAGCGAGCCACGGCAATGACTTGCTTGCCTGGGGCGGCGCGACGCGCCATCCGGGTGAGGCTCGGGCCGATCTTGCCGGTGGCGCCAAGGACCAGGATATCGCCATCGAGCTCGGCGAGGTCGGCAACCACGTCTGCATCCGGGCGCGAAAGCCGCTCCTCCAGCGCCTCGATGTCGGCGAAGCCGGCTTCCATCCACGTCTCCTCCCCGGATCAACTATCCGGTTGATATTCGGGTCAGCGGCAGGGAGTTGTCAAGCCGAACTGCGGCGGCGGATGGCGTTGAGCGCAAAATCGGTAATGTGCGCGCGGCGCTCCTCGATGGCCGCGGGCGTGCCCAGCGGGCGGTTGAATGCCCGGCTCAGCGTGTGGACATTGGCGAAAAAGAAGAAGCTCATGCCGGCGATCGAGAGGTAGACGTGCAGCGGATCGAGGCCACGGCGGAACACGCCCTCCCCGGCGCCCCGCTCCAGGGTCTTGCGCATGAGCTCGATAATCGGCCGGTTCATCTGCTCAACCGTCCGGGAGGCCTGCATGTGCCGGCCGTGGTGGGCGTTCTCATCGGCCAGGATGCGCACGAAATCCGGGAATTTCTGCAGGTAGTCGAAAGAGAACTCGACGAGCTTGCGCATCGCCTCCTCGGCCGGCAGCGCGTCGAGCGCCAGGGCGGCCTCCTGCTCGCGGATCTCGCGGTAGACCTGCTCGAGCACCGCCGTGTAGAGCCCGTCCTTGCTGCCGAAATAGTGATACAGCAACTGCTTGTTGATGCCGGCACGCCGCGCGATGTCGTCAACCCGCGCGCCTTCGAGGCCGCCTTCAGCGAAGGCGGCGCGCGCCGCGCGAAGCAGCACTCCCTTGGTGCCGTCCGCTGCCGCGGGATCCTTGTCGACAGCTTTCATGAATCTCAACCAACCAGTTGGATTGTCTTGACTCAAGACATAACGCGCCCCACACTCCCCTACAAGTTTCGGCGTCGATCGCTGCAAGAAGTGGGGGTTGGTGGTGCGTTTTCCTGCAACAGCGGCGGAAGTCGGGCCGGCCGCGCGCGTCGAGCAGCCGGCGCTCGTCGTCGTGGACATGCAGAACGATTTCGTCCGCGTCGGCGCGCCGCTGGAAGTGCCCGACGCCCGCGGCACGATCGCCGCGCAGCAGCGCCTTATCGCCGAGTTTCGCAGCCGCGGCCGCCCGGTGATCTTCACCCAGTTCCTGGCGCGCGAGACGGACAACCTTCTCTGGCTGTGGTCGCCGCAGTGCCGGCCCGACACGATGTGCTGCTGGAAGGGCTTCCGGCGGCGCTACGACGACGCCCAAGGCGAGCTCGACTGCACCGAGGTCATTGCCGAGTTGCAGCCGGAGCCCGGCGACCTGCGCATCGAGAAGTACAGCTACGGCGCATTCCACGGCACCGACCTTGACGGGCATTTGCGCACGCTCGGCGTCACCTCGCTGGTGGTGACCGGCACGGTCACCCAGATCTGCGTCGACGAAACGGCGCGGGGCGGTTTCGACCGCGGCTACCGCACCACGTTGGTGGCCGACGCCGTCTCGTCCTTCGCCCCCGACCTTCACGCAGCGACGCTCAAGAACTTTGCCATGAAGTTCGGCTGGGTGGCCGATGCAGAGACGGTGATTTCATGGCTGTAGTCCGCGCGCCGCGACGGCTCGCCCTCGACCGCGACGGCATCTTCCTGCTGCTGGCGGCGACGGTGATCATCGCAGCGCTGACCATCCCTGCCTTCCGCGATCCGGCCAATTTCGCCAACCTCTTCCGACAGGCCGGCGTGCTTGGCATCCTCGCCATCGGCCAGACCTTCGTCATCGTCGCGGGGATGATCGATCTCTCCATCGGCATGATTGCCGGGCTGGTGGTGGTGCTGAGCTCGGTGCTGCTCAATGGCAATGCGGTGCTGACGCTTCCCGTGGTCGCGCTCATGATCCTGGTGGGGGCCGGCATCGGCCTGCTCAACGGGGTGCTCCTCAACACGCTGCGGCTCCACCCACTGATCCTTACCTTCGGGATGCTGTCAGTCTTGCAGGGCGCCATCTTCTCGTTCACCGACAAGAGCGTGGGCCGCACCTCCGAACCGCTCTCCATCCTCGCCAATGGCGACATCTTCGGCATTCCGTGGATCGCCATTCTGCTGATGGGGCTGGCGGTCGGCGCGCATTTCCTGTTTGCCCGCTCGCGGTTCGGCTATCACCTCGTGGCGGCGGGCGGGAATCCCGAAAGCGCCCGGCGCGCCGGCATCAATGTCGAGCGCATCCGGCTGGCGGTCTTCGTCATTTCCGGCGCCACCGCGGCACTGGCCGGCGTGCTGCTGGCAGGGCGGCTGGGCACCGGCTACCCGCTTGCCGGCAACGGGCTCGAACTCGATGCCATCGTGGCGGTGGTGCTCGGCGGCACATTGCTTTCGGGCGGCCGCGGCAGCATTTGGCGCTCGCTGGCAGGCGTGCTGATGCTGGCGGTGATTTCCAACGTCCTCAACCTGCTCGGCGTCTCCGCTTTCGTGCAGCAGTTCATCAAGGGCGTGATCGTGATCGTCGCGATCCTGCTCAACCAGCCGCGCGGAGCGAACGCGTGACCGCCGCCGCCACGTTTCCCCGCAAGGGCGTCGCCCTGGCCGGCGCGTCGCGCCACGCGATCTTTTTCGTTCTGGCGGCCGTCTACCTCGTCGGGCTGGCCGTGTCGCCCGCCTTCGCCGAGCCCAACTATCTCTTCAACGTCCTGCGCCAGATCGCACCCGTAGGCATTGCGGCGGTCGGCGTGACCCTGGTGATGATCCTCGGCGGGGTCGATCTTTCGGTGGGAGCGGTCATCTCGCTGACGGCGGTGCTGGCTGCGAGCGTCATGGCTGGCAACCCCGGCAATATCGCACCCGCCATCCTCGTGGCCTGCGCCGCCGGCCTCGGTATCGGCTTGCTCAATGGCGTGATCGCCGCGTTCTCCCGGGTGTCGCCCTTCATCCTGACGCTCGGCATGGGCGTGGCGGTGATGGGGCTGACGCAGATGTTCACCGGCGGAACGGCCAAGGGCATCGTCTCGCCAGGCTTCCGCGAGTTCTTCAATTTTCGCGTCGGCGGCCTCGTGCCGGTGCTCGCACTGGCGCTGCTGCTGCTGGCGGGGATCGGCCTGTTCATCGAGAAGGCGACAACCTTCGGCCGCCAACTTTTTCTCGTCGGCACCAACCGCGCCGCGGCGATCCTTTCCGGGCTGCCGGTGCGCGGTGTCACCATTGCGGCCTATGCGCTGTCGGGCCTGTTCGGAGCGCTGGCCGGCATTGCGCTGCTGGCGCGCTCGGGCGTGTCGAGCACGGTTGCCGGACAGGGCCTCGAATTCCAGGTGCTGGCGGCGGTGGTGCTCGGCGGCACGACCTTTGTCGGGGGCCGCGGCGGCATCGCGGGCACGGTGGCCGGCACGCTGGTGCTGGTGATCGCCTTCAACCTCGTGAACATCGCGGGCCTCCCCCATCAAATGCAGCTCATCGTCATGGGCGGCATCATCATCCTTGCCTCCGCCCTCTACGGGCGGATCAGCGAGCGTGTCGGCTAGTCAGGAAAAACCAACAGGGATGGACAACATGAAACTCACGCGACGACTGCTACTAGGGGTGGCTGCCCTCGCCACCGCGTCGCTTGCCGTCGGTCCGGCGTTCGCCGACCAGGCAAGCGACGCGGCACAGACCGCCAAGGCCGCGGAAACGGTCGACACCACCGCCTTCAAGAAGGAGGGCCCGTACAAGATCGGCGTCTCAGCCGGCTATCTTGCCAACTCATGGGTGGTGTTCGCCCTGCAGCATGTGCGCTGGGAAGCCAGCAAGCACAATGTGAGCGAGGTGGTGGTCACCGATGCCGCGTTCAATCCGGCCAAGCAGGTGTCCGACATCGAGGATCTGCTGCGCCAGAACATCGACCTGCTGATCTACTGGCCGGTGGACGATGCCTCGGTGGCCGATGTGCTGAAGCGCGCCGTCGATGCCGGCGTGCCGACGGTGCAGGCCGGCGGCGGCTTCACCGACGCGCCGGGCGTCGTATCCAATGCCTATATCAGCCAGTGGAAGCTGGGCGAGATGGTGGCGCGGCACCTGATGACCGACATCGGCGGCAAGGGCAAGATCGTCGCCATGCTGCCCATCGCCGGCACGACCGCCGCAGTCGACCAGCTCGACGCGCTCAACACGGTGCTGAAGGAATATCCGGACGTCCAGTTGCTCAGCGTCGAGTATGGCGACTGGAACCGCGCCAAAGCCAAGCAGATCACCGAGAACCTGCTGCAACGCTTCCCCGAGATCGATGGCGTCTATTCGCCCGCAGGCCAGATGTCGATCGGCATGGCCGAGGCGTTCGATGAAGCCGGGCGGCTGGGCGAGACCGTGTTCTCCCCGGGCGACGAGTACAATGGCTGGCTGAAATGGGTCGCGGCCCACAAGCAGGGTGGCGCGGTGACCTTCCCGACGCGGGCCGGCCAGGTGGCGGTGCAGATCGGCATGGATATCCTTGCCGGCAAACCGGTGACGCGCGGCATCGCCGTGCCGTCGGAATACGTCGCGCCGGCGGATATCGGACCGTTGACGGCGCCCGATCGGCCGGACGACTGGTGGGCGAGCGACCTGCCCGCCGAGTTCCTGCCGCAGTAACGGGACGACCAGCCGCATGCCTTTGCTCGAGGTCCGCAACCTCCACAAGCACTATCCGGGTGTAGCGGCGCTCCAGGGCGTGGATTTTTCCGGCGATGCCGGAGAGATCCACGCCATCGTCGGAGCCAATGGCGCCGGCAAGTCCACGCTGATGAACCTGATCTCCGGCGTTACGGCACCGACGGGCGGCGAAATCCTGCTCGATGGCGCGCCGGTGCGGCTCACGAGCCCGCTGGCAGCCCAGGCGGCTGGCGTTGCCACCGTCTATCAGGAGTTCAGCCTCGTGCCGCAGCTCAGCGTGGCACGCAACATCTTTCTCGGCCGCGAGCCGCGCGGCGCGTTCGGGCTGGTGGACGAGGCCCGGCTCAACGCCGACGCGGCGCAGCTCCTGTTGCGCTTCAACATCGGGCTCGATCCACGCATCGAGGTGTCCGGGCTCAGTGTCGCCGAGCAGCAATTGGTAGAGATCGTGCGCGCGCTGTCGTTCAAGGCGCGCATCCTCATTCTGGACGAGCCCACGGCGGTGCTCTCGCTCAGCGAGCAGGACAACCTTTTCGCCATCATGCGCCAGCTGCGCGGCGAGGGGATGCTCATCCTCTATGTGTCGCACCGGCTCGAGGAAGTGCTCGCCATCGCCGACCGCGTGACCGTGATGCGCGACGGCAGCAAGGTGGGCACGCGCCCGATTGCCGACCTCTCGATGGACAGTCTCGTCCACATGATGATCGGAGAGAGCCGGCGCTCGACGCCGCAACGCAGCGCCGTACCCGCCGACGCACCCTGCTTCGACATTGACTACACCACCGCAGACGGCACTCAGGCCATCACCGTGCAGCGTGGCGAGATCCTGGGGCTCGCCGGCCTCGTCGGGGCGGGGCGGACGACCTTCGCCCGCGCACTGGTCGGCGCCGGCGGCAGGACGGCTGCCACCCGCATCACGGTCAACGGCACGGCCCTCAACAACCGGACGCCGGAAGCGGCGATGCGCGGCGGCGTGGTGTACCTCACCGAGGATCGCAAGCGCGACGGAATCTTCGCGGGCATCGACATCATCGGCAACGCCACTGCCGCCGCGCTGCCATTGCTCGGCCGTCTCGGCCTCCGCAACCGCGGCAGCGAACGAGAAAAGTCGCAGTCCATCCTCCATCGGCTGCGGCTGGTCGCGGCGAGCCTCGACACGCCGATCGGCAAGCTCTCGGGGGGCAACCAGCAGAAGGTCGTGCTGGGGCGCGCCCTGATGATGGCGCCGAAGCTTCTGGTCATCGACGAGCCGACCCGCGGGGTGGACGTGGGGGCCAAGGCCGAAATCCATGACCTGCTGCGCGAACTTGCCATGCAGGGCACGGCCATGATCGTCATCTCGTCCGAGATCGACGAGTTGCTGGGGCTCGCGCACCGCATCGTGGTGATGTCGGATCGGCGCTTCGTCGCCAGGATGCCCGTCGAGGCCGCCAGCGAAGCCGCAATCCTCACCGCCGCCGCCGGCGGCACGATGACGAACGAGGAAACCGCATGAGCGCTCTCTCGCGAACCGACCCCATCCTCGCCGCTGTCGCGCAGTTGCACCCCGTGCCCGACGATGTGGCGGGCAACCTCGCGCGGATCGGTGCGATGGTCCGCGGCGCCGCGCGCGACGGGGCCCGGCTCGTCGTGGTGCCCGAGACGGCCACGACCGGCTACTTCATCGCCGACCGGCTGGATCGGCTCGCCGAGCCCGAGGACGGCCCCTCCGCCACTGCGCTCGCGGCGCTGGCGGGGGAGTGCGGCGTGTATCTCGCCGTCGGCATGGCGATCGTCGCCGACGGCACATACTACGACGCGCAGCTCGTGTTTTCGCCGGAAGGCAAGCGGGTCGCCACCTATCGCAAGGTGCACCTGTTCTCGGCCGAGCGCGAATGGTACGGCGCCGGCGACACGCCGGTCGTGATCGACACAGCGCTCGGCCGGATCGGCCTGAGCATCTGCTACGACTTCATGTTCCCCGAGTTCATTCGCCGGCTGGTGGATGACGGCGCCGAGATCGTCATCAACAGCACCAACTGGATCTCGAACGATTTCCAGCGCGGCATGGGCTGGACCGGAGAGGCGGTGGAGTCGCTGGCCCTCACCAGGGCGCTCGAGAACGGCGTGTGGCTGGTGATGGCCAACTGCATCGGCTCCGAAGCCGGCTTCGACTCACTCGGCCACTCGTGCATCGTTTCCCCTTCGGGCAAGGTCCTGGCCTCGGCCGGCAACCAGGAGGCGGTCGCCACGGCCGACATCGTTCACGAGAGCGAGGCGCTCGCCCAGTGGCGCAGCATCGCAACCTACCGCGCCGATCGCCGCCCAGGCGTGTATTGAGCGGAAACTGACGGGCGTGGGAGGTGAGGCCCTCTCTTGTCCGGCATGCCGAAGAAGCCGAGAAGCGGCGTCAGCGGTGACGTGATTGCTGCATGTCACCGCCACGGCGTGCAGATCCGACCGCACACCCGACCAACGCCGTAGGCGCAGCATCTGGCAGTTCGGCTTGGCACGACGGATTCAACCCTGCCCTCCGGTCAGCGCCTGGCCCAGGATCGTCTCGGCGACATCGGCGCATCGACCCAGCCTCGACGACAATCTGTGGGTCATTCACATCGAACTCATCTGCAAACTTGCTTCGTGGTCGGCGCGCGAGATTGCTGCTGCCATCTTCGCGACGACATGCTGAGATAGCTCCCGTGCTGCTCGGCAGTCTGGGGGATTGGATTTGCGCTGGCTCGCTCTTGCTGCGTTTGCGGCCATGCTGTTCATGGTCGGGGCGGCGCATGCCGACGCTCCGCGGCTGCGCGGCGTGGCGCTGGTGGTCGGCGAGGCGGACTATGCGGCGCTGCCCAAGCTCGGCAACCCCGGGAACGATGCGCGGGCGATGGACGACCTGCTCGACAAGCTCGGCTTCGACGTTACGCGGGTGCTCGATGCCGACGGTGACAAGCTGCGGGAGAAGATTGCGCGCTTCGTCGAAGACGCCGCCGATGCCGACGTGGCGCTGATCTATTATTCGGGCCATGGCTTCGCGGCCGGCGGGCAGAACTACCTCGTGCCCGTCGATGCGGATTTGAGCTCGCCGCAGGCGGCGGGCGCCGACGTGATCGAGGTGTCGCAGCTTCTCGATCGTCTCGCCCGAACCGTGCCGGTGACGATCGCGCTGCTCGATGCCTGCCGCAGCGAGCTGTTTCCCGCCGGATTGACGGTGCAGCCGCCGGGCGCGCCGGCGCCGCTGCCGATTGCGCCGTCCGGCCTGGGCGAGCTGCGCGGCCCGGTTCCGCTGGCGCGCCCGGGCGTGTCGGCCGACAGCCTCGGCATGGTCATCGGCTTTGCCGCGGCGCCCGGACAGCCGGCGCTCGACGGCGCCCCGGGAGAAGAGAACTCGCCCTATGCCGCCGCCCTGCTGAAGCATCTGGGCGCCGGCGGCTATTCGTTCGCCGACGTCATGACGATGGTGAGCGAGGAGGTCTATCTCAAGACCAGGGCGCGGCAACTGCCCTGGGTCAACTCCTCGCTGCGGCGCGTGCTGCAGTTCGGCCGGCCGATCGTCGACAAGGACCCCGACGAGGCGGCGATCAAGCAGGGCCGGCGCGACCTGCTGCTGTCGATCGCGGCCACGCCGGACGCGACCAGGGCCTATGTCGAGACCGTGGCGACGAGCCAGGCGGTGCCGCTCGACGCGCTCTACGGCATGCTCGACGTGCTGGGCGTCGATACCGGCAAGGGCCAGGCCGACCTCGAGAGCCAGTTGCGCGAAGGCGCGTTGCAGCTCAAGGCGCTGCTGGCGCAGCAGCCCGGCGCGGTGAAGCAGGACGACGAGCTCAGGCGGCTGAGCGGGCTCGCCGACCGGGCGCAACAGGAAGGCGCGATCGGCCTGGCGTTGAAATATCGCGCGGCGGCCAGCGCGCGGGCCGAGGATCTGGCGAAGCAGCGCGACGCGCTCGAAGATCAGCTCAAATCCGACCGGCTGGAACTGGGCCAGACCTTTGCGGAGCACGCACAGACGGCGATGCTCAATTTCGACTATCGCGTGGCGGCCGGGAAATTCGCCGAAGCTCTCGCGCAGGTGGACCGCTGGGACGAGGCGCTCGCTGTTCGCTACGGCGCGATGCAGGCGCTGGCGCTGAGCCGGCTCGGGCGCCAGAGCGACGAGGGCGGCGCGCTGGCCCAGGCGCTGGCGCTCTATCCGCACCTACTGTCGCGGGCGTCGACGGCGGGGCTGCAAGAGCAGTGGTCGGCGATCGAAAGCGACTATGGCATCGCGCTCGCGATCAGCGGCGAGCGCAGCAGCGACCCCCAGCCGCTCGAAGCCGCCGTCACCGCGTTCCAGGCCGCGGCGGAGGGCAGCGGGGACGACCCGGCGCTGCGGGCGGTGGCGCTGTCCGGCCTGGGCAACGCTCTATGGGACCTCGCCGGCCGCACCGGCGACGCGCCAATGGCGGAGCGGGCGCTGGCGACCTACCGCGAGGCGCTGGCGCGCATCGACCGGCAGCAGGATGCCTACGGCTGGGGCATGATGCAGACCAGCATCGGCAATGTGCTGCAGACGCTGGCCACGCTCGAGGGCGACAGCCGCTTCAGCTTCGAGGCCATCGCGGCGCTGCGCGACGGGCTGGCCGCGCTCGGCGAGGCACGATCGACCACCGACTGGGCCACGACCGCCGGCAATCTCGCGGCCGTCCTCATCAGCGGCTTCAACGCCGACCACGACCGGGCGCACATGACCGAGGCGTTCGGCCTGTTCGACGCCGTGCTCGAGCTCAGGCCGCGCGAGACGATGCCGCTCGACTGGGGGATCACGACGATCAATCTGGGGGCCGCGCAACTGACGCTGGCGGAAGCGGACAACAGTGCCGACGAGGTGAAGCAGGCGGCGGAGACGTTCCGCGGCGCGCTCGGCGCCCTGCCGCGCGAGACGGTGCCGTTCGACTGGGCGCTGGCCGAAGCCGGGCTCGGCCATGCCCTGGTCGATCTCGGTACGCTCGGCGACCAGAGTGTGCTGGAGCAAGCCATCGCGTCGTTCCGCGCCGCCCTCGAGGTGCGCACCAGGGCGGCGGCGCCGGCGCTGTGGGCGCGCAGCATGAACGATCTCGGCTGGGCGCTCGGCATGCACGGCGTCGATATCGGCGACAAGGCGATGGTCGAGGAAGGCCGGAGCGACGTCGTCGAGGCGCGCGACTATTATGCGGCGCAGGGCCAGTTGCAGGACTACTTCGCCCAACGGCTGGCGACGTTCGACCAGATCTTGCAAGCCTGGTCCTGAGCCGCCTTGCGGCACGGCCAATAGCGCGCACAGAAAATCTAAGATTAGGGGATGTGACGGTGACATCTCCTTTAGGATACGAGGAAGCACGTGTCGCGCGCTCGTGACAACCCGGAATCCAGCGCCGCCAATAGCAGATCGCGCCGCACCGTAGGCATAGGGAATGCGCGCCAAGAAGCCTCCCTTTCGCGGGCATGGACCTCAGCGTGACCGTCTTGTGCCACACACCCTTGTGCTACGCAGCCCACCCAGATGGGTGGAAGGTCAGGCAGCGCGGGGCTTTGAAGGCAAAACTGGCTGGGGCGCTAGGATTCGAACCTAGGAATGGCGGTACCAAAAACCGCTGCCTTACCACTTGGCGACGCCCCAACGGCGCGGTTCCTACACGCTAAAGCGTGGGCGCGCAACGCGATGGAGGTGGGGCGGAAACGGCGCTTGAAACGGGCGGGAGGCGCCGCTATAACGCCGGCCATTCCGGTGGGCGAGCCGCCTGCCCGGGACCTTTTCGGAGTATAGCGCAGCCTGGTAGCGCACCTGCTTCGGGAGCAGGGGGTCGCGTGTTCGAATCACGCTACTCCGACCAACAGAAAGGCCGGTCTTCGCGACCGGCCTTTTCCTTTACCGACAACTCCCCGACAGATTTGCCTCAGGCGCGCTTGCGGAACGCGGCCCAGGCGGCCGAGATGGTGACGGCGGCCAGCGCCATCTTCAGGATGTCCCAGACGACGAACGGCTTGATCGCGCCGTCGAAGGCGCTGCCCAGCACGTCGCCGATGCCGACGCCCTTGAGGCTCGCGAGCACGGTCACCAGCCAGCCATAGCCGACGGCGAAGCTCACCGCGTCGCCCAGCAGCATCACCGCGAACAGCGGCAGCATGCGGCGCGACAGGCCGCGATCGGCGGCGACGCCGATGATCGCGGCCATCGCCAGCCAGCTGACGATGAAGCCGCCGGTCGGCCCCAGCAGATAGGCCGGGCCGGCCACGGCGCCGGCGAACACCGGCAGGCCGGCGAGGCCCTCGAGGATGTAGGCGGCGACGGTGGCGACGCCGATGCGCCAGCCGAAGGCGGCGGCGAGCGCAGCGACCGCCGCGGTCTGCAGCGTCACCGGTACGGGCCAGACCGGCACGCTGAACTTGGCCGACAGCGTCAGCAACGCGGTGCCGAGCACGACGAGCACGATATTGCCGACGAGGCGCGCAGTGCGCGTGCGGGGCTGGAACGTCTCCAACAAAGTGTTGGAAGTGGTCATTGCAGCGGCCATTGCGTTACCTTCTATTGGGCGTGGATCCACGCAGTTTCTAGACTTTGACCCGTTGGAGCGCAATGGCCGACACCCCGCCTCCCCTGCCCCTCGACACCAGCTTCGACCCGCAAACCGGGCAATTGGTTGCGGTCGCGCCGGGGATCGGCCGGGTCACCGCCCCCAATGGCGGCCCCTTCACCTTCACCGGCACCAACAGCTTCGTGATCGGGGACGGCCGGGTGGCGTTGCTCGATCCGGGGCCGGACGATCCGCGGCACCTCGCGGCGCTGCGGCAGGCCATCGCCAGGCGTCCGGTCGAGGCGATCATCCTCACGCACACGCACAGCGACCATTCGGCGAGCGCGGCGCGGCTCAAGGCCGAGCTCGGCGCGCCGCTGTGGTTCGGCGGGCCGCACCGGCTGAGCCGGCCGCTCCGTCCGTTCGAGCGCAATCCGATCGGCCGCGACTGCGACTGGGCGCTGGTGCCGGACCGCACGCTGGTCGACGGCGAGCAGGTGGACGTCGGCGGCATCCGCCTCACCACGATCACCACGCCCGGCCATTGCGCCAATCACCTCTGCTTCGGGATCGACGGCAGCGACCTGCTGCTGTCGGGCGACCATGTGATGGGCTGGAACTCCACTCTGGTGGCGGTGCCCGACGGCTCGATGGCGGATTATCTCGCCTCGCTGCGCAAGCTCATCGGCCTCGGCGCGCGGCGCTATGTGCCGGCGCATGGCGGGCCGATCGCCGACGGCGCCGGTTTCGCGCGCGCCCTGCTGGCGCATCGCGAATTGCGCAACCGGCAGATTGCCGACGCGGTCGATGGCGGGGCGCGCAGCATCGGCGACTTGCTGCGCCGGATCTATCCGACGCTGTCGCCGATGCTGCGCTTCGCCGCGACGCTCAATCTGCGGGCGCATGTCGAATATCTCGACGACCAGCACCGCATCCACATGCACCGCACCCTGTTCGGCCTGCGCCTGTCGCCGGCCAGGCCCTAGCCGTCGCCATTGTCGCCCGGCTGGGCGGGCGTGGCGTTGCGCAGCATCAGCGTCACCTGGTTGTCGAGGTCGAGCATGAAGGCTTCGACGCGCTGCCCGTTCTCGCCGAAATCGGGGAAGGTCGAGAGCGAGGCCGAGCGCATGGCGATGGTGGTGCCGTCGGCGGTGCCGGTGACGCGGATCGCCACCTCCTCGCGAAAGCCGAGCAGCGTGGTGATGACGGCGTTGAGCTCGCCGCTCTCGACCTGCGTGGCGGGGCGGCGGGAGGCGCGCACGTCCCAGCCGCGATCGTCGACGAGATCGGCCACGGCATCGAACATTTCGGGCGCCGCGATCGGGTAGTTGCGCGAGCGGGCGTTGGGAAACTGTGCCTCGAGCGCGGCGCGCTGCCCGGGGGTGATGAAGCGGGCGTCGATGTAGCTCACCAGCGCCGGCGGATTGGTGAAGTCGGTGGAGATGTCGGGCGAGGCGGGCTGGCGCAAATAGAGATAGCCGAAATAGCCGAGCGGGGCGAGGCAGACGAGGCCGAAGACGAAGGCCAGCGTCGCCTTCCACCAGCCCTGGTCGCCGGTGAACCACAGGCGGATGAAGGCGACGATGGCCATCAGCACGGCCAGCGCTGCGAGGCCCAGCGCGATCGTCTCGATGGTCAGGAAATTGTCGCTGGTGATGACGTGGGCGCGATGCAGCAGCACCGGGATCAGCGCCAGCGGCAGGGCCAACGCCCCCACCCGGCGCGCCCAGATCGCCCATTTCGAGGTGCGGATGAGAATGCGCATCAGAGCACCGAGACCGGCTTGGGCAGCGGTGGCGGCGGCGCCGGCGGGCACATGTCGCGGATCGCCTGCCATTCGGCGGCGGTGAAGATCGGCCGCGGGTCGGCGACGGGCGTCGCCAGCGCCTCAAGCGCGGCGCGGCGCTCGTCGGTCAGCGGATGGTTGGAGAACAGCGCCAGGGCGCGCGAGAACTCGTCGTCCCGGGCGACACGTTCGAGCAGGTCCACCAGCCCCTTCGGGCTGAAGCCGAGGCGTTGCGCGGTTTCGGCGGCGAAGCGGTCGGCCTGCGCTTCGGCGCGGCGCGAGAAGCGGTTGTCGATCAGCGAGGTGCCGACGGCGGCGGCGGCCGAAATGCCGGTCATGTCGCCGAGGACGAAGCCGACGAGCAGGCCGGTGGTCGAGTTTGCGAGCAGGGTTTCCATGCCGTGCCGATAGTAGACGTGGCCGAGCTCGTGCGCGAGCACGCCGGCAAATTCGTCAGGCGTGCGGGCTGCCTGGATCAGGCTCGACAGGTAGTAGGTCCGGCCGCCGGGCAGCGCGAAGGCGTTGGCGATGGGGGAGCGGACCACGGTGACGTGCGGCGAAAAGGGCGAGCCGAGCCCGTCGAAGACGTTGGCGACGAAGCGGGCGATGGCGCGGTTGCCGACGGAGTTGGGGTCGGGGTCGCACAACACATAGCCCTTGCCCTTGGTCATCGAATTTTCGACCTGCGCCGCGGCGGTGTCGCCGATCTTGCTCTCCCAGGCGGGCGGCACGTAGGGCACGAGGCGATCGGCGAGCAGCGGGATGCCGTAGAGATAGGCGACGATCACCGACGCCAGCGCGGCGGTCGCCAGCACCAGGATGCGGAACTGCCCCCAGCCTTCGGCGCGCTGGCGCTGCGCCAGCGTCGGCAGAGCCGCGAGCGCGCTGCGCGTGTCGGCAATGCCGGCGACGGCGAGGCGGGCGCCGGGCGACTTCTGGCGATTGGCGATCCTGAGCTCGGCCATGCGCGAATGCAGCAGATAGACGTCAAGCGCCGGCCAGCGGTCGATCACCTCGCGGCTCTGCGCATCGAGGATGACCAGCGCCACCGGATCGGCGGCGAGGTCGATGACGCCGAGCACGTCGCGGACATCGGCGGTGAGGCCGTCGGTGTAGCGGGCGGCGAACTCCATCAATACGCCCCCACATTGAGCGCGTCGGCGAGCCCCTGCCCGATCAGCGCACGGTCCTCGGCGGTGGCCCGCACGCTGCGCAGGCTATCGGGGTTGGAGAGGCTCGCGCCGCGCGCCAGCAGCCGCCACCAGCCGAAGCTCAGCACCACTTCGGCGAGCATGCCGAAGGCGCCGAGGACGACGAGGTAGGCGACGATCAGCAGCGCCACGTTGAGCGTGCCCGACTGGAACATCGAGACGATGGATGCCGCGTCGGCCTTACCGCCCGCCGAGGCCATGGCGTAAATGCCGCCGAGCACCAGCGCGGCCGTGAGCCCGAGCAGCAGCAGCACGCCGAGGACGCCGAAGACGTAGGCGACGAACTGGCCGAACAGGGCGCCAGTCCCCAGCCTCACCGTCAGCGCCGCCTCGCCGCAGGAGACGGTCGAAAGCATGCGCGAGGCCGTGCGGGTGCGGTACCAGGCAAGGCTCAGCGCGAAGACGACGACGCAGCCGATGGCTGCCAGCCACGACAGCGCACCGGGGACCGGAAGCGCGCCGACGAGCACGAAATCGTGGGTCGAAACGGCCCAGATCAGGGCGCCGCCGATGGTCAGGAGGTTGAGGAGATAGGTGGCGTAGTACGGGGCAGCGAAGGCGCGCCAATTGCCGGCGATGTCGAATTTGCGGTCGCCGAACCAGGTGTTGCGCCAGCGGTATTTCCACAGGCTCGACGCCATCCATGGATAGACGAGGCCGAGCGTTGCGACCATCAGGATGGACCACAGGAAGCGGCGCAGTGCGTAGGCCCAGGCGTTGCCGCGCAGGTCGAAGCGGATGCCGCGCCAGAGCGTGCGCGACAGGCGGAAATCGCGCGCCCGGTAGGTGGCATAGCCCATCAGGAACCAGACAATCAGCCCGATGCCGAGATAGCCGAGGACGACCAGCGTGCTCTCCTGCATGGCGAGAACGAAGAGCGCGACGTAGATCGGCAGGAAAAATGCGAGCGCGAAGAAAAAGCCGAGCAGCAATTGCGTGGGGGTGCCGGTATATTCCAGCGGATCGCCGTCGATGACCGTGTTCTGCCAGTAGAAGCGGCGCTTCCAGGTGGCCTGCCAGAAGCGGTAGAGCCCGATGGTGGGCAGCATCAGCGCATAACCGCGGATGACGATGCCGAACAGCTCGTGCCGCGAGCCGGTGAACTCGACGCGCCCCACCCTCGCCGCTGACGCCGTATCGTTCATGGTTTCCGACGACTTGCCCGTGACTTACGATTTCATGCGACGCGGCGGGCCGCAAGGGATCACGGGTAGAGGCGCTGGCGTGTCCACGGGCCGATCGAATCGGCACGGGTGAAGCGCACCCGGTCGTGCAGGCGGAACTCGCCATCCTGCCAGAACTCGATCTCGGTGGGGATGATGCGAAAGCCCGACCAGTGCCTGGGCCGCGGTACCGGGTTGTCGTCGCCGATGCCGGCGCGCACGCGCTCGACCGCCTGCATCAGTTCGGCCCTGCTGGCGAGCGGCTGCGACTGCCGGCTGGCATTGGCGCCGAGCTGGCTGGTGCGCGAACGGGTGGCGAAATAGGCGTCGGCTTCCTCCGGCGCCACCACCTCTACCGGCCCGCGGGCGCGCACCTGGCGGCGCAGCGACTTCCAGTGAAAGACCAGCGCCGCCTTGGGATGGGCCAGCAGTTCCTCGCCCTTGCGGCTGTCGAAATTGGTGAAGAATACGAAGCCGCGGTGGTCGCGGGCGTTCATCAGCACCATGCGTACATCGGGCAGGCCGGTCTTGTCGACGCTGGCCAGCGCCATGGCATGCGGGTCGTTGGGCTCGCTCGCCCTGGCGGCGGCGAACCAGTCCTCGAACAGCGCGAAGGGGTCGATCGGGGCGCTGTCGTCGTCGTTGAAGATTCGGCCCGAAAGGGTGTCTGCGGCCATGAAAATACGCGCTCCACAAGGCTTTGGGCGATCTGGACAAGCCGGGACCGCGTGGCCATATAGGTCGCGACGGGGCGGAGTTTCAATCCGCCCAAAGATTTCGAAGGAACCCAATGCGCGATCCCTACAGCGTGCTCGGGGTGCCTCGTTCTGTGAGCGAGAAGGACTTGAAGTCGGCTTACCGCAAGCTGGCCAAGGCCAATCACCCCGATCAGAACCGATCCGACCCGAAGGCGCAGCAGAAGTTCGCCGAGATTTCGGCTGCCTACGATTTCCTCACCGACAAGGACAAGAAGGCGGCCTTCGACCGCGGCGAGATCGACGCCGACGGCAATCCGAAATTCGCCGGCTTCAACGGCGGCGGCATGGGCGGCGGCGCGCGCCGGGGCGCCGGGGCGTCGGCGGCGGGCGGGTTTTCGGCCGAGGACATCCTCAAGGAATTCATGAGCGGCTTCGGCGGCGCGCAGGCGCGCGGCGGCCGCGGCGGCGGGTTCGATCCGTTCGGTGGCGCCGGCAGCGGCGGCTTCAGCCAGGGTTTTGCCGGCGGCGCCCGCCAGCCGCAGGCCAAGGGCGAGGACACGCAGGCGACGATCGCCGTGAGCCTCGAAGACGCCCACAGGGGCGGTTCGGTGCCGCTGCGGCTGCCCAACAACAAGGTCGTCAACGTCAAGCTGCCCGACAAGGTCGAGGACGGCCAGCAGATCCGGCTCAAGGGCCAGGGCCAGGTTTCGCCCTGGGGCGGCGAGCCGGGCGACACCATCGTCACGGTGAAGTTCGAGCGACATCCGAAATTCCGCCGCGACGGCGCCGATCTGCGCGTCGACGTGCCGATCACGCTGTACGAGGCGGTGCTGGGGGGCAAGGTGCGGGTGCCGACGCTGGACGGCTCGGCCGAGCTGACCCTGCCGCCCAACATCAACACCGCCAAGGCGCTGCGCCTCAAGGGCAAGGGCCTGCACGGCAATGGCGACCTCTACGCCAGCCTCAAGATCGTGCTGCCGGAAAACGGCGACCCCGACCTCGAAAGCCTGATGCGCTTCTGGCGCGACCAGAAGCCGTACAAGGTGCGCGACTGACGCCACGACCCGCCGCTAGAGCAGCGTGCCTCGCAGGAAAATCAGCGCGATGCTGAAGTAGATCACGAGGCCGGTGACGTCGACGAGCGTCGCGACGAACGGTGCCGAGGCGCTGGCCGGGTCGAACCGCAGCGCCTTGAGCGCGAACGGCAGCATCGAGCCGGCGAGCGAGCCGAAGGTGACGATGCCCACCAGGGACGCACCGACGGTCGCAGCGATCAGCACCCAGTGCGGCCCGTAGTCGAACAGTCCGAGCTCCTGCCAGGCGCTGATGCGGACGATGCCGATGACGCCCAAGATCGCCCCGAGGACGACGCCGGTGGGCAGCTCGCGCGCCGCGACCCGCCACCAGTCGCGCAACCTGATCTCGTTCAGCGCCAGGCTGCGGATCAGCAGCGAGGTCGCCTGCGAGCCGGAATTGCCCCCCGAGCTCATGATCAGCGGGATGAACAGTGTCAGCACCACGGCGCGGCTCAGCTCGTCGGAGAAGGTCTGCATGGCGCTGGCCGTCAGCATCTCGCTGAGGAAGAGCGCGCAGAGCCAACCGGCGCGCTTGCGGATCATGCCCAGAAAGCTGATCTGCATGTAGGGCCGCTCCAGCGCCGCGAGGCCGCCGAACTTGTGAACGTCCTCGGTCTGCTCGGCGATCAACGCATCGATGACGTCGTCGACGGTGACGATCCCCAGGATATGCTGCGCCGCGTCCACCACCGGCAGCGCCAGCAGATCGTGGCGGCGGATCAGCCGGGCCGCGTCCTCGCGCGACACCAGCGGCCCGACCGTCACCGGCGCCGTGGATGCCGCGAGGCTCAGCACCGGCGCCAGCGGATCGCCCATGATCAGCCGACGCAGCGTCACCACCTGCACCAACCGGCCGCTGCCGGGCGCCAGCAGGTAGATCGCGTAGATGGTTTCGCGCGTCCTTTCGACCCGCCTCACATGCTCCAGCGTCGCCCCGACGGTGAAGGTCGAAGGCACCGCGACATATTCGGTGGTCATGATCGATCCGGCGGTGCCCGGCGCATAGGCCAGCAGCGCCTCGATCGAGGATCGGCTGGCCGCACCGATCCGGCGGATCAGGCGGGCTCCGACGTCAGGCTCGAGCGCCCCCAGAACGTCTGCCGCCCGGTCGTCGGGGATTGCTTCCAGCAGACGGCCGGCGAGGTCCTCGGGCAAGGCGGAGACGATCGCCGAGGCATCGGTCAACTCGGGCTGTTCGAGGATGCCGACGGCCTGCGCGAACGGCAGCCGTTCAAGGATCGACGCGGCGGCGGCCGCGTCCATGGGATTGAGCAGTTCCACCGCGTCTGCGGCGGTCAGGGGGAGCAGCGCGGCCAGGTCGGCCGCATTGATATCGGTATGCATGTTGGGCTCGCTTTCCGCCGATCGCCATCCGGCGACCTGCGCGAGCCCGGAAATCTCAGCTCACACAGCGCCAGACGGCATCGACGATCGACTGGGACTGTCGCTGGGCATGGGATTGAGACTCCGCTCATTTCGACGCGCTGGCGCATCGATGCTGGTCAGATGCGACTTGCGGTGGATGCTGTCAAGCACCGTAATCGCGCTTTCGCTCGAGTACCGGGCACGCGTGACAGCGGGCTCAGCCGCGCGGCGCGGCGGCCCGCTGCAGCCGGTCGTTGATGGCTTCGCCGAGACCGTGCAGCGGAATCGGCGCCACGGCGATGCGGTCGGCCCGCTCGTCGAGCTCGTGCAGCATGGCGAACAGGTTGCGCGCCGCCTCATGCAGGTCGCCGGCCGGCGACAGGTTGAGCGTTCCCAGCCGCGGCCCGAAGGCGAGATAGGCTTCGTTTCCCATCGGTCCTTCGGCGTTCAGGCGGAGCTGCGCGCGGGGCGCGTAGTGGCTCGCGAGCATGCCCGGCGAGGCGATGGCGGCGCCGGGCCGGGCGACCGCGACAGGGCGGCCGAGGGCGGCCTCGATCCGGTCGCGCGGCAGGGCGCCGGCGCGGAGCTGGGTCACGGTGTCGCCGTCGACGGCAAGGATGGTGGACTCGACCCCGGCGCGGCTCGGGCCGCCGTCGAGCACCGAGACGCGCCCGGCAAAGCCGCGGCGCACCTGCTCGGCGGTGGTCGGCGACAGCCGGCCGGACGGGTTGGCCGAGGGCGCGGCGAGCGGCCGGCCGGCCTGCCGGATCAGCGCCAGCGCCAGCTTGTGGTCGGGAATGCGGATGCCGACGGTGTCGAGCCCGGCGGTGACGATGTCGCTCAATCCGCCCTGCGGGCGCCGCGGCAGCACCAGGGTCAGCGGGCCGGGCCAAAACGCCGCAAGCGTTTCGGCGAGCGGCGAGAACACGACCAGCCGCTGCGCCATCGCCAGATCGGCGACATGGACGATCAGCGGGTTGAAGCGCGGCCGGCCCTTGGTCTCGTAAATCCTGAGCACGGCATCGGAATTGGTCGCGTCGGCGCCGAGGCCGTAGACGGTCTCGGTGGGGAAGGCCACCACCTCGCCGGCACGCAGCCGGGCGGCGTATTCGGCCAAATTCTCGGTGATCTCGGGCGATTTCGGCATCGCCGGCTGTTTGACAAGGGCGCGCCGGGCCGTCAAGGAATCAACATGGCCAGCCTTCTCGTCAGCCAGCGGAACTTCGCGAGCCACCAGACGCCCCCCGGACATCCCGAGCGGCCCGACCGCATCCGCGCCATCGAGGAGGCGCTGAGCGCCCCGGAATTCGCCGGGCTGGTGCGCAGGGATGCAGTCGCGGGGGATCTGAGCCTTGCGGATCTGGTCCATGCCCCCGGCCACATCCAGCGCCTCGCGCAGATTCGGCCGGCCGAAGGCATGGCGCAGATCGACGAGGACACCTTCATTTCGTCCGGGTCGCTGGATGCAGTGGCGACGGCGCTCGGCGGCGGGCTGCTGGCGCTGGAAGCGGTGGCGCTGGGCGAGGCGGAGAATGCCTTCTGCGCGGTACGGCCGCCGGGTCACCATGCCGAACGCGAGCGGCCGATGGGATTCTGCCTGATCAACACGGTGGCCGTGGTGGCGCGCGAGGCGCAGCGGAAATTCGGCGCCGAGCGCGTCGCCATCGTCGATTTCGACGTGCATCACGGCAACGGCACGCAGGACATTTTCTACAACGACGGCAGCGTGTTCTACGGCTCGACGCACCAGATGCCGCTGTTTCCGGGCAGCGGGGCGCGTGACGAGCGGGGCGTCGGCAATATCTGCAACGCTCCCCTGGCCGCCCGCACCGGCAAGGACGAGATGCAGGCGGCCTATGGCGGAATCATCCTGCCGGCACTCGAGGCGTTCGCGCCGGATTTCCTGCTGATTTCGGCCGGGTTCGACGCCGACTACCGCGACCCGCTGGCGCAGCTCAACTGGCGGCCGGAGGATTTTGCCTGGCTGACGCTGAAGCTGCGCGAGATCGCCGACCGCCGCTGCGGCGGGCGCATTGTCTCGCTGCTGGAAGGCGGCTATGACCGGCAGGGCCTGGCGACCGGGGTCGCCGCGCATGTCACCGCATTGATGAGCTGAATATTGGCCGAAACGACGAACGACGACGTGAAGGACATGAGCTTCGAGGCCGCGTTGTCGGAGCTCGAAAGCATCGTGTCGCGGCTCGAGGGCGGCAAGGCGCCGCTGGCCGAATCGATCGCCATCTACGAGCGCGGCGAGGCGCTTAAGTCGCATTGCGAAGGGCTGCTCAAGGCGGCAGAAGCTCGGATCGAAAAGATCACGCTGAAGAACGGCAAGCCCGTGGGGACCGAGCCGCTCGACCAGTAGGGAGCGCCCGGCCATGACAGTCTCGCCCGTTGTCGCGCGTACGCGCATCATCCTGTGGACGCTGGTGGTGGTGGCGGCGCTGGCGGCCACGGCGCTCTATGTGTTCAGGCCGCCCGCCCTGCCGGTGGGCGTCAGCGGGACGCCGTTCACGCTCAGCTCGACCAAGGGCGGGGAGTTCACGCAGGCCGACCTCAAGGGCACGCCGAGCCTCGTCTTCTTCGGCTATACGTTCTGCCCCGACGTCTGCCCGACCACCATGGCCGAGAGCGTGCAGTGGCGCGAGGAGCTGGGGATCAAGCCCGAGCAATTGCGCACCATCTTCGTGACGGTGGACCCCGAGCGCGACACCAAGCAGGTGCTGACCGAGTACCTGGCCGCGTTCGATCCCAACATCATCGGGCTCGTCGGCGACGCCGACCAGACGACCGCGGCGAAGGCGTCGTTCGGGGTGTTCTCGGAAAAGGGCCAGGTCGACAAGACCGGAGGCTATCTGGTCAACCACACGGCCAACGTGTTCCTGATCGGCCGGAACGGCGAGTTCGAGGGCACCATCGCCTATGGCGAGGACAAGCAGAGCGCCGAAGCCAAGATCAAGCGGCTGATCGGCTCCTGAGCCATGGCGGAACGGGTCCGCCTCGACATTGCCCTCGAACAGCGCGGCCTGGTGCAGAGCCGGGCCCGGGCCCGCGATGCGGTGCTGCGCGGGACGGTGCGGGTGAACGGCGTTCCAGCGCTGAAGCCGGCGGCGATGGTCGGCGCAGGCGACATCGTGGCGATCGACGATCCGGCCAATGGCTATGTGTCGCGGGCGGCACTGAAGCTGCTGGCGGGGCTCGATGCCGGCGCCATCGACGTTCGCGGCAGACTCTGCCTCGACCTCGGCGCCTCGACCGGCGGCTTCACGCAGGTGCTGGTCGAGCGCGGAGCGGCGAAGGTCTATGCGGTGGACGTGGGGCACGAGCAGTTGCACCCGATTGTCCGCGCCCTGCCGCAGGTGGTGGCGCTCGAGGGAGTGAACGTCAAGGACCTGACGCCGGCGCAGATCCCGGAGCCGGTCGAGGTCGTCGTCTGCGACATCAGCTTCGTGTCGATCGCCAAGGTGCTGGCACCGCCGCTCGCGCTCTGCCGGCCCGGCGCCGACGCCGTACTGCTGATCAAGCCGCAGTTCGAGGTGGGGCGCGAGCATGTGGGCAAAGGCGGGATCGTCAGCGATGGAGCAGCGATCGCCGATGCCGAGGCGGGCATTGTCCGGTTCATGGCCGCCGAGGGCTGGACACATCGCGCCTCCCTGCCCTCGCCGATCGCGGGCGGGGACGGAAACAAAGAAATCGTGGCGCTCTTCACCCGAACGCTCTAATATCGCCAATCGACGATTGAAGCCGCTCGAGCGGCGCCGACCTCCCCGGTTGGGACGCGATCGTTTCCGAAACACGACGAATCAACGGGTGATGCGATGCAATACCGCCGCTTGGGCAAATCCGGCCTCAAGGTCTCCGAGTTTTCCTTTGGTGCCTGGGTCACCTTCGGCAAGCAGGTGGGCGAGGACGATGCCACCTCGATCATGGGCTATGCCTACGACCATGGCGTCAATTTCTTCGACAATGCCGAGGGCTACGAGGCGGGCAACGCCGAAATCGTGATGGGCGAGGCGCTGAAGGCGCTGAAGTGGAGCCGCGACAGCTACATGGTGTCGTCGAAGGTGTTCTGGGGCGGCGAGAAGCCGACGCAGAAGGGCCTCAGCGCCAAGCACGTGACCGACGGCGCGCACAATGCGCTGAAGCGGCTGGGCGTCGACTATCTCGATCTCTATTTCTGCCACCGCCCCGACCTCGACACGCCGATCGAGGAGACGGTGCGGGCGATGCACAATCTCATCGTGCAGGGCAAGGTGATCTATTGGGGCACGTCGGAATGGACGGCGCAACAACTGACCGAGGCGCACCTGGTGGCGCGGCGCGACAACCTCACGCCGCCGACGATGGAGCAGCCCGAATACAACATGTTCAACCGGCAGAAGGTCGAGGTCGACTACCTGCCGATCTACCAGCTCGGGCTTGGAACGACGATCTGGTCGCCGCTGGCCTCGGGGCTGCTGACCGGCAAGTACAATGACGGCATCCCCGCCGACAGCCGCATCAACCTGCCCGGCTACGAATGGCTGAAGCGGAACCTCGAATCGCCGGCCGGCAAGGCCAAGATCGAGAAGGTGAAGAAGCTGGCGGTACTGGCCAAGGATATCGGCCTGCCGGTGCACCACATGGCACTGCTGTGGTGCCTCAACAACCCGCACGTCTCGACGGTGATCCTCGGCGCCAGCCGGAAGAGCCAGCTCGAGGACAACCTCAAGGCGCTCGACGCCAAGTCGAAACTGACGCCGGACGTGCTGGCCAAGATCGAAGAAATCCTCGGCAACAAGCCGGACGTGCCGGTGTCGCTGTCGCGGGTGTAAAGGCCGCGCTATTCACGGATTCCGCGGTGGCTGTGGCCCCCACCCCCAGCCCCTCCCCGCAAGGGGAGCCGACGGAAAACGGTGCGCAGGCTCAGCACGCCATTCGCTGATCAAAGGCTATAGTCGAAGCTGTAGGTATGGGCGCCGCCCGGCGCGATGGCGATGGTCATCGTGCCGGACAGGCCCTCGAGCTCACCGGTGCCGCTGTCGGCAATCACGTTGATGGCCAGCGACTGGCCGGCCGGGCTCGAATGGCCGGAATGCTGCAGCATGAAGCTGCCGCTCTTGCCGGCAAGGCTTCCCGTCACCCGCTCGATCGCGACATAGCCTGCCGATTCCGGACGCTCGCCGCGGCCGGCCAGCATCTGGCCGACGCTCGTCGCCTCGAGATCGCCGTGAAACTGCTTGTCGAGGGCAAGCCGGCCGAGGAAAGCCGCCGCCTCGCGCTCGTCGCCGGGCAGCGGCGTCAGCTTGACATCGAAGGGACCAGTCGCAACGGGCATCAGAACCCCACTCCACCTTCGCGGCCGGTCTGGCCGCGGTGCCTCAGGAAATGATCGGCCAGCACGCAGGCCATCATGGCTTCGCCAATGGGCACGGCGCGGATGCCGACGCACGGATCGTGGCGCCCCTTGGTCAGGACCTCGGTGTCCTCGTTGGTCACGGTCACGGTCTGGCGCGGCGTGAGGATGGAGGAGGTCGGCTTGACGGCGAAGCGGACGACGATGGGATCGCCGTTGGAGATGCCGCCGAGGATGCCGCCGGCGTGGTTGGACTGGAAGCGCGGCCCGGCATTGCCGGCGCGCATCTCGTCGGCGTTCTGGGTGCCGGTGAGGGCGGCGGCGGCCATGCCCTCGCCGATCTCGACGCCCTTGACGGCGTTGATCGACATCATGGCCGAGGCGAGGTCGGCGCTGAGCTTGCCGTAGATCGGGGCGCCCCAGCCGGCCGGCACGCCCTCGGCCACCACCTCGATGACGGCGCCGACGGAATTGCCGTCCTTGCGGATGCCGTCGAGGTACGGCTCCCATGCCGCGGCGGCCTGCGCATCGGCGCAGAAGAACGGATTGTTCTCGACCTCGGCCCAGTCGAAATTGCGGTAGTCGATGCGGTGCGGCCCCATCTGCACGAGGCTGCCGCGGATGGTGACGTTGGGGATCACCTGCCGGGCCACGGCGCCGGCGGCGACGCGGGCGGCGGTTTCGCGCGCCGAGGCGCGGCCCGAGCCCTTGTAGTCGCGGATGCCGTATTTCTGCTGGTAGGTGAAATCGGCGTGGCCGGGGCGGAACTTGTCCTTGATGTCGGAATAATCCTTGGAGCGCTGGTCGGTGTTTTCGATCAGCATCGAGATGGGCGTGCCGGTGGTCTTGACGAGGCCGTCGCGCTCGTCCTCGACGACGCCCGAGAGGATGTTGACCAGATCCTCCTCGCGCCGCTGCGTGGTGAAGCGCGACTGGCCGGGCTTGCGCCGCTCGAGGTCGCGCTGGATCAGCTCGGCGCTGATCGGGATGCCCGGCGGGCAGCCATCGACCACCACGCCGATGGCCGGCCCGTGGCTTTCGCCCCAGGTGGTGAAACGGAACATGTGGCCGAAGGTGTTGAAGCTCATGGGGGGTGCTCGAACTGACTAGCGGCGCCTGGCGACGGCCGTTGCTCTAGGAGCGGGGGCGCCGAACGTCAATCTTCATCGCCGCTCAGGCTTTGCCGCCCTATGGCCAGGAATTGCTCATATCCCTCGTCGCGGCGGCCGATGCCGATGACCAGCACCGTCAGCACCTCGTCGTGGACTTCATAGACCAGCCGATAACCGGCGCCGCGCAGCTTAATCTTGTATGTTTGCTGCCGGGCGCGGAGCTTTGCTGCTGGAACGTGCGGGTTTTCCACGCGTCGCCGCAGCACTTTTTCGAACTGGCTGCGGACGGTCGCCCCGAGCTTGTTCCAGCTTCTTGTGGCGTCTGGGGTGAATATCAGCCGATAGCTCATCCAACGACACCTCGATGCCGGCCTCCGGCTCCTGTTTGCTCAGCATGTCGAGGATGTTGAGATCGTCAAGCGCCTCCAGCATCCCCTCCCATGCCACAGGCGAAATGATGTAGCCCACCACGCGGTTGTGGTTCAGCACCGCGACAGCCTGCGTCTCGGCGGCAACGAAGGCCGCGCCGGGATTTTTCTTGAGGTCGCTGATACTTACGGCCAGGTCGGCGTCCACCCGCTGGAAAATCTGGTTCATTTCAAGCTCCGTATTTGGTACGAAATATAGTACCAAATATCAGCCAGTCAATCGTCCCAGCTTTGACCGGCCGGATACACCGCGGATTTGCCGTCGGTGAAGTGCACGACCGAATCCTGCGGCGGGAACCAGTTCACGGCCTGCTCGGGCGGCAGGCCTTCGATGAGGTGGCGGAGGACGCGCAGGATGCCGCCATGGGCGACGATCACCGAAGGGCCGGTGAGGGAGGCACCGAAATCGCCGAGGCGGGCGGCGACGTCGGCGTAGCTTTCGCCCTCGGGCGGGCGGAAGTGCCAGAAGCTGGCGTCGCGCTCGCCGGCGATGGCCATGGCGCCGGCGGCAAGCTCGGTGTGGAGGCGTCCCTCATAGGCGCCGAAGGAAATCTCGATGAGGCGCGGATCGATGGTCACGTCGGGCAGCGGTTCGCCGACCCGGGCGCGGATATTGTCCATGGTCTCGCGGGTGCGGCCGAGCGGCGACACGTACCAGGAGAAATCCACCGCATTGCGTCCGGCGCGCCGCAGCAACCGCGCCAGCATCTCGCCATTGAGCGCCGCCTGGCCGCGGCCGCGGGCATTGAGCGGAATGTCGCGCGCGCCCTGGTAGCGGCCCTCGGCGTTCCAGTCGGTTTCCCCGTGCCGGATGAAGTACAGCTCCGGCCAGACCAGTTCGGACATGTCGATCTCAGGCGGTGGGCGTTTCGGCCGGTGCGTCGGCGTCCATGAGCTTCATACCGACGACGTTGAAGCCGGCATCGACGTAATGGATTTCGCCGGTGACGCCGGAGGAGAGATCGGAGAGCAGATAGAGGCCGGCCTTGCCGACATCGTCGATGTCGACGTTGCGGCGCAGCGCGGCGTTGGCCTCCTGCCAGTGCAGCATGTCGCGCAGGCCCGCGATGCCGGAGGCGGCCAGCGTCTTGATGGCGCCGGCGGAGATGGCGTTGACGCGGATGCCGGCCTTGCCGAGGTCGACCGCGAGATAGCGGACGGACGCCTCGAGCGCCGCCTTGGCGACGCCCATGACGTTGTAGTTGGGGATATAGCGCTGGGCGCCGTAATAGGTCAGCGTCAGCAGCGCGCCGCCAGGGGTCATCAGCGGTTCGGCGCGCCTGGCGACGGCGGTGAAGGAGTAGACCGAGACGTTCATGGTCAGCGCGAAATTGCCGGCGCTGGTGTCGACGTAGCGGCCGTCGAGCTCGTTCTTGTCGGAAAAGCCGATGGCGTGCACGAGGAAATCGAGGTGGCCCCAGCGCTCCTTGATCTGGCGGAAGGTCTCGTCCATGGCGGCGTCGTTGGTGACGTCGCATTCGACCAGGAAGGTCGAGCCGATTTCGGCGGCCAGCGGCTCGACGCGCTTCCTGAGCGCCTCGCCCTGGTAGGAGAAGGCGAGTTCGGCGCCCTGCCCGGCCAGCGCCCTGGCGATGCCCCAACCGATGGACCGGTTGTTGGCGACGCCCATGATCAGCCCGCGCTTGCCTGCCATCAGTCCGTCGGCCATGGGAATTTCCTTCGCTTTCTCAGTTTCGAGGCTTGTGCCATATGCTGCGCCGCATGAACAAGTCCCAGGTCCTCACCGAACTGGCCGGTCTTTTGGGTGAAACCGCGGTGATCGGCGACGCCGCGCTGATGCCGGCCTACCTGAACGAGCCGCGCAAACGCTACCACACGCCCGCCCTGGCGGTGGCCCGGCCGGCCGATTTGGCGCAGGTCCAGGCGTTGTGCCGCTGGGCCAACGACAACCGGGTGCCGCTGATTCCGCAGAGCGGCAATACCGGGCTGGTGGGGGCGCAGGTGCCGGCCACGGGCGACGAGGTGATCGTCTCGATGCAGCGGCTGGACCGGGTGCGCGAGGTGGACGCCGCGGCCGGCCACATGACGCTCGAGGCCGGGGTGATCCTGCAGCGGGCGCACGAGGTGGCGGAGGCGGCGGGGGCGATGTTCCCGCTGTGGATCGCGAGCCAGGGGTCGGCGCGGATCGGCGGGGTGCTGAGCTCCAATGCCGGCGGGGTGCAGGTGCTGGCCTATGGCAATGCGCGCGAGCTGTGCATCGGGGTCGAGGCGGTGCTGGCCGACGGGCGGCTGTACCGGGGGCTCAATGCGCTCAAGAAGGACAATACCGGCTACGATCTCAAGGATCTGCTGGTGGGGGCCGAGGGCACGCTCGGCATCATCACGGCGGCGACGCTGAAGCTGTTTCCAAAGCCCGAGGCGCAGGAGACGGCGTTCTGCTCGGTCGACGGGCCGGAGAAGGCGCTGGAGCTGTTCACGCTGATGCGCGAGCGCGTCGGCACGCGGCTGACGGCGTTCGAGCTGATGCCGCGCTTCGGCATCGAACTGCAGCTCAAGCACGGCATGATCGCGCGCGATCCGGCGGCGAGCCTGGCGCCCTGGTACGCGCTGGTCGAGGTCAGCCGGCCCAAGGGCGGCGTTCCCGGGGCGTTGCAGGCGGCGCTGGAGGAGGCGCTGGGAGATGGTCTCGTCGGCGACGCCAGCATCGCGCAATCGGAGGCGGATCGCACGCTGATGTGGACGGCGCGCGAACAGATGAGCGAGGTGCAGAGCAAGGAAGGCGCCTCGATCAAGCACGACATCTCGGTGCCGATCGCGGCGGTGCCGCGGATGATCGCCGAGGGCGTCGCGGCGGCCGAGCGGGTGCTGCCGGGCATCCGCCCCTGCTCGTTCGGACACATGGGCGACGGCAATCTGCATTTCAATTTCAGCCAGCCGGCGGGCATGGACGGCAAGGCGTTCATGGCGTGCGAGAAAGCCGTCAACGACGCGGTGTACGAGGTGGTGCTGCGGCTCCACGGCTCGATCTCCGCGGAGCACGGCATCGGGCAGTTGAAGGCGAAGCTGCTGGGCGAGGTGAAGGACCCGGTGGCGCTGGAGATGATGCGGGCGATCAAGCGCGCGCTCGACCCGAACGGAATTCTAAATCCGGGCAAGATGCTGGGGTGAGGTAAACGGCTGCCCGGTGATTGGGCCCCCCCCCGGCCCCTCCCCGCAAGGGGGAGGGGGCGATGGAGCCGCATTCTCCGGTGCTTCAGTCGGGCTCCCCTCCCCCTTGCGGGGAGGCAGCAGGCACCGGCCGTGCGGCAAGTCGCATGTGAACAGCGTTAGAACAGATCCAATTGCGCGCCGCCACCGGCGCGCTTCTTCGGCCGTTCCGGCTCGGCCTCTTCGAGAGCAGGCACGATGAGGGCGGGGCCATCTGCATCGGCCTTGTTGACGGTGCGCGCCACGGGGTGGAGCGCGAGCGTGCCGGCGGGCGCCGGGGCGATGAGCTCGACGGCGTCGCGGGCCTCGACGTCGCGGGTGTTGAGCCAGGCGTCGACGGCGTCGCCGGCGAGCAGCGCCGGCATGCGGTCGTACACGGCCGAGATTTCGGGATTTGGCCGGGTGGTGACGATGCAGACGGTGTCGATCTCCTCGCCGTTGGGCCCGGCCCAGGTGGCGTAGAGGCCGGCGAAGGCCATGGTGCCGCCATCGACATTGGCGATGTAGTACGGCCAGCGCGAGCCGTCGGGACGCTTGCGCCATTCGTAATAGCCGCTGGCGGGCACGATGCAGCGGGTGTTGCGCAGGGCGTCGCGGAACGCCGGCTTGTCGGCCATCGATTCGGCGCGGGCGTTGATCAGCAGCGGAAAGACGCGCGGGTCTTTCACCCAGCCGGGCACGAAACCCCAGCGGAACAGCTCGGCGGTGCGCCGCCCCTCGCGCTCGAGCACGGTGATGACCGGCTGCGTGGGGGCGATGTTGTAGCGCGGCGGGTAGCCGGCCACCTCGTTCAGCACCTTGAACAATTGCGCCATCGCCTCGGGGGGCAGCAGGAATGCGTAACGGCCACACATAGCGGTCTCCTTGCCGGCGAAAGTAGGTGCTTGCCGGCTGCGCCGCAAATTGCAATCTCAGTCCATGCCCGTCCTGTTTGCCGCCAGCGTGGCCATCGTCCGGCAGTTCGATGTGCTGCTGATCCAGCGCAACCGGCCGCCGTCGGAAGGGCTGTGGACGCTGCCCGGCGGACGGCTGGAGCCGGGCGAGACGGCGGAGCAATGCGCCATCCGCGAGCTCAAGGAGGAATTGGGGCTCGACGTGTTCGCCCTCAGGCCGGTGCGGGTGCTGCGGTTTCGCGGCTTCGAGCTGCAGGTGTTCGGCACGCAGACCTATGACGGCGAGATCGTGCCGGATGCGGCCGAGATCCGCGCCTGGCGCTGGATACGGCCGGAGCAGATCGGCCGGTTGCCGACGACGCCGGAGCTGGGCGAGGTGCTGGCCGGCGCCTTCCGCCTGTTCGACCGCAGCTGAGACGCCTTGCCGCCGCCACGATGGTGCGACTAGGAATGCAGCATGCGCGCCCCGCTGACCGCCCTGCTGCTGCTTGCCACCACCCTGCTGCCGCGTCCGGCGCTGGCGATCGATCCGCCTTACGAGCCGCAGATGGAGCGGCTCGCCGAAATCCTGGGGAGCCTGTATTTCCTCAACCCGCTGTGCAAGCCGGGCGGCACCGACTGGCGGCAGCAGCTCGCCGATTTGGTGAAGCTCGACCAGCCGGACGAGGACCGGCAGCAGCGGCTCTACGGCGCGTTCAACGCCGGTTTCGCCTCGTATTCGCGGCTCTACCGCAGTTGCACGCCGTCGGCGTCGGAGGCGCTGGCGCGGCTTCTGATCGAGGCGGAGGCCACGGCGCGCGACATCCACACGCGCTACGCCGAGTAGCGGCCGGGTTAAGTATAAGGCCAGAGGTCGCGTTAACCCTTTGGTGAGGTGTCCCACGCCTGCCACACTTGGCGTGATAGGTCGGGGGACATGCGGCCCAGCAAACCCACGATCCCGATGTTCAGCACGGACGGCGCCAGAGACGAGCAGCGCGAGGCACGGCAGCTTGCGCTCGAATATCTGGCCGAAGCCTGGAACACTGCCGAGGACGAGGGCGTCGAAACGCTGGCGCTGGCGCATGCCTCGCTGTTCGCGGCGCTGGCGACGATGGTGCGGCTGCATGGCGACGAGGCCACGGCGCTGCTGGTCGAGGCCTTGCCCACCCGCATTCGCGAGGGCGAATACGCCCTCGACCGGATGACGCACTGATCCTTGCGGATCGCGCCGGAGTGGGCCATGTCTCGAGCCTAACCGGAAGGCTGCCATGGCCACGATTTCCCGTCCGTCGCGCGCGCTGTTCCGCTTCTCGGGCGCAGAGGCGCAGAAGCTGCTGTTCGACGTGGTGACCGGCCGGCTGCTGGCCGAACCGGGGCCGGCGATCTGGTGGGCGCTGCTCAGCCCGCAGGGCAAGATCCAGGCCGAGGGCCTCGCCAGCTTCGAGGACGGGGCGTTCTGGCTGGATGTCGACCGGTCGGTCGCCGACAGCTTCCTCAAGCGGATGCGCATGTACAAGCTGCGGGCGGCGGTGGAGATCGCCGATTTGCGCGACAGCCACGCGGTGGGCTGGGACGGCGGCAAGCCGCTCACCCGGGTGATCGGCACCGTGGCGGAGGCCGCGGCGTGGGCGCCGGCCGACGACCGCCATGCGGCGTCGCGGATCGCCGCGGGACTCGCCGAGCAAGGGACGGATTTCGCGGCCGATGCGGTGTTTCCGCACGATATCGGCATGGATCTGCTCGGCGGGGTCGACTTCAAGAAGGGCTGCTATATCGGCCAGGAAGTGGTGAGCCGGATGCAGCGGCGCGGGACGGCGCGGCGGCGGCCGGTGATCGTGTCGGGCGTCGAGGCGCCGATGGAGACGCCGATCAAGGTGGGCGGCCGCGATGCCGGCAGCGTCGGCGCGGCGGTGGACGGCAAGGCCGTGGCCATCGTGCGGCTCGACCGCTTCGATGGCGGCGCGGTGACGGTGGCCGACCGGCCGGTGACCGTCACCCTGCCCGACTGGGCCACCTACCGGCTTGGGGAATCGCCCGCCGCCGATTAGCCTTCCGGCTTTCCTTGGGGAGGCAGGATGGCGCGCGGCGCGGACAGAGCCTGGCAACGCATGCTCAGCGGACGGCGGCTCGACATTCTCGATCCGTCGCCGGTGGACGTGGAACTGTCCGACATCGCCCATGGGTTGGCGCGCGTCGCGCGCTGGAACGGGCAGACCAAGGGCGACTATCCGTTCTCGGTGGCGCAGCATTCGGTGCTGGTGCTCGACATCTTCGCGGCGCATGCGCCCGAGACCGACAGCAGGGCGCGGCTCTACGCGCTGCTGCACGACGCGCCGGAATATGTGATGGGCGACATCATCTCGCCGTTCAAGGCGGCGATGGGCGGCAATTACAAGGACGTCGAGAACCGGCTGCTCGGGGCGATCCACCTGCACTTTGCGCTCAACGCCGCGGCGCCGGCGACGATCCAGCGCCAGATCAAGCGGGCGGACCGCGAGGCCGCCTATCACGAGGCGGTGCATCTCGCCGGCTTCGAGGTGGACGAGGCGCGCAAATTCTTCGGCGAGCCGACGCTGGCGGCGTTCGATCTCGAACGCTTCGACGAGCTGATCCGGCCGTGGCCGACTCGCGAGGCGCATGAGAGGTTCGTCGACGCCGTCGACATGCTGGCGACCGCCATCCACACGCAATCGTAAAGTTAAGGTAAACGGGCGTTCCATTTTGACGCATCCGGGGGCCGCATGGTTGATGCGAGGTTAACGTCAACCCGCACAGCCGGAGACAGGCATGGCCTTTCCGATCCGCACCGTTTTCCTGAGCGGCGGGCTCGCCGCGATCGTCGCCGGCGGGCTGGCAGCACCGAGCCTGTTTCCCGCCGCGTTCGCCGCCGAGCCGCAAAAGCACGTGCTCGATACCGCCGGCGAGATCTTCTCCAAGCCGTTCGACCTGGACCGGCTCAAGAAATTCGACATCACCACCGACGACAGCGTATCGACGACGGTGCAGCGCACCGCCACGGTACAGAAGATCGGCTTCGGCAAGCGCACGATGGTGTCGATCGTGACGACGCCGTCGGGGACCTATTCGAGCGACGCTATCGTGTCGCCGAACGTGCGCTATCCCGGCATCGACGTGACGCCGAATGCGCTTTGCGACTGCTCCCACTCCCGCATCCGGTTCGGTGTCGCGACCTCGGACTATGGAACGTGGACCTGGAGCTATGTCAGCCGTGGCTCGTTCGTCTACTCCAGCTCGAGCTTCAAGCGGGCGCCAGTGCCGCGGCGCTGATCAGGCCGTGCGCTTGAACTGGTAGAAGATGTGATTGCCGATCTTGGTCACGCGTTTGAGCCTTGGGGCCCAATCCGGATAGACGTAGTTGGCGTGGTAGTGCGTGGCCTTGCCGACTTCCGGCAGATAGAGGCTGCCGGTGATCACGCCCTTGGCGATCTCGTCGGCCTGCTTCCATGATTTCTGGTCGGTGATGGTTTCGGGCCGGCCGTCGCAGGCGAAGGAGAACTGGCAGGCATTGTGCATCTGCTGGTTCTGGAACACGACCTGGCAGATGTCCTTGGGATAGATCGGGTGCGCCAGGCGGTTCATCACCACCTGCCCCACCGCGACCTGGCCACGATAGGATTCGCCGCGCGCCTCGAAATAGATCGCTTCGGCCATGCACCAGATGTCCTTCTGGCTGACGGCGTGGCCGTATTTGTCGATGCTGGTGCTGAAGTCGGTCGGGCCGGTGGTTTCGCGCGCATAGGCCAGCGAGCGCGTCGCCATCATCGGGGTGGGCGCCATCGGCACGATCTGGTCGATGGCACCGAGGGCGGCGCTCCGGCTGGGATCGATGCTGGCGACGCGGATCGGGGTGCCGTCGGGATTGTCGCCCATGACGGCGCCGGCCGAGGGCGGGAGGGCGTGCGGCAGCCAGCCGCCGGCGGCCGGGGCCATCTTCGGCGTCCGCAGTTCCGCCAGCCGGGTGCGGATGGCGTCGAACCCGGACGAGACGGTGACGCCGTCGGGCGTCAGGCGGGCGCGGTTGACCTTCTCGGCGCGGTTGGGGCCGGAGAAGCTGCCGGTGTTGAACAGCATCGCCACCGAGCCGGTGATGATGAGGTCGTTGCCCTTGCGGGTGAGCGTGGCCGTGGGGGCCGACGCGGCCCTGGCGGCCGGAAGCTTGATGTCGAGGCCGGGGCCCTGGACGCCGGCGGTCAGCAGCGGCCAGGCGAGCAGCGACAGCGCGAGCGACGCAAAGACACCGGCAACGCTATGTCCGGGACGGGCCCATAGGGCGATTGGTCCGAAAAGGGCCATCGAACGCGGTACTACTCACGCAACGCCACAACAAACGACGCTTCGGCAAATGTTGCTTAAATGCCGACGACCCGGATCATGCGGGATTAGGGTTATCGGCAGGTAAACCGCCCGGCGGGGGCAGTGCAGATTGCGAGGCGTGGTTAACTCAGGCGGCCTGCGCGAGGGCGAGGCGGGCGATGGGCACGCGATAGGGCGAGCAGCTCACATAGTCGACGCCGAGCCTGGCGAAGAAGGCAAGCGAGGCCGGATCGCCGGCGTGCTCGCCGCAGATGCCGATCCGGAGCGCCGGATTGGCCTGGCGGCCGCGGGCGATGGCGAGCGAGATGAGCTCGCCGACGCCCTTCTGGTCGAGGGTGACGAACGGATCGAGCTCGAACAGCCCCATGCGCTGATAGGCGGCGAGGAAGGCCGGGGCGTCGTCGCGGCTGATGCCGTAGGTGGTCTGCGTCAGATCGTTGGTGCCGAAGGAGAAGAAATCGACGTGGCGGGCGATGTCGGCGGCGCGCAGCGCGGCACGCGGCAGCTCGATCATGGTGCCGAAGGCGAAGCGCTCGCGGGTCGAGCGCGGCAGGTTGGCGGCGTCGAGCAGATCCATCACCCGCTCGCGCACCCACAGCACCTCGTGCGCGGTGGAGACGAAGGGCACCATGATCTCAAGCGTCACCGGCTCGGCGCCGGTCTTCATGGCGGCGCGCACCCCGGCCAGCAGCGCCTGCACCTGCATTTCGAGGATTTCGGGATAGGTCACGGCAAGGCGGATGCCGCGATGGCCGAGCATCGGGTTGATCTCGGAGATGCGCTCGAGCCGCTGCTTCAGGGCGCGCAGCTCGAGGCCGAGGGATTTCGCGGTCTCGTCGATCTCCTCCTCGGTGCGCGGCAGAAATTCGTGCAGCGGCGGATCGAACAGGCGCACCGTCACCGGGCGGCCGGCCATGAGCGAGAAGATGGCGGAGTAGTCGCCGGTCTGGAAATCGACGAGGCCGTTGAGCGCGGCGCGGCGGTCGGCCTCGTCCTGGCTGAGGATCAGGCGGCGCAGCGCCACCAGCCGCTCGCGCGAAAAGAACATGTGCTCGGAGCGGGCAAGGCCGATGCCCTCGGCGCCGAAGCTGAGCGCGGTGCTGGTGGCCTCCAGCGTTTCGGCGTTGGTGCGCACCTCGATGCTGCGGGTGGCGTCGGACCAGCCGAGCAGCTCGCCCAACGCGCCGCCGATATGGGGCTGGCTGAGCGGCAGGGCGCCCAGATAGACGCTGCCGTCGCTGCCGTCGATGGTGATGCGGTCGCCGCCGCGCAGCACGGTGTCGCCGATGCGCGCGGTCATCGCCACCGGATCGACGCTGAGGTTGCGCACGCCGGCGACGCAGGGCTTGCCGGTGATGCGGGCGATGACGCCGGCATGGCTGGTCATGCCGCCACGGGCGGTGAGGATGCCGGTTGCCGCCCGCATGCCGTCGATGTCGGCGGGGCCGGTTTCGTTGACGACGAGGATGACGTGACGGCCCCTCGCCTTCCAGCGCGCGGCGTCCTCGGCGGTGAAGACGATGCCGCCATGCGCGGCGCCGGGCGAGACGCCGAGGCCCGTCGCGACAGGATCGCCATGGCCGCCGCGAAGACTGGGATGCAGCAGCGATTGCAGGCGGTCGGGGCTGACGCTCGCCACCGCCTGCTGCTCGCTCCAGGTGCCGCGCTCGACGCGGTCGGTCGCCGCCTCAAGCTCGGCGGAGGCGCTCGCCGGATAAGGCCGGGCCGAGAGGAAGGACAGCGTGCCGGCCTCGATGGCGGCGGTGATGCCCATGTGCCGGCCGGCGGCGCGGTCGACGACCTCGCACAGGCGCGCGGCGTCGGGCGCCAGCGGGATATCGCCGTTCTGCAGCGGCGCCGGCCCCATGGCGCCGGTCGCGGCGTCGCGCGACATGAACTGCACGATCTCGCCGGGTGCCATGGCCTGCACGAGGACGATGGAGTCGGCGGCGCCGGGGTAGGAGTCGAAGGCGGTGGCGATGGCGCGGCCGAGCGGCGCGCGCAGGTCGACGGCCTCGGCCTCGCTGGCGGGCGCCGGAAGGCCGGTGCGCGCCGGCATGAGGCCGGGGCGCGGGCCGTCGGCGGCGGTGCGCACGGCCAGCAGCGGCGGCCTGCCGTCGGGGCCGACGAGGCGGAACAGCGTCGCCACCCAATGCGCCCGCAGGCGGTCGGCACGCTGCTGGCGCTCGGCCTGCAGCGCCTCCCAGGCGGCGCGGGTCACGACGATGGTGGGGACGGTGGGCACCCCCGCCTCGAACACGGCGCGAATCCAGCGGGCCTTGCCGGTCAGCAGCCGGCGCTGCGGGGCGGTGAGGTTTGCGGGCCCCGACGCAGGCGCGATCGCAAACATTTCGAGAGCGAGGCTCACCGACTATCCCCTTGTCCTGGCGCGCTTTCCATTGTGCCTGCGGCGCTGCTGCCCCGCAACCGGCCTTGACTCGGCAAAGCGGCGAAAGCATGTGCTGGGGCATGCAGGACATCGGGAACCACCGGCCCCCACCCCCAGCCCCTCCCCGCAAGGGGGAGGGGGGCAAACCGAAGCTCCAGATCACGCTGTGCGCGCCGCGCGGATTCTGCGCCGGCGTCGACCGCGCCATCCAGATCGTCGAGCTGGCGCTCGAGAAGTACGGGGCGCCGGTGTATGTGCGACACGCCATCGTGCACAACAAATACGTGGTCGAGGGGCTGCGCCGGAAGGGCGCGGTGTTCGTCGAGGAGCTCGACGAGATCCCGCCGTCGGCCGCGCCGGTGGTGTTTTCGGCGCATGGCGTGCCCAAGGCGGTGCCGGCGGACGCCAGGGCGCGCAACATGTTCTTCCTCGATGCCACCTGCCCGCTGGTGAGCAAGGTGCATATCGAGGCCAACCGGCATTTCAACGAGGGCCGCGAGATCGTGCTGATCGGCCATGCCGGACACGTCGAGGTGATCGGCACCATGGGGCAATTGCCCAAGGGCGCCATCACGCTGGTGCAGACGGTGGAGGATGCCGAGGCATTTCAGCCGCGCGACCCCGACAAGCTGGCCTATGTGACGCAGACGACGCTGAGCGTCGACGACACCAGCGCCATCGTGGAGACGCTGCGCCGGCGCTTCCCTGCCATTGCGCTGCCGCACAAGGAGGACATCTGCTACGCCACCACCAACCGCCAGGAGGCGGTGAAGAAGGTGGCGCCGCAGGTGGACGCCATGGTGGTGGTGGGCGCGCCGGAAAGCTCGAACTCGGTGCGGCTGGTGGAGGTGGCGCGCCGCGCCGGCTGCGCGCGCGCCGTGCTGGTGGAGCGGGCCGACCGCATTGACTGGTCGCAGTTCGAGGGGATTTCGACGCTCGGCATCACCGCCGGCGCGTCGGCGCCCGAGACGCTGGTGGACGAGGTGATCGAAGCGTTCGCCGAACGCTTCGCCATCGAGGTCAGCGCGCATGGCGCCGGACGCGAGACGATCGTGTTCAACCTGCCGCGCGAGTTGCGCGGAACGGTGCCCGGCGGGACCACCCCCGCTCCCGCCGCATGACCGACCTCGCCTTGATCGAGACCGAACGGCTGGTGCTGAGCGGCTGGCGGCGCGAGCAGCTCGACGATCTGGTGCGGCTGCATGGCGACCCGGAGATTTCACGCTACTTCACCGCCAGCGGCGCGGCGTGGAGCCGCGAGACATGCGCGCAGAGCCTCGCGCACTGGATCGAGCTGTTCGAAACGCAGCGGCTGGGCAAGCTGCGGGTGACGCGCAAGGCCGACGGCGTGCTGCTCGGCCGGGCCGGCTTCGGCGTGTACGAGGTGACGGGCGAGCCCGAGATCGGCTATGCGCTGTTCCGCGAGCATCAGGGCCATGGCTACGCCACCGAAGCCGCGAGCGCGCTGCGCGACTGGATTTTCCGCGCGACCGATTGGGACCATTTCATCGGCTTTGCCGATGTGCGCAACGCGCCGTCGCTGGCGGTGCTCAGGCGGATCGGCATGCGCGAGACGCATGTGGCCGATGTCGACGGCATGCAGTGCCGGTTCCATGTGCTGGAGGCGGCGGCGTGAGCGCGCGGGTGATCATTCACACCGACGGCGCCTGTTCGGGCAACCCCGGGCCGGGCGGCTGGGGCGCGGTGCTGCAATATGGCGGCACGATCAAGGAGCTGAAGGGCGGCGCGGCGCTGACGACGAACAACCAGATGGAGCTGACCGCCGCGATCGAGGCGCTCAATGCGCTAAAACGGCCGGTGGAGGTGGAGCTCCATACCGACAGCGTCTACGTCAAGGACGGGCTGACCAAATGGATTCACGGCTGGAAGCGCAATGGCTGGCGCACCGCCGACAAGAAGCCGGTGAAGAATCTGGAGCTGTGGCAGGCGCTCGACGCGGCGGTGGCGCGGCATACCATCGCCTGGCATTGGGTGAAGGGCCACAATGGCGACGAGATGAACGAGCGCGCCGACCAATTGGCCAATGAGGGGATGGCGCCGTTCAAGCCGAAAAAGGGCGCGAGGCTGACGCCGCCGGTGTAGCAGTTGGGTGCGTCATCTCGCATCGGTGCTGTGGCTGCCCCCTCCACCACGCTGCGCGTGGTCCCCGTTCCCCGGGAGAGGAACGGCGACTGCGAGTTGATTTGCACGTGAACGCGGGCAGCGCGAATATCCGCCGATGCGCATTGCCCTTGCTGCCTTTGCCTTCATCGCCCTCACCGCCCCTGCCCTGGCGCAGTTTCCGCCGCCGGGCATTTACAGCTGCGCCGGAGACGACGGGGACAAGCTGGGGACGCTGTCGCTGCTGGTGGCGGGCGATTATCAGTGGCAGGCGGCGGATGGCATGGCCAGCAGCGGGCAGATCGCCTCGGCCTCGAACAGCGTCGAGGCGCTGAGCGGGCCGCTGGGCGATGCGCACTGGCAAGGCAGCTTCAGCACCGAGGCCGGCCGAACGACGTTCTCGTTTTCGACCGATAGCGGCAAGGTGAGTTGCCAGTAGCCGGTGGGTGCGGCCCCCACCCCCGTCCCCTCCCCGCAAGGGGGAGGGGAGCCTGACTGCGATATCGGAGTCAGCCGGCGATCTTCGAGAAATCCGCGACGAGATGCATGGTGTTGCGCAGGGCGGCGAGCAGGTGCAGCCGGTTGGCGCGCACGGTGGCGTCCTTGTCGTTGACGAGGACTTGTTCGAAGAAGGTATCGACCGGGGCGCGCAGCGTTGCCAGCGCCGCGATGGCGCCCTTGTAGTCGTTGGCGCGGACCTTTGCGGCGGCCGCCGCGTCGACGGATTCGATGGCGCTGACCAGCGCGTTCTCGGCCTCGAGGGTGAAGACCTCGCGGGCGGCGGTCCTGGGTTCGTAGGTGCGGGCGTCCTTCTTTTCCTCGGCGGCGAGGATGTTGGCGGCGCGCTTGTAGCCGGCGAGGAGGTTCTTGCCGTCGTCGGTCGAGAGCAGCGCGGAGAGCGCTTCGACCCGGCGGGTGATTTCCAGAATGTCGTTGCTGTCCCGGGTGATGACGGCATCGACGAGGTCGTGGCGGGCGCCGGCGTCGCGCAGCGACACCTTCAGGCGGTCGTGGAAGAAGGCAAGCAGATCGGGCTCGACGGCGAGCGGGAAGCTCAACTGGTTGTCGATGACGATGCGGATGACGCCGAGCGCGGCGCGGCGCAGGGCGAAGGGGTCGCGCGAGCCGGTGGGCTTTTCGTCGATGGCCCAGAAGCCGGTGAGCAGATCGAGCTTGTCGGCGAGCGCCACGGCGATGGCGACGGGCTCGGACGGCACGCGGTCGGTGGGGCCGAGCGGCTTGTAGTGGTCGGCGACGGCGTTGGCGACGGCGGGCTTTTCGCCCTGCTTCAGCGCGTAGTAGCGGCCCATGACGCCCTGCAGCTCGGGGAACTCGCCCACCATGCTGGTGGTGAGGTCGGCCTTGGCGAGCATGGCGGCGCGCTTGGCGTCGTCGACGTTCGCGCCGACTTTCGGGGCGATTTCGGCGGCGAGCTTCACCAGCCGCTCGACGCGCTGGAACTGCGTTCCGAGCCTGGCGTGGAACACGGATTCCTCGAGCTTGGGCAGGCCGTGCTCGAGCGGCAGCTTCAGGTCGGTCTCGTAGAAGAATTTCGCATCGGAGAGGCGGGCGCGGATGACGCGCTCGTTGCCGGCGACGATGGTGACGCCGTTGTCGGTGGCGAGATTGTTGGCCGTCAGGATGAAGCGGTTGGCGAGCTTGCCCTTGCTGTCGCGCACGCAGAAGCATTTCTGGTTGGCGCGGATGGTGGCGATGATCACCTCCTCGGGCACCTCGAGGAAGGCCGGATCGAAGGAGCCCATCATCACCACCGGCCATTCGACGAGGCCGGCGACCTCCTCGAGCAGCGCTTCGTCGTGGATGACGCTGAGGCCCTGCGCGAAGGCGAGGTTGTCGGCGTCGGCGCGGATGATGTCCTTGCGGCGGTCGAGGTCGAGCACGACCCTGGCCTTCTCCAGCGCCGCCACGTAGTCGTCGAAGCGGCGGACGCGGATGGGGGCGGGCGCGAGGAAGCGGTGGCCGTAGGTGGTCTGGCCGGATTCGACGCTGCCGGCGCGGAACGGGATGATCGCGGGCTCGTCGTGGTCGGCGCCGAAGGTGGCGGTGATGGCGCGAATGGGCCGCACCCAAATGAGGCCGCCATGGCCCCATTGCATCGACTTGGCCCAGGGGAAGCCGTCAATGACGCGCGGCAGGATGCCGGCGAGCAGCTTTGCCGCCTCGGCGCCCTTTTTCTCGACGACGGCGACGTAGGAGTCGCCCTTCTTGGGGTCGGAGACGATCTTGGCGTCGGCGAGGGAGGCGAGGCCGGCGGCGCGCAGGAAGCCGTCGATGGCCGGCTGCGGGGCGCCGACACGCGGGCCCTTCTTTTCCTCGCGCAGGTCGGGCGAGCGCGCCGGAATGCCGGTGACGGTGAGCGCCAGGCGCCGCGGCGTGACGAAGGCGCGGGCGCCCTCGTAGAGGAGGCCGGCCTCGACCAGCGCGTCGGTGACGGCCTTCTTCAGGTCGTCGGCGGCGCGGCGCTGGAAGCGCGCGGGAATTTCCTCGGAGAACAGTTCAAGCAGCAGTTCAGGCATGTCGGCGACCGGAGTTCTGGGCCCGGACGAGGTAGCAAGGGCGGGGCGTTAAGTCCACCTGTGTGCTGATCAGCGAATGAGCTCGATCCGACAGCCGACGTCGAGCTTCGCCCAGGCCCGATCTGCCGTGAGGGCGATGGCATTCTCGCGTATGGCCAATGCGAGGCAGGCCCGATCGGCGAGCGACAGACCGAAGGGCCGTGTTCGCGCACGAAGCGCTATCGCGGTTTCGGCCAGCCCGAGATCGAAATCGACCGTCTCGACACGGAGTAGAGCCACAGCGCGTCGGGCGTTTTCCAGATCGACTCCCCCGTCGACGAGCTTGCTTCCCACCTCGATCAGGTTGACGGCACTGATGCCCGCATCATGCAGGCGAGCCCCGACATGCCCAGCCCCGGGCTCGTCGTGAAGCAGCGCCAGTGCGGCCGATGCATCGAGCACGAAGCGCATGTCAGGCGGATTCGCGCGCCTGTGCGTCCTCTCGCTCAACTTCGGCATGCCGTTCGGCGAGGAGTTCGTCTACAAGGCCAACCTCGTCCGGCACGTATTTCCGGACCAGTTCCTGTGCCTTGCGGACGCTGGTGTCCCGCGACATCAGTCGAAGTTCCCCGTCGACAATTTCGCCAAAGAGCTGGTCGCCCGGCTGCACCCCGAGTGCCGCGCGCAGATCGGCCGGCAAGAGTACACGTCCGGCGTCCGCAACATCGAGACGGACCGGGGTCGGCCGGCCCGCAAACACGCCGTTGCCGGCAGTACCCTCCCGGACGCCTGCCTGGGCGTTGCGCCAATGATGGTATTGCGTGCTGGCCGTGTTGAAATTGCCGCCCTCGGCGACAACGCGCTCGACCACGCGGGCGCGGCTCGCCAGCCGCCCCTCACGTCTGGTTTCCTCGTCGGCAATGTCCCACACGCGGCGGGTCAGTGTTCCTTCCGCAGGTCTGGCGTAGCTGGTGGTCATTTCACACTCCCGGGTGGAACAGCAGATTTAGGGAGTTAGAAAGAAAATGTCAATTTCTAGAAGTTTCTACCACCCGCCGCCGCCACCGCCGCCGCCGCCACCGCCGGAGCCGCCGCCGCCGGAGAAGCCGGAGCCGCTGGAGGAGGAGGGCTGGGCGGCGATCATGGCGGCGGACATGCCGGAGGCCACCGAGGAGACGGCGCTGGAGAAGCCGCGCGAGCCCGAGGACCAGTCGCCGCCGGTGTACCAGAGCGGCGAGTAGCTGCCGCCGGTGGCGTCGGCGACGGCGTTGCGGGCGAGGTCGGCCTCGAAACGCTGCGACCAGAGCTTTTCGACGCCGAGCGCGATGGCGAAGGGCAGGATCGACTCGAAGCGCTTGATGGTCATCTGCGGCTCGCCCTTGTCGACGTAGTTGAGGCGGTTGGCCTCGGCGGTCTGCAGGTACATCCTGAAGCCCTCGATCTGGTCCATCAGCTTGCGGCCCGCGACGGTGGGCGCGCGCATCAGGAAGGCGAAGACGATCTCGACGATGATGATCGAGGCGGCGCCGACCAGGCCGAGGTCGATGCGCATGCCGGAAACGAAGCTCAGCGCCGAGCCGGCGAGGTTGAAGCCGACGATGCCGATCCAGACGATCAGGAACACCCGGCCGACGACGCTGCCGCCGCCGTGATTGCCGAAGACGCCGACGACGACGCCCACCACGATGGCGACGATCACGGCGACGATGAGCATGCCGAAATCGATGACGTCGAGCCAGACCAGGCCGAGCAGCAGCACCGCCGCCAGGGCGACGCCGAGCAGTGTGTAGGCGACGTTGTTCCTGAAATAGGTCTCGCCGCTCTTGCCCTTGATCTCGGAGACCAGCGCCGAGCGGCGGGTGTTGAGCGCCGGGCCGTCGGTCTTGTCGAGGCTGACGCTGCCGCGCGCCTTGATGAACTCGTAGACGCTGCCCTCGCCGGGCGGCAGCGCGGCGGCGGGCGACGCATTGGTGGCGTTGATGGTGGTGGATTTGCCGGCGGTGTCGATAGTGACGAGGCCCTTGACGCCCAGATCGAAGATCGAGGCGGTGAGCGCCGTCCAGCCGTTCTGCTTGAAGCCCATGCCGGAGATGTAGTGCACCTGCGCCGGATCGAGCCCCTCGGGCGGATGAAACAGCGGGATGATGGTGCCCTTTTTCGGATCGCGACCGACGGCGTTCCAGGCCCAGAGGTTGTAGCCGAGCACGATGAGCGCGGCGAGCAGCGGGAACACCAGCTCGCGATGATCCGACAGCCAGTCGGCCAGCGCGGCGGCGCCCTGCGGCTCGACCAGAATGCCCTTCTGGAACTCGACGGCGACGCTCATGCCCTCGCCGGCGCGCAGCTCGCGCTGGGCGACGAAGCTGGCGGTATTGCCGCCATCGGTGCTGGCGGTCACGGCCTTTTCCGGCGAGCCGGCGACGCCGGTGTAGCCGACGACGCCGGAGATCCTGGCGCCCGCGGGCAGGGTGATCTCGGCGGTGGCCTTGAGGATGGGGAAGGCCCAGTAATTGCCGGTGGCGTTCCAGTAGAGCTCGTCATGGTCGGCGAAGAAGCGCCCCATGCGGCTCATGGTGTAGTGGATCTGGTAGGTGTGGATGCCGTCGTCGAGCCAGGTGTCGGCGTCGCCGATCTTGATGCGCTTGAAGCCGGCGCCGAGGCCCTCGAGCGAATAGGGCTCGGGCTTGCCGTCGCGGAACACCGATTTGACGTCGAGGTCGGAGCGCTGGCGCGACTTGTCGTCGTTGATGAGCTGGGTGGGAATGTCGCGATAGATGCCGTGGCGGATCTGGCTGCCCTCGGCGTTGACGGCGATGGTCTCGACCACGTCGACGGTGCCGTCGGCGGCGAGCGTCACCTTGCTGTCGAAGGACTGGATGGCCTCGACTGCAAAAGCGGGGGCGGCGAATACCACCAGCGTCGCGAGGACCAGCGCCAGTTGCCGAGCCACCGCAAGGGCAAGGCTGCCAAGCCAGCGTGCTGCGGGGATCAGGCCCATGAATCGTGCTCCGTGGCGACGCCGCACCGGATTCCCGCTTGCGCGGGAATGACGATGCGGTGGGTGATGGCCGTTGGCGAGTGCCCTAGAACTTCACCGTGGGCACGGCGCGGTCGGCGGGATTGTCGATCTCGAAGAACTGCACCTTCTCGAAGTGGAAGATGTTGGCGAGAATGTTGGAGGGGAAGGATTCGACCGCGGTGTTCAAATCGCGGGCAGTGCCGTTGTAGTAGCGGCGCGACAGCTGGATCTCGTTCTCGGTGTTGCTGAGCTCGCCCTGGAACTGCAGGAAGTTCTGGCTGGCCTTGAGGTCGGGATAGGATTCGGCGACCGCCATCAGCTTGCCGAGCGCCTGCGACAGCATGCCTTCGGCCTGAGCGCGCTGCTCGGGAGTGCCGTTCTGCGCCGCGATGGCGCTGGTGCGGGCCTTGGTGACGGCCTCGAGCGTATCGCGCTCGTGCGCCATGTAGCCCTTCACCGCTTCCAGCAGATTGGGGATGAGGTCGGCGCGCCGCTTGAGCTGCACGTCGATGCCCGACCAGCCCTCCTGCGTGAGCTGCCGCTGACGGACCAAATTGTTGTAGGCGACGACGGCGTAGCCGAGCACGACCACGACGATGACGAGAACGATCCAGCCGATCATGAAAGCCTCCACAGGCGCGCCCCTCGCGCCGAGCACCGCCGGACATTGGCACCGGCGCGCGGACGCTGCAACTGACGCAGAACGGCTGAATGGCGGATGAACACCGATCTGTAAATCCGCCAAGCGGTGGACGGCGGCAGCCCGGCAGGTCAGGATGGCGGCTTTATCGCCGGGGGGAGCACAGGATGGCCGACGACATCGAGATACGCGAGCTCAGGGGGCTTGCGGAGATTTGCACGATCTATCCGCTCTACAGCCAGTCGGGCGCGCTGCCCGAAGCGCTGTTTGCCGAGCGGCTGGCGGCCATGCTGGCGCAGGGCAATTACCGCTGCATCGCCGCCTGGCAAGGAGAGCGGATGGTGGGCGTCGCCGGGTTCTGGACCGGCACGCAATTGTGGTCGGGCCGCTATGTCGAGGCGGACCACCTGGTGGTGGACAGGGAATTGCGCAGCCGCGGCATCGGGGCAAAACTGATGGCGTGGATCGAGGCGGAGGCGCGGCGGCTCGGCTGCGACATCACGCGGGCGGGAATGATCCTGGGGCGCGAGCGCACGCACCATTTCTACCAGCGCAGCGGCTATTCCGACGACAGCCTGGTGGTGATCAAGCCGCTGAGCGCCTGGGCCGATGGCGAGTTTCCCGAGGCGGCGGCGCATCGGACGGCGACGGAGGAGTGAGGACTGCACATCTGGTGCGCGCGGCCCCCACCCCCGGCCCCTCCCCGCAGGGGGGAGGGGGGCGATGGAGCCGCAGGCACAGTGATGCAGTCAGGCTCCCCTCCCCCCTTGCGGGGAGGGGCTGGGGGTGGGGGCGGCAATCACAGCATGCCGGTCGCAGCGTCAGCCGGCTTCGGGGCATTGCAGCTCGATCTTCAGGCCTTCGGGGCCGGAGACGAAGAGCTGGCGGATGCCGCTGCCGGGGATGCCGCCTTCGGTGTAGGCGAGGCCGGCGGCGTCGAGGCGGGCCTTTTCGGTCGCGAAGTCGAAGGGAGCGAAGGCGAGGTGGTCGATCCAGCCGCGGCCACCCATGCCGCCGGCGCGGGTCTGCATGTGGATGACCGGCTCCTCGCCCAGATACAGCCAATAGCCCTCGAAGCCGAAGGGCGGACGGAAGCCCTGGCGCAGATCGGGCAGCACGGCGAGCAGGAAGTCGCGCGCCGCCTCGAGATCCTCGGCGTGGATGTTGACGTGGTCGAGGGCGATCATGGGATTTTCGTGCCCTCGAAACCGGCAGGCGTCAAGGGCGGCGCGTGGACCGGGCCGGCCGCCGCTGCTATCGTCGGGCCGCGTCAGGATCGGCGGGAGACCCGCGATGGGGAGCGACATCGAGCTGCGCGAGCTGGTGGGGCTCGCCGAGATGCGGAGCATGCGGCCGCTGATCCAGCAATCCAATCCCGAGCTGGACGAAGCGACGTTCGAGGCGCGGCTGGCCCTCATGCTCGAGGCCGGCGGCTACCGCTGCGTCGCCGCCTATCGCGACGGCGCCATGGTGGGCGTTTCCGGCTTCTGGACCGGCGTGGCGCTGTGGTGCGGCCGCTATGTCGAGCCGGACAATGTGGTGGTCGACCAGGCGCAGCGCAGCGCCGGCATCGGCGCGAGGCTGATGGCCTGGATCGAGGCGGAGGCGGAGCGGCTGGGCTGCGAGATCGTGAAGCTCGAGACCTATGCGGCGCGGACCCGCACCCGCGCCTTCTATCGGCGCGAGGGCTACGAGGAGCCCGGCGTGGTGATGATCAAGGTGCTGCCGGCCGGCCAGAAGACCGCCGCGGCGCTCAGGGCGAAGGCCAGCTCGTAGCGTCAGGCGCCGCCGCCGGCGGTCTGCAGCCAGGCGGCGCCGCAGGCCTTGGCGAGCTCGCGGATGCGCAGGATGTAGCTCTGCCGCTCGGTGACCGAGATGACGCCGCGGGCGTCGAGCAGGTTGAAATTGTGGCTGGCCTTGATCACCTGCTCATAGGCCGGCAGCGCCAGCGCATGGTGGCCGTCGGGGCCGGCCCCCTGCCCTTTTTCGAGCAGCGCCTTGCACTCGGCCTCGGCGTCGGCGAAGTGGCGGAACAGCATGTCGGTGTCGGCGGCCTCGAAATTGTAGCGCGACTGCTCCTGCTCGTTCTGCAGGAACACATCGCCATAGGTGACCTTGTCGTTGCCGCCGCCGTTGAAATTGAGGTCGTAGACGTTCTCGACGCCCTGCACGTACATGGCGAGGCGCTCGAGGCCGTAGGTGATCTCGCCCGGCACCGGGTTGCACTCGAAGCCGGCGACCTGCTGGAAGTAGGTGAACTGGCTGACCTCCATGCCGTCGCACCAGCATTCCCAGCCCAGCCCCCAGGCGCCCAGCGTCGGGCTCTCCCAATCGTCCTCGACGAAGCGGATGTCGTGCAGGGTCGAATCGAGGCCGATCTCGGCCAGCGATTGCAGATACAGCTCCTGGATGTTGTCGGGCGACGGCTTCAGGATCACCTGGAACTGGTAGTAGTGCTGCAGGCGGTTGGGGTTTTCGCCATAGCGGCCGTCCTTGGGGCGGCGCGAGGGCTGCACATAGGCGGCGCTCCACGGCTTCGGGCCGAGCGCGCGCAGCGTGGTGGCGGGGTGGAAGGTGCCGGCGCCCATCTGCATGTCGTAGGGCTGCAGGATGACGCAGCCCTGGTCGGCCCAGAAGCGCTGCAGCGTGAGGATGAGGCCCTGGAACGAGGTCCGGGGGTCCATGTCGGCGGGGGTATTCGGCATCTTGTCTGTGGTCCGTCGGAATGCGGCCGGACCCTAGTTGGCGCTGGGCCGGGGGTCAATTGCGCCGGCGGAAATCGGGGCGGCGGGCTACATCAGGCCGCGGCCGGCGAAGCGGGCGACGGCCTGGGCGCGGTTGACGGCGCCGAGCTTGCGGCGGGCGTTGTTGAGGTGGAAGCGCACCGTAGGCTCGGAAATGCCGAGCAGCGCCGCGATCTGCCAGTCGGTGCGGCCATCGGCGACGAAGGCGAGGCAATCGCGCTCGCGGCCAGTGAGCGCCGGCAGGTCGCCGGCGGGCCGGGCGAACTCCATCAGCCGCTCGGTGAGCACGAGGCCGGCCAGATGGATGGCGCGGGCTTCGTCGGCAGCGAAATCGCGCCGGGCGAAACCCAGATGCAGCGAAGCGATGGCGCGATCGGGGCCGTAGGAGGTGGCGCATAGCGCCTCGCCGATGCCGGCCTCGCCCATGGCGTCCCAATAGGAGCCGAAGGCGCGGCCGCCATGCGGGGCGAAATCGGAGAAGCGGTAGCGGGTGCGGCTCTCGCGGATGGCGCCGAGCAGCGGATTGCAGGTGAAGCAGACATAGTTGAAGGCGGCGCTGCCGACCCAGTCGTGCGGGGCGATGCGGGCAACGACGCCGCCGGCGGCCCAATGCGTCTCGGAGGTGAGCGCCACCTCCGGACGGCGATAGAGCCGGGTCTGCAGATAGGTGGCGCCGAGCGGCGACAGCGCTTCGAAGAAGCGCCGGCTGGCCGCTTCGGGCGTGTCGGCGGCGAGCACGGCTTCGATCTCGGCGAGGGTTCTCGAGAGCATGGAGCGGCGATCCTCGGGGCGGCAGAGTGTGCCATGACGGCCCACCGAGCGCAAATATGGCGGCCGATGCGGTCGCGGTGTCCGCCGGTGTGCAAAACCGTTCTATCCCTATCGAATCCGAGAGTTGGCCTACCGGCCTGGGCCGCCTACGTTTTTGCCCGGCATCGAGGCGACTGCCGGGGGACGAAGCGTGGGATTTGCGAGGCGACATCGGCTGGGGCTGGTCACGGCAATGCTGCTGGCGTCGGCGGCGCCGGCATGGGCGGCGGATGTCACCGGCGGCCTCGACATCGTAACGGGCGGATCGCTCGACACCACCGGCAATGTGACGGATGTGTCGCAGAAGCCGGCGGTGCGCTCGACCGGCAGCATCGTGTCGTTCCTCAACGAGGGCGGCGGCAACATTTTCGGGACCAAGAGCACCGGCGTCTTCATCGGCTACAATGGCAGCCCGGACTCGGCGAACGCCGCCAATGTGGCGAGCTTCGTCAACCACGGGACGATCCGTGGCGGCGACGCAAGCTATGCGGGCGCGCTCAGGATCGGTGGCGACGTCGGCGACTTCACCAATGACGGCACGATCGCGGCGACCCGCTACGATACGATCTACATCACCGGCAATGTCACCGGCACCTTCACCAACGCGCTCAACGGCTCGATCACCGGCGATTCCGACGACGTGCTGGTGTTTCACGGCACGGTTGCGACCTTCGTCAACGCCGGCACGATCCGCAACACGGCGGCGGACAGCGGCGACGACGCGCTGGTGGCCACCGGACGGGTCGGCAGCCTCACCAACAGCGGCACCATCGAGGCCGCCAATGGCGAGGCGGTGTGGCTGCGCAACGGCGCCGACAGCATCGTCAACAGCGGCACGCTGTCGGGTACGACGGGCATCGTGGTGTTCGATGCGAGCGCGGCAGCGGTGCACGTCACCAATAGCGGCCGGATCGTGGGCAGCAGCGGCACCGCCATGCTCCTCACCGACAACAACGACACGGTGACGCTGGTCACCGGCTCGACCACCACCGGCATCGTGGACGGCAGGGGCAGCGGCGACACCGACACGCTGGTGCTCGACGGCACGACGAGCGGCAGCTTCGCCATCAGCCAGCTCGTCAATTTCGAGGCGATCGCCAAGCAGGGCACGGGCAAATGGTCGCTAAGCGGCGACAACGCCGCGGCGATGGTCGCGACGATCGATGCGGGACTGCTCAGCATCAATGGCGACATGCACAACACCGCGATCACGGTGAACGGCGGCGGCACGCTGGGCGGCAACGGCACGGTCGGCGCGGTCGACGTGCGGGCGAACGGGCATGTGGCGCCGGGCAATTCGGTGGGCATGCTCCACACCGGCGCCATCGTGTTCGGCAACGACAGCTTCTACGATGTCGAGATCGACGGCGCGACCGCCGACCGGATCGTGGCGGCGGGAACGGCGTTCATCGGCAGCAACGTCACGCTGAACGTGACCGGCACGCCCGCCGCATGCGGCAACCTTTCGCTGCCGATCCTCACCAGCACCGGGCGGACGGGCACGTTCTCGCTCAGCACGCTGCTCAGCAATGTGTCGCTGAGCTACGATGCGACCAGCGCCTATCTCGACATCAGCAACGGCGTCGGCCGGCTGTTCACGGGCTTCACCAACACGCCGAACCAGGCGAGCACGGCGGCGGCGCTCGACGCCATGGGCTGCGCCAGCCAGCCCTACGCGGCGCAGCTTGCGGCGCTGAGCGATGCCGAGGTGCCGGCGGCGATGGATGCGCTGTCGGGCGCCGGGCATGCGGGCGTTGCCGGCGCGCTGGTCGAGGGCAGCCAGGCGCTGCCGCAGGCGATCAACAGCCGCATCGAGCAGGCGTTCGCCGCGCTCGACACCCGCGGCATGGTCAGCGCCTATGGCGCCGGACCGATGCTGCTCGGCCAGATCGAGGGCGTGACGGTGTGGGGCGCCGGCTATGGCGGGCTCGCGGCGCAGGCCGGCAATGGCAACGCCATGGGCTGGCAGAGCGGCGCCAGCGGCTTCGTGCTGGGCGCCGACGGCAAGGTGAACGAGGACGTGCGGCTCGGCGTGCTGGGCGGCATCGGCATCACCGGCATCGGCGCGCAGGCGCTGACCGGCAGCAGCACCGATGTGAGCGGCGCCGTCTATGGCGGGGCCCGGCTGGGCGTGGTGACGCTCAAGGCCGGGGCGGCCTATACGCGGCACCTGATCCAGACCAGCCGCTCGATCGTGTTCCCCGGCGTCAGCGACACGGTCACGGCGTCGTACGCCGCCGGCACGGCGCAGCTTTTTGCCGAACTCAGCCGCGATTTCGCGGTGGGCGGCATGACGCTGACGCCGTTCGCGCGCGTCGATGCGGTGAACCACGCGACCGATGCCTTCACCGAAACCGGCGGCCAGGGGCAGCTGCACAGCGCCGCGAGCGTGGTCAACGCGCTGTTCGTGACGCTGGGCGTGGCGGGCGAGGACAAGTTCGTGCTGGGCGATACGCTGCTGGTGACGGCGCGGGGCAGCCTCGGCTGGCGGCATGCGTTCGGCGGCGGCATCGACATCGCCAACAGCTTTGCCGGCAGCGGGCCGTTCGGCCTCAGTGGAACGGCGGTCGCCTCGGATGCGGCGGTGCTGGAGGCGCGCGCGGTGCTCGACCTCAGCGAGAGCACCAGCCTGTCGCTGGGCTATAGCGGCATGCTGGGCAGCGGGCTGGCGTCGGGCGGGCTGACGGCGACGCTGGCGGGCCGGTTCTAGCGCTGCAGGAATTCGGCGAGGAACGGCGGGGCGAGGCGCGGGCGGACGCCGACGTCGTCGCACAGCCGCGGGTCGCGGTGCTGGAACCGCCAGCGCAATTGCAGGCGGCGGAGCCGGCGGCGCAGCAGCCGGGCGTGGGCGGCAAGGCGGATGGCAGCGCGCGGCTCGGCGTCGCTGGCAATGGCTGGCGCAGTCAGGATCAGGGTCATGGCGATCTCCCTCGGCATGGGAGAAGGCTAGCAGCGGGCGCGGCGGGCATTTGTCAGCCGGACCGGCGACAATCGCGTGTCCTCCGAACGGAGGACGGCTCAGACCGGGGCGAACGCCGTCAGCAGCACGCGCACCAGCGCCGGCTGGGTGCGCACGCCGGTCTTGTCGAAGACGCGGTTGAGATGGGTCCGCGCGGTGTTGGCGCTGATGCCCATGCACGCCGCGATCTCGCCCAGACTCAGGCCCTCCGAGACGAGGCCGGCGAGGGTGCGCTGCGCCGGAGACAGGCCGTAGATGCGGGCCGCCATGTCGAGGCGCTGCTCGTTGGCGCGCTGCTCGCCGAGCGAGAACAGGATGAGGCCGGCGTCGGCGATGATCCAGTAGATGCGGGTGGCGAGCCCCTCTCCTGCTTCGGCGAGAATCGGCAGCGCACCATGGGTCGACATGTAGGTGCGATCGAGCGCCGCCGCCCAGGCGATGGCCTCGGTCAGCTGCCGGTCCAGCCGGCGGTCGCGGAAGCGCAGCGCGCCGTTGCGGATGACGAGGTTGTCGTCGGCGGCGAGCGCCGTTCTGGCACTGGCGCTGGCCCATCGGACGCGGCCGTCGGTATCGAGGTGAAAGATGTTGAGGCCGCCGGCGGCGCCGGCGAGAAAGCCGAGAAAAGCAATCTTCCACTGGCCATCGTGCCGCTCGAAGACGCGCATCTCGCGGGTGAGGCCGGTGCCGCCCTCGGCCACCTCCGGCCCGGGATAATGCTGTTCGAACGTGGCCCAGGCCATGTCGGCGCCGATGCGCAGCGAGAGGTTGTGCACCGTCGTGTCGTAGGCGTAGTTCGGCCGCGGGCGCGGACCGCTGTCGCGCATGCGAGCCTGCAATTCGTCCCAGCCGCGGCGCACGAAGATGCCTCCCGACTGCCACCAGCCCCAGCGCGTGGTGTAGTCGGCATGCACGAAGCAGCTTTCCCACGCCTCGAAATCGCCGGTCCAGACGGCGATGCGGTTGCGCTCGATGAGCGCGAGGATGGCGGCTTCGTCGGCGGCTTTATCCGGCATGGCGGCCCCTCCCGCGATGATCCGGCCGCATCATAGCGGCCCCGCCGGTCGCGGCGAGTCCCCGCAACGGAGGACAGCACTAGAGCGGGGCGATGGCGGTGAGCAGCACGCGCACCAGCGCCGACTGGGTACGGACGCCGACCTTGTCGAAGACGCGGTTGAGGTGGGTGCGGGCGGTGTTGACGGTAACGCCCATGCGGCGGGCGATCTCGGCCAGCGCCAGGCCTTCGACCACCAGCGCGGCGAGCCGCTGCTCCGGGCGGGTGACGCGGCTCACGCGTCCGGCGGGCGGACGGGGCCGGCGAGGAGGCCGCCTTCGACCGGCAGGGTGATACCGGTGATCCAGGCGGCGTCGGCGGAGGCGAGGAAGGCGACGGCGGCGGCGATGTCGGCCGGCTCGCCGACGCGGCCGAGCGGATACAGGCGGGCGAAGCGTTCGAGGTCGCGCTCGCGGCCGTCCCAAGCGCGGGTGCGGATGGTGCCGGGGGTGACGAGGTTGAAGCGCAGCCCGCGCGGGCCGTAGCGCAGAGCGAGGTTCTTGATGAGGATTTCGAGGCCGGCCTTGGCCGCCGAATAGGGGTAGCCGCCGATGGCGGCGTTGCCGTTGACCGAGCCGATGCCGACGACGTTGCTGCCGGGGCCGGCGGCGAGCAGATGCGGCAGCGCGGCGCGGATGCAGCGGAAGGTGCCGGTGAGGTTGACGTCGAGCTTCTGCTCCCACAGCTCGTCGCTGATCTGGTCGAAGACCGGCTCGCTCCAGTCGCCGCCGGCGGTGGCGACGAGGATATCGAGGCGGCCGAAATGCGCGGCGGCCGCGGCGATCGAAGCGTCGACCGAGTCGCGGCGGGTGACGTCGCAGGTGGTGGCGATGGCGGTGCCGCCATTGGCGGCGATGTCGTCGGCGACCTGCCGGGCGGCGGCCTCGTCGATGTCGGAGACGGCGACCGCCCCGCCCTCTTTCGCCAGGCGCAGGCAGGTGGCGCGGCCGATGCCATGGCCGCCGCCAGTGACGTAGATGGCGCGCCGCTCGAACCGCATCGAAACTCTCCTCGGATGGGGTGGCGGGGTGCCGGGCCTAGCGCTCGTCGCCGGGCGGGCGGAAGGTGCCGTCCTTGTCGCGTTTGAGGGTAATGACGCCGGGGGCGGCGCGTTCCCTGAGGTCGCGCTCGCGGACCTGCTTTTCCTCGACGCGGAACTGCCTGGTCCAGTCACGCCAGATGCGGCGGATGCCGAAATAGATGGCGCCGAAGACGATGACGATGACGATGAGGCGGATGAGGAAGCCGGTCATGCGACGAGGCCTTGCGTGGTGAAGTCGGACGGCGCGGTGTGGATTCCCGCTTTCGCGGGAATGACGATGGGAAGATGGGCGGGAGTGACGATGGGGAGGTGGGCGGGAATAACGATGGGGGGCAAGCAACACCCTTTGCGCATGGTCATAGTCCGAGTCTCGTCCAGTATGCCCGATCCTCGATGGCGGCGGCGAGGTCGGCGGCAAGGCCGAAGCTGGGCAGGCGGAGGAAGCCGCGCTTGGGGGCAATCGTCTTGATGCGCACGTCCTTGCCGAAGCGGGCGATCAGGGTTTCGTGCAGATCGCCGAGGGCGTCGACGAGGCCGAGGTCGCGGCCGCGAACGCCGCTCCAGAACTCACCGGTGAACAGCTGGTCGTCGGGCGCCTTGAGCTTGCCGGCGCGGCGCGACTTCACCCAGTCGATGAACACCTGGTGGATGTCGAGCTCCATCTGCTTGATGCGCTCGACGTCCTCGGGCTTTTCGGGAAGGAAGGGATCGAGGGTGGATTTGCTGCGGCCGGCGGTGTGGACGCGGCGCTCGACGCCGAGCTTGGCCAGGGCTCCCGGAAAGCCGAAGCCGGCGAAGATGACGCCGATGGAGCCCACGATCGAGGACGGGTCGGCGATGATCTCGTCGCCGGCGGTGGCGATGAAATAGCCGCCGGAGGCAGCGGCGTCCTCGACGAAGACCAGCACCTGCTTGCCGTTCTCGCGCGCGAGGTCGCGGATGCGCTTGGCGATGAGCCGCGACTGCACGGCGGAACCGCCGGGGGAGTTGACGACGATGGCGACGGTGCTGCCCGGCATGTCGAAGGCGCGCTCGAGCAGCGGCGCCACGGATTCGATATTGATGCGGCCGGGGCGCTGGTCGGCGGCGATGACGCCATGCAGGCGGACGAGCGGAATCACCGGCCCGCCGCGACGGAACGGCCGGGTGACGAGTCCAAGAAATCCGGTCGGCTTGGCCATATGCAGGTCCTGGAAATCCCGCGGGTGATGTAGAGCCGGGGCGCGCCGATTACCAGTGCAGCCGTGCCGTGCCGCGGAAGATGGCCTCGAATTCGGAGCGGAACTGCCGGCCGCCGGGGGTGTGGAGGGGGCGCGAGGCGAGCAGCGTCAGCGGCGCGCGCGAGCCCTTGATGCCGCGCACCAGGATGCGGTGCGCCGGCTCGCTGTCGCGCGGGGTGAGCGGCAGCACGGTCACGGCGCCGAAGCGGGCGGTGACCGAGGCGAGCAGCGCCGGCAGGCTGTCGGCGGTGTGGATGAGGATGAGCTCGCCGCCCGGCGCGGCGTGGGTGGCGGCGGTTTTCACCCAGAGATCGAGCTCGGCGGGCGTCATGTGGCGGGCGGCGGCGCCGCGGGCGGTGGCGCGGGTGCCGCGGCCGGCGGCGAAAAACGGCGGATTGGCGATCACCGAGACATAGGCGTCGGCGGCAAGACCGGCGGCGGCGCGGACGCGGCCGGAGGCGGTGACGTCGAGGCCGAGCGCGCCGGCGCGGCCGGCGAGCGCGTTGCCGGCGATGTTGGCTCCGGCCAGCGCCAGCATGGCGGGATCGGACTCGACCAGGGTGGCGGTGAGCGCGGGGTGATGCGCCAGCGCCACCAGCGCGGCGGTGCCCGCCCCTGCCCCGAGATCGAGCAGCGCCCCGGCGGAATGGCCGACCGCGGCGCCGAGCAGCACCGAATCGAGCCCAGCCCGGAAGCCCTGGGCCGGCTGGGCAATGGTCAGCCGGCCGCCGAGAAAGGCGTCATGTGTGACGTTGCCGCGTTTTACAATCGTTGCGTCGTGGGCTAGGGACATGGCGGTTTCGGGCTGGTTCGGCGCGATCATAGTGTTTTGCGCCCAGGGCTCAACGGGACGGACGGAGTCGATGGCAGGTTCGGCGGCAGCGGCGAAAGAGCAGGACGGCCTCGGGGCGCTCGACCGGCTGCTGGCGGCGACGCAGGCCGAGATGGACAAGGTCAACGCGCTGATCCTGAAGCGCGCCGATTCCCATGTCGAGATGGTGCCCGAACTCGCCCGCTATCTGATCGAGGCCGGCGGCAAGCGGCTGCGGCCGATGCTGACGGTGGCGGCGGCGCTGCTGTTCGGCGGGGCCGAGGGGGCGCAGACCAATTACGCGGCGGCGGTCGAATTCATGCACAACGCCACGCTGCTGCACGACGACGTGGTGGACGAGAGCGATCTCAGGCGCGGCCGGCCGGCGGCGCGCATCATCTGGGGCAACCAGGCGAGCGTGCTGGTGGGCGACTACCTGCTGGGCCAGGCGTTCCTGATGATGGTCGAGACCGGCAAGCTCGACGCGCTCGAGGTGCTGGCCAAGGCGGCGACGGTGATCGCCGAGGGCGAAGTGTTCCAGCTTTCCAAGGCCGGCGACCTCAGCGCCACGCCGGACGATTACGACCAGGTGATCCGCGCCAAGACTGCAACGCTGTTCCAGGCGGCGGCGGAAGTGGGCGCCATGGCCGGCGGCGCCGACGCGGCGGGGCGCGGCGCGCTGCGCGACTACGGCATGGAGCTGGGGCTGGCGTTCCAGTTGGTCGACGACGTGCTCGACTATCGCGGCGAAAGCGGCGCCATGGGCAAGAACACCGGCGACGATCTGCGCGAAGGCAAGATGACGCTGCCGGTGATCCTGACGCTCGCCGACGCCAACCCGGCGGAGCGCGACATCATCACCGCGGCGCTGGGCAAGCCCGATGCGAGCGACACGGCGCTGAGCCAGGTGGTGGCCATCATGACGCGGCACAATGCTTTGGCGCGCACGGTGGACGAGGCCAATGCGCATGTGCGCAAGGCGCGCGAGGCGCTGGCGCCGCTGCCACCGAGCGAGATGAAGACGATCCTCAGCGATATCGCCGAGTTCTACGTCAGCCGGGCGTATTAGTTGCGATGTCCGGGCGGCTGGCGTTTGCCGCGACCGTCATCGAATGGCGCGGGCCGGCACCGTATTTCTATGCCCCGATCCCCAGGACCGAGGCCGAGGCGATCCGCCGGACCGCAAAGCACGTCAGCTATGGCTGGGGCGTGATCCCGGTGGCGGCCGAGATCGGCGGCGTGCGCTTCACCACCTCGCTGTTCCCCAAGGACGGGACCTATCTGCTGCCGCTCAAGGCGGAGGTGCGGCGGCGCTGCGATGTCACGGCGGGGGACGAGGTTCAGGTGACGATGACGGTCGCAGCGCGGTAACGCTTTTCATTCGCGCGCTGTCGGATCAGTCGCGAGAGCGCCTTATCGTCCAACTGCTGAAGGTCACACCCCGAGCAGCGGCGCAGCGGCGACCCAGTGGTCGGGGTAGCGGGTGCGCAGGTCGTGCGCGGCCTGGTGGGCCTGGGCGCCGGAGCCGAACAGGCCGAACACGGTGGCGCCGGAGCCGGACATGCGGGCGAGGATGCAGCCGTCGATGCCGGCGAGCCGCGCCTTGATCTCGCCGATTGCCGGCACCAGCGCCAGCGCCGGCGGCTCGAGATCGTTGCGGGTCTCGTCGAGCCAGAGCGCAAGCTGGGCGGGGCGCAGCAGCGGATCGGGCAGCGGCGGCAGGCCGGGATTGTCGCGCCGCTCCAGCCGGCGGAACACGTCGGCGGTGACCACCGGTACCAGCGGGTTGATCAGCACGGCGTGGCAGGCAGGGAAGGCCTTGAGCGGCAGCACGATCTCGCCGAGGCCGCGCACTTCGGCCGGACGCGAATAGAGGCACATCGGCACGTCGGCGCCCAGCGGGGCGGCAAGGGCGAGGAGGTCGGCGAAGGCGACGCCGCCCTGCCCCATGGCGGCGAACAGCCGCAGCGCCGCCGCCGCGTCGGCGGAACCGCCGCCGAGACCGGCGGCGACCGGCAGGTTCTTTCGGAGCGTGAGGGCGATGCCGGGCGGCAGCGCCGCGGGCCAGCGGGCGCGAAAGGCAGACAGCGCCCGCAGCACGAGGTTGCCTTCGGTGGTGCCGAGCGCCGGGGCGAAGGGGCCGGTGATGGCAAGGCTGTCGCGCGCGGCGGGGCGCGCCTCGAGCTCGTCGCCGATTTCGGCGAAGGCCACCAGCATTTCGAGCGCGTGGTAGCCGTCGGCGCGGCGGCCGGTGACGTGCAGGGCAAGGTTGAGCTTGGCCGGGGCGGCCTCGACCAAAGGCTCGGCCATCGGCCCGGCCGGACTCAGTTGACGGCAGCCGGCGTGGGCTTGGCGTCGTCGGTGACGGGCGCCGAATCTCCCGTGCGGGGCGCGGCATCGAGCCCGCCCTTGAGCTTGGCGGCGACGCGGGCCTTGACGGTGCCATCGGTGTCCATCGAATAGGCGACGTTCCATTGGAATTTCGCCTCGAGCTTGCGCCCGACCTTCCAATAGGCATCGCCCAGATGGTCGTTGATCTCGGGGTCGTTGGGGCGCAGCGTCGCGGCCTGTTCGAGCTGCGTCACGGCGTCGGCGTAGCGGCCGAGGCGGTAATAGGCCCAGCCCAGGCTGTCGATGATGTAGCCGTCATTGGGCGAGGCCTGCACCGCCTTCTGGATCATGCCCAAAGCGCGCTGCAGATTCATGCCTTTGTCGACCCAGGAATAGCCGAGGTAGTTGAGCACCTGCGGCTGGTTGGGGTTGAGGTCGAGCGCTTTGAGGAAGTCCTTCTCGGCCAGCGGGAACTGGTTGGAGCGCTCATAGGCGATGCCGCGCACGTAGTAGAAGCGCCAGTCGGCGGGGGCGGTGCCGCCGGTGACGCCGAGCGCCTTGGTGTAGGCGTCGGCGGCAGCCTGGTACTGCTTGTCGGAGCGCAGCAGGTCGCCCAGCACCGAGATGGCGTCGATGTCGGTGGGATTGGAGGTGACGATGTTGTCGAGCCGGCGGATGGCCTCGGGGCGGTTGCCCATGGCGTCGAGGTTGTCGGCGACGCGCACCACCGCCATGGCCTTCATCGGCGAGCTGGCGGGAATGGCCTCGTAGATGGCGTTGGCCACCTCGTGCTGGCCGGCCGCATCGTAGAGCTGGCCGAGGACGAGCTGGATGGTGTCGTTGCGCGGGTTGAGGTAGGCGCCGAGCCGGAGCAGCACCATCGACACATCGGAGGTGCCGTCGCGGGCGAAGGCGACGCCGACGGAATGGAACATCTCGGCGGCGCCGGCCTGGGCGCTGTCGGCGTAAAGGCCCGGGCGCTGCTTGTTGAGGAGCGCCTGCTTGACCTGGGTGATGATCGGGTGGGCGAGGCCCTGCGCCTCGAACTGGGCGATGGCGTCGAGCGCCTCCTGGGTCTTGCCGGCATTGCCCATGATGCGGGCATAGGCCTCGACGATATCGGGCGTGTAGGGATCGGCGTCGTGGGCGTCGGTGATGTATTTGATGGCGACGGCCTGGCGGCCGGCGACGTCGGCCATGATGGCGCGATGGAAGACGAGGAAATCCTCGAGGCCGCCATCGGCCAGCTTGTCGAGCGATTTGAAGGCGTCGTCGACCTTGTTCTCGCCGGTCAGCGCCCAGGCCTTGAGGATGGCGCCGGTGACGCCCTCGAAGGTCTGCGCGTCGACCTTGTCGAGGTCGCGCACGGCACCGTCGTAGCGGCGCTGCTTGAAGGCCTGCGTGGCGAGCACCAGCTTGGCCATGTCGTTGCCGGGCTCGAGCTCGAGCACGTGCCTGGCCATGTCAGCGGCGGCATCGACCTGGCCGTCGGCGGCCAGCGCGATGAAGGCGTTGTCGACCACCAGCGGGTTGGTCCACTGGTCGGCGGCGGCGTCGCGGAAGAACTGCGCCGCCTCGTGCGTGCGCAGATCGCTCAGCGCCTGGCGGCCGGCAAGATAGTTGCCGGTGGGGCTTTCCGGGCCCTTGAACGGCGCGTCTTCGGCGAGCACGGGCACCGCGAGGACCACTGCGAGCCCGGAGGCCGCGACGAGGCGCGTAAGGATGTTCACGAGGACTTCGATCTCCGGGGAAACGCCGTGGATTGTCGCGGAAAGATTGTCGATTTTGCGACTGCGCCGCAAGGGCGGGCAACCAGATGTGAGGGGCCTAGCGAGTTTTGCCGAGAAGCGCAGCGATGCTGTCGACCGGAAGGAACAGCCGGTTCGGTTTTGTCGGCAAGGGAGAGAAGCCGTAGTGCTCGTAAAGCGCCCGGCGCCGTGCGATCAGCTCGGCATCGCCGTCGTCGAGAATGTCGAGCAGGACTACCGCAATGCCGATGCTCGTCGCCGCTGCCGCAACGCGCTTCAGAGCATCCGCCAATAGCTCGCCGCCATGTCCGCGACCGGCATAGCGTTGATCAACGGCGATCATCGACAGATAGGCGACCGGTATGAAGCCATGGCCGGGACGGGTGCGGGCGTATTTCGCCGGGAGATCGGCATAGGCCACCGACGAGGCGTTGAGCGCGTAAAATCCGATGACCTCGCCTTCCGCCGACGTCATTACGAAAACGCGAAGATTCCCCGCGGAGGCCAACTTGTTGGCCGTCCGCTTGAAGAAATTGTCGACGGACTCGACGCCACAGGAGAAGCCGGCACGATCATGGCGCGCGGTATCCAGAGGCTCGACGAAGACTTTTGCTTCGGCCGGCGTCACCGGGAAACGACGCGCCGGGAATGGCGAGCGAAGGCCTCGATCAGCGCGGGGGTCGGTTCGGGGGGATTGTCGAGGGCGTTGAAGAAGACCTCATAATCTTCCGGCTGCAGCATGGTGCGCTCGTGGCGGGCGATGGTGTTCAACGCAGCGTCATAGGCGGCACTCATGGTGAAGACGGAGTCGTCGACGCCGTTCAGCGCAGCGGCCTTCTGGATCGCCCGCTTGATGTGCGGCTTGACCCGAAAGTGCATGCGTTCGGTGGCTTTTTCCTCGATCTCGGCCGTGATCTTATCGATGGCGTTCATGGCAGCACCTCTTGTTGCATAAATGTACGCTTATCAGGCGTACATTTCAACTACATCCCCATGTAGTTCGGGCCGGAGCCCCCTTCGGGGGGGACCCAGGTGATGTTGCGGGCGGGGTCCTTGATGTCGCAGGTTTTGCAGTGGACGCAGTTCTGGGCGTTGATGCGGAAGCGCGGGGCGCCGTCGATCTCGACGATCTCGTAGACGCCGGCGGGGCAGTAGCGCGGGGCGGGTTCGGCGCCGAAGGCGGGCAGCGTGTCGCGGAGCGGCACGGCGGGATCAGCCAGGCGCAGGTGCACCGGCTGGTCTTCCTCGTGCGCGATGTTGGCGAGGAAGACGGACGAGGCGCGATCGAAGGTGGTCTTGCCGTCCGCCGGCGGGTAGCGCCTCGTGCCGGTGGCGCTGACCGGCCAGAGGGAATCGGCATCGGCCTTCTTGTGGCGCAGCGTGCCGAACGGGGAAAACCGGAAGAGCTGGTTGACCCACATATCGAGCCCGGCGAGGGCGACGCCCAGGGTGCTGCCGAAGCGCGACCAGAGCGGCTTGACGTTGCGCACGCGATAGAGCTCGCGGCCGATGCCGGTGGCCATGACGCGATCCTGCAGATCGGCGAGGCGGTCGTGCGCGCGGCCGGCGGCCAGCGCGTCGGCGACGGTATCGGCCGCGGCGATGCCGGAGCGGATGGCGGAGTGGATGGCCTTGAGGCGCGGCGCGTTCATGAAGCCGGCGGCGCAGCCGATCAGCGCTCCGCCGGGGAACGCGAGGTCGGGGATCGACTGCCAGCCGCCGGAGGTCAGGGTGCGGGCGCCATAGCTGAGGCGGATCGCATCCTTGAGCAGCGGGGCGATGGCGGAATGGCGCTTGAAGCGCTGGAATTCGTCGAAGGGCGAGAGCGTGGGGTTGCGGTAGTCGAGATGGACGACGAGGCCGAGGTAAATCCGGTTGTCGCCGGCGTGGTAGCAGAAGCCGCCGCCCGAGGTGGCGTCGTCGAGCGGAAAGCCGAGATAGTGATCGACCCGGCCGGGCTGATGCACTGAATCCGGGACCTGCCATATCTCCTTGATGCCGAGTCCGAATTTCTGCGGGCTGCGGCCCTCGCCCAGCTTGAAGCGATGCATCAACTGCTTGGCCAGCGAGCCGCGGGCGCCCTCGCCGATCAGGGTGTAGCGGGCGCGGATGCCGATGCCGGCGGCGTAACCCGGCTTGGGCGTGCCGGCATGGTCGAGGCCGAGATCGCCGGTGACGATGCCGGTAACGGCGCCGGCATCGTCGGTGAGCACATCGACGGCAGCGGTCATCGGGAAGATGTCGACGCCGAGCGCCTGCGCCTCGTCGCCGAGCCAGCGCACCAGGTCGCCGAGCGAGGTGATGACGCCGTCATGGGTCTGCATCAGCGGCGGCAGCAGCCAGTTGGGAAGGGTGAAATCGCGGCTGCGGGTGAGGACGTGGAACTTGTCCACGGTGACGGTGGGGCCGACCGGCGCGCCCTTCTGCCGCCAGTCGGGAATCAGCTCGTTCAGCCCGGCCGGATCCATCACCGCGCCGGAGAGGATGTGGCCGCCGATCTCGGGCGCCTTTTCCACAATGGTCACCGTGGTTTGCGGCGATTTCTGCTTGAGCCGGATGGCCGCCGCGAGGCCGGCCGGGCCGGCCCCGACAATGACCACGTCGGTGTCGATGTATTCGCGCTCCGCCACGCTTTGCTCCGTCACTACCCGTCCGGCAGTGGCTGTGACATAACGGGGCAATGTCCGCAAACCCTCCCTTCAGCGAAGCCGAGGCCCTCGCGGCGCTCGACTGGTATCGGGCGGCGGGGGTCGATGTGGCGGTGGGCGAGGCGCCGGTCGACCGCTTCGCGACCTCGGCGGGGGCGCCGCCGAAGCGGCCGCTGCCCACAACCGCCGGTCCGGCGCCGGCCCCTGCCCCGGCCCTGCCGCTCAGCAGCGATCCGAACGAGACGCGGGCCATCGCCGCCGCCGCCACCACGCTCGAGGAGCTCAGGGCGGCGATGGACGCCTATGAGGGCTGCGCCCTCAAGCACCGGGCGACGCAGCTCTGCTTTTCGGACGGCAATCCCGAGGCCGAGATCATGCTGGTGGGGGAAGGCCCGGGCGAACAGGAGGACCGGCAGGGCAAGCCGTTCGTCGGCCGCGCCGGGCAGTTGCTCGACCGCATGCTGGCCGCCATCGGGCTCGACCGCACGAAAGTGTTCATCGTCAACATGGTGCCGTGGCGGCCGCCGGGGAACCGCAATCCGACGCCGGAGGAGCTGGCGCTGTGCACGCCGTTCGTGCACCGGCAGATCGAGCTGGTGCATCCGAAGGTGCTGATGACGCTGGGCAACGTGCCGACGCAGGCGCTGCTGTCGACCAATACCGGCATCACCCGCATGCGGGGCACCTGGAAGACATTGACGGTGGGCGGCTGGACCGGGCCGGTGCTGCCGAGCCTGCACCCCGCCTTCCTGCTGCGCACGCCGGGCGCCAAGGCGCAGGCGTGGAAGGACATGCTGAGCCTCAAGCAGAAAATGGCGTCGGAACGCTCAAGCTGAGCCGTATCAGCGCAATTTTATGAAATTTCTCGTATCTACTTTGGGGCGGATAACGATTGCCCGGCCGCACTATTGGGTTTTCGGTTGAATTATTACGGTTTGGCGCATGCAGCATTTTTGGGGCTTTATAGCACTGATCGTTGTCTATGGCCTTTGTGTGTATGGTCTATATAGCCTGCTGCTGAGGCTGTGGCGACGTTTGCGGGCCCCCCAGAGGCGCTGGTCATATTCCAGGCCCTCCTACCTTCGCCCAGATAGCGTCGAGCAGCTTCGCTGGGTGATGGCCGGATCGTTCGAAACGAAACGCGTCATGTCACTGCCTGAATATCGCGTCTTCCAACAAGTTGAAGTCGAAGTCACGGCGCTAAACAAAGGCTATCGTGTGTTTGCGCAGACCTCTCTGGGCGAGGTGCTGGCATCGAAGGATGATCGTGCTTTCAGAGCCATTAACAGCAAGCGGGTCGATATGTTGGTGATCGGGCACGACGGACGACCGATTCTTGCCGTCGAATTCCAGGGAAGCGGACACTACCAGTCCGACGCGCCGGCGCGCGACGCAGTCAAGAAGGAGGCGTTGCGCAAGGCGGGTGTGAACTATCTCGAGGTGTTCGACAGCGACGAGCCGGAAATGATCCGCAACAAAGTGCGCTCGGCACTGATACGCAAACTCGCTGCCTGAGCAAGGGCCTTGAAGGGCCTGCGAAGCTCAGACAGAACTCGTTTAGGAAAAACGGAACGGGCTGAACGAGTTTGCCGGAATTTGGCCGGTCTTCAACTTCAGGAGCGCATGACGGTGGACCAACCACCGGGTCATTCCCGCGAAAGCGGGAACCTAGGTTGCAAAGCGCGCCTTTGGACAAACAGAGGTTCCCGCTTTCGCGGGAATGACCTTGTGGTGGGTTGGCTTCGAAGGGTCGCGGTTAGCGTATGTCGTCGGTCGTCAAAATCTATGCGCTGTTCCTCGGCTCGGCGCTGCTGCTGTTCGCCGGCGGGCTGCAGGGGCTGCTGCTCAGCGTGCGTGGCGCGGAGGAGCATTTTTCGCTGCTGGCGCTCGGCCTGATCGGCACCGGCTGGTCGGTGGGGTTCATCACCGGCTCGATCACGGTGCCCATGCTGGTGCAGCGCGTCGGCCACATCCGGGCGTTCTCGATCATGGCGGCGATCGGGACCATCACCATTCTGCTGAATCTGTTGTGGATCAACGATATCGGCTGGATCGTGCTGCGCGCCTTCTCCGGGTTCTGCTTTGCCGGCGCGGCGATGATCGTGGAGAGCTGGCTCAACGAGGTGGCCGAGAACAAGAGCCGCGGCACCATCTTTTCGGTCTACACCACGATCAACATGTCGGCCTCGACGCTGGGCCAGCTCGCGATGTCGCTGACCGGCGTCAGCAGCCACATTCCCTTCATCGTCGGCGCCATCAGCTTCATCTGCGCCATCCTGCCGCCGGCGCTGACCTCGACGCCGCAGCCCAAGCCGCTGGCGAGCGCCAAGCTTGACGTGGTGCTGCTGTACAAGACCTCGCCGCTGGCGGTGATCGCGGCGTTCGCGGTGGGCATGGCCAACGGCACGTTCGGCACGCTGGCGCCGGTCTATGGCCACGACCAGGGGCTCGACGCCAAGGGCATCGCCTATCTGTTCGCGGTGACGGCGGTGCTGGGCGCGCTGGCGCAGGTGCCGGCGGGGCGGATCAGCGACCGCATGGACCGGCGCATGGTGATCGTGGCGCTGGGCGCCGTCGCGGCGACGGTGGGCTTCCTGACGCTGCTGCTCAACCCATCGGGCGGCTGGCCGCTCTATGTGCTGTTCGGCCTCTACGGCTTTTCTGCCTACCCGATCTACGCCATCGCAGTGGCGCATGCGAACGACTTCGCCAAGAAGGGCGAGTTCGGACGGGTGGCGGGCGGCATGCTGCTGACCATGGGCAGCGGGCTCGCCATCGGTCCGGCGGTGGCGTCGCTGGTGATGAACCTCTACCAGCCGGTGGGGCTGTTCATCGTCACGGCGACGTTCCACGGGGCGCTGGCGGTGACGGCGTTCCTGCGCATGAAGGTGCGGCCGGTGCGGGTGGGCGGACGCATCCGCTTCCGCGCCATGAACCCGGAGCGCGGCATTTCGCCGGGCACGGTGGCGCTCGATCCGCGCTCGGACGAAACGCAGGAGAATTTGCCGCGCACGGCGCCGGCCGACAGCCTCGCGGCCGAGCAGATCGTGACCACGGTGGAACCGCCGGGCGTCACCATCATCGAGCCCGAGGTGCTTGCCGAGACGGTGGAGGCGGAGAAGGATGCCGCGGCGGAGGCCGCCGCCCCGGAGTCGAAGAAGGATACGCCCGATGTTCAAGTCTGAGCTCGATCCCGACCGGCCGTTCACGCCGCTGTCGATCGCGGTGCTGGCGGTGAGCGACACGCGCACGCTGGAGACGGACACGGCGGGCGCCCTGCTCAAGGAGCTGATGGAGGCCGACGGCCACCGCTGCGCGGCGCGCGCCGTGGTCAGGGACGACATCCAGCAAATCCGGGCGCAGGTGATGGCGTGGGTGACCGACCCCGGGATCGATGCCGTCATCACCACCGGGGGCACCGGATTTTCCGGGCGCGACGTGACGCCGGAGGCGCTGGAGCCGCTGTTCGCCAAGCGGATGGAGGGGTTCTCGGTGCTGTTCCACCAATATTCGGCGACGACGGTGGGCACCTCGAGCCTGCAATCGCGCGCCACCGGCGGGCTGATCGGCGAGACCTTCGTGTTCGTGCTGCCCGGCTCGCGCGGCGCCTGCCGGGATGCGTGGGAGGGGATTCTTCGCGCGCAGCTCGACAACCGCCACATGCCCTGCAATTTCGTCGAGCTGATGCCGCGGCTGGCGGAACGCTAGAGGTCTTGCTTGCGCTCTGGACGATCGGTCGCGAGAGCGTCCGATCGTCCGACCGCTGTCGGGAGCCTCAGGCCGAATGAACCTTTGGCGAGCCGATAAGCAGGCTGTCGAGCGCGGTGAACTGCTCGGGATAGGCGTTGATGGCGCCGGAGGCCATCGCCTCGTCCAGCGCGGCCTCGCTGGGATAGAGGTCGCGCAGGGTGAGATGGGTCTGGCCGTCCCGCTCCTCGAGGGTAAGGGTGGTCACCGAGCCGTCGTCGCTTTCCTCGTTGGTCCAGACGAGACGCCTGGGCGGGTCGACCTCGAGATAGCGGCCGACGAAGGCCATGGGCTGGTCGAAATCGGGGTGGCCCATGACGAAGCGGTAGGTGCCGCCGGGGCGCACGTCGGCGTCGCATGAAATGAAGGTGATGCCGAAGGATTTCGGCGTCCACCATTGCATGAGCAGCGCCGGGGTGGTCCAGGCCTCGAAGACGAGGCGCGCCGGACCGTCGAAAGTGCGGGTGACGACGACCTCGCGGTCGGAGTGGCGGTCGGTCTTGGTGACCGGCCCCTGCGCCTCATCACTCGTCTGCTTTGCGTCCATCGGATGCTTCCTTTTGTTTGAGGTGTTCGACGACCTTGTCCAGCGCCGCGAAGCGGGTGGCCCACATCCGGCGGTAGCGTTCGATCCAGGCCGCCTCGTCCTCGAGACCGCGGCCGCCCAGCTTGCAGGTGCGGACGCGGCCGACCTTCTCGGTGGTCACGAGGCCCGCCTGCTCGAGGACGCTCACATGCTTCTTCATGCCGGTGAGGGTCATGTCGAAGCGCGCGGCGAGCTCGGTGATCGAGGCGTCGGCGCGGCCGAGCTGCTCGAGCACGCCGCGACGCGTGGCGTCGGAAATGGCGGCGAACGAGGCGTCGAACCGGGGGGCCTGATAAAACTGAACCATATGGTTCAGTATCCAATCGACGCATGGATTGCAAGGGGCATTCGGAACACGGCCCCCGGCTCGGCCGTTTCGTCCGCGACAGGAGAGCGAGATGATCCGAAAGCTCAAATCCGGCGAATACAGGCTCTATTCGCGCAAGACCGATCCGAAGACCGGCAAGCGCCGCAACCTCGGCACGTTCGACACGCGCGAGGCGGCGGAAAAGCACGAGCGCGAGGTGCAGTATTTCAAGCGGCATTAGTTGTGGCGCTCTGGACCGAATGAGCGCGAAGGGCGCTCGTTCGGCCAACCGAAGTCTTTTTGCGCTCTGGACCGAATGAGCGCGAGAGCGCTCGTTCGGCCAACCGGAGTCCTTTTGCCTCTGGACCGAGCGGGCGCGAGAGCGCTCGTTCGGCCAACCGCTTGGAGTCCTGACTGCCAAAGGAAGTCTGATGCCTGTTGTGTTCTTGCTTTGTTCTCGTTCGCGTGCTAGTCGTTAAGACCCGTTAACACTGGGGAGAGTCGTCCCCATATCTCGGTCGAGACCCATCATGTCGATCCAGACCGCACCGAAATTCGAGCAGCTCGAAAAGCTCAAGGACACGCGCGATGCCGATCTGATCGGCCGGGCAATGGTCGATCCGGCGCGCAATCGCGGGCGCGGGGCGCAGTCGAACAAGGAAAGCCGGTTCGACACGCAGAGCCGCGAGGCAGTGGACGACGGCTGGGGCCAGATCGAGGACCTGAAGCCGTTCGAGACCATCGAGCACATCGAGCGGGCGCGCAGCATCATCACCCGCAACGAGAGCCCCGACATCGGCTTCGACCGCTCGATCAACGCCTACCGCGGCTGCGAGCACGGCTGCAGCTACTGCTTCGCGCGGCCGACGCATGCCTATCTCGGGCATTCGGCAGGGCTGGATTTCGAGCGGCAGATCTATGTGAAGGTCAACGCGGTGGAGCTGCTGCGGCGCGAGCTGGCCGACAAGCGCTACAAGCCCAAGCCGATCGCCATGGGGACCAACACCGATCCGTACCAGCCGGCCGAGCGCAAGCACCGGCTGACGCGCGGCATCCTCGAGGTGCTGCTGGAGACGCGGCACCCGGCGACGATCGTCACCAAATCGGCGCTGATCGTGCGCGACATCGACATCCTGAGCGAAATGGCAAAGCTCGGGCTGGTGCATGTGGCGCTGTCGGTGACCAGCATGGACCACATCCTCAGCCGCAAGATGGAGCCGCGCGCCTCGACGCCGGAGAAGCGGCTGGAGGCGATCCGGCTGCTGGCGGCGGCGGGCATCCCCACCGGCATCATGGCGGCGCCGATGATCCCGGCGATCAACGACATGGAAATGGAGCGCATCCTCGATGCCGGCGCGGCGCAGGGGGCGCAGACGGCGGGCATGGTGCTGCTGCGCCTGCCCGGCGAGGTGCGCGAGATTTTCCGCGAATGGCTGCTGCGGCATTATCCGGACCGGCTGAAGCATGTGATGTCGCTGGTGCGCGACACGCGCGGCGGCAAGGACTACAACGCAGCCTGGGGCGAGCGCATGGTGGGCGAAGGCGCCTATGCGACGCTGATGCAGCAGCGCATGCGCAAGGCCAAGGAGCGCTTCGGGCTCGACAAGAAATTCCCGGCGCTGCGGACCGACCTGTTCATCCCGCCGCGGCTGGACGACGGGCAGATGGAACTGTTCTGAGGCGGGTGCCGCCGGGAGGATGACAGATGATCGAGACGGTGAACGACGTGCCGCTGTGGGGGCTGCCGGACGCGGGGCCGCCGCTGGGCAGCGAGAGCGACGCCGTCGACATCATCGGGGAGGCGCACCAATTGGGCGCCGCGATGATCGGAATCCCGGCCGGGCGGCTCGATCCGGCGTTCCTGCGGCTGAGCTCGGGGATGGCGGGCGCCTTCATCGAGAAGCTGCAGCAATATGGCTGCCGCCTGGCGGTGGTCGGCGACATTTCGGCGGCGCTGGAGGCGAGCGGGGCGCTGCGCGATTTCGTGCGCGAAACCAACCGGCGCGGCCAGCATCTGTTCGTGCGCGACGAGGCGGAGCTGCGGGCGAAACTGGCGCCCTACCCTCCGCCCCGCAAGTGACGGCCGGCGGAGCGGCGCACTAACTCGCCGGGGCGAGGCGGGTGGGGAGGAGCTCGCCGGCGCGATCGAGCACCGGATAGGCGGCGGCGGCGATGATCAGCGAGTTGATCAGCTTCATGTCGCGCAGCAGATCGAGGTGGATGGCGCTCTGCATGCCCTGCCCGACGCGGTCGTTGCGCATGACGTCGAAATGCGCCGCCACCGCCTCGCGCTCGGCGCGGCGGAAGGTGACCTTCTCCTCGGCGAGCTGGCGGGCGACACGGGCATCCTCGGTCATGAACAGCGAGGCGGCGGTGCGCAAATTGAGCACCAGCCGGTCCATCAGCTCGGCCAGCTCGGCGTCGCTGTCGCCCTTGATCAGGCCACGCTTCAGGCGCTTGGAGACGTGCGGCAGCAGATTGCGGTCGATCACGTCGCCGGCCTGCTCGATGTGCATGGCGAACACCAGGATCTGGTTGAGGCGGCGCTGGTCGTCCTCGTTGAGGCCCTCGGCGTCGATCGAGGTCAGATACTTCTTGATGGCGGTGTTGAGGCCGTCGAGCACGTCGTCGCGGTCGCGCGTCTCCTCGATCAGCTTGCGGTCGTTCTTGACCAGCGCGTCGTGGGCGCCGTGCAGCATCTGCTCGAGCACATCGGCGAGGCGCAGCGCTTCGCGCGCGGCGCCGCCGAGCGCCACCAGCGGCGTCTCGCGCGCGGCGCGGTCGAGATAGAGCGGCGCGGCCGGATCGGCGGCGGGCTGCGCCGGCAGCAGCCTGTCGAGCAGCCTGCCGAAGGGGGTCAGCAGCGGCAGCGTCAGCAGTGCGAACAGCAGGTTGAAGCCGAGGTGGAAGGCGGCGACGGCGTGCGCCGGGCTCAGCAGGCCGGCCGACCAGTTGGCGAGCGGGCCGACGAAGGCCAGCGTCAGGGCCACGCCGGCGATGCGGTTGGCGAGGTTGCCGAGCGGCAGGCGGCGGGCCTCGGGCGTCGCGGCGCCGGCCTCGAGCAGCGGGTTGATGGCGGTGCCCAGATTGGCGCCGAGCACGCTGATGAAGGCGACGTCGAGCGGCAGCGCGCCGCGGCTCGCGAGCGAGATCACCAGCAGCACCACGGCGACGGAGGAATGGACGCCCCAGGCGGCGAGCGCGGCGAGCACGAAGCCGAGCGCCGGCACGGCAGCGACGATGCCGATGGCGGCGCGGAAGGCCACCGCGTCCTCGACGCCGGTGAGGATGCCCAGCATCTGGTGCAGGGCCAGCAGCATCAGGCCGAGGCCGATGAGGGCGCGGCCCAGATCGTGCACCAGCGCGTTGTGGGTGCGGCGGAACATCAGATAGCCGACCAGCACCAGCACGGGCGCGGCGGCGGAGACGTCGAAAGCGAGGACCTGGACGATGAGGGCGGTGCCGACATTGGCGCCCAGCATCACCGCCATGGCCGGCAGCAGCGCCACCATGCCGTTGGCGGTGAAGCTCGCGGCCATCAGCCCGGTGGCGGTGCTCGACTGCAGCAGCAGCGTCAGCCCGATGCCGGCGAAGAACGCCTTGGTGCGGTTGGACAGCGTCTGCCCGAGGATTTGGCGGAGGCGGGGACCCAGGGCGCGTTGCACGCCCGTTTGCGCCATATGGGTGCCCCACAGGAACAGGGCGATGGCGCCGGCAAGGCCTAGGACGGCCAGGGTGAAGTCCATTTGGTCGACTGCTCTCCTTGTGACTGCGCGCGCGGCCCGACCGGACCGCGCGACTCCCCGCGACTGTCATTAAACTGTCATAATGCGCTCGAAATCACTGGTGTCAAAGGAGTTTTTCATGAACTCCCAGCAAGCTTGCGCATCGGGGCCAAACTCGGATGCTGGCGACATGGTTCCGAAAGCCGATTCGCCGCCCCTGCCCCCGCCCAGCCTGCGCTTCGAAAAGCGCGCGGTGCGGCGTGGCGCGACGCTGGTCGCGGGGGTCGACGAAGCCGGGCGCGGACCGCTGGCCGGGCCGGTGGTGGTGGCGGCGGTAATCCTCAACCGGCGGCGGATTCCAGACGGGCTCAACGACAGCAAGCAGCTCAGCGCCGATCGCCGCGCCGAGCTGTATAACGAAATTCTAGACAGCGCGACAGTGTCGGTGGTGGCGGCGCCGACGACGATCATCGCCGAACTCAACATCCTGCATGCGACGATGTGGGCGATGCGGCGGGCGGTGCTGGGCCTGAGCCTTGTGCCCGACCACGTGCTGATCGACGGCAACACCCTGCCCAAGGGCATGCCGTGCGCGGCCGAGGCGGTGATCGACGGCGACGCGCTCAGCCTCAGCATCGCGGCAGCCTCGATCGTCGCCAAGGTGACGCGCGACCGCATGTGCGAGATCATGCATTGCGAAGAGCCGCAATTCGGCTTCGACAGCCACAAGGGCTATTCGGCGGCGGCGCATTTCGCAGCGCTGGACGCGCACGGACCGGGCCGCTTCCACCGCATGGATTTCGCGCCGTGCATCGAGGCGGAACGGCGACGCGGGATGCGGGCAGTGGCGGCGTAGATCGGGATTTTAGTCGTGCGGCGACGGAGACGCTGGCCGTCGGCGCCGAGCCTGGAACTACCCCTCCACCACGCTTCGCGTGCTCCCCTTCCCCCGCGAACGGGCGAGGAGTCCTGACTGCAGGCCCGGTAACGTCTTGCTAACCCTCTGGTTTAAACCGGCTTTAACCCTGTGGCCGGTACAAGTGGCGCGTTAGTGCTGCGTTAGGGTTACGAATATGTTGCGGACCGCGCGTATGGCCCAGTCGGCCGATGCGGAACGAGCGTCGCTGCCCGTCGACACCATCCTGGTCGGCGACTGCATCGCTCACCTGAATGCCTTGCCGGCCGGCTCGGTCGATCTCGTCTTTGCGGACCCTCCATACAATCTGCAGCTCGAAGAGGGCCTGACCCGCCCGGACCAGAGTCCTGTCGACGCCGTCGACGACGACTGGGACAAGTTCGAGAGCTTTGCCCATTACGACCAGTTCACGCGCGCCTGGCTCGCCGCGGCGCGGCGGGTGCTGAAGCCCAATGGGGCGATCTGGGTGATCGGCAGCTACCACAACATCTTCCGCGTCGGCGCGACGCTGCAGGACCTCGACTACTGGCTGCTCAACGACGTGATCTGGCGCAAGGCCAATCCGATGCCGAATTTCCGCGGCACGCGCTTCACCAATGCGCACGAGACGCTGATCTGGGCGGCGCGCGACAAGAAGAGCCGCGTCACCTTCAACTACGAAGCGATGAAGCAGGCCAATGACGACACGCAGATGCGGTCGGACTGGCTGTTCCCGATCTGCACCGGCGGCGAGCGGCTGACCGATGCCGGCGGCGACAAGGTGCATCCGACGCAGAAGCCGGAAGCGCTGCTGTTCCGCATCCTCAATGCGACGACGAAGCCGGGCGACGTGGTGCTGGACCCGTTCTTCGGCACCGGCACCACCGGGGCGGTGGCCAAGAAGCTCGGCCGGCACTTCATCGGCATCGAGCGCGACACCACCTATGTGGCGGCGGCGCTGCAGCGGCTTGCCGCGGTGCGGACGCTGCCCGGCGAGGCGATCGAGACGGCGGTGCCCAAGCGCGCCGCGCCGCGCGTGGCGTTCGGGTCGCTGGTCGAGATGGGGCTGATCGCGCCGGGCACCGAGCTCTATGACGGGCGCCGGCGCTGGTCGGCGCTGGTGCGCGCCGACGGCTCGCTGAGCTCGGGGCCGCATCAGGGTTCGATCCATCGGGTGGGGGCGCTGGTGCAGGGCGCCGAAGCCTGCAACGGCTGGACCTTCTGGCACACCAATTCCAACGGGCGCCTGGCGCCGATCGACGCGCTGCGGACCGACGTCCGGCAGCAGATGGAGATGCTTTCCGCCTGAGCTCGAGACCTCCAAGTCTTCAGGCGCAATTTGCCGCCGGTCCAGAACGGGCCGGCGGCATTTTTCTTGCGCCGGGGGCATGGCGGGTGTAGCTCTCGCATTAATAAACCGAGTCTATCTCTATTAATTCGATGGCGCGTCCCTTCAAGATCGACGAACACAGTGCGCGGCGGAACGAAATCCTCGATGCGGCCCTCGGGCTGGTGCTGAGCAAGGGCTACGAGCGGATGACGGTGGCCGACATCAGCGGCGAACTCGGCATCTCGAGCGGCGCGTTCTACCACTATTTCGGCTCGAAGCCGGGGCTGCTCGACGCCATCGTCGAACGGATGCGGGCGGTGTCGGAGCCACTGCTGGCGGCGGTGGTGAACGATGCGGCGCTCGGCGCCATCGCAAAGCTGCAAGGATTCCTCGATGCACTCGACGCCATTCGGCTGGAGCGGCGGGCGCTGGTGGTCGAGCTGCTGCGCATCTGGCAATCGGACGACAACGCCATCGTGCGCGCCCGGCTGGAGACGTCGACCCTTGGCTGGCGCGCCGAGCTGGTGACGCAAATCGTGCGGCAGGGCGTGGCCGAGGGCGTGTTCTCCCCCGCCCATCCCAAGCGGTGCGGCGAGATCGTGATGGCGCTGCTGCAGGCGATGGGCAACGCCCACGCCACCGAGATGCTGTGCTTCGGCGGCGGCAAGACCGGCGAGCCGGAGTTCACCGAAGCGGTGGTCGCGATCCACGATGCGTACCTGGATGCGGTCGAGCGTGTCCTCGCGGCGCCGGCACGATCGCTGCGCCGCACCGATGCGGAGGCGGTGCGCGACTGGTCGAGACTGCTCAAACCCGGGAGACGCTAGAATGCCGCTCTTCTTGCGGACGCTGCGCAGCGCGGCGATCGGCCTGGTGATCCTGGGGCTGCTGCTGTTCGTGCCGGCGGGCACCCTCGCCTACTGGCCCGGCTGGGCATTCATCGTGGTGTTCACCGTGATGACCAATGCGATCGGGCTCTATCTCGCGATCAAGGACCCGGCGGCGCTCGAACGGCGGGTGAAGTTCGGCGCGACGCAGGAGACGCGGCCGATCCAGCGGCTGCTGATCGCGCTGGCGACGCTGTCGCTGGCCGCCACGCTGGTGGTTTCGGCGCTGGACTGGCGACTGGGCTGGTCGGCGGCGCCGCTCTGGGTGGTGGTGCTGGGCGACGCGCTGGTGGCGGGCGGGCTCTATCTCACGCTGGTGGTGCTGCAGCAGAACAGCTTTGCGGCCTCAACGATCGAGACGATGGCGGGGCAGAAGGTCATCTCGACCGGACTCTACGGGCTGGTGCGGCATCCGATGTATCTGGGCGCGCTGATCATGACCGTGGGGATGCCGCTGGCGCTCGGCTCGTATTGGGGCCTGCTGGTGCTCGTGGTGGTGGTTCCGGTGCTGATGCTGCGCATCGGCGACGAGGAGACGATGCTGCTGGGCGAATTGCGGGGCTATGCCGACTACCGGCAGAAGGTCCGCTTCCGGCTGATCCCCGGCCTATGGTGAGCCGCCGAGCCCGGCGGTCGCCAGCGCCTTCCTGAACACCGTGGGCAGGGCTTCGGCATCGAGCTCGGCGGGGTCGGCCCACCAGCCGTCGGCGAGCAGCGCCGGGTCGGGGATGGTGGCGGACCAGATTTCGAGTTCGAGCCGGAAATGGGTGAAGACGTGCACCACCTGGCCGCGATGGGCCCAGCGGGCCTTCAGCGGGAAGCGCGGGTCGGCACGCTCGGCGGTCCAGTCGGAGACCGGTGGCTCGGTCATCTGCGCCAGCAGGCCGTGGCCGGCGCGGGTACGCAGGAACACGTCGCCATCGGCATCGAGCATGACGAAGGCGTGGCCGTAGCGGGTGGGGCGCTCGGGCTTTTCGAGTTTTATGGGAAAGGCGAGCGGATCGAGGCGGCGGCCGGCGCAGCCTTCGCTCAGCGGGCAGAGAAGGCAGTTGGCGGCGCGCGGCGCGCAGATCGTGGCCCCGAGGTCTATCAGCGCCTGGGCGAAATCGCCGGCGCGGCCGGGGACGGCGGCCTGCACGGCGGCGCGGATCTGCTCCTTGGCCTCGCTCACCGGCGTGTCGAGGGCGAGGTAGCGGGCGAGCACGCGCTCGACATTGCCGTCGACCACGGCGATGCGCTCGTCGAAGGCGATGGCGGCGATGGCGGCGGAGGTATAGGGGCCGACGCCGGGCAGCGCCTGAAATTCGGCCGCGGTGGCAGGGAAGCGGCCGGCAAAGCGCTCGACCACGGCTCTGGCGCAGGCGTGCAGGTTGCGGGCGCGGGCGTAGTAGCCGAGGCCGGCCCATTCGACCAGCACCGCCTCGAGCGGGGCGGCGGCGAGCGCCGTGACGGTCGGCCAGAGCGCGAGGAAACGGGCGTAATATTTGCCGACGGCCGCGACGGTGGTCTGCTGCAGCATGATCTCGCTGAGCCAGACGCGGTAGGGATCGGGCCGCACGCCCTTGGCGCGGTCCTCGGGCGACACCCGCCACGGCAGGATGCGGGCATGGCGGTCGTACCAATCGAGCAGCGCCGCGGCGTCGAGCGGCTTTGACTGTTGCGCGGCGGCGGCATTTGGCATGATGGGGGTGTGAACCGGCGGCGCGCCGCACGCAACGAGATTTGTTTGGCCCAAAAGAGCAAAGACCCCGGCGAGCCGAAGCGGCTCAATCGCGCCGTCGGCCTCAACGACGCGCTGAAGGGCGTGCTCGACAGCGCGCTCAAGAAGCGCGGCTTCGCCACACGCGACCTGATCACGCATTGGGCGACGATGGCGCCAAAACCGTATGACCAGGTGGCCGTGCCGGCCGAGCTCAAATGGCCGCGCGGCGCCGGACACGAGGGGGCGACGCTGTATCTGCGCTGCAAGCCCGGCCATGCGCTGGGGCTGGCGCATGAAGGCGCCCGGGTGGCGGCGGCGGTGAACCGCTATTTCGGCTATTTCCTGGTGCGCGAGGTGCGGCTGTCGGCGGAGCCGTTCACCGAAGGTTCAGCCGCCAAACCCAAGGATCGGCCGCGATCGCCCGAGGCGAGCCGACAGGCCGGCGCCGCGGTGGCGGAGGTCGGCGATCCCGGGCTCAGGACCGCGCTCAAGGCGCTGGGCGAGCAGGTTCTGGCCAGACGCGCGCGCTAGAGGCTTCGTTTGCCGCGTTTCCGGACGCGGAAAACCGTGGCCACTTTTCCCCGAAACGCTCGAAAGCGTGAGCAAACCTTACTGTTTCGACACTTGCCGGGCGGAAGCGCCTGTGTAACGTGCCCGGCAAAACAAGGAGCAAGCCGTGATCTTCAACCGCCGTGAAACCTTGACCCTGGCCGCCGCCGCGACCGTCGCGGGCGTCGCCGGCTTCCCCAGCCTCGCCGCCGCCAAGGACGGCGACACGATCGATCTGCTCAAGCTGATGAATCCCAAGGGGATTCCCGACAAGGTGGACGGCAATCCGGACGCCAAGGTGACGTTCATCGAATATGCGTCGCCGACCTGCCCGCATTGCGCGCTGTTCTCCAACACGGTGCTGCAGCCGTTCAAGGACAAATACGTCAAGACCGGCAAGGTGAAGTTCATCCTCAGGCCATTCGCCCGCAACACCATGGATGCGGCGATCTTCATGCTGGCCGAGGCGGCGGCGCAATCGGTCGAGGCACAGTCGGCGCCGGCCAATGCCAGCTCGTCGGCGGCCTCGAGTGCCGAGGCGTCGTCCAGCGCGGAGGCTCCGTCGAGTGCCGAGGCCCCGTCGAGCGCGGAAGCCTCGTCGAGTGCCGAGGCGGCGTCGTCATCGGCCGCGCCCGCCGCGCCGGCGACGCCCGTGAGCTATTCCCCCGCCGCGATCGACGCCTATGAGAACGTGATCGCGACCTTCTTTCGGACGCAGAACACCTGGGGCGTGTCGGACAAGCCGCTCGATGCGGTGAAGGCGGTGGCCTTCCAACTCGGCTTCACCGAGGACACGTTCAACGCGGCGCTGAAAAACCAGGACTATTTCAACGCCATCGAGAGCATGCGCGACCAGGCGATCAACGATTTCGGGCTCGAGGGGACGCCGACCTTCTACGTCAACGGCAAGCAGCTCACCGGCGAAAAGACCATGGAGCAGCTCGACGCCGAGATCACGCCGCTGCTGTAGTTTCGTGCTCCGGCCGATCGATCCCAGGAAGGATCGCTCGGCCAACCGCTGGTGTAGGAGTCCTTTTGGGCTCCGGCCGAACGATCCCAAGAAGTATCGCTCGGTCAACCGCTGGTGTAGCAGTCCTTTTTGCGCTCTGGCCGAACGAGACCGAGAGGCCTCGTTCGGCCAACCGCTGGTGCGACTCAGTTTCTCCACAAACTTCATGCTCAGATTCCGGCCCGTCGCTTCCGTGCGGCGGGCCGCTTCGCTAATTGGATTGGCATGAAGTTCACGCGTTTGAAGCTGCACGGGTTCAAGTCGTTTTCGGATTTGACCGAACTCCATCTGGAACCGGGCCTGACGGGCGTCGTCGGGCCGAACGGCTGCGGCAAGTCCAATCTGGTCGAGGCGCTGCGCTGGGTGATGGGCGAAAGCTCGTACAAGGCGATGCGCGCCACCGGCATGGACGACGTGATCTTCAACGGCTCGGGCAACCGGCCGCAGCGCAATTCGGCGGAAGTCACGCTGGTCCTCGACAACACCGACCGCACGGCGCCGGCGGCGCTCAATACTGCCGACGTGCTGGAAGTCACCCGCCGCATCGAGCGCGAGGAAGGCTCGGTGTACCGCGTCAACGGCAAGGAAGTGCGGGCGCGCGACGTGCAGTTGCTGTTCGCCGACGCCTCGACCGGCGCGCACTCGCCTGCCCTGGTGCGGCAGGGCCAGATCGGCGAGTTGATCGCCGCCAAGCCGCAGCAGCGCCGGGCGCTGCTGGAAGAGGCGGCGGGCATTTCCGGGCTGCATTCGCGCCGGCACGAGGCGGAACTCAGGCTCAAGGGCGCCGAGCAGAACCTCGAGCGCGTCGAGGACGTGATCACGCAGGTGACGCAGCAGCTCGAACAGCTCAAGCGGCAGGCGCGGCTCGCGACGCGCTATCGTGGGCTCAGCGGCGAAATCCGCAAGGCCGAGGCGACGCTGTTCCACATCCGCTGGATCGCGGCGCGGGCGGCGGAAGCCGAGACCGAGGCCGAGCAGGGCAAGCTGATCAACGAGCTGGCCAGCGCGCAGCATGTCGAGCTCGAAGCGCAGAAGGTGGTGTTCATGGCCGACCAGGCCGTGCAGCCGCTGCGCGACAAGGAAGCGGCGGCGGGCGCGGCGCTGCAGCGGCTCACCATCCTCGCCGAGCAATTGGCCGAGGAAGCGCGGCGGGCCGAGACGCGGCGACAGGAACTGACGCAGCGCATCGAGCAGACGCAGGCCGACGCCGCGCGCGAGCGGGCGCTGCTGGGCGAAAGCGACGAGGCGCTGAAGACCGCCGCCGAGGAGCGGGCGCGGCTCGAAGCCGAGGCGGCCGGCGAGGCCGACGCCTTCGCGGCGGCCAAGGCGGCCGCCGACGAGGCGCTGAACGCGGTGCGCGCGGCGGAAGCGGAGGCGCGCATCGCCGCCGACCTCGAGGCGCAGGTGCGGGCGCGGCGGGCGCAGGCCAGGCGCGGCGCAGAGGATGCGGCGACCCGCATCGCCCGGCTGAAGCAGCAGATCGACGACGTGATGCGCGACGCCGAGGGCGTGGCGCAGCAGCTCGAGGCCGATGATGGGGTAATCGCGCGGCGCGCGGCGCTGGAGGCGGCGCAGGCGCTGTCGGCCGAGGCCGAAGCGGCGGCGGTGGCCGCCGAAGAGGCGACGCGCCAGGCGCAGGCAGCGCTGGATGCGGCGCGGCCGAAGCTGCAGGAGGTCGAGACCCAGCTCAACCGGCTCGATTCCGAAGCGCAGACGCTCAACCGGATCCTCAATGGCGGCGCCAAGGGGCTGTGGGCGGCGATCGCCGACGAGCTCAAGGTGGATGCCGGGTTCGAGACGGCGCTGGGCGCCGCGCTGGGCGACGACCTCGAAGCCTCGTCGGACGCTGGAGCGCCGCTCCACTGGGCCGGGCCGATCGACGGCAGCAGCGATGCGATTCTGCCAGGTTCTGTCACGCCGCTGTCGGCGCATGTGGCGGGCAGCGCGCTGCTGAAGCGCCGGCTCGACCAGATCGGGCTGGTCGACAAGGCCGACGGGGCGCGGCTGCAGCCCGAGCTGAAGCCGGGGCAGCGGCTGGTCAGCAAGGGCGGCGATCTGTGGCGCTGGGACGGGTTCGTGGCGGCGGCGGAAGCGCCGACCGCGGCGGCGCAGCGGCTGGCGCAGCGCAACCGGCTGGCCGAGCTCGACGCCGAGCTCACCGAGCTCCGGGCCAACCGCAATTCGCTCAAGGCCGACGCAGCGGCGCTGGCCGAGGCGCTGGAGCAGCACCGGCGCAGCGAGCGCGAGAAACGCGACGCCTGGCGCAACGCGCAGCGCGACATCGGCGCGGCGCAGCAGGAGCTCGACAAGGCGACGCGGGCGATCACCGAGCTCGCCTCGCGGCAATCGGCGCTGGAGGAAGCGCGGGTGCGGCTGAGCTCGTCGCTGGCCGAGGCCGAGGGCATCGAGGCGGACGCGAGGAAGGCGCTGGAGGAAGCCGGCGACGAGGCCGAGGCAGCAGCGCTGCTGCAGGCCAAGCGCACGCATCTCGACGAGACGCGCGGCGCCGCCGACCAGGCGCGGCTGAAGCTCGGGCAGTTCGAGACGGCGGCGCAGCTGCGCAGCGGCCGGCTGGCGCAGATCGGCACGGAAGTGGGCAACTGGACGCGGCGCCGGCAGGGCGCCGAGGCGCAGGTGACGACGCTCGACAGCCGTCTCAACGATCTCAGCGCCCAGCTCGCGGCGCTCGACAACGCGCCGAGCGGCTTCGAGGAGCGCAGCGCCGCGCTCGACACCGAAATCGCGGCGGCGCGCAGCGCGCATGGCGCGGCCTCGGACGCACTGGCCGAGGCGCAGGCGCGGCATCGCGAGGCGGACAAGGCGCAGCGACTCGCCGCCGAGGCGCTGAGCGGCTTCCGCGAGCATTTGGCGCGGGTCGAGGAGCGGCTCAAGGGGCTGATCGCACAGCGCCACCAGATCGAGCGGCAGGTGCAGGAGACGCTGGACATCCAGGCGGCCGAAACGGCGATGGCCGCCGGCATCAAGCCGCAGGACGCCCTGCCCGAGGAAGAGAATGTCGAGCGCAAGGTCGAGCGGCTGAAGGCCGAGCGCGAGCGGCTGGGCGGGGTCAACCTCGCGGCCGAGCAGGAAAGCGTAGAGGTGCAGGAAAAGCTCGACGTGATGGTGAAGGACCGCGACGACCTGGTCGCCGCCATCGCCAAGTTGCGCTCGGGCATCCAGAGCCTCAACCGCGAGGGCCGGGTGCGGCTGGCCGAGGCGTTCGAGAAGGTCAACGGACATTTCAAGGAGCTGTTCACGACGCTGTTCGGTGGCGGCACGGCGGAACTGCAGTTCATCGAGAGCGACGATCCGCTCGATGCCGGGCTCGAGATCATCGCCCGGCCGCCGGGCAAGAAGCCGTCGTCGATCTCGCTGCTGTCGGGCGGCGAGCAGGCGCTGACGGCGATGAGCCTGATCTTTGCGGTGTTCCTCACCAATCCGGCGCCGATCTGCGTGCTCGACGAAATCGACGCGCCGCTCGACGACGCCAATGTGGAGCGCTTCTGCACCCTGCTCGAATCGATGACCGGGCGGACCGAGACGCGCTTCGTGGTGATCACCCACAACCCGATCACCATGGCGCGGATGAACCGGCTGTTCGGCGTCACCATGTACGAGCGCGGCGTCAGCCAGCTCGTCTCGGTGGACCTGACGGGCGCCATGCAGGTGCGCGAGGCCAAGGTCGCCGTCTAGACTCCCGACCGCATGACTCGTTGTCGCGGGTCTGCGTCGGCGCAGAAATATCTGTTGTTTCAACGACTTACGGCCGATTTTGGGCGCTTGACACCCAAATGAGTCAACACTATGTTGCGCGCGACTTTGAGGGCATAAATTTCCTTTTGTGCCGGGGCGATACGAGGGGACGCGATGAGCGAACCGCGTGACGACAAACGCCCTGAACCCGGATCGGACGCACATCGTGCGACAGCCGATCTGGAGGCGCGCATTGCCCGAGCGCGGGGGCAACGAGCGGCGGAAGCCGTTCCGGAGCAGACGCGAACAGGGGATCTGTCGGGGTTGAGCCGGGGGTTCCGGCTCGGGTCCGAGTTCGTGGCGGCGATCATCGTCGGCGCGGGTCTCGGATACCTCGTCGACATGTTCCTGCCGACGCGGCCCTGGGGCCTGGTCGTGTTGCTGCTGCTGGGCTTTGCCGCCGGCGTGGTCAACGTGGTCAGGGCGACCGCACAGATGAACGCCGCAACGGCGGTGCCGAAGACCACCCCGGCGCTGCCCGACGACGAAGACGACTGACTGGACCGAAAGGCTCGACGTGGCTGAACAACCGATTGAACCGATCCACCAGTTCCGGATCACCAATCTTTTCGACATCGGCACGTTCGGCGGGAACGGGACCGAGGGATCGGGCACCCACCTCGCCTTCACCAATTCCGCCCTGTTCATGGTGCTGACGGTCGGGCTGATCCTGGCCTTCCTGATCCTGGGCAGCAACCGGCGGGCGATCATCCCCGGCCGCATGCAGCTGATGGCCGAGATGACCTACGAGTTCGTGGCCAACATGGTGCGCGACACGACCGGCACGGAAGGCATGAAGTTCTTCCCGCTGGTGGCCTCGCTGTTCCTGTTCGTGCTGGTGGCCAACCTGTTCGGCATGTTCCCGTATTTCTTCACCGTCACCAGCCACCTGATCGTCACCGTGATGCTGGCGCTGATCGTGTTCCTGACGGTGGTGATCTACGGCTTCTACAAGAACGGGCCGCGCTTTTTGAAGGTGTTTGTGCCCTCGGGGATCCCCTGGTACATCATCTGGATCGTGGTGCCGATCGAGGTGCTGTCGTTCCTCAGCCGTCCCGTCAGCCATTCGCTGCGACTGTGGGGCAACGTGCTTGCCGGCCACATCGTGCTGAAGGTGTTCGGGGGCATGGTGGTGGCGCTGCTCGCCGCCGGCGCCTGGGGCGTGGTCTCGATCCTGCCGTTCGGCATGGCTGTCGCCATGACCGGCCTCGAAGTCCTGGTGGCGGCGCTGCAGGCGTTCGTGTTCGCCGTGCTCACCTGCGTGTACCTCCACGACGCGATGCATCCCGGCCACTGACGGCCGTTCCTTTCACACCAACACATTCCAGATCCCAAGGAGACTAAGTATGGATCCCGAAGCAGCCAAGTTGATGGGCAAACTGATCGGTGCGGGCATTGCCTGTATCGGCATGGGCGGCGCCGGCGTCGGCGTGGGCGTCATTTTCGGCAACTACCTGTCGGGCGCGCTGCGCAATCCGGCGGCGGCCGCGAGCCAGTTCTCGAACCTGATCTTCGGCTTCGCCGTGACCGAAGCCATGGGCATTTTCTCGCTCGTTATCGCGTTCCTGCTGCTGTACGCGGTCTGAGACCGAACGCGACGAATTGCTGCTCCGGGGCTTCTCCGGGGCGGAGCGGCTAGCAAGGTGACCCGATGGCTCAATCCGTAATTCTCGTGGCGCAGGCGTCCACGACCTCCCCTGCCCCAGCCGATGCCGTGCAGAACGGCACCGTGGTGCAGGAGCAGGGCGCAGCGCCGGCCGCGACCGGCGAGGTGCACGCGACCACCGAACATTCGGAGGCCCCGGTGGGGTTTCCGCCGTTCGACGCGTCGACCTTCGCGAGCCAGTTCCTGTGGTTCGCGATCACCTTTGCGGTGCTCTATGTGGTGATGAGCCGCGTGGCGCTGCCGCAGATCGGCTCGATCATCGACAAGCGCAAGGCGCGCATCGACGGCGACCTCAAGGAAGCCGAGCGGCTGAAGGGCGAAACCGACAAGGCCATTTCGGCCTATGAGGCGGCGCTCAGCGAGGCGCGCAAAAACGCCCATGCGATCGCCGAAGAGACCCGGAACTCGATCCGGGCCGACATCGACGCCAAGCGCAAGGCGGTGGAGGACGACCTGAGCAAGAAGGTTGCCGAGGCCGAGGCGCGTATCGGCAAGACCAAGCAGGACGCCCTGAGCCGGGTGAACGAGATCGCGGCGGACACCACCGCGGCGCTCGTGCATCGGCTCACCGGCGAGGCCAACCCCGCGGACGTGCAGGCGGCCGTGGCGCAGGCGGTGAAGGAGTAAGCGATGGCGTTCGAATTCGACGCAGCATTCTGGGCGACCGTCGCGCTCATCGTCTTCATCGGCGTGATCCTGTACCTCAAAGTGCCGGGCATGATCGGCAAGGCGCTCGACGGCCGCATCAAGGCGATCGAGGGCGAGCTGGCCGAGGCCGAACGGCTGCGGCTCGAGGCCAAGTTCCTGCTCGAGGAATATGAGAGCAAGCGCCAGGCGGCGACCAGCGAGGCCGAGAGCATCGTGGCCGCCGCGCGCGAGGAAGCCTTCCGGCTGACGGCGGAGGCCAAGGCGTCGCTGGAGACGCTGATCGCCCGCCGCGCCAAGACGGTGGAAGACAAGATCGCGCAGGCGGAATCGCAGGCGGTCGCCGAAGTGCGCGCCCGTTCCGCCGACGTGGCGGTGGAAGCCGCCCGCGTGGTGCTGGCCAAGCAGATGAGCCACAAGGGCGACGCGCTGATCGACGCCGCGATCAAGGATGTCGGGGCGAAGCTGAACTGAGGTTCACTGGAGCGATGATGTTTTGAGGCGGGCCTGGGGCCCGCCTTTTGTTTTGCCCGCCGATGGTGGGATCCTGGAATGCTACTCCGCGGCCTGCGGCAGCGGGTCGGGACGCTCCCATTTGAGGCGGGGCTGGCGGGCGGCGCGGGTTTCGTCGAGGCGGCGGCGCGGGGCGCGGGTGGGCGCCGAGGTGAAGCGCGGGGCGTTGCCGGCCCTGGCGTCCTTCGCCAGATCGAGCATCACGTCGCAGAACTGGTCGAGCGTCTGCCGGCTCTCGCTCTCGGTGGGCTCGACCAGCATGGCGCCGTGCACGACCAGCGGGAAGTACATGGTCATGGGGTGGAAGCCCTCGTCGATCAGCGCCTTGGCGAAATCGAGCGTGGTGACGCCAGTGCCCTCGAGGAAGCTGTCGTCGAACAGCGCCTCGTGCATGCAAGGACCGGCTGCGGCGAATGGCACCGAGAACACCTGGCCCAGCCGCGCCTTGACGTAATTGGCATTGAGCACGGCGTCCCTGGCCGCCTGGGCGAGGCCGTCGCCGCCATGGCTCAGCATGTAAGTGAGGGCGCGGACATACATGCCCATCTGGCCGTTGAAGGCGGTGATGCGGCCGAGGTGGTGGCCCTCGGCGTGCTCCACGAGGGCCAGCGGGCCCTCGCCCTTGCGCACGAAGGGCACCGGCGCGAACGGCGCCAGCGCCGCGCTCAGCACCACCGGACCGGCGCCGGGACCGCCACCGCCATGCGGGGTGGAGAAGGTCTTGTGCAGGTTGATGTGCATGGCGTCGATGCCGAGATCGCCCGGCCGCACCACGCCCATGATGGCGTTGAAATTGGCCCCGTCACAGTAGAAATAGGCCCCCGCCTCGTGCACCGCCCGGGCGATGTCGATGATCTGCGGCTCGAACAGGCCACAGGTGTTGGGGTTAGTCAGCATGATGGCCGCAACGTCCGGGTCGAGCGCGGCCTTGACGGCCTCGGCATCGACGGTGCCGTCGGCGCGCGCCGGGATAGCCCGGACGGCATAGCCGAGGAAGGCCGCCGTCGCCGGATTGGTGCCGTGCGCGCTTTCGGGGACGAGAACGACGTTCCGGTGGCCCTGCCCCCTGGCCGCATGCGCGGCGCGGATCGCCATCATGCCGCACATCTCGCCATGGGCGCCGGCCTTGGGGGTGAGCGCCACGGCGGCGGTGTTGGTGAGGGTCATCAGCCAATGGGCGAGCTCGTCCATCATGGCGAGGGCGCCCTGCACGGTGGAGACCGGTTGCAGCGGGTGGATGTCGGCGAAGCCGGGCAGCCGCGCCAGCTTCTCGTTGAGGCGTGGATTGTGCTTCATGGTGCACGAGCCGAGCGGATACATGCCGCTGTCGATCGAGTAGTTGAGGCGGCTCAGCCGCACATAGTGGCGCATCGCCTCGGGTTCGGTGAGGCCGGGCAGATCGAGCGGCGTTTCGCGGCGGAAGCCGCCGAGAAAGTCGTCGCCGACCGTCACCTCCGGCAGGTCGACGCCGGAGTGCTCGGTGTCGCCGATCTCGAACAGCAGCGGCTCGTCGGGGAGCAGCGACGAGCCGGTGGCGGCAGCCGCGGCACTGCCAGTGCCGGTGGGCCGGCCTTGCGTGTTCATGCTCATTGCAGCGCCTCCTTGAGGCAATCGGCCAGCATCTCGATGTCGGCGTCGGTGGTGAGCTCGGTGGCAGCGAGGACGACGAGGTTTTCGACCTTAGGGTCGTCGGGCACGAGGCGGCTGACCGGCACGCCGGCGAGAATGCCGGCCTTGGCCAGCAGCTCGACCACCGGCGCGGCGGGCACCGGCAGGCGGATGGTCATCTCGTTGAAGAAGCTGTTGTTAAGCAGCTCGACGCCCGGCACGGCGCGCAGCGCTTTGGCCAGCGCCACGGCGCGGGCGTGGTTGAGCCGCGCCAGCCGGGTCAGCCCCGCTTCGCCGAGGAGGCCGAGGTGGATCGAGAAGGCCAGCGCGCACAGGCCGGAATTGGTGCAGATGTTGGAGGTGGCCTTCTCCCGGCGGATGTGCTGCTCGCGGGTGGAGAGAGTGAGCACGAAGCCGCGCTTGCCGTCGGCATCGACGGTTTCGCCACACAGCCGCCCCGGCATCTGGCGGATGAAGTCCTTCCTGGTCGCCATCAGCCCGACATAGGGGCCGCCGAAATTGAGGGCGTTGCCGATCGACTGGCCCTCGCAGACGACGATGTCGGCGCCGAGCGCGCCGGGCGCCTCGAGCAGGCCGAGCGACACCACTTCGGTGACGACGACGACCAGCAGCCCGCCCTTGGCGTGGATGGCCTCGGCGGCCTTCTCGACGTCGCGGAGATGACCGAAGACATCCGGGGTCTGGATGACGATGGCGGCGGTGTCGTCGTCGATCTGGTTGAGGATGTCGCCCTGCCCTTCCGGCGACGCCGGCAGGCGGATGAGGCTTTCCGAATTGTCGAGATAGGTGGAGACCACGTCGCGATAATGCGGATGCAGACCGCCCGAGAGGATCACCTTGTCCTTGCGGGTGAGGCGCCGCGCCATCAGCACCGCCTCGGCGGTGGCGGTCGAGCCGTCATACATCGAGGCGTTGGCGACCTCCATGCCGGTCAGGTGCGCGACCTGGGTCTGGAACTCGAACAGCATCTGCAGCGTGCCCTGCGACACTTCCGGCTGGTAGGGCGTGTAGGCGGTGAGCCATTCGCTGCGCTGGATCAGATGGTCGACGGTGGCCGGCACATGGTGGCGATAGGCGCCGGCGCCGACGAAGAACGGGCCATCGGCGGCCGCATGGTTGCGGGCAGCGAGCGCCTTCATATGGGCCTCGACGAGGAATTCGGGGCTGTGCGCCGGCAAGTCGAGCGGTTTCGCGAGCCGCGCAGCCGCCGGCACGGCGGCGAACAGCGCCTCGGGCGAGGCGGCGCCGATGACGGCCAGCATGTCGGCGCGTTCGGCGGGGGAATGGGGGAGGTATCTCATCGTTCAACTTTCAATGTCAGGAGGCCCTCACCCGCCCTTCGGGCACCCTCTCCCCGGAGGGGAGAGGGGAAGATGGAACCGAGACTGCCGGCTCCCTTCTCCCCGTCGGGGAGAAGGTGGCGCACAGCGCCGGATGAGGGTCTAGCCAGGAGCACCGTTCTAGGCCGTGTGCTTGGCGTAGGCCGCGTCGTCCATCAGGGTGTCGAGCTCGGCGGGGTTGGTGAGGCGGAGCTTGTAGATCCAGCCGTCGGTATCGGGCGCCTGGTTGACGAGGCCGGGCTCGCCGGTGAGGGCGGTGTTGACCTCGATGACCGTGCCGGAGGCCGGCGAGTAGATCTCGGAGGCGGCCTTGACCGACTCGACCACGGCGGCCTCGTCGCCCTTGTTCAGCACCTTGCCGACGCTGGGCAGCTCGACGAAGACGATGTCGCCAAGCTGGTCCTGGGCATAGGCGGTGATGCCGACGATGCCGGTCGCGCCCTCGACGCGGATGTATTCGTGATCCTCGGTGTATTTGGTGGTCATGGAGTGGCCTTCCGGACGTAGCGATGGGGAACGAAGGGGAGCTGCGTGACTTCGGCGGCCTGCATGCGGCCGCGGACTTCGACCTGCAGCCGGGTGCCGGGCGCGGCGTGCTGCGGGGTGACGAAGCCGAGCGCGATGGCGCGGTTGAGCGAGGGGGAGAAGCCGCCGGAGGTGACGCGGCCGATGCCGACGCCGTGCGCGTCGAAAATGGTGGTATCCTCGCGCGCCGGGGCTCCCTCGACGAAGAGGCCGACGCGCACGCGGGTCAGCTCGCCGCCGAGCTCGGCGAGGATGCGGCCGGCGCCGGGGAAGTCGCGCGCCTCGCGGCGGCGCTTGCTGACGGCGAAATTCAGCCCGGCCTCGATGGGCGAGACGGTGTCGTCGAGGTCGTGGCCATAGAGCGGCAGGCCGGCTTCGAGGCGCAGGCTGTCGCGGGCGCCGAGACCGATCGGCTTGACCCGGCTGTCGGCGAGAATTGTGTTCCAGAGCGTTGCGGCATGCTCTTTGGCGCAGAGCAGCTCGAAGCCGTCCTCGCCGGTGTAGCCGGAGCGCGAGACGATGACCCTGGCGCCCTGCCAGTCGAAGGGGCCGTAATGCATGAAGGCGAGGTTGCCGACGCCGGGCAGGATGGCGTCGAGCACCGCGACCGCCTCGGGCCCCTGCAGCGCCAGCAGCGCGCCGTCGTCGGCGCGGGTCAATTTGGCGCGGCTTCCCAGCCGGGCCTCGATGAGGCCCCAGTCGGCCTGTTTGGTGCCGGCATTGACGATCACGTAGAGCGAGCCGCCATAGAGCGGCGAGCGGCCGATCATCAGATCGTCGCGCGTGCCGCCCTCGTCGTTGAGCAGCAGGGTGTAGCGGAGCTGGCCGGGCTTCAGCCCGGCAATGTCGCCTGAGACCAGCGGCTCGACGAGCGCCGCGACATCGGCATGGCCGGCGTCGGGGCTGGCCGGCGTGCCGTCGATGACGACGAAGCTCGGGCCCATATGCGAGACGTCGAACAGGCCGGCATGCTCGCGCGTCCATTTGTGCTCGGCGATGATGCCGGTGGGATATTGCACCGGCAGCGAATAGCCCGAAAACGGCACCATGCGGCCGCCGAGCTTCACATGCTCGTCGTTGAGGACGACGGTCTTGAGCGGTTCGTTACTGGACTCTGCCACGGAACACCTGGGGTCGATTGCACGAATGCCCGCAAGGTACGCCCCTGCGCGCCGTGCCCCCTCTGTCCGCTAACCTGAGAGATTTCCCGGAGAGCCTATGCTCCGGTTGCTCCTTCGGTGAGGTCTGAGACCTGCTTTCCAGAGTTTCAGTATGACTGCGGTCCTTTTGCCTGAGCGTTTCCGGGGCGGTTGCGCCTTCGGCTCCGGATGAAGAATCCGGTCTCTCCCGCAGTCGAGCCATCCTGATGAGATTGCGGCGCCCGAGTCAATCGCGCGCCGCGCCTGCTCAGGACTTCTTCTTTGCGCCCGAGTCGAAGCCGACCCAGATGGTGATCTCGTCGCCCGCCACGTATGGGATCTGCACGTTGTCGACGACCTTGACGAAATCGCCCGCCTGCGCCGGCGGCGTGATGGCGACGGGGATCTGGTAGAGCTCGGAATAAAGCGGGGTCGAATCCCCGCGCTCGACGGCAAAGCGCAGCGGCAGGTTGACGCTCTGCTGGTTGCCGGCGGGGCCGAGCATCAGCCGGCCGACAACGCCCATCTTCACGGTGATGAGGCCGTTGGAGACGGTGCAGTTGCGCGACTGCTTGTCGATGATCGCCTGGTACTGCAGGTCCTTGGGATTTCCGACCTGGCCCTTGCCGTAATAATACACCGCCTCGGCGCCCGGACGCACCTTGATGGGCGGGCATTCGGTGGCGATGGCGGGCAGCGCCGGGCTCATGGCGGCGATCTGCGCGGGCGTGGCGGTGGCGTTCTGCAGCGCCTGGGTCTGTGCCGAGGGCTGGGCGCCGCCGCCGAACATGCCGCCCATCGAGCAGGCCGACAGGCCGATCCCCATTGCCGCCAAGGCGGCGACCCGAATGATGATGGCGCCTGAATTCAACGCTCTGTCCCCCTTGTACCCACTCACGACACGGCTTCCCCCTGCAGGGCAAGGAGAATGGCAGGCGCGCCGCTGACTGTCACCCCGGCAACATCCTGCACGAAAAGCTTTTCGACCACGCCGTTGTCGGCGATCAGGGCGAAACGGGCAAAGCGGCGGCCGCCCAGCCCCGGGAAATCCTTCGCCAGCCCAAGGGCTTCGGCGAAGCTGCCGCTGGCGTCGGCGATGAAATCGACCTTGCCCAGCGCTTCGCTGCGCTCGGCCCAGGCCTTCACCACGTGCTGATCGTTGACGGTGGCGCAGACAATGCGGTCGACCCCGGCGGCGCGGATCTTGCCGGCATTGGCGACGAAGCCGGGCAGATGCGCGGTGTCGCAGGTGGGGGTGAAGGCGCCGGGAACGGCGAACAGCACGACGCGGCCCTTGCCCAGGATGTCGCGGGTGTCGGCATCGTTCACGCCGGCGTCATCGACGAGCTTGACGGGGACGGACGGCAGCGTGTCGCCGGGCTGGATCATGTGGGAACTTTCGTTTCTGGCTGAAGGCGATCAGGACGCCGAAGCGCCGATCTGGCGGGTGACCACATAAGGACCCGCGGGGGTCATGAAGGTCAACCGAATCGTCCTGCCCTCCAGCCCCTTGCCCCCTGCTCCCCCGAGCAGTTTCAGCGTCCATAGGGCGCCATCCGGGCTTTTTTGCGGCGTCTGGAAGAGGATGGCCGGATCGCCGAAATCGGCGATGAGGCTTTGCGGATCGATGGCGGGATCGGGCGCAGCAAGGCTGAGGCCGTCCGCGGTGGCGGTGACGGCGCCGAAGGCCGGCGTCGGCCGGTCCCAGGCGATGGGCGTGCGGGCCTCGGCCTGATCGAGGCGGATGCCCTGCCCCGCATCGGCCTTCGCGTAGGAAATGGGCAGGGTGAAGCTCGCCTGCGCCGGCACGCAGATGTCGGAGCAGATGCCGAGCGTCACCTTGGCCGCCAGCACCGCGCTGCCGCCGGCGGCGCCGAAGCGCAGCGGAATCACCAGCGGGCCGGAATAGATGTAGCCGAGATAGCCGCCGGTGTGGTCGATCTGAGGGTACGGCCAGTCGATGGCCGGCGCCGCAAGGCCGGTGGAGCCGGCGAAGTCGAATTCGGCCGGGATGCCGGTCTCGCCCGGAATGCGCCAATAGGTGTGGGTGCCGGCCGGCAGGTCGAGCTCGAGGCCGGCCCGCGTCGTGCCGGCGACGATGGCGTCGGCCGAGATCAGCCGCGCCTTCACGCCGGGGGCGATCTCCTGCCAGGCAGTGGCGCCCGCCAAGGCGGGGCCGGCGGCAAGCGTCACAACGAGGATCAGGATCAGTCGCAGCATCAGCGATCCCGATACAGCACAAGCGGGCAACACTAAAGGCACATCCGGATCAGCGCTTCGTGACCGGCATATTGCCGCCACAGCGATGTGGAGTAGATTTGGGGCAATGGAGACGGGCCGATGATATCCCTCAAGGGGCAGTTTCTGGTGGCGATGCCCGACATGGGCGACGAACGCTTCCGCGACAGCGTCATCTACATGGTCGGCCACGGCGACGACGAGGGCGCCATGGGGCTGGTGGTGAACCGGCCGATCGAGGACATGAGCTTCGCCGACGTGCTCGAGGAGCTGGGCATCAACGAGAGCGACGAAGCGATCCACCTGCCCGAGCGGGTGCGCGACCGCGAGGTGCTGCGCGGCGGCCCGGTGCAGAAGGGGCGTGGTTTCGTGCTGCATTCGCCCGACTATTTCCGCGAAGGCTCGTCCTATGCGGTCAATGACGAGATCTGCCTGACGGCGACGCTCGACGTGCTGAAGGCCGTCGCCTTTCGCAACGCGCCGGCCGACGCGGTGTTCGCGCTCGGCTATTGCGGCTGGGCGCCGGGGCAGCTCGAAAACGAGATCGCGCTCAATGGCTGGCTGACGGTGCCGTATTCCCGCGAGCTGCTGTTCGGCTCGGCGCTGGAACGCCGCTACGACATGGCGCTGGGGCAATTGGGCATCACCCGCGCGACGCTGAGCGGAGCCGCCGGGCACGCGTAGTTTGCTGAATTGCGGGTGCGGGGCTATATTTCGACCATGAACAAACATGAGCCCCTGCCCGAACATCTCAATGTCGAGAGCGGCGAAGCCCGGCGATTGGCGCTTGAGCTGTCCGAACTGACTGGCGAAAGCCTCGAGGACGCCGTGACGCTTGCCTTGCAGATCAGGCTAGCAGCCGAGCGTCACAAGCGGCGGAAACCCGGCGAGGTCGCAGAAAAGCTGCTGGAATTCGGCCGGTGGTATTCGCAGTTTCCTGAGGCGGACAATCGCACCCTCGAGGAGGCTCTCGGCTACGACGATGTTGGCCTTCCTACGTGATCGTCGTCGACACGTCGGTAATCGTCGCTATCAGTCGGCTTGAACCGGATGCCGATCGGTTCGCTCGCGCGCTCGACCGGGACGGCGCGGTGCAAATATCGGGTGCAAGCGTTCTGGAGTGTTCCCTCGCTTTGCGACGCTTTCGCCAGCTTTCCCCGGAATTGGTCGAACAGCGGCTCGACGCGCTTCTGGCGAGCATCGGCTTTGCAATCCATCCGGTCACGCTGGCTGATATCGCGCTCGCCCGTGCGGCGCATATGCGCTTCGGCAAGGGAACCGGGCATGCGGCCCAGCTCAATTTCGGCGACTGCTTTTCTTATGCGCTGGCGAAGCGGCTCGATGTGCCGTTGCTGTTCAAGGGCAATGACTTTTCCCATACCGACATCACGCCGGCTCTATAGATCGCTGCTCTAGCGACCCAGTTGGGCGGCGAGCTTTTTGGAGAACTCGACGCCGGTCATGGCGGCGCCGAAGGCGAAGCCCTGGGCGTATTGGCAGTTGAGCTGCTGCAGGCGCTCGATCTCTTCCAGCGTCTCGACGCCTTCGGCGATCACGGTGAGGTCGAGCTCCATGGCGAGGGCGACGATGGAGCGGATGATCGGCACCTGGGTGTGCGACAGGCCGCTGTCGTCCGCCATCTGCACGAAGGGCGCCGGAATCTTGATGGTGTCGACCGGGAAGCGGTGCAGGTAGCTCAGCGACGAGTGGCCGGTGCCGAAATCGTCGAGGGCGAGGCGCAGGCCCATGGCCTTGAGGGCGCTCAGCATGTAGGCCGAATGCTCGGGATTGCTCATCACCTGGCCCTCGGTGATCTCGAGCTTCAGATGGCCGGCGATCTGGCGGTTCTCGTTGACCAGCGCGCGCATGTCGGCGAGCAGCGTCTCGGTCTGCAGCTGCGTCGGCGACAGATTGACCGAGACGAAGAACTCCTCGGGGATCGGCAGTTGCCGCAGCCAGTCGCGGGTCTGGCCGGCGGCCTGCTCGAAGGCGAGACGGCCCAGCCGCTCGATCATGCCGGTGCGTTCGGCCAGCGGCACGAATTCCTCGGGCGGCACGATGCCGCGCTGCGGATGGTTCCAGCGCATCAGCGCTTCGGCGCCCGCGATCTCGCCGGAATGGATGTCCATGATCGGCTGGAACTGCACCTCGAGCTCGCCGTGGCGCAGGCCGCGGTCGAGGTCCTCCTCGGAGGCGCGGGTATAGGCCGCGATGGAGCGGGCGGAGGCGCGGTAGGCTTCGATGCGGTCGCCGCCCAGCCGCTTGGCGTAGTACATCGCGAGTTCGGCGTCGCGCAGCACGTCGTCGGCGGTGGCCGGGTTGCCGTCGTAGATGGTGACGCCGATGGAGGCGGTGAGCGACAGATCGCGCTCGCCGAAATTGAAGGGCGATTTCAGTGCCTTGCGGATCTGCTCGGCGGTCTCGGCAATCTTGCCGGCGGCAGCCTCGGAGCCGAGGATCACGGCGAACTGGTCGCCCGAGAGGCGTGCCACGGTGTCGAGCGGGCGCATGATGCGGGCGACGCGGCGCGAAATCGCGAGCAGCACGGAATCGGCGGCTGAGTGGCCGACGCGCTCCTCGAGCTCCATGAAGCGGTCGATATCGATGAGGAACACCGCCGGCTTGATGCCGTTGGGCAGCTTGGCGCGGGTCAGCGCCCGCTCCAGCCGGTCGAGGAAGAGCTGTTTGTTGGGCAGGCCCGTGAGGCTGTCGTGCACCGCGTCGTGCAGCAGCCGATCGCGGCTCATGCGATCCTCGTTGACGTCCTGCAGGGTGCCGACGATGCGGTTGACCTGGCCGTCGCCGCCCAGCACCGGCTTCACGCGCATGCGGAAGGTGCGGTAGCTGCCGTCATGAGCGGCGAGGCGGATGTCGGTCGATACCTTGCCGCGGCGCAATTCGACCAGTGTGTCGAACGCCGTTCTGAACCGATCGCGGTCGTCGGGGTGGACGCGGTCGAGCCAGCGCTTGATGGCGCCGCGCAGCGCGCCACGGCGCTCGCCGAGGCGGATGCAGAGCTCGTCGGAGACCGAAACGCGGTCGCGCTCGATGTTCCAGTCGAAAACGAAATCGCCCGAGCCGGTGAGCGCCAGCGCGCGGCGCTCGACCTCGCTTAGGGTGCCGATGGACACCTGGCCCTCGGAGAAGGCGTGCTGCACCGAAGTGAAGCCGAGCAGCATGACGATGAGCACGAGGCCGCCGGCGACGGCGGGCTGCGCCACGTCGTTGCTGACCTGCCCGGTGATCACCAGCCAGCCATAGAACAGCCAGGCGATGAAGATGATCCAGGTGGGCACCAGCAGCACGGCGCGGTCGTAGCCGCGCAGCGCCAGCAGCAGGATCAGGAAGAAGCCGGTGAGGCCGAGCAGCGCCAGCACCAGCCGCGCGATGGTGGCGGCCACGGCCGGCTGCAGGAAGGCGAAGCCGAACAGCGCGAGGAACACCACCGTCAGCGCCAGCGCCAGCGTGATGAAGCGGAAATGCCAGCGGTGCAGGTTGAGATAGATGAACAGGAAGGCGAACAGAGTCGTGGCGATGCCCGCCTCGGAGGCGGCGCGGAACGGCGCGGTGACGCCGTTGGACAGTCCGATCAAAGGACCGAAGACGCCGAAATCGATCAGCAGATAGACCAGCACCGCCCAGGAGAAGGCGGCGGTGGCGGGGAAGATGCCCTTGCCGCGCACCACGAACATGATGGTGAGGAACACCGCGGCGAGCGCGGCAACGCCCATCACCACGCCGCGGAACAGGGTGAAGGAGTTGACGTAGTCGCGATAGGCGTCGGGCTTCCACAGATAAAGCTCGGGCAGCGTCGTGCCCTTGAGCTCGGCGACGAAGGTCACGGTGGCGCCGGGGTCGAGCGTCACCTCGTAGACGTCGGCCTCGCGGTCGGCGAGGCGGACCGGGCGGATGCCGGCGCTCGGGGTGAGCGCAGTGATGTGCTCGGCGCCGAGGTCGGGCCGGAACACGCCCGAGCCCGGCAGGCGGAAGAACGGCGCGACGAGCAGGCGGTCCATCTGCGCGTCGGAATCGTTCTTGAGGGCGAACAGCGCCCAGGTGGGGTTGGTGCCGTTCTGGCTGGCCAGCACCTCGACGCGGCGGATGATGCCGTCTTCGCCCGGCGCGGTGGAGAGCTGGATCTTGCCGTTGCTGCCGGGAGCGATCTCGACGGCGGAGGTGAGGTTGACGGCGTTCACGTCCTCGGGGGCGGTCACGACCTCAAAGGCAGCGGCAGGATTTATTCCTGCCAGGCCAACGAGGAGGACGATCGCCAGGGCGAGGAAATGCCGCATCGAACTGATGATAATCCTGCCCGGGATGTTTCGCCGGCACCCTAGGTATCGGGGTTTCCCCCTTGCGACAAGCATTCAGCGTCCGGCCGTCCTGGCGCGCGCCTCCCAGCGCTCGCGGGTCAGGGCAAAGAGCACATGGTCGGCCCATTTCCCGTCGATCTGCAGATAGTTCTCGGCGTAGCCCTCTTCCCGGAATCCGTTTTTTTCAAGGACGCGGCGGCTGGCGGCGTTGTGCGGCAGGAAGGCGGCGTGCAGGCGGTGCAGGCCCAGCGTATCGAAGTAGAACGGCAGCAGCACGCCGACCGCTTCCGACATCAGGCCGCGGCCGGCGAAATCCTCGCCCATCCAGTAGCCGAGATTGCCGTATTGCGCGGCACGGCGGCGGATGTTGGAGAGGGTGAGGCCGCCGACCAGCATCTCGCCCGCGGCGGTCTTTTCGAACAGCAGGAAGGAATAGTCGGTGCCGCGCCTGGCCTCGCCACGGCCGCGCAGCAGGCGCGCGCCGAAGGCCTGGCGGTTGAGGTCGGCTTCGGTCCAGCGCGGCTCGAACGGCTTCAGGAACTCGCGGCTCTTGCGGCGCAGCGCGCGCCAGGCCTCGAAGTCGCGGGCGCGCGGCGGACGCAGCACGACCCGTTCGCCGGTGAGGACGGGCGTGGGATCGCGCACGAACCAGTTCAGCATCACCATCGGCAGCGACTTCAGCTCTTGAGCCGCGAGGCGATGACGTCGTAGTCGGGCAGCTTCGCCACCGGGCCGATGCCGGCAAGCGAGACGTTGCCCTTGTCGAGCACCTGCCGGGCGATCTGCTTCACGCGGTCGGCGGTGATGCGGTTGATGCGATCGACGGTTTCCTGCAGCGGAATGGTGCGGCCCCACAGGATCTGCTGGCGGGCCAGTTGGCCGGCGCGCGAGGATGGGCTTTCGAGCGACATCAGCAATCCGGCGCGGATCTGGTTGCGGACGCGCAGCACCTCCTCGTCGGTGATGGTCTCGGTGGCGCGGCGCAATTCGTCGAGCACCACCGGCAGCAGGTCGGTCACCTCGTTTTCGCCGGTCGAGGCGGCGACGCCGAAGATGCCGCTGTCGGCGAAGGCCCAGTGGAAGGCGTAGACCGAATAGCAGAGGCCACGCTTTTCCCGCACCTCCTGGAACAGCCGCGAGGACATGCCGCCGCCCAGGATCGAGGCGAGGATCTGCGCGGCGTAGAAGCCATCGGAATTGTAGGCCCTGCCCTCGAAGCCGAGGACGATATGGGCCTGCTCGTGGTCGGACAGCAGGCGCTGCTCGCCGCCGACATAATGCGCCTTCTCGGGCACCGGGGCGCCATCGGCCCTGAGGTCGTGGAAGCGCTTGTCGGCGATCTCGACCAGGGCGTCGTGGTCGACATTTCCGGCGGCGCAGACGACCATCTGGTCGCCCACATAATTGCGCTGCATGTAGTCGCGGATGGTCTCGGGCGAAAAGCTCTTCACCGAGTCCACGGTGCCGAGGATGGTGCGGCCGATCGGCTGGTCGGGATAGGCCGCCTGCTGGAACAGGTCGAAGACGTGGTCGTCGGGGTTGTCGCGGGCGGCGCCGATCTCCTGCACGATCACCTGCTGCTCGCGGTCGAGCTCGTGCGCGTCGAACAGTGAGTTCTGCAGGATGTCGGCGAGGATGTCGCCGGCCAGCGGCACGTCCTCCTTGAGCACGCGGGCGAAATAGCCGGTGTGCTCCACCGAGGTCGCGGCGTTGAGGTCGCCGCCGACGTTCTCGATGGCCTCGGCGATCGCAAGCGCGGTGCGCGAGCGGGTGCCCTTGAAGGCCATGTGCTCGAGCACATGGCTGATGCCGTGCTCGGCGACGGTCTCGCTGCGCGAGCCGGCCTTGACCCAGATGCCGAGCGAGGCGCTTTCGAGATGCGGCATGTCGTCGGTGATGACGGTCATGCCGTTGGCCAATGTGGTGGTCCGCACGCTCAACTTCCGATCCTCCCGGCCCGGGTTCGCGCGCGGATGAACTGCTCCACGGCGCCCTGGTCGTTGGCCAGGATGTCGTAACGCTCCGGCCGGCCATAAAGATCAGACAACCATGCCGGCAGGGCCGGTTCAATGCCCGTGGCGGCCTGCACCGCGGCCGGAAACTTGGCCGGATGCGCCGTGGCCAGCGTCACCACGGGGGCATCGCCGAGCTCGAGGCCCTGGCCGACGGCAACGCCGACGGCGGTGTGCGGATCGAGCAAATAGCCGGCCTCGCGGAAGGTTCTGGCGATGGTGGCGGAGGTTTCGGCCTCGTCGGCGCGGCCGGCGGCGAAGCTTTCGCGGATGGTGGCGATCGCCCTGGGCGGGAGGGTGAAATGGCCCGATTGCTGCAGGCCGTTCATCAGCCGCTTGAGGGCGCCGGCATCGCGGTCGAGCGCCTCGAACAGCAGGCGCTCGAAATTGGACGAGACCTGGATGTCCATCGACGGGCTGATGGTGGGCACCACCCCGCCGGTCTCGTAGGCGCCTGTCTCGAGGGTGCGGGCGAGGATGTCGTTGGAGTTGGTGGCGATCACCAGATTGGCGATGGGCAGGCCCATGCGCTTGGCGGCGTAGCCGGCGAAGATATCGCCGAAATTGCCGGTGGGGACGACGAAGCTCACCGGCCGGTGCGGGGCGCCGAGGGAGACGGCGGCGGTGAAGTAGTAGACGATCTGCGCGACGATGCGGCCCCAATTGATGGAGTTGACGCCGCTCAGGTGCAACTCGTCGCGGAAGCCCGGCGCGCGGAACAGGCCCTTCACGATCGACTGGCAGTCGTCGAAGGTGCCTTCAAGCGCAATGTTGTGGATGTTGGCGTCGAGCACCGTGGTCATCTGCCGGCGCTGCACCTCGGAGGTGCGGCCCCTGGGGTGCAGGATGAAGATGTCGGTGGTGTCGCGGCCGCGGAACGCCTCGATGGCGGCGGAGCCGGTGTCGCCGGAGGTGGCGCCGACGATGGTGGCGCGCGCCTGCCGCTCGCTGAGGATGTGGTCCATGACGCGCGACAGGAACTGCATCGCCACGTCCTTGAAGGCCAGCGTCGGGCCGTGGAACAGCTCGAGCACGAAGCGGTTCGGCGCCAGCTCGACCAGCGGCGTCACTGACGGATGGCGGAAGGTGGCGTAGGCCGCGTCGATGATGGTCCGCAGCCGATCGGCAGGGATTTCGCCGCCGACGAAGCGCGAGATGACGGCGAACGCCACGTCGGCATAGGGCTTGCCGGCGAAGGCGGCGATATCGGCGGCGGAGAGGTGCGGCCAGGTTTCGGGCAGGTAGAGCCCGCCATCGCTGGCGAGGCCGGAGAGCACCGCGTCGGAGAAGCCGAGAACCGGCGCCTCGCCGCGGGTCGAAACAAAACGCATCAGGGGAAGCCCCGTTCGGAAGTTGGCGGAACTTAGAGAAAGCGGGGGGGCGGGGCAAGAAAAACAGGCCCGGCCCGGCAGATCACGCGGATTTGCCGACCTCCGGCACCGGCCGGAACTGGCGCCAGACCCAGCCGGCGAGCAGGCACGGGGTAAGCAGCGCGAAGCCGAACCAGGTCAGCGCATAGCCGAAATGATTGTTGGGGAAGTCGATGGTGGTTTCGCCGCCCTGCGGCAGCGCCCCCGCCGCGCCGGCCGGCGCGTCGATGGTGAGGGCCAGCACCGGGCCGGAGACGCCGGCGATCGCGGCAAGGCGCGCGGGATCGCGTACCCACTCGATGCGGTGGGCGGTGTCAGGTCCGGGGGTGAAGGCGCCGGCCGGCTCGGGGGCGACGCCGATGCCAGTGATGGTCTGCGGGCCCGCCGGCACAGTACCGCCCTGCGCGAAGGCGGGGGCGTTGGCCTGCGGGACGAAGCCGCGGTTGACGAACACGGTGCCGCCGCCGGCGTCGAGCGGCACCATGACCCAATAGCCGGGGCCGCCGAACTTGCCGCGGGGCTCGGAGAGGCTGGTGAAGACCAGCACGGTCTTGTCGGGCTCGTAGGTGCCGGTGACGGTGACCGGGTGGTAATTGAGGCCGTCGAGATCGACGAGGTCCCAGCGGTCGGGCGGCGGCAGGACGGAGGGCGCGGCGGTGTAGCGCGCCTCGACGTCGGCGATCAGGCCTTCCTTCCACGCCAGCCGCTGCACCTGCCAGACGCCCAGCCCGACGAACAGCACGGTGAGCGCCAGCATCAGCACGACGAAGGCCCAGAAGCCCGGCCGCGACAGCGGCGAGCGGGCGGCGGCGACGCCGTTCACTGCGCCCTGCCCTCGCCGGCGCCGCGCTGGTATTGCAGGGCGATCATGGTGGCCTTGAACGGCCGCAGGAACAGCAGCGACAGGATGATGATGGTGGGAATCCACAGCACCAGATGCATCCACGGCGCGGGATGGAACAGCGCCTCGACGATGAAGGCGAGGATGATGACGATGGGGGCCACGGCGAAGATCACGAACACGGCCGGACCATCGCCGCTGTCGGCGAATTTGAGGTCGAGGCCGCAGCTCTCGCAGACCGGGGCGACCTTGAGGAAGCCCGAGAACAGGGCGCCCTCGCCGCAGCGCGGGCAGCGGCAGGCGAAGCCGGCGGCAAAGGGGGAAACGAGGCTGTCGGGCATGGCTCTCTTGCGGCGTGACCGGCCGGGGCAGGATCACCCGGACCGGCAGCTAGTATAGCGTGGCCTTGAGGCGCGGCGGTAGCTCGCGGTCGTAGGTTTCGGCATCGATGCGATCATGCGTCACAGCCGCGAGGATCTGGCCGGTGGACGGCAGCGCCGAACGGGGAAGCCGGCGCTCGGGATTCCACAGCTCGGAGCGGATCACGGCGCGCGAGCACTGGAAGAACACGCTCTCGATGTGGATGCGCAGCAGCGAGCGCGGCGGCTTGTCGCCGACGGCGAAGCGGGCGAGCAGCGCCGGATCGACGGTGATCTCGGCGCGGCCGTTGACGCGCAGCGTCTCGCCGATGCCGGGGACGAGAAAGAGCAGCCCGACGCGCGGGTCGTGCAGCACGTTGCGGAGGCTGTCGATGCGGTTGTTGCCGCGGCGGTCGGCCAGCAGCAGGGTCTTGTCGTCGACGATCTCGACGAAGCCGGGCGCATCGCCGCGCGGACTGGCGTCGAGCCCATGCGGGCCGGCCGTCGCCAGCACGGCGAAGGGCGAGGCCTTGATGAAGGCGGCGTAGTGGGGATGGAGGTAGCCGATCTCCTTGAGCGCGGAGGCCTCGTTGACGGCGCCGTAAAGCGCCTCGAGCGCGGCGGGGTCGCGGATGATGTGGGGATCGGTCACTTGCTATCCTTCGAGCGATGGCAGCAGTCGGCGCGTGCAAACAACAAGGGCGCAGCTAGCGCCGCGCCCCGATGAAATCCAGTGCGACTTCCGTCGATCAGCCGGCGTGCGGGATGCCCCAGCTGCCCCAGACGTAGATCGAGGCGAACAGGAACAGCCAGACCACGTCGACGAAGTGCCAGTACCAGGCGGCGAATTCGAAGCCGAGGTGGTGGCGCGGCGTAAACTGGTTGGCGTTGGCGCGGATCAGGCAGACGATGAGGAAGATGGTGCCGATGATCACGTGGAAGCCATGGAAGCCCGTGGCCATGAAGAAGGTGGCGCCGTAGATGTTGCCCGAATAGGCGAAGCCGGCGCGCGAATATTCCAGCGCCTGCACGCAGGTGAAGCACAGGCCCAGCGCGATGGTGAGCGCGAGGCCCCAGCGCAGGCCCTTCTTGTCGCCGTGGATCAGCGCGTGATGGGCCCAGGTGACGGTGGTGCCCGAGGTCAGCAGCAGCAGCGTGTTGAACAGCGGCAGGTGGAAGGGATCGAACAGCTCGACGCCATGCGGCGGCCATTGCGTGCCCATGAAGTCGACGCGGGCATATTGCTCGGTGTCGCCGTGGCGGAAGAACTGGTCGAAATAGGCCCAGAACCAGGCGACGAAGAACATGATCTCGGAGGCGATGAACAGCATCATGCCGTAGCGGTGATGCATGCGCACGACCGGGGTATGGTCGCCCTCCTGGCCCTCGGCGATGACGTCCGACCACCAGGCGTACATGGTGTAGAGCACGCCCACCAGGCCGAGCAGGAAGATCCACGGTCCGGCGATGTTGACGCCGAAGAGCACCAGTTCCTCGCCCTTGTGCGACTTCATGTAGGCGATGCCGCCCACCGCCATGACGAACGCCGAGATCGACCCGACCAGCGGCCACGGGCTCGGGTTGACGAGGTGATAGTCGTGTTGGGGCTTGGCGTGTCCTGCGTGAGCAGCAGCGGCGTCGGCCATGGTCAGCTTCCCTTATTTTTCGAAGCGTAGAACGTATAGGACAGGGTGATGTCGTGAATGGTGCGCAAATCCGGGTCCTTGTCGATATCGGGATCGACGAAGAATGTCACCGGCATCTCGACCGTTTCACCGGGCTTGAGCGTCTGCTGGGTGAAGCAGAAGCACTGGATCTTGTTGAAATAGCTGCCGGCGAGCTCGGGCGTGACGTTGAACGCGGCCTGGCCGGTGACGGTCTTGTCGGAGAGGTTGCGGGCGATGAAATCGATGGTCTGTACCTCGCCGACCTTGGCGGTGGCGGGCTTGGCCGGCGTCACCCGCCAGGGCAGCGAACCGTCCATGTTGGCGTCGAAGCGCACCGTCATTTCGCGGGCGATGACGCCCTTGGGGTTGCCGGTGGCGACGCGCGTGGTGCCGCCATAGCCGGTGGCGGCGCAGAAGGCATAGTAGAGCGGCACCGCGGCGTAGGCGGCACCCACCATGCCGGCGGCGACCAGCAGCAGGATCAGCCCGACATTGCGGTTCTTGCCGGCGGGGGGCGTCTGCAGCGTGTCGTGAAGGGTATCGTTGGTCATCACAAATCCCGCTGTGTGAAGATGGCCGGGCCCATCTTGGCGATGGTCAGCACGTAAAAGATCGCGACCAGTGCCGCGAGCACGAGGCCAAGCGCGATGTTGTTGCGCCGCCGCCGCTTGCGGAGGGCCTCGTCGTCGGATTGCGGGACGATGGGTGCGTTCATCAGGCCCACCATCCCAGGATCAGCGCCAGGTGATCGACCAGCAGCGCAAAGAAGATCACGGCGAGGTAGCTCAGCGAATAGGTGAAGAGCTGGCGGGCGAGCTGCTTCATGGCCAGCCGGTCGGGCGCGGCGTAGAGGCGTGCGGCGAGATAGACGAACGTTGTTCCAGTCACCACGGCGACGGCGCCGTAGATCCAGCCGGACTGGTGCAGCGCCACCGGCAGCAGCGTGGTGCCCACGAGGATGACGGAATAGAGCAGGATCTGGAATTTGGTGGCCGGCTCGCCGGCGACGTTGGGCAGCATCGGGATGCCGGCGGCGCCGTAGTCGCCCTGCTTGTAGAGCGCCAGCGCCCAGAAATGCGGCGGCGTCCACAAAAAGATGATGAGGAACAGCACGATCGAGGGCAGCGAAATGTCGCCGGTGACGGCGGCCCAGCCGATCATCGGCGGGAAGGCGCCGGCGGCGCCGCCGATGACGATGTTCTGCGGCGTCGAGCGCTTGAGCCACATCGTGTAGATGACGGCGTAAAAGAAGATGGTGAAGGCCAGCAGCGCCGCGGCGGCGAGATTGGTCGCGAGCCCGAGGATGGCGACCGAAAAGCCCGAGCAGATGATGCCGACGGCGAGCGCTTCGCCACGGCTGACGCGGCCGGCCGGGATCGGACGATTGGCCGTGCGGCTCATGACGGCGTCGATGTCGGCGTCGTACCACATGTTGAGCGCCCCGGAGCCGCCGGCCCCGATGGCGATGCACAGGATGGCGATGACGCCGACGGCCGGGTTGATGCCACCCGGCGCCAGCAGCAGGCCGATGATGGCGGTGAAGACGACGAGCGACATCACCCGCGGCTTGAGCAGCGCGACGTAGTCCTCTACGCGCGCGCCGCCGGCCGTGGCGATGTAGCCCTTGCTGTCGTCAACGAAAGCCACCGTCCGCGCCTTTAGTGTCCGCCGGTACCCGCGTCGATCCGCGGCAGCGTCTCGAATTGATGGAAGGGCGGCGGCGAGCTCAGCGTCCACTCGAGCGTGGTGGCGCCCTCACCCCACGGATTGGCCGGAGCCGGGATGCGCTTCCGCGCCGAGTCCCACAGGATGTAGAGGAACAGCAGCAGGCCGACGAAGGTGATGTAGTAGCCGGTCGACGACACCTGGTTCCAGAAGGCGAACGCATCCGGATAGTCGACGTAGCGCCGCGGCATGCCGCTGAGGCCGAGGAAGTGCTGCGGGAAGAACACCAAGTTCACGCCGATGAAGGTGATCCAGAAGTGCACGGCCGCCAGCCTCTCATTGTAGAGGATGCCGAACATCTTGGGATACCAGTAGTACCAGCCGGCGAAGATGGCGAACACGGCGCCCAGCGACAGCACGTAGTGGAAGTGCGCCACGACGTAATAGGTGTCGTGCAGGGCGCGGTCGACGCCGGCATTGGCGAGGATCACGCCGGTGACGCCGCCGACGGTGAACAGGAAGATGAAGCCGATGGCCCACAGCATGGGCGGCCGGAAGGTGATGGAGCCGCCCCACATGGTGGCGATCCACGAGAAGATCTTCACGCCCGTCGGCACCGCGATCACCATGGTGGCGGCGACGAAGTAGCGCTGCACGTTGAGGCTGAGCCCGGTGGTGTACATGTGGTGGGCCCACACGATGAAGCCGACGCCGCCGATGGCGACCATGGCGTAGACCATCGCCATGTAGCCGAAGATCGGCTTCTTGGAGAAGGTCGACACGATGTGGCTGATCATACCGAAGCCGGGCAGGATCAGGATGTACACTTCGGGGTGGCCGAAGAACCAGAACAGGTGCTGGAACAACACCGGATCGCCGCCGCCGTCGGGGGCGAAGAAGGTGGTGCCGAAATTGCGGTCGGTCAGCAGCATGGTGATGCCGCCGGCGAGCACCGGCAGCGACAGCAGCAGCAGGAACGCCGTCACCAGCACGGCCCAGGGGAACAGCGGCATCTTGTGCAGAGTCATGCCCGGGGCGCGCATGTTGAAGATGGTGGTGATGAAGTTGATGGCGCCCAGGATCGAGCTCGCGCCCGCAAGGTGCAGCGACAGGATGACGAAGTCGATGGCCGGGCCGGACTGGCCGGAGGTGGAGAGCGGCGGATACAGCGTCCAGCCGCCGCCCGCGCCGGTGGCGCCGGCTTCGCCAGCCGGCATGAACATCGAGATGAGCAGCAGCGCGAAGGCCGGCGGCAGCAGCCAGAACGAGATGTTGTTCATGCGCGGGAACGCCATGTCCGGGGCGCCGATCATCAGCGGCACGAACCAGTTGGCGAAGCCGCCGATCATGGCCGGCATGACCATGAAGAAGATCATGATCAGCGCGTGGGCGGTGGTGAAGACGTTGTAGAGATGCTTGCCCTGGTCGAGGGCTTCGGCGCCGGAGGTGCCGTAGACGATGGAGGCGAGGCCGTGGAAGATCTGGATGCCCGGCTCCTGCAGCTCAAGGCGCATCATGCCCGATAGCAGCGCGCCGATGACGCCGGCGATGAGCGCGAACACAAGGTACATCGTGCCGATGTCCTTGTGGTTGGTGGAATAGAGGTAGCGGCGCCAGCCGGTGATGTGGCCATGGTGCTCGTGGGCGGTGCCGGCGGGAGCTTCATGGGCTTGGAGGGCGTGGGTGTCGGCCATGTTGGCGTATCCTCTGTCTAAACTCTTGGCGCCTTAGGCGGCCGGCTGCTCGGCCGAAAGCGGCGGCAGCGTTTTGTTGGCATCGGTGACCGAGCCGGCCTTGAGCGCATTCATCCAGGTGTCGAACTGCTCTTTGGAGACGACGCGCACGGCGATCGGCATGAAGGCGTGGTCCTTGCCGCACAGCTCGCGGCACTGGCCGTAATAGACGCCTTCCTTGCGCACGTTGAACCAGGTCTCGTTGAGGCGGCCCGGCACGGCGTCCATGATGACGCCGAAGGACGGCACGGCGAAGGCGTGGATGACGTCGGCGCCGGTGACCTGCACGCGCACGGTGGTGTCGACCGGCACGACCAGCATGTTGTCGACGGCGAGCAGGCGCGGCTGCACCGGGGTCTGCTTCAGGCGCTCGTCTTCGCTCAGCAGGTTGCTGTCGAAGCTCTTGTCCTGGTCGACATAGTCGTAGGTCCAGTACCATTGCGAGCCGGTGGCCTTGACCGTGAGGCCGGGGGCCGGCACGTCGACCGAGCCGAACGAGAAGATGTTGGAGCCGAGATATTTGCGCACGCCGTCGGGCATCGTCACCTGGTCGGTGAGCACGGCGAAGGACGGGATGGCGATGATGACCAGGATGATCACCGGCAGCGCCGTCCAGATCACCTCGATCAGGGTGTTGTGGGTAAAGCGCGCCGGCACCGGGTTCCGCCGGGCGTTGAAGCGGAAGACGATCACCCCCAGCAGCACCAGCACCAGCAGCGAAATGCCGACTGCCACCGTCAGCAGGATGCCGTCGTGGAAGGCATGGATGGAATCCATGATCGGGGTGACGGAGCCCTGCATGCCGATTTCGCCGGGGCTCGGCTGGCCCGTGGCGGCCGTCGCGAGGCCAGGGGTCAAGGCTGCGAGAGCGCCGAGCGCGATCCCAAACTTCCGGAGCATCTGACCGGCCACCTATAACCCCCTTGAAATCCCGTTCACGCGCCTTTGCGGCGGGCCGGAGGAGGGAGTGGGAGATGCGGCATAGCTAACGCCGCCCCGACTCAACCCCCCGGAGCGCCAAGTAGGGCCGAGCTAAATCACATCGACGTAGGCAACGCAATTCCGCCACAGCGCCGCCTCGTGCGTCAAAATGCTCTGAAAGCGCGGCGGAACGATGCCTCACGGACGCCTTGTTTGTCGCTGCTTTCTTGCCCGGCGCGGTTGCCAGCGGCAATGGCCGCGGGTAACACATCGACTGCCCCCAATTGGCGGCGGTGGAGGCAAGGAAAGAGTGCGTCACGTGATGCCGACGTTTATCAGCCGTGCAGCGGCGCTTCTGGCCTGCGCGGCCCTGACGATGCTGCCTTCGTTCGCCACCGCCCAGGGCGTGGTCAAGGCCCAGTACGGCGACTGGCAGATGAGCTGCGACACCCCGCCCGGCGCCAGCTTCGAGCAGTGCGCCATCATCCAGAACGTCACCGCCGAGGACCAGCCCAATGTCGGGCTCAGCGTCATCGTGCTGAAGACCGCCGACCAGCAGGCCCGGCTGCTGCGGGTGCTGGCGCCGCTGGGCGTGCTGCTGCCCAACGGGCTCGGGCTCAATATCGACGGCACCGACATGGGCCGGGTGGCGTTCGTGCGCTGCCTGCCCAATGGCTGCGTCGCCGAGGTGGTGATGGACGACGCGCTGCTGAAGCAGCTGTCGACCGGCAAGACCGCGATTTTCGTGGTGTTCAAGACCCCCGAGGAAGGCATCGGCATCCCGGTGTCGCTCAAGGGCTTTGCCGACGGGTTCAAGCAGCTGCCGTAGGACCGGGCTTTCTTGTGCTCCGGGCCTGAGCCATCCCGAACGGGCTCCCCTGGCCAATCGCTGACGCAAAAAAGCCGGGTCCGAAGACCCGGCAGTCGGTCAGGAAACAGGCCGGAGACCGGCCAAATCCGCGTCCCGGGCGCGCTGGGCGCCCGAAACCGCGAAACTTGCGGAGAATTTCAGCGACGGCCGCCGAGGCGCAGCGTGCGGCGATCGGCGAGGAGCTTGGTCGGCCGGTGCTCGGCGTGGAGCGCGTCGAACAGGTCCGAGCGCTCGATGCCGAGGTCGCGCAGGCGGTACGGATCGAGCTCAAGAAGGCTTTTGAGGGCCACGCGCTGGTTCCGCTCGGCGCGCAATTGGGCAAACCAATGTGCGACCAGCCGGAGGGGGTTGAGCGACAGCGGGGCGGCAGCCGGCCGCTCGCCCGAAAGCACGAGCGCCATGAGACTTCTCCATTTTCCAAGGGCCGCCAGGGAGTTGGCGGCGATGATCCGACAATCGTCGATTGCCGATGCGAGCGTTCTAGGCTCTGGACACTCATTCGTCTAACAAATAGATTTCATCCAGATCATCAAAATCGGTGATGGAGACTCCGATGTCCGTGCCGCTCGATCTCGACCAGTTGCAGAGCTTCTGCGCCATTGCCGATTGCGGCAGCTTCACCGAGGCGGCGCGGCGGGTGAACAAGACGCAGTCGGCGGTGTCGATGCAGATCAAGCGGCTGGAGGAGCGGCTGGGCCATGCACTTCTCTCGCGAGATGGCAGGTCGGTGGCGCTGACTCAACACGGCGAGGCGCTGTATGCGCGGGCGCGCAAGATGCTGAAGATCAATGCCGAGATCATGGACGAGTTCTCGGACGAGGATCTGAGCGGGGCCATCCGCTTCGGGCTGCCCGACGATTATGCGGTGCGGCTGCTGCCGGTGATCCTGTCGAGCTTCCAGCGCACGCACCCCAAGGTGATGATCGACGTGACCTGCGGCTCGTCGCAGACGCTGCTCGAGGGGATGAAGCGGGGCAAGTACGACATCATCGTGTTCACCCAGGGCACCAACCACGAATATGGCGAGCTGTTCCGCACCGAGCCGATGTACTGGGTGGCGGCGCAGGGCGGCCAGGCGCTGAACATGGACCCGCTGCCCATTGCCGGCGGCCAGCCCTGCTGCTGGAAGGACAACGCGGTGGAAGCGCTCGACCGCATCGGCCGCGACTATCGCGTCGCCTATACCTCGTGCAATGCGCTGGGCATCGCGAGCGCCGTTCTAACCGACCTCGCGGTGGGCTTTTTGCCCGAGAGCGCGCTGCAGCCGGGCATGCTGGCGATCGCCGAGGACCGCAATCTGCCGCGGCTGCGCGACGCCGAGATCGCATTGATGCGGGCGAGCCATGCCTATGGCGGCATCTTCGACGCGCTGGCCCGCCACATCGTCACCAGCATGGGCAATCTCGACACGGCGGAGCCGATCCGGGTGGCGGCGGAGTAGGCCGCCGTTGCCACTTTTCCTGAAAACGCTCTAGCTTGCCGCCCGGGAGGGACGGCGGTGGATTTCGCGTACAAGGCCTTCATCAGCTACAGCCATCGCGACACGCGCTGGGCGCAATGGCTGCTCACGGCGCTGGAGACCTATCGGCTGCCCGAGAGCGCCGCGCGCGGCGTCGGCAAGGTGTTCCGCGACCGCGACGAGGCGGGCGCCGCAAGCGACCTCAAGGACGAGATCGAGCGGGCGCTCGCGGCCTCCGAGCACCTGATCGTCGTCGCCTCGCCGAACTCGGCGCGCTCGAGCTATGTCGAGGCGGAAATCCGCAGCTTCGCCGCGGCGAACGCACATCGCGCGGTGCCGGGCAAGATCCTGACGCTGATCGTCGCCGGTGCGCCGCACAGCGCCGACGCGGCCGAGGAATGCTTTCCGCCCGCCCTGCGCGGCGGCCTGCTGAAGCCGGACGGCGCGCCGGTCGAGCCGCTGGCCGCCGATGCCCGTTCGGTCGGCGACGGCAAGGCGCGGGCGCTGGCCAAGCTGGTCGCCGGGCTGATGGACATCCGCTACGACGCGCTGGTGCGGCGCGACCTGCTGCGCCGCCGCCGCAACCGCCTGCTGGGCCTCGCCGCGTCGGTCGCGGCGCTGGCCGTCGCCGGTGCGGTCACGGCCGTGATCGTGGCGCAGACCCTCGAGCAGGGCCGGCTGCGTGCCGCACAGGAGGTGGCCGAGCGCGATGCCCGCACCGTCGCCGCCGGCAACGACGCCGACCGTGCCCGCCGCCTGCTCGATGGCGGCAACCCCGGCGCGGCGCTGGCGCTGGCGGAAAGGAGCCTGCCGCTCGACGGCTCGGTGCCGTTCATCCCGCAGGCCTACGACGTCATCTACCGCTCGCTCTACGACCGGCCGCAGGATGTCGACGTCGACCTTGCCGGCTACCACCAGGCCGCGCCGACGGTGCTGCCTGCCGGCCCGCACCACTATTTCGTCTACAACGACACCGGCACGGCGGCGATCTGGTCGCCCGACGCCGGCATCGTCTATCGCCGGGCCGATCTCGGCTGGAGCCAGCGGCCGTCGCTGGCGCTCGACGGCTCGGCCATCTTCGCCACCGGCATGCTGGCGCTCGAACGGCTGTCGCTGCCCGAGCGCATCTGGGACGACGTGAACCTCAGCGGCGTGTTCGGCGACCTGGCGCCGCCCGAGCACATCGCCGCCATCGACAGGACAAGCCTTTATGCCTGCCGCGGCGCCGACATCGTGAAGCTGACGATCGACGCGCAACGGCGCGCCGGCGCAGCCTGGCGCCTCACCCTGCCCTCGCCCTGCACCGGTCTCACGGTGAAGCCGAACGGCAATGCGGTGGCCGGCGTGCAGACCTTCGCGGCCGAGATCGACCCGGCCGGGCAGATCACGCAGGTGGTCGGGCCGGCCGGGCACACCTCGGCCGAGCGCCTGCATGCGACCGCCAGCAGCATCGTTCTCTCCAGCGCCGCCGGCACCTACGTCTATCGCAACGGCAGCAAGGCGCCGCTGATCGTGCCGAAGCGCGGCATGGACTATTCGGCGTTCGATCCGACCGGACGCAGCTTCATCTATCCCGACATCGCCAACGAGCGGCTGGTGGTGGTCGACCTCGCCGATGGCGGCACCCGCAGCCTGCCCTGCGTCTGCCTGTTCGCCGGCTACGGCCGCGACGGCGAATTCTTCACCATCGCCGGCCGCGAAATCGCCGCCTATCGGCTCGACACGCTGGCGCCGACGGGGGTGTCGCACACCCTTGCCGCCGAAGCCGACAGCTTCGCCTATCTCGCCGGCGACGACATGCTGATGGCCCTGCGCCGGGCGGGGCCGGAGACCATCGCCACGCTCAAGACGTCCGGCACGCCGACGACGCTGATCGACGGCAGCGGCGACCCGCGCACGGCACTGCTCGCCGCCGCCTTCACCGGCACGCACAGCGTGGTGACGCGCGAGCTCGGTCCGGCCGGCCTTTCCTTCCGGCTGCTCGATGCGACGACCATCGGCACGCCGCCGCAGCCGCCGGCGACGCCGCTCGGCAGGACCGGCGGGATCGCGACCGCCGTGCCGCTGGCCGGCGGCAAGCTGGCCATGATCGATCCGGCCCAGGATGACGGCGCGAGCCTCAGCGTGCTCGACGGCGACAGCGGCGCGGTGCTGTGGAGCAAACGCGTGCCGGTCGCTCCGGACCTGCATGCCGGCGACCGCTTCGTGGGCCTCGAGACGGCCGATGGACTGTCGATCTACGACGCCGTTACAGGCGCGACGGCGCCGCTGGCGACCAACCTGTTCAACTGGAGCATCGCCGGCGACCGGCTGGTCGGCGGCACCCGCGCCGGCGGCGCGACCACGCTCGCCGCCTATGCCCTCGGCGGCGGCGCCCCCGCGGCGCTGTGGAGTCGCCCGGTCGGCGTCGGGCCGCTGGTGCTGTGCATCGCGCCGCAGGCCGGGCTGGTTTATGCCATGGGCCGCACCGCCAACGGACTGCAGTTCGACCGCTGGCAGCTCGCCACCGGCGCGCCCGAACGGACGCTCGCGGTGCGGGAGAGCTCGCTCCTCACCGCCGACGGCATCGCGCCGGTGTTCGACATCGATTGCGACGCCGCGGCGCTGCGCATGGGCAGCGTCCGCGGCCAGCAATGGCGCTGGGACGTGGCGGGCGGCGCGCTGGTGGCGGAGGCCAGCCAGCCGGTGCCGCCGCGGTCACCCGGCGACGCGGGTACAGGCGTCGCCAGCCTGGCGGCCGTGGCCGACGGCCGCATCGGCTGGGACGATGCCGGCGCCTGGCTCTACGATCCGTCGGAGCGGCGCGTCGCCGCCGTGTTCGCCTCGGGCGGCGGCCGGCTGTCGTCGACGCTGTACCTGCCGCAGTCGGGCCAGGCGGTGCTCGGCTACGAGAGCGGGCGGGTCGAAATATGGGACGTGCAGCACCCGTCGGCGGCGATGATCGCCCTCGACGCGCATGCGGCGCCGGTGGTGTCGCTCGACTACGACCCGCAGCGCCGGCGGCTGCTCAGCGCGGGGCAGGACGGAACGATCCGGCTCTGGCCGCTGCCGTCGCCGCAGGAGCTGCTGGCCCAGGCAGGCGCGCGCTGATGTTTTCGCGAGCGGCGGATCACGCCTCGGCGTCGCCGGGCGGCAGGAAGCTGTCGATGTCGGCGCTCAGCTTCGGGGCGATGGCGTCGACGGCGCGGCGGAACTGCCGGGCCTGTTCGAGCTGTGCCGCAGGGGCAAGGCCGGGCTGGGCGTTTTCCTTGAGGCCGGCCGCCAGTTCCTGGTTGACGAACGTCCCCATGCGCAGGAAGGCGATGATGCCCTCGAGCTGGGCCTCGGTGAAATGCCGCATCATCAGCGGCCCGATCAAATCGTAGACGCCGAAGATGGTGTCGACCAGGGCGTTCAGATGCGGTGTCGGCTCGACCCAGATCTTGCGGCGGTCGAGCGGATCGCGGACGCGGGTGACGTAGCCGGCCGACATCAGCCGGTCGACCACCGCGGTCACGGCGCCCGTGGTCAGGCCGGCGTGGTTGGCGAGGTGTCCGGCCGACACCCTGCCCAGCCGCGTGATGATGTCGAGGCAGCGGCCATCGGTGTTGTTGGTGCCGAGGAATTCGCTCAGGCGCTCGTCGAACAGGTTGGTGGAGGCCTGGTTGACCCGGCTCAAATCGCCGATCTGGGACAGCAGGTCCAGGCGTCGATTTTGTCTTGACGCGTGAATATCTTTATCCATAAGATAATTATACGTTGAGATTTCCGGAGTCGCAAGCGCGATCAGGCGCATGGCAGGCCCGGCTTCGTATCGATCGCCCCGAAGGATGGAGCAATGACGGCTTACGCAGCGCCGTTCCGGCCGATCCGGAGCAGGGGACACTTCACGCACGAGGATTTCATGGCGACGGCGATGATCGAGGCCAAGGGCCTCAAGCGGACCTACAAGGCGCGCGGCAAGGACATCGAGGCGGTGCGCGGCATCGACCTGAGGGTCGAGGCCGGCGAGATCGTCGGCTTCCTCGGCCCGAACGGCGCCGGCAAGACCACGACGCTCAAGATGCTGTGCACCCTGCTCGCCCCGACCGGCGGCAGCGCCATCGTGGCGGGCAGCGACCTCAGGACCGACGCGGTCAATGTGCGGCGCAAGATCGGCTATGTCAGCCAGGCCGGCTCCACCTCGCCGGAGGCGGTGGTGGGCGACGAGATCATCAGCCACGCCCGGCTTTACGGCATCGACCGCGCCACGGCGACGCGCCGCGGCAAGGACCTGCTCGCGGCGCTCGACCTCGCCGAGGTCTGGTCGCGCACCTGCGGCTCGCTGTCGGGCGGGCAGCGGCGGCGGCTCGACATCGTCATGGGGCTGATCCACCAGCCGACGCTGGTATTCCTCGACGAACCGTCGACCGGGCTCGACCCGCAGAGCCGGGCCAATTTGTGGACGCATATCCGGTCGCTGCGCGACACGCTGGGCACCACGGTGTTCCTCACCACGCACTACATGGACGAGGCGGATTCGCTCTCCGACCGCATCCTGATCATCGACCACGGCACCATCGTCGCCGAGGGCACGCCGGCCGCGCTGAAGAAGCGGGTGTCGGGCGACGCCATCACGCTGACGCTGCGCGACGAGGCCGACGCGCAGCGCGCAGCCGGCATCGCCGGCGGGCTCGAGGGCGCCGATGCGCCGCAGACCGAGGCGCATGTGGTGCGCCTGCACGTGCCCGACGGCGGCCGCGCCCTGCCGGTGCTGCTGGCGGGGCTGACCAAGGCCGGCATCGACGCCATCGGCGTCGACGTCAACCGGCCGACGCTGGACGACGTGTTCCTGACGCTGACGGGGCGGAGTCTCAGGGATTGAGGAGCTGATAAAATGACGTTCTTTCGCGACACCTGGATCATCTTTTCGCGCTCGATGCGGCTCAGCCTCAGGCAGCCGCTGTGGGTGCTGATCGGGCTGCTGCAGCCGATCCTCTATCTGACGCTGTTCGGGCCGCTGCTGCAGAACATCGCGGCGACCTCAGGCTTCCAGGGCGATGCCTGGCAGGTGTTCGTGCCTGGCCTGCTGGTGCAGCTCGGGATTTTCGGCGGGCTGTTCGTGGGCTTCGGCATCATCGCCGAATGGCGCTCGGGCGTGATCGACCGGCAATTGGTGACGCCGGCGGCGCGCACCTCGATCATCGCCGGGCGGACGCTGCGCGACGTGGTGGTGATCTCGGTGCAGGCGATCGTGCTGGTGGGCTGCGCCTATCTGCTGGGGCTGCGCGTGCCGCCGGCGGCGCTGCTGATCGGGCTGGTGCTGGTGGCGCTGCTCGGCGCCGCGTTCTCGTTCATCTCCAACGCCATCGGCATCGCCACCAAGAGCGAGGACGCGCTGGCGCCGCTGGTCAACACGCTGGCGCTGCCGATCCTGCTGCTGTCGGGCATCCTCTTGCCGATGAACATCGCGCCGCGCTGGCTGCAGATCGCCTCGGACTTCAACCCGTTCAAGCACATCGTCGAAGCGCTGCGCGCGGTGTTCCGCGGCGATTTCACCAACCCGATCGTGTGGATCGGGGCGCTGCTGGCGGTGGTGCTGGTGGTGCTCGGCGCCTGGGTGGGCGCACGGACGCTGACGGCGCAGACGCGGTAGCAAGACAGGCTCTTGTCACGCATCTCCCCACATCGTCATTCCCGCGCACGCGGGAACCCAGACCGAGCTCGCGGACGTCCGAACACTTCGCCTGGATTCCCGCTTTCGCGGGAATGACGATGTGGATTGCGCCGGGGCGGATGGCCACAGGCACCGAGTCCAGTCCCGCCCCCTCCACCACGCTGCGCGTGGTCCCCTCCCCCGCAAGCGGGAGAGGTGCGCCGACTGTTAAATCTCTGCTTCGTCGAAAATCCTGGTCACGTCGCCACCCCACTCGCCATGGTATTTGTCGAGCCAGCGTTCGGCGGGGGTCTTGTTGAGGGCGAGGGTCTGTTCGAGGCAGGCGAGGTACTGCTCTTCGCCGAGACCGCGGCGCTTGAGGCCGGCCTGGGCGAGGGCCAGCACGTCGCGGGCGATGTCGGAGACGAGGCAGCCCTGGAACGGGGTGTGGATCGCCGTTCTGGGAACGGCGCGGCGCAGCGTCCAGACCTCTTCGCCGGTCCAGTCCCTGATGCGGTCGGCGGCTTCATCAAGCGCGTCCTCGTCATAGAGCAGCCCGACCCACAGAGCGGGCAGCGCCAGCACGTGATCGCGGTCGCCCATGTCGGCGCCGCGCATTTCGAGGAACTGCTTGAGCCGCACTTCCGGGAACAGCGTCGAGAGGTGGTCTTCCCAGTCCTTGACCGTCGGCTTTTCACCGGGGAGCTGCGGCAGCTCGCCCCGAAGAAACGCGCGAAAACTCTCGCCGGCGACGTCGACGTAGCGGCCGTCGCGGATGACGAAATACATCGGCACGTCGAGGGCGTGCTCGACATAGCGGTCGAAGCCGAAGCCGGGCTCGAACACGAAGGGCAGCACGCCGGTGCGGGCGGTGTCGGTATCGAGCCAGATGTGCGAGCGGAAGCTCAGATAGCCCGAAGGCTTGCCGTCGACGAAGGGCGAATTGGCGAACAGCGCGGTGACGACGGGCTGCAGCGCCAACGACACGCGCAGCTTTTTCACCATGTCGGCCTCGTCGGCGAAATCGAGGTTCGCCTGCACGGTGGCCGAGCGGTACATCATCGAGGTGCCGAGCGTTCCGACCTTGTCCATGTAGGGGGTCATGATGCCGTAGCGCGATTTGGGCATGCGCTTCAGCTCGGACACGCTCCAGAGCGGGGTGACGCCGAGGCCGAGGAAGTGGATGTTGAGCCCCTGCCCCACGGCGTGGCAGTCGGCGAGGTGCGCGTCGAGCTCGGCGGCGGCGCCGTGGATGGTTTCCTGCGGCGCGCCGGAAAGCTCGAACTGGCCGCCCGGCTCGAGCGAAATGCCGCCGACCGGGCCGAGATTGCGCAGCCCGATGGGGGTGTCGCGGTCGTAGAAATACTCCCAGCCGGTGCGCGCCTTGATGCCGGCGAGCAGCGCGCCAATGCCGTCGCTGCCCTCGTACGGGACCGGGCGCAGCGGGTCTTTGCGGTAAACGTGCTTTTCGTGCTCGGTGCCGACGCGCCACTCGGATTTCGGTTTGCCGCCACGGGCCAGGGCATGAACGAGATCGGCGCGCGAGGCGATGAGCGGCGAGGATTCGGCGCCAGCCATGAGAACTCCGGAACGAGACCAAGCGCCGGACGGGGCGCCGGCTCGGGCCGGGACAATAGCCGGCGATTGCCCGAAAGCAATGCTTTTATCGCCAATCGCCGATGATTGCCTGAACCAGGGCCAAAGCCGCCACGGCGGCGGTGTCGGCGCGCAGAATCCGGGGGCCGAGACTGATGGGAACGACGAAATCCTGCGCCAGCAGCAATTCGCGTTCGGCGTCGGAAAAGCCGCCCTCGGGGCCGACCAGCAGGCCGACCGGCAGGCCCTGCAGGCGGCCGATGCTGTCGACGGGGCTGGCCGAGGGCGCCGCCTCGTCGGCGAACAGCAGGCGGCGCAGGCCCTGCGCCTGCCGCCAGCCCGCGACCAGCGGACGCAGCTCGATCTCGGCAGCGACGCGGGGCACGCTCAGCACCTCGCATTGCTGCGCCGCCTCGAGCACATAGGCCTCGAGCTTGTCGGCGCGCAGCCTGCGGGTCTGGGTGAATTCGGTGAGCACCGGCTGGATGGTGCCGGCGCCCATCTCGGTCGCCTTCTGCACCACATAGTCGAGGCGGCCGATCTTCAGCGGCGCGAAGCCGAACCAGAGGTCGGAGGGCGGCGTCTGCGGCGAGGCCTGCCCGGCGACATCCAGCGTGGCGCCCTTCCTGCCGGCCTTGGCGATCCGCGCCAGCCAGGCGCCGTGGCGGCCGTTGAACAGGATGGCGGCGTCGCCCTCCTTGAGGCGCAGCACGTTGACCAGGTGGTTCGTGGCCTCGGCATCGAGCATAACCGTCGCGCCGGCGGCGAGGTCGGCCTCGACATGGACACGCGGCAGCGATCGATGGGCGCGGGGCATATTGCGTTGGGCGGTTGGCGGCGGGATAAGACCGGCGCATTACCGCACGAGAGCCCGACCATGCCAAGTCCTTCGGCGCAAACTCCCGAGGCGCCCCCGACCAGCGCTCCCGTCGCCGACGCGCAGCGCGGCAACTGGGTCGACAGCTTCGCCCCGGCCTGGCTGAAGCCCTATGCGCGGCTGGCGCGCTGGGACCGGCCGACGCCGCTGCTGCTGCTGTTCTGGCCCTGCTCGATGTCGCTGGCGCTCTACGCGCTGGCGACGCCCGGGCACGGCTTCAACTGGTGGGCGATGCTGCTGTTCCTCGTCGGCGCGGCGGTGATGCGCGGCGCCGGCTGCACCTTCAACGACATCGTCGACACCGACATCGACATGAAGGTGGCGCGCACCCGGCTCAGGCCGATCCCCTCCGGGCAGGTGACGAAGCGGCAGGCGGCGGCGTTCCTCGTGCTGCAAGGGCTGGTGGGGCTGCTGATCCTGGTGCAGTTCAACATCTTCACCATCTGGCTGGGCGTCGCGTCGCTGGCGCTGATCGCGATCTATCCGTTCATGAAGCGGGTGACGTGGTGGCCGCAATTCTTCCTCGGCCTCGCCTTTTCGTACGGCGCGCTGGTGGGCTGGGCGGCGGAAGCAGGAAGCCTCGCGCTGCCGCCGGTGCTGCTCTATGGCGGGGCGATCCTGTGGACCATCGGCTACGATACGATCTACGCGCTGCAGGACATCGAGGACGACGCGCTGATCGGGGTCAAATCCACGGCGCGGCTGTTCGGCAGCCGGGTGCGGCCGATCACCGGTCTGTTCTATGCCGGAGCGGTGGTGCTGTGGCTCGCGGCGGCGCTGCTGGCCGGCGGCGGCCCGGTGGTCATGCTGGCGATGCTGGTGCCGGTGGCGATCCTCGGCTGGCAGGTGGCGACGCTCGACCGCACCATTGCCGGCAACGCCCTCACCCGTTTCCGGGCCAACCACTGGGTTGGACTAACGGTGACGCTGGCGCTGCTGATTGAACTGACGTTCTAGGTCTCATGTCCAGTGGCTGGGCCCCCGCCCCCTCCCCGCAAGGGGGGGCGATGAGCCGCTGGCGCGGTGGTGCAGTCGGGCATCCCTCCCCCGTTTGCGGGAGGAGCCGGGGGTGCGGGCCAAGTGCGCCGGCTTCGAGGATAGATCGTTCTAGTTGGAGACGACCGCGCAGGCGCCGCCGGCTTTTTGCAGGCTGGCGCAGAGTGTCTCGGCGTCCTTGCGGGTGGCCCGGCCGATTTCGACGCGGTAGCGCAGGGCGCGGCCGAAATTGGGATTGCGGCGGGCGACCAGCATCAGGTCCTCGCCGTCGAGCACCCTGGCGTGGCGCGCCTGCAGGCGGGCGAAGGCGCGGCGGGCGGTGGCGGGCGAAAAGAATTCGGCAAGCTGGATGCCCCAGGGCTGCACGATCGCCGTGGGCGGGGTGAAGTGCTTGTCCATCCTGCTGGTTTCGGCGAGCGCAATGCAGGCCTCGGCGAACGATTTGTCGGCGGACAGCGCATAGTCCGTCGTGGCCACGTCGCCCGCCAGCCAGTCGGTCACCGGAATGCCGGTCACGATCTGCACGTAGTCGATGGTCTCGGCGGCGAGGTCGCCCGTGCCGGCGATGAAGCGGGCCACGCGGTTCTCGCCGCCATTGTAGGCGGCCGCCGCAAGCCCGAGATTGCCGAATTTGCCGCGCAGCTGGTCGAGATAGTGCGCCGATCGCCACAGCGCCTCGGCGGGGTTGTAGGCGTTCGTCAGCCCCTGGATGCGGCCCGTCGCGGGCATGAATTGCGCAATCCCGGCGGCGCCCGCCCAACTCACAACATTGGCGTTGAAGTGACTCTCCTGCCAGATGAGCCGGGCGAAATATCCGGGCGGCAGATGGGCGGCCTGCGCGTCGCGTTCGATTGCGTTGCAGACGTCCGAGGTATAGCCTTGCGCCTAGATGCAACTCGACCGCGGCCGGCCGTCGTCGAGTTCCCGTTCAAAGCAATAGGACGCCAGGACCGGCGCCGGAGCGGCCATGCTGCTTGCGGCCGTCCAGGTGCCGACGCTCAGGAAGAGTGCAAAGACTACCGCTTGGACCGATCGGGGCATCGCCTCGGTAAGCTCCCATGGCGGCATATCGTTCACAAAGGAATTTGACATGAAGCAGGTGAAACTGGGGAGCCAGGGGCTCGTCGTCAGCGCCGAAGGACTGGGCTGCATGGGGATGAGCGCATTTTACGGGCCGAGCGACGAGCAGGAGAATCTGTCGACGCTGGCCCGGGCGATCGAGCTGGGCGTGACGTTTTTCGACACGGCCGAGATCTACGGGCCGTTCAAGAACGAAATCCTGCTCGCCAAGGCGTTCGCCGGCAAGCGCGACAAGGTGCTGATCGCCACCAAGGTGGGCTCGGAAGTCAGCGACAGCGGCGAGCGCGGCCCGGTCAACGGCACCCCGGCCTACATCAGGAAGGCGATCGACCGGTCGCTGAAGCATCTGCGGACCGACTATGTCGACCTCTACTACCTGCACCGCATCGACCCGAAGGTCGAGATCGAGGAGTCGATCGGCGCCCTGAAGGAGTTGGTGCAGGCCGGCAAGGTCCGCTACATCGGCGTCTCGGAGGCCGCGCCGGCGACGATCCGCCGGGCGCATGCGGTGCATCCGCTGACGGCGGTGCAGACGGAGTATTCGCTGTTCGAGCGGTCGCCCGAGAGCAACGACGTGCTGAAGACGGTGCGGGAGCTGGGCATCGGCTTCGTCAGCTACTCGCCGCTCGGCCGCGGCTTCCTCACCGGCCGGCTCGACGCCAGCGCGCTGCCGGCCGACGATTTCCGCAAATCGATGTATCCGCGGCTGGCCGAGGAGAACATCGCGTCGAACCAGGCGATCGTCGACCGGATCACGCGTGTTGCGACGCAAAAGGGCGTGACTCCCGGGCAGATCGCGCTCGCCTGGACCATCGCGCAGGGCACGACGCCGATTCCCGGCACGCGGCGGATCAAATATCTCGAAGAGAACGTTGCGGCCGCCGACATCACGCTGAGTGACGGCGATCTCAAGGCCCTGGACGACGCGGCGCCGGTGGGCGCGGCGGCCGGTACGCGCTACAGCGAAGCCGGAATGGCCGCGCTGAACCACTGACGCCGGACGCAAACCGGCCCGCCACTCGAAAGTGACGGGCCTGGCAGCGCTTTGGAGGTCGCTATCGGGGAGGCGCGGCCAGTGGCCTCGCATAAAGGATAAACGGACAGGCGTCCGAAAAGTTGCGGTCAGCCGGCGTTGGTTTCGCCGGGCTGGCGGCGGTTGAGGAAGCGCGGGCGGCGCTCGCCTTCATGCGCCAGCTTGCGGCGCGCCACGTGCGGGCCGAGGGCCACGCCCGAGACCTGCTGGCTGTAGGGCAGAAGCGAGCCGTCGCCAGCCTTGATGTAGAGCGGCAGGCGCAGCTTCTTGCCCCAGTTCTGCCATTCGGCGACGACGTTGCCGTTGCCGACTTCCTCGAACACCTGGTAGTTCAGCTCCGGGTCGCCATGCACGAGCTCGATGGCGCTCGACAGCACGCCGTCCTCGGAGATGCGCGTCGACACCGCGACGCCGACGAATTCATCCACCGGCACCTTGATCTTGATGGCCACGCCCGACTTCTCGAGCTGCTTGCGCACGGTGACGGTCTTGACCGGATCCCTGGGGCCATTGTCGTTGGCCGGACCGAATTGACGGGCGGCGAAGGGAACGGCGGCAACCTCGGTCGCACTGCGCATTCCGAACATCAGGACGACGTTCGCCCCTTCGATCCTCACGCTCTGATCCATTTGATAGTCGCTTTCCTGTTAACCCCGAGAGCCTGGTTTTTATGACGCTCCCTTTATGCCCCCATCCTAGCCCGCCCCCTTTCTGGCGCGCTTAAGAAACTGGGTTAAGTTTAGGTAGTTTTGGCGAGGGTTAGCGGGTCGTCACCGCGGGTAACGGCGGATTAAGCACGTGGCGTTTGTGCAGCTTCTCATTTCCGCCTAGAAGCAGGGCGAAACGCAGCGCGCAATGGCCGATACCCCCACTTCCCACGACAGCGACCTCGAACTGCTGCGCACCGCGGCGGTCACCGCCGGCATCATCGCCGCGAGCTATTTCCGGCGCGACCTCAAGACCTGGACCAAGGAGAACTCCTCTCCAGTGTCGGAGGCCGACATCGTGCTCGACAAATTCCTGTTCTCGGCGCTGACCACGGCGCGGCCCGATTATGGCTGGCTGAGCGAAGAGACCGCCGACGACCAGCAGCGGCTCAAGCACCGGCGGGTGTTCATCGTCGACCCCATCGACGGCACGCGCGGCTTCATCCGCGGCGAGGACAGCTGGACGGTGTCGCTGGCGGTGGTCGAGGCCGGCGTGCCGGTGGCGGGCGTGGTGTTCGCGCCGGCGCGCAACGAGATGTATGCGGCCTGCCGCGGCGGCGGCGCGACGCTCAACGGGCAGCCGATCGCGCGGCGCACGCCGCCCGACCGGCTGGCGCCGCTGATCCCGGCGCCCGGCGCGGTGCACCAGGAGCTGCAGGCGGCCGGGCTCGACTACACGCGCGGGCCGGCCTACCCCTCGCTCGCCTATCGGCTGGTGCAGGTGGCGACCGGCAAGCTCGACGCCGCGGTGGTGCGGCGCGGCTCGCAGGACTGGGACCTCGCGGGGGCGGCGGTGATCCTCAGCGAAAGCGGCATCGCCTTCGAGGATGCGTGCATGGGCGCCATGCAGTTCAATCAGCCGGAAATCCGCCACGGCGCGCTTGCCGCCTTCGCGCAAGGTTCGCTAAGAGAGGTGCTGTGCGGGGCGCTGATCAAGGTCTATGGCTGCCCCGAGCCGCAACTCGACCGGGAACGGAAAACCACGTGAAGGCGCCCAGGACCACTCCGCAGAAGCAGTTGCTCCACCTCGTGCTCGGCGGCGAGCTCGACAGCATCGAGGGCATCACCTTCAAGGATCTCGACAAGGTCGATCTGGTCGGGGTCTATCCCAATTACGCGGCGGCCTATGCGGTGTGGAAGCAGAAGGCGCAGCAGACCGTCGACAACGCGCAGATGCGCTATTTCGTGGTGCACCTGCACCGCCTGCTCGACCCGGAAGACGAGGGCGCGTGAGCGGCCCCGATCCTGCCGGCAGGAGCAAATGGATCGACCGGCCGGGCGTGCGCGCCTTTCTGGGCCGGGTGCTGATCGGCAACTACCTGCGCTTCCTGCGGCTGACCTCGAAAGTGGTCGCCGACCCGCCGGACTTCTGGGAGTCGGCGCACAAGGACTGGCCGGCGATCGCGGTGAGCTGGCACGGCCAGTCGAACCTCGCTTACGTGGTGATGCCCGATCCGAAGCAGGTGGCGCTGCTGGTGTCGATGCACCCCGACGGGCAGATGATGGCGGCGATGGCGCGCTCGCTCGGCTACCAGACGGTCGACGGCTCGGGCGCCAGCGAGCGGCAGAAGCACGGCACCGGCGGCCTCAGCGCGTTCCGCAACATGCTGAAGGCGCTGAAGGCCGGCACGACGCTGTTCGCCACCGCCGACATTCCGCCGGAGCCGGGCCGCAACGTGTCGCTGGGGATGATCGCGCTGGCACGCAAATCCGGCCGCCCGGTCTACGCCATCGCCACCGCCAGCTCGCGCCGCAAGGTGCTGGAGCGGGTGTGGGACAAGATGCAGCTCAACTATCCGTTCTCGACCATCGGCTTTGCCTGTGAAGGGCCGTTCTACATGACGGATGCCGGCGTGGGCGACGCGGAATACGCCAACATGCTGCGCGAGGCGCTGGACCGCGTGCTGGCCAAGGCGTTCGACCTGGCGGACGGAAAGATCAAGCCGCGATAGGTTGCTTCCTTCACAGAACTCACAGTCGGTCCCCTCGCCCCTCAGGGGAGAGGGTAGCGCAGCTTCGGAGCGGAGCGACGTAGCGGAGCTGGGTGAGGGGTGCGGTGGGGACCTTGCGCGTTGCGTCAGCATCGCTCTATCTGATAGATCGCACCCCTCACCCGGCTTCTAGGCTCGCTCCGCTCGCCAAGGCGCCGACCTCTCCCCTGAAGGGGCGAGGTGAGCCGACCGTGAGATTTGAGGAAAGACTAGCTCAGCAGCGTCTCGATGATGCGGTCGAGGGCGCCGGGGGGGCCGATGCGGTCCTGGCCGATGGCGCCGCGGCGAAGGCGCTCGGGTTCGTTTTGCAGCAGCAGGGTCAAAGCGGAGGCGATTTCGGTGGCGTCGTCGGCGACCAGCAGCCGCGACTCTCCGAACAGCCGGCTCTCGTCCTCATGCCGGCGCATGCGGTCGCCGGGGCGGATGAAGCTGACGATGGGGCGGCCGAGCCCGAGCGCCTGGATGGTGGCGGTGCCGGCCTGCGATAGAACGACGTCCGAATTGTCGAGGAGATCGCCGAGCGCGCCGCGCGCGGCATGGATAGTGAGATCGCCGGCGAAGCCGAGGCCGGTCCAGGCGAGCCCGGCGGCCGCCGCCAACGCCTCGGGCGCAACGCCGCCGGCGAGCGCCAGGAACACGTCGGGCCGCAGCGTCTCGGGCAACCGGCGCAGCGCCGCGACCTGCAGCGCGAAATTCTCGGCTGTCGCCTCGCGGCTGCCGGGCAGCAGCGTCGCCGCCAGCGGGCGGGTGCGCAGCGAAGCGGCATCGAAGCCGGAGCGCGGGATGGTGTCCATCATGACGTTGCCGACGGCGCGGGCGTCGACGCCATCGCGGCGCAGGCGGTCGGCCAGCGCCGGATGGCGGCTGAACACGGTGCGGCAGGTCCGCCCGATCACCCAGCGCTCGATGCCGAGATAGGGCCGGCCATAGCCGCTCTTGTAGACGTCGATATAGGTGACGTTGCGGATGCCGGTGAGGAAACAGCCGCCGACGCCGATGAAGTCGCCGATCACCAGCACGCGGTCGTAGGCGCGGCGGGCGCGATGCATGAAGGCGAGGCCGGGCGGCACGGTGCCGAGCAGCCCGCCGCGCACGTCGCGGGCGATGGTGCCTTGCGCGACGCGCGAGCCGGCGCTCGCCAGCGTGGCGCGCGGGCCGACGATCTCGCACACGCCGTCGTAGTGAGCGCCGGAGCCGAGGGTGGGATAGGCCGACGCCTTGATGGACGACGGCAGGCGGCGGGCCAGCTCGGCGCCCACCGAATCCTCGCCGATGCCGTTGGAGATGATCAGGAGCGAGGCCGGCCGCACTTACTTGCCGGAGAGGCCGTGGCGCCGGAACGCCTCGAGGGCGGCATCGGCGTCGGCATAGGGCTCCTGGCGGTCGACGTTCCAGTACATCAGCTCGTCGACGGGGATCGGCCGGCCGGTGACGGCGCAGCGCACGAAACTGCCCGGCCGCACCACCACATAGTCGCCGTCGAGATAGCGGATGACGGCTTCGGACGGGGCGAAGTTCTTGTCGTGGATGTTCATGCAGGGCGGCCTTTCGCCCGACATATAGGCGGAAACGGCGGCGGTGCAAACGGCCTTGCGGCGCTGAACCCGGGCTGAACGGGGTGTTCGCGCGGCGTTCGGCATGATCACACTAGCGTGACGATGGGGCGCGGGACAGTCCGGCGCCGAACCGTCTGGAGCTGAACCGTGAAAATCCTCGCCATGCTCGCGGCCGCCGCGGCCTTCGCCGCCACCGCGATCCCTGCCCTCGCCTTCGACAGCTATCCACTGGGTGGCGCCGCCAAGGGCGCGCCGAGCACCGTCGCCTACAAATTCGCCGGCCAGGACGCGGTCGCCGTGTTCGTGCGCGGCCCGGGCGGGCTGATGTACGCCAAGACCACCGCCGACCAGGGCGCGAGCTTCAGCGACTGGACGCCGATCGGCACGCTGGCGCTGAAGGGCAACCCGAGTTGCACGGCGCGCAGCCAGAGCCGCATCGACTGCGCCGCGGTGGGACCCAACAACACCGTCTACTGGACCAGCTACGACGCCAAGGCCAACACGTGGAGCGGCTGGGCCAGCCTCGGCGGCTACGCCACCAACGATCCATCGATCATCCGCACGACGGAAGGCGGCAAGACGCAATTGCGCATCTTCGTGCGCGGGCCGCAGAACCATCTGTTCATGAACACCCTCGCCGGCAAGTGGAGCGACTGGCAGGACCTCGACGGCACCGTGGGCAGCGCCGTGGGCTGCGTGCAGGTGTTCTCGCTCGGCGCGCATTGCTACGACACCACCGCCAGCGGGGTGAAGCAGCTCACCGACATCACGCACAAGACCGGCAACGCCGTGGTCGTCGACAATCTCGGCGGGCTGGTGACGGGCCGCGTCTCGGCAGTCTCGACCGGCGACGCCGTGCACCTGTTCGTGCTCGGGCCGCAGAAGCGGCTGTGGATCAAGAGCTGGTCCGGCGGGTCGTGGTCGGACTGGCAGCAGACCGCGGTGCCGCTCACCTCGGCGCCGGGCTGCGCCATCGATGCGAGTGGCACGGTGGGCTGGTGCGCCTCGATCGGCGGCTCCGGCGCCGTCACCCTCGCGGCGCTGGTCGACGGCGAGATCTAGCGCCTAGAACAGGCTCTCCTGCCCGCCATCGTCCTTGGGCGGGCGGGGACGCTTGCGCGACACCGGGGCGCCGGAGACGGCCGCCCCGAACTGGCCGTCGGCCACCTCGATGGCCAGCAACTGGCCCGGCCTCACCGCCGCCTTGCTGCGCACGATGTGGCCTTGGTCGTCGACCACCAGCGCGAAGCCGCGCTCCAGCACGCCCTTGTAGGAATACGATTCGAGCAGCTTGCCCAGTGCCGTCAAATCGTTGCCGCGCTGCACGACGAGGCGGCGCAGCGCCGGCCGCAGCCGCTCGGCGCAGGGCGCGAGGCGGGCATTGGCGTGGCGCAGATCGGCGACCAGCGCCGTGGGGGTGAGCGTCGCGGCGCGCGTGGCGTAGGCGGCGCGCTTCTGTTCCAGCAGCCGCGCCATGCCGCTCGCCTCGCGGCGCGACAGCTCGGCCAACTGCCGCGACAGCATCTCGGCGCGCTGCACCATGACGCGCGGCGTGAGCTTGCCGGCGGAGCGCTCGAAGGCAAGGCGCTTGCCCTGCCCGAGATGGCGCAGCGAGGCGTTGAGCTCGGTCGCGGCGAGATCGAGGCGCTGCCGCGCAAGGCTCAGCAGGTCGAGCGGGCGCGGCAATTGCCCGGCGGCGGCGCGCAGGCGGTCGCGGCGGTTGCCGAGCTGGTGGCGGATCCCCCCGCGGCTGCGCTGGCCCTGGTCGTCGACATAGGCGATGAGCTCGGCGCGCACCGGCACCGCCGCTTCGGCCGCGGCGGTGGGCGTCGGGGCGCGATGGTCGGCGGCGTAGTCGACCAGCGTCGTGTCGGTCTCGTGGCCGACGCCGGAAATCACCGGGATGCGCGAGGCGGCCACGGCGCGCACCACGATCTCCTCGTTGAAGCTCCAGAGGTCCTCGATGGAGCCGCCGCCGCGCGCCACGATCAGCAGATCGGGGCGCGGCACCGGCCCGCCGCGCTCGGGCAGTGCGTTGAAGCCGGCGACGGCGTGCGCCACCTCGGCCGCCGCGGTTTCGCCCTGCACGCGCACCGGCCAGACGATGACGTGGCTGGGAAAGCGGTCGTCGAGCCGATGCAGGATGTCGCGGATCACCGCGCCGGTGGGCGAGGTGACGACGCCGATGATGCGCGGCAGGTAGGGCAGCTTCTGCTTGCGCTCGGCGGCGAACAGGCCTTCGGCGGCGAGCTTCCTGCGGCGCTCCTCGAGCAGCGCCATCAGCGCGCCGGCGCCGGCCGGCTCGATCTGCTCGATGACGATCTGGTATTTCGACGAGCGCGGGAAGGTGGTGAGCCGCCCGGTGGCGATGATCTCCAGCCCCTCCTCCGGCTTGAAGCGGAGGCGCGGCCAGGTGGTCTTCCAGATCACCGCGTCGATGCCGGCCTGGTCGTCCTTGAGGGTGAAGTAGCAATGGCCGGACGAGTGCTGGCCGCGGAAGCCGGAAATCTCGCCGCGCACCCGCACATACTGGAACTCGTCCTCGACGGTGCGCTTGACCGCCTGCGCCAGCTCGCTGACGGTGAATTCGGGGGCGTTGCTGCGCGGCTGGTCCATGGCTCCCTGTTGCGCTTTCGTTCGCGTTTGTGTCAAGGAGGCCGGGCGGCCTTGGGGTTTGACGATGCGGGTCTTGTTGATCGGAGCGGGCGGGCGCGAGCATGCGCTGGCGTGGAAACTGGCGCAGTCGCCGCTGCTGACCAAGCTCTATGTGGCGCCGGGCAATGGCGGCACGTCGCTGGTCGCCGAGAACGTAGCGCTCGATCCGGCGGACCATGGCGCGGTGGTCGGCTGGGCGCGGGCCAACGGCATCGACTTCGTGGTGATCGGGCCCGATGCGCCGGTGGTGGCGGGGCTGGGCGACGAGGTGCGCGCCGCCGGCATCGCCTGCTTCTCGCCGAGCAAGGCAGCGGGGCAGCTCGAAGGCAGCAAGGGCTTCACCAAGGCGCTGTGCGACGAGATGGGCATCCCCACCGCCGCCTATCGCCGGTTCGACGCGGCCGAGCCGGCGCTCGCCTATGTGCGCGAGCGCGGCGCGCCGATCGTGATCAAGGCCGACGGGCTTGCGCTGGGCAAGGGCGTCACCGTGGCGATGCATATCGCGGCGGCGGAGCACGCGATCAGGGACTGCTTCGGCGGGGCATTCGGCGCCTCCGGCGCCTCGGTGGTGATCGAGGATTTCCTCGAGGGCGAGGAGGCGAGCTTCTTCGTTCTGTGCGACGGCGAGCACACGCTGCCGCTGGCCACGGCGCAGGACCACAAGCGCGCCTTCGACGGCGACAACGGCCCCAACACCGGCGGCATGGGCGCCTATTCGCCGGCGCCGGTGATGACCGACGAGCTGATCGCGCAGACCATGGCCGAGATCATCGAGCCGACGGTGCGCGGCATGGCGGCCCGCGGCACGCCGTACCAGGGCGTGCTCTATGCCGGGCTGATGCTGACGCGCGAGGGGCCCAAGCTGATTGAGTACAATGCGCGCTTCGGCGACCCGGAGACGCAGGTGCTGATGCTGCGGCTCGACAGCGACCTGCTGGCGCTGCTGCACGCCACCGCGACGGGCGCGCTCGCCGGCATGGAGGCGCGCTGGCGGCCGGAGGCGGCGCTGACCACGGTGCTCGCCAGCAAGGGCTATCCGGGCGACTACAGGAAGGGCACGCTGCTCGGCCCGCTGCCGCCGGACACGGCGGACATGGTGATCTTCCATGCCGGCACCAGGCGCGAGGACGGCCGGCTGCTGAGCGCCGGCGGGCGGGTGCTGAACGTCACCGCGCTCGGCGCCTCGGTGGCCGACGCCAAGGAGCGCGCCGATGCCGCCATCGCCGAAATCGACTGGCCGGAGGGGTTTCACCGCCACGATATCGGCTGGCGCGCCATTCTGCGTGAACGCAATGCCCGGCTGGATCGTTAGCCTTATCGGCAGCGAATTTCCGCATCCGGCGCGGAAGGGCTTATAAACCTTCGAGGCGCAGCATAGATGCTCAGAATGGCTCAGGACCTCGCATCGGAGGACGATCTGATCCCCATCCAGCAGCGGGGACAGGAGCTTGTCGACCGCCTCCGGGCCGGCGACGACGCCCCGACCGCTGCGCCCGCCTCACACAGCATGCCGCGCATCGGCGTGGCGCTCGGCGGCGGCTCGGCCCGCGGGCTGACGCACATTCCGTTCATCGAGGCGATGGATGAATTGGGGCTCACCCCCTCGACCATCGCCGGCACCTCGATCGGCGCGCTGATCGGCTCGGGCTGGGCCAACGGCATGAGCGGCAAGGAGCTGCGCGAGCACGCCATGAACGTGCTGGGCACCATGCGCACCATCGCCGGGCGCATCTGGGGCCAGCAGATCGGCAGCCTCGGCGGGCTGGTGCGCAACGGCTTCAACCTGCAGCTCGACGCGAGCCGGGTGGTCGACGCCTTCCTGCCCGATCCGTTCCCCGACGATTTCAAGGACCTCAAGGTCCCGTTCTACGTGGTGGCCACCGATTTCCAGAGCTGGCATCAGGCGGTGTTCAACAGCGGCGAATTGCGGCCAACCATCGCCGGCTCGATCGCCATCCCGAGCTTCTTCCGGCCGGTGCATTACGCCAACCACATCCTGGTCGACGGCGGCGTGGTGAACCCGCTGCCGCTCGACCAGGCCTCGGCCGATTGCGACATCCTGGTGGGCATCGACGTCAACGGCGACCCCTCCGACAAGATCGCCAAGGTCGACTACCGGGCGCTCGACATCTGGTTCGGCTCGGCGCAGATCATGATGCATTCGCTCACCGCGCACATGATGGCGGCCTACCCGCCGGACGTCTACGCGCGGCCGCACGTCTCGAGCTTCGGCGCCATGGAGTTCTGGCGCGTGAAGGAAATCATCGCGGCGGCCGAGAAGGAAAAAGACAATTTCAAGCGCCACCTCAGCCACAAGGTGGAGCAGTTCATCATGAAGACCGGCGAGACGACGCGCGCGGGGCAGTGAGGGCCTACTCCCGCAGCCGCGCGAAAAACGCCTTCAGCAGCTCCCCCGCCCGCTTTGCGCCGATACCCGACACCACCTCGGGATGGTGGTGCGTGCTGGGGCTGTCGAACAGCCGCACGCCGTGATCGACGGCGCCGGCCTTCGGGTCGGCGGCGCCGTAGATGACGCGGCGCAGGCGCGCGTGGGCGATGGCGCCGGCGCACATGGCGCAGGGCTCGAGCGTGACGTACAGGTCGCAGCCGTCGAGCCGGCCGGTGCCGCGCGCCGACAGCGCCGCGCGGATGGCAAGCAGCTCGGCATGCGCGGTGGGGTCGTTCCGCTCGCGCATGCGGTTGCGCTCGGCGGCGAGCACGGCGCCGCTGTCGACGATCACCGCCCCCACCGGCGCCTCGTCGGCGGCGGCCGCCGCGGCGGCGAGTTCGAGGGCGAGGTCCATCGGGGATTGGGGCATTTCCGGGTGGTAGCAGGTTCCGGCGCGGCGCTAAACTATTGCCCTTGGAGAATCACCCCTTGCCCATCCGCCAGCTGCCCGAGGATCTGATCAACCGCATCGCCGCCGGCGAGGTGGTGGAGCGGCCCGCGAGCGTGGTGAAGGAGCTGGTGGAGAACGCCATCGACGCCGGGGCGCGGCGCATCGTGGTGACCACCGCGGGCGGCGGGCGCAGCCTGATCCGGGTGGAGGACGACGGCGCCGGCATGGGCCGCGACGATCTGCTGCTGTCGGTCGAGCGCCACGCCACCAGCAAGCTCGCCGATGACGGGCTCGACGACATCCGCACGCTGGGCTTTCGCGGCGAGGCGCTGGCCTCGATCGGCGCGGTGGCGCGGCTGAGCGTGGCGTCGCGCCCGGCAGAAGCAACCACGGGGCTGCGCATCGAGGTCGACCGCTCGCGCAAATCCGGCGTGGTGCCGCAGGCGATGAACCGCGGCACCATCGTCGAGGTGCGCGATTTGTTCGCGGGGGTGCCGGCGCGGCTCAAATTCCTCAAGACCGACCGCGCCGAGGCCGCCGCCGTGGCCGATGTGGTGAAGCGGCTGGCGATGGCCAACCCGGACGTGCATTTCGTGCTCGACGGCGCCGACCGCACGCCCAGCAACTGGCCGGCCGACGGCTCGCTGCCGGGCCGGGTGATGCAGGTGTTGGGTGCCGACTTCACCGAGAACGCCGTTCCATTGCAGACCAGCCGGCACGGCGTGGTGGTGACCGGCCTCGCCGGCCTGCCGACCTACACGCGCGCCAATTCGCTGAGCCAGTTCTATTTCGTCAACGGCCGGTCGGTGCGCGACAAGGTGCTGCTGGGGGCGGTGCGCGCCGCCTATGCCGATTTCGTCTTCCGCGACCGCTTCCCGGCGATCGCGCTGTTCCTCAGCATCGATCCGGCGGCGGTGGACGTCAACGTGCACCCGGCCAAGGCGGAGCTGCGCTTCCGCGACGCCGGCGGGGTACGCAGCGCGGTGATCCGCGCCATCGTCGACGCACTGGGCGAGGCGGGTTACCGGGCGTCGAGCACGGTGGCCGAGGACGTGCTTGGAGCGTTCCGCCCGCCGGAGATGGCGGAGGCGGCGGCGCCGGCGTTTGCGGCCGCCACCATGCTTCGCATGGCCTCCCTCCCCCGCTTTGCGGGCGAGGATCGCCAGGGCACAGGCATCGCCGGATTGGCGGAGCCGAGCGCGCGCTACGAGGCGATCGAGCTGCCGCCGGACGAAGCGAGCTATCCGCTCGGCACGGCGCGGGCGCAGATGTTCGAGAATTTCATCGTGGCGCAGAACGGCGACGCGCTGGTGCTGGTCGACCAGCACGCGGCGCATGAGCGGCTGGTGTACGAGAAATTCCGCGCGCAATTGCAGAGCGGGCCGGTGGCGAGCCAGATGCAGCTCATCCCGGTGGTGATCGAGCTCAGCGAGGAGGATTGCGCGCGGCTCGAGGAGGCGGCGCCGACGCTGGAGCGGCTGGGCCTCTATCTCGAGCGCTTCGGCCCGCGCGCCGTCGCGGTGCGCGAGACGCCGGCGCTGCTCGGGCAGGCCGATATCGACGGGCTGGTGCGCGACCTCGCCGACGGGCTGGCGGAATGGGACTCCACCGAGACGCTGGGCGACCGGCTCGACGCCATCATCGCGCGCATGGCCTGCCACGGCTCGGTGCGCGCCGGCCGGGTGCTGCGCGTCGACGAGATGAACGCGCTGCTGCGCGACATGGAACGCACGCCGCATTCCGGCCAGTGCATCCACGGCCGCCCGACCTATGTGGAGCTGAAGAAGGCCGACCTCGAACGGATGTTCGGGCGAACACGGTAGCGGGCGGGGCTCAGCTCACGCGAATGAGATGCACCGCCGCCGCGCCATAGTCGCGGCGGTCGTCGAGCACGAACCCTTCCGGCAGCGTTACGGCGGCGTCGGCGCTTTCCTCCAGCACCAGCAAGGTGTCGGCTTGCAGCCAGCCATTGTCGCGCAGGGAGACGAGGGCGCGTTCGCCGAGGCCCTGGCCGTAGGGCGGGTCGAGGAACACCAGATCCACCGGACCGAGCGTCCCCGCCGGGCCGAGGGCGGTGGCGTCGCGGCGCAGCAGCTTGGCGACGCCGCCGGCACCGAAGGCCTCGATGTGGTCGCGGATGAGGCCCCGCGCCTCGGCCCCGGTATCGACGAAGGTGACGTGCGCGGCGCCGCGGCTCAGCGCCTCGAGGCCGAGCGCGCCGGTGCCGGCGAACAGGTCGAGCACGCGCAGCCCGTCGAAGCTCGGCCCGAGCCGGCTCGCGAGGATGTTGAACACCGATTCGCGGGTGCGGTCGGCGGTCGGCCGGATCGAGTCGTCCTCGGGCGAGGTCAGCGTCTTGCCGCGGAACCTGCCGCCGACGATCCGCATCAGGCTTTGGGCGGACGCGGACGGCGCGGCCGGTCGCCACCGGGGCCGGAGCCACGCGGCCGCTTGCCGACGGGCCTGTCGCCGGCCGGACGCGGCGACCGCGGCTTGTCGCCGAACGGCCGCTTCGGGCGGTCGGCGCCATCAGCGCGGGGAGTATAGGAACGCTTCGGGCGGTCGGCCGCATCGGCGCGCGGGGCGTAGGTGCGCTTGGGACGGTCGGCTGCGTCCGGTCGTGGCGCGTAGGCGCGCTTCGGGCGATCAGCGCTGTCGCGCCGCGACGCGTAGGAGCGCTTGGGGCGATCGCCGAAATCGCGCTTCGGGCGGTCGCTGCCGTCGGCGGGACGCGGAGAATATGGCCGCTTCGGGCGGTCACCGAAGTCGCCCTTCGGCTTGTCGCCATAGGCGCGCTTGGGGCGGTCGGCGAAGTCGCCGCGCGGCTTGTCGCCAAAACTCTTCTTGAACGGCGGCTTGTCGCCGGTGGGGGCGGCGTCGCGCTTGGGCTTCTTGCCGTAGAGCTTGGCGGTGAATTCGGTCTCGCTGCCGTCGTCGTGGAAAACGCGGCGCGGCGGGCCGGCGGGCGCCTCGTCGGCGCGCTCGGGGCGCGGCGGGCGGCGCGGATTGCGGCTGCCGGGGCGGTCCTTGCGCATCGGCGCATCCTCCGGCCGAAGCTCGTGCGGGCGATCCGGCCGGTCGGTGAAGCGGAAGCGCTCGGTGCGGTCGGCCATGGCCTTGCGCTGCCGCGCCGGCTCGGCGCCAGGCCGGCTGGCGCGCAGCGCCGGGTTGGCGGCGCCGCGGGCGAGCTTGATGGCGGCCGGCTCGGGCAGCTCGCTGTCGAAATCGACGCCGGCCTCGTCGGCGAGGCGCTTGCCGAGCTGCTCGCGCAGCACGCGGGCCTTCACCACCTCGACGGCGCCGATCGGCAGATCGCCGAGCTGGAACGGGCCGAAGCTGACGCGGATCAGCCGGTTGACCTTGAGGCCGAGCGCGGCCAGCACGTTCTTGACCTCGCGGTTCTTGCCCTCGCGCAGCGCCAGCACCAGCCAGACATTGCTGCCCTGCTCGCGCTCCAGCGTCGCCTCGATGGGCCCGTATTTGACGCCATCAACCTCGAGCCCATCCTTGAGCGCGTCGAGCTGCGGCTGGGTGATGGACCCGAAGGCGCGCACGCGATAGCGGCGCAGCCAGCCGGTGGCGGGCAATTCGAGCACGCGCTTCAGCCCGCCGTCATTGGTGAGCAGCAGCAGGCCCTCGGTGTTGATGTCGAGCCGGCCGATGGAGACGATGCGCGGCAGGCCCTGCTGCTCCAGCGTCTCGAACACGGTGGGGCGGCCCTCCGGGTCCTTCTCGGTGACCACGAGGCCGGCGGGCTTGTGGTAGAGCCAGACGCGCGTGCCCTGGCGGGCCTGCAGCGGCTGGCCGTCGACCTTCACCTGGTCCTTGTCGGTGACGTTGAAGGCGGGGGTGCGGATCACCTTGCCGTTGACGGCGACGCGGCCGTCCTTGATCCACAGCTCGGCATCGCGGCGCGAGCAGAGGCCGGCGCGGGCGATGACCTTGGCAAGGCGATCGCCGGCAAAGGCGGAGGGGGTGTCGGACATCTGCTACTCCTGCGGGACCGGCCCGGCAGGGACGCGGCGGCGCATCTTGCGAGTGTGGTGGCGGCTCAGCTCTTTTTGAGCAGGGCCTTGCGGATTTCGATGGGACAGCTCGGATCGTTCACCGAGACGAGGTCGCCGTTCTTGGCGAGGCACACCATGTCCTGCTGGCCGCCGCTCAGGGTGAAATACTGCTCGGGCGGGGTGAAGATCGAGCGCTTGGAGCTGAACTGGAAGGCCTTCATCTTGGCCGTCAGCTTCTGCAGCTCGGCGGCGGTGAGCGGCCGGCCGTCCGGGGTGTTGACGTCGACGACGCGGACGTGGCGGATGCGCTCGACATCGGCCTGGCTCATGCCGGCGGTGTCGACCTTGGGCGTGGCGCTGTCGACCGGCAATTGCGCGGCGATCTGGGTGGACTTTTCGGGCGGCGGCAGCACGCGCGTGTCCTTGGGCATCACCAGCGGGCCGCGCGGATTGGTCGGATCCGGCTTGGTTTCCTGCGGAATGAGCCCGAGGCCGGCGGCGGTGGTGTCCATCACCTCGCGCTCGAAGGTATCGGCGGAGGTGAAGGCATTGGTGCCCTCGGTGGTGGTGCAGGCGGAAAGGCCAATCGAGAGCAGCGTGATGGCGGCAAAGGCAGCGATCCGCGCCCCGGTCAACTCAAACGGCATCAATGCTTTCCTTCCGCCCCAACGGCCAAGATCGGTGGTCGCCCGCCCGCGCCGGAAACCGGCCGGCCACTTGTCCCGAGCGGGCCCCGTATACCCCACAGTGCCGCGTAAGACCAGATTCTGGCAGCAATTGGTTCACACCGGGTTGGCGTCGCGTTTGCCGCCGATGCCGAGGAGATCGAGCAACAGCAGCCCCACCCCCAGGGTGATGGCCGCGTCGGCGACGTTGAAGATGTAAAACGACCAGTCGCCGACGTGGAAGTGGAAGAAATCGGCGACCTGGCCGTAAATCACCCGGTCCAGCGCATTGCTGGCGGCGCCGCCGATGCAGATGGCGAGGCCGGCGCGGACCAGCGCCGAGGTCGCCCGCCACCACCAGACGATCAGCGCGCACAGCGCCGCCGCCACCAGGATGGCGATGCCCCACAGCGGCAGAGTGCCGAGCAGGCCGTAGGAAATGCCGGGGTTGAACACCAGCCCGACGTCGAAGAACGGCGTCAGCGGCGTGAAATAGCCCTCCGGCCAGTGCAGCAGATCGACCTGGATATATTTGTGCACCCGGTCGGCGGCAAAGGCGACGAGGCCGAGGACAAGCGAGAGCCAGAGGCCGTGACGGGTCATCGGCGAGCCTCGACGACATCCTGGAGCTCGAGCGGGCTGCCCCCACCCCCGTCCCCTCCCCGCAAGGGGGAGGGGGGCGATAGAACCGCGTGCATCAATGTTTCAGTCGGGCTCCCCTCCCCCTTGCGGGGAGGGGCTGGGGTGGGGGCAACGCGCATCGGAACCCTCGCCTGCCTCAAATCCCGGCCGCCGCGCGTTCGCGCAGCGCCTGGGCGTCGCGCTTGCTGAGATCGCCGTCCATGTCGGCCGCGGCGAAGAAGCGGCGGGAGCGCAGGCACTGGCGGCCATGCGCGTCGGCGCGATCGAACACCACGCCCACGCCCTTGACCTCGGGGATGGTGAAGGCGTCGGCCGGGATGGCGCCGTCCCTGAGTTCGAGGAACGAGGTGATGGCGATTTCGGCGACGTCGACGCCCGCGAGCGCGGCGCGCAGCTCGGGGTCGGTGACATAGACCTGGGGCGCGGCCTCGAGCGAGGAGCCGATGACCTTGTCCCGGCGCACGATCTCGAGCGCGCCGGTGACGACGCGGCGCACCTCGCGCAGCTTCTCCCACTTTTCCGCCAGCGCGGCGTCGGCCCATTCGGCCGGAACCTCCGGGAACAGCCGCAGGTGCACGGATTCGGCCGCGCCGGAATGCCGTTCCAGCCAGCACTCCTCCATGGTGAACACCAGGATCGGCGCCAGCCAGGCGGTGAGGCAGTCGAACACCGCGTCGATGACGGTGAGCGCCGCCTTGCGCTTCGTCGACGAGATCGGATCGCAGTACAGCACGTCCTTGCGGATATCGAAGTAGAAGGCCGAAAGCTCGACGTTCATGAAATTGCTGAGGGCGGCGACCACACGCTTGTAGTCGTACTCGGCATAGGCTTCGCGCACCACGCGGTCGAGCTCGTGGAGGCGGTTGAGGACCAGCCGTTCGAGTTCGGGCATGTCGGCGAGCGCCACGCGCTCCTCGGGCTTGAAATGCGCGAGGTTGCCGAGCAGCCAGCGCATGGTGTTGCGCAGCTTGCGGTAGCTGTCGACCGTGGTGTTGATGATCTCCTTGCCGATGCGCAGGTCGTCGGCATAGTCGGACGCCGCCACCCACAGGCGCAGGATGTCGGCGCCGTACTGCTTGATCACGTCCTGCGGGGCGACGGTATTGCCCAGCGATTTCGACATCTTCTTGCCCTCGCCGTCGAGGGTGAAGCCGTGCGTCAGCACGCTCTTGTAGGGCGCAAAGCCGTTGGTGGCGCAGCTTTCGAGCAGCGAGGAATGGAACCAGCCGCGATGCTGGTCGGAGCCCTCCAGATACATGCCGGCCGGGAATTCGAGGTCGGGCCATTTCTGCTTGTTGCGCAGCACCCAGGCATGCGTCGTGCCGCTTTCGAACCAGACGTCGAGGATGTCGTCGATCTTGCTCCAGTTGTCGGGGTCGGGCACGGCATCGCCTAGGAAGCGTTCCTTGGCGCCCGGCTTGAACCAGGCGTCGGCGCCCTCCTCCTCGAAGGCCTGGGCGATGCGGTGGTTGACCTGCTCGTCCTTGAGGATGGTGTTGGTCGCCTCGTTGTAGAACACGGCGATCGGCACGCCCCAGGCGCGCTGGCGCGAGAGCACCCAGTCCGGCCGTTCGGCGATCATCGAGCGCAGGCGGTTCTGCCCGGCCGGCGGGTAGAACGCCGTTGCATCGATGGCGGCGAGCGAGCGGGCGCGCAGCGTGTCGCCGGGCTTACCCTCGATGTCGCGGTCCATGTAGACGAACCATTGCGGCGTGTTGCGGAACAGCACCGGCTTCTTCGAGCGCCAGCTGTGCGGATATTGATGCTTCAGCCGGCCGCGGGCCACCATCATGCCCTTTTCGGCGAGCGCGGTGATGACGCGCTGGTTGGCGTCGCCCTTCTTGCCGGCATCGTCGAGCACGCGGCCGCCCTCGAAGCCGGGCGCCTCGGCGGTGAAGAAGCCAGCGTCGTCGACGGTGTAGGGGATGGCCGGATCGATGCCGAGCGCCTGCAGCTTGCGCGTCGATTTGAGCCAGATCTCGAAATCGTCGAGGCCGTGGCTGGGCGCGGTGTGCACGAACCCGGTGCCGGCGTCGTCGGTGACGTGTTCGCCCTCGAGCAGCGGCACCTCGAACTGGTAGCCGCCCCCCAGCCCGCGCAGCGGGTGGTTGCAGGAGACGATCCGGCTCATGTCGACGTCGGACAGGCGCACGAAGGCCTCGACCTTGGCCTTGGCGAAGGTGTCGGCGGCGAGCTTGTCGGCGAGCACGTATTTCTCGCCCACCGCCGCCCAATTGCCCTCGGGTGCCTTGCTGACCTCGTAAAGGCCATAGGGGAACTTGCCGGAATAGGAGATGGCGCGGTTGGCGGGGATGGTCCAGGGCGTGGTGGTCCAGATCACCACCGAGGCGTCGAGCGCCTCGAAATCGCGGTCGCCGAAGGCGCCGTTGCCCGAGCGGATGGGGAACTTCACCCAGATGGTGTCGCTCTCGTAGTCCTGGTACTCGATCTCGGCCTCGGCCAGCGCGGTGCGCTCGACCACGCTCCACATCACCGGCTTCGATCCGCGATAGAGCTGGCCGGAGGTCGCGACCTTCATCAGCTCGCGGGCGATCTGCGCCTCGGCGTCGAAGCTCATGGTCAAATACGGATTGTCCCAGTCGCCGAGCACGCCCAGCCGCTTGAACTCCTCGCGCTGGGTATCGACCCAATATTGCGCAAAGGTCCGGCATTCGGCGCGGAACTCGTTGATCGGCACCTTGGACTTGTCCTGGCCGCGGGCGCGGTACTGTTCCTCGATCTTCCACTCGATGGGCAGGCCGTGGCAGTCCCAGCCCGGCACATAGGCCGAATTGTAGCCGAGCATGGATTTCGACCGGCTCACCAGGTCCTTGAGGATCTTGTTGAGGGCGTGGCCGATATGGATGTTGCCGTTGGCGTAGGGCGGGCCGTCATGCAGGGTGAACAGCGGCCGGCCGTGCGCCTGCCGGCGCTGCAGGGCGTAAATGTCCATCTCTTCCCAGCGTTTGAGCCACATCGGCTCGCGCTCGGGCAGGCCGGCGCGCATGGGAAAATCCGTCTGGGGCAGGAACAGGGTCGCGGAGTAGTCGGGCTCGGCCGCGACCTTTGGCATATCGTTCATCGGGGTGCTTGGCTTGGACTGTCGGTTTGGCCGGCCTTTTAGCGGGAAAGCCCGGGGGGTGAAAGGGTTTTGCCCGGCCCGGGCCGCCGGGCGGGGCGGCGATCTGTTGTGGGTATGTGCCGCCGGCCCCTCCCCCGCGGCGCATCCGTGCTAGGAGACGGGCTTTCCGATGACTGACTCGCAGCACCAATGACCATCGCCGTCGATATGGGAACGGCCTCCGGCGGCGGCACGGCCACGGGCGGCGCCACGGTCGGTCTCGACCTCGAGGAATTGCTGGCGACGCGCCTGCTGGTGCAGGGCAATTCCGGCTCGGGCAAGTCGCATTTGCTGCGCCGCCTGCTGGAGCAGAGCGCGACGCTGGTGCAGCAGATCGTCATCGATCCGGAAGGCGATTTCGTCACGCTGGCGGAAAAATACGGGCATTTGACCATCGATGCGGCCCGCACCGAGGCGGAGCTGACGCGAATCGCCGGGCGCGTGCGGCAGCATCGCGTGTCGGCGGTGCTCAACCTCGAAGGCCTCGACATGGAGCAGCAGATGCGCTGCGCCGCCGCCTTCCTCGGCGGCCTGTTCGAGGCCGAGCGCGACCATTGGTATCCGGTGCTGGTGGTGGTCGACGAGGCGCAATTGTTCGCCCCGGCGGTGGCCGGCGACGTGTCGGACGAGGCGCGCAAGCTGTCGCTCGGGGCGATGACCAACCTCATGTGCCGCGGCCGCAAGCGCGGCCTCGCCGGGGTGATCGCGACGCAGCGGCTCGCCAAGCTGGCCAAGAACGTCGCGGCGGAAGCCTCGAACTTCCTCATGGGCCGCACCTTCCTCGATATCGACATGGCGCGCGCCGCCGATTTGCTGGGCATGGACCGGCGGCAGGCCGAGATGTTCCGCGATTTGCAGCGCGGGCATTTCGTGGCGCTCGGCCCGGCGCTGTCGCGGCGGCCGCTGCCGGTGGTGATCGGCGCGGTCGAGACGCAGGCGCAATCGACCAACCCCCGGCTCGAGCCGCTGCCCGACACGCCGGCCGACGTCGAGGCGCTGATCTTCACCGCGTCCGCCGAGGAGATGTCGCGTCCCGTCCGCCGCGCGCCGAAACCGGTGGTGACGCCGACGGCCGATCTCCTCGCCCAGCTCAGCCGGCCGCGTGCGCCCGAACCGGCCGAGGCGCCGGACGCGCCGCCGGTCGATGCGGCCCAGCGTGAGGCGCTGATCGACAGGGTGCTGCGCGACGTGCTGGAGGACCCCGAAAGCGGCTTCCGCAACGTCGCCGTGCTGTACCAGGATTTCCTGGTGCGCTGCCGCATCCAGCGGGTGCCGGGCGAGCCGCTGGCGCTGCCCGCCTTCCGCCGGCGCCTCGCCATCGGGCGCGCCCGGGTGTCGGAGGACGTGGCGGCGCGCGCGGAGTGGCAGCGCGTGCTCGATCTCTCCGAGCGGCTGCCGGACGATGTGCAGAGCGTGTTCCTCGCCCTCGCGCACGCCGCGGTGACGGGCGAGCCCTGCCCGGCCGACGCCCTGCTGGCGCAGATCTACGGCACGCATTCGGTCAGCCGGGCGCGGCGGCTGCTCACCTATTTCGAGGAGCAGAACCTCGTGGTGGTGCGCACCGATTTCCACGGCCGCCGCATCGTCGCCTTCCCCGACCTCGGAGTCGAGACGGCGCCCGGCGATCCCGGCGCATCGCTGTCGGCCGCGTCCTAGTCGGTGCATTCACGTTGAGAGCGGTGCAGCGGCCGCAGCCACCACATGCGCGCTTGTCCGAACGTGAACGGCCCCTAAGCGAAGAACCCGAGCGCCTTGTCGAGCGCGCCCAGCGGGCCGCATTGGCCCAGCGCCTCGCGTGCCTTGCGGCTGTCGCGGGCGATGGCGGCGATCAGCTCGTCGAGGCCCTTGTAGACCTCCTGGCCGCGGATGTGGCTGATCAGGGCGATTTCCAGATGCCGGCCGTAGATGTCGGCGTCGAAATCGAACAGGAAGGTCTCGAACGGCGGCAGTTCGTTGTTGAACATCGGCTTGCCGAAGCTGGCGACGCCATCGAGCAGCCTTTCGCCGAGCCGGGCGCGCACGGCGTAGACGCCCTGCGCCAGGGCGAAGCTCGAGGCGGTGGCGATGTTGGCGGTGGGGAAACCCAGCAGCCGGCCGCGCTGGTCGCCCTTCACCACCTCGCCGCCGAAGAACCAGTGATAGCCGAGCAGGCCGTTGGCCTCGGCCACCTCGCCCTCGGTGAGCGCCTTGCGGATGCGCGAGGACGACACCGCCTCCTCGCCCTCGGGCAGGAGGTCGAGGATGTCGACGGAAAAGCCGTGGATGGCCCCGGCCGCGCGCAGGAAATCCGGCGTGCCGCGGCGGTTGTGGCCGAAGTGGAAATCGGCGCCCACCACGACGCCCGAGACGCGCAGCGCCCTGACCAGGAAGCGCGCCACGAAGTCCTCGGCCTCGACCATGGAAAGGTCGCGGCTGAACGGCATCAGCACGATGCCGTCGAGCCCGAGCGCGGCGCACAGCCGCGCCTTGATGTCGGGCGGGCTCAGCCGGAACATGAAGGGCGCCGGCGCGAACACGTCGCGCGGATGCGGCTCGAAAGTCAGCATCACCGCCGGCACGTTGCGCGCCTTCGCCTGCGTCTTCAGCCGCTCCAGCACCGCCTGGTGGCCGCGATGCACGCCGTCGAACGAGCCGATCGCCACCATGCAGCCCTTGAGCGCGGCGGGCACGTTGTCGAGGCCGTCGAGGCGATAGAAGCTGGTCATCGGAAGCTGGCCTCGGCGGTGTCGCGCGGATGCTGCGGGCTATATGGCAAGCGCAATCCTACCACGCAAGGCGCGGCATGAAGCCCTTGAGCCGGGCGCCGCTCGGCGACACCAGGGCACGGATCGCCTCGGGATCGGGCGCCCCGAAGGCATCGAGCTCCTGCGCATGGATGGAGCCGGTGATGAACAGCAGATCGAGCCCGGCATTGGCGGCGCCGATGGCGTCGGTACGCACGCTGTCGCCGATGGCGAGGATGCGGCTGCGCGCGAGCGGCCGGCCGGCGGCGGCGTCGGCCAGGCGGAGCGCCTCGTCGTAGATCTGGCGGTACGGCTTGCCGGCCATGCGGATGCGGCCGCCATGCGCTTCGTAGAGGTCGGCCAGCGCGCCGCCGCAATAGATGATGCGGCCGCCATGCTCGACCACCCGGTCGGGGTTGGCGCAGATCAGCGGCAGCCGGCGCCCGAGCCACACGGCGATCCGCGCCTCGTACATGTCGGGCGTGTCGTCGTCGGTATCGAGGTCGGTGACCACCACCGCCTCGGCCTCCTCGGCCGGGCCGCGGATGACGCCCAGCCCCTCATACAGCGAATCGTCGATGCTGGGCGGGCCGATATGGTGGATGACCCTGCCGCGATAGGGCGCGATCATCGCCCGCGTCACCTCGCCGGACGAGATCACGGCGTCGTAGGCGTCGCGCGGCACGCGCATGTCGTCGAGCATGTCGACGATGGGCGCCACGGCGCGCGGGGCGTTGGTGATCAGCACCACGCGCCGGCCGCCCTTGCGGAACTGCCGCAGGGCCTCGACGGCATCGGGATGCGCGGAAACGCCATTGTGCACCACTCCCCACACATCGGAGAGAACGGCATCGTAGTCGGGAGCAAGATCGGAAAGCGTGGTCATGCGCTGCTTATCGGCCGATGGCGGCGGAAATGCAAAGGGGCGCGCGGGGCGCCCTACCGCGCGGCCCTGGCAAGGCCCGTGCCGCGGTCGAGCTGCAGGTCCGGGCGCACCGGCCCGGGGGCGGCGATGTGCGGCCCCTGCGCCAGGGTGACGCCGTCCTCGAACAGATGCAGCAATTGCTGCTCGTCGATGATGCCGGTCGCCACCATGTCGATGCCGAAGCGGCGGCCATAGGCGGCGACGTCGGCGGCGTGGAAATCGGTGAACATCTCGGGCTGGCGCAGGAAGCGCGTGGCGTCGACGCGCACTGTCCTGAAGCCCAGCCCCTGCAGCTCGGCATAGTCGAAGCGCAGCGAGGTGGCGTTGGCCAGCGACAGCGCCACGCCCATCTTGTTGATCGCCCCGAGTGAGGCTTTTTCGCGCGGGCCCAGCGCCTTGTACTCGTTCTGCTCGATCACCAGCAGCAGCGAGCCGGCGACGGCGCGGTTGGCGTCGAGCGCGGCGAGCACCAGCTCCACGGCCTTGGCGCTCGACAACGTGGCGCGCGACACCGGCACGAACAGCGTGATCGGGCTGCCCGAGGTGCGGGCGCGGCGGGCGATCACCACTGCCTCGTCCATGGCGTCGGCCTCGAGCCGCGCCACCAGCTCCTCGCCGCCATGGCGTGGCATGAAATCGGGGCGGTCGGCGAAGCTGCCGTCCTCCATGGCGAGGCGCGGCACGAGGTCGTAGCCGTGCGGCCGGCGCTGCGGCAGCGTGACGATGGGCTCGATGTGGAACACCAGCCGCTGCTCCTCGACGGCCTGGCGCAACAGTTCGAGCGGAATGATCGGCTCGGGCAGGATGTCGGGGTCCGGCTCGGGCAGCGGCTTGACCTGCTTGTCCTCGACGGTCAGGCGGCGCTGCTCCTCGAGGTCGGCGACGGTCTCGGTCACCTGCTTGACCACGGTGCCCAGCACCGCGAGGTCGGATTCGATCGAGTCGAGCCGCTTGCCGGCATCGAGCTCGGTCAGGGCGTTGATGCGCTGGCTCAGCACCGAGCCGGCCTGCGCGTCGGTCGAGAGCAGCCGCGACAGGTCCTCGATGGCCTTCTCCAGCCGGCCCTCGGCGCGGCGGCGGAGCTGGCGCTCGACCAGCAGCACCGCAAGGCAGCCGAAGGCGATGGCGGTGACGGCGGCTTCGATGGGGGTGAAGGTCAGGCCTAAATACGCCGCAGCCGCAACGCCCAGGGCCGCCAGCGCGATGAACAGATAGACCAGGCCCTGCACGACTGCTCCGCTCCCCGGGTTCGGCGCGATCTCCGCTGCCACCATAGGGCGGGCGGCGGCCTCGTCAAAACGGATTATTTACCCTGAACGTCAACAATCACCGGCAAGTGACGCGAGTGTTGGGGCCGGGGTCGATGACGGACGAAATGAGCAGCAAGGCGGCCGTGCCGGCGCGCCTGCTGCTGGTCGATGAACGCAAGGGCCTGGCGTCGCTGGCCGGCCCGCTGGCGGCGGAATTCGCCCTGTCGCCGATCATCGTCGAGCTCGACACGGGCCGCGCCGCGATCGATCTGCTCAAGACCTCGGTGTTCGACCTGATCGTCGCCGATCTCGAGGCGCTGGGCGACATCGCCGACGGCGTCGCGGAGCGGATCGGCAAGCTGGCGCGCATCGCCTCGGGCGCGCTGCTGCTGGTGCGCAGCCAGGGCTGCTCGATCTCGGCGGCGCTCGAGGGCATGCGCGCCGGAGCGCATGACTGCGTCGGCACCGACCTCGACCTTGCGGCCATGGCGCGCCGCATCGGCGACCTCGCCCGCCGCCATGGCAAGGCGCAATTCCTCGCGGCCGCGCAGGCGCCGGCCACAGCCGCCGCCGCGCACGCCGCGCCGTCGCCGCAGATCCCGGTGATGCGCGATCTGGTGCTGCCGATGTGGCGGCAGGAGCAGCGCATCATCGAAGACGCGATCCAGAGCTTTTCCGGCAACATCGCGCTCGCCGCCGCCGCGCTCGAGCTCAGCCCCTCCACCATCTACCGCAAGCGCCAGGCCTGGGCCGAGATGGAGCTGAAGCGGGCCTAGACTCTATTCGGAAACGGCGGCCTTGATGGCGGCTGCCACCGCCGGGATGGTCGAGCGGTGCAACCGCACCATGCCGTCAACCTTTTCGGCGATGAGTTCGACCGTCTCACCAGAATTGTCGAGGACCTGCGCCGTGTCGGCATGCCGCAGGAACCAAGGAAGCTGTTCCAGCGAGCGCCAGTATCTCTCGATGATCTTGTGCTCCGGCACGTCGTGGCCTCCGCGGGCGACACGAGCCCGAACCCGTTCCACGTTCAGCTCGGGCGAATTCAGGACGACATAGACCAGCCGAATCGCAAAACCGTGCTGCTTGGCCAAGGACACGACGCGCCGATATTTCGGCGTCGACAACACCGTCTCGACGCCGAGGCTGCGATGCACGCGAATGGTGGCCTCGAGCCATGCTTCGAGCCGCGTAACGGCCTGGATATTGGCCTCGTCTAGAGTAAGCCCCTCGCGCTCCTGAATTTGCAGGGTCAGCAGGTCTGGATTGACGATCCAGAACGGCACGTCCCGTCGCTCGGGCTGGAGATGCGCATAGGCTGTGCTTTTGCCCGAACCGTTCGGGCCGGCAAATATCCAGAACTGAGCGGGGCCGCTACTCGGCAGCAACGACGTGCGAGTGCACAGGCTTTCTGCGACGAGCCTCCGTCACATTCATCTGAAACACCTTCAAAAACTGATCATTAAAATGGGGGTCGGCAGTATCAAGCACGTAGACGGTCTCGACCTTCCCGTCAGCACCGCGACGGCGGCGCGTCGGCACTTTCGTCGCACGCACCCGGTCGCGACGCTCCTTGGTGTTCAGGTCGGTGACAACGAGCTTGTCCATGGCTCACATATAGCATCGTGCATGGCGCAATGCCAACTCGCTCACGCCCGCCAGGTAATGGCGCGGCTGACGGCGTAGTTGAACACCACGCTCATCAGGGCGCCGGTGATGCCGGCGAAATAGGCCGAGCGGTCGAGGGTGAAGATCCAGTTGGCCACCGAGACGTTGGCGATCGCGCCGATCGAGCAGATCACGTAGAAGCTGAACAGGCCGGTGAAGAAGCGCCAGCCCTTGAGCTTCTTGTGGGAGAAGGTGAACTCGTTGTTGAGGACGAAGTTCGTCGTCATCGACACGACGGTCGCCACCACCTGCGAATTGACGAAGTTGAACTGCAGCAGGTTGTAGCAGAGCCCCAGCACCAGCAGGTGCACGATGATGCCGAGCACGCCGACGCCGCCGAACAGCAAAAAGCTGGTGGGCAGGAAGCCGCCGGTCATCTTGGAGACGACAAGGCCGAGGAACTGCACCACCACCAGCGGGCTCATCTTGCTCTCGCCGGCGTTGCGCTGGCGGAAGGTGTAGGGCACTTCGCCGATCTTGAGGTCGCGCCCCTGGGCGCGGCGCACGCGGCTGGCCGACACCACGATGTCGAGCAGGATCTTGAAGCCCTCGTTGCTGAGCAGCCCCGCGACCTCGTCGAACACCTCGCGCTTCATCAGGAAGAAGCCGCTCATCGGGTCGGACAGCGACTTGCCGGTGACGAGGTGCGACAGCTGGGTGGCGAAGCGGCTCCCCGCCTCGCGCGTCCGGCTCAATCCCTCGCCCACCTGCCCCGAGCCTGCGTAGCGGGTGCCCACCACGATGTCGTCGCCGCCCAGCGTCTTCTCCAGCATCTGCGGCAGGATGCGCTCGTCGTGCTGGTGGTCGGCGTCGATTACGGCGAAATACGGCGCGGCGCTGGCCGAAATGCCCTCGATCACCGCCGAGCTCAGGCCGCGGCGGCCGATGCGGTGGATGCAGCGGACATTGGCGTGCTGGCGCGCCATGTCCTTGACCACGGCGGCGGTGCCGTCGGGGGAATTGTCGTCGACGACGATGAATTCGAAGGGGATATCGCCGAGCGCCGCCGTCACCTTGTCATAGAGCGGCGCGATGTTGTCGCGCTCCTTGTAGCTCGGCACGATCACCGCCAGTTGCGGCGAGTTCCAAATCTGCTGTGCGGCGAGGGGTTTGCTGTCGAGCTCGATGGTCACGGCATATCCAGGTGGGAAAACGCGTCGGGCCCAATATCGCCCGCAGACCACAATCCGCAAGGGCGGCGAGCGTTCCGCCCAGCAAAAGCGACGATGGCCGGCGCAAACCGGCTTGACGGTCAAAAGCGGCCCTCCTATATCCCCGCCAGCTGTTAGCACTCGGCCTGCTGGAGTGCTAACAGGCAGATTCATTGGCAATAGGAGCAGTCCATGGCTTTCCGTCCCCTGCACGACCGCGTGGTCGTTCGCCGTGTCGACAGCGAGGAGAAATCCGCTGGCGGCATCATCATCCCCGACACCGCCAAGGAAAAGCCCTCCGAGGGCGTGATCGAGGCCGTCGGCCCGGGCGCCCGCGACGAGGCGGGCAAGATCCAGCCGCTCGACGTCAAGGTCGGCGACCGCATCCTGTTCGGCAAGTGGAGCGGCACCGAGGTCAAGCTCGACGGCAAGGACCTGCTGATCATGAAGGAAACCGACATCATGGGCGTGATCGGCTGACCGCCGCTCCCACCCCGATCGTCCCCATTTTCTAAGGAGCGCCTCAGATGGCAGCCAAAGACGTGAAATTCTCCACCGACGCGCGTGACAAGATGGTCCGCGGCGTCAACATCCTCGCCAACGCCGTCAAGGTCACGCTCGGTCCCAAGGGCCGCAACGTCGTGATCGACAAGTCGTTCGGCGCGCCGCGCATCACCAAGGACGGCGTCACCGTCGCCAAGGAAGTCGAGCTCGAGGACAAGTTCGAAAACATGGGCGCCCAGATGGTGCGCTCGGTCGCCTCCAAGACCAACGACGTCGCCGGCGACGGCACCACCACCGCCACCGTGCTGGCCCAGGCCATCGTCAACGAGGGGGTGAAGCTGGTTGCCGCCGGCATGAACCCGATGGATCTGAAGCGCGGCATCGACCTCGCGGTCAACGAGGTCGTCGACAATCTGTCCAAGGCCAAGAAGACCATCTCGTCCAACTCCGAAGTCGCCCAGGTCGGCACCATTTCGGCCAATGGCGAGAAGTCGATCGGCGAGATGATCGCCAACGCCATGCAGAAGGTCGGCAATGAGGGCGTGATCACCGTCGAGGAAGCCAAGACGGCCGAGACCGAGCTCGACGTGGTCGAGGGCATGCAGTTCGACCGTGGCTATCTGAGCCCCTATTTCGTCACCAATGCCGAGAAGATGACCGCCGTGCTCGAAGAGCCGGTGATCCTGCTGCATGAAAAGAAGCTCTCGAACCTGCAGGCCATGCTGCCGATCCTCGAAGCGGTGGTACAGAGCCAGCGTCCGCTGCTGATCGTCGCCGAGGACATCGAGGGCGAGGCGCTCGCCACGCTCGTCGTCAACCGCCTGCGCGGCGGCCTCAAGGTCGCGGCCGTCAAGGCCCCGGGCTTCGGTGATCGCCGCAAGGCCATGCTCGAGGACATCGCCATCCTCACCGGCGGCCAGGTCATCTCGGAAGAGCTCGGCATCAAGCTCGAGAACGTGACCCTCGACATGCTCGGCACCGCCAAGCGCGTCGAGATCGCCAAGGAGACCACCACGATCGTCGACGGCGCCGGCAGCAAGGCCGACATCGAAGGCCGCGTGGCGCAGATCAAGGCGCAGATCGAGGAGACCACCTCGGACTACGACAAGGAGAAGCTGCAGGAGCGTCTCGCCAAGCTCGCCGGCGGCGTGGCCGTGATCAAGGTCGGTGGCGCAACCGAAGTCGAGGTCAAGGAGAAGAAGGACCGCGTCGACGACGCGCTCAACGCCACCCGCGCCGCGGTCGAGGAAGGCATCGTGCCGGGCGGCGGCGTCGCCCTGCTCCGCGCCGCCTCGGCCCTCAAAGCCAAGGGCGAGAATGCCGACCAGACCGCCGGCATCAACCTGGTGAAGCGCGCCCTGCAGGAGCCGGTTCGCCAGATCGTGCAGAACGCCGGTGACGAGGGTTCGGTCGTGGTCGGCAAGATCCTCGAGAACTCCAACCAGAACTACGGCTACGACGCCCAGACCGGCGAATATGGCGACATGATCCAGATGGGCATCGTCGACCCGGTCAAGGTGGTGCGCACGGCGCTGCAGGATGCGGCCTCGGTCGCCTCCCTGCTGATCACCACCGAAGCCATGATCGCCGAGCTGCCCAAGGACGCGGCCCCGGCGATGCCGGGCGGCGGCATGGGCGGCGGCATGGGCGGCATGGACTTCTAAGTCCGGCCAACCAGCTACGGGTACGAACGACGGCGCGGTGGTCCCCACTGCGCCGTTTTTCATGGACAGGACTATAGCAATTTTGCTATGTTTGTTCGATGTGGACGGTCAAGATCCTCGATGACGCTGTCGAAGCCGAGATCCGCGCGCTTCCCGAAGATTTGCGCGCTCGCCTCGGCCGAGCCATCGATCTGATCGAAACTGAAGGCCTGGACCGCCTGCCGCGCGATCTCGTGCGACACCTGGAAGGCAAGCTCTGGGAGTTGCGAATACAGGCCCGAAGCGGCATCTCCCGCGCCATCTATGTTACGGCAAACAGAAAGCTGGTGATCGTCGTAAGGGTCTTCGTAAAGAAGACGCAGAAAACGCCCACCAAGGAACTGGCGATCGCACGGCGGCGTGCAAAGGACATCGAATGAAGAACTTCAGAGACCTGCACAACGAATGGATGGCGGACGATCCGGAATACCGCCGGGAATACGAGGCGCTGGACGAGGAGTTTGCCTTGATGAAGGCGCTCATCGACGCGCGGGCGCAGGCCGGGTTGACGCAGGAGCAACTGGCCGAACGCATGGAAACGTCGCAGAGCGTCATCGCGCGCCTCGAAAGCGGGCGCACCATGCCGTCGGGACGCACGCTTGCGCGCTATGCCAAGGCGACCGGGACCAGGCTCCGGGTCAGCTTCGAGCCGAAGACCCGCGAGCGCGCCTGAGCCGCCGCATCTCCGCCCGGTTTGGCCGCCACGCTCGGTCCGCCCCAGCCCCCGGAGATTCCGCCATGCGCACCCTGACCCTCGCTTTGCTTGCCTCGCTCATCGCCGTGCCGGCGCTGGCGGCGGCGCCGGATTATCTGGACGATCGCTCGACGCCCGAGGCGGTGATCTCGTCGTTCTACAATGCGATCAGCCGGCAGGAATATGCGCGGGCCTGGTCGTACTATCAGGATGGGCAGGGCGTGCCGAAATTCGCAGCCTTCGTGAAGGGCTACCAGGACACGGTGGCGGTGAAGGTCAGCTTCGGACAATCGGCGCAGGAAGGCGCCGCCGGCAGCACCTACTGGACGCTGCCGGTCAGCCTCGACGCGGTCGATCGGGCCGGCAGGCACAGCTATTTTTCGGGCTGCTACACGCTGCGGCTCGCCAATCCGGCGATCCAGGCGGCGCCGCCGTTCCGGCCGCTGCACATCGTCGAGGGCCACCTCAACAAGACCAAGGGCGCCAGCCCCGCCTTCGCGCCGGCCAGGTGCTCGCCGTAAGCGCGTGCAATTGGCCGGGCGCCGGCATGGTCCTGTTTACCTTTTGCGGTCAGGGTAGGCGCATATTTAGGGGCAAGATTTGATGTCGTTCATTCGTTTGTTGGGCGCGCTGTGGCGGCGCGCGGCGCGGCCGCTTTTCGCTCCCGCGCCCAAGGGCGAAAGGCAGGCGCCCGCCGCGGAACCAGCCATCCTGCCGCAATTGTCGACACGGGTGGCGGCGCCGCGCGACGGCGGCTAGCGGACCAGCAGCAGCCGGCCCGCGAGAATCAGCGACACCACCACCACCAGCGGGCGGATCAGCCGCGCGCCGAAGCGGATGCCGGTGAGCGCGCCGAGATAGCCGCCGGCCAGTTGGCCCACCGCCATCGCCAGCGCCGCCGGCCACAGCACGTCGCCCGACGGGATGAACAGCGCCAGCGCCCCCAGATTGGAGGCGAGGTTGACGATCTTGGTGTTGCCGGCGGCGCGGGTGACGCCCAGCCCGAACAGCGCCACGAAGCCCATGGTGAGGAACGAGCCGGTGCCCGGCCCGAAGATGCCGTCGTAAAAGCCCACCGCCATGCCCAGCACCGGCACGAAGCCGGTCCAGCCGAGGCGGGCGTGGCGGTCCTCGTCGCCGAGCCGCGGCGCCAGCAGGAAATAGAGGGCGATGGCGACGAGCGCCACCGGCACCGCCAGCGACAGCACCGAGACGTCGATCTGCTTGACCACGAAGGCGCCGAGGAACGCGGCGGCGAAGGTCGCCGGGATGGCGAGCGCCAGCGCCCGCAGCGACACATAGCCCCTGCGCCAATAGGTGGTGGCGGCCATGGCGGTGCCGATCACCCCCTGCACCTTGTTGGTGCCGAGCGCGGCGATGGGCGGCACGCCCGCCGCCAGCAGCGCCGGCAGCGCGATCAGCCCGCCGCCGCCGGCGATGGCGTCGACGAAGCCCGCCAGCATGCCGGCGCCGGCCAGCGCCAGCAGCGTCAGCGGCTCGAGCATCGGCCGGGACCAGTCGGGAACGGGAAAGGACGTCGCATTGCCGGATCGCCATGTCGCGGCGCGCCGGGCCGCATCGGTGCTCCTGCTACACCGAAAACCCCGGGCGCCGCCAGCCGCAACATTGCGCCGCGCCGCGTCAACCTTTATGAGGCAGGAACGTTTAGGGCATGATCCCAAGGGCCGAGAGCGTGAACCCCACCATCCGCAAATTCCTGCTGTTCGCGATCGCCGGCGGCGCCGGCTTCGTCACCGACACGGCGGTGCTGTACCTGCTCAAGGGCGCGCTCGGCCCCTATGCGGCGCGCGTGGTGTCGTTCCTCGTGGGTGTCGCCACCACCTGGATCATCAACCGCTCGCTGGCCTTCCGCGGCCAGCTCAAGGACGTGCCGATCTGGCGCGAATTCCTCAATTATCTCGGCGCCATGATCGTGGGCGGCGCGGTCAATTACGCGATCTACGCGGCGCTGGTGGCCACCGTGCCGCTGGTCGCCCAATATCTGATCCTCGGCGTCGCGGCGGGCGTGGCCGGCGGCATGGTCGTCAACTTCCTGCTGGCCGACAAGCTGGTGTTCAAATCCCGGGTGCCGCCGCAATCGGTGTAGAGCGCCGCACGGCTGATCCGTATCGGCAGCCTAGCGCGTCCCATGGTCATTCCTGCGCATTTTTTCCGCATCGTGGATGGGGAAGCAGGTCTGGTGATTACTAGAACCACGTTCTTGTTTCACCAGTGTCGCCTACCTACAATTGCGTCGAAATTCCCGGCGCCACGCCGCCCATGATCGACAGCAGCGCTTCGAGCTGCGCTTTTTTCAGCGGCGTCCAGTCGGCGGCGCGGCTGACGATCAGGTGCGCCTCGCTCTGCATGATGACGCCGTCCTCGAGGATCCGCAGCGCATTGGCCTGCAGCGTCTCGCCCGAGGAGGTGATGTCGACGATGAGGTCGGCGGCCCCCGCCGCGGGCGCGGCCTCGGTGGCGCCGGCGCTTTCGACGATGCGGTATTCGGCGATGCCCCATTCGGCGAAGAACTTTCGCGTCAGGTGCACGTATTTCGTCGCCACCCGCAGCCAGCGGCCATGGCGATAGCGGAAATCGGAGGCGACGTCGGCGAGGTCGACCATGTGGGTCACGTCGATCCAGGCGTCGGGCACCGCCACCACCACGTCGGCGCGGCCGAACTCCAGCGGCTTCACCAGCACCACCCGCGCCACGCCGTTCTCGGCCGCCTCGTGGATCAAATCGGAGCCGGTGACGCCGATGTCGATGGCGCCGGTGATCAGCTCGCGCGCGATTTCGGCGGCGGGATAGAAGCGCACCGACACGCCGGCCTGGTTCTTGATGGCGCCGACATAGGAGCGGGCGCCGCCCGGCCGGGTGATCGGCAGGCGCGACTCGCCGAAGACGCGGCGCGTCTCCTCCTCGAGCCGGCCCTTGCTGGGCACCGCCAGAATCAGCGCTTCGTCAGCCATTGTTGCGCGTCGCCTCCTGCTCCAGCCGGTCGGTCCACAGGGCGCAGCCCGAGGCGGTCACCGGCTCGGCGGCGCCCAGCCGGTTGAGCAGCCGGTCGTACTCGCCGCCCGAGGCGAGGATGTCGCCGGCCTCGCCGGTCATCTCGAACACCACGCCGGTGTAATAGTCGAGGCGCGGCGCAAAACCGGCGTCGAACACCACGCTGGCCTTGGGCGACAAAGCGATCAGCGCGGCGGCGTGCGAGCGCACGGTGTTGAGGCTGTCCTCGATGTCGATGCCGGCCTGGCGCGTCATCTGGTAGATGCGGTCGAGCGCCCGCTGCGGCACGTCGACGATCGACAGATATTCGACCAGCAGCGCCACCATCTCGTCGGGGATCGGCGAGGCGTCGAGCGCCTGCTTTTCGATGTAGCGCTCGGCGATCTCCTCGGGCAGGCGCGAGCCGACGAGGCTCAGCCCCGATTGCAGCATGTTGTCGGTGACGATCTCGATGATGGTTTCGCGCGCGTCGGGGGCGGCGCCGGCGACGCGCTGCTCGGGGTTGGTCAGCCGCTGCATCAGCCGGTGCATCGAGGCGGGGTGGCCGAAGCGGTGGCGGATGCGGGCCTGCCAATGGTCGGAAATGCCCATGGCGGCGAGGAAGGTCTCGAACAGGCCGACGCCGCCCAGCCGGATGTTGGGGGCGGTGACGTCGTAGATGGCCAGCGCCCAGCGCGCGAAGGTCAGCACCTGGTCGAGCGCCGCGGCGGCGTCGGGCTGGCCCAGCAGCTCGAGCCCGGCCTGGTCGTATTCGACTGGAACGCCGTCCTCCTGGCGGAAGATGGGGCCGAGATAGGTGAAGGCGCCGGGCACGCCCACCATGCCGTCGTCGAGGTAGGATTTGGCGATCGGCAGGGTGAAGTCGGGCCTCAGGCAATATTCGACGCCGTCATTGGCGGTGGTCAGCAGCAATTGCCGGCCGAACTCCTCGCCGGCGAGGTCGAGATAGGGGCCGGCCGGCAGCAGCAAAGGCGGCGCGACGCGCTGCACGGTCTTGCTCTCGACCAGCCGGACCATGGCGCCGCGGCGCTCGCTGGGCGTCTTGGCCACCATCAGCCTGTCGCCCGCATCCGCGCCACGGCCGGGATCTTGCCGAGCTCGGCGACGAGGTCGGCGCGATTGGCGGTCCACTGGCCCGGCCGCTCGGCGACATAGGCCTCGCGGCTCTCGATGCCCTTGGCCTGCTGCGCGCCGGCCTCGAGATCCTTGATGGTGACGCGGCCCTCGGCGCGCTCGTTGGAGCCGACGATCACCGCCGCGGCGGCGTGGCGGCGGTCGGCATATTTCATCTGCGCGTTCATGCCGGAGCTGCCCAGATACATCTCGGCGCGGATGCCGGCCTGGCGCAGCTCGGCCGTCAGCTTCTGGTAGTCGGCGATGGCGGCCGGGTCGCGGTCGAGCACCAGCACCACCACCGGGCCCGCCTGCGGTTCGGCGGCGAGCAGGCCGGTGAGCTTCAGCGCGTTGGTGAGGCGCGACACGCCGATGGAAAAGCCCGTCGCCGGCACCGGCTCGGAGCGGAAGCGCGACACCAGCCCGTCATAGCGCCCGCCGCCGCCGACGGCGCCGAACACCACCGGCTGCCCCTTCTCGTTGGGCACCTGGAACGTCAGTTCAATCTCGAAGACGGGGCCGGTGTAGTATTCGAGGCCACGAACCACCGAAGGTTCGATGCGGATGCGGCCGACATCATAACCTGCGGCATCGAACATGCCGCGCATGGCCGCCAGCTCCTGCACGCCGGGATTGTCCACCGGCGGATTGCCGGCGATGTAGTCCATCACCACGCCGCGCTGGCTGGCGCTGAGGCCCGCACCCTTGGTGAAGTCGCCGCTCTCGTCCTTGCGGCCCTCGCCGAGCAGCAGCTCGACTCCGTCGATGCCGAATTTGTCGAGCTTGTCGATGGCGCGCAGCACGGTGAGCTTGGCGCCGGCATCGGCGACGCCCGCCGCCTCCAGCACCCCGTCCAGCACCTTGCGGTTGTTGACCTTGACCACGTACTTCCCGCTCAGCCCGAGCGCGTCCATGGTGTCGGCCATCATCATGCACATTTCGGCGTCGGCCTCGGGGCCGGCGGCGCCGACGGTATCGGCGTCGAACTGCATGAACTGGCGGAAGCGGCCGGGGCCGGGCTTCTCGTTGCGGAACACGTAGCCGGCGCGATAGCTGCGGAACGGCTTGGGCAGTTTGTCGTAGTGCTGGGCGAAATAGCGGGCGAGCGGCGCCGTCAGGTCATAGCGCAGGCTCATCCACTGCTCGTCGTCGTCCTTGAGCGAGAACACGCCGGCATTGGGCCGGTCGGTGTCGGGCAGGAACTTGCCGAGTGTCTCGGTGTATTCGAGCAGCGGCGTTTCGATGGGGTCGAAGCCGTAGCGCTCATACACCCGCCGGATGGTCGCGAGCATGCGGTCGACCGCGGCGATGTCGGCGGGCGCGCGGTCCTCGAAACCGCGGGGAAGTCGCGCCTCGATCAGCGTGGTGCGGTCAGCCATTCAGTGGGGTTCCCAAACGTGCGCCGTTCCTAAAGGAAACGGCATTTCCAGACAAGAAGAGGCGGTTTTTATGGTTCAAGGGCATCCTGGCATTGGCGGCCGATCCGGACGTGAACTGCGCCGCCAACCGCTTTTTCTTTTTGCTCTGGCCGACCGATCCCGAACCGGATCGTTCGGCCAACCGCCTTTTTCTTTGCGCTCTGGCCGACCGATCCCGAACAGGATCGTTCGGCCAACCGCGGGGGTGTTGTGGCGAACGCGCCACAGATTTGCGGGTGCGTCAGCCTGCCGCAGAATCTGCTTGCGCCGGCGACTCCCCTCGCCTATCAGGCGCACGTTCCAACGCCAACCACGAAGGAGTCGCATATGACCGATCTGCTTTGCGCCTTTGCCCGTGGCATCCGCGTCGGGACCTGGGGACTGTATCGAGCCTGAGCGCTCCCGGCCGTTGTGCCAGCCGTCCCTGACCCTTCCTAGCCACCGCTAACGCCACCGCCGGTTCGAGTCCGCCCGAGGCCTTGCTGTCTCCGGCGTTTGCGCCGGTCCCGTCAGACCAACCGATCTCCATTTCCAGGGAGCCGGCGCCGCAAGGCGTCCGGCGCAGCACAAATGACTCCGTCGAACACCCAGCTCAGGACCAGCTTCGTTCCCTCCATCGCCCGCCGCGACCGTTCGGTCGTCAGCCGGCTGTTGTCAGCCATTCTCTCGCAATGGCCCGAGCGGACACGCGGCTCCCCCCGCCTGCCCAACTACCTCCGCCGCGACATCGGCCTCGATCCGGTGGACGAAGGCCGCAGATACTGGGACCACCAGTAGGCTCAGCCGCGTTTGCAGTCGTCCCCTCCCCCATACGACGCATGGGGGAGGGCCCCGACTGCACCATCAGCTACGCCGGCCGCTTCAGGCGCTGGCGTTCGCGCTCGCATTCGGCGCGCGCGAAGCAATGGCTGTAGTGGTCGTTGACCAGGCCCATCGCCTGCATGAAGGCATAGCAGGTGGTCGGCCCGACGAAGCTGAAGCCGCGCTTGCGCAGGTCCTTGCTGAACGCGCGCGACGCCTCGGTCTCCGAGGCGAGCCGGCCGCCGAGCTCGGGCGCCGCCTTTTCGTCCGGCTCGAAGCGCCAGACATAGGCGGCAAGGCTGCCGAACTCCTGCTGGATCGCCAGCGTGCGCTTGGCATTGTTGATGGTCGATTCGATCTTGCCGCGATGCCGGACGATGCCGGGATCCTGCAGCAGCCGCTCGACGTCCGCGGCGGTCATGCGCGCCACGCGGGCGACCTCGAAATCGTGGAACTGCTTGCGGAATTGCGGCCGCTTCCTGAGGATCGTCAGCCAGCTCAGGCCGGACTGGAAGCCCTCGAGGCACAGCTTTTCGAACAGCCGGTTGTCGTCGGTGACGGGGCGGCCCCATTCCACGTCGTGGTAGTGCACGTTCTCGGCGATCTCGCCGGCCCAGGCGCAGCGCTCGACCATCTTAACTCCCCCGAAACCATAAGCCGCGGCAAAGGCTTAACCATGCCTTTTCACGGCAAATTCGCTGTTTCTCGCGACACTCGGGTAACCCTGCCAAACAGTCAACGGGTGCTTTCGCCATGCCGCGTTCCGTTTCGGCCGCCTTGACCGGCCTCGCCTTCGCCCTCCTCTCCGTCACCCCCGGCGTCGCCGCGCCGTCGCTGTTCGGCCCGCCGCCGGGCATGAGCGTCACCGCCGGCACGCCGACCAACCGGCTGATGCTGCGCGCGCCGCGCAAGGTGCATCTCGATCCGCAGTTCATGCGCCAAGTGGTGCCCTATGCCAGCGCCGAGCCGGCCGGCACGCTGGTGGTCGATACCGGCGACCATTTCCTCTATCTCGTGCTCGGCGGCGGCAAGGCCCTGCGCTACGGCATCGGCACCGCCAAGACCGGCTTCGAATGGGCCGGCACGCACAAGATCACCAACAAGCGCGAATGGCCGGACTGGACGCCGCCGGCCGAAATGCTGGCCCGCCGGCCCGACATTCCGCGCCACATGGACGGCGGCATCAACAACCCGCTGGGCGCCCGCGCGCTCTATATCGGGTCGACGCTCTACCGCATCCATGGCACCAACGAGCCGTGGACCATCGGCGGCGACGTCAGCTCGGGCTGCATCCGGATGATCAACGACGACGTCGTCGACCTTTACGGCCGAGTGAAAATTGGCGCCAAGGTCATTGTGCTTTAGTTAGGAATTTCCGGCAGACTGGAGGCTCCCGAACCTCCGGACTGCCGGACCATGCGTCGCTTCACCGCCCTCCTCAAGCGCTTCCGCCGCGACGAAAGCGGCGCCTTCCTGGTGCTGTTCGCCGTCATCGCGCTGGTGCTGATCGCCACCTCCGGCGCCGTCGTCGATTTCACCTACATGCAGACGGCGCGCAGCCGGGCGCAGAACGCGCTCGACGCGGCGGCGCTGGCGCTGCAGAGCAAGGTGGCCGAGGTCAACGCCGGCAAGACCACCAAGGACCTCGCCGAAGCCGACATCAAGAGCAAGGCCGACCAGATCGTGCGCGAGCGGCTGGCCGACAGCACCATCACCTCGAGCGTCACCGGCGCCACCATCAACACCGCGCTCGACCGGCTCGACCTCAGCGCCACCATCACGGTGCCGACTGCTTTCGTGCAATTGGTGGGCATCCACAGCATCACGGCGCAGCTCAACTCGCGCGCCATCCGCGGCTCGACCGACCTCGAAGTGTCGATGGCGCTCGACGTCACCGGCTCGATGATGCCGTGCGACCGCTGGGGCAATTGCGATTCGACCAAGATCGACGCGCTCAAGACTGCCACGAAGAACCTGATCGGCAGCCTGATCTCGACCACGCAGACGCCCACCTACAGCAAGATGGCGCTGGTGCCGTTCTCCTACGGCGTCAATGTGGGCACCTATGCCGACAAGGTCCGCGGCACGCTGAGCAACGTGCCGGCGAACCTGACCGGCGCCGACTGGGCCGCGTCGCGGACCGCGATCGGCGCCGTGGCGATCGTCAAGCGCGGTGCGGTGACGATCACGGCCAATGGTCACGGCCTCGCCGACAACGACACGGTGTACATCGCCGGCCTCGGCGGATCGTCGTCCTACAGGAGCCTCAACGATCAGGTCTATACGGTCACCAAGGTCGACAACAACAAGTTCACGCTCAATGGCGTCACCGGCGGCAGCAACAAGAGCGGCAGCAACAGCGGCTACGTCTACAAATGCTTCTACAGCGATTGCGACGTCCGGCTGAGCAGCGCCAACGCGTTCGGCTCGCTCCGGAATGGCGACAGCGTCTATGTCACCGGCCTGAGCAATCTGACGAACATCAACAACACCGGATTCTACATCGACAACGTCACCACCGCGACGCTCCAGCTCACCAATTCCTTTTCGCTCGTGGCCGGCCAGTACAAATCGGACACCTCCGGCAAGGCGACGCGCGCCAATTACGGCGACGTCTACTATCACTTCGACACGGCCGCCGGCGGCGAGAACACCTTCGCCTCCTCGACCTGCGTGACCGAGCGCTACGGCACCGACGCCTACACCGATGCGGCGCCGCCCTCGGGCAGCTTCACCGCCGCCTCCAAGAGCGCCAAGGCGCTGTCGCCGATGTATCCCTCGACCAGCAACAATTGCGTCAGCCAGGCGATCGTGCCGCTGACCTCCAGCATCTCGACGCTCAACAGCACGGTGAACAACCTCGCCGCGGCCGGCTCGACCTCGGGCCATCTCGGGCTCGCCTGGGCCTGGTACATGCTGGCGCCGAATTTCGGCTATCTGTGGCCGACCACGCCGATCGACAGCCGCCCTGCCGCCTACAAGCGCAACAACCTCACCAAGGCGCTGATCCTGATGACCGACGGCGAGTTCAACACCGATTATTACAACGGCGTCATCGCGCAGGATTCGACCTCGGACGGTTCGGGCAACAAGATCAACCAGAACGGCCCCAACGGCTCGTCGACCAGCCAGGCCACCGCGCTCTGCACCGCGATCAAGAACCCGGCCAACGGCATCCTGCTCTATACGGTGGGCTTCGAGATCGGCAGCAACAGCACGACCGACAAGAACGCCCGGGCCCTGCTCAGCGCCTGCGCCACCGACACCAGTTATTTCTACCAGGCCGACAGCGCCGACGACCTCGACGACGCCTTCCAGCAGATCGCGCAGAAGCTGAACGCGTTGCGCATCGCGCAATAGGCGCGCCGGGCCGCGCGCAACCGCGCGGTTCGCTGCCGCGTTGTCACGGCAGCAGGAGGCTCCGTCATCGTGAAACGCGCATTGCTCTATCTCTGGCGGCATCCCCGCCGCACCGGCTTTCTGACGTTCAACATCGTCGTGCTGGTGCTGCTGCTGGGCTGGGCGATGTTCACCAACGACATGAGCCGGCAGGGCGTGGGCGGGCTGCCCAATGTGGTGCTCGGCTACACCGGCATGGCGCTGGCGGTGGTGGCGCTGATCGTCGGCTGGATCGCCTGGGCCTTCATGGTGTCGGCCCGGCACGCACACCACACGCCGGCCGACCCCGGCCGGGACCGCTAGTCTGGATCGATTCCAAACTACGGCGTTTTAAGTTGACCGCCATTGTCCACGTTTGCTAGCGCGGGGACGATTTGCGCATATGCGCTGTCCGAACCCCCGCGCCATGCTGGTCTGTCACTGCAACATCATCACCGATCGCGACATCGAGCGCATCGTCACGGGCTTCCTCGACGCGGATCCCTGGCAGTTGATCGTGCCGGCGAAGGTCTATCACGAGCTCGGCAAGCGCGGCGTCTGCTGCGGCTGCTTTCCGAACGTGGTGGACATCATCCTGCGCGTCGTGGAAAACTACCACGTGCAGAAGGGTCTCGACGACGCGGCATCGCAGGAGATGCGCAGCCGCCTCGACAGCCTGAGGGACCGGCAGAGGAGAGCATTACGTGAAGGGCGAAGCGCAGGTCATCGACAAGCTCAACGAGGCGTTGTTCCTGGAGCTCGGCGCGGTCAACCAGTACTGGGTCCACTTCCGGCTGCTGGAAGATTGGGGGCTGACGCTGCTGGCCAAAAAGGAACGCGCCGAATCGATTGAGGAGATGCATCACGCCGACCGGCTGATCGAGCGCATCATCTTCCTCGAAGGGCACCCCAACGCCCAGCGCGTGGCGCCATTGCGCATCGGCCAGAACGTGCGCGAAGTGCTGGAGGCCGACCTCGCCGGCGAATACGAGGCGCAAAAGGCCTATACCGATGCCCGCGAGGTCTGCGCCGCGGTGCGCGACTATGTGAGCAAGGCGCTGTTCGACGAATTGATCGCCGACGAGGAGAGTCACATCAACTTCCTCGAGGCGCAGCTCAAGCTGCTCGACACCATCGGTGCCGAACGCTACGCCCAGCTCAACGCCGGCCCGGCCAGCGACGACGCCTGAGCCAGGCGGACGGGGCCGACGATCAGCGATACGGGAGGCGGTCCGGCGCCGGCCGCCCGGCGTGGGAAAATGGTACCGCGTCCCCGGTTCGAACGGGGGACCCCTAGATCCACAATCTAGTGCTCTAACCAGCTGAGCTAACGCGGCCCGGAAGCGCGGCGGACCATATGTCGGGCCGCCGCGGCTGACAAGGACGCATTTGCCCGTTCGGGCGGCAGTTTGCAACCCCTCCCGCTTAACCATCCGGACGAGAAGATCGGTCGGCAAAGCCCGGAAATCTGGACCGTTTCGGACAGGGGCTATAATTAGGACAAGATTAAGTCTTGGGTGCGAACTGTGCCAAACCGGCACAGTTCTGGGGTCTGGCGCGCGTGGACGCTGAGTGGATGAAATCGCCGACGGCGCGCCGGATCGTCCAGTATTGGGCGGATCTGCGCCCGGCCTGGCTGTGGTCGCAGGACGGCGCCACGCTGCTCTGGCGCAATGCCGCGGCGCGCTATTTCACCGCCCGGCTGAAGAAGACCGGCCTCAAGCTCAACCCCGAAGCGGTGCCGATCCGCGGCCAGGTGCCGCGGCTCGTCCGGCTGGGCACCGTCGGGCGCTCCAGCCTCAGCCGCGTGCAATTCCTCGCCGGCGACAAGCCGATGGCCACCACCTGCTCGTGCACCCCGCTCGCCATGCCCGACGGCAGCACGGCGCTGCTGCTGGTGGCGATCGATCCGCTGCCGGCGGAGATGCTCGCGGCGGCCGGCCCGCTCGCCGACGATGCGGCGGTCACCGACCTGCTGCCGGCCGGCGCCGACTATTTGCTGACCGACGGACCGCGGGCCGTGCGCGGCTCGGCCACGGCCCTTGCCGAGCGCGCACCGGGCCTTGCCGAACACGGCCTGCCCGAGGCGGGCGACGACCTGATCCGGCTGCAGGCCGGCCCCGGCGAGGCGATGCTCCTCGTCTACCTGTCGCGCGCCGCGGCCGCGCCGCCCGACATCGCCGCGATCCGCGCCGAGGAGGGCGAGAGCGCCGACGACACGCTGCCCACCGGGCAGGACCTTGCCTCGACGCCGGAGCCGCTGCTGCCGCTCGGGCTCGAAACGGTGCCCGAAGCCGACCCTGTGCCGCCGCCGAGCGACGAGTGGGTCGAGCCGCTGCCGCCGCCGCCCGAGCGGGCGCTGTCGTCGCTGTTCGACCGGCTGGCCGAGGACGCGACGCTGTACACCGCGCTGTCGCCCGCCGACGAGACGTTCGACACGCCGCCGGACGTGCCCGCCGAGCCGCCGCTCGCCGAGCCGGCCGAGCCACAGCCCCCGCTCGACCAGGAGATGGTGGCGGCGGTGATCGACTATGCCGACGATCCGGAAGCGGCGCCTGCCGAACCGGACGCGCCGGCGCCCGAGCCGGCCTCGCCGCCGCGCGGCAGCGCCAGCCAGTGGCTGATCACCGGCCGCGGCTTCCGCGCCCTCGGCCCGAAGCCGCCGGCCGAGCCGGTGCCGCCGGCGCCCGAAAGCGACGCGGCCCCCGCCCTGCCCGAGCCGCTGGCCGCTCCGGCCGCCGAACCGGAGCCGCAGGCTGCGGCCGAGCCCATCGCCGAGCCGCCCGCGGCGGCGACCGTCGATGCCGCCGCCGACGCCGAAACGGCCGAGCGTGTGTCGCGCTACAATTTCGAGGAGCTCGGCCGCATCCTCACCGACCGCGTGTCGGGCGAAACGCCGCCCAAGGCCGAAGCGGCGGCGCCCGCGCCGGCCGCGGTGGCCGTGGCTGCGCCGGAGGGCGTCATCAACCTCAATGCGGAAACGCTGGTGCTCAACCGGCTGCCGCTCGCGATCCTGGTGTTCCGCGACCAGCAGGTGCTGTTCGCCAACCGGGCGCTGATGGACCTGCTCGGGCACGACAGCGCGCAGGGCCTGCGCGACGCCGGCATCGCCTCGATCTTTCCCAACGACGAGGCGCACGGCGCCGGTCCGGTCAACCGCCTCGTCCGCCGCGACGGCACGCCGCTGCCGGTCACCGCCCGGCTGCAATCGGTGAGCTGGCAGGGCCGCGCCGCGCTGATGCTGTCGGCCAGCCCGGCCGAGGCGATCCGCACACATGAAGGGGCGGTGCGCGCCTTCGCCGAGCTCGCCGCCGAGGCGCGCGAGGAGGGCTTCGTTCTGGCCGACCGCGCCGGCAACATCACGCATCTGTCGGGCGCCGCCGGCGCCCTGCTCGGCCGCGCGGTCGACGAGCTCGCCGGCAAGCCGCTGGCGGTGCTGGTGGGCCGGGCCGACATGGAGCCGCTGCGGCTTTTCCTCGAAAAGCCGGCGCGCTTCACCGAGACGGCGCGGCCGCATGTGCGCCTCGGCAGCGAAGACGGGCAGACCGACATCGCGCTGTTCGCCGAAGGCCAGGCCGGCATCGTCACCGGCTATTTCGGCTTCCTCAGCCGGCGCCGCAGCCCGGCGCCGCAGGACGCGCTGGCCGCCGACGCCGAGATCGAGCCGGGCATGCTGGGACGGCTGAGCCGCGGCCTGCGCCGGCCGCTCAACAGCATCATCGGCTTTGCCGATCTGATGCGCGCCGCCGGCCCCGGCCAGCTCGACACGGCGCGCTATGCCGAATATGCGCGCGACATCCGCACCGCCGGCCTCGAGATCGCGGTGCTGGTCGACGAGCTCGACGATTTCACCCGGCTGCGCGGCGGGCAGTACACGCCGCGGCCCAGCGACGTCGACCTCACCGCGCTGCTCGAAAGCTGCATGACGCGGGTGCGGACGCAGGCGAGCGCGGCACGGGTGCTGGTGCGTAGCGCCATCTCCGAGGCGCTGCCGCGCGTGCATGCCGACCGCACCTCGCTCGGGCAGGCGCTGCTCAATCTGCTGGCCAGCGCCATCGACCAGACGCCGATCGGCGGCTCGGTGATCCTGTCGGCGCAGACCGACGACGAGGGCAACATCGCCATCCATGTGCGCGACGGCGCGCAGGGCGGCACCGATCTGGGCGAACGCTTCGTGGTGTTCCGCGACGGCATCGACAAGGACGGCGCCGAGCTCGGGCCGGTGCGCTCCAGCGTCGGGCTCGCGCTCACCCGCTCGCTGCTGGCGGTCAATGCCTGCTCGCTGTCGGTCGATCCGACCATCGGCACCGGCACGCTGTTTTCGCTGCGCATTCCGGCCGACCTCATCGTCAAAAGCTGAGCGCAGCGCGGCCCGGCGCATTGTCGGGGCGGCCGGGGACCGCTAAGGTTTCGTCCGATCAATCCTTCTTGGGGGAGGACCCGCCGCCGGCGAGGCTCAGCCGGGGGCGCGGCCCGACTGGCTCGTCTCGCATGCTCTGGTTCGCACTCCGCAAATTGGCGGCCTTCGCCGCGACCGTCTTGGTCACGCTGTGGCTGATCCATGCGCTGCTGGCGGCAGGCGCCGGCGGCCAGGCGCTCGGCGGCTTCGGCGGCTGGCTGGGCCACCTGCTGCTCGGCGATTTCGGCGTTGCCGCCGACGGCCAGGGCATCGGCGGGCTGGTCGCGGCGCGCCTCGCCGTCACCGTGCCGCTGGCGCTGCTGGCGATGCTGCTGGCCGCCCTCATCGGCGCCGGCCTCGGCTTGCTCGCGGCGCGCCGGCCGGGCCGCCTGCTCGACCACGCGCTGACGGCGCTCGCCGAGATCGCCGGCGCGACGCCCAGTTTCTGGCTCGGCATGGTGCTGGTCGCGATCTTCGCGACCGGCCTGCACTGGCTGCCGACGGGCGGCTTCGTGCCGTGGCAGCGTCACGCCGGCGGCGCGCTGCTGTCGCTGCTGCTGCCGGCGCTGGCGGTGGCCCTGCCGGTCGCGGCGACGCTGGCGCTCGGCATCCGCGACGCCGTCGCGGCCGGGCGCAGTGCGCCCTACGTGCTCACGGCGCAGGCGCGCGGCATCGCCGCCGAGGACGGGTTCCGCCACGAGGCGCTGCCGGCCGCGGCGCTCACCGGGCTCGACGCCGCCGTGCCGCACGCCGCAGCGATCATCGTCGGCACGGTGATCGTCGAGAACGTCTTCTACCTGCCCGGCCTCGGGCGGCTGATCCTCGACGCCGCGGCCGCGCGCGACCTCGGGCTCGTCGCCGGGGCGCTGGCGGTGCTCATCCTGCTCACTTCTGGAACGACGTTCCTGACGCAGCTCGGCAGCCGCTGGGCCGACCCGCGCCGGCGCGGGCAGGACGCGGCATGAGCGCGCTCCGCCACGATCCGCCGGCCCTGCGCATCGCCATCGTCGCGGCGCTGCTGTTCCTGCTGCTCGGCTTCCTGTCGATCCTGTGGACGCCCTACCCGGTGACCAGCCTCGACGTGGCGGCGGCGCTGCAGGATCCGGGCGGCGCGCATTGGCTGGGCACCGACGAGCTCGGCCGCGACGTGCTGTCGCTGCTGATGAAAGGTATCCTCACGAGCTTCGTGGTGGCGGGCGTGGCGGTGGCCATCGGCGCCCTGCTCGGCGTGCCGCTGGGGCTGGCCGCGGCGCTGCTCGGCCCCTATGCCGAGCTCGGCGCCACCGGCGTCAGCGGCTATCTGCTGACGCTGCCCGCCTTCGTGCTGGCGGTGCTGTTCGCCTGCCTGTTCGGGCCGAGCGCGGCGACGCTGATGGTGGCCATCGGCATCGCCAACATCGCGCCGTTGGCGCTCGCCACGCGCGACGCCATCCGCACCGCGGCGGCGCCCGACTACGTCGCGGCCGGGCGGCTCGCCGGCGGCAGCGGCCTCGACCTCGCCCGCCGGCACATGCTGCCCACCATCCTCAGGCTGATCCTGGCGCAGGCCATCGCGCAGCTCGCGGTCGGCGTGCTGGCCGAGGCCACCCTCTCCTATGTCGGGCTCGGCACGCAGCCGCCCGCCACCAGCCTCGGCCTGCTGCTCGCCGACGCGCAGGCCTATGCCGCCGGCCGGCCGGGGCTGCTGTTCGTTCCCGGCCTCGCGCTGCTGCTCATCGCGCTGGCGCTCACCATCGTCAGCCGCGAGATCCGCGCGGCGGCCGGCGACACGACCGGAGGCGCCCATGGCGCTGCTTAAGGTCGACAATCTCACCGTCACGCGCGGCGGCAGCACGCTGGTCGACGACGTCAGCTTCGCCATCGGCAAGGGCCAGCGGCTGGCCCTGATCGGCGAGGCCGGGTCGGGCAAGAGCCTGGTGCTGCGCGCCGTGGCCGGTCTGCTGCCGCCGGGGACGACGGCCAGCGGCAGCCTCGGCTTCGACGACCAGCCGATGCCCGCGGGCACGGCCGACCGGCTGGCGCTCAACGGCCGGCGCATCGGCGTGCTGCTCGATCGCAACAGCACCGGCCTGTCGCCGCTGCGCACGCTCGGCGCCCAGCTCGATGCCGCGCTGGCGCGGGCCGGACGCGAGGGCGATCGCGCCGCGCAGCGCACCGAGCTGCTGCAGGAGGTCGGCCTCGACCCCGCGCTCGCCGGCCGCTACCCGGAGGCGCTGGCGGCGGCCGAGCGACGGCGGGCGCTGCTTGCCCTGGCGCTGGCCGGCAAGCCGGACCTGCTGATCGCCGACGAGCCGGCGGCCGGGCTCGACCTCCTCGAGCAGCGGCGGCTGCTCGACCTGATCCTCAGGCATTGCACCGAGCGCGGCATGTCGCTGCTGCTGGCCTCGCACGACCTCAGGACGGTCGCCATGCTCGCGACCAAGGTCGCGGTGCTGCGCGGCGGCAAGGTGGTGGAGGCCGGCGAAAAGCAGGAGGTGTTCGGCCACCCCAGGCATGCCTTCACCCGCGCCATGCTGAGCGCCGGCCGGCACCGCGCCCGCACGCTGATGCGCACGCCGATCGGCGGCACGCTGCTCGAATTGCGCGACGTGTCCCGCCGCGAGGCGCCGGGGCTGCCGCTGCTCGACCGGCGGCCGCCAAAGGTGCGGCTCGAGGCGGTGAGCTTTGCCATCCGCGCCGGCGAATCGGTGGCGGTGATCGGTCCGGCCGGCGCCGGCAAATCGACGCTGTTGCGCATTGTCGCCGGGCTCGAGCGCGCCAGCGGCGGCGAGCTCGCCTTCGAGCAGGTACCCTATCACGGCTCGGATTTGCCGCGCATGCTGCGGCACGAGATCGGCTACGTCTTCGCCGAGCCCGCCGGCAGCTTCAACCCGCGCCACACCGTCGGCGAATCGATCGCCGAGCCGCTGCAGCTCGAGATGCAAAAGAGCGTCGACGAGCTCGGCGCCCGCATCGTCGAGGTGGTGCGGGCGGTGGGCCTGTCACCCGACATCCTGACCCGCCTGCCGGCCGATTTCCCCCTGGCCGAGTTGCAGCGCCTCGCCATCGCCCGCGCGCTGGTGACGCGGCCGCGCCTCGTGGTCATCGACGAGCCGATCGCCGCCCTCGATATCGGCGCGCGCGGCGAGGTGCTGGTGCTGCTCAACCGGCTGCGCGCCGATTTCGGCCTCAGCTTCCTCATCGCCACGCACGATTTCGACGTGGTGCGCGTCGTCGCCGACCGCGTGCTGGTGCTCGACAAGGGCCATGTCGTCGAAGCCACCACGCCGGCGCAGATGCTGGACAAGCCGCAGCACCCGGTGACGCAGCAATTGGTGGCGTCGCAGCTACCGGATGTTGGAATTGTTCCGGTGTTCTAGTGGTGAATGGTGAATGGTGAATGGTGAATGGTGAATGGTCGCGACCCGGCTTACGCCGCGCAACACCATTCACTACTTACCATTCACCATTCACTCTTCCGTCAATGCAGCAGCGGATGGCCTTCCGCGTCGAAGCGGTGGAACAGGCTGTCGCGCGGTGAAAAGCTCAGCGTGTCGCCGGCCTGGTAGCTGGCTTTGCCGGGCTGGCGCACCACCACCGGATCGGTCGAGCCGATGTCGACATAGATGTAGCTGTCGGAGCCGAGGTTCTCGGAATAGATCACCTTGCCGCTCCAGGTGCCGTCCCTGGGCACGATGTCGATGTGCTCGGAGCGCACGCCCACCGTCGCTGCCTTGAACGGATCGGCGAACTTGCCGGTGAGGAAATTCATCTTCGGCGAGCCGATGAAGCCGGCGACGAACAGCGATTGCGGGTTCTCGTAGAGCTCCATCGGCGTGCCCACCTGCTGCACCACGCCGTCCTTCAGCACCACGATGCGGTCGGCCATGGTCATGGCCTCCACCTGGTCGTGCGTCACATAGATCATGGTGGTGTTGGGCAATTGCTCCTTGAGCTGGCCGATTTCCATGCGCATCTGCACGCGCAGCGCCGCATCGAGGTTGCTCAGCGGCTCATCGAACAGGAACACGCGCGGATCGCGCACGATGGCGCGGCCGATGGCGACGCGCTGGCGCTGGCCGCCGGACAGCGCCTTGGGCAGGCGCTCGAGATATTGCGTGAGCTGCAGCTTTTCGGCGGCGGCGCGCACCTTCTGGTCGATCTCGGCCCTACTGAGGTTCTGCAGCTTCAGCGCATACGCCATGTTGGCGTACACCGTCATGTGCGGGTAGAGCGCATAGGACTGGAACACCATGGCGATGCCGCGCTTGGACGGCGCCACCTCGTTGACCCGGCGGCCGTCGATCTCGAGCGTACCCGAGGTGATGCTCTCGAGCCCCGAGATGCAGCGCAGCAGCGTGGACTTGCCGCAGCCGGAGGGACCGACGAAGACGATGAACTCGCCCGATTTGATGTCGAGGTTCACGTCCTTGAGAATCTCCACGCTGCCGTACTTCTTGTAGAGATTGCTGATCTTCAGGTCCGACATGGTTCCCTCCCCTGCTGCCCGTGCCGCGCGCTAGCGCAGAATTCCGATATAGGCGCCGAACGGCGCCAGGCTGAGCACGCCGTTGCTCGGCTCGTCGACCAGGCCGGGCGCCCCCGATTCGGCCAGCTCGTACTCGGCCGGAACGTCGACCACCGCGGCCTTCTCGCTCATGTTGAACACGCAATAGATGCGCTCGCTGCCGTCCTCGCGCAAAAAGGCGAGCACGCCGTCCGGCGCATCGAGCGTCCGGATCGAGCCCTTGCGCAACGCCGGGTGGCGGTGGCGGAAGGCCAGCATCTCGCGATAATGCGCCAGCACCGAGCGCGGATCGCCCAGCTGCCGGTCGACGGCTTTGGTCAGATGGTCGGCCGGCACCGGCAGCCACGGCCGGGTGGCGGTGGTGAAGCCGCCGGTCGGCGATTGCGTCTGCCACACCATCGGCGTGCGGCAGCCGTCGCGGCCCTTGAATTGCGGCCAGAACTCGATTCCATACGGATCGACCAGGTCCTCGAAGGCGAGCTCGGCCTCGGTCAGGCCCAGCTCCTCGCCCTGGTACAGGCACACCGAGCCGCGCATCGACAGCAGCAGCGTGCAGGCGAGGCGGGTGAACGCCTCCTGCTCGCCATGCATGGCCCAGCGGCTCACATGCCGCACCACGTCGTGGTTGGAGAAGGCGAGGCAGATCCAGCCTTCCGGCGCCTCCGCCTCGGTGGCGTCGATGCATTTGCGGAAATGCGCCGCGCTGAACTCGCCCCCCAGATAGTCGAAGGTGTAGGCCATGTTGAGCTTGTCGCCGCCGGAGGTGTAGGCCGCCATCACCTCCATCTGGTGCTGCGCGTCGCCGATCTCGCCGACCGTCATCTTGCCCCCGTACTCGTCCATCAGCGCGCGCAGCCGGCGCAGGAAGTCGAGGTTTTCGGGCTGGCTCTTGTCGTAGAGGTGCTCCTGGAAATTGTAGGGGTTCACCGCCGGCGCGGTGGTGGCGTTGAAGTCTTCCGGCTTGACCACCGGGTTGTTCTCGAGCCCCAGCGAGTGGAAGTAGAAATTCACCGTGTCGAGGCGGAAGCCGTCGACGCCGCGCTCCAGCCAGAAGCGCATGTTGTCGAGCATCGCCTCCTGCACCGCCGGGGTGTGGAAGTTGAGGTCCGGCTGCGAGGCGAGGAAATTGTGCATGTAGTACTGCATGCGCCGGCTGTCCCAGGTCCAGGCGCTGCCGCCGAAGATGCTCAGCCAGTTGTTGGGCGGCGTGCCGTCAGGCTTGGGGTCGGCCCACACGAACCAGTCGGTCTTGTCGTTGGTGCGGTTGAGCCGGCTCTCGGCGAACCACGGATGCTTGTCCGAGCAGTGGCTGATCACCTGGTCGATGACCACCTTGAGCTTGAGCGCATGCGCCTTCTCCAGCAGCCGGTCGAAATCGCCCAGCGTGCCGAAGATCGGATCGACGTCGCGGTAGTTGGAGACGTCGTAGCCGAAATCCTTCATCGGCGAGGTGAAGAACGGGCTGAGCCAGATGCCGTCGACGCCCAGATCGGCGACGTAGTCGAGCCGTTCGGTGATGCCGACGAGGTCGCCGACGCCGTCGCCATTGTGGTCCTGGAAGGAGCGCGGATAGATCTGGTAGATCACCGCGCCGCGCCACCAGTCGCGGTCGACATTGGTGTCGGGCGGAGTCTTCTGCTCCGTCATCAGCGGCTGCGCAACCAAACCCGAAACCTCCCTCATGACGTTCCGGCGAGGCATTTGCCAAAACGTTTTAGTTGGCTATTCTTAGCCGCGGGAGAGAGGTTTCGTCAACGCCGGGGACGTGGCGCGAGCCCCTGTCGGCGTTGGATTTTTGCGTTGACGGTCAAAGGCTTATGACATCCGACACGAAGACCGACAAGCCTGCCCCGGCGTCCGGGCGAAACGTGACCATCAAGGATCTGGCGGCGGAGCTCGACCTGTCCATCACCACCATCTCGCGGGCCCTCAACGGCTATTCCGACGTCGGTGAGCGGACCCGGCAGAAGGTGGAGGGCGCGGCCAAGCGGCTCGGCTACCGGCCCAACCGCAACGCGCAGCGGCTGGTGCTGCAGCGCACCCACAACATCGCCTGGGTGCAGTCGGACAACGAACTCAAATATCTCGACCCGCATTTCGCCGAGGTGATGGCCGGCGTCCTCGCCCAGGCGCGCGAGGTCAATTACGACATCGTGCTCACCAGCCACGGCAAGGACCGCGAGATCGCGACCTATGACCGCTATGTGCGCGACAATTCCGTCGACGGCTTCATCGTCGACCTGCCGCGCGAGGACGACCAGCGCATCGGCTTCCTGCTCGATTCCGGCCGGCCGTTCGTGGTGCACGGGCGCGAGCCGCGCTGCGACCGCTACGGCTGGGTCGACATGGACAATTACGGCAATTTCTACCGGCTGGCGCGGCTGCTGGTCGCCAACGGCCATCGCCGCATCGCCTTCATCAATGGCGACGAGGCGTTCAACTACGCGCTCTATCGCCACCGCGCGGTGCGGCACGCCGTGGCCGATTCCGGCCTGCCCGAGGACACCGTCACCGTCTACAATTCGGCGCACCCGATGGGCGACGCCGGCTTTCGCCTGACGCGCGAAGCGCTCGCCGACCCGGCGATCACCGCCATCATCTATTCGTCCATCCTGCTGCTGGTCGAAGGCTACGAAGCGTGGGCCGCCGCGGCGCCGCGTCACGGCCAGCCGATCGCGCTCGCCACCATGGACGACGTGCTGCGCCACATCGATCGCACGCGCTACCTGCCGCGCGTCACCTTCGTGCGCTCCTCGCTCAAGGACGCCGGCCTCGCCCTGATCGACGAGCTCAGCCGCCAGTGCGACCGGCACGCCGCGCCGCAGGGCACGCTGATCCCGTCCTATTTCGACGTGGTCCCCGGGCTCGACCCCGGCAGCATCGACGAACCGCTGCCGCCGCAGCGGCGCGACCATATCGGATAGGCGGATTCGAGGCTCTACCGCCCCACCCCATCCGCCCATCGGCCTCAGCGCCAGAAGCGCCCGCATCCAAATTGACCTAGCGTTGCTGTTGACCGCGACCGCAAACGAAGGCAGCGTGCGGGCAAATTTTCGTCGTTTCCATTACCTTCTATTACGGCGGCAGCATTGATGCTGCTTGACCCTTGCACCATGTCCCCTGCCGCAAGCGGAGCCGGAGCATCGATGCGTAAGCTCATGGGAGGCCTTCTGACGCTGGTCACAGCCATCGTCTTGAGCACTGCACCCTCGCATGCATTCTCGCTGCTCAGCCTGCTGCACATCGCCGAAGACATCACCATCCACTATCGCCTCGACATCACCGTGCGCGTCGATGGGCAGCTCAAGCACGCAAGCGGCGTGCAGGGATTTACCGCCCATGCTGAGATACAGACCCTTCCACAGACGGGCGGTGTCTCAGGTAAAGGGTTCGGCGAGGCCGTCGTTCTCGATGTGTCCCCTACGCAGACCTTGTACTTCCTGATGGCCAGTCGCCAGGGGAGCGTTGGCTGGGCAGACAGACTACTCGATGGTTGCAAACTTAGTACGCCAAACGATGACCCGGTCGCGCGCCTTGCCCCGCTCCGGGACTTCACCGGGACCTGCAAATTGCCGCCGGCATACCGCCCCTTCATTGTGCGCTTCGACAATGACGCCGATCCAACGTCGATCCATGAGGTGCTTCCGAGGTCCGAAGCGCCGGACAATCCGAATGCCATCGATCTTGTCTCGGTCGAAGTCACGCGAACCGACGATCCCATCACCGACGGGATCGTGAACCGCTTGCCCTGGGTGAAGGAGCAACTGTTCATGTCGATCGAGAAGCCGAAGGGTGCGTTGAGCATCGACACCACCTTCTTTTCCAGGGGAATGTGACATGCGTACACTGACCGATGCCGAATACGCCATTCTCGCGACGGACACGTACAATCGTGGATATGACCGGCAGGTGGAGACCACCGCTGGGGTGTGGCCAGCCTCGAGAGCACTGGGCGACTTCGCAACTTGCCACGTCCGCCTCCCTCGACGGGAGAAGGTGGCGAAGCCGGATGAGGGAAGACGAAACTCCTGCCCTCGTCCCTACTTCACGCTGCCGGCCAGCAGGCCGCGGACGAAATAGCGCTGCAGCGAAAAGAACACGATCAGCGGCACGATGATGGAGATGAAGGCCGCCGCGGTCAGCAGTTCCCAATTGTTGCCGTACTGGCCGAGCAGGTTGACCAGCCGCGCCGTCAGCACCATGCGGTCGTCCTGCGCGCCGAGGAACACCAGCGCTACCAGAAGGTCGTTCCAGATCCACAGGAACTGGAAGATGGCGAACGAGGCGAGCGCCGGAAAGCTCAGCGGCAGCACCATGGTGGTGAAGGTCTTGAAATGGCTGGCGCCGTCCATGCGCGCCGATTCCATGATCTCGCGCGGCAGCCCGGCCATGTAGTTGCGCAGCAGGTAGATGGCGAGCGGCAGGCCGAAGGCGGTATGCGCCAGCCAGACGCCGAGATAGCTCTTGCTTTCGGCCACCTGGTGGCCGGCCATGTCGTTGATGCCGCCGGCGATGATGTTGTAGAGCCGGAGCAGCGGGATCAGCGACATCTGCAGCGGCACCACCAGCAGCCCCACCACCACCGCGACGATGAGGCCGCGGAACGGAAACTGCATCCAGGCCAGCGCATAGGCGGCAAAGGCCGCGATCAGGATGGGGATCACCGTCGAGGGAATGGCGACCGTCAGCGAATTGACGAAGGATTCGGCGACGCCGGTCGAGCCGAGCACGCGCGCATAGTTCTCGAGCGTGAAGCGCGGCGGGCTGCCGGTGACGTAGTAGATGCGCGGCGCGCCGCTATAGGTCGGCTGCTGGTCGAAGTTCCAGACGTAGTCGCCATTGGCCTCGACCGTCAGCTTGCCGCCGTCCTGCATCGGGATGGTGGCGCCGGCGGCGTTCTTGCCGATATCGGCGTTGGTGGGGCCGAAGGTCTCGATCTGCTGGCCCTTGGCGCGGCCGAAAAGGTTGCCCTTGATCACCCAATGGTCGCCCTCCTGCACCGCCTTGTCGGCGGTGTCGGGGCGCGCCGCGGCCATCAGCGTCGAATGCGCCAGCGAGGTCCACCAGCCGGTCAGCGCCAATTGGTCCTTGTCGCGCACCGACGAGATCAACAGGCCCACCGTCGGGAAGGTCCACAGCACGACGAAGAACAGCAGCGCCAGGTGCGCGGCGACGCGGCCCAGATTGATCCGCGGCACGCCCATCGGCTTGCTCTCCACGGCGTCGGGGGTGGTGGCGATGGTGGTCATCAGCGTGTCCCCTGCTCGGCGTTGGCGCGGCGGATGTTCCACACCATGATCGGAATCACCACCAGCATGATGATCACCGCCAGGGTCGAGCCGCGTCCGTAGTCGCCCGAAATGAACATCCAGCGATACATGTAGTTGGCGAGCACCTGCGTCTGGAACTCGCCATTGGTCATGGCGTAGACGATGTCGAACACCTTGAGCACGGTGATGGTGATGGTGGTCCACACCACCACGATGGTGCCCCAGATCTGCGGGATCATGATGTCGAAGAAGATGCGGATGCCGTTGGCGCCGTCGATGCGCGCCGCCTCCAGCGTCTCCTCCGGCACGCCGCGCAGCGCCGCGCTCAGGATCACCATGGCGAAGCCGGTCTGGATCCAGATGAGGATCACCATCAGCAGGAACGAATTGAGATATGGAATGGTGATCCAGGGCTGCGGATCGAAGCCGAGCCAGGTGACGAGGGCGTTGAGCACGCCGATCTGGTCCTGCCCGGGGCCTTTATAGGCATAGACGAATTTCCAGATCACCGAGGCGCCGACGAAGGAGATCGCCATCGGCATGAACACCAGCGATTTGGCGATGCCGCCCCACCACAGCCGGTCGGCCAGCGTGGCGATGACCAGCCCGAACGCCGTCGACAGGAACGGCACGATGATCAGCCAGCCGAGATTGTTGAACGCCGCCTGCCAGAAGCCGCCATCGGAAAAGGCCCAGGCGTAGTTGGCGAAGCCGACGAATTCGAGCCCGTATTTGTCGTAGAGCGACAGCCGCAGCGTCTCGATCACCGGATAGACGAGATAGAGCGCGAGGAACAGCAGCGCCGGCAGCACGAACAGCCAGGGCCGGATGCTGGAGCGCCTGAGGTCGCGGCGCGTCACGGTCTCGACCGACATCGAATTGTCGGTGGCGAGGAAGCGGTCGAGCAGCCAGTTGCTGCCCCAGAAATAGGCGAAGGCGGCGGCCAGGGCGACCGCGACGGCGATCAATGCGCCAATGATTTGCTCGATCATCGTGCCCCTCCCCCAGGCCCGCCGGATGATCCATCGGACTGTCGCACCGACGGCCGATGCCTGCAACCGGTCCGGCGCGGACGCCGGACCGGAGATTGCGTTTCGGGCCCTAGAGCTTGGCCCAGGCCGCGTCGATGGCGGCGGCGACGTCGGCCGAGCTCTTGCCGTTGACGTAGTCGACCATGCCCGTCCAGAAGGCGCCGGCGCCGATCGGGCCCGGCATCAGGTCGGAACCGTCGAAGCGGAACGTCGTGGCGTTGAGCAGGATGTCGCCGAACTTGCGCAGCGTATCGCTCGAATAGACCTTCGGGTTCACCGTCTTGAGCGCGGTGAGGAACGAGCCGTTGGGCTGCGCCATCCAGATCTCGTGCGCGATCGGCGTCTCGAGGAACTGGATGAAGGCCTGGGCGGCCGGCGAATCCTTGGTGATGGTCACCAAATTGCCCGAGCCTTCCACCGGGTTGCCGAGCTCGGGATGCGACTTCATCGGCGGGAAGTAGAAGAAGTCGTAGTCGACGCCCGCCTTCGAGCCCTCGGGGAAGAACGAGGTGATGAACGAGGCCTGCTTGTGCAGATAGCACTGCGGCGGCACGGTGAAGAGCCCCTTGGGGCTGTCGCCGAACGCCGTGGTCGCCACCGATTTGGTGCCGCCGGCCACGTTCTTGTCGTCCTTCACGATCGAGCCGAACAGGTCGATCGCATCGGTGATGCGCTTGTCCGAGAACTTGATCTTGCCGGCCACCCAGTCGTCATAGACCTCCGGCGGCTGCGTCAGCAGCAGCAGGTTCTCGACCCAGTCGGTCGCCGGCCAGCCGGTGGCGCCGCCCGATTCGATGCCGATGCACCACGGGGTGCCGCCATCGGCCTTGATCTTGTCCTGCAGGGCCATCAGGTCTTCCCAGGTCTTGGGAACCTCGTAGCCCTTCTCCTTGAAGTTGTCGGGCGAGTACCAGACCAGCGACTTCACTTCCTGCTTGTAGGGGAAGGCGTACTGGTGCTTGGCGCCATCCGGGCCGACGAACTGGCCCAGCTCGGCCCACGATTTGCCGGCGCCGAAATTGTCGGTAACGAATTTCGTCGTGGCGTCGCCGAGGTCGACCAGCTTGCCCTGCTTGGCGAAGTCGGCCAGCAGGCCCGGCTGCGGCAGGATGGTGATGTTGGCCGGGCTGCCGGCCTGGATGTCGATGCGGGCCTGCTCTTCGTAGTTCTTGGACGAGCCGTCCTGCACCTCGACGCCGGTGGCGTCGGTGAAATAGGCGAGCACCGCTTCCCACTGCGTCTTGTCGCCCTGCTCGTTCCAGGCGTCCCAGATGGTCAGCTTCTGGCCGGAAAGGTCCTTGTGGGCATCGGCAAATTTCTGCAGCGAGTCCCAGTTGAAGTCGCCCTGGCCCTTGGGGAACATCAGGTCGACGGCATGGGCGGAGCCCGCCACGCCGAGCGACAGCGCAATGGCGGAAACACCCGCCAGGAGTAGTTTGTGCATGTAGTCCTCCCATCGCACAGTTTTTGTGGCGCCGATGGCGCCCCGCTGCTTCCGGCTTTCGGGCTCCGGACGGCCAAAACGTTTTGGAACCAAAACGTTTTGGGGCCCGATTATCAAGCCTTGCACGGCGGTTAGCGGTACGCCAAGTTTGCACAAACAACCTGCCTTGCCAAGGTGCTGAAACGATTGCACCGCCCGCAGATCGAAGCCGCAGCATGCCTGCGAATGCTTCCGTCGCAGAACGCGTTGGCAGGCCGCAGTGCGCCATCTAGTTGGGGGCTCTTTTCCGCAGACTTGCAAAGAATATAGTTGGTTCCATTTGGGGGATTTCATGCCGTTCTATTTTAGGAAGTCTGTCCGTTTCGGACCTCTGCGCGTCAATTTTTCAAAGAGTGGGGTTGGCGTCAGCGCAGGGGTCAAGGGCCTAAGGTTCGGAACCGGTCCACGTGGACACTACGTACGAGCCGGCCTGTCCGGCGTTTATTATCAACAGGGTCTCGGTAGGCAGCACCACGGTCGGCGCCAGCAGGCGGTGTCGCCTCGTTCTTCTGTTTCCAGCAGTGCGCAACGGGCGCCGTGGCAGTCGCTGGATCTCAGGGAGCCGAGTGCGACCCGGGATGCGGAGATGCACGAAATTGATTCCACAGATGTCGCTGCCATGCGCGGCGAGGCCTATGAGACATTGCTCGCGGACATCCAAAAACGAGCCCGGCGCCGCCGAATGGCAATCATCTTGCCCTTGTTGATCCTCGGAGGTGTCGTCGTTGCCTTTTGGGCCAGTTCGCAAGCAGTGGTGGCGTGGGCGGCCGTGCTAGCCGTTCCAGCCTTCATTGTCGGCGCTTCGGTGGACGCGTCGCGCCGCGTTTCCATCCTTGCCTACGACTTCGAGCCGCAAATGGAGGACGGATATCGCATTCTCTGCGAGGCCTTCGACAACTTGGCGGAATGTGCCGGCATTTGGCACGTCACCTCGCAAGGCACGCCGCGCGATTTGGCGGCTCGCAAGCGGAATGCGATGGCGACGGGACTAGTGACCCGACAGCGGACGAGCCTCGGCTACGCGCTTCCAAAGGTCATTAAGTCCAATGTCACACCACCCAGGCTATGTGCAGGCCGGCAAACGCTCTACTTTCTGCCGGATGTCATTCTGGTCGAAGACGGTGGCCGATTCGGCGCAGTTGGATATGACGCGGTAGAGCCACTCGTGACACAGACGCCTTTCATCGAGACCGAACGAGTACCACCTGACGCGGAGGTAGGAGGCTCAACCTGGGCGTACGCAAACAAGAACGGGGGGCCCGACCGTAGATTCGCGAATAACCGTCAAATCCCCATCTGCCTATACGAACAGCTACTGATCGCGTCGAGTACGGGGCTCAACGAGAAGTTCGAGTTCTCTCGGCGTGGGCCAGCCGCGCACTTTGGTAAAGTAATTGGCGCGCTAGGTGAAGTTCGTCGGCAGCACAGGTAACTAGATGTCGTTTCCAAGAAGGTTGTTCAGTCTTTGGAAGGGCGAGAGTCCAGCGATGCCTGCATG
>NZ_MKVA01000002.1:249549-389111 GCF_001899075.1 Devosia sp. 67-54 | reverse complement strand
GCTATGGATCGTCGCCTTGGTAGGCCATTACCCCACCAACTAGCTAATCCAACGCGGGCTCATCCAGAACCGATAAATCTTTCCCCCGTAGGGCGTATCCGGTATTAGCTGAAGTTTCCCTCAGTTGTTCCGAAGTTCTGGGTAGATTCCCACGCGTTACTCACCCGTCTGCCACTCCCCTTGCGGGGCGTTCGACTTGCATGTGTTAAGCCTGCCGCCAGCGTTCGTTCTGAGCCAGGATCAAACTCTCAAGTTTGATATCTGACTTGGTCGACGCATGCACGTTTGCTTGACGAGGACACACACCTGTCACTGCAGATCCGAAGACCTGTGTGATTGGTAGTGTACCTCTGAGAAACGTACCGTCGAAGTCTGTTTGTCCAATCTCACGATCGGACCGCAAGAACCTCGCCGTCCACGTTTCCCTTTCTTCCATCTTCACAATGTCAAAGAGCGGACCCTGGGAACCTCTTTCGAGGGCAGCGTCAGTGGAAGCAGGGCTTCCTAATTTTTGGGAACAAGATTTTGCTTCCGGTTCCCCGGCAGCACATCTGCCCTTTCAGAAATCGCCGCCGCCGGGCCGCAAGGCCGTCTGCATCAGCGAGGCGGGTTATATGGCTGGCCTATTTGCCTGTCAACACCCGAAAATGACAAAACCGACAAAAAACCAGACGCCGCTTTTGCCACCGAAAAACCCCAGCCGTTCCGGGCCTTTGCGCCCGCTCGTCCGGTAGCCGCTATGTGGGAAGGGGGGCAAAACTCTACAAGGGGCCCGAAGATTTTTTGGTGCCCCTCGCTCCGAAACTTGCCGCAATTGGGTTTGACCAAGAGCCGGTCGCGTCGGCTTGACGAAGCCGGGGCGGCCGCGCCATCAATTTGCGGCCTTATTCGACCCGCCTGCGCGGATCCCGGGGCACCGGCGTGAATCGCGAACATCTGGGGGCGGGACCAAGGGTGAATCCGGCGCAACGCAATCGCACATTGGCCTTGGTGCGCGCCGGCTTCGAGGACGGACCGGCGCTGACGGTTGCCTCTACCGACGGCGAGATTCCGCAGGGCCGCGAGCTGAGCTTCGCCTGGCTCACCGGCACGGTGATGACCGGCCTCACCTCGGTGCTGCTGATGGGCGCCGCGCTCTATGTGAGCTTCCAGGGCCAGGACACCTTCTCCACCGCCTACGAGGCGCTACAGATCGTCACCAACAACGCCGACACCGCCACCGACCTCATCAACAAGACCAACCGCATCCGCCCGGTCACCCAGACCAAGTCGGAGACCGAGATCGTCGAGGCCTCGATCAAGGAAAGCGTCGACGGCCGCGACATCATCAAGAAGCAGCCCTTCGAGCGCATCCGCGCCACCCTCGCCACCGCCGCCACCGCCCTCAGCGACGACGTGCCGGCCTACGATCCGGCCTCGCTGATCGACTCCACCCAGCCGATCATGACGCCCGACGACACCAACACCAACATCTATGGCGGCGCCGTCGAGGGCGAGGTGACGATCAAGACCTCGGCCCTGCCGCTGACCTACGTGCCGCCCAAGGTGGTGAGCGACAAGATGGCGGAGGCCTATGTCCGCCAGACGCTCGACAATTTCTTCTCGGAGGGCGGCGGCGACGACATCGATTCCAACGGCAATGGCGACACCGGCCCCACCGCCTATGCCGCCGAGCCGGTCAATTCGCTGCGCGATCTGGGCGTACTCGACGATGGCGGGCTCGGTGGCGTGGCCGAAAACGTCACGGTGATGCCCAAGAGCACCCTCGCCGACCAGGCCAGCCTCGGCCGCACCGAGCGCATCCTCACGGTCAAGGAGCCGACCAATCTCGAGGACATGCTCAAGAAGAACGGCTTTACGGAACAGATGATCGACGCGATCACTGCGACGCTCAAGAATGTCTATCCCGACCCGGTGTTGCCGGCGCATGCGCGCCTGCGCATCCTCTTCGGCGCCTCGCGCACCTCCGACACGCTGATCCCCTACCGGCTGTCGATCTACGTGCACGACGACACCTCCAACACCGACAAGCACGCCGCGACCGTCGCCCTCACCGACCGCGGCACCTACGTGCTCGGCCTCGCGCCCTCGGAGATCACCTTCCCCGAGGAAGACACCGAAGAAGTCAACGTTTCCAACCTTCCGACGGTCTATCGCGCCATCTGGGAAACCGCGCGCAAGCACGACATTCCCGACAAGATCACCAAGCGCATCGTCGCCATGTACGCCTACGACGTCGACCTGACCAAGAAGATTTCGCCCGGCGATTCCATCGAGGTGCTGGAGACCGAAAAGGACAAGGACGGCAACCAGGACCTGCTCTACGTCGGGCTGAAACTCGGTTCCACCCTGCGCCAGCTCTACCGCTTCCGCACCGACGACGGCGCCGTGGATTTCTACGATCCCGACGGCGAAACCGGCAAGCGCTTCCTCACTCGTCGGCCGCTGCAGGGCGGCGGCCGCCTCGCCAGCCGCTTCGGCTGGCGCGTGCATCCGATCTTCCACACCCGCAAGCTGCACACCGGCGTCGACCTCGCCAGCCCACGTGGAACGCCGATCTATGCGGCTGGCGACGGCATCGTCGAGCGCGCCGGCTGGTCCTCGGGCTACGGCAACTATACCCTGATCCGCCATGTCAACGGCTACGAAACCGGCTACGGCCACCAGAGCAAGATCATCGTCAGGCCCGGCGACAAGGTGCGCCAAGGCCAGCTCATCGGCTATGTCGGCTCGACCGGCAATTCGACCGGCAACCATCTGCACTTCGAGATCAAGATCAACGGCAATTTCGTCGATCCGCTCAGCGTCAAGCTGCCGCGCGACCATGCCCTGCCGAGCCAGGACGGCGACGCCTTCCGGCAGACCATCGCCCAGATCAAGGATCTGATGAAGCGCGACGGCGAGGCCATGCCCCCGACCCAGATCGCCGCCGCAACGCCGGCCACCCCGGCCAGCAACGGCTAGAACGTTTATCTACGCTCTGTCCGATCGGCCGCAAGAGCGCCCGATCGTCCAACCGCCTGTCGTCTGCGCTCTGTCCGATCGGCCGCGAGAACGTCCGATCGTCCAACCGCCTGGTGTTTGCGCTCTGTCCGATCGGTCGCAAGAGCGCCCGATCGTCCAGCCGCTCAGGCGTCCTCGCTCGCCGCATACACCGCCAGTTCCGCCCCGCCCGGCTCGCGGAAGAAGAATCGCCGCCCGCCGGGAAAATCATAGGCCTCGCGCGTGATCGTCCCGCCGGCAGCGACCACCGCCTTCTCCGCCGCGGCGAGATCGTCGGTGCGGATCACCGCCATCGGCGCCGCGCTGCGGTCGGCCGCGTCGGCGTTGACCCCGAACAGCAGCCCGGCGCCGCGGATTTCGGCATAGCTCCCGCCATAGTCGACATGCGTCCAGCCGAACGCGTCGCTGAAGAACGCGCGGCTCTTGCCGGCATCCGCCGACGGCAATTCGAGGTAGTCGAGGGTGAAATCGGCCATGCGCGCCCGCTCCATTGTTCTCTTTTTGTTCTAACGCACGCCGTCCACAAGATCAAGCGCCGCCGATGCTGCTGCACCGGCGGCCACGCCGCTCAGCTACACCGCCGCACCGTCCTCGAGCGGCTCCAGCGCCACGAGGCCGCGCCCGCGCAGCAGACCGCCCACATCTGGATCGCGCCCGCGGAACAGCCGGTAGGCCTCGGCGAAATCGCGCGAGCCTCCCGCCGAATAGACGTAGGTGTAGAGCCGCCCGGCCGTCGCCGCGTCGAACGGATCGCCGGCCTCCTCGAAGGCCTCGAAGCCGTCGGCGTCCAGCACCTCCGACCACAGATAGCTGTAATAGCCGGCCGAATAGCCGTCGCCGGAAAAGATGTGCAGGAAATGCGGGCTCGCATGCCTCAGCGCGACTTCGCGCGGCATGCCGATGCGTGCAAGCGTTTCGCTCTCGATGACGTCGGCGTCGATCGGCTCGCCCGCCGGCCGCGTGTGATACGCCATGTCGAGCAGCGCCGAGGCCAGAAACTCCACCGTCTCGAAGCCGGTATTGGCATTGCGCGCCGCCTTCAGCCGCGTGAGCAGGTCCGGCGGTATCGGCGCACCCGTCTTGTAATGCGTCAGCCGCGCCAGCACCGGCGGCGCCTCCAGCCAGTGCTCGTAGAGCTGGCTCGGCAGCTCCACCCAGTCACGCACCGTGCTGGTGCCCGAAATGCGTGGATAGGTGACGTTCGAGAGCAGCCCATGCAGGCCGTGTCCGAACTCATGGAACACGGTTCTGGCCTCGTCGAGCGACAGCAACGCCGGTTCGCCCTCTGGCGGCTTGTTGAAATTGCAGGTGTTGACGATGATCGGCAGCACCTCGCCGCCCAGCTTCTGCTGGTCGCGGAACGAGGTCATCCACGCGCCGCTGCGCTTGCCCGGCCGCGCGAAGAAATCGCCATAGAACAGTCCGATGGTCCTGCCGTCGCGCTCGACGCTCCACGCTCGCACGTCCGGATGGTAGCCCGTAATGTCCGGGCGCGGCGTGAAGCTCACGCCGAACAGCCGGCCGGCGGTGTAGAACGCCGCCTCCACCACCTTTTCGAGCTGCAGATACGGCTTGATCTCGCTCTCGTCGAAATCGTAGCGCGCCCGCCGCAGCTGTTCGGCGTAGAAGCGCCAGTCCCAGGGCTCGAGGCGGAAGCCGCCGCCCGCCGCATCGACCAGCTCCTGCAGCGCGTCGCGATCCTGCTCGGCGCGCTTCACGCCCGGCGACCAGATCTGCTCGAGCAGTCCCTGCGCCGCCTCGGGCGTCTTGGCCATCGTGTCGGCAAGCTTGTAGGCGGCATAGGTGTCGTAGCCGAGCAGTCGCGCGATCTCGCTGCGCAGCGTCACGATCTCGGCGATGATCTTGCGGTTGTCGTGCGAATTGCCGTTGCGGCCGCGATCGACGAAGGCGCGCCACACCTTTTCGCGCACGCCGCGATCCGTCGCGTAATGCAGGATCGGCTCGACGCTCGACCGCGACGTCGAGGCGGCGAAGGGCGCGTTGAGCTTGCGCGCACGCGCCAGCTCCGCCGCCGCCGCGCGCGCGTCCCCGGGCAATCCGTCCACCTCGGCCTCGGTGAGCGCGAACACCGTCTCCTGCTCGTCGCCGAGCACGTTCTGCGCAAACTCGGTCGCCAGCACCGCCAGCCGCTCGATGATCTCGGCAAAGCGCGCCCGTTCGGCGACGCTCAGCTGCGCGCCGGCGCGCACGAAATCGAGATGATAGCGCTCCAGCACCCGCGCCGATTCCGCATCGAGGCCCAGCCCGTCGCGCTGCCGGTAGAGCTGGTCGATGCGCCGGAACAGCGCCGCGTTGAGAAAGATGCCGTTCCAGTGCCGCGCCACCACCGGCGCCATGTCGCGCTCCACCGCCTGCAGCTCGGGATTGGTGTTGGCGCTCGCCAGCTGCGAGAACACCATGTCCACCTTGCGCAGCAGCTGGCCGCTGAGCTCCAGCGCCGCGATGGTGTTGTCGAAGCTCGGCGCTTCGGGATTGCCGGCAATCGCCGCCACCTCCCGGTCGTGCTCGGCCAGCGCCCGCTGGTAGGCCGGTGCGAAATGCGCCGTTTCGATCGCCTCGAACGGCGGCACGCCGAACGGCGTGTCCCAGGCGGCAAAGAATGGATTGGTCATCGTCATGTCCTGAAATCCCGGCCGAAACGCCATGCTGGCTCTGCGCTCATTGGAATCGGCCGGTCCGGCTGTCAACAAAAAGGGCGGCTCGCAAGCCGCCCTTCAACTCGTTCGATGCGTTACGCCGCGGTCGCGGGCGTCACCGGCTCGCCTTCGAGCTCAGGCACCAGCAGCAGCCCCGCATCGCCGGCATCGACATTGACGGTCTGGCCGTCCTGGATGTCGCCGGCCAGGATCGCCTCGGCCAGCCGGTCCTGCACCTCGCGCTGGATGACGCGCTTCAGCGGCCGCGCGCCATAGGCAGGGTCGTATCCCTCGTTCGCCAGCCACTCCTTGCCCTTGTCGGTTAGGTGGAGCGTGATGTCGCGCTCCTTGAGCAGGGCGCCGAGCCGCGCGAGCTGGTTGGAAACGATGGCGCCCATATGCTCGCGTCCGAGCCGGTGGAACAGGATGATGTCGTCGATCCGGTTGAGGAATTCCGGCCGGAACGCCGCCTTCACCGCATCCAGCACCTTGCCGCGCACCAGATCCACGGTCTCCCCTTCCTTGAGATTGACCAGATACTCGGCCCCCAGATTGGAGGTCATGATGATGATGGTGTTGCGGAAGTCGACCGTGCGGCCCTGCCCGTCCGTCAGGCGGCCGTCATCGAGCACCTGCAGCAGGATGTTGAACACATCCGGATGCGCCTTCTCGATCTCGTCGAACAGCACCACCTGGTACGGCCGGCGCCGCACCGCCTCGGTCAGCACGCCGCCCTCCTCATAGCCGACATAGCCCGGAGGCGCGCCGATCAGCCGGGCCACGGAATGCTTCTCCATGAACTCCGACATGTCGATGCGCACCATCGCGTGCTCGTCGTCGAACAGGAACTCGGCGAGCGCCTTGGTGAGCTCGGTCTTGCCGACGCCGGTGGGGCCAAGGAACATGAACGAGCCGATCGGCCGGTTCGGGTCCTGCAAGCCGGCTCGCGACCGCCGCACCGCCCGGGCGACCGCCTCCACGGCGTCCTCCTGGCCGATGACGCGCGCGCCGATCGCCTTCTCCATATTGACGAGCTTTTCGCGCTCGCCTTCCAGCATCTTGTCGACTGGAATGCCGGTCCAGCGGCTGACCACCTGCGCGATATCGCCGGCCGTCACCGTTTCCGACACCATTTCCGACTTGGCCTCGCCGCCCTGCTCGGCCTCCTTGATCTTCTTTTCAAGACCCGGGATCACCGCATAGGCAAGCTCGCCCGCCTTGGCGAAATCGCCCTGGCGTTGTGCCACCTCGAGCTGGCTGCGCGCCGCATCCAGCTCTTCCTTCATCTTCTGGGCGCCCTGCACGCGCTCTTTCTCGGCGAGCCACTTCGCCGACAGCGCCTGCGCCTCGTCCTCGAGGCCGGCCAGATCGTGCTCGAGCTTTTCGAGCCGCTGGTGCGACGCCTCGTCCGGCTCCTTCTTCAGCGCCTCGCGCTCGATCTTGAGCTGCATGATGCGCCGGTCGAGCTCGTCCAGCGCCTCGGGCTTGCTGTCGACGGCCATGCGCAGCCGCGCCGCCGCCTCGTCCATCAGATCGATGGCCTTGTCGGGCAGGAAGCGGTCCGCGATGTAGCGGTTGCTGAGCGTCGCCGCCGCCACGATCGCCGAATCCGAGATCCGGATGCCGTGATGCAGCTCGTACTTCTCCTTGAGCCCCCGCAGGATCGAGATCGTGTCCTCGACCGTCGGCTCGCTGACGAACACCGGCTGGAAGCGACGGGCCAGCGCCGCGTCCTTCTCGACGTGCTTGCGGTACTCGTCGAGCGTCGTTGCGCCCACGCAGTGCAGCTCGCCGCGCGCCAGCGCCGGCTTCAGCAGGTTGGACGCATCCATCGCGCCGTCGGTCTTGCCAGCGCCGACGAGCTGATGCATCTCGTCGATGAACAGGATGATCTTGCCGTCCGACGCGGTGATCTCGTTGAGCACGGCCTTGAGCCGCTCTTCGAACTCGCCGCGGTATTTCGCGCCGGCGATCAGTGCGCCTAGGTCGAGCGCCAGCAGCGACTTGCCCTTGAGGCTCTCCGGCACGTCGCCATTGACGATGCGGATCGCCAGCCCTTCGGCGATGGCGGTCTTGCCGACGCCCGGCTCGCCGATCAGCACCGGGTTGTTCTTGGTGCGCCGGCTCAGCACCTGGATGGTGCGGCGGATTTCCTCGTCACGGCCGATGACCGGGTCGAGCTTGCCGTCGCGCACCGCCTGCGTCAGGTCGCGCGCATATTTCTTGAGGGCATCGTATTGCGACTCGGCCGACGCGCTGTCGGCGGTGCGCCCCTTGCGGATCGTCTCGATCGCCTGGTTGAGCGCGTTCGCCGTCACTCCCGCCGAGGCGAGAATCTTGCCGGCATCGCTGTCCTTCTCGATGGTCAGGGCCAGCAGCAGCCGCTCCACGGTGACGAAGCTGTCGCCCGCCTTCTGCGCCGCCTGCTCGGCGGTTTCGAACACGCGCGCCATCTCGCGGCTCAGATAGATCTGGCCGTTGTCGCCGGAGACAACCGGAATTTTCTTCAAGGCGGCTTCGACGCCGGCGCGTACCGCCTTGCTGTCGCCGCCCGCACGGTCGATCAACCCCGAGCACAGCCCCTGGTCGTCGTCCATCAGCACTTTGAGTAGATGCACCGGGGCGAACTGTTGATGGCCGCGCCCCAGGGCCATTTGCTGCGCACTCTGGATGAACCCGCGCGCCCGCTCGGTGTACTTTTCGATATTCAAGGCAACTCTCCTTTTGCCACGGCCTCCTGCCCTGTCAGGCACAGGTTTGACCGCTCGAAGCGTTGATTTCGGACCGCCCGCAATGCGGCACGGTTCCGTGACTTCAGGCAAGATATAGGAAGAGCGCGGAACAAAAAAAGGCCGGACGAACCGGCCTTTTCAAATGCGTCCGGGGCCGTTCACTCGGTCCGGTTGAACAGCTTCACCGCCAGCAGCAGCAGGAGCAGCGACGAGGCGATCACCAGCGCCACCTGCAGCAGCAGCGGCACCTGATAGCTGCCCCACCAGATGCCCGGATCGAGGATCGCCCGCGCCTCCGTCGACATGTTCAGCCGGTCGAACACCACCGCCCGCACCGGCTCGACCGCATAGGTCATCGGGTTGATGTGGGTGACCACCGTCAGCCACGCCGGCAGCCGGCTCAGCGGAAACAGCGCGCCGCTGAGGAACATCAGCGGCGTGATGATCATCTGCACCAGCGGCATCGCCGACTGCACCTGCTTGACCCGGCTCGCCAGCACCAGCCCCAGCGCCGTGATCATGAAGCTCATGATGAACAGCAACACCAGGAGCTCGAGGATCATCAGCGGGTCGTACGGCACGCCCACCAGCCCCGCGAGCAGGATCACGATCACCGCCTGCAACGTCGCGACGCTCGCCCCGCCCAGGCACTTGCCGGTGAGGATCGCCGCCGTCGACACCGGCGCCACCAGCATCTCGCGCAGGAAACCGAACTCGCGGTCCCACACCATCGAGATGCCCGCAAAGGCGGCGGTGAACAGCACCGACATCGACATCACGCCGGGAAACAGGAACGTCTTGAAGTCGACCCCGCCGGTTCCCGACGCCACCAGCGCGCTCAGCCCCCCGCCGAGCACGAACAGGAACAGCAGCGGCTGGATCACCGAGGAGATCACCCGCGCCGGATCGCGCCGGAAGCGGATCAGCTCGCGGTTCCACACCACCAGCGTGGCGCGCAATTCGTGGCCGAAACCGCCCTTGGGAACGACGACCCGCGCAATGGCGGTATGTGTGAGAGTGTCGGCCATGCTCTATCTCCCGCGGAACCGCGCCGCCATTGGATTGAACCCGCCCTTCTGCTCGGCGTCGCGCAGCGAAGTGCCGGTGAAATTGAGGAACACGTCGTCGAGCGTCGGCCGCGCCACCGCCACCGATTTGATGGCGACGCCCAGCTTTTCGAACAGTTGCGGCACGAACGCCGCGCCTTCCGCCACCGAGAACGTCACCAGCCCCTCGACCATCTTCGCCTCGAGCCCGAACTTGTCCTTGAGCGCCGTGATCGCCGCCACATCGTCCGCCGTCGCGATCGACACCCGGTCCTTGCCCACCCCCGCCTTCAGCGCCTCGGGCGTATCGAGCGCCACGATCCGCCCCTGGTCGATGATGGCGATGCGGTCGCAGTTCTCGGCCTCGTCCATGTAGTGCGTGGTGACGAAGACGGTGATCTCCTCGCGCTTGTGCAATTCGCCCAGATACTGCCAGATCGAGGCGCGCGTCTGCGGGTCGAGCCCAATGGTCGGCTCGTCGAGGAACAGCACCTTGGGCGAATGCAGCAGCCCGCGCGCGATCTCGAGCCGCCGCCGCATGCCGCCCGAGAACGTCTGCACCAGATCGTCCTTGCGGTCCCACAGCCCCACCATCTCCAGCACGTCCTTGCGGCGCTGCGCTGCGCTGGATTTGTCGACGCCGTAGAGCTCGCCGTGGAATTTGAGGTTCTGTTCCGCCGTCAGATAGCCGTCGAGCGTCGGTTCCTGGAACACCAGCCCGATCGAGCGCCGCACCGCGTCGCGTTCGGTCGCGACGTCGAATCCCGCGACTCGCGCCGACCCCGACGTCGCATCGGCGAGCGTGCACAGGATCTTGATGGTCGTCGACTTGCCCGCGCCGTTGGGACCGAGGAAGCCGAACGTCTCGCCCGGATGGACGACGAGGTCGATGCCCTTCACCGCCTCGACGGTCTTGAACGTCTTCACCAGCTTTTCGACGGCAACGGCCGGCACGGCGCTGCCTGATGAGCCATGCATGCTGAGCTCCGGGGTTCTCTAACACTGTTAGATGTGCTATTAGCCTAACATCGTTAGAGAAGGCAAGGGCGAATGGCGATTACGCGCGACGATGTGATCCACACCGCGATCCAGCTGCTGCAGGAGGTGGGACTGGACGGGCTGACCCTGCGCCGCCTCGCCACCGAGCTCGGCGTCTCCGCCCCCACCCTTTACTGGCACGTCAAGGACAAGCGCGAATTGCTCGACCTCATGGCAGAGCAGATGGCGCACGACGCCGGCGAGCAGATGCCGCCCTTCCCCGAAGGCCTGCAATGGTGGGAGCAGATCGCCGAGAGCATGCGCCGGCGCTATCTCGGCATTCTCGCCTATCGCGACGGCGCCCGCGTCGTCGCCGGCAACCGCCCCACCGAGGCGGCGCTGCCGATGATCGAGCGCTACATGAAGCTTTGGGTCGATATGGGCTTTCCGCCCGACGAGGCGCTCGCCACCATCCTCACCTTCGGCGATTTCATCGCCGGCTCGGCGCTGGAGGTGCAGGCCGAGACTGAGCGGCGGCGCCTGCAGCAGCCCGAACAGCAACGCGCCATCTGGGACAAGATCGATTCCTATCCGACGTTGCGCGCCGCGGCTCGCGCCCGCGCCGAACGGCGCGCCGAGGACCCGCATTCGAGCTTCGAGCACGGTCTTGCGCTGCTGATTTCCGGCCTGCGCCAGCGCCACGCCGAGCTGATGGCCGAACGGGCCAGCCCGGAAAACGTCACCCAACTCTCGGCGAAACGCGGCCGCTAAAGCCTGGAAACAACAGCCGAAGAGCAGACCGCCGCGCCTTACTCGGCGACGGTGGTCGATCCGTTGGCCGTCAGGAACGCCGGCAATTCGCCCACATCAGGTTGCGGCGCGTTGGCGGGATCGCCCTGCCCGTCGCCATTGCCGCGGCCACGCCGACGGCGGCGATCGCGGTGCCGGCGGCCTTCGCCCTCGCCCTGCGCCGCAAGGCCTTCGCCGCCCTCGGCGGCCGGCTCGCCCTGCGGCGGCGCCGGCTGGCCGGCGCTCTCGCCGCCCTCTTCGGCATCGCCGTTGAAGCCGGGCTGGTCCTGCGGCGGCTGGGGCTGCTGGAAGCGCTGCATCGGCTCGGGCGAGGCGAAGCGGTCGTTGATCGGCGGAAAATCGTCGTCTTCGTCGATCTCGGGCACCTGGTTGGGCTGGTCCGGCCGGAACTGCGTCTGCGCCTGCGCGGCCGCCACGATGCGGAAATAATGCTCGGCGTGCTGCAGATAGTTCTCGGCCAGCACCGGATCGCCGGAGGATTGGGCGTCGCGGGCGAGCTGCAGGTATTTCTCGGCGATATGGGCGGCGTTGCCGCGCACCTTCACGTCGGGGCCGTTGGACTCGAAGTTCCGGCTCAGCGGGTTGACGTGCTTGCGCCCGCCATTGTTGTTGCGTCCACGCTGGCGGTTCTTGTTGTTCTGGTTTGGTCTCATTGGTCGCGATAAGCCTTCAAAATGAGCCTATGGAGGTTGCGTGTCTCAGGCCCGCTCGGCCGATGGCGCCCTCAGCGGGCGGCCCATGAGGGGCGGGAACTTGTCCGAGAGCTGTTCGGGCTGAACCACTTTTGGCTCATCACGTCAGGCAGGGGTCCGAACCGGGATACCCTTGCTGGCAATCCAGCATCGCCGATGAGCGGGTGGCCGTCACCTTGGCGCTCAACCCGCGCCACTGACAGCACCGGGAAACTAGCCGGTTCGTTCCACCTTTCCAAGCGGAAAATGCCCGTTTTGCTTGACTGGTTTCCTTATCCTCAAGAATGGGAAGCCACGACTACCCGATCAAGACCCGCCAGGTCCTTTAATATTTCCACCCGCCCGAAACCGGCCCGGCTGAACACCCGGCGCACCGCCTCCGCCTGGTTGTAGCCGATTTCGAGCAGCATCTGCCCCTTCGGCACCAGCCGGCGCGCCGCCTGCGAGGCGATCGCCCGGTAGGCCTCGAGCCCGTCCCAGCCGCCGTCGAGCGCCACCTTTGGGTCGAACACGCGAACCTCCGGCGCCAGTTCCGCGATCGCCGCCGTCGCAATATAGGGCGGATTGGAGACGATCAGGTCGAACAATTCGGTATGCGGCACCGCCTGCCACCAGGCGCCCTGCCGGACGTCCAGCCGCGCCGCGACCCCGTGCCGCTCGGCATTCTGCCGCGCCGTCGCCAGCGCCGCCTCCGAGATGTCGGTGGCAAAGCCCCTGGCCTTGGGCAGCGCCTCGAGGATCGAGACGATGATCGCCCCCGAGCCGGTGCCCAGATCGACGATGCGCGGCGCCCGCTGCCCCGCCAGCCGGGCCAGCGCCTCCTCGACCAGTTGCTCCGTCTCCGGGCGTGGCACCAGCGTTGCGTCGCTGAGCGCGAATCTGAGGCCCCAGAACTCCTGCTCGCCGGCAATCCGGCTCACCGGTTCGCCGGCGAGACGCCGGAGCGCGAAGCGGTCGAGCTCGACCAATTGCTCAGGTGTGGCGGCCTGCCGCTCGCGTCGCACCAGCCCCATCGCATCGAGCCCGAACGCCGTCTGCGCCAGCAGCCGCGCATCGAGCTCGGGCGTATCGAGACCGGCGGCGCGGAAGCGGTCGCGCACCTGCCGCCAGGCGACGCCGATCGCAACCGGGGCGCTCACGCGCCGTCCATGGCGGCGAGCTGGGCCGCCTGGTCCTCGGTGGTCAGCGCCTCGATCAGCTCGTCCAGCGCATCGCCGGCGATGACCTTGTCGAGCTTGTAGAGCGTCAGGTTGATGCGGTGGTCGGTTACCCGCCCCTGCGGGAAATTGTAGGTGCGGATGCGCTCCGAGCGGTCGCCCGAGCCCACCTGCTCGCGCCGCGCATCGGCCCGCGCCGTATCGCGCGCGTCGCGCTGCGCCTCGTACAGCCGGGCCCGCAGCACCGTCATCGCCTGCGCCCGGTTCTGGTGCTGGCTCTTCATACCGGAAGTGACGACGATGCCGGTGGGCAGGTGTGTGATGCGCACCGCCGAATCGGTGGTGTTGACGTGCTGGCCGCCGGCGCCCGACGAGCGCATCGTGTCGATGCGGATGTCCTCGGGCCGGATCTCGATGTCGATCTCCTCGACCTCGGGCAGCACCGCCACCGTCGCCGCCGACGTATGAATCCGGCCCGACGCCTCGGTCTCCGGCACGCGCTGCACGCGATGCACGCCGGATTCGTATTTGAGCCGGGCATAGGCGCCCTTGCCGGCCACCTTGGCGATCACTTCCTTGTAGCCGCCCACTTCGCCGGGGGCTTCTTCCATGATCTCGAATTTCCAGCCCTTGAGGTCAGCATAGCGCTGGTACATGCGCAGGAGGTCGCCGGCGAACAGCGCCGCCTCGTCGCCGCCGGTGCCGGCGCGCACTTCCAGAATGACGTTCTTTTCGTCCGCCGCATCCTTGGGCAGCAGCAGGATGCGGATGGCCTGCTCCATCTCGGAGATCTTCGGCCGGAGCTCGAGGATTTCGGCATTGGCCATCTCGGCCATGTCCTTGTCGCCCGACTCCGCCAGCTCCTCGGCCGACCGCAGCTCGTCGACCGCCCTGCGCCAGGCGCTGATCGGCCGCACCACCGGTTCGAGCTCGGCATATTCCTTGCTGAGCCGCACATAGGCGTCCGCCGACGGCCCGGCCGCCAGCGCCGCCTCAACACTGTCGAAGCGCTTTTCGAGTTGCGCAAGCTTGTCTTCGGGAAGGCTGGGCATGTCGCTTCGTTACACCACCACGTCATTCCCGCGAAAGCGGGAACCCAGGCGAAGCGCGCGGACGTCCGAGAGGCCGGTCTGGATTCCCGCCTTCGCGGGAATGACGTGGTGGGTCAAACCGTACATTGGCTAGATCGCCAGCCCCTGCTTTTCCGCAACGTCCATCAGCAGCTCGCGAACAGCGACCCCGGACTGGCCCTCGCCGAGCGCCGCGGCAACGGCCGCCTGGATCGGCTTCAGCTCCAGGCCCAGCACCATCTCCTTAATCGGCCCGACGGCGGGCGGCGACATGGAAAGGCGCGTCATCCCGATCGCCATCAGCGCCAGCGCTTCGACCGTGCGTCCGGCCAGTTCGCCGCACATGGTGATCGGCACGCCGTAGCGCTTGGCCATGTCGACGATGTGCCGCAGCGCCCTGAGGCGCGGCAGCCCGATCGGATCGTAGGCCTTGTTGACGCGCGCATTGGTGCGGTCGGCAGCGTTCATGAACATGATCAGATCGTTCGAGCCGATGGAGACGAAATCGGCCTCGGGCAGCACATGGTCGAGCTCGAACAGCAGCGAGGGCACCTCGATCATGGCGCCGATTTCGAGCCGGCTCGGCGGCCGGACGCCGGCGCGGATCAGCCGCTCGAGCTCGAGCTTGACCACGCGCTTGGTCTCGATGAATTCCCAGGTCTCGGTGACCATGGGCACGAGGATTTTCATCGGGCCGCCATCGGCCGCCGTCAGCAGCGCGCGCACCTGCGTGCGCAACAGGCCCGGCCGGTCGAGCGCGAGGCGCAGTGAGCGGAAGCCCATCGCCGGATTTTCCTCCGGCGCCGAGCGCAGATAGGGGATCACCTTGTCGCCGCCCACATCGAGCAGGCGGAAGACGATGGGCCGGCCGGCGCTGATGCGGATCGCCTCGCGATAGAGCCCGATCTGCTCCTGCACCTTGGGCAGGCGGCTTGCGATCATGAACTGCAATTCGGTGCGGAACAGTCCGACGCCCTCGGCGCCGGTGTCGTCGAGCATCGGCAGATCGGCGACCAGCCCGGAATTGTGCAGCAGCGTGACCGTGACACCATCTCTGGTTATCGCTGGTTTGTGCCGCAGTTCGAGGTAGTGCGCCCGCCGCTTGGCACCCAGCCGCACCTTGTCGATATAGTTCTGCTCGAGTTCCGGAGTCGGACGCAGATGCACCGTGCCCGACGGCCCGTCGACGATGATGTCGTCGCCATTCTCCGAGATCGAGACGATATTGTCGGCCTGCCCGACCGCCACCAGCCCGAGCGAGCGCGCCACGATGGCGACGTGCGCGGTGGCGCCGCCCTCCTCGAGCACAATGGCGCGCAGCCGCGTGCGGTCGTATTCGAGCAGCTCCGCCGGCCCCATGTTGCGCGCCACGAGGATGGCGTTTTCCGGCAGCTCGCGCGGCGTCGTCGTGGTGCCGTCGCCGGTCAGCACGCGCAGCAGCCGGTTGGCGAGGTCGTCGAAATCGTGCAGCCGCTCGCGGATGTAGGGATCGGTCGAGCGCAGCATGCGGGCGCGCGTATCGTTCTGCACCCGCTCGACCGCCGCCTCGGCGGTGAGGCCGTTGTTGATCGCCTCCTCCAGCCGGTCCACCCAGCCGCGGTCGTTGGCGAACATGCGGTAGGTCTCGAGGATGTCGCGATGCTCGCCCGTCGCGAGGTCGCCATGGCTCAGCATGTCGTCGATGCTGAGCCGCATCGTCGCCAGCGCGTCGTCGAGCCGCTTGGTCTCCTGCGCCGTGTCCTCGGCGATGAAATTGGTCACCACCACGCGCGGGTCGTGCAGCACCACTTTGCCGAGCGCGATGCCTTCGCCGAAGCTGGTGCCCTGGATGGTGCGCGGGCGCCGGAGGTCGATGTCCTGGCCCGGCTTGATCAGCGCGTCGAATTCCGACGTCGCGATCATTTCGGCAAGGATGGTGGCGGTGGTCAGCAGCGCCTCGGTCTCGTCCTCGCCATAGACGCGGTGGTCGCGGTTCTGCACCACCAGCACGCCGAGCGTCTGCCCGGCGCGCAACACAGGCACGCCCAGGAACGCCTTGAACGGATCCTCGCCGGTTTCGGGCCGGTAGGCGAAGGCCGGATGGCTCGGCGCGTCCTCGAGCCGCAAGGGCTCCGCCTGCGCCGCGATCAGCCCTACCAGTCCCTCGCCCAGCCGCAGCGTCGTCATGTGCACGGATTCGCGCTTGAGCCCGTACGTCGCGAACAATTCCAGCGCCCCGTCGTCGCGAAGCACGTAGAAAGAGCACACATCTGCGTGCATGTTCTCGGCGATCAGGTTGACGATCTTGTCGAGCCGGTCCTGCGAAGCCAGCGGCTCCGCCATCGTTTCCCGCAACTGCCGGAGCAGCACGCGCGGACCGCCGATCGCTGTCGCCATACCCTCTCGCGGCCCCGCACCGCCTCCTTCGGCGCCCGCCGCGATTGGCGGAAGCGCCGCGAACGGCCGGCCGGACCCGATCAGGCCGCCGGCTTGTCCAGTCCGTAATACGTATGGAGGGCCCGCACCGCAAGCTCGGCATATTCGTCGTCGATCAGCACCGAGGTCTTGATTTCCGAGGTGGTGATCAGCTGGATATTGATGCCCTTGTCGGCCAGCGCCTTGAACATGCTGGCGGCGACGCCCGCATGGTTGCGCATGCCCACCCCCACCACCGAGACCTTGGCGCCGCCCTTGGAGCCGGTCACCCGCGCATATTCGATGGCGCCGGACGTCCGCGCCGCCTCGAGCACGCGCACCGACTTGTCATATTCGCTGTCGGGCACGGTGAAGGTGATGTCGGTGACCGAGCCGTCGTCCGAGATGTTCTGGACGATCATGTCGACGACGATGGATTCGTCGGCCAGGGCGCCGAATACCGCCGCGGCGACGCCCGGCTTGTCCTTGACGTCGCGCAACGTGATCTTGGCCTCGGCCTTGGCCAGCGTGACGCCCGAAACGATCTGCTTTTCCATGATCTCATCCTCATCGCAAACCAGCGTGCCGGGCACGCCGGGCGTTCCGTCCGGCGCGATCTGCGGCGCCTCCGGGTCATCGAAGGTGGAGCGGACGACCAGCCGCACCTTGTGCGCCATCGCCATCTCCACCGAGCGGATCATCAGCACCTTGGCGCCGAGGGACGCCATCTCGAGCATTTCCTCGAAGGCGATCCGGTTGAGCCGCTTGGCCTTGGGGTCGATGCGCGGGTCGGTCGTATAGACCCCGTCGACGTCGGTATAGATGTCGCAGCGGTCGGCGCCGACCGAGGCCGCGATCGCCACCGCCGAGGTGTCGGAGCCGCCCCGTCCCAGCGTGGTGACGCGTCCGGTCTCCGGCACGATGCCCTGGAAGCCCGTGACCACCGGCACCACGCCGTCCTGCATGCGCCTCACCAGCTCGTCGGGAATGATCTCGGTGATGCGCGCCGCCCCATGCGCGTCGTCGGTATGGATCGGCACCTGCCAGCCCTGGAACGAGCGCGACGGAATGCCCATTTCGCTGAGCACGATCGCCATCAGCCCCGCCGTGACCTGCTCGCCGGAGGCGACCACCGCGTCATATTCGCGCGCGTCGTGCAGCTTGCTGCTTTCGTTGACCCAGCCGACCAGTTCATTGGTCTTGCCCGACATGGCCGAGACCACCACCGTGACCTGGTTGCCGGCGTCGACCTCGCGCTTGACGTGCCGCGCCGCCTGCCGGATGCGCTCGACATTGGCGACGGACGTGCCGCCGAACTTCACCACGATACGGGCCAAGGACATTCCCCGAGGTCTTCTTTTTGCGCTCTGTCCAAGCGGCCGTCGGGAGGACGGCCGCTCGGCCAACCGCTGGGGACGCTTTTCAATTCGGCGCGGGACATGCCACAAAGGCCGCGGAGTTACAAGAATGACCGACACCACCATCAATGCCGACGAGATCGCCAAATTCGCGGCCATGGCCGACGATTGGTGGAACCCTGATGGCGACTTCAAGCCGCTGCACAAATTCAACCCGGTGCGGCTGGCCTATATCCGCGACTGGGCGCTCCGGCATTTCGAGCGCTCGGAGACGGAGCGACGCCCGCTCGCCGGTCTCGGCGTTCTCGACATCGGCTGCGGCGGCGGCCTGCTCACCGAGCCGCTGACCCGGCTCGGCGCCACCGTCACCGGCATCGACGCCGGCGGCAGGAACATCGCCGTGGCCAAGGTGCACGCCGCGCGCTCGGGGCTCGACATCGCCTACCGCGAAACCACATCCGAAGCGCTGGCGGCCGAGGGCGCCCGCTTCGACATCGTGCTCAACATGGAAGTGGTCGAGCACGTCGACAACGTGCCGCTCTACATGAAGAGCTGCGCCGATCTGGTGGCGCCCGGCGGGCTGCTGTTTTCCGCCACCATAAACCGCACGCTGCGGGCGCTCGCTCTGGCCAAATTCGGTGCCGAATACGTGCTGCGCTGGCTGCCGCGCGGCACCCATGACTGGAACAGATTCCTGACCCCGGACGAGCTCAAGGCGCTGATCACCCGCAACGGACTGCGGATCGTCGAGGAAACCGGCGTGGTCTTCCACCCCCTGGCCGACGAGTGGCGCAAGAGCCCCGACACCGGCGTCAACTACATGGTGCTGGCCGAGCGCCCCGCCTGACGCTTCAGCGCAGGCTGCTCAGCGTCGCGAAATCCTCGTCGCTGAGCGTGATCGCCGCCGCCGCGATGTTCTCCTCGAGATGCGCCACCTTGCCCGTCCCCGGGATCGGCAGCATCACCGGCGAGCGCTTCAGCAGCCAGGCAAGCGAGAGCTGGCCCGGCGTCGCGCCATATTTTTTCAGCAGCGCCTGGAACTTCGGATCGGCGGCATTGGTGCTGCCGCCATCGATCGGTCGCCACGGGATGAAGCCGATGCCGTTGGCCTCGCAATAGCTCAGCACGGCGTCGCTGTTGCGGTCGCTGATCGAGTATTTGTTCTGCACGCTGACGACGGGGAAGAATTTCTGCGCCGCCTTGATCTCCTCGACGCCCACCTCGCTGAGGCCGGCATGCCGGATCAGGCCCTGCTTCTGCATTTCGGCGATGGTGCCGAATTGCTCGGCGGCCGGAACCTTGGGGTCGATCCGGTGCAACTGCCACAAATCGAGCCGATCGAGCTTCAGCCGCAGCAGCGACGTCTTGACGCCCTGCATCAGGAATTCCGGCCGTCCCACCTGCGCCCAGCGGTTCGGCCCCTGCCGCGTGTGGCCGCCCTTGGTGGCGATGTGCAGCTTGCCGTACGGCGCCAGCACTTCGGCGATCAGGTCCTCCGACACGTACGGGCCGTACGCCTCAGCGGTGTCGACGAAATCGATATTGAGCTCAGGCAGCCGCCGCAGCGTCCGGCGCGCCTCGTCGGGATCGGCCGGCGGTCCCCAGATGCCGGCGCCGGTGACGCGCATGGCGCCGAAGCCGAGGCGGTTGACCCGCATGTCGCCGCCAATGGCGAACGTCCCCGCACGGGAGGCATCGGGTGTGGGCATCGCCAAATCTCCATCGCAGATGACGCCAACTTTATCGGCAACTGCCGATGGATGGCAACAGAGGGACCTAAGCCCCTCTGTCCGGAGCCATGATGCAGATTAGCTCGGCGCCGCGAATACGCAGGCCTTGCCGTCGCGGACATAGGACGAGTCGACCGCCACCGGGCTCGTCGAGCCGCCGAACTGGTAGTCGCCGAACCCGCCCGAAACCGCGACCAGTTGATAGTCGTGGTCGGACGGACAGGTGGCCGCGCCATTGCCGGAGCTCGGCGGCGCGCTCAGCGCATTGAGCTCCACATAGGGTGCGATGTATCCCTTGGGCGAAATGTTGGCGCCGAAGGACGCGTAGGGGAACTGGATGCCGCCGGCGAACAGCGGCGACATGGTGGCCGTGTCGATGCCGAAGCCGGCTTCGCCCTGCACCAGCGTCGAGCCGCCCACGCCGAGCAGACGCACGACGGGCGCGAAGCTGTCGCCGCCCAGCGTGAACGCCGCGTCGAGCTTGGCGCCGAGCACCAGCCCCGACACGCTGGTGTTGGTGAAGCGCACACCGGTCACCAGCGCCGGCTTCTGGACCCCGAAATTCCAGCGCAGGCCGGCATAGATCTGCGTCGATTGCACCGCGCTTGCGGCCGCGCTCGGTTGCGCGCAGTCCATCGTATACCCGCACGTCCATGAAAATGCCGCGGCCGGCACGGTACCCACCGCAACCGACGCCACCGCAAGCCCCGCGACCAGCACACCGCTCGCCAACGCCGAAACCGCAACTCTCATTCTATCGCCCCAGTAAGAAAACCAACCTCGAGCGGTCAGCCTTGGGGTGCTTCGCGCGAAGCGTCAACCGCCTGGGCGGCCTTTCCACCACGCGGCGCCGAGCGCGGCCGGCAGAGAGCGCTAATTGTGCTCTTCGGGCAGGTTCGGCAGCGGCATGAAGTCGACGCCGTCCTCGATCAGCGAGGTCACTTCCTCGCGCGTCGCTTCGCCGTAGATGCCGCGCGCATCGACTTCCTTGAAGTGGATCTTGCGCGCTTCCTCGGCAAACTTGTCGCCGACATAGTCGGCCTCGCTCGTCACCTTCTTGCGCAGCGCCAGCATGGCGTCGCGCAGTTCCTGGTGCTGCGGGTGACCGATCGACAGCGACACCTTCTCGCCGCTGGGGCGGCTCACGGCCGGCGCCATGACGGCCTTGTCCACCGCCGTGCTGAGGCAGATCGGACAGGTGACGAGGCCGCGCAGCTTCTGGGCGTCATAGGCCGCCGCGTTCGAAAACCAGCCGTCGAACTTGTGGGACTTGTCACAAACGAGTGAGTAGTGGATCACGCCAGAAACCTTTCCGAGCCGTCAGCTTGCGCCCGTAGGGTTAACGGATAACGAAAATGTGCGTGCGTTCGCAAGCGCCGGCACGCGGCCGCGCGCTTCGGCCACGGCGTTCTGGTCGATGTCGGCGCACAGCACGCCCTCGCCCTCTGCGCCGAGTTCTCCCAGCACCTTGCCCCACGGATCGATGATCATCGAATGGCCATATGTGGATCGGCCATTCTGGTGCCGGCCGGCCTGCGCCGCCGCGACCACGAAACATCCCGTCTCGATCGCACGGGCCCGCAGCAGCACCTCCCAATGCGCCTCGCCGGTCGGCACCGTGAAGGCGGCGGGCACTGCGATCAGCTCGGCGTCGGCCTCGGCCAAGGCGCGGTAGAGGCTCGGAAACCGCACGTCGTAGCAGATGCTGAAGCCGAGCCTGAGCCCGGCCGCATCGGCGACCACCGCCTCGCGACCGCCCGCATAGGTCTCGCTCTCGCGATACTGCTTGAGGCCGGGCAGCGTCGCGTCGAACAGGTGGATCTTGTCGTAGCTCGCCGCGATGGATCCGTCCGGACGGAACAGCACCGAGCGATTGGCGAAGCGCCCGTCCGGCAGTGCCACCGCCAGCGAGCCCAGATGCAGCCAGAGCCCGGTGTCGCGGGCGATGCCGGCCACCTGCGCAATCGCCGGGTTATCGTCCCAGCCGCCGGCGACGGCCCGCAGGCCCTCGCGGTTTTCGGCGAACACCACGGTGACTTCCGGGCTCAGCGCGTATCGCGCGCCCTGCGCCGCCGCTTCGCGGGCGAGCCGCTCCAGCGCTGCGAGATTGGGGCCGGGCTCGGTGCCCGAATTCATCTGCAGCGCGGCGACCCGAACCACTTTGGATCAGCCGAGCAGCGGATCGAGCTGGCCGCGGCGCTCCAGCGCGGCGAGGTCGTCGTAGCCGCCGACATGGGTGTCGCCGACGAAGATCTGCGGCACGGTCCGGCGGCCATGGGCGCGCTGCATCATGTCGGCGCGCAGCGCCGGATCGGTGACGTCGATCTCCTCGTAGGAGACGCCCTTTTCGGCCAGCAGGGACTTGGCGGCGGTGCAGTAGGGGCACCAATTGGTGGTGTAGATCTGGACTTTGGACATGTGCATCAGCGGGTTCCGTTTCCCTGTATATGGGGAATGTCCCGGCGCTGACAACGCTCAGCGGCGGCCGCGCCGGGCGACGATCTCGGCGATCCGCTGCGTGTCCTCGGCCTGCAGGAAGCGGCCGCGCTCGAGGATTTCGAGCTGGTATTCGCGATAGGTAAGGCCCAGCGATTCCGCCTTTTTCGCCCGGCGGATGACAGTTTCGACGGGGACTTTCTTGAACGCCGCCTCGGATGCGGTGCGCCACACGAAATAGCTGCCGATGCCGCCGACGCCCCATTCGGGCACGTGCTCCTCCAGCGGCGGACCACCATTGTGGCCGAGGCCGGGGAGGATGTCGCCGGCGGTGAGCCCGGGCGGCCGCGCGACGCGGCTGCGCAGGAAGCGGGGGCGGTTGATGCGGAGCTCGCCCATTTCCTAACTCCCTGTCACGACACGGGAAAAGCTGATCACATCGACATGTTCGACCCCGGCTCCGAGGAGCGCCCGGGCGACCGCCTTGACGGTCGAACCGGTGGTGACGACGTCGTCGACGAGGATGACACGGCGGCCCCGCAGCCGTGAAGCTATGTCAGGTAATGGCTGGAATGCGCCGGCAAGATTGCGTCGCCGCGCTTCGCCCGACAGGCCGACCTGCGGCCGCGTGTTCTTGCGGCGCCCGACCAGCAGCGGATCGACCGGCAGGCCGGTGAGCCGGCCGAGCACCCGCGCCAGCTCGGTCGACTGGTTGTAGCGCCGGGCGAACTGCCGCCGCCGATGCATCGGCACCGGCACCAGCACCGCATCCGGCCCCCAGAGCTCGTGGCCGGCCTGCGCCATCAGCCGGGCGCAGAAGCGCGCCAGTTCCGGCCGGTCGCCATATTTGAGCTTGCCCACCAGCGCCCCCGCCACCTCGTTGTAGACCACCGCGGCGCGGGCGCGGTCGAAGGGCGGCGGATCGGCGATGGCCTCGGCGGAGCGCGCCCCGGGCCCGAGCGAGACCTCGAAGGGAATCCCCAGCACCGGACAGAGCGGCGCGCTGATCGGACGCAGCGCCCGAAAGCACGCGGCGCACAGCGTATCGGCGGTGGCGACCGGCGCCTCGCAGGCAAGGCAGGTCGGCGGATAGAGCGTATCGAGCAGCAGCGTACCCAGCCGCCTGAGCGGCCGGGTGACGGCCCCGCTTTTGACAAGCCCCGCCCCCGTCTCCATAAGGCCATCCTGCCACCGCGCCCGGTCCGACGCCATGCCCGACCCGAAACCGCCGCCCAAGATCTTCGACCGCCGGCTGATCGCCCGCCACCTCGCCCGCCGGCCCGCCGGCGCCGACGATTTCGTCACGCGCCTGGTGCTCGCCGATCTGGCCGACCGGCTCGGCACGGTGACGCGCGACTTCACGCAGGCGCTGATCCTGTCGCCCGACGCCGCGGCCCTGCCCGTCGCCGGCCGCAGCGCCAATGGCGAGTTCAGCTTCGAGCGGGCGGCGACGGTGGTCGACACACCCGGCATTCCGCTGGTCGACGCCGAGGCGCTCGACCTGCCGCGCCGCAATTACGATCTGATCGTCTCCATCTTCGACCTCGACGTGGTCGACGACGTGCCGGGCTTTCTGGCGCGGGCCCGCGCGCATCTGCGCGGCGACGGCCTGTTCCTCGCCGCGGCCATCGGCGGCGACAGCCTGACCGAGCTGCGCGAGGCGTTCCTCAGCGCCGACGCCCGGCTCGGCGGCGGCGCCTTCCTGCGCGTTGCGCCCTTCATTCCGCTGAGCGAGGCGGCCGGCCTGCTGCAGCGCGCCGGCTTCGCCCTGCCGGTCAGCGACGTCGAGACCCATACGGTGCGCTACGAATCGCCGCTTTCGGTGATGCGCGAGCTGAAGCTCCTGGGCGCCTCCAATCCGCTGGCCGACCGGCCGACGAAATTCGCCACGCTGCGGCTCCTGCAGGCGGCGTCGGAGGCCTACGCCAATCTTGCCACCGACCTCGACGGGCGGGTGCGGGCGACGCTCGAAATCGTCTGGATGAGCGGCTGGGCGCCGCACGAAAGCCAGCAGAAGCCGCTGAAGCCGGGCAGCGCCGAGATCAGCCTCACCAGGGTGCTTGGAACGAAGAACTAGGCGGTCACACGCCGGCGGCGTCGATGGCGCTGGTGGATTTGTCGCTGACGCCGCTGAACAGAACCCTGAGGCTGGTGCCGAAGGTGGTCATGGCGACGATCAGCGCCACCGCGATCAGCCCGGCGATGAGCCCGTATTCGATGGCCGTGGCCCCGCGGTCGTCATGGACGAACCGCACAAGCATGCTTCGCATCGGCGCCTCCCGGTCACAGCAGATCGCACAGCGGCGCGATCAGCGGCCCATCCGCCGGCGGCATCGGGTACTCCCTGAGCTGCTGCGGCCGCACCCATTTGAGGGCGGCGTGCTCGCGGGCAATCGGGGTCCCCTGCCATTTCCGGCAGACGAAAAGTGGCATCAGAAGGTGAAAGCTTTCGTAAGAGTGGGACGCAAAGGTTAACGGAGCGAGACAGGCCGTTTTGGTGGCGATACCCAGCTCTTCCTCGAGCTCGCGGATCAGCGCCGCCTCCGGCGTCTCCCCCGGCTCGAGCTTCCCGCCGGGAAACTCCCACAGCCCCGCCAATTGCTTGCCGGCAGGGCGCTGCGCGATCAGCACCCGCCGGTCGGCATCGACCAGGGCGCAGGCGACGACGAGCAGCAGCTTCTTGTCGCTCATGCGGGCGGCACCCGGTAGCTGTAGTCGTACCGATGCATGTAGCCGAGCCCGCGGTAGAGCGCCTGCGCCGGCGGATTGTCCGCCGCAACGTTGAGCGCGGCGATGCGCGCTCCCGCCGCGCGGGCCCAGGCGAGCCCCGTCCGCATCATTGCGACGGCATAGCCTTTGCGCCGCTGCGTCGGATCGGTCACCACATTGCCGGTGACGACGATGCCGTCGGCCACCGCCATCAGCGCCGACGCGACCGGCTGGCCATCGGCACGGAGCACAATCCCCCTGGCCGGAACGTCGATAACCGACAGCAGGGCCCGCATGCGCGCGAGCTTGTCGTCGGCATAGCCTTGCAGCCGCTGCTGCACGGCAAGGAACTCCGGATCGAGCAGATCGTGCAGACGGCCGCGCGGGTCGGGCTCGATGGAACCAAGTTCCATGGCAAACAGATGACTGGCATCGACGCTCGACCAGCCGGCGGCGTCGAGTGCCGCGACGACGGCCGGCCCGGCCAGCGGCGTGACACGGAAGATCGGCGTCTGCCGGCGCGCCTCGTACCAGCGCCGGCTGGCCTCGAGGCGTTCGGTCGCGCCGGCCACATCGCCCGGATCGAGGCTTTGCACCGAATTGGCGCGCTGCGTGTAGCCATTGGCCCAGCGGCGAATCCATTGGCCATCATATTCGACCTCGATGCCCGGCCACGCCTTGAGGCCGGCGCGCTCGAAGACATCGGCCCCCGGCAGCGCCATCTCAGCTCCGGTAGCTGCCGTTGATGTCGATATAGCCGTGCGTCAAATCGCAGGTATAGACCGTGGCGCTGCCATGGCCGAGGCCGAGGCCGACCCGGAGGTCGAGCTCCTGGTTCTTCATGTAGGCGGACGCCGCCGCCTCGTCATAGCCCGGCGCGCGCTCGCCCTTTTCGGCCACCACCACGTCGCCGAAGGCGATGGTCAGCCGGTCGCGGTCGGCCGGCTCGCCCGCCTTGCCGACGGCCATCACCACGCGGCCCCAATTGGCGTCCTCGCCGGCGATGGCGGTCTTGACCAGCGGCGAATTGGCGATCGACTGCGCGATGCGGAAGGCGCTGCGGTCGTCGACGGCGCCCTCGACGGTAACGGTCACCATCTTGCTCGCGCCCTCGCCGTCGCGCACCACCAGCAGGGCGAGATCGTGCAGCACGTCGCCGAGCGCCGCGGCGAAGGCATGCGCGCGCGGATCGCTGCTCTCGTTGATGGCGTCGATCGGCGCCTTGCCGGTGGCGAACACCAGGCAGGTGTCGGAGGTCGAGGTGTCGCTGTCGACCGTCACCGCGTTGAAGCTCCTGTCGACCAGCGGCTGCAGCAGCCCCTGTAGAACGCCGCTCGCAATCGGCGCGTCGGTGAAGACGAAGCTCAGCATCGTCGCCATCGCCGGCGCGATCATGCCCGAGCCCTTGGCGATGCCCGCGATCGACACGGTGACGCCGTCGAAATCCACCGTCGCGCTCGCCACCTTGGGGTAGGTGTCGGTGGTCATGATCGCCTTTGCCGCCTCCATCCACGGGCCGGCTGCGAGCCGCCCGGCCGTCTCGGTGGTCACCGCCGCGAATTTCTCCGGATCGAGCGGCTCGCCGATGACGCCGGTGGAGGCGAGGAAGATCTCTCCGGCCGCAACGCCCAGCGCCTTGGCGGCATAGCCGGCCGACACCTCGACCGTGTGCTTGCCCTTCATGCCGGTGAAGGCATTGGCGTTGCCGGAATTGACCAGGAGCCCGCGCGCCACCCCGCCCTTGAGGCTCTGCCGGCACCAGTCGACCGGCGCCGACGGACAGCGGCTCGAGGTGAACACGCCGGCGACCGTGGTTCCCGGCTCGAACGCCGCCAGCAGCACGTCGGTCCGCCCCTTGTACTTGATCCCCGCCGCCGCGGTGGCAAAGCGCACCCCCGCGATTTCGGGCAGTTCGGGGTAGGATTTGGGCGCGAGCGGAGAAACGGGATGGGCCATGGCGGTGCCTTTGGAGCGTTTCCAGGAACGGTGTACGCGGCTTTCCGGTTCGGAAACGCGACGAACAGGATTTTGGCCCGTGATGCCCGATGTGACGGGCGGGCGCAAGACGCTAGCGGCCGGGTCCCAGTTCCGTCTCGATCGCGGCGAGTAGCGGCGGCAGGGCGATCTTCACGGTATCCCAAACCATGTCGGTCCGCACTGTCGGGTATTCGTGCCGATAAACATTTCCGGCGGCGGCGATTTGGGGCCAGGGCAAATCCGGATGCCGGTCCCGGAAGCCGGTGTCCACTCTGCGCGACGCTTCCGAAATGATCTCGAGACAGCGGATGACCGCGAAAACGCACATCGTGTCGCGCTCGAACTGCTCGTAGCTGCGTTCGCCGACAAATTGCTGCGCCAGCCGGATAGCCACGGCCATATCGTCCAGCCGATCAGCGTTACGATCAAAAGGCATGAATAAGGTCGGCAGCCACCCGCTCACGGATGCCGGCCTTCAGCGCGGCCCGATCGACGACATCAACCGGGCCGTCCAGCAAGCCCACGATATATTGCTGCATGCCAACATAGTCATAGACCGTTGGATGCCGGTCCACGTCGAGATCGATCGCAATATCGATGTCGCTCTCCGGCCCGGCCTCACCACGGGCCACCGATCCGAACAGCGCGGCGTGGCGCACGCCGAGCCGTTCGAGCTCGGGCCGATGCCGGCGCAGGATGTCGATGACTGCGTCCTTGTCCATGTCTCGAAAATAGCCCCGCCGGAGCGCGATTTCCAGCCACCGCGGCCTAAACAAGAAGGCCGGGATCGCTCCCGGCCCTTTGTTCATCTTCCCGCCGAACCTTACTGGTTCGGGCCGAGCTGGGCTTCCACCTGCTGCTTCAGCGCGGCGTCCGGGATGTCGATGCTGGTCGCCTTGCGCAACTGGTCGAACAGCGTGCGGTATTTCTGCACGTAGAGCTGCTGGCCGATCTGTTGGGTGAGCTGCTCCAGCGTCGGCTTGGCGGCCGGGCGGCGGTCGAGCACCTGGATGATGTGCCAGCCGAACTGCGTCTGCACCGGCTGCGAGATCTCGTTGACCTTGAGCGCGAAGGCGGCGTCGGCGAACGGCTTCACCATCTTGTCCTGGGTGAAATAGCCGAGGTCGCCGCCGGAATCCTTGGCGCCGGGCTCGATCGACTTCTCCTTGGCCAGGGTGGCGAAATCGGCGCCGCCGTCGAGCTGCGCCTTGATCGCCTTGGCGTCGTCCTCGCTGCTCACCAGAATGTGACGGGCATGCACCTCGTCGACATTGGGCATGGCCGCGATGGCCTTGTCGTACTCGGCCTTGATCTGCGCTTCGGTGATGGTGTCGCTCACCGCCTGCTTGGTGTAGGCGCGGCGCAGCGCGCGGTCCTGCAGGTAGCTCAGCCGCTGCTTGTAGAGGTCCGACTGCTCGAGATTGGCGGCATGGCCGGCCGCCGCCATCAGCTTGAGGTCGATCATCTGCGCCAGCAGCACCGCGCGGATCTGGTCCTGCGGGATCTGCTGCAGATCCTGCCCCAGATCCTCGGCGGCGAAGGCGAGGTCGGCCTCGGTGATGGGCTGGCCGCCCACCGTCGCCACCACGCTGGTCGGGCTCGGGCCCGCCGCCGGGGCGGCCGGCTCGGCGGACGAGGCCGCGGCGGCGGACGAGGTGCCCTGCGCCAGCGACGCGAAGGGGGTGCCGCACAGCGTCAGCGCCAGGAGCGCGATCACCAGGGCCTTGAGGAAGCCGGGCAGGCGCGCCGGCGAAATGTGAGATGTCATGTGATTGCTTGGCTCCAGCAGGCGCCTTGCCCTCGCGGCGCGGCCGGTGGTTTGGCCGATTTCGCCTCCGTTGACAATACTGACCCCCGCTCTTACATACCCGCAACGCCTGTAAACGCCCGAAAAGCGGCGGTTTTCGGCCCTTCAGATGGTCTGAATTCATACCGCCGGCGCGCCCCGAAATGCGGCGCCATCAAGACAAGGAACGCCCTATGGTTCTCGCCAGCATCGCCAAGGCGATTTTCGGCTCTGCCAATGACCGCCAGGTCAAGCGCTACCAGCCCAAGGTCGACGCCATCAATGCTCTCGAGCCGGAGATGGCCAAGCTGTCCGATGCCGATCTGAGGGCCAAGACCGACGAGTTCCGCGCCGCCTTCAAGGCCGGCAAGAAGCTGGACGACCTGCTGGTGCCGGCCTTCGCCGTGGTGCGCGAGGCCAGCAAGCGCACGCTGGGGATGCGCCATTTCGACGTGCAGCTGGTCGGCGGCATGGTGCTCAACGACCGCTCCATCGCCGAGATGCGCACCGGTGAAGGCAAGACCCTGGTCGCGACGCTTCCCGTCTATCTCAACGCCCTCGCCGGCGAGGGCGTGCACGTGGTGACGGTCAACGACTACCTGGCCAAGCGCGACAGCGAATGGATGGGCCAGATCTACAAATTCCTCGGCCTCACCGTCGGCATCATCGTGCATGGCCTGTCCGACGCCGAGCGCAAGGCCTCCTATGCCGCCGACGTGACCTACGGCACCAACAACGAATACGGCTTCGACTATCTGCGCGACAACATGAAGTATTCGCGCGACCAGATGGTGCAGCGCGGCCACGCCTACGCCATCGTCGACGAGGTGGACTCCATCCTGATCGACGAGGCGCGCACGCCGCTGATCATCTCCGGCCCCACCGAGGACCGCTCGGACCTCTACATGAAGGTCGACGAGATCATGCTCCAGATCGGCGAGGGCGATTTCGACCACGACGAGAAGCAGCGCTCGGTGACCTTCACCGAAAGCGGCACCGAAAAGCTCGAGGGGCTGCTGCGCGACGCCGGCCTGCTCAAGGGCGAGGGGCTCTACGACCTCGAGAACGTCAATCTGGTGCACCACGCCAATTCGGCGCTGCGCGCCCACAAGATGTTCAACAAGGACAAGGACTACATCGTCCGCAACGACGAGGTGGTGATCATCGACGAGTTCACCGGCCGCATGATGCCGGGCCGCCGCTATTCGGAAGGCCTGCACCAGGCGCTGGAGGCCAAGGAACACGTCAAGATCCAGCCCGAGAACCAGACGCTGGCCTCGATCACCTTCCAGAACTATTTCCGCCTCTACAAGAAGCTCGCCGGCATGACCGGCACGGCCGCCACCGAAGCGGAAGAATTCGCCAACATCTACAACCTCAACGTCGTCACCGTGCCGACCAACGTCGCGATCCGGCGCCAGGACGACGACGACGCCATCTTCCGTACCGCCGAGGAAAAGTTTGCCGAAATCACCGATGTGATCCTCGATGCGCAAAAGCGCGGCCAGCCGGTGCTGGTGGGCACCACCTCGATCGAAAAGTCCGAGATGCTGGCCGACCTGCTGCGCGCCAAGGGCATCGGCAACATGCAGGTGCTGAACGCCCGCTACCACGAGCAGGAAGCGCACATCATCGCCGATGCCGGCGTGCCCGGCGCGGTGACCATCGCCACCAACATGGCCGGCCGCGGCACCGACATCCAGCTCGGCGGCAATCTCGACATGCGCATCGAGAAGGAAGCCGAGGGGCTCGAGGGCGAAGAACGCAATTCGAAGATCGCCCGCATCAAGGAGCAGATCGCCCGCGACAAGCAGAAGGCGCTCGACGCCGGCGGCCTGCTGGTGATCGGCACCGAGCGGCACGAGAGCCGCCGCATCGACAACCAGCTGCGCGGCCGCTCCGGCCGCCAGGGCGACCCGGGGCATAGCAAGTTCTTCCTGTCGCTGCAGGACGATCTGATGCGCATCTTCCCGGTCGAATCCATGGATTCTATGCTGGGCAAGCTCGGCCTCGAAGAGGGCGAATCGATCACCCATCCCTGGGTGACCAAGGCCATCGAGCGGGCGCAGGGCCGCGTCGAGGCGCGCAATTTCGACATCCGCAAGAACATCCTCAAATACGACGACGTGATGAATGACCAGCGCAAGGTCATCTTCGAGCAGCGCCTCGAGATCATGGACAAGGACGACGTGTCCGAGATCGTCGACGACATGCGCCACGACGTGGTCGAGACGGTGATCCAGCGCGCCATCCCCGGGCACTCCTACCCCGAGCAGTGGAACACCGAGCAGCTCACCACCGAGGCCAAGCAATATCTGGGCGTCGACATCGACGCCAAGCACTGGGCCGAGGAAGAGGGCATCGACGTCGAGCAGGTGCACGAGCGCCTGACCAAGGCCGCCGACGACTACGCCGCGGCCAAGATCGCCAGATACACCCCCGAGATCATGCGGCAGGTGGAAAAGTCGCTGCTGCTGCAGTCGATCGACCAGCTCTGGCGCGAGCATCTGGTGACGCTCGACCATCTGAGCAAGGTGGTGGGCTGGCGCGGCCTCGCCCAGCGCGATCCGCTGAACGAATACAAGCAGGAAGCCTACGAGCTGTTCCAGAAGCTGCTGGCCGACATGCGCGAGATGGTCATCGGGCAGCTGAGCCACGTCGAAGTCCAGATGCGCGCCCCCGAGCCGCCGCCGCAGCCCGATTTCGGCCGGCTGAGCGAAATCCACATCGACCCCGATCTGGGCGAGAACGATGCCGCGAGCCAGGTCTCGGGCACCATCGGCGGCGCGCTGGCGGCGGCAGGGGCGCTGGCCGGTCTCGGCGGCGACGTGGCCGAAGCCGATCCGCGGCTCAGGCCCATCGACCCCAAGCTCCTCGTCGGCGTCTCCCGCAACGCCCCCTGCCCCTGCGGCTCAGGCAAAAAGTTCAAGCACTGCCACGGCAGCTTCTAGCGGCCATATCGGGACGGCGACGCTTCAGTCCGCGTGCGCGGCCTGCTCGACCGCCTCGGGATGCAATTCGATCACCTTGAGCAGCAGCCGGCCGGCGGGATCGGGGCGGCGCCGCCCCTGCTCCCAATTGTTCATCGTGGCGGCAGGAATGCCGAACCGCTTCTCGAACTGCCGGGCCGAGCGCGCCACCTTGCGGCGAATGGCGCGAATGCGCTCCACCGGCATGGGATCGATGTTGACCACCTCGAGCGCGATCTCGCCGCGCTTCCAGGCCAGCGCCTCGCGCAAGCCCTCCTCGAGGGCCAATCCCAGTTCCGAACGCTTCTCGGTGGTCATTTGCCGTACTCCTTCGCAATCCCGAGCAGGATCCGCCGATCCAGCGACGTCAGATCGCCCTTTTCGTTCTTGGCGTAGATGTGAAGCATCACCACCACATCATCTGCCAGCATGAGGAAGTAGATCGCCCGCCCGCCGCCGCGCTTGCCCTGGTTGCCGAACCCGAAACGAAGCTTGCGGATGCCGCTCAGGCCAGGAATCACGTCGCCGACGGCCGGATCGAGCACGATGGCCTGTTCCAGCCGGGCGACGTCTCCCGCCGAAACCCGCAGCCGTTTCAGGTCGCGAACATAGCGACTGGTACGGACGATCTTCATCGCCCGAACGATATACGCCATTGGCGCATAAAAGCAAACCCCCTACGGGGGAGCGCGAATCTTGCGTGGAAGTATATTGACGCCCCGGCCGGCACGTTTTTAGCTCGGCCCGACCATGACAAAGGAGGCTGCTGTGGCTGAAGACTGGTCTGTCGACGTCAAGAAATATGCGCCAGGCGCGGATTCCAAGGCGATCGCCGGGATCGTGAAATATTGCGGGATCGCGCTGCACAACCGCGACAGCTCGCTGGTCTCGTTCACCGACAAGACCGAGACGGCGCGGGTGCGCGACAATTTCCTGAAAAAGAAGCTGGGGCTGACCCAGACCGACGCCGAGCTGGACAAGGCGATCGCGGCGGTGGGCGAAAAGATGAAGGCCGACCACACCAAGAACCGCGTCACGGTCTACTACCTGCTCGCCGAACATTTCGGCAAGCTCGGCGCCTTCGCCTGACGCCGGACCGCGCCGGCCTTACTGGCAGGTGACCCGCATCTCGGCGAAGCCGCTGTCGTCGGCCGAGAACACCGCCAGCATGCAGCCCTTGTTGTAGGGCACCGTGGCGCCTACCGCCACGTCGCCGGCGCCGCTGATGGTGGCCAGCCCGTCGGTGACGGCGGCGACCTTCAGCACGATGTGCGTCTTGCACAGCGGGAAGCTGTCGCCCGACTGCCCCATGAAGCGCGTGCCGAGCGGGATGCAGTCCTTGGTCGGCCCGTCGGTGCTGACCGCGCTCGGCGTTGCCGTGGGCGCGCCCGATGCCGTGGCCGCCGTGAGCGGCGTGACGGCCGCCGGCTCGGCCGTTGCGACATCGGTCGGCGGCGCCGACGCCGCCGCCAGCCGGGCGCGGGCCGCATCGAGCTCGGCCGCCTGCGACGACGCGACCTGTTCGAGGCTGGCGATCCGCGCCTGCAGATCCTGCATGGCCCTGGCGGTGTCGTCGGTCGGCGGCGCCGAGGCGGCGGCCGAGGGCATCGACGCCGACGGCATGGAGGCCGATGGCTGGCTCGGCGGCGCAACTGACGAGGCGGCCGCCGGCAGCAAGGGCGCCGCGGTATGCGTCTTGCCGCTCGCCGCCCCCGGCGCGCCGAGCAGCGACATCGAGGCCTTGAGCTGGGCGATCTCGGTCGCCATCTCGCGCCGCTGCGTGTCGGCGTTGGTGTGCACCAGGATGGCGCCGCCCAGCGCGATCAGGCCCACCAGCGCGGCGAGCAGCGAAATGACGCGATCCATCAGGCCCACCCCGTCGCGGGGGCAAAGCTAGGGGACGCGGAAACCACGGTTCCGCAAAGGCGGCGCAAACGATCCATGCTCAAACGGCTAGCCGACGATCTTGGCGGAAATAGCGTGCCGGCGCGGCTTTGGCGAGATCAGCCGAAGCGGCGGGGCATCGGCGTCGGCGCGACGGTGGTGCTGCCGCTGGCCGCCGGCTGCGCCGTCCGGGCGTTGCCGCCGCCGAACACGCCGGAGATGAACCCGCCGATCGCCTCGCCGCGCGCCTTGGCCGCTTCCTTTTCGGCCTCGGCGGCCTGCTTGTCGGCCGCGCTCTTGGCGTTGCGGTCGGCGATCTGCGCCACCAGTGTCTTGAACTGCGCGTCGTCCGCCGCCTCCTTGGCGCTGAGCGCGGCGAGCAGTGTGTCGCTGCCGCGGGCCGGACAGGCGGCCGCGGCATCGAGCGCCGCCCCGTTCGGGCCCTTGAGGTCGAACACGTATTTCTTCTCGCACACGTCCCAGCTCGGCGGCGTCTTGGCCAGCTCGAAGCGGTCGTAGCCTTCCTTGATGTCCATCCAGAACGGCAGGTTCGGATTGTCGGCCACCAGCGCCAGGTTCTGCGGCGTCATGCGGAAGGGGAAGATCTGCATCTGGATGACGGTGTTGCCGGCGTTGAAGGTTTCGCGGGCGAGCGCGTAGATCTCGGCAACGGATTCGTCGGTCATCGAATAGCAGCCGGCCGACGAGCAGTCGCCATGCACCATCAGATTGGCGCCGGTGCGGCCCCAGGCCCGGTCGAACTTGTTGGGAAAGCCGGTGTTGAAGCTCAAATAGTAGTTGGAGTTCGGGTTCAGCTGCGCCGGGGTGATGTTGTAGAAGCCCTCGGGCGCCTGCCGGTCGCCCTCCTTGATCTTGGGCCCCAGCGTGCCCGACCAGGCGCAGATGGCATAGGTCTTGTAGAGCTTGTACGGCCCGGCCTTGCTCTGCTTCCAGACCTCGAACTCGCTGCTCTGCTTGAAGATGCGGATCATCATCGGCGCGCCGGGGGTCGAGCCGATCTCGGCCAGCCGGTTGATCGCCGCCTGCTTCAGCGGCTGCACCGCCTTCATCGAGGAATTGCGCGGCAAAATGTCGGAGCACGACGCCAGCAGCAGCGCCGCCAGCAGCACCGCGACCATCCCGAAAATTCTCGCAACCGGCAAGCGCATCGACCCGAATCTGCCCGAAACTACTGCCCCAAAGTCCTACACGGACGACAGTTACCGCACCGTCACCGCCGAGCAACACCACGAGTTTGTGATGTTTGTGCGGCCGGGCGCCGCCGGCGCCTAGGCCCGCGCCGTGCGCGGCCGGCGCAATTGCAGGATGGTGGCGATCACGACGCCGAGCGCGACGATGCCGATGATGACGCTGGCGAGCGCGTTGACGTCGGGCGACACGCCCAGCTTGATCTTGGAAAAGATCACCATCGGCAGCGTGCTCGAGCCGGGGCCGGAGACGAAGCTCGCGATCACCAGGTCGTCGAGCGACAGGGTGAAGCTCAACAGCCACCCCGAGACCAGGGCGGGCGCGATGATCGGCAGGGTGATGTCGAAGAACACCCGGGCCGGCGTCGCGCCGAGGTCCTGCGCCGCCTCTTCGAGGCTGAGGTCGAGGTCGGCGAGGCGCGAGCGCACCACCACCGTGACGTACGACATGCAGAAGGTCGAGTGCGCGAGGACGATGGTGAGCTCGCTGCGCCCGGCCGGCCAGCCGATCAGCGATTCCATGGCGACGAACAGCAGCAGCAGGCTCAGCCCGGTGATCACGTCGGGCATCACCAGCGGCGCCGAAACCAGCCCCGCCAGCAGCGTCTTGCCGCGGAAACGGCGGAAGCGCGTCAGCGCCACGCCGCACAGCGTGCCCAGCACCAGCGCGATGCTGGCACTCACCGCCGCGACGCGCAGCGACAGCAGCCCGGCGTTCAGCACCTGCGGATCGGCAAACAGCTCGCCATACCATTTGGTGGAAAAGCCACCCCACACCGTCACCAGCTTGCTCTCGTTGAACGAGAACACGATGAGCGAGATGATCGGCGCGTAGAGGAACACGAAGCCGAGCGTGGCGATGATCGGAATGAGCGGCCCGCGCTTCATCTATTTGCGCTCCACCACGGCGTTCTGCGCGTTCTGCATCAGCATCAGCGGCACCACCACCACGACCAGCATGGCGATGGCGACCGAGGCGGCGAGCGGCCAGTCGCGGTTGGCGAAGAACTCGTCCCACAGCACGCGGCCGATCATCAGCGTCGAGGGGCTGCCGAGCAGCGTCGGAATCACGTACTCGCCGATCGCCGGGATGAACACCAGCATCGAGCCGGCGATGATGCCGGGCAGCGACAGCGGCAGCGTCACGCTGAGGAAGGTGCGGAACGGCCGCGCCCCGAGATCGGCCGAGGCCTCGAGCAGCGCATCGTCGAGCTTCACCAGCGTGGTGTAGAGCGGCAGGATCATGAACGGCAGGTAGGTGTAGACGATGCCGACATAGACGCCAAAATCGGTGTAGAGCATCGTCACCTGCGGCAGCCCGACGGCCTGCAGCGCATTGTTGATGACGCCGTTGTTCTTGAGAAAGCCGATCCAGGCATAGACGCGCAGCAGGAACGAGCTCCAGAACGGCAGGATGATCAGCATCAGCAGGATGTTGCGCCAGCGGTCGGACGAGCGCGCGATGAAATAGGCGATCGGATAGCCGACCAGCAGCGCCAGGATGGTCGAGATGAAGGCGATCTTGATCGAGTTGAGATAGGCCGCGATGTAGAGCGTGTCCTGCCCGAGGAACATGTAATTGGAAAGGTGCAGCGTGAGCTGCACCTCGCCGTCCTCGCCGAACGTCAGCAGCGGCAGATAGGGCGGCCGCGCCACCACCGCCTCGCTGAACGAGATCTTGAAGACCACCAGCACCGGGATCAGCAGGAACACCGTGAGCCACAGCGCCGGCGGCAGGATCACCGCCCAGCGCCCGGTGATGCCCATGCGCACCAGCCAGCGCCTGAGCAGCGGCCAGGGCCCGCGCTCGGGCGCCGCCGCGGCGGCCGGCAGGTCCATGGCGCTCACGAGGTCAGCACCGAGCCGGACGAGCCCGACCAGCTCGCCCACACCGTCTCGTCCCACGAGATGGCGTCCGGGTCGCCGCGCAGGGCATTGGCCTTGGTGACGCGCATGTAGCGGCCATTGTCGAGCCGCACCTGATACACCGTCATGTCGCCCAGATAGGCGATGTCCTCGACGAAGCCCTTGGTCATGTTGGTGTCGGGCGGCACGCCCGCCTGCACCGCCGGCTTCTCGCGCGTCAGCCGGATCTTTTCCGGCCGGATGGCCCACCACAGGATCTGCTCGGGCGAGCAGTCGACGCCGTGGTCGACATAGATGTCGGCGCCCAGCTCCGCCGAGCGGATGCGCACATGGTCGGGCTCGTCCTCGGTGACCACGCCCTCGACCATGTTGGCCGAGCCGATGAAATTGGCGACGAAGCGCGAATTGGGAAATTCGTAGATCTCGCTGGGCTCGCCCACCATGGCGATCTCGCCCTGGTTCATGACGCCGATGCGGGTGGCAAGGCTCATCGCCTCTTCCTGGTCGTGCGTCACCACGATGAAGGTGACGCCCAGCGTCTCCTGGATCTTGACCAGCTCGAACTGCGTTTCCTCGCGCAGCTTCTTGTCGAGCGCGCCGAGCGGCTCGTCGAGCAGCAGCAGCTTCGGCCGCCTGGCGAGCGCCCGCGCCAGCGCCACGCGCTGCCGCTGCCCGCCGGAAAGCTGGTTGGGCTTGCGCCGCTCATAGCCCTCGAGCTTGACCAGCTTCAGCAGCTCCGCCACGCGCGCCTCGATCTCGGGCCTCGGCAGGTGGTCGCGCTTCAGCCCGTAGGCGATGTTGTTCCACACCGTCATGTGCGGGAACAGCGCGTAGGACTGGAACATCATATTGATCGGCCGGCGGTAGGGCGGCACCCCCGCCATGTCCTGGCCGTCGATCTCGATGGCGCCGGCGGTCGGCTCCTCGAAGCCGGCGAGCATGCGCAGCAGCGTCGACTTGCCCGACCCGGAGCCGCCCAAAAGGCAGAACAGCTCGCCCTTGAAGATGTCGAGCGACACCTCGGAGACGGCCACCACGTCGCCGAACTTCTTGGTCACGTCGCGGATGCGCACGAACGGCTTGGCGTTGGGATCGCGCCACGGCCTGGTGTCGGCGGCGATCTGCGGTTTCTTGGCCATCGGATGGCGCGCCCCTCATCGGCGGGGCGGAGCCGGTGGCTCCGCCCCTGTCGTCGTTTACTGGCCGGTCTTGATGCGGGTCCAGGTGCGCGTCAGATCGCGGGTGAAGCCGTCGCTGTGCGCCTGCAGCGGCGTCAGCTTGGCGGCGATGTCGGCCGGCGGATAGATGTTGGGATCGCCGGTGATGTCCTTGCTGGTCAGGTCGAACGCCGCCTTGTTGCCGTTGGCGTAGAACACGTTGTCCGAAATGTCGGCGGTGACCTTGGGGTCCATGATGTAGTTGATGAAGGCGAGCGCATTCTCCGGATGCGGCGCGTCGGCCGGGATCGCCAGCATGTCGAACCACTCGATCGTGCCTTCCTTGGGGATCACGTACCGCACCTTGACGCCCTTGCCGGCCTGCTCGGCGCGATCCTTGGCGATGTAGACGTCGCCCGAATAGCCGATCGACAGGCAGGCATCGCCATTGGCGAGGTCGTCGATATAGCCCGAGGAATCGAACTTGCGGATGTAGGGCTTGATCGAGGTCATCAGGTCCTCGGCCTTCTTCAGCTCCTCCGGCTTCTCGCTGTTGGGGTTGAGCCCCAGATAGTTGAGCGCGATGGCCATGACCTCGGCCGGCGCGTCGAGCACGGTGATGCCGCAATCGGCGAACTTGGCCGCGTTCTCGGGCTTGAACAGCAGGTCCCAGCTGTCGACCGGCGCGTCCGGCATGCGGGCCTTGATCAGATCCTCGTTGTAGCCGAGCGCGGTGGTGCCCCACATGTAGTCGACGGCGTAGAGGTTGCCCGGATCGAAGGCCTCGGTGGCCTTCATGATGGCGGGGTCCATGTTCTTGAGGTTGGGCAGCTTGGACTTGTCGAGCTTCTGGTAGAGCCCGATCGGGATCTGGTGCTGCAGGAAGAAGCCCGACGGCACCACCACGTCGAAGCCGGAATTGCCGGCCACCAGCTTGCCCTCCAGCATCTCGTTGGAATCGTAGTTGGACTCCACCACCTTGATGCCGGTCGCCTTGGTGAAATTGTCGAGCGTGTCCTCGGCGCGGTAGTCGGACCAGTTGAAGAGGTTGAGGACCTTTTCCTCCTGGGCCGCGGCCACCGCCGTCGTCAGCAGCAGCGCGCCGACGGCGACGGCGAACGATGATGTCTTCATATGGGATTCTCCTTCTTCGACCCCGCTCGGGCGCGGGGATTAGGCAAAAAGCTGAACCGCCGCAGGGGTCAGCGTGCGGCGGCTTGGATATGGCTGGACCGGCGGCTGCATCTGCGCCAGGCGGCAGGCAGGAGTGCCGGAGCTTCGGGGGGCGGCGCCGTGTCGGCAGCGCGCGAAACGGTCGGGGGGCCGGTCGGGACCAGGGACCATGATCTTCAGCGAATGCCCCGAAAGGGTGGTTGCAACGAGCGGCGACCCTAAGACCAAAACCGGGGAGGAACAAGACTTCGGCAGCCACGAATTTCCGGGGCCCTTGACGAGGTTGGCGCCGCACCCTCTATAGGGCGGAAACGGCCAAGGACTGCCCCGCACGTGCCCCTTTCCGACCTGCTCAAGATCAGCCCCGAGATCGCCGACGCGCTCGCCGACGGCCGGCCGGTGGTCGCGCTCGAATCGACCATCATCACCCACGGCATGCCCTACCCGCAGAACCTCGAAATGGCGGGCAGGGTGGAGGCCATCGTCAGGGCGGCCGGCGCCATCCCGGCCACCATCGCCATCATGGACGGAGCGTTCCGGGTCGGCCTCGCCGGCGCCGATCTCCGCCGCCTGGCCGAGACCGGCGCTACGGCGGCCAAGGCGTCGCGCCGCGACGTCGCCGCGCTGCTCAATTCCGGCGCCATCGCCGGCACCACGGTGGCCACCACCATGCAGGCGGCCGAGTTCGCCGGCATCCAGCTGTTCGCCACCGGCGGCATCGGCGGGGTGCATCGCGGCGCCGAGCTGAGCTTCGACGTCTCCGCCGACCTCGAGGAACTGAGCCGGACGCCCGTGGCGGTGGTCTGCGCCGGCGCCAAGGCCATCCTCGACATCGCCAAGACGCTGGAAGTGCTCGAAACCAAGGGCGTGCCGGTGGTCGGCTACGGCACCGACGAGTTTCCCGCCTTCTGGACGCGCGGCAGCGGCCATCCCGTCGACCAGCGGCTCGACACGCCAGAGGCGGTGGCGGCGCTGCTCGACACGCAGTTCCGGCTGGGCATGGGCGGCGTGCTGGTCGCCAACCCGATCCCCGCGGCCGACGCGCTCGACCCGCAAATGATCGCCGCGACCATCGAGCAGGCTCTCGCCGACGCCGGCGCGGCCGGCATCGCCGGCAAGGCGACGACGCCGTTCCTGCTCAAGCGCATCTTCGAGCTGACCGGCGGCAGGAGCCTCGTCTCCAACATCGCGCTGGTCGAAAACAACGCCCGCGTCGCCGCCGCCATCGCCGTGGCGCTGAGCCGGCGGATGGCGCGATGAGCGGCGTCCTCGTCGTCGGCGACGTCATCACCGACGTCATCGTGATGCCGGAGGGGCCGATGGTGCGCGGCTCCGACCGCCGCGCCACCATCCGCTCGCGCCCCGGCGGCTCGGGCGCCAACCAGGCCGTCTGGCTGGGCTCGATCGGGGTGCCGGTGAAGTTCGTGGCGCGCGTCGCCGCCGCCGAGCTCGACGCCAACATCGCCTATTTCCGCTCGCGCGGCGTCGAGCCGCTGCTCGTCGGCGACGCCGAGGCGCCCTCGGGCGTGCTGATCTCGATCGTCGACGCCGACGGCGAGCGCAGCTTCCTCACCGACCGCGGCGCCAATCTGAAGCTTTGCGCCGCCGACCTGCCGCAGAGCCTGCTCGACGACGTCCAGCTGCTGATGGTGTCGGGCTATTCGTTCTTCACCGCCGGGCCGCGCGGCGCCGTGATCGCCTTGCTCAAGGCGGCGCGCGAGCGCAACGTCGCCACCGCGGTCGACCCCGCCTCGGTGGGGTTTCTGCGCGAAGTCGGCGCCGAAGCCTTCCTCAAATGGACGCAAGGGGTGGGCACCATCTTTGCCAACCTCGACGAGGCGCTGGAGCTGACCGGTTCGGTCGACCTCAATCTGCAGATGCAGACGCTGGGCCGCTTCTATGGCCGCGTGGTGATCAAGCGCGGCGTCGCCGGCGCCGCCATCGGCGGCCGCACCGGCGTGCAATTGTCGCTGCCGGCGCCGCCCAGCGACGTCATCGACACCACCGGCGCCGGCGACGCCTTCGCCGCCGCCTTCATCGCCAGCGAACTCGCCGGCAAGCCGGTCGACGCCTGCCTCAAAGCCGGCATCGCCGCCGGCGCCGAAGCCGTCACCCGCATCGGCGGCCAGCCCCTGCCGTAGCCGCCAATCGTCACCACGCGCACCGGGTCATTCCCGCGCAAGCGGGAACCTCTGTTGGCAGCGCGGGAGATGGCCCCGGTGGATCGGGCCGGGCGTCGCCCGGCTCACCCCCGCATTGCCGACTGCATCCGCGGCAAACGGAGGTCCCGCTTGCGCGGGGATGACCCGGTGGATGGAAGGACGAATTTCGTGGAGATGACACGGAGGCGGGCGGCAGATGTCGCTTCCGCGTCCATAACGCTATGCCGCGTTGAGAACGTGGCGGACCTCACTGCCAATTCCACTCCCTTGTCCCCTCCCCCACCGGGTCATTCCCTTGTCCCTCCCCACCGGGTCATTCCCGCGCAAGCGGGAACCTCCGTTGGCGGAGCGAGGGTACGGCCCCGGTGGACCAGGCCGGGCGTCGCCCGGCTCGTCCTCGCATTGCCGACTGCACCCGCGGCAAACAGAGGTCCCCACCTTGGCGGGGATGACCCGGTGGATGGAAGGACGAATTTCGTGGAGATGACACGGAGGTGGGACGGCAGATGTCGCTTTTGCGTCCAATCACGCTATGCCGCGTTGAGAACGTGGCGGACCTTCGCTGCCAATTCCCCTCCCTCGTCCCTCCCCCACCGGGTCATCCCCGCGCAAGCGGGAACCTCCGTTGGCGGAGCGAGGCACGGCCCCGGTGGACCGGGCCGGGCGTCGCCCGGCTCACCCCGCACCGCCGACTGCACCTCCAGCAAACGGAGGTCCCCGCTTTCGCGGGGATGACCCGGTGGGAGGGGGATATCGTGGATGCTTACCCCACGATCTCGTCGAACAGATCGTGCCAATCGGGATTGGTCGTCTCGATCAGAGCGATCTTCCACTCGCGCCGCCACTTCTTGAGCCGTTTTTCGCGTGCGATCGCATCTCGCGGCAGATCGTAGAACTCGAAATGGACGAGGTTGTGGATGTGGTAGCGCGAGGTGAAGTCGGGGAGCAGTTCCTCGCGATGCGTGATCACGCGACCGAGCAGATTGCCGGTGACGCCGATATAGAGCGCACCATATTTGCGGCTGGCGAGGATATAGACGGCATAGCTTCCGAACTGCCCCATGGCCCGAGCTTAGCACCGGGCTGCGCCGCCGCCCTAGTCGAAGAACCCCGCATCTTCCTCGCGCAGATAGCGTTTGGCGGCCTTGGCGTCGATGTCGAGGCCGAGGCCGGGGCCGGGGAGCAGGTCGATCATCGACTCGTTGACGATGCGGCCGGACGGCAGGCCGGTGACGATCTCCTCCCACCACGGGTCGGACGCGCTGGGATATTCGAACGCGATGTAGTTGGCCGGCAGCGTGGCGCACACATTGATCAGCGCGCCGAGGCCGAGCAGGCCGTTGGCGGTGCCGTGCGGCGCCATCAGGATCGAATGCATGTAGGCGTGCTCGGCCACCCATTTGAGCTCAGCGATGCCGCCGATATCGGCCGGGTCGGGGCCGATGACGCGCACCGCCTGCGTCTCGATCAGCTCCTTGAAATTGTGCCGGCTGTAGATCTGCTCGCCGGTATGGATCGGCGTCGAGGTCGACAGCGTCAGCTCGCGATAGGCCTGCGGGTTGACCCACGGCACGTAGTCGCCGGTGAGCATGTCCTCGAGCCACATGATGTTGTACTTTTCGACCGCGCGGGCGAATTTGATGGCGTCGGGCAGCATCCAGCCCGGCCCGCAATCGAGCGCCAGCGACACCGTGTCGCCCAGCACCTCCTTCATGGCGATGACGCAGTCGAGCATGTGGTTGAAGCCGTGCTCGGAGATCACCCCCTGGTCCATCGCGCCGTGATAGCCCGATTTGGTCTGCACCACGCCGTAGTGGAAATCGTCGATGGTGTCCTTCATGTTCGAGTGGAACGAGATTCCCTGCTTGATCATGAAGAAGTTCTCGGGCAGCTCCTTCATCCACTTGACGTCGGCGGCATAGTCCTCCGGCCGGTCGCCGGTGCGCTTCTTGCGCAGGCTGCCATTGTAGCAGCGCACCTTGTCGCGCACCTTGCCGCCGAGCAGCTTGTAGGCCGGCACGTTGGCCGCCTTGCCGGCGATGTCCCACAGCGCATGCTCGATGGCGCTCACCGCCGCGCCATAGGGCTTGAACGAGCCGCGCTGGCGGATCTTCAGCATCACCCGCTCGACGTCGGTGGGGTCCTCGCCCACCAGCGCGTCGCGGAAATGCAGCACCCACGGCTTGAGGTAAGTCTTGGTGAATTCCACCTCGCCCAGGCCGTAGAGGCCCTCGTCGGTGACGATGCGGACGATGGGATGCCGGCCGATGACGGCGCAGCGCAGATCGGTGATCTTCATGCTGTTGTCTTTCGTTTCAGCTCCAGGTGCGATCCCAGGAGTATTCGTCGTCCCAGCGGTCGGTCGGCTGCCAGATGCCGCTGACGCCCGGCTGCAGATGCTGGCCGATCACCTCGTCGACCACGTCGTCGATGCCGAGTCCGGGCTTGTCGGGCACGGTGATGAAGCCGTCCTTGACCAGCGGCCTGGGCAGGCCGGTGACGATGTCGTCCCACCACGGCACGTCGACGGAGTGATATTCGAGCGCCATGAAATTCTCGGTGGCGATGGCGACATGCGCCGCGGCCATCGCCGCGATCGGGCTCTCGGCCATGTGGATGGCCATGGCGACGCCCTGCTCCTGCGCCATGTCGCCGATCTTCTTGGTTTCGAGGATGCCGCCGGCGGTCAGCAGGTCCGGATGGATCACCGAGATGCCGGCCTCGAGCAGCGGCGCGAAACCCTCCTTGAGATAGATGTCCTCGCCGGTGCAGATCGGCACCGTGGTCGCCTGCTGCAGTTGCCGGTACTGCTCGGTGTACTGCCAGGGGATCACGTCCTCGAGCCAGGCCGGCACGTATTTCTCGATCCGCCGCGCCAGGCGAATGCCGTTCTGCAGCGAGATGTGGCCGACATGGTCGATGGCAAGCGGGATCTCGTAGCCCACCACCTCGCGCACCTCGTGGATGTACTGCTCCAACAGGTCGATGCCCTTGTCGGTGAAGTGCAGCCCGCTGAACGGGTGGCGCACATTGTGGATGTCGTAGACGGCGTTGCGGGCGCGCCGGTCCTCGAGCGTCTTCACCGGGCCGCGGCCAGGGTGGACGCGATAGCCTTCGAGCGAGCCGGCGGGCGCCACCACCGCGCCCGGCACGTCGGCGATCTGCATCAGCCCCAGATCCATCTTGAGGAAGGTGAAGCCGAGCTCCATGCGTTCCTTGAGCCGCTTGCCGGTCTCCGTGCCGCTCGGCTTTTCGGCGTCGGTGTCGCAATAGATGCGCACCTTCTCGCGGAAGCGGCCGCCCAGCATCTGGTAGATCGGCACGCCATAGGCCTTGCCGGCGAGATCCCACAGCGCGATCTCGACCGCCGATACGCCCCCGCCCTGCCGGCCGTGGCCGCCGAACTGCCTGATGCGGCGGAACAGCCGGTCGATGTCGCAGGGATTTTCGCCGAGCAGCCGGCTCTTCAGCATCAGCGCGAAGGTGGCGCTGGCGCCGTCGCGCACCTCGCCCAGGCCCACGATGCCCTGGTTGGTGTAGATCTTCAGCAGCGCCGAGGTGAACGGCGCCCCGACAATTTCGGCCACCCGCATGTCGGTGATGCGAAGCTCGGACGGCCGCGACCTGGTGTTGACCCGGTTGAGGGCTTCGTCGGCGCGACCCGCCTTGGCCATGACATGCTCCCTGTGGTTTTCCTGGCGTCGGCGGCCCGTTGCCGCCCGATCGGGTTCGTCCCGGTCAAACGTCGATGGCGTTCGCTTCGAGATAGTCCCGGTTCATCTCGTAGCCGAGTCCGGGCTTGTTGGGGAGCTTCAGGCTGCCGTTGGAGTTGTCGAGCGGCGTGTCGATCAGATCGTTGTATTTGTTGAGGTTCCACTCCGACGTTTCGAGCTTGTAGAAGTTGGGCACCGTCATCATCACCTGCGCGCCGGCGACGACGTTGATCGGGCCGGCCGCGTCGTGCGGCGACACCGGAATGTAGTGGGCCTCGCACAGGGCCGAGATCTTCTTGAGTTCGGTGATGCCGCCGGTCCAGGTCACGTCCGGCATGATGTAGTCGGCGAGCTTGTTCTCGAGGATCGGCACGAAGTCCCATTTGGTATGGCCGCGTTCCCCCCACGAGATCGGCGCGCTGACCTTCTCGCGCACCTGCTTGAGCGCATTGACGCTTTCCGGCGGACAGGGCTCCTCGAACCAGTCGATGTCCCCCGCCTCTTCGAGGCTGCGGCAGAGTCGGATCGCGGTCGGCACGTCGAAACGCCCATGCGCGTCGATCAGGATTTCGATGTCGGGGCCGGTCGTCTCGCGGATCAGGGCCGTCAGTTCCGCCGCCGCGCGCTCGTCCTTGCGCGTCATGCTGCCGTCGAGATAGCCGTTGCGCTGTTCGCGCGCCCGCCCGTCGACGATTTCGCCCTGGTACTCGTAGGGGTCGAACTTCAGCGCCGTGTGCCCGGATCTGACGATGTCGCGGATCTCGTTGACGACACCCTCCTTGCTGGTGAATTTGCGCTGGTCGGGATGGGTGTAGAGCGCGATCTCGTCGCGCACCGCACCGCCCAGCAGTTCGTAGATCGGCTTGCCCAGCACCTTGCCGCGGATATCCCACAGCGCGATGTCGATGGCGCTGACGCATTCGACCGCCGCGCCGCGGCTGCCCATATAGGTGTAGCTGCGGAAGGTCTTGTGCCAGAGATATTCGATCTTTGCCGGATCCTCGCCCACCAGCGACGAGCCGATCTGCCGCAGCATCGCGCACAGGGCGCGGTTGGCGAGCTTGGTGGTGGTGGTGATCTCGCCCCAGCCGCTGACGCCTTCGTCCGTCGTGATCTCGATGAACAGGAACTCGCCCCAATACGAGGCGGCCGATTTGATTAGCCACGGTTTGACACCGGTGATCTTCATTGCTCTTGCCTTTCCATGAACTCTTGCGGCCACCGATAGAACGGAACTCTACCCGGCCTTGGCGGCGTCGTAGGCGCGCATCAGCTCGAGCAGATGCCGGCCCGAGCCTTCCACGTGCCGGGCGACCACCGCTGCCGCCTGCTCGGCGTCGCCGGCCTTGACCAGCCCGATCAGCTCGCGGTGATCGCGGATCACCTGGCCACGCCGCGCCACCGTGTAGTTGAAGCGCTGGTTGACCGCCCGCAGCACCTGGCGATGCTTCCACCAGATTTCGGCGGCGTGCCGGTTGTAGTGGCGCTGATACATGACGGTGTGGAACTGCACGTCCAACCCGCTGTGCAGGACGGGATCCACGAAATTGTTCTGCTCGATCAGCCGCTCGATCCGCTCCAGCTCGGCAATGTCGGCGTCGGTCGCCATACCCACGAACCAGCGCGTCAGCGCCGGCTCGATCAGGGCGCTGATCTCGTAGATGTTGCGCACGAAATCCTGGTCGATGGGGCGCACGCGCGCGCCGCGATTGGGCGAGAAGATCACGAAGCCCTCGCCGCGCAGCAATTGCAGCGCTTCGCGCACCGGATTGGTCGAGGTCCCGAGCTGCTCGGCCAGATCGGCGACCACCAGCCGTTCGTTCGGCTTCAGCCGCCCCGAAATGATGTCGTCGCGAATGATCTCGTACAGCGACAGCGCCCGCTGACTCGAGACGTCGATCTCCTCGAGGCCGGCTGGCGGCGAAATCCTGAACTCGCTGGTCTTCGCCAAGCGACGCTCCCCAAGCCGATGACACCATCGGTGTGCTATCATACATTGCTCACATTGAACAATGTACGATCCATTCACGTTGACACGCAATCCATGATCTGAAACCGTACAAGCCGAGCGGGGGGATACACAAGAACGATAAGACACCCCTCCGATCAGAGACCGCTCATGCCCTCGCATGGGCGGAATGGGAGAATCTGGAGGATTCAATGACGAGTTTGAAACTCGGCGCCGCCGTGTTGCGCGGTGCGGTCGCCTCTGCATTCCTGGCGTCGGCGATGTCGACGTCGGCATTGGCGGCGCCGCCGGTCGATCTGAGCAAATGGTCGCCGGACTATGTGAAATCGATCGCCGGCACCAAGGATTTCGACACCGCTGCCGACTGCGCCAAGGTCACCCCGCTCGACTACAAGGGGCACCTGACCTTCTGGTACCAGGGCGTGTTCGAAGGCGATCCCGACGTCCTGCGGCAGTACTACAAGGAATTCTTCGAGACCTTCCGCAAGACCTATCCCAACATCGATCTCGAAGAGCAGGGCATCACCTATAACGATCTGCTCGACAAGTTCCGCACCGCGCTCCTGGGCAATGCCGCGCCGATGGCCATCCGCCTGCAGATCCTGGGCGGCACCGAATTCGCCGCGAAGGGCTATCTGCAGCCGCTGAAGCCCGAGGACGTGGGTTATTCGACCGAGGACTTCTGGCCCGGCGCCATGAAGGCCGTCACCTGGCAGGGCGTCAGCTACGGCATTCCCACCAACAACGAGACCATGGCGTTCATCTGGAACGCCGACATCTTCAAGCGCGCCGGCCTCGACCCGGACAAGCCGCCGGCAACCTGGGACGACGTCGTCAAATACTCCAAGCAGATCCACGACAAGCTCGGCATTGCCGGCTACGGCCTGGTGGCCCGCAAGAACGCCGGCAACACGCCCTACCGCTTCATGCCGCAGCTCTGGGCCTATGGCGGCGGCGTGTTCGACGAAGCGAGCGCCAACCCGACCTACCAGAACGTCGAGCTCGACAGCCCGCAGAGCAAGCAGGCCCTGCAGGCGTCGTACGACATGTATGTCCGCGACAAATCGGTGCCGGTCTCGGCCCTCACCAACCAGCAGGCGGACAACCAGCCGCTGTTCCTTGCCGGCCAGCTCGGCATGATGATCTCGCATCCGTCCGACTACAACGTGATGCAGGACCTGCTGAAGAAGACGACGGGAACCGACACCGCCAAGGCGCAGACCGTCATCGACAACATGCGCTACGGCCTGATCCCGACCGGTCCGGACGGCAAGCGCGCCGTGGTCTTCGGCGGCTCCAACATCCACATCCTCAAGCCCGAATATGTCGAGGGCGGCAAGGTGGACGAGCCGGCGGCCAAGGCGCTGATCTGCATGTGGACGAGCCCGGAATGGTCGCTCAAGATGGCCTATGTCGGCTCCAATCCGGGCAACCTCAACGGCTTCCTCACCACGCTGATGAAGGAGCGCCTGGAAAAGACGAAGTTCCTCGACGTCACCACCTCGATGCTGCCCTACGGCATCCCGTTCCCGGCCCTGCCGCAATCGCCCGAGATCATGAACATCATCGTCCCGGACATGCTGCAGAACGCCCTGACCGGCGCCATGACGGTGGACCAGGCGGCGGACGACGCGGCCAAGAAGGTCAAGGACCTGATGAGCGGAGGCGGGCTCTAGAGCCAGCGGCGACTCTCCCGGCCGGCGGCGCTTCGGCGCTGCTGGCTTCCGATCCTGAAACGACTGGGGCGGCGCGACGATGACCACGGTAACAGGAGAGGCCGGCGCTCCGCGCCGAACCCCGGCCGCGCGGTCCGGAGTGCTGCGGCAGGCCTGGATCAATCGGACGGACTATCTCTACGTGCTGCCGGCGCTGGTGGTGATGCTCATCGTCATCGCCTACCCGATCTACTACACGATCGACCTGTCCTTCTTCAAAACCCCGCCCGGCCTGCAGCTCAAGGACAAGGTCTTCATCGGCCTCGAGAACTACACGGCGATCCTCACCAGCGAGGTGTTCTGGCGCGTGACGCTGAACACCATCATCTGGACGCTCGCCTCCACCGTGGTGTCGTTCGTGTTCGGCCTCGGCTCGGCGCTCGCCTTGCATCGCGATTTCATCGGCCGCGGCGTGCTGCGCGCCATCCTGATCATTCCCTGGGTCATCAGCGCAGTCGCCGCGTCCTACATCTGGAAGTGGATCTACCATTCCGATTTCGGGGTGATCGGCGCGGTGCTGGTGGAGCTCGGCCTCCTGAGCCGGCCGCCCAATTTCATCGACAGCGTCAACACCGTGCTGCCCTCGCTCATCGTGGTCAATGTCTGGCGCGAATTCCCCTTCGCCATGATCATGCTGATGGCCGGCCTGCAGACGGTGCCCGATCAGCTGCTGCGCGCCGCGCAGGTCGACGGCGCCTCCGCCTGGCAGCGCTTCTGGCACGTCACCTTCCCGCATCTGCGCAGCGTGTCGACCGTCACCGTGCTGCTGCTGGCCGTGGCCAACTTCAATTCCTTCATCATCCCCTGGATCATGACCGGCGGCGGCCCGTCCAATGCCTCGCATATCTGGATCACCCACATCTACGAGCTCGCTTTCGGCCGGCAGCGCTGGGGCGTAGCCGCCGCCTATTCGGTCCTGCTGTTCATCATCCTGATGACGCTCGGCTATTTCTACGTCCGCGCGCTCAGCCGCGGCGAACGCAAGGAGGCCGAGGGATGAGCGCGATCGCCGACACCCCGGCCGCCGCCCGGCCGCGCCGCCGCAAGCCGATCGACGGCTGGCGCTGGGCCGGCCGCGGCTTCCTCGTGCTGATGCTGCTCTACACCGCGGTGCCCATGATCTGGATGCTGCTGACCTCGATCAAATCCGGCTTCGCGGCGATGCAGTTCCCGCCGCAATGGTGGCCGTCGGAGCCGACCCTCGCCAGCTACCAGAAGCTGCTCGATCCGCAGAACAGCGTCGGCCAGGACTTCCTGCGGTTCTTCTGGAACAGCCTCTTCGTGTCGTCGGTCACCACGGTGCTGAGCGTGGCGGTCGCGGTGCCGGCCGCCTATGCGTTTTCGCGCTTCCACTTCCCCGGACGCCGGTTCCTGTTCTTTTCCGTGCTGCTGCGCAACATGTTCCCGGCGGTCATCTTCCTCGTGCCGCTCTTCATCCTGATGCGCTTCCTCGGCCTGGTGAACACGCACGGCTCGCTGATCCTCACCTACATGACCTTCGGCCTGCCGCTGGCGATCTGGCTGCTCAAGGGCTTTTACGACAACATTCCAATCCAGCTCGAGCAGGCGGCGCGCATCGACGGCGCCACGCGCTTCCGCGCCTTCCTGGTGATCGTGATGCCGCTGTCGATGCCGGGCATCATCGCCACCGCGATCTACTCCTTCATCGGCGCCTGGAACGAATACATCTACGCCTACACCTTCCTCACCAGGAACGACCAGCTCACTTTGCCGGTCGGCATCCAGCGCTTCTTTTCCGAGAACACCACCGACTTTCCCGGGCTCATGGCGGCAAGCTTCATGATGAGCGTGCCGGTCGTCGTTCTCTTCCTCGTCCTCCAGCGATATTTCGTGCGTGCCCTCACCGAAGGCGCCGTCAAACACTAGAAGGTTGCACAATGGCCCAAGTGGTGCTTCGGGATCTCGTCAAGACATACGGCCCCATCTATGCCGTCGACCACGTCTCGATCGAGATCGACGACGGCGAGTTCGTGGCGCTGGTCGGCCCCTCCGGCTGCGGCAAGACCACGACGCTCAACCTCGTCGCCGGGCTGATTCCGCTTTCGGGCGGCGATATCTATATCGGCGACCGGCTGGTCAACGACCTCGATCCCAAGGATCGCGACATTGCGATGGTGTTCCAGAACTACGCGCTCTACCCCAACAAGACCGTGTTCAAGAACCTCGCCTTCCCGTTGCAGATGCGCCGGCTGCCGCGCGCCGACATCGAAGCCAAGGTGCTGGCGGCCGCCAAGGTGCTCGACATCACCCACCTGCTCGAGCGCCGCCCGCGCGAGCTGTCGGGCGGCCAGCAGCAGCGCGTGGCGCTCGGCCGGGCGCTGGTGCGCGATCCGCGCGCCTTCCTGATGGACGAGCCGCTCAGCAACCTCGACGCCAAGCTGCGCGTGCAGATGCGCTCGGAGATCAAGCGCTTCCACCAGGACCTCAGGGCCACCGTGATCTACGTGACGCACGACCAGCTCGAAGCCGTCACCATGGCCGACAAGATGGCGGTGATGAGCGGCGGCGTGCTGCAGCAATACGATTCGCCCGCCGAAGTGTTCGCGCACCCCAAGAACACCTTCGTTGCCGGCTTCGTCGGCTCCCCCGCCATGAGCCTCATCCCGCTCGAGGCCGGCACCGACGCTGGCGCCGCGACGCTTCGCAGCCCCGACGGCTGGAGCCTGCCGCTCAGCCCCGAAAACGCCCGCCGCGTTGCCCGGGCGACGACCGCCAAGGTGATCCTGGGGGCCCGCCATTCGACCCTCAAGGTGCACAAGAGCGCCGTGCCCGGCGCCGTCGCCGGCAAGGTCTATACGGTCGAGCCGACCGGCGACATCACCTTCGCCCAGGTGTATCTGGGCGGCCATATCGTCATCGTCAGCCTCGAGCCGCAGGTGCCCATCGTGCCCGACGAACCGGTATGGGTTGAGTTCGACCAGGACAAGTTGCATCTGTTCGACGGCGAAACGCAGCAGGCGTTGCCGCGCAACTGAGTCCCGAAGGCGTCACCACATGAAAATCACTGCCATCAGGCCCTACCCGGTATGGGTGGGCACCCGTAACCAGATGCTGGTCAAGGTCGAGACCGACGAGGGTGTCTTCGGCTGGGGCGAAAGCGGCCTCTCGGGCCGCGAGAAGGCGGTCGCCGGCGCGCTCGAGCATTTCCGCGAATTTCTTGTCGGCCGCGACCCGATGCAGATCGGCCGGATCTGGCAGGAGCTCTACCGCAGCCAGTATTTCGAGGGCGGCCGCGTGCTGCAGGCGGCCATCTCGGCGCTCGACATCGCGCTCCACGACATCAAGGGAAAGGCGCTCGGCGTGCCGGTGTACGAGCTGCTCGGCGGCAAGCAGCGCGACCACATCCCCACCTTCGCCTCGACCTCGGCGCAGCCCGGCGAGGCCATGCTCGACCAGGCCCGCGCCTTGCTGGAGGGCGGCTGGACCGTGATCCGCTTCTTCCCGCACGACCACCAGCTCGCCGGCAACGTGTTCGAGCCGCGCGTGTCCATCGGCCCCACCGCCAGATGGATGGTCAAGGCGCGCGAGGCGCTGGGCGACGACGTGGTGCTGGGCATCGACTACCATCACCGGCTGAGCGTCGCCGAGACCGCCAGCTTCTGCCAGAAGATGCCGTCGGGCACGCTCGACTTCCTCGAGGAGCCGATCCGCGACGAGACCCCCGAAGCCTACGAATCGCTGCGCACCATGACCGATGTGCCCTTCGCCATCGGCGAGGAATTTGCCAGCAAATGGCAGTTCCTGCCCTACATCGAGCGCGGCATCCACCAGTTCAACCGCATCGATGTGTGCAACGTCGGCGGCCTGACCGAGGCGATGAAGATCGCCGGCTGGAGCGAGGCGCACTACGTCGACATGATGCCGCACAATCCGCTCGGCCCCGTCTGCACCGCCGCCACCGTGCACTTCGCCGCCGCCGTGCCCAATTTCGCCTGGCTCGAAACCCGCACCACGCAATACGAAAAGCTCGGCTTCGACAATTCCGTATTCTTCCCCGTGCAGCCTCGCCTCGCCGGCGCCGTCTACCCCGTCTCCGACGCTCCCGGCCTCGGCATCGAGGTCAACGAAGACGCCCTGAAGAAACAAAGCTTCGAATTCTGGGAAGCCCCGCATCTGACCCGCCGCGACGGCTCGGTGACCAACTGGTGAGCCGCAGGGCGGCAGGAACCGTGTCCTCGGCCTGATTCGCAAGGGGTTGTCGGGGGACTCCATCCTCATCGGCCATGGCTTTGGCCGATAAGGTGTTGGGACGCTAGGGCATGCGCTGACCTGCATTTGACGGCAGCCGCTCGCTCCATAGGCAATGACGGAACGCATAGGGCCGCTGCATCGTCCCCAGATGCCGCCCCTTCAGCACGCTACGGTTCGGCCCGATCGACAATCGTCGGGGCAACATGCACAGCCGGCCGAATGTCGATACCATTCCGGCAGATCGAATTTGCAACGGGGAGCTAAAGCAAATGCTCGCAACGGTCGAACGCAGCGCCCTGCTGGCCATGGCAGCATCGGCCGTCCTGGTCGTGCTCGCCGCGGTGCTGCACGTGCTGGGTGTCGAGGCAATACCGAGTTTTGTCGTCTGCGCCCTGGCACTGGCCGGCATCGCCTATGTGATCGGCGAGGCGACCGATCAGCTCGGGGTCTATCTCGGGCCGGCGGCAACCGGCATCGTGCAGTCGATCGTCGGCAATTTGCCCGAGCTCTTCGTCGCCATCTTCGCGCTCCGGGCGGGTCTCGTCGTCGTAGTCCAGACCTCGCTGATCGGCTCGATCCTCGTCAACGCGCTTCTCGTACTGGGTCTCGCCTTCGTCATGGGCGGCGCCAGGCACGGCGTGCTGAGATTCGAGGACCAGGCGCCACGGATGATCGCAACCCTGCTCCTCCTGGCGGTCTGCGCCCTGGTGCTGCCGACGCTCGCCGACGAGCTGCATCTTCCGGCCGGCGCGCATGAGCAGCCCCTGGCGGTGGTCTGCGCCATCGTTCTGCTGCTCGTCTTCGCGGTCCAGACCTGGACCGTGCTCACCCACGGACAACGGACGGTAAGTGCCAAGGCGCATCGGCGGGACGGTGCCTGGCCGCTCCTCCTTGCGGCCGGTGTGCTGATCGCGTGCGGTATCGCGGCAGCGCTGGTCTCGGACTGGTTCGTCGACGCGCTCCAGCCGGCAATGCAGACGCTCGGGATCAACCAGGCCTTCGCCGGTCTCGTCATCGTCGCCATCGCCGGCAACGCCGTCGAGAATGTCGTCGGCATCCGGCTGGCGGCCGAGGGCAAGGCCGACCTGGCGCTCAGCGTCGTGCTCAACGGCGCCCTGCAGGTCGCCGTGGCGCTGATCCCCATCCTGATCCTCGTCAGCTTCGCCATCGGCGGCACGCCGTTCACGCTGGTGATCCCGCCGATACTCGCCGCAGCGCTCTTCCTGTCGGTGCTCGTGGTCACGGTGGTGACCGTGGACGGCCGCGCCGATGTGGTCGACGGCGCGGCGCTGATCGGCCTCTACATCATCATCGCCACCATCTTCTGGTGGGGGTGAGGCACCGGCCGCCCGGACTTTGAGCTCCGGACGCCGCAACAGACGCAGGGTGCTGCGCGGCCAGGCCGCGAGCTGCGCCGGCGACATGCACACGACGCCTATCGATCGAGAACTCTGCCCCAGGCTTTGATCGCAACATCATGCGCGATGTAGGGAGTGAGAAACATCCCTCGCTCCGTCCCGGCTACTCAACGCCCCACGGGCGCAGTTCCTCCCGACGGCCATACAAGATGGCGATTGCTCTCCTGTAGGCGGCCAGCCCCTCGAAAACCTGCGGCACGGTCAGAGGCCCCTGATCGAGGGCGATCAGGCCGATCGCAAGCCTGCGCTCCTGCCGGCGTGCGAAGACTCGTAGGAGCATCCGGAACGATAGAGAAGCGGAAAGTCGCAGGCCATCCTCGCACGGCGGCATCTGGCCCATGACCGGAAGACCGGCTATCGAACCGCGGAAACCGCCTTGCGGTTCAAGGTCTTATAACCCTGAGGGTGCCGTGCGAAAGAGTGGTGGAGCTGAGGGGAATCGAACCCCTGACCTTATCATTGCGAACGATACGCTCTCCCAACTGAGCTACAGCCCCGTCCGCACGGTGCGCGCCATATAGCCAATCGCGAGGCGTTGGCCTAGCCCCTTTTTTCCACTCTCACGGCTGCTTGACGAGGCCCTGCGCGACGAGGCTGCGCGCCGTGGCGAGCACCGCCTCGGGGGCGGCGATCAGCGGGTGGCCCAGGAGCGCGACGGCGTCGCGCGCATCGATGCGCCGCTCCACGCCGAGCTCGCCGACATTGCCGCGGATGTCCTTGTCGACGAAGGCGAACAGCCGCACCATCCAGTCGGGCACCTCGCGCTTGGGCAGGCGCGGCGAAAACTCCGGCAGCCCGGCCCGCACCACATCGGCGAATTCGAGCAGGCTCAGCGTCCTGTCCCCGATGGCGTAGCGGCGCCCCCCGGCTTCCGGCGCCGTCATCGCCCTGACGTGCGCTTCGGCCACGTCGCGCGCGTCGATCACCGAGAAATAGATGCGCGCCGCGGCGGGAACGCTGCCGTTCATCAGCCGCCCCACCAGCGCCGCCGAGGTGCCCGGATCGTCGTCGAGCAGCGGCCCGAGGATGACGCTCGGATTGATGGTGGCGAGATCGTCGTGCCGGCCGGCGCTGTCGATGACGGTCCAGGCCTCGCGTTCGGCCAGCGTCTTGGATTCGACATAGGCGTTGACGCCCCGCCCCGCGAGATCGGTCCAGTCGGCGCCGGTGAACGGCGTGCTGCGGTCCCTGGAGTGGCCGTAGGCGATCGCCGCCATCGACGAGGTGACGACGATGCGCTCGACCTCGGCCGCGAGGGCGGCCTGCAGCGCCCGGCGCGTGCCGTCCACCGCCGGCCGGATCAGCTCCATCCGGTCCTTGGGCATGTTGGTGACGAAGGGCGAAGCCGTGTGCTGCAGATAGCGCACGCCGCGCATCGCCGCGTCCCAGCCGGCGTCGGAATTGAGCTCGAGCGCCACGAAATCGAGGCGCGACACGTCGCCGCCCGCCCGCTGCAGGCTGGCGCGCACCTTGTCGGCCTTGCCCAGGTCGCGCACCGAACCACGCACGCGATAGCCCGCCTTGAGCAGCGCCAGCCCGACATGGCCGCCGAGGAAGCCGGAAATGCCGGTGAGCAGCACGAGGTCGTCCATCTGGGGTCTCCGTAGCAATTGAACGAACTGTATGCTATCCGTTCATTCCGTTCAATGAGGCATCGATGGCGGTATCCACCGGCAAGCGCGAGGCGATCCTGGAGGCGGCGACGACGCTGTTCCTCAAGCACGGCCTGCGCGGCACCTCGATGGAGGCCATCGCGCGCGCCGCCGGCGTCGCCAAGCCGACGCTCTATGCCTGCTTTCCCGACAAGGCGGCGATCTTTTCGCGCCTCGTCGAGCAGCAGGTCGCGCTCTGGCGCGGCGATTTCCTCACGGCGCTCGCCGGCGACGGCGACCTGGTGCAGCGCGTCGGCGCCGCGCTCGTCGCCAAGCACCGGGCCGCCATGCGCCTGCTCAGCGGCTCGCCGCACGCCGCGGAGCTCTACGGCGCGGGCACCGACGCCCGCCTCTCCGGCGCGCAGTTCCGCGCCCTCGACGCCGAGCTCGCCGCCGCGCTCGAAGCCGAGCTCAGCCGCGCCGGCATCGTCCGCGCCCGCCTGCTGACGCAGATGCTGCTCGCCGCCGCGGCCGGCATCGGCCACAGGGCGCACTCTCCCGCCGAGCTCGGCCCGCCTTTGCGGCTCCTGGCGGAACGGCTGCTGCGGCCCGAGCTGCCGCCCGCGTGATAGGCTGCGGCCGCGCCGGCGATTCGGGAGGGATTTTTGGCCAACGCAGCAATGATCTTCATTCTCTACGTGGTGTCGTCCGGCAGCACCCTGCCCGATTTCACCGCCCTCGCCTCGTTCCAGAGCCAGGCGGCGTGCGCCGAGGCGGCCAAGCGCGTCAACGACGCCCTGAGCCCGGGGCAGTACCAGAAGACGGCGCTCTGCCTCACCTCGGACTCGCTCAACGAACTGGCCGACAAGAACAAGATCTCGCAGCAATAGCCGTCCCGCGTCGGGACGATCGTTCCGCATTCGCCGCCCATGGCGACCGCATTGTTGCGCAATCATGCATTGATCCCGAGCCGGTGCGGCGCTATCTCTCCATCGCCGGTTCACGATGGACCGGCGCATAACGTTCTCAGGGCGGGGTGCAATTCCCCACCGGCGGTAATGGCGGCTCCGGCCGCCTAGCCCGCGAGCGGCCCGGTTTCGGAGCGTGGTCAGGAAAGTGGTCGCCGGTTTTCCGGTTCGACCGCGCGACCAGCAAAGAGCCGGGTGTCAGCAGATTGGGTGCGATTCCCAGGCCGACGGTCACAGTCCGGATGAAAGAGAATGGGCGTTAGGGCCATCTGGCCCGGTCCGGCTATTGGCCGGCCGGACCGTCGTCCCCGATCCCGTAACCCTGAGGAAACTGGTTACGAAAGGATCGACAATGAGCCAGCTTTCCTCGACCTCCCGCACCGGCCTCGTCTGGGGCCCCATCCTGATGCTTCTGGCAAGCCTGGCGCTGGCCGGCAGCAACATCCCGCAATCGCTGTTGCCGACCCCCGAGCAATATGGCGGCTTCGGCATGGCCTCGACCGGAATGGCGTTCTGGCAATACCTCATCGCCACCGTCATCGCGCTGCCGCTGATCCTGCGCATCGGCCTCAGGAATCTGCGCACGCGCCATCCGCTGGCGCACGAACTCCGCGCCTTCGTCTCGGCGCTCGGCGTCCACGTCTTCGTCTATGGCTTCGCCGCCGGCGTGCCGATCTGGCAGATGGTGACGCTGCTCTCGACCGGACCGCTGTTCATCATCCTCGGCTCGGCGCTGTTCCTGCACGAGCGCGTCTCGGCGGCCCGCCTCGTCGCCGCGCTGGTGGCCTTCGCCGGCGCCATCATCGTCTCGGGCGTCGGCACCGAGGGCTTCAGCCCGCTGACGCTGGTGCCGGTCGGCGCGGCGGCGCTGTGGGCCACCACGGACGTCCTCACCAAATACCTGTCGCGCGAGGAGAGCCCCGAAACCCTGACAATCTCGCTGCTCGTCCTGATCACCCCCAACCACCTGCTGATCCTGCTGGTCGCCACCGCCTGGGCGTGGCTGCTGCCGGCGCTGGCGCCGGCCGGCCTCGCCACCGGTTTTCCGTTCGCGCTGCCGACGGGCGCCGGCCTGTGGCTGCTGCTGGCGCTCGGCGTGCTGACCGCCGTGGCGCAATATCTGCTGGCGGCCGGCTACAAGATCGCCGACGCCACCTATCTGCAGCCGTTCGGCGATCTCAAGGTGCCGCTGAGCGCGGTGCTGGGCTGGGTCCTGCTCAACCAGGTGCCCTCGCCCTGGTTCTGGCTCGGCGCGGCGATGATCATCGGCGCCTCGGTCTTCATCTTCGTGGTGGAGACGCAGCGCACCAAATCGCTGCCGCCGGCGGGCGAGCTGCTCGGGGCCTGACGAGCACCGGGGAGCGGCTGTTCGGGCGGACCGGTTCCAGCCGATGCCTCATGGCCGGAACCGGTGGCTCCACTCGTCGAGCACCTTCAGCATGAAGGCGCTGTCGAGGGTGTAGATCCGCTCCCGGCCCTGCAGCCCGACCCTGATGAGCCCCGCTTCTTCAAGCTGACGCAGATGACGGCTCGTCGTCTGCCAACTGTGATCCATGCGGCCCGCAATCTTCCCCGATGTCTGCGAGCCGCCATTCGCCAGCAGAGTCACGAGGATGGCACGCCGTGTCCGGTGCGACAGCGCCGCGAACACCGCATCGAGGCGGTCCAGATCGGCAAGGCCGGGGATGCGGTCAGGCGTCGGCATGGAGCAGAACGGGTACGAATTCGTCGAACACCAACCCGCGATCGACCCCGGCAGGAATATGCGGCTCGACGAGGCTGGCCAGCCGCGACCAGATCGGGATCAGATCGGGATGCTCGTGCGCAGGTCCCATGACGCCCGGGACCCATTTGGTGAGCTCGATGTAGCGTAGGGGCGTAGCCACCGAACGGAACAACAAGGGGGCGTCTTCGGCAATGAAGCCCAGACGATGCAAGGTCGCCCAGCTTTTTGGCAGCACCTGCTCGAACTCATCGGCCGCACCCTGTCGAACATAGTACGTGCCGAACGTCACCTCGTCGCCCATTTTCTCGTCAGCCATCTCATCCGCTCCTTTATCAGCAATATCGCTTACTGTAAGCAAAGTGGCTTATAAAATCAATAGCCAACGTCCGCGCCAAAATGCTGGCGGTGGCCAGACCGTCTACTTCCGCATAGCTGGGCCGATCTGCTCGTTCGGGCCCTGCACCACCTGGTCGAAATCGATGATCGAGCCGGTCATCAGCCCGGACTCGTCGCTCGCCAGATACGCCACCGCCCGCGCCACCTCGTCGGGCTTCATCAGCCGGCCCCAGGGCCGGCTTTTTTCCGCCGTCTGCAGCCAGTCGTCGGGCATGTTGTGGAAGCGCTTGAGCGTCGTGTGCTCGCCGGGCGTGTCGACCCAGCCGATGTTGAGGCCGTTGACCTTGATGCGCCGGTTGCTGACCGAATGCGCGAAATTCCTGGTCAGCGTCGAGAGCGCCCCCTTGCTGGCGCTGTAGGGGGTGAGAAAGCTGGTGCCGCCATGCGCGTTGATCGAGATGATGTTGACCATCGCCCCCTCGATGCCCTGCCGCTCCATCACCGCCAGCGCCGCCTGCATCAGGAAGAACGGCGCCCGCACATTGACGGCGAACATCCGGTCCCAGAGCTCGGGCGTGGTGTCGCGCACCGTGCCGCGGTCGGTGAGGCCGGCGCAGTTGACCAGCACGTCGACCCGGCCAAACCGCGCCTCCGCCGCCGGTACGATCGCCTGCACCTGCGCCATGTCGTCGAGCTCGGCGGCGACGAACTCGGCCGGCGTGCCGGCCGCCGCGAGCGCGCCGGCCACCGCCCGGCCCTTGTCGGCATTGCGGTCGGTCAGCAGCAGGCCCGCGGCGCCGCGCGCCGCCAGCAGCCGCGCCACGGCCTCGCCGATCCCCTGCGCCGCACCGGTGACGACGGCGACCTTGCCCGCGAACCGGGCGTGCTCGAAACTGTCTGGCATGGATTGTCCTCGCTGCGCCTGCGGCTTAGCGCCCGCGCCGGGCGTGCTCAAGCCCCTTCCTTGCGCGCCCGGATGCGCTATGCTCCGCGCATGAAGGAAAGCGACGTCAAATTCTTCCGCCCGCTCTGGATCCGCCTGCTGGTCACCGCCGTCGTCGTGGCGTGGTTCGTGCTCGAGGCGGTGTTCAGCCACGATCCGCTGTGGATGGGCGTGACTGCCGTCGGCACCGTCTATTGCGTGTGGAACTTCTTTCTACGCTTCCCCAGGGACCTTCCTCCCGCCTCCACGCCGCCGGCCGAGCCGCCCGGCCAGCCCTGAGCGCCCCGTAGGAGCATCTTAATCCTGCCGCGCGGCGGCTCTTGACCGCCGGCCGGACGCCGCCGATACAAGCCCCGCGTCCAACCGGAACGACCCGCCTATGCCTGCCGATTTCGTCCTCACCCTCAGCTGCGCCGACCGCCCCGGCATCGTCGCCGCGGTGACCACCGAGCTTGCCGCGCTCAACGCCAACATCTCCGAGAGCAACCAGTTCTGGGACCGCGAGACCGGCACCTTCTTCATGCGCCTCGCCTTCACCGCCCCCGACGGCGTCGAGCGCGACGGCATCGAGCGGGCCCTGCGCCCGGCGGTCGAGCGCTTCGGCATGCGCACCACCCTGCTCGACGAGCGGCGCAGCAAGCGCATCGTGGTGATGGTCTCGAAATTCGACCACGCGCTGCTGCATCTGCTCTACCAGATCCGCGTCGGCTGGCTCGACGCCGAGGTGGCGGCGATCGTCTCCAACCACGAGGATTCGCGCGCCACGGCGGACTACGAGGGTATCCCCTACCACTATCTGCCGGTGGCCAAGGACAAGTCCAACAAGCTGGCGCAGGAGCAGGAGGTGCTGCGCCTGGTGAAGGAGACCGGCGCCGAGCTGGTGGTGCTGGCCCGCTACATGCAGGTGCTGGGCGACAGCTTCGCCACCCGCCTCTACGGGCAGATCATCAACATCCACCATTCCTTCCTGCCCAGCTTCAAGGGCGCGCGGCCGTACCACCAGGCGCATGAGCGCGGTGTCAAGATCATCGGCGCCACCGCCCACTACGTGACCCCGGCCCTCGACGAGGGCCCGATCATCGAGCAGGAAACCGCCCGCGTCACCCACGCCATGAGCCCCGACGACCTGATCGCCGCCGGCCGCGACATCGAAAGCCGCGTCCTCGCCCGGGCGGTGAAGCTGCATCTCGAGAGCCGCGTCATGCTCAACGGCAAGCGCACGGTGGTGTTCGGCTGAATTGGCCCCCTCGTCGATCTTTGCCGATCGGCGCGCACTGGTCGGCTTCGCCACCCTCTGCTGCCTGCTGTGGGGCAGCGCCGTGCCGGCGGTCAAGCTCGGCTACGGGCTGATCGGCATCGCATCGGGCGACACCGCCTCGCTGCTGCTGTTCGCCGGCCTCCGCTTCGCTCTCGCCGGGCTGCTGTTGCTGGCCTATGGGCTGCTGACCCGCCGCCCGATCGCCCTGGCGCCGCGGCGGCTCGGGCAGGTGGCGCTGCTCGGGCTCGGCCAGACGGTGCTGCAATACATCTGCTATTACGTCGGTCTGGCGCACACCACCGCGGTCAAGACCTCGATCCTCTCCTCGACGCTGGTGTTCTTTTCGGTGCTGCTGGCGCACCTGATCTACCCCGACGACCGGCTCAATGGCCGCAAGGCGCTCGGCTGCCTCATCGGCTTTGCCGGCGTGGTGGCGGTGAACTTCGCGGCCGGCAGCCTCGATATCCACTTTTCACTGTTGGGCGAGGGCCTGCTGCTGGTCTCGACCTTTGCCGGCTCGGCCGCCGCCATCTACGGCCGGCGCCTCAGCCAGCAGATGGACGCCACGGTGATGACCGGCTGGCAATTGCTCATCGGCGGCGCGGTGCTGACTGCCATGGGCCTCGCCGGCGGCGGCCATTTCGCCGCCTTCGGCGCCGCCGCCGCTGCGCTGATGCTCTATCTCGCCGCGGTGTCGGCCGTCGCCTTCGCGCTCTGGAGCCTGCTGCTCCGGCACAACGCCGTCGGCCGCGTGGCGGTGTTCAACTTCGAGATCCCGATCTTCGGCGCCCTACTCGCCGCGCTGGTGCTGGGCGAGAGCGTGCTCGAATGGAAGAACCTCGTCGCCCTGCTGCTGGTGAGCGTCGGCATCTATCTGGTCACGACGCGCGGCCGGACGGCGGCCGCCGTCAGCCCGTAGCCGGATAGATCCGCCAGCGTTTCGGCCGGAAGGCGATGCGGGTCTTTTCGCCGGCCGGATGGTCGAACGGCAAATCGATCTCGACCCGCTGCGCATTGCCGCCGATCTCGAGCTCCACCCGGCGCGTGCCGCCGACCCGGCGCGACGCCGCGACGACCCCCGCCAGCGCCGCGCCCTCGGGCACCAGCTCCACATCGTGCGGGCGGAAGAAAAGCTGCGCGTGCCCGCCGGGCGTGTCCCCCGCGCTCAGCCCCACGGCGCGGCCGCCGACCCACACCTCGCCATTGTCGATCTCGACCGGCAGCCCGCTCGATTCCCCGATGAAGCCGAACACGAACGGGTTGAGCGGCCCGTCATAAACCGCATCGGGCGAGCCCACCTGCTCGATCTTGCCGCGGCTCATCACCACCAGCCGGTCGGCCAGCTCCAGCGCCTCCTCCTGGTCGTGCGTCACGAACACTGTGGTGTGGCCGGTCTTGTCGTGGATCTGGCGCAGCCATTTGCGCAGCTCCTTGCGCACCTGCGCGTCGAGCGCCCCGAACGGCTCGTCGAGCAGCAGCACGCGCGGCTCGATGGCCAGCGCCCGCGCCAGCGCCACGCGCTGCCGCTGCCCGCCCGAAAGCTGCTGCGGAAAGCGGTCGTGCAGCCCCGAAAGCTGCACCAGCTCCAGCAGCTCCATCGCCCGCTTGCGGATCTCCGCATTCGGCGGCCGCGTCGCCCGCGGCCTGACCTTGAGGCCGAACGAGATGTTCTCGACCACGCTCATGTTGCGGAACAGCGCATAGGCCTGGAACACGAAGCCGACATTGCGCTCCTGCACGCTCTTCAGCGACGCATCCTCGTCGCCGAACAGGATGCGCCCGGCGGTCGGCCGCTCGAGTCCCGCGATCAGCCTGAGCAGCGTGGTCTTGCCCGATCCCGACGGCCCGAGCAGCGCGATCAGCTCGCCCGAGCCGATGTCGAGCGACACGTCGTCGAGCGCCGGATAGCGCGAGAATTCCTTGAGCACGTGGTCGACGCGAATATCCAATGCATGTTCCTACGTTTGTCGCGCTCGCGAACCGCAAGACCGGAAACCCACTCTTGCTGCTCGCGCTCCCCTAATGTCCGCGTGTGCCCGCGAGCTCGTCGCCATAGCGGAACTCGAGGATGGTCTTGATGAGCAGCGTCACCAGCGCCAGCATAGACCATGCCAAACACCACCGGCGAGATCGAGAACGGCAGATCGATCAGCGTCACGACGCCGAACACCAGGCTCAGCGGCACCGCGATCACCGCCACCAGCAGCGGCATCGCCTTGCGCAGAGTGCGCTACGGCATCGCCGCACGAATACCCTAGGAGAGGTCCGGCACCCGGCCGGCGCGCACGGCATCGGCGAAGCTGGTGTGGTCGAGCACCTCGCGCTGCGCCTTGACCACCCCGGCGAACACGTGCCGGATTTCGCAGCTCGCCTCGTCCTGGCAGTCGGCGCAGCGGCGATAGGCGATTTTGCTGAGGCAGGGCAGCGGCGCGATCGGCCCGTCGATCAGCCGCAGCACCTCGCCGAAGGTGATCTTGTCGGCCGGCCGCAACAGCACATAGCCGCCCAGCCGCCCGCGCCGGCTCATCACGATGCCGGCGCGCTTCAGCTCCAGCAGGATCTGCTCGAGGAATTTCTTGGGGATCGCCTGCGACTTCGAGATTTCCGCGATCATCAGCGACGCCTCGGGCGGCGCCTTGCACAGCGCCAGCAGCGCCCGCAGCGCGTATTTTGCCTTTTGCGAAATCATCGAATGCCGATCGGTTCAGCCGAGATATAGCGGCTCCGCCGGCAAATGCGAGATCACTCGTCGACCGGCGCGACCTCGGGGTTGAACGCTGCCCCCGGCGACGTCGCCGGCCCGGAGGGCTTCGGCCGCGGCGGCGGCTGTGGCGCTTCCGGCTCGGGCACGACGACCGGCACGTCCTCGGCCGTCGGCACCTCGGCCACCAGCGGCAGTTGCGGCGTCACCACCGGCGCGACCACATAGGCGGCAGGCGCGACCTGCGGCCCGCCCTCCGGCGGCTCCGCAGCCGCTTCGTCCTCTGCCTCGACCGGCATTTCGCCCAGCGCCGGAACCACGGCCGCCGGCTCCGCCGCGCCTTCGATCACATGCGCCGGATGCGCCGCCTCGATCGCGGCTTCGAGCTCTTCCGCCGGCACCGCCTCGGGGTCGGGCAGCACCGGCGCCGGCGGCACGTCCGTCGCCGGCGTCACCACCGGCTGCACCGGCGCGAGGATCGGCTCGACCTTGAGCGCTGCGGCGATCGCATCCATCCCCGCCTGCGTCCGCGCTCCGGATTGGGCATCCTGCACCATCTCGGCCTCGGTCCAGCCCAGCATGCCGAGCCCGATTTCGCGCTCGCCCATGATGACCTCGTTGGCCCCCAGATCGCGCAGATAGCTGTCCTCTTCGTCCGAATGCGCCCGCGCCACGATGTGCAGCTTGTCGTTGACCTTGCGCGCCTGCTCCACCGCCTGCCCCGCCTCGAAGGCGTTGGGGATGGCGACGAGCAGCGTGCGGGCGCCCGCGACATTGGCCAGCGCCAGCGCCTTGCCGCTCGCGGCGTTGCCGACCACCACCTCGATGCCCGCCTGGTGCGCCGCGGCCACGCGCTTTTCCGCGTCCTCGATCAGCAGGAACGGCGTGCCCTGCCGCTTGAGGCCGTCGGCAACCACCGTGCCGACCCGGCCATAGCCGATCAGCACCGCATGGCCGTTGAGTGTCGTCGGCAGCCGCTCGTCGCTGGCCTCGACCGGCTCGGGCGGCGGCGCCGCGGCGCCGCTGAGCTCGGGCTCGACCCGCGTCGGCACCACGATCGGCGCATTGACCGCGATGCGCGCCTCGAGCCGTGGCCGCAGATGCTCGGCCACGAACATCAGCAGCGGATTAACCAGGATCGAGATGATCGACCCGGCGAGGATATAGCTCTGCGCATCGCGCGGCATCAGCCCGAGCCCGACGCCGAGCGCCGCGAGGATGAAGCTGAATTCGCCGATCTGCGCCAGGGAGGCCGAGATGGTGAGCGCCGCCCCCACCGGGCGCCTGAGCGCGATCACCAGGAAGAAGCCGAGCACCGACTTGCCCACGATGATGATGAACAGCGTGCCCAGCACCTCGAACGGATGCGTGACCAGGATCATCGGGTCGAACAGCATGCCGACGGCGACGAAGAACAGCACCGCGAAGGCGTCGCGGAACGGCAGGCTCTCCTGCGCCGCGCGGTTGGAGAGCTCGCTTTCGCTGAGGATCATGCCGGCAAAGAACGCCCCGAGCGCCAGGCTCACCCCGAACAGATACGCCGCCCCCGCCGCGACGCCGAGCGCGATGGCCAGCACCGCCAGCCGGAACAGCTCGCGCGAGCCGGTGTGGGCGGTGAGGTGCAGGATCCACGGAATGACGCGGCGGCCCACCACCAGCATGAAGCCGACGAAGGCGCCGAGCTTCACGACGGTGACGCCAAGGATACCCCAGATGTTGAGCTCGACCCCGAAGATGCGCTCGACCACGTCGACGAACGGATCGTGCAATTCCTGCGCCGTGCCGCCCATGATTCCGGAAAAGGCGGGGATCAGCACCAGCGCCAGCACCATGGCGATGTCTTCGACGATCACCCAGCCGACCGCGATCCGGCCGCGGTCGGAATCCACCAGATGCCGGTCCTGCAGCGCCTTGAGCAGCACCACGGTCGAGGCCACCGACAGCGCCAGGCCGAAGACCAGGCCGCCGCCCCACGACCAGCCCATCAGCAGCGCGAGGCCGAGCCCCATCACCGTGCCGCCGGCGATCCTGAGCAGCGCGCCCGGCACCGCCACCGCCTGCACCGACAGCAGGTCCTTGAGCGAGAAATGCAGGCCCACGCCGAACATCAGCAGGATCACGCCGATTTCGCTGAGCTCGGTGGCGAGCTCGGCATTGGCGACGAACCCCGGGGTGAACGGCCCGACCAGCACGCCGGCGATCAGGTAGCCGACCAGCGGCGGCATCTTCAGCCGGTTGGCCGCCGCACCGAAGACGAACGCCAGCACCAGGCCCGCCACGATCGTCGAGATCAGGGGTGTATCGTGCGGCATGCCTTCTCCTCGGCGGGGGGAGTGAACCTGGTTCCAGTTATGTGGGGCGACCCAGGGCCAACATGGGGTCGTTCGGTCCGCCGCGCAACCACACGCTTGGGCAAAAATGCAGCGAAATCATGAGACGCATAGAAAATGGGCCGGCATCGCGCCGGCCCGTTTGCGTCGCTCTGGCCGCCCCGCTTATTCGGTGGTCGTCACCGGCAGGATGCTCGCCGTGACCCGGCCGGCGCCGCCGCCCAGCGTCGCCTCGCGCAGGGCGCTGAGGAACGCCCGGTCGGTCTGCCTGTCGGGCAGCGCCGTGTCGAACAGCGGCTTTTCCGATGCCATCACCAGCAGCATCTCGTCGCCCACCGGCTTTTCCACCTCGAGCGATACGGTGTCCGGCTGTGCGTCGCCGAACTTGAGCTGGGTGTGCGCCGCCTTGGGCCTGAGCGCCGCCGAGCTCGGCTGCGTCAGGCTCATCACGCTGCCGTCGGCCGAGAAATACAGCGCGTACATGTAGCTGGCGAAGCCCGGCGATTCGATCCCGATCTGCACGCTGTCGCCGACCTTGGGCGCCGCCGGATCGATCACCGCCGCGGGCGTATCGCTGTCGGCGAGCTGGCTCGCCAGCGTCAGCCGCACCTCGCAGGCCGGCCATGGCGCCAGCGCCACCTGGTTGTCGTCGACACGGCCCTTGAGCGCCTCGTCGACCTTGTCGAGCTCCGCCTGGGTGCCGACGAAGCCCACCGCCACGCGGTTGCCGTTCGCATCGGTGCTGATGTCGACGCGGCCGCAGGCGAGCTGGCCGAGATCCGGCGGCGGCAGCGCCGCCTCGAGATCGCGGTCGGCGCTGGTCGGCCGCACGTTGAGCGGCGGCCGGAACACCGACGGCGGCGGCGTGTTGACCGGCGGCGTCGCCTTGTTCTGCACGTCGGCCACGAAATCGGCATCGATCAGGCTGACCTGCGGATCGCCCGGCAGGTGCATGATGTAGCCCTGGTAGACGCGCGCCGCGAAGGTGTCGTAGCTCATCCTGCCATAGCCATCGACGCCCCATTGCGTCGACCATTGGTTGATGAACTTGAAGGTCTGCGTGGCGTCGTCATAGCCCACCAGGGTGATGGCGTGCCCGCCCTCGTCCTTCTTGCTCTTGTCCGACTGCCACACCGGATGCGCCGGCGAGATGTCCCAGAACGCCTTGTCGAGCGAGGCGAGGATCACCACCGGATTGCCGCGCGCCAGCGCCCCCTTGACCTTGTCGAGATCGGGCTCCTGCTGGTCCCACACCTGCTCGAAGCTGTCGATCCGGAAGTCGGTCGCCTTGCTCCGCTGCACGATGATCGGCCGCGGGCACTTGGTGTCGTCGTAGGGGAAATCCTTGAGCGAATAGGCGCCCCGCATCAGCACCCGCATCGCGTCGGGAATGTAGGCGCCGCCGTCGCAATCGTCGCCGAGGTGGATGATGTCGAACAGCCAGGCCGGGCTCGGGATGTTCTCGGGCAGGCTGATGTCGCGATGCTCGACCTGCTGCGCGTAATAAGCGCGCGCCGCATAGGCCGTGGCCCAGCCCACGCACGAGCCCTGGTTGGCCTGGTCGCCCACCGCCGGCATGTAGCGCGACAGATCCACCGCCTGCGGCAGGAAATCGCGGAACACCGGCGCCTGCGGGATCGACTGCTTTTCCGCCTCGGGCGTCGGCAGGCCGCCGGTCCTGTGCACGGATTGCTGCGCCAGCGCGCCGCTCGCGCTCATGGCCACGACCAATGCGGCCGCGGCCACGGCTCCCCACCCGGCCCACTTCACACTTCGCATGACGTCATCCCCAAATGATCGGACCGAGCCCGGCCCCTGGCAAAACGCTAGCATGGCGATGCGGGCGGGAGAAAGGCCGAGCCGTGGCGGCGCCACGGGGGTTTGGTGGCCGGGCCTGCTCTATGCGAAGGTCTCGGCGTCGGCGAAGCGCGGCGCCACCGCGTCCTTGTCCGACAGCACCGGCGCGACCGTCGCCGGCCAGGCGATGCCGATCTGCGGATCGTTCCACACGATCGCCCGCTCCGCCGCCTTGTTGTAGAAATCGGTGGCCTTGTAGAGCACCTCGGTGCCGTCGGCGAGCGCCATGAAGCCATGCGCGAAGCCCGCCGGGATCCAGAGCTGCCGCTTGTTCGTGGCGCTGAGCACTTCGCCCACCCACTGCCCGTAGGTCGGCGACGAGCGGCGCACATCGACCGCGACGTCGAAGATCTCGCCCGTCACCACCCGGATCAGCTTGCCCTGCGGCGCCGGATCGAGCTGGTAGTGCAGCCCGCGCACCACGCCCCGCCGCGACAGCGACTGGTTGTCCTGCGCAAACTCCACCGGCCGCCCGATCGCCTCGGCGAAGCTGCGCGCATTGAAGCTCTCGTAGAAATGCCCGCGCGCATCCTCGAACACCCTGGGCTCGAGCAGGACGACGTCGGCGATCGCGAGCGGCGTGGCATGCATGACGGATCCTCCGGAGGCTCGCGCCCTTATAGCGGCGGCGCGCCGCTTGCCAAGCCGGGGACGCCCCCCGCCGGAAGAGGCGTGCAATTGTCCGGACACATTTAGCTTGCGTTCAGCTTCGCTCTGTCATCACGGCGAAACCATTGTGATGACTCTATAAATCGCGCGCTCTGCCAACAATTGCCGCAATAATGCGGTGCAACGCGCCTGGGGTAGTGAGGGAAAACTGAAATGCAGCGTCTTGCTCGGCTGGCCGTGTGGCTGGAAGTTGTCGTCGTCCTTGCGTTCGCCGTGGGCTCGCCGCTGGCGGCCGACCGCAGCGTCACCCTGCTCAAGGACAAGGACCTGCCGGGCTTCGACTACTCGATCAGCAAGGGCACGACCCTCGACAAGTGCCAGGCGGCCTGCGTCGGCGATGACCTCTGCCGCGCCTTCACCTTCAACAGCAAGACCAAATGGTGCTTCCTGAAGGGCGACGTGCCGGCCACCCCGGCCGACTTCAAGGGCGCCACCTCCGGCACCATCGCCATGACGCCGGCGCCCGCCGACATCGAAGCGGCGCGGCTGGGCGAGCTGCCCTTCCCGGCGCAGGACCTCCTGTCCTCCGCCAGATATTTCGCCTCGCAATTGCCGGCCACCAATCCGCCGCCCAAGGATCTGGCCTATGCCGATCTGGTAAAGGCCGGCGACGTCGGCACCGAACAGCAGAACCCGGCGGGCGCCGCCGTCTCCTACCGGCAGGCGCTGGCGCTCAACAAGAACGACCCCGCCGTCTGGCTGAAGCTCGCCAACGCCACTTTGGCGCAGGCCGACGCCGCCTACGACGCGCAGAATTCCTCCGACACCTACGATCTGGGCTCGACCGCGAGCTACGCCGCGCTGATGGCCTTCATCCAGACGCCCGACGCCGACAAGGCCGGCCGCGCCGCCGCCATGGGGGCGCTCGCCCACGCGCTCGAGCGCCGCGAGATGTGGCGCGAGGCCATCCAGACCTACCGCAGCAGCCTCGCCCTCGTCGACGACGCGGCGCTGCAGAAGCGGCTCGACGACGCCGTGGCGCAGCACGGCTTCCGCATCACCGGCAACGATGTCGACGCCGAGGCGGCCGACCCGCGCATCTGCATCAATTTCTCCACCCCGCTGCCGCGCGGCAAGACCGACCTGTCGGGTTACGTCGTCGTCGACGGCGCCAGCAACATCGCCGTCGAGACCGGCGAGTCGCAGATCTGCCTGACCGGCGTCGAGCACGGCAAGCGCTACCACGTGAAGGTGCGCGCCGGCCTGCCCTCGGCCGACAACGAGAAGCTCGGCAAGGACGTCGAGCTCGACATCTATGTCGCCGACCGCTCGCCCTTCGTCGGCTTCGCCAACAACGCCTACGTGCTGCCCGCCGGCCTCGGCGGCGGCCTGCCGATCACCTCGGTCAACGCCAAATCGGCCGACGTGGTGATCTACCGCATCGGCGACCGCTCCATCGCCACTGCCGTCCGCAACGGTATCTTCAAGGGCACGCTCACCGGCTATTCCGCCGAGGACGTCGCCAACCAGTATGGCGAAAAGGTCTGGACCGGCACGGTCGACCTCGCCGCCGGCGCCAACAACGCCATGGTGACCACCGCCATCCCGGTGAAGGACGCGCTGCCGAACATCGAGCCGGGCGCCTATGTGGTCACCGCCAAGGTCACCGGCGACAAGTCCCAGGACTATTGGAACGACCTCGCCACGCAGTGGTTCATCGTCACCGATCTCGGCCTCACCACGGTGTCGGGCGATGACGGCGTCCACGCCTTCGTGCGCTCGCTGACCAGCGCGCAGCCCGTCGCCGATGCCAAGGTCCGCCTCGTCGCGGTCAACAACGAGATCCTCGGCGAATCGACCACCGACGCCAATGGCGAAGCCGTGTTCGCGCCGGGCCTCGCCCGCGGCGACGGCGGCCGTGCGCCGCAATTGCTGGTCACCGAGACGGCGGCCGGCGACTACGCCTTCCTCGACGTGTCCAAGCCTGCCTTCGACCTCACCGATCGCGGCGTCGAGGGCCGTCCCTCGCCCGGCCCGCTCGACCTCTTCGCCACCACCGAGCGCGGCGTCTACCGGCCGGGTGAAACGGTGTTCCTCACCGCCCTGCTGCGCGACCCGCACGTCAAGGCCGTCACCAATCTGCCGCTGACCCTCGATGTCGAGCGCCCGGACGGCGTGGTCGCCAGCCACGAGGTGCTGACCGACCGGGGCGCCGGCAGCTATTTCAAGGCCCTGGCCCTCGACGGCAACGCCATGCGCGGCGCCTGGACGCTCCGGCTCTATGCCGATCCCAAGGCCCGCGCCCTCGACACCGTGACCTTCCTCGTCGAGGATTTCGAGCCCGAGCGCCTGGCCTTCGACATCAGCGCCCCCAACGCGCCGTTCAAGACCGGCGAGCCCAACGCCATCGACGTCGCCGCCAAATATCTCTACGGCGCCACCGCCCCCAACCTCGCCATCGAGGCCGACGCCGTGATCCGCCCGGTGACCACCATCAAGGGCTTTGCCGGCTACACCTTCGGGCGCACCGACGACACCATCCAGACCGACCGCGAGCCGCTCGGCGTCGTCGGCACCACCGACGACTCCGGCAACGCCACCGCCGAGGTGACCCTGCCCGATCCGCAATCGACCACGCGGCCGCTCGAGGCCGACGTGATCCTGCGGCTGGTCGACACCAATGGCCGCACCGTCGAGCGCACCATCTCGCGCCCGGTGATGGCCGGCGGCAACCGCATCGGCCTCAAGCCGCAATTCGCCGACGCCAGCGGCATCCAGCAGGGCACGAACGCCGGCTTCGACGTCATCGCGGTCGATCCGGACAACAAGCTCACCGCCATGAGCGGCCTGAACTGGACGCTGAGCAAGATCGACAGCACCTATCAATGGTACCGCGACAACGGCGTGTGGAAATGGGAGAACGTGACGACCACCAACCGGGTCGCCAACGGCACCGTCGACACCAATGCCACCGGCCCGGTGACCGTCGCCGCGCCGGTGCAATGGGGCCAGTATCTGCTCGAAGTCACCGCCGCTGACGGCTCGACCTCGTCCAGCTATTCGTTCTACGCCGGCTACTATTATTCCGAGGCCGGCTCGGACACCCCCGACACGCTGAAGGTCGCGCTCGACAAGCCCGCCTACAAGCTCGGCGACACCGCCCATCTCAGGCTCGACCCGCAATTCGCCGGCACCGCGCTGGTGATGGTGGTCGACAACCGCATCATCGCCATGCAGGCGGTGGACGTACCGGCCGGCGGCACCACGGTCGACCTGCCGGTGACCGCCGATTGGGGTCCGGGCGCCTATGTCACGGCGACGCTCTATCGTCCCGCCTCGGCGGCCGAAAAGCGCATGCCGGCGCGCGCCCTCGGCCTCGCCTTCGCCGACGTCGATCCGGGTGATCTGAAGCTCGACGTTACGATGACCGCGCCGAAGGAGGCGACGCCGCGTACCAGCTTCACCACCACGCTCAAGCTCGGCAACGTGCCCGCCGGCACCAAGGCCTATGTGGCCGTGGCCGCCGTCGATCTCGGCATCCTCAACCTCACCCATTTCGCGGTGCCCGATCCGGACGGCTGGTATTTCGGCCAGCGCCAGCTCGGCGTCGAGTTCCGCGACCTCTACGGCCAGTTGATCGACCCGACCCAGGGCATCCTCGGCGCCGTCCGCTCCGGCGGCGACGAGGCGGCCTCCCGCCTCGGCACCCCGCCGGCCACCTCAGTGCTCGTCGCGCTGCATTCCGGCGTGGTCGAGGTCGGCGCCGACGGCACCGCCACCGTCACCTTCGACATGCCCGACTTCTCGGGCACGGTGCGGGTGATGGCCATGGCCTGGACCGACGCCGCCGTGGGCCACGCCTCGGCCGACGTGGTGGTGCACGATCCGGTGGTGGTGACGCTGAGCCCACCGCGCTTCCTGCGCATGGACGACACCTCGCGCCTCCTGGTCGAGGTCACCAACGTCTCGGGTCCGGCCGGCACCTACAAGGTCGAGCTCGTTCCCGGCGAAGGTCTTGCGACCGACGCCAAGGTTACGAATTTCGACCTCGCAGCCGGCGGCCGCAACGCCCTGAATCTCGGGCTCACCGGCACCGGCCTCGGCGACCAGACCCTCAAGGTCATCGTCACCCAGCCCGACGGCGTGCAGCAGATCAAGGATTTGACGCTCGGCGTCCGTGCCGCGGCCCCGCCGCAGACGGTGAGCAGCCTGATTCCGATCGAGCCGGGGCAGACGATCGTCCTCGACAAGGAGCGGTTCGCCAACATGATCGCCCATACCGCCGAGCTCAGCTTCGCGGTCGGCCCGATCGCCCGCCTCGACGTGCCCAATCTGCTCGACCATCTCGACCGCTACCCCTATGGCTGCGCCGAGCAGGTGACGAGCCGCGCTCTGCCGCTGCTCTATCTCAACGACGTCGCGGCCTCGCTCGGCCTCGGCACCGATGCCGCCCTGCACCAGCGCGTCGTCGACGCCATCGCCGATCTGCTGACGCACCAGACCTCGACCGGCGGCTTCGGCCTGTGGGGGCCGTTCGACCAGACCGACCTCTGGCTCGACAGCTACGTCACCGACTTCCTGCTGCGCGCCAGGGCCAAGGGCTTCGCGGTGCCGGAGCAGGCGCTGTCGAACGCCCTCGACAACCTCGGCAACCAGGTGTCGTCGGCCTCCGACTTCGACCACGGCGGCGAAGACCTCGCCTACGCGCTCTACGATCTCGCGCGCGGCAGCCGCGCCGCGATCGGCGATCTGCGCTACTACCTCGAGGCCAAGCTCGACAATTTCGGCTCGCCTCTGGCGCAGGCCCAGCTCGGCGCCGCGCTCGCCCTCTATGGCGACCGCAGCCGTGCCGCCGAAGCCTTCGAGGCGGCGCGCGTCGGGCTCAAGACCCCGGACAACCCCAAGCACTGGCGCTCCGATTATGGCAGCCAGCTCCGCGACACCGCCGGCGTGCTGGCGCTCGCCGCCGAGTTCACGCCCGCGGGCATCGACCTCTCGGCCCTGGCCCAGCAGCTTGCCGCGCTCCGCGACGGCAAGAAGTGGACCTCGACGCAGGAGGATGCCCAGACCCTGCTGGCCGCCGCCGGCCTGCAGCAGCAGGCGAGCTCGGGCAGCATCAGCATCGACGGCACGCCCCTGACCGGAACCGTGTACCAGCGCTACCAGCAGGAGCATTTCGACAAAGCCGCCGTGACCATCGTCAACAACGGCAACACCGCCACCGAGCTGAAGCTCTCGGTGACCGGCATCCCGTCGGCGCCGCCCAAGGCCGCGAGCAACGGCTTCACCATCGAGCGCAGCTACTACCTGCCCGACGGCACCGAGGCCGACATGGCCGACGTGCACCAGAACGACCGCTTCGTCGTGGTGCTGTCGATGACAGCGAAGCAGCTCGGCTCCGGCCAGTATCTGGTGGCCGATCCGCTGCCCGCCGGCTTCGAGATCGAGAACCCGGATCTGAGCGCGTCGCAGGGCGTGGCAGATCTGAGCTGGCTCACCGTCGACACCCCGACGCATGTGGAATCGCGCACCGACCAGTACGTCGCCGCCTTCCGCTACGTCGAGGACGCCGACGATTTCTCGACCGCCTACATGGTCCGCGCCGTCTCGCCCGGCAAATTCGTGCTGCCAGGCGCCACCATCGAGGACATGTACCGGCCGGAGTTCCGCGCCAACACCGCCAGCGGTACCCTGACCGTCAAGACCCCGGGATCGTCCCAGTGAGCGATCACGGCCGCCTCTGCTCCCCTCCCCCCTGCGGGGAGGGGCCGGGGGTGGGGGCCACAAGCACCGGCGCCGCCCCATGACCACCACCACCCGCAAAAACCCCGACTGGGTGCTGTGGGCCGGCCGCGCCGCCTACGCCCTCGGCGCCCTCGCCATCGCCGGCCTGCTGACCGCGCATGTCGTCATGCGCGACATCGCGCCGGCGCTGCCGCCCACGCCCGACATCGCCACCATGGCGGTCTCGACCGAAGTGGTCGACCGGCAGGGCGAGCTGCTGCGCCCCTTCACCACCGCCAACGGCATCTGGCGCCTGCCCGTCCAGCTCAAGGATGTGGATCGGCATTTCATCGCCATGCTGATCGCCTACGAGGATCGCAATTTCGCGGTGCATCACGGCATCGAATGGACCTCGATGCTGCGCGCCGCCGGCCAGTTCGTCCTCGCCGGCGGCCACATCGTCTCCGGCGGCTCGACCCTCACCATGCAGCTCGCCCGCCTGATCGAGCAGAGCCCCACGCATGACTGGTCGGCCAAGCTCCGCCAGATCGTTCACGCCGAAGCGCTCGAGCGGAAGCTGAGCAAGGACCAGATCCTGGCGCTCTATCTCAACCTCGCGCCCTATGGCGGCAACATCGAGGGCATCCGCGCCGCCTCGCTCGCCTATTTCGGCAAGGAGCCGGCGCGGCTGACCACCGCCGAGGCGGCGCTGCTGGTGGCCCTGCCGCAATCGCCCGAGGCGCGCCGTCCCGACCGCGACCCCAGGGCCGCGCTCGCCGGCCGCGACCTGGTGCTCGACCGCATGGTGAGCCAGGGCGTGCTCAGCGCCGAGGAAGCCGCCGCCGCCAAGCGCGAGCCGATCCCCACCGCCCGCCGCGACTTCCCCATGCTCGCCGCGCACCTCGCCGACGAGGGCGTCGCCGCGCACCCCAATGCGCGCCAGATCAGGCTCACCGTCGACAAGCGCCTGCAGGGCGCGCTCGAGCGGCTGGCCGGCGCCCGCGCCGCGATGATCAATCCGAAGGTGTCGGTGGCGATCCTCGTCGCCGACCAGGCCACCGGCGACATCCTCGCCTCGGTCGGCTCCGCCGGCTATCTCGGCACCGCCAATTCCGGCTTCGTCGACATGACCGAGGCGGTGCGCTCGCCCGGCTCGACGCTGAAGCCGTTGATCTACGGCCTCGGCTTCGAGCTCGGCCTCGCCCATCCGCAATCGCTGATCGAGGACCGGCCCACCGCCTTTCACGGCTACGTGCCGGTGAATTTCGACAGCCTGAGCCACGGCACCGTCACCATCCACGACGCGCTGGCGCAGTCGCTCAACGTGCCGGCGGTGATCGTGCTCGACGCCGTCGGCGTTGCCCGGCTGGTGTCGCGCCTCAAGCGCGCCAACGCCAATCCGCTGCTGCCCGACGAGACCGCCGCCGGCCTCGCCATCGGGCTCGGCGGCGTCGGCGTGACGCTGCGCGACCTCGTCTCGATCTACGCCGCCATCGGCCGCGGCGGCTCGCCGGTGCACCTCAAGGACGGCGTGGTGACGCCGCCCGCCGATGCCTCGATCGCCGCGCCGGTGCTCGATCCGGTCGCCGCCTGGTACGTCACCGACATTCTGCGCGACGTGCCGCCGCCGCTCAACGGCTCGCCCGGACGCATCGCCTACAAGACCGGCACCTCCTACGGCTACCGCGACGCCTGGGCGGTGGGCTATGACGGCAAGACCGTGATCGGCGTCTGGGTCGGCCGCCCCGACGGAGCGCCGGTCCCCGGCATCGCCGGCATTACCGCCGCCGCCCCGATCCTGTTCGAGGCCTTCGACCGCATGGCCACGCCGATGGCGCCGTTCCGCGCCGCCCCGCCCGGCGTGCTGTTCGCCGACAATTCGCAGCTCCCCGCCCCGCTCAAACGCTTCCGCCACCCCAACGACAATCTGGTCGCCAAAGAAGCCGCGCCGGAGATCGCCTTCCCCGCCGACGGCGTCGACGTCGACCTCGGCGTTGCCGCCGGCGACACCGCGCCGCTGATCATCAAGATCAGGAACGGCGTTCCACCTTTCACCTTCCTCGCCAACGGCGCCCCGATCGGCCAGTCCGCCTTCGCCCGCCAGGAAACCTGGCTCCCCGACGGCCCCGGCTACGTCACCCTCTCCGTCGTCGACGCCAAGGGCCGCTCCGACAAGGTGAAGGTGTTCATCGACTGACTCCCGCGCTCACAGTCGGGCTCACCTCTCCCCTCGGGGGAGAGGTCGCGCGCTTGGCGAGCGTGAGCGAGCCTAGCAAGCGGGTGAGGGGGCCTTTCCCTCAGCCACCCGTCCCCACCTCCACCCAGCTCCCCGTCTCGCTCGAGCGCGCCATCGCCGCCACCGTGCGCTCGATCCGCAGCCCCGCCTCGAAATCGATCACCCGCGCCGGCTTGCCGGTGATGCGGTTGAGCAGCTCGTGGCATTCGATGATCTTGAGATCGTTGAAGCCGAGCCCGTGGCCGGGCGCCGGGATGAAGCGGTCATAGGGCGGATGCGCCGGCGCCGCGAGGATGGTGCGGAAGCCGCGCGTCTCGGCCGGCCCGTCCGCGGTATAGAGCTGCAGCTCGTTGAAGCGCTCCTGGTCGAACACCAGCGCCCCCTTGTCGCCGTAGATCTGCAGCGCGATGCGTCCCTTGCGGCCCCAGGCGCTGCGGTTGAGCGCCAGCACGCCGGAGATGCCGCCCTGAAGCTCGAACAGCGCGTCGGCGATGTCATGCGTCTCGGCGGCGCGCGGCGTGCCGTCCTTGAGCGGCCGCGTCGCATAGGGCTTGGCCTGGTGGCAGACGACGCGCTGCACATCGCCGAACAGCACCTGCAGCAGCGACAGCGGATGCACGCCGAAATCGTCGAGCGCCCCGTGCCCCGAGGCCTTGTCGCTCTTGAAGCCGAACGCCGCGCTCGGATCGGCCATGAAATCTTCGTCCATCTCGACGCGCACATGGTTCACCCGGCCGATCGTGCCGTCGCGCAGCAGCGCCTCGATCTGCCGCACCATCGGGTTCTGGATGTAGTTGTAGCCCAGCACCGTGACGCGGCCCGACGCCTTCGCCGCCTCGGCCATGCGCTGCGCGTCGCCGAGGCGCGTCGCCATCGGCTTTTCGCACCACACATGCTTGCCCGCTTCGAGCGCCGCGGTCGCCATCTCGGCATGGAACTGGTTGGGCGTGGTGATCGACACCACGTCGACTGCCGGATCCGCCACCAGGGCCCGCCAGTCGGTGCCCGATCGCGCAAAGCCGAACGCGCCGGCGCGCTGTGCCGCGAGCTCCGGCGTCACCTCCACCAGATGCTCCAGCCGCACGGCCGGCCCGTCGCCGAATACGGCGTGCACGCCGGTCCACGCCAGCGCGTGACACTTGCCCATATAGCCCGTGCCGATGAGGCCGACGCCGATGCTGTTCATAACTCTCTCCCGTGCCGATTCATTGCGAAACAGAACGCCCTTTCCACTTGACGTTGCATGGGAAACAGGGCGGAAAGGACGGCATGTCCGTGCCCGAAACGCCCGATGTCGCGCCCAAGGACTTCGATGAGTTGCGCGCCGCGATTCTCGAGCGCAAGGCCAGCTTGCCCAAGCGGCTGACGCAGGTCGCGGCCTATGCGCTGGACAACCCCGACGAGATCGCCTTCCGCACCGCCGCCAGCATCGCCGGCGCCGCCAGCGTGCAGCCCTCGACCCTCGTCCGCTTCGCGCAGCAATTTGGCTTTGAAGGCTTTTCCAGCCTGCAGCAGATCTTCCGCGCCCGCCTCATGGAGCGCAATTCGACCTATGAGGAGCGCCTGCGCCTGCTCGAGCAGGACAGCACCGCGGTGCCCGAAAGCGTCGCCATCCTCAACGGCTTCATCAATGCCGGACACCGCTCGCTCAACGCCCTGAGCCAGGCGGTCGACCCGGCCGCCTTCGAGCGCGCCGTGGAGCTGTTGGCGGGGGCGCAGACCATCTTCCTCATCGCCAAGCGGCGCAGCTACCCGATCAGCTCCTACATGGCCTACGCCTTCGGCAAGCTCCGGGTGAAATGCATCGCCGTGGGCACCGCCGCCGGCATCGACGACGACGTGCTGGCGCTCGCCGGTCCCAGGGACGCGGCCTTCGCCGTCAGCTTTTCGCCCTATGCCTCGGAAAGCGCGGCGCAGGCCCGCGCCATGGCCGACCGCGGCGTCCCCGTCGTGTCGCTGACCGATTCGGCGTTTTCGCCGCTGGCCGAATGCTCGCGCATCTGGTTCGAGGTGGTCGAGGCCGACCATGCCGGCTTCCGCTCGCTGTCGGCCAGCATGGCCTTCGCCATGGCGCTGACGGTGGGCGTCGCCGAAGCCCGCAGGCAGAAATCCGGCCGCTGATTGCAGGAAGCACATGGAATCTTTCGGGACGCGGCGCGACGCCGGCTGCCTGCTTATGAGCTATTTGGAATGAAAATTCCATATTGACTACACATCAGAACCTCTATTTCGTTTGGGCGGATGGTGCTAAGCACCGGCAAGGCCCGCGCCAGGGATCGGCGCGGATGGCAGGAGGCGTAAGGTGACAGGGATGCGCGAGGACGTGAGCGGGCGGCCGCTCGATGTCATCACCATCGGCCGCGCGTCCGTCGACCTCTACGGCCAGCAGATCGGTACCCGGCTCGAGGATATCGGCAGCTTCGCCAAATCGGTCGGCGGCTGCCCGGCCAACATCGCCGTCGGCACGGCGCGGCTCGGCCTCAGATCGGCGCTGCTGACCCGCGTCGGCGCCGAGCAGATGGGCGGCTTCATCAAGGAGCAGCTCGCCCGCGACGGCGTCGAGACCCGCGGCATCGTCACCGACGAGCACCGGCTGACCGCCCTGGTGCTGCTGGCGGTCGAGGCCGAAGGCGTCTCGCCGATGATCTTTTACCGCACCGACTGCGCCGACATGGCGCTCGAGGAAGCCGACATCGACGAGAGCTTCGTCGCCTCGGCCCGCGCCATCGTCGTCACCGGCACGCATTTTTCCACCGCCAACGCCGCCGCCGCGCAGAAGAAGGCCATCCGCCTCGCCCGGGCGCATGGCGGCAAGGTGGTGTTCGACATCGACTACCGCCCCAATCTCTGGGGCCTCGCCGGCCACGCCGCCGGCTTCGAGCGCTACGTCGCCTCCGACCGCGTCACTCGCGAATACCAGTCGGTGCTGCCCGACACCGACCTCGTGGTCGGCACCGAGGAGGAGATCGCCATCGCCGCCGGCACCTCGGACCTGCCGAGCGCGCTCAGGACCATCCGCAGGCTCACCGCCGCCACCATCGTGCTGAAGCGCGGCGCCATGGGCTGCATCGTCTATGACGGTCCGATCCCCGGCGACCTCGAACAGGGCATCGTCGGCAAGGGCTTCCCCATCGAGGTCTACAACGTGCTCGGCGCCGGCGACGCCTTCATGTCCGGCTTCCTGCGCGGCTGGCTGAAGGGCGAGCCGCATGCCACCTCCGCCACCTGGGCCAATGCCTGCGGCGCCTTCGCGGTGTCGCGCCTGCTCTGCGCCCCCGAATATCCCACCTGGCAGGAGCTGAGCTTCTTCCTCGAGCACGGCAGCACCGAAAAGGCCCTGCGCAAGGACGAGGCGCTCAACCACCTGCACTGGGCCACCACGCGGCGCACCGACTGGCCGGCGCTGATGGCGCTCGCCATCGACCACCGCGCCCAGCTCGAGGAGCTGCCCGGCGCCACGCCGGAAAGGCTCGGCAGGTTCAAGCAGCTCGCGGTCGAGGCCGCGGCGCGGGTGGCCAGGGGCCGGCCCGGCTACGGCATGCTGCTCGACGACCGCTACGGCCGCGACGCGCTGTTCGACGCCGCCCGGCAGCGCAATTTCTGGATCGCCAAGCCGATCGAGCAGCCGGCGAGCCGGCCGCTGCGCTTCGAGTTCACCCAGGACCTCGGCAGCCGCCTCGTCGACTGGCCCGTCGACCACTGCATCAAGGTGCTGTGCTTCTACCACCCGGACGATCCGGCCGAGCTCAAGCGCGCGCAGACCGACAAGCTGCGCCAGGCCTATGACGCCGCCCGCAAGATCGGCCGCGAGCTGCTGATCGAGATCATCGCCGGCAAGAACGGCGCGCTCGGCGACACCACCGTGTCGCGCGTGCTCGGCGAGCTCTACGATGCCGGCCTCAAGCCCGATTGGTGGAAGCTCGAGCCGCAGGCCAGCCGCCGCGCCTGGCAGGAGATCGACCGCATCATCGAGACGCGCGACCCCTATTGTCGCGGCGTCGTGCTGCTCGGCCTCGATTCGCCGCAGGACGTGCTGGAGCAGGGCTTCGCCGCCGCGCGGAGCGCCCGCACCGTGAAGGGCTTCGCCGTCGGCCGCACCATCTTCGGCGACGCCGCCCGCGCCTGGCTCGCCGGCGGCATCAGCGACGCCGAAGCCGTCGCCGACATGGCCCGCCGCTTCGAAGCGCTGACCGAAATCTGGCAACGCCTCGGCACCACCGCCGCGGCCTGATATGATTGACCGACCGAGTGTCATCTCCGCGACGGCGGGGATGACACCTTGGGGATGAAGGACGACACCATGACCGACACCATTCGCCTCACCATGGCGCAGGCCCTGGCGAAATTCCTGACCCGGCAGATGACGGTGGTCGACGGCAAGACCGTGCCGATCTTCGGCGGCGTCTTCGCCATCTTCGGGCATGGCAACGTCGCCGGCTTCGGCGAGGCGCTGTACCAGGTGCGCGACACCCTGCCGACCTACCGCGCCCACAACGAGCAGGGCATGGCGCACGCCGCCATCGCCTATGCCAAGGCCAGTTTCCGCCGGCGCATGATGGCGGTGACCACCTCCATCGGGCCGGGCGCCACCAACATGGTGACCGCCTGCGCGCTGGCGCACGTCAACCGCCTGCCGGTCCTGCTCTTGCCCGGCGACGTCTTCGCCAACCGCGCCCCCGACCCGGTGCTGCAGCAGGTCGAGGACTTTGCCGATGGCACGGTGAGCGCCAACGACGTGTTCCGCCCCGTCAGCCGCTATTTCGACCGCATCACCCGGCCCGAGCAATTGATCGGCGCCCTCGCCCGCGCCATGCAGGTGCTGACCGACCCCGCCGAGTGCGGCCCGGTGGTGTTGGCGCTCTGCCAGGACGTGCAGGCCGAGGCCTTCGACTATCCCGCCGCCATGTTCGAGGAGCGCGTCTGGACGCAGCGCCGCCCCGGCCCCGACGCCGCCGAGCTCGCCGCCGCCATCGCCGCCCTCGAGGCGGCCGAAAAGCCGGTGATCATCGCCGGCGGCGGCGTGCTCTATTCCGGCGCCGCCGCGACGCTGAAGCGCTTCGCCGACACCCACGGCGTCCCGGTGATGGAAACCAATGCCGGCAAGTCCAGCCTGCCGCACACCGATGCGCTCAACATGGGCTCGGTCGGCGTCACCGGCTCCTCGGCCAGCAACGTCCTCGCGGAACAGGCCGATCTGGTGCTGGCCGTCGGCTCGCGGCTGCAGGATTTCACCACCGGCTCGTGGGCCCTGTTCAAGGCCGAGGGGGTGCAGATCGTCGGCCTCAACGTGCAGCCCTTCGACGCCGGCAAGCACCGCGCTTTGCCGCTGGTCGCCGACGCCAGAGTGGGCCTCGAGCAGTTGAGCGCCGGCCTCGGCGGCTGGCGTTCGCCCCGAGCCTGGACCGATATTGCGGCGGCCGCCCGCGCGAAATGGCTGGCCGAAGCGAAAGCCGTGACCGACCCGACCAACGCCCTGCCCTCCGACGCGCAGGTGATCGGTGCCGTGCACCGCGCCCGCGGCTCGGGCGCCACGGTGGTGTGCGCCGCCGGCGGCCTCCCCGGCGAATTGCACAAGCTCTGGCCGGCCGGCGCGCCGGGCAGCTACCACCTCGAATACGGCTATTCCACCATGGGCTACGAGATCGCCGGCGGCCTCGGCGTCAAGCTCGCCAGGCCCGACGACGACGTCATCGTCATGGTCGGCGACGGCAGCTACATGATGATGAATTCCGAGCTCGCAACCTCGGTGATGCTGGGCAGAAAGCTCACCGTGGTGCTGCTCGACAATCGCGGCTTCGGCTGCATCAACCGGCTGCAGATGGCCACCGGCGGCGCCAATTTCAACAATCTGCTCAAGGACGCCTGGCACGAGGTGATGCCCGAGATCGACTTCGTCAAGCACGCCGAATCGATGGGCGCCGTGGCCCGCAAGGCCGCCTCCATCGCCGAGCTCGAATCCCACCTCAAGGCCGCCGAGGCCGACGACCGCACCTCGGTGATCGTCATCGACACCGACCCGCTGATCTCCACCGAAGCCGGCGGCCATTGGTGGGACGTGGCCGTCCCCGAAGTGAGCCCGCGGCCGCAGGTGAACGCGGCGCGCAAGCAATATGAGGACGCGGTGAAGGGGCAGAAGCTGTAATCTCGGCGACTTCGCCAGTTCCACGGTGTCATCCCCGCGAAAGCGGGGACCCAACCCACCGCTGGCACAAAACGATAAATGGATCCCCGCTTTCGCGGGGATGACATCTGAGCTGGGATCAGTGCAGATGAACACAGGGACGAAAAGATGAAAGCCAAACTGGGCATGTCGCCCATCGCCTGGTGGAACGACGATCTGGTGGAACTGAGCGACGACGTGTCGCTGGAGGAATGCCTGCGCCAGTCGCGCTCGGCCGGCTTCACCGGCATGGAAAAGGGCCGCCGCTTCCCCGACGACCCGGCGGTGATGCTGCCCATCCTGCGCGCCGCCGACGTGACGCTGTGCGGCGGCTGGTTCTCGGGCACGCTGGTCGACGAGGAGCTGGCGGCCAACAAGGACCGCATCGCCCCGATGATCGAGCTGTTCAAGGCGGTGAACGCCCCCTGCATCGTCTATGGCGAGGTCGGCCGCTCCATCCAGGGCGACCGCAGCAAGCCGCTCGCGACCAAGCCGAAGCTCAGCGACGACGAGATGCGGGCCTACGCCCGGAAGGTCACCGCCTTCGGCGAATGGGCCGCCGAGCAGGGCATGCCGCTGAGCTACCACCACCACATGGCGGCCGTGGTCGAGACCGAGCCCGAGCTCGACGCCTTCATGCGCTATTCCGGTCCCGGCATTCCGCTGCTGCTCGATGCCGGCCATCTGGCCTTTGCCGGCGGCGACGTGCTGCGCGCCATCGACCACCACCACGCCCGCATCAACCACGTGCACGTCAAGGACATCCGCCGCCCGGTGATCGACGCGCTCGACCGCACCAGACAGAGCTTCCTCGACGCCGTGGCGCTCGGCGCCTTCACCGTGCCCGGCGACGGCTCGCTCGATTTCGGCGCCATCGTCCAACGCTTCGCCGATCACGGCTATGAAGGCTGGTTCGTGGTCGAGGCCGAGCAGGACCCCAAGAAGAATCCGCCGCTCCGCATGGCGCAGGTCGGCCACAAGGAGCTGATGCGGGTGATGACCGCCGCCGGCTACGAGGTCGAAACCCAGGGGTTCCCCAATGGCTGAGCTGCGCCTCCGTCCCACCCGCGGCGACGGCGAGCGCCGCCACCACGTCACCCCGCAATCGGCCGGCTGGACCTATGTCGGCTTCGATCTGTGGGAGCTCGAGCCGCCCGACTTCGTCAGGGGCGGCAGGGACGACCGCGAGGTCTGCCTGGTGTTCGTCAGCGGCAAGGGCAAGGTCGCCGTCGACGGCAGGGAGCTCGGCGAGCTGGGCCAGCGCATGTCGCCCTTCGACGGCGCCCCCTGGGCGATCTACGTGCCCGCCGGCGCCGAATGGAACGTCACCGCCACCACCGACCTGACGCTGGCCGTGTGCACCGCCCCCGGCGGCGGCTCCTATCCGGCACGAATCATTCCGCCCGGCACCCACGCGCAGATCACGCGCGGCAAGGGCAGTAACACCCGCTACGTCACCGACATCCTGCCCGAGGGCGATCCGGCCCATTCGCTGCTGGTGGTGGAGGTGATCACCCCGGGCGGCAACACCTCGTCCTACCCGCCGCACAAGCACGACACCGACAACCTGCCGCACGAATCGCTGCTCGAGGAAACCTACTACCACCGTCTCAACCCGCCGCAGGGCTTTGCCCTGCAGCGCGTCTACACCGACGACCGCGCACTTGACGAAGCGCTCGCGGTCGAGGACGGCGACGTGACGCTGGTGCCGCGCGGCTACCACCCCGTCGCCACCGTGCACGGCTACGACCTCTACTACCTCAACACCATGGCCGGCCCGAAGCGCACCTGGAAATTCCACAACGCCAAAGAGCATGAGTGGCTGCTGAAATAGAACAATCCGGCCCCTCACCCGCCTCGCTACGCGAGGCACCCTCTCCCCGGAGGGGAGAGGGGAGTGCCGACCGATGCTCGATGCTTCCTCCCCTCTCCCCTCCGGGGAGAGGGTGGCGCGTAGCGCCGGTGAGGGCCATATGGGCCCCTACCCCAGCACCTCGCTCACCTTCACCGCCCGTCCCTCCTTCACCGACGTCACCGCCGCGTCGGCCAGCGCCAGCGCGATCAGCCCGTCCTCGCCGCTCGGCGACGCCTTGGCCTTGCCGCCGATGGCGTCGATGAAGGTCGCGATCTCGTTGGCATAGGCCTGCGTGTAGCGCGTCATGAAGAAATCGTAGAGCGGCGGCCGGGTGTAGCCGCGGGCGTTGGCAACCTCGATCGACACCGCGCGCTGGTTCTCCGCCGCCACCGAGCCGACCGAGCCGTGCACCTCGATGCGCTGGTCGTAGCCATAGGTGGCGCGGCGCGAATTGGAGATGGTGGCGTGCTTGCCGGTCGCCGTCGACAGCATCACTGAAACGCTGTCGTAGTCGCCGGCCTCGCCGATCGCCGGGTCGACCAGCACCGAGGCCTGCGCCGATACCGTCTCGATCTCCTCGCCCAGCAGGAACCGCGCCATGTCGAAATCGTGGATGGTCATGTCGCGGAAGATGCCGCCCGAGCGCTTGACGTACTCGATCGGCGGCGCCCCGGGATCGCGCGACACGATGGTCACCATCTCCACCTCGCCGATCTCGCCGGCGTCGATCGCCTTGCGCACCGCCATGAAATGCGGATCGAACCGGCGGTTGAACCCGACCATCAGCGTCGTCTTGTTGGCGGCCACCACCTTGAGGCAGTCCTTCACCCGCCTGACGCTGAGGTCGATCGGCTTTTCGCAGAAGATCGCCTTGCCGGCCGTGCTGAACTGCTCGATCAGGTCGGCATGCGTGTCGGTGGGCGTGCAGATCACCACCGCATCGATGTCCTTAGCAGCGGCGATGGCCTCGATGCTGCGCACCTCGCAGCCATACTGGCTGGCGATCGCCTGCGCCGCCGGCGCCATGGCGTCGGCGACGGCGACCAGCCTGGCCGCGGGGTTGGAGGTGATCGCCTTGGCATGAACCTTGCCGATGCGGCCGGCGCCCAAGAGGGCGAAACGGATGGTCATGATCTCAACTCTTTCGGTCGGTGGAGCGTGGATTTCCTGCGGCGGTGCCGGCTATGACAGCCAGGCGCGGATGAACTGCATGCTGTCGGCGATGGCGCGCGCCGGATCGGGCAGCGTCCGCAGCTCCGCCGCGAACGGCTCGAACGAGATCGGCCCGCCATAGCCGGCGGCGCGCAGCGCCTTGAGCTGCGCGATGTTGCCCAGCCGGTCCTTCGGCCCGACCAGCACCCGGTGGCTGTCGCGCATGTCGGATACCGGCAGCGCCGCATCCTCGACGCCCGAAATGTGCACCAGCCCGGTGCGCTCGGGAAACAGCGCCTCCTCGCCGGCCAGATGATGGTGGAACGTGTCGTGCGTCAGCCGGAACACATCGCGCCCGCCCGCGGCATCGATCGCCGCCACCGCCTCGCTCTTCTTGCGCAGCGAGCAGGCGTCGAAGCCGAGGCATTCGACCAGCCCGACGATCCCCGCGGCTGCGAAAATCGGCTTCAGCCCGCGTAGCGCCTCGATGGCGTTCGGCACCCGCTCGCTCTCGCCCCGGCCGCTGCCGTCATTGGCCGCGACTAGCACCAGCGCCTCGGCCCCGCACGCCCGGCAATACTCCGCCAGCGCCGTCGCTTCGGCGGCGCGCGCCGCGCTCCAATGGTTGAACTTCTGCAGCGCATTGATGCTGAGAATGCGGATGCCCGCGGCGGCCGCCAGCCGCTTCACCTCCGCCGGCTCGGGCAGCGGCTGCCCGGCGAGGTCGTTGCGGATCTCGACGTCCGCCAGCCCCAGCCGCCGCGCCAGCGCGAAGAACTCGGCCAGCGGCAGATGCGGCGCCACCATGTGATTGAGCGCGAAACGCAGGCTGTGCTCGGCCAAGGCGACCCTCTCCCGCCGCCCTGCGGCGGCGCCGGGGCAGTCTCTTCGCTGCTCGATGAAACATCGGTTCCGTGCGTTGTCAACTCGGAATGTTCGTTCCAAATCGCCTTGGGACGCGCGCCGCTACAAATCCTTCTCGGCCAGCGCCCGGAAGGCGTCGGGCACGCTGTGCCGCGCCTCGAACACCACCGCGCCATAGCCGATCGCCGCCCACCCGAAGCGGTCGCGGATGCGGTCGATGGCGCGATCGGCGCTCCAGCGCGCCGCGCCGGTCCGCGTCCCCGGCCGCCGCACCTCGTCTCCGCCGCCGAAGCTGAGCTCGAGCTGCAGCAGCGGCTGTCGTTCGAGCTGCGACACCGAGATGGCGAGCAGCGTGATCACCCCCTCGTCCGGATGGTCGCCGAGCACCCCCATCGCCAGCTCCTCCGCCACCTCCGACAGCGTGGTGGTCGCCGCGATCGGCGCCGGCAGCGTCGCCGCCCGGGTGACCGCGGTGAAATCGGCGAAGCGCACCCGCACCGTCACCGTCCGCCCGGCCAGCGCCTTGGCCCGGAGCCGCGAACCGATACGGTCGGCGAGGTGCCGCAGCGTCGGCCGCACCACCTTCAGGGTCGCGGGCTTCCGCCCCAGCGCCGATTGCGCTCCCGCCGAATGCGCCCGGCGCTGCGTCACGATCTCGCGCGGGTCGCGGTTCCACGCCAGCGCCGCCAGCTTGTCGCCCGCCGCCGGCCCCAGCAGCCGCTGCAGCGCATGCACCGAAGTCTGCGCCAATTGCCCGATGGTGAGCACCCCCTGCTCGGCCAGCCGCGCCTTGGTCGCCGGCCCGACGCCCCACATCAGCTCGACCGGCAATCCGTGCAGGAAGTCGAGCTCGCGCTCCGGCTCGATCACCACCAGCCCGTCGGGCTTGGCCACCTGCGAGCCGATCTTGGCCAGGTGCTTGGTGCGCGCCACCCCCACCGAGATCGGCAGCCCGACCTCCGCCTTCACCCGCGCCCGCACCTGCCGCGCGATTTCGGTCGGCGGTCCGAACAGATGCTCGGTGCCCGCCACGTCGGCGAACGCCTCGTCGATCGAGATGCGCTCGACCAGCGGCGTGTAGTCGTCGAGGATCTTGATCGCCGCATCGCCCAGCGCCTGGTAGCGGTCGAAATGCCCGCTGACGAACACCAGCTCGGGGCAAAGCTGCTTGGCCTGCCGCCCGCCCATGCCGCCGCGCACCCCGAAGCGCTTGGCCTCGTACGACGCCGCCAGCACCACCCCGCCGCCGACCGCGATCGGCCGGCCGCGCAGGCGCGGATCGAGCATCTGCTCGACCGACGCATAGAACGCATCGAGGTCGGCATGAAGGATGGTCGCGGCACCCATCGAAGCCTCGCGCTGAACGAGAACATAAAGAGAACATTCAGCGCGGGAGTCAAGTGGGCGGAGACGCTAGCTCAGCTTCCCCGCCTGCAGCGCGTCGACGATCCAGTCGCGGTATTTCTGCTCCTTGCCGGGGATCTCGGGGATCACCCGCGAGGCCTCCTCGATGAACCAGCGGTAGTCGCGGCCCATCTCGGCGCCGCGCCGCGTGTGCATGTCGAGCGCGAAGTCCGGAATCTCGGCCTGCCGCTCGCCCAGCGCCACCGACTGCTTGGCCCAGTTGACCATGTCGTCGGTGGTGCGGTCCTTCTGCCCCGAGCCCAGCACCCGGATGGCGTGCGCCGCAAACAGGAAGCGGTCGTGCTGCGGCCGGGGATAGCGCTGGTGCTGTTGGAACAGCGTTTCAACCAGCACCGGCGCGTCGAGATTGCCGTAGCCCACGTCCTCCACCGCGATGACGCACAGGCGCGACCACAGCATCGCCTCCATCTCCGGGCTGGTGAGATACATCTCCCAGCCGAGCAGCAGCGCATTCTCGACCAGCCCGCGCCGGATCGACTTCTGCAGCGCCGAGATCACCTCGTCGGCGGCGAAGCCATGCTCGGTGGTGGTGCGCTGCCACGGATCCGGCGGCTGCTTGACGGCGATCATCTGAAACTCCCTGCCCAATCGCAAATGCCGGCCCATAGCGGCGCGTAGCCGGGCCAGTCGAGAAACGGCGGCGGCGCCCAGTGCGGCGCAAGGTCCGAGGTGAACGCCACCGAGCGGCCCTTGCCGAACGTCCCCGCCACCAGCAGCGGATCGTCGCCGACCCGCGCGATCAGGCTGGCCCCGGGCCGCGCCACCACCTGGTTGTAGCCGAGCAGCGCCGGCCACGCCCCCGACGGCACGCCGGCAAGGATGGGATGGCCGGCATCGGCCACCACCGGCGCGGCGCCCTCCGGCTTTTCCATGCGGTCGTCGTGGCGGTGCAGCGTCACCGGCAGCACCGCCTCCACCGCGCTGCCGGCATACTGGCCCTTGGCGTCGATCCCCTGGAAGGTCAGGTAGCCGCCCGCCATCACCAGCCCGCCGCCGGCCCGCACATACTCCGCCAGCAGATCGAGGCGGTTGGGCAGCACCTTGCTGCGATTGAACGTCTCGGGGTGCAGCAGCAGCGTGTTGGCGCCGATGTCGCTCAGCAGAACGACGTTGTACTGCCGCAGCGCCTCGAGGCTTCCCGGAAAGTCGCGCGCCGCGTTGTGCGACGGCAGATGCTCGACGCTCCAGCCATTGCCCGCGAGCGCCGCCCGCACCCAGTGGATGCCCTCATTGTATTCGGTGGTGGTGAAGCTGTCGAAGCCCTTCACATGGATCGAATGCGTGGTCCACGATTCCCCCGCGATCAGGATGCGCTTGCTCAAAGTCTCCCCCTTGCTCTTGGACTGGCGACGGACTCGCGTTCGATCAGCGTCACCGGCAGCCGCGTCAGCTTTGGCGCCGGCTTGCGCTGCATCAGCGCATACAGCGCCTGGAAGCCGTGCCGGCCGAGCGCCTCGATCGGCTGCTGGATGGCCGTCAGCGCCGGCGTCAGCATGGCGCCGAGCGGCGTATCGTCGAAGCTGACGAGGCTCATGTCGCGCGGCACCGCCACGCCGGCGCGGCGCAGCCCGCGCATCGCGCCGATGGCGAGATAGTCGGACGAGGCGAAGAGCGCCGTCGGCGGCGTCCGCGCCGCCGCCATCGCCACCACCGCCTGCTCGGCGAGATCGGGCGAGAAGCTGCCGCGATGCAGATGCTGTCCCTCGACGCCGAGCCCCGCCTCGCGCAGCGCCGCGGCATAGCCGGCGAAGCGCTCCTCCGAGGTGAACAGCCCCAGCGGCCCGCCGAGGAAGGCGATGGCCCGGTGCCCGCGCGCGATCAGATGCTGCGTGGCGCGCCGCGCCCCCTCGGTGTTCTCGACGAACACCCGCGGCACCTTGACGCCGGGAATGTCCTCGTCGAGCAGCACCACGTTGCGCCGCTTGCCGATCTCCGCCGCCAGCGAGCCGTCGTCGGGCGTGTTGGTCAGCATGATCAGCCCGTCGACATGATGGTCGCGCAGCCGGTTGAGCGAGGCGATCTCGCGGCCGCGGTCCGAGCGCGTCGAGGAAATGAAGATGGTGTAGCCGTGCCGGTCCGCCTCGTCCTCCACCGCCGAGGCCAGCTCGGCAAAGAACGGCTCGCGGATTTCCGGCACCACGAGGCCGATGGCGTCGGTCTTGCCCGTCGACAGTCGCCGCGCCAGCAGGTTCGGGCGATAATCGTGCTTGGCGATGGCGGCGTCGATGCGCGCCGAGGTGGCGGCCGGCAGCTCGATGCGGTTGTTGAGATAGCGCGACACCGTGGTCTTGCTGACCCCCGCCGCGAGCGCCACGTCGTGAATGGTCGCCACGCCCGCCCCCGCTACCAGACCACCGGGTGCGTCTCACCCGTCGCCACGTTGACGAAGCCCTCGGGCGCCAGCGGCGTCGGCGCCACCAGCACCCAGGTCCAGGGCGAGCAGGTGAGCGTCGCCGCCATCAGCCGCTCGGGAAAGCCCGGATACCAGCGCGGCCGGTAGGTCGGCTCGTACATCCAGTCGACCTTCTCCGCGGCGCGGTAGAGTTGCTGCATCTCCGCATCGAGCACCTCGGGCGGCCGCGCCGTCATCAGCCCGCCGACCTCGAAGCGCACCGTCGCCGCGACCTTGCCGCCATGCACCAGCGCCCAGCCGCCCTGCTGCTCGATCAGCGCGTTGACCGCCATCGCCATCGCCGCATCCGACGAGCCGACGCACCAGATGTTGTGCTTGTCGTGCCCCACCGAACAGGCGAGCGCGCTGTCGGCGTCGCGCGGCCCGCAGCCGCGCCAGAACATCTTCGACACCTTCCCCTCGCCCGAGAAGCGATCGACGATGGCGAATTTGGTGAGGTTTTCGCTTTGCAGCCGCTGCACCGCGCCGTCCGCGACCGGCAGCGTCATCTCGTAGAACACCGGGTGCCAGTGGAACGGCCGGATCACCGCCGCCTGCATCGTCTCGCGCCCCGGCGCCGCCGCAATGCGGAAATCGTCGGCACTGATGCGGCGCTTGATGTTGACCGTGTGCGTCGCCCACGACGGATAGTCGATCTTCGGCGCCGGCCCGGTGTAGCGCGTCCCCTCCGACGCCGGCCTGCCGTCGGCCCACACCTTGGCGATCTTCACCCCCGGCACGTCGCTCAAGAGCACGATGTCGGCATAGCGGCCCGGCGCGATCGAGCCGACATAGGGCGTCAGCCGCATGTGCCGCGCCGGATTGATGGTCACGCACTGGATCGCCGTTTCAGGCGGCAGCCCGGCGGCGATGGCGGTACGGACATTGTGGTCCATGCCGCCATCCTTGAGCGTGTTGCTGGCCGACCGGTCGTCGGTGGTGAGGGCGACCTGCGACCAGTCTGTCAGGCCCCGCTCCAGCAGCCCCGTGATGATCTCGGTCATGGTGTAGATGCGGATCTCGACGAACAGCCCATGGCTGAGCTTGGTCCACGCCTCCTCCGCCGACACCATTTCGTGGTCGGAGGCGAGGCCAGCCGCCGCGAAGGCGCTGATCTCGCCCACCGAGGTAAGGCCCGAAGCATGCCCCTCGACCACGCCGCGTCCGGCGAGCGTCGCGCCGATCATTCCCCACAGCCGGTCGTGCGAGGCGTTCTCGGGGTTCCACACCGCCGGCCAGTCCATCACCTCGTCGAGCCCGGTGACCATGACGCTTTCGGCCATGAAGCCCGCCTGCGCCGGCCCGTCGTAATAGCCCCCGCCCCACTCCCACGCCGTCGGCGGCACCGCCGAGCCGGGCTGCGGAAAGATCTTCAGCGGCGAGCCCGCCCGCCGCGCCATCGTCCAGAAGGCGAGATTGTGCACGCCGTCGACATTGGAGAATTCGTGGCTCGCTTCGCATGTCCAGGTATTGCCGCGCGGGATCGCCAGCGCCGCCTCGTATTCCGGCGTCAGATGCGAGCTCTCGATGTGCTTGTGCACCTCGCCGAAGCCGGGCACCGCCGAAAGGTCGGGCTCGTGCACGCGCTCGCGCACCTCGCCCGCATAGGCGCCGGCCGGCCCCACCCAGGCGATGCGCCGGCCGTGCATCACGATCTCCTGGTCCTCGAGCCAGCTGCGCGTATGCACGTCGAGCAGACGGCCGACGCGCAGCGCCCGGTCGGCCGGCTTCCTGCCGAGCGCCACCAGCGTCAGCTCCTGCCGGATGGCGACTTCGCCGGCGCCGGAAATGAGGAGGTCGTCGGTCATGATTGACGCTGCTGCAAGGCTCACCGGGGGACGCAGCCCAAAGGATTTGACAAGCCCATAATGAGTGTTTTTAGTTGGCTCTGTAAACCGGTTTACTAACTGGGGTGTTATGGGGTCCTCGCTTTTCCACGGCGGCACGGTGCTGACTGTGGACCAGGACGATCGGGTGCTCGCGGGCGGCTGGGTTGCCGTGCGCGACGGCCGCATCACCGCCACCGGCAGCCGCGACACCACGCCCGCCGCCGCCGGATTCGACGAGGCCGTCGACCTCGGCGGCCATGTGCTGATGCCGGGGCTGGTCAACGCCCACACCCACGCCGCCATGGTGCTGTTCCGCGGCCGCTCCGAAGGCCGGAGCCTGCTCACCATGGACGGCTGGTACAACTCCATCCGCGAGCCCGAGCTGTCGCTGGTCGCCTCCGACATCGGCCCCGCCGTCGCCCTGAGCTGCGCCGAGATGGCGCTGAGCGGCACCACCACCTTCTGCGACCAGTACTTCTTCGCCGAGGAGATCGCCGCGGCCGTCAAGGACGCCGGCCTCCGCGCTGTCATCGCCTACGGCATCGTGCAGCTGGGCGACGTCGAGCGCGGCCAGCGCGAGCTTGCCGCCGCCACCGCCTTCCTCGAGCGGCAGCGCTCCGCCGACGGCCGCGTCATCCCCTGGTTCGGCCCGCACGCGCCCTATGTCGACAACACCGAGGAGCTGCTGCTCGAGGAAGTGGCGGTGGCCCGCGAGCACGGCGCCGGCCTGCACCTGCATATGGCGGCCGGCCCCGAGGACAACGAGCTGACCCTCGCCCGCTACGGCCTCACCGCCACCGAGGCGCTGGAGCGCGCCGGCTTCTTTTCCGGCAAGGTGCACGCCGCCCACTGCCTCGATCTCAGCGACAGCGACATCGCCATCTTCGCCGCCCATCCCGAAACGTCGGTGGCCTATTGCGCCACCGCCGGCCTCCGCTCCGGCCGCGCCGGCATCTGCCCCGCCGTGCGCTTGCGCGACAAGGGCGTCACCGTGGCGCTCGGCACCGACAATGTCGCCGCCAACAATTCCTACGACATGGTGGCCGAGATGCGCGTCGCCGGCCTCGTCGCCTCGCATCGCGAGGGCCGCGCCCAGCCGCTGTCGAGCCGCGAGCTGGTGCGCATGGCGACCATCGACGGCGCCCGCGCCCTCGGCCTCGGGCACGAGATCGGCAGCCTCGAGCCTGGCAAGGCCGCCGACCTCGTCGCGGTCGACCTCGGCGGCCCCGGCTATTCCGAGACGCCCGACATCGAGACCCTGCTGGTCTATTCCGGCAGCGGCCGCGACGTGCGGCATGTGTGGATCGCCGGCGAGCCGATCGTGCGCGACCGCGAGCTGGTGCGCCGGCCCTTCGCCGACATCCGCGCCGACTATTCGAAAACCTACGCGGCCTTCTGGGCCCGCGTCGACGACAACAAGAAGACCAGGGACGTAGCGTGACCAGACCCTTCATTTTCGACAGCGATGGCGGCGTCGACGACGCCCAGGCGCTGATCCTGCTGGTGGCCAACGGCCGCGCGCCGGACATCATCACCACCGTGTTCGGCAATGTCGGGCGCGACCAGGCGACCACCAATCTGCTCGCCGTCGCCGCGCATCTGGGCCTCGACGTGCCGGTGCATCGCGGCGCCGACCGGCCGCTGACGCAGCCGATCATCGATGCCACCGATGTGCACGGCAATGACGGCCTCGGCGGCGCCGCGCGCCCGAAGACGCAGGCCGAGCCCGCCTCCGACGACGCCGTCGGCGTCCTCATCCGCACCTTCCGCGACGCCGCCGCCAGGGGCGGCAAGGCCGACATCCTGATGATCGGCCCGCTCACCAATCTGGCGCTGGCGCTGCGCCTTGCCCCCGACATCACCGCCGGCATCGGCACGCTGACCATCATGGGCGGCACCGTCTACGGCCGCGGCAACACCACGCCGGCCGCCGAATTCAACATCTACGCCGATCCCGAGGCCGCCCACATCGTGCTCACCGCCGGCGTCGACACCATCGTCGTGCCGTGGGAGGCGTGCGTCGCCCACTACATGGACGGCGCCCGCGTCGATGCGCTGTTCGACAGGACCCCGCCTTCGGCGATCCGCGATTTCTCGGCGGCGCTGGTCAACCATTATCGCGGCGTGCGCCGCAAGCGGCAGGCGCCCGACAACATGCTCTACGTCGATCCGCTGGCCGCCGCGGTGGTCGTCGATCCGGCGATCGTCACGAAATCGGTGACCGCCTCCTCGAGCGTCGAGCTCGCGCCCGGCCTCACCCGCGGCATGACCCTGGTCGATCCGAGCGGCCGCCTCGGCACCCCCAGAATTACGTTCGTGGAACAGGTCGATCTTGCTAAGGTCGATGCCTTCTACGCCCGTTCCGTTGCCTACGTGCCTACCAAGAAGACCTAATGCCAACAGGAGTGCGCATGTCTTTCCTCTCATCCCTCAGCAAGGCCGCCGCCGGGCTCGTGCTCGCCGGCGGCATGACGGCGGCTGTCGCCGTCCCGCAGGCTTTCGCCGCCGACTACAGCAAGGACAACCCGCTCAAGGTCGTCCTCGTGCTGCACGGCAATCTCGGCGACAAGAGCTTCTTCGATAGCGCCGCCGCCGGCCTGAAGCAGGCCGCCGCCGACCTGCCCGTCACCGTCAAGATCATCGAGGCCGGCAACGACAAGTCGAAATGGCAGCCCGCCCTCGCCGACGCCACCGACGGCGACTACGACGTGGTGATCGCCGGCACCTTCGACATGCAGCCCTATGTTTCCGACATCGCGCCGCAATATCCCGACAAGAAATTCATTATCTTCGACGACGCGCCCGACTACGCCAAATGCGACTGCAAGAACGTCCTGGGCATCAACTACCAGACCTCGACCGCCGGCTATCTCGCCGGCTGGGCCGCCGCCAAGATTTCCAAGTCCGGCATCATCGGTGAAGTCGTCGGCATGGACTTCCCCACCGTCACCGACTTCAAGGTCGGCTTCGACCAGGGCGCCAAGGCCGCCAGGCCCGACATCAAGATCCTGAGCGAAGTGTCGGGCACCTTCTCCGACCCCGCCAAGGGCAAGGAGATCGCGCTGGCCCAGCTCGGCCAGGGCGCCGACATAATCTTCCCGATCGCCGGCGGCACCGGCATCGGCAGCCTGCAGGCGGTGCGTGACGCGGGCGGCGGCAAGCTTGCCGTCGGCGTCGATTCCGACCAGTACGAGATCTTCAAGGCCACCGACCCGGCCCAGGCCGCGGTGATCTTCACCTCGGTCGAAAAGAAGGTCGGCCAGTCGCTCTATCTCGCCCTCAAGAACACCATCGCCGGCACCCAGGAATACGGCAAGGCCGAGCTGCTCGGCCTTGCCGACGGCGCCGTCGGTATCGCCGAGAACGAGAACTACAAAAAGCTCGTGCCCGCCGACGTGCAGGCCGAGGTCGACGGCATCGCCAAGAAGATCGCCGCCGGCGAGATCAAGGTCGACACCGTGATGAAGTAAGCCTTAAGGCTTTCGCGTATCGGCGCCGCGGCCGAGGCTGCGGCGCCCTCCATCGGGGGACGGGGCAACAGTGGCGTTCATCGAAGCACGCGGGATCGGCCGGGTCTATCCGGGGGGCGTCGTCGCCAATGACGGGGTCGACCTCAGCGTCGAAAAGGGCGAAGTCCACGCCGTGGTCGGCGAGAACGGCGCCGGCAAATCCACCCTCATGAAGATCCTGTTTGGCATCGAGCGGCCCGACGCCGGCACGCTGTCGCTCGACGGCCGGCAGGTGCATTTCGACGGCCCGCGCGACGCCATCGACGCCGGCATCGGCATGGTGTTCCAGCACTTCTCGCTGGTCCCCTCCTTCTCCGTCTACGAGAACGTCGCCCTCGGCTCCGAGCCGCGCAAGGGCATCCGGTTCGACCGCGAGGCGGCCATCGCCCGCGTCCGCGGCCTCAGCGAACAATTCCGCCTCAACGTCGACCCCATGCCGCCGGTGCGCACCTTGCCCGTCGGCCAGCAGCAGCGCGTCGAAATCCTCAAGGCGCTCTACCGCAACGCCCGCGTGCTGATCCTCGACGAGCCCACCGCGGTGCTGGCGCCGCAGGAAGTGGCCGAGCTCTTCGTCGCCATCCGCTCGCTCATCGAGCAGGGCTGCACCGTCATCTTCATCGCCCACAAGCTGCCCGAGGTGCTGGAGATTTCCGACACCATCACGGTGATGCGCCAGGGCCGCACCGTCGGCACCGTGAAGGCGAAGGACGTCACCGAGCACGAGCTCGCCACCATGATGGTCGGCCGCGAGGTGGCGCTGCGCGTCGACCGCGCCCCGCGCGCCGCCGGCGCCGAGGTCTGCACCGTCAGCAACCTCCGCCTCGTCAATGCGCGCGGCGCCGATGTGTGCCGGGATTTGTCGCTCGGCGTCAGGGCCGGCGAAATCCTCGGCCTCGTCGGCGTCGAGGGCAACGGCCAGGCCGAGGTGATGGAAGCCATCGCCGGGCTGCGCCACGTCGCCGACGGCCGCATCGTCGTCGCCGACCAGGACATCGTGCCGTTGAGCGTGCTCCGGCGCCGCGGCATCGGCATCGCCTCCATCCCCGAGGACCGCATCGCCGAAGGCCTCGCCACCGGCGCCAGCGTCGCCGAGAACATCGTCGCCACCCGCCTCAAGGACCGCCGCTACGTGCGCAACGGCCTGCTCGACCTCAAGGCGATCAAGGCCAACGCCGTGCGGCTGATCGAGCAGTTCTCGATCCGCGTCAACGGCCCGGCCGTCCCCGTCGGCACCCTCTCGGGCGGCAACATGCAGAAGGTGGTGGTGGCGCGCGAGCTGAGCGAGCAGCCGAAACTGCTTCTGGTCAGCCAGCCGACCCGCGGCGTCGACCTCGGCGCCACCCAGTTCATCTGGAAGACCATCGCGGCGGCGCGCGACGCCGGCGCCGCGGTGCTGCTGAGCTCGGCCGACCTCGGCGAGCTGCTCGCCCTCTCCGACCGCCTGCTGGTGTTCTATCGCGGCCGCATCGTCGCCGCCTTCCACAACCGCGAGGGCCTCAGCCCCGAAACGCTCGGCACCTACATGCTCGGCCTCTCCGAGCAGTCGCCCGAAGAATTGCGAGCCGGCCTATGACCACCGACGCCACGCCGACGGCCCCTGCCGCCCTGCCCGCCGCCACCGCCGCCGGCAACATGAAGCCGCCGACGCGGCTGTCGATCGCCGGCCGCGAGCTCGGCCGCGCCGCCATCGCCGTGATCATCGCCATGATCGCGACGCTGCTGATCGTGTTCTTCGTCTCGAAATCGCCGGTCGACGCGCTGATGACGCTGCTCACCGCGCCGTTCAGCCGCGTGCGCACCTTCGGGCTCTGGGTCGACGACGTCGCCAAGCTGACCATGACTGGCCTCGCCTTCTCGCTGGTGTTCCAGGCGCGGCAATTCGCGCTCGGCGTGCAGGGTCAGCTCTATGTCGGCGCCCTCGCCGCCACTTACGTCGCGCTCTCGCCCATCGGCCAGACCTGGGCCGGCCTGCCCCTCGGCGTCCTCGCCGCCATGATCGCCGGCGGCATCTACGGCTTCCTGCCCGGCATCGCCAAGGCCAGGCTCGGCGCCAACGAGATCGTCTCGACGCTGATGCTCAACTACATCGCCATCGAGCTCTGCAATTTCCTCGTGCGCGTCTCGCTGGTGCCGCCCGGCAGCGGCCTGCTGACCACCGACAAATTCCCCAAGACCTCGCTCTATCCGGTGCTGGTCGCCAACACCCGCATCGACCTCGGGCTGATCTTCGCCATCCTGTGCGTGCTGGGCACCTGGTTCGCGCTCTACCGCACCTCCTGGGGGCTGAAGCTCCGCCTCGTCGGCCACAATGCCCGCTTCGCCGAATATGCCGGCATCAAGGCCAATGCCATCATGGTGTCGGCGATGACCGTCGCCGGCGCGCTCGGCGGCCTGCTCGGCTCGATGTTCGTGCAGGGCCAGGCCTTCGGGCAGTTGACCGTGCTGTTCGAGGGCGGCTTCGCCTTCGAGGGCATCCTCATCGCCATCGTCGCCCGCAACCGCCCGCTGGCGGTGCCGGTGGTGGCGATGTTCTACGCCTATCTCAGGCAGGGCGCGCAGTTGATGAACATCCGCACCGACGTGCCGGCCGAAGTGATCAGCGTCGTCGCCGCCCTCATCATCCTGCTCGTCGCCAGCCAGTTCGGCCTGCCCGCCTGGCTCAAGCGCAACGTACTCGGCACCCGCAGGGGAGCGACCCGATGAACGAGTTCCTGCTCACCGTGTTTTCGGCCGCCTTCCTCGCGACCGTCATCCGCACCTCGACGCCGCTGCTGCTGGCGACGCTGGGCGGCCTCATCTCCGACCTCAGCGGCGCCCTCAACGTCGCGCTCGACGGCATCATGCTGATCGGCTGCCTCACCGCGGTGATCGTCTCGCACTATGCGCCCTGGTATGTCGGCGTCCTCGCCGGCATCGGCGCCGGCGCCGCGGTCGGGCTGGTCATGGCCTTCTTCCATCTGCGCATGAAGGCCGACATCATCATCGTCGGCTTCGCCATCGGCGCGCTGGCGACCGGCGGCACCGTGTTCGCGCTGTCGCTCGCCACCGGCGGCGACAAGGGCACCTCGATCAATCTGCCCTCGGGCGCCGTCCCCGCGGTCGATCTGAGCTTTCTCGGCGCCATCCCCGGCATCGGCCCGGCGCTGGTCGCCATCTTCTCCGGCCATTCGCTGCTGAGCTGGGTCGCGGCCTTCCTGGTCTTTGCCATCTGGTACTTCCTCTACCGCACCCCCTGGGGCCTGTGGCTGCGCGCCGTCGGCGAATATCCCGCCGCCCCGGAAGCGGCGGGCATTCCGGTCAACGCCGTGCGCTTCTGGAGCCTGATCGTTTCGGGCGCGCTCGCCGGCCTCGGCGGCGCCCAGCTCGCGATGTTCAACTTCATCGGCTTCACCGCCAACATGACCGCCGGCCGCGGCTTCATCGCGCTCGGCGCCGTGCTGCTCGGCGCCCGCCACCCGGTGGGCGTGATGTTCGCGGCGCTGCTGTTCGGCGCCTTCGACGGCCTCACCAACGTGCTGCCCGGCCACTACCCCTGGATCCCGCCCGAGCTGATCCGCATGATCCCCTTCGCGGTCACCATCCTCGCGCTGCTGCTGTTCTCCTACCGCGCCCAGCGCGCCCTCGCCCTGCGCGGCGTCAAGGCCTAGCGCAATGCCTCAGTCGGGACTCCTCTCCCGTTTACGGGGGAGGGGGACCAGCGAAGCTGGTGGAGGGGGCGGCCCCCCGCTCAGCGCAAGCGGCCGCCCCTCTGTCGGCTTCGCCGCCACCTCCTCCCATGCCTGCGGCGTAGGGGAGGATCCGACTGCGGACTTTCAGCTTTCCCGTGATCTCTCAGTCAGCCTCACCTCGCCCCTCAGGGGAGAGAGCCTGCCCCGGACCCGATCCGGGGTCGGCGCCTTGGCGAGCGCAGCGAGCCTAGAAGCCGGGTGAGGGGTGCGATCCATCAGTTCGAGCGATGCTTCCCGCAACACGCAAGGTTCAGCACCGATACTACAATTTGGTTCTACTCCCGCGCCGCCAGCAGCCTGAGGCACATCTCGAACGCCGTGGTGTCGGTGTACACCCGCTCCGGCGCCGCGGCGTGCACGATCACCTGCCCGCCGCGCCGCTCGATGCCGCCCTGCATCATCAGATTGTCGGCCATGTCGACGTCCTCGACCGCCAGCCCGTCGGCGCCGCGCAGCCGGCCCGACGCATCGGCCTGCACCGCGCCCTTGTAGTAGTTGATCGTGCGCGTGCGGTGGTCGTCCGCCACATTGGTGTAGCCATAGGCGAGCTTGCCCTGCGCGCACATATAGCCGAGCTCGTAGCAGGTGCCGGTGTCGGCGTTGATGCCGTGATACGGCGTGAGGTTGGCGATGATGGCGTCGGCCGCATCCATCATCTTTTCGTCGATCTCGCTGATCGCCCGCCCGAACAGCCGCTTGGTCGGCTGCGGCGGCACCACGAAATCCCCCGGCGACACCGGGATCAGCCCCGCCGCGCGGGTGAGCGCGATCTTGATGTCGAGCTGCTCGCGCGCATTGGGCAGGAACACCTCCGGCCCCGCCAGGTACACCTTGCGGCTCATGCCCACACCACCTTGTGCGTCTCCCCGGTCTGCACGTTGACGAAGCCCTCGGGCGCCGCCTTGGACGGCGCCACCAGCACCCAGCGCCACGGGCTGCAGGTGAGCGTCGCGAATTTGAGGAATTCCGGAAAGCCCGGCTTCCACAGGTTGAGCGCCGACGGCTGGTACATCCATTCGACCTTGCCCGCCGCCCGATAGAACGCCTGCATCTCGTCGTCGAACGCCTCCGCCGGCCGCGCCGTCATCAGCCCCGCGATCTCGAGCCGCACCTCGGCGACGAGCTTGCCGCGATGCACCAGCGCCCAGCCGCCCTGCATCGCCTCGAGCCGGTTGACCGCCATCGCCATCGCCGCGTCCGACGAGCCGACGGCCCAGATATTGTGGCTGTCATGCGCCACCGAACAGGCGAGCGCGGTGTCCGGGTCGGCCGGCCCGCAGCCGGTCCAGAACATCGCGGCCACCGCGCCGTCGCCGCGATAGCGGTCGACCAGCGCCCATTTGGTGATCATCCGCGCCGTGTCGCGCTGCACCTCGCCGTCCGCGACCGGCAGCTCCTCGACCAGGAAATCCTCGTTCCAGTGGAACGGCCTGAGCACCGCCGCCTGCATGGTCGCGCGCCCCGGCTCGGCCTTGATGGCGAAATCTTTCGCGCTGAGCTCGCGCCCGACCTTGACGGTGCGGCTCGCCCAGTCCGGCCAGCCGATCCGCACCTCGGGGCCCACATAGCGCGTGCCCTCGCCGACCCGCCGGCCGTCGGCATAGACCCCGGCGATCCTGAACGTCTCCACATCGTCGAGCAGCACCAGGTCTGCGTATCGCCCCGGCGCCACCGACCCCACCCACTGCTCGATCCGCATGTGCCGCGCCGGATTGATGGTGGCGCACTGGATGGCGATCTCGGGCTTGAGCCCGTACTGGATGGCGTGCCGCACATTGTGGTCCGACGCTCCCAGCTCCAGCGTCTCCGACGCCGAGCGGTCGTCGGTGGTGAAGGCGACATCCTGCCAGTCCGGCAGGCCGCGCGCGAGCAGCCCCGGAATGATCGCGTCGTAGGAGAACGGCCTGAGCTCGGTGAAGATGCCACGCTCCAGCCGGTCCCACGCCTCCTCCAGCGCCCACACCTCATGGTCCGAGCTCAGCCCCGCCGCGGCGAAGGCCGAGATGTCGTGCGCATCGGTGAGGCCCGAGCCGTGCCCCTCGACCACCGCGCGGCCGGCCAGCGTCGCCCCGATCAGTCCCCACATCCGGGCGTAGCCGGGATTGTCCGGGTTCCACACCGCCGGCCAGTCCATCACCTCGTCGAGGCTGGTGACGTCGAGATGCTGCGAAACGAACCGCTGCTGCTCGTCGTGGCCGTAGGACCCGCCGCTCTCCTCCCAGGCGCTCGGCGGCACTGCCGAGCCGGGCTGGATGAACACCTTCAGCGGCGAGCCGGCGCGCCGCGCCTTCTGCCAGAACTCGATGTTGCGCGACCCGTTGACGTTGGCGAATTCGTGGCTCGCCTCGCACGTCCAGGTATTGCCGCGCGGCAGCACCAGCTCGGCCTCGAACTCCGGCGTGATGTGGGTGGATTCGATGTGCTTGTGCACCTCGCCCAGCCCCGGCACCGCACTCAGCCCCGGATGGCGCACCCGCTCGCGCACCGTGCCGCGATACGAGCCGACCGGCCCGACATAGGCGATCCGCCGCCCGGCGACGATGATCTCCTGCTCCGCCATCCAGCTGCGCGAATACACCGACAGCAGCCGCCCCACCTCGATGGCGAGATCGGCCGGACGCCTGCCGAGCGCCACCAGCACCAGATGCTGCCGGATGGCGATCTCCGCCTCGGCGTCGAGGATCAAATCATCGGTGTCGATCTTGCGCTCCCCCGAGCTGGTAAACCGGTTTACTAACTCTGCCGCGCGCGCCTCTCGCAGACAAGCCGGAAAATGCCGGAGGCCGCCTCAGCCGACGCGCGCGGCGGTGAGCTTGATCGAGCGCTTGCGCGTGTTGGAATCGGTCGGATCGACCCGGATCGCGTCGGGGAAGCCGAGCTCGACATCCACCGTGGCGTCGGCCGCCGGCACCGTCTCCGGCAGCGGCAGGGTGAAACGCTGCGGCGTCCCCGGCAGCACCCGCACCGTGCCCGCCTTGCGGCCATTGACCGTCACCACCACCGGCTGTCCGCGCGGTCCGGCGAAATCCACCGCCACCATCTCGAGCGTCAGCGTCCGCTCGCGCACCGGCCCGTCGAGCCGGAAGCGCAGCCGCGCGCTTTCGCCCACCGCATGCAGCCCGTCGCCGGCCGGCCCTTCCCAGCCGCAGACGCGCAGCGGCGTGATCGCATGCTCATAGCCCGAGCGGAACGGAATCTCGGTGCCGGCCGAATAGGTGCCCGGCACCGGCTCGTTGAGGCAGGTGGTGCTGCGGTCGAGATAATACGCCCGATAGTCCGCCGGCACGTGCGGATGCAGCGCCACCCAGGCGACGCCCAGCTCGAACAGCGCCACCAGCGCCGCCACGCCATAGAGCAGCACTCCACTGCGGGCGCCGCGACCGCCAGGCCCGAAGTCAGGCCCCCCTCCCCCTCGCGGGGAGGGGACGGGGGTGGGGGCCACAGCCACCTGTTCATGTACCGCGCTAGACAAGGCTCAGCGCCCCGCTGATCCAGCCGATGGTGACGAAATAGTCGGCGGCGAGGAACCCCAGCAGCGCCGCCGCGAACACGATGCGGTTGGCGCCGAGGATCTTGGCCCCCTCGATGGCGAGCGGCGCCAGCGCCGCGGTGAAGCGCAGCGTCGAGGCCATGCCGGCGAACAGCGGGATCGTCAGCGCGATCAGGCTGAACGTGCCGCCCGCCCATTTGCGCCGCCAGAACAGCACGCCGATCAGCACGAAGCCGGTGATCACCGCCGCCGCCAGCTGTTGCGGCGCGGTCGGCGTCCAGCCGCCCTTGGGCATGCTGGCCAGCGCCTCCCACAGGAACTGCAGCGGGTTGCCATAGGCCCGCGCCCAGGCGCGCTGCACGTGCACGAACGCCAGCCCGTCGCCGATCCACCAATTGAGGAACGCCATGTAGACGAACGCCCCGAGCGGCGCCAGCAGCAGCCCCAGCACCACGTCCGGCCGCCGCAGCAGATCCGGCACGAAGCGGCGCAGCGGCCTGCCGGCGGCGCGATGCTCGGCGAACAATTGCACCAGCATCGCCACCGCCATCATCACCCCGACGATGCGCGTCGCCGACAGCAGCCCGGCCACCAGCCCGGCGACCAGATAGTTCCGCCGCTCGAGCGCCAGCAGCACGCCGGTGGTGAGCAGGATGAACGCCGCCTCGCTCATGAAGGTGGTGAAGTAGACCGACCATGGCCCCGCCAGCAGGTACGCCGAGAACAGCGTATAGGCCCGCAGGTTGCGCCCCAGCAGCGGCCAGGCGAGCACCGCCGTCGCATACGACATGGCGATCGAAAGGCCGGTGGCGAGCGTCATCGTCGGCCATTGCGTCAGCCAGCGCACGGCGCCGACGAACACCGGCATCAGCGGAAAGAACGCCCAGTTCCCTGCCGCGTTCATCCCCGGCGTCGGAAACGGATGGTAGCCGTGCTCGGCGATGTAGACGTACCAGCCGCAATCCCAGCGGCAGAGCCCCATCGGAAAGCCCGCGAGCGTCTCGTCGGGCACCGCCGCGGCATAGGCGAAATAGCGGATGACGAGGCCGGCCACCACGAACGCCGCCGGGATCAGCGCGATCGTCACCGCCAGCGGCAGCCTCAGCCCGAACGGCCGGCGGAGAGCGGCAACCGCCGCATCGGTCTCGAGCACGCTCATGGCAGCCGGCTCACGGCCAGGTCGCCCGCCGCCGACAGGCGCAGGCGCGCCGCCGGACGCTTGCCCGGCTTCAGCCGGTCGAGCACGTCGGCCAGCGCCAGCATGATCAGGATGCCGGCAAGGAACAGCACGCCGTCGTTGAACGGGTCCTGCCCGATCGCCGCCTTGATCGCCTGCAGCACCATGTCGAGCACCGAGCCGGTGGCGAACACCGGCAGCCCGTGCCGGCCGAGCAGCGTCAGCGGTGCCGCGGCCGGGCTCTCGGCAATGCTGCGCACCACCGGCATCGAGCTCAGCACATAGGCCAGCGCCAGCGCGTGCAGCAGCCGCGGCAGCGCCAGCAGGCTCTTGTCGAACCACACGAAATAGTCGGGAAAGCCGAGATGGCTGAGCGGCGCCAGCACTTGGTCGCGCCCGAACGTGCCGAGCCAGTCGAGCTTCATCCAGAAGCCGACCACCACCACCAGCACCGCCGCGGCGATGAACAGCGTGCTGTCGTACGGCACCAGCGCCCGACGCTCGCGCATGGCGACGCCCGAGAACAGCCCGACGACGAAGATCAGCTGCCAGCTCAGCGGGTTGAAGAACCAGCCGCCCGGATTGGGATAGTTCGGCAGGTTGAGGTGCCACTGCCCGGCCGCCGCCCAGAGCAGGATCGAGCCGACGATCACCGGCCAGGGATGCCGCCGCCCCACGATCAGCAGCGCCGGCGCCGCCAGCAGCAGCACGAGATAGAGCGGCAGGATGTTGAAATAGCCGAGCTGGTGCGTCAGCAGCGGCAGCCCGATCATCGCCGCCAGCGGCCGCTCGAACAGCGGCGGGATGTTGTTGGTGCCGAGCGGCGCGGTGATGCCGAACCACAGCGCCGCCGCCGCGAACACCGCCAGCGCCAGCGCCGTGGTGGTGACGTGCACGAGATACAGCGTCCGCGCCCGCGCCCACACCCGCGCGATCCCCGGCCACAGCGGCCCGTCGCCCCTCAGCTGCGGCGAATAGGCGATGCCCGCCGCGATCCCCGACATCAGCACGAAGGCTTCCGCCGCATCGGAAAAGCCGTAGTTCCGGCTGGTGAAATTCTCGTACAGCGTGCCCGGCGCGTGATCGATGAAGATCATCAGCAGCGCCAGGCCCCGGAACATGTCGAGCCGCTGGTCGCGCTGCGCCGGCGCCGTGCCGAGGCGCCGCTCAGCCGAGGACATTGGCGGCCTCCCGCTCCGGCAGATGCGGCCCCATGCTGTCGGCCGCGCCGGTCCAGCGCGCCTGCACCGCCTGCCATTCGAGCAGCACCGGCGCCGGCGCGGTCTCGTGCGGCGCCTGCCACAGCACCTTGAGCACGCCCGCCGGCAGGCTGGTGACCGAGATCAGCAGCGGCGCGAGGATCATCGGCAGCGCCACCGGCAGGCTCCAGATCACCAGCGTCGGGCTGGCCCAGATCACCACCGCCAGCGCCACCCCGCCGCAGCAGCTGATCCACCAGGCGCTGGCCCAGGCCTGGCGCAGCGTCAGCACGCTGCCGGTGCGGTTGCTCGCCGGCCAGCCGCCGTCGAACCCCGACAGCACGCGCAGCACGGCGCGCACCTGGAACATCAGCACGATCGGCGCGGTCAGCGTCGACACCACCAGCTCGGCCAGCACCGACAGCAGCAGCAGCGCCCCGCCCTTGAGGCCGGCTGTGCGCCCGGCCGCGATATGGCTCAGCGCGATCAGCAGCTTGGGCAGCACCAGCAGCGCCGTGACCGAGCCGATCAGTCCCCAGCCGACCCAGCCCGGCGGCACCGAATTGCGCCCGATGCGCGCCATGTCGGCCGCCGCGATGGACACGATCAGCAGCACCAGCCACACCGGCGGCATCAGGTAGTTGAAGATGCCCTGCAGGAGCGTGATGCGGTTCCACGCATGCAGGTTCGGCGCCAGCAGCACCCGCATGTGCTGCAGATTGCCCTGGCACCAGCGCTGGTCGCGCTTGGCGAAATCGATGAGATTGTCCGGCCCCTCCTCGAACGAGCCGCCGATCCCGGGGTCGAGCCGCACCTCGTAGCCGGCACGCGACAGCAGCGCCGCCTCGACATAGTCGTGGCTGAGGATCTGTCCGCCGAAGGGCGGCTTGCCGCTGAGCTCGGGCAGGCCGCAGCTTTGCGCGAAGGCCTCGACGCGAAAGATTGCATTGTGCCCCCAATACGGCCCGTCCCGGCCCTGCAGCAGCGCCGTGCCGCGCGCGAACACCGGGGTGTAGAGATTGGCCGAGAACTGCAGCACCCGGCCGAAGATCGAATGCGCGTTGACGATCAGCGGCAGCGATTGCAGCAGCCCGAGGTCGGGCGTCGCGTCCATCCGCGCGATCATGCCAGCGATGGCGTCGGCCTCCATCAGGCTGTCGGCGTCGAGCACCAGCGCGTAGTCGTAGGCGCCGCCCGAGCGGCGGATGAAATCCTCGACATTGCCGGCCTTGCGGCCGCTGTTGCGGTCGCGGCGGCGGTAGAAGATCTGCTCGCGCGCCGCGCATTCGGTGAGCAGCGTCTCGAACCACAGCGCCTCGCGCGCCGCCGCCTCCAGCGACTGGCTGTCGGACAGAATGAAGATGTCGATGTGCTGGTGCGCGCCGGTCGCGGTGAGCCGCGCGCTCATCGCCGCGACGCGCGCGAACGTGGAGGGCGGGTCCTCATGGTAGATCGGCATCAGCAGCGCCGTGCGCCGCCCCGCCTGCATCCGCCGCGGCCCCGGCCCCCCGGCGCCGTCGGGCCGCAATGGCAACAGCCCCAGCACCCCCGACATGGTGCCCCAGGCGAGCCAGAACATGCAGAGGCTCGACAAGACCAGCCGGATGCTGTCGAGCGACGTCCAGCCGTCGGCGCGCGCCAGCAGCACGAACAGCCACGCCGCCAGCAGCGCCGCGAGGCCGCTCGCGGCGAACGCCACCCATCTGAGCGTGAGCGCCATCAGGCGACGATCCTTATGGGGTGCGGCGGCACCGCCTCACCCCCGCCGCAGGCGGACGAGCTGGAAGAGCCGCAGCACGCCGCCCCATTCGAGCCGGCGCTCGAGCACCTGCCGCGGCATCGCCAGCGGCGCATCGGGCAGGTCGCGCTGGCGCAGATGGTCGACCGGAAAATTGCTGTCGTGCTTCATGCCGCCCGCCATTGATAGAGCCAGGTTTCCGTCAATTGCTGGCCGCCGCCGACCAGATAGGCGCGCAGCTCGATCGGCGCCTTGCTGTCGATCTCGGCATCGATCGCCAGTCGCATGGCGCCATCGTCGGGCAGCTTGGTCACCGACGAAAACACGATCTTGCCGTCGCCCCCGGTCAGGGTTGCCACGGCATCGACGTCTTCCGCCTGCAGCTCCGCCAGACTCCCGCCGGCGAAATCGACGACGAATTTGCGCAGCGTCTGCTTGTTCTCAACGCCGGACACGCCACCCTGGCCGCCTCGCGTGGCTGCGACATAAGCGACCGCCCCCTTGGGGTCGGGGCTGAGGTCGCCCCACGACAGCCGGTAGCGGAATTCGGCGCTGTCGCCGGCCTTGTACTTGGTCTCGGGCACCCAGAAGGCGATGATGTTGTCGTCGGTCTCGAGCTTGGCCGGCACCTCGATCAGCCGCACCGCGCCCTTGCCCCAATCGCCGAGCGGCTCGACCAGCATCGATGGCCGCAAATCGTAGCGCGCCCCCGGATCCTCGTACGAGGCGAAATCGCGCGCCCGCTGCATCAGCCCGAACGCCTTGGGATTGGTGGCGCCGAAATAGGAATTGCCCAGCGTCGGCGGATTGTTGAGCGCCCGCCAGGCGATCTCGCCGGTGCCGGCGTCGAGCAGCAGCCCGTCGCTGTCGTGCACCTCCGGGCGGTAGTCGTCGAACTGGCTTCGGTTGGCCTCGGAATAAAGGTACATCGAGGTCAGCGGCGCCACTCCCATTTCCGGGATGTCGGTGCGGAAGAAATAGCGCGCCGTGACCTCGAACACCGTCTGCTGCCGGTCGGCATTGGCCGGATCGAGCACGAATTTGAACGCCCCGGTGAGGCTCTGCCCCTCGAGCGCCGCATAGAGCGTCAGCGGCTTCCCCCACTCCGCCCGCTCGACATAGAACTGCGAGAACCGCGGGAAATCCTCGGGGCCGCTGAGCCAGGAATTGACCACCGCGCCACGGGCGCTGCCGCCATAGGCGTTGCCGCGCCCGAGCGCCCGGAAATAGCTGGCGCCCAGGAACGCCACGATCTCGTCCATCTGGTCGGACGCCAGCATCGGCCCGTCGATGCGGAAGCCGGCGACCCCCGGCAGCGTGATCGCCGCCATTTCCTTTTCCACCGCCGGGTCGTGATAGTCGAAATCGGCGGCACTGAAGGCGATCGGCCTGGCGCTGCCGTCCGCCGCCTCGAACATCTCCACCGGCTGCTGGAACAGCCAGCCCAGATGGAACGGCTGGATGAAGTAGCCGAAGCCGTCCGACAGCGCGACCGATTTGTCGTTGCGCGCCTGGATCAGCCGGTAGCTGTCGTAGTTGAGCGCCTTCAGCACCGGCGGCAGCGGCGCCGCGTCCGCGACGAACGGCGCGGCCGCCAGCGTGCGCATGCGCTCGCTCAGGGCATCGAAGGAAAACGCGGCGGGCGCCGTGTCCTCGGCAAAACTCGGGGGAGTGAGCGCCGTGGTCGACAACATCGCCGCGAGGCCCGCCAGCGCCCCCATGACCTGGCGCCGAGACAGCACAACCCCACCGGACTTCAAGACGCTAACCTCCGACACGCGAACGCAAAATATCCTCGGCAACGCGCAAGGAAATTTGTGGTTCACGCACACCAGCCATGCATTTTCCGCAATGCGGGTGTGAGCTTTTCCATGCTTGAGCGGCCGCTGAGTCGCCTCCCCTCGCCACCGCCCCGACGCGGTCCGGCGGGCGTTCTGTTGCACCATTCTAACTCACCGTTCTAGCAATTTCGTCCGTTGCCGATCCGGGCCTCCGCATACGGAACTGCCCGGTTGCGATATCCACGCAATCCTCCAGCAATATCAGCCTTCGGCGTCGGCACCCGGTAATCCGGCTTGACGCCGGTTCCGTCCGTTTGTAACTATCCGGTTACAACTTGGGAGGAGCACAATGGCCGTTCGGCGTCTTGGCATCATCATGCACGGCATCACCGGCCGGATGGGGCTCAACCAGCATCTGGTGCGCTCCATCGTCGCCATCCGGCAGCAGGGCGGCGTCACTCTGCCCGATAACGATCGCGTGATGCCCGACCCCATCCTCGTCGGCCGCAATGCCGAAAAGATCGAGGCCATCGCCCGCCAATACGGCATCGAGCGCTGGACCACCGACCTCGGCGCCGCCCTCGCCAACCCCGACGACACCCTGTTCTTCGACGCCGGCTCCACCCAGATGCGCACCGATCTGCTCAAGCGCGCCATGCAGGCCGGCAAGCACGTCTATTGCGAAAAGCCCATCGCCGAGACGCTGGCCGACGCCCTGTCGCTGGCCGAAATGGCGGAAAAGCTGAAGCTGCGCAACGGCGTGGTGCAGGACAAGCTGTTCCTGCCCGGCCTGCGCAAGATCAAATTGCTCAAGGACAGCGGCTTTTTCGGCCGCATCCTCTCGGTCCGCGGCGAGTTCGGCTATTGGGTGTTCGAGGGCGATTGGGGCGTCGCCGCCCAGCGCCCCTCCTGGAACTACCGCAAGGCCGAAGGCGGCGGCATCATCCTCGATATGCTGCCGCACTGGCGCTACGTGCTCGACAATTTGTTCGGCGAGGTGCAGGCGGTGAGCTGCCTCGGCGCCACCCACATCCCCGAGCGCGTCGACGAGAAGGGCATGGCCTACCGCGCCGACGCCGACGACGCCGCCTACGCCACCTTCGAGCTCGCCGGCGGCATCGTCGCCCACATCAATTCCTCCTGGGCGGTGCGGGTGAAGCGCGACGACCTCGTGACCTTCCAGGTCGACGGCACGCACGGCTCCGCCGTCGCCGGGCTGCAGCGCTGCTGGACGCAGCATCGCGTCAATACCCCCAAGCCCGTGTGGAACCCCGACGTGCCGCAGACCATCGCCTTCAACGACACCTGGGAGGAAGTGCCGACCACCACGACGTTCGAGAACGGCTTCAAGCAGCAATGGGAGGACTTCATCCGCCACCTCGTCGCCGGCACGCCATGGACCTTCACCCTGCGCGAGGGCGCCAAGGGCGTGCAGCTCGCCGAGCTGGCGCTGCAGAGCTGGCAGGAGCGCCGCTGGATCGACGTTCCGGCGCTGACCCCCGCCAAGACCTCGATCCCGGCCTGAGCCAGCAATGCCCGAACTCACTCTTCCGCGCGCCGACGGCAGCCTCGAACGCTACGCCCTCCGCAACACCCCGCTGCCCGTCGCCACCGGCAGCGCCCGCCCCGCCTTCAATCGCATCGCCTACGCCGCCGCGCATGTGGTGATCGACCCGCTGGCCGCCACCGATCCGTGGCTTGAAAGCCGCATCGACTGGGACGCCACCATCGCCTTCCGCTCGCATCTGTGGGACCTCGGCCTCGGCGTCGCCGAGGCCATGGACACCGCGCAGCGCGGCATGGGCCTCGACTGGCCCGGCGCGCAGCTTCTCATCCGCCACGCGCTCGCCGCCGCCAGGGCACGGCCCGACGCCCTCATCGCCTGCGGCGTCGGCACTGACCATCTGGCCCCCTCACCCACCGTCACCCTCGACGACGTCATCCGCGCCTACGAGGAGCAGTTCGCCTTCGTCGAAGGCCTCGGCGGCCGCGTCATCCTGATGGCGAGCCGCGCCCTCGTTGCCGCCGCCAAGGGCCCCGACGACTACGTCAGGGTCTACGACCGCCTGCTGCGCCAGGCGAAGGAGCCGGTGATCCTGCACTGGCTGGGCGAGATGTTCGACCCCGCCCTCGCCGGCTATTGGGGCCACGCCGATCACGACCTCGCCATGAACGTCGCCGTCGACGTGATCAACGCCAACGCCGGCAAGGTCGACGGCATCAAGATCTCGCTGCTCTCCGCCGACAAGGAGATCGCCATGCGCCGCCGCCTCGCGCCGTCGGTGCGCATGTACACCGGCGACGACTTCAACTACGCCGAGCTGATCGCCGGTGACGACAAGGGCTATTCGCACGCTTTGCTCGGCATCTTCGATGCCATCGCGCCGGCGGCCTCGGCGGCGCTCGCGGCCCTCGCCCGAAACGACCGCGCCGAATTCGACGCCATCCTCGCCCCCACCGTGCCGCTGTCGCGCCTGATCTTTGCCGCCCCCACCCGCTTCTACAAGACTGGAATCGTGTTCCTTGCCTGGCTCAACGGCTTCCAGCAGCACTTCCTGATGCTGGGCGGCCAGCAGAGCGCCCGCTCGCTGCTGCATTTCGCCGAGATCTTCCGCCTCGCCGACGCCGCCCGCATGCTGGCCGATCCCGAGCGCGCCGCGCGTCGCATGCAGCATCTGCTCGCGGTCGGAGGCATCGAGCCATGAGCCACACGACCGATCTGTCGATCAACCTCGCCACCATCCGCGCCCAATGCGATCTGCGCGCCGCCTGCGAGGCCTGCGCCAGGCACGGCATCGCCTGGGTCGCCCCCTGGCGCGACCAGCTCGCCGCCACCGGCCTCGCCGAAGCGGCGCGCATTCTCGCCGGCAACGGCCTCAAGGCCACCGGCCTCTGCCGCGGCGGCATGTTCACCACCGCCCCCGACGCCCTCGACGACAACAGGCGCGCCATCGACGAAGCCGCCGCCATTGGCGCCACTCATCTGGTGCTGGTGGTCGGCGGCCTGCCGGCCGGCTCGCGCGACCTCGCCGCGGCGCGCCGGCGCGTCGCCGACGGCCTCGCCGCACTGCTGCCCTACGCCCGCGCCGCCGGCATGCCGCTCGCCATCGAGCCGCTGCATCCGATGTACGCCCCCGACCGCGCCTGCGTGAACACCCTCGCCCAGGCCCTCGACCTCTGCGACGCGCTCGGCGACGGCGTCGGCGTGGTGCTCGACACCTACCACCTCTGGTGGGACCCCGAGCTCTGGCCGCAGATCGCCCGCGCCGGCCGCGACGGCCGCATCCTCGCCCACCACATCTCCGATTTCCTCGTCCCCACCCGCGACCTGCTCAACGATCGCGGCATGATGGGCGACGGCGTCATCGACTTCCCCGCCTTCCGCCGCGCCGTCGCCGCCGCCGGCTTCGGCGGGCCGCAGGAGGTCGAGATCTTCTCGACCGAGTGGGCACAGAAGCCGGGAGAGGCCGTCATCGCCACTTGCATCGAACGGTTCAATTCGGTCTGCTGACGCGACACACCAGACGGCTGGGGGCCACAGTGGCGAAGCGGCCAGGCGCAAGCATACGCGATCCGGAACGGACCAAGGCCTCGATCCTCGCGGCGGCGACGCGCGAATTCACCGAGAAGGGCTTTGGCGGCGCCCGCATCGACGCCATCGCCCGCCGCGCCCGCATCAACAAGCGCATGCTCTACCATTATTTCGGCGGCAAGGAGCTGCTCTACCTCGCCGTCCTCGAAGAGAGTTACGCCGCCATCCGCGCCGCCGAGGCCGGGCTCGACCTCGGCCACCGCCCGCCGCGCGAGGCCATGCGCGAGCTGGTGCTGTTCACCTGGCGCTACTTCCTCGCCCACCCCGAATTCCTCAGCCTGCTCGGCACCGAGAACCTGATGCGCGGCCGCTTCGTGAGAAAGTCCGAGCGCGCCGTGATCATGAACTCGCCCATCATCGACGAGCTGCGCGACGTGCTCGTCCGCGGCAGCCGCGACGGCGTGTTCCGCGCCGGGCTCGACCCGCTCGATGCCTACATCACCATCGCCGCCCTCGGCTTCTTCTACCTCTCCAACCGCTGGACCCTCTCGGCCGCCTTCGCCCGCGACCTGATGGACAAGGCCGAGCTCGAGCGCTGGGAAGCCCACATCGTCGACGTCATGCTGAGCTACCTCACCCCGCCCCGCGCCTGAGCCGGCAGCACCATGCCGCAGTCGAGCTGACTGCACCACCGGTCCCAGCGGCTCTATCGCCCCCCTCCCCCCTGCGGGGAGGGGCCGGGGGTGGGGGCCGCAATCACCAGTCTACCCGGCCCTCACACCAGCAGCGACTGCGCCCCGTCGATCCAGATCGGTGTTCCACTCAGATGCCGCGACCGGTTGCTGGCGAGGAACAGCGCCAGCTCCGCCACCTCGCGCGCCGTGCCCGCCGCGCCGTCGGTCAGCGGCACCGTGCCCTTGGGATATTTCGCCGGCACCTTCGCCCGCGCCGTGGCCCGCCTTTTGGTGTTGTCGCCGATCTCGGTGCCGATGGCGCCCGGACAGATGACGTTGACCCTGATCTTGTGCCGCGCCAGTTCCAGCGCCAGCATCTGCCCCAGCGCCAGCTGTCCGGCCTTGGTGGTCGAATAGGCGCTGGCGCCCGCACTGGTGAAGGTGCGCGTGCCGTTGATCGACGAGGTGATGGCGATCGAGCCGCCGCGCGGCTTCATCAGCGGCACCGCGTGATGCACCGTCAGATACGTGCCGCGCAGATTGATGCGGATGGTCTCGTCCCACTCCGCCGGCTTCAGCTCCTCGATCGGCGCCCACACGCCGTTGATGCCGGCATTGGCGAGCACGAAATCGAGCCGGCCGAACCGCCGCCCGATGCGCCGGAACAGATTGGTCATCGCCCGGTCGTCGGCCACGTCCGCGGCCACCGCCAGCGCCGTGCGCCCCAGCCGCTCGATCGATGCGGCGACCTTGTCGATCTCCCCGGCCGTGCGGCTGACCAGCACCACGTCGGCGCCCTCTTCGGCCAGCCGCAGCGCCGTCGCCGCCCCGATGCCCGAGCCGGCGCCCGTTACCAATGCCACCTGGTTCTCGAGTTCCATCGCGCGCCTCCACTGTGCCGCGCAACTCGAATGGCGCCCGAGCGGAGTTGGTTCCGTGACCGCGCCGCTGAGGCGGGCACTGTCGTGTTCTCGCGGCTCCATCGCCCCCCTCCCCCCTGCGGGGAGGGGCCGGGGGTGGGGGCCACGCCCACCGGCCTGCGATAGTTCGAGCTTACGCCCCGAGCGCCGCGATGATGCCGCGCAGCTCCGCCAGCCCGCGCAGCCGGCCGGTCACCGGATAGCCCGGCGCGCCCTGCCGGCCGAAATCGCCGATCATCTTCTGCCCGTGGTCGGGGCGGAACACGATGCTCTCGCCCGGCGCCCGCCGGCCGTCCTCGGCCAGCAGCTCCTTCAGCACCGCCACCATGTCGACATCGCCCTCGAGATGCGCTGCCTCGTAAAAGCTGCGCGGATCGGCCTCGCGCCTGGTGGCGCGCAGATGCGCAAAGCCGATGCGCGAGGCGAAGCGGCGGGCGATCGCCGGCAGATCGTTGTCGGCGCGCACCCCGAGGCTCCCGGTGCAAAAGCACATGCCGTTGGCCGCCGACGGCACCGCCGTGAAGATCGCCGCATAATCGTCCGCCGTCGAGGCGACGCGCGGCAGCCCGAACAGCGGCCGCGGCGGATCGTCGGGATGCAGCGTCAGCGTCACCCCCAGCGCCTCGGCCGCCGGCGTCACAGCCTCGAGGAACTCGATCAGATGCTGCCGCAGCCGGCCCGCATCGATGTCGCGATACTGCTCCAGCTTGTCGCGGAACTGCGCGATGGTCAGCGGCTCGGTGGTCGAGCCCGGCAGCGCCGAGGCGATGTTGCGCACCAGCGCCGCCCGCTCGTCCTCGCTCATACTGGCGAACAGCGTTCTTGCCGCCGCCTGCTCGGCCGGCGTGTATTCGCGCTCGGCCCCCGGCCGCTCGAGGATGCACAGATCGAACACCGCCATCTTGGCCTGGTCGAAGCGCATCGCCGTCGAGCCCGTCGGGGTCTCGTAGTCGAGGTCGGTGCGGCACCAGTCGACCACCGGCATGAAATTGTAGCAGATGATCCTGATGCCCGCCCTTCCGGCCGCTTCGAGACTCGCGATCCACGCCTCGATCTCGGCCTTCGCCGCTCCGCCCCGGCGCTTCACCGCGTCGGGAATGGGGATCGACTCGATCACCGACCAGCTCAGCGGCACCCGGCCGGCCGGGGTCGTCTCGATCAGGTTCTTGCGCTCGGCCACCAGCGCCTCGGTCCACACCGCGCCGATCGGCGTCTCGTGCAGCGCCGTCACCACATCGGTCGCCCCCGCCTGCCGGACCTCGTCCAGCGTCACGTCGGAATTCGGCCCGAACCAGCGCCATCCCTGCCGCATGCTTGCTCCTCGGCGTTTGCCGCCTAAACGAAATAATCGGGAAATTGCGACTGCAGCGAGCTGATGTCGGGCAGCACCGCCTGCAGATGCGTGCGCATCGCGCCCAGCGCCGCCGCCGGATCGTGCGCCGCGATGGCGTCGCGGATGATCTTGTGCTCGGCCAGCGCCTGCGTCGCCCCGAGGAACGGCACTGTCAGCCAGCGCGCCCGGTCGATATGGATCTTGGCCGGCCGCAGATAGCTCCACACGCCCCGCAGCTTGGCCATGGCGGCGATGGCTTCGTGGAACGCCTCGTCGGACGCCATGAAGCGGTCGACATGGCTGCGGTCGCGATAGCGCGTCTGCTCGGCGATGATGTCGTCCAGCACCTCGATGTCGCCCGCCGTCCCGATCCGCGCCGCCTCCTGCACCGTGGCGCCTTCCAGCGCCTGCCGGATCACCACCGCTTCGGGGATCAGCGCCAGGTCCAGCCGCGACACGAACGTGCCCTGCTGCGGCAGCACGTCGACCAGCCGCTCTTCGCTCAGCCGGATCACCGCCTCGCGCACCGGCGTGCGGCTCACCCCGTATTGGTCGGCCAGCATCTGCTCGCCCAGCGCCGTGCCGGGCTTGAGGCTCATCTTGACGATCTGCTGCTGCAAATCGCGGTAGATCGCATTGGCGCTGGTGGCACGCTCGCGCCGGTGCAGCCGCGGCCGCGTCGTCACTCCCAGCTTTGTGCGCGATTCCGCCAAGTGGCGATTCTCCTCACCATCGCCTACCGAGCATTTGCTATTGCAAATAGCAACTAGTGTACTAGTATGCAAGCGCGTAAGGGCGCCGTCCGGCATTTTGCGGTCGCGTCCCGCAAAGGGAGGACATTATGATCAGATTCACACGCCGCCAGACCCTGGCGGGTCTCGGCGCCTTGGCCGCTCTGCCGGCCGCAACCCGTGCCTTCGGCGCCAGCCCGGCGCTGCCCAGCGCCCCGGTCGCGCTCAACATCATCGACGTCGCCGGCAATCTGGCGCTGACGCAGAAGGCGATGGAGGCCTATGCGGCCGCCAATCCCAAGCTGGTCTCGGCCATCACCTTCAACAAGGCGACCTCGCCCGAGCTGCCCGGCAAGATCAAGGCCGAGCAGGATGCCGGCCGTCTCGACATCGACATGGTGCTGTCCGGCACCGACGCGCTCAGCGCCGGCATCGCGCAGGACCTCTGGGTCAAGCTGGTCCCCGATCATGCCGACGCGCTGCCCAAGCTCGACGACATCTACCTGCCGGCCGCCAACAAGATGCAGGCGCTGAGCCAGGGCTACGGCGTCACCGTCACCTACTATCCCTCGGGCCCGCTGCTCGAATACATGCCCGACCAGGTGGCCGAGGCCGACGTGCCCAAGACCGCCCAGGCCCTGCTCGACTGGGCCAAGGCCAACCCCAACAAATTCATCTACGCCCGCCCGGCCAATTCCGGCCCCGGCCGCACCTTCATCATGGGCCTGCCCTACATCCTGGGCGACAAGGACCCGATGGATCCCGAGAAGGGCTGGGACAAGACCTGGGCCTATCTGCAGGAGCTCGGCAAGTACATCGAGTACTACACCACCGGCACCGGCGCGCTGATGAAGGAGCTCGGCGAGGGCACCCGCGCCATGACCGTCACCACCACCGGCTGGGACATCAACCCGCGCGTCCTCGGCACCGTGCCGGAGGAGGCCAAGGTCGGCAAGATCGACGGCTTCCACTGGGTCGCCGACGCCCACTACATGATCGTCCCCAAGGGCATCAGCGACGACAAGCTCGCCGTGCTGCTCAACCTGATGAGCTACATGCTGACGCCCGAGGCGCAGGCCTACACCTACGACGAGGGCTATTTCTATCCCGGCCCGGCGGTCAAGGATGTGCCGATCACCATGGCCCCGCAGGAGAGCCAGGACGCCATCAAGCAGTTCGGCCGCCCCGAATATGCCGACTGGATCGCCAACAACCCGATCGAGGTGCCGCTCGACCCGCTGACCATGGTCAAGGCCTTCGACCTCTGGGACAAGAAGATCGGCGGCGACCAGATCAAGAAGTAATTGCTTCTCTGCCGACGGGGGTGGCGCGGCGCTCCGTGCCGCCCCCGACATCGAGCTTGCGAACCATCCTGTCCCGCGACAAGGTATCTTTCATCGTGCACAGCGCCTCGTCGCCGTTCCAGCAGATCCGCCTCGATCGCGTCAGCCGCGCCTTCGGCAGCTTCAACGCGCTGCGCGAAGTGTCGCTCGACATCGGCCGCGGCGAGTTCATCGCCCTGCTCGGCCCTTCCGGCTGCGGCAAGTCCACCGCCCTCAACTGCATCGCCGGCCTGCTCGCCATCACTGGCGGCGCCATCTCGCTCGATGACAGGCGCATCGACGAATTGAAGCCCGAGGATCGCGGCTTCGGCATGGTGTTCCAGAACTACGCTTTGTTCCCGCACATGAAGGTGCGCGACAATGTCGGCTTCGGCCTGAAGATGCGCGGCGTGCCCCGCGCCGACGCCGACCGCCGCATCGATGCCGCCCTCGAGCTGGTGCGCCTCGGCAACCAGGGCGACAAGCTGCCCGGCCAGCTCTCCGGCGGCCAGCAGCAGCGCGTCGCCATCGCCCGCGCCATCGTCATCGAGCCGGCTTTGGTGCTGATGGACGAGCCGCTCAGCAATCTCGACGCCAAGCTGCGCCTCGAAATGCGCGCCGAAATCCGCCGCATCCACAACCAGCTCGGCGCCACCACCATCTACGTCACCCACGACCAGGACGAAGCGCTGTCGCTCGCCGACCGCGTCGTGGTCATGCGCGACGGCCAGATCCGCCAGGTCGGCCGCCCGGAAGAGCTCTACGACAGCCCGGCCAGCCTCGACGTCGCCGAATTCATGGGCTTCCGCAACCGCATTGCCGGCACCGTCACCGCCATCGACAACGGCCGCGCCACCATCGCCGTCGGCGACGCCCGCCTCGTCGGCCGCGCCGGCGCCGGCCTCGGGCCCGGCGATGCGGCCATGCTGGTGGCCCGGCCCGACGATCTGGCGCTCGCCGCCGCCGGCCTCGGCGCCACCGTCGAGAGCGTCGAATATCGCGGCCGCGAATTCGTCGGCCTCGCCCGCACCGGCGACGACAGCGAGCTGGTGTTCCACTCCGACACCCGGCTCGACACCGGCGCCACCGTGACCCTCGCGCCCGATCCGGCCCGCGCCCTCGTCTTCAGGGCCGCGTCGTGAGCACCCCCGACGCCCCGGTCTCGCTCCGCCGCCGCCTCGCCCTCCGCGGCCTCGACGGCACCACGCTGCTGATCGCTCCGGCGCTGCTGTTTTTGCTGGCGGTGTTCGTCTATCCCTTCCTCTACGGCCTGTGGCTGAGCTTTGCCCCCAAGGCCGGCCCGTGGTTCAGCAACTACGCCGCCTTCTTCTCCGATCCGTTCCAGTACAACACCATCTGGACCACGCTGGCGCTGGCCCTGCCGGTGACCGTCATCAGCCTGCTGGTCGCCATCCCGGTCGCCTTCCGCGTCCGCCTGATGCGGCGGCAGCGGCTGCTGACCACCATCCTCGTGCTGCCGATCACGCTCGGCACCGTGCTCATCGCTCAGGGCCTGCTCAACTATCTCGGCCCGCAGGGCTGGTTCAGCCGCACCCTGATGTTCCTGCATCTGACCGGCGGCCCGGTGCGGCTCACCCACAATTACTGGGGCGTGTTCGCCTCGATCCTCATCACCGGCTTCCCCTTCACCTTCCTGCTCACCCTCAGCTACGTCACCGGCATCGATCCGGCGCTGGAGCAGGCCGGCGCGACGCTCGGCGCCAGCGCCTGGCAGCGCTTCCGCCACATCTTCCTGCCGCTGCTGGTGCCCGGCCTCGCCATCTCGTTCCTGCTGTCCTTCGTGCAGAGCTTTGCGGTGTTTCCCTCCGCCGTGCTGGTCGGCGCGCCGGCCGGGCCGACCCGCGTCATCTCCATCGCCGCCTACCAGGCCGCGTTCGAGAAATACGACTACTCCATGGCCTCGGCCATCGCCATGATCATGGCCGCCGTGCAGCTCGTCGTGGTCGTCCTCGTGCTCGCCGGAAGAAACATGTTCTACCGGGGCTCCACCTCGGGAGGCAAGGGATGATCCGCGACACCAGCATCGGCGCCCGCCTGTGGACCACCGCGGTCTGGGTGGTGGTCGGCTTCTTCGTGCTCAACCTGCTCGCCATGATCGCCACCGTGATCATCGACAGCTTCGCCACGCGCTGGCTCGGCACCTGGCTGCCGGTCGGGCTCACCACCAAATGGTACAGCTCCGCCTGGAGCGAGTTCCAGCTCGGCCAGGTGCTGGTCGTCACCTTCGAGATCGTCTTCACCGTCGTGCTGCTCGCCGGCCTGCTCGGCGTCACCGCCGCCTACGCCATGGCGCGCCGCGACTTTCCCGGCAAGCGGGTGGTGATGCTGCTGTTCCTGCTGCCGCTCCTGGTGCCGCCCATCACCTACGGCATTCCCATGGCCACCGTGCTCTACCAGTCGGGCGTCGGCGGCACCTTCTGGGGCGTGGTGCTGGCCAACCTCGTGCCCACCGTGCCCTTCGTGGTGCTGGTGATGATCCCCTTCATCGAGCAGATCGACCCCAAGGTCGAGGCCGCCGCCCGCGTCTTCGGCGCCGGCACCTTCCGCCTGTTCCTCTACGTGCTGCTGCCCATGCTGCTTCCCGGCATCCTCGCCGCGCTGCTCCTCGTGCTGGTGCGCACCATCGCCATGTTCGAGCTCACCTTCCTCGCCGCCGGCCCGACCAGCCAGACGCTGGTGGTGGTGCTCTACTACTCGGTATTCGCCCCCGGCGTGCGCGCCGTGCAGTCGGTCGACGCCATGGCGGTGATCTACATGGTCACCACGCTGGTCTGGCTGCTGCTCGCCCTCCGCTTCGTCAACCCCACCCAGATCGTCGCCCGCGCCCGCACGCAACAGGCCAACTAGCCCCGCCCATCGCCGACATAGCAGTCGGCCCCCTCCCCCTTGCGGGGAGGGGCCGGGGGTGGGGGCCACACGCACTAGCGACTCAGCTTTCCTCCCAAGCACGGACCAGCGTTCGAGGCGCACCGGCCGCACGTCCCCTCACCGCCCCGGATGCGTCACGTCCCGTGTCCGCTGCAGCGCCACCAGGGTCTCGTCGTAGCGCGTCCGCGCCAGCCCCAGGAACAGGCAGTCGACCACCGCCAGCTGCGCGATGCGGCTGACCATGGCGCCGGCCCTGAGCGTACTCTCGCGCGCATGCGTGATGATCGTCTCGTGCGCCATGCGGCTCAGCGCCGAGTCCGGCGTGCCGGTGATCGCCACCGTGCGCGCGCCGTTCTCCTTGGCAATCTCGAGATAGCGCACCGTGTCCGCCGTGGCGCCCGAATGCGAGAACGCCAGCGCCACCGTGTCGGGCGGCGACAGCAGCGCCGCCGTCCACGCCTCGTGCGTGTCCGACATCAGGAAGGCGTTGCGCCCGATGCGGAACAGCTTGTGGTGCAGATCCTGCGCCACGAACTGGCTGGCGCCGATGCCGAACAGCAGGATGCGCTGCGCCGTGTCGAGCGCCATGACGATCCGCCCCAGCGCCTTGAAATCCAGCGCCGCCACCGTCTCCTCGATCGCCAGCATTTCGAGCGACGCCACCTTGGCCGCCATGTCCTCGAGGCTGTCCGACTGCGCGATCTCGGCGCCCAGCGTCAGCGCCGAGCCGAAGCGCGCCGATTCCTTGCCGATCTCGGTGGCCAGCGCCATCCGCAGCTCGGCATAGCCGGATAGTCCCAGCGCCCGGCAGAACCGCACCACCGAGGCCACCGACGTGTCGCAGCTCGCCGCCAGCTCCGAGATGGTCTGTTCGAGCACGATCGCCGGGTTCTGCCGCAGCGCCTCGGCGATCCGCCGCATGGCCGGCGCCAGCCCGGGCGCCGCCGCCTCGATCCTCGACTGCAGTCCCATGCCGCCCTCGAAACAAAAGTGCAACTTTCTAGCACAGAGCGAAAATCGTTGACACCACCCACCGGACCGATACGCTCGGGCGGCTGAGATTTTCCACCGCCGGGGCCGCGCGTGACCAGTTCGACCGACCATCGCCGGGCCTTGCTGTCGGAGCTCGACACGCTCGTCTCCGAGCGGCGCAATCCCCATTCCATGGGCATCGACCTGATGTCGACGCCCGACATCCTCAAGACCATCAACGCCGAGGACCACCTCGTCCCCGACGCCGTCGGCAAGGTGCTGCCCGAAGTGGCGCGCGCCGTCGACGCCATCGTCGCCGCCTTCGGCAAGGGCGGCCGCCTCGTCTACATCGGCGCCGGCACCTCCGGCCGCCTCGGCGTGCTCGACGCCTCCGAATGCCCGCCGACCTTCGGCACGCCGCCCGGCCTCGTCGTCGGCCTCATCGCCGGCGGCCTCGACGCGCTGGTCAATGCCAGCGAGGGCGCCGAGGACCGCGCCGAAGCCGGCCGCGCCGACCTCGAGCGCATCGGCCTTGCCGCCCGCGACGTCGTCGTCGGCATCGCCGTCAGCGGCCGCACCCCCTACGTCATCGGCGCGCTCGATTATGCCAAAGCCACCGGCGCCGTCGCCGTCGGCCTCACCTGCAATCCCGGCTCGCCCATCGCCCGCATGGCCGACATCTCGATCGCCCCGGTGGTCGGCCCGGAAGTGCTGACCGGCTCCACCCGGCTCAAATCCGGCACGGCGCAGAAGCTCGTGCTCAACATGCTGACCACCGCCAGCATGATCCGCACCGGCAAGAGCTACCAGAACCTGATGGTCGATCTGCACATCAGCAACGCCAAGCTGCTGGCCCGCGCCGTCCGCATCGTCATGCAGGCGACCGGCTGCACCCCCGAGGCCGCCGAGCAGGCGCTCGCCGCCACCGGCAACGACGTCAAGCTCGCCATCCTCGTGACCCTCACCGGCAAGCCGGTCGAGGCGGCGCGGCAGGAGCTCGCGGCGGCCGGCGGCTTCCTCCGCCGCACGCTCGCCGGCGACGCCGCATGAGCGGCCACCCTTTCCCGCACCCGCATCGCGGGTCCGGGCGAATGACGACCACGCGCCGCACCTAGCTGGCGGCACCAACAACAACGAGGGAACAAACCGATGCACTGGACCAACACCAAACGCCTGCTGGCCGGCCTCGCCGTCGCCACCACGCTCTCCACCGTCGCGCTCGCGCTGCCCGTCGAGGCGGCGAGCCTGCGCATGGCCTGGTCGCAGGACGCGACCGGCCTCGATCCGCACAAGCAGACGGCGTTCTCCTCGCTGCGCCTGCTCGAGCTGATCTACGAGCCGCTGGTGCGCCTCGACGAAAAGCTCAACGTCGTGCCCGCCATCGCCGCGAGCTGGGATTTCGCCGCCGACGGCAAGACGCTGACCTTCAAGCTCGACCCCAAGGCCAAGTTCACCAACGGCGCCCAGGTCACCTCCGCCGACGTGAAGGCCTCCTTCACCCGCATCCTCGACGAGGCGACCGCCGCCGCCGCCCGCTCGAACTTCCTCTCCATCGACACCATCGACACGCCCGATCCGGAGACGGTGGTGTTCCACCTCAAGACCTCCGACGCGCCGATCCTGGTCGCCATGGCCACCGTCAACGCCGCCATCGTGCCCGCCAGCGAGATCACCGCCGGCAGCATCGGCACCAAGGCCATCGGCTCCGGCCCGTTCAAGCTCGACAGCTGGGACCCCAATTCCAAGGAAGTGCTGAGCGCCAATGCCGACTGGGCCGGCGGCAAGCCCGGCCTCGACGGCATCACCATCTCGGTGCTGCCCGACGAGACCGCCATCCTCGCCTCGCTGCGCGCCGGCCAGACCGACTTCGCGCTGCTCAACGACCCGCTGGTCGCCACGCTGGTGCCCGCCGAAGCCAACATGCAGCTCAACCGCGTGCCCGGCCTCGCCTACAACGTGCTGCAGCTCAACCCGTCGCGCAAGCCGATGGACGACCTCAAGGTCCGCCAGGCCATCTCCTGCGCCGTCGACCGCCAGCAGGTCATCGACACCGCGCTCGCCGGCGAGGGCCAGGTCACCGGCCCGCTGACCATGCCGAGCTTCGCCGAGGATCCGAGCACGCTGTTCTGCTACAAGCCCGACCTGGACAAGGCCAAGCAGCTGATGAAGGAGTCGAGCTCGCCCGACGGCTTTACGGCCAGCGTCATCGCCGCCACCGGCGAGCCGCCCTACGCCGCCAACGAGGCGCAGGTGCTGCAGAGCCAGCTCGCCCAGATCGGCGTCAAGCTCGACATCAAGATGATGGAGCTCAAGGTCTATGTCGACACCTGGCTCAAGGGTGATTTCGACATGGCCGTGGCCCTCAATGGCGGCCGTCCCGACCCCTACCCGATGTACAACCGCTACTTCACCAAGGACGGCAATCTGCTCAAGGTCTCCAACTTCGTCGACGATACGCTCGACAGCCTGATGAAGCAGGGCCAGGCCGAAACCGACCCGGCCAAGCGCGTCGACATCTTCCACAAATTCGAGCAGCATCTGGTCGAACAGTCGCCGTGGATCTGGCTGTCGACCGGCTACGGCTACACCGCCCAGCTCAAGACCGTGCACGGCTTCGTCGGCTCCCCCACCGGCACCCTGTTCGGCCTCGCCAAGGTGACCATCGACTAAGCCCGGCAGTCGGGAATCCTCCCCTGTGCCGCAGGCACGGGGGAGGGGACCGCCGCAGGCGGTGGAGGGGGAGCCCCGACCACCGCTGTCCGCACCCCCCTCCCCCCTGCGGGGAGGGGTTGGGGGTGGGGGCCACAACCACCGGCGGCGCAATCTGCCCCCACCCCCGGCCCCTCCCCGCAGGGGGGAGGGGAGCACCAGCCCAAAGGTCGGTGTCACTCAGGAAGCCTGGCTCATGAGCTATGTCGCGCAACGCCTGCTGACGTTTCCGCTGATCCTGCTCGGCGTCTCCATCCTCGTCTTCGTCGCCATCCGCATGATCCCGGGCGATGCCATCACCGCGATGCTCGGCACCGAGGCCGGGCTGCTCACCCCGGCCCAGCGCGCCTCGCTCGCCGCCTATTTCGGCATCGACCAGCCCGTCACCACGCAATATTTCCGCTGGGCCGCCGGTCTGCTGCATGGCGATCTCGGCATCTCCGCCACCTACGGCAAGCCGGTGCTGCAGATCATCCTCGACCGCTTCCCGCTCACCCTCGAGCTGGCGCTGCTGTCGATGCTCATCGCGCTCCTGACCGGCATTCCGCTCGGCGTGCTCGCCGCCACCCGCAACGAGCGCCCGAGCGACCTCATGGTGCGCATCCTCGCCATGCTCGGCCAGTCGACGCCCAGCTTCGTGCTCGGCCTGCTCATCATCTATCTGCTCTCGGTGTGGTTCGGCATCGTCCCCACCATGGGCACCTTCACGCCGCTCAATGTCGATCCGCTGGCCAATCTCGGCCAGATGATCTTTCCCGCCATCACCCTCGGCTTCGCCTTCGCCGCCTCGGTGACGCGCATCTCGCGCTCGGCCATGCTCGACGTGCTGAGCGACGACTACATCCGCACCGCCCGCTCCAAGGGCGCCTCGCAGCGCAGCGTCGTCTGGGGCCATGCATTGCCCAACGCCCTGATCCCGGTGGTGACGCTTTCGGGCGTCGAGTTCGGCTACCTGCTCGGCGGCGCCGTCATCGTCGAGCAGGTCTTCGCCCTGCCCGGCCTCGGCCGCCTGGTGCTCGACGCCATCTCGCAGCGCGATTACGCGCTGGTGCAGGGCACGGTGCTGTTCATCGCCATGAACTTCCTCATCGTCAACCTCATCGTCGATCTGCTCTACGTCGTGCTCGACCCGCGCATCCGTCTCGGGGGCAAATGATGCGCCTGCTCGCCGCCCTGTTCCGCCATCCGAGCGGCCGCATCGGCGCCGCCATCATCCTCGTCTATCTCGTCGCCGCGCTGCTGGGCGCGCTCGGCCTCACCCCGCACAATGCGCTGAAGCAGTTCCCCCTCGACCGGCTGAAGCCGCCCAACGCCACCTATTGGCTGGGCACCGACCTGCTCGGCCGCGACACCTTCAGCCGGCTGATGCTGGGGATCGGCCAGAGCTTCGTCGTCGCCTTCGCCTCGGTCGCCGGCGCCACCCTCGCCGGCACCGTCATCGGCCTCCTTGCCGCCTGGTGGGGCTCCCTGTGGGACGGCGTGCTGATGCGCATCATGGACGTGCTGCTCGCCTTCCCGGCGATTCTCCTGGCGCTGCTGATCATCGCCATCGTCGGCCCCGGCACCTTCACCAGCGTCGCCGCCATCGCCATCGTCTACACCCCGATCTTCGCCCGTGTCGTGCGCGGCCCGGCGCTCAGCCTCAAGCGCCGCGACTTCGTCGACGCCGCCCGCACCTTCGGCAGCTCCGAGCGCTACATCCTCACCCGCCACCTGCTGCTCAACCTCGTCGCCCCGCTCACCGTGCAGGTGACCCTCGCCCTCGCCTGGGCCCTGCTCACCGAAGCCGGGCTCAGCTTTCTCGGCCTCGGTACGCAGCCGCCCGCCCCCTCGCTCGGCCTCATGCTCTCCGAGAGCAAGAACCTCATGCAGCACGCACCCTGGCTGATGTTCTTTCCCGGCCTCACCATCATGGTCGGCATCCTCGGCTTCAACCTCACCGGCGACGCCCTGCGCGACATCCTCGATCCGCGCACCGAACGGAGGACGGCATGACCGCCCTGCTCTCCGTCCGCGATCTGCATGTCGGCTTCGGCCGCGACCCGCGCGCCAACGAGGTGGTGCGCGGCATCGGCTTCGACCTCGCCGCCGGCGAGACCCTCGCCATCGTCGGCGAAAGCGGCTCCGGCAAATCGGTGACGGCGCTGTCGGTCAACCGCCTCGTCGATTTCGGCGGCGGCCGCATCACCGCCGGCGCCATCGTGCTGCAGCGCGGCGACGGCAGCACCCTCGATCTGGCGCAGGCCGAGGAGCACACGCTGCGCCACATCCGCGGCCGCGACATCGGCATGATCTTCCAGGAGCCGATGACCTCGCTCAACCCGGTGCACACCGTCGGCCGGCAGATCGAGGAGGCCTTCCGCCTCAACCGCGGCCTCGGCGGCGACGCCGCCCGCACGGCGGCGCGCGAGGTGCTGGAGCGCGTCCGCATCCCCGACGCCGCCGCGCGCCTCGCCTACTACCCGCACCAGCTCTCGGGCGGCATGCGCCAGCGCGTGATGATCGCCATGGCCCTCGCCAGCTCCCCGCGCCTGCTGATCGCCGACGAGCCCACCACCGCCCTCGACGTCACCGTGCAGGCGCAGATCATGGCGCTCCTCGCCGAGCTGCGCGAGGAGACCGGCATGGCGATGATCTTCATCACCCACGACATCGGCCTCGTCGCCGGCATCGCCGACCGCATCATGGTGATGCAGCGCGGCGTCGCCGTCGAGCAGGCCGACACCGCCGCCGTGCTCGACCACCCGCAGCACGACTACACCAGGCACCTGCTCGAGGCCGTGCCGCATTTCACCGCCGGCCGCGCCACCCGCAACGACGGCACGCGCGGCACCGCAACGGCCCCGCTGGTCACCGTCGACGGCCTCGTCGTCCGCTTCCCGGTCGGCAAGGGCCTTTTCCGCAAGCCCGGCGCCGTGCACGCCGTCGACGGCGTCGATTTCGACCTCGTCGCCGGCGAAACCCTCGCCATCGTCGGCGAGAGCGGCTCCGGCAAATCCACCACCGCCCGCGCCATCCTCGGCCTCGTACAGAAGACCCGCGGCGAGATCGACGCCAGGGCCGGGCGCAGTCGCCGGCCGATCCAGATGGTGTTCCAGGATCCCTTCGCCTCGCTCAACCCGCGGCTCAACGTCGAATCGCTGCTGGCCGAGCCCGCCATCGCCAACGGCCAGCGCAAGGATGCGGCGCTGCGCCGGCGCATGCTGGTCCTGCTCGAGCGTGTCGGCCTGCCGGCGGAGGCGCTGAGCCGCTACCCGCACCAGTTCTCCGGCGGCCAGCGCCAGCGCCTCTGCATCGCCCGCGCCCTGATGCTCAACCCCGACGTGGTGGTGCTCGACGAAGCCGTCTCCGCCCTCGACGTCTCGGTGCAGGCGCAGGTGCTCCAGCTCCTCATCGAGCTGCAGCGCGAATTCGGCCTCGCCTACATCTTCATCTCGCACGACATGGCCGTGGTCGAGCGCATCGCCCACCGCATCGCCGTGATGTTTGCCGGCCAGATCGTCGAGATCGGCGCCGCCGGCGCCGTGCTCGCCGACCCGCAGCACAGCTACACCCGCCGCCTCATCGCCGCCGTCCCCGCCATCGAGCGGCGCAAGGAACACTACACCGTCGACGCCACGCAGGTGCCCTCGCTGGTCCGCCCCGCCGGCTACGAACCGCCGCCCGCCCATTGGCGCGAGGCCGGCCCCGATCACCGCGTCCGCGAGGAGAGCGCATGAGCGTCCACGACACCCTCGAGCGCGCCTTCGCGCCGCTCGCCGCCAGCGTTGCCGCCGGCCGCATTCCCGGCGGCGTCCTCGGCATCGTCGAGGCCGACGGCCGGCGCGCCGTCCGCGCCATCGGCTCGGCGCAGCTCGAGCCCACCCTCCGCCCGATGCACGAGGGCATTTGGTTCGATCTCGCCTCGCTGACCAAGGTGATCTTCACCACCCCGCGCATCCTGCGCGCCGCCGGGACCGGCGCCCTCGACCTCGACGCCCCGCTGGTCAGCGTCATCCCCGATTTCCGCCAGTACAATGTCGACAATTGGGAGCGCAGGATCACCTTCCGCCAGTGCCTCGGCCACCAGACGCCGTTTCCCGGCGTGTTCCCGCTCTACACCTACGGCACCGACCCGAACCTGCTGCGCGCCTTCCTGTTGCAGCATGAGTGGCCCGCCGGCCCCGCCGTCTATTCCGACATCAATTTCATCCTCCTCGGCATCGCCCTCGAACGCCTCGCCAACACCACCATCCGCGACATGGACCCCGGCCCCGGCTTCGCCTGGTCCGCCGCGCCGGCCAATGCCGCCGCCACCGAGCGCTGCGCCTGGCGCGGCCGCGTCGTCTCGGGCGAGGTGCACGACGAGAACTGCTTCGCCCTGCAGGGCTCCGGCCATGCCGGCCTGTTCGGCACCGCCGCGTCGGTGCTCGACTACGCCGGAACGCTGCTCCAGGGCGGCCCGGTCGTCGACCTCATGCGCACCCCGCTCGGCCCCCGCCGCACCCATGGCTGGGAGCGGCCCTACGAAGGCTGGTCCGGCGGCGAGCGCTGCACCCCCGACACCATCGGGCACACCGGCTTCACCGGCACCGGCCTCTGGCTCGATTTCGCCCGCGGCCGCGCCTGGACCCTGCTCACCAACCGCGTCCACCCCTCCCGCTTTTCCGACAGCGGCATCCTCGGCCTGCGCCGCGCGGTGGGCGATCTCGTCAACACGGACTGAACGCAATGGCAAACTCGATCTGGGCCGTCGGCCTGATGACTGGAACGGTGCTCGACGGCAATATCGACGTCGCGCTGCTGCAGACCGACGGCGAGACCGTCGAGCGCTTCGGCCCCTACACCCTCGCCCCCTACCCGCAATCCATCCGCAACACGCTGGAGCAGACGCTGGCCGAGGCGCGCAAATGGAACTTCGAAGGCCCCGACCCCGCGATCTTCGCCGCGGCCGAGGACGCCCTGACCCGCGCCCAGTCCGCCGCCGTGCGCCAGCTCGTCGAAGCCTCCGGCATGCGGATGGCCGACATCGGCGTCGTCGGCTTCCACGGCCAGTCGGTGCTGCACCGCGCGCCGCAGCCCGGCCGCATCGGCGCCACCCGCCAGCTCGGCGATGGCCGGCTGATGCATGAATTGCTCGGCGTACCGGTGGCCTACGATTTCCGCTCCGCCGACGTGCGCGCCGGCGGCCAGGGCGCGCCGCTCGCCGCGCTCTACCACCAGGCGCTCCTGAAAATGCTCGGCGCCACCGACGGCCGCACCGCCGTGCTCAATCTCGGCGGCGTCGCCAACCTCACCTTCTGGGACGGCGCTGACACGCTGATCGCCTTCGACACCGGCCCCGCCAACGCCCCGATCAACGATTTCATCAAGGCCCATGGCCGCGGCGACATGGACCGCGACGGCAAGCTGGCGCTCAGCGGCACGGTCGACGAGGCGCGCCTCGCCCGACTGCTGCAGCACCCCTACCTCGGCGCCCCGTACCCCAAATCGCTCGACCGCTTCGATTTCCTCGCCAGCATGGCCGACGGCCTCGGCCTCGAGGACGGCGCCGCCACCCTCACCGCCTTCACCGCCGGCGCCGTCGGCCGCGCCCTCGACCTGCTGCCGCGCCGCCCCACCCGCCTCATCGTCTGCGGCGGCGGCCGCCACAACCCCGCGATCATGGCCATGCTGAAAACCCGCGCCCACGTGGAAGCCGTCCCCGCCGAAGCCGTCGGCTGGCGCGGCGACGCCATCGAAGCCGAATGCTTCGCCTTCCTCGCCGTCCGCGTCCAGCGCGCCCTCCCCATCAGCCTCCCCACCACCACCGGCGCCCCAAAACCCATGACCGGCGGCGTGCTGGCCGCCTAAACCGAACCCGCAGTCGGCGCTCCTCTCCCGTGCCTCGGCGGTTGGCCGAACGAGCCCTCTTGGCACCTCATTCCCGCGAAGGCAGAACTCCAGACCTGACCCGCGGCGTCCGAAAGCCTGGTCTGGGGAGCCCGCCTTCGACCCCAACCACCGGGTCATTCCCGCGAAAGCGGGAACCTCTGTTGGCGGAGTAGCGAAACGGCCCGGATGCGCCGGGCCGGGCGATGCCCGGCTTATCCCCGCATTGCCGACTGCACATGCAGCACGATGCGTATGTGGCCCCCTACAACCGCTTCTGTAAAAACGTTCTAACTCGCCCCTTCGGAAACTCCGCCAATTCCCCGAACGGCGCATATCCCGCCCGCTGATACGCCCTGAGCGCCACCGGGTTGAACGTATCGATATACGCTCCGTGGCAGCCGCGCGCCCGCGCCTCGGCCTCCGCCGCCGCCAGCATGCGGCCGGCGAGCCCCTGCCCGCGCTGGCCCTCGGCGATCCACAGCCACTGCACATAGAGCCAGCCCCACGCCGTGTAGCCGGAAATGCCGGCGACCAGCGCCCCCGCCGCATCGTGCACCAGCACCGCCAGCGCCTGCCGCCCGGCCGGGCCCACATCGGCATCGTTGTAGGCGGCAAGGCCCGCCCCGATGGCCTCGATCTCGCGCGCCTCGGGCGTCGCCGTCACCGCGATATCGAGCTCGTCCGTCACTCGACCACCCGCGTCTCGAGCCCCGCGAGATACCCCGCGTCGAGCTCCACCCCCAGCCCCGGCGCCTCGGCCGGCCACAGCTCGCCGCCCGCGCCATAGGCGAAGCCGCCGGCCACCGGGTCCACCGCCAGCATGTCGGCGCCGTCGAGGTCGGCGAACACGATGTTCTCGCGCGCGCTGGCGAGATGCACCGCCGCCGCGATGGCGACGCCCGCATCGGTCATGCATCCCACCATGCACGCAATGCCCGCCGCCTCGCCGATGGCGTTGATGCCGAGCGCCATGTGGATGCCGCCGGCCTTGGCGAGCTTGATGTTGAAATAGTCGCACGCCCCCGCCGCCACGAGCCGCAGCGCGTCGTGGCTGTCGAACAGCGCCTCGTCCGCCATGATCGGGATGGCGCTGCCGCGCCTGAGCTCGGCCAGCCCCTCCACGTCCCACTTCACCACCGGCTGCTCTACCAGCTCGGGGGCGAACTGCGGCAGCGCCGCGAGCGCCGCCCGCGCCACGGTGCGGCTCCAGCCCTGGTTGGCGTCGATGCGCAGCGGAAACCCCGCCCCCACCGCCGCCCGGATCGCCCGCATGCGAGCAAGGTCAGTCGCAAGGTCGGTGCCGAGCTTCACCTTGATCACCCGGAACCCGCGCGCCTTGAACCCCGCGGCGCGCTCCGCCATCATTTCGGGCGTGTCGATCCCCACCGTATTGTCGGTGACGATGGCGCGCCGCCGCCCGCCGAGCAGCGCGAACAGCGGCAGCCCGCCGGCCTTCCCCAGCCCGTCCCACAGCGCGATCTCCAGCGCCGAGCGCAGCGTCGTGTTGTTGGGGAGAAGCTTCAGCATCTGCTGTGCCCGTCCGGCGATGTCGTGCGCCTCGCTGCCGAGCAGCGCCTGCGCCAGCCCCGGCGCCGCCGCCCACACGCTGTCGGGCGTCTCGCCCGTCACCGGCGTGAAGATGTTGCCCTCGCCCACCCCGACGATGCCGTCGTCGCTATGCACCCGCACGAACAGCGATTGCGAGATCGTCGTCGTGCCGATCGCCACCTTGAACGGCACCTTCATCGGCATCGGCGCGCGATAGAGCTCGATCCTGGTAATGCGTCCCATCGGCGACTCCTGTTTCGCCGCGCACCCTACTCGAAACCGGCTCCGGCGACAGGCCCTATCGCCCGCCGAATCCGCCCGTCGTGATCCCCGAAATGAACGAGCGGTTGCCCAGCGCGAACACCACCAGCATCGGCACGATGGCCAGCACGCTGCCCGTCATCAGCAGCGGCCAGTCGGTGTTGAACTGTCCCTGCAGCGACGCCAGCGCCACCGTCGTCACCTGCATGTTCGGGCTGCTGGTGGTGATCAGCGGCCAGAGGAAATTGTTCCATTGCGCGACGAAGGTGAAGATCGCCAGTGCCCCCAGCGCCGGCAGCGACAGCGGCAGCACCACCCCGGCATAGATCTGCGCATGGTTGGCCCCGTCGATCCGCGCCGCCTCGATCAGCTCGGTCGGGATGGTCTTCATGTATTGCCGCAGGAGGAACGTGCCGAAGCTCGAAAACGCATAGGGCAGGATCAGCCCCTGATAGGTATTCATCCAGCCGAGATTGCGCACCAGGATGAAATTGGGGATCAGCGTCACCTGCGACGGCACCATCAGCGCCGCGAGGTAGGTCAAAAACAGCGCCTCGCGTCCGCGAAAGCGCAGGCAGGCGAACGCATACGCCGCCATCGAGCAGACGATGAGCTGCAGCACCGTGACGCTGGTGGCGACGATCACGCTGTTGTCGATCGCCTGCCCGAACGGAATGGTCGAAAAGATGCGCGCATAATTGCCCGGCTGCGGATTGGCGCTCAGCAGCGTCGGCGGAAACCGGAACACCTCGGCCGACGGCTTCAGCGACGTCGAGATCATCCAGATGAACGGCCCACACATCAGCAGCGCGCCGCCCAGCAGCAGCACGAAGATCACCCAGTCCGCCACCGTCGGCGCCGTGCGCCCGCTAGCCCGCATCCCGCCACCCCTCCCGGCGTCGGGCGCACAACCGCAAGACACATGCTGGCGGCCCCCACCCCCCAGCCCCTCCCCGCAAGGGGGAGGGGAGCCTGACTGCACCACCGTGGTTGCGGCTCCATCGCCCCCCTCCCCCCTGCGGGGAGGGGCGGGGGGTGGGGGCCACACCCATCAACGCAACCATGTCATCCGCAAGCACCAGCGCGGCAGTCGGGCCCCCCTCCCCCTTGCCGGGAGGGGTGGAGGTGGGGGCCACACCCATCAACGCGACCATGTCATCCGCAACCGCCAGCCCGGCAGTCGGCCCCCTCTCCCCCCTGCGGGGAGGGGTGGGGGTGGGGGCCACACCCATCAACGCGACCATGTCATCCGCAACCGCCAGCCCGGCAGTCGGCCCCCCCTCCCCCTTGCGGGGAGGGGTGGGGGTGGGGGCCACGCGCACCGCCCTTGCTGCCCTGTCGCGCATCCCGCTAGTCATAATGCACCCAGCGGTCCTGCAGCCGGTACTGCACCAGCGTCAGCGTCAGCACGATCAGGAACAGCACCATCGCCGCGGCGCTGGCGATCCCCATCTGGTAGAACATGAATCCATTCTGGTAGATGAAGAACACCAGCGTGTTGGTGGCGTTCGACGGCCCCGCTTTGGTCATCACATAGACCAGCTCGAACACCTGGAAGCTGCCGATGATCGAGATGATCAGAACGAAGAACGTCATCGGCGACAGCAACGGCAGCGTGATGTGCCACAGTCGCCGCATCCCCGTCGCCCCGTCGAGCGCCGACGCCTCGTAGATGTCCTGCCTTATGTTCTGCAGCCCGGCGAGGAACAGCACCATCGCATAGCCGAGCCCCTGCCACACCGACACCGCGATCACCGCCGGCATCGCCCATTTGCTCGACACCAGCCATTTCGGCAGGTCGGTCACCCCGAACAGCGACAGGCCCATGTTGATGAGCCCGAAATTGGAGTTGAACAGCCACGCCCACACCAGCCCCGCCGCCACCGTGCTGGTCACCACCGGCAGGAAATACACCACCCGGAAGAACGCCTGCCCCGGCACCCCGCGATTGAGCCCCAGCGCGCACAGCAGTCCCAGCAGCATCTGCAGCGGCACCGCCAGCAGCACGTAATAGCCGGTATTGCCCAGCACCTGCCGGAAGATCGGGTCGTTCCACAGCGCCACGTAATTGTCGAGCAGCGCCAGCTTCGGCGGGTTGAACAGGTCCCAATGCGTGAACGAGATGAAGAACGCCGCGATCACCGGCAGCGCGGTGAACACCGCGAACAGCACCAGGCTCGGTGTCAGGAACAGCCAGGCGGCGCGTTCCTCGCCGCGCGCCATCGCGCTCAGGCGCGGCACGAGGGCACCCGCCACATGCTGCCACCGCGCGCCGATGTATCAGTCGGCCTCCCCTCCCCCTTGCGGGGAGGGGCCGGGGGTGGGGGCCACACCCGCCACGGTTTCAGCCGCGCCCCCGCCATCTACTTCTCGAACCCGAAGATCCGCGCCGCGTTGCGGTAGAAGATCTGGTCCTGCTCGTCGGCGGTGAGCCCCATCTTGTCGAACGCCGCCTTCCAGCGCGCCACGTCGCCCTTCAGCCGCCGATGGTCGGAATCCGAGCCGTAGAGGAGCTTGCGCGGCGAGATTTCCTTGCCGATATAGCCGCCCTCGACGATGTGGTTGTGCACCACGTCGCCGCCCGAAATATCGAAGTAGAGCCGCGGCCGCCAGCGCGCCACCGCGCATGCGGTGCGATAATCCGGCCAGCCGAGATGCGCCCCGATGATGAACAGCTCGGGGAAATAGAACGCGATCGTATCGAGATAGATCGGCTGCATGCGGGCGCTCGAAAACCCGAATTTCTCGCGCGAGATGTTCTTCTTGAGCCCATTCACCAGCGCCTCTTCGGCGTCGCTCCCCGCCGCCGGCGGCGCCTTCCAGGCATCTTCCTTGCCGCCCTCGAGATAGTCGGCCGGCCCGCCCTGGATGCCGGTATGGAACAAGATTCTGAGCCCTCGCGCCGCCGCCGCCTCGTAATACGGCATGTAGTCGGGATGGTCGTAGTTCTTGGAAACGCCGATGGTCTTGATGCCGTGGAAGCCGCGTTGGTAGAAATCCTCCACCGTGCTCACCGGGTCCTTGTCGAGCTCCAGCCGCCCCATGGCGATCACGAAGTCCGGCCGCGCCTCCAGCGCCCGGCTCAGCATCTCGTTGCCGCGCCGGCCCGGATTGGCGAGCAGCGCCACCTTCTCGACGCCCACCTCCTGGCAATGCTCCCACAGCACCTCGAGGAACCCCTCCTCGGCGCTGCGGGTGAAGAGCTTGTCCCAGAAGCCGTAATGGACGTGGCTGTCGATAATGCGCATCTAGTACTCCGATATCCTGCTCAACCGCATCTGCGGCTCATCGCCCCCCCTCGCGGGGAGGGGCCGGGGGTGGGGGCCGCGCGCACCGCGGCCCGCAAACCCATTTGCCCCCGCGCTCGCCGGGACAACCGCTGGCGCAGCCGTCCCGGCGATCGGGAGGACCCCTTACTTCGCCTTCAGCGCGGCGTTGACCTGGTCCTTGATGGCGCCCAGCGCATCCGCCGCCGTCGCCTCGCCGTTCCACACCTTGTCCAGCGCCGGCTGGATCAGCTTGTTGGTGATGTCGACATAGGTCGGGAATTGCGGGAACACCTTGCCCGTCTCGGTCTCGGACAGGAACACGTCGGCGAACGGCGCCTTGAACGCGGCCTTCACCGCGTCGTTGCCGATCATCGCCGGCACCGCCGGCGAGCCGCCGGCCGAGGTGAAGGCGATCTGCCCCTCGGGTCCGCACAGATACTGCATGAAGTCCCAGGCCGCGTCCTTGACCTTGGAATTGGCGTTCATCGCGAAGCCGGCGCCGCCCGCTTCATTGGCGTGGATGCCCGTCGGCCCGGCCGGCAGCGGCGCCACCGCCCATTTGAACGTCGCCTTGTCGTAGCTGCCGAGACGCGAGGCGTTGGTGATCGCCATCGAAGCCTGGTCGGCGGTGAACATCGAGGCGGTGCCGCCCATCTGGTCGGCCTCCTGAAAGTTCGGCGTCACCTTGTCCTTGTTGATGAGGTCGCCCAGGAACTGGATCGCCTTGACCCCAGCATCGTCGGCCAGCGTGAATGTCGTCGGCTGCACCGGATCGTCGAACACGCTGCCGCCGTCCTGATACACCCACATCGGCCAGGCATTGGATTCGAGCACGATTCCATAACGCGTCACGCGGCCGCCATCGGTCACCGTCAGCTTCTTGGCGGCGTCTTCGAGGTCGGCCCATTTCCAGTTGGCGTCCGGATATTTGACCCCGGCTTTGTCGAAGTCGTCCTTGTTGTAGTAGAGCACGTTGGTCGCGTTGTCGCGCGGGATCGAATACAGCTTGCCGTTGAGCGAATGGATCCTGAGCGAATCCTTGACGTACTCGTTGATCGGGAACTTGGTCTTTTCGATCCACGGCCCGAGGTCTTCCAGCGTGTTGCGCGCCGCATAGCTCGGCACGTTGGTGATGAAGAACACGTCCGGCCCGCCGCCCGCGGCGAGCTGCGCGTCGAGCTTGGTGAAATAGCCCGACCACGGCGCGTTCTGCAGCTCGATATGCACATCCGGATGCTTGGCCATGTAGTCGTTGGCGATCTTTTCGAACGGCGGCACCTCCGGCGGGTCGCCCCAGAACGCGAACACCAGGTTGGTGTCGGCGAAGGCAGGCGTTGCGGCGCTGAGCGCAAGTCCCAGCACGGCAGACCAAAGTCTCTTCATGATAGTTCTCCCTTCTTCATGCTACGTGCATCGGGCTCACGCCGCCCGATCCTGGTTGAAACGCCTGGGCGACGAACGCCTTGAGCGCGTCCGCCGTGGGGTTGGCGCTGCTGCCGGCGCCCATCGTCGACAGCGTGCCGCAGGCCACCGCGTTGCGCAGCCGCGCCGCCACCGGCAGCTCGGCGATGGCGCCCGCGAGATATCCCGCCGCGAACGCATCGCCCGCCCCCACCGTGTCGACTACCGCGACGCGCGGCGCCGTCTCGTCGTAGCGCCGTCCCGCCATCCATGCCGATACGCCGGTGCTGCCGCGCTTGATCAGCACCGCCGGCGCCATTTCGGCCAGCACCGCCAGCGCCGCCTCGGCGCTGTCCGTATGGGTCAGGCGCATCGCCTCCGCCTCGTTGGGCGAGAACACGTCGCACAGCCCGATGAACGCGCGCACCCCGGGCGTGGCGAGCGTCACCGCATCGCCGTTGCAATCGCCGAACACCTGCGCGCCGCCCGCCTTGGCCGCGCCGATGAAGGCCAGCCAGTCCGGCGTATAGCGGAAGCTCTGCAGCAGCCAGCGCGGCCGCAGCGTCTCGAGCAGGCGCGCCTTGGGCGGCACCACCTCGGTGCCGCGATAGGTGATGAAGCCGCGCTCCTCGCTGTCGGCGAACGCCGCCGTCACCATCGCCGCCGGCCGCCCGAGCCGGTGGAACGCCACCGGGTCGAGCCCCTCCTCCGCCGCCGTGTCGAGCACGATGCGGCTGAACAGGTCCGTGCCGAAATCGCACGCCCAGGCCGTGCGCAATCCCAGCCGCGTCAGCCCCAGCGCCATGTTGTAGCAGCCGCCCGGCCGCGTCGTGAGGCCGCTGGCGATCACCTCGCGCCCCAGCGCCGGCATGCCGTCGAGCCCGGCAAAGATCAGGTCGCAATAGGCCTCGCCGGCCACCAGCACGTCGTAGCGGCTCATGCCCAGCCCTCCGTGTAGCGGGGGTAGGCGGCGATGAAATCGTCGACCAGCGCTTCGGCCAGCGAGTACGACAGCACCAGCGGATGCGCCACCAGCGCATCGATGGCCAGCAGCCGGTCCCGCGTCAGGATCGCCTTCGCCGCCAGCCGCTCGTACTGCTTGACGCTCTGGATCAGGTACGATTGCGCGTCCGGCATCATGCCCACCGGCACCGGGCGGATGCCGTCGGCATCCACCACGCAGCTCACCTCCACCACGTCGTCGTCCTCGAGGTCGGCGATGGCGCCGCGGTTGACCACGTTGAGCCCGGTGCGGATGCGGCCATTGCCCTCGAGCGCCTCCATCAGGCTCAGCGCCACGCCGGCATAGCCCTCGCCGTCGTCCGCGGCGGCGGGCGTGTCCTCCTCCGCCGCCTCGATCTGCGTGGCATGCGCCATGTAGCTGCCCGAGCGCCGGTGCTCGTAGTCGAAATACGCCTCCAGCGCCCGCTCCGGGTGCCGCGCCGCATCGATGCGGCCGAGCTCGGCCAGCAGCTGCCGGTTGAGCTCCAGCACCTCCTCGCCGCGTGTCGGCCCGTTGCCGTGCCCGCCCAGCGCCTTGTCGATGTAGTAGTAGTAATAGAGGTATTCGTTGATCCACATGCCCTGCCGCCGCACCACGCGCGGCTCGAACACCCGCAAATTGGTGCCGGCGAGGAACGCATCGTCGGCCAGCGCTTCGGCCAGCCGGTCGACGCCGTCCACCCGCGCCTCGCGCGTGAACGACAGATGGTTGAGCCCGAACAGGTCGGCCTCGACCGCCTGCGGGTCGAGGCCGAGGCGGTGGGCGACCGCATTCTGCGCCCCGTTGGCGCTGTCGCAGATGCCGACGCAGCGCGTGATCCCGGCATCGCTCAGCGCCTGGCTGACCAGCCCGGCCGGATTGGTGAAATTGAACAGCCACGCGTCCGGGCTGATCTCCCGCAGCCGCCGCGCATAATCGAGAATGGTGGGGATCGAGCGCAGCGCCATGGCGAAGCCGCAGGCGCCGGTGGTCTCCTGCCCCAGCACGCCATGCTTGTGCGCGATCTTCTCGTCGGTGACGCGGCCCTCGGCGCCGCCCGGCCGCACCGTCGTCACCACGTGGCTCACCCCGGTGAACGCCGCGTCGGCCGATGTGGTGGTGGTGATCTGCACGCCCGAGCCGTCGCGCCGCGCCAGCTCCGTGCACAGCGCCCCGATCAGCCCGAGCTGCGCCGCGTCGGTGTCCATCAGCGCGATTTCGGTGAGCTTCAGCCGCGCCGCGCGCTTCAGCGCCGACTGCACGAACAGCGGCGCCCGCACGCCCCCTCCGCCGATGATGGCAAGCTTCATCGTCGCTCTCTCCCGCAACTGGTTATATCCAGTCATATCGAGTTGGTATAGACAGGAAAGCCACATTTTTTGCCGCCTGCCGGGCACGCGGCGATGCTATGCAAGCCCCGAACGGAGGATCGACGGCGCCCGATGAACAGCGTCAGCCGCGAGGACATGCGACCGCTCTACAAGCAGGTGAAGGACCGCCTGCTCGAGCTGCTCGCCGACGGCAGCGTGCCGCCCATGGGCAAGCTCGCCTCCGAGCGCGAGCTGGTCGAACGCTATGGCGTCAGCCGCATCACCGTGCGCCAGGCGATGCGCGAGCTGGTGGCCGAGGGGCATCTGCGCAGCCATCCCGGCAAGGGCTTTTACGCCACCGGCCGCTCCAGCACCGAAGCCTTCGAACTCGAGCTGCTGCGCAGCTTCACCGCCACCGCGCTGCAGCACGGCCTCACCCCCGGCGCCCGCCTGCTCTCCGGCCGCACCATCCCCGCCGACGACCGCCTCGCCACGGCGCTGCATGTCCGCATCGGCGAGCCGGTGATCGCTTTGAAGCGCCTGCGCCTGCTCGACGGCCAGCCCGTCGCCATCGCCGAAGACTGGATCGAGGCGCGCAAGACCCCCGGCCTCCTCGCCCTCGACTGGGCCGGCGGCAACCGCTCGCTCTACGACGAATTGCGCCACCGCTACGGCCTCGCCCCCGAGGTCGGCGAAACCGTGCTCTCCTCCCGCCTCGCCACCGCCGAGGAAGCCCGCCTGCTCGACCTGCGCCGTCCCGCCGCCATCCTCACCGTCGAGCAGATCGCCCACGCCCGCGACGGCAGCCCCATCAACGCCACCCGCTCCCTCCACCACCCCGCCCGCTACCCCCTGCGCCTCGCCCAGGGCCGCCGTGCGTCTCCCTGACGCGCAGTCAGCACGACCTCCCCGCGCAGCGGCCGGGTGAGGGGCCGTCGCACCATCTCTCAGTCGGGACTCCTCTCCCGTTTACGGGGGAGGGGGACCACGCGCTAGCGTGGTGGAGGGGGCGGCCCCACCCACCAACGCAAGCGGCCGCCCCGTCTCACCTCCGACGAGCGTTGCCCCCACCCCCGCCCCTCCCCGCAAGGGGGAGGGGGGCGATAGAGCCGCATTCTCCGGCATTTCAGTCAGGCCCCCCTCCCCCTTGCGGGGAGGGGCCGGGGGTGGGGGCCAAGCCCACCGGCCCTAGATAAAACTACGTCCCACTTTTCCCCAGCACCGCCCGCGCCCGCTCCACCACCGGCTTGTCCACCATCCACGACCGTCGCGGCTCCATCGCCCCCCTCCCCCTTG
>NZ_MKVA01000002.1:20764-249474 GCF_001899075.1 Devosia sp. 67-54 | reverse complement strand
CATCCACGACCGTCGCGGCTCCATCGCCCCCCTCCCCCTTGCGGGGAGGGGCCGGGGGTGGGGGCCAAACACACCGGCCCAAAATAAAACTACCCCCCGACCTTCCCCAGCACCGCCCGCGCCCGCTCCACCACCGGCTTGTCCACCATCCGCCCGTCGAGGCTGAACGCCGCGTCCGCATGCGCCGCCGCCGCCACCACCCGCCGCGCCCAGTCGATCTCCGCCGCCGACGGCGCGAACGCCGCATTGAGGATCGGCACCGCCGACGGATGCACGCAGCTCGCCCCGTCGAAGCCGTGCATCCGCGCTTCCTCCGCCGCCGCCCGCAGCGCCGCGAGATCGCTGTAGTCCGCCACCGAGCGCAGCAGCCCGAAGCTGAGCTTGCCCTCCGCCCGCGCCGCGTAATGCGCCAGCAGCTTGGGCAGCCGCAGCACCTCGGGCGTCGGCTGCGCCCCCAGCGCCGTCGCCAGATCCTCGCCGCCGACCATCAGCCCGATCACCGCCGGCAGCGCCGCGCAGGCCCGCGCCTCGAGGATCGCCGCCGGACTCTCCAGCATCGCGATCAGTTCCACCCCCAGCGGCGCCAGCGCCCGAAGCCCCGCCGGCTCGGCCTTGGCCACCACCACCGCCTGCGCCCCGGCCGCCGCCGCGGCGCGCGCATCGTCGGCGGCGCGCGCCCCGGCATTGATCCGCACCAGCACCGCCGCGCCCGCCTGCCCCACCCGGCGCACGCTGTCGCTCAAATTTGCCCGCGCCGAATCCTTGTCGGCCTCCGGCACCGCGTCCTCGAGATCGAGGATGATGGCGTCGGCGCCGCGCTCATGCGCCTTGCCGACGAAACGCTCCGAATGCGCCGGCACATAGAGCAGCGAGCGGTACATCAGCGCACGATCCCGAATTCGTCGAAAATGTCCTGCGTGTGCTCGCCGAGCTGCGGCGCCGGCCGCCGCCACACGCCGGGCGTCTCGCTCAGCCGCGGCACGATGTTGTGCATCGGCACGCTGCCGAACGTTGTGTCCTCGACCTCCACCACCACGCCGCGCGCCTTGAAATGCCCATCGTCCTCGGCGTCGGCCGCCGAATACACCGGCCCCACCGTCGCGCCCGAGCCGCGCATGATGGCAAGCGCCTCGTCGCGGTCGTGCCCGGCGAACCAGGCGCCCACCGCCGCGTCCACCAGCGCCCGGTGCTTCACCCGCGCCGAATTGTCGGCGAAGCGCGGATCGGTGATCATCTCCGGCCGCCCGATGATCTCGAACACCCGCCGCGCCACCTGCGGCGTCGAGCCGCTCAGCGCCACATATTTGCCGTCGCGGCATTTGTAGACGTTGCGCGGCGACGTCGTGTTGGAGGCGCTGCCGGTACGCTCCTTCACCCGCCCCGTCACCCGGTAGATCGCCGCCTCCGGCCCCAGCACCGACACCATCGGCTCGAGCAGCGACAGATCTATCACCTGCCCCGCCGCCCGCCCCTGCTCCTGCGCGTAGAGCGCCGTCGTCACCGCCGAGGCGCCGTAGAGTCCGGCGATCATGTCGGCCAGCGCCAGCGGCGGCAGCACCGGCTCGCGGTCGGGAAAGCCGGTGCGATAGGCAAAGCCGCTCATCGCCTCGACGATGGTGCCGAACCCCGGCAGCTCGGCATAGGGCCCGGTCTGCCCGAACCCCGACACCCGGACGATGATGAGGTGCGGGTTGGCCTGAAGCAGCAGCTCCGGCGCCAGCCCCATTTCCTCCAGCGTCCCCGGCCGGAAATTTTCGATGAACACGTCCGACGCCGCCAGCATCGTTTTCAGCGCCGCCATGTCGGCGGCCTCGCGCAGATTGAGCACGATCGAGCGCTTGTTGCGCCCGTACACCGTCCAGAACAGCGAGTGCCCGTCTTCCTTCCACTCGCGCAGCGGGTCGCCCTGCGGCGGCTCGACCTTGATCACGTCGGCGCCGAAATCGCCGAGCTGCAGGCTGATCATGTTGCCCGCCACCAGCCGGCTGAGATCGACCACCCGCACCCCCGCGAGCGGCCCCTGCGCCGCCGGATCGAACCGCTGCACCATCAGCGGTCCTCGATCTCGAGCCGGTGCACCTGCATGCGCCCGCCCGACGCCATCCGCACTCCGGCCATGCCGTAGCGGAACGCGCCGTCGCGCGCCGTCAGCACCTCCTTACCGTCGATGCGCAGCACGATCTGCTCGCCCGTCACCTCGAGCTCCAGCCGATAGCGCCGCCCCGGCTTCGGCGCGAATTTCGCCCGCGCCAGCACGCTTGTGCCGTGGTCCTCGCGCAAAATCACCGCCTCGTCGCCCTCGAATCCCGCGGCGTAGAACCGGCTGGTCCCCTGCACCCGCGCGCTGACGAGATGCGACCGCCCGGCGAGCGGCGTGATCTCGGCCGCAACCCGCACGTCGCGCAGATAGGCGTTGCCCGTCCACGCATCGGCGTCGCGCGCCGAGTGCGCGTGGATCGCTCCGTCCTGGAGGGTCCAGTGCCCGCGGTTCCAGGTGAAGCGCGTGATGCCGCCCCACTCCTGCGCCTCCACCGCCGGATCGATCACCACCCGCCCCGGCCCGCTCACCGAGAACTCGCTGAGGAACAGCCGGCCGAGGAATTTCAGCCGCCCGAAATACTCGACCAGAACGCCGATCTCGTCCACCGCCTCGCCGCCGCCGTCGGGGATGGTGAACTCATAGTCCTGCCACTCGCTCGACGACGGCACCTGCCACGCGCCTGTCTCTTCGATGCGCCCGCTCATCGTCCGCCGCACATAGGGCGCGACGCGCAGATTGCCGTCGCCGTTCCACGGATCGAGCCTCAGCTTGAAGCGCACCTTTTGCCCGTCGTCCGCCAGCGGCGTGAACATCGGCCGGTAGCGCTCGTCGTCGAAATCGCTGCGCCGGTAGAACGGCTTCCAGAACACCCGGCCGCCCTGCCCGCGCTCCAGCCGGTCGAGCAGCACTTCGAGGCTCCCCGCCACTCCCGGCCCCGGCATCGCAGACGAGCCCTTCACCGCGATCTGGTTGAACCCGGCGCTGCGGAAACCATGCGTCGCCCCCGGCGCGTCGAAATCGAAGCGCACGCCGCGCCGCTCGAAATCCTCCGCCCACAGCGGCTCCGGCGCCACGCCGTCGAGCCGCTGCGCCAGCACCGTCAGCTCGCGCGCAAAGCTCGGGATGTCGACGACGTTCACCGTACCCAGCACCCCCGAGGCCACGAACGCATCGTTGATCGGCCGCCGGTACTTGTCCCAGCTCTCGGCGAAGCCCTGGAACGTGCCGACGATCGCCGCCGCATTGCCGGCATTGCAGTCGGTGTCCCACCCCGCCATCGTCGCGATCTCCGCCGTGCGCGGCATGTCGCCCTGGCCATAGACGACGGCCATCACCGTCACCCCGGCATTGGGGATGATGTGGCACACGCCCGGATAGCGGTCATAGCCCCATTCGGCCCCCAGCATGTCGCGGCACGCCCGCCAGTCGTCCGGATGCGCCCGATGGAAGTCGATCACCGCCCGCGCCACCCGCGCGTAAGTGGAACGCGGCTCTATCTGCTGCAGCGCCGTCTCCACGATCTCCTCGATCGAGCCGGCGACGAACGCCTGCGCCAGCGCCGCGGCACAGAAGCGCGCGCCGTTGAGCCCGTCGCCGTCATGCGCCACGCTCGCCGCCATCGCCGACATCCTCGCCGCCCGCTCCGGATTGCCCGGATTGACCCAGCCCCAGCTGTCGATGAAGATCTGCCCGCCGATCTGCTCGGCCACCGTACTGCCGTTCTGCGCCATCGAGCCCGAGCGCGGCGCTTGAATGCCGGCCCGCAGATTGAGATACGCCGTGTGCTCGGTCGACACCCCGAACCCGCCCCACCAATACATGCCGTGCTCTTCGGCGGCATAGTTGAGCCAGGTGCGCCCGACGTCCGCCGCCGTCGCGCCGAGCCCGTAGTCGCGCAGCGCCCGGATGAAATACACCGGCCCGTTGGTGTCGTCGTCGGCCGCGAAATTCTTGAACTCGCGCAGATACCCCGTCACCTCGCCATAGGTGTCGCGGATGCGCTCATAGCTCCAGATCGTCGGCTCCACCGGCGCCCCCAGCCGCACCCCGATGGCCTTGGCGGTCACGCCGGCATAGATCTTGTCGAATGTCGTTCTTGTTTCCAGCATGGCTCACTCTGCGGCGCGGGCCGGCGGCGCCGCGCGATCGGACAACAGCACATCGCGCTGCGCCTGCCGCTCGGCGGCGGCGCGCGCATCGGCGGCAAGGATATCGGCGGCCACCGCCGCGAAGCGGTCGGCCTCGGCCACGAGGTCGAGCCGGTTGGCGTCGTCGAGCCGCTGCAGCGCCGCCGCCTCCATCACCGCCTCGCCGTGCAGCGCCCCCAGGATCGCGCCCGCCATCACGCCGATGGAATCGGTGTCGCGGCCCGAATTGATGCCGTCCTCCACGCTTTTGCGGAAGGCCCCGTCATTGACCAGCGCAAAGCCCAGCGCCAGCGGCAATTCCTCGATGCTGTGCAGCCGCGACGGCTGGTAGGCGTCGCTTACCCGCCCGGCCTTGGCCGCCGTATGGGTGAGGTCGTCGCCCATCGGCGAAAACTCCGCGATCGCGGCGTGGAACGCCTCGGTCACCGCGCGGTGGTCGCTGCCCTTCCGCCGCTCCGCCTGCGCCACCTCGGCGATCCGCGCGATCGCCCGGCGCGTGCCGTCCTTGCTGAGCCCGATGACGGTCTCGACGATGCCCTCGATCGTCGCCCCCGGCGCGAACGCCGCGGCCACCGCCGCCGCCATCGCCCCGGCCGCCTCGAGCCCGTAACTCTGCTGGTGCCCGGCGGCGAAGCCGATCGCCTCGGCATAGGCGCCAGCGGGGTCGCAGGCGTTCACCGCCCCGATCGGCGCGATGTACATCGCCGCCCCGCAATTGACCATGTTGCCCAGCCCGCCCTGCCGCGGCTCGGCGCCCGCCAGTTGCAGGCGCTGGTAGATCCACTTCTCCGGATAGAACAGCCTTTCGATCAGCATCGTCTCGCGCTGCAATTCCGGCACGTAGCGCGGCGTCCAGGCGATCTGCCGCACGAAGCCGTCGGCCATGTCCCAGGCGTCGAGATGCCGGCGCGTGTCGGCGTAGACCTGCATCAGGCTCAGCGTCATCAGCGTATCGTCGGTGACGATGCCGTTGCCGCGCACCCGCCCGCCGCGCGCCGCCTCCGGCCCGCTCATCCGGTGCCACGCCGTGTCGAGCGAGGTGACGCGCCCGTAGCGCGCCCGGATCTCCCCGGCCGAGAGCTTCTCGACCGGGGCACCGAGAGCGTCGCCGAAGGCGACGCCGTAGACAAGGGCGCGGACACGGCCGGTGAAGCTGCGTCCGCGATCGGCGTCGACCGTCATCAGCGGCTCCCCTTCGCACCGCAGGCAGAATGGTGCAGTCGGGCGCCCCTCCCCCCTGCGGGGAGGGGACGGGGGTGGCAGCACCCCGCGCGGAGGCTGATGCGGTTTGTGCTCATCACTTCAGAACCGTCTTGGCATAGTCAGTCATGTGCGTGTTGCCGGCGGCGTTGAACTCGTCGACGAATTGCGGCCACTGGTCCAGGCTCGCCTCGCCGGTCACGAACTTGGCCACCCACGAGCGATACACCTTCTCGGTCGCATCGAGGTCGGCGGCATAGTCGGCCGGCCACACGAAGGCGTTGTCCGCCGTGAAGTTCGCCTTGATGGTGTCGAGCGCCTGCTGCGCCACCGGGCTCAGCAGCGGCGTCGGCGGCGTCCAGTTGGCGGCGTTGAAGAAGCGCGCATACCAGGTCGAGATCTTGTCGGTGAAGGTCACCTTGCCACTCGCATCCTTGGTGTACTGCTCGCCCTCGAAGCCCATCCGGTCGATGTCCTGGCCGGCCTTGGAGGCCATGAAGTCGAGCAGCTTGGCCGCCTCTTCCTTGTGCTGGCTGGTCGAGGCGATGGCGAAGCCGCGCGCTTCCTTGCTCACGTCCACCGCCTGCAGCCCCTGCCCGCCCGGGCCCTTGGGCAGCGGCAGCAGCACCAGCGAAATGTCCTCGCCCGGATGCGCCTGCCGCATCTTGCCGCCATAAATGTCGATCACCTCGGGCGACGAGCCGAAGATCACGCCGGCCTTGCCGGTGTAGAATTTGTCTTCCTTCACGTCGTAGGTGTTGGTGACGAATTCCTTGTCGTAGAGCCCCTCCGCCGCCAGCTTGGCGTAGTAGGCGATCTTGGCCTTCTCCTGGTCGGTGATGCGCGCATTGACCCACTGCCCGCTCGCATCCTTCATCCAGGTGCCGGTGACGCCGAACGCCTGGTTGAAGATCGAGTCGAGCTCGGAGGTGTTGGCGTAGCCGGTCAGCCCCAGCGTGTCGCCGGTCTTGCCGTCGCCGTCGAGGTCGGCGTCGTGGATCGCCTTGAACAGCTTCTCGTAGTCGTCCACCGTCTGCGGCAGCGGCAGGCCCAGCTTGTCCAGCCAGTCCTTGCGCATCACCGGCTGCGGCGCGCGCGGAGGATAGATGTAGAGCAGGTACGGATAGTTCTTCAGCCGCTCCACATTGTGCGGCCACAGCGCCGCCTTGAGGTTGGGCTCCTTGTCGATCCACGGCGTCAGGTCTTCCAGCACGCCCTGGTCGGCCATCTTCTTGTCGCCGCCCTGGAAGTAGATGACGTCGGGAATGTCGCCCGACAGAAGCTTCACCCCCAGCGCATCGGCATAGCCGGCGCCCGGCATGTCGACGATCTCGATCTTGATGTCGCTGCCCGCGGCCTTCAGCCCGGCCTCGATGGCCTGCATCTCCTTGACGTCGTCCGGGTTGCTGGTCAGCAAATCCTTGCTCACCAGCCTGAGCGTCACGGGATCGGCCATCGCCGGCACCATGAACGCCAGCGACACCGACAACGCCGTCGCCCCCATCAGCAGAGTTCTACGAAGCATGGATCTCTCCTCCTGTTATGCTTGTTGATCATCATCATCACCAGCGGTTGGCCGAGCGGTCCTTCTCTCGGGACCGGTCGGCCAGAGCGCAAAAAAGACTCTCCACCTCCCCTCTCCCCTCCGGGGAGAGGGTGCCTCGCGCAGCGAGGCGGGTGAGGGGCCGTCGCACCATCTCGCAGTCGGGACTCCTTCTCCCGCTTGCGGGGGAAGGTGGCACGCGCAGCGTGACGGAAGGGGGCGGCCCCACGCGCCGGCGCCGGTGCTCCCATCACAAATGTGTGGGGGCCACACCCACCGGCCAGCAAACCCATGCCCCTCATCCCTTCACCGCCCCCACCATCGTCCCCTTGGTGAAATACCTCAGGATCAGCGGGTACACCGCGAGGATCGGCACGATGGTGATCAGGATCATCCCGGCCTTCAGCGCCCGGATGTTGATCTGCGCGATGCCGATATTGTTGGCGGCGTTGTCGGCGCCCACGATCGCCACCTTGTCGCCGCCGATCACGAATTGCCGCAGCACCACCTGCAGCGGCCATTTGCTCTGGTCGTTGAGGTAGATCATCGCCCGGAAGAACTCGTTCCAGTGGAACACCAGGTAGAACAGCGCGATCGTCGCCAGCGCCGGCCGCGCCAGCGGCAGAACGATGCTCCAGAAGATGCGGAACTGGCTGGCGCCGTCGAGCTGCGCCGATTCCAGCAGCTCCTCGGGGATTTCCTCGAAGAAGCGCACCAGGATGATCAGGTACCAGGCGTTCACCGCCTGGTAGAGGATCACCGACCATTGGTTGTTGATCAGCCCGAGATGCTTCATCAGGAAATAGTCGGGAATGATCCCCGGCTCGAACACGATGGTGACCAGCACCAAAATGAAGATGGTGCGCCGGAACGGCAGCTCGCGCCGCGACAGCGGCCAGGCCATCAGCGCCGTGCCGACGGTGCCGATCAGCACGCTCATCCCGGTCATCCACACCGAATTGAAGATGCCGCGCTGCACATAGGGGTGCTGCAGCAACAGCAGCCACACATTGGGCGAGAACCCGTCGGGAATGATCGACAGCCCCGAGAACCCCGCCACCTTGCTCGGATCGCTGAGCGACAGCGCCAGCAGGTTGAGCAGCGGCTGCACCGTCACCACCACCAGCAGCAGCAGCGTCGACAGGATCAGCGCCGATTCGATCCGTTCCATCGGCGTGCGCGCCCGGCGCTGGGTGAACTCGTCGGCCATCACCACAAGCCCCGGCCGGTCAGCCGCTTGCTGACGAAATGCGAGATCAGCACCAGCCCCATGCCGAGCACCGCCTTGAACAGGCCGGCCGCGGTCGCCAGCGAATATTCGCCGGTGTTGAGCCCGATGCGGTAGACATAGGTGTCGATGATGTCGATGGTCGACGAATTGACGTCGTTCTGGAAGTTGATGACCTGGTTGAGATCCGCCCGCAGGAACATCCCCATGTTGAGGATGAACAGCGTCGCAATGGTCGGCGTGATCCCCGGCAGCGTGATGTAGCGGATCTTCTGCCAGCGGTTGGCGCCGTCGATGTCGGCCGCATCGTACAGCGCCGGATCGATGGCGATGATCGCCGCGAGATAGAGCAGGCTGTCCCAGCCGGCCGAACGCCAGTTCTCGGATAGAACGAGAATCCAGCGGATGCTGCCGGTATTGGTCATGTAGTTGACCGGCGGAAAGCCAAGCGCCTGCGTGATCTGTCCCACCACCCCGTCGCTCGGCGACAGGAGCGCGATGAACACGCCGGCGATCACCACCCAGCTCAAAAAGTGCGGCAGGTAGATCGCCGACTGGATCCATTTGCGCGCGCCGCTGCTGCGCACCTCGTTGAGCAACAGCGCCACCACGATCGGCACCGGGAACACGAACAGCAGCTTCATGCCGGAGATGATCAGCGTGTTGAGCACCACCTGGTAGAACACCGGCGACGAAAACAGCATCTGGAAGTTCTTGAGCCCGACCCATATGTTGGGCGGAATGATCCGCACCTGCTCGAAGGCCATCTTGGCCTCCCAGATCGGCACGTAGTGCCAGATCAAAAAGAAGATCAGCCCCGGCGCCATCATCGCGTAGAACGGCCACCAGTGCCGGAAGCCGCCGCTCGGGCCACCGCGATTGCCGCCCTGCGAGACCGCCAGACCGGGAACGTTCCCGTGCGCGCGCGAACCAGCGATAGCCTGCGTCTGTGTCATGGTTGCGCCGCCATCTCGGCCACCGCCGCGGCGGCCGGCCGGCCGCTGCGATCGGCCAGCGAGCCCCGCTCCACCAGCCGGCATGGCAGGTACACCCGGCCATGGTCGGCGCGGCCGGCGAGCTCGTCGAACAGGCACTCCACCGCCCGCCGCCCCATGGCCCGCGCCGGCTTCTCGATGGTCGTCAGCCCGGGCCACGAGAACGCCCCGGCCGGCACCCCGTCGAACCCCAGGATCGACACGTCGTCCGGGCAGTTCCGCCCCGCTTCGCGCGCCGCCATCATCGCCCCGAGCGCCATCAGGTCGTTGGCGGCAAACACGGAAACATGCCCCGAGCGGTCGCGCTCGAGGATGCGCCGCATCGCCGCCTGGCCGCCGGCCACGGTGTATTCCCCCTCCTCCATCGGCAGGCTGGCGGGGTCCACGTCGCGCTCGACGCAATGCTCGGTGACGGCACGCAGGAACCGTGCCCGGGCGATGCGCCAGCGCGGTCCCAGCATCAGCCACGGCCGGAAATGTCCTTTGGAAACAAGGTGATCGAGCCCAAGCCGCACCGCCTGGGCAATGTCCGAGCCGACGCTCGAGGTCTCCGGAAAGCGCTCGGCGCTCGAGCCGATCAGCACGAACGGCAGCCCGAAGCGATGCAGATCGTCGAAATTGTCGGCCACCGGATTGACGATGGCGCCGTCCACCCGCGCCTGCCGCAGCGTCCTCAGATGCTGCGCCTCGAGCCCGTGGTCCCAGTCCGACGAAAAGATCATCAGCGACGAGCCGGCTTCCTGCGCCCGGTCCTGCGCGCCGCGCGCCACCTCGGCCCAGAACGGATTGGCGATGTCGGGGATCACCAGCCCGAGCAGCCCCGAGCGCCCCGAGCGCATGCCGACCGCCAGCCGGTTGCGCTCATAGCCCGCCGCCCGCGCCACCTTCAGCACCGCCTCGCGCGTCGCCTCGGAAATGTCGCCGTCGCCGGCCAGCGCCCGCGCCACGGTGCTCTTGGACACGCCTGCGAGTCGCGCCACATCGACGATCGTCAATGGCCGTGCCGCCCGCTTCATCGCCCCTCCCGCATCGACATGTCTATGCACGTCTTTCCGGGAACGATACCGGCGATTTTGCCGGACGGCAAGATGGCGCGCGCAGCCGCCATTCCGGCACCCGCAAACCACGGACTATCGCTGTAGATTCAACGTGCTAGCGCACGAAGGCGAACACCTCGTCCTTCGGCTCGGCGCCGATCCCCACCCCGGTCGGCACCAGATAATTCCCGGCCGCGCACGACATGTCTGTCCCCGTAAACTCGAGGTTCCGGTCGAAGATCGAGTGCTGGTATTCGTGGTACGGCACATCCCTCAGCGTCGACGCCACTTGCAGGCTCGCCGCCATGAACAGCCCGACGCTGATCGAGGCATGCGGGATCACCCGCATATGCGCCGCCTGCGCCATCCGGCCGATGCCCGCGAACTCGGTGATGCCGGTATGGCCCATCTCCGGCTGCACGATGCTCATCGCCCGCCGCTCGATGCGCTGCCGGTACTCGAACACCGTGCGCAGCTCCTCGCCCAGCGCCAGCGGCACGCCGATCCCCTGCGCCACCCGCAGCTGCCCCTCGAGATCCTCCGGCGCGCACGGCGCTTCGGCGAAATAGAGGTCGTACGGCTCGAGCTTGCGGATCAGCCGGATCGCCTCGGCCGCCTCGAATTTCCAGTGCAGGTCGACCATGATGTCGACCTTCGGCCCCAGCGCCTCGCGCAGCGCCGCCATCTCGGCGACGATGCCCTCGTCCGACACCACCGCCGCGAACTTCACCCCGGCAAAGCCCTTGCCCACCCACTCGACGGCGAACTCCACCCGCTCGCTGAGCGTCGCCCTGGGCAGCCCCGACACATAGGCCGGAATCGTCGCGTGCCGCCGGCCGCCGAGCAGCGTCGACACCGGCACCCCCAGCCCCTTGCCGAACAAATCCCACAGCGCGATGTCGAGCCCCGCCAGCGCGTCGACATAGAATCCGCCGAAAAAGCCGCGCACCCGCATCAGATCGTAGAGATCCTCGTGGATCACCGCCACGTCGCCGGGGTCGCGCCCCACGATCACCGGCCCCAGCACGTCGTCGACGATCGCTCTGGTCGCCTCCGGCGCAACGATGCCGTAGCATTCGCCCCAGCCGACCTTGCCGCTCTCGCCCGTGACCTTGATGAGCAGCGTCATGTCGGTCGAGGGATAGATCGTGCGGTTGCCCTTGCGCACCAGGTAGCCGCGCGCGTTGATCGCCTCGCCCGGCTTCAGCGGCCCCAGATACGGCACCTCGCGCGGGATCGAGATGATGAACGTCTCGACCTTGGCGATACTGTCGACGACATTGGCCATCTCACACCGGCGCGTTGAGCATGTAGGGAAGCTGCGCCTCGGCCAGCAGCTGATCAAGCTCGCGCCGGTCGCCGGCGTCGAATTTCGGCCCCTTCGCCCGCACGAAAACGTGCTTCAGCACGCCCCGCCGCCGCAGCACCTCCTTGGTCATGTGCATGCGGAACACCGCCTGGAAGTTGAGCAGCGGCAGCGACGCCGAATAGAGCCGGCGCGCCGTCTCGACATGCCCCGCCTGAAACGCATGCACCAGCGCCGCATGGATGTCGGCGAGCTCCGCGGCCGGCATCGTCCCGGCCGCGCCGCGCGCCATCTCGTCCATGATGTAGCGCCCGCCTGCCCCCCCGAAGATGCCCTTGACGCTGTCGTCGAGCACCGCCCGCATGCGCGTCAGATGCTGCCCGCAGGGGGGCGTTTCTTCCTTCACGTACTGGATCGCCGGCACCGCATTGGCCACCGCCGCCGCCTCTTCCGGCGTCAGCCCGGCGCCCACCGGCTTGGGCTGGTTCTGCAGCATGATCGGCACATTGGCCCCGGCCGCGACCTCGGTGAAATACGCCGTCTGCTGGGCCACGTCGTTGCCCAGCGCGAACGGCGCGATCACCATCGCCGCCGCCGCGCCGATCTCCGCCGCGAGCGCGATGTGCCGGCGCGCCTGCGCCGGATCGGGGTCGCTCGCCCCCACGATGATGGGGATGCGCCCGCCGATCCGGTCGGCGAGCAGCCGCACCTGCCGCGTGCGCTCCGCCGCGCTCAGTGTTTCCACCTCGCTGGCGACGCCCGGATAGACGACGCCGTCCGAACCGGCCTTGATGGCGAAATCGATGACGGCGACGAAATCGTCTTCGTCGATGCTGCCGTCGTCGCGGAACGGCGTCGGCAATACGGGGAACGAACCGGCGAGCGTCGGGGTCATTTGACGGCCCCGGCGGTCACGCCCTGGATGAAATAGCGCTGCAGGAACATGAAAGCGATCACGATGGGAAGGGACACGAGCAGTGAAGCGGCCATCGCGCCGCCCCAGTCTGCGTTGGTTTCGTTGAGATAGGTGAGCAGCAGGCCCGGCCCGATCGTGCGCTTGTCCTCCGACACGATCAGCGTCAGCGAATAGAGCAGATCGTTCCAGCTCCACATGAACGAATAGAGGAACACCGTCACGATCGGCGGCACCGAGATCGGCAGCACGATGGTGTGGAAGATCCTGAGGTCCGACGCCCCGTCGGCCCGCGCCGCATCGATCAGCTCGTCCGGCACCTGGCTGAAATAGCTGTAGAGCATGTAGGTCGCCACCGGCAACGCGAACACGATGTAGCTGAGGATCAGCCCCGGCCGCGTGTCGAGCAGCCCCAGGCTCGTCATCACCGGATAGAGGCTGATCAGCAGCAGCCCGAACGGGAACATCTGCGCCGACAGCATGAACAGCATGATCGGCTGCCGCCCGGCATAGCGGTATTTGGCGAAGCTGTAGCCGGCATAGATCGCAAGGATGGTGTTGATCGTTGCGCTGGCGCCCGAGGTGATCAGGCTGTTGCCCAGATAGACCAGCAGCCGGCTCTCGGCGATCGCCGACCAGAAATGGCTGAAGGTGATCTCGTGCGGAAAGAAGGTCGGGATGATCTGGTACAGCTCGGCATTGTTCTTCAGCGCCGAGGTGATCATCCAGTAGATCGGAAAGAACAGGTAGAACCCGATCACCACCAGCAGGCCGCCGAACACGATTTTGGAGATGCGGCTCGAAAGGTCGAACATCTCAGCGCCTCACCAGCAGGCGCAGGTAGAAGAACGCCGGCGGCAGCAGCGTCGCCACCCACAGCACGCCGATGGCCGAGGCCATGCCTACATCCCATTGCTCGAACGCCTTGCGGTAGACCTCGACCGACAGCACCGCCGTGGCGCGCACCGGCCCGCCGCCCGTGAGCGCGTAGATGGTGTCGAAATCCTGCAGCCCGCCGATCACGCCCAGCACCACCACCACGATCAGCACCGGCCGCAAATGCGGCAGCACGTGGTCGCGCAGGATGGCGAAATTGCCGGCGCCGTCGACCCGCGCCGCATCGAGCTGCTCGGTGTCGACGTTCTGCAGTCCGGCGAGGAAGAACGCCATGAACAACGGGATCGAGCGCCAGACGCGCGTCAGGATCACCGCCAGCATCGCCCCCTCCGGCGTCGACAGCCACGCCTGCGGCACCTGGATCAGGTGCAGCTCGAGCAGCAGCCCGTTGATCAGCCCGAAGCGAGAATTGAAGATCCAGGCCCAGATGAAGGCGCTCACCGTGCTCGGCACCACCCACGGCATCAGCGTCAGCGCCCGGATCACGCCGCGGCCGCGGAATTTCTGGTTGAGCAGCAGCGCCCAGCCGAGCCCGAGCACCAGCGTGCCCAGGGTCGAGCAGCCCACATAGATCACCGTCGTGCCGAACGAGCCCCACACTTCCGGATCGGTCAGCACCTGCTCGAAATTGCGCAGGCCGATGAAGGTCGGCGTGATCGATTGCAGCGTGTCCTCGAACAGCGACAGCGCCAGCGCCTGCCCGAAGGGATAGAGAATGACCACGGCGAAGGCGATCGCCGCCGGCGCCAGCATCAACAGGCCGATCCGGCGCTGCACGGCCTGCAGCCCGCCGCGGCGGGCGTGGCGCGAGACCGGATAGTCTTCGATGCGGGTCGGTACGGGGCCGGCGGTGTCGCTGCTCATGTCGTGTATCCGAAGGATAGGCGTCCGGAGGTCCCGGACGCCCTGCTTTGCTTACTGCGCGTGACCGGCCTTGATCATCGACTCTTTCATGCGCGCGCCCATCGAGGTGATCGCATCGTCGGCCGACTTCTGCCCGAGCAGCGCCGCCTGCACTTCCTCGGCGAGGATGTCGGTCAGCTCGCCGCTGTTGCTCCAGATGCCCACTTCGTTGCGCTTGGGATTGGTGTTGTTCTTGGCCCAGGCGCTGAGATAGGCGTCGTCGGCGACGATCGGATTGGCCCGCGCCGAGATGGTGCCCGGCAGCGCGCTCTGTTCCACCGGGAACTGCGTCTCCACCGCATCGTCACCCAGCCAGGCCACGAACTGCATGTTGGCGTCGTCCTTGGTCGGCGGGTTGCTCTGCTGGAAGGCGATGATCAGATGCGCCCACTGGATCGAGGTCGGCTCCTGCCCGGCATTGGCCACCGGCACCTGCATCGGCTTGATGTTGACGTCGAAATCCTTGCCCTTGCCCGAGAAGCTGCGCAGGAACGTGCGCGACTGCGGCGCATCGAGATAGAACGCCGCGGCGCTCTGGCCGACGAGGCGGCGTGCGTCGGGACGCCCGATCTCGGGCGCGATCAGCCGCTCCTTCATCAGGTCGACGAGGAAGCCCAGCGCCTTCTTGCTGGCGTCGCTGTCCACCACCACCTTGCCGTTGGCGTCGATGATGTCGGCGCCGAACGCATATTCCCAGGTCTGGAAGTCGACCAGGATGTCGGAATTGTTCTTGGTCGCCATCGCATAGGGCACCGAGTTCGGCACCTTGTCGCGGATGGCGATCAGGTCCTTCTTGAACTCGTCGGTGGTCTTGGGCATCTCGGTGATCCCCGCCTGCTGCAGCACGGCGTTGTTGGCGACCATGCCGATCGAGCCCGACATCAGCGGTAGCGCCAATTGCTTGCCGTCGACCTGCCCCATCGCCAGCGCCTCGGGGGCGTAGATCTTGGCGAGATTGTCGGCGCCGAACACCGTGTTGTAGTCGACCAGGCCCGGCAGGCTGGCGAACGACGGCAGCCAGCGCTCCGAGATCTGCACCACGTCGGGCTGCGTGTGCGAGCGCACGCGCAGCAGCAGGTTCTTCTGCAGATCGCCGAACGCCGAGGCGATCGGCTCGACCGTCTTGCCGGTCTTGGACGTGAACCCGGCGATGATCTTGTCGACCGACGGCTTGGCCGATTCCTCGGCATAGCTGTAGCCCATCCAGCTCACATCGGCCGCCTGCGCGGCGCCGATGCCCAGCATGGCAACCGCCAGCGCGGTCCCCATCAGTCCTTTTACGTGCTTCACTTCAGTCCTCCCTTGGAACTCGGTTTCAAGTGGTCGAAAACCCGCAAAGCCCCCTATGGGCGTCGCGGTATTGCTTAGACGACGCCTCCATCCACGATGAAGGTCTGTCCGGTGATGAGGCGTGAATCGTCGGCGGCGAGGAACAGCGCCATGCGGGCGATGTCGCCCGGCAACAGATGTTCCTTGAGGCATTGCGCCTCCAGATATTCGGCGAACTTGCCCTGGTAGATGCGCTTGGCGCGTTCGACCTGGCGCTCGGTCAGCACCCAGCCCGGCGCGATGGAATTGACGCGGATGTTGCGTTCGCCCAATTCGCGCGCCAGCGACTTGGTCATCCCCATCACCGCCGACTTGGCGGTGGTGTAGAAGATGAGCCCCGCCGCCCCGCGCATCCACGAGATCGAGCCCATATTGATGATGGCGCCGCCGCCGGCCTTCGCCATCCCCGGCGCCACCGCCTGCACCGCGAAGAACTGGTGCCTGAGATTGGTCGCCATGCGCTCGTCCCAATAGTCTGGCGTCACCTCTTCGAGCGGCCGCCGGTCGTCATTGCCGGCATTGTTGACGAGCACGCGGGCGGGTCCGACGCGCTGCTGCAGCCGGTCGAGCGCCGCGTGCAGCGCCTCGATGTCGCGCAGATCGGCCACTTCGGTCTCGGGACGATGGCCGGTCGCTTGATCGACCGCCTCGGCCGTCGCCTTCGCATAATCGGCGCTGAGCTCGATGAAGCCGACCTTGCATCCCTGCGCGCAGAAATGCTCGACGAGGCCCGCGCCGATCCCCGAACCGCCGCCGGTGACGATCACGCTCTTGCCCGCGAGGCTCGGATAGCGCGCCACCTCGACTGCGACCTTGGGGATCAGTTCGGCGTGCATGGTCATGCCGCCTCCAGCGCCACGGGACGGGCCGATGCGAGCATGGTGCCGTCCGCGGCGAACACATGGGCCATGCCCGGGTCGAGCGCCACGCCCACCTTCTGGTTGGTCTTGAGCGCCCGTTCGCCCGAAAGGCGCACCACCAGCAAATCCTCGGTCCCCGGCAACGCCACATAGGCGTAGGTGTCGCTGCCCAGATGTTCGGTCATCGTCAGCGTGCCGCCGAGCGTGCCGCTGCGGCCCGCCTCGACGATTTCCAGATGCTCCGGCCGCACCCCGATCGTCGTCGCGCCCTCGAGGCCGGCGCGCAGCGCGATCTCGCCGCCCGGCAGCGCGTAGCTGTCGCCGTGGCGCGCGCCCAGGGTCAGGAAATTCATCTTCGGCGAGCCGATGAAGCCGGCGACGAACCGGTTGACCGGCGCATTGTAGAGCTCGAGCGGCGAGCCCACCTGCTCCACCCGTCCGGCGTTCAGCACCACGATCTTGTCGGCGAGCGTCATCGCCTCGATCTGGTCGTGCGTCACATAGATCATCGTCGTGCCGAGCCGCTCCTTCATGCGGGCGATCTCGATGCGCATCTCGACGCGCAACGCCGCATCGAGGTTGCTGAGCGGCTCGTCGAACAGGAAGATGCGCGGCTCGCGCACGATGGCGCGGCCGATGGCGACGCGCTGCCGCTGTCCGCCCGAAAGCTGCCGCGGCTTGCGCTCGAGATAGTCGGCGATGCGCAGCACCTTGGCCGCCGCCAGCACCCGCTGCTCGATCTCGGCCTTGGGCGTGCCGGCGAGCCTGAGCGCGTAGCCCATGTTCTGCGCCACGCTCATATGCGGATAGAGCGCATAGGACTGGAACACCATGGCGATGCCGCGCTTGGCCGGCGGCACGTCGTTGACGATCTCGCGGTCGATCGCCATCTGCCCCGCGGTGATCTCGTCGAGCCCGCAGATCAGCCGCAGCAGCGTGGACTTGCCGCATCCCGACGGCCCGACGAAAGCGACGAACTCGCCATCCTCGACCGTCAGGTCGATGCCCTTCAGCACCTCCGTGGTGCCGAAACTCTTGCGAACATCCTTGAGCTCGAGCCGGGACAAGTGCGCTAGCCTCCATACACGTTCTCGGGCAACCCCTTGATGCCCGTATCGATCGCAAACACGCTCCCCGACAACGGTGCCTCCGCCAGTTGCCCCGCCGAGAGGCGGATGCGGGCCGAGGTGACGAACAGCGTCTGCATGTCCGGCCCGCCGAACACGCAGCTCGTCGGTCGCGGCACCGGCAGGTTGATGACGCGGTCCACCTTGCCCTGCGGGTCGTAGCGCGTGACGCACCAGCCGTCCCAATGCGCCACCCACAGGAAGCCCTGGGCGTCGACGGTCATGCCGTCCGGCTTGCCCTCGCCCTCCGGCACGGTGATGAACGGCCGCCGGTTGGCGATCTCGCCGGAGGCAAGATCGAAATCGTAGGCGTAGACCACCTGCTTCTGCGTGTCGGTGAAATAGAAGGTCTTGTCGTCCGGGCTCCAGCCGAGGCCGTTGGCGACGTGGAAGCCGCGGTCCATCTCCATCGCCCGGCCGTCGGTATCGATGCGCCACAGCCGCCCGCGATCGGGCGCCGTGTCGATGGCGAGCGTCCCCGCCCACAGCCGCCCCGCGCGATCGCATTTGCCGTCGTTGAAGCGGTTGCCCGGCCGGTCCGCCTCGGGGCGAACAATGGTGGTGATGTCGCCGCTCGCGAGATCGAGGCCGCGGATCTCGCCATGCATGGCCGCGACGAACCCGCCGCGCCGGCGCGGAATGACGAAGCCGATCAGCTCCGGCAGCGGCAGCGCCCGATAGGTGCCCGCGACCGGATCGCCGATGCACACGGCAGGCGCCAGGATGTCGACGAAATACAGCTTGCCGTCCGCCGCCGACCAGTGCGGCCCCTCGCCGAGGAACGCGCTCGCCGGAATCGCGCAATGCACGTCGGCCCGGTCGGGACCGAGCGGCCGCGGTTGCACGGCGATGGACATGGCGAACTCTCCGATATTGCCCGAAATGCGTCGTGCCGCCTCGATCACGTCGCGGCCGAGCGCGTGCAGCCGGTCGACCGGCAGCCGGAACGACGGCCCGATGATGCCGATGGCGCCGATCGGCTCGCCGCGATGGTTGAGCACCGGCGCCGCCACCGACGAGATGCCGACATTCTGCTCGTCGACCGAAATCGCGTAGCCGCGCGCCTTGGTCAAATCGAGCTGGTGGATCAGCTCGTCGCGATTGACGATGGTGTTCGGCGTGAGCCGCTCGAACTCCACCGCGCTGAGCAGCGCCCGGCGGCGCTCCAGGCTCAGATGCGCGAGGATCGCCTTGCCCAGCCCGCTGGCATAGGCGTCGACCTTGCTGCCGACGCCATTGTTGAGCCGGAGCGGCTGCGGCACCTCGCGCTGGTCGACATAGAGGACGCTGTCATCCTCGAGCACGCCCAGCCGGATGGTCTCGCCGGTCAGGTCGCGCAGGCGCACCAGCTCGGGCTCGGCGGCGCCGCGCAGATCGAATTCGTCCCACACCTTGTGCGCCCACTGGAACACCCGGGACGCCAGCCGGTACGTCTGGTCGCGCGCGTCGAGATTGAGCAGCCGTTCCTCGGTCAGCGCCTGCAGCATGCGGTGCAGCGTGCCTTTCGGCATGCCGGTGCGCTCCAAAAGCTCGGTGAAGCGCAAGCCACGCGCCGTCGAGGCAACCTCTTCGAGGATCTGGATCCCGCGGGTGAGCGCTTGTACGCCCGGAATCCCGCCCAGCTCGGCCTCAGACTCCTCCGATTTGAGCTGCGTGCGCGCCATTCCCCATCCCTGCCGGCCGCCCCCTTGCGCGGGAGCTTGTGCCTTGCGACGGCCTGTGCTGTATCTTGGAACTGAGTTCCAAGTCAACAGGGAGAGTTTCGTGCGCATCACCAGGGTCGACCACATGCTGGTCCGGATGCCCTTCACCGAGGATATCCTGTGGGGATCCGGGCGGCGCATCGGCACCACCCGGCTGATCTGTAAAATCGAGACGGATCAAGGGATTAGCGGCTGGGGCGAGACGATTTCGCTGATCGCCGCAGTGCCGGCGGTATTCGCCGACATCGTCGCGCCCCTCGCCGTCGGCTACGACGTGGCCGACGCCGAACGTTTCCACAGGCATGTGCTGGGTGCCGGCTACTACCACCACAAGCGCGCCGCCGTGATGGCCATCGCCGCGCTCGAGATGGCGATGTGGGACGCGCTGGGTAAAAAGGCCGGCCTGCCGCTCCACGCCCTGTGGGGCGGCCGCTGGCGCCGGGAGGTCGAGGCCTCCGCCTACCTGTTCACCAACGACCGCCAGGGCCTGGCCGAGCGGCTCAAGCGTTTCCTCGACCTCGGCTACACCACCTTCAAGGTCAAGATCGGCTTCGATGAGCCCTCCGACATCGGCCTCGCCGAAACCGCACGGCAGGTGATCGGCGACAAGCCGCTCCGCCTCGACGTCAACGGCGCCTGGACCGTTCCCACTGCCAAGCGCCAGCTCGAAAAGCTGCGCGCCTTCGATCCTGCCTATGTCGAGCAACCGCTCGAGCTCGACGACCTCGCCGGCCACGCGGCGCTGGTCGCCGCTTCGCCGGTGCCCATTGCCCTCGACGAGAGCGCCTATACGCTCACCGATGTCGGCAACATCGTCCGCGCCGCCGCCGCCGACGTGGTGCTGCTCGATCCGCACGAAGCCGGGGGGCTGTGGCAGACCGTCAAGGCCGCCGCCATCTGCGAGGCCGTCGGTATCCCGGTGACGCTGCATTCGGGCGCCGAACTGGCGCTGTCGCAGGCCGCCTACATCCACCTCGCCGCCTCGATCCCCAACATGAACATCGCCATCGACACCGAGCGCGCTTACCTCGGCGGCGACATCTCGCCCAATCCGCCGGTGCTCGCCAATGGCCGCTTCGCCGTGCCCGAGGGGCCGGGCCTTGGCGTCGAGGTCGACGAATCGGCGCTCGAAAAATACCGCGTCGACGGCATCGCCGGGGCCTATCTCGACAAGGCCCGCCCCGACTGGTTCCCCGTCAAGCCCGCCTATTGAGGGCAGCCCGCGCCCTGCGACGTTGCGGCCTGCGATTTGCCCTTACCTGCGGCGGTGCCGCCTGCCTACATTGGCGCCTTGCGGCATCTTGGGTGGCGGTGAAGCATGACCGGCAGCTTTCGGATAAAGCGCATCTACCTGCCCGCGGACGACGCGGATGGCCAGCGCGTGCTGGTCGACCGCCTGTGGCCACGCGGCATCCGCAAGGCCGACGCCGGGATCGATCTCTGGCTTAAGGACATCGGCCCGAGCACGGCCCTGCGCCAATGGTTCGGGCACGATCCCGAGCGATTCGCCGAATTTGCCCGCCGCTATCGCGCGGAGCTCCAGTCCCACGCCGACCTGCTGGCGCAACTCCACCAGCTCGCCGCCAGGCATCGTGTAACGCTGCTCTATTCGGCGCATGACGAGGCCCACAACCAGGCGGTTGTGCTCAAGCAGGTTCTGGACGAAGCTGCACCGCATGACTGACCGTGCGCCAAGCCGCATCCTGTCCCTGCTCGGCTGCCGGCACCCATTGGTGCTCGCCGGCATGGGCGGCGTCGCCCGCTCGGAGCTGGTCGCCGCCGTCAGCGAAGCCGGCGGCTTCGGCTTTCTCGGCATGGTGCGCGAGCCGCCGGCGCTGATCCGGCGCGAAGTCGAGGCGGTGCGCCGGCGCGGCATCGAGCGCTTCGGCGTCAACATCATTCCCGCCGCCACCGACCGGCTGCTGCTCGAGCAGCAGGTCGACACCATCCTCGAGCTCGAGGTGCCGGCGGTGGCGCTGTTCTGGGATTTCGACGCAGCGCTGGTGCGCCGGCTGACCGACGCCGGCATATGCGTCGTCTACCAGGTCGGCTCCGCCGCCGAAGCCGCGGCGGCACGGGACGCCGGCGCCGCAATCGTCATCGCCCAGGGATGCGAGGCCGGCGGGCATGTACGCGGCACCATCCCGCTCGCACGGCTGCTGCCGGACGTGGTCGCCGCCGTCGATATCCCGGTACTGGCCGCAGGCGGCCTTGCCCGCGGCGACGATCTCGTCACCGCCACCGCGCTCGGCGCCGAAGGCGTCGTGCTCGGCACGGCGCTGATGGCCGCCGAGGAATCCTTCGCCCACCAATACCACAAGCAGCGCCTGCTGCTTGCCGCCGCCAGCGACACGCTGCTCACCGACACCTTCCACATCAACTGGCCGATCGGCGCCAGGGTGCGCGTGCTGTCGAGCGCCGTGGCCGCCGGCGAGCGGGGGCCGGACGCGCCTGATCGGCGTGTCGTCATCGGCGAGGAGGACGGCCGCCCGATCTACCTGTTCAGCACCGACTCGCCGCTGCGCTCGATGACCGGCGACTTCGAATCCATGGCTCTTTACGCCGGCACCGGCGTCGGCAGCATCTCGGCGATCCGCCCCGCCGCCGACATCATCGGCGCCCTGCTCGCCGAAGCCGACACCGCGCCGATCGGGGCCGCCGCCGCGCGCGACGCCGCCAACGAGCTCGCCTCGCCCGTCTGCTACATCGGTGAAATGAGCGGCGCCTATGTCGGCCAGCTCGAAGCGGGCGAAATTGCCGAGGAGATGACGAAACTGCTCGGCGAATTGCAGGCGCTGCTGCGCAACGTGGCTGGCCACGAGGTGGCCAGGAATGCGCCGCCCTTCGGGCCTCGCAGCAAGGCGCTCGCCCGCTGGCTCGCCGGTCTTGCATCTGCCTGGCCGCAGTCCGTCGCCGCGTCGCAGCATATCGAGGCGGTGGGGGCCGGTATCCTGCAGGACCACCTCGGACGCCTGATCCCACGGCTTCCCGACAATGATTTGCGCACCGGCCTGTCCGAGCTTCGGGCCTGGATCAACGACACCTGCGACCAACCACAGCCGCAAGCCCCCACGCCCGAGCCGGCCTGACGCCTTGGCTACCGCATGCCGCCGCCGCTCGACGAATAACAGCAACAATACTGCGTATAACGACGAATAATATTCGTTTGTCATATATAAAAGTGCAGCATTAGCTGGCCGGCGAAAGCGTCGGCGACGGCCCCTCCCGGCCGCCGCGCGCGAGGCACGCAGCAAAGAGCCGGACCATGGATATCGCCGAGACCCCCGCCCCGTCATCGTTCTCGATGCAGGTGAGGCGATGGGCCTTCTCGACCAACCACAAGGACATCGGCACCCTCTATCTGGTGTTCTCCGTACTCGCCGGCCTGCTCGGCACCGCGCTGTCCTTCCTCATCCGCTTCGAGCTGCAGCAACCCGGGCTGCAACTGTTCCACGACACCGACGCCTACAACGCTGTGGTCTCCGCCCATGGCCTGGTGATGATCTTCTTCGTGCTGATGCCGGCGCTGATCGGCGGCTTCGGCAACTGGTTCGTGCCGCTGCTCATCGGCTCGCCCGACATGGCATTCCCGCGCATGAACAACGTCTCGTTCTGGCTGCTGGTCGCCGCCTTCCTGCTCTTTCTCGTCTCGCTGTTCGTCGAGGGCCCGGCCGGCTCCAACGGCCACAGCGGCGGCTGGACCATCTACCCGCCCTACTCGACCATCGGCGAGCCCGGCCCGGCGGTCGATTTCGTCATCCTCGCCATCCACCTTGCGGGCGCGAGTTCCATCCTGGGCGCCATCAACTTCATCACCACCATCTTCAACATGCGCGCGCCCGGCATGACGCTGCACAAGATGCCGCTCTTCGCCTGGGGCATGCTGGTCACCGCCTTCATGCTGCTGCTGTCGCTGCCGGTGCTCGCCGGCGCCATCACCATGCTGCTGACCGACCGCAATTTCGGAACCACATTCTTCGAGCCCGAAGGCGGCGGCGATCCGATCCTCTATCAGCATCTGTTCTGGTTCTTCGGCCACCCCGAAGTCTACATCATGATCCTGCCGGCCTTCGGCATCGTCAGCCACGTGATCTCGACCTTCTCGAAAAAGCCGATCTTCGGCTACATGGCGATGGTCTATGCCATGGTGGCCATCGGCGGCATCGGTTTCGTGGTCTGGGCCCACCACATGTTCACCACCGGGCTCAGCCTCAACGTCCAGGGCTACTTCATGTTCGCCTCGATGGTGATCGCCGTGCCGACGGGCGTGAAGGTGTTCTCCTGGCTCGCCACCATGTGGGGCGGCTCCATCACCTTCCGCACGCCCATGCTGTGGGCCACCGGCTTCATCATGCTGTTCACCATCGGCGGCGTCACCGGCGTGGTGCTGGCCAGCGCCGGGGTCGATCACTCGCTGACCGACACCTATTACGTCATCGCCCACTTCCACTACGTGCTGTCGCTGGGCTCCGCCTTCGCCATCTTCGCCGGCCTCTACTACTGGTTCCCCAAGATGACCGGCTACATGTACAGCGAGAAACTGGGCAAGCTGCACTTCTGGACGATGTTCATCGGCGTCAACATCGTCTTCTTCCCGCAGCATTTCCTCGGCCTCGCCGGCATGCCGCGCCGCTACGTCGACTACCCCGACGCCTATGCGATGTGGAACCTCGTCTCCTCGATCGGCGCCTACATCTCGACCTTCGGCGTCATCCTCTTCGTCGCCACCATGATCGAGGCGTTCGTCCGCAAGCGTCCCGCCGTCGCCAACCCCTGGGGCGAGGGCGCCACCACGCTGGAATGGACGCTGACCTCGCCGCCGCCGGAGCACACCTACAACGTGCTGCCGCGCTTCGACGAGGCCTCGTCCGAGCATGCGTGAGCCGTCCGATGCAAGAGCTTGATGCCCTCGCGGTGTTCAACATCGTCATCATCTTCGCCATCGCCGGCTTGTGGGTCTTTCTGCGCGATGCCGCCAACGCCGATCCCGACGACAAGGACGATCTGCGGCACCGCCTTGCGATGATCGGCCTGCCCGGCGGCGACGTGCTGGTCCCGCCGCCGGAGGCGTCTGCGGCGGAGCGGCCGGTCCCGCTTCGCGTCGCCGGCCACAGCGAGCCCGATTTCATCGTCAATGCCCGCAACGCCTACGAGCGTATCGTCGCGGCGGTGGCGCATGACGACCTCAAATCCGTCGAGCAATTGCTGACCGATGAGGCGCGTGTCGACTTTGTCACCTTCCTCGCGGCCCGGCGCCTGCGCGGCGAGGTCGCGTCGCTGACCTTCATCGGCTTTCGCGGCGCCGAGCTCATCGATTCGGGCGTGGCCGGCAACACGGCCTGGGCCGAAATCCGCTTTGCCACCGAGCTCGTTTCGGTGGTGCGCGACCGGGCGGGACAGGTGATCGAAGGCGACCCGCGGCGCGTCGTGCAATGCGCCGAACGCTGGACCTTCGAGCGCGACCTCGAAGCCAGGCAATCGCAATGGCGGCTGGCGGCGACCGACAGCGACGGCTAGAGCCGCGCCTGCCCCTCGCTCGCCTGCGCCGCCGCGCTCGTCCGAAAGCCACGCCGGACGAGGTCGACCAGCCCCTGTTCGACCCGGCTCGAATAGACCATGTGCACCGAATAGGCGAATTCCGGCGCCGCAGCGATACGGTAAAGCTCGCCATGCTCGAGATAGGGCCCGATGGCGCTCAGCCGGAAATAGCCGGCGCCTCCGGCCTGAATCAGGTACAGCAGCGCCAGCGGCCCGTGCGAGGTCGAGATCCCCGGGCTCGCATGCTGCGGAAACGCCGCCTGGTGGCTGGCCTGGAACAGCGGGCCCCAATCGACATGCACATACTCGTCGCTGTCGATCCGGCCGCGTGGATCGGTGCTGACCATCACCAGCTTTTCCTCGTGCAGCAGTTCGACCACGATCGCCGGACCCTGCGGCGGCGGATCATAGAGCACCGCGAGGTCCAGCGCCCCCGCATGCACCGCCTCGAGCAGGCGCGCCGGCGTATCCACCTCGGCGCGCAGTGCGATGTCGGGCGCTTCGCGCTTCATCCACACCAGCCAGTCGACGAGGATCGGGTTCCACAGCGCGAGCTCGGCCCCGACGCTGACCACGTCGGTGCGGCCCTGCGGCAGCGCCACCTGCAGCCGCGCCCGGTCCCACACCTGCACCAGCGTGCGCGCATGGCGTAGGAAGCGCTCGCCGGCCGGCGTCAGCCGCGCGCCGGCCTTGTTGCGCACGAACAGCCGCCGCCCGAGCTGCTCCTCGAGCGCCCGGATGCGGGCGCTCACCGCCGTCTGCGTGATGTTGAGCCGCGCCGCCGCCGCCACGAAACTGCCGGTGTCGGAGATTTCGAGGAAGGTCCGCGCCTGCGTGATGTCCATTGGTTCACTGCATCATCGTTGTACACAAACCGAATATCATTCGCTTGACGCGGTTTGAAGCCGGATGCGAGGGACAACCCGATCGCGGAATGGCTTGCTCCCGATGCCGCCCACCATGGCAAGGCCGTCTCCCCGACCCCCTTGGTCGCGGCGGGGCAGCGTTTATTGTGCAGGCCAACCCGGATCGATCACGACCGGGACGAAAGAGGACGACATCCATGAAGCTCGAGACGCTGGCCCTGCACCACGGTTACACGGCCGAACCCACCACCAAAGCGGCCGCCGTGCCGATCTACCAGACGACGTCGTACACCTTCGACGACACCAAGCATGGCGCGGACCTGTTCAACCTGGCCGTGCCCGGTAACATCTATACCCGCATCATGAACCCCACCACCGACGTGCTGGAAAAGCGCGTCGCCGAGATGGAGGGCGGCATCGCCGGGCTGTGCGTGGCCTCGGGTATGTCGGCGATCACCTATGCCATCCAGGCCATTGCCGGCGTCGGCGACAACATCGTCTCGACCAGCCAGCTCTATGGCGGCACCTACAATCTGTTCATGCACTCCTTCCCGCGCCAGGGCATCGAAGTGCGCATGGCCAAGGCCGACGATTTCGATGCCTTCGACCGGCTGATCGACGACAAGACCAAAGCCGTGTTCTGCGAATCCATTGGCAATCCGGCCGGCAACGTCGTCGACGTCGAGCGCCTCGCCGCCATCGCCCACAAGCATGGCGTGCCGCTGATCGTCGACAACACCGTGGCCACGCCCTATCTCTGCCGCCCCATCGATTTCGGCGCCGACATCGTGGTGCACGCGCTGACCAAATATATCGGCGGCCACGGCAATTCGATCGGCGGCATCATCGTCGATTCCGGCAAGTTCGACTGGGTCGCCAACAAGGCCCGCTTCGCCGTGCTCAACGAGCCCGACCCGTCCTACCACGGCGTCGTCTATACCGAGGCCCTCGGGCCGGCCGCCTATATCGGCCGCTGCCGCGTCGTGCCGCTGCGCAATACCGGCGCCGCGCTGAGCCCGCACAGCGCCTTCCTGATCCTGATGGGCCTCGAAACGCTCGGCATCCGCATGGAGCGCCACTGCGAGAACGCCGAGGCGCTGGCGACGCATCTCAAGAACCACCCCAAAGTCGCCTGGGTGAACTATGCCGGCCTGCCCGGCGACAAATACAACGCGCTCGCGAGGAAACTCGCCAAGGGCAAGGCCTCCGGCATCGTCAGTTTCGGCATCAAGGGCGGCTCGGCCGCCGGCAGCCAGTTCATCGACGCCCTGCAGATGATCCTGAGGCTGGTCAATATCGGCGACGCCAAATCGCTCGCCTGCCACCCCGCCTCGACCACGCACCGGCAGTTGAGCCCGGAGGAGCTTGCCCGCGCTGGCGTCTCCGAGGATCTGGTGCGCCTCTCGGTCGGCATCGAGCACATCGACGACATCATCGCCGACGTCGACCAAGCCCTCGCCAAGGTTGCGTAGGACACTCAGGCCGGACGCGTTCCCCGCGTCCGGCCGTCAGGATTTGAGCAGCGGCAGGTGTGGTAGCTGTCCGCCGACAAGCTGGTCGGCGCCTTCATAGATCATCGCCAGCGCCACATAGGCGATGATCGCGAGGCCGACCCACGCAATCCAGCGGAATCGGTGCAATAGCCGCGCGATCCACGACGCCGCGACGCCCATCAGCACCACCGACAGGATCAGCCCGAAGATCAGTGCCGACAGATGGCCGCGCGCCGCGCCGGCGACGGCCAGCACATTGTCGAGCGACATCGATACGTCCGCGAGCACGATCTGCACGATCGCCTGCCCCAGCGTCTTTTGCCGCCCGCCGGTGCCCTCGCCCTCCTCCGACGCCTCGCCGCTGACGCGCAGCTCCGAATACATCTTCCAGCACACCCACAGCAGCAGCAGCCCGCCGGCCAGCAGCAGCCCGGTGATCGCCAGCAATTGCGTCGCGGCCAGCGCGAAGGCGATGCGGATCCCCGTCGCCGCCACGATACCGATCATGATGGCCTTGCGCCTGAGCTCGAGACGCAAGCCCGCCGCGGCGAGCCCGATCACCACCGCATTGTCGCCCGACAGCACGACATCGATGAAGATCACCTGCAGATAGGCGGCAATGGTCGACGGGGCGAGGCCCAGCATCACGGCATCACATGTTGAGGAAAGAACGACGGCGGACGGCCGGCATCGATGCCGGCAGCCCTGGCGCTAGTCATCGTCGGCACCGACCGCCGCCAGGATCTGCCCGCGGCCCCGTGCCCTCAGGATCAGCGGCAGCACCAGCGCGATCAGCGCCAGCCCGAGCAGGACCGCGGCGATCGGCGAGGCGACGAGCACGCCGACATCGCCCTGGCTGATCGCCAGCGCCCGCCGCAATTGCTGTTCCGCCATCGGCCCGAGGATCAGCCCCACCACCACCGGGGCGATGGGAAAGCCGAAAACCCTGAGCCCGTAGCCCATGAGCCCGAACACCAGGAGCATCACCAGCTCGGCCACCGACGGGTTGGCGCCGATCGTCCCCAGCGTCGCGAACAGCAGGATGCCGGCATAGAGCCACGGCTTCGGCACCGCCAGCAGCCGCACCCACATGCCGACCATCGGCAAATTGAGCACGACCAGCATGAAATTGGCGATCAGCAGCGAGGCGATCAGCCCCCACACCAATTGCGGGTTGGTGGCGAACAGCAGCGGGCCCGGTTGCAAGCCGTATTGCTGGAATCCAGCCAGCATGATCGCCGCCGTCGCCGAGGTCGGCAGGCCGAGCGTCAACAGCGGCACCAGCGTGCCCGCAGCCGAGGCGTTGTTGGCCGCCTCGGGCCCGGCGACGCCCTCGATCGCGCCATTGCCGAACTCGTCCTTGTGCCTGGAGAGCCGCTTTTCCACCGCATACGAAAAGAACGTCCCGATCTCGGCGCCGCCCGCCGGCATGGCGCCGATGGGAAAGCCGATGATCGTGCCGCGCAGCCATGGCTTCCATGAGCGCGCCCAGTCGGCCGCGTTCATCCACAGCGAGCCGCGCACCGGCTCGACCCGGTCGGGCGCGCGCCGCCCCTGCGCCGCGACGAACAGCGTCTCGCCGATGGCAAACATCGCCACCGCCAGTGTCGTCACCTCGACGCCATCGAGCAGATCGGGCACGCCGAAGCTGAGCCGCGCCTGCCCCGTCTGCTGGTCGATGCCGATGAGCCCGAGCGCCAGCCCGACGAACAGCGAGGTCAGGCCCCGCAGGGTGGACTCGCCGAACGCCGCCGACACCGTGACGAACGCCAGCACCATCAGCGCGAAATATTCGCGCGGCCCGAACGCCAGGGCGAACTTTACGATCCACGGCGCAAGGAACGCCAGCGCCATGGTCGCGATCAGCCCGGCGACGAACGAGCCGATGGCGGCGGTCGACAGCGCCGCCCCGCCGCGGCCGTTCTTGGCCATCTTGTTGCCCTCGAGCGCCGTGACGATCGAGGCGCTTTCGCCCGGCGTATTGAGCAGGATCGACGTGGTCGAACCGCCATACATGCCGCCATAATAGATGCCCGCGAACATGATCAGCGAGCCGCCCGGATCGAGCCGGTAGGTCACCGGCAGCAGCAGCGCCACCGTGGTCGCCGGGCCGATTCCCGGCAGCACGCCCACCAGCGTGCCGAGGGTCACGCCGACCAGGGCGTAAAGCAGATTCATCGGCTGGATCGCAACGCCCAGCCCCTGGATGAGCAGATCGAGCGTATTCATGCGGCGGATCCCGGAACGACCAGTGTCAACAGGGCCGACAGCGCGGCGGAGAGGGCGTGCTCGAGCGGCCCGCCTGGCAAGGTGAGAGCCAGCCCGCGCGCAAACAGCAGCCAGACCAGCATCGAAATCACCACCCCGGCCGGAACGCTGATCCACCAGCGCCGTTCGCCGAAGCCACGCGCCACCAGCGCGAACAGCAGTCCGGTTGCGATCGAAAAGCCCACGGTGCGAATCGTCAGCAATTGCAGCAGCAGGCCGCCGACGATCCACAGCACCGGCCGGACCTCCTGCGGCTCGCGTTCGGGAAAATCGCCGCGCAGCGCCTCGATGATCGTCCAGAGGCCGAGCCCGGCGAGGCCGACCGCCACCACATAGGGAACGGTCTGCGGGCCGATGCGGGCATAGCGCACCGCGGCATTGAGATGGCTCGCATCCCAGGCGATGACGCCACCCACGGCGATCAGCACCGCCGCGACGGCAAGCGCCGCCCGATCCGGGCGGCGCGCAGGTTTTTGGGAGAGCTCGGTGCTCACGAAACGAGCCCGATGTCCTTGAGGATGGCCGTGGTGCTGTCGATTTCCTTGGCGAGTTGCGCCTTGAACTCGTCACCGGCGAGATAGGTATTGATCCAGCCCTTGGTTTCGAGCGTCTTCTTCCACTGCTCGGACTGCACCATCTTCTCGATATCGGCGTTGATCGCGGCAATCTGCTCCGCGCTGAGGTCCGGGCCGGCGCCGATCATGCGCCAGTTCTGCACCACGAGGTCGACCCCGCCCTCCTTGAAGGTCGGCGCATCGACGATGGCGATGCGGTCGGGCGCCGACACGCCGAGCACGCGCAGCGCCCCGGCCTCCACCTGCGACTGGAACTCGCCATAACCCGAAATGCCCACCGTGGTCTGGCTGCCCAGCACTGCGGCCAGCGCCTCGCCGCCGCCCGAAAAGGCGACATAATTGACGGATTTGGGATCGACCCCCACGGTCTTGGCGTAGAGGCCGGCGGTGATGTGGTCGGTGCCGCCGGCCGAGCCGCCGGCCCAGGACACCGAGCCCGGATCCGCCTTGAGCTTCTTGGTCAGATCGTCGAGCGTCTTGAGGTCCGACGAAGCCGGCACCACGATCACCTCGTACTCGCCGGTCAGCCGCGCGATCGGAGTGATCGCATCGAGCCCGACGGGCGACTTGTTGGTGAGGATCGCGCCGACCATGACATAGCCGGAAACGATCAGCTTGCTCGGATCTCCCTTGGCCTCCTGCGCGAACTGCGCAAGCCCGATGGTGCCGCCGGCGCCGGGCACGTTGGTGACCTGTACGTTGCCCGCGATGCCGGCGCCGGTCAGGGCGTCCTGGATGGCGCGGGCCGTCTGGTCCCAACCGCCACCCGGCGCCGCCGGGGCCATCACGGAATAGTCGGCCGCCTGCGCGGCAAAGGGCAGTGCGAGGGCAGCGGCCAGAATGGACGCAGCGATGGTGTGTTTCATGCTTCCTCCTCGTGCGGCCGTGCAGCAGCAGGCCGCGCCATGGGGAGACCCCGGGCGCCCACAATGGGCAGTCAGTGTTGTCCGAGTCCTCCCAGACTCCTCAGGTCGCTCCGCTTATTGTGGAGTCGGCCCTTGCAGCATGGGAGCACACCAAGCTGTCACCAACCTGTCGCCGCTCATTGGCGGCGCAGGGCGTCGTTCCAGCGCTTGATCAACCGGGCGCTCTTGACTTGGTCGAGATAGACCATGAGGCCGGGACTTACCGGCACCGGCCGGAGCTGCTGGCCCAGCGCCGCCTGCATGGCGTTGGCGGTATTGTCGCCGGTGACGTCGGGATTGAGCGCAGCGATCTGCAGCTTCTGCGCCATGATCGTCTGCCCCTCCGCCGACATGAAGAACTCCAGCATCGACCGCCCGAGATCGGCATTGGCCGCGGCGCTCGGCACCAGCCCGATGCGCGAGGTGACGATGGTGAAATCGCGCGGCAGCACGATGCCGAGGTCGGGATTGCGCGATGCCGCCTCCGCCGCATACGAGCCGAGGATGTTGTAGCCGAACACGAACTGGCCATTGGCCACGCGCTCGACGATGGCCGAGGTGGTCGAGTAGAGCTTGACTCCCGCCGCTCCCATCGCTCCGACCAGCCGCCAGAGGTCGGCATACTGCTCCTGGTCGCGGGAAAAGAACATGAACCCGACCCCCGAGCGCTCGATGTCGTAGGTGCCGATCCGGCCGAACACGCTGTCCGCATTGTCCTCGAGATAGTCGAGCAGCTCGCCCCGCGTCGCCGGCGGCGTGCGGCTGGCAAAGGCCGGCTTGTTGTAGATGAACACCGCCGGCTCGTAGGTCAGGGCATAGGCGGTGTCGCGCCAATTGGCCCAGCGCGGCCAGCTCGCCGCCAGCGCCACATGCGCCGGCTGCGCATAGCCGTCATTGGCGAGCTTCATCTGCAGATCCATCGACGACGAGAAGGCGAAATCGGCGGTGACCCCGCCGGCATCGGTCTCCTTGACGATCCGGTCGTAGATATCGGCCGTCTGCAGATCCTCGTACGACACGGCGATCGCCGGATACTTCGCCTGGAACGCCTCGATCATCGGCCGCGCCAGCGGCGCGTCGAGCGAGGAATAGACGGTGACCGTCCGCGGCGTGGGATTGCCGTCGCGCGCCGGAAACAGCGTGGGCTGCGCCAGCGCCGGCGTCGCAACCAGCACGGCAAGGAGCGCGAGGCGGGCAAACATCGGCGCAGCATGCCGCCTGCCTTGCGCCCCGGCAACCCCTGCGACTAGCATCGGCGGGGAGGGGTGGGATGCGCATACTCGTTGCCGAGGACAATACGACGCTTGCGGACGGGCTTGCAGCGGTGCTGCGGACGGCCGGCTACGCCGTCGATGTCGTCCATGACGGCGTCTCCGCCGACGCGGCGGCCAGCAATACCGATTTCGACCTCGTCATCCTCGATCTCAATCTGCCCGAAATGGATGGCCTCGACGTGCTGCGCGCCCTCAGGCGGCGGCACAGCACCTCGTCCGTTCTGGTGCTCACCGCGCGCGGCGCCATAGACCAGCGCGTGCGCGGCCTCGACCTCGGCGCCGACGACTACATGAGCAAGCCCTTCGACATCCCCGAGCTCGAGGCGCGTGTCCGCGTGCTGCTGCGCCGCCGCGCCGGCCTGCACACGGCGCAAATCTCGTTCGGCGACATCAGCCTCGACACCGTGACGCGCACCGTCACCGCCGGCAGCGTCACGCTCGACGTCCCGGCGCGCGAGCTGAAGCTGCTCGAAACGCTGCTGATGCGGGCCGGCAAGGTCGTTGCCAAGCAGGCGATCATCGACTCGCTCGCCGATTTCGACGACGACCTCAGCGCCAACGCCGTCGAGCAATACGTCTCGCGCCTGCGCAAGCGGCTGGCGCCCTACGATTTGACCGTACGCACCGCTCGAGGGCTCGGCTACTACCTCGATCGGACCGACGCGTGAGCAGAAGCTATTCCCTCCGCCAGCGGCTGCTCGCCGGCCTGCTGCTGGCGCTTGTCGCCATCGCCGCCGCGGCTGTCGCCGACAGTTGGCGCGAGGCGCAGCAGACCGCGACACAGGTCTCGGACCGCGTGCTGGCCGGCTCCATCCTCGCCATCGCCGAGCGCGTCATCGTCGCCGAGGATGGCGGCCTCGAGGTCGACGTCCCTTACGTCGCGCTCGAAATGCTCACCTCGTCGGCGCAGGATCGGGTGTTCTACCGCGTCGACGGGCCCGCCGGCTTCATTACCGGCTACAACGCCCTTCCAACCGTACCCGGTGCCGGCTCCGACATCGTCTATGGCGACAGTACCTTTCACGGCGAGCCGATCCGCCTGGGCTCGCTGCAGCGCGCTGCCTCCTCCGGCGTCAGCGCCATCCCCTTCACCGTGACCGTCGCCGAAACCATGATCGCCCGCAGCTTGCTGGCCCGCTCGCTGCTGCTGCAGGCGGCGATCCGGCTGGGCGTCCTGATCGCTGCCGCCGCGGTCGTCGTCTGGCTCGCCGTCGGCCTGTCGCTGCGCCCGCTCTACCGGCTGCGCGGCGCCATCGCCGAGCGCAGCCCCTCCGATCTGAGCCCGATCGCCCAGGCGGTGCCGCGCGAAGTCGAGGGTCTCGTCGACACCATCAACTCGTTCATGACGCGCCTGAGCTCGGCGCTTGGCGCCCTGCGGCATTTTACCGGCAATGCCAGCCACCAATTGCGCACTCCGATGGCGATCGTGCGCACGCAACTGGCGCTGGCCCGGCGCGCCGGCACTGCTGCCGACCGCGACGCCGCCATCGCCCAGGCCGACGCTGCGGTGGAGCACGCCGAGCGCGTGCTGGCGCAGTTGCTGCTGCTGGCGCGGATCGATGAGGCGGCCTCCGACCGCGCCCATCTGCCGCTGGTCGATCTCGCCGAGATCGCCCGCGCCGTCGCCGCCGAGCGCGTGCCGGAAGCCAACAGCGCCGGCATCGACCTTGGGTACGAGGGCGCCGAACATGCGCTGGTCCGGGCCGACGCCATGCTCACCGGCGAACTCATCGGCAACCTCATCGCCAATGCCATCGCCTATGCGGGACGTGGGGCCGAAGCGACAGTGTCGGTGACCGAGACGGCCGACGCCGTCATCCTGTCGGTGACCGACACCGGCGCAGGCCTTGCCGCCGACAAGGCGGCACATCTGGGCCAGCGCTTTTCCCGCGAGCACGGCGACAAGCCGGGCCAGGGTCTCGGCCTCGCCATCGTCGGCGAGATCGCCGGCCTCAGCGGCGGCAGCGCCGAAATCCGCTCCGACCGCGGCAAGGGCTTTGCCGTCACCGTGTCCTTTCCATCAAGCGTCGGCGACGTCTGAACGGTCGTCGTCGCTATTTTGGAGCCGACCGCGATGGCCGCATGAGCATCGGAGCATGCTCGAACACGAAGATCGCGAACCCGGCGATCCAGCCGGCGGCGCTCACCGCCAGGATCGGATGGTAGGCCTCCGGCAACATCTCAGCGAGGGGCCGCAGCAGCGCCACCACGGCAATGCACGCATAGGCGGCCGTCGTGCTCCAAGACGCCGTCAGCGGTCGGCCCGTATGGCCCCGGCTTGCCCGCGTCATCACCGCCAGCGTGGTGAGGCCGATCACTCCGACCGTGAGCACATGCAGCGCCGACGCCGGCGATACGACCTCCAGCGCCGCCGCTGCGACGCAGAGGAAGCCCAGCGGAATGAAGCTATAGGCGATATGCAGCACCAGCAGCAGCGGCTCGCGCCACGTCTGTTGCCCCTGCCAGCCCGCGAGCCGCCAGGCATGGAGGATCGCCGCCCCCACGGCGAGCAGCACCGTCGGCCAGCCGTCCGGCAGGATCGCCCAGGCGAGTCCGGCGAGCACCGCCGCCAGCAGCGCGGCATGGTCGATCCGCCCCAGCGGCCGCGGCAGCCGCTGTGCGCCGCGCCGGGCCAGATAGTTCCGCGTAAAGCTCGGAATGATGCGCCCGCCGACCTGGCAGACCAGCGCCACGAACAGCGCCACCGTGCCGCGCAGCAGCGCCGTCTCGTCCCAGCCGGCAAAACTCGCCGCATGGAAGGCGACGTTGAGCAGCCCCAGCGCGGAAAGCGCCAACGCCACCCGCAAGTTCGGCCAGTTGCGGCCGACCACCACCTCGCGCGTCACCACGAACGCCAGCGCCGGCAGATACAGGCAGTCGACCACCGCGCTCACCGGGCTGCCGGCGGTGACCGGCAGCATCAGCAGCACGCGTCCGGCCGCCCACAACGCCACAAGCCCGAGCAGCGGCAGGCCCGAAACCGGCAACCGGCCGGTCCAGTTCGGCACTGCCGTCAGCACGAAGCCGCTGAGCGCGGCAGTGGCATAGCCGAACAGCATCTCGTGCGCATGCCAGGCGATCGGCCCCTCCGGGCCACCTACCTCCCACCAGCCCGACAGGGCACCGATCCACAGCACCATGTCGAGCACCGCGACGATGCCGGCGAGGAGGAAGAAGGGCCGGAAACCGTAGGAAAGCACGGCCGGTCCCGACCGCGCGATACCGCGTGGCACCGGCTTGCGCGCGGCGGCGGGCGGCGGAGTGGAAATGCTCTGGTTCATGACACCCGACCCATGCCGCGCGCGCCTCCCGCCGTCTTTGCGCCAGCGCAAGGACACGGGACCTTTCGCGATTGCACATGCGGGCTCTTTGGAGGCCGAGCATGCCGCCGCTTCGGACCATGTCACTGCACGAGATCATGTCGCGCTGGCCGGGCACGATCCGCGTCTTCGTCGATCATGGCCTGCATTGCGTCGGCTGCCCGATCGCGCGCTTCAACCGCCTCGCCGACGCCGCCCGCGAGCACCGGCAGGATCTCGCCGGATTACAGCGTGCCGTGGAAGCGGCGATTGCCGCCGACGAGGCTAGCCCAGCAGCCCCGGCTGCAGACCGTCGGCGATCAGCAGCAGGCGGTGCGGGTCCTTGACCAGCAGCTTCTGCCGGCCGCTGTCGACCAGCCCGGCCTCTTCCCATGCCATGAGGATGCGCGACACCGTATGCAGCGTCGTGCCCGTCATCTCCGCCAGATCCTGCTTGGAAATCGGAAAGTCGATGCGGATGCCCTCCGCTTCGCGCTTGCCCGATTGCTGCGCGAGACGCAGCACCATGTGGCCGACGCGCCGCTCGACCACCTCGGTCGACATCTCGCGGATACGAGAATGCGCATCCTGCAGGCGGTCGCCGATGGTCTGGATGGTGCTTGCCGCGAAGGCCGGATGGTGCGCCACCATCGCGTCCCAGTCCGTCATCGGCCAGCTCAGCGCGAGGCTCTCCACCACCGCCGTCGACGTGCCCGGATAGGTGGAGCGCCGCAGCGCCTTCGCCAGGCCAAACAGATCGCCGGGATTGATCATGCGAACGACGATCTGCTCGCCCTGCGGCGTCACCTGCGTGACGCGCAGCCGGCCATGCACCAGCACGAAGAAATGCTCTGCCGCATCGCCCTGGCCGAACACCACGCTGCCGGGAGCAAGGCGGCGGCTCGCCGCACGCGCCGCGACCTTGTCGAGCTCGGCATCGTTCAACTGCGCGAACATCGGCAGGGATTTGAGGATGCTGCGGTCCGGTGCCGTCACGATCAGATCGTCTCGCCTGCTGTCGGGTCTGTGACCCGTCCATAGCAGCCGATGCCGCCGCCGCACAGGCCGTGCGTGTCGCTCATGGGAGCCATGCAGCGAAATACCGCGCTCTTTGTCCCAGAGCAAAGTGACCGAGGGGCCCCCGCTCTATTCCCCGCATCGTCACTTCGGTGACCCGGAACGTCATAGGAGAATATCATGAAAGCCCTCGGTCTCGCACTCGTCGCCGCCATGCTGCTTGGCGGCGCGGCGCCGGCGCTCGCCGCCAATGTCGACGTCAACATGCTCAACAAGGGCGCCAAGGGCGCCATGGTCTTCGAGCCCGATCTGGTGAAGGTCGCGGTCGGCGACACGGTGACCTTCCAGCCGGTGGACAAGGGTCACGACGCCGTCGCCATGACCGAAATGATCCCGCCCGGCGCGACCCCCTTCAAGGGCAAGCTGAGCCAGCCGCTCGCCGAAACCTTCACCGTGCCGGGCGTCTACGTCGTGCGCTGCGAGCCGCATTTCGGCCTCGGCATGGTCGCCGTGGTCGTCGTCGGCGACGACCTGAGCAACCTCGATGCCGTCAAGGCCGCCAAATACCCCAAGAAGGCCCAGGACCGCCTGAACGAAATCCTCGGGGAGCTCAAATAGCTCCGCGATCACCCTCCGTCCCGAGCCGGCCAGCTCCGGCTGGCCGCAGCAGACGTCCGGAGGAGGCTCGGGACCGGCCGGCCGGGACGCTTCACCTGGGGCGCCCCGGCCGGAACCCAGCCACCCCTGAGCACACGCCCACCGCATTCAACCGTCGTCCCGCAGCAAAGGAGCAGGGATCAAATGACTGACAGCAAGAGCACCACCAGGCCGGACCACGAAGCTCACGGCCTGTCGCGCCGCGACCTGCTTGTGGGGTCGGCCGGACTGACCCTCGGCGCCCTCGCCACCCCCGCCGTGGCGCTGGCCGAAGACCAGATGGCGATGGGCGGCGGCCACGTCATGCCGGCGGCACACACCATGACCTCGACCTCGCTGGGCGACCGGCTCTATGCCATCAACGTCCGCAACGGCGTTGCCGACATCGCCCACGATCCCACCGACATCCCGCCACCGATCACCCGCACGACGTCGCAGAAGGTCGTGGTCCAGCTCGAGACGGTGGAGGTCGAGGCGCGCCTCGATGAACACACCACCTACCAGTTCTGGACCTTCAACGGACGCGTGCCCGGACCCTTCGTGCGCGTGCGCGTCGGCGACACCGTCGAGGTGCATCTCAAGAACAACGACAACAGCGTGATGATGCACAACGTCGACTTCCATGCCGTCAACGGCCCTGGCGGCGGTGCCGGCGCCACCTCGGCCAACCCCGGTGAAGAACACCAGTTCACCTTCAAGGCGCTCAATCCGGGCATCTACGTCTATCACTGCGCCGTGACGCCGGTCGCCATGCACATCTCGAGCGGCATGTATGGCCTGATCCTGGTCGAGCCCGAAGGCGGCCTGCCGCCGGTCGACCACGAGTTCTACGTCATGCAGGGCGAGATCTACACCGAGGAAGCCCTCGGCACGCCCGGCCTGCTGACCGCGAGCTACGACAAGCTGCTCAACGAGACGCCGGAATATTTTGTCTTCAACGGCCATGTCGGCGCCCTCACCGACCACTATCCGCTGAAGGCTAAGGTCGGCGAGACGGTCCGCATCTTCTTCGGTGTCGGTGGGCCGAACTTCACCTCGTCGTTCCACGTCATCGGCGAGATCTTCGACAAGGCCTACCAGCTCGGCTCGGTGACCAGCCCGCCGATCGAGAACGTGCAGAGCATCTCGGTGCCCCCCGGTTCGGCCAACATCGTCGAGTTCAAGCTCGAAGTCCCCGGCCGCTACGTGCTGGTCGACCACGCCCTGTCGCGCGCCGAGCGCGGACTGGCCGGCTACCTCGTCGTCGAGGGCGACCCGAACCCCGAAGTGTTCGACGCTCCACCCAATCCCAACGCTTCGGGCCACTGACAGCAACAGGAGATCATCATGCGCTTCAAACCTTTCCGCACCGCCTTCCTCGTCGTCGCGACCGCCGCGCTGGCGCTCGCCGCCGGCCCTGCCTTCGCCCACGCCAAGCTCCTCTCGGAGGTGCCGGCGGCCGTGGACGCGGCCACCCCGGCGCCCGCACCGGCGCCCCTCACCGAGCTGCGGCTGGTGTTCTCGGAGCAGCTCAATTTCGCCTTCAGCAAGCTGAAGCTGACCGACGCCGCCGGCAAGGAGGTCGCCCTGGGCGCCCTCGCCCTCGATCCCAAGGACGACAAGACGCTGCTGGCGCCGCTGACCGGCGCACTGCCGGCGGGAGACTACACCGTTGACTGGACGGCGGTATCTGCCGACGGGCATAAGACGACCGGAACCTATACGTTCAAGGTCGCACAATAAGGACTGACGATGGAGATCGCGCTCTCGATCGCTCGCTTTCTCCACTACTCGGCGGCCATCCAGCTCTTCGGGACGGCCGTCTTCGAAACCTGGATCGCGTCGGCGGCGCTGAGCAACAGCCTGCTGACGCTGTCCCGGCGGATCGCCGTCTTCAATGCCTGGCTGCTTCTGCTCAGCGCCATCGCCTGGCTCGGCTTCGAGGCCGGCAACATGGGCGACGGCTGGGCCGACGCCATCAACCCCGCGACCCTGTGGCTGGTGCTGACCGCGACCAGTTTCGGCAAGGCCTGGATCGCCAATCTGCTGCTCGGCGCCGCCTGCGTGCTCGCCGCACATCTGTTCGGACCACGCCGCGGCGCAGTGCTGGCGATCGCCGCCCTGCTGGCCCTCGGGGCCCTCGCCTTCGTCGGCCACGCCGTGGCCGAGACCGGCGTGCTCGGCACGCTGAGCGAGATCAGCCAGGTCGTCCACCTCATCTCTTCGGGCTTCTGGTTCGGCTCGCTGCTGTCGCTGGTGCTGGTGCTGCGCCAGATCTCCGACCCGCGTTACGCCGCCGACGCCGACCGCGCCCTGCGCCGCTTCTCGGGGCTCGGCCACTTCGCAGTCGCCCTGGCGCTGGCCAGCGGCCTTTCCAACAGCTGGCTGGTGCTGCGCGACACGCCGCTGAGCTTTGCCTCGGCCTACCAGGTGCTGCTGCTGGTCAAGGTCGCGCTGGTCGGCACCATGTGCATCCTGGCCCTGGTCAACCGCTACGTCTTCATGCCGAAGATCCCGACCGGCCCCACCGGCGCCAACGCCCTGCGCGACGGCACCGTCGCCGAACTGATCATCGGCACCCTCGTCATCGCCATCGTCAGCCTGCTGGGCGTGCTGTCGCCCGGCTGAGCGATCTGCCTACAGCCCCAGGCTCTTCGCCGTCGCCGCCAGATCGACCCGCAGTTCCGACGTCACCTCGAGTTCGCGGTCGTCCACCGCGGACGTGCCGTCAGGCGGGCGATGCGCGGCCAGGGTTGCGTCGCGCTGCCGGATCAGCTCGGCGATCTCGTCGCCGTAGAGCCGCAGGACCGCCGTCAGCCAGCGGTTGGTGAGATAGGACGGCTGCGGCATCTGCATGTCGAAGCGCTCGATGAGGCCAATGCTTGCCTCGGCCCCGAGCCAGGTGTCGCCGACCACCCATTGGTTGACCGTGAACAGTCGCCGCAGTCGCCCATGCGCGTCGACGCCGACCGCCACCAGATGGTGCACCGGGCCGTTCTTGCCGTCTGGCCGCACGAAGCAATGGAAATGCCCGTGCTCGCCCTCCTCCGGCGGCAGGTGGCAATGATAGTACCACTGCCCACCCGACGCCGGGTCGAACACGTCGCCCGGCGGATAGTGGCTCCAGGCCGTCACCGGCGCATCGCGGAGCGTCGCGTGCAGCACGTTGTCGCCGCCCTTGGCGAGAATCTGCTCGCAGAACAGCGCTTCCTGGGCCGCCCGCTGCCTGTCCGCGTCGGACGCCATCGTCAGCCGCCGGCGGCGCAGGGCGCTGCAGCGGCGCACGGGGCGGCCGCAGCGCAAGGTGCAGCCGCAGCGCAGGGCGCCGCTGCGGCGCAGGGGGCGCCGGCGGCACAGGGATTGGCCGCCTCGTCGGGCGACGCCGCATCGGCAGCAGCGGCCGTCGCGGCTGGGGCCGCCGGTCCGCGGCCGCGCGCCACCTGGTCGGCGGCGACGGCGGCGGTCGCCGCCAGCAGCGCCGCGCCGAACAGCAGGGTGTTGCGTGAGCTGCTCATTTCTTGAACCCGTCCATCCCGAACAGCGGCCGCAGCGCGACGCCGGCGAAGCTGCCCACGAACGCCGCCGCGAACCACACCCAGCCATGCAGGCTGCCCGACGCGATGCCGCTGAACAGCGCCCCGATATTGCAGCCGAACGATAGCCGCGCGCCATAACCCATCAGCACGCCGCCGATCGCCGCGGCCAGCGCCGACAGCAGCGGCAGCTTCGCCTTCGGCGCGAATTTCCCGGCGAGCCCCGCGGCCAGCGCCGCGCCCAGCAGGATGCCGAAATTCATCACCGAGGTCACGTCGAACAGCACGCTGCGGTTGAGCGCCAGCGCCTGCGCCGGCCAGGTCCAGAACTCCCAGCCCGCGACGGGCACGCCGACAGCCTGCGCCGCCTTCGCGCCCCATAGCCCGAAGCCATAGGTGATCGACCAGGGATGGCCTGCAATCAGCAGCGTCGCGATATTGAGCAGCGCCAGCGCCACCGCCGCGCCGAGCAGCGGCCATGGCCCCTGCAGCAGTCGCGACAGCCCTTGCGTCTTCGGCGTGGAAGGCCGCTCCAGCGCGCCATGCGAGCGCCGCTCGATCAGCACCGTGATCCCGGCGACCGCCGCGAGCCCCGCCAGCGTCACCGCCACCGCCGCCGGTGCGCCCAGTGCCGTGCCGAGACTGATCGTCGGCAGCGACGGCCGCGCCAGCCACCACGGCAGATGCGCCGTACCCAGCACGGCGCCGACGATGAAGAACACCAGCGTCACCAGCATGCGGGCGCTGCCGCCGCCGACCGTGAACAGCGTGCCCGAACCGCAGCCGCCGCCCAGTTGCATGCCGAGCCCGAACATCGCCGCGCCGACCAGCACCGAGACGCCGACCGGCGCCACCGCGCCGGCCAGCGGCTGGCCGAAAGCGCTGCCCTGCGCCAGCAGCGGAATGAACACCACGGCGGCAATCGCCACCATCAGCATCTGCGCCCGCACCGCCGCGCCGCGTTTCTCGACCACCAGCCGGCGCCAGCCGCCGGTGAAGCCGAACGAGGCATGGTAGAGCGTCGCCCCCAGCAGGCCGCCGATGGCAAACAGCACCGCCTGCCGCGCATCGACGATCTGCGCGATCGCCACGGCGCCGAGCACGAACATGGCGAGCACCACCAGCACCGGGCCGCGATCGAGCTTGGGCCAGGCAAGAGCGGGAGCGGGCGGGGAAGCGCTGAGGTCTGTCACGTGAAGTCCGATCCGGGTCGAGTGTCCGACCGCATGTCTCATAAAAGCCGGCGCCCGAGACCGCAATCTCGGGCGCGCGTCAGGATGGCGGGGCCGTCAGTTCTGCACGACGACGGGGCGCGCCGGATCGAGCGTCCACTGCGACATCGAGCCGTCATAGAGCCGCACATGCTTGAGCCCGGCAACCTCCGACAGGCCGAACCAGGCGATCGACGCCAGGTGTCCGGTGTTGCAGAAGGTGATCACCCCGTCCTTGTCGACCAGCCCGGCCTGCTGCACCAGCGCTTCGATCGCCGCTTTGCTGGCGAAGCGATTGGTCTGCGGGTCCCAGAACTTGTCGAAATTGATGTTGACGGCGGTCGGGATGGTGCCCAGCTCCTTCACCGTCGAGGTCTTCTCCTTGCCGATGAACTGCGCCACCGAGCGCGCGTCGATCAGGTTGACGTCGTCCTTGATCGCCTGCTGCACTTCGGCGACCTCGGCCCGGAGCTCGGGACGGAACTTGGCGACAAAGGTGCCGGCCTTCGGCGTCACCACGTCGGTCGATACCGGCTCGCCCGCCGCGGTCCACGCCTTGTAGCCGCCATCGAGGATCGTGACGTTGTCGTGCCCGAGCACCTTGAACGTCCAGTAGACGCGGGTGGCGCCGCCGAACTCGCTGATGCTGCTGCCGTCCGGCACGATCACCACCTGCGTATCGTCGTTGACGCCGAGCGCCGCGATCCTGGCGCTGATGTCGTCGAGCTTGGGCAGCAGGCCCGGCGCACCATCGATGCTGGCGCGCCAGCCATAGGCCGAATATTGCGCTTCCACCGCGCCCGGCACGTGCCCCGCGGCATAGGGGGCCCCGTCCTTGGTCTTGTCGCGGATATCGATGATGACCAGCCCCGGTTGGCCGAGATGGCCGTTGAGCCACGCAGCATCGACCAGCGGCTGGTCGGTGAGCCGTTCGGCATGGGCGCTGCCCACGGCCGCAAGGCCGAGCACCAGCGCCGTGGCGAGAACGTTGAAACGCATCGAATGATCCTGTGAGGTTGGATGAGCTGGCCTTATCATAAGCGCATCGCCATGGCGGGCGCTGCTCACAGCATTCCAATTGCGGGCCGCAAGGCTGAATTTTCTATCCCCGCCACAGCGCCCCGACGGCAATGAAATTCCGTGTGAGCCCATAGGCATGCGCCGCCGCGCCGGCGATAATGCCGACCTGTCGAACGGCCGTGCGCCGCACCGGAATCCTCCCATGCCCTCCTTGCTTCGCCGCCTTCTCGCCGCCCTGGTTTTCGTGCTGCCCATCCTCGCCGCCGTGCCGGCGCTGGCCGATGATCGCGCGGCCACGGCGGCGCCCGCGCCGGCGCAGGTGCTCTCCTTCGAGAGCGACGCGCAGCTCGATGCCCTCGCCGCCAGGGGCACCACCGTCGTCTTCTTTTACGCCGCCTGGTGCCCCGATTGCCGCGCCACCGTGACCGAGCTCAATGCACGCTGGGACAAGGTGCGGCCCGGCCTGACCCTGGTCATTGCCGACTACGACAAGGAAACGGCACTGAAGGCTAGGTTCGGCGTCACCTACCAGGATACGTTCGTGCTGCTCGACAAGGCCGGCAAGGGCGTCGATCTGTGGAACAGCGGCGGCGTCAACGGCCTCAACGCCCATACGAGCCTCTGATCCGACATGGTGCTGAGCCTGGCGCTCGCCTTCGTCGCGGGCGTGATCACCATCCTGTCGCCCTGCGTGCTGCCGCTGCTGCCGATGCTCCTGGCGACGGCGACGCAGGACGGCCGCGCCCGGCCCTTCGGCGTCATCATCGGCTTCATCGCCGCCTTCAGCGCCGCGACCCTGGCGCTCAGCACCCTGGTGCGCACGCTGGGCGTGCCGCCCGACGTCAACCGCACCTTGAGCGCCATCGTGCTCGTCGTCCTCGGCCTGGTGCTGGTCGTGCCCCGCCTGCAAGTGTCGTTTGAACGCTGGACGGGCGGCCTCGCCGGTCGGGCTCCAGCCACGGCGACGGCCGGCTTCGGTGGCGGCCTCGTCGTCGGGCTCGGCCTCGGCCTGGCCTGGACGCCCTGCGTCGGCCCGATCATGGCCTCGGTGATCACCCTGGCGCTCAACCAGAACGTCGGGCCCGGGGCCGTCGCCATCACGCTCGCTTTCTCGCTGGGCACTGCCTTGCCCATGGCTGCCGTGCTCTTCGGCGGCCGCCAATTGGTGCGCCGCCTGGACTGGTTCCAGCGCCACGCCGCCACCATCCAGCGGCTGTTCGGCGTGGTGCTGCTGCTCACCGGCCTCGCCATCTGGTTCGGCTGGGACCGGACGGCGCAGATCGCCCTGCTCGAATGGTTCCCCGGCTGGGACGCCCTGCTGACCGGCTGGGAACCGGCCGCGGTATAGATACGCGGCCCACTCTCGTTGGCCACACGCGACCGACCTGCACGGCGTCTCTGACACCGCGCCGCTTCCTGCCAACAAATCTTGCCGTCCGCCTAAGCCTCGTTCGGCGGACTGACGGTGATCGATACGCTGTCGATGTCGAGGCCGCTTGCCGTGGCGTGCAGCCAGGCGTGGCAGCCGTCCTCCGTGTCGAACGCCTTCGGGCCGATCTGCGTCTCGACCAGCTGGCCATGCCGGCTCGTGACCACCAGCCCACGCGCTGCCCAGCCGCCCCGCCGGAGCGCTCTGATCGTGCCCTCGAACGCAATGCTGCTACGTTTCATGCGGCATCCCCCAAAGCAGAACCGGCCGCACCACGGGCGCAGCCGGCATCAGGATCAATTACTTCACCACCTCGAAGGTCACGTGCGCGACCGGCCCCTTGACGTCCCAATTCCAGGCCTTGGGCGCATCGGCGTCGCCACGGATGCCGGTGTGGTAGGTGATCACGCCGTTCTCGGGATCGCGGTCGTTGCCTCCGCCGAGCGCACCGAGAAAGCCCTTCTTCTCATTGTTCTTCTCCGAGCCGGCATCGTAGCCGCGCACATCGAGGCTGGCCGAGCCCTTGAGCTTGTAGCCGTCGAAGCCGCTGAAGCCCGAGAAGCCGTCATTGGTGTTGCCCAGCATCCACACCGCATCGATGAGCGGGTGCTTCTCGTCGACATGCACCAAGAAGGTCCGCGTCTGGCCCGGCAGGGTGTGGATGGCGAGCTGCGCATCGCCGATCGCGGAGTCCTTGTTCATCGCGGCCGCCACCGAGAACATGCCGATATTGCCGCCTTCCGCCACGGCCACCAGCGCGTCGGACGCCTTGGCGCCGAGCTTGAACAGCGGCGCCGAGCCGGCCGTCCGGCTCTCGGCATAGGTCGGCGAGAACGGCTGGCCGGTGACGACGTCCTTGATGGTGATCTTGATGGTCTTGCCACCCATCATCATCGGGGCGCCCATCGCCGAACCGTCATCGGCCATCGCCATGTCGTTGGACATCATCGCATCGCCCCCGGCCATCGGGCTCGCCATGGCGTCGGTCGACATCATGGAGCTGCTCGCCCCCATGGCATCGCCGGACATCATGGAACTGCTCGACATCGCGTCGGCGGCGAGGGTCGGAGCGGCAAGCGCCAGCAGGGCGGTGGCGGAGACAACAGCAGTTGTGTGGCGCAGAGCGTGCGTCATGGCAAACATCCTTCGATGAGGGTTCAGATCCTGGTCTGGACGGCGAGTGCCGCCGTCCATGTCAGCAGTTTCGACGGAGGATCAGGGAAGGTTACGCGCGGCGGCGAAAATTATTGGCCGGCACGAACAGCCGGCCGCCCACCAGCACGTTGAGGCCGACGACGACCGCCACCGCCAGTGCATGCGAGCAGATGTCGAGCACGGCGGAATCGTGCGGGTGCACCAGGATGAGCAGGGTCGCGCCGGCGGCCGAGGCCGCGAGGCCCCCGAGGACCGCGACGGGCAGCGGCCGGAGCGGCCGGGCGCGCCGGATCATGACGATCGTTGCCACCGACAGCGGAATCGACAGCGCGAAAATGATCGACAGGCAGGTGAAGAACTGCGGCACGTTGCTCTGCACTGCCGGGTTGGCGAGACTGGCGACGCAGCCGAGCCCGTTGATCGCCACCCATACGGCAAAGGCCGGCACCGGCAGCAGCGCCCAGGCGCCGGAGCGATCGGGCAGGCTCAATTGAAACGCCGCATAGGCGGCAAGGATTGCCGTCACGCCCGACGCCAGCGCTCCCGGGAGCACGTAAGGGTCCACCTCCGGCTGGCCGGACCAGTCGAAGACCACCCGAATGGCGATGAGCACCAGCGCGAGGCACATCACCGCCAGCAGCCAGTAGAGCGAACGCAGCCAGGGCGGCGCCAGGCGCCGCACCGGCTTCAGATCGGCGCTCAGCTCGCCGATCAGTCGGGAAATGTCGCCGCTCTCGGCCATGCTCTCCTTGCTCACTGCGTCTCTCCACCAGGCTCGACGCCGAGGCGGGCGCGCAGCGTCTTGATCGCGCGGTGAAGATTGACCTTCAATGCCGATTTCGTTCGGCCGGTGCGTTTGGATGCATCCTCGAGCGAATTTTCCGCCAGCGCCAGCGCTTCCACCGCTTCGCGCTGCCCCTCGGGCAGCGTCGCCACCGCGGCGCGGAGCTCGCGTGCCTCGCTGGCCCGGCTGGCCGCGCGTTCCGGGTCGCCTTCCGCCGCCTGCGTTTCGGCGGCGATCGGCGCGTAGACCTCGCGCATCGACCGGCGGCTGCGCTTGCGCAGGATGTCGATGGCGCGGCGTTGCGTGATGGCGGTGAGCCAGGCGACGAACGACCGGCTCGGATCGAACGTCGCCCGCGCGCCGTGCAGCGTGATCAGCACGTCCTGCACCACGTCGTCGAGGATATTGGCGTCGGCGCCCTGCGCCCGCGCGATCCGGCGCACGACCGGCACACACTCCCGCAGCACCAGTTCATATGCCGCCCTGTCGCCGCCCTGCGCCGCAGCCATGGCGTCCGTCAGCCGCCGATCCGTCGCGACGCGCTCGGCGGCATAGTCGGTGCTGTGATCGGCTGGTGGCATCGGCCCACGCTACAAGACGCTTTTCTCCAGCATAGCGCGATCCATCCTCGGCCGCATCGACATCCTCGTCAACATCGCCTCGATCGCCGGCAAGGAAAGCAACCCGAACGCCGCCGCCTATGCCGCCGCCAGGGCCGGCGTCATCGGCATGACCAAGGCGGTCGGCAAGGAATGCGCCAGGTACGACATCGCCATCAACGCCATCACCCCCGCACCTGAGCCGAAGACGGCCCTATCTCGCGCCGAACGCCGCCACGGCGACATAGCCGGCGGTGGCCGCCACGGCGCTCAGTGCGGTGCCCCAGGCAAGGTCGAGCACCGTTACCGTCAGCGACCAGCCGCGGAGCGTGGAAAGATTGGTGATGTCGTAGGTTCCGTAGGCGACCAGGCCGAGCAGCGCCCCCATCCACAGGGCTCGCCACCAGCTGCCCGCATCGACGCCCGGCAGCACCGCCAGGAAAACGAGGCCGAGGATGAAGATCAGGTAGAACAGGCCGGCGACCGCGAGGTTGGGGCTGTCGAGCAGGAGCGAACCCAGCTCGCGCCGGTAGATGCCGAGGGCGAGCTGGCTGAGCCACAAGGCGTCGAGCGCCAGAAACACCACGGCAGTTGCGAGATAGGCGATGACGAAGCGCACGGGCTAGATTCCAAGCAAAGGCTGCACTGCACGAACGAGCCAGCTGCGAAAGCGCAGCGGCGCATCGGTGACCGCGAGGCAGATGCAATCGGCACCCGGCGTCGCCGTCGGCGTGTGCTGAACCTCTTCGTCGGCATCCTCGATGTCGCCGCGCGCGAACACCGCCGCTCCGTCGCTGAACGCGCCCGACAGCACGACCGTCAGCTCCCGGCCGCGATGGCCATGTTCGGGCACGGGCTGGCCCGCCGGGATCTTCAGCAGACGCACCTGCGTCGTGCCGTCGGACGTCTTGATGCGCAATTGCGCGCCGGCCGTTCCGATAGCTTTCCAGCGGATCGTCTCGACGTCACCGCCGATATAGTCGCGCAGTGGCGACGGGATCACCGCCTGCGCAGGCCGGCGCCTGTCCTCCGCCGGAACGCTCGAACCGAGCCGGTCGCGCACGCTGGCCCACGCATCGGCGGCGACGGGCATGGGCGCCATAGCCTCGAGCAGCGCGCCGCCGGCGGCTTCTGCGGCGGCAAGCCTGGCGCGGCACTCCGGACAGAGCGCAAGGTGCGTGCTCACGGCAAGGCTCCACCCCTCGGCAAGGCTTCCCGCCGCGTAGCTGAGCAGCAGATCGTCATCGACATGGTGGCGAGGCATCATGCGGTGTCTCCGCCCAGCGCCGACCGAAGCTTTGCCACGGCAAGCCGCATCCGCGACTTCACCGTGCCGAGCGGCACCGACAAGGCGGCCGCAATGTCGGACTGCGACCGGTCCTCGAAATAAGCGAGGCGCAGCACCTCGACCTGGTCGGCCGGCAGGGTGTCGAGCGCTGCCTTGAGGGCCTCTACCGACTGCACATTCTCCATCGCGGCATCGGCCGCCGGCGCCGCTTCCGGCACGAAAGCCGGATCGTTCTCATCGAACTCGGGATGCTTCTCGCGGCGAAACGCGTCGATACGCAGGTTTCGGGCGATGGTGAAGATCCAGGTCGACGCCGCGCCCTTCGAGCGATCGTACAGCGCCGACTTCTTCCAAACGGCGACCATCGTCTCCTGCATCAGTTCCTCAGCCGCGGCGGCGCTGCCGGTGCGCGCCATGTAGGCCTTCACCCGGGGCGCGAAATGGCGAAAAAGCTGCTCGAACAGTTCGACGTCGCGGGTCCGCCCCACCGTCTCCAGCAGCTCCGACATGTCTCGTTCGGGTTGTGTGCTCGGCATCACGGCCAATGTCTTGCGCCACACCGCCGGCTGCCCTGGCGATGGAAACCTCCTCAGCCACAGGCCTGCGGCAGTCGAAATTTCGAGGCTCATGTCGCCATTACGGACGCCGAACGCAAGCGGATCATTCCGCCGGAAAATTTCTTCGCCCGGTGCATCCGAACGTCTCGCCGGCTCGTACCTGCTTTGACAGCAGCAGGTGGCGAGTGTTCATCGATCGACCCGACAGAGCGCCTTTCGCAGGCCGGCGCATTGCAGTAATCGGCTCCGGCATCGCTGGCCTTTCGGCGGCCTGGCTGCTCGGCCGCAGGCACCGCGTGACGCTCTACGAGGCCGACGCCCGGCCGGGCGGGCACTCCAACACCGTCCTCGTACCGATGGCCGGCGTGCTGGCGCCGGTCGACACCGGCTTCATCGTCTTCAACGAACGCAACTATCCGAACCTGACGGCGCTGTTCGATCACCTCGGTATCAAGACCCAGGTGACCGATATGTCGTTCTCGGCATCGCTCGACGGTGGCCGGTTCGAGTACGGCTCGACCGGGATCCGCGCCATGCTGGGACAGCCCGGCAATGTCGTGAACCGGCGCTTCCTTGCAATGCTGCGCGATATCGTCCGGTTCTACGCTACGGCGCCTCGCCTGCTGGACGACCCCCGGAGCTGCGAGCTGACGCTGGGCGAATATCTCGATCGCGGCCGATACTCGGCAGCATTCGTGGAGGATCACCTCCTGCCGATGGGCGCCGCCATCTGGTCGACGACCGCGGCGCAGATCCGCGACTATCCGCTCGCCGCCTTCGTGCGGTTCTTCAAATCCCACGAGCTGCTCGACCTGACCGGCCGCCGCTCGTGGCGAACCGTCAGCGGCGGCTCCACGCGCTATGTGCAGGACATGCTGCGAGCCGTTCCCGACCTGCGGCTCGGGGCTGGCGTCGCGCGGATTCGGCGTACCGCGGACGAGGTAACCGTCATCGATGCGCGTGGCGAGCAGCGCTGTTTCGACGACGTGGTCGTCGCGACGCATGCCGACCAGGCGCTGGCGCTGCTCGAGGATGCGGACGAGGCCGAGCGGGCGCTGCTCGGCGCCTTCCGCTACACACCGAACACCGCGATCCTCCACACCGACCGCAACCTGATGCCCAGGCATGAGCGCGTCTGGTCGAGCTGGAACTACGTCGGAGACCGCGGCGACTGCCGGCCGCTCTGCGTGACTTACTGGATGAACCTGCTGCAGGATCTCGATCGCCGATACCCCGTCTTCCTGACGTTGAACCCCACGAGGCCGATCGCGGCCGACAAGATCCTGCGCACCATCACCTACACGCATCCGCTGTTCGATCGGCGTGCGCTCGACGCGCAGCAGGAGTTGTGGCGGCTGCAGGGCGGGCGGCGCACATGGTTCGCGGGCAGCTATTTCGGCTCCGGCTTTCACGAAGACGCATTGCAGGCGGGCCTTTCGGCGGCCGAGGACATCGGTGGCGTACGGCGCCCCTGGAGGGTGGCCGGCGAGTCGGCGCGGATCAGGCTTCGACCGCAACTCGAGGCGGCGGAATGACCTCGGCGATCTACACCGGCCGTGTCGTGCATGTGCGGCTGCGGCCAAAGCGGCACAAGCTCGGCTACCGGGTCTTCTGCCTGCTGCTCGACCTCGACGAGATCGACGCCCTCGCGGCCCGCCTGCGGCTCTTCGGGCACAACCGCGCAGCGGTGTTCTCCTTTTACGACAGCGATCACGGCGCCGGCGACGGCAACCTCCCGGCGTGGGTTGCAGCCCAGCTGGCCGCCGCAAGTCTGCGCCTCGCGACCCCGCGCATCTCGGTGCTGTGCTATCCGCGCATCTTCGGCTACGTCTTCAATCCGCTGACGGTCTATTTCTGCAGCGACGGCGACGAGCTCCGGGCGATCCTCTACGAGGTGCACAACACCTTCGGCGAGAAGCGAACCTATGTCATCCGCGTTGAAGAAGGCGTTGCCGAAACCATCGTGCAGCGCTGCGACAAGGCGCTTTACGTCTCGCCGTTCGTCCCCATGGATTGCGCCTACCGCTTTCGTATCCTGCCGCCCGGCCAGCGGGTGATGATCGCGATCGACGAGACCGACGCCGACGGTCTGCTGCTGCACGCGAATTTCATCGGCGCCCGGCAGACGCTGTCCGATCGCATGCTGCTGCACGCCTTGTTCGCCTATCCGCTGATGACGCTGAAGGTCACCGCGGCCATCCATTGGGAGGCCCTGAAGCTCTGGCTGAAAGGCGTCCCTTATATCCGCCGCCGGCCGGCGAAGACGCGCATCGCAACGACGGTGGTCGACTAGCGTGGTAGCATGCGCCGGGTGATCGCGAATTTTGCCCAGTTGGGCAAGACCTGCAGCAGACGGATTGCCGCCCGCATCTGCCAGGGAAAGCTGATGTCGAACTGCCGGCGCGCGATGCCCGCCATGATGTGGTCGACCGCTTCGTCCACGCCGATCAGGAACGGCATTGGAAATGTGTTTCTGTCGGTGGCCGGCGTCTTCACGAACCCCGGATTGATCACCGAGATCGTGATGCCGAAGCGTTCGAAGTCGGGCTTGAAGGCCTGCGCCATGTTGTTGAGCGCCGCCTTGGTGGCGCCATAGGACGCGGCCGTGGGCAGGCCCACGAAGCCGGTCAGCGATCCCATCAGCACGATGTGGCCCGAGCGCCGGGCAAGCATCGACGGCACCACGCCAGCCATGCAATTGACCTCGCCCAGCAAATTGACGTCGACGGTCTTGCGGAAATTGGCGACCGAAAAGTCCTCGGCGGTGGTAGGAAAATAGGCGCCGGCGTTGAACACCGCGAGCTCGATGGGGCCCAGCTCGCCTTCGATGCGACGGGTCGTCCGCGCGCAGCCCGCTTCGTCGGTGACGTCGAGCGGAAACGCGGCGATCGCCTTCGACTCGGCGGCGAGCGCATCGAGGTCCGTCGCCGTCCGGGCGCTCACTGCCACGCGCCACCCGTCCCGGGCGAGGCGCAGCGCCAGGCCGTGGCCAATGCCGCTGCCGGCTCCCGTTACCCACGCAACCCTGTGCCTGACGTCCGATTGCATCGTCATCCAACACATACGATGCAACAGACCCGATGGTTCACATCCTTGCGCGATTCACGATGTGACTGCGGGCGCCGGCCAGCAACGGCCACGACCCAATGGCTTAGTGCGCCATCAGCACCGGCAGCGTCGCATGCCGCAGGATGGCTCGGGTGGCGCCGCCAAAGACGAGCTCGATCAGCCGCATGCGGCCATATGCACCCATGACGATGAGATCGGCAGCCTGCTGATGGGCGATCTGCTCGATCTGTTCACCCGTATCGCCGGCAAATGGCACAATGATCGTCTCGGCGTACACCCCGTGACGCCGGAGGTGGCCGGCAACGCTGGAGAGCTCCTGGGCCGGATCGCGGTTGTCGTCCCAGGTCGAAGCAACGTGTATCAGCCGTACCGCGGTGGCGCGCACCAGGAACGGCATGGCCTCCGCCACGGCCCGCGCCGCTTCCCGCGTATTGTCCCAGGCGATCACGATGGTATCGAAGCGCCGGTGCGGCGTGCCGCCGGGCGGCACGAAAAGGCAGCCATGCCCGGAGTTGAACAGGACCTCTTCCTCGATCCGATAGCGCCCTTCCGGATCACCATAGGGCCGGGTGCCGATGAACAGATCTGCGCGGCGCACCATCTGGGCCAGTTCGATGGCGACATCCGCGAGCAGACCGTGCAGTCGGTGTATCTCATGCGATGCCCCGAGCCTCGACATGCGCATCTCCAGCCGCTCGAACGCCATATCCGCTTCCCGTTCCGACGCTTCGAGCAAGGTGCGCACCTCAGCGCTGCCCAGCGGATCCGCAATGTCGAGAATGTCAGGCAGCAGATGCAGATGCACGCCGATGATGTGTGCACCGAAGGTGGTGGCGACCGCCTCTGCCATCGCCAGGCGGGCCTCGTCCTCGCTGGAGCCGGTGAGCTGGACGACGACATCCTGATAGCCGCCGGCGGAGCCAGTCGGTGATTGTACGGAACCTTGGGTCATTGCTGTCTCCCGGTATCGGCAGACGATGCCAGCCGGGCCGGCAGCGGGCTTTGATGCCGGTCAAGCCGCGAGCGAGCCGGAAGGCGAGATGCGCAGAGCACGCAAGGCGTTCAGGATGACGGCGACGTCGATGGCCTCCTGCAGCACCGCCCCCTCTACCGGCGTCAGGTAGCCGAACGCAGCCGCCACCATCCCGAGTATGGACAGGCCGATGCCGGCGACGACGCTTTCGACGGCGATGCGCCGTGCCGCCTTCGCGATTTCCATGCCTGTCCCCAGCCGATCGATGCGGTCGATCAGCAGCACGACGTCCGCGGCCTCGGCCGACGCCGCGGCGCCGCGCGCGCCCATGGCCACGCCGACATCGGCTGCAGCCAGGGCAGGCGCATCGTTGACGCCATCCCCGACCATCATCACCGGGCCGTTCTTTCGCTCCGACAGCACGATGAGAACCTTCTGGTCGGGCGTCAACTCGGTCCGCAGCGCGTCAAACCCCAGGCCCGAGGTCACCCGCTCGGCCACAGCGGCGCGGTCGCCCGTCGCGAGCAGTATGCGCTCGACACCGTCCCGGCGAAGCCGCTCGAGCATCACCCCGGCGTCATCCCGCAGCGGATCGGCCATCACCAGATACCCCACCAGGAGATCATCCGCTGCCACAGCCACCAGCGCGGCGCCGGCCAGCAGCGCGGGGTGATCGGCCATCGGGGCTTTCACCTGCTTCATCACGAAGCCATGGCTGCCGACAACGACCCTGTGCCCGTCGACCTGACCGGCAACCCCCTCGCCGGCCGTCTCGGCAATCTCCGAAGGCGCGGGCAATTCGAGGCCCTGTGCTTTCGCCGCGGCGACGATCGCCTGCGCGACGGGATGTTTCGATGCCTGCTCGACCGCCGCCGCCAGGCGGAGCACCTCCGTCGCGGCCATGGCCGACGTCGTATCGATCGAAACGATCCGCGGACGACCGTCCGTCAGCGTGCCGGTCTTGTCGAGAACGAGCGTGCGTATGCGCGCCATCGCCTCGAGGGGCGCCGCGCCTTTGACGAGCACGCCGAAATGCGCGGCCCGCGAAATCCCGGCCACCAGCGCGACCGGCACCGCAAGGATCAATGGACAGGGCGTGGCCACCACCAGCACCGCCACCGCCCTGATCGGATCGCCCGTCAGCCACCACGCGCCGGATGCGATCGCCACCGTGATCGCAAGAAAGCCGAGGGACCACCGATCCGCCAGCCGCGACATCGGCGCCTTCGACCGCCCGGCCTGCTCGACCAGCCGGACGATGCCGGCATAGGTGCTCTCGGCTGCGCGCCGCGTCGCCAGCAGGTCGAACGCATCGCCGCTGTTGGTCGAACCGCTCAGCGCGTCGGCGCCACGGAGCAGGCGCACCGGCAGCGATTCGCCGGTCAGCGCGGACATATCGAGGAAAGCGGCGTCCGCAGCGACCGTTCCGTCGACAGGCACCACGTCGCCCTGGCGGATCAGCAGCCTGTCGCCCGGCCGCACGTCGTCGAGCGCAACGTCTTCGAGCCCGCCATTCCGATGGCGCGTCGCGGTCCGCGGCACGCGCGACAGCAGATCGCGCATGTCCCGCTGGGCGCGGCCCTCGGCATAACTCTCGAGGAACGTGCCGCCTGTGTACATGACCGCCACGACGGCCGCCGCCAGGGTCTCGCCGAACGCGAGTGCGGCGGACATCGACAACGCCGCGACGATGTCGAGGCCGACCTCGCCGCGCCACAGGCTGCGGGCGATTTCCGCCACCAGCACGACGAGAACCGGCACCACGCCGACGCGCCAGACCATGCTCGCGCCAGCAAGGTTGCCGACAAAATACAGCACCAGCCCGCTCGCAAGGCCGACGACCGCCAGCAGCAGCAGGCCCTTGTTCATCCAGCCGGCGAGAGCTCGCTCCACGGACGTCCTTTCGCCGATAGTCTCCGTCGAGATCGACTTCGGCACCCAGTAGGGGATGGCGGACGAGAGTTCTTGATCTTTCTCAATGGCTGTAGGGACACCCCCTACTCTAGCCGATGCGTTGGCTCAGCCACGAATTGATCTGGCTTGCCGGCATTGCGCCCGAGACGCGGTCGGCCTCCTTGCCGTCCTTGAACAGGATCATGGTCGGAATGCCGCGGATGTTGAGAGCGCCTGCAAGCTGCTGTTCGTTGTCCGAATTGAGCTTGAGGAAGCGGGCCCGCGGCTCGAGCGCCTGGGCCACCTTCTCGTATTCGGGCCCCATGAACTGGCATGGGCCGCACCAGGGCGCCCAGACATCCACCACCACCGGCACCGTGCCCTTCTGCACCTGCCGCTGCAGCATGTCGCCGCTCACATCGGCGGGCCTGCCCGAAAACAGCGGCGCACCGCAGCTTCCGCACTTTCCGGCGCTGGCGTCTTTCGTTTCGGGCACACGGTTCACCGCGCCGCAGGCCACGCACACCACCTGGTTGTCGTTCATTTCTTGCTTCTCCTCCGCGCCGTGTCCGTCTGCGGCGCGCAATAGATCCCGTGGAGCGTTGTCAGGATGCGCGCGACCTCTTCGGAGGCGAGCCGGTACAGGATCATCTGGCCGTCGCGGCGCGTCGTCACGAGCTTGAGCGCTCTCAGCTTGCTCAGATGTTGGCTGAGCGGACTTTGCGCAAGACCCACCAGATCGCCCAATTGATTCACGCTGAGCTCCCGGTCGAGTAGGTGGCACAGGATCAGCAGGCGCTTGGGATTGGCCATCGCCGTCAGCAGTTCCGCCGCCTCGTCCGCCCGAGGCTCGAGTTCCGTCATGTCCATGCTTGACATATTAGAATATTCTAATATCTATGTCAATGAACCACCGCACACCGTCATCGGAGGCACTCATGTCCAACCTCGGCACCATCGATCGCATCATCCGCGCCATTGTCGGGCTCGCGCTCATCATCGTCCCCTTCGTGGCCGCCTGGCCCACGCTCGCGCTCGTCATCGCCGTCATCGTCGGTGTCGTCCTCGTCGCCACGTCGACCCTGAGCTTCTGCCCAATCTATGCGGCGCTGGGCCTGTCCAGCAAACGCGGCCGCCACGCCGGGAACCATTGAAATGACAGCTGCAGCGATTCCCTTCGACGTCGATCTCGGCGTCGCGCCCGACATCGTTCCGTTCTTCGATCCCGAGACCAACACCATCAGCTACGTCGTCCATGACCCCAGATCGGACGCCTGCGCGGTGATCGATTCGGTGATGGATTTCGACTACGCCTCCGGCCGCATCAGCTTCGCGCATGCCGATGCGATAATTGCGCACGTCAGGGCGCAGGGCTGGCGGGTCGAATGGTTGATCGAGACGCACGCCCACGCCGATCATCTGTCGGCCGCCCCTTACATTCAGCGCCATCTCGGCGGCAAGCTCGGCATCGGCGAGAACATCAGGATCGTCCAGGACGTCTTCGGCAAGGTGTTCAACGAAGGCACCGAGTTCCGTCGCGACGGCAGCCAGTTCGACCGCCTGTTCAAGGATGGCGACCACTACACCATCGGCACCATGACCGCGCACACGATGCTGACCCCGGGCCACACCCCAGCCTGCATGACGCATGTGATCGGCAATGCCGCCTTCGTCGGCGACACGCTGTTCATGCCCGACGCCGGCTCCGCCCGGGCCGACTTTCCCGGCGGCGATGCGGCGACGCTCTATCGTTCCATAAGGCGCATCCTGGCGCTGCCCGATCCGGTGCGGCTCTTCATGTGCCACGATTATGGCCCCAACGGCCGCGACATCCGCTGGGAGACGACCGTCGGCGAGGAGCGGGTGCACAACATCCATGCGCACGACGGCATCGGCGAGGCCGATTTCGTCAGCATGCGTGAAGCTCGCGACGAAACCCTGGCCATGCCACGCCTCATCATCCCGTCGCTGCAGGTCAACATTCGCGGCGGCGAGCTGCCGCCCAAGGACAAGGACGGACGCACCTTCCTGAAGGTCCCCGTCAACACCCTCTAACCCTGAAGGATCAGACTCTTATGTGGCCATTCTCCTCGAACGCCGGCGCCGGTCTTCGCTACCGCAAGATCGACCCCGCTTTTGCGGTCGCCGGGCAAATCTCGCCCGAAGACGTGCAGAAGGTCGCCGAAGCCGGCTTCAAGACCATCGTCTGCGCGCGCCCCGACAACGAGGAACCGGGCCAGCCCCGTTTCGCGGCCATCGCTGCGGCGGCCAGGCAGGCCGGCCTCCAAGCCGTCCATATCCCCGTTTCGGGCGGCATCGGCGAGGGGCAGCTCATCCGCATGGAAGAAGCCCTGAACACGCTGCCCTCCCCCATGTTCGGCTACTGCCGATCAGGCGCCCGCGCCGGCTCGCTGTTCACCGCCGCCAAATCGGCCCTGGGCTGAACCGCATACGGCAGTCCAGCCCGTCAGGCGGCCGTTGCTGAGGGCTAGGCCCTCAGCGCCCTGGCGGTCTGGACCAGATGCTCAAGCGAGGCTTCCACTTCCGGCCATCCCCGTGTCTTAAGTCCGCAGTCGGGGTTCACCCAGAGCTGCTCGGCGGGAATGGCGGTTGCGGCCTTGCGCATCAGCGCTTCCATGTCGGCCTGGCTCGGCACGCGCGGCGAGTGGATGTCCCAGATGCCGGGGCCGATCTCGTTGGGGTAGCGGAAGTTGCGGAAGGCCTGAAGCAGCTCCATGTCGGAGCGCGAGGTCTCGATCGAGATCACGTCGGCATCCAGCGCGGCGATGGACGGCATGATGTCGTTGAACTCGGCGTAGCACATGTGGGTGTGGATTTGCGTGTCGTCGGCCACGCCCGAGGCCGTGGCGCGGAAGCAGTCGACGGCCCAGCGGAGGTAGGCGTCCCAGTCGCGCCGGCGCAGCGGCAGGCCCTCGCGCAAAGCGGGCTCGTCGATCTGGATGATGCCGATGCCCGCCGCTTCGAGGTCGAGAACCTCGTCACGGATGGCGAGCGCGATCTGGCGGCAGGTGTCGGCGCGCGGCTGGTCGACGCGCACGAAGCTCCACTGCAGGATGGTGACCGGGCCGGTGAGCATGCCCTTCATCGGTCTGTCGGTGAGCGAGGCGGCGTAGGCCGACCACCGCACGGTCATCGGAGCCGGACGGGAGACGTCGCCATAGATCACCGGCGGCTTCACGCAGCGCGAGCCGTAGGACTGCACCCAGCCGTTCCTGGTGAAGGCGAAGCCCTCGAGCTGTTCGCCAAAATACTCGACCATGTCGTTGCGCTCGAACTCGCCATGGACCAGCACGTCGAGGCCGAGGCGTTCCTGGATGCGGACGGTCTTTTCGGTCTCGGCCTCAAGGAAGCTCTCGTAGACGGGAGCGTCGATGCGGCCGTGCCTGAAGGCGGCGCGCATCTCGCGCACGTCGCCGGTCTGCGGGAACGACCCGATGGTCGTGGTCGGGAATGCCGGGAGCCGGAAGCGGGCGCGCTGCGCATCTCGACGAGCCGGGAAACGGCTCCTGCGGTCGAGGTCGAGCGCTGCTCCGGCGCGCTCCTTCACCTGCGGCCTGTGGATACGCGTCGACTGGCGATGCGACTGGGTTGCGGCGGCGCTTGCGTCGAACGCCTCTTTGGCTGCCGCGCGGCCCTTCTGCATGGCGACCGTCAGCGCCGCGACCTCAAGCAGCTTCTGCTTGGCGAAGGCGAGCCACGACCGCAGCTCGGGGTCGAGATCGGTCTCTCCGTCGAGATCGACGGGTGCGTGGAGGAGCGAACAGGAGGGCGCGATCTCCAGCCGGTCCGGTCCGACGCTGTCCCACGCGCGGCTGACGAGGCCGAGCTGCCGGTCGAGATCGGCGCGCCAGATGTTGCGACCGTCGACGACGCCGACCGACAGCACCGTGTTGCCCGGAAGGGCCGTGAGGATGGCGTCGAGCTGCTCGGGCGCGCGCACGAGATCGACATGCAGGCCGGACACGGGCAGCGAGGCCGCCAGCTCGGTGGTGTCGAGGAGAGCGCCGAAATAGGTGGCGAGCATGATGCGTGGGGCCACCGGGGCCAGCACCTCGTAGGCACGACGCATTGCGGATTTCTGCGCGTCCGAGAGGTCGAGCGACAGCACCGGCTCGTCGATCTGCACCCACTGCGCTCCCGTCGCCTTCAGCGTGGCAAGCAGCTCGGCATAGACGGGCAGCACCGCATCGAGCAGGGAAATCGGGTCCAGCCCGTCATCCCTGGTTTTCCCGAGGCTCAGCCACGTCACCGGCCCGACGATGACGGGGCGCGTCTCGATGCCCAGCGCCTTGGCTTCGAGATATTCCTCCACCGCCTTGGCCGAGCCGAGGCTGAACTGCTGGCCGCGATGCAGCTCCGGGACGATGTAGTGATAGTTGGTGTCGAACCACTTGGTCATCTCCATGGCGGGAGCTTCTGCGGTGCCGCGCGCGACGGCGAAGTAGAGGGCCGTTTTATCGTCGATGTTTGCGAAGCGTTGCGGTGCCGCTCCCAGCATCATTGTCGTGTCGAGCACGTGATCGTAGAGGCTGAAATCGTTGGAGGGGATGACATCGATGCCGGCATCGCGCTGCAGCTGCCAATGACGCTTTCTCAGCTCGCGTGCGGTCGCCTGCAGCGCGGCAGTGTCGATGCTGCCTTTCCAGCAGGCCTCGAGCGCTTGCTTGAGCTCGCGATGGAGACCGATGCGGGGGAAGCCGAGGTTGGCGGAACGGGTCATATTGTTGTCCGATGCGTAAGAGGCCTGCGACCGCGAGGTGCAGGCGAAATTGCCGATGAGAGATGAGGGCCGGCTCGAAGCCGGTCAGCGCCGCATTCGGAAGCGGTGACGAGAGCTCGTCATGGTCTTTGTCCTCTCGCCAGTCCGCCCGACCGGCATGAAGTGGCACATCACTTCCAAGGTAGGTCTCCTGGCTCGCGGGTCGAACCGGCAGCCCCGCCTTCCCAGCTTCCGCCAGTGGCATGATGGGCAGCCGTCACCGCTTACAGTTGCGGGGGCAGCCTCGGACTGAACCGAGTTCCCTGTTATCCCCTCGCGGGGACCTTGGACGAGCCGACGATGCCGGACCGCCGCCCGGGTGTCAATCGGGATATAAAGAAGTCTTTATATCCCTGGTTCGGCGAAAATTCGTTGTGCGGCAAGATCTGCCTATTGACGAGACTCACGTGCACGACCACTAGATGTGGTGTGTCGTGGTCATCCGGGTCGCAAGGACGGGTGATAATAGGGAAGCCGGTGCGGGCAAATCGCTCCAGTCCGGCGCTGCCCCCGCAACTGTGAAAGTCGGAGCGATCCGGCCAGCCAGATACCTGCCACGACAGGTTAGATCGTCCACGGGCGGGGTGCACCGGTTGGCCGCGAAAGCGCTCGGCTGACGTCACGCCTGCGCCTTCGTGTCCGAGAATCCCCGCTGCCACTCACGGGGTTCTTGGGGCTCATGTCCGCAGCACAGCAGATCGTCCATTCCGACACCGGCGCGCCGGTGCTTACCACCTCCCTCGCGCACCGCTCCGGCAGCGAGCCGGGCTACTCGATAATCAAGCGCAATGGCGGCACCGTGCCGTTCGATCAAAGCAAGATCGCCGTGGCGCTCACCAGGGCGTTCCTCGCCGTTGAAGGCAACAAGGCAGCCGCGTCGCGCCGCGTCCATGAAATCGTCGAGACGCTGACGGGCGAGGTCGTCGCTGCGCTGACCCGACGCGCCAAGGGCGAGCGGGTGTTTCACATCGAGGACGTGCAGGACCAGGTCGAGCTGGCGCTGATGCGCGGCGAACACCAGAAGGTCGCCCGCGCCTATGTGCTGTATCGCGAGGAACGTTCAAAGGCGCGCGCCGAAAAGCTCACGCCGGTTGTGGCTGCGCCGGCGATCCACATGGCGGACGGAACTGCGCTCGATGAAGCCCGCCTCGCCACGGTGGTGGAGGAGGCCTGCGCCGGGCTGGACGGCACCTCGGCCGAGGCCATTCTCGTCGAGACGCGCCGCAACCTCTATGACGGCATCTCCCCGCACGAACTCGCGCTTGCGCCCATTCTGGCGACGCGCACGCTGGTCGAGACCGAGCCCAACTATGCCTTCGTGTCCGCCCGGTTGCTCAACGACAAGCTGCGCCGCGAGGCGTTGACCTTCCTTGCCGGCCGCAGCGATCAGGCCACACAGGCCGAAATGACGGCGCGCTATCCGGAATATTTCCCCGACTACCTGGCGCGCGGCATCGAGTTGGACCTGATCGACCCGGAACTGGGCCGCTTCGACATCGCCCGCCTCGCGGCGGCACTCAAGCCGGAACGCGATCGGCAGTTCCAGTACCTCGGCCTCCAGACCCTCTACGACCGCTACTTCCTCCATTCGCGCGGGACCGTGTTCGAGCTGCCGCAGGCGTTCTTCATGCGCGTGGCCATGGGGCTGGCCGTTCGCGAGATCGACCGCGAGGCGCGCGCCATCGAGTTTTACGATCTGCTGTCGAGCTTCGACTTCATGGCCTCGACGCCGACGCTGTTCAATGCGGGCACGCTGCGCCCACAACTCTCGTCGTGCTTCCTGACCACCGTGGCCGACGATCTCGACGGTATCTTCAAGGCGGTGAAGGACAACGCGCTGCTCGCCAAATATTCGGGCGGTCTCGGCAATGACTGGACCCCGGTGCGCGGCCTCGGGGCGCACATCAAGGGTACCAATGGCGAGAGCCAGGGCGTCGTGCCGTTTCTCAAGGTCGCCAATGACACGGCCATCGCCGTGAACCAGGGCGGCAAGCGCAAGGGCGCGGTGTGCGCCTATCTCGAGACCTGGCACGTGGACATCGAGGAATTCCTCGACCTTCGCAAGAATACCGGCGACGACCGCCGCCGCACCCACGACATGAACACCGCCAACTGGGTGCCCGACCTGTTCATGGAACGCGTCGAGGCGGGTGCCGACTGGACGCTGTTCTCGCCCGACGAGACGCCAGATCTGCACGATCTGTACGGCCCGGCCTTCAAGGCCGCCTACGAGGCCTATGAAGCAAAGGCGGCGGCGGGGGGCCTCAAGGTGTTCCGCACCGTGCGTGCGGTCGATCTCTGGCGCAGAATGCTGACCATGCTGTTCGAGACCGGACACCCGTGGGTCACCTTCAAGGACCCATGCAACATCCGTTCGCCGCAGCAGCATGTGGGCGTCGTGCACTCGTCGAACCTCTGCACCGAGATCACGCTCAACACCAGCCGTGACGAGGTGGCTGTCTGCAACCTCGGCTCGATCAATCTCGCGGCCCATGTCACCGCCAACGGGCTCGACCTCGAGCGGCTGAAGCGTACCGTCGGCGTTGCGATGCGCATGCTCGACAATGTCGTCGACATCAATTTCTACACCATCCCCGAGGCGCGCCGGTCCAACCTAAAGCACCGTCCGGTCGGCCTCGGCCTCATGGGCTTCGCCGACGCGCTGCAGATGCAGGGCATCGCCTATGCCTCGGACGCTGCCGTCGAGTTTGCCGACAGCTCGATGGAGGCCATCAGCTACTACGCCATCTCGGCCTCGACGGACCTCGCCGAAGAGCGCGGGGCCTACGCCTCGTTCGAGGGGTCGCTGTGGAGCAAAGGCGTGCTGCCGATCGACAGCGTCGAGATGCTGGCGGCGACCCGCAGCGAGCTCAATGTCGACCGCACGCAGCGCCTCGATTGGGAAACACTCCGTCAGCGCGCCAAGACTGTCGGCATGCGCAACTCCAACACCATGGCGATCGCGCCGACGGCGACCATCTCGAACATCTGCGGCGTGTCGCAGTCGATCGAGCCCGGCTACCAGAACCTCTATGTCAAATCCAACATGAGCGGCGACTTCACCGTGGTGAACGCGCTGCTGGTGCGCGACCTCAAGGCGCGCAACCTCTGGGACGAGGTGATGATCTCCGACCTCAAATATTTCGACGGCTCCGTCGGCCAGATCGATCGGGTGCCGGCCGACCTCAAGGCGATCTACGCCACGGCCTTCGAGCTCGATGCGAGCTGGCTGATCGCCGCCGCGTCGCGCCGGCAGAAATGGATCGACCAGGCGCAGTCGCTCAACCTCTATCTCGCCAATCCGTCGGGCAAGGCGCTCGACCAGCTTTATCGTTCGGCCTGGAAGGCCGGCCTCAAGACCACCTATTATTTGCGCTCGCGCTCGGCGACGCATGTCGAGAAGTCGACGCTCAAGGGGACGGATGGCAAGCTCAACGCCGTCGCGGTGACCCCGGTGGTGGCGGCTGCGTCGACGAGCGACGTGCCGGCGGCAGTCATTCCGTTCGAGATCGTCGGCAAGGCCTGTCTGATCGGCGACCCGGACTGCGAAGCCTGCCAGTAACGCCCTTCTTTTGCGCCCTGTCCGCGCGGGGCCTGAGGAGGCTCGCTCGGCCAACCGCTACCCACCAAGGAGAACCCCATGTCCCTCGACTGGTCTTCGGACCTCAGCCAACCCACGCCGTCAATTCCCGCCACCGACACCCGCATCGACCGCAGCGGCGGCCGCGTCTCGGTCGACGACAAGGCGATGATCAACTGTCGCGCCGATGTGAACCAGCTCCTGCCGCTCAAATACAAATGGGCGTGGGAGAAGTACCTCAACGGCTGCAACAACCACTGGATGCCGACCGAGGTCTCGATGCAGGCCGACATCGCGCTGTGGAAGAGCAAGGACGGCCTCACCGAGGACGAGCGTCATACGCTCAAGCGCAACCTCGGCTTCTTCGCCGCCTCCGAAAGCCTTGTGGCCAACAACATCGTGCTGGCGATCTACCGGCACCTCACCAACCCCGAATGCCGGCAGTATTTGTTGCGGCAGGCGTTCGAGGAGGCGGTGCATACTCACACCTTCCAGTACATCGTCGAAAGCCTGGGCCTCAACGAAGGCGAACTGTTCAACATGTACCGCGAAGTGCCGTCGATCACCGACAAGGCGGCGTGGGCGCTGAACTTCACGCAGCATCTCGACGACCCCGACTTCACCACCGGCACGCCGGACACCGACCGCGCCTTCGTGCGCGACCTCGTCGCCTTCTACGTGATCTTCGAGGGAATGTGGTTCTACACCGGCTTTGCGCAGATCCTGTCGCTCGGCCGCCGCAACAAGATGGTCGGCATTGCCGAGCAGTACCAGTACATCCTGCGCGACGAAAGCATCCACCTCAATTTTGGCATCGATGTGATTAACCAGATCAAGGCTGAAAACCCGCATGTCTGGACCAGCGATTTCCAGACAGAAGTTCGTGGCATGATCAAGCAGGCAGCCGAGCTCGAGGCCGCCTATGGCCGCGACACCATGCCGAAAGGCTTCCTCGGCCTCAACGCCGCGCTCTGCGAGCAATACATGCATTTCATCGCCAACCGCCGCTGCGCCCAACTCGGCCTCGCGCCGGTGTTCGCCGAGACCGAGAACCCATTCCCCTGGATGAGCGAAGCGATGGATCTGAAGAAGGAAAAGAACTTCTTCGAGACGCGCGTGATCGAATACCAGAACGGCGGCGCGCTGAACTGGGACTAATTTCTAGGCACGGTGCGCTAGTCGGCAGCTCGCTTGAGAAGAACGCCGAATAGCGTTGCGCGCGCTCCCTCAACCCTTTAGATACCAAGTGCCAACCTGATCCTGTAGCCGTCGTGAACCTTACACCGATGTATAGCGGAGTATGGCAACTTCGCCTCAATCGTGGAGTTCCGTGCCGCCGGTCGATCGCACTGCGATCCCTGACGGGAGACACGAATGCTTGCTCGCTCTTGGCTGTCCGCGCTCTTGCTCCTTGGCTTGGGCCTTTGCTGGCCTACCTCCTCGTTTGCGGAGGATGCGCCGCCCAAGCTCGCGCAGGCGTGCGTCGATGCCAGGATCACGACACCGGCAGACTGCGACGCTCTTCTGAAAAAGCTCGGCAAGACCGACCATAAAGCCAAGGGTGAGCAGAAGGGGCCGGCAGCTGGGCCCTCGCCGCTTGCAAAGGCGTGCATCGATGCCGGCATCACGACGCAGGCAAACTGTGACGCATACGAGGCCGCCGAAAAGGCGAGGCAGCGAGCGTCTACATCGCCGCTGAAGCAAAACGCACCAGGTTCGACCTCTCCTGCGGCAAGCCCGACGGATGGCAAGCCGCCCAGGGAGCACTTGGCAAAAGACTGCCTCGCGGCCGGGATCGCCACCCAAGAGGCGTGCGACACCTTTCACGCCAGTCACATGACATCGGTCAAGCCCGTCGTTCCCGAACAGCCCAACACATCCAAGCAAAGCCCTTCTCATGGAATGCCGTCGGGCGTGAAGCCTGACACCACGAAGCCGGCCTCTCTGCTGTCCAGGGACTGCCTGGACGCCGGATTGAAAACTCAGGCGGACTGCGACGCCCTGCATGCCGCGGAGAAGAGGAGGGAGAAGGTGCCTCCTGCTATTCCGGGCCCGGCGTCCATCGCAAAGCCGGAGGCACCTGCTCGGGCACTCGCGAAAGACTGCATCGCCGCCGGCCTCAAGTCCCAGGCGGACTGCGACGCCCTGCTGATGATGGAGAAGGCAAAGCGTAAGGCGCCCAGCGCCGCGTCCGCGTCCACGGCACCGTCGAGCCAACCCACTCCCTCGGCCAAAGCTCCGCCGCTCGCACCGGATTGCATCGCGGCAGGCATCAAGACCGAGGCCGATTGCACCGCCTACGAGCTTGCCAAGCCCAAGTCGTCGACGCCGCCGGATCGCACCGGACCGGCCGCGGGCCTCCCCACCACACAGCTCAAGGAAGTCGTTCCAGTCCTGCCCAAGGGGGTAACGCCGGCCCAGGTCGCCCCGCTTCTCGACAGTGCCAAGCAGGGCAAGCTCGGGCCCGCCGGCGGGCAGGCAGCCGCGCGAGCTCCGGCGACGCCGCCTCCCCCGCCGCCACCGAGCGACAGATCCGCACAGGCAGCCATCCACCCGATCGCGCCCTCCTCGGTCGGAAAGCAGGCGGGCACGCCGATAGCGACCACGAACAAGGCTGGTCTGGTGAAGCTGCCGGCGGATGTGACCATCGTCAAGCAGACCATCATCAACAATGTCACGAACAACATTACCAAGAACGTGACCAACAATGTCACCAACAACGTGACCAACACCACTGCGCCGCAACCCATCGTTCAGCAGCCGTCTCCGCCACCCAATCCGATCGGCCTCAGCATCGGCGTCGTGCTGCAGATCGGCAATGGTCAGCTGTTCGTCGACAGCTCGGGTCGGGACCAGTTCCGGATCGCCGATCGTGATCGCGACAGGACGACCTACGAACAGCTGCCGATGCAACGGTACCGCGAGACGATCTACCGCCCCGACGGCGTTCGCATCGTGACGATCTATGATCGTGACGGCGATATCCTGCGCCGCTCGCGCTTCGAGCCCGACGGGCAGCAAATCGTGCTCGCAGACTACGACTATCACGACGATCCCGACCTCGGCCGGTGGCGCGACCCGGGCGACGATCTGCCGCCGTTGCAGCTTCAGATATCCGTCGCGGACTATGTCCTCGACGCCGATCAGGCCGATGAAGCACAGATCCAGCTGTGCCTCAGCCGGCCCCCGGTCGAACCGCTCCGTCGCCTCTATTCGATCAGCGAGGTCGAACGCTCCGCACGTCTGCGCGATATCATGCCGCGTGTGGAGCTGGGCGATCTGACGTTCGACACCGGCTCATCCGCGCTCGGTTCCGATCAGATCGCCGAACTGAGCAGCGTCGCCAAGGCAATGTTGGCGCTGCTGCAAAAAAATCCCGCCGAGACCTTCCTCATCGAGGGCCACACCGACGCGGTTGGTTCCGACGCGAGCAACCTCGTGCTCTCGGACGACCGTGCAGCCTCGGTGGCTCAAATCCTGACACAGGCCTACCACATCCCGCCGGAGAACCTCGCCACGCAGGGATACGGAGATCATTTCCTGAAGATCCAGACGGATGGCCCCGAGCGTCTCAATCGCCGCGTCGTGATCCGGCGCATCACGCCGCTGATTACCCCCGCAGGCTGAGTCGGCGATAACACAAACCGGCCACAGGCTGTGGCCGGTCTCGGACGCCGCAGCAGGGCAGACCAACAGGCCGGGCGGCCGCGCCGCCTTGTGAATCCGGCTAGTCCCTCGGCTTCGCCGTCGACTGTCGCACCACGAGCTCCGGCTGGTACACCTCCCAGCCGCCATCGAAGCTGGCGGTTCCTCCCAGCTGCGCAAGAAGCTTGTGGATCGATCGGCGGGCCATCCTGAGGATCGGCGTCGTCACCGCCGTCGGCTTGGGGTCGAGCAGCTCGGCGAAGTCGAGGTCGTCGATGCCGACGACGGACAGATCGTCCGGCACCTTCATGCCCCGCTCCCGGATCGCGAACAGCAGCCCCACGGTCATCATGTTGGAGATGGTGACGATCGCCGTGGGCCGATGCGCCAGCCCCAGCAGCTTTGCGCCCATGTCGTGGGCCGTCTGCTGGTCGAAATCGCCGGGCAGCGCCAGTGCCGGGTCGGGGATGAGCCCGCGCATCTCGAACGCCTTGCGATAGCCGGCGTGTCGGTCGTCGCTGGTGGCGAGGCCGGGGATGCCGACGATGATGCCGATACGGCGGTGCCCGAGCGACAGCAGATGCTCGGTGGCCACCCGGCCGGCCTCGACATTGTCGGTCTTGATCACGTCGTAGGGCAGGCCCTCGACATACATGTCGAGCAGCACGGTTGGAACGTGGATCTGGTCGACCAGCGCGGCGCCATGCGCGGCGTCGGAGCGGGTGGGGATGACGATCAGCCCGGCGACGCGCTGCACGCGCATCATCTTCAGCACCTGGCTCTCGCGCTCGGCATCCTGCCCGGTGGAATAGACCACGCTGGTATAGCCGGCGGCGAGGCAGGCGTTTTCCACCTCGCGCGCCACCGCGGCGAAGTGCGGGTTGGCGATATTGGGGACCACCAGCCCGATCAGCCGCGAGCGGCCCGAGCGCAGGCTCTGCGCCGCGCCGTGCGGCGTGTAGCCGATGGCGGCAACGGCGGCTTCGACCCGGGCGATGGTGTCCTCGCTCACCGGCGCCGAGCGGTTGATCACCGCCGACACCGTCGAGATCGCCACCCCCGCCCGCTTTGCCACGTCCTTGATCGTCGACACCGCACCCCCTTGCGCCGGTCCTGTCGTCGTGCATTATACGAAACGTTTCGTGTTTGCAAAAAAGCCTGTGCAGCGGCCCGGACCCGGCCTCTTCGCAGAGAGATGCTCTGTCGACTCGAAACGTTTCGACCGGAGAGGAACCGGACGAGGCCAACGCGCTTCACCGCACAGGGAGGACTACCGATGTTCAAGCTCAACCGTCGCAGCTTCATGCTGTCGACCGCGGCGCTCGCCGCCACGTCCGGGATTGCCGGCCGCGCCGTGGCGCAGTCCGATGCCTCGGGCACCATCCGCATCCTGATGAATGGCGGCGACGCCGATCTCGCCAACACCAACAACGCCATCGCCCGCTTCAACAAGAAGTTCCCGAACGTCCAGGTGAGCGTCGACATGGATCCGATCTCGACCGGCTGGGGCGACTACGTCACCAAGGTGCTGGGCGAGTTCGCCTCGAACAGCCAGCACGATATCTACGGCACCGCCATCGAGACGTTCCAGACCTTCGCCTCGCGCAACATCATGGAGCCCATCGACGATTTCGTCGCCAAGAACCCGAACTATTCCGACTTCGCGCCGGCGCTGTTCGAGGACTGCAAGTACAAGGGCAAGACCTATTTTGTTCCCACCTCGTGGAACAACATCATGATCCACTACAATCGCGACCACTTCGACAAGGCGGGCATTGCCTACCCGAAGACCGGCTGGACCTGGGAAGAGTTCCGCGAGATCGCCAAGAAGCTCACCATCAAGGACTCGTCGGGCACGGTGACGCAGTGGGGCTACGAGGTTCCCAACCAGAACTTCTTCATCCAGCCCTGGTTGTTCTCGAACGGCACGGGCGCGCTGAACGACGACTGGACCGCGTCGAACATGCTCGACCCCAGGGTGGCGGAGTCGCTGCAATTCCTGCACGACATTATCCACGTCGACGGCTCGGCCCCGATCCCGGGCACCGACACGATGGACAACCAGTACCTTGCCGGCCAGGTGTCGATGATCAACCGCGGCCACTGGGTCATTCCCAACATCCGCAACGCCAAGCTCAATTCGGACGTGGCGATCCCACCGACCAAGGTCAACGACTACACCGTGGTGGGTTTCGGCGCCATCGGCATCGCCAAGGGCGCGCAGAACATGGACGCCGTACAGGCGATGGTGGCCGAACTCACCGGCCCGGAGGCGGAAGCCGACGTCGCGAAGTCCGGCAGCTCGGTGCCCGGCTCGAAGGCCGCGGCCGAACTGCCGGAGTACCTGGCCTTCCCGCCGAGCGCCCCGCTGTTCTACCAGACGCTGCCGCACACCAAGGCCGTGCCGTCGCCTGCCAACTTCCAGGAAGTCGAGAAGATCTTCATCCGCTACTACACCGCCATCATGGCGGACGAGATGTCGATCCCCGATGCCTGCAAGCAGGCCGACGCCGAGCTCAATGACTCGTTTGCCCGCCTCAAGGCGTCGCTGAGCTAGTTCAAGCGCTCCTCCCGGACCGCTAGAGTGGGCGCGCTTGCCCCGCAGGCGCGCCCTCTTGTCTGAACGGGATCTGCTCCAGACCATGACCGACACCGCCGCACCCAGATCCGAGCTTCGCAGCCAGCAGGCCCGCGCCGGATATCTCTTCATCTTTCCAGCGATGGTGCTCTACCTGACATTCGTCCTGGCGCCGGTGATCGTCACGGTCGTCCTCAGCTTCGCCTATTACGATCCGCAACTCGGCTCGCACTGGGTCGGCTTCGACAATTTCAAGCGCTTCTTCACCGATCCGCGCTCGGTGCAAATCTTCTGGAACACGCTGCGCTTCACCGCGATGGCGGTCACCGGCAACGTCAGCGTCGGCCTGCTGCTGGCGCTGGCGCTCAACCGCGCGATGCCCGGCTGGCTGCTCTACTTCTTCCGGCTGGCATTCTTCCTGCCGGTCATCATCGCGGCGGCGTTCGTCGCCATTGTCTGGGGCTATTTCTTTCAGGATGCCGGCATCTTCAACTACTACCTCGCTCATCTGGGCCTGCCGACCGTGCGCTGGCTCACCTCGGCGCAGAACGCCATGCCGTCCATCGTCTTCATGGACGTGTGGAAGAACACCGGCTTCTTCATGATCATCTTCATCGCGGCGCTGCAGGGTGTGCCCAGGAACATCATGGAAGCAGCGATCATGGATGGCACCTCGCCGTGGCGTCGGTTCTGGCGCATTACGCTGCCATGGATCTCGCCGGTGGTGTTTTTCGCCATCGTCTACGCCTCGATCGGCGCGCTGCAGGTCTACGAATCGATCTGGATCCTCACCAAGGGCGGGCCCGGCGATGCGACGCGCTCGATGTCGATCAACATCGTCGAGCAGGCGTTCGGCAGCTTCCAGATCGGCTACGGCGCCTCGGTCGCGGTCGTCATGACCGTCGTCATCCTGATCATCACCGGCGTGCAGCTTCTGCTCTCGCGCCGGCTGGTGCGGTACTGAGGGAGCGGGTCATGGGGATCACCACACGACAGGCCGCGCGCTGGGTCGACTGGGCCATCATCGTGGTGATGGCGGTGCTCGGCATCTTCATGCTGCTGCCGTTCGCCTGGCTGATCTCGATGTCGTTCCGGCCGGTCGCCGACGCCTACAAGATGCCGCCGAGCTTTTTTCCCACGACGTTCGACCTCAGCAATTACGCGGCGGTACTGAACTCCAGCGTGCCGTTCCTGCAGATCTACATCAATTCGGTGGAGATCGCGGTGATCGTCACGGTGGGCCAGTTGATCACCTGCACGCTGGCGGCATTCGCGTTCTCGCGGCTCAGCTTCAAGGGCCGCGACACGCTGTTCTTCATTCTGCTCGTCGGGCTGATGTTCCCGGCGCAGGTGACGATCCTGCCGATCTTCCTCGGCTTCGCCAAGATCGGGCTGATCAACAAGCCGATCGGGCTGGCGCTGATGTATCTGACCTCGAGCTTCGGGGTGTTCCTGATGCGGCAGTTCATGCTGAGCCAGCCCAAGGTGCTCGAGGAGGCGGCGCTGATGGACGGCGCCGGCTATTGGAAGATCTTCTGGCGTATCAGCCTGCCGCAATTGCGGCCGGCGCTGTCGGCGCTCGGCATCATCACCTTCACGCAGACCTGGAACTACTATTTCCAGGCCAAGGTGCTGCTCGGCCAGCAGAACGCGATGACGCTGCCGCTCGCGATGGACATCCTGCGCGGCTATCTGCAGTCGGGCAATCTGTCGGTGGTGATGGCGGCGATGAGCATGTCGGTGCTGCCGGTGATCCTGCTCTTCCTTCTCGCCCAGAAATTTGTGATCGAAGGCGTCACGATGTCGGGCATCAGAAACTAGTTCCAACCAGGGTTTTGTTATGTGGGATGATCTGAGCGCCATCGATCCGCAGTTCGCCTATCTCGGCGAGCGGTCGCGCTATGTGCGCTTTCCGCTGGGCGGCATCGGCGCCGGCGGCTTTGCGATCTCCGGCTCGGGGCGGCTCGTCGACTGGTCGGTCCGCAACCGGCCGGCACTGCAGGGGTTCAATGGCTACTCGCATTTCGCCGTCAAGGCCGAGCAGGACGGCAAGCTGCTCGACGCCCGCGTGCTCAACGGCCCCTATGACGAGAACCCATCGGGCGGCCCCGGGCTGCGACCCATGTTCGACGGCTTCGGCCACGGCGCCATGCGGCAATCGCTGGTCGGCCTGCCGCACTTCCGCGACGTCGGGTTCTATGGCCGTTTCCCGACCGCCGATCTCGTTTTCCGCGATGCCCGCTTCCCCGGCGCGGTGCGGCTCACCGCGCTGTCGCCATTCATTCCGCACAATGACCGCGACTCGTCGATGCCGGCGGCGATGTTCGTGTTCGAGCTCCACAACAGCACCGACAAGCCGATCGACTACACGCTTGCCGGCACGCTCGGGAATTACCGCAACAATTCCGGCGTCCACGGCTTCAGCGAGGCTGGCGGCGTCTCGGCGCTGCGCATGACCTCGTCCGACCCCGGCGAAGCCGAGGCCGACCGCGGCGACCTCACCATCGCCACCGATGCGGCGGACGTGCAGCACCAGGACCACCACTATCGCGGCCAGTGGTTCGACGATCTGACGCTCTACTGGAAGGACTTCGCCAAGCCCGGGCCGCTGCCCGAGCGCACCTATGACGGACCGCGCACCACCAGGCACATGCAGGTGTTCCCCGAACACGGCACCCTCGCCGCCAGGGTCAGCGTGCCGGCCGGCGAGAGCCGCACCGTGCGCTTCGTCATTGCCTGGAACTTTCCGAGGGGCGACATCTACTGGGCCTATCGCAGCAAGCCGGACAGCCAGCCTCCCAACGTTGCGACCCCGCTGTGGACCAACTACTATTCCACGCAATGGGCGGATTCGCTCGCCACGGCGCGCGATGCCTTTGCCCGCTGGGACGCCCTTGCCGGCGAAACCATCGCCTTCCGCGACAGCCTGTTCAGCGCCACGACGCCGGCGCCGATCACCGACGCCGCCACCGCGACGCTGGCGCTGCTCCGCACCGCGACCGTCATCCGGCTGCAGAATGGCGAGCTCTGGGGCTGGGAGGGCCTGCACCGGCTCGATGGCTCCTGCGAAGGCTCGTGCACGCATGTGTGGAACTACCAGCAGGCGCTGAGCCATCTGTTTCCGGCGCTCGAGCGCACGCTGCGCGAGACCGAGTGGCTCTACAACCAGCAGCCCAATGGCGGCCTGACCTTCCGGCAGAAGCTGCCGCTGGGCAGCGGCCTCGATATCATCGGCCCGTGCGCCGACGGGCACTTCGGCGCCATCGTCAAGACCTACCGCGAGTGGCGGCTGTCGGGCGACACCGCCTGGCTGAAGAACTGGTGGCCCAGGATGGTGCGCGCCATGGAATATGCCTGGAGCGCCGACAATCCAGACCGCTGGGACCCGGAAGAGACCGGCATCCTGTCCGGCCGCCAGCACCAGACCCTCGACATGGAGCTCTTCGGCCCCAATTCCTGGCTCGGCACCATCTACGTCGCCGCGCTGCTCGCGATGGCGAAGATGGCTGAAGCGGTGGGCGACGGCGCGATGGCGGAAAAGTGCGCGCGGCTGGGCAAGGCAGGCGCCCGCTATGTCGATGACACGCTCTACAACGGCCGCTACTTCATCCAGGCCATCGACCTCGACGACAAATCGGTGCTCACCGCCTTCGATACCGGCCGCAATGCGGGGGTGCTCGCCGACAGCTTCATGTCCGCCTACTGGTCGGATGAGCATGGCGAGATCAAGTACCAGTTCGCCGAAGGCTGCATCGCCGACCAGATCCTCGGCCAGTGGCATGCCGAGGTGGCCGGGCTTGGTCTTTTTCTCGACAAGGACAAGGTCGGCTCGGCGCTGCGTGCCGTCTATGACGAAAACTACCGCAAGAGCATGGACGATCATTTCAATCCGTGCCGCAACTACGCTTTCGAGGACGAGGGTGGCCTGCTGATCGCCACCTATCCGCAAGGCACGCGCCAGCCGATGGTGGCGGCGCCCTATGCCGAGGAAGTGTGGACCGGCATCGAATACGCGTCGGCCTCGCACATGATCATGCACGGTCTGGTGGCGGAGGGCCTCGACGTGGTGCGGTCGGTGCGCCGCCGCCACGACGGCGCCCGCCGCAATCCGTTCAACGATATCGAGTGCGGATCCTACTATGCGCGCTCGATGTCGGCCTGGCAGCTGATGAATGCCTGGTCGGGATTTTCTGCCGATCTCGTCGACAAGACGCTGAGCTTCGCTCCCAAGGCGAGCGGCGACTATTGCGTGATCTGGTCTGCGGGCAACGCCTGGGGCGAGCTCGAGAGCCGCGACGGCATGCGCACGCTGCGCGTCCTCGGCGGCGCGCTGCCGGCCGTCACCGTCAGCGTCGACGGCACGGCCAGTGCGGTCTCGGCGTTGCGCGCCGGCGACGCGGCGGAGCTCGGCTGATGGCCCGCATCGAGCTCAAGAACGTCACCAAGAGCTTCCAGGCCGTGGAGGTGATCCACGGCGTCAGCCTCGACATCGAAGACGGCGCCTTCACCGTGTTCGTCGGCCCGTCGGGCTGCGGCAAGTCCACGCTGCTGCGCATGATGGCGGGGCTCGAGGAGGTGACCTCCGGCCGGATCGATATCGACGGCGCCCGCTGCGACCGGCTGATGCCGGCGGCGCGCGGCATGGCGATGGTGTTCCAGTCCTACGCGCTCTATCCGCACATGTCCGTCGAGCAGAATCTCCGCTTCGGCCTCGAGAACCAGCGCACGCCGAAAGCGGAGATCGAGGCCCGCGTCGCTCGCGCCGCCGAGATCCTGCAGATCAGCCATCTGCTGAAACGCCGTCCCAACCAGCTGTCTGGCGGGCAGAGCCAGCGCGTGGCCATCGGCCGCGCCATCGTCAAGGAGCCCAAGGCATTCCTGTTCGACGAGCCGCTCAGCAACCTCGACGCGGAGCTTCGGGTGAAGATGCGCAGCGAGCTGGTGGCGCTGCACCAGCGGCTAAAATCCACCATGGTCTATGTCACGCACGACCAGGTCGAAGCGATGACCATGGCTGACCGCATTGTCGTCCTGCGCGATGGCGTGGTCGAGCAAACGGGCAAGCCGATCGAGCTCTATGCGCGGCCGCGCAACCAGTTCGTCGCCGGCTTCCTTGGCGCGCCGCAGATGAATTTCCTGCGCGGCACGGTCGCCCCAGGCCCGCAGCTCGCGCTCGGCGTCGACGACAACCGCGCTACGCTGCCGGTCAGCAGCCGCACCCGCGGCCTCGCGCCCGGCAGCACCGCCACCCTCGGCATCCGCCCCGAGCATCTGTCGCTCGATCCGGACGGCCCGCTGACGGCGGCCGTCGATGCAGTCGAGGTCCTGGGCGCCGAGACCATCGTCCACGCGCGCCTGGCCTCCGGCGCGCCCGTCACGGTGTCGCTGCGCGGCATCTCGGGGGTGAAGCAGGGCGCCACGATCCGGCTCAACCTCGACCCGCGCTTCGCCCACGTCTTCGACGAAAACGGCACAACCCTCGAGCCATCCCGTTCCTGGTCGGAAGACTACGTGATCACCTAGCCTCGATCCTCAAATCAGGCTCGCCTGCACGAGCCCGGCTACGGTCGTGACCGCCAGCCGCAGAAACTGCTCGTCGATATCGGAGAATGGCGGAGAGGGAGACCTACGGGCAGCACTCTGACAAGCTCTAGCAAGCTCTAAATTGACGAGTCCAATCAATATCTTAGCTCACCTACCCCTCTTACGCGCTCTAGCCCATTCCACTACAATCCGAGGTGCGACTTAGGGTCAAACTTAGGGTGAGTAGGAGTTAGGTCATGGCTAGATTGTCAAATCGGTTGACGGCGCGCGGCGTGCTGAACGCGAAGGCCGGCATGCACGCGGACGGCGAAGGGCTCTATCTGGTGGTCACGTCCACCGGCGCCAAGCGGTGGAGCTTTATCTTCTTCTGGCAAGGCAAGCGCACGGGCGACGTTTCCCTTGCCGAGGCTCGGGAGGCGGCCGGTGAGGCCCGGCGCTCGGTCCGTGACGGCATCAACCCAATCGAGGCGCGGAAAGCCTCCAAGGGCGCCGAGGAGGCCGCCACCTACACTTTCGGCACGTTCGCCGAGGAAGTGGTCAACTCCATCGAGTCCGGCTTCCGCAACGAGGTCCACAAGGCGCAATGGCGCACCTCGTTGTCGGTCCAGCGGGACGCAGAGACGGGCGAGTGGTCGGACACCGGCTATTGCATCTCGATCCGGGACAAGGCGCTCCCCGACATTGGCACCGACGAGGTGTTGGCAGTGCTCCGCCCCATTTGGGGCACCCTGCCCGAGACGGCGTCGCGCGTCCGGGGCCGTATCGAGCGGGTCCTTGATGCTGCTCGCGTCCGCGGCCTTCGTACCGGCGAGAATCCTGCCCGGTGGAAGGGCCACCTCGCCGCGCTGCTGTCCAAGCGCCAGAAGCTCACCCGCGGCCACCATCGGGCCTTGCCCTATGCCGAGGTGCCCGGCTTGGTCGCGCGGCTACACGGCCAGCCGTCGATGGCGGCGCTCGCCTTGGAGTGGACCATATTGGCCGCGAGCCGCACCACCGAGGCGCTTCACGCCCGGCTCCCGGAGATAGACCGCGAGGCGAAGGTATGGACGATCCCCGCGGCGCGCATGAAGGCCGGCCGCGAGCATCGGGCGCCGCTCACGGACCGCATGCTCGAAATCCTCGACCTCACCGCCGACGCTCGCGAGGCCATGGGCACGGACCTCCTCTTCCCCGGTGCCAAGGCGGACCGCCCGATGTCGGGCATGTCGATGACCATGCTGCTCCGCCGCCTCAAGGTGGACGTGACGGTCCATGGCTTCCGCTCATCGTTCCGCGATTGGGTGGGCGAGGAGACCGACTTCGCCAGCGAGATTGCCGAAGCTGCGCTCGCTCATGTGGTGGGCAACGCCACCGAGCGCGCCTATCGCCGCGGCGATGCCTTGGAGCGGCGGCGGCGTCTCATGGAAGCTTGGGCGGCCTACGTCCTGCCCAAGGGCGCCGTTGCCGATGACGAGCCCGAGGCAATCGCCGCCTAGACCACATTGTCAACTAGTTGTCAGAACGGCCCTCTACTGCTTCGACGTGGTGGAGGGCCAAAATGCTTCTGAGAGGACGTGGGACTCTAGACGCCGGGATATTCGTGGTGATTAAGGGAAGACGATGGTTTTCCAAGCGCGCCGTCCGGCGCCACCAAACCGGAGTCAAATCCATGCCCAAAGCCACTGGCGAAGAGTTGCTTCGCATTCACTCCGTCTCGAAGAAGACGGGCATTCCGACCTCCACTCTTTACGCCATGGTCGCCGCCGGCACGTTCCCCCGCCCCATCGGAATCAAGGGCATGCGCATCAAAGCTTGGCCGCTCTCCCGCGTGGAGAAGTGGATCGCGGAGCAGATGGCGGAGGAGGTGGGCTGATGAAGCGGGCCGATGCGGTGGCGCTCCGGCGCAGGCTCGCCCGGTGGCTCGCAACCACGCGCCGTGCGCAGTTCGACAGCCTTTGTGCGGGCGTCGTCGCGCGCACGGCGCGGCTCGGCGGCTATCTAGTTGTCCTTGAGGTGGGCTACCGGGCGCACGGCGTCTTGATCGTCGCCGACGCTGCGACCGGCGCGCTCGTGTTTGTGTCCGAATGGGCACCGACCGGCGAGGCTACGCCGATTGCGGAGCCCGCCACGATGGCGGCCATCGCTCGGGACCTTGGCGCCGTCGATGTCGGGCACACGGTGCACTGAATGGCACGCCACGACCCGCTCGCACTGCCCGCTTTGCCGCCGGCGCCGGCGGGCTTCCGGCTCCCCCATGTCTCGCGGTGGGATATGGAGATGGCGCGCGTGCCGATTTACGACCGCGGCAAGGGCGTGCCCCGAAACCTCACCGGTTTTTCCTCCCTATGGGTAGACCACGAGGGCGGGCTCCGGGCGGCCGCGCGCCGCATCCGGGCCCGCTACGAGCGGGCCGCCCCTGCCGCTGGCGTCGCCAATGAGTCCAAAGCCCTTGACCTCTTTGCGGTCGCCATGAGGGCATGGTGGGACCGCGATGGCTGGCCGAATGTGGACTTCGCTGCCACCTTGCCCCTTGCCCTCGGGCTCGGGTCTCGCGCGGAGAAGCTGAAAGCGGCATTGCAGGCCGGCCGTGTCCATCCCGCAGACCACATCTTCGATAAAGCTAGGGAGCGCGAGGCGGCGGCCAGCGTCGCCAGCGCCGTCGCGGCGAACCCCGCAAACGTGCCGAGGGAGGTCAAATGGGCGCTGCTACTGCTCATCGACGGACACGCCTGCCGAGGCACGCCGCCGCCGATAGAATGCCTGTTCGCCCTCGCCGGTGCCCTTGGCCTGCTGGACGGCAACGGCCATGGGCATGCCGGCCTATCGCTCGCTGGCGTCAAGGAACGCCGTGCTCTTATTGAGCGCGCTGCGGTCCGGGCATTCGCCATGGTGGACGACCAATTTGAATTTGACCCTCGGCGCATTCCCGACGAGCGGTCCGATACGGACTTTGAAGACTCGCCCCTCTTCTTGCTCGCCATCAACGACAACCTACGCCGGTTCGGTGAGCCTCCTATCGATGACGATGATGACGACCGGATGCAGTTTTTTGGGGACCTCTCCGCGGCCATCTCTTGAACCCTGCTAGACCCCGGACAACGCCCCCGCCGGGGCACCTTGAGCAGGAGTATCAGAATGGAATTCGCAAACCCGAAATCGACGCCTACCTGTTCGATCACGGCTTCATCGATGATCGCCTCGACATCATCGAAACACTGGCCGAACGCGGAGGGGCCGACGCGCAGACGCGCCTGATGCAGAATGACGCCCTAGTTGCAGCGAAGCAGCGCGCAGAAGCTGCCGAGGCCGCTTTCGTCCAAAGGGCCTTGACCTCGGGCTTGCCCGTTGTCAACGACCTCGCCGCCGCTGGCCCCGAAACCGAGGCCGAGGGTGGTTCTCTACTCGGCGGCGAACGGCGCCCCTATGTGCTGGAGTCCGACTACAAAAAGTTGCAACGCGCGACCGCCAAGGCCCGGAAGACCCTGACCGATTTCCAACAGAAGGCGCAGCCGGCGCCGGGCACAAAATCGTGGGCCGACGTAGCCGGTGAGGCCACGACGCTCGTCTCCAAACTCGCTATGGAAAACGTTGACATCGAGCCTTTTCAGTTCGCAGGCAAGCCGAGCCGCAAAAGTATGGCCGACGCCGCGAAGGTCGCGGAGGCCGCACACGCCCGCCGCAAGGCGGTCACCGAGGCGGTCGTGGACCGCGCGACCGCGGAGGCGATGCTCCGCGGCGCCATTCGGGCTGAGACTCCGCTCCATGTCAGCATCCAGAATTGCCACGTCGCCGGCGCACTTCGCCTCCCGCTCGTGGACCTCAAATGGGGCCCCGGCCGGAGTGAGCCGGCACCCGAAGACGTGGCGGCGATGTTCTTGTCTCTCCTCGGCGAGCGAATCGAAGACGACCTCTTCGAGCAACTAGACCGGCGATACACTGACTGTGAGCAGCGCGGCGTGCTGACACTCAGCGCGGCCGAGCGGCGAAGGGAGCTTGGCATTGCGCAGGCCGCCATCGACGCCGCCGAAGCGGAGGAGGCCGCTCATCTGATCGGCATCATCGAGCAGGACGACGTTCTTATTAGGCCGCCGGCGCGAATGAGCGCCAAGGCGCTACTCGGCATCGCGCCGTAGCGGCAAAACGAATTCGGCGGCGTCGTGACCCGCCGAAAGCGCGTCGCGGGGTCCTCCTCTTCCTTCTCCGCGGCGCGCAACCGGACCGACAATGGCGGGCAGCAGGGCGCCTTCTTCCTCGTCCTCGGGGAGCCAGTCGGGCCAGCGCACTAAGCGCCGGGGTGTCTGTAGATTGCCCCACCTCGGCGCTCCCTTTTTCTTCAACGCGCCACGGGCGCCAACGATGGAGACGAAAATGACAACCCCGACCTTGTACACCGAACACGATCGCGCCGCCGCCCTTAAGCGGCTCCGCGCAGAGTACGGCCACCCGCTTGCCGACGACCAGTTGACCGACCTGATCCCGCCGGCGAAGGGCGCCCCTCCCGCCGGTGGCAGCGCCGACGACGAGGACATTTCGGACTTGATTCCGAAGGCCCGGAGTCACACCGACATTTGGAAAAATTTCCACGCCTCGGCGCGGCGGAACAGCACCGCTGCCGTCACCGCGCTCGCCAAGCCCGGCAGCGCCGCATAAGGCGAAAGCAGTTTGACGAGCACGGCGTCGGACCCCGTGCTCATCATCGGCGGCGGGGGCTGCGTGACGGTCGTCCCCGCCGCTACCTTCGATTCAGACCAACTGAAACAGGATTCCATACGTATGATGAGGTAAGACCAAATGCCGATTTCCCCCAAGCGAGCGCCGCGGCGCACGATCAAGCCCGGCACCCGTGTCAGGGTGCTGCTCACGAAACCCGAAGCTGAAATGCTGTCCATTTCGAGCAATGCGCCGCCTTGGGAGGTCGATGACACCGGACAATTTGCAGTTGTCGTGGGCGGCGTCGTCGCTTGGGCCGAAGCGCCGTTGCGCCTTGTGGACATCGCGGTCGGCGGACAGGTACTTCACCTTCGATGGAATCGCATTCTTGCGGAGCGGCCGCGGGTGTCTCGGTGGAGCGATGGCGAGGACGCGTAGAAAGTCTACCCCTCTACCACACGTGCGGTGCGCGTGAGATTATGACCGGGAGGTCGCGGGATTGGGCTCGCGACATGAACACCATTCCGAGCGCCCAATCGCTCGGAGGCGCTGACCGCCCCTTGTTGTCCTCCGGTTCCAAGGGGCGGCGCGCCGACTACCGGAGGACCACCAAAAATGCATTCAGAAGACTCCCGGCCAGCCCCCGACAAATTTGCCTATCTTGAAGAGATGGTCACGCCCGGCGGCGGGCCACATCTTTTTGCCCTGTTAGAGCCTAAGCATATCAAGACGGCGGCCGGGCTCATGCTGCACGACCCGGCCCGCTTCTCCAAGTTGCGGGCCAAGCTCGGCGGCTTCACCGAGAAGGGCGAGTGGCTCAAGCAGGTCAAGGCCGTCGCCCGCAACTCTGTGCAGGACCGTGGCAGGGAGATTGCCGACGAGAAGCGCGGGGAGGCCTTGGACGCCGCCCGAGAGGCTGGCAAGCCGGTGCTCGATAAGGGGCGTCCGGTGGAGGCGGCGGAAGCATTTCGCGCTGCCGAGCGGCCGAACCTGCTGCACCTCGGTGAACACTTTCTCGACTATTTCGACGGCGCCTATGTTCCGGTTGAGGACCGGGAGATTACGGCCGCCCTGCAAGCCTTCATGCGCTCCGGCGTCGATTCAGAAACGGCCGAGCCCTACGTCGTAGGCCCGCGCGAGGTGGAGGGCGTCACCGAGGCCCTGCGCAACGATGCATTCGTCCACGCGGACCGCCACGACCCGCCATGCTGGCTCCGACCGGACGACCTAGACCCAGACCCTCGCATGGTCATCTCGGTCACCAATGGCTTGCTGGATATCCAGTCGGGCCAGTTGATGCGCCATACCCCGCGCTTTTTCACGCGCAATGCCTTGGGCTATGCCTATGACCCTGCGGCCACGGCGCCGATATGGGAGGCGTTCCTTGAGTCCATCTGGCCGGACGACGAGGGCGGCGCCGAGAACAAGGCCGCATTGCAAGAGGTCTTTGGATATTTGCTGACCAATGAAACGGGCTTCCAGAAAGTCTTCATGCTCATCGGAGCGCCGAATGCCGGCAAGGGTGTCATTGCCCGTGTCATAGAGATGCTTCTCGGCTCAGGCAATGTCGCCACCCAATCCGTGGTCAAGCTCGGCAAGGATTTCGGTCTCAAGATTCTCCTCGGCAAACAGGCGCTCATCGTGCCGGACCTCCGGCTCGGCAAGGGTATCGACCTCGCGCGCATCGTGGAGATGCTGTTGTCCATCTCCGGCGAAGACCGCGTGGCCGTAGGACGCAAGTTTGAGGACGATGTGAATCTCCGGCTCCACACGCGCATTGTACTTGTCGCCAACATGGAAATCATACTGCCGGACCACACCGGCGCTATGCGGCGGCGCCTGGTCCCGCTCGTCCTCCCAAAGTCGTTTGAGGGCAAGGAGGACATCCACCTCACCGAGAAGCTCGCGAGCGAGATGCCTGGCATTCTCAATTGGGCGCTTGAGGGCCTTCGCCGGCTTGACGCGCGGCGCGACCCCGTCACCGGACTCCAGAAGGGATTCGTGCTCACCACGGCGGGCGCCAAGATGGTCCAGTCCATCGCGCCGCGGCTCGCCGGTGCATACGTTCCTCCGTGAGGCGTGCGAGGTTAAGCCCGGTGTGAGCGTGCCGCGGAAGAGGTTGTTTGAGGCATATGAGCTTTGGTGCCATGAGGTGGGCGAGGAGTCGTTGCACGACGCGAAGTCATTTGGCCGCGCACTGCGCGACGCCTCCGGCTACGCCATAGGCGACGACGACGAGAAGGGATACCGCCCTCGCATGGCGGACGGGACTCGACCACGCCACTACGTTGGTGTCGCCTTGAAGCCGGAGTGGGCCTACGGCGGGCTATAGCCCGTGACCGGCATGGCGCCGGTGGTCCACATGGTCCACATAGCGAAACCACCATCTGGACCACGTTGTCGGCGTGACACGCCCAGAAATCGTGGGGTTTTCTTCCAAGTGGTCCACAAGGTCCACATGGTCCATATGTTTTTCGCTATTACGCATAAGGAACAGAGAGAGAAATCTCCTCGGTGATTCAAAACATGGATGGCTCTGTATGGGGCGATAGGGCTGATCTTATGGACCATGTGGACCTTGTGGACCACGCTGAGCGCCTCGTGGTCGACAACAACGAATTGGATGACACGGGCGGGACGATCGATGCTGCTCAGCTTCGCGCAGGTCACTCATTGCGTTGAAATGGAATTTCCATCTAATCGGTCGATGCGCCGCCGCGGTCATGAAAGGGCATGGTAGGTTCTTTCCGGCGGTCGCGATCATGAGGGGCGGCTACGCCGCATATTTCCCGCAGCTACGGAAAAAATTCCGCCCCTACAAACCGCAACCGCACGGTTGCCTATTGTCTAAAGCCCTGTCGGCCGTCCCGTGGCGTAGATTTCGCTTGCGGTATCATAGTTCCGCACCATGCCGCAGCCGAGCTTCGCGGCGTCTCGATTGAATCGTACCCCCCTGCCGCTCCGACGCGCCGTGTGGTTTGATGAAGTCCTCCCCCGAAATAGCGTTCTATGTGGAGGTTCCGCCATGCTCGAAAAGCCGTCGCCGCTCGACCCTTCCATCGTCAACGACCTCGTGAAGCGATGGCAGAACAACCGCGACGAGCGGGCGCGCGATGAGCTTGTCCGGCGCTTCATGCCCGTCATCAAATCCGCGGCCCGTTTTTGGGGCTCGCAATACCGTGCGGACCGCGACGACGCGGACCAGTTGGCGAGCCTTGGATTCCTGCGCGCCATCGAAACGTACGATCCGGCGAAGGGGTCGCTCGCGACCTATACATCGCAATGGGCGCGCGGCAAAATCAGCCTCGCCCGTGCTCGAACTTTGATGATTAGCGTCCCCGCGCACACGCTCGACCATGGCAGCAGGGTCGCCCGCGCAAGCTTCAAGCTGCGCCGGCGCCTCGGGCGAAACCCGACAGAGCAGGAACTGGCGAGCGCGACCGGCCTTTCCGCCCGCGCCGTTAAGACCGCATGCGGCGTAAGCACGCTTCGCGGTCGCATGGTGAGCATCAGCGCCCCGATCAGCAACCGCGAGGGCAGCTTGACCCTTGGCGATGTGATCGAAGCCGACGAGGGCGAGCGACCGGACGTCATCGTTGCCAATGCCATCGACGCCGCGGCGGCGCGCGAGGCCATCGACGCCGCGGTGGCGACCTTCGTGCCGCGCCACCGCGAGGTCGTCCGCTTGCGCCTGATCGATGGGCTCACGCTTGAGGAAGCTGGCGACCGCATGGGCGTTACGCGGGAGCGTGTCCGGCAGATCGAGATGACAGCGGCGCGCAGGCTCCGGACTGCCTTGGCCAATCACCCCGCCGTCCTCGGTATACTCGGTCGCACGCCCTTACTGGAGGAGCGCGACGACGAGGACGACAGCGCGCTGCTCAGCGCAAAGGACCTCCGGGCGCGCACCGGGCTGGCGGCCGCCGACTTGACCGAGAGGATATCACGCGGCGAATTCCCGCCCCATGCCCTGCGCGATCGCCGCGGGCAGCGGCTATGGCGCGAGTCGGCGGTGGAACGCTGGCAGGCGTAGCAGTGCGTAACCCGGTCGCCTGCGAGCCAAGGCCCTCAGTCCATCTCGGGTACGTCGCCCGCCTGATAAAGCACTTCCGGCGGGCCGTATTCGCCCTCGGCGACGTTGGCATCTCGCGCCCACGCCACGACACCGGCATGGGCGTGCGACAGCATCCGCGCCGCGGCGATGGCCCTGCGCTCGTCGGGCATTTCCCGCGGCTCGAATGCCGGCCGCAACGTCCCCCCGTCGTCGCGATCGAAGGCGACGAGGACGACGAGCCGGGCCGCAAGCTTAGGCACCGGCAGTTGGCCGCCCGGCGTCATGCGGATCACGGTGGCCGGCATCAGCGCCTCGCGTCGTCGCGGACTGGATAGAATTCGTCGTCGCCATCGTGAAGCTCGTGCCGGTAGAGCAACCCGAGCGAGGCGGCCTCGTGATAGGCCTCCGTCTCTTCAAGCTCCATCGCCTCGCGCTCGGCCGCCGATGCCTCCGTCCATTCCGGCCGCGCCGCTTGCGGTGCACCGACGAGGAGCCGCGCCATCGACGGCCGGTCACAGTGCTCAAGGGCGAAGCTGTCGCCGAGCCGGACGGTGGCGCGAGGGCTCAGATAGTGGACGGCGGCGTCGCGCTCGTCGGCATAGAGCGCAAGGGAATCGGCGTCCCGCTCGCTCGACAAGAACATAGTCTGAAACGCCGCTCTAAATGACTGGCACTCGGGCGAGTCGACACCTCGCGCGAACGCGATCCGCGACCATGGCATGGCGCGTGCTCCTTGTGGTGGTCGCCGAGGCGGGGCCACTACCCGTCGCGGCTTGTGTTCCTGTTTTGTTCTATGCCACGTTCCGGGTCTCAACGCAATGCCGAGCCACCGCCATGCCCGCCCGCACCGTCGCCGATTTCGCCGCCAGCGGGCTCCCGGTGTCGCTTTCCTGCTCGGCGTGCGGTCGAGTCCAGGTCCCGCCGCCGGACGTGCTGGACGCCGCCTTCGGGCCCGACTTCGACCTTGTGGCGCACCACCGCGAAGTCAGCCGGCGCCTATGCTGCGCAGCGTGCGGCGAGCCGCGCCCGGCCGTCCTGCTCGACGCGGCGGCAGTGGCCGAGCCCGTGGCCGATCCGGCGCGGCGGCGGGCGTAGGATGTGCGACCTCGCCGCCGACTTGCTCGCGCTCCTCGGGGAGCCGTCCCGCGAGGCCTACGCGCCGCCGTTCCCTTGCTCGAAGTGTGGGACCGCGGACCACATGAAGGTGTCCATGCACTCGCCGAGCATCGGCGACTATGGGGCGCTCGTCGTCCGCAGGCCGGGACCGGTGATTCGAAAGCAGACATGGAAGACGGTGAAGCTTGGGGATTGATTCCCCGTTGCTGCGAGCCAAGCAGGCACGATACTGTGCCAGAGGGGGACTCAAATCAGATGAAACGACTCTTGGTCTTTGCTGTATTTTGCTCGTCGTTGAGCACCGTTGCCTACTCATTCGAGTATGCGGGCTTTCGTTCGGGCATGTCTGTTGCAGAAGCAGCGGTGGCAGGCGCCCAAAGCGGCCACCCAATTTTCCCGATCAAGAACAAGCCGGACTACTTTTGGATCGGTCAACCTCCCGATGCCAATGGAACGATCCTATTTTGCGGCGATAAGCTAGCGTCGCTTAGTCTCAATATCGCGGGCGGCTTGGATGCCTACGCATCCACCACTCAAAGCTTCCTAGCTCAGTATGGCCAACCCGCAGCGCAGGCCCAATCGGGCTACACGGAGTCCGGGTTGCTTTCCAATTTGCAGCTTCGATGGCAACTGGATAGCGGCGAAGACGTGACGCTTTCACTGACGAGTTTTCAGTCTGGCGCGCCTTACTCCGCCGTGAGTTACGGTGCGACAAAAAGTTATTGCTAGTAGATCATTGTTCTACGAGGGACTGCGATGGCAGCCGACGATTACCTGAAAGGCATTTTGCTGCGCGAGTCCGTGGATACTCGCGCGGAATCTCCCGTGCGCGCAGTCCAAGGTCAGCTAATGCCGGCCTTGAACCATTGGGCCGGCGAGTATCTTCGTAGCGTATCGCCTAGCGGCTCGTTTGCCAAAGGAACCGCAAACAAGAGCGGGACGGACATAGACCTCTTTATCTCGCTCCACTCCCACACCCCCGGAACGCTGAATAACATTTACGACACGCTGGCCCAGAAGATGACGGCGATTGGGCTCGCTCCTCGCAAGCAGAACGTCTCGATAAGTGTCAGGGTCGGTAATGTTGACGTGGACCTAGTACCCGCGAGGCGCCAAGACAACGTTGGGGAGGATCATAGCCTCTATAAGCGCCGAGGCGACACGTGGATGAAAACCAACGTCGCGACACGTGTCGCCCTCGTTAGGAATGGAGGGCGCACCGCTGAGACGCGCATCTTGAAACTCTGGCGCAATCAAAAGGGGCTCGACTTCCTTTCGTTCTACCTTGAGTTGACCACGATAGAGGCTCTCAGGGGCAAGGGACCAGGCACCCTATCCGCTAACGTTTGGACGGTGTTTTCCTATCTTCGCGACAACATCCTAAGCGCGAGAGTAGTTGATCCGGCGAATACCAATAACGTCATCTCCGACGATCTTGCCGTGGACGAAAAACGCGCGATCAAGCGAGCCGTCGAGGCCGCGTTAGCCGCCAAGGATTGGGGTGAGATTGTTCGATGAGCGACTGGTCCCTCCAAACACTTCTAGCGGCGCTTCACGACGACATAGAAGAACGCCGTTCTAGAGCCCGAAAAGTTTTCAGCCATCCGACCGTTAAGGGTGATGCGAGCGAGGGTGTATGGCGCGACCTTCTGAGTAGCTACCTCCCCAAGCGCTATGAGGTGGCGACCGCGCACGTGGTCGATAGTGAGGGCACGTTTAGCGACCAAATCGACGTGGTGGTTTTCGACCGCCAGTATTCGCCCTTCGTCTTTCACTACGAGGGACAGGCCATCATCCCGGCCGAGAGCGTTTATGCGGTGTTCGAAGCAAAGCAGAGCTTGAACGCCGGACAGGTGGAATACGCCCACAAGAAGGTCGCAAGCGTTCGCGTCCTGCACCGGACAAGCTTGCCGATTCCTACCGCAAATGGTCTGGCCCCAGCCAAGCCGCTACACCGAATTGTGGGCGGGTTGCTCACGTTCGATTCCGATTGGAAGCCGGCGCTCGGCGATCCGTTCGCGGCAGCGCTCGCAATGGGTGACGAGACTAGTAAGCTCGACATTGGGTGCTGCGCTGCCGCCGGGACGTTCTGGCACGATGATGTGGGCGCGCTTGTGATGACCGAAGGTGGAAAGCCAGCAACCGGGTTCCTCCTTGAGCTTATCGCGCGCTTGCAGGGGTTGGCGACGGTGCCAATGATCGATGTGCGAGCCTACGCCGCTTGGCTGGCAAAGTAGAAGAGCGGTCTAGCTTGCTCGTTTCTGCCTGCCTTGAGCCTTCTGCGGTGTCGCTGCCTTCGGGCTTGGTGCGAGTCGCGCACGCTCGGCCGCCAGCCACGCCACGAACGCCTCTTGGCCGGCCGCCTTTGTGGCGTTGTCAGCAAACACGATGGCGCTGTTAAAGTTTGACGGGACCGCCTTGGCCAATCGGGTGGCTCGGCGGTTATCCAACGCTCGGCCCCGTGGAGCGCTTCGGCTACGTTTCCCTCCCTCGTTGAGGCCGAGGACCCGATAAGTCGGTCCAGCGTTCTTGATCCCATAGAGGAGCTTGCCGAGTGGGCCGGTAACCCGCACGCCGTTGTGCGTGTAGTGTTCGGCCCAGTCGGGGCCAGATAGGTGGAACTGGCGGTGGCCAAGCTCGGGCGCGACGCCGAACACCTTGCCTAGGATCGCGATCATGTCCTTCGCGGACCAGCCGGCCGGCATCTCGATAGCGCCGTGGAAGTGAAGCTTGCCCGCCGTGGCTGCGCGGTTGCCGGTGTTGTTGGACGACACCGTGTCAAAGATGAAAATCCGGCGGCCATTAAGGCCTTGATCGTGGCATCGGCGGTTGATCGCACCCTTGATGTTGGTCGGCCCGATTTCGGCCATAACGCGGCGGCTGAGATGGCCGTCCACGAACACCGCGCGAGGCCCGCAGTCGGCGAATAGGCGGGCCATGCAAAAGGCCTCCCGAACCACGTCGTTCTGCCGCTTCCAATCCGTGCGACCTAAGTCCTTGATCGAGATGGCGCCCCCGAGGAATAGCCGGACGGCGTCTAGCTGCACCGGCGTGATCGTCATGGATGGCTGGGTGATACTAAAGCTGGAACGGTTATCGCGGTCGCAGGCGTAAGGGGCTGCGACATAAGGGAATTTCGGCTTCGGCTGATATTGATCTTTCCCAAAAAACGTCCCGACGATGTTCACGGCGAACAAAGCGCCCACGAGCGCACCCAAACCGTTGGAAACCAAGGGTGGCGGATCAATGGCAGACAGGGGGTTTCGCACAGCCCATTGCCGGTTTGTTCGCGTTATGTCGCGTGTGGCGCCCGGTCCCGGCGACGACAAGCCTTCGGGGACGGTTAACAGGCTCCCGGCCGCCGATCTTAGGGTCAAACTTAGGGGCATACCCCACGGCCGAGGCCGAACAGCTAACGAAATCAACGACTTATAAAAGCGGAATGGCGGGCCGTGCGGGAACCTGATGGGCACGACTTTTACTCTATAGCCCTCCCCATCGACCCGTGAAATGAGTTGCGAACCTGATGAAAACGAAAGGAAGTTTTGCCTTCCGTACGGCAATTGGCAGTTTCGGCAGCGAATACGCGGCGAGCACATAGCCAACACGGCAAGGGATATCAGAACTTCCACCACGTAGCGAACGCACTCGGTGTGCGGCGTCGGACTAACCGACATCTCCGATCAGAGCCAGGCAGAGGCCGCCGTTCAGGCACGGTATGCAGACCGCTACCTTTCCGGACAAAGAAAATGGGTTCCCTCTTGGGCGCCCTCTTCACTCTGTGGATAGGCCTTCGATGAGTGCCGGGAGATACTTCCCCGCCTGGTCGCGATCGCTATTCTTCTCCTTCTCAGATAGCTCTGCATATATCAGTCATTCCAAGCCCCACTTCCTCGCACCAGCTCTGGTTTGTTGATTACATTTCTCGACGAGAACCCGAGAATAGTCCTTCGGTGGAACAATTGAACAGGTGAACTCGCCTGGCCCGACCCGTTCAAAAATAACAACTGCCGGCCTCGGCACGTCACGCAGCGGCCGCAATCTGACGCGATGTGTATTGTTCTCGAAATGAGTGAGATGGACGCGAATATCCTCTGCCGGAAAATGAAAGAGGACTTCCTTAGTTTGTGCGGGGCCAACACCAAAATAGGCCGACAGCGTCGCCACCGGTAACTGGATTTGATACCCCATAACGCTTGCATCAGGCGCTCCCGTCTCTCCGGCCAGTATCTGAAGATAGAGCCTTCGGGGAGGCTTGCTAAGCGGGTCAAGCTTACGCAAGACCGAATCCCTCTTTCGAGGATTTTCAATGTCGAGAACCTTTGCGAATAGCGGCTTCGGAGCGGCTTTTGCCCCGACTGAGAACGGAGGCTTCGCTGGCTCACCAGATTCAGATTTGGCGCCGCCGTCTTCGTCTCCTTCCTGATCCAGCCGGCTTTGCGCCTTCATCGCGCGAACGAACGAAATATCGGCCTCGACAGCAGTTCCTTTCACATAGTTCCAAACCCCTTCAAGGTCGTTCGCGATCCTGGAGGCTCTGGGCACCTCAATCATTGTGCCCAGCTCTATGTTCCGGCTCAAACCCGCACCGGTCAGATTGGCCGATCCAACGATTGCCTTGAGATAGTCATCCCCTTCAAAGAGCATAAGCTTGGGGTGAAATACAGCGTTTCGATACTTGTCTTCAAACGCCCCGCAGTACACTTTCCCCGGATAGATTTCCTTGAGATACAGCCCGTAGAGAAAGCTGTCAGGGGACGTGACATCGTTATCGAAGCCGTATGCAGTTTCCAAGACGCCGCCGGCCCGCAGAAACTGTTCGAGTTGTTCGGAGATAAGACCCAGTCCGTCCCACCGCGCATAGGCAACCGCGAAGCACGCTTTCTTCAGTCTGCCTGCCGCCAGGATTTCGTTGATTTGCGAATAGAACCGGGCCTTTCCTTCATAGGTCTGGCTTACTACCCTGAGTTTTCCGCCCTTTTTTTCCATGAAGTCTCACGCAACCATATCGGTTTCGGTACTACCGGCCGCAAGCGCGCTCAAATATGCGAGGCACAAATCGCAGGAGCGGTATTGACCGCCGTACAACTCCTTTTCCTGCCGCTCGACAATTGGAAAGGTAGAGTAGATATACCGGACATCGTCGCGGCCCGATATACCGTACAGATGGAAGAAGATGGCATCGAGCTTAGCGCGAAGCCTAAGCCGCCGTTCTTCGTCCCATTCGAACGGCGGGAGGACATTTCCAGCATGATCTGTGTAGCCTAGGTCACGCGCGAACGGAGCCATGTCCTGAGCAGTGTATGTGAGCTCCAAAACAATATCGCGCAGGAGTTCAGCGGCCGATCTCGACCCAAATATTGTTTGGTGGAAACGCTCGGGGGGAATCACCGGAAGCTGTTCGACAATGAATAGATTCAGAGTCTGTCCTTGAATCTTTTGTCTTGTAACATAATCGAAGGGTATCGAATTCAGATTTGCAGCAAGCAGCCACTCTTCCTTGGTCTCATCTTCGCGCAACAGCAGTGGCACTTTGTTGCCGAAAGCGACTGTTGGCAACAGAGCTGCGATAAATGTTCGTACGTTCGTCGGCGCGGTAATTTCCTTGAACCCGAGAACCCACCCCCGTTCGGCGGGCCATTTGCACTCTTCCTCCAATACCCAGAACTGCGGATCAGGAAGCCACGACGGGTCGCGATGTTGCTCCAATGTTGCGGGTTCTGGTTGCGCGGGGCGGTGCTGGTTTTCCGGATTGACGACTACGCTTGCGGCCCGGTGATCGAAGGCCTGAATCATCTTGCCTTCATAAAGTGGAACCCAATCTCCCTTCGGGCTACCATAGCGATTTCCCCCTTTATGCCAGCCTCCTTCATGTTCCTCCAATTCCTGTCGCGTCCGGAAAAGCCCGGAGTCATTGGTCATATGAAACATCGTGGAGTATTTCACCGGCCACGCCTTGATCTCCTCGTCATCTGACCGGTCAGACAGGATTTTTCCGCTGGAATAGATTGCTGTTGTCAGATCCGCATCACGGCGTGAGCGGAATATCGGCGCAGTACCTGTGTTGGGATTTACCCGCGAGAAATCTTCGGCGGTGAGCGGGAAACGCTGTTCAGGGTCGTTTAGTTCGTCGACACTTTGCAGGAAGAAGGCACACATTGCCGCTTCGGCCATCGGTGACGGGCTTGCGACAAACACGCAGAATTTGAAACGACTATCGACATCGGGGAAGAACGGAGGAGCATTGTAGCGCGTACGCCGGTTCTCGAAATCATACAGCGCCTTCAGCCGACCTTGTGTCGAAACGCCTTTGAAAAAGGTCGATGACGTTTTGTCTGATGCGATACCGGACGGCGTGAGCAGGCCAACCATGCCGTCCCGCTTGACCAGCGCCATGGCGCGCTCAACGAAGAGCGAATAGATATTCACGTCGCCGCCTGATAGCAGCGGGTAATCGCCGCCAGACCGGGCCATGCGCGTTGCCGCTTCGGCCCGCTCATTCGCCTTCCTGAAATCGCCGGAAAGCGGATCGCTACTCCGTTCCAACTCGTCGACCATACGCTTGCGATCGGCCGCCTTCTGCGCCAACGCAATCTCACGTTTGCGTGCAGCAAACCACTCGACTTGCTGGAGCTTCAAGCGGTCCCACGGCGGATTGCCGATGATGGCATCGAAGCCGCCGGACAGGCCTTCGGTTTCCCAGTCAGTCCACACGCCCGGAAACGCGACCTGCCAGTTCATGAAGCGCTCTTCGGCTACCAGTTCGCGCGCCACGTTCAGGATTTCGAGGAAACGGCGGCCGTAGTCATCGCGCACTTGCGGCTCACGCTTGCCGAGCGCTATCTCGAATGGATCTCCGAAGGAACCGTCGAAGTAGCCCTGAATGGCCTTAGCGTTGTCCTTCCCTTTCAGGTCTTGCCATTCGATGGCGTGTAGCAGCGATAGGAACGCATTGAGTGGCGCCGTCATCACCTGAACGCCTTCAAAGATTTCCTGCGAACGGTGCGCTTCCGCGATTTCCGCATCCGGCAGGCCCTCGATGGTCTGCATCGACGCGGCCGAACCGAGCGCGGTTTTTATCGGCTCGTGCACGAGAAGCGGACTGCCATAGGCCGTCGCTTTTTCGATGCCCGTCTTCACCCAGGAGCCGAAGAGGCTGTCGCCGCAGCGGAGATGATGGTCGAGGAAGGAGAGCGGCGCGCCGACCGTAAAGCTATGCAGCCAAAGAGCGACTTTGGCCAACTCGACCGCCATCTGGTTCTTGTCAACGCCATAAACACAGCGCTTCAAGACCATGCGGCGGATGATGTGCCGGTCATCGAGCTGCTCGGGATCAACCGTCCAGCTCTGCTCTTCGGCGTTGCCGAGGATTGTGTTGCGGATGCCTTCAATGCGGTCGGCAAGCGGAGAGATATAGTCCGACCACTCGACCATGGTTTCAGTTTCCGCCATGGCGGTAATGACCTGGTCGGCCATGTAGTCGACAAGGCTGACAAGAAAGTGTCCCGAGCCCATGGCCGGATCGCAGATTTTGAGATCGAGCAGCCTTTCCGCAGGATCGAGGCGCCTTAGAATCCCGAGCTTGCGTCCTTCGTCCAGATCGGAGGAAGCGAGTTCTTCGGCCTTGCTCCTGAACGCGGCAAGGCGCGCTTCGATCAGCGGTTCAAGCGTTTCACGGATGATGAGATTGACGAGGTCGTCGGGCGTATAATAGCTGCCCGAACCCTTGCGCGCGAAGATGTTCGGGCGGATATCGACAACTGCACCTTCCCTGACGACTTCGTGTTCGAGAAGCCGTTCGTAGATCGAGCCGAGCTGCTGCACACTCAAGTCGCGATAGTTGATGTATTTGCGCGTGTCGTCGGCCCGCTCGAAAGAGAGTTTGTCGATCACTTCCGCCATGACGGCGTCGGAGAGGCGCACCTGCCGCAGAAGCGGCGTCCGTTCGGGGTCGAACAGCCCGCCATTGTATGGCGGCAAACCGATCGAGGTGTCGCCTTCGTCGATGGCGCGGCACAGATCATCAAGGACAGACCAGTACCGTGCCGCAGTGTTCGAGAACGCATCGCCCTTGTCCTTGCGGTCGCCAACATCAAGCCGAACGCGGTCACGCAGGCCGTAATTGTCGTAACGGCGGTCATTGACCGGCAGGAGGTCACGGTCTTCTGCATAGAGGATGAAGAGCAGCCTATAGAGAAGGATCAACGCCGCTTCGCGCACATCCTGGAGTGGCGCTTCCGGCGCCTTGTCTGCAACCGATCGCGCTAGCAGCGGGTAGAGCTTGTCGAATACGAGGTCCGAAAGGTCGGAGGCAACACGTTCTTCATAGAACTTGCCTTCTTCGAGGGCACGGACGTGGAAGGTGCGCGGATCGGTAGCGGAAGGCAGAAACGCTTCCCTGCGAAATACCAGCGCGAAGACGCGCAAGGCATGGCGTCGCTGCTCGTCATTCAGCTTGAACAGGCCATCGCCATGGCCGGCGATTCCCAGGACGGCCGCAAGGTCGAGTTCGAAGAACTGTTCGGACACGGAGCGCGCACCGGAATAGTACAGCCGCCACCTATCGCCATTCGTCAGGATGCCCCAACGCAAATTGCCGGTGGTCAGGTCATCAACACGTCGCAGATAACGGAGCATCTGCGTTGACGGAGCCAGTTCCTCGCCCCGCTTGCCAGACTGCCGATCAAGTGGCCGGCGCCAGCGTTTGGACTCCACGATCGCGAGGCCGAACTGGTACCGCTTGTACTCTTCCGGGAAGCGGTCGGCCTGCGTCTTTATGTCGGCATCGGCGAACAGCAGGCCGTCCGGCACGTCGTCTCGTCCCTTCACGGTCAGGTTTTGCTGGCGCATCGCCTGGTCCCAGCCCAGCCGTCGCAAGACAGGCCAGATCAGATCATCTTCGGTACGGGTTTCATTAGGCGACTGGCCGACCGGGAAGGCAGCGAACACGGCAGCCAAGTTTGCGGCCAGCGCATCGATCTCATCGTCACTGATGCTTTTCCAGTCGGCGTTACTGACAATCGACTGTGTCAGAAAATCGCTCGTAAAAAGACTTCCCTGGAATACGTTCTCTACCATAATCTTACTTTATGCATCCGCCAAGACCAGTTGGTCTGATGTTTTCGATCATACCTATTAACTTTCACTGGCTGGAATTTCACTTGCGATATGCGGAGCGCCTATCCTAGTCGTGCGTACGACTCCTGCGAATACCATAATTAAATGATGACAACGGAAGTCCTTAGGATAGGGTTTTCCGGTTGGAACGGAGCGAACATGCATAGAAGCGCGACCTGGCCGTTCGGCGTAGCGCACAGGGATTTCAAGCTCGCACCCCAAGCGAGTCGAGAGGCCGTTAAACGCATCCTCCGCATCGCCGCTCAGCAAATACCCTAGCATGGCGCCGGATGGTGAGAACGGAGCGTAGCGGCACGTGAGGAACTGCTCATTCACATCGTTTACATAGGCCGCCAAGGTACGCGGTGTCTCCAACACCTTCGCCTCCAATGGCCACATGATGCGCGAATCCGCGCGGAACACGAAGGCGATGTCATATTGCGGTGGCTGTGCCGGCGGAGGTTGCATGGTTTCCCGCTCGTGTGGCCCGTGTTGTACGGTGAAGGGCTCATAGCCAGACATGCCGTCCTGAATGCAGGATTCGAGGCGCTCGGTGATGTTTCGTTCGAGGTCCCTGCCGTCGAATGCTGGCCGCTCCCGCGCAAGCTCGTCGAAACCCTCCCAGACACGTTGCAGCAGCACATCTTCGCTGTCGCGTAGCCAGATCGATGCACCAGCAACAAAGGCGGCGTCTATCGGTGGCTGCGGTCGGCCATTCCACTGTGCGCCATCAGTCATTGAACGCTTCACTCGACCGTGCAGCCGCCAGCATCTGGAACAAATCGGCTGAGACTTCGTCCGCATCATTGAGCGCTGCCGACCGCGTCCAATACCGCATAGCGTCAGGCTTCATCATAAAGATCGTTGGGCTAGCAGCGTGGCCATCATAAACCCGAGCGATAAGGCCAGCGGCCGTCTTGCGCGAGCCGGCGACGCGATACCGCTCGGCCATACGCTGCATTTCAGCGACTAAAGTGGGGGCCTCCACCTGCATTAAAGACGGCTCGCCGCTATCCGTGTCGACGAGCTCAAACGATACAAGCCGGAACGGCAGAGTTTCGGACGCGGGAGGGCAGAAAATTCTCGCCTGGACGCCCTTTTTTGCACCGAAGCCTGCCTTAAGCACTCGCGTGAAATAGAGTGCATAGTCCGTCAGCACCGGCTCGCTTTCCGCAGGCGATGTGAACAATGACGCTGTACTCCGACGAGTGGGGCGTAGGCCAGGTCGATCAAAAACGCTGCGGAAATCGGCGATGTGGATATCTACCATATCCTCGATAAGCACCCGTTCGGCGTCCTTCAAAGCGAAGGCGTCGAAGACCTCAGAATCGAAATCGTCCGACCCTCGGATGCAGTCGAGATTGCCGCTACGAGGCGGCAGCGGCACGTTGAGCAGTTCGCCCACAGTGGTCTCTGGACGGTAGCTTGCCATTCGTCCGCTGGTGAGCTGTAGGAAGTAAACCGCCAGCTTACTGTTATAAGTTATACAGGCAGAGGCCAGCGTGTCGGTGTCCGAGGTAACCGTAACATAGCTCTGCGTGCAGAGTAGACCGTCCGGCTCCGCCGAGCGCACCAACCGTGCTTGAAACCGACCGGCTTTGAGTTGCCATCCTTGCTTGATCAGCAACTGCGGTAAAGCGAAGGCCGCGAAGTTGGTCGATGCCTTGCCGTCCGCCATGATAACATCATGTACCTCTGGGACGTTCTCGGCATCGAGAAAGACGCCTGAATCCGACGGAAATCGATTAGCGGAAAAAAGGCGGCGACCGACTAGGTGCGGGAAAGGTTTAGTCCGATCACCAAAAATAATGCCTTCACGCGTCCGTGCCACGCCCTCCGCAATACGCTGGGCGAGCGTCGGCCCCTTCCGCAGCTTGCGAAGCAACGTGATGTCACGCGGGGTACCCCACATCAGCGCTGTCCACACGAAGGGTTCCGACGCAGCTTCGGATGCACCGATCCAGCGATAGTCGCTAGGCTCCACCGAGATCGCAAATCCCTCGACAGGCTCCGGCGGCGCCTTGGGACTGACATACGCTATACGGGCATCAGGTGCGGGCGGCGCCGGACGTAACACCACCACACAGGAAGGCGACACCGAGACCTTTCGGGTATGGCGCTTGCGGACGAACATCCTGAAGCGCAGCGCTGACAGATTGAATATCGCATCGACGGTGTGACTTGAGAACAGCTTCTGTCGAAACCGTACCGCCGGCTCGGCACCGTTGAACAGCAGTGATGCAGCGGACTGGATCAACGACAAGCGGCCTGAGGGCTTAAGCAGCGCGGCGCCTTTAGCGAGGAACAGGCAGCCGATATCCTTGTTAGCAACTGACCAAGGATGGCGTTTATCCGCACTCCATTCGCGCGCGCTCTCGGTCAGCAGGTTCTTACCCCACGGAGCGTTGCCGATGATCAGGTCGTAGCGCTTGGCGTAGGCGTCGTCAGTGTCCGAGGGAGTGACGAAGCCTGGCCCCTCTTTGAAAAAGTCCGAACAAACCAACCGACTCCCCCGCATCGGGGGAAAATGCACCTCTGTCCAATAGCGACGCGGCTCAATCTCGTCGCACATTGCCAAGTAGAGGCTAAAGCACGCGACCCGCACAGCATGCTGATCCTTGTCGACGCCCAGCAAGTTCTCCGTGAGCATCCGCCGCATCACATCAGCCGAGATGGCCTGACCGGAATGAGCTCTCTTCCAGCGATGCACGAGGCGCTGGAATGCCTTTACGAGGAAGATTCCTGAGCCGCACGCCGGGTCGAGAATCTGAAGGTCCCACGCATCCGCATTCCAAGGCAGCACTTGGTCAAGTACGAAGTCCACGAGGTGTGGAGGGGTATAGAAGATACCTTCATCCGACGCACGCTCGGTCACGAATGTCTCGTAGATGCTGCTGATAAACTCGAGCGGGATCACATCGAACGAGTAGAGCGGCCATAGGCACATCTGCCCCGATGCCAAAATTACATCGCCGCGCAGAAAATCGGCGAGCAGGCGCAAATGCGCCGGCGTGACTAGGGCGCGCTCGGCCCGCCATCCAGCGGCGCGCTCCTTCGGCGTTGCCCCTTTGCCTGGGAATAGATCGCCGTTGAAGCGTACGTTCAGCCAGTCGAAAAGCCTATAGGTGTCCTCGTAATCGTCGAGAATCTCGGGAAGAGTACGATAGTCGCGGGACAGCACATCGTCAGCACGGAATTCGGCAAGCTTGGCGTCGTCGAGAGCTGCGGCTCCATTCGTGTCACGACGATCGAACAGGAACTGCACAAAGATCACCCGCGCTAGCAGGTCGTGGCTGACATCGTCGTCCGTCAGCCCCGCTCCCCGCAGTTGCTCGCGCATATCGCTCAGGTTCTGCAGGAGCATCTGGTCCGCTCGCCCATTGCGGTCGAAGCGCTCGGCGTGAGTTGCGAGGAAGTGGCCAGAGACGAGATTAAGCCAGTGCAGTGCGCGCGCCGCGCGTGCCTGCAGTTCACCTGTCGGAGAGATGACCAACTCCGACGCATCGACTTGATGAACGAGGTGCCGCTCGACCGGGGAATCGCTGACCGGCGCCTCGCAGCAGCTCCACACGCGCAGTAGATGCGGCTCGATCGTAATGAGCACCGGGCTGTGCGAAAAATTCCAAGCCAGTCGATGGAGTTCTCGCAAAAAGGCATCCGAGGCCTTGCTCGCGAATTCTACAACTAGCCCAAGTGGTGCCTCGGTCGCATCGCTGGTCGGATCAATCGACAATACGCCGATCCGGCATCGCTGGTCAGGTGCCAGTCGGTCTAGGGCGCGACCAATCTTGTTATTGGCGAGTTCGACGAAGGTAGCCGGCCCCGCACCTGTTGGCGCAAGTACCTCCGACTCCTCCGGCCAGCCCAGTGCATGGGCGGCCACACCCAGTGTCAAGGATTGAGCGTCGGTCACGTGCCCAAGTCCATTTGTTCTTGCGGGTCGCCGCCGAAGCGGCCGGGCGCGCCACGGCCTCGCGAACGCTTGGTGATCGGCCCTGCGCGCGCAATCGCAGCCTCAAACGGAATCCTATGGCTCTTGAGTTCGCTCAAGAGCGCTGCGATCAGGGCAAGATGCCCCGGCACCTCACCAGAACTGGCGTAGTTCGATATCGAATTAGGCCGCATTCCAACAAGCGTCGCAAAGGCGCGAATGCTCAAGGACGCGCGATCAAGCTCCGCGATGAAATCACCATAGGTCATAGGCGTCACCTTGAAGCACACAGTTTACTGTGCAAGTGCACATAAAATACTGTGTTGTCAAGGGGCGCGATGCCTTGAGCGGCGCCTGCCGTCGTGTGCCGGAACCAAAGGGATCGTAGTGTGTGATCGGCGGTTGTAGCAAAGGGCTATACTGCTTGGTTGGGCGTGCGAGAACCACGCCTCATAGCGCAAGTGCCTATCTAGTTGATAAATAAAGATATAGCCGGTCAGTTTGTGCGGCAATCGGCGGCGTTTGGCGGAGAGGGAGGGATTCGAACCCCCGGTGGAGTTGCCCCCACGCCGCATTTCGAGTGCGGTGCATTCGACCACTCTGCCACCTCTCCGCGAGATGGAAGGCCGCGCGCGGCCAGTCGACACGCGGCGGCTTATGGCATAGCGGGGAGGGACCTGCAACCGTCCGCGCGAGCCGTCCCCGGCCATGTCCGACCTGCTGTTCGTCTATGGCACGCTGCGCGATCCGGACCTGCTCGCCGGCGTGCTGAACCGGCCGCTGCGCGCCGACCGCATGCTGGCCGCCACCGCGCCTGGCTTTGCCGCGCTGCACTATCCGGGCCGGCTCTATCCGGCGCTCGTGCGCGCCCCCGGCGCCGCCGCGGAGGGGCTGGTGCTGACCGACCTCACCGCCTTCGAGCACGATCTGCTCGATGCCTTCGAGGGCGCCGAATACCGCCGTGGCGTCGTGCCCGTGATGATCGATGAAGAGCTGCACGAGGCGGCGGCCTATCTGCCCGCCATCGCCGTGCCGGCCGACGCGCTGCCGTGGACGCTCGCCGCCTGGCAGCGGCACCATAAGCCGCGCGTGCTCGGGTCCGAACGGGCCGGCGCCGACGAAATCCGCCGCCGGCTGATCTCGGTGCGCCCCAACTGACCGCGATATAACCAGCGATCCAGCGCGCGGGCGGCCCGCACTATCGTGTGAACGGCAGGATGAATCGGCCGCGTGGCGCATTAGCCAGATGCAGCCTCGAGCCCCGGAGGGATCATGTTCAACCGCCGCGCCGTCATCCTCGGACTTGCCGCCCTGCCCGCCCTCGCCGGCGCCGCCCGCGCCCTCGGCGCCGCGCCGCCGCCACCCGATACGCTCGCCACCTCCATCGGCGACGTCACCATCCAGCCGCTCAACCACGCCACCTTGCTGCTGCGCCAGGGCAGCCACGTGCTCTACATCGATCCCGCCAAGGTCGATTTCACCGGCCAGCCCGCCCCCACGGCCATCCTCATCACCCACGAGCACGCCGACCATTTCGATCCCGGCAATCTGGCCAAGATCGCCGGCAAGGCGCAGATCGTCGCCCCGCAATCGGTGGCCGACAAGAGTCCCGCCGCCCTCGAGGGGCAGGTGACGGTGATGCACAATGGCGACACCGGCAGCGTCGACGGCCTGCCGGTCACGGCAATCGCCGCCTACAACACCTCGCCCGACAGGCAGCAATATCATCCAAAGGGGCGCGACAACGGCTATGTCGTGAGCTTCGGCGACAAGCGCATCTACATCGCCGGCGACACCGAGCCGACCCCGGAAGTGCTGGCGCTGACCGGCATCGACATCGCCTTCCTGCCCATGAACCAGCCCTTCACCATGACGCCGGAACAGGCGGCCGAAGCGGTCAGGGCCTTCCGGCCCAGGGTGGTCTATCCCTACCATTACAAGGGCACCGACCCGCAGCAATTCGCCGACCTCGTGGGCGGCGCCGCCGAGGTGCGGCTGCGCGACTGGTACATGTGAGAGAGAGGGTGAAATGGTGAATGGAAAGCAGTTGACCGCTACCCGCTCCCCAGCCCCTCACCATTCACCATTCACCATTCACCACCCGCTTCTCCTTGACTCCCCGCCCCTTTGCGACCATAAGCCCACCGACTGCGCGCTCCGGGAAACCGGGGCGTGTTTGGTTTTGTGTCAAAACCGCAGCTCGAGGCTCCGCCGGACCCGCAAATCCGGCCCCGCAAGTCCGTGGCCTGGCCATGGCGCCACAGAGCGCGATCATGGAAAGGCCGGCCGATGCGCCGGAACATAGATGAATTTCGCAGTGATCAAGACCGGCGGCAAACAATACAAGGTGGCCGCCAATGACGTGGTGAAGGTCGAAAAGCTCGACGCCGAGCCCGGCGACGTGGTGACCTTCGCCGAGGTGCTGATGGTGGGCAATGGCGACGACGTCACCGTCGGCGCGCCGCTGGTCGAGGGCGCCTCGGTCGCCGGCCATCTGGTGCAGACCAAGAAGTCGCGCACCGTCATCATCCAGAAGAAGCATCGCCGCCAGCATTTCGACCGCCGCAACGGCCACCGCCAGATCCTGGCCACCGTGCGCATCGGCGAGATCCTCGTGGGCGGCGCCAAGACCACGCTGACCGCCGACGACAAGCTCAAGGCGCGCCACGCCGCGCTGCTCGGCTCGGTCGCCGAGGCTCCGGCCAGGAAGGCGGCCGCCAAGCCCGCGCCCGCCAAGGCCAAGGCGCCCAAGGCCGAAGCGGCGCCCGCCGCCGAGCCCAAGGCCGCCCCGAAGGCCAAAAAGACCGAGGCCACGGCTGAAACCAAGGCCGAAGCCGGCTTCACCGACGACGTGTCGCTGATCTCCGGCGTCGGCGCCACGCTGACCAAGAAGCTCGCCGCCGCCGGCGTCACCTCGCTGACCCAGATCGCCGCCTGGAGCGACGCCGACCTCAAGAAATACGACGAGGAACTGGCGCTCCACGGCCGCGCCGAACGCGACGAATGGGTGCAGCAGGCCAAGGACCTCGTCGCCGGCAAGCCGCCGCGCGCCAAGGTCGACCAGGAACATGCTGCGGCCGACAAGGCCAAGAAGTAAGGAGCTCGAGCAATGGCACACAAGAAAGCAGGCGGCTCGTCCCGCAATGGTCGCGATACCGCTGGCCGTCGTCTCGGCGTCAAGAAGTTCGGCGGCGAAGCTGTGATCGCCGGCAACATCATTATCCGTCAACGCGGCACCCAATGGCACCCCGGCTCGGGCGTGGGCATTGGCGTCGACCACACGATTTTCGCCACGGTCGACGGCACCGTCTCCTTCAAAACCCGAGCCAGCAAGCGATCCACCGTGTCGGTACTCCCGCACATGGACGCCGCTGAATAACCCGGTAGGATCAAAACCCCCTGCCGGAGACAAGCTCCCCGGCACGGCATCACCGCCAGGCAAAGTTCCAAGGGGAGCCGGTTTCCGGTTCCCCTTTCGCTTTGAGGGCAGTGAAATGCGGTTGTATCTCTCGTCTGAACGTCTGGGTGCGCGCGCCGGCGCCCTGCTCGACCTGCTCGGCGCCCCGGCCGCGGACAGCGTCTCCGTCAACGACAACCGTGCCCGCGTCGCCATCATCGCCAACGGCTACGACAATTGCACCCCGCTCGGGCGCGATCCCTACCTCGCCGAGCTCTACGACCCGATCGCCGAGTTCCACCGCCTCGGTCTCGTGCCCGAAGAACTCGATCTGCGCGCCTATTTCGGCGATCCGCAGAGCCTGAGGCAGCGGCTGGCCGCCTTCGGCCTCGTCTGGGTCATGGGCGGCAACAGTTTCATCCTGCGCCGCGCCATGCGGCAATCGGGGTTCGACGGCGTCATCCGCGACCTGCTGGCGGCCGACGCCATCGCCTATGGCGGCTATGCCGCGGGCGCCGTCGTCGCCGGTCCCAGCCTGCGCGGCCTCGAGCTGATGGACGATCCCTGGGAAGTTCCGCCCGGCTATGACGAGCCGCTGATCTGGACCGGGCTCGGCCTGACTGCCTTCGCCATCGTGCCGCATTTTCGCTCGCGCCACCCCGAGGCGGCGTCGGCCGAGAAAGTGGTGTCCTATATGCGGGCCCGGCGAACTCGGTTCAGGGCCATCTCGGATGGCGAAGTGATCGTGCGTATTGGCAAGCTTGAGAGACTGGCATCATGAAGAAGACCAGGGGAAACGCCGCCATCATCGAGGCCGAGCGGCCGGCCTACCATCAGGGCGGCACCGACCGCGCCATCGCCCAGCTCGCCGAAGCCACGCACCGCCTCACCATGCGCCGCGCCCGCGACGTGCTGCCCGGCAAGATCGAGACCCGGCGCCTGGTGCTGCGCGCGCCCATCCGCGGCGACGTGCCCGACCTCGTGCGCCTCGCCGACAACCGCAATGTCGCGAGCAGGCTCGCCCGCATGCCGAGCCCCTATACCCGGGCCGACGCGGTGGGCTTCATCGAGATCTACGCGCAGCGCCCCGACGAGCGGCCCTATGCCATCACCCTCGACGGCCATCTGATCGGCGTCGTCGGCTTCTCCTTCCACGAGGGAGAGCCGCCCGAGCTCGGCTATTGGCTGGGCGAGCCGCATTGGGGCCAGGGCCTGATGACCGAGGCTGCCCGCGCCCTGATCGACGCGGCTCAGCGCACTCATTCTTACGACCGCATCGTCGCGCGCGCTCTGGCCGACAACGCCGCCTCGCTCAACGTGCTCGGCAAGCTCGGCTTCGTGCGCACCGGCCGCAAGCCGAGGAAATCCGAGCCGGCGGACAGGCAGATCGTCATGCTCGAGCTCGTGAGGCCCAGATGGATGTAGAGCTCCGCTCCCGGCGCCTGCTGCTGCGCCAGCCGCGCCCGGCCGATGCCCCCCGCATCGCGCACTTCCTCAACAATCTCAGGGTCTCGGGCAACCTCGCCCGGGTCCCCTACCCCTATCATCTGTCCGACGCCGAAGCCTGGCTCGCCACCTGGCGCCCCGATCGGCCGGCCGGCGAGACCGGCTTTTCCATCGAGCTGCCCGGCGAGGGGCTGATCGGCCATTGCGGCTTTCACCTCGGCCAGGCCGGCGCCCCCGAGATCGGCTATTGGCTGGCCGAGCCGTTCTGGAACCGCGGCTTCATGACCGAGGCCGCCGCCCGCATCCTCGACTGGTATTTCGACATCACCGGCGCCGACGACATCGCCTCGGGCGTCTTCGCCTTCAACAAGGCGTCGCTGATGGTGCAGACCAAGCTCGGCTTCACCCAGGTGGGCACCGGCACGCTGCATTGCCTTGCGCGCCACGAGGACCTGCGCCATATCGACACCCGATTGACGCGCACCCGCTGGCTCGACCGGCAGGGGCTCGCACCCGCCGGGGAAGCGCTATGAAATTTCTCGACCAGGCCAAGGTCTATGTCCGCTCCGGCGACGGCGGTGCCGGCGCGGTCAGCTTCCTGCGCGAGAAATTCGTCGAGTTCGGCGGCCCCAATGGCGGCAATGGCGGCCGCGGCGGCGACGTGATCGTCACCTGCGTCGACGGGCTCAACACTCTCATCGACTATCGCTACCAGCAGCATTTCAAGGCCAGCACCGGCCAGCACGGCATGGGCAAGGACCGGCACGGCGGCAAGGGCAAGGACGTGGTGCTGCGCGTCCCCGTCGGCACCCAGATCTTCGAGGACGACAACGAGACGCTGATCGCCGATTTCACCGAAGTGGGCCAGACCATGACCCTGCTTTCGGGCGGCAATGGCGGCTTCGGCAATGCCCATTTCAAGACCTCGTCCAACCAGGCGCCGCGCCACGCCAACCCCGGCCAGGAGGGCACCGAAAAGTGGATCTGGCTCCGGCTGAAGCTGATCGCCGACGCCGGGCTGGTCGGCCTGCCCAACGCCGGCAAGTCGACCTTCCTCGCCGCGGTCTCGGCCGCCAAGCCGAAGATCGCCGACTACCCCTTCACCACGCTGCACCCCAATCTGGGCGTCGTCCGCATCGGCGAGCGCGATTTCGTTCTGGCCGACATCCCCGGCCTGATCGAGGGCGCGCATGAAGGCGCCGGCATCGGCGACCGCTTCCTCGGCCATGTCGAGCGCACCGGCGTCCTCATCCACCTGATCGACGGCACCCAGGATGACGTGAAGGCGGCCTACAGGATCATCCGCGCCGAGCTCGCCGCCTATGACGAGCAGCTCGCCGAAAAGCCCGAGATCGTGGTGCTCAACAAGATCGACGCGCTCGATCCCGCGACAACCAGACAGAAAGTCACGGCGCTGAAGCGCCTGAGCAAGACCGATGTCCTCGCCTGTTCCGGCGTCACCGGACAGGGCGTCGAGCAGGTTCTATATCGCGTTATCTCTAGCCTCGACGCGGCCAAGGCCGAGGCCGCGGAGGCGGTGCGCCGCCAGACTTCGCCCGACTGGACGCCTTGATGGCCGACGCCCTCGCCCCCTATCATCGGCTCACGGTCAAGATCGGCTCGGCCACCATCGTCGACAGCGCCAACGGCAAGGTGCGCGGCGACTGGCTGGCGGCGCTGGCCGAAGATCTCGCCGGCCTCAAGGCGCGGGGCGTCTCGGTGGTCGTCGTCTCCTCCGGCGCCATTGCGCTCGGCCGCGGCCTGCTCGGGCTCAGCGCCACCTCGCTGACCCTCGAGCAGCAGCAGGCCGCCGCCAGCGCCGGGCAGATCGCCCTCAGCCAGGCCTGGGCCGAAAGCCTCGGCCGCCACGGCGTCGTCACCGGACAGATTCTCATAACACCCAATATCACCGAGGAACGACGCTATTTCCTCAATGCCCGGACGACGATTTCGACCCTGCTCTCGCTGGGCGCCATCCCGATCATCAACGAAAACGACTCCGTCGCCACCGCCGAAATCCGCTACGGCGACAACGATCGCCTGAGCGCCCGCGTCGCCACCATGATCGAGGCCGACTGCCTGGTGCTGCTCTCCGACATCGACGGCCTCTACACCGCGCCGCCCGGCAAGGACCCGACGGCGCGGCACCTGCCCTTTGTGCCGGCGATCACGCCCGACATCGAGGCCATGGCCGGCGGCGCCGCGAGCCATCTGAGCCGCGGCGGCATGACCACCAAGATTGAGGCGGGCAAGATCGCGACCCTCGCCGGCACCGCCATGATCATCGCCCGCGGCACCGGCCTGCACCCGCTCCGCGCGCTCCAGGACGGCGGTACCCACACGCTGTTCGCCGCCGCCGAATCGCGGGCCCAGGCGCGCAAGCGCTGGATCATGGGCACGCTCGATCTGCAGGGCCAGATCTGGGTCGACGCCGGCGCCGTGCGCGCCTTGCTCGATGGCAAGAGCCTGCTGCCCATCGGCGTCACCCGCGTTACCGGAGAGTTCGTGCGCGGCGACGCGGTCGCGGTGCTCGCCCCCGACGGCCGCGAGATCGCCCGCGGCCTCGTCGGCCTCGACCGCGAGGAGGCCGATCTGGTCAAGGGCAAGAATTCCCGCGCCGCCGCCGAGATCCTGGGGCTTCACGCGCGGGCGGAACTGGTCCACCGTGACAATCTGGTGGTGCTGATGGGGGCGGAAGCGAGGCCGGCATGAACGCGATCGATCCAGACCTGCACCAGGTGATGGCGGCCATCGGCCGGCGCGCCCGCGCCGCCGCCGCCACCCTGGCCTTCGCCCCGACCGAGGCCAAGAATCTGGCGCTCATCGCCGCTGCCGATGCCGTGCTCGCCGGGAGCGAGGCCATTCTCGCCGCCAACGCCGAGGACATCGCAGCCGCAAAAGAACGCGGTATCTCGCCGGCTTTCCTCGACCGGCTGACCCTGACCGAGGCGCGGATCGCCGCCATCGCTGCCGGCCTGCGCGACATCGCCGCTTTGCCCGACCCGGTCGGCGCCGTGATGGCGAGTTGGACCCGGCCCAACGGCCTCGAGATTTCGCGTGTCCGCACCCCGCTCGGCGTCATCGGCGTGATCTTCGAGAGCCGCCCCAACGTCACCGCCGACGCCGGCGCGCTGACGCTCAAATCCGGCAATGCCGTGATCCTGCGCGGCGGCTCGGATTCGGCCCGCAGCTCGCGCGCCATCCACGCCGGCCTGCTCGCGGGGCTGGAGGCCGCCGGCCTGCCGGCCGATGCCATCCAGCTCGTCCCCACCACCGACCGCGCCGCGGTCGGCGAGATGCTGCGCGGCCTCGACGGCAATATCGACGTCATCGTGCCGCGCGGCGGCAAGACCCTCGTCGCCCGCGTCGAAGAGGAAGCGCGGGTGCCGGTGTTCGCCCATCTCGAGGGCATCTGCCACACCTATGTCGACAAAGGCGCCGAGCTGGTGATGGCCGTCAACGTCGTCGTCAACGCCAAAATGCGCCGTCCCGGTGTCTGCGGCGCCACCGAGACGCTGCTGCTGCACCGCGACGTGGTCGCCACCCACCTCAAGCCCATCGCCGACGCCCTCATCGCCCGCGGCTGCGAAATTCGCGGCGACGATACGGTGCGGCGCCTCATCCCCGAGGCCATTCCCGCCACCGAAGAGGACTGGCGCACCGAATATGAAGCCCCGATCCTTTCGGTCAAGGTAGTTGACGATGTTGGCGCCGCCATCGCCCACATCAACCGTTACGGCTCGCACCACACCGAAGCGATCCTCAGCGAGAACGAGGCGAACATCGCCCGCTTTTTCACCGAGACAGACAGCGCCATTCTCATCCTGAATGCCTCCACCCAATACGCCGACGGCGGCGAGTTCGGTTTCGGCGGCGAAATCGGCATCGCCACCGGCAAGTTCCACGCGCGCGGCCCGGTGGGGCTCGAACAGCTCTGCTCGTTCAAGTACCTGGTCCGCGGCAACGGGCAGACCCGCCCCTGATGGCGCCGCCCGATCGCTTGCAGGTCCCGCATGCCGAGCCGGGCATGCGCATCGGCCTCTTCGGCGGCAGCTTCAACCCGCCGCACGAGGGCCATCGCCTCGTCGCGCTGCAATGCCTCAAGCGCCTGCGGCTCGACCGCGTCTGGGTTCTGGTGTCCCCTGGCAATCCCCTGAAAGATCACGCGGAATTGGCACCGCTCGAAACCCGCATCGAGCAAACCGCCAAGATGATGGACGATCCGCGGCTGGTGGTGACCGGGTTCGAGGCAGCCCATCATTTCGCCTACACCTACCAGACCGTCCGCTATCTGCATGAGACCCATCCGGGCGTCCGCTTCGTCTGGATGATGGGGGCCGACAGCCTTGCCGGCTTCGACCGCTGGGAGCATTGGCAAAGGATCGCCGACACCATGCCGATGGCGATCTATGCCCGGCCCGGCTCGGCCCTGCGCGCCACGAAATCGCCGGCGGCGGCGACGCTCGACCATGCCCGCGTCGCCGAAAAAGACGCGGCCCGGCTGGCCGACACGCCGGCGCCCGCCTGGGTCTACCTGCGCGGGATGATGTCCAGCGCGTCCTCCACAGCCCTGCGGCGCGCGCGAGCGAAGGCCCCCGCGGCGGAGTAAGCTCTTTCGACCGGACGCCGTCTCGTGCAGACTGCCGCTTTGGGGATTCGATGCTGCGCCACGCCACGCCATTGCTGCTGCTCCTGGCTCTCGCCGGCCCTGCCGGCGCGCAGGACAGCTTCGGGGTGGGCGGCAGCGGCGGCAGCATCGCGACCGTCACCACCACGCGCACGCCGCCCGGCTTCGCCGACGAGTTCGCCGGCGCCAACGTGCTGAGCGGCGTCAATATCCGCGCCACGCCGGAGTCCGGAGCGCCGATCCTCGGCACGCTGCAGCCCGGCGGTACGGTGCTGGCCCGCTGCCAGCGCGGCTGGTGCCAATTGCAGGACGGCGGCTATGTCGGCCAGCGCTTCCTGAGCTTCGATGCCTCGGACAGTTTCGAGGTGGCACCGCCGGCGACCACCGAGGCGACGCTCGACACCACCACCATCCTCGACGCCCCGCAGGGCTCGCCGAGCACGCTGTCGCTGGCGCCGCCGGCTGCACCCGACGGCGTCGCCGGGACCTTCGACGGCGCCTGGGTCGTCACCAGCGATCCGACGCAGCAGGAGGTGCCGCTCACGCTGGCGCAGTCGGGCAATGCCGTGACCGGGACGCTGAAGAGCGACAAGCGCACCACCACGCTCACCGGCGAGGTGCAGGGCACGCAATTGACGTTTACCTACCAGATGGCCGACGCCAAGGGCAAAGCCGTGGCCTCGGGCAATGGCTATCTGACCCTGGGCAAGCAGGGGCAATCGCTGAAGGGCGTGCTGATGCTCAACGGGCTGGTGGTCGCCAACCTCGACGCCAGGCGCTGAGCGCCGTCATCGCGGTGAGACCTTCGCCTTGCACAATCGCCCGCGAATCCCCATTATCAGCCGTGGCCCCAGGCCACCGAAGGGACTGAAGACCATCGCACACGCGACTGCATCGCTCCCAATTTCGCAAGGAATGCTGAAACCCGCATGACTCATGCACGCGCATGGGCAGAGGCCAGATGATGGCTGCATCGCCCAAGAAACTGGCCCCGGCGCCAGAGCCAACCCCCGAACCCAAGATGATCGACGTCGTTCTGCACACCCTCGAGGACGCCAAGGCGGAGGAGACGGTAGCCATTGATATCGCTGGCAAATCCTCGCTTGCCGACAATATGGTGGTGACCTCCGGCCGCTCCAACCGGCACGTCAGCGCGATTGCCGACCAGCTGATAAAGTCGTTGCGTGACAATGGTTTCGGCAAGCCGCGCATCGAGGGGCTGCCGCATGCCGACTGGGTGCTGGTGGACGCCGGCGACGTGATCGTCCACATCTTCCGCCCGGAGGTCCGGGAGTTCTACAATATCGAGAAGATGTGGCAGGCGGATTTCGCCGCCGACGCGCGCTAACCGATTGTGCGCATTAGCATTTTCGCCGTCGGCCGGATGAAGCAGGGGCCGGAGCGCGAGCTCGTGGCGCGCTATCTCGGCCGCGCCGCGGCCAGCGGCAAGGCCCTGGGACTGACCGGTTTTGCGGTGACCGAACTGGCCGAGTCCCGCGCCTCGTCCACCATGGCGCGCCGGAGCGATGAGGCACGTGCACTACGTGACATTGTGTCAGGTTCTCGCGCGCTGATAGCGCTGGACGAACGCGGCACTGTCATGGGCTCGGCCGAATTCGCCGCCCGGCTGGGCCGCTGGCGCGACGACGGCGCCGAAACGGCCGGCTTCGTCATCGGCGGCGCCGACGGCCTCGACCCCGCCTTCGTCAAAGAGGCGAACCTCAGCCTCAGCTTTTCGCCCCTGACCTGGCCGCACCAATTGGTGCGCATCATGCTGGCCGAACAGCTCTACCGGGCGACGACCATCCTCAGCGGCCACCCCTATCACCGCGAATAGATCACGCCGGAGCCATCCAAAAGCCAAAGAACTCGGGCTTAACCCCCTTGGCTGCTAGGATTTGCGCGGCTGATTCGATGCTTTCGCGGGGCTCAATGAGGGATCGCGTCCTCTGGACGATGGCGATGCTGCTGGGGGTGGCGCTGACCGCGCCGGCGCTGGCGCAATCGTCGGCCTCGTCGCCCGCCTCGACCGACCCGGCGCCATCGGCCGACCACGCGCCGGTCGGCACGGGGGTGCCCACCTGGATCCAGGAAAAGACCACCGACAGCGCCACTCAGCTCAAGGAGCTCGAGGCCTCGCTCAGCCTCAGCAAGGACAAGTCGGACAAGCTCAAGGCCGACATCGAGGCGATGAAGGGCGACCGCGAAAAGCAGAACGCCGCTTTGATCGCCGCCGCCGCCCGGGTGAAGGCGGCCGAGACCGAGATCGCCGCGGTGCAGACCAAGATCGGCGACCTGATCGTGCAGGAGCTCGACACCCGCGGCCGGCTCGACGGCGCCGACGCCTCGATCTCCAACGTGCTGGCCGCGCTCGAGCGCATCTCCAAGGACCCGCCGCCGGCCATCATCGTCGACCCCTCCGACGCGCTCGGCTCGGCGCGCAGCGCGCTGCTGATCTCGGCCATCCTGCCGCAGCTCAAGGCCAGGGCCGACCAGGTGACGGCGGATCTGAAACACCTGACCGAGATCAAGACGGCGGCGCAGGCCGAGGAGGCCAACCTCAAGGCCAATTTCGACGTGCTCGAGGAAGAGCAGCTGCGCATCGCCACGCTGATCCAGGCGCAGAAGCAGAACGAGCAGACCGCCACCGCGACGCTGGCCGAAGAGCAGAAGCAGGCAGCCGAAATGGCCGACAAGGCGGCGCAGCTGAAGCAGCTCATCGCCGATCTCGGCCGGCAGGCGCAGGCGGTGGCGGTGGCCGCCGACGCCACCGCCACGGCCAATGCCGGCGGCAAAACGCCCAAGCTCGATAACGACACTGTGAAGCTGGCGCTGGCCAACACCGCCCGGCAGCAGCCCGCGGTGCCGTTCGCCGCGGCGCGCGGCTTTCTCGATTTTCCCGTGACGCGGGGCGTCAACGTCGTCAATTTCGGCGACGGCGACGGCTTCGGCGGCGTGTCCGACGGCGTGTCGGTGGTGACCAATGCCGAGGCGCCGGTGCGCGCGCCGGCCGATGGCTGGGTGCTCTATACCGGCAACTACCTCAATTACGGCCAAATCGTCATTCTTGATGCCGGGCAGGACTACACCATCCTGCTGGCGGGCATGGCGCGCGTCGACGTGAAACCCGGCCAGTTCGTGCTCATGGGCAACCCGGTCGGCGTCATGGGGTCACGGACAATTGGCCGGACCGTTGCCACCAGCGCTGGCGCGCAGAGGCCGACGCTTTATATTGAGATGCGAAACAAGAACGTGCCCATCGATCCGACCGGCTGGTGGGCGTCCTCCGACAACCCGACCCAAAGTGGATAGACCCTGATGCGTCTGACCGTTACGCGCGTCGCCCTCGCCGCGCTCCTCGTGGCGATGCCGCCTGCCCTCTACGCCTTCGCGCAGGACCAGGCGCCCTCCAGCGCGCCGAGCAGCGCCGCACCCGCGAGCGCGCCATCGAGCGCCCCATCGAGCACGCCGTCGAGCGCCGAGCCCGCGGCGCCCAGCTCGGCCCCGGCCGACCAGGCGCCCTCCAGCGAGCCGGCGCCGAGCGCTCCCGACGGCGGCGACGCCGCCAAGCCGGCGAACGACAAGCACCCGCGCACCGACAAGGAGATCTACCAGGATCTCGATTTCTTCGGCCAGGTGTTCGACCGCATCCGCGCCGAATATGTCGACCCGCCGGACGAGCAGGCGCTGATCCGCGCCGCCATCAACGGCATGCTCACCTCGCTCGACCCGCATTCGAGCTACATGGACCCGGCCGAGTTCAACCAGTCGCAGCAGGACACGTCGGGCCAGTTCGGCGGGCTGGGCATCGAGGTCACCATGGAAGAGGGCGTGATCAAGGTGGTCTCGCCCATCGACGACACTCCGGCGCAGAAGGCCGGCATCCTCGCCAACGACTACATCGTCGAGCTCGACGGCAAATCGGTGCAGGGCATTTCGATCGACGACGCCGTGGCCAAGATGAAGGGGCCGGTGGGCACCAAGATCAAGCTGACGGTGATCCGCGAAGGCCAGCAGAAGCCGCTGTATTTCGAGCTGACGCGCGACACCATCGCGCAGCGCGTGGTGAAATGGTCGATGGAGGGCGACGTGGCGGTGCTGCGCCTCTCCCGCTTCACCGAGCAGGCTTATCCCGGCATCAAGAAGGCCATCCAGGACATCTACGACCAGAACAAGGGCGTCGCCCCCAAGGGCATCATCCTCGACCTGCGCAACAACCCGGGCGGCCTCGTCGACCAGGCGGTGTACGTGTCGGACGCCTTCCTCAAGGAAGGCGCGGTGGTGCTGACCCGCGGCCGCAGCGACAGCGAATCGACGCGCTACGACGCCAAGCCCGACGACCTCGACGCCAAGCTGGCCAACGTGCCGCTGATCGTGCTGATCAATGGCGGCTCGGCCTCGGCCGCCGAGATCGTCGCCGGCGCCCTGCAGGACCACAAGCGCGCGACGCTGATCGGCACGCGCTCGTTCGGCAAGGGCTCGGTGCAGTCGATCATCCGCATGGGCGACAATGGCGGCATCCGCCTGACCACGGCGCGCTACTACACGCCCAACAACCGCTCGATCCAGGCGGCCGGCATCCAGCCCGACATCGTCGTCACCGAGAACGTGCCGGACGATCTCAAGGGCCGCGACGAGATCCTCGGCGAAGCGGGCCTCAACGGCCAGATCGGCGGCGGCTCCGCCCCGGCGGCGACCACCGGCTCGTCGGTCTACATCCCGGCCGACAAGAAGGACGACACGCAGCTGCAATACGCCATCAAGCTGATCGACGGCACCGAGAAGAACGACGCCTATCCGCCCAAGGCGGATGGGTAACGATTAGCGGTTGGCCGAACGAGCCGTTGGGCTCGGTCGGACAGAGCGCAAGGGAAGCCTCGGTTGGCCGAGCGAGACGGTGGGGTTGGTGGGGACTGAAGCAAAGGTGCTTGCGGCCCCCACCCCCGTCCCCTCCCCGCAAGGGGGAGGGGGGCGATGGAGCCGCGGGCCTGATGGTGCAGTCGGGCTCCCCCGGGCGCGGAGGTGGGGGCGATGGGGCCGCGAGCACGGGGGTGCAGTCGGGCTCCCCCCGGGCGCGGAGGTGGGGGCGATGGGGCCGCGAGCACGGGGGTGCAGTCGGGCTCCCCTCCCCCTTGCGGGGAGGGGTGGGGGTGGGGGCCGCAGGCACCGTGTCCCGGCGCGTTCCCCCGACCACCCGACGGGTGGGGCGACCTGTGGTATCGATACGGGACGCCGGCGGATTGATTCGGCGTTCCAGACGTAAAGGGGCTCGATGGCGGACGACCTCAGCGCACCTCTGGGCCGCAAGCGCGGCGAGCGCAAGCGGCGGCTGAAGCTGTCGGCCGACCGCCTGCCGCTGGCCCGCATCGCCTTCGGCCTGGCCGCCCTTGTGCTGCTCGGCGTGGTGGCGCGCATCGTCTTCGTCAACGACCCGAACGGCGGCCGGCCGGTGGCCGACATCGGCATCAATTCCGCCCGCAACGCCAATTCGCTGGCGGCGACGCTGTCGACCGGCGCCAGCCAGGCGACCATCACCGCCGGCCCGGAAATCCCCGTTCCCGGCGCCGCCGCACCGACCGCGAGCGCCGCCACGCCAGCGGCGGCCGGCCCCGAGGCGCAACAGCCGGTCGACGCCGCCAGCGCCAGTGCGCTGGGACTGGTGCCGGACCTGCTGGAGCAATCCGAGCACGGCGCCATTCCGCGCATGTCGGCCACCGGCGAGACGCCGTTCGAGGCCTATGCGCCGCCCATGACCGTGCCGCCCGGCAGCGACGGCAAGCCGATGATCGCCGTGGTGGTGACCGGCCTCGGGCTCAACAGCACCGGCACCCAGAGCGCCATCGGCTCGCTGCCCGGCGGCGTGACGCTGGCCTTCGCGCCCTATGGCAAGGGCCTCGCCAGCGCCGTGGGCAGCGCCCGCGCCGCCGGCCACGAGGTGCTGCTGGAAGTGCCGCTGGAGCCGTTCGACTATCCCGACAGCGACCCCGGCCCCGACACGCTGCTGACCGGCCAGGCGCCGCGCGACAACCTCAACCGGCTGTTCACGGTGCTGGGCAAGTTCGGCGGCTATGTCGGCGTCATCAACCACATGGGCGCCCGCTTCACCGCCTCGACCACCGATTTCGGGCCGGTGATGGAAGAGCTGGGCGCCCGCGGCCTCGGCTATCTCGACGACGGCTCGTCGGCCCGCTCGGTGGCACAGCAGCTCGCCGCCGCCAACGCCGTGCCGTTCGGCAAGGCCGAATTGGCGCTCGACCAGCAGCCGGCGCGCCAGCCCATCCTCGACCAGCTCAAGGCGCTCGAAGGCCGCGCCAGCGCCAACGGCAGCGCCATCGGCGTGATCTCGGCGCTGCCGGTGTCCATCGACACGCTTGCCGAATGGAGCCGGACGGTTCAGGACAGGGGCTTCACCCTGGTTCCCGTCTCCGTCCTGATGCACAAATCCACATGACCCGACCCGACCGCGAAAGCATGCCCTACCGCGACTGCGTGGGGACCGCCGTCTTCAACGACAGGGGGCTGGTGTTCATCGGCCGCCGCAAGCCCGAGGACGACCCCGAGGCCTCCGAGGTGCACGGCTCGCCCTGGCAGATGCCGCAGGGCGGCATCGACAAGGGCGAACGCCCCGCCGACACGGCGCTGCGCGAGCTGTTCGAGGAGACCTCGATCCGCTCGGTGGAACTGCTCGCCGAGGCCCCCGACTGGATCACCTACGACGTGCCCGACGACGTGCTGGGCAAGGCGCTCAAGGGCAAATATCGCGGCCAGCGCCAGCGCTGGTTCGCCTTCCGCTTCACCGGAGACGAGAGCGAGATCGACGTCGCCGACCCCGGCGACGGCTCCATGCCGGCCGAGTTCGACATCTGGCGCTGGGAGGAGCTCGACGCCCTCCCCGACCTGATCGTGCCGTTCAAGCGCGAGGCCTATCGCAAGGTGGTCGACGCCTTCCGCGACATTCCGCAGCGGCTGCGCCGCCGGTGAAGAGCATCGGCCTGATCGGCGGCATGAGCTGGGAGTCGACCGCCCACTATTACGCCGTTCTGAATCGCGAGACCGCGGCGCGGCTGGGCGGCCTGCACTCGGCGCCGGTGATCGTCTATTCCGTCGACTTCGCCCCGATCGAGGCGATGCAGCGGCAGGGAGCCTGGGACGCGGCCGGCGCGGAGCTGGCGCGCATCGCGCAGGGGCTCGAGGCGCAGGGCTGCGGCGTCATCGGGCTCGCCACCAACACCATGCACATCTGCGCGCCGCAGATCGAGGCGGCGCTGACGGTGCCGTTCCTGCATATCGCCACGCCCACCGCCAACGCGCTCATCGCCGACGGCATCGTGCGCGTCGGCCTGCTCGGCACCCGCTTCACCATGGAGAAGCGCTTCTATATCGACGTTCTGGAACGGCACGGACTCGAGGTGCTGGTGCCCGATGTCGGTGTCACCAACCTCAACGGCATCATCTACGAGGAGCTGGTGAAGGGCATCGTGCGCGAGGAGTCGCGCCGCCTCTATGTCGACGCCATCGCCCGGTTGCAGGCGCGCGGCGCCGACGCGGTGATCCTGGGCTGCACCGAGATCGGCATGCTGATCGACGACGCCGTGAGCCCGCTGCCGACCTACGACACCACGGCGCTGCACGCCACGGCGCTGGTGGAGGCGGCGCTGAACTAGCTACGCCGCGCGCGCCCGCTGCGCCTCGTCGTCGTCCAGCGTGAACACCTCGACGATGCGGTCGAGCTCGGTGGCCTGCGCTTCCGTCTGCTCGATGGCGGCGTTGGTCTCTTCCACCAGCGCGGCGTTGTGCTGCGTCATCTCGTCGAGCGTGCGCACCGCCGAGCCGACATCGGCGATGGCGGCGGCCTGGTCGCGGCTGGCGGTGGCGATGCCCTCGATCAGGCTGCTCGATTCCCTGGCCGCCTCCAGCATGGCGACGAGCTTCTGCGCCGCCTCGGCGACGAGGCGCGAGCCGCTGCTCACGTCGGCGCCCGACTGCTCGATCAGCCCCTTCACCTCGCTCGAGGCCTGCGCCGCCGATTGCGCCAGCCGGCGCACTTCCACGGCGACGACGGCAAAACCCTTGCCGGCCTCGCCGGCGCGCGCCGCCTCGACCGAGGCGTTGAGCGCCAGCAGGTTGGTCTGGAAGGCGATGTCGTCGATCAGCCCGATGATGTTGGAGATCTTGCCCGACGAGGCGGTGATCCGCTCCATCGCCTCGGTGGCCTTGCTCATCACCAGCCCGCCTTCGGTGGCGGTGGCGCTGACGGCGCGGGCCTTGGCGCTGGCCGCTTCGGCGCGCCGGGCATTGTCGCCGACGGTCGAGCCGAGCTGCTCCATGGCGGCCGAGGTCTCCTCGATGGTCGCCGACTGCTTGGTGGTGCGCTCGGAGAGATCGTTGGCACCGCTGAGCATTTCGCCGGTCGCGGTCTTGAGCTGGCCCGAGGTCGCCCGCAGGCTGCGCACGATGTCGTCGAGCGTGTCGCAGACGCCATTGGTGTCGTCGCGCAATTGCCCGAAGGCGCCCTCGTACTCGCCGCGGACGCGCAGCGTCAGATCGGTGCGCGCCAGCGCCGACAGCACCTCGCCGGTCTCGCTGAGGCCGCGATCGACCGTCTCCACCAGATTGTTGACCGAGCGCGCGAGGCTGTTGAGCTCGGCATCGGGAAATTCGGCGCGCACGCGCCTGCTGAAATCGCCGCGGACGGCCGCGTCGACCACCTCGCCGAAGGCGCGCTGCAGCTTCTGCATCATGGCGCTGCGCTCCTCGGTGCGGCGCTCGGAGGCGACGCGCTCGCTGTCGCTCATTTCTGCGACCTGCCGCGCATTGGCGCGGAACACTTCGACGGCACGCGCCATTTCGCCCAGCTCGTCGCTCTTGCCGGCGCCCTTGATGTCGACGTCGAGGTCGCCGGCCGCCAGCGCGTTCATGCCGGCGGTGAGGCGGGTGATCGGCCGCGTGACGCTGCGCGCGAACAGCCAGCCGAGCAGCGCCACCACCAGCAGCAGGGCGCCGCCGATGCCGGCCATCAGCGCCGTGAGGGTGGCGACCGGGCCGAAGATCTCGGCCTTGTCCATCACCGCCACCACGGCCCAGCTCAGATTTGCCGTGACGTCGGCCGGGGCGGCCGCGGCGATCACCGGATGGCCGCGGAAATCGGCGAGCTCGGTGCTGCCGGGCACGCCGTCGATGGCCGCCTGGATGGTCGGATCGTAGGCCGTCGGCTGCAGCACGTCGCTGCCGGAGGTGAAGCCGGACTCCGAGCGGGCGAGGCCGTCGGCGCCGACGATGATCACGTCGCCGCTCTGGCCCAGCCCCTGGCGGTAGCCGATGACCTTGCTCAGCCCTTCGGGCGCAATCGAGATCGCCATCACCCCGATCTTGGCATCGGTGGCATCGAACAGCGGCGTCGCGAAGAAGGCGAGCGGCATGTTGCCGGCGGCGGCGTAGGGGGCGAAATCGGCGAACAGCAGATCGCCGACCTTGTCGTCGCCGACCGCCGCCTGGAAGAGCTTGCCGAGCGCGCTGCCGGCATATTTGCCGCCACTGCCGGCGCCGAACGGCGTGGCGAAATCGTCGGCCTTGCGCGTGGTGTAGACGAGGTGGCCCTCGAGATCGAACAGATAGAGGTCGTGGTAGCCCTGCTCCTCGATCTGCTCGCGGAACACCGGCTGGTAGTGCGTGTGATTGACCGCATAGGCCGGCGTCAGCCCGACGACCTTGTCGATGTCGATGCGCTTGTCGGGCTCGCCGGTGAGGAACGCGCCCTGGAGCGTGGTGGCGGCGTCGGTGCCCAGGCTCGGATTGTCGAGGCCGCGCCACGCCTTGGCGAAATTGCTGATGGCGAACAGCGTGTTGTCGTTCTTGGCCGTCTTCAGCAGATCGCTTTCGATCGCGCGGATATGGGTGCTGAGCTGGTTGGCGCGCTCGAAGGCGATGGTGTCGAGGTTCTGCCGCGCCTGCGCCACCAGCGCCGACGAGGCGATGAGGTAGGAGGCGATGCCGATGCCGGCCCCGACCACGATGGCCGAGCCGACCAGCGCCAGCGGCAGCTTCAGCGACAGCTTGAGCGACGGAAACAACTTCATGGCGATCCCCCAAGGACTCAGGCCGGCGACGCACCGGACAGCCAAAGAGGAACGATAGGTCAGTAGGGCTAACGATCGGTTATGTACGCACCCCGGCAAGCGGCGACGGCGCCGGAATTCGGTCCACTGCCCGTGTGTCGCATGGGATTGGGCCGCGACGAGGACCACGGGGGGATGGGTGGCGCGGCACGCCGGCCGGTGCTTGCGGCCCCCACCCCCGGCCCCTCCCCGCAAGGGGGAGGGGGGCCCGACTGCCGGTACTGCGATTGTGGCGCCGTTTTTTCGACCACGGTACGGCCGCGGCGCCGGGGGGCGTCTAGAACTCGGACCAGTCGGCCGAGATCGCGGCGTTGCCGTCGCTGAGATAGGCCCTGGCGGCGGCCTTGACGCGCCGGGCCGGGGGAGCGGTCCGGGCCGGCGCTGGTGCGGCGGCGCGCGCCGAGGGTTCGGCGGCGGAAAGGCGGAAGATGTCGACCACGCCGTCGAGCTCGGTGGCCTGCGCCTCGGTCTGCTCGATGGCGGCATTGGTCTCTTCCACCAGCGCCGCATTGTGCTGCGTCATCTCGTCCATCTGCCGCACCGCGACATTGACCTCGGCGATGGCGGAGGCCTGGTCGTGGCTTTCGCGCGCGATGCTTTCGAGCAGGGTGTTGTTGGCGCGCACCGCCTCGAGCATGGCTTCGAGCTTCTGCGCCGCCGACGACACCAGCCGCGAGCCCGACGACACCTCCGTGCTCGACTGCTCGATCAGCGTCTTGACGTCGGCGGAGGCCGACGCGGCGCTTTGCGCCAGCCGGCGGACTTCCACCGCCACCACGGCAAAGCCCTTGCCCGCATCGCCCGCCCGCGCCGCCTCGACCGAGGCGTTGAGGGCGAGGAGGTTGGTCTGGAAGGCGATGTCGTCGATGAGCCCGATGATGTTGGAGATCTTGCCCGACGAGGCGGTGATCCGTTCCATCGCGCCATTGGCCTCGGCCATCACCTTGCCGCCCGCCTCGGCCGCCGCGGTGACGTCGGCCGACGTCCGGCTGGCCTCGGTGGCGCGTTCGGCATTGGCGCGCACCGTGCTCGCCAATTGCTCCATGGCCGCCGAGGTTTCCTCGATGGTGGCCGCCTGCCGGGTGGTGCGTTCGGAAAGATCGTTGGCGCCCGACAGGATTTCGCCGGTGGCGGTGCGCAGATCGCGCGACGTGCCCTTGAGCTTGCCGACGATGCCGGTGAGCTTTTCGGCGACGCCGTTGGTATCCTGCTGCAGCCGCGCGAAGGCGCCGCGATACTGCCCGGTCATGCGCCGCGACAGGTCGGCATTGGCGAGCGCCGCCAGCACCTCGGCGGTTTCGCCGAGGCCGCGATCGACCGTGTCGCACAGGGCGTTCACGCTCTGCGCCAGGCTGTTGAGCTCGACATCGGGGAACGACGTGGCGACGCGCTTGGAGAAGTCGCCGGCGACGGCGGCATCGACCACGTCGCCGAACGCCGCCTGCAGGCCGGCCATCATGTCGGCCCGCGCCTTCTGGTCGGCGATGATGCGCACCGCCTCGGCCTCGGTCATCTGCGCGACCTTCTCGGCATTCTGCCGGAACACTTCGACCGCCCGCGCCATCGCCCCGAGCTCGTCGCGGCGGCCGGCGCCGTCGATGGCGACCGCGAGGTCGCCTTCGGCGAGCTTGCCCATGGTCCGGGTCAGCCGCGTGATCGGCCGGCTGATCGAGGCGCCGACGACATAGAACGCGCCGAGGCCGAGCAGCAGGATCGCCAGCCCGCCGGCGATCAGGATGTTGCGCTGCGCCACGGAGGCCGCGAGCAGCGTCGATTCCGGCACCGCCACCATCACCGTCCAGTCGATGCCGTATTGCGTGAGCGCCACCTGGCGCGAGATCACGCGCCAGTTCTCGCCGGCAACCGGCGTCGTGGCGTGGTAGGCGCCCGCCTGCGCGCCGGCGATGGCGTCCCGGCTGCTGGCATCGTCCGCCGGCTTGCCGAGCAGGCTCGCATCGGAATGCACCACCCAATTGCCGTCGGCATTGATGACGCCGATCCAGCCGGTGCCGAGCGGCTTGGTGGCGCCGATCAGGTCGTTGAACACGCCGCCGTTGAAATCGACGCCGGCAAGGCCGACGCCCTTGCCGCTCGCATCGTGGATGACGGCGGTGGCGGAGGTGTAGAGCGAGCCCTGGTAGAGATAGGGCCCGACCAGCGCCGGCCTGCCCTTGGCCAGCGGATCGAGGAACCAGGTCTTGAAGCCGTTCTCCAGCGACAGATCGAGCGGTCCCCACGAGAACGCCCCGGTCTTGAGGTCGCGCGTGATCGAGGGGCCGAAATAGCCGTCGGGCAGGCCGAAATCCGAGCTCATCAGCGCCGCATTGGCGGCGGTCGGCGCATCCTTGTCGAGCAGCGCCCAGATGCCGATGGCGTTGGGCACCAGCGGCAGCTGCTTTTCGAACAGCGTTCTGTAGGTGTCGTGGCCGATCGCCGGATCGTTGATCATGGTGGCGAGCGTTTCGGCCATGGCGTTGGCCTCGGTCTCGTGCTCCTTGATCACGAGCTCGATGGTGCGCGCCTCGGTTTCGGCGACGCTGTCGAGCAGCTGGTCGGCCGTCTGCAGATCGTGCTGCTGGGTGGAATAGACGACATAGGCAAGCCCGCTGGCCATGGCCAGGACGAAGACGAGCGCCGCGGCGCCGACGATCCTGCCGCGAAGGTTGAGATGAAGCATCGACAATTCTTTCCGCACTGCGCTGGCGGAACGCCCCTGCCGCGGCGGCCGGGGGAAATGCCCCGACCCCGCCGCCCCGTTGCCGGAGGCGGCCGTTTCCGTCGCAAGAGCATTCCCGGTCCGAGCAGATAGCCGGACCGGGTTAAGGCCCGGTCAACGCCGGAGGCGGGGCGGCAGAAAAACCCGGGGGCGCCGCAGCGCCCCCGAAAAGAACAGCGTTCTGCCGGCGGCTCAGAACTCTTCCCAGTCGAGCGCCGCATTGCCGTCGCTGAGATAGGCCTTGGCCGCCTGCTTGACCTTCGCCTGCGGCCGCGCCGGCGAGGGCGAGGGCGCGCGCGCCGCCGGCTTCCTGCTCCCGCTGTCGTCCAGATGGAAGATGGCCACCACCTGGTCGAGCTCGACGGCCTGCGCCTCGGTCTGCTCGATGGCCGCATTGGTCTGTTCGACCAGGGCGGCGTTGTGCTGGGTCATCTCGTCCATCTGCCGCACCGCGGTATTGACCTCGGCGATGGCGGTCGCCTGCTCGCGGCTTTCGAAGGCGATGGATTCGAGCAGGCTGTGGTTGCGCTTGATGGCGTCGAGCATGCCGTTGAGCTTGGCCGCCGCCTCGGAGACGAGGCGCGTGCCGGCCGATACCTCGCTCGCCGACTGCTCGATGAGGCCCTTGATCTCGGACGAGGCCTCCGCCGCCGACTGCGCCAGGCGCCTGACCTCGATGGCGACCACGGCGAAACCCTTGCCGGCCTCGCCGGCCCGCGCCGCCTCGACCGAGGCGTTGAGCGCCAGCAGGTTGGTCTGGAAGGCGATGTCGTCGATGAGCCCGATGATGTTGGAGATCTTGCCCGACGAGGCGGTGATCCGCTCCATCGCCTGGTTGGCCTCGAGCATCACCGCGCCACCCGCGGTGGCCGCGTCGGTGACCGCCGCGGCGTTCTCGGAGGCCGAGCCGGCGCGCTCGGAATTCTTCAGCACGGTGTCGGCGAGCTGTTCCATCGCCGCCGAGGTCTCCTCGATGGTCGCGGCCTGCTTGGTGGTGCGCTCGGAAAGATCGTTGGCGCCGGCGAGGATTTCGCCCGTCGCCGTCTTCAGGTCGAACGAGGTCTTCTGCAGCCGGCCGACGATGCCGGTGAGCTTGTCGGCCACCGCATTGGTGTCCTGCTGCAATTGCGCGAAGGCGCCCTTGTAGCTGCCCTGCATGCGCAGCGACAGATCGGCGGCGGCGAGCGCCGCCAGCACCACGCCGGTTTCCTTGAGGCCGCGATCGGCGGTGTCGACCAGCGCATTGACGCTGCCCGCCAGCGCGTTGAGCTCGCTGTCGGGGAAATTGGCCGCGACGCGCCGCGAGAAATCGCCGGCGATCGCCGCATCGACCACCTGGCCGAACGCCTCCTGCAGCTCGCTCATCATGCGCTGCCGCGCCGCCTGGTCTTCGACGATGCGCCGCGCCTCGTCGTCGGTCATCTGCCGGACCTTGAGCGTGTTGTCGCGGAACACCGCCAGCGCCGCCGCCAGATCGCCCAGCTCGTCGCGCCGGCTGGCGCCGCTGATCTGGGTGTCCACCTGCCCCTCGGCCAGCGCCGTGGAGGCGGCGGTCAGCGCCCTGATCGGCCGCGTCACCCGCCACATCAGGAACAGCGCCAGGCAGGCGAGGCCGACCACGGCGATGCCCATGGCGAGCAGGCCGTTCTGCGTCTGCGCCGCAATGATCGCGGCGCGGCGCAGCGAGATGTCCCACACCATGACCACGGCGCCGACCAGCGCATTGTCCTTGCCGTAGTAGGCCGGATAGGCGGCGTAGTGGTAGTTGCCGGACACCACCGATGCCAGCGCGTTGGTCTTGAGCGCATCGGCGGCGACCCTGGCGGTCGTTTCGGCGAGATCGGCGCGGCCGCCGAAATCGAGCAGCGACTTGCCCTGCGCATCGACGGCGCCGGCGGCGGCGAGGCCGAACTCCGGCTCTTTCTGGTAGTTCTCGAGCGCCGTGGTGACCACGTCCATCTTGGCGAAGCGGACGCTGCCGGCGAATTGCTGCGCCAGCACCTGGATCATCTGATCCTGCTGGTCGCGCAGCGTGTCCTCGACCTGCGACATGTTGCTCAGCGACGAGAGCACCATGGCGAAGGCCACCACCAGAAGGATGGTCGCGGTCACCGGCAGCAGAATGGCCGGGGCGAGGGTCATACGGAGTTTCATGCGCGGCATCCTTCTGGAGTCGTCCCTGGCCTAGAGCTTGCCGACGTCGATACCGGCGGTGATCGAGCCGATCGGCGCGCCCGTTGCCGGATCGGTGACGGTGATCGACACCTGGCTCTGGTAGGTCTGCGTCGACTCGTCCTGCTCGATGTCGCCGATGAAGATCGCGTCGGCGCCAACGCCGAAGCTCTTGCTGAACTTGTCCTCGTCGCCCTGCCAGTAGTCGGAGGTCATGGTCGCCTGCGCGGCGTTGAGGCCCCTGGCGTCGGTGGCGAAGATCTCGGTGATCAGCCCGGCCGATTTCTCGAGCTCGCCGTCGAGGAATTTCGAGGCATCGGTATTGAGCGTGGCGTTGATCAGCGGCTTGTCGGCGGCATCCACCTCGGCCCGCCACTGCGTGTCGAGCGCGTCGATCCTGGCCTGGTCGTAGCCCGAGGTCACCGCGTTCTGGGCGCGGATGGCATCGATCAGCACCGGGTTCTCGGCGATCTGGCGAAGCTGGCCCTTGGCGAGATCGGTGAGCTGCGGCGTGAACTCGTTGTCGGCCGCGAGGGCGGCGCCGGGCAACAGGAGGCCAAGGGCCGCAATAGCGGCGAAAGCGTGCAGGCGGAAAGACATGTCGATGAAGACTCCACGATCCGAGCGGCGCGCGCCCGGCAATTGATTGACGCCCGTGGAGCACTCCGCCGCTGCCGAAAAACCGGCGAGCGAGCGCAGCAGAATGCCCTCCTGGGCAGCTAAAGCGATGCTTTCGGCATCGCCGGATCAAAACATGCATTCCCGGCAGCCACCCTGCCGAGAACGTCGTTAAGTTTGGGTGAAGACCGGGGACGATCAAACAGAAAGGGCGTCCCGGAGGACGCCCTTGTCTGTCGATGCCGAAGAGTCCCGGCGGTCTAGTGGACGGCGGGCGCTCCGGCGGCCTGCGCCTCGACCAGGAGATTGCGCCAGTCGTTGAGCTGGTTGGTCAGCCGGTCCTGCTCGGCGGCGGTGGTCGCCGCTTCGAGCTCGGTCTGGCCCGAGGCGATCAGCGCCTCGATCTCGGTGCGATTGAAATCGGCCACCGGACGCGCGTCCTCGGCGAGAATGGTGAGGCCATTCGGCGCCACGTCGGCGAAGCCGCCGCTGACGTAATAGACATGCGCCACATTGCCGAGGTCGGTGACGGTGATGAAGCCGGGCTTCAGCACCGACATCAGCGGCGCATGCTCGCCGAGCACGGTGAAATAGCCCTCGCTTCCCGGCACGGTGACGGACGCCACCTGCTGGCTGATCACCAGCCGCTCGGGAGAGACGATCTCGATCTTGACGCCGTCGGCCATGTATTTGCCGGTGGATGGTGAATGGTGAATGGTGAATGGTCACCCTCCACACCTGCACCTATCGATCCACCGCTCCTCTATTCACCACTTGCCATTCACCATTCACGGCGCGGCTTACGCCGCCGCCGCGAGCTTCTGCGCCTTCTTGACGGCATCGTCGATGGTGCCGACCATGTAGAACGCCGCTTCGGGGAGGTGGTCGTAGTCGCCGTTCACCAGGCCCTTGAAGCCCTTGATGGTGTCCTCGATGGCGACGAACACGCCCGGCGTGCCGGTGAACGCCTCGGCGACGTGGAACGGCTGGCTCATGAAGCGCTCGACCTTGCGGGCGCGCGCCACGGTGAGCTTGTCCTCTTCGCTCAGCTCGTCCATGCCGAGGATGGCGATGATGTCCTGCAGCGCCTTGTAGCGCTGCAGGATCGCCTGCACGGCACGGGCCACGTCGTAATGCTCCTGGCCGACGATGTTGGCGTCGAGCATGCGCGAGGTCGAATCGAGCGGGTCCACCGCCGGATAGATGCCCTTTTCCGAGATGGCGCGGTTGAGCGTCGTCGTCGAATCGAGGTGGGCGAACGAGGTCGCCGGCGCCGGGTCGGTCAGATCGTCGGCCGGCACGTAGATGGCCTGCACCGAGGTGATCGAGCCCTTGTTGGTGGTGGTGATGCGCTCCTGCAGGGCGCCCATGTCGGTGGCCAGCGTCGGCTGGTAGCCCACCGCCGAAGGGATGCGGCCGAGCAGCGCCGACATCTCGGCGCCCGCCTGGGTGAAGCGGAAGATGTTGTCGACGAAGAACAGCACGTCCTGGCCCTGGTCGCGGAAATGCTCGGCGACGGTGAGGCCCGACAGCGCCACGCGGGCGCGGGCGCCCGGCGGCTCGTTCATCTGGCCGAACACCAGGGCGCACTTCGAGCCGGCGGTCGAGCCGTTGTTCTCGTGCGGGTCCTTGTTCACGCCGGACTCGATCATTTCGTGGTAGAGGTCGTTGCCCTCGCGGGTACGCTCGCCCACGCCGGCGAACACCGAATAGCCGCCATGCGCCTTGGCGACGTTGTTGATCAGCTCCTGGATCAGCACGGTCTTGCCCACGCCGGCGCCGCCGAACAGGCCGATCTTGCCGCCGCGCGCATAGGGGGCGATGAGGTCCACCACCTTGATGCCGGTGACCAGGATCTGCGCTTCCGAGGACTGCTCGGTGAAGGACGGCGCTTCCTGGTGGATGGCGCGGCGCGACGCGGTCTTGACCGGGCCGGCCTCGTCCACCGGCTCGCCGATGACGTTCATGATGCGCCCGAGCGTCTCGTCGCCCACCGGCACCGAGATCGGCGCGCCGGTGTCGACCACTTCGGCGCCGCGCACGAGGCCTTCGGTGGTGTCCATGGCGATGGTGCGCACCGAATTCTCGCCCAGATGCTGCGCCACTTCCAGCACCAGCCGGGCGCCGTTGTTGGTGGTTTCGAGCGCATTGAGAATGGCGGGGAGGTGGCCGTCGAAGGTCACGTCCACCACGGCGCCGATCACCTGGCTCACACGCCCGACGGGCTTGCCTGCTTCTGCCATTTTCTACCTTCCTGTCCGACGCCCTCAGGCGTCAATCAAATCCAAGCGCTTCTCGACGCGTGACAGCCGCTCGTCGAAGCGGTCCATCCGCGCGTTCAGCGCGCCGAGGGAGGTGATGACCTGCCCCGTATTCGTTTCCACCATCGACAGGCGAACCTTGAGGTCCGCCACATCGAACTCGATCTTCTGCAGCGACGCCCGGATGAGCCGAAGCTGTTCCAGCACCAGATTTTCGACTTCGTCAGTCATGGTGACCTCCGTTGCCGTAACATAACATCTAGAGCGCTTCCGCACCCGAGATGATTTCGATCAGTTCCTTGGTGATCTGCGCCTGGCGCTGGCGGTTGTAGACCAGGGTCAGCTTCTTGATCATGTCGCCGGCATTGCGCGTGGCGTTGTCCATGGCGCTCATCTGCGCGCCGAAGAACGACGCGTTGTTCTCGAGCAGCGCCCGGAACACCTGCACCGAAATGTTGCGCGGCAGGAGGTCGTTGAGGATCGCCTCCTCGTCCGGCTCGTAGTCGTAGCTGATCTCGGCCGCGCCGCTCTTGTCGGCCGGCGCGTCGAATTTGGCCGGGATGAGCTGCAGCGCCGTCGGCACCTGGCTGATCACCGATTTGAACTCGGCGAAGAACAGCGTCGCGACGTCGAACTCGCCCGCCGCATACATGTCGAGGATCTTCTGGCCGACCTGCTGCGCGTTGACGTAGCCGAGCTGGCGCACCTCGCGGAAGCTCACCTGCTCGACGATCCTGTCGGCGAAATTGCGCTTGAGGATGTCGAAGCCCTTGCGGCCGACGGTCAGGATCTTGACCGTCTTGCCCTCCTTGATCAGGCGGTTGGCCTCGTCGCGCGCCAGCCGCGCGATCGACGAGTTGAAGCCGCCTGCGAGGCCGCGTTCGCCGGTGGCGACGACCAGCAGATGCACCTGGTCGCGGCCGGTGCCGCCCAGCAGCCGCGGCGCATCGGTCCGGCCGGCATAGGCGGCGCCGAGCGAGGCCAGCACCTGCGTCATGCGCTCGGCATAGGGCCGCGCCGCAACCGCCACCTCCTGCGCCCGGCGCAGCTTGGCGGCGGCCACCATCTGCATGGCCTTGGTGATCTTCTGGGTCGACTTGACCGAGGCGATCCGGTTCTTGAGGTCCTTTAGCGAGGGCATCTCGTTACGGGTCTCTTTGGGTTCGAGTCAGCTCAGACGGTGAAGGTCTTCTTGAAGCCTTCGATGGCCGCCTTGAGCTGCGCCCGGAGGTCGTCGCTGAGCGACTTCTCGGTCGCGATCTTGGTGAGGATGTCCTGGTGCTTGGAGCGCAGCGCCCCGAGCAGGCCCTTCTCGAAGGCGCTGACCTGGTTGACCGGCAGGTCGTCGAGATAGCCCTGCCCGCCGGCGAAGATCACCGCCACTTCCTCTTCCGGCTTCAGCGGCGAGAACTGCGGCTGCTTCAAAAGCTCGGTGAGGCGGGCGCCACGGTTGAGCAGGCGCTGCGTCGCGGCGTCGAGGTCGGAGCCGAACTGGGCGAAGGCCGCCATTTCGCGGTACTGGCTGAGCTCGCCCTTGAGCGAGCCGGCCACCTGCTTCATCGCCTTGATCTGGGCGTTGCCGCCCACGCGGCTGACCGAGATGCCGACGTTCACCGCCGGGCGGATGCCCTGGAAGAACAGATTGGTCTCGAGGAAGATCTGGCCGTCGGTGATCGAAATCACGTTGGTCGGAATATAGGCCGACACGTCGTTGGCCTGCGTCTCGATCACCGGCAGCGCGGTGAGCGAGCCCAGCCCATGCTCCTCGTTGAGCTTGGCGGCGCGCTCGAGCAGGCGCGAATGCAGGTAGAACACGTCGCCCGGATACGCCTCGCGGCCCGGCGGACGACGCAAGAGCAGCGACATCTGGCGGTAGGCGACGGCCTGCTTGGTGAGGTCGTCATAGGCGATCACGGCGTGCATGCCGTTGTCGCGGAAGAACTCGCCGATGGCGGCGCCGGTCATCGGCGCGAGGAACTGCATCGGCGCCGGATCGGAGGCGGTGGCGGCGACGACGATCGAATAGTCGAGCGCGCCATTGTCCTCGAGGATTTTCACGAACTGCGCCACGGTCGAGCGCTTCTGGCCGACGGCGACGTAGATGCAGTAGAGCTTTTCCTGCTCCGACGCATTGGCGACATGCGCCGGCTTCTGGTTGAGGAAGGTGTCGAGGATCACCGCGGTCTTGCCGGTCTGGCGGTCGCCGATGATCAGCTCGCGCTGGCCGCGGCCGATCGGGATCAGCGCGTCGATGGCCTTGAGGCCGGTCGACATCGGCTCGTGCACCGATTTGCGCGGCAGGATGCCCGGCGCCTTGACGTCGACGCGGCGGCGCTCGGTGAACTGGATCGGGCCCTTGCCGTCGATCGGGTTGCCCAGTGCGTCGACGACGCGGCCGAGCAGGCCCTTGCCCACCGGCGTGTCGACGATCGAGCCGGTGCGCTTGACGGTGTCGCCTTCCTTGATGCCGCGGTCGGCGCCGAAGATCACGACGCCGACATTGTCGGTCTCGAGGTTGAGCGCCATGCCCTTGATGCCGCCCGGGAACTCGACGAGCTCGCCGGCCTGCACATTGTCGAGGCCGTAGACGCGGGCGATGCCGTCGCCGACGCTGAGCACCTGGCCGACTTCGGAGACTTCGGCTTCCTGGCCGAAATTCTTGATCTGGTCCTTGAGGATCGCAGAGATTTCCGCGGCTTTGATGTCCATTATCCGACCTCTTTCATGGCGATCTTCATCGCCGTCAGTTTGGTTTTGAGGGAGCTGTCGATCATCTGCGAGCCGACCTTGACCACGAGGCCGCCAATCAGCGAGGGATCGACATGTTCGGTGAGGGTGACGGTCTTGCCGATCTTCTGCTTGAGCGTATCGGCGAGCGATTTGAGCTGGGCGGCGTTGAGCCTGGCCGCCGAGGTGACGTCGGCGGTGACTTCGCCGCGATGTCCGGCGGCCAGGTCCTTGAAGGCGGCGACGATCGCCGGCAGGGCGAACAGCCGCCCGCTGCGGGCGACGACCTGGATGAAATTGCCCACCGTGGTGTGCGGCTTGGCCTTGGCCAGCACGACGCGCATGGCCTGTATCTTTTCCTCGGTGTTGATCACCGGGGAGCGCAGGAAGCGCGCGAAATCGGGGCTTTCATTGGCGAGGGCGAGGAGCCTGTCGAGCCCCTGCTCGATGTCGGCCACCGAATTGTCGGCCTTGGCGAGATCGAACAGCGCCGCCGCATAAGGCCGCGCGATCTGGGTCAGCACCGAATTCTGCTCTGCCAATGCCGCTCCACCCTTTTGCTGGTGGCGTCCAAACCCGCGCGAAACGGGCAATTCTGACGCTCGTGAAGGCCCGGAGGCGGCCCACCAGCCCCCGAAACCGCGCCCCCTCTACCATGTGGCATCGGGCCGGCGCAAGCGCCGGGAACAGGCGATTTTCGGCCGCGATTGTCGCAGGTAAACTCGCTATGCCGCGCCGCATTTTTGCGCGTTGCGATATTTGTTGTATTTTGCGATATTTTGCGATATCAAGGCGATGAAGACAATCATCTTCTCCAGGGCGGCGTACCGGGACTTCGAGGCGTTGTCCGCCGACATACAGGCGCAGATCGACGCCACGCTTGATGCCTATGCGATGTTCGGACGAGGCGACGTGAAACATCTTGGCGGGCGAAACGCCCATCGCCTGCGAAGCGGTCGGTATCGCATCCTGTTTGCCGAGGATGAGGTCACCATCCTTGCCATCTATATCGGCAAGCGTGAGACGACGACTTACCTGAGACATTGAGGTTCGACCATGAAACCACAATTCGTGACAACTCCCAGCGGGGAGGAAATGGTGCTGCTGTCCCGCGCCGACTATGACACCCTCATCGACATTGCTGCCGAAGCTGAGGAAGATGCCGCGGACGTCGCGATGTTCGATGCCCGCATGGCAGATCCGGAGGGTAGGGAGCCCCTGCCGCAGCCCGTCTCCGAAGCCATCCTGAAGCAGCGGGTGAGCCTGCTCAAGGCGATTCGGCTGTGGCGCGAGCTGGGACAGCAGGAGGTGGCGGCGGCGGCGGAGATTTCGCAGGGCTTCTTGTCCGATCTCGAAAACCGCAAGCGCAAGCTGACGCCCGACATCGCCCGCAAGCTGGCCAGGGTCCTCGACGTTCCGGACCGCTGGCTGGTTTAGGGTTTTTCTTCGCGCTCTGTCCGATCGGTCGCCGGAGCGCCCGCCCGGCCAACCGCTGCGGGTCAGTAAAAGCTCATCGGGTCGATATCGACCTGGATGCGCAGGCTGCCGCGGGCGCGGGGGCCCGCGGTGAGCCAGAAGCGGACATAGCCGGACAGATCGAAATCGCGCGGGCTCTGCACCAGCAGGCGCACGCGGTGGCGGCCGCGTACCATGGCGACCGGCGCGTCGGCCGGGCCGAACAGCCTGAGCCCCTCGGCCATCGGCGCCGCCGACAGCAGCGCCCGGGCAAAGCCCATCGCCTCCTCGTGCTCGTTGCCCGAAACGATCAGCGCCGCGAGCCGCCCGAACGGCGGCAGCCCGCCCTGGGCACGCGCCTCGAGCTCGTGCGCATAGAAGGCTTCGCGGTCCTGGCTGACCATCGCCTGCATCACCGGATGCGTCGGATGCCAGGTCTGCAGGAACGCCTTGCCGATACGGCTGGCGCGCCCGGCCCGGCCGGTGACCTGCGTCAGGATCTGGAAGGTCTTTTCCGCCGCCCGCGGATCGCCATGCGCGAGGCCGAGGTCGGCGTCGAGCACCCCGACCAGCGTCAGCTTCTCGAAATGATGGCCCTTGGCGACCAGCTGCGTGCCGATGACGAGGTCGTATTCGCCGCGCTCGATCTCGGCGAAGCGGTCGCGCAATTGCGCGTTCGAGCCCATGTCGGAGGAAAGGATGACGGTGCGGGCGTCGGGAAAGCGCGCCGCCGCCTCCTCGGCGATGCGCTCGATCCCCGGCCCGATCGGGATCAGCGAATCTTCGACGCCGCAGGCCGAACACACTCGCGGCCGCTTCTGCTCATGGCCGCAATGGTGGCACATCAGGACGCCGCGGAAGCGGTGCTCGACCAGCCAGGCGTCGCAATCGGGGCATTGATATTGATGCCCGCAGGCGCGGCAGAGCGTGAGCGGCGCATAGCCGCGGCGGTTGAGGAACAGCAGCGCCTGCTCGCCGCGGTCGAGCGTGGCGAACACCTCGCGCGCCAGCCGCGGCGCGATCCACTGCCCCTTCTCCGGCGGCTCCTCGCGCATGTCGAGCGCGGTGATGTCGGGCAGCCCCGCCTCGGCGAAGCGCGAGGTGAGCAGCACGTGCCGGTAGCGGCCGAGATTGGCGTTGTTGCGCGATTCGACCGAGGGCGTCGCCGAGCTCAGGATCACCCGCGCCTCGGCGAAGCGGGCCCGCACCACCGCCATGTCGCGGGCGTGGTAGTTGACCCCGTCGGACTGCTTGTAGGCGCCGTCATGCTCCTCATCGAGCACGATCAGCCCGAGCTCGTGGAACGGCAGGAACAGCGCCGAGCGCGCCCCGACCACGGCGCGCACCGTGCCGGCATTGATACCGCGCCAGGTCCGCGCGCGCTGCGCCGGCGTCATGTCCGAATGCCACTCGGCCGGGCGCGTGCCGAAGCGGCGGGTGAAGCGCTCGAGGAAGGTGTGGGTGAGCGCGATCTCGGGCAGCAGCACCAGCGCCTGCCGCCCGGCGCGCAGCGTGTCCGCCACCGCCTCGAAGAACACTTCGGTCTTGCCGCCGCCGGTGACGCCGTCGAGCAGCGCCACGCCGAATTTCTGCACGTCGAGACCGCGGATCTGCGTCAGCGCCACCTGCTGCTCGCGGCTCAGCGCCGGCGGCGCCGCGTCGGGATCGGGCGGCAGCGCGATGGGCGGCGCCGGCACCTCCAGCCGCTGCAGCGCCCCGGCCTTCTCCAGCCCCTCGACCACCGCCGGCGACACGCCGCTGGCGCCGACGATCGCCGTCTTGGCCCAGGCCAGCCCGTCGGCCACCGTCTCCAGCACCCGTGCGCGCGCCGGCGTCAGCCGGTCCGGCACCAGCCCGGTGCGGCGGAAAGCGACCACCTGCCGCTCGGGCAGCAACGCCTCGCTCGAGCGCAGCACCGAGCGCAGCACCAGCCCCGGCGGCGCCAGCGTGTAGCGCGACACCCAGTCGACGGTGCGCAGCAATTCCTCGCTGAGCGGCGGCACGTCGTAGATGTGCTCGATGTCCTTGAGGCGGTTGTGGGCGTAATTGTCTTTCGGCTCGCCCCAGACCACGCCGAGCGTCGCCCGCCCCACCAGCGGCACCGCCACGATCGAGCCGCGCGTCACCGCCATCCCGTAGGGCACCCGGTAGGAATAGGGGCCGTCCACGGAAACGCTCACCATCACCGCCACGATGTCGGAAAGCCGCGCGTCCATTTGTGCCCGCTTTGTTCACGCCGAAGCGGCCCCTTGCAAGTCATTTATTCGCGGCTACGGTCGGATATGGCTGACGCGTTGACCACGACCTGCTGCATTGCCGGGGGCGGACCGGCGGGAATGATGGCAGGGTTCCTGCTCGCCCGCGCCGGCATCGATGTGATCGTGCTCGAAAAGCACGCCGATTTCTTTCGCGATTTCCGCGGCGACACCATCCATCCCTCGACGCTGGAGGTGATGTACGAGCTCGGCCTGCTCGAGGCCTTCCTCAAGCTGCCGCATGACGAGGTGCACCAGCTCTCCGCCGAGATCGGCCCCGACCGCCTGCCGCTCGCCGATTTCCGGCACCTGCCGACGCACTGCAAATACATCGCGCTGATGCCGCAATGGGATTTTCTCGACTTCATCGCCGACCAGGCGCGGGCGCTGCCCAATTTCCGGCTGCTGCTCGACACCGAGGCCACCGGGCTGATCGAGGCGCAGGGCCGCATCGCCGGCATCACCAGCACCGGCGGCGACATCCGCGCCGCGCTGACCATCGCCGCCGACGGGCGCCACTCGGTGCTGCGCGCGGCGGCGGGGCTCGAGGTGCAGGATTTCGCCGCGCCGATGGACGTGCTGTGGTTCCGCGTCTCGCGCCGGGCCAGCGACCCCGGCGATACGTTCGGGCACGCCGAAGCCGGCCGGCTGCTGGTGCTCATCAATCGCGGCAGCTATTGGCAGATCGCCTACCTGATCCACAAGGGCGGCGACGCGGCGCTGCGCGGCGGCCCGATCGAGCGCTTCCGCGCCGATGTCGGCCGCGTCACCCCGTTCCTCGGCGACCGGCTCGGCGAGATCGCCGGCTGGGACCAGGTGAAGCTGTTGACCGTCAAGGTCGACCGCCTGACCCGCTGGCACCGCCCCGGCTTCCTCGCGCTCGGCGATGCGGCGCATGCGATGTCGCCCATCGGCGGCGTCGGCGTGAACCTGGCGGTGCAGGACGCGGTGGCGGCCGCCAACCGGCTCGCCGCGCCGCTCAAGCAGGGCAGCGTCGACGAGACGGTGCTCGCCGCCATCCAGAAGCGCCGCGAGTTTCCCACACGGGTGACGCAGGCCGCCCAGATCGCCATCCAGAAGCGGCTGATCGACCCGCTGCTCAGCGCCGACAAGCCGATCCGCGCGCCATGGCCGCTGAAGCTGCTGTCGTCGATCCCGCCGCTGCGCGCCATCCCCGCTTACCTGGTCGGCATCGGCGTGCGGCCCGAACATCTGGGGCGCTGAGGCGGGGCGCGCGGCGGCGCCCCGCCCCGTGCTCACGCCACCAGGATCGGCGAGCCGGCTGGAACGCGGTTGTAGAGGTCGATCACGTCCTGGTCGAGCAGCCGCACGCAGCCGCTCGACACCGCCTGCCCGATCGAGCGTTCGTCGGGATTGCCGTGCAGGCGGTAGAGCGTGTCGCGACTGCCCTCGAAGATATAGAGCGCCCGCGGTCCGAGCGGGTTGTCGAGGCCCGGCGGCATGCCGTGGCGATAGGGCTCGAGCTCGGGCTGCCGCGCGATCATTTCGGCCGGCGGCGTCCAGATCGGCCATTCGCGCTTGTAGGCGATGCGCGCCCGGCCCGACCAGGCGAAGCCGTCGCGGCCGATGCCGACGCCGTAGCGCATGGCGCGGCCGTTCTCCCCCACCAGATAGAGCAGCCGCTCGGCGGTGCTGACGACCACCGTGCCGGGCGCTTCGCCGGTCGGATCGTCGACCGCCTGCCGCCAATATCTGGGATCGACCAGGCCGATGCGGGCCGCGGGGATCGGGAACTTCTCGTCGGGCAATGGCCCGTACATGGCGAGGATGTCGGCGGGCACGGCCGCCTTGCCGGGCGCCCGGGCGGCGGCGAGCGCGACGCCCGGCGATTGGGTGGTGGCGCAGCCGGCCAGCGCGAGCGCGGCAAGGCTGGCGGAGCCGGCCAGCAGCCGGCGGCGATCGAAAATACGGTTTGGCATCGGAAATATCTCATCGGCGGTCGGACGTGACCGCAATTGCACGGATGACGGAAAGGTCAGGCGCTCAGACGAGACGGGGCGGGGGCAGCTCGACGGCCAGGCGCCGGCCGTGCCGGACGGGATCGTCGGCCAGCCCCAATTGCCACTGCGCCAGCGTGGCGCGCGGGATTTCGAAGCGCACCGCGAGGCCGCCCAGCGGCGACTGCGGCATGGTGCGCTTGCCGCCGAGCTGTTCGCACGGCGAGGGCTGCGCCGGCGTATCGGAGGGCGCGCTGATCAGCACGCGGCCGTCGGCGCTGTCGAGGCCCGAGCAGATGCCCATGGCGAGGCTCGCTCCGGCAAAGCCGCAGACGGCGAGAAACACCAGGACGACAGCGAACAGGCGGCGCATGCACTGTCGATAGCCGAAGCCGCCGCCCGGGGAAACCGGGTCACCCCGGTATGCGCGAAGATGCCGCGCCGTCAGAAATTGCCCTTGAGGCCGACCTTGAGGCTCGCGACGTCGAGCTCGCCGCCGCCGATATTGTAGATGGGCAGGATCAGCGAGTTGTCGGAGATCTGACGATATTCCTTCTGCACATGTCCGGCGAAGGTCTTTTCGTACGATCCCTCGACGAACACGCCCAGATGGTTGCTGAAATCATAGCCAAGCTTGGCATCTGCCGAGAGCATCTGCCCCCAGGTCATCTGATCGATCGTGTAGCGCGGCGGGACGCGCAGGTAGTGATCATCGCGCGCCTGTCCCAAAAGGATGAGTCCAGCGCGCCCGCCTGCCTCGAGGCTCCACGGCCCGTCTTTCACATTGGCGTCGACACCGGCGAACAGGACCGGCAGTTTCTGCCGGTAGCGCACCGCCGGCACGTCCGGAATGGTGCCGATATCGTTGCGATAGCCGCCATCGCTGTAGATGTAGGTGCCACCGACCGCCGTCCACTGCGTGTCTGTGTATTTGAAGCCGGCATTTACGTTGACGGTCAGCGCCTCGTTGATCGGCAAGTCGCGCCCGAGCGCGACGTCGCCGCTGAAATACCAGTCGAGATGCGTGGGGCTGATCGACCGATGGCTCCAATCGTCCATGCCGTAGCCGGGGTTGTAGGGCGGAACCCAGTCGTAGTCGGTCATCTTTGCCTGGCCCGGAATCGCCGCTTCGAGATGTCCGCGCAACGTCCAGCCGTCGAGGAAACGCACCTTGGCATCGAGCGAACCGACAGGCGAAACGCCCTCCCACACCAGGAGGCTGAGGTTGTCGGTGCCTGCGGTGCCTGCATACACATGCTCGACACCGGTGATCGAAGCGACGCCCATGCTGCCGCGTAGAACGAAATTCGCGTCGGGGTCGGCTTTACTGAAGTCGGTATCGCTGTTGAAGTAGTCGCCGCCGCTGGGGGCGCCGTAGTCGACCTGGTAGTCGCCGCCGCACGGCGAGCAGCCGGAGTAATCGGCGGCGGCCGCCGGCGTCGGCGCATTGGCGAGAACAAGCAGCGGCACGATGGCGGCGAGACTGGAAAAACGGCTAAACATCAAAACAACCCCGGCTCGAATACTGCCGAGGATGGCGCGTTATGGTTAACAAAGGCTAAGGGGAACTACGGATAGGCTTGCGGCATGACTTCAACCGGCTTTCTTGCGGACGACATCGTCAACGGCCACCTCGCCGGCTGGCTGCGCGATCTGGGGGCGGTGCGGCGGCTGTCGGCCAATACGCTCGAGGCCTACCAGCGCGACCTCGGCCAGTTCGTGACCTTCCTCGCCGGCCATACCGGCGGCGCGGTGTCGCTGGCGACGCTGCGCGAGCTGCGTGCCGCCGACGTGCGCGCCTTCATGGCGGTGCGCCGGCAGGACGGCGTCGAGGCCCGCTCGCTCGCCCGCGCACTGTCGGCGATCAAGAGCTTCTTCCGCTACCTCGAACGCGCCGGCGTGCTGTCGACCGAGGCGCTCAACACCGTGCGCACGCCCAAGGCGAAGAAGGCGCTGCCCAAGGCGCTGACCGTGCTCGAGGCCAAGGCCGCCATCGTCACCACCGACGAGATGGAGGAGCGCCCCTGGGTGGCGGCGCGCGACGTGGCGGTGCTGTCGCTTTGCTACGGCGCGGGCCTGCGCATCGCGGAGGCGCTTGCCCTGAGCCGCGCCGACCTCGAGGGACCGGCGCTGCGCGTCACCGGCAAGGGCGGCAAGACCCGGCTGGTGCCGCTGATCGAGCCGGTGCGGCAGGCGGTGGAGGCGTATCTGAAGCTCTGCCCGTTCCCGCTGACCCCCAGCCAGCCGCTGTTCCGCGGGGTCAAGGGCGGGGTGCTGTCGCCGCGGCTGATCCAGTTGCGCATGCAGGCTTTGCGCAGCGCCCTGGGCCTGCCGCCGGGCGCCACGCCGCACGCGCTGCGCCATTCCTTCGCGACGCATCTGCTCGGCCGCGGCGGCGACCTGCGCGCCATCCAGGAGCTGCTCGGCCACGCCTCGCTCTCCACCACCCAGATCTACACCGCCGTCGACACCGAGCGCCTGCTCGACGCCTACCGCGCCGCGCATCCGCGTTCTTGACCGCCCCCGGCGCGAGGCGTATCCACGCCACATGACCGCGCGCATCCGCATGATCGGCAAACTCATTATCGGTTCCCTGGGGACCGGTGCGCGCGTCGTTTGACCTTCACGCAGCCGGCCCCGCCTTCAGGCGCGGGCAACCGGTGAACTGAGGCGGGGCCAAACCAGAGACCCCGATGACCTCCGACACCAGCACTGCCAAGCCCGCCCCCGCCGTCAGCGCGCAAGCGCTGGGGATTTTCCTCGCGCTGCTCGGCGCGGCGCTGTTTGCCACCAAGGGCATCATCATCAAGCTGGCGCTGGCCGACGGCATCGACACGCTGACCACGCTCGCCTGGCGGCAGGTCGTCGCCGTGCCGGTGTTCGTGACCGTCGGCGTGCTCGGCTACCGGCGGCGGCTGCGCGAGGCGCCCAGCGGAGCGGCGCCCGTGCTCGACACCAAAACGCTGTTCCAGGCGCTCGGCGTCGGTATCCTCGGCTACTATGTCGCGAGCCTGCTGGACTTTTCCGGCCTCACCTACATCACGGCGCAGCTCGACCGGCTGATCCTTCTGACCTATCCGTTCTTTGTCGTCGCCTTCGGCGTGCTGCTCTTCGGCCGCCGCATCACCCCGCTGATGCTGGCCTCGCTGCTGGTGAGCTATGCCGGCATCGTCATCATCTTCGCCCGCGACTTTTCGGTCGAGGGCGACAATGTGGTGCTCGGCTCGCTGCTGGTCTTCGGCTCGGCGCTGGCCTATGCCGGCTACCAGGTGCTGGCCAAGCCGCTGATCGACAAGCTCGGCGCCCAGCTCTTCACCTCGATCGCCATGAGCGGCGCCGGACCGGCGGTGCTGGTGCACTTCCTCGCCACCCATCCGCTCGGCGCCATGGCCATCAACGGCCAGGGCCTGTGGCTGATGCTGGCCATCGGCCTCGTCGCCACGGTGGCGCCCGCCTATTGCATCTCCGCCGGCATCGGCCTCATCGGCCCCGAGCGCACCGCCATCATCGGCAACGTCTCGCCGCTGGTGACGGTCGGCCTGTCGATCGGCGTGCTCGGCGAAGCCTTCACCGTGTGGCACGCCGCCGGCACCGCCATGGTGCTGCTCGGCGTCTGGCTGTTCGGCCGCAAGGGAAAGCCGAAGGCCGTCAAGATCGACCCTTGAAAATGTACACGAATAGTGTACATTTATGCCGATGCTTGAGGGGGACAGGCATTGGAGTTCGAATGGGACGAAACAAAACGACGGACTGTTTTCCGCGAGCGGGGCGTCGACCTTCTTTACGCCGCGAGGATTTTCAACGGCGACGTCCTGACCCGGCCCGATCGACGAACCGACTATGGAGAAGAGCGACTGATTTCGACTGGGCTGGTCGATGGCGTCTGCTATGTGGTCGTCCACACCGCCAGACAGGGAAAAGTCCGATTGATCTCGGCTTGGCTGGGAGGGCGAAAGCGCCATGAGCAATATCAAGCGAGCCTCGCTCGACGACATCAACCGGATGCATGAGGCCGGCGAACTCTGGCCGACCCGACCCGATGCGCCGGAAGACCCCGAGGAGTTGCCCGACGGCTTCTGGGAAAATGCCGTGGTGATGTATCCCGAGGATTGGGAGAAGCGCTCGGTGCATCTCAAGCTCGAGCCCGAGGTGTTCGCCTATTTCAAGGCCGGCGGCAAAGGTCATCTGACGCGCATGCAGAACGTGCTCAAGGCCTATGTGAAGGCGCAGCAGAAGCGGGCGTCCTGAGCGGTTTTGTCCGTAGGTAGACGCGCGTCTGGTGACTCCCACCCCCGGCCCCTCCCCGCAAGGGGGAGGGGGGCGATAGAGCCGCATTCTAGAATGGTTCAGTCGGGCCCAGCGGTTGGCCGAACGGACGTGCTTACGGCCGGTCGGACAGAGCGCAAGGAAAGACCCCGCGCTCTCGCGCTCGTTCGGACAGAGCCAGACTCAAATATGAATCGCGCCGTCGCCGCACATCAGGGCGGCTTCGCGGATGGCTTCGCTGAGGGTGGGGTGCGGGGCGGTGGTGCGGGCGAGGTCCTCGGCCGAGCCGCCGAACTCCAGCAGCACGGTCAGCGCCTCGATCATCTCGGAAGCGTTCTTGCCGATGATGTGGGCGCCCAGCACCCGGTCGGTGGCGACGTCGGCGATGATCTTCACGAACCCCTGCGTCGCCAGCATCGCCTTGGCGCGGCCATTGGCGGTGAACGGGAACTTGCCGACCTTGTAGTCGACGCCGGCGGCCTTGAGCTCGTCCTCGGTCTTGCCCACCGAGGCGATCTCGGGGTTGGTGTAGACCACCGCCGGCATCGCCGCGTAGTTCACGTGGCCGGCCTGGCCGGCGATGATCTCGGCCACCGCGATGCCTTCGTCCTCGGCCTTGTGCGCCAGCATCGGGCCGGCGATGACGTCGCCGATGGCATAGACGTTCTCGACGCTGGTGCCGTAATGCGGGCTGACCTCGATGCGGCCGCGATTGTCCAGCGCGACCCCCGCCTCCTTGAGGCCGAGCCCGTCGGTGTAGGGCTTGCGGCCGATGGCGACCAGCGCCACGTCGGCATCGACCAGCGCCATGTCGCCGCCCGCCGCCGGCTCCAGCCGTACCGTCAGCGAGCCGTCGTCCTGCTTGTCGATGGCGCGCACCTTGGTCGCGAGGCGGAACTCGACGCCCTGCTTGGTGAGGATGCGCTGGAACTGCCGCGCCACCTCGCTGTCCATGCCGGGCAGGATGCGGTCGAGGAATTCCACCACCGTGACCTTGGCCCCGAGCCGCGCCCACACCGAGCCGAGCTCGAGCCCGATGACGCCGGCGCCGATCACCAGCAGCCGCTCGGGCACCGCGCCCAGCGACAGGGCGCCGGTGGAGGTGACGATGCGTTCCTCGTCGATCTCGATGCCCGGCAGCGTCGCCGGCACCGAGCCGGTGGCGATCACCACGGTCCTGGTCTCGATGGTCTGCGGCGCGCCGCCCTTGTCGGGCGTCACCAGCACGCGGCCCGGGCCGGCCAATGACCCGGTGCCCTGGAAGGCGGTGATCTTGTTCTTCTTGAACAGGAAGGAGACGCCGTTGACGTTGGCGGCCACCGTCTCGTCCTTGTGCGCCATCATCTGCGCCAGGTTGACCTCGGGCGCCGGGATGTCGATGCCCAGATGGCTGAAATTGTGCCCCGCCTCCTCGAACAGCTCGGTGGCATAGAGCAGCGCCTTGGACGGGATGCAGCCGATGTTGAGGCAGGTGCCGCCGAAGGTCGGCCATTTCTCCACCACGGCGACCTTCATGCCGAGCTGCGCGGCGCGGATGGCGCACACATAGCCGCCCGGCCCCGAGCCGATCACCGTAAGGTCGAATTGGTCCGCCATGACATGCCTCTGCTTGTTGCCCTTATGTAGTCGCTGCGCCGCCGGCTGGCTAGAACAGGATGCCCAGGAACATGGCGCCGAGTCCCAGCAGCCCGACGAACCAGACCACGCTGCGCAGCCCGAACACCCCCAGGAGATAGAGCGGCAGATAGACGACCCGCATCGCGAGGTAGACCACCGCGCCCCAGAACACCACCGCATCGCCCGGATCGGCCAGATGCGCCACCAGCGCCATGACGACGAAGGCGAGCCAGGTCTCCTGGAAATTGCGCAGCGCCCGTTCGGCACGGCCCAGCAGCTCGCCCTCCGGCTTCGGCGGTGCGTCGCGCGCCGTCGCCGCGAACATCACGCCGTAGCGCCAGCGATAGATCAGCGACTGTGCCCCGAGATAAAGCCCGTAGACCACGAGGCTCCACATCATGAGCTGCAGTTCGGCGCTCATGGCAGGATGGCGCGCCCGCCGCTCACCGTCACCGTGGTGCCGGTGGAATACGAGCTTTCGTCCGACAGCAGCCAGAGGATGGCCCTGGCCACCTCGTCGGCAGTGCCGGCGCGCGGCATCGGCAAATGTGGCGCCATCCGCGCCACCCGGTCCGGATCGCCGGTCGAGGCGTGGATCTCGGTGTCGATCACCCCCGGCCGCACGGCGTTGACGCGGATGCTCTCGGCCGCGACTTCGAGCGCCAGCCCGACGGTGAAGCTGTCGATGGCGCCCTTGCTCGCGGCATAATCGACATAGATGCCGGCGCCGCCCAGCTTCGAGGCGGCGGAGGACAGGTTGACGATGCCGCCGCCCTGGCCGCCATGGCGCGTCGACATCCGCCGGATCGCCTCGCGCGCGCACAGGAACGAGCCGGTGACGTTGACCGCCAGCGTGCGCGCGAGGCGCGCCGCGTCCATCTCGTCGACCCGCGCCGCCGGCAGGATCAGCCCGGCATTGTTGACGAGGCCGCCGAGCCGGCCCAGCCGGTCGGCAGCGCGGAAGATGTGCTCGACATCCTCGGGCAGGCTGACGTCGCCGCGCACCGCCACCGCCTCGCCACCCTTGCCGTGGATGGCCGCGACCACCGCCTCGGCGGCATCGACATTGCTGGCGTAATTGACCACCACGGCATAGCCGCGCTCCGCCGCCAGCACGGACGTTGCCGCACCGATGCCGCGGCTGCCGCCGGTGACGACGAGAACGCCGTTCTTGGCCACGGCGTCCCTCCCGCTTTACAGATCGAGCACCAGGCGCTCGGGCGCCTCGAGGCTTTCCTTGACGCGCACCAGGAAGGTCACCGCCTCCTTGCCGTCAACGATGCGGTGATCGTAGCTCAGCGCCAGGTACATCATCGGCCGGATGACGACCTGACCGCCGACCACCACCGGCCGGTCCTGGATCTTGTGCATGCCCAGGATGCCCGATTGCGGCGCGTTGAGGATGGGCGTCGACATCAGCGAGCCGTAGACGCCGCCATTGGAGATGGTGAAGGTGCCGCCCTGCATGTCGGCCATGCTGAGCGCGCCGTCGCGGGCGAGCTTGCCCAGCCGGGCGATCTCCTTTTCCACCTGCGCGATGCTCATCTTGTCGGCATCGCGCACCACCGGCACCACGAGGCCCCGGTCGGTGCCCACGGCGACGCCGATATGGGCGTAGTTCTTGTAGACCACCTCATCGCCGTCGATCTCGGCGTTGACGTTGGGGATCTCCTTGAGCGCGTGCACCACGGCCAGCGTGAAAAAGCCCATGAAGCCGAGCTTCACGCCGTGCTTCTTTTCGAACAGATCCTTGTACTGGGCCCGCAGATCCATCACCGGCTTCATGTCCACCTCGTTGAAGGTGGTGAGCATGGCGGCGGTGTTCTGCGCGTCCTTGAGCCGGCGCGCGATGGTGAGGCGCAGGCGGGTCATCTTCACCCGCTCCTCGCGCGCCTCGTCGACCGCGGCGACCGGGCCACGCGCCACGGCGGCGGGAGCCGGCGGCGATACCGGGGCAGCGGCCGGAGCGGCAGCGGGCGCCGGCTGCGCCAGCTTCGGCGCTTCGGCGACCGGGGCGGGACGCGGCGCGATCGCCGCCGAACCGCTGACGGCGCTGGGCTGCGGCGCCGCCGCCGGCTTGTTGCCGAGCGCGGCGAGCACGTCTTCCTTCAGCACCTGGCCGCGCCGGCCGGAGCCGTTGACGTCGCCGGCCGCAAGGCCGTTCTCGCTCAGCAGCTTGGCCGCAGCCGGGGCCGGCGGCGCGACGCTGGCGGGCGCCGCCGCCGGGGCAGCGGCCGGAGCGGCAGCGGGGGCCGGAGCCGCCGGCGCCGCCTTCGGGGCCTCCGCCGGCTTGGGAGCGGCGGCCGCGCCGTCGCCGATGGCGCCGATCAGCGAGCCGACATTGACGGTGTCGCCCGGCTGCGCCGAGATCGCCTCGAGCACGCCGGCGGCGGGCGCCGGCACCTCGATCGTCACCTTGTCGGTCTCGAGCTCGACCACCGGCTCATCGGCGGCGACGGCCTCGCCCACCTTCTTGAACCACTGCCCGATCGTGGCCTCGGTGACGCTTTCGCCCAGCGCCGGAACCCGGATGTCGGTTGCCATCTCGTCTCTTTCTTTACTTCGCGAAGGCTTCTTCGAGGAATTGCTGCAGTTGCGCAAGGTGCGTGCGCATCAATCCCGTGGCGGTGGAGGCCGAGGCCGGCCGCCCGACATAGCGCGGCCGGTCGTTGGTGCGGCCCATCTGCTCCAGCACCCAGTCGATATAGGGCTGCACGAACGTCCAGCTTCCCATGTTCTTGGGCTCTTCCTGGCACCACACCACTTCGGCGTTCTTGAACCGCCCGAGTTCGTCGAGCAGCGCCTTGGCGGGGAACGGATAGAGCTGCTCGAGCCGGAGCAGGTACACGTCGGTGATGCCCCGCTTCTCGCGATCCTCGAGCAGGTCGTAGTAGACCTTGCCCGAGCACAGCACGACGCGGCGGATCTGCTCGTCCGGCGCGAGCTGGATGGTGGTCTTCTTCGGGCCGGGGGTCTCGGCGTCGTCCCACAGCAGCCGGTGGAAGCAGCTCTCCGGTCCCATTTCGCTCAGCGTCGAGGTGGCGCGCTTGTGGCGCAGCAGCGACTTGGGCGTCATCAGGATCAAAGGCTTGCGGAAGTCGCGCTTCACCTGCCGGCGCAGCGCGTGGAAGTAGTTGGCCGGTGTGGTGCAGTTGCACACCTGCATGTTGTCCTCGGCGCAAAGCTGCAGGTAGCGCTCGAGCCGCGCCGAGCTGTGCTCTGGCCCCTGCCCCTCGTAGCCGTGCGGCAGCAGCATCACCAGGCCCGACATGCGGAACCATTTGCGTTCGCCCGAGCTGATGAACTGGTCGACCACCACCTGGGCGCCGTTGGCGAAATCGCCGAACTGCGCTTCCCACAGCGTCAGCGTCGCCGGCTCGGCCAGCGAATAGCCGTACTCGAAGCCGAGCACCGCCTCTTCCGACAGCATCGAGTTGATGACCTCGTAGCGCTGCTGGTCGGGCGCGATGTTGTTGAGCGGCGTATAGGTCTCGCCCGTCTCCTGGTCGTTCAGCACCGAATGGCGCTGCGTGAAGGTGCCGCGCTCGGAATCCTGGCCGCTGAGGCGCACCGGGTGCCCTTCGGTGAGCAGGCTGCCGAACGCCAGCGCCTCGCCGGTGGCCCAGTCGATGCCCTCGCCGCTCTCGATCGAGGCGAGGCGGTTGTCGAGGAAGCGCTTCACCGTCTTGTGGACGTTGAAGCCCTCCGGCGCGCGGGTGATGGCGGTGCCGATGCGCACCAGCTCGTCGATGGCGACGCCCGTGTCGCCGCGCCGCGGCCCGTCGGCGTCGGCACGCTTCATGTCCTTCCACTGGCCGTCGAGCCAGTCGGTCTTGTTGGGACGGAAATCCTGGCCCGACTCGAACTCGCTTTCGAGATGCGCGCGCCAGCCCGACTTCATCGTCTCCACCTCGTCGGTGGTGACCAGCCCCTCGCCGACCAGCCGCTTGGAATAGAGTTCCAGGATGGTCTCGTGGCTGCGGATGCGCGAATACATCAGCGGCTGCGTGAAGCTCGGCTCGTCGCCTTCATTGTGCCCGAAGCGGCGATAGCAGAACATGTCGATGACCACCGGCCGGCCGAAGCGCTGCCGGAACTCGGTCGCGACCTTGCTGACATAGACCACCGCCTCCGGATCGTCGCCGTTGACGTGGAACACCGGCGCCTCGATCATCTTGGCGACGTCGGTGGGATATGGCGACGAGCGCGAATTGATCGGCGAGGTGGTGAAGCCGATCTGGTTGTTGATGACGAAATGCACCGAGCCGCCGGTGCGGTGGCCCTTGAGGCCGGAAAGCCCCAGGCACTCGTAGATGATGCCCTGGCCGGCGAACGCCGCGTCGCCATGGATCAACAGCGGCATCACCACCGAGCGGTCGGTCTGGCGCGTATCGAACACGAAATGCCCGTCGACCGCCGAACGCTGGTCCTGCTTGGCGCGGGCCTTGCCCAGCACCACCGGATCGACGATCTCGAGATGCGACGGGTTGGCGGTCAGCGACAGATGCACCTGCTTGCCGTCGAACTCGCGGTCCGACGAGGCGCCCAGATGGTACTTCACGTCGCCCGAGCCTTCGACGTCCTCGGAATAATAGGCGCCGCCCTTGAATTCATGGAACAACGCGCGGTGCGGCTTGTGCATCACCTGCGTCAGCACGTTGAGCCGGCCGCGATGCGCCATGCCCAGAACGATGTCCTTCACGCCCAGCGCACCGCCGCGCTTGATGATCTGCTCGAGCGCCGGGATCAGCGATTCCGAGCCGTCGAGGCCGAAGCGCTTGGTGCCGGTGTACTTGACGTCGAGGAACTTCTCGAACCCCTCGGCCTCGACCAGCTTGTTGAGGATGGCCTTCTTGCCCTCGGGGGTGAAGCGGATCTCCTTGTCGGGCCCCTCCATCCGCTCCTGGATCCACTGCTTGGCCTCGGGATCGTTGATGTGCATGTACTCGATGCCGATGGTCGAGCAATAGGTGCGCTGCAACACCTCGAGCATCTCGGGGATGGTAGCGAATTCGAGCCCGAGCACGTTGTCGATGTAGATCTTGCGCGTGTAGTCGGCCTCGGTGAAGCCGTAGCTGCGCGGATCGAGCTCGGGCGCCGGCTCTTCCGGCTTGAGCTTCAGCGGGTCGAGGTCGGCATGCAGGTGTCCGCGCGAGCGATAGGCGCGGATCATCATGATGGCGCGGATGGAATCGCGCGTCGATTGCAGCACGTCGACGGGGGTCGGCGCCGGCGTGCCCTCGGCGGCGGCCTTCCTGCCCAGCACCGCGCCGGTCTTGACCAGGATGTCTTCCCAATTGCCGTCGAGCGCCGAGACCAGCTCGCCATTGGCGGTCTGGGGCCAGTCGGCGCGGGCCCAGGACGGCCCCTCGGCATTCTTCCTGACGTCGTCGCCGGTGTCCTCGAGCCGGCCGAAATAGCCGGCCCAGGTGGGGTCGATGCTCTTCGGGTCGGTCTTGTAGCGGCGGTAGAGGTCTTCGATATAGGCGGCGTTGCCGCCGTAGAGGAAGGAGGAGAGGAGGAACTGTTCGTTCTGGTCCTGTCGGCTCATGTCTTTAGGCGCGGGGCTTTTCCCCGTGTTCCCTGTTGCCGGCGGCCCCGGAGAGGGGCGCCGTTCCGCGTGGTGGCGGACTATGACGGTTTCAGATTAGCATCTTGCTAAGAATTGGGCATTCCGACGATGGTCGGAAACCCCGGTTATTCTTCACTTTGTTGCGCGGTCAGCCCTTGAGCACCTCGGCGAGGGTCACGCCGATCCTGGCGGGCGAACGCGACACCTTTATGCCCGCCGCCTCCATGGCGGCGATCTTGTCCTCGGCGCCGCCTTTTCCCCCCGAAATTACGGCGCCAGCATGGCCCATGGTGCGCCCCTTGGGCGCCGTCAGCCCGGCGATGAACCCGGCCATCGGCTTTTCCCGGCCGCGTTTGGCCTCGTCGATCAGGAACTGCGCCGCGTCCTCTTCCGCCGAGCCGCCGATCTCGCCGATCATGATGATCGATTTCGTCGCCGGATCGGCGAGGAAAAGCTCAAGAATATCAATGAACTCCGTGCCCTTCACCGGATCGCCGCCGATCCCCACGGCAGTGGTCTGGCCGAGCCCGGCATTGGTGGTCTGGAACACCGCCTCATAGGTCAGCGTGCCCGAGCGCGACACGATGCCGACCGAGCCCCTGGAAAAGATCGAGCCCGGCATGATGCCGATCTTGCACTCTTCGGGTGTCAGCACGCCCGGGCAGTTCGGCCCGATCAGCCGCGATTTCGACTTTTCGAGCCGCGCCTTGACGCGGACCATGTCGAGCACCGGCACGCCCTCGGTGATGCACACGATCAGCGGGATTTCGGCCTCGATCGCCTCCAGCATCGCCTCGGCGGCGCCCGCCGGCGGCACATAGATGACGCTGGCATTGGCGCCGGTCGCCGCCTTGCCTTCGGCCACCGTGGCGAAGATCGGCAATTCCGTGCCGTCGACGCCCGACTGCCAGGTCTGCCCCGCCTTCTTGGGGTTGGTGCCGCCCACCATCTTGGTGCCGTAATAGGCGAGCGCCTGCTCGGTGTGGAACGTCCCGGTCTTGCCGGTCAGCCCCTGCACCAAAACCCGCGTGTCCGTGTTGACGAGGATCGACATGAAAAGCCCTGGATCAGTTTTCGAGGAATGGATTCAGCACCCGGACCGCGCCGTAGAGCTGGTTGTGATTGAGATCTTCGGTGTAAAGGATGCTGGCGCCGGAGCGCTCGGCGGCCGCGATCACCGCGCCGTCCCAGTACGAAATGCGATTGGTCTCGGCAATCACCGCGCCGCGCCGGACCAGTGACGGGTCTATGCCGACGCAAGGCAGCTCGTTGAGCAGATCGAGCCAGTCCAGCGCCTCTTCATGCGACAGGCGCACCCGCATCTTGCGGGTGACGGTGACGTAGAATTCCTGGAGGATCTGGCCCGAGATAGCGAAATCCAGCTTCTTGATCAGGTCACGAGCGTGCGCCGCCTTGCGCGCGTCCTCTGCGGCACGGGACGCGGCGTAGGCGATGATGTTGGTGTCGATCATCACCTCAGAGCTCATGCAGCTCGTCCTTGGTCCAGGTGACGGGCCCCATCTCTGCCTGCGACCTGTCGATCAGCTCGAGCAGCCGCTGCCGCGCGCGCTCGGCACGATTATCGGCCGTGGCAAGGCCCGCGAGGTAATTCCGTACCAGCGCGTTGACGGTCGTCTTTTTCTCAGCCGCCACCACCCGGACCTTGTCGAGCACGTCTTCATCGACAGCGAGCGTGATGTTCTTGGTCATGATTGATCTCCAGTCACACGGGTTCACATAATATGTGTGACGGTGAGCATCCTCGCAAGTCTAGTTGCCCGCCGGCTTGTCGCCGAGCAGCAGGTTGAATTCGAGCTCGACCACGCCCTCGGTGCGGTCGCCGATGACCAGGAGCTTCTTGTCCGGGCTTTCCCAGGCGCCGTAGACATCGCTGTTGTCGCCCGGCTTGGCCGACCCGACGAGGCCGTTGATGCCGGCCACGTCGTTGAAGTCGAGGATGTTGTCGGGGTCGCTGAAATCGACGCGGCAATAGCCCAGCCGCTGCGTCGGATAGGTGTAGACCGCCCCCCAGATGTCGACTTCGCCCAGCCCTTCGAGGTCGCGATAGCCGGAATAGACCTTGTTGAACGGCCCGGTGTCCTGCCCTTCATTCGCCGTCCAGCCGGCGCTGGCGGCGCGCTGCTCGGCGCCGGCGCCGCCGCTCGACAGATCGGTGCAGGCATCGACGAAGATCTTGAAGGCTTCGGGCGAGGTGACGGCCGGACCGCCGGTGTCGGCCTGGGCTGCCGGCGCGGCGCTCGACGCGTTGCCCTGCGCCAGGGCCGGCGCGCATGACGCCGCGAGCGCGAGCGCGACAAGCCGGGGCGACAGCCGCCGCATGCCCGTCCTCGCGCTCTGCGGCCGCCCGGCCATGGCTCAGCGTCGACCCTTGATGGCGGCGACGATCTTTTGCGCCGCATCGTCGAGGTCGTCGGCCGGGATCACGTCGAGCCCGGAGGCGCGCAGGATGGCCTTGCCTTCCTTGACGTTGGTGCCCTCGAGCCGCACCACCAGCGGCACCTTGAGCCCGACCTCCCTGACCGCGGCGACCACGCCCTCGGCGATCACGTCGCAGCGCATGATGCCGCCGAAGATGTTGACCAGGATGCCTTTGACGTTGGGATCGGCGGTGATGATCTTGAACGCCGCTGTGACCTTCTCCTTGCTGGCGCCGCCGCCGACATCGAGGAAGTTCGCCGGCTCCTCGCCGTAGAGCTTGATGATGTCCATGGTGGCCATGGCGAGGCCCGCGCCATTGACCATGCAGCCGATATTGCCGTCGAGCGCCACGTAAGCGAGGTCGTATTTCGACGCCTCGATCTCCTTGGCGTCCTCCTCGCTCAGATCGCGCAGCTCCATCAGGTCGGCGTGCCGGAACAGCGCGTTGTTGTCGAAGCTGACCTTGGCGTCGAGCAGGCGCAGATGGCCGTTCTGCATGACGATCAGCGGGTTGACCTCGAGCAGGCTCATGTCCTTGTCGACGAACGCCTTGTAGAGCGCCGGGAACACCGCTTTGGCGTCCTCGCGCGCAGCGCCCTCGAGCTTGAGCGCGGCGACGATCCTGTCGACGTCGGCCGCCGTCACCCCGGCCGTCGGGTCGATGTCGACGGTCACGATCTTGTCGGGCGTGTCATGCGCCACCGTCTCGATGTCCATGCCGCCTTCGGTCGACACCACGAACGCCACTTCGCCGCGCGTCCGGTCGACCAGCAGCGAGCAATAGAGTTCGCGGGCGATGTCGGCGCCGTCCTCGATGTAGAGCCGGTTCACCTGCTTGCCGGCCGGGCCGGTCTGCTTGGTCACCAGCGTGTGGCCCAGCATCTCGCGGGCGTTCGCCGCGACCTCGGCCGCCGATCTGGCCAGCCGCACCCCGCCCTTGGCGTCCGGCGGCAGTTCCTTGAACTTGCCCTTGCCGCGCCCGCCGGCATGGATCTGCGACTTGACCACATAGAGCGGCCCCGGCAGCGCCTTCGCCGCCTCTTCCGCCTGCTCCGGCTTGAAGATGGCGACCCCGTCGGCCACCGGCAGGCCATAGGTCTTGAGCAGCGCCTTGGCCTGGTGCTCGTGGATGTTCATCTCGGTCTCTCAGGCCAGCTTCGGGGCGATCTTCTTGCAGGCTTCGATGAGGCCGTTGACGGCCGCCACCGATTTCTCGAAGGCCTTCTGCTCGGACGAATTGAGCTGGATTTCGACCACCCGCTCGGCGCCGCCGGCGCCGATGATCGCCGGCACGCCGACATAGGTGCCCTTCACCCCGTACTCGCCCTTGAGATAGGCCGCGACCGGAAGAACGCGCTTCTTGTCCTTGAGGTAGCTCTCGGCCATCTCGATGGCCGAGGTCGCGGGCGCATAGAAGGCCGATCCGGTCTTCAGCAGCCCGACGATCTCGGCGCCGCCATCGCGCGTGCGCTGGATGATCTGCTCGAGCTTGTCCTTGTTGAGCCAGCCCATCTTGACGAGGTCGGTGAGCGGAATGCCGCCAACCGTCGAATAGCGCGCCAGCGGCACCATCGAATCGCCGTGCCCGCCGAGCACGAACGCCGTGACGTCCTCGACCGACACCTTGAGCTCGTCGGCGATAAAATAGCGGAAGCGCGACGAATCCAGCACCCCGGCCATGCCGATGACCTTGCTCGAGGGAAGGCCCGAAAAGCGCTGCAGCGCCCACACCATGGCGTCGAGCGGATTGGTGATGCAGATGACGAAGGCATCGGGGGCGTACTTGGCGATGCCGGCACCCACCTGCTCCATCACCTTGAGGTTGATTTCGAGCAGATCGTCGCGGCTCATGCCGGGCTTGCGCGGCACGCCGGCGGTGACGATCACCACGTCGGCGCCGGCGATGTCCTTGTACTCCGAGGTGCCCTTGATCGCGGCATTGAAGCCTTCGACCGGACCCGACTGGCTGAGGTCGAGCGCCTTGCCCTGCGGCACGCCATCGACGATGTCGAACAGCACGACGTCGCCGAGTTCCTTGATCGCCGCCAGATGTGCCAGCGTACCACCAATCTGCCCCGCACCGATCAGAGCGATCTTCTTGCGCGCCATGAGCCCCAAATCCTGCCTGCTTGTTGGAATTGGCGCCCCTATACGCCTCGCGGTCGGGGTTGCCAAGGCCGCCTTTAGGCGATCGGCCGGGGCGCTACGCCGGCGGGTGCGCGGCCTCGAGATAGTCGCTCGACTGCATCTCGATCAGCCGCGACAGCGTGCGCTGGAACTCGCCGGCGTTGCGCGACTGCGCCGCCAATTGCTCGAGCGGCACGGCAAAGCTCGCCGCCAGCTTGACGCCGCGGTCGTAGAGCGTGTCGATCAAGAGGATGAAGCGCTTGGCGGCGCTGGGATTTGTCGGCCCGAAGGCCGGCACGTCGTCGATCATCAGCGTCTCGTAGGCATGCGCCAGCCGCAAATAGTCCCGCGCCCCGAGCGGCGCCTCGCAAAGCGCCTTGAACGGGAACCGCGCCGCCCCCATCGCCGCCGCCGGCACCGCGATGTCGCGGCCGAGCGAGCGCAGCGTTTCGGGCCTGCCCGGCACCCCGCCGCTGAGCTTCAGCCACAGCCGGTCCATCGCCGCCGCGACCTCCGGCCCGGTGCCGAAGCGATAGACCTGCTCGCCCTCGAATTTGAGCCGGCGATAGTCCGTCGGCCCGTCGAGCGGCACGATCTCGACCTCGGCCTTGAGCAAATCGATGAAGGGCAAGAAGAGCTGGCGGTTGAGCCCGTCCTTGTACAGCTCGTCGGGCAGCGTGTTGGAGGTCGCGACCAGCACCACGCCGCCGGCGAACAGCTTTTCGAACAGCCGCCCCAGCAGCATGGCGTTGGCGATATCGCCGACCTGGAACTCGTCGAGGCAGAGCAGCCGCGTCTCGGCGATGATCGGCTTGACCACATGCGCGATCGGATCGCCCTCATTGGCCTTGCGGTATTCGGTGATCGCGGCGTGCAGCTCGTCCATGAACTCGTCGAAATGCACCCGGCGCTTCGCCTCGGTGGCGGCCGCCGCAAAGAACAGATCCATCAGCATGGTCTTGCCGCGCCCCACGGCGCCGACCAGATAGGCCCCGCGCACCGGCTTCCGCCGCCCGAACAGCCCGCGCTGCCCGACCGCCTCGGCGATGCGGTCGAGCGCGCCCGCCGCCGACGATTGCAGCGGATCGGCCTTGAGGGCCCCGGCCTCGACCATGCGGTCGAGCGCCAGTGTCACCGGAGAGGAAGGGGACGTCGGCAAGAGCAGGTGCTTGGTTGGAGCAGTTCACATTCGAGCAAACGCACGTCCGGTGACTTAGCCCCCACCCCCAGCCCCTCCCCGCAAGGGGGGAGGGGAGCCCGACTGCAACACCGGCGAACGCGGCTCTATCGCCCCCCTCCCCCTTGCGGGGAGGGGACGGGGGTGGGGGCCACGATCACTGTCGATATCGTTCCCTCGTCACTGCTGTAGCGACAATTTTCTGCGCTGTCATGCATCAGCGCCGGGACAATCCGGGCCGTCAGCCCACCATCGAGATGCCCTGCCCGCCCGACAGCGTGCCGATGAAGCGGTTGCCGGAAAGGATCAGCGCCGCGATGATGTTGCCGCCCTCGTCGAACAATTGCACCTGCGAGCCGGCGACGGTCCAGCTCGATACGGCACTCAGCCCCTTGAGCGCGCAGGCCGGCGCCGAGGCGCGGTAGCGGCTGGTGCCGGTCTTTTGCGTCTGCGTCAGGTTGACGGCGCACTGGTCGGCGCCCGAGACCACGGTCCAGCGGCCGAGCAGCTTTTCCACCGTCAGCCCGCCGCTGAGGTCGCGGCCGCTGCTGTTGGGCAGCCCGCCGGCCGGCGGCAGCCCGGTGTTGGCGGTGGCCACCTGGGTGGAATCGACCGGCGGCAATTGGTTGGCGCCCTGCACCTCGCCATTGGGCCCGATCGGCGGCAGCGCCGACGTCGACACGTTGCCCGTCTGCACCGGCGCCAATTGCTCGGTGCCGGCATTGGCGACCTGCACGCCGGTCGAGGCGCAGGCCGACAGCAGCAGCCCGAGGCCGAGGCCCACCCCGACGGCGCCCATGCGCTTGAAAGCCAGTCCGCCCATGCCCGACGCGATCCGATGATTGAAAATACGGTTGCGCATATAGACCAATCGTTTCGGCCCCTCAACCTTCGATGCTGGCAAATACCGCGCCAAACATGGCCAAGTTGCGGCCCGCAGCGACGGTCCGCGGCACTCAGCGCGCCAGCATCTGCTTCAGCAGGTCGTCGGCGAGGAGCTTGGCGTCGCGCGCCTCCTCCTCCGGCACCTGGATCGGGATGCCCTTGGGCCCCAGCACCCCGGGCATGCCCGGAAGCCCGTTCTGGCCGCCCTCGTCGGGGTGGAAGCCGTGCGCCTTGAGCGCCACGATCAGCACACGCGCCAGCGACGGGTCCGAGACGTGCGCGATCGTTTCCAAGCTCAGGCCGCCTTCCGCTCCACCATCATCTTCTTGATCTCGGCGATCGCCTTGGCAGGATTAAGGCCCTTGGGGCAGGTCTTCGAACAATTCATGATCGTGTGGCAGCGATAGAGCTTGAACGGGTCCTCGAGATTGTCGAGCCGCTCCTGGGTCGCCTGGTCGCGGCTGTCGATCAGCCAGCGATAGGCCTGCAGCAGGATCGCCGGCCCCAGATATTTCTCGCCGTTCCACCAATAGGACGGACACGAGGTGGAGCAGCAGGCGCACAGGATGCATTCGTAGAGCCCGTCGAGCTTCTCGCGCTCCGGCTTGCTCTGCAGCCATTCGGTCTCGGGCGGCGGCGTCGTGGTCTTGAGCCACGGCTCGATCGAGCGGTGCTGCGCGTAGAAGGTCGACAGGTCCGGCACCAGATCCTTGACCACCGGCATATGCGGCAAGGGATAGATGCGGATCGGCCCCTTGATGTCGTCCATCGCCTTGGTGCAGGCGAGCGTGTTGAAGCCGTCGATGTTCATCGCGCACGAGCCGCAGATGCCTTCGCGGCAGGAGCGGCGCAGCGTCAGCGTCGGGTCGATCTTGTTCTTGATGTAGAGCAGCCCGTCCAGCACCATCGGGCCGCAATCGTCGAGATCGATGAAATAGCTGTCGATGCGCGGATTGTCCTCGCTGTCGGGATCGTAGCGATAGACGCGATATTCGCGCAGATGCGTGCCCGCCGGCTTCGGCCAGGTCTTGCCCTTGGTCGGTTGCGAATTCTTGGGTAGCAATAGCTCGACCATCTGGGGTCTCCGTCGTCTTACCTGGCCCGGGCTTGGCGCTGCTCGAGCCCGTAGATTTCGTCGTTGATGGTGTCGACCATCCGGGCCATCGCCGCCTGCGCATCGGCGAGCCCCTGATTGTAGTAGAAGGCGCCGATCTCTTCGCTGAAGAAATTGAGCAGCAGCTCGGCCGGAATGACGCCGATCTCGCTGTCGAGCTCGTCGACGAAATAGCGCTGGATGCGACTCACGATCGCCGCGCGCTCCTCCTTCTCGAACCTGATCGGCTTCATCGCCGCGGCGCCTTACATATAGTCCGGTTTGCAGATCTGGTTCGAGCGCGCGATGTAGTTGTTGTAGGCGTCGTAATACTTGGCCTCGAGCGGCTTGCCCTTGATCGAGGCGATGACCACGTCCATGAACGCGGCATCGATCAGCCTCGGCGCCGCCTCTTCCTTGCATTTGCACAGCACCGTCGCCTGCGGCGCGACGTGGATGCAGGCGGCGTAGAACGCCTTGAGCTGCGCCTCGCTCGGCGGGTTGGCGATGGTCTTGGCCATCGCTCCGCCGGCCAGCAGCGACAGGGCGGCAGCCATCAGCAGCAGTTTCGTCATCTCAGCTCCTTGCGGATCACCAGTTTGAGGCCGGACCAGACATCGCTGACCGCGGCCACCTTCACATCGACCAGCCCGATCGGCAGCACGATCTCGCGGATCACGTCCTCGGTGATGTCGGTCGGAACCTTGCTCGCCTTTTTCGGCCACGAAATCCAGATGCTGCCATCGCGCGCGATGCTGTCCATCAGCGGCCGCGCCGCATCCTCGAGCACGGCCCGCGAGGCGGTGAAGCCGTGGATGAGGTCGTAGCCGGCCCTGGCCTTGCCGAGCCGGCCCCAATCGGCGCTGTCCGCCCCGGCGAAATCCCGCGCACTCCGCAGCTCGTCGAGCTCGCTGGGCAGCCCCAGAAACAGCACCCGCTGCCCATCCTTGAGCCCGAGTTTCTGCGGCAACGGCGTGCCGGAATAGCCGGGGGTGGGGGCGGTCATTCTGTCGGCAGCTCCCCGATCAGGGATTCGAAGCCGCCGCGACGGACCCGCTTCAGCAACTCGACATCATGGCTGACGAAGCGACCGCCCAAAGCCTCTGCAAGGCCGACATACAGGCAGTCGTAGACCGGATGCTCGAGTGCCGCCGCGATCTCGACGGCTCGGATCATCGACTCCGCCGTCGGTGGCCGCAGCGTGACGCGACTGAACACGAGCTGGAGCCCACCCACAACTTGCTCGTGCTTCAGCTCGCCGTTCCTCTCTTTTCGGCGGAGCGCGTTTCCGACTTCGACCGCCAGCAAGTCCGGCGCCACCAGGTCTCCGCGCTCAAGCAGCGTCAACGCTGATCCGGCATTGGCCTCTTCGGCGATCCAGCGCACAGCCACCGATGCATCAACGACGATCAATCGAATGCCCGTGATCCCGGTCCTCGCGAACAAGCCGGACGCTATCGGTCTGCTTGACGCCTTTCGGCGTCATGGCGCGAATACGACGGGCCCAGGCGACGTAGTCGATCCCCTCCGGCCCTTGCGGAACGATCGACCGCCGGACGATCTCGCCCGCCTCTTCATCCACGCTCCGCCCATGCAACTGGGCTTGACGGCTCAAAGCTTCATAGGTCTCCCGGTCGAGATCGATGGTAATCCTGTCGTCCATCTCAAGCTCCTTCGCCGCCAATGTAGCCCTTACCTGGCGCCCTTGCACTGGTGCGGCGCAGTCTTCATGAAATTGTCGACCGCGGCGAGCTCCTTGCCGGTCATCTGCTTGCTCATCGCCGCCGAGTTGCGCACGTCGAGCGGGTCGAGGCTGAGATAGGCGATGGCGAGGGCATCGAGCTTTTTGTCGGCGATGCCGGCCATGCACGAGCACTGCGCGCCGGACATGTACATGCTGGTCTGGCAGCGGGCGACGAACCTGTCGTGCGCCCCCTTGTCCATCGCGGCGAAGGCCGAGGACGACGAAACGACGAGCAGCGCGGCCACAATGATACGACGCATATGAACTCCCGTTCTCTTCTTTGCGCTCTGTCCGAGTGAGCGCAAGAGCGCTCGTTTCGGACAACCGCTAATACACCCGCGCCTTGGGCGCGATGCGCTTGAGGCTGATGCCGCCTTCGCTTTCGGGCGTCAGCGGGTCGACATGCACCGGCCGGTAGCTCAGCGTCACCTGGCCGTTGTCGTCGATGCGGCTGATGGTGTGCTTGCGCCAGTTGACGTCGTCGCGATTGGGGAAATCCTCGCGCGCATGCGCGCCGCGGCTTTCGGTGCGGGCCTCTGCCGACACCACCGTGGTCAGCGCGTTGGCGAGCAGGTTCTCGAGCTCCAGCGTTTCGACCAGATCGGAGTTCCAGATCATCGAGCGGTCGGTGACGCGGATATCCGCCTTGGCGGCGTAGACCTCGTGCATGCGGCGCACGCCGGTGCGGAGCGTCTCGCCGGTGCGGAACACCGCGGCGTCCTCCTGCATGGTGCGCTGCATGCGGTCGCGCAGCACCGCCGTGGGCGTGCCGCCCCTGGCCTGGCGCAGCCGGTCGAAGCGCGCCAGGATCTTGTCCTCGGACGCCTGGTTGACCTTGGGCACGGCCTTGCTCCGGTCCATCGTGGCGCCGGCGCGCAGCGCCGCGGCGCGGCCGAACACCACGAGGTCGGTGAGCGAATTGGAGCCGAGCCGGTTGGCGCCGTGCACCGAGGCGCACGCGGTCTCCCCCACGGCCATCAGCCCCGGCACCACGCGGTCGGGCTCGGCCTCGGTCGGGTTCAGCGCCTCGCCGTGATAATTGGTCGGGATGCCGCCCATGTTGTAGTGCACCGTCGGCAGCACCGGGATCGGGTCGCGCGTCAGGTCGACGCCGGCGAAGATCCGCGCGCTTTCGGTGATCCCCGGCAGCCGCTCGTGCAGCACCTTCGGATCGAGATGGTCGAGATGGAGGAAGATATGGTCCTTCTTCGGCCCGACGCCGCGCCCCTCGCGGATTTCGAGCGTCATGCAGCGGGATACCACGTCGCGCGAGGCGAGGTCCTTGGCGTTGGGCGCATAGCGCTCCATGAAGCGCTCGCCCTCCGAATTGGTGAGATAGCCGCCCTCGCCGCGCGCCCCTTCGGTGATCAGCACGCCCGCGCCGTAGACGCCGGTGGGGTGGAACTGCACGAACTCCATGTCCTCGAGCGGCAGGCCGGCGCGCGCCACCATGCCGTTGCCGTCGCCGGTGCAGGTGTGCGCCGAAGTCGCCGAGAAATAGGCGCGGCCATAGCCGCCCGTCGCCAGCACCGTGAGCTTCGACCGGAACCGGTGCAGCGTGCCGTCGTCGAGCTTCCAGGCGATGATGCCCTGGCACGAGCCGTCGTCGCCCATCAACAGGTCGATGGCGAAATATTCGACGAAGAACTGCGCGTTGTGCCGGAGCGACTGGCCGTAGAGCGTGTGCAGGATGGCGTGCCCGGTGCGGTCGGCGGCGGCACAGGTGCGCTGCACCGGCGGGCCTTCGCCGAACTCGGTCATGTGCCCGCCGAACGGGCGCTGGTAGATCTTGCCCTGCTCGGTGCGGCTGAACGGCACGCCGTAATGTTCGAGCTCGTAGACGGCCGCCGGCGCATTGCGCGCCAGATATTCCATCGCGTCGTTGTCGCCCAGCCAGTCCGACCCCTTGACGGTGTCGTACATGTGCCATTGCCAGCTGTCCGGGCCCATGTTCTTGAGCGAGGCGGCGATGCCGCCCTGCGCCGCCACCGTGTGCGAGCGCGTCGGGAACACTTTCGTCACGCAGGCGGTGTTGAAGCCCTGTTCGGCCATGCCCAGCGTGGCGCGCAGCCCGGCGCCGCCAGCGCCCACGACCACCACGTCGAATTCGTGGTCGATGATCTCGTAAGCGGCCATGCCTCTCAGCCCCAGAACAGTATTTTAGCGACGCTGATCACGGTGATGGCCGCAACCAGAATGGCGAAGGCGGCGTTGGCCCGCTGCGCCAGGCGATTGGTCTTGTCCTCGTCGAGGTAATCCTCGATCACCTCGTTCATGCCGATGCGCATGTGCACGCACACATTGACGATCAGCAGGCAGAGGACGATGGCGACGACGGGATTGCGGATCACCTCCACCATCTGCGCCCGGTCGGCGCCGGCCAGCCGCACCACGAACCACACGAAGAACAGCGTGAACACGATGTTGAGCGCGCCGGTGAGCCGCTGCAGCTTGAACTCGCGCGTGGCGCGCTTGCCCGAGCCGTAATGCGTCGTCGGATTGGAAAGCTCGGCCTTGTCGATCATTTGAACCACACGAAGATCGCCCACACCGCGAGCGTGCACACGATCGAGGCCACCCAGTTGAGCCGCACCACCCATTCGCGCCCCACCGGGTCGAGCAGGTGGATGGAATCCCAGATGAAATGCTTGATGCCGCCGAACAGATGCTGGAACAGCGCCCAGGTGGCGAGGAAGAACACCACCTGCACCAGCCAGAAGCCGTAGATGGCGTTGACCACCCCGAGCGGCCCGTCGCCCAGCGCCGCGGCGCCGAGCCACAACACGATCAGCAGCGTGCCGAAATACATCGCGAGCCCGGTGCCGCGATGGATGATCGACGACGCCATGGTGAGCGTGAACCGATAGATTTGCAGATGTGGAGAAAGGGGCCGGGACCGGGCTGCCATGGACGTCTCGAAAGCACCGGGAAACCGGCGCTGCAGATTGGAATGGTTCGAGACTTCTAGACCTCGCCTCGGCCCAGGTCAAAGCGGAATGCCGCTCCGGCGGTCAGACTTTCTGCGCATCGAGGCTGACCGGCGCCTGCCGCAGCGACTCGAGAATCATCAGCAGGCTCAGGACCTTGGCGTTGCGCGTCACGGCCGGCTGGGCGATCTCGGCAGCAAGCCGCGGCGGCGCCGCCGCCTCGGCCGCCAGCGCCTCGCGCAGCATCGAGCCGTGGGCCACCAGCACGGTGGCGACGATCAGCATGGCGGCGGCGATTCGGTGCATCGGGCGGCTCCTTGCGGCGACTGGCCCGGACTCTGGGCCTTCGCCGCTTTAGCCGCACTGAATCCGCCGTTCAGATTCCGTTCAGCCCGCCGCTATGGCACACAGGGCCGGCAAGGAGAGCCACCTGTGTCCGATATCGTCCGCGCCGTTTCCAGCACCACCCTCGCCAAGGCCTGGGGCACGCTGGCCCAGCACAGTTTCGAGCTCCGCCGCCGCGACGGGCGCTGGCAGCATCTGGTGCGCGAGACCTACGACCGCGGCGACGGCGCGGCGGTGCTGCTGTGCGACATCGCCGGCAAATCGGTGGTCCTCACCCGCCAGTTCCGCTATCCGGCCTATGCCGTCGGCGACACGCCGCTGCTGCTCGAAGCCTGCGCCGGCAAGCTCGACGGCGACGACCCCGAGACCTGCGCCCGCCGCGAGGCGATGGAGGAGACCGGCTACCGTATCGGCCGGCTGGAGCGGGTCTGCCGCTGCTTCATGAGCCCGGGCGCCGTGACCGAGCGGCTGACCCTGTTCATCGGCACCATCGAGGGTGCGGCCGACGCCGCCGGCGGCGGGCTCGAGCACGAGGGCGAGGACATCGAAGTGGTCCGCCTGCCCGTCGCCACGGCGCTCGGCATGATCGGGAGCGGCGACATCGCCGACGCCAAGACCATCATCCTGCTGCAGCACGCCGCCCTGACCGGGATGTTCGGCTAAAGCGCCACGCCCCGGTGCGGATCGGCGTCGCTCGGCCCGGTGACGGGCACGTGGCGCAACTGGTCGATGAGGAACGGATCCTGCAGCAGCAGGCCGAGGCGCGCGGCCTCGGGCGCTGCGGCAGACCGCGCTGCGGGAGCCGAAAACGTCCCCGCCAGCTGCTGGCTGGCCGGAACCGGCAAGGCGACGATCGCGGTCAGCAAAGCGAGGGTCAGGACCTTGGCGTGCATTTTCGGGCTCCACTCGATGCGGCTTCGTCTCGCCGCGTTCTTGCGTGGAGGTTTAGGGCGCCCGGTCCGAACCCGGCGTGAAGCCGGCATTCATCTGCGGTTTAGCCGGCAAGCCGGCCGTCTAGCGGTAGTCCGACAGCTTCTTGTCCGGATCGTAGGGCTGGTCGGCGACGGTGCGGGTCACGGCCTGGCCGCACTTCATCGTCTTTTCGGCCGCGTCATAGGCGTAGGTCGGCGAGCCGTGCAGCACCCACCCCTCGCTCAGCGCCCTGGTGACCTTGTGGCAGAACGATGCGTCGTCCACGCCGGTGAGAAAACGATAGATCTGCATACCCCGATTGCCCCGTCGTCAACGGTTCCATGGTTGAACCGGCGGCTACTTACCGCTAATCCGAAGCCATGCACAGCTTTCCGCAAGCCCTGATCGACGGCTACGCCGCCTTTATCCGCGGCCCCTATGCCGAGGCCGAAGGCAAATACAAGCGCCTGGCGCGCGAAGGCCAGTCGCCGGTGGCGCTGGTGATCGCCTGCTGCGACAGCCGCGCCGCCCCCGAAACCATCTTCGACGCCGGCCCGGGCGAGCTGTTCGTGCTCCGCAACGTCGCCAACCTCGTGCCGACCTTCCAGCCCGACGCCGCCCAGCACGGCACCTCGGCCGCCATCGAATTCGCCGTGGCCGCGCTCGAGGTCGAAAACGTCGTCGTGCTCGGCCATGGCCGCTGCGGCGGCATCCGCGCCGCGCTCAACCCCGGCCACGTCCTCGCCCAGGGCGATTTCATCGGCAAATGGATGAGCATGCTGGCCCCGGTCAGCGCGGAGGTGGCGAAATACACCTTCCTCACCGCCAGCGAGCGCGAGACGGTGCTGGAGCGGCTGTCGGTGCGCAACTCCATCAACAACCTGCGCACCTTCCCCTATATCCGCGAGCGCGAGGCCGACGGCCGGCTGAAGGTGCACGGCGCCTGGTTCGACATCTCGACCGGCGAATTGTGGGTGATGGACCCCGAGACCGGCGATTTCAGCCGCCCCGAGCTGCCCGATCTCCCCAGCCTTGCCGGCAAGGTTCAGCGCGTCACGTCGGCGTAGTCGCGGCGCGGCGCGCGAACAGCCGCGGGCCGAAGACGTTGATCAACAGTCCCAGGAACACCAGCGCGCTGCCGGCCCAGTCGAGCCCGCTCATCGCCTCGCCCAGGATCAGCTGCCCGCTGCTCAGCCCGACCACCGGCACCAGCAGCGTGAACGGCGCCACGATCGAGGCCGGATAGCGGCCGAGCAGCGCGCTCCAGGCGCCATAGCCGAAATCGGTCGACACCCAGCCCACGAACAGCAGCGAGCCGAGGCCGAGCCAGGTGAGGTGTGTGACGGCGTAGGGCACCGCTCCCGGCCCTTCGATCAGCAGCGACAGCAGCAGCAGCGGCACGATCGGCACCAGGCTCGACCACACCACGAAGCTCAGCATGTCGATCTTGCCGGCGCGCTTGACGATGATGTTGGAGACGGCCCAGCCGGCCGCGCCGCACACCGTCATCACCAGCGGCCAGAAGCCGGCGCCGGCGAACTTTTCGATGCCGATCAGCACGATGCCGCCGAGCGCCACCGCCGCCCCGGCGAGCTGCGTGCGCCGCGGCCGCTCGCCGAGGACCGCCACGGCGAGCCCGATGGTGAAGAAGGTCTGCAATTGCAGCACCAGCGAGGCGAGCCCCGCCGGCATGCCGAGGTGGATGGCCGTGAACAGGAAGCCGAACTGCCCGACGCCGATGAACAGCCCGTAGGCGACGAGGATGGAGAGCGCCACCTGCGGCCGCTTGACGAAGAACACCGCCGGCAGCAGCGCCACGACGTAGCGCAGCGCCGTGAGCAGCAGCGGCGGCACCTCCGCCACGCCCCATTTGATGGCCATGAAGTTGACGCCCCACACCAGAACGATGGCGAGCGCCAGGGCGATGTCGCGCGGGGCCATGCGGGCGCCCTCCACGCCGAAGCCTACGCGGCTTTCCGCTCCACCAGGTTGCGCTCGAGCAGCGTTTCGAGGATCTGCACGGTGTTGAGCGCCGCGCCCTTGCGGAGGTTGTCCGACACCACCCAGATGGAAAGGCCGTTCTCGACCGTCACGTCCTCGCGGATGCGGCTCACATAGGTGTCGTATTCGCCCGCCGCCTCGACCGGCGTGGCGTAGCCGCCCGGCTCGCGCTTGTCGATCACCGCCAGGCCCGGCGCATTGCGCAGCAGCTCGCGCGCCTCGTCGGCGCTGATCGGCTTTTCGAACTCGATGTTGACCGCTTCCGAATGGCCCACGAACACCGGCACGCGCACGCAGGTGGCAATCAGCTTGATCTTGGGGTCGAGGATCTTCTTGGTCTCGGCCACCATCTTCCATTCTTCCTTGGTGGACCCGTCTTCCATGAACACGTCGATATGCGGGATGACGTTGAAGGCGATCTGCTTGGAGAACTTCCGGGGCGTCGGCTTGTCGTTGACGAAGATGCCCTTGGTCTGCGCCCAGAGCTCGTCCATGCCGTCCTTGCCCGCGCCGGACACCGACTGGTAGGTGTCGACCACCACGCGCTTGATGGTGGCGAAATCGTGCAGCGGCTTCAGCGCCACCACCATCTGCGCCGTCGAGCAGTTCGGGTTGGCGATGATGTTCTTGCGGTCGTTGCGCGCCATGTAGGCGTCGAGCACCGCGGCGTTGACCTCGGGCACCACCAGCGGCACGTCGGCGTGGTAGCGCCAGAAGCTCGAATTATCGACGACGATGCAGCCGGTGCGGCCGATCTTTTCGCCATATTCCTTGGCCACCGCCGAGCCGGCGCTCATCAGCGCGAAATCGACGCCGGCGAAATCGAAATTCTCCAGGTTCTGCACCTTGAGGCGCTTGTCCCCGAAGCTGATCTCCTGCCCCTGCGAGCGCGCCGAGGCGAGCGGGATCACCTCGCTCACCGGAAACTTGCGTTCGGCCAGGATGTTGAGCATTTCGCGGCCGACATTTCCCGTGGCCCCGACGACTGCGACGCGATAACCCATTTCGGTTTGTTCCTCTGAACCCGACCCCCGCACCGGTGCTGCCGGCGGCTCGACTGGTCTCGGCCTCTCCCCGGCGGGAGATGGCCCGGGGAAAAGCGTCAGCGGGTTTTGGTGGTTTTGGTCTTCAGCCTGAACGACGGCAGGATGCGGCGGGGCAGGAAACTGTCCAGCTCCGGCATCTCGATGTCGAACTCGTCTTCGCGCAGCATCGGCGAAAAACCTCACAGGCTGTGCCGGGCTTTTACGCCGAAATCGCCAAGAGTCAATGAACCGGGGCGGTTGGCCGAACGAGCCTGGCCGGGCGCGCTCGGCCAGAGCGCAGGAAAGAGCTGGGATCGCGGGGAGCGCGGCAAGGCCCCCTTCTCCGCGCGCACCCGCTGGTGTACGCCCCACCGCATGCGCACTTTCGACGTCCTGATCCTCGGCGCCGGGGCGGCCGGCATGATGGCGGCCATCGAGGCCGGCAGGCGCGGCCGCTCGGTGCTGCTGGTCGACCACGCCAAGGCGCCGGGCGAAAAGATCCGCATCTCCGGCGGCGGCCGCTGCAACTTCACCAACACCAACACCCGGCCCGACCGCTTCCTGTCGCAGAACCCCAAATTCGCGGTGTCGGCGCTTCGGCGCTACACGCCGGAACGCTTCATCGCGCTGGTGCGGGCCTACGGCATCGCCTTTCACGAAAAGACCCTCGGGCAGCTCTTCTGCGACGGCGCGTCGGTGCAGATCGTCAACCTCTTGACCGCCGAGATGGGCAAGGCCGGCGTGATGCTGGAGCTGGCGACCGCGATCGAGGCCGTCGAGAAGGCCGATACCGGCTTTCGCGCCCGCCTCTCGACCGGCGAGGTGTCCGCGACCTCGCTGGTGATCGCCACCGGCGGCAAGTCGATCCCCAAGATGGGCGCCACCGGCCTCGGCTATCGCCTCGCCGAACAGTTCGGCCTCGCAATCACCGAAACGCGCCCGGCGCTGGTGCCGCTGACCTTCGAGCCGCGCATGCTGGAGCGGCTGGCGCCGCTCGCCGGCATCTCGACCGAGGCGGTGGTCACCGCCAATGGCCGGAGCTTTCGCGAGGCCCTGCTGTTCACCCATCGCGGCCTCAGCGGCCCCGCCATCCTGCAGGTGTCGTCTTACTGGCGCGAGGGCGACGCCATCGCCGTCGACCTGCTGCCCGACGTCGATATCGCCGCCGCGCTGAAGACGGCGCGCACGCAAACCCCGAAACTGGCGCTGCAGACCGTGCTCGCGGCGCACCTGCCCAGACGCCTTGCCCAGATGCTGGCCGAGGACCTCGCGCTGCCCGGCATGCTCGGCGATTTCTCCGACAGGAAGATCGCGCTGGTTGCCGACACGCTGCACCGCTGGACGCAGAAGCCGACCGGCTCGGAAGGCTACCGCACCGCCGAAGTCACCCTCGGCGGCGTCGACACCGCCAGCCTGAACTCGACCACCATGGCGGCGCGCGACGTGCCCGGACTCTACGTGATCGGCGAGGTGGTCGACGTCACCGGCTGGCTGGGCGGCTACAATTTCCAGTGGGCCTGGGCCAGCGGCTGGGCTGCGGGCCAAGTGGCGTAGGGCGTGGCATGAGGCTGGCGGCGGTTGTGCTTCATCGGCAGATGCCGATATAAGGGCGCATGACCCTGCCGCTCTCCATTCTCGATCTCGCCCCGGTGCCCGAGGGCACCGACTCGTCGCAGGCGCTGCAGCACATCGTCGATCTGGCGCGCCTCGGCGACGAGCTGGGCTATGCCCGCATCTGGTACGCCGAGCACCACGGCATGCCGTCGATCGCCTCGTCGTCGCCGGAAGTGCTGATCGCCACCGCCGCGGCGGCGACGACGCGCATCCATGTCGGCTCGGGCGGAGTGATGCTGCCCAACCACGTGCCGCTGCGCGTGGTCGAGACCTATCGCACGCTCAATGGCCTCCATCCCGGACGCATCGACCTCGGCATCGGCCGCGCCGGCGGCAGCGACGGGCGCACGCTGAGCGCGCTGCGCTCGGTCGACGGCGCTTATTTTCCGCAGGAGCTGGCCGAGCTGCTGGCCTTCGAGCAGGCCGGCTTTCCGATGGACCATCCCTACGCGCCGATCCGCGTGGTGCCCGAAGGCGTGCCGCTGCCGCCGATCTACCTGCTCGGCTCGTCCGGGGCGAGCGCCACGGCGGCCGGCGAGCTCGGCGCCGGCTATTCGTTCGCGGCGCATTTCAGCGCCACGCCGCCGGCGCCGGCCTTTGCCGCCTATCGCGCCGCGTTCCGGCCCTCGCCGCAATTCCCGAGGCCGCACGCCATCCTCGCGGTGTCGGCGCTGGTGGCGCCGAGCGCCGAGGAGGCGCAGTTCCTGTCGCAGAGCCAGGCCGTGAGCTGGGCGCTGTTCCACTCGGGCGAGGAGCGCAAGCTGCTCGCGCCCGAGGTCGCGGCGGCGCGCGAGCTGACGCCGGCGCAGCAGGCGATCATCGACAAGCAGGGACGGCTGTGGATCGTCGGCGACCCCGCCGGGGTCGTGGCCGCCATCCGGGCGCAGGCCGAGGCGGCCGGCGCCGACGAGGTGATGGTGACCACCACCATGTGGAGCCACCAATTGCGGCTCCGCTCGTATCGGCTGCTGGCCGAGGCCTGGGGGCTGTAGAGTCGGCGGAATCGCAAGTGGCTGGGGCCCCCGCCCTCGATCCCTCCCCGCAAGGGGGAGGGAGGCGCAGGAACCGCAAGCTCTGATGGTTCAGTCAGGCACCCCTCCCCCTTGCGGGGAGGGGACGGGGGCGGGGGTCACGTTCACCGGACGCAGATCGGCCCCCGATATAGCCCGCCCTAATCCGTCGTCGTCTCCGGCACGAACTCGAAATCGTTGTCGAGCACGCCGTCGATGCGGTCGCCGACCTTGAGCGCCAGCTTCTGGTGCTTGAGCTCCTTGAGCCAGTCGTCCCAGCCCACCAGGTCGAGGCCGCCGGGGCGGTCCTGCTCCTGGTTCTCGCCGGAGTTGAGCAGATATTGGTCGAACACGATGCGCAGCACGATCTGGCTGCGGGTGCCGCTGGGCAGCTCGGCCCAGGCCGGCTCGCCGCCGCGGGCTTCGGCCCACTGCCGGATTTCATCGTGGTGCTTGAGGATGCGGGACATCTGACGCTCCAACAAAAAGGCCCGGCGCCTGGCCGGGCCGTGAATAGTGTGCAGGCCGCCTAGTTCAGCGACCGGCGCTCCACCAGCTCATACTCGGTTTCGCCGTTTTCGGAAACGCGCAGCGCCAATTGCTGCCGGTCGAGCTCGGCCAGCCACGCCGTCCAGCTGACGGGCATGGCGCCCTGGTCGACGGCGGGCATGCCGTCGGGCCGCTTGTTCATGCTGCGGAAGCGCAGCGCGAGGCGCGACCTCAGTTCGCCGAAGCTGTTGTGGCCACGAATCATGGCCGGCATTCCCTGCCGGTCGGACACCCAGGCCTGGATGTCGCGGTGACGGGTGAGTGTATGTGCGTGAGTCATTGGACTTCCCCTCCCGACGCTCGATAGTGAACGTAAGTACGCGGAAACAGTTCCACGTGTGATCCTACGCCCTTATCTGGTGAGTCGCGTCGCCAATTTGAGGCGCGTCAAATCGTCCGGCGAGAAATAGGTGAGCCGGTCCGGCGGGGTTTCGAGGGCGCGCAGCCAGACCTCCTCGTCCACCCCCATCTTCGCGAGATAGCGCGAGATGCGGGCGGTGAGCGCCTGCGCGTCGGACATGGCGTTGCCGGCCGCCTGCAGTTGCGTCGCGGCGCTGCCCGCCGGCGCCGCCGCGTAGATCTGGTGCACGCCGATGGCCGAGGCGGCGGTGGCGAGCCGTTCTCGGCCGCCGGCGAACACCAGCGGACAGGACGAGGCGCAGAGCGCGCCTGCGGCGACCGAGGTCGTATAGCCCTTGTCGCGGATCAGCTGGCCGATGGCGAGCGCTTCGGCGACGGCGCCACCGGGCGAATCGAGCGCCACGCTGCGCACATATTCGCCATGCGCCGCGAGCTCGGCAGCGACGCGGTCGGCGGCTCCGACATCGAACGTGCCGGTGAGCTGCAACACGCCGCCCGACACCAGCGCCACCGACAGCGGCCGACGCAGCACCTCCATCGGCGTCGTCACCTCCGGGCCGGGCTTGCCGGCCGGTGCATCGGGATCGAAGGCCGGCAGGATCGGCGACAGATCGGGCGCGATGCCGAGCGGCTCGCGCGCGGTGAGCTCGCTGTAGTCGAGATAGAGGATGACCGCGGTGGCGGTGAGCAGGCCGAAAAAAGCGGCGCGGATGATGGCGCCGTCCTCGAAGGCCGCGGCCCAGTCGACGATGCGGCGGCCGACGGTCGCCATGCTCAGGGCCGCGACGGCTTGCGGGCAGTATCGAGCGGCGTCACCGTGGCGTCGGCAGTGCCGGGCACTGGCGGCGCCGATACGGGCGGCGGTTCGGCCGCAGGCGCTTCGGCCACGGCGGCGGCCGGCACGGCTTCCTCGGCGTCGGCGAGCGGCTTGCCGGTCAATTGCCGGTAGAGCTCGAGCGAGCGCAGCATCTCGGCGGCGGTGATGGTCTCGGCGTCCTCGAGCCCCGCCGTCTCGCGCCGCATGGCGTCGTGGACGATCATCAGCACGAGCACCAGCACCACCGGCAGCAGATCGATGGAGATGGCGCCGGCCCAGCTCGGGATGAAATCGCTCCAATAGCGCAGCACCGCCTCGGCCGAGCTCAGCGGCACATAGCGATGCGTCTCGACCCGCGGCTGCTTCAGGATTTCGTCGGCCGCGGCGGCAAGCTGCGCCGATTGCGCGGCGACCGAGTCGCGCACCGTGCCCATCACCGTGTCCTGCCGGGCGACAAGGTCGGAGGTGCCGCCATTGGCGACGGGAGCGATGAAGCCGGCCGCGAGATCGGCGGCGGCGCGCTTCACCGAGGGCGCCACGTCGGTCGATTGCAGCGAGGTGATGACGGCGTTGAGCTGCACCGACTCCGCCGCGAATTCGTCGGAGCGCGGCCCGATCTCGCCGGTGCCCGACACCAGCTCGCGCATCTTGCCCAGATGCGCGCTGCCCTGGTCGAACAGCGCCTGCACCTGGTCGCGCGAATTGGTGATGGTGGCGCCGAGCTCGCTCATCTGCCCCGACATCTGGGTGAGCAATTGCACCACCGAGCCCGAGCCGGTGGTGCCGGTCAGCGCCCCGGAATTGCGCTCGTCGTCGGCCAGCTTGGCGAAGCGGTCGGCGGCGCGCTGCACGTCGGGCAAGAGCGATTGCGCCGCCAGCGCATTGCCATGCGCCTGATCGAGCGAGGAGACGTACTCTTCGAGATTGACCGCGAGATGCTGCTCGAGCGCAGCGGACCCCGCCAGCGCCGCCGCGTTCAGCCATGACGACATCGCCATGATCATGAAGCAGCCGACCGCCATGGTGAGGAACAGCCCGACGCGCCCCGCCGCCGACGTCACCAGCGGCACGAAGCGCAGCATGAAGGTCCAGAACGCATAGATGGCGACCGACACGGCGGCCGAATAGATGATGGCGGCAAAGAACACGAAGGTCGCGGTGCCGTCGAGCAGGCCGCGCACGCCGAGATAAGTGTAGACGCCCGAGGCCAGCGCCAGCACCGCCAGTGCAAAGCGCGTCATCGTCTCGACGCTCCGCACCGTCTCCTGCAGCCGGGCGGCATTGTTCTTGCGCAGCATGATGGTCGTCCCCGTGGCTCAGGGGACGATATCAGAGCTTTTGCGGCGGGAAAGCGGCAGTCCCCCGCGGTTGGCCGAGAGAGCCCTCCTCGGGCTCGCTCGGACAGAGCACAAAAAAGAACCGGTGCCGCAGCTAGGCCGTCGCCACGTCCAGCGCCAGCGCGATCATATCCTTGAGCGAGCTCTGCCGCTCGTCGGCGGACATGAACTCGTTGCGGATGAGGTCGTCGCTGACGGCGCAGATGGTGAGCGCCTTGACCCCGAAGCGGGCCGCCAGCGTGTAGAGCGCCGCCGATTCCATCTCCACCCCGAGGATACCGTGGCTCAACAGCCGCCCATAGCCTTCGAGCCCGGGTTCGACATGGTAGAAGATGTCCGAGCTCAGCATGTTGCCGACCACGGCGCTGAGGCCCTTTTTCTCGGCCTTTTCCGCGGCGAGCCGCAGCAGGCCAAAATCGGCGATCGGGGCGAAATTATAGGGCCCGAAGCCGTTTTTGACGATGCCGCTGTCGGTGGTCGCCGCCTGCGCCAGGATCAGATCGCGCACCCGGACCTGCTCGCTGAGCCCGCCGGCGGTGCCGACGCGGAACAGCTTCTTGATCCCATATTCGTTGATCAGCTCATGCACATAGATCGACAGCGAGGGCTGGCCCATGCCGGTCGCCTGCACCGACACCGGCTTGCCGTTCCATGTGCCGGTGAAGCCCAGGCAATTGCGCACGGCGTTGACCTGCCGCGCATCCTTGAGGAAGGTTTCGGCGATCCATTTGCTGCGCAGCGGGTCGCCCGGCAGCAGCACGGCCTCGGCGTAGTCGCCTTTTTGCGCGGAATTATGCGGTGTCGGCATGAAGCCCCTCCCCTCTTGTCATGACGGTCTTGCAAAGCATCACTACACATCGCCCCTGTGAACTTCTATATAGCGCGCGCATTCACCCCTTGATTGGGAGGACGACATGGTCAGCAAGGTCTTCATCGATGGCGAGGCGGGCACCACGGGCCTGCAGATCCGCGACCGGCTGGCCGACCGCCGCGACCTCGAACTGCTGTCGATCGCCCCCGACAAGCGCAAGGACCAGGCCGAGCGCCAGCGCCTGCTGAACGCCGCCGACATCGCCATCCTCTGCCTGCCCGACGACGCGGCCAAAGAGAGCGTGCGCCTGATCGAGAACGACACCACGCGGGTGATCGACGCCTCGACCGCGCATCGCGTCGCCGAGGGCTGGACCTACGGCTTTGCCGAAATGGACAAGGGCCAAGCCGGCAGGATCGCCGCGGCTAGGCGCGTCGGCAATCCCGGCTGCTGGCCGCAGGGCGCCATCGCCACCTTGCGGCCGCTGGTCGAGGCGGGGCTGCTGCCGGCCGACCATCCCGTCACCGTGCACGGCATTTCCGGCTATTCCGGCGGCGGCAAATCGATGATCGCCGATTACGAGGCGGCGGGCGAGGACGCCAACGAGTTCATGCCCTACGGGCTGACCTTCAAGCACAAGCACCTGCCCGAGCTGAAGACCTACGCCAGGCTCAGCGGCCTGCCGCTGTTCACCCCGGCGGTCGGCAATTTCGCGCAGGGCATGATCACCGTCGTGCCGCTGCAATTGTGGACGCTCAGCAAGGTGCCGACCGGCGCCGACCTGCACGCCGCGATCGCCGACCATTTCGCCGCCATCCAAGGCGGCTTCGTCGAGGTGGCGCCGCTGGTCGACGCCGAACGCACCCCCGAGCTCAACCCCGAGCGCTACAACGGCACCAACCGCATGGTGCTGCACGTCTTCGCCAGTGACGAGCGGGCGCAGGCGGCGCTGGTCGCGGTGTACGACAACCTCGGCAAGGGCGCCTCCGGCGCCGCCGTGCAGAACCTCAATCTGATGCTGGGCGTCGAGCAGCGCACGAGCCTCGCGGCGTAATCTGGCGCCAGCGGCAAGGCCCCCTCACCCGGCCCTGCGGCGCACTTGGCGAACGCAGTGAGCCTAGTAAGCCGGGTGAGGGGGCCTTGCTCACACCGTGAGATCGGCCACCCTGCCCTCCGCCGCCCGCACCGCATCCGCCGGGGCGATGGCGAGCAGCAGGCCGCGCTGGCCGGCGTTGATGTAGATGATGTCGTAGAGCTCGATGGTTTCGTCGAAGGCGGTGGGCACCTTGCGCTTCTGGCCGAACGGGCCGATGCCGCCGACCTTGTAGCCGGTCGAGCGCTCAGCGTCGGGCACCTTCATCATCTCGGCCGCCTTGCCGCCGAAGACATGCGCCACCTTCTTGAGGCTCGCCTCCCGGTCGGAGGGGATCACCGCGCAGACCGGCCTGCCGTCGAGCTCGAGCATCAGCGTCTTGAAGGTCTGCGCCGGATCGAGCCCGAGCGCCTCGGCCGCCTGCAGCCCAACCCGCGGCGCCTCGGGATCGTAGGTATAGGCGCGCAGCTCATAGGCGATGCCGAGCCGGTCGAGGGCGAGCGTGCCTTGCGTGGTATGGGACATGAAAGGAGGCAGTCGGCAGTGAATGGTGAATGGTGAATGGTAGCGCGTCTCCATTCACCATTCACCATTCACCATTCACTATTCACTATTTCGCCTCCCGCGCCGCCTGCTCCTCCAGCGCCTCCATGTCGGCGTCGGAGAAGCCGAAATGATGGCCCATTTCGTGGATCAGCACGTGCGTGACGACGGCGCCGAGGGTGTCCTCGTGCTCGGCCCAGTAGTCGAGGATGGGGCGGCGATAGAGATGCACGACGTTGGGCATGCGGCCGGTGGGCACGATGCCCTCCTGCGCGAGGCCGACCCCTGTGAACAGCCCCATCAGGTCGAATTCGGAGTCGATGCCGAGCTCGTCCAGAACGTCGTTCTCGGGGAATTCGGCGACGTAGCAGCGCACATCCTTGCACAGGTCGCGGAACGGCTGCGGCAGCGCCTCGAGCGCCGCCACGGCAAGCGCCTCGAACTCGTCGAGCGACGGCGCGGCGGTGGTGGCCCAGTCGGTCATGGCAGGCCCTCACCCGCCTCGCTGGGCGAGGAACCCTCTCCCCGACGGGGAGAGGGGAGGTGCCGACTATACCCTCTGCGCCATCCTCCCCTCTCCCCATTGGGGAGAGGGTGGCGCGAAGCGCCGGGTGAGGGCCGTGTCGGCTCTGTTACTTCCACTCGCGGATATCGACGAAATGCCCCGCGATCGCGGCCGCCGCCGCCATTTGCGGCGACACCAGATGGGTGCGGCCCTTGAAGCCCTGGCGGCCCTCGAAATTGCGGTTGGATGTCGAGGCGCAGCGCTCCTGCGGCTTGAGCTTGTCGGGGTTCATGGCGAGGCACATCGAGCAGCCCGGCTCGCGCCATTCGAAGCCGGCGGCCTTGAAGATCGCGTCGAGCCCTTCCGCCTCGGCCTGCGCCTTCACCAGGCCCGAGCCCGGCACCACCATGGCGCTGACGCCCGGCGCCACCTTGCGGCCGGCGACCATTTTGGCGGCGGCGCGCAGATCCTCGATGCGGCCATTGGTGCACGAGCCCAGGAACACGCGCTCGATGGCGATGTCGGTGATCCTGGTGCCGGGTTTGAGGCCCATGTAGTCGAGCGCCCGCCACTTGCTGGCGCGCTTGTTCTCGTCGGCGATGTCGTCCGGGTTGGGCACCACGCCCTTGACCGAGATCACGTCCTCGGGCGACGAGCCCCAACTGACGATCGGCGGCAGCTTGGCGGCGTCGAGCACCACCACCTTGTCGTAGTGCGCGTCGTCGTCGGACTTCAGCGTCTTCCAGTAGTCGAGCGCCATGTCGAAGGCTTCGCCTTTTGGCGCGCGCGGGCGGCCCTTCACATAGGCGAACGTCGTTTCGTCGGGCGCGATCAGCCCGGCGCGGGCGCCGCCCTCGATGGTCATGTTGCAGATGGTCATGCGGCCTTCCATCGACAGCGCGCGGATCGCTTCGCCGGCAAATTCGATGACGTGGCCGGTGCCGCCGGCGGTGCCGATCTCGCCGATGATGGCGAGGATGATGTCCTTGGCGGTGACGCCGGGCGGCAATTGCCCGTCGACCCGCACCAGCATGTTCTTGGCCTTCTGCTGGATCAGCGTCTGCGTCGCCAGCACATGCTCGACCTCGGAGGTGCCGATGCCGTGCGCCAGGGCGCCGAAGGCGCCATGCGTCGACGTATGCGAGTCGCCGCACACGATGGTCATGCCGGGCAGCGTGAAGCCCTGCTCCGGCCCGACGATGTGGACGATCCCCTGCCGGACGTCGAAGGGGTCGTAATATTCGATGCCGAAATCGCGCGTGTTCTCGGCCAGCGTCGCGATCTGGATGGCGCTTTCGGGGTCCGGATTGGGCAGCGAGCGGTCAGTGGTGGGGACGTTGTGGTCGACCACCGCCAGCGTGCGTTCGGGCGCGCGCACCTTGCGCTTGTTCAGCCGCAGGCCCTCGAAGGCCTGCGGGCTGGTCACCTCGTGGACGAGGTGGCGGTCGATGTAAATGAGCGACGTGCCGTCCGGGTTGTTCGCGACCAGGTGGTCATCCCAGATTTTGTCGTACAGCGTGCGGCCCATTTGGCAAGAAGTCCTGCGATTTGAACGGAAAACGGGCCTTTGCGGCCCGGATAGGCGTCATAAGCCCGGCCGGCGGGGTGGGTCAAGCCGCCCGGTCGGCCAGGCGGTTCACCAGGAACGCCCCCAACAGCGTGGTGTCGAGCCCGATGCGGCGGTGGCTGTACCAGGCGATGGCGAGCTGCGCGGCGATGCGGGCGAGGGTGTTGACGATGGCGGCGCCGATGGCGCCATAGGCCAGGATCACCGGCACCTGCACGATCATGCCGGCGACGATCACCGCGCCGAAGATGCGCACATAGGCCCGCTCGTGCCCGGTCATCATCATGACGATGCGCGACGGCCCGGTGGCGGCATCCACCAGCAGGCCGACCGAGAGGATGACGAGCAGCAGCGCGCCGTGCCGCTGGTCGCCGCCGAACAGGCTCATCACCTGCTCGCCGAACAGCAGGAAGCCCACGAACACCACCAGCGAGAACAGGAAGCCGGCCCACGCGCACAATGCCGTGATCGCCTGCGCCTTGCGCATTTCGCCGGCGTGGTAGTGGTGCGCCACCATCGGCGCCACCACCAGCGTGATGGCGAACATGAACAGGGTCAGCAGGCCCGCGGTGCGGAAGGCGTTGAAGTAGACGCCGGCGGCGGCCGGCGCCACCAGCAGGCCCACGAAGATGATGTCGACATTGAGCGCGGCGCTGTCGAGCACGGTGCCGAAAAAGAACGAGCGGCTGGCGGTGCCGTGCTCGCGCCAATAGGCGCCGAGGCCCGCGCCGCCGGCGGCGATCTCGTAGCGGCGGACGCGGGCGAACAGATATTGCAGCCCGAGCGCCAGGACCAGCATGGCCGCCGTCAGCAGCAGCGCCGCCCAGCCGGTGAGCGTCACGCCCCCATACCACAGCAGCACCACCGCCAGCGGCAGCGCCGTGCGCCAGATCAGGTCGCGCGGCGCCAGGCCGGTCCATACCGAGCCCTGGGCGCGCAGCGCCGAGCTCCAATATTCGGCGAAGGCCAGCGGCAGGATCAGCGCCGCGGCGGCGTAGAGATGCAGCACCGGGCCATGGCCGCTGGCGCCGGTCGCAAGGCTTGCGAGCACCAGGCCGAACGTCACCACCACGCCGGCGATGAGCGTGATGGCGCCGCCGGCGCGCAGCGCGTTGAGCGCCCGCTCGGGGCGGCCTGCGACCATTTCCGCCGGCCAGTAGCGCAGGATCGCCGTCTGCTGGCCGAAATTGGCGCCGATGGCGAGGATGGTCGCAAGGCTCAGCCCGAAGGCGAAATAGCCGTAGTCGGTGGCGCCCATCAGGCGCGACAGCACGACGTAGCTGAGATAGGTCAGCCCCGCCGTCGCCACCTTGATGCCGAGCGACACCAGCGATTTGCTGAGTCCCGAGCGCAGCAGGCCCTTGAGATCGGAGCGCGGATTGTGGTCCATGGGCCTACGACTATGGGCCGGATGTTCTTAGAAGGTCTTACCGGCTAGTGGACAATCGGGCGGGTTGGCCACACTCTCGCAGCGGCGGCTGATTTGCCGGCATTGGGGGGCGAGTGCAGTCATGAACGGGGTCGTCGACGCACGGGGCGCGTTGCTGCAGCGGATCGCCCAGCTTCGCGACTCCGAGCCCAATTTCGCGCGCTTCCTCGCTGCCGCGGTGGCGGCCACCGAAACCGACGACCTCGCCCGCCATACCCCCGAAGCGCTCGAGACGATGCTGCGCCGGACCTATACGCGGCTGGGCAAGCGCGAAGGCCGCAGCCACGTGATCTTCGAGTTCGAGCCCGAGGCGCCCGGCCAGCCCGAGAGCCTCGAAATGTTCTCGGCCGACATGCCGTTCATCGTCGACAGCGTGCTGGCGGCGATCCGCGCCAAGGGCGGCGTCATCAGCTTCATGTCGCATCCTGTGCTGCATCTCGACCCGGAATCGCACCGCGTGCTCGACGAGGCGGCGTCGGTGTCGATCAGCGAAAGCCTGCTGCTGGTCGAGATCGAGCCGCTGCAATCGGCCGAGCAGCGCGCCGAGATGATCGCCGAGATCGACGGCACGCTGACCGAAGTGTACCGCGCCACCCGCGCCTGGCGCACCATGCTGGAGCGGCTGCGCCGCGTGGTCGAGGACTGGAAGCTCAACCCGCCGCGCGCCCCGGTGCCGACCACGGCGGAGGCCAAGGAGTTCATCGCCTGGCTGGCCGAGCACAATTTCACCTTCCTGGGGATGCGCGAATACCGGCTGGACGGCGAGGGGCCGGAGGCCAAATTCGTGCCGCTGGTCAGCTCCGGCCTCGGCATCCTCGAGGACAAGGACTACCACTTCCTGCGCGCCGGCACCGACTATGTCGAGATGACCGAGCAGCACCTGGCGTTCCTCGGCGATCCCGACCCGATCATGGTCACCAAGGCCAACCGGCGCACGCGCGTGCACCGGCGCGGCGCCTATATGGACTATGTGGGGGTCAAGCTCTACCGCGAGAACGGCACGGTGTCGGGCGAGCTCCGGATCGTCGGGCTGTTCACCTCGATGGCGCTGGCGACGCCCAACCTCGAAGTGCCCATCGTGCGCCGCAAGGTGACCGAGGTGATGCGGCGCTGGGCCTATCCGCCGCAGAGCCACGCCGCCAAGTCGCTGATGGCCGCACTCGATTCCTACCCGCGCGACGAATTGTTCCAGATCACCGAGGACCAGCTCTTCGGCTTCGCCAAGGAGATCGCGGCGCTGGCCGACCGGCCGCGGGTGCGGGTGCTGCCGCGCATCGACCGCTTCGACAATTTCGTCTCGGTGCTCGTCTTCGTGCCGCGCGAACGCTACACCTCCGAGGCGCGCGAGCGCATCGGGCTCTACCTGGCGCGCATCTATGACGGGCGCGTATCGGCCTATTATCCGAGCTTCCCCGAAGGCGAGCTCGTGCGCGTGCATTTCATCATCGGGCGCAATGGCGGGCGCACCCCGCGCCTGACGCGCGACGAGCTCGAAGACGCCGTCGGCGACATCATCCTGACCTTCGGCGACCGGCTCGAGGCGGCCGGCGGCGAGCGCGACCTCGGGACCTGGCGCGCAGCCTTCCCGGCGGCCTACCAGGCGCGCAATTCGGCGGTCGACGCCCTCGCCGACATCGGCGTGATCGAAAAGCTCGAAGGCGACACCAGCCTGGCGCTGAAGCTCAGCGTGCGCACCGACGGCGACGGCGCCTACGGGCTCAAGGTCTATCACCGCGACCGGCCGATCCCGCTGAGCGACCGCGTGCCGATGCTGGAGAATTTCGGCTTCCGCGTCATCGACGAGCGCACCTATACGGTGGAGCCGGCGGGCGGCGCGCCCTGCTACATCCACGACATGGTGCTCGACGTGCTCGGCCCGCGGCCCGACAGCTTCGCCGAGCGGGCGCCGCTGATCGAGGCGGCGATCCTCGCCGTGTGGCAGGCCGACGCCGAAAGCGACGGCATCAACCAGCTCGTGCTGCGCGCCGGGCTCGACTGGACCGATGTGAGCATCATCCGGGCGCTGCTGCGCTACCTCAAGCAGGTGGGCGTCAGCTATTCGCGCGCCTACCTGGCGCAGGTGCTGAATACGCATCCCGAAATCGCCGTAGCGCTGGTGCGGCTGTTCCACGCGCAGCTCGACATGGGTTTTTCCGGCAATCGCGAACGCGCCGTCGCCGAGGCGCATGCCCAGATCGCCGCCGCGCTCGACGCCACGCAATCGCTCGACGAGGACCGCATCATCCGGCGCGTGCTGAACCTGATCGAGGCGGCGGTGCGCACCAACGCCTTCCAGCGCGACGGCGCCGGCAACCGCCGCCCGGCGCTGGCCGTCAAGTTCGACTGCAGCAGGCTGGAGGGCCTGCCGGCGCCGCGCCCCTACCGCGAGATCTTCGTCTATTCGCCGCGCGTCGAGGGCCTGCATCTGCGCTTCGGCGCCATCGCCCGCGGCGGCCTGCGCTGGAGCGACCGGCCGGAGGATTTCCGCACCGAAGTGCTCGGGCTGGTCAAGGCGCAGCAGGTCAAGAACGCCATCATCGTGCCGGTGGGCGCCAAGGGCGCCTTCGTGCCGCGCATGATGCCGATCGGCGCCGACCGCGAGACGACGCTGCGCGAAGGCACCGCCTGCTACACCATCTTCATCCAGACGCTGCTCGACGTGACCGATAATCTCGAGGGCGACATCGTGCTGCCGCCGCCCGACGTGCGGCGCCGCGACGGCGACGACCCGTATCTGGTGGTGGCCGCCGACAAGGGCACCGCGAGCTTTTCCGACACCGCCAACGCCATCGCGCTCGGCCGCAATTACTGGCTGGGCGACGCCTTCGCCTCGGGCGGCTCGCACGGCTACGACCACAAGAAGATGGGAATCACCGCGCGCGGCGCCTGGGAGGCGGTGAAGCGGCATTTCCGCGAGCTGGACCGCGACATCCAGACCTCGCCGTTCACCGTGGTCGGCGTCGGCGACATGAGCGGCGACGTGTTCGGCAACGGCATGCTGCTCAGCCCCGAGCTGCGGCTGGTCGCCGCCTTCGACCATCGCGACATCTTCATCGATCCCGACCCCGACCCGAAACGGTCGCTGGCCGAGCGGCAGCGGCTGTTCGCGCTGCCGCGCTCGAGCTGGCAGGATTACGACAAGCAAGTGCTGAGCCCGGGCGGCGGCGTCTATGCGCGCAGCCTCAAGACCGTGCCGCTCTCCGACGCGGCGCGCCGCGCGCTGGGGCTGGGTCCCGATCCGGTGACGCCGCAGGAGGTGATGACCGCCATCCTCAGGGCCGAGGTGGACCTGCTCTGGTTCGGCGGCATCGGCACGTATGTGCGCGGGTCCGACGAGACCGATGCCGAGGTGGGCGACCGCGCCAACGACGCCATCCGCATCGCCGGCCGCGACATTCGCGCCAGAGTGGTGGGCGAAGGCGCCAATCTGGGCGTGACGCAGCGCGGCCGCGTCGACTACGCGCTCAAGGGCGGCCGCATCGACACCGACGCCATCGACAATTCCGCCGGCGTCAACGCCTCCGACATCGAGGTCAACGTCAAGATCGCGCTCAATTCCGTGCTGCGCGCCGGCCAGCTCGACATGGACGGGCGCAATGCGTTCCTCGTCGCGATGACCGACGAGGTGGCGGCGCTCTGCCTGCGCAACAATTATCTGCAGCCGCTGGCGCTGTCGCTGGCGCAGCGCGCCGGATTGGGGGCGTTGCCAGACCACCGGGCGCTGATCGAAAGCCTCGAGGCGCGCGGCCAGCTCGACCGGGCGGTGGAATTCCTGCCCGACGACGCCACGCTCGACGCCCGCGCGCTGGCCGGCAAGGGACTGACGCGGCCGGAGCTCGCGACCATCCTCGCCTACGCCAAGAACTCGCTCTACGCCGATCTGCTGGCCACCGACGCGCCCGACGATGCCTATCTCGGGCACGAGCTGTTCAAATACTTTCCGCCGAAGCTCTGCGACCGCTACCCCGACGCGGTGGCGACGCATCGGCTGCGGCGCGAGGTGATCGCCACGGTGATCGCCAACGCCATGATCAACCGCGGCGGCCCCGCCTTCGTGGTCAAGCTGATGGCGGCGACCTCGACCGATCCCGGCCAGGTGGCGGCGGCGTTCATGCTGGCGCGCGACGCCTACGGGCTGGAGCGGCTCTATGGCGAGATCGATGCACTCGACGGGCAGGTCTCCGGCGCAACGCAACTGGCGCTTTATGCCGAGCTCGGCGCCCTGCTCGAGCGCGAGACGCTGTGGCTGCTGCGCAATGCCGACTGGCGGGTGCCGCTGGCCGACCTGGTGCTGACCTATGCGCAGGGCGTGACCGACGTGACCGGCCTGCTCGGCGCCCTGCTGCCGCCCTCGGTGGAAGAGGCCATCGCGGCGCGGGCCGCGCAATTCGTCGCCGGCGGCGCGCCGCCCGGCATCGCCCGCCGCATCGCCGAGCTCAGCGCCCTGAGCTTTGCCACCGACATCGCGCTCGTCGCCGAGCGCAGCAAGGCGCCGGTGGCGGCGGCGGCCGAGGCCTTCTTCGGCGTGCTCGAATTGTTCGGGTTGGCCGAAGTGGTGGAGACCGGCAGCCGCATCGCGCTGGCCGACCGCTTCGACCGCATGGCGCTCGACCGGGCGCTGGCCAATCTGATGCGGGCGCAGCGCGACCTCACTGCCGATGTGCTGGCCGCCGGCCGCGGCGAGATCGAAACCCGCCTCGCCGCCTGGCGCCAGGCCCACCCCGACGCCGTGGAGCGCGTCGCCGCCGCCGTGCACGGCCTCACGCAAGGCGAGATGACCGTGTCGCGCCTGAGCGTCGCCGCGGGCCTACTGTCGGATCTGGCCCGTTCGGCTTGAAGCCGAACGCCCCGATGTGTATGTTTTTCTGAAACCATACACATCGAGGATGTGATGCGCACCAACATCGACATCGACGACGAATTGATGGCCGCGACGATGAAGGCCACCGGCCAGACCACCAAGAAGGGCGCCGTGGAGGAGGCCATGCGGCGGACGCTGAAGATTGCCGCTTTCAAGGATCTGGTGGACGGTATGCGCGGCATCGACTGGGACGACGGGCTTGCCGCTCCGGCCGAGGCGCCGGCGTTCGCCGAGGACGAGGCGCGGTTCGGGCCCGAGCGGTGATCGTCGCGGACAGTTCGGTCTGGATCGACAATATCCGCCAGCGCGACACGCGGCAGGTGCGGCAACTGCGGGCATCCGATCAGGGCGAAATCATCGCCGGCGATGTCGTCGTGCTCGAAGTGCTGCGCGGCGTGCGCTCGGAGCGCGAGGCGCTGATCCAGGAAGCGAGGTTCCGGGCCTACGGCATCACGCCGATGGTCGATGCCGAAATCGCCGCTTTGGCCGCGCGGCACTTCCGCACGCTGCGCGCGATCGGCATCACCATCCGCTCAAGCGTCGACCTGATCGTCGCCACCTATTGCCTCATGCATGGGCACAGCCTGCTCCACAACGACCGCGACTTCGATCACTTCGAGCGGCATCTGGGGCTGCGCGTCGTTCGGTAACTAGTGTCTAAAATGGCGCATGCCGGTGAGCACCATGGCGACGCCCTTCTCGTTGGCGGCGTCGATGACGGCCTGGTCGTTGACCGAACCGCCCGGCTGGATGACGGCGGTGGCGCCGGCCTCGACCGCCGCCAGCATGCCGTCGGGGAACGGAAAGAACGCGTCGGAGGCGACCACCGAGCCCTTGGTCAGCGCCTCGTCGAGGCCGGCGGCCTGCGCCGCATCCACCGATTTGCGGTGCGCGATGCGCGAGCTGTCGACCCGGCTCATCTGCCCGGCGCCGATGCCCACGGTGGCCCCGTCCTTCACATAGACGATGGCGTTGGACTTGACGTGCTTGGCCACCGTCATGGCGAGCTTGAGGTCGGCCAGTTCGGCCGCGCTCGGCTGCTTGTGCGTCACCACCTTGAGCTCGACCTCGTTGATGCGGCCGCTGTCGCGGCTCTGCACCAGCATGCCGCCCGCGAGTGACTTGAAGGTCAGGCCCGCCGCCTTCGGATCGGCCAGCGACCCGGTGAGCAGGAGGCGCAGATTCTTCTTGGTGGCGATGATCTTCTGCGCTTCGGCGCTGGCCGCGGGGGCGACGATCACCTCGGTGAAGATCTTGGTGATCTCGCCGGCAGTGGTCGCGTCGATCTCCTGGTTCAGCGCCACGATGCCACCAAACGCCGACACCGGATCGCAGCGGAACGCCTTCTGGTAAGCATCGGCCAGTGACGTACCGGTCGCAACGCCACACGGATTGGCATGCTTGATGATGGCGACCGCAGGCACCGCCGGATCGAATTCCGAGATCAGCTCGAAGGCGGCGTCGGTGTCGTTGAGGTTGTTGTAGCTCAGCGACTTGCCCTGCACCTGCGTGGCGGTGGCGACGCCCGGCCGCGTGTCGCCATTGCTGTAGAAGGCGGCCCATTGGTGCGGGTTCTCGCCATAGCGCATCACCTCGGCGAGGCGACCGCCGAAGGTGCGGTATGGAATGTCGCTATAGCCGAGCGTCTGCGCGAACCAGTTGGAGATGACGGAATCGTACGCTGCGGTGCGGGCATAGGCCTTGGCGGCGAGCTTCTGCCGCAGCTCGTAGGGCACCCCGCCCTGCTGCCGCATCGCCTCGAGCACCGGCGCGTAATCGTTGGGATCGACCAGCACCGTGACATAGGCGTGGTTCTTGGCCGCCGAGCGGATCATCGCCGGCCCGCCGATGTCGATGTTCTCGATGGTCTCGTCGTAGGAGGCGCCCTTGGCGATGGTCGCCTCGAACGGATAGAGATTGACCACCACGAGGTCGATCGGGCCGATCTGGTGCGCCTCCAGCGCCGCCTTGTGGGTGGGGTTGTCGCGCACCGCCAGCAGACCGCCATGCACCTTGGGGTGCAGCGTCTTCACCCGCCCATCCATCATTTCGGGAAAGCCGGTGAGGTCGGCGATGTCGCGCACCGCGGCGCCGGTGCCGGCGATCAGCCTGGCCGTGCCGCCGGTCGACACCAGCTCCACCCCGAGCCGGGCCAGCTCCTTGGCGAACTCCTCGATACCGGTCTTGTCGAAGACGCTGAGCAGCGCGCGCTGGATGGGAACGACGGTGTTAGGCATGGCGGCACCCTTGCTGTTTCGCGCGGGTGGCTAGCATGGCCGCCCGCGGAAGAAAACCGGGGCGGCCATGCTCTTTTGCGTCAGGCGTTGGCGAGGCCGCGGGTCAGCTCCAGCGCCTGCCGCTCGAACAGCCGCCGGTAGATGCCGCCTTCGCGCCGCACCAGCTGGTCGTGCGTGCCCTCCTCGACCACGGCGCCCTTGTCGAACACCAGCAGCCGGTCGAGCGCCCGCACCGTCGACAGCCGATGGGCGATGACGATGGTGGTGCGCCCCACCATCAGCCGCTCCATCGCCCTCTGGATCAGCACCTCGGATTCGGAATCGAGCGAGCTCGTCGCCTCGTCGAGGATGAGGATCGGGCTGTCGGCGAGGAACGCCCGGGCGATGGCGACGCGCTGCCGCTCGCCGCCCGACAGCTTCACGCCGCGTTCGCCCACCAGCGTTTCGTAGCCCTTGGGCAGCGCGGTGATGAAATCGTGCGCGCTGGCGAGCTTTGCCGCCTCGATGATCTCCTGCCGCGTCGCCCCCGGCCGCGCATAGGCGATGTTCTCGGCCAGCGAGCGGTGGAACAGGATCGGCTCCTGCTGCACGATGGCGATCTGTGCCCTCAGCGAGGCCTGCGTCGCCTCGCGGATGTCGCGGCCGTCGATCAGGATGGCGCCCTCGGTCACGTCGTGCAGCCGCTGGATCAGCTTGACGAAGGTGGTCTTGCCCGAGCCCGAATGGCCGACCAGCCCCACCCGCTGCCCGGCCGGAATAGTGACCGAGAAATCGCGGTAGAGCGGCGTCGTGTGCTTGCCGTATTCGAACGTGACGTGCTCGAACCGCACCTCGCCCGCGTCGATGACGGCCGGCCTGGCGCCGGGCCGGTCCTCGATGCCGAGCGGGTGGAACTGCACCTCGACCAGTTCTTCCATGTCGTTGACCGAACGCTGCAGATTGCGCACGTGCTGGCCGATGTCGCGCAGATAGCCCTGCAGCACGAAGAACGAGGTCAGCACCAGCGCGATGTCGCCGGCGCTGGCCAGCCCCTGCTGCCAGAACAGGATGGCGACGCCGACGATGGCGGTGCGCAGAACGATCAGCGTCGCGCCCTGGAAGCCGCCATTGAGCGTGCCGCGCTTCCAGGTGCGTTCGGTGCGGTGCCGCCATTTGCCGACGACGTGGCTCAGCCGCTCTTCCTCGCGGTCCTCGGCGCCGAACCCCTTGACCACGGCGTTGCACGAGATGGCGTCGGCCAGCGCCCCGCCCATGCGCGTGTCCCAGGCATTGGCGAGGGTTGCGGCGGGCGACACATAGCCGACCGAGAGCACCACCGTGAGCCCGATATAGACCGCCGAGCCGACGGCGATGACCAGCCCCATCAGCGGCCAGATCAGGCCGAGCAGGATCGAGGTGCCCGCCAGCATCACCACCGAGGGGAACAGCATGATGATCAGCGTGTCGTTGAGCATGTCGACGCCCCACATGCCGCGCGTCACCTTGCGCACGGTCGAGCCGGCGAAGGTGTTGGCGTGCCAGTCGGTGGAAAAGCGCTGCACCCGGTGGAAGGCGCTCTGCGCGATGTCGGCCATGATCTGGAGCGTGAACTTGATCAGCACCATGAAGCCGAACTGCCGCACCACGACGGCGCCGAGGCCGAGCGCGATCAGCATCGCGAACGCCATCAGCGCCGCCTCCAGCGCCTCGGGACCGGTGCCGCCGCTGACCGCGGTCACGAGGTTGCCGGCATAGAGCGGCGTCAGCACGTCGGCGACCGTCGCCAGCATGAACAGCGCGAACATGCCGAAGACGCGCAGCGGCTGGTGCTTCCAGTGCGCCATGAGGAAGCCCAGCACCTTGCGATAGGCGTCGCCGCGAAGATCGATTTTCAAACGGGCCATGATGTATGCCGGCAGCAGGTGCGCCGGGTCCCAGGTGGATTTGCGTTGCAGAAGGCCGCAGGCTGGCGGAAGCAAAGACGCTGCGGTTGGAAGCTGGCCGAGACGGCCGACGACGACTCAGGCGGTCGGGGAAAACGCCGCGCGAGGCGGTACGGACATGGACATGCAGCGCCTCCCTGGGTTGGTGTCGCGTCGAGTTGCCCTATATCCGAGAGCCAGGGAGGCGGCAAGGGCCGCATCGCAACAGCCTTGAAGGACAATCCGGCAATGCCGCTGACCCATCTTCGCACCATCCCGATCCTGCGCAGCTTCGACGAGGCCAAGGCGCGCGAATTCTATGTCGACTGGCTCGGCTTCGCCGTCGACTGGGAGCACCGCTTCGAGCCCACCGCGCCGCTCTACATGCAGGTGAGCCGCGCCGGCATCGTGCTGCACGTCTCCGAGCACCACGGCGACGGCTCGCCTGGCGCGCATGTGCGCGTCGAAATCACCGGCGTGCGCGCCTACCATGCCGAACTCATCGGCAAGGCCTACAAGAACAACCGCCCCGGCCTCGAACGCCCCGAATGGGGCGGCACCGAATTCACCGTCATCGACCCCGTCAACAACCGCATCACCTTCGCCGAGGCGGATGCCGGCAAGGAGTGAGGCCTCGCTGTCCAGCTCCCACCACCAGGTGTCATCCCCGCGCAAGCGGGGATCCAATTCAATGCTGGCGCAAGGGGAAGCATGGGTCCCCGCTTGCGCGGGGATGACACCGGGAGGATATGCAACTCGGCGTCCCATACGCCCCGATCGCCGCCCCTCGTGCCAATCCATTGCCCGCGTAAATCCCGGCAGCGATCTTGCCGCTCTTGACCTCGCCCCGGCGACGCGCCATTACCCGCGGCGAAAGGATCCTGCCATGGAAAAGTTCACCCAGCTCACGGGCGTCGCCGCGCCGCTGCCGATCATCAACATCGACACGGACATGATCATTCCCAAGCAGTACCTCAAGACCATCAAGCGCACCGGGCTCGGCTCGGCGCTGTTCTCCGAGATGCGCTACAACGAGGACGGCTCGGAGAACCCCGATTTCGTGCTCAACAAGCCGGCCTACCGCCACGCCTCGATCATTGTCGCCGGCGACAATTTCGGCTGCGGCAGCTCGCGCGAGCACGCCCCTTGGGCGCTGCTCGATTTCGGCATCCGCTGCGTCATCTCCACCAGTTTTGCCGACATCTTCTACAACAACTGCTTCAAGAACGGCATTCTGCCCATCGTCGTCACGCCCGAGCAGCTGAAGCTGCTGATGGACGACGCCGAGCGCGGCGCCAACGCCACCATCTCGGTCGATCTCGAGGCGCAGACCATCCGCGGCCCCGATGGCGGCTCCATCCATTTCGACATCGACCCGGCACGCCGGCACGTGCTGCTTGAGGGCCTCGACGACATCGCCGCGACGATGAAGGAAGGCGCCGAGATCGCCGCCTTCGAGCACAAGCTCAGCGCCAGCCGCCCCTGGATCTAAGCGGAGTCGGCCCCACCGGGGTTTTTCACGTCGGCAACGCGCATCTGGTGGTCTTTGCCCCCACCCCCTGCCCCTCCCCGCAAGGGGGAGGGGAGCCCGACTGAAACATCCGAGAACGCGGTTCCATCGCCCCCTCCCCCCTGCGGGGAGGGGATGGGGGTGGGGGGCCTCAGCCACCGGACATGCCTCCGCTCAGGCTAGAACCCGTAATCCAGCACCGTCAGCGTGCGCACCCGGCCGCCGTCGATCCATTCGATGGTGCTGTCGACATGCATGCCGATCAGCGCCGCGCCCACCGGGCCGAGGATGGTGACGTTGCCGCGCTCGCCCCACGGCCGGTTCGGATAGGCCAGCCGCCCGATCCGCACCTGCGGCTCGTCGTCCAGCCGGAACAGCACGTTGTGGCCCATCGACACGCCGCCCCGCTCCCAGGGCTGCACGATCTCGGCGCGGTTGAGCTCGCGCTGGAGATAGGCCGAGACATAGGGCAGCCGCTCGCGCGCCCCGGCGGCGAGATGCAGCACGCGCGCATGGTCGTCGGCCCTGATGACGATGTCGGGCAAAGGCAGCGACGGAAACACCGGCAGAGGCTCCTCGGATCGGAGCCCATAGTTGAGCGGGCGACTCTTGCCTCGTCAATAGACTGACTGCCTGCACAATGATCACATTATGACAGCTTTGTTGACCTGAATGGATGGCCATGCCACACAGTCTGCCGCTTGTCTGGGCAAGCGGCACAATTTCTGTTCAGGGGACACAAATATGACGGAAGAGACATTGCTCGACCGCGCGCTGGTCCGGCTCGAAGATGCAGCCAGCCATCTGCAGATCGACCCGGACGTCATCGAAAAGCTGAAATATCCGCGCGAGACCACCAAGGCCCGGCTGCTGATCCGCATGGACGACGGCTCGCGCAAATCCTTCGTCGCCTGGCGCTGCCGCTACGACGACACCCGCGGCCCCACCAAGGGCGGCATCCGCTTCCATCCCGACGCCTCGGTCGAGGAGGTGGAGACGCTGGCCTTCTGGATGACCTTCAAATGCGCGGTGATGAACCTGCCCTATGGCGGCGGCAAGGGCGCCGTGCGCGTCGATCCGCGCCAGCTCTCCAAATCCGAGCTCGAGCGCCTGTCGCGCGCCTACATCCAGGCCTTCGCCCGCACCGTCGGCCCTGACCGCGACATCCCGGCGCCCGACGTCTACACCAACGCCATGATCATGGGCTGGATGGCCGATGAATACGGTCAGATCGTCGGCAGCGTCTCGCCGGCGGTGATCACCGGCAAGCCGATCGCGCTGGGCGGCTCGCTCGGCCGCAACGACGCCACCGCCCGCGGCGGCTATTACCTGGTGCGCCATCTCGCGAAGGAGCTCGGCCTCGAAGGCCGGCACACCGTCGCCATCCAGGGCTTCGGCAATGCCGGCCAGTATTACGCCGAACTGGCGGCCGCCGACGGCCATCTGGTGGTCGCCGTGTCCGACTCGACCGGCGCCATCGCGAAGCCCGACGGGCTCGACGTGCCGAAACTGCTGGCCGGTAAGCAGGCCGGCAGGCGCGTGACCGACCTTGCCGCCGAGCTCGGCGCCAAGGTGATCGACCCCGCGGCGCTGATCGCCGTCGAGGCCGATCTGCTGGTGCCGGCCGCGCTCGAGGACATGATCACTGCCGACAACGCCGGCACCATCAAGGCCCGGGTGCTGCTCGAGCTCGCCAACGGTCCGGTGACCCCCGATGCCGACCGCATCCTCGCCGAACGCGGCATCGTGGTGCTGCCCGACATCCTCGCCAATGCCGGCGGCGTCACCGTCTCCTATTTCGAGTGGGTGCAGAACCGGCAGGGCTATTACTGGGACCTCGAGGAGATCCACGCCCGGCTGCTCAAGATCGTCGAGCGCGAGGGCCGCGCCATCTGGATCATCGCTGCCGACCGCAAGGTGCCGATGCGCACCGCCGCCTATATCCACGCGCTCGGCCGGCTGGCGAGCGCCATCGAGGCGCACGGCACGCAGCCCTTCTTCGTCGGCTGAGCCGGCAGGGCCCGATCGCACACCCGACGGGGCCGGCAGCGCTGCCGGCCCCGTCGCACATCCGCCGTCTTGCGCGCCCGGGGCAAATGCCCCTATGTGCGGCCAGCGCGAGCACACCCAAATCTTTCGAGGATCGACATGGCCACCCACACGCTCTTCCTGCTTCCCGGCGACGGCATCGGCGTCGAGGTGATGGCGGAGGTCGAAAAGCTCGTCGCCTGGCTCAATGCCGAGCAGAAGACCGATTTCGCCACCGACCGCGGCCTCGTCGGCGGCTCCGCCTACGACAGGCACGGCGCTGCCATTTCGGATGCCGACATGCACAAGGCGCTGGCTGCCGACGCGGTGATCTTCGGCGCCGTGGGCGGGCCGAAATGGGACAAGGTGCCCTACGAGGTGCGCCCCGAGGCCGGCCTGCTGCGCCTGCGCAAGGACCTCGGCCTGTTCGCCAACCTCCGCCCGGCGATCTGTTATCCCGCCCTCGCCGACGCCTCCTCGCTCAAGAAGGAGCTGATCGAAGGCCTCGACATCCTGATCGTGCGCGAGCTCACCGGCGGCGTCTATTTCGGCGAGCCCAAGACCATCACCGACCTCGGCAACGGCCAGAAGCGCGCCGTCGACACCCAGGTGTACGAAACCTACGAGATCGACCGCATCGTGCGCGTCGCCTGCGATCTCGCCCGCACCCGCCGCAAGCTGGTGCATTCGGCCGACAAGAAGAACGTCATGAAGTCCGGCGTGCTGTGGGACGAGGTGGCGCAGGCCGTGGCCAGGGATTACCCCGACCTCCGCTTCGAGCACATCCTCGCCGACAATGCCGCGATGCAGCTCGTGCGCAATCCCAAGCAGTTCGACGTGATGGTGACCGACAACCTCTTCGGCGACGTGCTCTCCGACGCCGCGGCGATGCTCACCGGCTCGCTCGGCATGCTGCCCTCGGCCTCGCTCGGCGCGCCCGACAAGGCCAGCGGCAAGCGCAAGGCGCTGTACGAGCCGGTGCACGGCTCGGCCCCCGACATCGCCGGCAAGGGCATCGCCAACCCCATCGCCATGCTGGCGAGCTTCGCCATGGCGCTGCGCTATTCCTTCGGCATGATCGAGCTCGCCGACCGGCTCGAGGCGGCCATCGCCGCCGTGCTCGACGACGGCCTGAGGACCGGCGATATCGCCCAGGGCGGCAAGTCGATCGGCACCGAGGCGATGGGCGCCGCCATCCGCGGGAAGCTCGCGGCTTAGCCCTCGTCGAGGGTGAAGATCCAGCTCAGCTCGCTGATCTCGCCGACGAGCACGTCGAGCACGATCTGCTTGGTGCGGTGGAAGCCGAAATAGGCCGACTGCCGCACCGAATCCTCGATCCGCATCTCGCCGCCTTCCCACAGGAAGTTCCACACCGCGCCCGAGGCGAGACGGAGCTTGACCATGTCGCGCGCCGCCTCGACCTGCGTCTGGTGCGCGAGGTGGAAGCGGATGGCGCAGGCGCCCGACATGCGGCCGCGCGCCTTCAGCATGCGGTCCTGCCCCATCAGCGAATTGCCCTCGGCGAGCAGCGTCAGCCGCCGCTCGAGCACCACGCCAAAGCGCTCGGCATAACCATGCGTGCGCATGACCAGCGAGTGGTCGGCCTCCTCGGTGCCCATGTCGGGGTCGCGCCCGACCCGGACCACGCGGTGCTTGAGCGGCCCGCGCAGCGGGATGGCCGCCGCGCTCAGCGCATTGATGGTCGGCGCCGAATGCGCGATGCCCTGCCGGAACAGCAGCTCGCTGTCGGGCATGTCGGCCGGGGCGGGGCCGCAATTGCACACCACCAGGTCGCGGCCGTGGCTGAACTCGAAGGCCAGCGCGCTCGCATGCATGTGGCGCGAATAATCGGGCGGCGGCACGAGGCCGGAATCGGCGACCACGATCGAGCCGCCCCAGATCAGCCGCCCATAGCCGCCGGCGGTGCCGGTGGAGCGCGCCCGCGCCGGATTCTGCGCCTGCACCGAAACGATGACGTCATGCGCCATCTGCCCGGTGCCGTTGAAATACGCCGCCTCGCCGGTGCCGAGCGAGATGGCGTCGAGCGCCACATGCATCGAATCCAGCACTTCGTTGAGCTCGTTGCGATAGGTGTCGGACTGCCGCAGCAGCGCCTGGCGCAGCGTCGTGAGCTCGACCATCAGCATCAGCTGCACCTTGGCCGAGCGCGAGCGGTGCAGCCCGTCCTCGTCGATCTGCCGGTCGAGCAGCGCGTTGACGCGCTCGAGCCGCGCCGCGATCTCGGTCTCGCGGTCCTGGTCGCACAGCGCGACGCCGAGCAGCGCGATCGCCGCCATCAGCCCGTCCACCGGATCGTCGGCGAACGGCGCCCGAAGCTTCAGCGACTGGATCTGCGTGCCCAGCGAGCGCGCGATCAGCGCCGCATCATCGGCATTGGCGCCCTCGACCAGGATGTTGAAATGCCTCAGCCAGTTGAGCACCCGCCGCGCCGTCAGCGACAGCCCCCAGACCATGCGGTCGAAGCGCCCGTCGCGGTCGATCCAGTCGAGCGCCAGGCTGCGCGCGAAGCCGCGTTCCTCGTCGGTGCGCGCATCGCGGAAATGCCGCAGCCAGTCGAAGGCCTGCAGGTCGTCGAGCCAGTCGTCATGCACCATCTCGACCGCGAACGGCGACACGCCATGCGTATCCACCAGCTTGTTGGCGAGCAGGTAGCGGCCCTGCATCATCTCGAGCACGGATTCGCGATCGGTCGGGCGGAATTCGCTCAGCGCGCTGCCGTAGTCTTCGTTGCCGGGCCCGGTCCAGACCCAGCGGATCAGCGGGTTGCTGACGGCGAAGTCGGCGGCCCGCTTGGCGCTGCGGCGCGCAAGAAACGCTATCGGGTTTGCCAACCGGCCCTCTTAGACAATGCGTGCTGCCCGTCCGCTTCGCACCGGACAAAAGACGATATTCAGCGGCGCCGGAAGCGCGCAATGAAGAACCCGTCCAGCGTGCCGCCCTTATCCCCAGGAACGGTCAGCCCCGGATGGGTTCTGACGACGCCGCTTTTGCACACGGGTGCAACCCATCCGTCAAGCTCTTCCGCCACAATCGGTAAAGGCAGGAGGCCGAGCGACGCCGCCCACTCCGCCTGCTGCTCGCCCTCGTCCGGCTCCAGCGAGCAGACGCAATAGACCAGCGTCCCGCCCGGATTGAGGCAGGCCGCCGCGCGTTCGAGCATCCGGCGCTGCAGCGCCACGCGGCCGGCGATGTCGGCGGCGTGGCGATGCCAGGCGACCTCCGGATGCCGCCGGAAGGTGCCGGTCGCCGAGCAGGGCGCATCGAGCAGCACGCCGTCGAAGCCGCGGTCCGGCTGCCAGGCGAGCGCGTCGGCGGTCACCAGCTCGGCCGTATAGCCGAGCCGGTCGAGATTGTGCCCGAGCCGCTCGACCCGCGCCGGGTCGCGGTCGAGCGCCGTGACGGCATAGCCGGCCTTGAGCAATTGCGCCGTCTTGCCGCCGGGCGCCGCGCACAGGTCGAGCACCCGCGCCCCCGGGTCGAGCCGCAGCAGCCGCGCGGGGATCGCCGCCGCCGCGTCCTGCACCCAGAACCGGCCGTCGGCATAGCCCGGCAACTGCTCCACCGCGCGGTCGCGCTCGACCATCCGCACCGTGTCGCCCAGCACCGGGGCGGCATCGAGCCCCTCGATCGGCGCCTTGAGCGTGAGATCGAGCGGCGCGCCCTCGAGCAGCGCCCGGCCGAAGGCCTCGACCGCCGCCTCGCCATAGGCGGCGCGCCAGGTCGCCAGCAGCGGCGCCGGGAACAGCGTCGCGGCGCTGACCACGACATCGCCGCGCCGCCGCTGCGCCTCGCGCAGCACCCCGTTCATCAGCTTGATCAGGTGCTGCGTCCTCGGGTCGGCGCGCATCGCCTCGCCGGCGAGGAACAGCGCCGAATGTTCGCCCAGATCGGACAGGAACAGCAATTGTCCGAGGCTGAGCCGCAGCACCGCCTCGAACCGCCCGGACTTCTTCGGCAGCCCGCGCTGGAGCAGCGTGTCGAGCAGGTGCGTGATGGGCCCGTGATAGCGCAGCGCCGTCGTCACCAGCCGGTTGGCGAGCGCCCGGTCGCGCGCCTCGGCGATCTCGCCGGCGCCGAACGGCATGAAGCTCTGGCCCTTGAGGACGGTCTGCAGCCGGTCGGCGGCGACGAGGCGCAGCGCGAGGCCGGTCGCCTGTTTCTTGTGTGACGGCAAATCTCAGCCCCAGGGGCCCTTGCGCCCGGGGTCAGCACTATCCTCGAACTGCGGCACGCGCCAGACGCCGTGTCGCGCGCCGGGCGCGAACGCCGGATGCACCGGCGTATCGCCGCCGCCCGCGGACGAGCCCATTTCGCTCGCGATCTGCTGCAGCGCCGCGATGCGGTTTTCGACCGAGGGATGGGTGGCGAACAGATTGTCGCTGCCGATGCCGTGCAGCGGGTTGACGATGTATATATGCGCCATTGCCGGGTTGCGCTCGGCCGCGACGTTCACCGTGTGGCCGGCGCCGTTCGAGATCTTCACCAGCGCCGAGGCGAGCGCCATCGGCTCGCCCGAAATTTCGGCGCCGCCGCGGTCGGCGGCGTATTCGCGCGTCCGGCTGATCGCCATCTGCACGAGGCCGGCGGCCAGCGGCGCGAGGAACACCATCAGCAGCGCCCCCACCCCGCCCAGCGGATTGTCGCGGCGGTTGCCGCCGCCGAAGAACAGCCCGAACTGCGCCAGCATCGAGATGGCGCCGGCCAGCGTCGCGGTGACCGTCATGGTCAGCGTGTCGCGGTTGCGGATGTGGGTGAGCTCGTGGCTGATGACGCCCGCCAGCTCGTCCGGCGTCAGCATGCGGACGAGCGCGCTCGACACCGCCACCGCCGCGTGCTGCGGATCGCGGCCGGTGGCGAAGGCATTGGGCTGCTCGGTCTCGATGACATAGACCCGCGGCGTCGGCAGGCCGGCGCGGCCCGCCAGCGTCTCGACCATGCGGTAGAGATCGGGCGCCGAGCGTGGATCGACCTCGCGCGCATTCTGCATGCGCAGCACCATGCTGTCGGAGTTCCAATAGGCGAACAGGTTGGTGCCCATCGCCACCAGCAGGGCGATGAACATGCCGCTGCTGCCGCCGATGAAGTAGCCGACGGCCATGAACAGCGCCGTCAGCGCCGCGATCAACACTCCGGTCCGGAACAGGTTGGCCATGCTTGCCTCGACACACGAACTCTTGCGATCGTAAGATGGGGACCATGACCGATCCCGACAAGATTGCCGCCGATGACACGTCCGCAAGGCCGCTGAGCGCCGCCGCCCGGCGCGCCCTCGCCGAAGCCGAGGCCCGCCGGCAGCAGATCGACGCCGCAATGGCCCGCCGCCCGGCCGAAAAAGGCGGCCGCGGCGGCCTCGACCCCGCCCGCTACGGCGACTGGGAAATCAAGGGCCTGACCAGCGATTTCTAGGACTGCGTCTCGGTGGACGCAGCCATGTCCGGTGGTTGTGGCCCCCACCCTCGGTCCCTCCCCGCCAGGGGGAGGGAGGCGATGGAACCGCCATCGCTGATGCTTCAGTCAGGCGCCCCTCCCCCTTGCGGGGAGGGGCTGGGGGTGGGGGCCGCATCCGCCGGAGCCTGGTTCATTGCGATGCCGTCTCGCGGCAACTCACGGCACGCGCTTCAGCCCGCCCAGTCTGCACACGATGGCCCATTCGGCGGGCGTCACCGGCTGCACCGACAGGCGGGAAAGCTTGATCAGCGCCATGCTCTCGAGGCCGGGCGTGTGCTTGACCTGCTCCAGCGTCACCGCCTTGGGCAGCGGCTCGACGCCGACCACGTCGACGCATTCCCACACCACCTTGCCCTTGTCGTTGGGCGCGGCGGTCGAATCCGGATGCGCGAGCTTCACCACCTTCATGATACCCACGATCTCCTTGCCGATATTGGAGTGGTAGAAGAAGCTGAGGTCGCCGATCTGCATCGCCTTCATGTTGTTGCGCGCCGCGAAATTGCGCACGCCGTGCCACTCCTCGATCGGCTTGTTCATCAGATCGGTGAAGCTGAACACGTCCGGTTCCGACTTCATCAGCCAATAGGCCATCGCCATCCTCCTGCGATAAGAACGTTGGTCTAGGTTTCCCGTTTCAGCGGGCGCGACATCAGGCCGGCGACGATCCGGTCGATCTTGGTGCCGCCGCCGAGCAGCAGGTTGACCGCTTCGACCAGCGGCGCCTCGACCCCGGCCCGCTGCGCCAGCGCCAGCGCCACCGGCGCCGTGAACACGCCTTCCGCCAGCGCCCGCGGCGGCAGCTCGCCCTGTCCCAGCGCCACGCCGTGCCGATAATTGCGCGACTGCGTCGAGGTGCAGCTCAGCGCCAGATCGCCGAGCCCCGCGAGCCCGCCCATGGTCTCGGCGCTGCCGCCGAGCGCCACGATCAGCCGCGTCAGCTCGGCATAGGCGCGGGCGATCATGCCGGCCCGCGCCGACGCTCCGAGATTGGCGCCATCGACCGCGCCGGCGGCCAGCGCATAGACGTTCTTCAGCGCCCCGGCGAGCTCGACGCCCACCATGTCGCGCGCCGCATAGAGCCTGAAGCTCGGGCCAGCGAGCGCCGCCGCCACCGCCTCGGTGCCCATGTCGGACTCGCCGGCGAGCGTCACCGCCGTCGGCCGCCCGGCGGCGACGTCGACGGCGAAGCTTGGGCCCGAGAGCACGAATGGAACGGCGTTCGGCGCCATCTCGGCCAGGATCTGGCTTTGCCGCTGCAGCGTCTCGTGCTCGAGCCCCTTGGCGGTGAGCACCACCGGCTCGCCCAGATTGCCGAGCGCCGCGAGCGCCGCGCGGGTCGCCTGCGCCGGCACCGCGAGGATCACCAGGTCCGCCCCCGAATAGCGCGGCGAGGCGCTGATCCGCGGCGACAGCCGCTGCAGGCCCAGATGCTTGCGGTTGGTGTGGGCGACGTTGATCTCGGCCAGCACGTCCGGATCGCGGCCGATCAGCGTCACCTGCCGTCCCGCCGCCGCCGCAGCCTGCGCCAGCGCCGTGCCCCACTCGCCGGCACCGATCACCGCGACCCGCTCAATCGGCATGCCCGAGCCCCATGTCGGCGCTGTCGAGCGGCCAGCGCGCTTTGGCGGCGACGGTGAGATCGTCTGCCTGTCCCAGCGCCAGCCGCTCGGCGCCGGCCCACGCCACCATCACCCCGTTGTCGGTGCACAGCGGGATCGGCGGCACCACCAGCCGTGCGTCCAGCGCGTCGGTCACGGCGCGCAGGCCCGCCCCGATGGCGCGGTTGGCGGCAACGCCGCCGGCCACCACCAGCGTCGGCGGCACCCCGGCGAGCGCGACGCGGAAGCGCGCGAGTGCGGCGCGCGCCCGCGTGGTGACGATGTCGGTCACCGCGAGCTGGAACGAGGCGCAGATGTCGGCGACGTCCTGCTCGCTCAGCGGCGCGATGTCTTCCGCCGCCAGCCGCACCGCCGTCTTCAGCCCCGAAAACGAGAAATCCAGCCGGTCCTCCTTGAGCAGCGGCCGCGGCAGGCGGAAGCGCCGGGGATCGCCGGCCGTCGCGCGCCGCTCCACCTCCGGCCCGCCCGGCACGCCGAGGCCGAGGAGCTTGGCCACCTTGTCGAAGGCCTCGCCCAGCGCGTCGTCGATGGTGGTGCCCCAGCGCTCATAGGCGCCCACGTCCTTGACCAGCACGAACTGGCTGTGCCCGCCCGACACCAGCAGCAGCAGATAGGGGAACTCCAGCCCGTCGGTCAGCCGCGCCGTCAGCGCATGCGCCTCGAGATGGTTGATGGCGAGCAGCGGCTTGCCCAGCGCCGCCGCCAGCGCCTTGGCCGTGGTCAGCCCCACCAGGACGCCGCCGATCAGCCCCGGCCCGGCCGTCGCCGCGATGCCGTCGAGTTCCGCCAGCCGCACGCCCGCCTCCTCGGCGGCCCGCCCGATGATGTGGTCGAGATGGCTGACATGGGCGCGCGCCGCGAGTTCGGGCACCACGCCGCCATAGGGCGCATGCTCCTCGAGCTGGCTGCGCACGACATTGCTCAGGATCGCGCCATGACCAGACAGATCGTCACGGTCGACGATCGCCGCCGCCGTCTCGTCGCAGCTCGTCTCGATGCCCAGAAGCCGCATTGCGCCGGCTTTCGCTCCAGTTTAAGGCGTGCCCTTCGCTAGAGCGTTTCCGGGAAAAGTGGCAACGGCTTTCCGGTTCGGAAACGCGACAAAAACAGATTTAGGGCAGCTCGCCGAGTTCCTGACTCCGTGAACTGCCCTATAGAGGACCGCCCGGCTTTGCAATCTTCGCCCTTCCTTCGCATCGGCAGTCGCGGCTCGGCGCTGGCGCTGGTCCAGGCCCGGCTGGTGCGCCGGCGGCTCGCCGCGGCGCATGGCGTGGCGGAAGACGCGATCGAAATACGCACCATCACCACCTCCGGCGACCGGCTGACCGAGGCGCCGCTCGGCGAGATGGGCGGCAAGGGGCTGTTTTCCAAGGAGATCGAGGGCGCGCTCGAGGCCGGCGAGATCGACCTGGGGGTGCATTCCTCCAAGGACATGGCGACGAAACTGCCGGCCGGGCTGGTGCTGGCCGCCTTCCTCGAGCGCGAGGACATCCGCGACGCCTTCGTGTCGCTGACCGCCAAATCCCTCGACGAGCTGCCGCCCGGCGCCCGGCTCGGCTCGTCGTCGCTGCGCCGCGCCGCGCAGATGCTGCGGGCCCGGCCCGACCTTGCGATCGTGCCGTTCCGCGGCAATGTCGACACCCGGCTGCGCAAGCTCGCCGAGGGCGTTGCCGATGCCACTTTGCTCGCCGTCGCCGGCCTCAACCGGCTCGGCCGGCAGCACGAGATAACGTCCTATCTCGACCCGGAACGGTTTCCGCCGGCGCCGGCGCAGGGCGCCATCGGCGTCGAAATCCGCGCCGACGATGCCCGCACCGCCGCGCTGATCGCGCCGCTCGACCACGCCCCGACGCAGGCCGCGGTACGCGCCGAACGGGCGCTGCTCGGCGCCCTCGACGGCTCCTGCCGCACCGCCATCGGCGCCCTGAGCCGCATCGACGGCGACACGTTGCAGCTCCGCGGCGAGATCCTGTCGCCCGACGGCCGCATCGCCATCGGCGGCAGCCATGCCGGCCCGCTTGCGGCGCCCGAGGCCGTCGGCCACGAACTCGGCCAAATGCTCCGCGACAAGGCCGGTTCAGACTTCTTCAAGCTCTTCCCCGCATAAGGGGTCGCGGGATGGTCACAATGCTCGTCACCCGGCCCGAACCCGATGCGAGCGAGACGGCTCGGCGGCTCAATGCCCTGGACATCGAGACCGTGATCGAACCGCTGCTCAGCGCCGAAACCCTGTCCACCAGCCTGCCGCCGGCGACTGGCTTCGCCGCCCTTGCGATCACCAGCGCCAACGCGCTCCGCGCGCTCGACCAGCGCGGCGACCTGCCGAAATATCGCGGCCTGCCGCTCTACGCCGTCGGCGACCGCACGGCGGATATGGCGCGCCGCCTCGGCTTTACCCGCGTCGCCAGCGCGGCGGGCAATTTCGGCGATCTGGTCGCGCTGCTGGCGCGGGCCGGCCTCGGCGGCCCGGTGCTCTATCCCGCGGCCCGGCATCAGGCCGGCGACCTCGGCAAGGCGCTCGCCCCGCACGGCATCATGGTCATCACCGCCGCCATCTACGACATGCGCCCCGCCGCCAGCCTCGGCGAGAGCACCCGCGCCGCCCTCGCCGCCGGCAGCATCGACGCCGCCCTGTTCTATTCCCGCCGCACCGCCGAAACCTTCGCCGCCCTCGCCGCCCCGCTCCGCGACCGATCGAAGCTCGGCCTGCTTTGTCTCAGCGAGGCCGTTGCGGCGCCGCTGGTGGCTGCCCATTTCGTGCGCGTGGCCCTCGCCGAGCACCCGAGCGAAGCCGCCATGATGGGCCTTGCCCTCTCTTTTGCCCGCGATCGAAACCCGGCATGATCGGCCAACCAGAGGATATCGTGTGATGGCTGACCGTTCCGGACCTGTGAAACCGCCGGTGATCGACCTCACCGCCCGCGCCGGCGGCCGCGCCGAAGGCGAAGCCAGGCCGTCGGGCGACGCCATGGGCACGCGCAGCGAAGCGGCGCGGGGTGCCTCGATGTTCGAGGGCGCCAACTGGCCGCTGCTGGGCGGCGTCGCCGTCGCCGGCGCGGTGCTCGGCACCGTCCTCACCTATTTGCTCGGCCTCGTGGTGCCGCTGCCTGCCCGCCTGCCGCAGCTGCCGCCCGACCTCACGGCCTTCGTCAACACCCAGGGCGAGCAGATCACCGCCTTGACCGACCAGATGGGCGGGCTGCAGACGTCCATCGCCGCCCTGCAGGATTTGACCAAGAAGACGCAGATCAGCCTCGATGCGACCATCGCCCAGCTCGACGGCGATATCGGCGCCGTCAACAAATCCATCGCCGAGCTGAAGGCGGCGATCCCCGCCCAGCCGGCTGTCGATCTCACCTCGCTGCAGACCGAGCTCAGGACGCTGAAGGCGCAGGTCGACGCCATCGCCGCCGGCGCGTCGGGCGCCGATGCCGGCGCCATGGCGCAAAGCCTCAGCGAGCTCGAGACCGGCGTCACCAGCCTCACCACCCGCCTCAACGGCGTCGACCAGACCGTGGCGGCGCTGCGCACCGACCTCGACGCCACGCGCAAGACCCTCAGCGACCACATCAGCGCCGCGCTGCCCAACGAGACCGGCCCCGCCATGAAGCTGCCGCTGATCCTGAGCGGCATCGAAAGCGCGCTCGACAGCGGCCGCCCCTTCGCCGAGGAGCTGGCGGCGCTCGCGGCGGTGCTCCCCGACCTCGCCATTCCCGACACGCTCAAGGCCGCCGCCGCCCACGGCCTCGACCGCCCCGACGCGCTGTTGCAGAAATTCGAGGCGACGCTGCCCGACATCCTCGCCGCCCGCAGCACCGCCAGCGGCGACTGGGTGCAGAACTCGCTCGACTGGGCCAAGGCGCTGCTGGCCCTGCGGCCCGCCGAGGAGCAGCAGGGCGACAGTCCCGAAGCCGTGGTGTCGCGCCTCGAAGGCGCCATGACGCGGCACGACTACACCGCCGCATCCGCGCTGCTCGCAACGCTGCCCGCCCCCATGCAGCAGGCCGCGGCGCCCGTCGCCGCCGACATCGCCGCGCACGCCGCCGCCGACAGGCTGGTCGCCGATCTGCGCAGCCGCGCCCTCAGCGCCACGGAGCCGAAATCGTGATCCGGCTCGCTACCTGGATCATCGTTTCACTGCTGGTCACCGCGCTCATCGCCTGGCTGGTGAGCCTGCCCGGCACCGTCATGATCGAAATTGCCGGCTACCGGATGCAGCCGCGCCTCGGCATGGCCGCCTTCCTCGTCGTCGCCGCGCTCGCCGCCGTGATCCTGGCCTGGAGCATCCTGCGCCGCATTCTTGATGCGCCGCGCTATTTCGCCAAGCTCAACCGCGACCGCCGCCGCGACCTCGGCGTCGCCGCCCTTTCCGACGGCTTCATCGCGCTGCAGGCGGGCGATCCCAACCGCGCCCGCGTGCTGGCGCGCGAGGCCCGCTCCAATTTGCCGCGCAACCACGCGGCGCAGCTGCTGGAAGCCCGTTCCGATCTGGCGCTCGGCGACATGCAGTCGGCGCGCGAGCATTATCGGGCCCTGATCAGCAACAAGAAGACCGCCGTCGCCGCCCTTGCCGGCCTCTACGAGCAGGCGCGCACCCAGGGGCGCACCGACGCCGCGCTCAGCTTCGCGCAGAAGGCGGTGGCGCTGGCGCCGCAGACCCGCTGGGCCTCCGACGCGGTGCTCGACGACCTGACCCGGCACGGCCGCTGGGAGGATGCGCTCGCCCGCGTCGCCGGCGAGACCGCAATCACCCGCGACGAGAAGATGACCAAGCGGCGCAAGCAGGCCGTGCTCGAGACCGCGCTGGCCCGCGAGATCGCCGAGACCAACCCGCTGGTGGCGCTCGACCACGCGCTGGTGGCGCTGAAGCTGGTCCCCGATTTCGTGCCGGCGGCGCTGATCGCGGCGCGCATCCAGTCCAACCGCGGCGAGACGCGGCGCGCGATGAGCCTGCTGCGCCGCGTCTGGCGCGCCACTTCGCATCCGCATGTGGCGACGCTCTATGCCAACGCCCAGCCCGGCGCCTCGGCCGCCGAGCGGCTGAAGCGCGCGCGCGAGCTGATCGATTCCCCGCCCGCCAACCTGCCGGCGGCGATCGTTCTCGCCCGCGCCGCCGTCGACGCCTATGACTGGTCGGCGGCCCGCGCCGCCCTCGCCGCCTATGTCGACAGCGAGCCCACCCAGGCCGTCTGCCTGCTGATGGCCGAGATCGAGGAGGGCCAGAACGCCGACCAGGGCAAGGCCCGCGAATGGCTGGCCCGCGCCGTGCGCGCTCCGCGCGATCCGGTCTGGGTCGCCGACGGCATCACCGCCGACGAATGGGAGCCGGTCTCGCCCGTCACCGGCGCCCTCGACGCCTTCGCCTGGCGCGTGCCGCTCAGCGCCGTCAACGGCAGGCCCGAGCCGCTGCCCCCCGGCAGCACCGCCCTGCCGGTGCCGGCGCCCGAAACTGGGCTTGCACCCACCTCAACCGCTCAGTAAAAGACCCGCGCTTCGTGAGGCCATCGGCCGCCGCGGCGCGCCGCATTAGCTCAGTTGGTAGAGCACGTCATTCGTAATGATGGGGTCGCTGGTTCAAATCCGGCATGCGGCACCATTTTCTCACATATCGCGGTTGGACGATCGGGCGCCCTTTGCGACCGATCGGCCAGAGCAAAAGCAAGGAAACCGCCCGCGGTTGGACGATCGGGCGCCCTTTGCGGCCGATCGTCCAGAGCAAAAGCAAGGAAACCGCCCGCGGTTGGACGATCGGGCGCCCTCGCGACCGATCGGCCAGAGCGCAAACCGGGAAACTGCCCGCGGTTGGACGATCGGGCGCCCTCGCGACCGATCGGCCAGAGCGCAAACCGGGAAACTGCCCGCGGTTGGACGATCGGGCGCCCTTTCGGCCGATCGGCCAGAGCAAGAGCAAGAGCAAGGAAGTTGCGCCGCCCGGCGAAGGACCGGGGCAGAGGCGCCACCCCGGCCCTTCTCGAGCGTCCACCTCGACCGGCCCGGGATGGAAGCTCTTGGGGGGACGGCTGCCGGGTCGGTTGCTCCTCTTGGTCCGGCGGCTTTGCCCTGGGCTGTCACCAACCTTAATTCGCTGTAAGGGCGCCGGCGCCCTGGCCCCGGGCGCTGCGGCCGGCGCAACCCGCCGGTCGTTTGCCGCGTTGTTTCGGCCGACAACCACCGGATTGCACGAGCGCTCCCCGCGCCTCGGCCGGGCCCTTTGGGCCGGCATGGGCTGTTGCGCGCCGTCGGCCGGACGAAACCGGAAGGACCGCTCCAATGCGCAAATCAGAGATCGATCATTTGCTGGAAGTCGCCGTCGCGCGGGCGCTCGGCGTCAAGCTGCCGCATCTGCGGACCGCGATGCGGCCGGCCCGCAAGGCCCGCCAGCATCGCGCCGTCAAGCAGGCGGCCTGATCAGGCCTCTGCCGCCGGCCCGTCCAGCACCAGCCGCGCCGTCGGATGGATCCACAGCGGCGCCTGGTGCGGCGGCGCGAAGATGCGCTGCCGCTCCTCCTCGGTGGAATCGAAGAACGGATAGCGCCGGATCAGCTTGGGATAGACCACCGGGCAGTCGCAGGTCCACATTTCCATCGGAAAGGCGAGGCCGTGGTAATAGCGCGCCTCGCCGAGCTGCGTCGAATTGAAGATGCGGCGATAGAACGCCACGTGCTCGGGCCGCACCGTCGACAGGCAAGAGTTCACCCGGAAGTGCCAGGTCGCCATCACCGCGATCCGCAGCGTCAGGAACGGCAGCGCCGGATAGGCGAGGCTCGCCTCGAGATCGGCGGTGAAGCGGCCCGGATCGATCAGCGTGTGCCCCGCCTCGATCAGCGGATCGAGGATGTCGGGAAACACCGAATAGGACGGCGACATCCGATGCTCGCGCGTCAGATGGTGCAGCCGGAGCGAGCTCACCAACTGGCCGTCGATATAGACGCCGTAGCAATAGCTGTTGGGCAGGTCGTCGAACTCGTCGCGCACCATGCCGCCGGGGCTGAACGGCACGAATTCCTCGCGCCGGTAGGCCTCGTATCGAAGTTTGTAAACCGGGTCGAACTGCTCGTTCTGCGGCACGCGCCGGTATTCGACGCGGTCCAGAATATCGATCAAAGTACCAATAAAATTCGACGCAGAAGCGACTTGGTTCTGAGCTGCCGCACTCATCACTCATATCCCCAAAACCTAAGGACATGTGTAACGCTTTCTTAAGCATGATAGAACCACCCAAAATGATGGATGTCCCTGCGCCGGCTGCAAAGCGGCCATCGCAGATGTCATTTTTCAATTGGGGCGGAAGAGGTTAACCGATCTTAACCATGCTGGCGGATTCGTAAATCCTGGGCCGGGGCGGCGGCCCCGTCCATGCGCTCGATCAGCTCGGCGATCTCGCGCCTGGGCAGCGGCACCCCGAACAGATAGCCCTGGATCTGGTCGACCTTGGTGTGCGCCTGGATCAGCGCCAATTGCTCCTCGGTCTCGACGCCCTCGGCGGTGACCGTGAGGTTGATGTCCTTGCCCAGCTGCGCCACGTTGGAAAGCAGTTTCAGCGAGCGCGGATTGGACGTGATGTCCATGACGAAGCTGCGGTCGACCTTGAGCTTGGTGAAGGGCAGCGCCTGCAGATAGCTCAGCGACGAATAGCCGGTGCCGAAATCGTCGAGGGCGATGCCGATGCCGCGCTTGCCCAGCGCCGACAGGATCTTGGTCGCCGCCTCCCGCTCCTCGATCAGCGCCGTCTCGGTGACCTCGACCTCGAGCCGGTGCGCCGGCAGGCCGCTCGCCGCCAGCGCCTGGTTGACCATGTCCTCGACGTCGTCGTTGCGGAAATCGCGGGCCGAGACGTTGACCGACACCGAAATGTCGTTGGGCCAGTTGCGGCATTCGGCGGCCGCCGCCTTCAGCGCCCAGCGGGTGATGGCCGAGATCAGCCCGGTCTCCTCGGCCACCGGGATGAACAGGCTGGGCGGAATGGTGCCCAGCGTCGGATGCGTCCAGCGCGCCAGCGCCTCGCAGGCCACCACCTTGCGCGATTTGAGGTCGATCAGCGGCTGGAAGGCCAGCGTCAGCCCGTTGGCCTCGACGCAGGCCTTGAGCTCGGTCTTGAGCCGCTGCCGATAGCGGTAGGCGGTGTCCATCTCGTCGTGGAACACCTGGTACTGCGCCTTGCCGTTGCCCTTGGCCTTGTAGAGCGCCAGGTCGGCCTTGGTCATCATGCCGTCGAGCTCCTCCTCCGGATCGGAGGAGGCGACCACGCCGACCGACACCGCGGTCGACAGGCTTTCGCCCATGATCGAGAACGGCGGCTTGAACGCCGCAAGGATCGACTCGGCGTCGGCATGCATGTCGGCCGGCTCGACCTCGCCATGGCGATAGACGATGAACTCGTCGCCGCCCAGCCGCGCCAGCAGGCTGTTGACCCCCAGCGCCGCCTTCAGCCGGTCGGCGGCCTCGACCAGCAGCCGGTCGCCGACCAGATGTCCGGCGGTGTCGTTGACGTGCTTGAAATCGTCGATGTCGACGATCATCAGCGTCACCGTCTCGCGGCTCTTGTGCACGCGGCGGCGCTCCAGATGCGCCCCCACCTGCTGGGCGAAATAGCCGCGGTTGGGCAGCCCGGTCAGCGCGTCGAAATGCGCCATGAAATTGATGCGCTCTTCGGCGCGCACGCGCTCGGTGATGTCCTCGAACAGCAGCACCACCTTGTCCTGCCGCGAGCTCACCGTGACTTCGGTGTAGCGCTCGTTGGCGAGCCTGAGGATCACCTTGCCGCTGCGCTGGCCGTTGACCACCTGCAGCAGCTCCTCTGCCGAACGCTGCGGGATGGTGCCGCGGCTCGCCGCCTGCGCGATCAGCGCCGCGAACGGCCGGCCGACCCAATTGCCCGGGGCGAAATGATCGAAGATCTCCTCGGCCTCGCCGTTGACCACCGCCACGAGCCCCGCGGCGTCGAGCATCACCAGGCCGTGGTTCATGGTGTCGAGCGCCGTATCGAGCTCGACCGCCAGCCGGCTGGCTTCGACGCGCGCATGCACCGAGGCGAGCAGCACGTGCCGCGTGTCGCTGGCGAGGAAGCGGAACGACACCAGCATCGGCAGCAGCAGGAAGGCCAGGATCGGATGATAGATGTCGAGCTTCCACAACAGCCCGAACGACACCATCACCACCGCGATCCAGAGCTGGATCGACAGCATGCGGTCGAGGCCGAAATTGCGCGCCACGACGCCGACCATGCAGGCGATGGTGACCGTCATCGAGATCAGCTCGGCCGCCGGATCGGACACGAACACGAAGCTGCAAATGCACCACGCACCGCAGGCGAAGGCGAAGGCCGAGGCGTAATAGGTGGCCTCGAGCTCCCAGCGCTGCGCCGCCGCGACGTCGGTGGGCCCGATATTGGTCTTGAGGAAGCGCGTCATCGAGACGAAACGCAGCACGCCGATGATCACGAAGGCGGCGGCGATGACGCTGAGGCCGAGCGAGCCGGTCTTGAATGCACACGCGCCGGCGCCGATGGCGCACGCCAGTGCGCCAAGGATCATCGCCCGGCGATCCTTGTACACCGAGGTGACGATCGACACGTAGTCGATCGCCGGCATCGTTTTGCTTGCTGCTTCGAACATGCAATCCCGTCTGTTGGGGGAAAAGCATGCCGAAAAGCTGTTAATGCCGCATTTCGAGGCCGTCCCCGAGCGCCGAAAACCGGGCGGGAGGCGCCACGGGGGCCGGCAATCGGCGCAAATGGTTTATGGAGCGTTCGGCAAATTGCTGCCAATTGTCCCGATCGGCCGGGCCGGCGAGGGCCGGACGCCGCCGGCTCCGGCCTCTGGCACGCGCCACTAGCCCAGCCGGCGCAGCGTCTTGCGCAGCGCCTTGGCGCCTTTCTTGCCCAGCGCCGCCCGCGCCTCCGCCTCGATCTCGGCCAGCACCGCCCGCCGCTCGGCGAGGTTCCTGAGACCAAGCTCCGTTAACACGATATATCGCACCCGCTTGTCGCCGGGATCGACCTCGCGCCGCAGCACGCCGTGCCGCTCGAGCTGGTCGAGCGCCTGCTGCACCGCCTGCTTGCTGAGCCCGGTGCGGGCGGCGAGCACGGCTTGCGGCGCCCCCTCCGGCGGCAGATGGTCAAGCAGGTCGCCGATCGCCGTCAGGTGCCAGGCAAAGCCGCGCCGCGCCATTTCCTGCCGGTAGTGCAGGCGCCAGGCCTCGGCGAGGCGACAGACCGCGCTGAACAGGCTTTTGCCGGATTGGGGCGGGTCGTCTAGCATCTTGACGAGAGTGACGGCAGGTGCGCCGCGGGTCAAGCGGAACGCCCGCCGTGCCGCGGCATTGCATGGAGAGGAGACGCACGATGACCGAGAGGCTCGACACCGCCGCCCGCGACGCGGCGCTCGCAACGCTCGCCGGATGGAGCTTCGATGCCGCCGCCGACGCGCTGGTCCGCGACCTGAAGTTCAAGGATTTTTCGGAGGCGTTCGCCTTCATGACCCGCGTGGCGCTGCTGGCGGAGGCGGCGAACCACCACCCCGAATGGTCGAACGTCTACAACCGGGTGAACATCCGCCTGCGCACCCACGACGCCGGCGGCGTGACGCAAAAGGATGTCGACCTCGCCGCCGCCATCGCGAGGCTCATTTGAAATTCCGCCCCCGCGGCAACGCCGCCCGCGCCTGCCGCGCAGCGGCATCCTCCTGCTTGAGCTGCGGCAACCGGTAGGCCGGCGTCGTATCGAGCGTGCCTTCGTCGCCATGGGCAAGCGATGCATCGCCCAGCCCATAGCCGTTTGCGAGGCTGGTCAGTTCGCCCGTCAGGTCGGTGAAGCTCTCGGCCACGACGTGGACGACATCGCCCTCGATCTGCAGCTTGCCGCGCACCGCCATCACCCGGGAGGCAAGGATGGTGCGCCGGTGCACGCCGAAGACCTTCGACCAGATGACGATATTGGCGATGCCCGTCTCGTCTTCCAGCGTGGCGAACACCACGCCGCTGGCGGTTCCCGGCCGCTGCCGGACCAGCACCAGGCCGGCGACCTCGATGCGCTGCCCGTTGCGGCAGGCCTTGAGATCGGCGCAGCGCACCACCCGGCGCGCCTCGAGCTTGCGGCGCAAAAAGCTCATCGGATGGCTCTTGAGCGAGAACGACATGGTCCGATAATCGTGCACCACGTCCTCGCCATGCGACATCGGCGGCAGATCCGGATCGGCCTCGCTGTGCACGGCCAGACGTCCCTGCGGGCGGAACAGGTCGAGCCCGGCGGCGCCCTCCGCCCCCTCCGCGCCCTTGAGGCCGCGGACCGCCCATAGCGCCTTGCGCCGGTTGAGGCCGAGCGAGCGGAAAGCGTCGGCGTCGGCCAGCTTTTCGAGCGCGGCGATCGGCAGCCCGGTCCGGCTCCACAGGTCGCGCACCGAGCCATAGCCCGATCCGCGCCGCGCCATCAGCCGCATCGCATGCTCCTGCTTGAGGCCGCCGACCTCGCGGAAACCGAGGCGAACGGCCTTGTCCGACCAGATATGCGCGCGCATCTGCTGGTGCCGCGTCCACGCCCGCGGGCCGGCATGGGGGCCGGCTTCCAGCACGCTCCAATAGTCGGAGTGGTTGATGTCGACCGGCCGCACCTCGACGCCATGTTCGATGGCATCGCGGATGAGCTGCGCCGGCGCATAAAATCCCATCGGCTGGCTGTCGAGCAGTGCCGCGAGGAACACGTCCGGATAGTGGCATTTCAGCCAGCACGAGACATAGACCAGCAAGGCGAAGGACGCCGCATGGCTTTCGGGAAAGCCGTAGGACCCGAAGCCTTCGATCTGCTTGAAGCAGGCCTCGGCAAAATCCGCCGGATAGCCGTTGGCCTTCATTCCCGACAGGAATTTCTCGCGGAATGCGCCCACGCCACCGGTGCGCTTGAACGTGGCCATCGACCGCCGCAGCCGGTCCGCCTCGCCCGGGCTGAACCCGGCGCCCTTGACCGCGATCTGCATCGCCTGTTCCTGGAACAGCGGTACACCCATGGTCTTGCCGAGCACCGCCTCCAGTTCGGGCGACGGATAGGTGACGGTTTCCTTGCCCAGCCGCCGCTTGAGATAGGGATGCACCATGCCACCCTGGATCGGGCCCGGCCGCACGATCGCCACCTCGATGACGAGATCGTAGAATTCCGTCGGCCTGAGCCGCGGCAGCATCGACATCTGCGCCCGGCTCTCGATCTGGAACACGCCGATGGTGTCGGCCCGGTGCGTCATGTCGAACACCGGCTTGGCCACCTCCGGGTGATCATGCGCTTCAGCGAGCAATTCGGTCATCTGCACGTCGCGTTTGTAGCACATGTGCATGAGGTCGAAGGCGCGGCGCAGGCAGGTGAGCATGCCCAGCGCCAGCACGTCGACCTTGAGGATGCCGAGCGCGTCGATATCGTCCTTGTTCCACTCGATGATGGTGCGGCTGTCCATCGCCGATTTGCTGATCGGCACCAGCCGGTCGAGCTCGTCGCGGGTGATGACGAAGCCGCCCACATGCTGGCTCAGATGCCGCGGAAAGCCATGCAGTTCCTGCGCACATTCCAGCACCATGCCGAGCAGCGGATCGGCGGGATCGAGCCCGAGCGCCCGCACGTCCTCGTGCTCCGGACTGCTGTCCCAGCCCCAGTGCAGGCGGTTGATGGCATCGATCGTGTCGTCCGACAGGCCGAACACCTTGGCGGTCTCGCGCAGGGCGCCGCGCGAACGGTAGGTGACCACATTGGCGGTCAGGCCGGTGTGGTTGCCGCCATATTTGGCATAGACGTACTGCATTACCTCTTCGCGCCGCTCGTGCTCGAAATCGACATCGATGTCGGGTGGCTCGTCACGCTCGGTGGAAAGGAAGCGGCCGAAGACGAGGTCGACCTTTTCCGGGTTCACCTCGGTGATGCCCAGGCAGAAGCACACCACCGAATTGGCCGCCGAGCCCCGGCCCTGGCAGAGGATCTTAAGCTCCTCCCGGGCATGCCGGACGATGTCGTGCACGGTGAGGAAATACGGAGCGTAGCCCTTCTCCGCGATCAGGGTGAGTTCCGCCACGAGCTGGGTCTTGACCTCTTCCGGAACAGCGTTCTCGAACCGCGCTTGCGCCCCTTCCCAGGTCAGGCGTTCCAGCGTCTGCTGCGTGGTTTCGGCGCCGATCTGCTCGGTCGGATAATTGTATTTGAGCTGATCGAGGCTGAAGTCGATGCGGGCGGCGAACCGCTCGGTCTCGGCGACCGCCTGCGGGTGCTCGCGGAACAGCCGCAGCATTTCCGCCGGCGTCTTGAGGTGCCGCTCGGCATTGGCCTCGAGCCGCCGGCCGGCCGCCTCGATGCTCATGTGCTCGCGGATGCAGGTGACGACGTCCTGCAGCACGCGGCGCCCCGGCTCGTGATAGAGCACATCGTTGCTGGCGAGCATCGGCACGCCGGTGCGATGGGCGAGGTCGGCGAGGCGATTGAGCCGTTCCCGGTCGCTGCCGGCAAAGCGGCAGGCCGCCCCGAGCCACACCCGCCCCGGGCAATGCGCCGCCAGCCGCCGCAGCACGGCTTCGGTTCCGGCCCAGTCGGTTTCGTCGGGCATCAGGATGAAGAGCTGCCCCTGGGTGAAATCCTCGGCGCAGATATCGACCACTTTCGCCCGCGACAGGGCCGGCGCCAGATCGTCGAAGACCAGCCGGCAATTGCCCTTCTCGCCCTCCTTGTGCAGATTGCCCAGGCTGATCAGCTTGCACAGCCGCCCATAGGCGTCGCGGTCGGAAGGGTAGGCGACGAGGTCGGGCGTGCCGTCGGCAAAGCCGAGCCGCGTGCCCACCAGATAGCGGAACCCTTGCGGCGGTCTGGGCTCCATGTCGCGCAGGCCGACATAGGCCCGCACCACCCCGGCGAAGCTGTTGCGGTCGGCAAGGCCGAACCCCTTGAGCCCGAGCACGCCCGCGGCGATCGCCAGTTCCTCGGGATGCGAGCCGCCGCGCAGGAACGAAAAGTTCGAGGTCGAGACCAGCTCGATATAGCCGGGGGATGCGGCGCTCATGAAAAGAACCCCTGCAGGAACCAGCGCGGCGTCTCGGCGACTCCGTAGAGGCCGAGGCGGAACAGCCAGAAGCGCCGCCCGCCATCGTCCTCGACGACATAATAGTCGCGCGTGCTGCGCCCCTCCTCGAAATAGAGCGTGCGGCTCCTGTCGGCGCTGGCCGCTTCGATGCTGCCCGGCGTCAACTGCAGCTTCCGGCCGGTGCGGTGCCATTCGTCGCTGATCCGCTCCGGCCCGGAGGCCTTGACGAAGCGGTAATTGACCCGCCGCCAGGTCATGCCGGCCGGCGGCGCATCGGGCACTTCGGCGATGACGGTGATCTGCTCGGGCTGCGGCAGCAGCCGCATCGGACGCGGCACCGTGAGCGGCGGCGCCTCCGGGCCGGCGGGAGAGGCTGCGATCGCCGGCTCGAGCACCACGGCACGCTCGGGGATGTAGCTGTTGACCGGCCTGGCGCGGACCACCGCCAGCGCCCCCAGCCGGCTGCTCATCACATCGTAAAGGCGGTCGAGGCTCTGCGAGCCGGTGTCGACGCCGAAGGCGCCGGTCTGGGTGGGCGCCAGCGGCAAGATCGAGCTGGCCCCGAGCCGGATCATGTCGATGCCGAAACCGGCATCGTATTCCGCCCCCAGCCGCTCGGCGCGATGCGCGAACAGGCGGGCGATATGATGCGCATCGCGCGTCGCCCGCGCCGCATTGACCGACAGCGTCATCACCTTGTGGTCGACGCGATAGAGGAAGAGGTGGAAGCTCTGCGCGCCGATGCCTTCCCCCTGGAGGCGGGACGCAAGCTGCACCGCCAGGTCGTGCGTGCACATCAGCACGTCGTCGATGAGTCCGATCGGTTCGGCGAAGCGATGCTCGGCGAACCGATCGGCGACCGGCAGGCGCGGATCGAGCTTTTCTTCGATCCACCCCAGCGCCTGGTCGAACCGCAACAGGAACGACACTCCAAACCGCGCCTGCATGCTCTTGCGGTCGCGCTCGAAGAGCTGGCTGATGCGCTTGAGGCCGAGCTGCACGAGCCTGTCGGCCTGCGCCGGCTCGAGCCGCAGCGCCGCGACCGGCAGCGGCCGCAGCGCCTCGGCCTCGTGGCCCGCCGGCACGATCCGCCCCGGGGCGAAATGGGCGATGGCCCAGGCGGCGCCGATGGTCGAGGCGATGGCGCCCTGGGTGGAAAAGCCCAGTCGTCGCAGGCGGCCGACCAGCCTTTCGAGCATCGCCGCTTCGCCGCCGAACAGATGGCTGACCCCGGTGATATCGAGGCAGAGATCGCCATAGGCCTCCGCATGGGTCAGCACCGACACGATCGGCGAGGCGTTGGAATGCCAGTCGGCGAAATCGGCGAAAAGCTGCGTCAGGTGCAGCCGGTCGATCTCGCGCGCCTCGAGCCCGGGCACCATGGCGCGCGCATCCGACAGCGACTGCCCGGCAGCGAGCCCGAGCCCCGTCGCGGCCGCATCGACCGCCACCAGCCGCATCGCGCCCTTGTGCTTTTCCCACAGCGCCAGCGGCCGGCCGGAAGCGGCGAGCGCCGGCTCAGCCCGCTTGAGACAATCGGTCGCCCAGCGCGGCAGCGTCAGCATCAGGTAGCGCCGCGACGGCGGGAACAGCGGGGCGGTCGGTGCCGGACCGGCCGCTGCCGGAAGTGTCGTCTGCCAACGCGAAACCATGGTCCGTCCAGTCCACCAGATACTCCTCGCCCTCGGTGCCGCGCCGCCGCGGATCGAGGCTGCCCTTCTCCAGCACCACCCGCCAGCGCGGCGGGCCGGGCGCCCGCTCGTCGAACGGCGGCGGGGCGCTGGGAGCGGGCAGCACCCGCCAGCGATAGCGGGCGGCGCTGGCCTCGCGGGCGCGGCCATAGCGCACCAGCAGCACCGCCCCGGCAGACGCCGCGCTGCGCAGCGCCAGCCGCCGCGAGGCGGTGAAATCGAGCGCCTTGTGCGCATAGGCGATGTCGGCCACCACCGCGCCCACCGCCCGGCAGGCCACCGCCTCCTCGATGGCCCACAACAGCTCGACGATGCTGCCGGTGCGGATCAGGACGATCGCCTCGCTGTCGAGCCCGAAATTCTGGAGCCCGAGCCCGTAGGGCAGGCCCAGCTCCTGCGCGTCGGCCTTGAGCTGCAGGATGAGCAGCCCCGGCCGTGCCGGCTGCAGCAGGCCGCGCGCCTGCGCCAAGGCGAAGCCCAGCGCCGCCCCGCTATCGGCGAGGCCGTCGGCGAACACCTCGTGCAGCGCGCCGCGCGGCGTCGCCAAAAGGCCCTGCGGCCGCGGCCCGGCCTCGAAATCCTTGAGCACCGGCTGGGCTTCGAGGGCGGCGACCTGCTGCTTCAGGGTCGCGAGAGTTTGCGCTTTGCCCAGCATGGGGAGGGCTCCCTTGTTCGCATGATGAGAACAAAGAGAGAACATCAGACTCGGTTGCAGAGTCAAGCCGACTCTTTCGCCGGCCCCGCATGTGGCCGAAACGCCGCGCTTCGGCTTCAACAGCGCGTGAGGCGGCCTCGCCCGGCTTCCGCAACCGGGGGCTCGCGCAGTATTTCAGCGACCCTCGCATCGGAAAGCCTCATGTTCGACGCCATCACCCGCCTGTTCGCCCAGCCCGAAACGCCGCACTTCCACAACGAGCCCCGGCTCGCGGTCGCCGCCCTGCTGGTGCACCTGTCGGCAGTGGACGGGCAGGTGACCGACGACGAGCGCGCCGCCGTGCGCAGCGCGCTGATGGACCATTACGGCCTCGCCGAAGACGAGGTCGACCGGCTGGTCGCGCAGGCCACCCGCAGCGACAGCGAGGCGGTCGATTTCTACCGCTTCACCTCCGCCATCGCCTCGCTCGAGGAAGCCGAGCGGCTCGAGATCGTGCGCATGATGTGGCAGGTGGTGTTCGCCGACGGCAAGAACCACGAGCTCGAGGACAACATGGTCTGGCGCATCGCCGAGCTGATCGGCGTGTCGGCGCGCGACCGCACGACGCTGCGCAAGCAGATGAGCCGCTCCGCCTGAGCGCCGCCCGCGACGCAACGAGCGCTTGCCAGATGCCGGGCGCTGCGCCAAAACCCCCGCCTCTTTCCGCAACAGCCTCGAGCCGCCCATGAACATCGACGCCATCGCCATCGGCAAGGCCCCGCCCGACGACATCAACGTCATCATCGAGGTGCCGCTGGGCGGCGAGCCGATCAAATACGAGATCGACAAGGCCTCGGGCGCCCTGTTCGTCGACCGCTTCCTCTATACCCCGATGCGCTATCCGGGAAATTACGGCTTCATCCCGCACACGCTGTGCGGCGACGGCGACCCGCTCGACGTGCTGGTGATGAACTCAAGGCCGCTGGTGCCCGGCGCCGTGGTGCGCAGCCGCCCCATCGGCGTGCTGTTCATGGAAGACGACGGCGGCAAGGACGAAAAGATCCTGGCGGTGCCGGCGCACAAGCTCACCGCCATGTACGACAAGGTGCACGATATCCACGATATCCAGGACATCCAGGTCGAGCGCGTGAAGCACTTCTTCACCCACTACAAGGATCTCGAGCCCAACAAATGGGCCAAGATCTCCCATGTCGGCGACGCCGCCGATGCCCGCCGCGTCATCCTCGACTCGATCGAGTTGGCCAAGACCGCCAAGTAGCCGATGTTTGGCCGCGTCATCCTGCTCAACGGCGTGCCGCGCGCCGGCAAGAGTTCGATCGCGCGGGCGCTGCAGGCCAGGGGGGACTGGCTGGGCTTCGGCGTCGACGCCATGATGGCGATGACGCCGCAGCATCTGCGTCCCGGCATCGGCCTCAGGCCGGGCGGCGAACGGCCCGACCTCGAGGAATTCGTCCGGCGCGGCTACGCATCGCTCTTCGACAGCCTCGCAGCATTCGCGCGCAACGGCCTCGATGTCGTGAGCGACGTCGGATTGCACGACGACTACAGCCGCCCGCTCGGCATTGCGCAAATGGCCCGCGAAACGCTGGCCGGCTTGTCTGTCCTCTGGGTCGGCGTGCATTGCCCGATCGAGGCGATCATGGCGCGGCGCAATGCCGATACCACCGGACATTATGCCGGCGGCGCCGCTGTTCCGCTGCCCGTGCAGCGCTGGCAGGACACGGTACATGCCGGAAAGCGCTACGACCTCGAGGTCGATACTTCCGCGCTGAGTCCGCAGCAGTGTGCCGACCGTATCGCGATTGCGCTGGCGCACCAATGAACAGGGCGCGGGATCGCTCCCGCGCCTTGTAACATCGTTCCAGCAGTCCTAGTGGCCGCCGCCCCAGCCGCCTTGCGGCGCCGGATCGGGCTTCCTGATGAAGAACGTCGTGACCACCGCCAGGAGCGAGATGCTGGCGCCGACCAGGAACGCCGTGCGGATGCCGGCGGCCAGCGCCTCGACATCGTCGATGCCGCCCAGCGCCTGCGCCCGCGACGCCATGATGGCGATGAGCAGCGCCACGCCCGCCGCGCCCGCCACCTGCTGGATCGAGCCGAGCAGCGCCGAGCCATGCGAGTAGAATTCGGGCTTGACCGACCCCAGGCTCAGCGTGAACAGCGGCCCGAACAGGAACGAGAAGCCGGTGCACAGGATCAGATAGCCGGCGACGATCAGCGGCCACCAGGTGGTGGTGCCGAGCAGCGTCATCGCCCACAGCACGCCCGAGATGATGAACATCGCCGGGATGATCAGCGGCCGGGGGCCGACCTTGTCGTAGAGCCGGCCGACGAACGGCCCGAGGATCGCCATCCACAGCCCGCCGGGCAGGAGGATGAGGCCGATATAGACCGGCTCGAGCTTCAGCACGTTCTGCAGGTAATACGGCAGCAGGTTGAGGCTGCCGAACATCGAGGCCATGCCGATCACGAACATGATGTTGGCGACGCTGAAGTTCCACGACTGGAAAGTCCGGAGGTCGAGCAGCGGCGAGCCGCTGGCCTGCAGCGCAATCTGCCGCCAGACGAAGAGCACCATGGTGACGACGCCCACGCCGAGCGCGATCCACGCCACCGACTGGCTGCCGCCCGCTGCGCTGTCGAGCGAGCCGAGGCCCGAAAGCCCGTAGACCAGCCCGCCGAAGGCGAAGGCCGACAGGATCACCGACAGCACGTCGAGGCTGGCCTTGTGCGGCGTGGTGACGTTGACCATGCGGCGCAGGCCCAGGGTCAGCGCGATCAGCGCGATCGGCAGCACCAGGATGAAGATGTAGTGCCAGGGCAGATAGCTGATGATCAGCCCGCCCACCACCGGCCCGGCCGCCGGCGCCAGCGACATCACCACCGAGATGTTGCCCATCATGCGGCCGCGGTTCTGCGGCGGCACCAGCGTCATCACCGTGGTCATCAGCAGCGGCATCATCACCGCCGTGCCCGAGGCCTGCACCACGCGGCAGAACACCAGCACTTCGAGGTTGGGCGCGAAGATGGCCAGCGCCGTGCCGGCCGAGAACAGCGTCATGGCGAGCACGAAGATGGTGCGCGTGCTGAGCCGCTGCAGCAGGAAGCCGCTGATCGGGATCACCACCGCCATGGTGAGCAGGAACGCCGTCGCCAGCCATTGCGCGGCGCTGGGGGTCGTGGCGAAGGCATCGCGAATCGTCGGGATGGCGACGTTCATGATGGTCTCGTTGAGCATCACCACGAAGGCCGAGACCAGCAGCAGATTGATGACGAGGCTGTTGCGCGCCGCGTTGTCGGGATGCTGGGCGGCCGCCACGGAGGCGTCGGAATAGGTTTCGGAGGTCACGTGCGGTCTCCTCGAAAGGCGCGGGGCGAAAGCTGAGGGGCGCACGGCATAGCAGAATTGCCGTGGCAGGAAAGCGAAACTTCTGACGATTTTTCGTCACAAACGGTTTGAGCGGGGTCGCAACCCCACCCATATGCAAAGCGGGCAATCATCCTGTCGGTCCTCTCTCGGGCTGCGGAAAGACCATGCCCGAGCGCACTGACAGATCTTGTCAGCAGGCAGATGGGGCGTCTCGCCGGGTTCGACAACTCGACGCGCGAGCCGGCGTGGAATCGACGAAACATCCGTGATTTTTTGGCAACGGCCTGTCGCTACGGCCTGGCCTTGTGGATCGGATCGATCCAGTACACCTCTTCCGGCGGCTCCACCGGGGCGATGTCGGGGATGTTGACCACCACCGCCTCGTTGTCGGAGCGCACCAGCACGCATTGCAGCGGCTGCGCCGGATCGGCGTTGATCTCCTGGTGCGGCACATAGGGCGGCACGTAGATGAAATCGCCCGGATAGGCCTCGGCGACATATTCGAGATGCTCGCCCCAGCGCATGCGGGCATGGCCCGACACCACATAGATCACGCTTTCGAGCGCGCCGTGATGATGCACGCCGGTCTTGGCGTTGGGCGCGATGGCCACGGTGCCGGCCCAGATCTTCTGCGCCCCGACCCGCGCCTGGTTGATCGCCGCCTGCCGGAACATGCCCGGCGTCTGCGCCGTGTTGGGGTCGAGCTGGTCGCCCTTGATGACGCGCACCCCGTCACGCTTCCAGCGCGCCTGTTCGTCAGCATGCTGATGATCAGCATGCGCGTGATCTGGCGGATGCGGATGGTCGCCGCTCATTTGCCCAGCGCCTTGAACGCGTCGGCGATCGGCGTCTTGCCCGCCGTGAGCTGCAGCGCCTTGCCGATGCTGGCGGGACTCTTGAGCGCCGCCGCCACCACCGCCGCCACATCGGCGCGCGACACCGGCTTTTCCGGGATCGCCGCGACGCTCAGCGTCACCTTGCCGGTCGGCTTGCCCTCGGTCAGCTCGCCCGGCTCGACGAGGGTCCAGTCGAGGCCGGAGGCCATGATGGCTTTGCCGGCCAGGCGCTTGTGCTTGTAGTAGTCCTTCATCTCGTCGGTCGCCCAGTCGCCGGTGAGCTTCATGCCGGTCGAAGCGCCGATCGATGAGATGGCGACATAGCGCCTGACTCCGGCCTTGGCCGCGGCGCGCAGCGTCTTGCGCACCCCCGCGCTGTCGATGGCGCTCGATTCGCCCGCCGCCGAGCCGGCGGCGAAGACGATGGCGTCGGCGCCCTTGAACTGCGCCGCGAACTCCGGCCCGGTCGACGCCTCGAGGTCGAGCAGCACCGTCTCGGCGCCGCGCTTGACCAGATCGGCCATGTGCCGGGGATTGCGGATCACGGCGACGACGCCGTCACCCGCTTTCACCAATTGCTCGACGAGCAGCAGGCCGGTGCGGCCATGCGCGCCGATGACGACGATGCGGGACATGCCCAATCCTCCGTGCCGCCGCAGTTCAGCAGCGCGCCGGAGGAAAAAGCAAGCCTCGGCGATATGGTCGCGCCGGAGCTAGCGCGGCGTGTGCGTGAACATGGCCCACGGCGTGCAGCTGGACTTCGACAGGAACGTGCCCTTGTAGCAGGCCTGCAGGCCGTAGCTCTCGAGCTGTCCCACCGGACCGTTCCGGAACGAAAACTGCCGCTGGTTGCGGCCGAGCTCGACCTGGCCCTGCGGCGTGCTGGCATTGATATGCGTGTAGTTGCTGATCGACACGGTGAAGTTGACGACATGGATGCCGTTTTGATCATAGCCGCTGACGCAGAAGCCCTGGCGGCAGGCGGCGTTTGCCGCCGTCGGCATGAGCGATGCCGCGGCAAGTGCGGCAAGCCCGAGCATGAGGGCGCGCGGCGTGAATGCCCTCCGGCGGGCAGACCCTGAGTTTCCAGTCACGGCAGAACCGATCATCTTGCACTCCTCTTTCCGGCCGGCATCTGCGGCCCGGCGGAGAGTGTCTCAGAAGGCAAGGTCTGCAACATCCACCAGAAGGTGGAGCATGTGCAATTTTCGTGCGGCGGATGCGGGCGGCCCGCTAGAACCCCATATTCGCCGGCACCGGCGGCGCGGCATAGAGCACGGTGATCTCCACCCGCTCATTGCCGGCGAGATACGGGTCGTTGGGGAACAGCGGCGTCTGCGCGGCGCGCCCGATCACCGAGCGGATGCGGTCGTCGCTGAGCCCGAACTCGCCCAGGATCTGCCGCACCACGTCGGCGCGGTCCATCGACAGCTCCCAGGCGCCGTAGCGCGGATTGTCGTAGTGCGAGCCGCTGGCGGTATGGCCGGAAATCTCGATCTGGTTGGGCAGCCGCTGCAGGATCGGCGCCATCGCCGCGATCGCCTGGCGCACCGCCTCGATCGGATATTTCGAGCCTTCCGGGAACATGCGGCGGCCGTCCTGGTCCATGATCTTGATGCTGAGCCCGTCCTCGGTCTGCTCGAGCCGCAGATTCTGCGTGATCTCGGTGACCTGCGGCATCGCCTGCCAGGCCTGCTGGATACTGGCGGCGGCGGCCTTGAACTGCTGGTCGAACTTGGACTGGATGTCCTTCTTGGCGGCGTCGGTGCTCTTCTGCTCGTCGCCCTTTACGGCGAGGCTGCCGCCCTTGACCGACAGCAGCGGCCCCTGCTGGTCGTTGGCCGGCGCGGTGAACGATTCCGCCTCGTTGGGCGAGCCCGCCATCTTGGCGTTGGGGTCGTTCTCGTAGGCGGTGCCGCCCAGCACGCCGCCGGCGCCGCTGGTGGTCTGGCTGACATTGGGCGGGGCGAAATAATCGGCGATGCCCTTTTTCTGCTCGGGCGTCGTCATGCTCATCAGCCACAGCAGCAGGAAGAACGCCATCATTGCCGTGACGAAGTCGGCATAGGCGATCTTCCAGGCGCCGCCGTGATGGGCGTGCTGGTGCTTCTTGACCTTCTTGATGATGAAGGGCGGGGTGTCTGCCATGGCGGCCGCCTCAGGCGGCTTCCTTCCAGTCGGCGGTGGCCTCGTCGACCTCGAGGAAGGTCGGGCGGACTTCCGACATCAGCGCCTTGCGCGCGAATTCGATGGCGATGGCCGGGGCATAGCCGGAAATGTGCGCCAGCAGGCCGACCTTGATCGCCAGGAGGTATTTGTGCTCGGCGTCGTAGATGTTGCGCAGCGACTGCGCCATCGGGCCGAAAAAGCCATAGGCGCAGAACACGCCCAGGAACGTGCCCACCAGCGCCCCGCCGATCATGTGGCCGAGCACTTCGGGCGGCTCGCTGATCGAGCCCATGGTGTGGATGACGCCGAGCACGGCGGCGACGATGCCGAGCGCCGGCGTGCCGTCGGCCAGCGCCTGCACGGCGTTGACCAGGCGCGAGTTCTCCTGCTCGTGCGTTTCGAGCTCCTCGTCCATCAGCGCTTCCATCTCGTGCGGCACGCGCGTGCCCAGCGTCACCATGCGCAGATAGTCGCACAGGAACTCCACCGCATGATGGTGCTTCATGAAGCTGGGAAAGCTCTGGAACAGCCGCGATTCCTCGGGATTTTCGATGTGCTCCTCGAGTGCCAGCACGCCGCGCTGCTGCACCAGCTTGAACAGCGTGAACTGCAGCCCGAGCAGGTCGACATAGGCCGCCTTGTTGTAGCGCGGGCCGCGGAACACCGTGCCGAACATCTTGAGGCTCTGCTTCAGCACCGGCCCGGTATTGCCGATGATGAAGGCGCCGAACGCCGCGCCGAGAATGATGAGGGCTTCGAAGGGCTGCACCAGCACCTCGAAATGTCCGCCCTGGGCGAGGTAGCCGCCGATCACCGACAGGAGGATGACGAGGATGCCGATCGAAACACGCATGACGCAACTACCCCCGGGGGGCGGCCCGTCCAGGCGGCCCCGATATGCGCTCCGCGGCCGGAACGCTGGCGCGGAGATGGGACGATGGATCGGACCAAAGCGGGGCGAACGGCTCGTCTCGCCGACGAACTTCTCCGATCGGCGTAAATATAGGGTTACGGCAGCCGCGGCGCCGGCCCTGACACCTTGATTTGCCGACACTTTCCGCCGCCGCTGGAGCCGTGTGCGGCAGGTGGCTAGCTACCTTACAGCGGTTGGCCGATCGGGCGCTCTTGCGACCGATCGGCCAGAGCGCAGACAAAACCCCCACCGGTTGGCCGATCGGGCGCTCTCGCGACCGACCGGCCAGAGCGCAGACAAAACCCCTACCGGTTGGCTGATCGGGCGCTCTCGCGACCGATCGGACAGAGCGCAAATAAACGCCTGCTTCGCCGATTCTCTGAATCGGTGAAACGTTCTAGAACCGGCGCCATGCTCCGCCACACGCCCTATGACGGCTCCTCGAAACTGTTCCGCATCGGCCTCGGGCCGCTCGATCCGGCCGAATGGATCGACGTCGACGACCGGCTGCACGCCTATCTCGACGAAAAGCAGCTTCTGTGGCGGGAGCGGCCGGACGAGGTGTTCGCCGCCGAGGCCGGAACGGAGGCGGCGCAGGCCGAAGTGCTGGCACTGCTGCTGGCGCACCTGCCGGCGCGCTTTCCCGGCCGCTACCGCCGCGACGGCGACGCCATGCACATCGCCCCCGGCCGCGTGGTGCCGCTCGCCGACGGCGCACCGCCGCTCTGGACCGCGGCCCGGCTGGTGCAGGAGGATCTGGTGCTGATGCGCCGCGCTCCGGCCGGCTGGCGGCTGGCCGCGGCGTCGCTGAGCTTTCCCTCGTCCTGGGCGCTCGCCGACAAGATCGGCCGGCCGATCGATGAGGTGCACGCGCCGGTCCCCGGCTTCGGCGGCGGCACGCGCAACGCCGAGCTCATCGCCCGCATGTTCGACAACCTCCGGCCGGAAACGCCGATGCTGCGCTGGAACTGGTCGCTCTATGGCGACGAGCGGCTGTTCCACCCCGAGACGGCTGATGCCGGCGCCCGCCGCTTCGGCGTCGGCGAGCGCGCCGACCCGGTGGTCCTCCGCTCCGAGCGGCAGACGCTGCGCCGCCTCCCTGAGAGCGGCGACATCGTCTTCACCATCCGCATCGCCGTCGAACCGCTCGCCACGCTGGAACGGCATTCGCGCCGGCACGAGATCGCCGCGGCACTGATCGCCCAGATCGAGGCGCTGCGCCCGGACGAGCTCGCCTACAAGGGCCTGAGCGCCGAGCGCGGCCGCGTGCTGGCGCGGCTCGGCGAGTTGCTCTTGCCCTGAGCGGCGATCCGGTGTTGCATCCCGCCCCGATTGGAGATTTCGATGCAATACCGCTACCTCGGCCGCTCCGGCCTGCTCGTCTCGCGCCTCTGCCTCGGCACCATGACCTTCGGCAATCCCGACTGGGGCTGCGACCTCGACACCTCGCGCGCCATCGTCAGGGCCTTCGTTTCCGGCGGCGGCAATTTCATCGACACCGCCGACATGTATTCGGCCGGCAAGTCCGAGAGCATGCTGGGCGACATCCTCAAGGACTATCCGCGCTCCGACATCGTGCTCGCGAGCAAGGGCTGGTTCCCCACCGGCGAGGCGGTGACGGCGCGCGGCCTCAGCCGCAAGCACATCGTCGAGGCCTGCGAGGCGAGCCTCAGGCGGCTCGGCACCGATTTCATCGACCTCTACCAGTTCCACGGCCCCGACCCCTACACGCCGATCGAGGAATCGCTGCGCGCCGCCGACGACCTGATCCGCGCCGGCAAGGTGCGCTATCTCGGCTGCTCCAATTTCTACGGCTGGCAGATCGCCCGCGCCAACGGCGTCGCCGCGCTCAAGGGCTACGAGCCGCTGGTTTCGGCGCAGCACCTCTACAACCTCGTCCGTCGCGACATCGAACGCGAGGTGCTGCCCGCCTGCGACAATGAGGGGCTGGGCATGATCTGCTGGAGCCCGCTCGCCGCCGGCATGCTGTCCGGCAAATATCGCGGGCAGGACAAGCCCCAAGAGGGCACCCGCCACGGCCACCAGCAGGCCATCCTCGTCGGCCGCTACTGGTCCGACGATGCGGCCAAAATGGTCGACGCCGTGGTCGCCGCCGCCCAAGAGCTGGGCAAGACCCCGAGCCAGGTGGCGCTGAGCTGGCTGTTCGGCGACCGGCGCATCACCGCCGCCATCGTCGGCGCCCGCCGCGTCGACCAGATCGCCGAAAACCTCGCCGCCGGCGATTTCGACCTGCCGCCGGAGCTGCGCCGGCAGCTCACCGACACCATGCCCCTCGCCATGGGCTATCCCTACGAATGGACCATGACCAGCGGCCCGGCGTTGCAGCGGGCAGAGATGGACCCGAAACATATGAGCAGGCAGCCGTAGTCGCGGCAGCGGCTGCCCTTCCGCGAAGATCATCATATTGTTTCTTGCACCGGCATTTAGCCCTCTACCTGCCTCAGCTAGTGTAGTGGGATACTAGGCCGCCAATGAAATTCGAATCTCCTACTCGCGATACTCGTCATTCTTAGAGGCGCCGTTGCCCAGTCATCTCTCCAACCCTTGGAACAATGCCGTCTCATATGTCGAGATGATGTTTAATCACACGATGCTCGCCTCGGGCACGTGCTTCTTTTGGAGGAATGGGGCCCAGATATACTTGATTAGCAACTGGCACAACTTCGCGGGGCTGGATCCATCCTCGGGTAAGCCGTTGTCCGCGCACGGAGGCATTCCGAACAAACTGAAGTTCACTGCTCTTAAGCAGATCTCGGACGCGGACGCGGCAGGCTATTTCGCCATGAAGTTGACGACCGTCACCGTCGATCTCTACGAAGGAGAGTTTGCTGAAAGCCGTTGGAAGGTACACCCCACACACGGACAATTGGTTGATGTCGGCGCCATAGACGTAACTTCGCTTGTGAGGGACTCAGGACTGAGTATACGAGCAGCAAACGACGTTGAAGATGATGCCGTTCTTCCGCCGTTCGCGTCTCAGGACGTCTTTATTCTGGGTTTTCCACTTGGGCTCATTGTTGGTTCACCGGCTCCGGTGTGGAAACGAGGTACAATAGCATCCGATCCGTCTTTCGACATCGACGACCTCCCGAAGCTGGTAGTGGACACTGCGACTCGAAAGGGCATGTCCGGGTCAGTCGTTCTGGCGCGCCACACAGTGTTCGGTCAAAGCATTCCAAAAAAGGACGGCACAATGTCTGAGCCATACGTTTGGGCAAAGCGCGACATCGTCCTTGGCATCTACTCTGGAAGAATTGGATCAGGCGAGATGGACGCGCAGTTGGGGATAGTTTGGCGCCGATCTGTCATTGATCAAACCGTAGCCGGCAACACGTTTTACATAGTCAAATAATAGAGCCCGGAGCATTGCTCCGGGCCTCGTTCATTCACATCACTGGAACGGCGCTTTACGCCACGCCGGCCATGTGTGCCAGCACCGCCAGCAGCAGCAGCGCCACGATGTTGGTGATCTTGATCATCGGGTTCACGGCGGGGCCCGCCGTGTCCTTGTAGGGATCGCCGACGGTGTCGCCGGTGACCGAGGCCTTGTGCGCCTCCGAGCCCTTGAGGTGCTTGACGCCGTGGCTGTCGGTGAAGCCGTCCTCGAAGCTCTTCTTGGCGTTGTCCCAGGCACCGCCGCCGGCCGTCATCGAGATGGCGACGAACAGGCCCGTGACGATCACGCCCATCAGCATGGCGCCGACCGCCGCGAAGGCCGAGGCCTGCCCGGCGATCCACAGGATCACGAAGTACACCACGATCGGCGACAGCACCGGCAGCAGCGACGGCACGATCATCTCGCGGATGGCGGCGCGCGTCAGCATGTCGACGGCCCGGGCGTAGTCGGGCTTGTCGGTGCCGGCCATGATGCCCGGCTTTTCCTTGAACTGCCGGCGCACTTCGATCACCACCGACTGCGCGGCGCGGCCGACGGCGGTCATCGCCATGCCGCCGAACAGGAACGGCAGGAGGCCGCCGAACAGCAGGCCCACCACGACATAGGGGTTCGACAGGTCGAACGTGACCTTGAGGTCGCCGAAGAAGTGGTTGAGGTCCTGCGTGTAGGCGGCGAACAGCACCAGCGCGCCGAGGCCGGCCGAACCGATGGCATAGCCCTTGGTGATGGCCTTGGTGGTGTTGCCCACCGCGTCGAGCGCGTCGGTGTTGTGCCGCACCGCCTTGTCGAGGCCCGCCATTTCGGCGATGCCGCCGGCATTGTCGGTGACTGGGCCGAAGGCGTCGAGCGCCACCACGATGCCGGCCAGCGCCAGCATGGTCGCCACCGCGAAGGCGATGCCGAACAGGCCCGCGAGGTTGTAGGTGACGATGATGCCGGCAACGATCACCAGCGCCGGCAGCGCCGTCGATTCCAGCGACACCGCGAGGCCCTGGATGACGTTGGTGCCGTGGCCGGTCACCGAGGCTTCGGCGATCGAGTTGACCGGACGCTTGCCGGTGCCGGTGTAGTACTCGGTGATGACGATGATCAGCGCGGTGATCACGAGGCCGGTGACGCCGCACCAGAACAGCGACCAGGGCGTGAACGCCTTGCTGGCATCGCCGAGCGCCGCGTTGAGGTCGCCGAACACCCACCACAGCACCGGCAGCAGCACGATCAGCGACAGCACGCCGGTGGCGATGATGCCCTTGTACAGCGCGCCCATGATGTTGCTGCCCGAGCCGAGCCGCACGAAATAGGTGCCGATGATCGAGGTGATGACGCAGGCGCCGCCGATGGCGAGCGGCAGCACCATGCCGGCGAGCTTGAACGCGTCGGGCAAAACGATCGAGGCGAGCACCATGGTGGCGACGATGGTCACCACATAGGTCTCGAACAGATCGGCGGCCATGCCGGCGCAGTCGCCGACATTGTCGCCCACATTGTCGGCAATGGTCGCCGGGTTGCGCGGATCGTCTTCCGGGATGCCGGCTTCCACCTTGCCCACCATGTCGCCGCCCACGTCGGCGCCCTTGGTGAAGATGCCGCCGCCGAGACGGGCGAAGATCGAGATCAGCGAGGCGCCGAACGACGTCGCGACCAGCGCGTCGATCACCGAGCGGCTGGTCGGCTCGAGCCCCACGCCCTGGGTGAGGATGATGAAGTAGACGGTAACCCCCAGCAGCCCGAGGCCGGCGACCAGGAGGCCGGTGATGGCGCCCGCCTTGAAGCTCAGATCGAGCCCCTTGGCCAGCGACCCGGTGGCCGCCTGCGCCACGCGCACATTGGCGCGCACCGACACGTTCATGCCGATGAAGCCGGCGGCGCCCGACAGCACCGCGCCGATGAGGAAGCCGATCGCCGCATAGGCGCCCAGCAGCCAGAAGGCGAGGATGAAGATGACCACACCGACGATGGCGATGGTGGTGTATTGCCGGCGCAGATAGGCCGACGCGCCTTCGCGCACCGCCGCCGAGATTTCCTGCATGCGGGCGGAGCCGGCATCGGCGGCGAGCAGGCCGCGCGTCGTGACGATGCCATAAACGATCGACAGCAGACCAGCGACGACGATCGCCCAGAGTAGAGTGGTCATGAAAAACGTCCCTCGTGTGTAAAACCCGCGGGGGACGACCCATTTGCGGCGGCCATGCGCAAGCGCCCGGTCACCTCCCCGCCCCCGGGGAACCGGCGCACACGCTGCCAAATCGGCTGCCATGATTCAACCAGATTTCGCGCCGGATGACCGGATTTCCGCGGGTTTCAGCCGATTTCACCCGGCTTTGGGGCTGTGAAGAGCGGGGAGGCCGCCGCCGCCGCGATTGCCCCGGCCGCCGACTGGGCTTAACGCTGGGCGCAGCACCGTGGCCGTCCGGCCGCGGAACGCGACAGATCGGACGAACGGGAGGCCGCATCGGCGGCGCGACGGCGGGGCACGCCGCGGCCCGTATGGAGGCCCGCGGCGAGCGGGAATTTGTCATCGCCATCCTCGACACCGCCCGCAAGACCAGCCTCCATCGCCGCGAGCCGCTGCTGAGCCGGCTGCGCGACGCCTTTCTGGACGTGGGCTACGAGCAGATGACCATGCTGGCCCTGGCGCCGCGCGCCGGGGTGTCGCGGCGCACCCTCTACAACCACTTCGCCAACAAGGAGGACGCCTTCCGCTTCCTGTTGCGCTGCGATGGCGACGTCGCCATCGAGCAGGCCATGGCGGCGGCCCGCGCCCAACTGGCGGCCGGCGCCGGCCCGGTCGACATCTTCGTGGTGCTGATGGACGTGCGCTATGCCGACAACCGCCGCCGGCTGGCGCAATCGAAACACGCGCTCGAGATCAACGAGAAGGCCTTCCGGCTGGCCCGCGACATCATGGTCGAGCACGCCGCCACCTTCCAGCGCGAGGTGGCGGGGCTGATCGCCGACATGCAGGCGGCGGGCCTGCTGGCGCTGAAACCCGGCACCAGCCCCGCCGACCTGGCGCAGATGCTGTGCGACGGCGCCCGCGGCAGCAACCAGGCGCTGCCGCCGATCCCGATCGAGCAATTGCCCGCCCGCTACCGCAGGCTGATCGGCGCCATCCTCCACGGCGCGCTGGCCTGATCTAGCCGAGCAGCGCCGCGAGCCGCGCCGCCAGCGCCGGCCCGTCGCCGTCGACGGCGACACGCTTCAGCCGCGCCGTGTCGCCGGCCAGCAGCCGCACCGACGCCTTCGGCACGCCAAGGGATCTGGCGAGCAGCGCGATCACCGCCGCATTGGCGCGGCCCTTGTCGGCCACCGCCGCGACGCGGACGCGCAGCACCACGCTGCCGTCGTCGCGCAACTCCGTGCCCTCGAGGCGGTCGGCCCCGGCATTGGGCGTGACGCGGAGGCTGAGCGTCAGTCCGCCGGGCGTCAGCCGGTAGGCAGGCGCGCTCAATACAGCCTGAGCAGGCGCGGCAGATCGTTGGCGATGAAGCTCTGCAGAAAGAAGATGATCACGAACACCACGATCGGGCTGAGGTCGAGCCCACCCATCGGCGGAATGACCCGGCGGATCGGCCTCAGGATCGGCTCGGTGATCTGGTTCAGCACCCGCCACAGCCCGGCCACGAACTGGTTGCGCGTGTTGATGACGTTGAAGCTGATCAGCCAGCTCATGATGATCATCACCAGGAACACCCACCAGACGAGCGTCAGCAGCATCGAGATGGTTTGCAGCAATGCGATCATGCGCGGGGCCCCTGTTGCATGCCGACTATCTAGGGGCTCGGGCCCGCCCTCGCAAGGCGGAAGGGCGCCGAGGGTGAACGGACCGCCCTTCAGTGCAGCGTCGCCTCATGGCCCCCGGCAGCGCGTTGCTGCGGGCATGGCCGACGAGCCGCGTCGTGCCGGCGACGGCGCGCGACAGCCCGGCCAGCAGCGCCGGCACTATCCGGCGCGAACGATCGCCTTCGATTTGACCGGCTTGCCGCCCCGCACCGGAATCTCGGCGCGCGCGCCATCGGGGAAATCGGCAACGATGGTCACGGTGCCCCCGAGGCCCCGCATGTAGCGCTCGAGCGTCTTGAGCTGGATGTTGGGCAGCTCGTTTTCGATGCGTGAAACCTCTCCCTGTTTCAGCCCCGTCCTGTCGGCGAGATCGGCCTGGGTGACCTCGAGGGCGCGGCGTACTTCCGCGAGGCGAATGGCTTCGATGAGCGTCGCCGCATTCTTTTTTGCGCGCGCCAGCCTCTTGGGTGGCAGCTTGTCGATCCAGTCGCGCGCCGGCTTGAAATCCGATGCCTTCAGCTTGCTCATTGGTGTCCCTCGGCGCCGAGCCATTGGTCGAACCGTGCGTCGGCGGTACGGATCAAATCCTTGTAGAACTTCGTCTGGTTCGCACCCTGCTTGTTGCCGCCAACCAGCAGGATCGCGTTGCGTTCCAGATCGAAGGCGAACACTACCCGCCACGCTCCGCTCGCCCCGATCCGCAGCTCCTTCATGTTGGCGTGCCGCGATCCCTTGAGAGTATCCACCAATGGCCGACCCAAATGTGGACCCACGATCTCCAGCGCCAGCACGACTTCCGTCAGCTTGGCGGTGACCGATGGCGGCATCGCGCCACGCTCTGCCGAGAATGCTGGGTGCTCAAGGACGATCCACGGCATCGGCGATCCTCGACGACCGCCGGAATATAGGCCAGAACCGATATCGGTTCAAGCCGATATCAGGCGCTCGCCCGCGCTCGGAACTGCTTCTTGCGTTCGTTGGGATCGAGCCAGATCTTCCTGAGCCGGATGCTCTTGGGCGTCACCTCGACATATTCGTCGTCGGCGATGTAGCCCAGCGACTGCTCCAGCGTCAGCTTCTTGGGCGGGGTCAGGCGCACCGCCTCGTCCTTGGAATGCGTGCGGATGTTGGTGAGCTGCTTGCCCTTGATCGGGTTCACTTCCAGATCGTTGTCGCGCGTGTGCTCGCCCACGATCATGCCCTCATACACCTCGACGCCCGGGTCGATCATCATCGGGCCGCGGTCCTCGAGGTTCCACAGCGCGAAGGCGACGGCGGTGCCGTTGGAGTTGGAGATCAAAACGCCCGTGCGGCGGCCGGGCAGCGCCCCCTTGTACGGCTGGTACTCGTGGAACAGCCGGTTGAAGATCGCCGTTCCACGCGTGTCGCTCAACAGCTCCGGCTGGTAGCCGATCAGCGAGCGGGTCGGCACGTAAAAGCGCAGCCGCGTACGGCCGGTGCCCGATGGGCGCATGTCGACGAGGTCGCCCTTGCGCTCGGTGAGCTTCTGCACCACCACGCCCGAATGCTCGTCGTCGACGTCGATGATCACTTCCTCGACCGGCTCGAGCTTCTGCCCGTTCTCCTCGCGCAGCACCACGCGCGGCCGGCCGATGGTGAGCTCGAAGCCCTCGCGGCGCATGTTCTCGATCAGCACCGCGAGCTGCAATTCGCCGCGCCCGGCGACCTCGAACGAATCGGAATCCGAGCCCTCGGTGACGCGGATCGCCACATTGCCCTCGGCCTCGCGCAGCAGCCGGTCGCGGATGACGCGGCTTTGCACCTTGTCGCCCTCGCGCCCGGCGAGCGGCCCGTCATTGATGCGGAAGGTGACGCTCAGCGTCGGCGGATCGATCGGCTTGGCCGGCAGCGGCTCGCTGTTCTGCGGCACCGTGATGGTGTTGGCGACGGTCGACTCCTCGAGGCCGGCGATGGCGACGATGTCGCCCGCCTCGGCGACGTCGATCGGCGTGCGCTCGAGGCCGCGGAAGGCCAGCACCTTGCTGACGCGGCCCTTCTCGATCTCCTTGCCGTCGCGGCTCAGCGAATGGATGGCGTCGCCCGCCTTGACGCTGCCCGAAAAGATGCGGCCGGTGAGCAGCCGCCCGAGGAACGGGTTGCGCTCGATGGTGGTGACCAGCATGCGGAACGGGCCGTCTTCCACCTTCGGCTCGGGCACGTATTCGACCACCTTGTCGAGCAGCGGCGCCAGCGATTCCTTGGGCCCCTGCGGCTCGGCCGCCATCCAGCCCTGCTTGCCCGACCCGTACAGCACCGGGAAATCCAGCTGCTCGGGCTTGGCGTCGAGCGCGATGAACAGATCGAAGATCTCTTCCAGCACCTCGAGGTGCCGCGCGTCGGGGCGGTCGATCTTGTTGATGGCGACGATCGGGCGGAGCCCCTGCGCCAGCGCCTTGGAGAGCACGAATTTGGTCTGCGGCATCGGCCCTTCGGCCGCGTCCACCAGGATCACCACGCCGTCGACCATGCTGAGGATGCGCTCCACCTCGCCGCCGAAATCGGCGTGGCCGGGGGTGTCGACGATGTTGATGCGGGTGTCCTTCCACACCAGCGAGGTCACCTTGGCGAGGATGGTGATGCCGCGCTCGCGCTCGAGGTCGTTGGAATCCATGGCGCGCTCTTCGACGCGCTGGTTTTCGCGGAACGAGCCCGACTGCCTCAGCAGCACGTCGATGAGGGTGGTCTTGCCATGGTCGACATGGGCGATGATCGCGATGTTGCGCAACGCCATTTGCGGGCCGCCTAACGATAAAGGGAGAGAAGTGCGGGCTCACATAGTGGCAGAAGCCCCAATTCTCAAGCGATTTCGCTGCATGAGGGGGCTGCGCCGCGATATGGCGTTAATTTGGGCAGGTTTTGGCCGCCCCGCCGGCCCGCCCTGCGCCGGGCGTTCCCCGGCGTCAGCTGGCGCGCTTGAACAGCAGCGGCTCGGCTTCCCGCGTCAGCAACGCCAGCACCTCGCCCGGCTCCAGCGGCGGCGAGAACAGGAAACCCTGCACCTCGTTGCAGCCCTGCTCGCGCACCGCCTGCAGCTGTTCCTCGGTCTCGACGCCCTCCGCGGTGGTCGACATGCCCAGCGAATGGCCGAGCCCGATCACCGCCTTGATGATGGCGAGGCTGTCGCCGCGGCTTTCGAGGTCGCGCATGAACGAGCGGTCGATCTTGATCTTGTCGAACGGGAAGGCGCGCAGATAGCTCAGCGACGAATAGCCGGTGCCGAAATCGTCCATCGAGATGCGCACCCCGATGGCGCGCAGCCGGTGCAGCGTGTGCAGCGTCTGCTCGTTGTCGTTGAGCAGCAGCGATTCGGTGATTTCGAGCTCGAGCCGGGTCGGCGGCAGGCCGGTCTCGGCCAGGATGCCGTGGATGGTCTCGAACAGCCGCTTGTTCTTGAACTGCACCGGCGACAGGTTGACCGCGACGCGCGCCTTGCTCGGCCAGTGCACCGCCGCCGCGCAGGCCTCGCGCAGCACCCATTCGCCGATCGGCACGATCAGGCCGGTCTCCTCGGCGATGGGGATGAATTCGGCCGGCGAGATCGCCTCGCCCGCATGCGTCCAGCGCAGCAGCGCCTCGCAGCAGGTGACGCGGTTTTCCTTGAGCCCGACCAGCGGCTGGAACACCAGGCGCAGTTCGCGCGCCGCCAGCGCCGCGCGCAGATTGGCCTCGATCATGCGCCGCTTCTGGATGGCGGCGTCCATGTCCTTTTCGAAGAAATGATAGGTCGAGCGCCCTTCCGACTTGGCGCGGTAGAGCGCCATGTCGGCGTTCTTCATCAGCACGTCGGTGGTCTCGCCGTCGGCCGGCGCCACGGCGATGCCGACGCTGGCGCCGATGGCGATCTGGTGGCCGTCGATGTTGAACGGCGACGCCATCGCCTTGACGATGCGCTCGGCCACCATCGCCGCGTCGGACGGCTTGTCGATCGGCCTGAGCAGCAGCGAGAACTCGTCGCCGCCCAGCCGCGCGATGATGTCGGTCTCGCGCGTCGTCCCCCACAGCCGCGCCGAGGCCTGCTTCAGCAGCTTGTCGCCGATGGCATGGCCGAGCGTGTCGTTGACCGATTTGAAATGGTCGAGGTCGATGCACAGCACGGCGACCTTTTCGCCGCGGTCGATGCTGGCTTCCGAGGCCGCCATCTCGTCGAGGAACTGCGCCCGGTTGGGCAGCTCGGTCAGCGCGTCGTGCCGCGCCAGGTGCTGGATGCGCGCCTCCTGCTGGCGCTGCTCGGTGATGTCCTCGTGCGTCGACACGAAGCCGCCATCGGCCATCGGATGGTGCTGCATCATGATGATGCGGGTGCCGAACTCGACCACGGTCTTGTCGTGCTGGCCGCGGGCGATCACCTCGTGCCGCCAGCGCACATATTCCTCACGGCTGGTGGCCTGGCTCGAATGCATGCCGTTGTCGAACAGGTGCCCGAGGATGGCGTCGAGCGGCGTGCCCGGCTTCACCAGATCGTCGGGCAGGGCATAGATGCGCGCATAGGGGGCGTTGCAGATCACCAGCCGCCCCTGCGGGTCGAACATGCAAAGGCCCTGGCTGATGTTGTTGACCGCCGCGTCGAGCCGGATGTTCTGCCGCTCGAGCTCGCGCTTGCGCCGCGCGATGGTCTCGCTCGAGGCGATCTCCTCGGTCACGTCCTCATGCGTCACCACCCAGCCCAGGCCCGGCGAATACACATGCGCCGTCTCGATGGTGCGCCCGCCCTCCAGCCGCTCGCGCGATTTGTAGCGCTGCCCGCCGCGATTGTTGCGCAGCTCCTTCTTGTAGGCGGCAAGGAATTGCTGCGGCGTCGTCCCGCCGTGATGGCCGAGCTCGCTGGCCAGCCGCGCCGCCTCGTCGAGGCTCATGCCCTTGCGGATGCGCTCGGCCGGAAAGCCGTAGATGTCGAGATAGTGCCGGTTCCACATGACGAGCTTGAATTCGCTCGACCAGACGCAGAAGCCGTAGGGTATGTTTTCCAGCGCCGCATCGAGCAGCAAAGCGCTGTCTGAATGGCCCGCTGGTGCCATTTTCGAGCTCACCCGCTATCGTTCCCCAACACCGACGCTGGCCGAACGCTAGTCGCGCAGGCTTAATAAGCGCTT
>NZ_MKVA01000002.1:0-20756 GCF_001899075.1 Devosia sp. 67-54 | reverse complement strand
CGATCCGCGCATAGCCGATGGCGCCCTGCCCCGCCGGCCCGCTCGGGGGTGCTGCGTAGGTGTTGATGTCGCCGCCGGCCACACCGAAATCGAGGTAGCCGCCCGACGAATTGACCGATTGCGTGCAGCGCACGCCCTCCGACGTGGTGATCGAATCCTCGCCGCCCGGCCCGCTCGGCGCCGCCGGCAGGAACAGCCCGTCACCGGCCAGCGCCGAGCCGGCTCCCAGTATAAGTGCCGCACACGCGAGGCAGGACCGTACTGTCCAGGTCCCTGGGTTGAACGCAGACGCCAATTGTCCTCTCCTTGCGGGATGGCTCGATGCGGAAGGTGACGATCACCTGCCGGCTGCTGCCCGGCGCCAGCGTGATCGCCGGGAAATTGACCTCGGCTGCCGGCGCCGCGACGCGGAATTTCGGGTCCATCGGCAGCACCAGGAAGGTCATCGGCCCCGGATAGGGGTTGCCGATGGTCAGCCGGAAGCCCTTGACGTCGCTGGGGGTCGCCCCCGCCGCATGCATCGGCGACAGCGACTGCGCCGCGGCAGGTCCGGCGAGGGCGGCGGCAAGCGCCGCGGCGAGGATTGGCGTCAGCTGCATGAGATGCTCGTCTTCGTGCTGTAGCCGCCCTGCCGGAAGCCGCCCGGCGCAGTGACGCGGTTGTCGAGCACCAGCGTCACCACCGCCGCGAGCGGCACGGCGAAGCTGCGCGGGCCCGAGGCATAGGTCGGCACGCTGGACGAGCCGAGCAGCCAGCTCGCGCTGTAGCGCTCCTCGACCACGGCGCTGCCGGCCGCGAACCCCGCCGGCCAGGTGTCGAGCACCGGGCTCGACAGCGTCACCGTGGTGCCCAGCAGATTGCTGAGATTGGTGACGACCACCACCGAGGCGGTGCCCGCCTGGCTGCTGAGCACCGTGCTGTCGGACGGGCTGAGCTTCAGCACGCCGGGGGTCGACAGCCCGACGCTGCAATCGGCCAGCGCCGGCGTCGCGGCGAGCGCCGCCAGCGCGGCAAGGGCGGCGGCTAGCTGCATGTCAGCACCGTCTTGGCCTTGTAGGTGCCCTGCACGAAGCCGTTGGGGTTGAGCACCTGCATGTTGATGATGAGGTTGGTGAGCGGCAGGATGCCGAGCGCAAAGCTCTGCTGCTGACTGGTGTAGGCGTGGCTGGCGAGCCCGGAATAGCTCATCTGCACCGTCTCGCCGCCGGCATAGCCGCTGGGCGCATCGGTGAGCGTCGGCGCCGCCAGCGTCACCGAATTGCTGCCCAGCGACACCACCGTCACCGTGGCCGGCACGCCCAGCGTCTGGTCCGACCCAAGCGTCTTGCCGTCGCCCGACAGCGTCATGATGCCGGGCGTCGGCACCGCCAGCGTGCAGGTGTCGCTGACCGTGCCGGTGAACACCACGTCGGTCGCCGCCAGCGCCGGTCCGGCCGCGAGCCACAGACCTCCCGCAAGACATGCCAGTTTTCCCATGAACAACTCCCGACCCTGCACCAGAACGCGTGCACAGTGTCGGAAGATCATGGTTAACGAGGCGATAAAGCCCCGCGCTCTAGTGGTTCGGCCGTAAGTAACCGAAGTCGAGGCGCGGGGATTATCTTACGGAGATTGCCGTAGCGGCCGAGGAACGGAGTCTAGCGCTTCATCGCCAGGCGCCGGGCCGCATAGGTCTTGAGCCGCAGCCCGTTGAGCCGGATGAAGCCCTCGGCGTCGTGATGGTCGTAGGCCACCGCCCCTTCCTCGAAGGTCACGAGGTCCATCGAGTACAGCGAATTGGGCGAGGTGCGGGCGATGACGTTGGCCGAGCCCTTGTAGAGCTTGACCGTCACCTCGCCGGCGACGAACCGCTGCGTGTGGTCGATCGCCGCCTGCAGCATCTCGCGCTCGGGCGAATACCAGAAGCCGTTGTAGATGAGCTCGGCATAGCGCGGCATCAGCTCGTCCTTGAGGTGCGCCTCGCCGCGGTCGAGCGTGATCGATTCGATGCCGCGATGCGCCGCCAAGAGGATCGTGCCGCCGGGGGTCTCGTAGAGCCCGCGGCTCTTCATGCCGACGAAGCGGTTCTCGACCAGATCGAGCCGGCCGATGCCGTGCTTGCCGCCGAGCTCGTTGAGCCGCGCCAGCAGCATCGCCGGGCTGAGCTTTTCGCCGTTGACCGACACCGCGTCGCCCCGCTCGAAGCCGATGGTGATGATCTCGGGCGTGTTGGGCGCCTGCTCCGGATCGACGGTGCGCTGCGCCACGTAATCGGGCGCCGGCTCCGCCGGGTCCTCGAGCACCCGGCCCTCCGACGAGGTGTGCAGCAGATTGGCGTCGACCGAGAACGGCGCTTCGCCGCGCTTGTCCTTGGCGATCGGGATCTGGTGCTTTTCGGCGTAGTCGAGCAGTTGCGTGCGGCTGCGCAGGTCCCATTCGCGCCATGGCGCGATGACCCGGAGGTTGGGCGCCAGCGCATTGGCGGTGAGCTCGAACCGCACCTGGTCGTTGCCCTTGCCGGTGGCGCCATGGGCGATGGCGTCGGCGCCGGTCTCTTCGGCGATCTCCACCAGATGCTTGGCGATCACCGGCCGGGCGATCGAGGTGCCGAGCAGGTACTGGCCCTCGTAGAGCGCATTGGCGCGGAACATCGGGAACACGAAATCGCGCACGAATTCCTCGCGCACATCGACGATGCGGATGTCCTTGATGCCGAACATCTCGGCCTTGCGCCGCGCCGGCTCGAGCTCCTCGCCCTGCCCGAGGTCGGCCGTGAAGGTCACGATCTCGGCCTGGTAGTGCTCCTGCAGCCATTTGAGCATGATCGAGGTGTCGAGGCCGCCCGAATAGGAGAGGACGATTTTCTTGATGTCTTTGCTCATGCGCTGAACGCTCCTGCCGGCCCGGACGGGCGGAATTTGCGGTCTTCTCTAGTCAAGCCGCCCGCCGCATGCAATGTCCGCTGCATGCCGAGCTTCGTTCCGCCCCTTGCCACCGTCCTGACCTTCGCCGTCGCCTCGCTGGTGCTGATCGTCACCCCCGGGCCCGACATGGCGCTGCAGCTCTCGCGCTCGATCAATTACGGCCGCGCGCACGGCATGATGACGTTTTTCGGCACCATGCTCGGCCTGTTGGTGCATTCGGTGCTGGTGGCGCTGGGCATTTCGATCCTGATCGTCGCCGCCCCGCCGATCTTTCTCGCCCTCAAGATCGTCGGCGCCGTGTACCTGCTGTGGCTCGCCTGGCAGGCCATCCGCAAGGGCGGCGGCTTCCGCCTGGCGGCGGCGGCAAGGCAGAAGCCGACGCTCTGGCAGAGCTTTCTCGCCGGCGTCATGATCGACCTGCTCAATCCCAAGGTCGTGCTGTTCTTCGTGACCTTCCTGCCGCAATTCGTGCACGCCGGCGATCCCGGCGCGCCGGGCCAGCTGTTCTTCCTCGGGCTCGAATATTTCCTGCTGTCGCTGCCCGCCGGCGTAGCGCTGGTCTGGTTCGCGGCCTGGATCGCCCGGGCGCTGACCCGGTCCAGGACCGTCGAACGCGTGCTGAACTGGGGCTTTGCCGGGGTGTTCGCGACCTTCGCCGCCATCATCCTTTCCGCCCAGGCGCGGCACGCGTGAGCGCGGCCGGGAAAAATCCGTGAACTACCGCCACGCCTTCCACGCCGGCGGCTTCGTCGACGTGATGAAGCACGTCACCCTCACCCGGCTGGTCGAATATCTGAAGCTGAAGCCGGCGGCCTTCCGCGTCATCGACACCCATGCCGGCATCGGCCTCTACTCGCTGACCGGCGACGAAGCGCGGCGCTCGCCCGAATGGCTCGACGGCATCGGCAGGCTGCTCGACGCCGCGCTCAAGGAGCCGGTGAAGGGCCTCGTCGCCCCGTATCTCGATGTCGTCGCCGCGCAGAACCGCAACGGCACCCTCGCCCGCTATCCGGGCTCGCCGCTGGTCGCCAGAACGCTGTTCCGGCCGCAGGACCGGCTGAGCGCGCTGGAGCTGCACCCGGCCGACTACCGCAGGCTGCGCGACCTGTTCGCCGGCGACGTGCAGGTGCGCGTCACCGAGCTCGACGGCTGGCTGGCGCTCAACGCCTACCTGCCGCCCAAGGAAAAGCGCGGCCTGGTGCTGGTCGATCCGCCCTTCGAGGAGCCCGGCGAATGGGACCGGCTGGTCGACGGGCTGGCAAAGGCCCACCGCAAATGGTCCGGCGGCCTGTTCATGCTGTGGTATCCGCTCAAGGAGCCGCGCGAGGTCAACAGCTTCGTCACCGCCCTCAAGGCCACCGGCATCAAAAAGATGCTGCGCGCCGAGCTGACGGTGCTGCCCCCCGCCGCCGGCCGCCTCTACGGCTCCGGCCTCATCCTCGTCAACCCGCCCTTCACGCTCGCGGCCGAGTTGAACCTGATTCTACCCGCGCTGGCGAACGTCTTGGAGCAGGGCCGCGGCGGCGCGCGGGTGGAGTGGATTCGCGGCGAAAGCTGAGATGTCAGTGAGGGTGGGGCGGCCGCAAATACCGGCACAAGCGGCCCACCATGCTTCGCCTGACCCCCGTCATCCGATCTCGGCGACGATTGCGGCGACATCGGCGATGCTCGTGAGCCGCCGGAAGCGAGAGATGTCCTGGGGGTCGCTGTCGATATCCATGGACCAGACATAGTCCGATGGGATGTGGATGCCGAAGCAGCCGGCCTCGATGGCCGGAACGACATCCGCCCGCATCGAATTGCCGACCATCATCGCCCGGCGCGGACCATCGCCGTGGCGCGTGAATATGCGGCTGTAGACCTGCGGCGTCTTGTCCGAGACGATCTCGATTTCATGAAAGTAGCCCAGCAGCCCGGAGGCCGCGAGCTTGCGTTCCTGGTCGACGAGGTCGCCGCGCGTGACAACCAGCAGTTTGTGCGTGGATCTGAGGGCGTCCAGGGTGTCGTGCACGCCCGGATATGGATCGACCGGATGCACGAGCAGCTCGCGCCCGATCTGCAGAATGTCGCTGACACAGGGCGACGGCAAATCGCCGCCGTCGGTGGCGAGCGCCGCTTCGATCATCGAGAGCGTGAAGCTTTTGACGCCGAAGCCGTAAAGCGAGACGTTGGCTGTTTCGGTCTCGTGCAGCCGCGCCTCGAGAGCGATGACGTCGACATAGGGCGCCAGCAGGTCGAGGTACCGCGTCTTGCTGTCGACGAAGTACTTCTCGTGGTCCCACAGGGTGTCGTCGGCATCGAAGCCGATCGTCGTCAGCGTACTCATGAGTCCTCGCAGAAGCGCAGGAGATACCCATCCGGGTCCTGCACACAAAACTGGCGTTGCCTGATATCGCGGTCGCCAACGCGATAGGTCCTGGTTTCGATTGGCAGGTAGAGCGCAATTCCGGCCCTGCCCAGCCGCTCCGCCAGCGGATCGATGGCGCTGACCCTGCACTGCAGATTGAGACCGCGGCCGAGAGGGTGCTCGAGCGGCCCCGTCTCCCAGGTGCGACCTTTCCCGATCTGGTCGAGCATCAGCTCGATGCCCTCGTAGCGCAGGCAGGCAAAGCCTTCGCTGGGCCGGTCGTAGAGCACCGAAAATCCCAGGATATCGCGGTAGAAACCAAGGCTGCGCTCGAGGTCCGCGACCGCCAGCTCGGGGGTGAGATCAGGCACCGAGCAGCGCCTCGCGATCCTTCTTTTTGAGCCGCTCGGTCTCGCTCTTGAGCTGGCCGCAGGCAGCGAAGATGTCGCGGCCGCGCGGCGTGCGCACCGGCGAGGCATAGCCGGCGCGGTTGACGATATCGGCGAATTTCTCGATCCGCGCCGAGCTCGAACAATCGTAATTGGTGCCCGGCCACGGATTGAACGGGATCAAATTGATCTTGGCTGGAATGCCGCTCAACAGCCGCACCAGCTCGCGCGCATCGGCGTCGGAATCGTTGATGTCGCGCAGCATCACATATTCGAAGGTGATGCGGCGGGCATTGGACAGCCCCGGATAGTCGCGGCAGGCCTGGATCAGCTCTTTCAGCGGATATTTCTTGTTGATCGGCACCAGCATGTCGCGCAGATCGTCGCGCACCGCATGGAGCGAGATCGCCAGCATCGTGCCGATCTCGCGGCCGGTGGGCTCGATATAGGGCACGACGCCCGAGGTCGAAAGCGTGATGCGGCGCTTGCTGAGCGAGATGCCGTCTTCCGCCGAGGCGATCAGAAGGGCGTTCTTGACGTTGTCGTAATTGTAAAGCGGCTCGCCCATCCCCATCATCACCACATTGGTGATGGCGCGGCTATCGCCCTCCGATCCGCCCGAGCCGCGCGGCGCCGGCACCAGCCCGCCATCGTCGGGCCGCACGCCGCCGGGAAAATCGCCCAGCCGCTCGCGCGCCATCAGGATCTGGCCGAGGATTTCGCCGGCGCTGAGGTTGCGCACCAGCGTCTGCGTGCCGGTGTGGCAGAACGAGCAGGTGAGCGTGCAGCCGACCTGCGAGCTGACGCACAGCGTGCCCCGATCCTCTTCCGGGATGTAGACGGTCTCGATCTCGACCGGCGGCAGCTTCGGGTTCTGCGGATCGCGGAAGCGGAACAGCCATTTGCGCGTGCCGTCGACCGACACCTGCTCGGAGACGATCTCGGGGCGGTCGAGCAGGAAGTTGTCGGCCAGGGTCTGCCGCACCCCCTTCTGGATATTGCTCATCCGCTCGAAATCGGTGACGCCGTTGACGTAGATCCAGTTCCACAGCTGGTTCGCCCGCATCCGGCTCTCGCGCTCGTCGAGTCCGATGCCGCCGAGCGCCCGGCGCAGCTCCGGCTTGCCCAGGCCGACGAGCGACATCCGCCCCGGCGCCGTGGGGCGCGGCGGCTGGCTCGCATGGTCGAGATTGAGGGCAATGCTCATGGCGGGTCCGGAATTGGCGGCGCGGGATAACATAATGCGCGCCGGTGCGCAAAAAAGAGCGACTTACAGCGGTTGGACGACCGGACGCTCTTGCGGCCGATCGGACAGAGCGCAAACAACAAGCGGTTGCTCGATCGGACGCTCTTGCGGCCGATCGTGCAGAGCGCAAACAACAAGCGGTTGGTCGATCGGCCGCTCTTGTGGCCGATCGGACAGAGCACAAACAACTCCACCGGTCGGACAGAGCAAACAAGAACTCTAGCAGCCGCTGTCGATCGCCTTGCTCGCCGCCGTGGCGCCCGCCAGCGAGAACGTCTCGTTGACCAGGATGCCCTTGGTGCTGGTGCCCTGGATGGCGAGCGAGCTGCCGGCGCGCATGGCGCCGGCGAGGCTGTCGGCCTGCGCCGCATCGAGCAGCCAGGCGGCGTCCTTCTGCGTGAACAGGTCGTAGCTCTTGCCGCCGACGCTCAGCGTCGCCGGCTGGTCGGGAGCGAATTCGAACCCGGCGACGAGGTTGAGCTCGTTGCTGACGTTTTCCGATGGCCGGTGCGTCAGATAGAGATAGGCCTGGGTGTAGCCGTCGGGCGAGGGATCGACCGACACCGGCTTGCTCATGGCGAAGCACACCGCCCCGGCGCCGCCGCTGGAGGCCGAATACGCCGCCCAGTCCTTGAACGTGCCGATCACCTGCACCGATTGCGCGCTGGCGCCTGTGGCGAGGCCAAGCGTGGCGAGAACGGCGAGGGCGGCAAGGCGGGCGGCGGTCATGGAACCTCGAACGGATTGGCGCGGAGCCGGTGCCGGCCAACGCGGCCGGCCGGTCGGGCGTTCCCTTATGGACACGCCTTGTCGATGGCGTCCATCGCCGCCGTCACCCCGGCGAGCGAATAGGTGTCGGTGGTCTTGGTGCCGCGGATCGAGGTGCCGTGCACCACGAGCTTGGTGCCCTTCTTCAGCGCCGCCACGAACCCGGCTTCGTCGTCCATGCTGGCGAGCCAGGCCGCCTCGTCGTCCTTGATGGCGGTCGAGGGATCGTCGGGGATCGACTTCATCGGCCACGACTTGCCGTCGATGTCGGCCGAATGGGTGAAGCTGCTCGAGGTGGGCTGCATCGGATAGCCGATCAGCGTCTGCACCTCGTTGCGCACCTTGCGGAACACCGGATTGCCCTTGGCGTCCTTGGCGGCGCTGCCGTCGGGATTGATCGCCGGCGCCTTGTCGCGGTGGATGACGAGGAAGTGCGGCGGATCGCGGTTGATCGGCTTGCCGTTGACCTGGGTCGGCTCGGAGCTGTCGGGGGCCGCCGAGATGAAGCAGATCTTGCCGTAATCGTCCTTGCCCTGCCAGGCCGTCCACGCCTTGAAGGTGCCCAGATTGGTCGGCGCGCTCTGCGCCAGCGCGGGCATCGCCGACGCCGCAAGGACAGTTGCCATCAGGCCGGGGAGGAGCCGGTGCCGCAGAAAAGTCATGTCCTGAATACCCCTGAGCAAGTGGCAGCCGCGGAAGCGAGGAACGCCCCAAGGCTGGCACGGTATGGTTACCAAGGTCTCAAAACCCGGGCCCGTATTGGCGAGATGCCGAGTGTATCGGCAATCGTGTCGGCAATTTGGCGCCGGATTTGTGTGGGTTTCGTGTCGCCCCGTCAGCCTTAACGATGGGTTAAGGCGATGACGATTCGGCGCGAAGCTCACGCCGCCAGCGGATAGCTCTGCTCGACCAGGTACGGCCCGCCGCCCACCGACGCCCGCGACGAAAACAGCACGAAGCGGCCGACCGTGAACTCCAGCGGCGCGAACTGGCCGGCCTGGTGGATGAAGTCGGCGACCTCGTAGGCCGGCGTGCCGCGCAGCCGCGCCAGCGATACATGCGGCACGAAGCGGCGGCCTTCCGGGTCGAGCCCGACCCGGCGCAGCACCCGCTCCTGCGCCGCCTGCAGCCGGTGCAGCGCCTCGTTGCTCTCGACCCCGGCATAGAGCGCCCGCGGCATGTCGCCGCCGAACGTGCCCAGATGCGACAGCCGGATCTTGAAGCTGTCCGAATGGCTCAGCCGTTCGAGCTCGTAGCTCACCTCGTCGGCCACCCGGTTGTCGACGTCGCCGATGAAGCGCAGCGTGATGTGGTAGTTCTCGGGGTCGATCCAGCGCGCTCCCGACAGGCCGCCGCGCTTCAGCGACAGGGCAGACTGCACGTCGTAGGGGATTTCGAGGCCGGTAAAGAGCCTGGGCAATCGACCGCGTCTCCGCTGCGGCGCCGATTCGGGACCGGCGCGACTGACCGTAACATAGTGAGTCGCGGCCGCAAGTTCATGACAGGGCGGCGTAACCTGTCCGGCTAACCCCTTGGCCCGGCAAGGTTACACTTTGTTAAGCCCGGCGGCCGGGTCTTGTATTCATGACTCCCCCCGTCCATATTCTGCAGCAAAGACCCGCAGCCGCGGGACTTCGACAGATCCAAGGGGAACCGACCATGGCTGAATTCGACCGTCCGTCCGTTGCCGCGCGGCCAGGAACCGCCGCGGTCATCGATGAGGGCCTGCGCAGCTATATGCTCAAGGTCTACAACTACATGGGTATCGGCCTGGTGCTGACCGGCGTCGTTGCCTACTTCACCTTCGCCAACGCCTTCGTGCAGGAAAACGGCCGCATCGTCGGGCTCACCGATTTCGGCAACGTCATCTACAACAGCCCGCTGCAGTGGATCGTGATGCTGGCGCCGCTGGCCTTCGTGCTGGTGCTGAGCTTCGGCATCCAGAAGCTGTCGACCGGCCTCACCCAGGTGCTGTTCTGGGTGTTCGCGGCGGTGATGGGCCTGTCGCTGGGCTCCATCTTCGCGGTCTACACCATGACCTCGATCTCGCAGGTGTTCTTCATCTCCGCCGCCACGTTCGGCGCGATGAGCCTGTACGGCTACACCACCAAGACCGACCTCACCAGGTTCGGCTCGTTCCTGATCATGGGCCTGATCGGCATCGTGATCGCCTCGATCGTCAACATCTTCCTGCATTCGAGCGGGCTGAGCTTCGCCATCTCGATCATCGGCGTCCTGGTGTTCGTCGGCCTCACCGCCTGGGATACGCAGCGCATCAAGGAGAACTACGACGCCGGCTATGGCGCCGAGATCCTCGCCAAGAGCGCCGTGATGGGCGCGCTGAGCCTCTATCTCGACTTCATCAACCTGTTCCTGATGCTGCTCCGCCTGTTCGGCAACCAGCGGAACTAGCAACCCGCCAACCAATCGGCTTTAACAGGGGCCGCGATCCAGCCAGGGTCGCGGCCCTTCCTTTTGCCGAGCCGCCCATGTCCGACCTCGTGATCCGCCCCTACGCGCCGGCCGATATTCCGGCGGTGACCCGCATCTACGGCCACTACGTCCGCGACACGGTGATCACCTTCGAGACCGAGGCGCCGGACGAGGCGGAGATGGCGCGGCGCTTCGCCGCCATCGTCGGCAAGGGCCACCCGCTGCTGATCGCCGAGCAGGCCGGCCGGGTGATCGGCTACGCCTATGCCTCCACCTACCGGCCGCGCGAGGCCTACCGCTTCACCTGCGAGGATTCGATCTACCTCGCTCCCGACGCCGTCGGCAAAGGCCTGGGCGGCACCCTGCTCGCCCGCCTGATCGAGGACAGCAGCAAGGCCGGCCTCAGGCAGATGCTGGCGGTGATCACCGCCGAGCGCGCCAACTCCATCCGCCTCCACGAAAAGCACGGCTTCCGCTTCATCGGCCGCTACGAGGCGCTGGGCTACAAATTCGACCGCTGGCTCGACATCGTCCACCTGCAGCGGGCGCTGTGAGCGATTGACGTGATATTTTGTACGTACATTAAATGGTGATATTGCACGGACCCATACGAATGGGACGAGACGAAGTACGCAACCAACCTGCTGAAACACCAGATCTTCGACTGGTCGCAGGCGGCCTTCGATGTCGACACCCGCTTTGACTACGGCGAGGAGCGAAACCTTGCCTTCGGCCGCATCGATGGTCGCGGCTATGCGGTTGTCTATGTCCAGCGCGGCGACCGGGTGCGGCATCATCAGCATGCGCCGCGCGCACGATAAGGAGCTTGCCAATTATGACCTCTAAGAAACTGCCGCCGCCCCCTGACTTCGACGATGACGCGCCGATCCTGACGCCCGAGCAGGCCAAGCGCCTGCGCCCCGCGTCGGAATGGTTTGCCGAAGCGGGCATCCCCATGCCGGTGCCGCGCGGCCGGCCGAGGACCGAGCAGCCCAAGCGCGCGGTGACCATCCGCCTCGATGCCGAGGCGGTCGACTATTTCAAATCCACCGGCCCCGGCTGGCAGACCCGCATCAACGACGTGCTGCTGCGCGAAGCCCGCAAGCAGCGGGCGTGAGCGCCGAGATCACCACCGGTGTCGCCCGCCAATACGCCACCAGCGAGCGGCTGGCCGCGCGCGGCCGGCTGCACAGGAACTACACCGTGGCGGAAACGCCGTGGTTCCAGTGGGTAGCGGCGCGCCTGCCGCTCGCCGGCGGCGCCCGGGTGCTCGACGCCGGCTGCGGGCCGGGCTGGTTCTGGGAGGCCGGCGCTCCGGTGCTGCCGGAACAACTGGCGCTGACCCTGGCGGACATCTCGCCCGGCATGGTCGCCGAGGCGACCGCGCGCTGCCGGCCATTGCGGCGCTGGCACGTCGACGGCGTCGTCGCCGACGTGCAGGCCCTGCCCTTCCCCGACGCCAGCTTCGACGCCGTCCTCGCCATGCACATGCTCTACCATGTGCCCGACCAGGCGCTGGCGATCGCCGAACTGCATCGCGTGCTGAAGCCCGGCGGGACTCTGGCCGTCACCACCAATGGCGCCGGCAATCTGCGGCAGCTCTATGCCCTGACGGCGGTGTTCGGCAGCGACCCCGCCGATCCCTCCGCCGCGGCCTTCGGCTTCGATCGGGCCACGGCGCTGCTCGAGGCCCGCTTCGGCAAGGTGCGCCGCGACGTCCATCCCGGCCATCTGCGCATCACCGAGCCGGAGGACGTGTTCCTCGCCCTCACCTCCTACCCGCCCGGCGACGCGGCGGACGCGCCCACCCTTGCCGCCTTTCGTGACGCCATTGCCGCGGCGTTTCGCGCCGGCGGCGGGGCGCTGGTGGCGGACAAGCAGGTGGCGCTGTTCCTCGGCCGGAAGCCTGGCTAGAGCTGCTTGCGCATCGGGTAGGCGATCATCCCGGCATAGCGCTCGAGCGCGCCGCTTTCGCTCCAGCCGCGCCGCAGGTAGAAGCGCAGCGCCGTGAGCGTGCTGCTGAGCGTCGCCTCGCCCGGCCCGAGCGCCGCCTCCATGGCGGCGAGCAGCGCCGTGCTGGCGCCGCTGAAGCGGTGCGCCGGCGCGACATAGTTGAGGATGATCTCGCGCGCCGTGTTGCAGCCGCCGACCGCCGCCATCTCCCCGTCCGCTTCGGCGACGAACAGCCTGTTGTCCGGATTGGCGAAAAAGCCGCGCACCCCGTCCGGCGTCTTGTTGGCGAGCCAGCGCCCGAGCGCCTCAGGCTGGCCCTGGTGGTCGGCCTGGCACAGCTCGGTGATCGAGGCGATCAGCAGCGCGCTCATCGCCTCGGCGTCCTCGATGCGGGCGGGCCGAACGCTGATCACCGGACGACTGCGAGTTCCAGCACGCGCAGGACCGTCGCCAGCTCGTGGCCGCGCTTCAGCACCCGCCCATCCTGGCTGGTGACCATGTACTGGCCCTGCCGGGCCCGCAGCTTCGGGTTCTTCTCGATGACGTAGAGCGGCCGTTCCGAGGCGCGCTTGTAGATGGAGAACAGCGCCCGGTCCTTGAGGAAGTCGATGGCGTAGTCGCGCCATTCGCCGTCGGCGACCTTGCGGCCATAGAGGTTGAGGATGGTGTTGAGCTCGCGCCGGTCGAAGCCGACATACGGCTTGGCGCGGGGCGGTGGCGGCCCGCCGGGGGTGAGAAACTCGATGAGTTGCGCTGACTGCTGCTGTGGGTCGGCCTCGGCCATCAGCCATCCTTCGTGACGACATCGTCATGATTGCCCCAAACGCCGGGACGCGCAAGCCGGTGCCGTCCGCCGGCGGGCTTTCGGACTGAAAAAGCCGCCGCCGCGAAAACCCCAATTTCGTCACATTGTGTCCCCGCTTCAGCCCGATTGGCCGGGCAAGGTTCAACCATTGCCTCCAGTGGCTGGCACCGGGCTGACCGAGCCCCCAAACCATGATGCCCGGTGCCGGCCACATCTCCATGCACAATCAGTCATCAGCACTCCCGCCGGCCCGCCGACGGGAGTTGTTTTTATTAGCGGTTGGCCGATCGGGCGCTCTTGCGGCCAACCGGACAGCGCCAGGCACAATTCTCCCGATTGGCCGATCGCGCTCTCGCGCGTCTAGAGCTTGATCGAGGCGGCGCCGACGATGGCGCCCGGCAGGCCGCTCTTTTCCGCCTGCACCAGGATCACCGCGCCATTGCTGCCATGCGATTGCAGCTCGCTGAGCGGCAGCGTCCAGTGCGTGCCGGCCGCCGGATCCCACATGCCCAGCATCTGCCGGCCGGTGACGATCTGCGTGTAGTCCACCGTCTTGCCGGCGTTCTCGCCGCGGCCGATCACCACCTCGGCATGGTCCTTGAAGGTCACCAGCCACACCATGGCGCTGGTGCCGCCGGTCTGCGGCGCCACCGTGACCTTGAGCATGTCGGCGGCGACGTCGAGCCCCACCGGCACGCTGAGCGCCGCCGTGCCGAGCGCGTCGTCGACATCCTTCTGCCGCGAGCCGACGACGCCCTTGGCGCCGTTCACCACCAGCTCGGGGGTGTAGATCATCGACTTGCCCCAGCTCTGGGCATAGGCCTTCTGCCGGTCGGTATTGTCCTTGGAGCCGAAGGTGTCGACCCAGCCGATATAGTCCCAATAGTCGACGTGATAGGCGAGCGTGATCAGATCGTCGCGCTTGCTCAGCTCCGAGAATTTGAGATCGGCCTGCGGGCAGGACGAGCAGCCCTGCGAGGTGAACAGCTCGAGCACCGCCTTCGGGTGGCTGCGCAGCTCGGCCGCGTCGGCCGATCCGGCAGCCAGCAGGGTTGCCGCGGCAACCGGAAGGAGGGAGAGCGATTTCATGCCGTCGTTTTAGGCAACCGCCTGCTCGAGGGCGAGTCAAATTGGCGTGTCGGGCCGTGAGCGCGACCCGGAGCGTTTCCCGGAAGCGTGGCAACGGTTTTTCGGCTCGGAAACGCGACCAGGCGGATGCCGGAGCGGTTCGCCGATATCGTCGGTGAACCGTTCCGGGCGCCGCCGCTCACCGGCGGCGCGAGGCTCAGGCGGCGACCAGGTTGCGCAGCACGTAGTGCAGGATGCCGCCATGCCGGTAATAGTCGAGCTCGTTGATGGTATCGATGCGGCAGCGCGTGACCGCCTCCTTCACCGTACCGTCGCGGAAGACGATCTTGACCGTCACCGGCGAGCGCGGCGTCAGCGCCGTCAGCCCCTCGATGGTGACGCTCTCGTCGCCCGTCAGCCCCAGCGTCTGCCAGCTCTCGCCCTCGGCGAACTGCAGCGGCAGCACGCCCATGCCGATGAGGTTGGAGCGGTGGATGCGCTCGAACGATTGCGCGATCACCGCGCGCACGCCCAATAGCCGCGTGCCCTTGGCCGCCCAGTCGCGCGACGAGCCGGTGCCGTATTCCTTGCCGGCGAAGATCACCAGCGGCGTGCCCGCCTTCTGGTACTCCATGGCGGCGTCGTAGATCGCCATCTGCTCGCCGGTCGGGCCCTTGGTGAAACCGCCTTCCACCCCCGGCACCATCTGGTTCTTGATGCGGATGTTGGCGAAGGTGCCGCGCATCATGATCTCGTGATTGCCGCGGCGCGAGCCGTAGGAGTTGAAGTCGCGCGGCGCCACCTGCCGTTCGGTGAGGTACTTGCCTGCCGGCGTCGACGCCTTGAACGAGCCGGCCGGCGAGATGTGGTCGGTGGTGATCGAATCGAGGAACAGCCCGAGGATGCGCGCGTCGTGCACGTCGGTGATCGGCTCGGGCTCCATCTTCAGATCTTCGAAATAGGGCGGATTCTGCACATAGGTCGAACTCGAATTCCACTTGTAGGTCTCGCCGCCGTCGACGGCGATCGCCTGCCAGTTGGCGTCGCCCTTGAACACGTCGGAATAGCGGGAGAGGAACATCTGCGGCGTGATCACCTGCCGCACGATGTCGCTGACTTCCCGGTTGGTTGGCCAGATGTCGCGCAGATAGACCGGCTTGCCGTCCTTGCCCGTGCCCAGCGGTTCGCTCGCGACGTTGACGTTGAGCGAGCCGGCGATGGCATAGGCCACCACCAGCGGTGGCGAGGCGAGGTAGTTCGCCCGCACGTCTGGGTTCACGCGGCCCTCGAAATTGCGGTTGCCCGACAGCACCGAGGCGGCCACCAGATCGTTGGTGTTGATGCATTCGGAGATCGCCGTCGGCAGCGGGCCGGAATTGCCGATGCAGGTGGTGCAGCCATAGCCCACCAGGTTGAAGCCGAGCGCGTCGAGGTCGGCCTGCAGCCCGGCCGCGCCGAGATAGTCGGTGACCACCTGCGACCCCGGCGCCAGCGAGGTCTTGACCCACGGCTTGGCCTTGAGCCCGAGCGCCCGCGCCTTGCGCGCCACCAGCCCCGCCGCGATCAGCACCGACGGGTTGGAGGTGTTGGTGCATGAGGTGATGGCGGCGATCACCACATGCCCGTCGTCGATGGCGAACTTTTCGCCATCGACCGGAAAGCCCGGGAACGCGGCTTCCTCGGGAATGTCGTCCACCCCGGTCGCGCCCTCGTCGACGAAGCGGCTCTCGCCCACCGATTTGGGCAGCGCCGTGCGCTCCTTGCGGCCGCCGGCGATGTCCTTCAGCGCCTCGGCGAATTTCGGCGCCGCATCCTTGAGCGCCACGCGGTCCTGCGGCCGCTTCGGCCCCGACATCGACGGCACCACCGTGCTCAGATCGAGCTCGAGCGTATCGGTGAAGGTCGGGTCGGGCGAATTGGTGCTGCGGAACATGCCCTGCGCGTCGGCATAGGCCTTGACTAGGGCCACCCGCGCCGCATCGCGTCCCGACGTCTCGAGATAGGCGAGCGTGTCGCTGTCGACCGGAAAGAACCCGCAGGTCGCGCCATATTCGGGCGCCATGTTGGCGATCGTCGCCTGGTCCTCGAGGCTCAGATAATCCAGCCCGTGGCCGTAGAACTCGACGAACTTGCCCACCACGCCCTTCTTGCGCAGCATCTCGGTGACGGTGAGCACGAGGTCGGTGGCGGTGATCCCCTCATTGATCTTGCCGGTGAGCTTGAAGCCCACGACCTCGGGGATCAGCATGGTGATCGGCTGGCCCAGCATCGCCGCTTCCGCCTCGATGCCGCCCACGCCCCAGCCCAGCACGGCGAGGCCGTTGACCATGGTGGTGTGGCTGTCGGTGCCGACCAGCGTATCGGGATAGGCGACGATCTCGCCGGTCTCCTCGTCCTTGCGCGTCCACACCGTCTGCGCCAGATATTCGAGGTTCACCTGGTGGCAGATGCCGGTGCCCGGCGGCACCACGCGGAAATTGTCGAACGCCTTCTGCCCCCAGCGCAGGAACTCGTAGCGCTCGCCATTGCGCTCGTATTCGAGCTCGACATTCTGCTGGAAGCTGAGCGGCGTGCCGAACGAATCCACCATCACCGAATGGTCGATGACGAGGTCCACCGGCACCAGCGGGTTGATCTTCTGCGGATCGGCGCCGAGCTTCTGCGTCGCATCGCGCATCGCCGCGAGATCGACCACCGCCGGCACGCCGGTGAAGTCCTGCATCAGCACCCGCGCCGGGCGGTACGAGATCTCGTGCTCGGAGGTGCGGGTGCCCAGCCACTGCGCCACCGCCATGATGTCGGCCTTGGTGACGGTGATGCCGTCCTCGAAGCGCAGCAGATTCTCCAGCACCACCTTCATCGAATGCGGCAGCTTCGAGATCCCCGGCAGCCCGTTTTTCTCCGCCAGCGGCAGCGAATAATAGGTGTAGGTCTTGTCCCCGACCGTCAGAGTGGTCTTGGACTTGAAGCTATTGAGCGATTGGGTCACGGGTCCGCCTGTGGAGATGTGCTGAGGGACACCACGTCAGTCCCGACCGGACTGGCAGGACTGGGGGCAGTCTGGAAGCGTTCCAGACTTTGGGGGCGTTATAGTCAATGAACATGCCGCATGCCAGTGCGGATGCGGGGGCAGCGGCGGCGTCTTTGCCGCTCCGAAACAGGGCAAGACCGGGCCCGCCGCAGGTCGCCGATTTCCTAATTCGCTGAACTGCTCTAGGCATGGCGCCGATGACCGGGCCGCACCCTCTGCTGACCGTGGAAAATCTCGCCCTCAGCCGGGGCGGGCGGCAGCTGTTCGCCGGCCTCGGCTTCTCTCTCTCTCCCGGCCAGCTGCTGGCGCTGCGCGGCCCCAACGGCGCCGGCAAATCGAGCCTCCTGCTGGCCTTGGCCGGCATCCTGCGCCCCGCCGCAGGGCGGCTCGACTGGCACGCCGAGGAGCCGCCGAAGCTGCATCTGCTCGCCCACCAGCCCGGCGTGAAGGCCCGCCTCACCCTTGCTGAAAACCTCGACTTCTGGCGCGCCGTGAACGGCCCGACCGGGCTCGCCGCAAGCGCCGCGCTGGAGCGCGTCGGCCTCGGCGCCCTCGGCGGGCTCGATGCCGGCTATCTGAGCGCCGGCCAGACGCGGCGGCTGGCGCTCGCCCGCCTGCTGGTCACCGACCGGCGGCTCTGGCTGCTCGACGAGCCGCTCTCGGCCCTCGACGCCGCCGGCGACGCGCTGGTGGCCGGGCTCATCGCCGACCGCCTCGCGACCGGCGGCGCCATCGTCGCCGCCACCCACGACGACTTGCCGGGCGCCACCCGGACGCTGACCCTGGGGCCGCCGGCATGAGCGCCTTCGCCGCCCTCCTCGTGCGCGACCTCCGCCTCGCCGGCCGCGGCGGCGCCGACGCGCTGACGCTGGTGCTGTTCTTCGTCATGGTCGGCGCGGTGACCCCCTTCGCCGTCGGCCCCGACCGCGTGCTGCTGGCGCGGCTCGCGCCCGGCATCGTCTGGATCGCGGCGTTCCTCAGCCTGCTGCTCGGCCTCGACCGGCTGTTCCGCGCCGACGAGGACGACGGCACGCTGCTGCTGCTGCGCCAGGCCGCCCTGCCGCTCGAGGCGGTGGTGTTCGCCAAGCTCCTGGCGCACTGGCTGCTGACCGCCCTGCCGCTGCTGGTCGCCTCGCCGCTGCTCGCCATCCTGCTGTCGATGGACATGGACGTCTGGGCCCGCACGGCGCTGGCGCTGCTGCTCGGCACCCCGGCGCTCGCCGCCTTCGGCGCCGTCGGCGCCGCCGTCACCGTCGGCCTCCGGCGCGGCGGCCTGCTCGGCCCGGTGCTGATGCTGCCGCTGTCGGTCCCGGTGCTGATCTTCGGCGCCGGCGCCATCGCCCCCGGCAGCGGCGACGCCGCGCTGCTGTTCCTCGCCGCCCTCAGCCTTGTTTCCGTGGCGTTTTGCCCGTTTGCCGCCGCTCTGGCGCTCAGGGTAGGATCGGAGTGATCATGCACGACAGTCCGTCCCCCCATTTTCCGGGCTCCGGTGGCTCTTGCCCCCACCCCCATCCCCTCCCCGCAAGGGGGAGGGGAGCGATGGAGCCGCAAGCCAAAGGGTGCAGTCAGGCCCCCCTCCCCCCTGCGGGGAGGGGATGGGGGTGGGGGCCAAATGCGCCCGATCTGCATGAAGGCACGGGAGCCACCCCGTGACCGACCTCGTCACCGCGCCCAAGTCCAACTGGGTCTCGCGCCTGGCCCATCCCGGCAATTTCATGGCCTGGAGCCGGCCGGTGCTGTGGCCGCTCGGCCTGCTCACGGCGCTGGTGTTTGCCGTCGGCCTCTGGTTCGCCTTCTTCAACTCGCCCGCCGACTACCAGATGGGCGACACCGTGCGCATCATGTACATCCACGTGCCCAACGCCTGGCTCAGCCAGTTCGTCTATGGCGTGATGGTGGTGGCGGCGCTCGGCACGCTGGTCTGGCGCCATCCGCTCGCCGACGTCGCGGCGAAATCCGCCGCCCCGCTCGGCGCCGCCTTCACCGCGCTCGCCCTCTATTCCGGCGCGCTGTGGGGCCGGCCGACCTGGGGCACGTTCTGGGAATGGGACGGGCGCATGACCTCGACCCTGGTGCTGTTCTTCATCTATCTGGGCATCGTCGCGCTGTGGCGCGCCTTCGACGACCAGTTGCGCGCCGCCCGCATCGTCGCCGTGGTGACGCTGGTCGGCGCCCTCGACATCCCGATCATCAAATTCTCGGTCGACTGGTGGAACACGCTGCACCAGCCCGATTCCATCCTTACCCCCACCGGCCCGAAAATGCCGCTCTCCATCCTGACGCCGCTGTTCGTCATGATGCTGGCCTTCACCCTGCTGTTCCTGCTGCTGCATCTGGTGTCGATGCGCACCGAGATCCTCGCCCGCCGCGCCGAGAGCCTCGGCCGCCAGGCCGCCGCCAAAGCCGGAAGCACGGCGGGAGCCGCCTGATGCCGACGCACGCCGACGACGCGATCTTCATCGTCTGGGCCTATGCCGGGGTGGCGCTGGTGACGCTGGCGCTGATCGCCGCCGTATGGTGGCAGTCGCGCCGGGTGAAACGGAAGCTTGCGGCGCTCGAGGCGCAGGGCATCCGCCGCAGGTCCGCCGCGTGAAAAAACCCGTGCGGATCGTCCTGGCGCTGCTGCCGCTGGCGGCGCTCGTCGCGCTGATCGCGGTGTTCGCGCTCAACATCGACCGCGACCCCTCGCTGGTGCAATCGGTGCTGATCGACAAGCCGGCGCCGCCCTTCGCGCTGCCGGCGGTCGAGGGCCTGCCGGTACCCGGCTTCGACACGGCGTCGCTCGCCGGCCAGGTGACGGTGGTCAACGTCTTTGCCAGCTGGTGCATCCCCTGCCGCGACGAGCATCCGGTGCTCGAGGCGCTGAAGCGCGAGACCGGCGTCGCGCTCTACGGCATCAATCAGAAGGACGCCCCCGACCAGGCGGCGGCGTTCCTCACCCAGCTCGGCAACCCCTACGACCGCATCGGCGCCGACCGCGACGGCCGCGTCTCGATCGACTGGGGCGTCTACGGCGTGCCCGAAACCTTCATCGTCGATGCCAAAGGCGTGATCCGCTTCAAGCACACCGGCCCGCTGGACCTGGCCGACATCGACCGCGAGATCGTCCCCGCCATCGCCAGGATCAAGGCGGCAGGCTGAGTAGGGCCCCCTCGCCGCCCCAGCCTCACCTCGCCCCTCCGGGGAGAGAGCCTGCCCCGGACCTGATCCGGGGTCGGCGCCTTGGCGAGCGCAGCGAGCCTAGAAGCCGGGTGAGGGGCTCTGCCCCACCCTCCTGCCCCGCAATCCCGCCGGAACCCGGCCCCGGGTCAACAGCGTTTCTCCTCCATTATCCATTGGAGGATTTCCCATGCAGACGCTTCCATCCGACATCCGCACCGGCATGACGGTCTATGACAGCCGCCACCACGCCATCGGCAAGGTCGACGACTTCAAATTCTCGGAAAACGAGCTCGAGCCGGACGTGCAGCCGGCCGACATCGATGGCACCGACCGCCGCGACGCGCGTGAGACCATCCTCGCCAGCATCGCCGAAGCCTTCGGCAGGGAAGAGCTGCCCGAAACGCTCCGCGACCGCCTGTTGACCGAAGGCTATATCCGGCTCGACACCAAGGGCCTCTTGGCCAGGGACCGCTTCATCCTGCCCGACCAGATCGCCTCCGTCGGCGGCGACGAGATCATGCTCAACGTCAGCAAGGACGATCTGATCAAGCGGCCATAGCGATCGCGTTCTCGCAGTCGGGCTCCCCTCCCCCTTGCGGGGCAGTGTTTACACTGGACTCATGGTGTGTCTGTTGAAGAACAGGTCGAGGG
>NZ_MKVA01000001.1:35179-147576 GCF_001899075.1 Devosia sp. 67-54 | reverse complement strand
TGAGTCCAGTGTAAACACTGCCCCCTTGCGGGGAGGGGCCGGGGGTGGGGGCCGCATCCACCGCCGTCTAGCCAAGGAGATCAAGCCATGACCACCACCGTCGACCACATCGGCCTCAACGCCGGCGATTTCGCCAAATCGAAAGCCTTCTACGCCGCCGCGCTCGCGCCGCTCGGCCTGAAAATCCTCAACGATTTCGGCGACGTCGTCGGCATGGGCGCCGACTTCCCGTTCCTGTGGATTTCGGCCGGCAACCCGGGCCACGTGCACCTGGCGTTCCGCGCCGACAGCCGCAAGCTGGTGGATGAGTTCTACGCCGCCGCCATCGCCGCCGGCGGCAAGGACAACGGCAAGCCCGGCCTGCGCCCGGAATACCACCAGAACTACTACGGCGCCTTCGTCCTCGATCCGGATGGCCACAACATCGAAGCGGTCTGCCATGCCCCAGCCTGAGTTGACCGGCGGCTGCCAGTGCGGCGCGGTGCGCTTTCGCGCCGGGCGGCTCGGCCGCTCCGCCATCTGCCATTGCCGCATGTGCCAGAAGGCGTTCGGCTCGTTCTTCGGCCCGCTGGTGACGGCCTACGAGGTCGAGTGGACGCGTGGCGCGCCGAAATATTTCCGCTCGTCCAACAAATGGCGGCGCGGCTTCTGCGGCGCGTGTGGAACGCCGCTCGGCGGCGTCGACGACGATGGCGGGATCGAGCTCGCGGTCGGCGCCTTCGACGATCCGATGCTGGCGGCGCCGGTCGTCCAGTTCAACCGGCGCGACCGGCTGCCGCTGTTCGACACCCTCGCCGCGCTGCCGCCGCAGCCCGATGCCGACAAGGAGCTCGCGCACAACGCCACGATCGTCAGCCACCAGCATCCCGACCACGACACCGACACCTGGCCGCCCCGGGAGGGCTTTGCCGCGTGAGCGATTTCTACACCGGCGGCTGCCAGTGCGGCGCGGTGCGCTACCGCGTCGCCGGCCCGTTGCGCCACGCCTCCATCTGCAATTGCCGCATGTGCCAGAAGGCGCTGGGCAACGTCTTCGGCGCCTGGGCGGAGTTCGACGCCCCGGTGCAATGGACGCGCGGCCGGCCGAGCCTGTTCCGCTCGTCGCTGAAGGTGCAGCGCGGCTTCTGCAACCAGTGCGGCACGCCGCTGACCTACCAATGGGGCGACAACACCCCCGCCATCACCATCGGCTCGTTCGACCGGCCGAACCGGATCGTGCCCACCGGCGAGCTGGCGCGCGACAACCGCCACCCCGTCGTCGGCCACGCCGACGAGCTGACCGCGGAGCCGCTGGGCACCACCGACGAGGAACGCGACATCCTCGCCATCCTGCGCTCCTTCCAGCATCCCGACCAGGATACCGAAACCTGGCCCCCCGGAGGTGAAAGATGACCGAACGCCAGATGCCCGCGGGCCCGTTCAGTGGCGGCTGCCAGTGCGGCGCCATCCGCTTCCACGCGCTGGCGCTGCGCGACAACCCGCACGTGTGCTATTGTCGCATGTGCCAGAAGGCGACCGGCAACCTCTTCGCCGCCCTCGTCGGCGTCCGCCACGAACACCTCACCTGGACCCGCGGCAAGCCCGCCGAGTTCAACAGCTCCGACCAGGCGGCACGCGGCTTCTGCGCCAATTGCGGAACCTCGCTCTACTACCGCGCGCTCGGCGGCCCGCACGTCTCCATGTCGATCGGCGCCTTCGACGAGCCGCACCGCATCGCGCTGTGGTACCAGATGGGCAATGAGGGCAAGCACCCCTCGCTGTTCCACCTCGGCGAAGTCGAGCAGACCGGCACCACCGAGGAAGCGATGACCGACGAGGCCGTCGCCATCCGCGCCGGCAACCACCAGCACCCCGACCACGACACCGACCGCTGGACGCCCCGCCCGGGCGGCCAGCGCCCATAGAGTATCGCGTGATGCGCAAGGACCGCCTGTATCTGTTCGACACCACCCTCAGGGACGGCGCGCAGACCGCCGGCATCGAGTTCTCGCTCGAGGACAAGATCCGCATCGCCGGCCTGCTCGAGGAGATCGGGGTCGACTACATCGAGGGCGGCTATCCCGGCGCCAACGTCGTCGACGACGCGTTCTTCGCCGAGCCGCGCACCCGCCGCGCCACCTTCACCGCCTTCGGCATGACCAGGCGGTCCGGCCGCTCGGTCGGCAACGACCCCGGCGTTCAGGCGACCATCCACTCCGCCGCGTCCGCCGTCTGCTTCGTCGGCAAATCGTCCGAATATCAGGTGAAGCTGACGCTGGGCGGCACCACGCCCGAGGAAAACCTCCGGAACCTGCGCGAGACCGTGCAGGCCGCCGTCGCCGCCGGCAAGGAAACGCTGGTCGATTGCGAGCATTTCTTCGACGGCTACAAGGCCAACCCGGCCTACACGCTGAGCTTCGTTGAGACGGCGCTCGCCGCCGGGGCGCGCTGGGTGGTGCTGTGCGACACCAATGGCGGCACCATGCCGTCCGAGGTCGAGGCCATCGTCGCCGCCCTGCCGGTCGACAAATCCCGCCTCGGCATCCACGCCCATGACGACACCGGCCAGGCCGTCGCCAATTCGCTGGCCGCGGTGCGCGCCGGCGTGCGCCAGATCCAGGGCACGCTCAACGGCATCGGCGAGCGCTGCGGCAACGCCAATCTCGTGACCCTCATCCCCACGCTGCTCCTGAAGCCGGTGTTCGCCGACACGCTCGAAACCGGCGTGACGCCCGAGCAATTGCGCGAGCTCACCCGCGTCAGCCGCGCCTTCGACGACCTGCTCAACCGCGCTTCCGACCGGCAGGCGCCCTATGTCGGCGCCTCGGCCTTCGCCACCAAGGCCGGCATCCACGCTTCCGCCATCGCCAAGGACCCCGCGACCTACGAGCACGTGCCGCCCGAAAGCGTCGGCAACGAGCGCAATGTCATGGTCAGCCAGCAGGCCGGCAAGTCCAACCTGCTGACGGCGCTGAGGCGCAACGGCATCGTGCTGGAGAAGGACGATCCGCAGCTCGAAAAGCTGCTGCGCACCGTCAAGGAGCGCGAGGCGAGGGGCTATTCCTACGACGGCGCCGAGGCCTCCTTCGTCATCCTGGCACGCGACGTGCTGGGCACGCTGCCGACCTTCTTCGACGTCGAGAGCTACCGCGCCTCGGTAGAACGCCGTCACAATGCCCGCGGCCAGCAGGTCAACGTCACCGAGGCGGTGGTCAAGATCGTCGTCGACGGCGAGCGGCTGATGTCGGTGGCCGAAGGCAACGGCCCGGTCAACGCCCTCGATCTGGCGCTGCGCAAGGACCTCGGCAAGTTCTCGGCCGAGATCGCCGATCTCGAGTTGGTCGACTTCAAGGTGCGTATCCTCGACGGCGGCACGGGCGCGGTCACCCGTGTGCTGGTCGAAAGCCGCGACAGCACCGGCGAGCGCTGGAGCACCATCGGGGTCAGCGCCAACATCATCGACGCCTCCTTCGCCGCCCTCTACGAATCCATCACCTACAAGCTGCTCAAGGCCGGCGTGCCGGCATAGAGCGGGGCAGGGGACCGCCCGCTCTCCCACATGCATCGCGGCGAAAGCTGGGACCCAACTCTCCCATCGCGCCTGCGTCGGGGAGGCGAGCCCGACTGCATCGCTTGCGCCAACGGCTCCATCGCCCCCCTCCCCCTTGCGGGGAGGGGCCGGGGGTGGGGGCCTCAGCCACCAGCCCCGGCCTCACCTCTCCCCCTCGGGGGAGAGGTCGCGCGCCTGGCAAGCGGGCGGGGGGCTAGCGGCTCCATCGCCCCCCTCCCCCTTGCGGGGAGGGGCCGGGGGTGGGGGCCGCATCCATCAGCCCGGCCTCACCTCTCCCCCTCGGGGGAGAGGTCGCGCGCCTGGCAAGCGGGCGGGGCGCTAGCGGCTCCATCGCCCCCCTCCCCCTTGCGGGGAGGGGCCGGGGGTGGGGGCCGCAGTCACCGCCGGTCCGTGTCACCCCGCCTCACCCCCCGGCCCTCAAAACGCCGCTGTTTGCATAAAACTCCAGATATTCTACGCTGGCCCGCAGGGGGAAACAGGCTTTGGCCGGATCGCGCGCTGCCGCATCGGTATCGCTGACCATCGGGGTTGCGTGCGCGACCCTGCTGGTCGCCGGCGGGATTCTGGCGGGGCCGTCGATCCTCGATTGCAGCCGCCAGGCCGACGGCTTCGGCGCCTGCCTCAGGGCGAAATTCGAGCAGAGCGGGCTACGCCAGCGCGTGCCCGCGCCGCCGCCGGCGCCCGTCGCCGCCCCGGAACTGCCCGCCCCCGCCGCGCCGCCGACGCTGGCCGACGCCCGCCCGCAGGGCTGGCTCGAGGCCAATGCCACCGAATACGAGCCGCCGGCCTCGATGGGTGCGGCCGCGCTCGTCGCGCCCATGGGCACCGTCGGCGCCACCGGCGGGCTCGGCGCGCCACCGACGGTGCAGGGGGATGTTGCCGTCGCCCGCCCCGGCGGCAGCCTCACGGCCAATGGCCGCACTTCGTCCGCCGCCGCCGACCCGGCGGCCGAAATTGCGCTGGTCGAACCGGCCGGGCGGCTTGCCGCGACCGGCGCCGTCACCGCTCGCGCCGACACTGGCCTTGCGAGCCTCAGCGCCGCGCCGCGCGGCGTCGAGGCGGGCGGCCGGGCAGGCCCCGGCCTCGCCGACAGCTCCGCCGCCGTGGCCCTTGCCGCGCCGCAGGGCGCCATCGCCCTCGGCGGTCTCGGCACGCCCGGCACCGGCGCCGGCGCGGCCGCCGCGCCTGTCGTCGTCCCCGGCGTCGCGCTGCTCACCGGCAGCATCGGCGGCGCGCCCGCCCGCCACGGCGCCGCCGCCCTCGAGGCGGCGCTCGAGCCTCCGGCAGCCGTGCCGCCGCCGCCCGTGCCGGCGCCATCGGCGCTGCCCGCATCCCCCTCGCCGATCGTCCCGAGGCCGGTGGCGAAGCCGCGTCCGCCGCATGCCGCCGCCGCCGCGCCGCCGCGCGTCGGGCCCCGGCGCGTGCTCAGGGCCGATCCGCGCTATCCCAACGTCATCGTGCTGCCGCCGCCCAACACCGGCGAGAATTCGTCATTCGCCACGCTTGAGGTGCGTTGATCAGCCTTGCGCGCGGCGCGAGCTTCTTCTATCGGTAAATGGCGATGAACAACATGCAGGACGAGGAATTCGCCGATGTGATGCGCGCGCTGGGCCACCCGGTGCGCCTGTCGATCCTGCGCATCCTCGCCGAAAAGGCGCAGCACGATTGCTGCTGCACCGACGTCACCGAGTGCCTGCCGCTGGCGCAGTCGACCGTCAGCCAGCACATCAAGGTGTTGCTCGACGCCGGGCTGGTCGAGCGCAGCCCCAAGGGCACGCGCAACTGCTATTCGCTGAATGCGGCGCGGCTGGAGGCGCTGAACGGCGCCTTCTCCGGCCTGTTCTCCGGCCTTTCGGGCGAGCGTCCCCCCGCTGTGCCGCGCAGCACGGAAGTCGAGCCGGCCTGATGGCCTCTCCCGCTCCTGAGAAAAAGGCCGCGGCGCTTTCCGCGGAGGGCTCGCTGCTCTCCACGGCGATGCATCTGTGGACCTATATGTGGCCGCCCGGCCGCCCCGATCTGAAGCTGCGCGTCATCCTCGCCATCGCCGCGCTGCTGGTCAGCAAGGTTGCGACCACCCTCATCCCCTTCGCCTACAAGGGCATCATCGACGGCCTCGGCAAGGCGGCGCAGGGCAACGAGGCGCTGGTGATGGGCATCGCCGTGCCGGTGGTGCTCGTGGTGGCCTATGGCGTCGGCAACGTCGTCGACGCCGGCTTCCAGCAGGTGCGCGACATCATGTTCGCCAGCGTCGGCCAGCACGCCGTGCGCCGGCTGGCCTTCCAGACCTTCGAGCATCTGCACCGGCTGTCGCTGCGCTTCCATCTGGCGCGCCGCACCGGCGGGCTGAGCCGCATCATCGAGCGCGGCACCAAGGGCATCGAGACCATCGTGCGCTTCATGGTGCTCAACATCGCCCCGACGCTGGTCGAGTTCGCCGTCACCTCGGTGATCTTCGTGGTGATGTTCGGTGTCAGCTATCTCGGCGTGATGATCGTCACCATCTGGCTCTATCTGTGGTTCACCATCAGGGCGAGCAACTGGCGCATCTCCATCCGCCGCGACATGAACGAGAGCGACACCGACGCCAATTCCAAGGCCGTCGACAGCCTGCTCAATTTCGAGACGGTGAAGTATTTCGCCAACGAGAAGATGGAAGCCGAGCGCTTCGACCGCTCGATGGAAAAGTACGAGCGCTCCGCCATCCGCATCTGGACCTCGCTGGGCTTCCTCAATTTCGGCCAGGCGGTGATCTTCTACGCCGGCGTCATCGTCATCGGCGTGCTGGCGGTGCTGGGCGTGCTCAACAAGACGCTGACCATCGGCGATTTCGTGCTGCTCAACACCTTCCTGATGCAGATCTACCGGCCGCTCAACTTCATCGGCTTCGTCTATCGCGAGATCCGCCAGGGGCTGACCGACATCGAGGAGATGTTCAAGCTGTTGGGCCAGGACCCCGAGATCACCGACCGGCCCGGCGCGCCCGACCTTACGATCAGCGGCCCGGTGATCCGCTTCGAGGACGTGCATTTCCACTACGACCCCGACCGCGAGATCCTCAAGGGCATCAGCTTCGAGGTGCCGGCCGGCAAGACCACCGCCATCGTCGGCCCCACCGGCGCCGGCAAGTCCACCATCTCGCGGCTGCTCTACCGCTTCTACGACGTCACCGCCGGTCGCATCACCATCGACGGCCAGGACATCCGCGACGTGACGCAGGCGAGTCTGCGCGCCCAGATCGGCATGGTGCCGCAGGACACCGTGCTGTTCAACGACACCATCGCCTACAACATCCAGTACGGCCGCCCCGCCGCCTCGATGGACGAGGTGAAGGCCGCCGCCGACGCCGCCCAGATCGGCCACTTCGTCGCCTCGCTCCCCAAGGGCTACGACACCCCGGTGGGCGAGCGCGGCCTGAAACTCTCGGGCGGCGAGAAGCAGCGCGTCGCCATCGCCCGCACCATCCTCAAGGGCCCGCCCATCCTCATCCTCGACGAGGCGACCTCGGCGCTCGACACCAAGACCGAGCAGGACATCAAGCAGGCGCTCGACGTCGTCAGCCGCGACCGCACCACGCTGGTGATCGCCCACCGCCTCTCCACCGTCATCAACGCCGACGAGATCATCGTCCTGCGCGACGGCCTCATCGCCGAGCGCGGCACGCACCAGATGCTGCTGCTGCGCGACGGCCTCTACGCCCAGATGTGGGCCCGCCAGCGCGAAGCCACCGAAGCCGAAGAGCGCGCCCGCACCGCCGCCAACGACCCCGAAGGCTTCGTCAAACGCGGCCTGCCGGCAGCGGAGTAGTCAACGTGCCGGCGAAACGTGCTGATTCAGCCAGTGCTCGAGGACCGGCTTGCGGAAGGTGCCGCCTTCGAGATTGGAGTAGATGAACTCGATCCATTCGTCCTCGCTGCCCACTGGCGTGACACCGTTGGCCTCGAGAAACAGGATCGTGCTGGCAAACGCGACGCGCTTGTTGCCGTCGACGAAGCCGTGGTTCATCGCGAGACTTTCCCACAGCGCCGCCGCCTCCTCGATCAGGTCGGCGTAGTACCCCGTCTGGGGGCGAAGCAAGGCGGAGAGGATCAGGCCCTGGTCGCGCACGCCGGCCGCGCCGCCGTAGAGGCTGAGTTGCTGATCATGGATCCAGACCACATCCTCGAGGGTCAAATAGACGCGGCCGGCCATCTACTTGGCCAGGGCTTCATAAACCTTGCCCCAGCGTTTCACGCTCTCGGCATGAAGCTTGACGATGAGCGGATTGACGCCGGACGCGCCTTCGGTCAGGCGCCGGTAGTCTTCCGCCGAGACCATCACGGCCACGTCACGCCCGTTCTTCTGGATGCGCACCGGCTCTTTGCGAGCCATCTCCAGCACTTCCCCAAACTTGTTCTTGGCGTCCGTTGCGGAAATCTCGGCCATCATCTGACTCCATAGCTAAGTTAGCTAATGTAGCTACTTCGCCCGACTGTCACAACCACAAACGAAAAGGCCCGGATCGCTCCGGGCCTTCCTCATTCCATATCCACCGTTCACTCGGCGGCGTGGCGCTGCGCGTCCTCGTCGTTGGCGGGGCTGGGGAGCTCCGCGGCGGCGGGCGCCTCGGGCACGTCCACCACCTCGCCCTCGGGCGTCGTCGCCTTGGCCGGCCGGCGGAACAGGCCGACGAGCAGGCCCAGCAGCCGGCCGGGCAGGTGCCACAGCCCGACGAAGAAGCCGCCGACCTGCTGCTTGGCCACCTTCGGCGCCACGATCATCACCGGCACCAGCACCAGCGTCAGGCTGGTCGACACGAACAGGCCCGACACCAGCGCCTCGCTGAGCGCCACGAACCACGTGCCGGCGAGCCCGCCCACCGTGATCTCGCGTCCGATGAAATCGAACTCGACGTTCAGCGCCATGGGGATCACACCCAGCGCCGTCACCGTGGCGGTCAGCAGCACCGGCCGCACGCGCTGGCTGATGGTCAGCAGCATCGCCTTGATCGGCTCCACGCCGTCGTCGCGATTGTAGTGGTTGTAGGTGTCGGTCAGCACGATGCCGTTCTTCACCACGATGCCGGCGAGGGCGACGATGCCCAGGCCCGTCATGATCATCGAGAACGGCGTGTGCGTGATCGACAGCCCCAGCATCACGCCGGCCAGCGACATGCCCACCGTCGAGATGGTCACGAACACCTGCCAGAAGCTGTTGTACTCGAGCAGCAGGATCAGCGCGATCAGCGCCAGGGCGATGACGAACGCCTTGGAGATGAAGGCGAAGGTCTCCGCCTGCTGCTCGTCGGCGCCGCCATAGACGATGTGCGTGCCGGCCGGGATCACCCCGTCCTTCACCTGCTGCTGCTCCCACGCCTTGATCGCCTCGATCTTCTTGTTGGAGTCGACACCGGCGTCGACGTTGGCCGCCACCGTCATCGAATAGAGCCCGTCATAGCGGCTGATGGTCGCCACCTTCTGCACCGGCGTGCGCTTGATGAAATTGCTCACCGGCACCTGGCCCTGCGCCGTCGCGATCTTCAGCGAGTCGAGCGCATCGAACGTCCGCTGGTCCTGCGGCAGGCGCACCCGGATATCGAGTTCGTCGGACGTATCCTCCGGCCGGTACGAGCCGATCTTCACGCCCGAGGTGACGAGCTGCACATAGGGGCTGAGCTCGCGCACGCCGATGCCGTATTTGGCCGCGGCGACCCGGTCGATGGTGATCTCCCAGTCGATGCCGGGGGAGGGCCGTCCGTCCTCGACGTCCTTGGTGTCGCCGAGGTCGTTCTCGATGAAGCTGCGCAGCTTGCCCACCACCGGCGCGAGGTCGGCGTAGTTGGTGCTCTCGACGCGCAGATTGATGGCCTTGCCCGCCGGCGGGCCGTTCTCCTGCGCCGCGATGTCGATCTGCAGGCCGGGGATGTCCTTCACCTTGTCGCGGATCTGCTGGAAGATCTGCTCGGCCGGCACGCGCTCGGCCCACGGCTGCAGCTGCAGCTGGAACGAGCCGATGGTGTCCGGCGGCGAGCCGCCGCCGAAGCCGTTGCCGCCGCCGAACGACATCACCGAATCCTGGATGCCCTGCACCGTCAGGATGCGGGTCTCCACCTCGGCCAGCAGGTCGCGGACCTCGATCGGCGAATAATTGCCGCGCGCGATCACGTTCACCGTGCCCTGCTCGGGCTCCGACACCGGGAAGGCGACGAACCCCGAGGGATGCGCGAACATGAAGATCGCCACGATGATGGCGAAGCCGACCGGCAGCGTCACCAGCGGGTAGTGCAGCAGCCGGCTCATCATCCGCACATAGACGCCGGTCAGCCCGCCCACCTTCTTGGTGTCGAACTTGTCCGGATACATCACGATGTCGGCCTTGGCCTTTTCCTCGGGGTCGACATGCGAGCTGGCGATCAGCGAGCCGATGATCGGCATGAACACCAGCGCCGACAGCAGCGAGGCGCACATCACCACGATCACGATGATCGGCAGATAGCTCATGAACTTGCCGATGATGCCAGGCCAGAACAGCAGCACCACGAAGGCGCTGAGCGTGGTGAAGGTGGCCGACACCACCGGCACGAACATCTTCTTGGCCGCAAGGATGAAGGCTTCGCGCTTGGGCACGCCCTCCTGCAGCTTTCGTTCGGCGTACTCCACCACCACGATCGGGTCGTCGACGAGCACGCCCACCGCCAGCACCAGGCCGAACATGATCATCATGTTGAGCGTCATGCCCAGGATGCCGGTCACCAGGAACGCGATCATGAACGAGATCGGGATCGAGGCGCCGATCATCAGGGCAGGGCGCACGCCCAGCGTCGCCACGCAGGTGATCAGCACCAGCGCCACCGCGGTCAGCACCGCGGCCTGCAGCGAGTTGAACAGGCTCTTGGCCGATTCCGACTGGTCGAGCAGGAACGAATGCTGGATGCCGGCCGGCCAGTCCTTGGTCACCTCGGCGGTGGTCGCCTTCACCTTGTCGACGACGCCGATGACGTTGGTGCCGAGCTTCTTGACCACGCTGAGCGTGATCGCCGGCTTGCCGTTCACATGCGCGTAGCTGGTCGCGTCCTTGAAGGTGCGCGTGATCTGCGCCACGTCGCCGAACGTCACCACGGTGTCGCCCGAGGTCTTGAGCGGCAGCGAATAGACGTCGGCGGCGCTGGTGATCAGGCCCGGCACCTGCACGTTGAACGAGCCGTTGCCGGTATCGAGCGTGCCGCCCGGCACCACCAGATTGTTCTTGGCGAGCGCGTCGAGCAGTTGCGAGGCCGTGAGGTTGTAGGCCTCGAGCTTGTCCATGTCGATGGTGACGGCCAGCATCTCGTCGCGCGAGCCGGCGAGGTCGGCCGACTGCACTTCCGGCAGCTTCTTCAGCGCCTCCTGCAGGTCCTTGGCCTTCTGCACCAGCGCCCGCTCCGGCACGTCGCCATAGACGGCCACCGAGATCGAGGGGAAGCTCGCCGTCGACACCGTGTTCACCGTCGGCGTGGTGGCGTCGCTTGGCAGTTCGGAGGTCACGCCGTCGAGCTTGGCGCGCACGTCCGACAGCGCCTTGTCCTTGTTGGCGTTGACGTCGAATTCGAGCAGCACCGAGGCATGCCCCTGCGACGCCGTCGTGGTGTAGTGGCTGAGCCCGTCGACGTCTTTGATGCGGTCTTCGATGGGCTTGGCCAGCAGCCGCTCGGCGTCGCTCGGCGACACGCCGGTCTGGCTCACCGAGATGTAGAAATACGGAATGTCGATGGCCGGGAAGCTTTCCCGCGGCAGCGACATGTAGCTGAAGAATCCGGCCGTGAGCAGCGCGACCATGATGGTCATCACCACTCGCGGCATGCGCAGGATGCGCTCGAGGAAGTTCATCATGAATGCTGCTCCGAGCTGGCGCTGGCGGCACTGTCCGCGGTGGCCCCGATCGGCGTGTCGTCGGTCTGGGCGTCTACGACCTGGCCGGGCTCGACATATTCCTGTCCGACCGTAATCACCTTGATGGTCTCGGGCAGGCCCACGACCCACACCCCCTCGCGCGTGTCCTTGACGATGGTCACCGCGTGGAACGCCACTTTATTGCCGTCCTCGACCGTACGGATGCCGAGCACGCCATTGTCGTCCAGCGTCAGCACCGATTGCGGCAGCACCTGCGCCGGGGCGGTGCCCACGTTCACCGTGGCGCTGGCGGTCACCCCGTCCTGGATCTTGTCGTCCGGGTTGGGGATCGAGATTTCGATCGGGAACGAGCGCGTCGCATCGTCCGCCGTCGGCGCGATGTAGGTCACCTTGCCGCTGGCCTTGGCGCCGGTCACCGTGGTCACGTCGGCGGGGAGGCCGAGCCGCGCATAGCCGATCTTGGCCTCGGGCACCGTGGCGACGAACAGCATCGGGTCGAGCTGCACCACCGTGGCGCAGGGCGTGCCCACCGTCAGCATCGAGCCCACCGTGGCGAGCGGCGTGCTGACGGTGCCGGCCACGTCGGTCTTGATGGTGGCGCGGTCGAGCTCGAGCTGCGCCTGCTCCAGCGCCGTCTTGGCGCCGGCCAGCGCCGACTGCGCCGCGAGCGCGGTGTTCTGCGCCGCGAGGCCCTTCTTCACCAGCGCCTGGTTGGAATCGTAGGCGGTCTGCGCCTGGTCCACCGCCGCCTTGGCCTGGTCCACCGCCAGCTGGCGGGCGCCCTTGTCGAGCGTGCACAGCGTGTCGCCGGCCTTCACCACCTGGCCCTTCTGCACATTGACCTCGGTGACGATGCCGGCGGTCTGCGCCACCACGCTCACCTGCGCGCTGGCCTTGGTGCGGCCGCGCAGATCGACGTCGATCGGCATGGGCTGGGCATGCACGATGGCGATCCGCACCGAACGCGGCTTGGCGTTGGCGCCGTTGCCGCCGGCGTCGTTGCGCTCGGCGATGGTCTGCGCCGGATCGATGCCCTCGGACGACACGCCCTTGTTGATGCCGGACTTGTCGACGGCGTCGGTCAGCGGCCCGCCGTTCTTTTCGATCAGCGAGACAACCGGCTTTTCGCCGTTGCCGGGGCCGTGGCCGCCATCCACCAGGGTGCCGGTGGCCATCCACACGGCCAGCACGAGCACGATGACCAGCGCGACGCCGTAAGAGTAAATCGCACGCATTGAGAAAAAGCCCTCTATTCAGCGGCTTGGGCGGCATCGGGCCGCGCCAGCGCAATCAGTTCGCCCATGTGGGCGTCGATGTAGTCACGCGCAAAGGCCATACAAGTGCGGCCGTAGTCGATAATCCAGCGATCCGCCGGTTGCGAATGGTTGGATTTGAGACGGTCGAGCTCGGCGATGGCGGCGTCGAGGGAGGCGAGTCGCTCCCTCAGCCGGACCTGGACGAGAGACTGCGGAAGTTCGGATGCAAACCGCGCGAACAGCAGGAATTCGCTGCGGTATTCGTCTTCCCCGAGCTGCTCGAACAGCGAGTTGATGAACTCGCGCCGCCCCAGCGGGGTGATCGAATAGATCTTCTTGGCCGGCTTGCCGTCCTGCTGTTCGACCTTGGAGGTCACCAGCCTGTCGGCTTCCAGCTTCTGCAGCGCCGGATAGATGGCGCCGTAGCTGGCGTCGACGAAATAGCAATACTCGCCCTCCGTCGACAGCTTGCGGATTTCGTATCCGGTCGCGTCGGCGTCGTAGAGGATGGCGAGACAGATGGTACGGACGTTCATGCACTATACTCGTCGGGCATATGCTGGGCCAGAATATGACGGCCCTATATACGCACACGCGAGTGCCTGCAATCCGCTCCCCATGCATGTAAGCCATGCGCAGTTAACGGAGGTTTGCGCCGCTACCAGCGATAACCGGACAGACTGTCAGGCTGGCTTCAACAGACTGTCAGGTCGGTTTCAGCAGCCGGCGCATCTCCGCCGCGCCGCGTTGCGCCAGATCCGGGGACGCGGCGGCGATGAAGAAGGGGTTCAGGTTGTCGCCGCCCTTGCCGTAAGCGAGGGGGGTTCCGTCGAGGCAAAGCACTGATCCGCCAGCAGCTTCCAGGATCGCCTGGCCGGCCGCCGTGTCCCATTCCGAGGTCGGCGTGAAGCGGGGATAGAGCTGCGCCTCGCCCTTCGCCACGAGGCAGAACTTCAGCGACGATCCGACCGAGACATCCTCGACCACCTGGAACGTCTGGCAGAAGCCCTCCAGCGCCCCGTGTCCGTGCGAGCGCGACGCCACCACCTTCATCGGTCCGTCGGTGCTGGTGCGCAGCTTTTCGCGCTCGTCGCGCCCGGTGATTTCGTAGGCGCCATCGGGACTTGCGACGAATGTCGCGCCGGTCGCCGGGGCCACCACCACCCCATGTGTCGGCCGCCCGCCTTCGCACAGCGCGATGTTGACCGTGAACTCGCCGTTGCGCTTCAGGAACTCCTTGGTGCCGTCGAGCGGATCGACCACGAAGAAGCGGTTTCCCAGTCTCGGCACGATGCCCGCCGCGACGCTCTCTTCGGCCAGTATCGGCAGGTCCGTGGACATCAGGTGCTCGAGGATGATGTTTTCGGCGCGCTGGTCGGCGACTGTCACCGGCGATCCATCGGCCTTCGAAACATGTTCGAAATCAGATAGATAGACCTCCATGATGGCGGTCGAGGCGGCGCGCGCGGCGGTGAGCATCAGCTCGAGCATGGGCGTGGACATGCGTGCCGTTTAGGAGCCCGCCGCGGTCGTGTCTATGGACATTCGCGCGCCGGCCGTATTGATGTCCCATGACCCTCGCCGACGCCGCCCTCCTCGATCGCAACGACCCGCTGGCGCCCTGCCGTGAGCGCTTTTCCCTGCCGGAAAACGCCCTTTATCTCGACGGCAATTCCCTCGGGGCGCTGCCCAGGGCGGTGCCGGCGCGGATGGCGCAGATGGTCGCCGAGGAGTGGGGCCGCGACCTCATCACCAGCTGGAACGTCCACGACTGGATCGACCTGCCGCGGCGGACCGGGGACAAGCTGGCGCCGCTGATCGGCGCCGAGCCCGGCAGCGTGATCGTCGCCGATTCCACGTCCGTCAATCTTTTCAAGCTGTTGGCCGTCGCTCTTGAGAAGCGGCCGGAACGGCGCGTGATCCTCACCGAGCGGGGAAATTTCCCCACCGACCTCTATATCGCCGAGGGTGTCGCCCGTTTCACCAGCTGCGACGTGGTGGCGGGCGATCCGAACCAGGTCGACGAGCGCACCGCGGTCGTCCTCGTCACCGAGGTCAACTACCGCACCGGCGCCCGCCACGACATGGCGGCCCTGACCCGCCGCGCCCACGCCGCCGGCGCCCTAACCCTCTGGGATCTCTGCCATTCCGCCGGCGCCGTGCCGGTCGATCTGGCGGCCGCCGGCGCCGATTTCGCCGTCGGCTGCGGCTACAAATTCCTCAATGGCGGCCCCGGCGCCCCCGCCTTCGCCTACGTCGCCCCCCGCCACCAGGACGGCCTGCGGCAGCCGCTACAAGGCTGGCTCGGCCACGCCGCGCCGTTCGAGTTTTCCCCGGACTACCGGCCGGGCAAGGGCGTCGACGCGCTGCGCGCCGGCACGCCGCCAATCCTGTCGATGGCGGCCCTCGATGCGGCGCTCGACGCCTTTGCCGGCGTCGACATGGCCGCCGTCAAACGCAAGGCCGACGCACTGTTCGACCTGTTCGCCGACGAGATCGGCCGCCGCGCCCCGGAGCTCGAGATCCTCACCCCGCGCGACGCCGCGCAACGCGGCTCGCAGATCAGCCTCCGCCACCCGGAGGCCTATGCGGTGATGCAGGCGCTGATCGCCCGCGGCGTCATCGGCGATTTCCGCCAGCCCGACATCATCCGCCTCGGCCTGACGCCGCTCTACCTGCGCTACCAGGACGTTTATCGCGCCGCCGAAGTGCTGGGCGATGTGATCGCCACGCGGGCCTGGGACCGGCCGGAGTTCAAGCGCAGGGCGAAGGTCGTCTAGAACCGCCCGATCACCCGCTTCACCTTGTCGATAAAGGCCTTGAGGCCGTCCGGGCTGACATTGTTCATGTCGTAGAGCGCGAGGTAGGTCGGGGGAAGCCAGCCGCCGAACGTGACCCAGCCCCAGCGTTTCGCCATGCGGCGCGGCGGATCGCCCATGATCCAGGTGCGGAAGCGGTCGCCGCCATAGGAGGTGACGAACGCCACTTTCCTGATGTGCTTGAGGTTGGGCTTCAGCCGGCCCTTGTCCGGCCCGTCGCCGCCTTCGAGCACGAACGACACGCCCGGCATGAACACACGGTCGAAATAACCCTTGAGGATCGCCGGAAAGCCGTAGTTCCACACCGGATGAACGATGACCAGGCCCTCGGCCGCCATCAGCCGGTCGACATAGGGCTTGAGCTCGGGCGTCACATTGTCCGGCACATCATGATAGTTGAGGCGCCCTTCGCGGCTCATCACGGGGTCGAAACCCTCGGCGTACAGGTCGACCGGATCGACCTCGTGACCCTTGGCCCGCAGCGTTTCGAGAACGGCGTCATAGAGCGCGTGGTTGAAGCTCTCCTCGACCGGATGGGCGTGCAGCACCATGACCCGCATCAGGCGGCTCCGAGCGTCTTCAGGCCCTCGAACAGCCAGGCGCGGCCGGAGTCGAAATCGAAATTCGGATCGTCCCAGGCGATCATCTTGCCGGGGTTGAGGATGCCCTTGGGGTCGGCCTGCTTCTTGAACTCGAGCTGGTTACGGTCGGTCTTTTTCATGCCGCCTTCCTCGAGGGTGTAGCGGTGCGGGTTGAACACGAGGCAGCCATTGGCCTCGTGCAGCCGGATGATCTCCTCCAGCCGCGCCTCGGTGGTGTAGCGCACGATCGGCAGCCCGGCGAAGACGATGTTGCCGTCGAAGCGGTTCATCTCGAGATGCATCGGCATCTCGTCGCCGAACAGCTCGACCGCCCAGCGCACATGCTCGAGGTCGGGGTATTGCGTCTGCAGATAGGTGATGCCGGGGTCGAGCTTCAGCCCGCGCAGCGTGGTGTGGTTCCAGGCAAGCTCATAGATCGGCGGCAGCTTCTTTTTTTCGTCCTCGGGCAGGGTATCGGTGCGCACCAGCAGGTCGCCCTTGTGGAAGGCGATGAGGTCCATCAGCGCCGGCACCGAAGCGGGCGCCACCATCAGCAGCACCACCGACTGGTCGCGGTGCTTGATGTAGGGGCGGTGGCGGTTGAACCAGTCGTAGGGGACCGGTGCCGCGACCGGCGAGATTTCCTTGAGCAGCAGCCCGTCCTGGCGGGCGCATTGCTCGCCGAAGGCGCAGGCCGCCATGATCGAGTCGAAGCCGACCATGACGTCGACCCAGTCATAGGCGGCCGCCAGCGGGATCTCGGCTTCGACGATGATGCCGTTGGTGCCGTAGGCGTGCGCCACCTTGAGGATGTCAGGACCGACGAGGTCGAGCACGCGCGGCTCGGCCTCGCAGGTGATGACCTTGAGCCCGAGGATATTGCCGAAATTCCTGAGCCCGCCCCAGCGGATGGAGCCGACGCCGCCCGAACCGCCGGCGATGAAGCCGCCCAGCGTCGCCATGCGATAGGTCGAGGGGTGGAAGCGCATCTCGCCGCCGACCGCGGCGCGCGTTTCGTCGTCGAGCTTTTCGAGGATGATGCCGGCCTCGGCGCGCACCCGGTCGCGGTCGATGCGGACGATGCGGGTGAGGCCCGACAGGTCGAGGATCACCCCGCCCGACAGCGGCATGGCCTGGCCGTAATTGCCGGTGCCGGCGCCGCGCGGTGTCACCGGCACGCCGGTGCGGAACGCTGCCGCGAGGACGGTCTTCACCTCGTCCTGCGTGCGTGGCGCCACCACGAGCTGCGCGGTGACATGTTCGAGCTCGGCCTTGAGGCGCGGCGAATACCAGTAATGGTCGCGGCTCTTCTGCAGCACGATCTTGGGATGGTCCTGCACGGGGATGTCGCCGAGCGCGGCGCGGAAGGCGGTCAGGTCCGAAGCGCTAGACAAATCAGGCCTCCATCAAATCGTCGAGTTCGCGATAGTCGGGCAGGGTGGTGTCGATCAGCTCGCCGCGACGCATCACCTGCCGGTCGGCCTGCGGCCGCGACAGCAGCTCGGTCCAGGTGCGGGCGCGGAACATCACGAGGTCGGCCGAGGCACCGGCTGCGAGTTGCGCCGTATAGTCGAAGCCGGCAATTGCCGCCGCATCGTACGCCACCGTGCCGGCCCAGCTCCAGGCTGCGTCCCGCGGGTGGTCGAAATGCAGGATGCGGGCGCCTTCGCGCAGCACCTCCAGCGCATCGAGGTCGCCATAGGCATAGAACGGATCGCGCGTATTGTCGGAGGCGATGGCGACCCTGACGCCGGCGGCGCGTAACTCCTTGAGCAGCGTCACGCCACGGCGCACCGGGGTCGTGCGGCCGTCGGCGTCGCGATCCTGCAGGTACATGTTGCACATCGGCAGCGACACGATGGCGATGCCGGCGCGCGCGACCTTGTCGATGGTGCGCTGCTGCGTCGCCTCGTCCTGCGCGGTCAGCGCGCAGCAATGGCCGGCGGTGACGCGGCCGGTGTAGCCGGTTTCGAGCACCGCCTCGGCGAGGCGTTCGAGCGTGTCGGAGCCTGGATCGCCCGTCTCGTCGGCATGCACGTCGATGTCGAGGCCGGACTCTCCGGCCTTTTCCACCAGCTTCAGCATCGCCTGCTTCGCGCGCGGATCGGACATCACGGCGCCGCCGAGCAGGCCGCCGAACTCCTTCGCCTTGCGCGCCACGGCGTCGAGCTGGGCGGGATCGAGGATGCAGTCGGCATGGATCAGCGCCACTGCCTGCAGCTCGATGCGGCCGCGCCAGGCATCGCGCACCTCGGCGAACAGGTCCCACGAGATCAGTTGCTGTGGCGGGATGGAGTCGAGATGCGTGCGGATCGCCGCGGTGCCGTGGGCGTAGGCGGTGCGCAGCGCGAAATCCATGCGGCGGCCGACATCGGCCTTCGACCACAGGCCGTCGCGGTCGGTCTGCACCGCCAGCAACGCGCCGATCCAGGTGCCGTCGGGATTGGGCTTGCGCGGCCAGATCTGGCCCTTGTCGAGATGCGTGTGCATATCGACGAAGGCGGGCAGCACGAGGCCGCCCTCGAGGTCGCGGCCCGGACCGGGCTGGTGGGGAGTGATGGCGTTGATCAGGCCGTCGGCAACGGCGATGTCGACCCGCTCGAGGCCGCTGCCGGGGCGGCCCAGCATCGCCGATGGTACCGAGGCATTGCGCAGGATTGGCATCAGTTCTCGCGGCGCACGGCGCTCTCGTGCCAGCGATGCAGCACCAGCCAGGAGATGAAGGAGGTGACGCCGAAGATGGCGACGCCCGTGAGCGTCATCAGGATCAGCGCGGCGTAGAGGCGCGGCATGTTGAGCCGGTAGCCCGATTCGAGCAGGCGGAAGGCGAGGCCCGAGCCGGCACCGGCGCTGCCGGCCGCGAATTCGGCGACCACGGCGGCGATCAGCGACAGCCCGCCGCCGATCCTGAGGCCGGTCATGAAATACGGCATCGAGGCGGGAATCTTGAGATAGACGAGCTGTTGCCAGCGGCCGGCGCCGTAGAGGTCGAACAGGTTGAGCAAATTGTGGTCGACGCTCTTCAACCCCTGCACCATGTTGCTGAGGATCGGGAAGAAGGCCACGAGGAAGGCGACGATCAGCAGCGCCGTCTGCGTGTTCGGCGCGTAGATCAGCAGCAGCGGGGCGATGGCGACGATCGGCGTCACCTGCAGGATCACCGCGAACGGAAACAGCGCCAGCTCGATCCATTTCGACTGCACCAGCACGATGGCGAGGCCGACGCCGCCGATCAGGGCCAGGATCAGCGCCTCGAAGGTGATCGACAGAGTGACCCAGAGCGAGGGCAGCAGCGTCGGCCAGTCGGTCAGCAGTGCTCCGCCGACGTCGACCGGGCTGGGCAGGATGTATTTCGGCGTGCCGCTCAGCACCACATAGAGCTGCCAGATCGCGATCGCGATCAGCAGCATGCCGACGGGGACGAGCACGCGGGCGACCTGTTCACCCACCGGCGTCGAGGGCGGCGCGATCACCGTATTGGCGTCGGTGCCCAGATTGGTGTCGACGGCTTCGGCCATCAGTGGCTCCCTCCGCCGGCGTGGATGGCGTCCTGCAACGCCTTGCTGACCAGCGCGGTGGTGGCGCGGTACTCCTCGGAGGTGCGGTACGCCTCGCTGCGCGCCGTGGAGGTAGCAAGCGGCAGATCGGCATAGACCTGACCGGGCCGCGAGCGCATCACCACGATGCGGCTGCTGAGATAGGCGCTCTCGAACACCGAATGGGTGACGAAGATCACCGTGACGCCCGACTGGCGCCAGAGTTTCAGCACGTCGTCGTTGAGCTTCTGCCGGGTGATCTCGTCGAGCGCGGCAAACGGCTCGTCCATCAGCAGCAGCTTCGGCTTGGTGACAAGGGCGCGGGCGATGGAGACGCGCATCTTCATGCCGCCCGACAATTCGCGCGGATAGGCCTCGGCGAAATCGGCGAGGCCGACGGTCGCCAGCGTCTCCATGATGCGCGGGCGCGCCACGTCCTTGCCGACGCCCTGCAGCTTGAGCGGCAGGTAGACATTGCCGAACACCGTGGCCCACGGCATCAGCGTCGGATCCTGGAAGACGAAGCCGATGTCGCCCTGCGGCAGCCCCTTGGCATTGATGGTCGAGGACGGCCAGTCGATGCGGCCGGAGGAGGGAGCGCCCAGCCCCGCGATGATCCGGAGCGCCGTCGACTTGCCGCAGCCCGACGGGCCGAGCAGGCTGAGGAACTCGCCACGCTCGACGGTCAGCGACATGTCGGACAGCGCCAGCGTGCCGTTGGAGAACACCTTCGATACGCCATGCATGGCGACGACAGGACGGTTGGGTGCCGCTGCCGTCCGGGCTGCCATGGAAGGGGAGCTGTCGGTCAGGGTCAAGTCGCTGTTTCCGGAACAAGGGGAAGCGCGCCATACGCGCGCCTCCCGGGTCAAACGCAGGTCTGCCTTAGCGGCAGCCTTACTTCTTGACGAGGTCCATGCCCACGCCTTTGCACACGAACTGCGTGGTGTAGGCCTTCTTGTAGTCGATCGAGCCGTCGACCAGCTTGAGCCCGACCAGCATGTCGAAGAACGATTTCTGCCGGTCGTCGGTCATGCAGCCGATGCCCTTGGTCTCGGCGTCGCCGGAGACGAGGATGCCGTGGTCCTTCATCTGCTTGAGCGTGAAGGCGAGCTGCTCGTCCGTCATCTCGGGATTGTCTTTCTTGATCAGGTCGTTGGCGGCCTTGTTGTCGCCGTAGAGGTAATTGTACCAGCCGATGATCGAGGCATCGACGAAGCGCTGCACCAGATCGGCCTTCTCGGCGACGTTCTTGGTGGTGGTCTCGATGGTGGTCGAGTAGGGCGCATAGCCGTTGTCGGCGAACAGGAAGACGTTGGGCGCCTCGCCCATCGCCTTTTCCACCGCCAGCGGCTCGGAGGTGACGTAGCCCTGCTGCGCCGACATCTTGTCGGCGATGAACGGCGCCGGGTTGAAGGTGTAGGGCTTGTACTGCTCGTCCTTGAAGCCGGGGAAGTTTGCTTTCATCCACACGAAGTCGGTGACGAAGATGTCCTTGCCCATGAAGATGGTGTCGGCCTTGGCGATGTCGGCGAAGGTATCCATGCCGACGCCCTTGTGCGTCATCAGGATCTGCGGGTCCTTCTGGAACATGGCGGCGACGTTGATCACCGGGATGCCCTGCTTGATGTCGTCGTAGAGGCTGAACTGGCCGCCCATGTAGAAGTCGATCTTGCCCGAGATCAGCAGCGCCTCGTTGGCCGCCTGCGGGCCGCCCTGGACGATCGTCACGTCGAGGCCGTACTTCTGGTAGGTGCCGTCGGCCACCGCCTGGTAGAAGCCGCCATGCTCGCCTTCGGCCAGCCAGTTGGTACCGAAGCTGACCTTGTCGAGCGCCAGCGCCGGCGCGGCTCCGGCGAGCGCGAGCAGCGCGCTGGCCACGAGCAGTCTGGATGTGAGTTGCATTCGGTGGTCTCCCTGTTTCCCCTGAGATTCCCGGTATCCGGCCGCATCATCGCTGACGCTCGAGGCCCCGGAGGATGCTGTGGACGGCATCTTGGGATCGATTAAGATCGCGCGCCTGCCAAAAAGAAAAGCCCAAAATGGCGTCACTTCGCCGGTTGCTCAGAAACTGGGCGGGCTGGTTCGCTTTGGGGCTGGCAAACGCCCGGCTTTGCCGGTTAGCTGGGCATCACTGAGGTTCGATATGCACACCCCGCTTTCTCCCACCACCATCCATCCGCCCTTCTCGGCCTACAGCAACGGCGTCGAGGTGCCCGCCGGCCAGAGGCTGGTGTTGTGTTCGGGCCAGCTCGGCATCGCCAAGGACGGCAGCGTTCCCGCGGGCACCGCCGAACAGACTGAGCTCTGCTTCGACAACATCGCCGCGATCCTCGCCGAATCGGGGCTCGGGCTCGAGCACGTGGTGCGCATCAACGCGTTCGTCACCGCCCGCGAGCATCTGCGGCCCTATATGGACGTGCGCAACAGGCGCTTCAGCCCGCCCTTTCCGGCCTCGACGCTGATGATCGTCTCCGGCTTCGCCCGGCCCGAATTCGCGGTGGAAGTCGAAGTCGTGGCCGCCGGCCCCGCGGGAGCAGCCTGACATGGCGCGCAGGATCTGGTGGACCGACTACGCGGCGCGCGAATACGCCGACATCGACCCCCAAAAGACCATCGCCGTCCTGCCCATCGCCGCGGTGGAGCAGCACGGCCCGCATCTGCCGGTGGGCGTCGATTCCATCCTCAATCGCGGCTGCCTCGACCTGCTGATCGAGCGCGCCCCCGCCGACCTCGACCTCCGCATCCTGCCGGTGCAGCAGGTGGGCAAATCCAACGAGCACATCTGGGCCACCGGCACCGCGACCCATACGGCGCACACGCTGATCGACGCCTGGTACGAGCTCGGCGCCGCGGTGGCACGCGCCGGCGTCCGCAAGCTCGTCTTCATCAATTCGCACGGCGGCAACGAGGAGATCATGGGCATCGTCGCCCGCGAATTGCGGGTGCGCGAGGCCATGCTGGTGGTCAAGACCGGCTGGACCCGCTTCCAGCCGCCCGACGGCATGCTGACCGATGTGGAGAAACGCCACGGCATCCATGCCGGCGATCTCGAAACCTCGCTGATGCTGCATTTCCGGCCCGACCTCGTGCATATGGACCGGCTCGAGGATTTCCGCTCGATCGCCGCCCGCGACGAGCAGCAGTTCAAATATCTGCGGCCGACCGGCACGCACGCTTATGCCTGGATTGCCTCCGACCTCAACCCGGCGGGAGCGGTGGGCAACGCCGCCAACGCCACCGCCGAGCGCGGCCGGATTTTCGCCGACGCCGAGGTGGCGGGGATGCTCGAATTGCTGCGCGAGGTGGAGGCGTTCCCGCTGCCCGCGCCGTTCCGGCCGCCCAACCCCGCGCCGTAAGGTCGCGGAACCAACGCTCGGGGCGCAAGTTTCCCGGAGGCGTCCAGCAGGACTCCCGGAAAGCAAAGTGAAGCGAAACCCAGAACTGGCCCAGGCGGTGCGGGCCACGGCGTATTTCCTGTGGGAACAGGACGGCCGGCCCGAAGGCCGTAGTTTCGACTATTGGCTGCGCGCCAAGGAAATCCACCTGCGCCAGCTCGCCTATGACCGCTGGCTGGCCGAGGGCAGCCCGCAGGGACGCGATTTCGACATCTGGGTCGAAGCATCGAAGGAAATCGACGAGGAGAACGGCGGCTAGCGCTTGAGGCCGCTGGCCTCGACCATGCGCGCGATCTCGCTCTCGATCGGCACGCTCGGTCGCCAGCCGGTGGCCTCGGTGAAGGCGCTGCTGTCGATGCGCAGCGATCCCGCCAGCCGCTCGACCTCGGCGCTGCGCCCGGTGATCCTGCCGGCGGCAAACAGCAGCGATGGCGGGAACGGCCAGAGATTGGGCACCCGGCCCAGCGCCCGCGCGATCAGCCGGATCAGCTCGGGCGTCGACAGATCGTGCTGGTCGGAGACGAGGAAGGTGCGGCCCCTGGCGCGCGGATGTTCCGCCGCGGTGACGATGGCCGACACCAGATTGCCCAGTCCGATCATGCTGCGCTGGTTGTCGACCGAGGCGAGCGGCAGCGGAATGCCACGGGCGATGATTCGCATCAGCCGCGCGACATTGCCCTTGACGTAAGGGCCATAGACCAGCGGCGGCCTGAGGATCACCAGCTCCAGGTCGCTGCTGCGGGCAAAGCCCTGCAGCTTCTGCTCGGCCTCCCATTTGGTGCGGCCGTAATCGTCGACCGGCGCCGGCTCGTCCGCTTCGGTGAAGCGCTGCTCGAAATTGCGCTTGCCGTTGACCCCGATCGACGAGATGTAGACGAAGCGCCGGACGCCGGCGGCGATGGCCGCACGCGCGATGCGCTCGGTGCCCGCGACATTGATGTGCCGATAGGCCTCGAGCGGGTTGGTCTCGGCGTCGTTGAGCACGTGCGCCCGCGCCGCCGCATGCACCAGCACGTCGACGCCGCGCAGGGCCTCCTTGAGGTCGGTGGCGATGGCGAGGTCGCCCACCACCCGCGCGTCGACCAGCGGGCTGATCGAGGCCGGTTGCAGCCTAAACAGCGCCCGGCACACATGGCTGGCGCTGCCGGCAAGCTCGTCCACCAGGGCGCTGCCGACGAAGCCGCTGGCGCCGCTTACCGCAATCAGGTTTGGATTGCTGGCCAAGGCCGTTCCTCCGGCGGCCGAACTTCGCATGGCCGCAAACTGCTATATTCCCTTGTCAATCCGGTATGGAATAGGGTGCGCCGCGCTGGCGCAACCCGCGCGCTATACAAGTGATGTCCTGGGGCGGTCGGCACCTTCAATGCTTGAGCAGTTTCGAGATCGCCTCAACCGCGTGCCGCGGCGCTGGAAAAGCCTGATCCTCGTGGCCTTCGACGCGGTGGCGCTGATTGCCGTGCTGTGGCTCAGCTACCAGTTGCGCCTCGGCGGCACCTTCCAGCCGACGCCAGCGCAATGGGTGCTGATCCTGCTGGCGCCGGCGGTGGCGCTGCCGATCTTCCTGCGGCTTGGCCTGTATCGCGCCGTGATCCGCTACCTGCCCGAGCGGGCGATCTGGACCATGGTCGGCGCCATGCTGCTCGCCACCATCGCCTGGGTGTTCGTGCTGTTCATCGCCGAGGTGACGCGCATGGCAGTACTGCCGCGCACCGTGCCGATCTTCTATTTCCTGCTCGGCACCATCGTCGTTTCCGGCTCGCGCTTTGCCGCCAAATACATCCTCTATCCGGCGCGCGGCGGCCCGGCCGGCCGCCCGATCGTGGTCTATGGCGCCGGCGATGCCGGCCGGCAATTGGCGGCGACGCTCAGCGGGCAGGGCGACGCCTATGTCGTCGCCTTCCTCGACGACGACCGCAATCTGCAGGGCCGCGACGTCTCGGGCATCCGCGTGCACGCGCCGGCCAGCCTGCCGACGCTGATCACCGATTTCGGCGTCAAGGAGATCGTGCTTTCGATGGCCTCGCTCGAGCCGGCGCGGCGGCAGGCCATCTACACCGAGCTGAGCCGCTTCCCGGTGAAGGTGCGCACGCTGCCCTCGCTGCGCGAGATCGCCTCGGGCAAATACCAGGTCAACCAGCTTCGCGAGATCGACATCGACGACCTGCTCGGCCGCTCTTCGGTGCCGGCCGATCCCGAGCTGTTGCAGCAGATGATCGCCGGCCGCACCATCCTGGTCTCGGGCGGCGGCGGCTCGATCGGCTCCGAGCTCTGCCGCATCATCGCCCGGCTCGAGCCCAAGGCGCTGGTGATCCTCGAAGCCAACGAGTTCGCGCTGTACCAGATCGAGCGGGCGTTGAGCCGCGACCCGGCGCTCAGGGTGGTGCCGGTCCTGGGCTCGGTGACCGACGAGGCGCTGGTGCGGCGCACCCTGCGCGAGCAGGGCGTCGAGGTGGTGTTTCATGCCGCCGCGCACAAGCATGTGCCGCTGCTCGAGGCCAACGTGCTCGAGGGGGTGCGCAACAATGTGTTCGGCACGCGCACTTTGGTGCGCTGCGCCTTCGAGGCCGGCGTGCGCGATTTCGTGCTGATCTCGAGCGACAAGGCGGTGCGGCCGACCAACGTGATGGGCGCCACCAAGCGCTGGGCCGAGCTCGTCACCCGGCAGTTCGGCGACCGCGCCGCGGCCGAGCGCGACGGGCAGCGCTTTTCCGCGGTGCGCTTCGGCAACGTGCTCGGCTCCAACGGTTCGGTGGTTCCGCTGTTCCGCGAGCAGATCGCCAATGGCGGGCCGGTGACGCTGACCGACGAGCGCATGACGCGCTATTTCATGTCCATCCACGAGGCGGCCGAACTGATCGTGCAGGCCGGCGCGCTGTCGGAGGGCGGCGACATCTTCCTGCTGGAGATGGGCCAGCCGGTGAAGATCCGCGACCTCGCCGAGAATATGATCCGGCTGGCGGGGCTGTCGCTGCGCACGCCGCAGGAGCCGGCCGGCGACGTCGAGATCAGCGTCACCGGCATCCGGCCGGGCGAGAAGCTTTATGAAGAGCTGTTCTACGACGAGACGCAGGCGACGCGTACCAAACAGCCGAAAATCCTGCGCGCCAAGATGGCGCGGCGCAGCAATTTCGATCTCGACGCCGCGCTGGCCCAGTTGCAGGCCGCGATGGACGCCGCGGATGAAGCCGAGGTCCGCCGCATCCTGTTCGACGTGATCGAGCAGAGCGCCAGCTAGGCCTGCCGTTCGGGCGCCCCGGCGCCGGCGGCAAGAGCGATGGCGCCGAGCGGCAGGTAGGCCAGAGCGACAGCCGGCCACATCCAGCCGGGCTGCGCGCTGAGCCAGGCGAGGGGCAGCAGCCAGACGACATTGACGCCGATGAAGGCCAGGGTGACGCGGCGATGCGATTGCCAGCGCCGCGACAGCGCCTGATAGGCGTGACGCCGATGCGCCTCGAACACCCGCTCGCGCCGCAGCAGCCGGCGGAACAGCGTGACCGTCGCATCGGTGACGAAGGCGGCGGCAAGGATCGACCATTGCGCCAGCGACAGCGTGCCTTCGGCGATGCTGACGAGCCCGCAAAGCACCAGCATGAAGCCGAGCCAGGTGCTGCCGGCGTCGCCCATGAAGATCTTCGCCGGCGGCCAGTTGAGGACGAGGAAGCCGGCGGTGGCGGCGGCGACGGCCAGCAGCATCCAGAACGGAGCAGCGACCGCCGCGTCCGGATCGGCGAGCAGCATCAGCAGCGCCGCGGCGCAACTCATGAAGATCGCCTCGGACCCAGCGATGCCGTCGATGCCGTCCATGAAGTTGAAGAGATTGATCCAGTACACGGCGACCACCAGCGCCATCGCGCCGACGAGCAGCGCCGGGAGCGGCAGTCCCGTCGCGCGGGCGAGGCCATCGAGCGGCACCGCCAGCACCAGGGTGAGCGCGACGAGCAGCAGTTGCGCGGTGAGGCGGAGACGCGCCGGCAGCGGCGTGCGGTCGTCGAGAAAGCCGATGGCGGCAACGGCGAGGGCGCAGGCGACGCCAAGCCCCAGCGGCCAGCGATCCGGCAGCACCAGCACCAGGGTGGCGAGTGTGCCGCCGGCCACGATGCCGACGCCGCCGCCGCTGGGGGTCGGCACCGTGTGCGACGACCGCTCGTTCGGCGCCTGGATGGTGCCGAGACGGCGCGCATTGGCGCGGATCAGCGCCGTCACCGCAAAGGCGGTGACGGCAGCGAGCAGCAGGAGCGCAAGGCGCAGGAGGAGCATGTCCCGCCTTTTACGGGCGGCGCCCCGCCTTCACAACTGAGGCTATCGCGCCTTGCCCGTCTTTTCCGCCCGGGCCTCGTCGTACCACCAGATATCGGGGAAGCCGATCGAGTATTTCGGCAGATTGTCCGGGTGGCCGAAGCGGTCCCAATGGGCGATGCGGTCGTCGCGGTTGGTGTAGGAGGGCACGATGTAGGCGTTGGCGAGCAGCACCCGGTCGAGCGCATGCGTCGCGGCCAGCAGCGCGTCGCGGTCCTTGGCGAACACCACGTCGTTGATCAGCGCGTCGATGCCGGGATCGGCGATGCCGGCATAGTTGGACGATCCCGGATCGGTCGCCGCCTTCGAGCCGAAGAAGAAATTCTGCTCGTTGCCGGGGCTGAGGCTCTGCGTCCAGCCATTGTAGGTGACCTCGAAGTCGCGGCTGCGCATGCGGTTGATGTATTCGGCGGAATCCACCAAGCGGATGGTCGTGGCGATGCCGATCGAGGTGAGGTTGGTCTGCCAGGCAGTGGCCACCGGCTCGATGGTCGGGCCGTTGAGCAGGATCTCGAAGCTGAGCTGGGTGCCCTTGGCATCGACCAGCCGATTGCCGTCGAGGTGGTAGCCGGCCTGGGTGAGCAGGTCGAGCGCCTGCCGCAGATTGGCGCGCAGCTTCTGCGGATCGCCGGCGACAGGGTTGGTGTAGGGCGCGGTGAATACCTCGGGCGGTACCTTGTCCTTGACCGCTTCGAGATCGGCGAGCTCGGCCCCCTGCGGCAGTCCGGAGGAGGCCAGGGGCGTGCCGTAGAAATACGAATCGATGCGCTGGTACTGCCCGTAGAACAGCGTTTTGTTGAGGCTCTCGAAGTCGAAGGCGTAGTTGAGCGCCTTGCGCACCCGCACATCCTTGAACTTGTCGAGCCTGAGATTGGGGATGAAGCCCACCATCACACCGGCATCGGCATAGGTCTGCGGATAGAGCTCCTTGACCACCTTGCCCTGCTGCACGGCGGGAAAATCGTAGGCGGTGGCCCAGCGCTTGGCGCGGTTCTCGCTCCACCAGTCGAACTGGTCGCCCTTGAAGCCCTCGAAGGCGACGTCGGGGTCGCGGAAATACTCGTAGCGGATGGTGTCGAAATTGTTCATTCCGACCTGCGTCGGCTCGCTGGCGCCCCAATAGCCCGGATCGCGCTGATAGGTGATCGACGAGCCGGCGCTGAACGAGGCCATCTTGTAGGGCCCCGAGCCCATCGGCGGCTCCAGCGTCGAGGCGCCGATGTCGCGCTGCTTGCCGTTGGCGTCCTTGCCTTCCCACCAATGCTGCGGCAGCACCATGACCTGGCCAAGGATGATCGGCAGCTCGCGGTTGTTCTTGGTCGAAAAGAAGAAGGTGACTTGGTCCGGCGCGGTGACGTCGACCTTGCTCACGTCCTGCCAGTATTGCTGCAAATTCGGGTTGAGCTTGACCTCCTGCTCGAACGACCATTTGACGTCGGCGGGGGTCACCGGCGTGCCGTCCTGCCACTTCGCCTTGGGGTTGATACGGAAGGTCGCCGACGAGATGTCGGGCGGGAAGGCGAAGGCGTCGGCGATCAGCGGATAGGACGAATTGGAGTCGCTCATCGACCCCGTCATCAGCGTTTCGTAGACGAGGCCGAGGCCGTAGGCGGACTCCCCTTCCGGCAGGATCGGGTTGAAGGTGTCGAAGCCGCCCAGCGCGCTCAGCCGCACCAATCCACCCTTTGGCGCGTTGGGGTTCACGTAGTCCCAGTGCTCGGCCAGCGGTTTGGCGTCGCCGCTGAGCGACAGCGCGGTGAGCCACGGCCCGTTCTGCGCCGGGTCGGCGATAGCGGGGAACGCGGCCAGCGACAGGGCGGCGGCGAGCAGCACAGCTTTCATGGCGGGGCCTCCAGAGTCTCGGTAAAGTCTAGCACGCCCGGCCGCTGCGTATGCAACGCCGCGGCCAGCAGCGTGCGCGTGTAGTCGGTCTGCGGCGCCTCGAAGATGGCGTCGGCCGGTCCGCGCTCGACGATCCTGCCCTCCTTCATCACCAGCACCTCGTTCGCCAGCGCCCGGATGACGCGCAGATCGTGCGAAATGAACAGATAGGTGAGCGTGTGCCGCCGCTGCAGCTCGCGCAGCAGGTCGATCACCTGCGCCTGCACGCTCATGTCGAGCGCCGAGGTGGGCTCGTCGAGCACCAGCAGTTTCGGCTCGAGCACCAGCGCGCGGGCGATGGCGATGCGCTGGCGCTGGCCGCCCGAAAACTCGTGCGGGTAGCGGTCGGCGAGGGCCGGGTCGAGACCGACCTCCGCGAGCGCGCGCTCGACCCGAACCTGCCGCTCGCGATCGCTGAGGTCCGGCATGTGCACGGCGAGGCCTTCGGCGACGATGGCGGCGATGGTCAGCCGTGGCGACAGCGACCCGTACGGGTCCTGGAAGACGATCTGCAGGTCGCGCCGCAACGCCCGCATCTGCGCCCAGGAGCGCGACTGCAGGTCGGTGCCGAGGAACACGATCCGCCCCTCCGACGACACGAGGCGGAGCAGGGCGCGCCCGAGCGTGGTCTTGCCCGAGCCGGACTCGCCCACGATGCCGAGCGTCTGCCCTTCGCGCAGCGCGATGTCGACGCCATCCACCGCCTTGATGTGCCCGACGGTGCGGCGGAACAGGCCGCGCTTGATGGGGAACCACACGCGCAACCCGTCGGCCGCGAGCACGATCGGCGCGTCGGGATTGCGCGCCGGCGGCGATCCCCTGGGCTCGGCCTCGAGCAGCTTGCGCGTATAGGCGTGCTGCGGCGCCGCAAAGATCCGCGCGGTCGGCCCACGCTCGACGATCTGCCCCTCGGTCATCACGCAGATGTCGCTGGCCATCTCGCGCACGATGCCGAGGTCGTGGGTGATGAACAGCATGGCCATGCCGAGCCGCGCCTGCAGCGATTTGAGCAGATCGAGAATCTGCGCCTGCACCGTGACGTCGAGCGCCGTGGTCGGCTCGTCGGCGATCAGCAGGTCCGGCTCGTTGGCGAGCGCCATGGCGATCATCACCCGCTGCCGCTGCCCGCCGGAAAGCTGGTGCGGATAGGCGTCGAGCCGCTGCTCGGCGTCGGCAAGGCCGACGTCCCGCAGCAATTGCAGCGTGCGGGCGCGTGCCGCGGCGCGGCCCAGCCCGCGATGCACGCTGAGGACCTCGCTCACCTGCCGCTCGATCGTATGCAGCGGATTGAGCGAGCTCATCGGCTCCTGAAAGATCATCGAAATCTTGTCGCCCCGGATGCCGCGCATCTGCCGGTCGGAGGCGCGCGCCAAATCCTGGCCCTTGAAGGCGATGCGCCCCGCGACCTCGGCCGACGGTGGCAGCAGCCGCAGGATCGACGCGGCGGTGACCGATTTGCCCGAGCCGGACTCGCCGACCAGCGCCAGCGTCTGCCCCGGCTCTATCGTGAACGAGATGCCGCGCACGGCATGGACCAGCCGCCCGTCGAGCCGGAAGTCGATGGTGAGATCGTCGATCTCGAGCAGCGCGCTCATGCGAGGCTCTTGCGCGGATCGAACGCGTCGCGCACCGCTTCGCCGATGAAGATCAGCAGCGCCAGCATCAGCGAGATGGTGATGAGGCCCGAAAGCGACAGCCACGGCGCGCCGAGATTGTCCTTGGCCTGGTTGAGCATCTCGCCCAGTGAGGGCGAGCCCGGCGGCAGGCCGAAGCCGAGGAAATCGAGCGCCGTCAGCGTCGTCACCGACCCCGACAGGATGAACGGCAGGAAGGTGAGCGTCGACACCATGGCGTTGGGAAACAGATGCCGTCGCATGATGGTGAAGTTGGAGACGCCCAGCGCCCGAGCCGCTTCGACATATTCGAAATTGCGCACGCGCAGGAATTCGGCGCGCACCAGCCCCACCAGCGTCACCCAGGAGAACAGCAGCAGGATGATCAGCAGCGACCAGAAGCTGGGCGCAATCACGCTGGAGATGATCAGCAGCACATAGAGCGACGGAACCGAGGTCCAGATGTCGATGAAGCGCTGGATCAGCAGGTCGGTCCAGCCGCCGAAATAGCCGGAAATGGCGCCGACCGCGATGCCCACGATGGACGAGAGCCCCGCCAGCGCGAAGCCGAACAGCACCGAGATGCGGAAGCCGTAGAGCAGGCGCGCCACCACGTCGCGCCCGACATCGTCGGTGCCCAGCCAATGCATGTTGCCGCTGCTGCAGTCGGGATCGTCGACACCCTGGGCGTAGCCCGAGCAGCGTTCGGCCGTGCTCATCGTCCAGCTCGGCGGCGCCGGCGTGGGCACCGGCAGGCTGTTGTCGACGGTATCGTAGGAATAGTGGATCGGCGGCCACAGCATCCAGCCATTGGCTTCGATCTCCTCGCGGTTCACCGGGTCGCGGAAATTGGTGGTGGCGAGGAAGCCGCCGAACTTGCTCTCGGGATAGTCGACGGCGAAGGGGAACAGCAGCTCGCCCTTGTAGGAGGCAAGGATCGGCCGGTCGTTGGCGATGAACTCGGAGAACAGCGACACCACCAGGAGCAGCAGGAACAGCCACAGCGACCAGCTTCCGCGCTTGTTGCTGAGAAAGATGCGCAACCGCCGCCGTGTGATCGGCGACAGCGCCGGCTTGGCCGGAGCGGGGGCCGACATCGCGGCATCGGCCGGGGCCCAGACCGGCCGGGTGAAGCTCAGCGCCGCCGCCATCATACGGCGCGGCTCTCGAAATCGATGCGCGGATCGACCCAGGCATAGGTGAGGTCGGAAATGAGCGCGATGAACAGGCCGGCGAGCGAGAAGATGTAGAGCGTGGCAAACACCACCGGGTAGTCGCGGTTGATCACCGAATTGAGCCCGAGCAGGCCCAGCCCATCCAGCGAGAAGGTGGTTTCGATCAGCAGCGAGCCGGTGAAGAAGGCGGAGACGAACGCCGCCGGAAAGGTAGCGATGACGATCAGCATGGCGTTGCGGAACACGTGGCCGTAGAGGATGCGGCCTTCGCTCAGCCCCTTGGCGCGGGCGGTCACCACATATTGCTTGCGGATTTCGTCGAGGAACGAGTTCTTGGTGAGGAAGGTGGCGGTGGCGAACGCCCCGAGGCCCATCGCGATGATCGGCAGCGTGATGTGCCAGAGATAGTCGAGGATCTTCTGCGGCCAGCTCAGGCTGTCGAAATTGGACGACACCAGCCCTTTGATCGGAAAGATGTTCCAGAACGAGCCGCCGGCGAACAGCACGATCAGCAGGATGCCGATCAGAAAGCCGGGCAGGGCGTAGCCGACGAGGACGATCGAGCTCGTCCACAAATCGAAGCGCGAACCGTCGCGCACCGCCTTGGCGATGCCGAGCGGGATGGAGATGCCGTAGCTCAACAGCGTCATCCACAGCCCCAGCGTGATCGACACCGGCAGCTTTTCCTTGATCAGGTCGATGACCGAGATGTCGCGGAAGAAGCTGCGGCCGAAATCGAAGCGCAGATAGTCCCACAGCATCTTGCCGAAACGTTCGAGCGGCGGCCGGTCGAAGCCGAATTTGGCGCGGATCTGGGCGATGTACTTTTCGCTGAGCCCGCGCGAGCCGCGATAGCCGGACGTGGAGACCTGCTCGCCCCCGGGCCCTCCGGCAGTAGAGGTAACGACGCTCTTGGGGCTGCCGCCGGGCAGTCCGGTTTCGTTGCGATTGTCGGTGATGCGGGCGGTGGCGGCGACGCTGTTGCCCGTCATCCGGGCGATGAGCTCTTCCACCGGGCCGCCGGGCGCGAACTGCGTGATGGCGAACGAAATGGCCATGATCCCGAACAGGGTGGGGATCATCAGCAGCAGGCGGCGGACGATGTAGGCGCCCATTCAGGCTCCGCGGGTCGACAAAAGCGGGCGTAGCCGGCGCCCGTGGTCGATTTGTGACAGAGAAATGACGGCCGCGCATGTGGTGTTTCGGCACGGACCTGCCGGACCGGGCGCTTTCAACGCAAAATGGGCGGCCGGAACCGCCCATTTTCGGATCGATCAACCGATTGTTATTGCGCCGCCGACGACGGCTCGGTCTCCGCCGGGGCGCTTTCTTCGCCCCCCTTCTTGGCCGACGAGTCGATCGGCACGCACTTGCCGTCGACGATCTCGAAGCCCTTCGGGCATTCGAGCGAGCTCGCCGGCTTTTCCGGAGCCGAGGACGGGGCGGCCTCTTCGCTGGACGGCGCGGCTTTCGGCTTCGAGCTGGCCGGGGGCTGCTCGGAGGTGGGCGGCGGCGCCGCCACGGACGACGGTTCCGCGCTCACCGGCGAGGACGCTGCCGGCTTGCTCGAGGCCGGCGGCTTCGAGGGCTCTGCCGAGGAAGCCGGCGCGCTCGAGGCCTCGCTGGGAGGCAGCGACGAGGACGCGCTGGACGCCGGTGCGCTGGAGGCGGCCGAGCTCGGTTCGCTGCTCGACGCGGCGGAGCTGGCTGCGCTGGACGCCGCCGAACTGCTGGCCGGGGCGCTGGAGCTCATCTCGCTGGCCGACGATGATGCGGGCGCGCTGGAACTCGCCTCGCTGGCCGGCATCGAGGACGAGGCAGCGCTGGATTCCGGCGCGCTCGAGGCCGCCGAGGACGACGCCTCGCCGGACGAGGCCGGGGCGCTCGACGCCGCGGACGACGGCTCCTCGCTGGACGCGGCCGAGGAGGGCTGGCCGAGCTCCTGCGCCGCCTGGTCTTCGTCGACGGCCTGCTGCGGCGCCGCGTTCTGGTCCGGTTCGGCGATCTGCGGTGCGAACACCGCCACGGCGTTGCCGCTGGCGTCGGCCGCCGCCTGCGACGGATCATCCACCGGCTTGGGCTCGACCACCGTCACCTTCTGATTGGTCTGCTGCTGGATGAAGTTGATATTGATGACATTGTTGACCACGATGTTGTTCTGCACCACCACCGGGCCGACGAAATTGGTCTGCTGAAACACGTCGGGCTCCCGGTCACCGAACACCACCACGCTCGACAGCTTCGGCTGCAGGAACTGCTTGGTCGGCACGAACACCCAGTCGTCCTTGGGCGGCTCGCCGGTCGAGATGTCGACATTGACCGAGAAGCCGTCGCGCGTCGGCGGCAGCGGCGCCCAGCCGAGATAGCTGTCGCTCTTGCGCCAGGCGACCCAGGCGCCTGCCCAGGCATTGCCCGGCACCCAGCACCAGCCGAGCCGCGCCTGGTGGAACCAGCGGCCGTAGTGGTAGACGGCCCAGGCGAACGGCTCGTCCGATGCGAAATACCAGCCGTAATTCTTCATGTAGATCCAGTGGCCGTGGCTGTACGGGCGCCATCCGGCGTCGACCCTGGGGCAGAAGACGTAGCGGTATTTCGGATGCTTGACCCACACGCCATACTTGGCGAGCGGCGAAAAGAAGATGTCGATCTTCACCGTCGCCGCTGCCTGCGCCACGCCGACGCCGACGGGGATCGGCAGCGGGCCGAAGCTCAGCGGTGACAACGACAGGGCGGTGGCGGCGGCAAGGCCGACGAGCAGGGGTTTGGCGGACAGCATGGACAATCCTTTCGACTGGCCCGTCGCGCCGGCGGGCGGCGAGGGCGATGACGGGAGAGAGCGGAGGCTCGGCCCGCTCTGCGGAGCAACGGGGACACGGGCCCGGACCGCGGGCGACGCGGCAGCCGGGCCGGCACGCGCGGATCACCTCCGCCTGCCGATGCTCCATATGCGGTGGAAAATGTCGCTCTGCCGGGATGGTTGCGGCAGAGGCGCGAAATCAGCGCGAACTGCCGGCGGGCTAGCAGCCCGCCTGGCCGCCGGCGCTACTGGCTGATCGCCACGAGATTGGAGTTGCCCTCGATATAGGCCGCCGCGACGTTATCGTCGCCTACCTGCAGAGCAATCGCCTGGTTGAAATTGCCATTGATGGTGAAGCTGGTGCTGTTGCGATCGCCCCTTTGCAGCACCGCGAAGAGATTGTTGTTCGAGGTGGTGATGCCGCCGACGTCGATATCGATGCTGTTGCTGGCTCCCACCTGGATCAACGCGCCGGGGATCAGCATGAAGTTCGATGGCCGCGACCCGATGACCCCGAACAGGTCCGGCGCGAGAACGAGGCTGGAGGCGAGGCTGGGCGCGAGGGACGCGAACTGCAGCGCGTCGCCGGTGAAGCTGCGGAGCGCCCCGCCGCTGAGCCCATTATTGCCGTCGCCCAGAATGGAGACGGTCAGCACATTGCCCAGATTGGCGGTGACGACGTCGTTCGCCTGGATCGCGTAGATCAGATTGTTGGCGCCGGTGGCGTTGATCGTCGCCTGATGGTTCCAGCCGGTCTGGCTGACGCCGAACATGTTGCCGGTGCCCAGCAGCTCGATGCGAGTATGGTTGCTGTCGCCGTCCTGGCCGACCGCGATTTCGTTGTGCGTGCTGTGATTGTTGAGCACAACCGAGGCGATGTTGCTTTCGCCTACCTGGCGCAGACCGATGTCGTTCGCGTCCGCGGCGATGCCGCCGGTGGTGATCTGGTTATGCCGGCCGAGCTGGTAGCTGCCGAACGAATTGCTCAGTCCCGAGATGGTGACGCCGGCGCTGTTGTCGCTGCCGAGCTGCGTCATGCCGTACTGGTTGTAATTGCCGACCAGCGAGAGCTGGATGAAATTGCCGGCGCCACCGGACGAATCGAGCCCCTGCATCAGGGTCGCCGATGCCGCGCCGCTGTCGCGCGCCAGCGTTCCGAGATCGCCGCGGCCCGTGCCGTCGGTCCGGACGCCGTTGTGGTCGCCCTTGGCCTCGAACACGATGGTGTTGTTGCCTTCGTTGAGCGTCGCGACCTGCGACAGCAGTTCGAGCCAGTTGCCGGTCCCGGTCTGCGTCACCGTGGCGATGTTTGAGCCGGCATGCGCGCCCTGCACCTGCTCGAGCGACACGATGGTGTTGAGCCCATGCAGGTCCTGCGTCACCGTCGCCGTGTTGCCGGTGGTCGCATGCGCGCCCTCGGTGGTCTGCACCAACTCGCCGATGCTGTTGCCGTTGGAGTTCTGGATGATTTCGGTGTGGTTGGAGTCGGCCCGATCGTCGGACCGGATGCCCCGCTGCAACAGCCCTTGGCCCGAAATGCCGACCTTGTTGTCGTCGCCAGACTGTATCAGGCGAAGAAAATTGTCATCGCCACGTTGCTCGATGTCATTACTGGCGTTGCCGGCGCTGTTTCCAACTCCGGTCTGTTCGATCGTGGCTTTGTTGGTCCCTCCGTCCTGGACAATATTGCCCAGATTATTGTCGGCCAGAGCGGCCGTTGGCACTAGCGCGACGGCCGCGGCGAAGAAAATGCGTGCTGTCATCGGGAGGCCTTTAGAAGGACGTCAAGAAAAGCGGCTGCGCTAACGATAGATATCGAGAGGCCGCCGCGGCGGCCTCTCGACTTGGATTACTGGCTAATTGCGACAGCGTTTCCGCCAGCGCCGGCCTGGTTGAAATTGGCAGTATTTCCATTGCCAACCTGCAGTACGGCTGCGGCGTTGTTGCCGGACGGAGAACCCGACGAACCGACGGTGCCGGTGATATGATTCTGATCACCGATCTGGGCGAGCGCAAAGTCGTTGCTGTCGCCAAAAACGGTGTACGAGGCGTGGTTGCCAAGCGACGAACTCGAGGAGGAGTTATCCTGCCACAGCGATCCGTTTGACAGATGCGTATTAGTCAGAACCAAGGCTCCGGCGACATTGCTGCCAAAGCTGCCTGCACCATTGTTAGAGCCGGTAATGTCGACAGAAGCGTCGTTGTTATAGCCGCTCTGGCCGATGCTCAGCTGGTTGTAGTCATTGCCGAAGGCCAGGACAGAGACGTGAGCCGTGTTGGCGCCGCCGCTCTGCCAGATGCCGATGTCGTTACCGCTGCCAGCGATAGCGCCAGCAGAAATGACGTTCGAATATCCTTCCTGATAGCTACCGAACATATTGTTGCTGCCGGTGATCGTGAGAGTGCCGGCCGAATTCGAGTATCCCTTCTGGGTCAGGCCGAATTTGTTGTCGGCACCGGACACCTGAAGGTTGATGTAGTTGTCGGAGATGTTGCCGGCGTATGCGGCACCGTAGAGCGTGCCGCCATAGTTGTTCTGGATGAGGGCGCTCGGCGTAGCACCTGCCGCGAAGCCACGGGATGCGTAGAATCCACCGACACCGGTGAGGTCGTCCTTACCGTTGTTGGTGCCGGAGATGTTGGCGATGATCTGGTTAGCCGATCCAGTGCCCTGCGCCTTCTGATCAACGCGATCGATCACGTTGCCGGTACCCGACTCGGTGATGTTGGCCACGTTGGTCGCGGCGGCGCCGGCAACCTGCTCCTGCCACAGATGAGTGATGTAGTTGCCCGACCCAGACTGCACGGTAGTTGCCTGGTTACCGCCGGCAGTCGACAGAGCCGTCTGCTGCAGATCGCCAATGGTGTTGCTCATGCCGTGCTGGGTCAGATCGGCGCTATTGCTTCCCGAACCGGAACTGTTCTGGTCCACGCCTTGAAAAGTAATTGTGTATTGCGGGGAATGACCAGGGGTGTTGTACGGATCGGTCCGGTTAATAACACCAATCGAGCCGCTATCGCCGTCCTGCACGATCTTCAGGACGTTGTTGCTGCCGTTCTGGCTCATATAGTCGCCGGTGCGGCCGGCGTCGTTGTTGTTGCCCGCACTCTGCGTCACCGACGCGGAATTCGAACCACCGCTCTGGGTGATGTAGCTTTCGTTATTGCTGCCGGCGAGAGCGCCTGACGCGGTGAGCACGGTCAGCGCGGTGGCGCCGAGAAGAGCAATTCTGAGGTTCATTTCTATTTCTCCCTAGTAAACTGTTGATTGCCTGAAGTGGAGTTCCTCGATTACTGCATAACACCCATGACGTTTCCGCCACCAAATTGCGAGAAATTGGCAGTATTGTTTGGACCGGTCTGGTTGACGACCGTCTGGCTATTGTTGCCGACAGTCGATCCAACAATCGTATTGTTCGTGCTCGTTTGATAGAACGCGAACTGATTGTAGCTTCCGGTCAGGTCGTAGGTGAGTTGGTTGCCGGATCCACCCTGCTGGATTTGCCCCGATCCGGCGAGCCGGTGCGAAGAGTTTCCAAGCGCCTGGTAGGCGGCGTTGCCGGTGGTGAACAACTTGACCGAGTTGTTGAAGTCACCATCGATAGACACGTCGATCAGAGAATTTCGGCCATTGCCGATCTGTCCTTGGACGACGTTGAGGCTGTTGTTCGAGCCATCGACGTCAATCGTGGCGACTGCGAGCTTTGTGCCACCTCCGATTGACTGCCCCACAGCGATATCATTGTAGTCGCCGCCAGAGATATTGACGGTTGCTTCGCTGTGCCCGGTTCCGCCAGTAGCGGTCTGTGAGATAGTCAACTGGTTGCGGGAGCTGCCGATGCTGCCGCCGACAATATTGTTCGAGGAGGTCTGCGAGAACCCGAACAGATTGTTGTTGCCGGTTATGACGTAATCCAGTTGGTTGTTGCTGCCGTTCTGGATAACGGAGCCTTGCGTGACGGCAGATGCGGCGGTGAAGCCGCGCGACAGCGTCGCAAACGAGCCGATGACCTGCTCGTTCAGCGCGTCCACACCGTCGCTGCCATTGTAGTTGCCGGTGATCGACAGGCTGATATGGTTACCCGTGGTCTGCTGCGAGACCGTTCCCAGGGCATTGCGCTTGCCGGTCTGAGTCAACTGCACGTCGTTGCCGGACCCCGACTGAACGAGGGAACCGATTTTGTTCATCACGCCAGCATCAGCAACGCCCTGCTGAATGATCGTCGCTTGGTTCTGGGCGCCGCCGGTGTTCGTTTGCTTGATGCTGTTTATACGGTTATAGGCATAGTTACTCAGATAGCCGCTGCCAGCTCGCCCCTGTGTCACTGAGAGCTTGTTTCCATCCGACTGGAGTACCTCGAGCGCGAGGTTGCGCGACCCATATTGAAGTATGGTCGCGTCATTGTTGTTGCCGGTCTGCTCGAATCCCTGGCCCGACGTGCCAACCTCGTTGCCATTGTTTCCGACGAAGCTTTGCGTCAGCACCAGCGTGTTCGAAGACCCTTGCTGGAGCGCATAGTCACCAGCACGGCCAAATCGGTTGCCTTGGGGCGTGAAATACGGGGAGTTGGAATTCGATATCTGCGTAACCGTGGCACTGTTCGGGCCGATGTTCTGCTTCAGGTAGGTCTGGTGCCGCACGCCGACGTCCTGATCGACGCTAGCACTATTCGAACCCCCGTCCTGCTGCACATCCGCAAAGTTATTGTCGCCGCCCAAGGCGGTGCCTGCGGCTAGAAGTCCGCTGAGCGCGACGGTCGTTGCAACTACGTGACGTGTTCTCATGTATTCCTCGAGCGGCCCTTGGCCGCGACTTTAGGGGCGCATGCCCGCTCAAGAGCGAAACCTGCGTTGCTGGGTGCCTTGACTGTTGACTGAGATTCTGCCGACCGCTTCGGCAGTGCGGCGCAAACTGCCGCTCGTCCCTCCACTATGCCTGCCGTCGTCCCGCAATCGGCGAGCGGACCAGGCTGACCCTTCCTGTTCTCTGCGCAGCCGTTTGCCGGCCTTGCGTCGATTCGCACGACAGCGGCGGGACAGGCCCGGAGCCGTCGAACACCGCCACAGTATCAACAGACTGCTAACCGGCAAGGTGAATGCTTTATTAATAGTAAATCATCGTCAAGTAGATTCGCAAAATGAGCATCGTTGTCATCAGTGACAATTCAGGCCCTGCCGAATGCAACCGGTCGAACGCTGGATTTATCAGGAGTCGGAAGAATTAAGGGTGTGACGTAGCTGCTACATATCTTGAACATAAAGTGTCGCCGAGCGCGGCAGGCGGACGAATGCTTGATGCGGCGCTTGCATGGCGGCACGCTTCCCAACTAACGTGGCCGTCGGAATATTGAGTCCGGGAAAGAACAATTGAGGCTGGCCACCGGCAGGAGCGGGCCAGTCGATCGGGGAGCAGGCGGCGGCTGTTCTTGAGTTGTGTTGTGGTCGGGGCATGGATGCACCGGACCGTGGTGGCCAGGGCGCCGTCGTCAGGGGGATGTTTTGAATCGAGCTTTGATCGTGCTTTTCGTGGGAACGCTGCTGGCGTCTCCGGCGATGGGGTCGGACCTGGTCTACACACCGATCAACCCGACCTTCGGCGGCAACCCGCTGAATTCCTCGCATCTGCTCGCGATCGCCAGCGCGCAGCGCACCGCGACGGCTTCGGATGCTCCCAAGACCGACACCAGCAGCGGCACCGGCGGCACCGGATCCAGCACGTCGCAGAGCAATGTCGACCTGTTCATCTCGCAGCTCGAGGGGCGGCTGCTGTCGTCGCTGGCCAGCCAGGTGACCGACGCGATCTTCGGCAGCAACCCGCAGAACCACGGCACCATCACCTTCGGCAGCACCATCGTGGTGTTCGATCGCAGTGACGTCACTCACTCGATCGACCTGACCATCACCGATACCACCACGGGCCAGGTCACGCTGATCTCGGTCCCGCAACTCGTCACCTCACCCTGAGCGCGCCGATGACCCTGACTTCACTCCCCGGCGTTCGCGTGCTGGCCACCGCCGTCACTGGATCGCTGCTCGCCCTTGCGCTGAGCGGCTGCGCCACCACCCTGCCGGCCGGCGAGGCCGCCTCGCTCGCCGCCAACACCTACTCGCCGGTGATGACGCCGCAGACAGACCTCAACAGCGAGCTGCAATCGCTGCCGCCGCCGGCCAAGCGCGTGCAGGTGGCGGTCTACGATTTCCCCGACCTCACGGGGCAGTACAAGGAACAGGACAACTTCCAGTCGCTGTCGCGCGCCGTGACGCAGGGCGGCTCGTCGATGCTGATCAAGGCGCTGCAGGACGCCGGCCACGGCTACTGGTTCACCGTGTTCGACCGCGCCGCGCTCAACGATCTGCTGAAGGAACGGCAGATCGTCACCGAGATGCGCAAGGTCTATCGCGGCGAGGAAACGATCGATCCGGCGGTGCTGCCGCCGCTCGACTATGCCAGCATCGTGCTCGAAGGCGGCATCGTCGGCTACGACACCAACACGCTGACCGGCGGCGCTGGCGCCAACTTCCTCGGCATCGGCGGCAACACCAAATGGACGCAGGACACCATCACGGTGACGCTGCGCGCCGTCTCGGCCAAGACCAGTGAAGTGCTGGCGACCATCACCGTCAACAAGGTGATCGCCTCGGTGGCGCTCGACGGCAACGTCTTCCGCTACGTGCAGATGGACAAGCTGCTGCAGGCCGAGGCCGGCATCACCCACAACGAGCCCAAGCAGATTGCGGTGCAGGCCGCCATCGACAAGGCCGTGATGGCGCTGATCATGGAAGGCAGCCGTCTGCACATCTGGTCGTTCAAGGACAAGGACGCCGGCGCTACCCTGGTCGCCAATTATGTCGGCGAGAAATACGGCAAGGACGTTGCCGACGCGGCCGTGCCGCCGGCGCTGCCGGCGACCCGGAACGCCGCCGCCGTGGTGAAGACCACGCCGCTGGCGCGGCCCAAGACGCCGCCGGCCGCCCCCCCGACCACCGGCGCGCCGGATGCGAACCTGCCGCCGTCCCAGGGCAACAATGGCGAAGTGCTGAACTAGGACCTGGATGAGGAGGAGAACGGCCGCTCGAATTTGCTTCAAATTTTAGGCAATTCTCGAGCAAGTCCTTCAAGTGACGACTTCAGGATACGTCCCATAGCAGGGAGTATCCAAAATGAAGTCGCTTCTGGGGATTTCGGTGATTGCCGCGGCCGCGCTGATGTCGAGCGCTGCGCTGGCCAGCAACAATCCGCTCTATATCGTCAGCAACAACGATGCGCTGAATTTCGCTGCGATCGACTTTGTCGGCAACGACAATTCGCTGAGCATCGAGCAAGACTTCAACGGTCAGGGCGGGAGTAACACGGTCAAGGGCAAGATCACCGGCGACCAGAATGGCTTGATCGGAAGCAGCTTCGGCGGGTCGCTGAGCCTGGCGACGGGGCTGGTTCCGGGCAAGATCACCCAGTCCGGGCACGATAACATGATTTCGCTGCAGGTCTCGGGCAACCAAAACCTGTTTGCCATGTCTCAAACTGGCAGCTTCAATACATTGACCGCTTCGATGATCGGCAATAACAATCAGGCGGCTATTCTGCAGATGGGCACGGGGAACTACGCCTCGTTTTCGCAGAACGGCAACGGCAACATGCTGAGCATTGTTCAGCGCAATTAACTGTCCCGCACCAAAGGGGATTGATTTGCAGACCAAACTGATCCCCGCATTGCTCGCTCCAGCCATGCTGCTGGCGCTCGCGGCGCCGGCGCTCGCCGGCAACGGCAATACCCTGTACCTCGTGCAGGACTCGCCCCCGGGCACCACCGACGGCAACAACTTCCTGTCCGATCAGACGCTGGCGAATTATTCGTCGATCGGGTCGGCTTGGTTCCCCGCAAGGCAATCGGGAACCGGCAACAGTGCAGACATCACCATAAAGAGTGACTGCTCGAGCCTGTTGGCTCCCGAACAATGCGGGCAGTTGACGCTTGTTCAGGACAACACTGGGCATGGGCTATCGGGCCTGGTTCTGCATGCATTCAATCTTTCTTCGCACAACCCAAATACCGCAACGGTAACGATCAACGGCTTAGGTCATGCAGACTTGCAGCAGCTCGGCGGTGGAAACGTAGCGACGCTGAACGTCGACGATGGCTATGGCGACATTAGCCAAGCCGGGCTGAACAACAGCGCAACGCTGACGTTGGCGAGCGCCTCGACTGGAAGCATCGTGCAGACCGGTTCCAGCAACATCGCATCGATGACTGTCAATTCAGTCGGATCGGGCGGTGCTAATCTTACCCAGATCGGGAGCAACCTGCGATCTGGACCCATTGTCGTGAATACTACCAGCAGCGTAGGGATCTCGATCGTCGGAAACGGCTCGCTTCTCGCGGTCTACAACTAGCTAGGACGGCGATCGTGCTCAAAGAACTCAGTCGGTGGAGCGCGGTTCTTGTCGCCGCGCTGGTCTCATCGCCAGCGCTGGCGCAGTCGCAGGCCGATTTTGTAACGGCGTTCTCGGGCAAGTGGCAGGTCTACGACAAGGGCATGGCGGCGGGTGCGACGCCCTGTCAGCTCGATTTGTCCAATCTGGGCACCGACGGTAAGCTCGGCGTCGTGGCCGACGGCTGCAAGGCGCCGCTGGCGGCGGCCCATAGCTGGGCCATCGAGGGCAGCCAGCTCGTGCTGTACGACGAGCAGGCGGCTGCGGTGGTGAAGCTCGGCGGCAACCAGAAGCGCATCACCGGCACCGCCGGCGACGGCCTGCCGGTCATCCTCGAGCGGCTCGGTGGCGATGGCACGGCCGGGCTGCTGCTCGCGGCGGTCAACGCGTCGCACTGCTACTATCTGGGCTATACGCAGAAATGCGCCGCCAAGAACGAAGCGATGTCGGTGCCGGCCGAAGGGCCGCAGAGCCAGGTCAAGCTGCTCGTCAATCTCAATGCGCATAGCGAGCCGCGCAACGACGCGGACACGGTCGGGACAGTCAAGCTCGGCACCTGCGTTGCGGTGCAGCGCTGCGTGACGGCGTCCGATGGCCCGTGGTGCCGGGTCACGCTCGGTGCCAATACCGGCTGGCTGCGCAAGCTGACCATCCGGCAGAACCGCTGGCCGGTCGTCACCTTCGCCAACAGCTGCGGCTGACGCGGAGCCGGGCCTCGGCTAGAGGCGATCCGCCAGCAATTCTTGCACCGACCGCGCCGCCGGCACGCGCCAATCCGGCAGGCTGATGCCGAGCGCCGTGCGCAGCTTGCTGGTGTCGAGTCGCGAATTTGCCGGCCGCCTGGCGGGCGTGGGGTATTGGCTGGTCGGGATCGCGACGATCCGCTCCGGCGCCGTCGTCAATGTCGCGCCGCGGCGCAGCGCCTCGTCGACGACGAAGCAGGCGAGGCCATGCCAGCTCGTTTCACCCGCCGCCGCCAGATGATAGAGGCCCGGCGCCGGCGGCTCGCCTCGTGCAACGGCCGCAATGGCGTGGGCGGTGACGTCGGCGATGAGCGCGGCCGAGGTCGGCGCGCCGATCTGGTCGTCGACCACCCGCAGGCTGTCGCGCTCGCGCGCGAGGCGCAGCATGGTGCGGATGAAATTGTGGCCGCGGCCGGCATGCACCCAGCTCGTGCGCAGCACTAGCGCCCGGGCGCCCGAGGCCGCGACCGCACGCTCGCCGTCGAGCTTGCTGCGGCCATAGACGCCGGCCGGGCCGACGGCGTCGGTCTCGACATAGGGCAGGGGTTTGCGCCCGTCGAAGACATAGTCGGTGGAGTAGTGGATCAGCCAGGCGTCCCGCGCCGCGGCGAGCTCGGCCAGTTCGCCGACGGCCCGGTGGTTGATGCGGTCGGCACGGTCCGGCTCGCTTTCGGCCTTGTCGACCGCGGTGTAGGCGGAGGCATTGACGATGATGTCGGGCGCCGCGTCTTGCACGGCGCGCCGCAACTGCGCAGCATCCTCGAAATCCGCCTCGGTGTGGCCGAGGGCGACGACGTCGCCGAGCGGCAACAGGGCGCGCTGCAGTTCCCAGCCGACCTGGCCGGACTTACCCAGGACGAGCAGCCTCACTTGTCGAGCTCCATCTCCCAGCCGGGCGGCGAAATGGGAACGATCAGCGGCTCGCCCGCGGGCGCCGCGGCGATGCGCGCGGCCTCCGGCGCGAAGGGCGGGCCGGCGACGGGCGGCAGCGGAAAGTCGAAGAGGATCAGCAGACCCGCGACCAGCACCAGCGCCGCCAGCGCTTCGTTGGACAGGCGCGGCAGGTAGATGGTCGAGAAATAGACCAGCGTCACCGCCCAGGCGATGCCGGTGACCACGAAATAGCCGTCGCCCGCGACGCCGAACAGCGGCGCCCATTGCGTTTCGCTGAGCCGGAACATCGGCGTGTAGATGGCCGCCGCCACCACCAGCACGGGGATCACCGTGACACCGCGCGCCCGCCAATCGCCACGCACCAGCACCGCGATCATCACGGCAAGGCCGAGGACCAGCGCCGGCACTGCGATCACCAGCACCGACAGCGCACCGATCCAGCGGTTGGGCGTGATGAAGCCGAGAATGACGTGCGACACCAGCGTCACCGGAATGGCGAAGAAGCCGGTATCGTAAGTTGGATGGGTCTCGCGTCCGAGCGCCGTGACGACGATGAGCACCAGTTGCAGCGCCGCGAGGGCGGCGGCAACGCCGAGATAGGCCCTGCGGGCGGCCGTCGTGTGGCGCTGCGCCAGGCTGCGCCACAGCAGGGCCGGCAGCACGAACAGGATCATCGGCCCGGAAAGGCCCGCGACCAGCAGCACTGCCCAGTCGTGGATCTGCCAGCGCCGGGTGCGCGGCGCGTCGGCCAGCACCACAGCCAGCAGGTAGAGGCCGAGATACCAGTGCGTGTTGGCGGGGTTGACGTGCACCTCGGCGAGGTTCGGCATCAGCAGGAAATACGCGGCGACCGCCACCTTGGCCCGCCAGTCGATCCAGGGAAAACGCGAGGAAAACAGGAAGGCGGGGATCGCCGCCCGCACCAGCAGCGCCGCCCACACGCCGAACAGCGGCACGAACTGCACCGGCAGCAGCGTGGCCAATCCATAGACCCCGCGCGGGAAGAGCTGCAGCGTGCCGGCGAAGGGCAGGAACAAGGCCGCGAGCGCGCCCCTGTTCCAGGCGTCGGCAAAATATACCGCGCCGTCCTCGGCCCACAACATGGCGTTGGACAAAATGTCGGGGCGCCGGGCGATCATCACCAGCAGCGAGATGGCGAAGGCCAGCGCCGAGGCGCCCTCGCGGGTCGGCCAGGGCGGCGCCTGCAGGCGCTGGTGGCCGGAGTCGTCCTCGCCGGTGTCGACCACCACGATGTCGCTCTTGGCGAGGTCGTGCTCGAGCCAGTCGGCGATGATGCGGGCGCGCTTCTCGGGCGCTTCGAATTCGAGCGTCGGCGCGATCATGGCGGCAAAGGCCTGCGCCTGACGCTGCGTCAGGCGGTCCTGCACCGGCAAATTGCGCCACAGTCGGATCGCTTCTCGTTCGGCTGCCGCCCTGTCCATGGCCCCATCCTTAACCTGAGCCGGGGGCGTTGGCCCACTAGATTTCTCGCCTGTCCGCCAGGCGGAGCAAGGACTTGACGAACGGTGAGGAGTCGCGCCGCTAGGCCGCTGTGGTGGGCAGCAGGATCGAGGTCTTGTGCTCGGCACCGCCCGGCCCGCGCCGCCAGGACAGCTCGATCACCCGCGTCACGCCGCGCGGCTTTTCCCCGAGGCCGAGGATTTCGAGCCCGCCGTCGAGGGCGGCGAGCCCGCTCCGCAGTGCGCTCTCGGCCTCGACCATGTCCATCTGGGACAGCTGCCTCGCCAGCTCGTCGGAGCCCAGCCAGTCGCTGGCTTTCTGTTCGATTTCGTCAAGCGGCATCTGATCCTCGCTGCGTGTCCGGAGACAACGCGCGAGCCCGGGGCAGGTTCTGCTCATACGCCGACATATGAAAGCGGCACGACCGCGCCCGGTCGTGCCGCCAAGTTCATAGTCGGCCTGACTGAAAGAGCCGCTATGACCGGACCCTACGCAACCACCCGGGCACGTGCATCACCCAGCAGGGTGAGGCCAAAGCCGGGTGACCACAAGACTTTGTGTCGTTGGGCGGGTGGGGCGTTTTGCCGGCATGGACGGGGGGCGGGGAGGGTGGTAAAGGCGCGGGCGCCAGCGCGAACAAGGGCTTGGCGGAGAACCTACGGCCCCCGCGGCCGCCTCGGGCGCCGCCCGCGCACACCGGAGAACAACCACTTGGCCGAGAACGTGCATGCGCCGGAGCAGACCCTGGCCCGCGATGTCCGCCCCGGAACCGCCGCCGTCCCGGTGAAGCTGATCACCGCCGACCATCTCGCCGACGAGGCCATCGCCGACCTGGTCGAGGGCTTCCGCAAATACCCGATCTGGACGCGCTTCGCCTTCCACGAGATCCGCCAGCGCTTCCGCCGCTCGGTGCTCGGCCCGTTCTGGCTGACCCTCAGCATGGGCATCATGGTGGCGGCCATGGGGCTGGTGTTTTCGACGCTGTTCCACCAGGACATGAGCAGCACGCTGCCTTATATCGCTGTAGGCCTTATAAACTGGGGACTTTTGACCAGCTGCATCAACGAGGGCACGGCCGTTTTCATCGGCAACGAGGCCTACATCAAGAACGTGCCGCTGCCGGTCTCCGTGCACTTCTTTCGCATGCTCGCGCGTAACGTCATCATCTGGGGCTTCAACATGGCGATCTACCTGGTCGTGCTGGTGTGGTTCCGCATCGTGCCCGACTGGCAGTTCCTGCTGTTCATCCCCGGCTTCGCGCTGTTCCTCGTCAACGCCGCCTGGATGGGGCTCGCCGCAGGCATCCTCAGCACCCGCTTCCGCGACATCCCGCAGGTGATCGCCAACGTCGTGCAGGTGATCTTCTTCGTGACCCCGGTGTTCTGGTCGCCGGCGACGCTGTCGAGCCGCCCCGCCTTCATCGAGTGGAACCCGCTCTACCACATCCTCGAGCTCACCCGCGCGCCGCTGCTCGGCCACGACATCGCCCCGCACAGCTGGCTGTTCGCGCTCGGCCTCGCCGCGATCGGCCTTGCCGGCACCGCGTATCTCTACCGCCGGGCCTATGCCCGCATCGCCTATTGGGTGTAACCCGGATGGCCCATATCTCGATCAAGGACCTGTCGGTCGAATTCGCCATCTTCGGCGCCAACGCCCGCTCGCTGAAGAACACCGTGCTGGCGCAGGCGACAGGCGGCCGCGTCATGGCCGGCGCCCGGGACATCGTCGCTGTGCGCGCCATCGACAAGCTGAACCTCGAGATCAGCGACGGCGACCGCATCGGGCTGGTCGGCCACAACGGCTCGGGCAAGACTACGCTGCTGCGCGTGCTGGCCGGCATCTACAAGCCGGTGTCGGGCAGTGTGTGCATCGAAGGCCGGGTGGGCACGCTGCTGGACCCCTCGGCCGGCATGGACCCCGAGGCGACCGGCATCGAGAACATTTACCTCCGGGGCTACATCCTCGGCATGAGCAAGCGCGAGATCGCAGCCCAGATTCCCGACATCGCCGCCTTCACCGACCTCGGCGATTTCCTTGAGCTGCCGATGAAGATCTATTCGGCCGGCATGCAGGCCCGCCTGACCTTCGCCATCTCCACCGCCCTGCAGCACGATATCCTGCTCATCGACGAAGGCATCGGCGCCGGCGACGCCGCCTTCCAGGAGAAGGCGCAAAAGCGCATCGAGGGGCTGTTCGCCCGCTCATCCATCGTGCTGCTGGCGAGCCATTCAGATGCGCTGATTGGACGATTTTGCAATCGCAAGGTGCAAATGGAGCAAGGCAGACCAATAGCAGATCTGCCGTTGATACCGGAACCAGAGACCATGAACGGACCTGCATGAGACCAGCATCAATTTACTTACGGCTAGTGGCGCGGCTCAAATCATTGCAAGACAAGATACTTGCTCCGCTTTCCAGCCGCTTGTTGGAGGTTGAAGGTAGGCTTTTGCTACTAGATCAAGCCGAGCAACGTCTCGTTGAACGCGCGTTGCGGCTTGAAAAGTTGCTCACTGGAACAGCTGCAGCGAGGCTACCGGGGGCGGCGAAAGCCGTTGAGGCCTTAGGCAGTCCAGTAGTATCGGTGGTCATGCCTACTCATAACCGCGCATCGTTCGTAGGCGAAGCTATTCGGAGCGTTATTGAACAACGTTTCACTGACTGGGAACTGGTCGTCGTGGACGACGGTAGCGTTGATGACACTAGAACGGCAGTAGCGCCCTATCTCGCAGATCCTCGTATCCGATATGTCTGGCAAGAAAACGCGGGTGCGGGCGCCGCACGCAATGTTGGTGTAGCGGCCACGAGAGCGCCGCTACTGGCATATTTGGATGATGACAACCTCTGGTATCCCGACTTCCTTCTAAGGGCGACCGACCTTTTTGCTGTCTCTCCAGAAGTCGACTTTGCCTACGCCGCGCTGGTTAGCGATTTATTCGAGCATGGGAGGCGCATTATGTGGGAGCCGTTCAATCGCCAAGCTCTCACGGTCGCGAATTTTATCGATACGAATGTGATTGTTCATCGACGAGAGCTATTTGAAAAATATGGATATTGGCGGGAGGATCCAAATGTGGCCGCGTCTGATTGGGACTTGGCTTTGCGTATGACACGAGACAAGGATGGGTATCCCCTTGATGTACTCGGTGCTTACTATCGCCAATGTGACGAGCATCGACTATCTAGGCGATTCTTGAATGTAGAATGAGTCGCCGATAACGTTTAGCGAGTAGTTGATGGTCAATCTTCGCAATTTAAGCCGTCGCCTTCGCAGATCACGACTTGCCCCTCCATTGCGCTGGATCAAAAGGCGGCTATGGGGTTCAGAATATGCAATACGAGCCCAGATGGACACGCTCCAGAGTCGAATATATCGACTGGAGCAGCTACTTCAGTCCGCGCCTGAGCGCCCCCCGGGGGCCAGCGCTGCGGTAGCCACTTTGGAATCTCCGGCCGTCTCCGTAGTAATGCCAACGCACAATCGAGCGCGATACGTGGGCGAAGCAATTGAGAGTGTGTTGGCCCAGAGCTTTCGCGACTGGGAATTGTTGGTCGTTGACGACGGTAGTGAGGACGACACCCGTTCCGTCGTCGCAAGGTTCTTGGTCGATCCGCGGATAAGGTATTTGCACCAGAGCAACCGCGGGGCGTCTGCGGCGAGGAATGCAGGCATACGCGCCAGTCGCGGTTCATTCATCGCCTATCTTGACGATGATAACGTCTGGTATCCAGATTTTCTAAAGAAAGCCGTAGATGTGCTCGCAACGCGGCCTGAGATTAGCTTAGCCTATGGGGCTTTGGTCACGGACATTCACAATTTTCATCAGGAGCGAATTTTGTGGAAGAACTTCGACAGAGCCCTACTGGAAACCGGGAATTATATCGACACGAATGTTATGGTCCATCGACGCTCCCTGGTTGATGCCGCCGGCGGTTGGGATGAATCGCTAAAGTCGCTTGAGGACTGGGAGTTGGTGCTACGGTACACGCGGACTGAGCCAGCGGCCGCGATAAACGTGTTGGCTGCTTACTACCGCCACTGCGATGACACGCGGATTACAAAGCTCCAAGACTATCAAAGAGACGAGGGAGCAGTGCTTGCCAAGAATGGTGACCGACCACCAGCAAGCTGATCTTCGGCGAAAGGTTGAAGGCCAACTTGGCCGCTGAACGCTGCCAAGAACTTTTGTAGCCCGAGCGTTGGAGCTTTGACTACCGTTGCGCAGCCTAGAGCTTGATAAGCGCCGTGATAGGTACCCAAAGGGATTCCATCCAGCTCATCTTGGGGTACCCAAAGTTCAGAGCGAATGAAGGAACTGGTCCGGCAAAGCAACTGAGCAGCCCGCAGCGTCCCAAACAGCACAGTTTCAAATGCCTGAACAAATTCAGCGGTTAAGCGGTAATCAACCAAAGCCATTTGATCCACAATGACGGACAAGCCGTTGCAAAGCATCTCAGCTCGCATTGGCCCATCAACTGGGGAGGCAAGTACCACAAGACTTCCGGTTCGCGCTTTCTCGGCTAGGTAGCGAGCTATAGCCCCGTTGTGTGAGGTGCGCTCGAGATCACTCACTATCGCCATTAGCGTTTCCTTGGGAAAGCCCGATTCGAATTTCCCCGGAAAGATCTCGAAAGGCTCAGGCGAGTCAGTGTATAGGACCTTCGCCATCGCCGGGGTAAAGTAGGGATCATATGAAGTGTACCCAGGCCAACGAGCGATCATTAACGCATCCGCTGGGTCTTTCACTCCGCTTGGTACGAAGCCTCCCGTTTCAAAGGAAGCGTGACCTATGTGTGTCAGAGTGGACGCAGGGTTGTACACACACCTAAGGCCGGCCGCTCTTACCTTGAATGAAAGATCGATGTCGGAATGGGCAATAGGGAAGTGCGTTTCGTCGAACCCCCCCAACCTATCATAGATTGACTTGTAGATCGCTAAGCATGCGCCAGACAAAATAGAGACTTCGCGCATATGCTGGGCCATGTCCAAGTTTAGCGAGGTCGCAACTGGAAGCCCGTGCAAAGCACTGCCAACTAGGCTACGCACGCCCGTAACCATTCCTGCAAACTGGAGTCTTTCGTCAGAATATATCAAACGGGGCGACACAGCACCGACGTTAGGTATTGCCAAAGTTCCAACAAATGCATCAAGCCAGTTATTACGATTTGGGCTTACATCGTCGTTCAAAAATAGAAGAATATTGCCATTAGCATGTTTGGCGCCTAGATTACATTTTGCTGAAAAATTGAATTTCGCGTCAAATGGAATAAAACGTACGCTATCATAGCGAGGGGGCAGCTTCTTGCAGAGAGAAGAATTTGTGACAACGATTATCTCTGTCGATGTGTCATTATGAAAGCCAAGCAACGCGTTGATGGTATTTGATATATGATTGTAGTTATCAGATGGAATGATAATAGATACCAGATCTCCGGGCTTGGGTTCAAATTGAATTCTATTTACATATCCATCCTCAACGATAGTTCCTGTTATTCCTCGACGGCTCAAGGCTGCTTGAAGTGCGGCCTTATTGCTATCTCTTGCTTGAGGCTTGCCACCAACCGAAGCCGAGCCTTCAGATGCTCGCCACCCGTAAAGTATCTGCGGAATATGAAATATATTTTCGGTACTTTCAGAAGCACGCAGTGCAAGATCGTAGTCCTGCGATAGGTCATATTCACTTCTGAATGAGCCTATATTTTCTACAAAGCTTCTACGATAACAACTTAGATGACCGGTGTACATACTTGAAAGTAAGAAGCACGGAGACCAGTCGGGTTTAAGGAAAAACTTAATGGGATCATCGTTGGAGTCAATGATAACTTCGTCGGAATATAGAAAATCGGCATCGGGATGCGCCTGTATCGTGTCGTTTATTATTTCGATGGCGTCAGCGCTTAGTAGGTCGTCTTGATCCATAAGCAGGACAAATGATCCCGTCGACATCCTGAACGCACGATTTGTGGCGGCGGAAATTCCCTCATTTGCGTCGCTTATCAAATAGCGAACTCGGCTGTCTTTAGCTGCGCTGGCGTTGAGAAGATTTGACAGTGAAGAAGTTGCGCCGCCGTCGACTACGATACACAATTCCCACCATGGCGCTGTTTGCCGAAGCACCGAGTCAATAGCTGCTCGTAACTCGTCAATGCGGGGTCGATACACGGGCATGAGGATCGAGAACGTCCTGTCCGTTGTTTTCACGTCTACCGGCGCCATATCTCCTGTAAGGCGCATCTTCACCGCAACCCTGAGTTCCTGGGGGCCCTCCTCGGAAGGCTGGTTGGAGACCAATGGTTGCCGCATGCTAGCTTTCAGCACGGTGGCAACGCCGCTTTCTCTTATGCGGCCAATAATATTGGCTGCAGTAGCGGACCAGCTTCCACAACGCTGCCGCAATCTCCACAGCTTGCCAAGCGGTCGTCGCACGGCGGTCGGGAGAAATAATTTAACAAAGGTTAGTGAAGGCAATTAGATTGTCCAGAGTCCTTGAGTGCGTCGCTTAATTTGCGGGTCTCTATTTGCATGCTGATCAGATATTTTCCATACCCGCTCTTCGCCATCGGCTCGGCCAGCTTGAGCAGCTGCTCGTCGCTCACCCAGCCCATGCGCCAGGCCACCTCTTCGGGGCAGGCGACCTTGAACCCCTGCCGGTGCTCCAGAGTCGCAATAAACTGACTCGCCTCCAGCAGGGAGTCGTGCGTGCCGGTGTCGAGCCAGGCGTAGCCGCGGCCCATCAGCTCGACCTTCAGCGTGCCGCGCGTCAGGTACAGCCGGTTGAGGTCGGTGATCTCGAGCTCGCCGCGCGGCGACGGCTTCAGCCCGCGCGCCAGCTCCACCACGTCGCTGTCGTAATAGTAGAGCCCGGTGACGGCGTAGCTGGATTTGGGCGCGGCCGGCTTTTCCTCGAGGCCGACCACCGTGCCGTCGGCGTCGAACTCGGCCACGCCGTACCGCTCGGGGTCGTTGACGTGATAGGCGAACACCGTGGCGCCGGCGGCGCGGGCATCGGCGCGCGCCAACAACTCGGTGATCGAGTGGCCGTAAAAGATGTTGTCGCCCAGGATCAGCGCGCTGGGATCGCTGCCGATGAAGCCGGCGCCGATCAGGAACGCCTGCGCCAGGCCGTCGGGGCTGGGCTGCACGGCATAGCTGAGGCTGATCCCCCACTGGCTGCCGTCGCCGAGGAGCTGGCGGAAGCGCGGCGTGTCGTCGGGGGTGGAGATGATGAGGATGTCGCGGATGCCGCCCTGCATCAGCGTGCACAGCGGATAGTAGATCATCGGCTTGTCGTAGACCGGCAGCAATTGCTTGCTCACCACCAGCGTTGCCGGGTGCAGCCGCGTGCCGGCGCCGCCGGCGAGGATGATGCCCTTGCGGCTCATGCGCCGGCCTCGGCGGGGGCGGCCGCGTACTGCGCGGCAATCCAGTCGCGATAGGCGCCCGAGGTCACGCTGGCGACCCAGCCGGGATTGTCGAGGTACCAGCGCACGGTCTTGGCGATGCCGGTCTCGAACGTCTCGGCCGGGCTCCAGCCAAGCTCGCGGCGGATCTTGGAGGCGTCGATCGCATAGCGGCGGTCATGGCCGGGGCGGTCCTTCACGAAGGCGATCTGGCTGGCATAGGAAACGCCGTCGGGCCGCGGCCGTTCCACATCGAGAAGGCCGCAGATAGCGCGCACCACCTCGATGTTGGGCTTCTCGTTGTTGCCGCCGACATTGTAGGTGGCGCCGGGCGCGCCCGCCTCGAGCACGCGGCGGATGGCGCTGCAATGGTCCCCGACATAGAGCCAGTCGCGCACCTGCCGGCCGTCGCCATAGATCGGCAGATCCTTGCCGCCCAGCGCATTGTGGATGATCAGCGGGATCAGCTTTTCGGGGAAGTGCAGCGGCCCGTAATTGTTCGAGCAATTGGTGGTGAGGGTGGGCAGGCCGTAGGTCTCGTGCCAGGCGCGCACCAGATGGTCCGAGCTCGCCTTGCTCGCGGCGTAGGGGCTGTTGGGCTGAAACGGCGTCGCCTCGGTGAACGGCGGATCGTCCGGCCCGAGCGTGCCGTAGACCTCGTCGGTCGAGACGTGGAGAAAGCGGAAGCCGGCGCGGGCGTCGGGGCTCAGCCCCGCCCAATGGCCGCGCACCGCCTCGAGCAGCCGGAGCGTGCCCACCACATTGGTCTGGATGAAGGCCTCGGGCCCGTGGATGGAGCGGTCGACATGGCTCTCGGCGGCGAAATTCACCACCGCGCGGATGTCGTGCCGGGCCAGCAGCGCCGCCACGGTGTCGTAATCCTCGATGCCCGCCTGCACGAAGCTGTAGCGGTTGCTGCCCACCAGCGGCGCGAGGTTGGCCGGGTTGCCGGCATAGGTCAGCTTGTCGAGGTTGACCACGGGCTCGCTGGTCGCCGCCATCCAGTCGAGGATGAAATTGGACCCGATAAATCCACAGCCGCCGGTGACCAGAATTGTCATCTGCAAATATCCGCAACAAACGCGACCAGGGTCGCGACACTATTCGACAGATAGTCGCTAGAGGCGATGCAGCAGTGCCGCAAGCCCGAGCGCCACATTGCCTTTTACCGTCTGTCGATAGATGCCTGACTGCAACAATTTCCCGGGAACGGCAAGGGCGTGTGTTGCGCGCAATTGCTCGAATTGCGCCAGCACCTCGCGCGACTCGGCATTGAGCAGGTCGCGGCAGGCGTGGAGCGAGGCGACGTTTTCGTCGCTCCAGCGCGAGAATTTGCCATCCAGCAGCTCCATCATCCGCTTCGGCCGGTCGAGGAGCCCGATGCCGCCGCCGATGGCGTTGCCGCGGTGCTGCCGGTAGCCGATATGCGGCGTGCGGTCGTAATGGACGACGCCGCCGGCGCCCGAGACGATCAGGTAGCTCCACCAATCGTGCATCAGAAAGCCGGTGCGGCGCGCCGACTCCTGCAGCAGCGCGAAGCCGGCGCCGTTGAAGACCATGGTGTTGCCGCCCGCCAGGCTCTGCACGATGGCGTTGCGGAAGCTCGGGCGGCGGGGGAACAGCGGCGAGTGCCCGAACGGCCGCCCGTCCTCATCGACCAGCCGCGAGCGGCTGCCATAGAGCGCCGGCTCGCCGGCCGGTCGCGCCGCAAGCACCGCGACGGCGGCGGCCAGCTTGTCTCTGTCCCACACATCGTCCTGGTCGCTGAAGGCGACGAAGGTCGGCCCCGCCGGCGCCGCCCGCACGATCAGGCTGCGGAAGTTCTCGGCAAAGCCCTGTTTCGGCCCGGAAAGCACGGTGAAGGTGCCGCGCGTCCATCTCGCGCGCCACGCCTCGAGCTGCGCCAGCGTGTCGTCGGACGACCCGTCGTCGCTGACCAGCATGTCGACATGCGCGATCGACTGCGCCGCGATCGAGGCGAGCTGGTCCTCGAGGAACCGGCCGCCATTGTAGGTGGCGAGCAGGACGAGGACGCGGGCTCCGTCGGGGCTCGTATGCGAAGGCGTCAGTTGCTCTCGGGCTCCGATTGTCCGTCCGCTTGGCAGATACGCTGTCGATGGGCATAAAGAAATCCCCGCGGCCTGCGAAGCCATCGCATGAAAATTCTCCACGTCTTCAAGACCTATCTGCCGGACTCCTTCACCGGCATCGAGCGGGTCATCTGGGAAATTGCCGAGAACACGCGGCAGTTCGGGGTCGAGACCGAAGTGCTGTCGGTCAGCCGCAACGCCGAGCCCGGCGAGGTGCCGGTGGCGCATCATGTGTCGGTGCGGGCGCGGCAGGACCTCTATGTCGCTTCGACCGGCCTGTCGTTGGCGCTGTTCCGCGAATTCCGGCGGCGGGCCGCCACCGCCGACATCGTCCACTATCATTTCCCATGGCCGATGATGGATCTGCTGCAGCTGCTGACGCCGCCGCACAAGCCGTCGGTCGTCACCTACCATTCCGACATCGTGCGGCAGAGGACCCTGCTGCGCCTCTACCGGCCGCTGATGCACCGCTTCCTGCGCTCGGCGGACCGCGTGGTGGCGACCTCGCCCAACTACGTGCAGAGCAGCGACGTGCTGAAGCGCTATTCTACAAAACTGTCGGTCATCCCCATCGGTCTCAGCGAGCAGCCGCCGGTCGATCCGCAGCGGCTGGCCCAGTATCGCGAGCGGGTGGGGGAGGGCTTCTTCCTCTTCGTCGGCGCCCTGCGCTACTACAAAGGGCTGCCGGTGCTCGTCGAGGCAGCGCGCGCCAACGGCCTGCCGGTGGTGGTTGCGGGCAAGGGCGAGGGCGAGGAGCTGATCCGCGCGGCCAGCCTGCCCAACGTCACCTATCTGGGGCCGGTCAGCGACGACGACAAATGGGCGCTGCTGCAGCTCTGCGGCACCTTCGTGTTTCCCTCGCATCTGCGGTCCGAGGCCTTCGGCGTCGCCCTGCTGGAGGCGGCGCGGGCGGGACGCGCGATGATCTCGTGCGAGATCGGCACCGGCACCAGCTACGTCAATCTCGACGGCGACACCGGCCTCGTGATCGCGCCCGACGACGCCGGCGCCCTCGACCAGGCGATGCGCCGCCTCGCCGCCGACATCGGCCGGCGCGACGCGATGGCGGCGCGCGCCCGGCAGCGATACGAGCAGCACTTCACCGCCGCGGCGATGGGCGAGGCCTACATGGCGCTCTACCGCGAGCTGGCGCCGGAGGCCGCAGCATGACCGAGGCATTTGCGCCGGCGGCGGTGCGGCGGACCGTGTCGCGCACCGATGCGTGGCTCGTCGTGGCGCTTGCGCTGGCGGGCGTGCTGACGCGCTATCTCGCCTTCGCGCTCCTCAATGGCGACGCCGATCCGAACCGCTATTTGGGCGCGCTCTGCACCTGGGATTGCAACTGGTACACGCAGCTCGCCGCGCAGGGCTACGATCTCGTGCGGCGGCCCGACGGCACGGCCAACTGGGCCTACTTCCCACTGACGCCGCTGCTGCTCGCCGCGCTGCACGCGCTCAGCGGCTGGTCCTGGCAATTGTGCGGCGTGGTGATCGGCGAGATTACGATCGCTGCGGCCTGCCTGTTCGCGCGGCCGCTGTTCGACGGCGAGCGGACCTATCGCCTGTTCTGCGTGTTCGTGCTCATCGGCCCGTTTGCCTATGCCTATGGGCTGGGCATGAGCGAGCCGCTGTTCTTCGGGCTGTCGATCGCGGTGTTCGTCGGCCTGCGGCAGCAGCGCTACATGCTGGTCGCGCTGGCGGCGCTGCTGCTCGCCACCACGCGGGTCACCGGACTGTTCATCGTCGTGCCGATCGCCCTGGCCCTGGCGGCCTCGTTCAGGCGGACGGGACAAGGCGGCTGGACGAGAGCGTCCGTCGGCGCGGCGCTGGCCAGCCTCGCGGCCGCGCCCGTGGGGCTGCTCGCATACATGCTGTATCTCCACCTGCATGTGGGGGATGCGCTCGCCTTCATGCACGTGCAGACCGCCTGGGGACGCGGACTCACGAACCCCGTTACAAACATCATCGACGGTCTGCTGCTCAAGGCGCAGGAGGGCCACCATGCCGGCTATCGGCTGACCATGGCGATCTTCGCCTTGCTGGGGCTCGGCGCCGCGCTGTTCCTGATGCTGAGCCGGCGCGTGGGCATGGGCCTGTTCGTCGCCCTGTCGCTGGTGCTCTCGCTGCTGACGGGCATGCAGTCAATCCTGCGCTTCACCGCCGGCCTGTCGCCGGTGACGATCGCCGCAGCCGATCTCTGCGGCCGAAATCGCTGGTCGTTCTGGCTCTCCGCCTGCATTGGCGGCGCGCTGGGCCTGGTGTTCTCGCTGCTCTGGGTCGGCGGCTCGCCGCTGATGGGGTGACCGAGGCGGTGTCGCCGCCTACTCGGCCTCTGCCCGCGTGCGCTGCACCAGGACATGGGCGGCGAGGTTCATGGCGTCGAATTGCTCCCGGCGCTGTGCCGTCAGCTGAGGCGGTTCTGCCGCGCGCGACGCAGCCGCGTGCTGCGAAGAAAAATGCCAAGTGTTGCCGCCGGGATTGAGCTCGAGCACGTAGACACGCCCATTGCGGTGATCTCGAACGACGTCGCAGCCTAGCAGCGGCGGATGCGGAACGACCTGAGCAGCACGGCGAGCCGTCATGATGACGTCGGCGTCGAACACGTAGGTGCGCACGCGGTCCTCGACTGGCACGGCCTGGATTTGCACGATTGCTGCTTCCAGAACGTCATCCGGTGCGTCGAGCGCCACACGGGGCGGCCTGGCAACTATGCGATAGCAGTAGAGCGGCTCTCCAAACAGCAGCAGCACGCGGAACGACTCCACATGCTCGCCGGTGTCGACGAATTGCTGGACGATCATCGGCCCGCGTCGGGCCGGGTGGTCCTCGGGATAGTCCTCGGGCGGGCGGTAGCGCACCCGGGAGGTCCGCATGAGCTGGAAGCCGAGGCCGTGCGACGAGGTGGCGATGTCGCTAGGCTTGAGGATGACGAATTCGCCCCACAGCGCGGGATCGAGCGGCGTCTGCGCCGTGAGATAGGCGGTGCGCGGCACGGGCACGCCCGCCGCCGCCAGGCGCCGCAGCTGCTCGAGCTTGGCGATCTGGTGCCCGGCATAGACCTTGCCGCGCCGCGGCGCGAAATTGCCGAGTGGGCCGAACGACACCACGAGGCTCGGCCGCTCGGCCGCCTTCTCGCTGGCCAGGATGTCGTTGACCTCGGCCGTCACCACGAACACGGCGATGCTCGGGTCGAGCCACCGGACTTTCCTCGCGATCTGGAACAGGTCGTCGACCGACTGCCACCCCGGCTGGTTGACCAGCACCAGGTGCCGCGTGATCGGCGGCGCGGGTGGACGGCGCCGTGGATCGGGCGCCGCCGCCTGCGCGGATGTCGTCGTGTCGTCGCGTGCAGCCTGGTCGTTCATGCCCGATCCGGGAAGTTGAACAGCGCGTCCCGTGGTCGTCGCATGACTTCGGCCCGCCAGTAAAGGGCCGGCGCAGATGCAGGAAACCGGCGAGGACGAAGCATTGAGGCAGGATCGGCCTGAATTTGACCAGCAAGTCCGTGCTATAGACTTGCCCGAGGGTTTTTGGGAGGCAGCGATGCAGATGAGGGCAGATGCGGTTGGGCCGGTCGTCGGGCTCGCGAGCTGACGCGCCCATGTCGCTCGAACAGGCGCCAAGACCCGGCATCGTCCGCAAGCTGACGCTGGCCTTCATCGTGGCCGCCGCGGTGCTGGCGGCGGGCGCGGCGTATTTTGCCTGGCAGAAGCTGGTGCCGCCGGCCGTTCCCGACGCGACCGGCGCTTGGCCGGCCGCCGCCGCCGCGAGCAGCCGGCAGCCGGCGCCGGCAGTGTCGGCGACCCGCATCGGCGACTGGCTGGTGCTGTGCGACCCGCCGCAGGCCGACGTCGCCGGTTGCGTGCTGCAGCAGACGCTGCGCTCGCGCGACAGCAACCAGATCGTGCTGGTCTGGACCATCCGCAAGGACGGCAGCGGCGCCTATCGCACCAGCTTCATGGTCCCCGCCGACGTCGACCGGGGCAAGGGATTGGTGCTCGATCTCGGCGACGGCCGGCCCAGGGGCGTGCCGTTCGCCTCCTGCGGGCAGCAGACCTGCGAGGCGCGGGCGGTGCTCGCCAGCGATTACCTGCAACTGTTGCAAGGTGCGAGCCGCATCGTCGTCGCGGTGGTGGTGCCGTCGCGGCCGCAGCCGCTGGTGCTCGGTCTCAGCGCCGCCGGCCTCGCGGACGCGCTGGCGAAGCTCTAGCGCCGCAGCCTGTCGAGGAATTTGCCGAGCGGCGCGGCCCAGCTCGCCTCGGCGCCCTTGGTATTGATCAGCGCATGGCCGTCGCCCCGGACCGGCGGCAGCAGCACGAGCTGCGCCGCACCACCGGCCGTGGTGAAGGCCGTGGCCATGGCCTGCGCCAGCTCCGGTGCAAAATACGTGTCGTTGCGCGCATAGAGCCACAGCGTGGCGAGGCGCGCCGTGGCGCCGAACTGCCCGGCCGCCGCGACCAGCCGGTCGGGCGCGCAAGTGTTGCCCGGCAGATTGTGGTTGCGGCCGCCGCGGCCGCCGGCGAAATTGACGATGCCGGCGACGCCCGGCGGGTTCTGGCTGGCGAGCGCCAGCGCCCCCCAGCCGCCGGCCGAATTGCCGATCACCACCACGCCGTCGCGCCGGATCGACGGCAGCGTGCGCAGGTAGTCGAGCGCGGCAATAAGGCTCGCCGCGGTGCCGAGCCCCGCCTTGCCGTAGTCGGGCAGCAGGCACGGCCCCTGGCTCTCGAGATAGGGCCCGCCGGCCGCGCCATGCCCCGGCCGCTCCGGGATGGCGACGGCGAAGCCCCGCGCCAGCAGCCACGCCGTCAGCGCCGGAAAGCGCGGGAACGCCATCTTCCGCCGCAGCGACGCCGCCTCGTCCGAGCCGTGCGCGATGAGCGCGAGGCGGAACGGCCCTTTGCCGGCGGGAAGGTAGAGATCGGCCGGCATGCCGCCGCGGACCGCCGCCATCGGGATGGTGAGCCGCTGCGCCGGCGCCGCCTCCGCCGCGGGCGAGGCGGCAGGCAGGAACAGCAGCAGCATCATGGAGATAAGAGCGATTACTTGCATCCGCCGCGACGATCGGGATCGCTCAGAGTCGACGGCCGGAAACAACTTGGCCGCGTGAAATCGGGAGCAGGTTGTCGGCCACGGATGAGTCATGAGGTCTTGCTCGTGACTCCGAAATAGAGTCCGGGAAAGTCATCTAGTTTTTGTGTCGAGTCAGCAACACTGAAGTTGTTCTTCGGTGGATTCATCGAGCCGTTCTTGCGTCAGTAAAAGGCGGCAGATAGTTTCCGCCGACCAAGGATAGTGCCGTCCGTGGCCGTCCAAAAGGGGGTTGGTATGCGCCGTCAGCGAGTCTCCCGCCGTGCCTCTGTCAGTCGTTTCTTTGGAGATGCGGGGCGCTTGCGCCCCTCGCAACTGCTCGCCTCCACCGCCATCGTCGCTGCCGGAATGATCGCCGGCGGCGTGGCGCTGCCAGCGGTGGCGGTGGCATCGCCGGTGTGCACGGGTATCAGCGATTTCATCTGCAACGGCACCGGTTCAACCATCCCGTCGGCGGAATCGCTGATCCCGGAGGACGGGCCGTTTTCGGTTCTCATCGGCCCCGACCCTGAACTTCCCTTTGTGCAGGAGGTCAGGAGCAACACCACGGCTTTCACCATCGATGCCGATGGCTACAGCACCCATGGAGACGGCATCCATATGTATGCCGGGTCGTCGATCGGCTTTGCCGACGGCGAAACCGGCATCGGCCTGGCGATTAAGAATCCCGGCGAGGATGTGGAGGCGACTATCGACGGCGCGTCTGGCGGGAGCGCCGCGGCGTCGATCACCGGGACCACCGGCATCCTCGTGACGGGTGAGGACGGCTATGTGCACCTCACCAATTCCGGGCATGTGCTGGGGACTCAAAACTACGGCATCGAAGTCTATGGCGAGGACGGCGGCCTGGCTTTCGATCTCGACAATGATGGCTCGGTAGTCAGCGAGGGAACCGGCCTGTTAACGGGTATCTTTGTGCACGGCGTGCAATATACGCACATCAACAACAATGGGAGCGGCGTGATCGCGGGTTTCGGGGGGGATGGCGTCTACGTCGCCGACGTCACCGACGGGGTCAGCGTCAGCAACACTGGCGGTGTCATCTTCGGCAGTGGAGCCGGCGTCTACATCGCCGATGCTGGTGGAGAAGACGGCGTCACCGTCAACAATACAGCCGGCAGCATCATCGGCGACGGCAATGCCGGTATCCATGTCGGTAATCCCGAAGGAATCGGCGGAATCTCGCAGGCCAACGTCTACAACTGGGCCCAGCTTGGCGACAGCACCCCGACCGGCGGTGGGCACGTCATCGGGCAGTATCAGGGCATCATGCTTGCCGCGAGGCAGGTGTTCGTCGGCAACGGCCCCGGCGGCGCCATTCTTGGCAGCGGCTATGAAGGAAACGAAGATGGCTATGGGTCCACCCCGATCGTCGAACTGCATTCGTGGTATGGAGCTGGGGTCAACAATTACGGCCTGATCGCGACCAGCGATTCCGATCGTGCGCTCCCGCATTTCAACTGGACGCACGACTTTACGCTCAGTGATGACAACGGCGCCGTCGTGGACGCCGGCTATACCCTCGATACTTCCGCCATCGCGGCGGATGTGAGCCAGTTCGGGACGTTTGCGTGGACAGGCGGGCAAACCGGCTCGCTGACGCGCAACGGCACGTCACTTGCCGACTACGGAATGGCGGCGCAGGCGCTGGCCGTCCAGGCTTCCGGAGACACGGAGGATGGTCTCACGCCTGGTGGCAGCGCCAATGTTACCAACAAAACGTCCGGCATTCTGATCGGCCGGGTGGAAATGGGGGTTAGCAACGAAGACGGCGCCTCGCTGCAGAATTTCGGCACCTGGTACACGCAGGATCAGGCCGAAACCTACTACGGCTTCGGCTATGCGGCCGGTCTTTATTCCGAAGACGGATACGCCGGCATCGACAATGCGGGCCTCGTGCAGACGGCGTTCGCCCCATCGACGCAGGAGGCCGCGCACTTCATCGTGCCGAGCGGCTTTAGAAACGGTGCCTATTGGTCGGAGGAGCAGGATGGCCCGGTTGCGTCGCCCGGTCTGCTCAGCGCCATCGATGGCGGGGTCGGCGACGGCATCTATATTCTCAACGGCCCGAGCGAGGATGGCTTCGGGAGCTACCTCCACAACGGTGGCCGCTTCCACGGCTCGACCGGCGGAGCGCTGACCAGCTTCATCGGCCTCGATGCCAATCTCGCCCCGGGCACGGTCGAAGATCCGATGACCGACGACTGGAGCGATCCGTCGGCGTGGCGGTCCGACCGCTTCGCGGCGGGCAATGTCAGCGGCTCGACCGGGCTCATCATCAACAAGGTCAACACCACCTCGACCAATCTGATCGGTGACACTGTCATCCTGGCGCATGCCAACTACGTCGACGGTTCCGAAGACGGCGCCGATCCGGGCTGCGCTACCGACACCTGCAAGGCCGGAGACACGTTCTACATCGCGCCGCAATCCAAGGGCTATGTCGAGGTGGGCGGCGTGGGCGCCGTGCAGGACGGGGCTTATGCCTGGTTCCTGCACGCGGTGGGCACTGCGCCCGATCCCGACTACATCGTGGTCAGCGACTGGTCGCCGGCCGACGTGCAGATCCCCGGGCTGGTCACCGGCGCGCAGAACATCTGGTACGATACCTCGGGCGTCGTTGCCGATCATATCTACGGCAATCACTTCCCGCAGGCCGGCGAGGGCGGCGGCGGCGCCGATTTGCCGGTCGGCGTGGCGCCGCCGACGGTGCCGGCCGCCAAGCCGGCGGTCTCCATCTGGGGCAAGTTCAGCGGCGACCATTTCAACCGCACCACCGCCGTCACCGAAACGCTGGGCGGCGTCACCAGCTCGATCAACACCAGCCTGGTGCAGGACACCTTCTCGCTGCTTGGCGGCGCCGACTTCCAGCCGAACGGCGATGGCGACGGCATCCGTGCCGGTGCGTTCGCCGGTGTCGTGGGGTCGAGCCTGAGCTTCAGCTCGTACGGCGCCACGGCGACCTACCAGGGCGGCACGATCGGCGGCTATGCGGCCTACACCAGGAACGGCTTCTACGTCGATGCCGAGGCCAAGATCGATGCCCTCAACATGACCTATTCCGGCGGCGGGTTGACGGCCAACGCCTGGTCGACCAGCGCCGGCATCCTCGCCAATGCGGGCTACCGCATGCAGATGGGCGACGCCTTCATCGAGCCCGTGGTGTCCGCCTCCTATGTCAACACGACCATCCAGAACCTGGGCCTGAGCGGGGCCACCGTCAGCTTCAGCAACGGCCAGAGCTTCAGGCTGGGCGCCGGCGCCAAGGTCGGCACCACGGTGCAGGTCAACGACGAAATGTCCGCCGAGCTGGCGCTGCAGGGCAAGCTGTGGGACGAGCTCGGGCCGGCCAACAAGATCACGATTACGGACGGCTTCGGCAACAGCACGAGCTTCAGCGACAATATCAGCGGGCTGTTCGGCGAAATTTCCGCCTCCGCGACCGTGTACAATCTCGACAAGTCGATGTCGGGCTTCGTCACCGTGGCCGACAAGTTCAACGGCTCGTTCAACAATGCGAGCATCAAGGGCGGCATCCGCAAGACGTTCTGACGGCACTGCCGATATGCCAATCGAGGCCGGCCGCAATGGCCGGCCTTTTTGCTGGAAGCGGAATGGATGCGAGCGTCGCACGGCGGCTTCTTGATGGCCTGCTCGACAGCCAGGGCTGGAGCCAGGCTGCCTTCGCGGCCGAGCAGCGTCGCCGGCTCGGCGCGATCGTCGGCTTCGCCCATGCCGAAATTCCGTTCTACAGGAGCCGCCTGGCGCCGCTGTTCCGCGGCGATGGCAGCATCGCCTGGGACGCGTGGGCCGATCTCCCGATCCTGACGCGGCAGGATCTGGCGCGACATGCCGGCGCCATGCGTCCCTCGGCGTTGCCGCCCGGGCACGGGGATACGCACGATTTCAGCACCTCCGGCACCACCGGCGAGCCGGTGACGGTCCGCGTGTCGCGGTTCGCCAATGTGGTGTCGCAGTGCTGCCTGTTCCGCGGCCAGATGTGGAACCACCTCGACTGGTCCGGCGATGTCCTCACCTGGTTCGGCGACAGCGGTCCCGAAGCCGAGCCCGGCGTGCATCGTCGCGGCCCCTGGGGGCCGCCCTGGCGTCCGGGCAGTACCGGCAGCCTGTTTTCGATCGCCCGGGCGACGCCGGCGGCCGAAGTGATCGACGCGGCGCGCCGCCTGCGGGTGAGCTATCTCATGGGGCGTCCGCGGACGCTGCAGGAGCTCGCCGCCGAAACGCTGCGGCGCGGCGAGACGCTGCCGCTGCGCGGCCTGCTCACCTTCGGCGCCGAAACGACCGGCGATGCGCGTGAGGCCTGCCGGGCGGCCTTCGGCGCCGAGATGATCGGCGGCTATGCCTCCAAGGAGGCGGGGCTGCTGGCCTACGATTGCGCCACCTGCGGCAAGCGCCACATCAACGCCGATACGGTGCTGGTGGAGGTGGTCGACGCCCGCGGCCGGCCGGTGCCGCCGGGCGAGGTCGGGCGCATCGTGGTGACGCCGCTGTTCAACTTCGCCCAGCCGCTGATCCGCTACGACCAGGGCGATCTCGGGGTCGTCGGTACGGCGGAGGCGGCGCACACCGCATTGCCGGTGCTCGAGCGCCTCGCCGGCCGCACGACGGACCTGTTCCGTTTGCGCGACGGGCGCGTGCTGGCGCCGAGCATTCCGGAGTCGATCGGCGAAAGCGCCGGCGCCGCGCTGTGGCAGGTTGCGCAGGTCGACGAGGCGACCGTCGAGATCCGCTATATTCCCGCCGCCGGTCGCCGGTTCGACGAGGCGGTGTTCAGCCAGGCCATCGCGCAGTACCTGGATCCGGGCCTCCGCGTCCGCTTCGCGATGACTCCCGCGCTGGGGAAGGGCCAGGACAAGTTCCGTCGCTACAGCTTCGAGGCATAGCCGACGCTCACACCATCAAATGCCGGCGCACATCGGGGCGGTCGAGGTCGCTGGCGGGGCCGCTGTGCATGATCTGGCCGCGGTCCATGATGTAGATGTCGTCGGCGATCTCGCAGCAGAAATCCAGATATTGCTCGACCAGCAGGATGGTCATGCCCTTTTCGTCGCGCAGGAACCGCAAGGCGCGGCCGATGTCCTTGATGATCGAGGGCTGGATGCCCTCGGTCGGCTCGTCCAGCACCAGCACCCTGGGTCGGGTGACCAGCGCACGCCCGATTGCGAGCTGCTGCTGCTGGCCACCCGAGAGGTCACCGCCGCGCCGGCCGAGCATCGACTTCAGCACGGGGAAGAGGGTGAAGACGTCGTCCGGAATCGATTTGTCCCTGCCGCCGAGCCCGGCATAGCCGGTCTCGAGGTTTTCCCTGACCGTCAGCAGCGGAAAGATCTCGCGGCCCTGCGGCACATAGCCGATGCCGAGGCGGGCGCGCTTGTAGGGCGGCGCCTTCCTGAGAATCTCGCCGTCGAAGACGATCTCGCCGGCCGCCACCTGGTTGATGCCGGTGACGGCGCGCAGGGTCGAGCTCTTGCCGACGCCGTTCCGTCCCAGCACCGCGGTGATCCGCCCCGGCTTGCAGTCGATGGTGACGCCGTAGAGCGCCTGCGCCGCGCCGTAATAGAGGTCGGCGGACCGGATCGAGAGGCTCGAGCTCATCGTCCCAGGTACCTCTCGATCACCACCGGATTGGCGCTCACCTGGTCGAGCGTGCCTTCGGCCAGCACCGATCCCTCCGCCAGGCACGACACCCGCACGCCGAGCTCGCGCACGAAGCTCATGTCGTGCTCGACCACGACGACCGAGCGGGTCCGGGCGATATCCTTGAGCAGCTTCGCCGTCTCGACGGTCTCGGCATCGGTCATGCCGGCCACCGGCTCGTCCACGAGCAGGAGCTTCGGGTCCTGCGCCAGGAGCATGCCGATCTCGAGCCACTGCTTCTGGCCGTGGCTCAGTCCGGCGGCGAGCTCGCCCTTGCGGCCGCTGAGCCGGATGGTGTCGAGAATGGCGTCGATGCGGGCGACGTCGTCGTTGGCGGCGACATAGGCCAGGGTGGAGAACACGCCGCGCGGCGTCTTCAGCGCCAGTTGCAGATTGTCCCACACGGTGTGGCTCTCGAACACGGTGGGCTTCTGGAACTTGCGGCCGACGCCGAGATTGGCGATCGCCGCCTCGTCGAGCCGCGTCAGGTCGATATTGCCGTCGAAGAACACCTCGCCGTCGTCCGGACGGGTCTTGCCGGTGATGATGTCCATCATGGTCGTCTTGCCCGCGCCGTTCGGGCCGATGATCGCCAGCATCTCGTTGGGATGGACGATGATCGACAAATTGTTCAGCGCCTTGAAGCCATCGAAGCTCACGCTCACGCCATTGAGGTAGAGCATCGTCTTGAAGCGGTCGCTGGCTTCGCTCATGGCTACTCCGCGGGTTCGGTGACGAGCGGCGCGTCCTCGGCGCCGGTCGCTTCGGGCTGGGTATTGTCGCGGCGCGGCGGCGCCTTGCGGGCCAGGAGGTCGCGGATCGTGCCGACGATCCCCTTGGGCAGGAACAGGGTGACGAGCACGAACAGCCCGCCCAGCGCGAACAGCCAATAGTCGGGCCAGAGGCTGGTGAAGACGGTCTTGCCGAAATTGAGCAGCAGGCCGCCGACGATCGGACCGACCAGGGTGCCGCGGCCGCCCACGGCGGTCCAGATGACGATCTCGATCGAATTGCCCGGCTCGAATTCGCTCGGGTTGATGATGCCGACCTGCGGCACGTAAAGCGCGCCGGCGACGCCGGCGATGACAGCCGACACCACGAAGGCGAACAGCTTCACGTTGTCGACCCGATAGCCCAGGAAGCGCGTGCGGCTTTCGGCATCGCGGATGGCGACCATCACCTTGCCCAGCTTGGAATTGACGATCGCGGAGCACACCAGCACCGCGACGGCGAGTGCGATGCAGGTCGCGGCGAAGAGCGCGCCGCGGGTCGTCGCCGACAGCACGTTGAAGCCGAGGATGTCCTTGTAGTCGGTGAGGCCGTTATTGCCGCCGAAGCCGAAATCGTTGCGGAAGAAGGCAAGCATCAGCGCATAGGTCAGCGCCTGCGTGATGATCGACAGATAGACGCCGGTGACACGGCTGCGGAACGCCAGGAAGCCGAAGACGAAGGCCAGCACGCCCGGCACCAGCACCACCATCAGGCAGGCGAACCAGAAATTGTCGAAGCCGTACCAGAACCAGGGCAGCGTCTTGTAGTTCAGGAACACCATGAAGTCGGGCAGGATCGGGTTGCCGTAGACGCCGCGCGTGCCGATCTGGCGCATCAGGTACATGCCCATGGCGTAGCCGCCGAGGGCGAAGAACGCGCCGTGGCCGAGCGAGAGGATGCCGCAATAGCCCCAGACCAGATCGAGGGCGAGCGCCAGCATCGCGTAGCTCATGTACTTGCCGAGCAGCGGCACCAGATAGTTGGGCAGGTGCAGCGGATGGCCCTCGGGCAGCACCAGGTTCGCGAACGGGATCGCCAGCGCCACGAGCAGCAGGGCGCAGACGAGCCAGACGGCGCGCCGATCGAGCGCGCGCAGGAGCATCGCCGAGATCATGGCTCGACCGCCCGGCCCTTGAGGGCGAACAGGCCGCGCGGGCGGCGCTGGATGAACAGGATGATCAGCACCAGGATGATGATCTTGCCGAGCACCGCGCCAAAATACGGCTCCATGAATTTGTTGGCGACGCCGATCGAGAGGGCGCCGATCAGCGTGCCCCACAGATTGCCGACGCCGCCGAACACCACCACCATGAAGCTGTCGATGATGTAGCCCTGGCCGAGATTGGGCGAGACGTTGTCGATCTGCGTCAGGGCCACGCCGGCGAGCCCGGCGACGCCCGAGCCGAGGCCGAAGGTCATGGCGTCGACGAACGGCGTTCTGATGCCCATGGCCGAGGCCATGCGGCGGTTCTGCGTCACCGCGCGCATCTGCAGGCCCAGCGGCGTGCGGTTGAGCACCAATTGCAGGGCAGCGAACACCAGGATCGCGAACACCAGGATCCAGAGCCGGTTCCAGGTGATGTCGAGGCCGCCCAGCGACACCTGGCCGGTCATCCATTGCGGGATGAGCACCGGCCGGTTGGTGGGCCCGAAGATCGAGCGCACCGCCTGCTGCAGGATGAGCGACAGGCCCCAGGTGGCCAGCAGGGTTTCGAGCGGCCGGCCATAGAGCCAGCGGATGATGCCGCGCTCGATGGCGATGCCGACCAGGCCGGTGAACAGGAAGGCGGCGGGCACGGCGATCACCAGCGACCATTCCATGGCGCCCGGCGCGTAGCTTTGCAGCAATTGCTGCACCACGAATGTGACGTAGGCGCCCAGCATCACCATCTCGCCATGCGCCATGTTGATGACGCCCATCACCCCGAAGGTGATGGCGAGGCCGATGGCGGCGAGCAGCAGCACCGAGCCAAGCGAGACGCCATAGGCGAGGTTCTGCGCGACGCTCCAGAGCTGCAACTGCCGGTTGATGGCGTCGATCCCCGCCTGCACGTCCGGTTTGAGCGCGTCGGGTACCGTGGTGAGCGCCGCCGTCAGCACCGTCAGCGCATCGCGGTCGCCATGGCCGGCGACGGTCTGGATGGCGGCGCGCTTCTGTTCGAGCGTCGCGTCGGTCTTGAGCACGATGACCGCTTCGGCCAGCTCCATCACGCTCTTGATCTGGGGATCGGTCTCGGCCGCGAGCGCCGTCTGCAGCAGTTCGAACGTCGTGGGGTCGGCGGTCTTCAAAATCGACTGCGCAGCGGAGAGGCGCGTGGCGCGATCGGTCGAGAGCAGCGTCATCTGGCCGATGGCGGTGCGGATCTTGCCGCGCAGGCCGTTGTTGATCTTGATCTTGTCGAGATCGCCCGCGGCAGCGGTGCCCAATTCGCTGCCGTCGAGGGGCCCCTTCAGCGCGAAGGCGCTGCCGGCCTTGGCGGCGATCACCACCTTGCCGTCGGAAATGCGCGTGTAGAGGTTGCCGTCCGACAGCGCCTGCAGGATCGGCACGACGCGGGCGTCGCCGGTGGCGACGAGCGTCGCGATTGCCGCTTCGCGCTGCGGGAAGCCGCCCTGGCCGAGCGCGTCGACCATGGCCGCATTGGCCTGCGACTGCGCCAGGGCAGGGGTCGCCGCGAGCACGAGGCAGGCGAGCAGGACGCCAATCAGTCTCAACAGGCGGGTGGCCATCGTATGCGCTGTTCCCCCGGGGAGAAGCGAGGGCGGAGGCCGCCCTCGCACGCTGTTCCGGCGCCGGTCAGGGCGCGGTGGTGCAGGCCTGCTTGGCCGTGTCGTAGTGGCCGCAGCCCTTGATCGGGTCGGTCCAGTCGGCCTCGATGCCCTTGTCTTCGGGCAGTACGTCGGACCAGGCGTCGCCCGGCACCACGTCCTTGGTCTGCCACACCACGTCGAACTGGCCGTCCGCCTGCACTTCGCCGATCAGCACTGGCTTGGTCAGATGGTGGTTGGGCAGCAGCGTCGCGGTACCGCCGGTGAGGTTGGGAACCGACAGGCCCACGATCGCCTTGAGCACCGCGTCGGTATCGGTGGTGCCGGCCTTCTCGACCGCCTTCACCCACAGGTTGAAGCCGATATAGGCGGCTTCCATCGGGTCGTTCGTGGTGCGCTTGTCGTTGCCGATGAACTTGTGCCAGCCATCGATGAACGCCTTGTTCTCGGGCGTATCGACGGATTCGAAGTAGTTCCAGGCGGCGAGATGGCCCACGAGGTTCGTCGTGTCCATGCCCGAGAGCTCCTCTTCGCCCACCGAGAAGGCGACGACCGGAATGTCCTCGGCCTTGATGCCCTGGTTGGCGAGCTCCTTGTAGAACGGCACATTGGCGTCGCCGTTGATGGTCGAGACCACCGCCGTCTTCTTGCCGGCCGAACCGAACTCCTTGATCGCGGCGACTTCGGTCTGCCAGTCGGAGAAGCCGAACGGCGTGTAGTTGATCCTGATGTCTTCCTTGGCGACGCCGTGATCGAGCAGGTACTGCTCGAGGATCTTGTTAGTCGTGCGCGGATAGACGTAGTCGGTCGCCTCGAGCACCCAGCGCTTCACGCTGCCACCGTCTTCGCTCATCAAATAGTCGACCGCCGGAATCGCCTGCTGGTTCGGCGCGGCGCCGGTGTAGATCACGTTCTTTTCGGACTCTTCGCCCTCGTACTGCACGGGGTAGAACAGGATCGAGTTGAGCTCCTTGAACACCGGCAGCACGGATTTGCGCGACGACGACGTCCAGCAGCCGAACACCGCGGCGACATGATCCTGGCTGATCAGCTCGCGCGCCTTCTCGGCAAAGGTTGGCCAGTCGGACGCCGGGTCGACGACCACGGGCTCGAGCTTCTTGCCGAGCAGGCCGCCCTTCTTGTTCTGCTCATCGATGAGAAAGAGCATCGTGTCCTTGAGCGTCGTCTCCGAGATCGCCATGGTTCCCGAGAGGGAATGCAGCACGCCCACCTTGATGGTGTCGTCCGCGGCGACGGCGGGCGCCAAGGCGCCCACCGACACGATGGCGCCGAGGACGAGCCCTGCGGCGATGCGGTCTACTCCTGTCACGTTTGCCTCCGACAGATTTGTTGTTCGCAGGCAAAGCGGAGCAAGCGACGTGCCAGACGGCGAGCGCCGCTCTAACTATATGTTATTCCAGCGAGTTCTCGCACCGTGGCGAAAGGCGCCGGCCATTGCCGCCGCGCCGGATGCCGCTCGTTCAGGCATCGGCCAGGCAAATTGACTACAATATAGGCGGAAATAAAATGTGCCTAACAAATACGCAGAGTGGCGCAGCGCTGGCTTACTGCCGATCCTTGAAGATTTCGCCGCCGCGCATGATCAGCGACAGATGCTGGCCGTCCGCCTGCAGCAGCGACAGGTCGGAGAGCGGGTCGCCGTCGACGACGAGGAGGTCGGCGTGGGCGCCGGAGGCGATGCGGCCGAGCGCGTCGGGCATGCCGCAGAGCCTCGCACCCATAAGCGTGGCGGAGCGGATGATCTCGGCGGGGGTGAGGACCTTCGCCAAGAGCTCGAACTCCATGCAGTGGTATTTGCGCAGGCCGCCGAGCAGGTCGGAGCCGAAGGCCATCGGCAGGCCGGCGTCGCGCATGATCTCGAGCGATCTGAGGCCGCCCGCGCGCACGATGTCGATCTTTTCGAATTCCACCGGGCCGAGGCCGAGCGCCTTGCCCTCGAGCCAGAGCGCGTCATAGGCGACGAGCGTGGGAACGGCGATGCAGCCTTTTTCGGCGGCGAGCTTTGCGGTCTCGGGTTCGATCAGGTTGCAGTGCTCGAGCGAATGCACGCCGAGCTCGACGCAGCGGCGGATCGCCTTGTCGGTATAGACGTGGGCGGCGACGTAGAGGCCGGCGTTCTCTGCCTCCTCGACCATCGCGGCGATCTCGTCGCGCGAGAACTGGATGGAGTGGATGGGATCGTTGGGCGACGACACGCCGCCATTGGCCATCACCTTGATGAAGCTCGCCCCCTCCTTGATCATCTTGCGGCAGGCGAAGCGGACCTCGTCGACGCCGTCGGCGATGTAGCCCATCGAGCCCAGCCGGTCCGACATCATGCCGGGGCGGTCGTCGGTGCGCTTGCGCAGATCGGCATGGCCGCCGGTGGTGGTGAGGCCCTTGCCGCAGATGACGATGCGCGGGCCCGCGATCAGCCCCTCCTCGACGCCGCGGACGAGGCCGTGGTCGGCGCCGCCGAGGTCGCGCACGGTGGTGAAGCCGCGCTGCAGCATCTCGGACATCACCCGTGCGGCGCGCAGGCCGGCGAGCGAGGAGGGTGCGATGATGTTGGACCACAAATGGAGGCTCTCGGCGGTGACGTGCACGTGGCAGTCGATCAGCCCCGGCATCAGCGTGCGGCCGCCGAGGTCGACGATGCGGGTGCCGTCGGGCGCGGCGATGCCGCTTGCCACCTCCGCGATGCGGCCGTCGCGGACGAGGACGCCGAGTCCCTGGCGCAGGGCGCCGGCCTCGGGATCGAGGACGTTGCCGTTGATGAAGAGGATCGGCGCGGACATCGGGGCAGGGCTCCTAGCGGTGGTGGCAGGCGACGAGCCGGCCGTCGGCGCGGGGACTGAGCGGCGGCTCGACGGCGGTGCAGATATCGGTCGCGAGCGGGCAGCGGGTGTGGAACGGGCAGCCCGTCGGCTTGTTGATGGCGCTTGGCAGTTCGTCGGTGGTGGCGCTGAAGCTGTGGCGCTGGCGCGGATCGAGGGTCGGCGCCGAGCGCATCAGCTTTTCGGTATAGGGATGGGTCGGGGCGGCGAAGATCGCGGCCTTGGCGGCGATCTCGACGATCTTGCCCAGATACATCACCGCGACGCGGTTGGAGATATGCTCGACCACGCCGAGGTCGTGCGAGATGAAGAGGTAGGCGACGCCGAGGTCGCGCTGCAGATCGGCGAGCAGATTGAGGATCTGCGCCTGCACCGAGACGTCGAGCGCCGACACCGGCTCGTCGCAGACGATGATGTCGGGCTTGAGCGCCAGGGCACGGGCGATGCCGATGCGCTGGCGCTGGCCGCCGGAGAACTGGTGCGGAAAATTGTCGGCCTGGTCGGGCCTGAGGCCGACGCGCTGCATCAGGGCGGCGACCTCCGCGTCCCGCTCACGGGCGTTGCCAACGCCGTGGATGTCGAGCGCCACGCGGATGGCGTCGCGCACCCGGCGACGCGGATTGAGGGACGAGAACGGGTCCTGGAAGACGATCTGCATGCGCCGGCGATAGCGCTTGAGCGCACGATGGTCGAAGCTGCGGATCTCCTGGCCGTCGAAGCTGACGCGGCCGCCGGTCGGCTTGACGAGGCCCATCAGCGCGAGGCCGGTGGTGGACTTGCCGCAGCCGGATTCGCCGACGAGGCTCAGCGTCTCGCCGCGGGCGATTTCAAAGCTCACGCCGTCGACCGCCTTCACGGCGCCGACGCGGTTCTGGAACACGCCGCTGCGGACCGGGAAGTGCACCTTCAGGTCTTCGACCGCGAGCAGCGGAGCGGCAGCGGCTGCCTCAGTCATGGACGTGCTCCCAGCACGCGGCGAAGTGGCCGGGGCGCTTTTCCTCGAATGGCGGACGCTCGGCGAAGCAGCGGGCCGACGCGCCGGGGCAGCGTGGCGCGAAGGCGCAGCCCACCGGCAGGTCCCAGGGCGGCGGCACGGTGCCCGCTATGTCGGTCAGCCGCTCGGCCGCGGAGCGGCCGGGAACCGAGCGCGGGATCGCGCCCATGAGGCCGAGCGTGTAGGGATGGATCGGGTGGTCGAAGAGCTCGTAGACGCTGGCCTCTTCGACGCGGCGGCCGGCATACATCACCACCACCCGGTCGGCGACCTCGGCGACGACGCCGAGATCGTGGGTGATGAGGATCAGCGCCGTGCCGAGCCGCTGCTGCAGGTCTTCGATGAGGCCGAGGATCTGCGCCTGGATGGTGACGTCGAGCGCCGTAGTGGGCTCGTCGGCGACGAGGATGCGCGGATCGCAGGCCAGCGCCAGGGCGATCATGGCGCGCTGGCGCATGCCGCCCGACAGCTCGTGCGGGAACTGTCTGGCGCGGCGCGCGGCGTCGGGCATCTGCACCAATTGCAGCGTCTCGAGGGTGCGCTGCATCGCGGCACGATGGCCGACCTTGCGATGCTGGCGCACGGATTCGGCGATCTGCTCGCCGATGGTCAGCACCGGGTTGAGGGCGGTGAGCGGCTCCTGGAAGATCATGGCGATGCGCTCGCCGCGCAGATCCTCGACGCGATGCTCATTCATGGCGAGCAGGTCCTCGCCGTCGATCAGGATCTCGCCCCTGGTGACGCGCGCGGCCTCGGGCAAGAGGCGCAGCAGCGACAGCGCGGTCATCGACTTGCCGCATCCGGACTCGCCGACGATGCACAGCGTCTCCCCCGGCCGCACCGCCAGCGCCATGTCGGCGACGACGGGGTAGGAGCCGCGGTCGGAGCGGATCTCGACGGTCAGATCGCTGACCGCGATCACCGGCGGGCTGTCGCTGTGCTGCTCAGCTGCCATCGGCGGCTATTGCTCCGCGCCGTCGAGGTTGCCGACCATGAAGCCGTAGTCGCCGGCTTCCACCAGGTTGCGGGTCAGATGCTGCATCACCATGATGCCGTTGGCGAAGGGCGTCGGGATTTCCTCGATGACGGAGAAATCGTAGGGGCTGACGACGCGGCCGAGCAGCTGGCCGCCCTTGATGATCTCGCCATTGGGCGGCGACAGCGGCTCGAGCCAGCCGCCATGCTTGGGCCGGATGCCGACGAGCTCGCGCACGACGACCTGCTTCGGCGGCGCCTTGGGGGCGCCCTCGATGCTGCCGAGATAGCGGAGCTGGTTGAGCATGCCCTCGACGGTGCGCTGCACATAGGGCGTCTGGTCGACGATGCCGCCGCCGAGCTCGATGGTCACCACCTTCATCTCGGGCCGCCGGTCGATGGTCACCGTCTTGCTGGTGCCGTCGTAGAGCGTGCCGGCCTTGCCGGTGGTCGGGCGGTAGAGGATCTTGCTGCCGAAGGCGCGCGACAGGCCCTCGTCGCTCCAGATGTAGACGTAGTCCACGGTGGGGCGGTCGGTGCCCGAATGCAGGTCGATATTGGCATCGAGCTTGTCGAAATAGTCGCGCGTCAGGGCAAAGGCGAGCTGCTGGCTGTAGGTGCCGCGGTCGTCGCCGGGGAATTCGCGGTTGAGGTTGAGCTGGTCGAGCGGATTGTGCCGGTGGTTGACCGCGAAGGAGCGCGGGTTGGCGACCGGCAGCAGCAGGATGCGGCCCTTGAGCGGCATGTCCTTGAGCTGGCGGTAGAGCTCGAGGATGGCCTGCGAGCCGGTGTTCTCGTTGCCGTGGATGGAGCCGGAGATGCCCACGGTCGGCCCGTCGGTTTCGCCCACCAGCTCATGGATGAAGAGCACGGCGTCGGAGCCGTCGGCGTGGGTCGAAAATTTCGGCCGCAGCTTGTTGATGGATTTGACCATGGAGATTTCCTTCTTGTCGTCTGACTATTTGTTGCCGCCGGAGCGGCTGAGCTGGCGCGGGTCGAGGACGTCCCTCAGCCCGTCGCCCAAGAGGTTGAAGCCGAGCACGGTGATCATGATCGTGGCGCCCGAGATGATCGACAGCCACGGCTCGTCGCGGATGAAGCGGGTGCCGTAGGCCAGCGTCCAGCCCCAGGTGGGGGTCGGCGGCGGCAGCCCGAAGCCGAGGAAGCTCATGGCCGATTCGATGATCACCGCGGTGCCGAGGCCGAGCGAGGCGAGCACGACGATCGGGCCGAGCGTGTTGGGCAGGATTTCGGTGAACAGGATGCGCGGGGAGCTGGCGCCGAGCGCGCGCGCCGCCTGCACGTAGTTCTGCTCGCGCAAGACGAGCGTGGTGGCGCGCACCACGCGGGCATATTGCGTCCAGGTCACGGCGATGATGGCGGCCGAGATGTTGAGGATGCCCGGCCCGAGCACGGCGACGATGGCGAGGGTGAGGACCACCGCGGGAAAGCCGAGGAACACGTCGGTGATGCGCATCAGCAGCATGTCGATCCAGCCGCCGAAATAGCCGGCGGCAAGGCCGACCACGGTGCCGATGAGGGCGGCGACGGTGACCGAGATGATGCCGATCGACAGCGACACGCGGGCGCCGAAGATCAGCCGCGCCCACAAATCGCGCCCGAGATTGTCGGTGCCCAGCCAGTGCTGCAGCGACGGGTAGGAGAAGCGGTTGCGCATGTCGGGCGTATCGACGCCATAGCGCGCCAGCCACGGCGCGAACACCGCCAGCACGATGAGGATGAGGATGATCAGCCCGCCGATCACCAGCGAGGGATTGCGCAGGGGCTTGGGCAGGCGCCGGCGGGTCATCCGAGCCTCACGCGCGGATCGACCACGGCATAGAGCAGGTCGACGATGAGGTTGATGATGGCGAAGGTGAGCGCGAAGGTGAGGGTGATGCCCTGCACCAGCGGCAGGTCGCGCTGCGAGATGGCGCCGATGGTGAGCTGGCCGAGGCCGGGCCAGGCGAAGATCTGTTCGACCAGCACGGCGCCGCCGAGCAGGATGCCGAACTGCATGCCGATGACGCTGAGCACCGGCAAGAGGGCGTTGCGCAAGGCATGGCGGATGACGACGCGCGGCCGGCGCAGCCCCTTGGCATAGGCCGTGCGGATGAAATCTTCGCGCAGCACTTCGAGCATCGAGGTGCGCACCAGCCGGGAGATCACCGCCGCCGAATAGGCGGCCAGCGCCAGCGCCGGCAGCAGGATGTGCATGAGGGAATCGGCGAGCACCTGCGGCCGGCCGGTGAGGGCGGCGCCGAAGGCGTCGAGCAGCGGCGCGCCGCGGCCGATGGCGGGCAGCCAGTTGAGCTGCACGGAAAAGCCCAGCATCAGCAGCAGGCCCATCCAGTAGACCGGCATGGAGACGCCCAATTGGGCGAGCAGCATGGTCGCCGTGTCGATGAGCGAGCCCTGGCGCATGGCGGCGATGACGCCCAGCGTCATGCCGATGAGTGTGGCGAGCAGCAACGCCACGACGGCGAGCTCGATGGTGGCGCCGAGGCGCCCGGCGATGATCTGCGAGACCGGCGCGTTCTGGAAGATCGAGCGGCCCATGTCGCCCTGCAGCAGATGGGCGAAATAGTCCCACAGCCGCACGTACCAGGGATTGTCGAGGCCGAGCGAGGCGCGCAGATTGGCGATCATGTCCGGCGTCGCCTCGGGTCCGAGCAGCACGTGCGCGGGATCGCCCGGCACCATAAGCAGCAGGGCGAAGGTGACGATCACCATGCCCGCCGCCATCGGCACCAGCAGCAACAGCCGCCTGATGGCGTAGGCTAGCACGGCGAATTGCCCGGTCGGTGCGATAGAGTTTCAGGCAATGACGATCTCGTCGAGCTTGCGGGGATAGTGGGTGAGGCTGTCGGGGCCGGCGGCGGTCACCAGCACCGTGTCGGCGATGCGGTAGCCGGCGAAGTCCGGAATGGTGATCGACGGCTCGCTCGAGGCGATCATGCCCGGCGCCAGCAGGGTCTGGTCGCCGGCTTCGATCCACGGCGATTCATGGAACATGATGCCCATGCCGTGGCCGACGCGGTGCAGCGCGTTCTCCTTCATGCCCTACGTTTCGATGTAGTCCTGCGCGACGATGTCGGCCGAGGCGCAGGTATGGCCCGCGATGAGGGCGGCGGTTGCGATCCGCTGCGCCTCGTAGGCCACCGAATAGTGGCGCCGCTGTTCGGCGCTCGGCTCGCCGATGAAGAAGGTGCGCTCGCTTTCGGCGGCACGGCCGCCGACGCGGCAGCCGAGCGACAGGATCAGGCTTTCGCCGCGCTTGACCGGGTTGCCGGTGGGCATGCCGTGCGGGAAGGACGAGCGGATGCCGGAATAGACGAGGCCCGAAGCGAGGCCCTGGACGAGCATCAGGTCCTCGTGCTCGCTGTACATGATGTTCATGGCGTGCCGCGAGACGTGCGACTCGATCTCGATCTCGCTGGGCAGCGCGCCATTGCGGCGCAGCGCCTCGGAGATCAGGGCGACGCCCGATTTCACCATCTCGTCGGAGATGCGGGCGGCCTCGCGATGCAGGGCGATTTCCTCGGGATATTTGCGTAGCCGCATCTGCTGCACGATCGGCGACGGCACGACGCGGGCGTTGGGGAAAGCGGCAGCGATCTGGCCGACGCGGGCGAAGGCGATGCCGGGGCTGTGGCCGATGGTGCCGGTGATGGCAGGCAGCGCGCGGGCGAGCACGTCGAAGGGACGGTCGACGCCGGGGAATTCGAAATAGACGATCGGCTCCGCGGCGATCTGCTGGTGCGCCGCGTGGCCCTGTTCGAGCCGCGGCAGCAGCAGCCAGGCGCCGGCCTGCGTGATGGCGAAGACCACCGGACGCTCGGTCGTGTAGTGCGAAAAGCCGGTGGTGTAGATGACGTCGTCGTTGGAATCGAGCAGCAGCAAATCGATGCCGGCCTCGGCCATGCCGGCGCGGATGTCGCGATGCACGCGAGCGTAGAAGTCGGAACCGAGCCGCTGCGAGAAGGCCACTTTGTCGTCCTTTTGCAAAACAGGAACCGGCCGGCGCCAGGGCGCGCCGACCGGCAGGGAGGAGAGTCTTACTTCGGCATGCCGATCAGGCCGCGGAAATTGCCGCGCGGCGTGACGTCCACATCCACCGGGAAGGGCTTCTTGTAGAACAGCTGGTAGCCCTGGTCGGAGATGATGTAGTAGGGCAGGTCGCTGGCGAGGATCTTGGCCGCCTTCTGGTAGGCGTCCTTGCGGGCGGCCTGGTCGAGGCTCGATCGGCCGAGCTGCAGCAGCTTGTCGACCTCGGGGTTCGAGTAGCCGCCCCAATTGGTGGCGCCGCCGGTCGAGAGCTGGTTGAACAGCAACCGGTCGGGGTCGACGATGTTGAGCCAGCCGAGCAGCGCGATCTGGTGCTCGCTCTTCATCACGTAGTTGGTGGAGAAGGACGGCCAGTCGCTGATCTGCACCTTGGCGTCGACGCCGGCCGACTGGAAGATCGCCTGCTCGAGCTCGACCGCCTGGACGCGGTTGGGGTCTTCGCTGTGGGTGGCGATGGTCACCGTCAGCTTCTTGCCGTCCTTGTCGAGGATGCCGTCGCCATCGGTGTCCTTCCAGCCGAGCTCGTTGAACTTGGCGACCGCGCCGGCGACGTCGAAGGTCGGCTGCTTGATGTCGGGCGAGAAGGCCCAGGACGAGGGCAGGATGATCGAGGTCGCGACCTTGTCGACGCCCTGGTAGATGTCGTTGACGATCGAATTCTGGTCGATCAGCATCGAGAAGGCCTGGCGCATGCCGGCGTCGGCGAGCAGCGGGTCCTTGGTGTTGAAGTTGATGTAGGTGACGCCCAGCCCCGCCTCGATGACGTTGCCGAAGCGGGTATCGGCCTCGAGCCGCTTGATGTCGTTGGGCGACAGCGGCGACTGGATGACGTCGAGGTCGCCGGCCTCGAAGGCCTGGGCGCGGGCGGAGTTGTCGCCCACGATCTTGACCACCACGTCGGTGACCTTGGGCGAACCGGCCCAGTAGTTCGGATTGGCGACGAGCTCGATATTGTCGCCGCGGGTCCAGTTCTTGAGGGTCATCGGGCCTTCGCCCAGCGGGTTGGTGGCGAGGTCGCGGCCGCTTTCGGCCGCCGCCTTGGAGACGATGCCCTTGTCGAGATAGCTGAGCAGCGGCGCGTAGGGCGCGTTGAGGGTGAACTTCACCGTGTCGGGATCGACGGCCTCGACCTTGGTGATCGGGCTGTAGAGCCCGCGGTCGGGGGCGTTGAACTTGGGATCGGTGATGGTGGTGAAGGTATAGACCACGTCGTCGGCGGTGAGCGGCGAGCCGTCGGAGAATTTGAGGCCCTTGCGCAGATGGAAGATGTAGGTCGTCGGATCGGGCGACTCCCAGCTTTCGGCGAGGTCGGGCTTGGCCTCGAGGCTCGGCGTCAGGGTGACGAGGCCGGCATAGATCAGGTCCACCGTGCGATAGGCGGTGGTGTCGGTGGTCAGGCGCGGATCGAGCGTGCCGGCGTCGACGTCGGTGCCGATGGTGATCTTGGTATCCTGGGCCAATGCCGCCTGGGGCGACAGCAGCGCCAGCCCGCCGAGGGCGGTGGCTAACAACAATAGGCTTTTCATTTCCGGTCCCCTTGTGATGGCTAGAAGTGGTGTGGCCGCCCGCCCGCGATTGGTTCAGATGTTGGCGGCTCTCCGTGCTGGGCGTTTTGCAGATGCCGGCTGGTCGGTCTGGTTGCCGGCCAGCTTGTCGCGGCGCAGCTCGGCCAGATGCGGCACGAGCACGGTCTCGAGCGCACCCGGATCGGGCGCGTGCCGGTACTCGAAGCAGGGCACGCCGGGCGGCACGAGGTCGGCCACATGGTCGGCGCCCGAGGCGAAGATCACCGCGTCGCATTCGCGCACCAGGCCGGGCAGGTCCGGCGAGGAGGACCAGGTGACCTTGATGTCGGCGATGTGCGGGGCGAATTCGCGCACGCTGGGGCGCATGATGGCGATGTATTCCTGGAAATAGGTCACGGCGGCGACCCGCATGCGGGGGTCGAGCCCGGCCAGTGCCTGGCGCGTGCGCTCGGAGGGAATGAAGCGCAGGCCGAGCACGCGCGCCTCGGGGATCAGCGCCTTCACCTCGACCTCGCGGTGGAGGAAGGTGAGCACGATGTCGGCTTCGCTCGACACTTGCCGCGCTTCCTCGGACACCCGCAGGGCGTCGAGTGTCAGCAGCTGCACCTGGTCGGTGGCGGCGAGCACGGATTTGATCTGCGCGATGTAGTCGCGTCCGGGGCCCTCGAAGATGGCGATGAAGACGATCCTGAGCCCGGCGGTAGGGCGGCGTAGCAGCGCCTGGGCGCTGATCATCGAGGTCAGCGTCAGGGTGGAGACGCCGAGCTTTTCGGCCTTGCCGATCAGCACCTCGATATCGGCGCGAAGCGCCGACGCCGGAAGCTGGTCGCGGCCCAGCTTTTCCGGGTCGCTGACGGCGAAGGCACCCAGCCCGTGCTTCATTTCGATGAGGCCGGCGTCGCGCAGGCGCTGATAGACCTGTGCCACGGTCATCGGCGCGATGCCGAGCTCGGAGGCGAGCTGGCGCACCGATTGCAGCTTGGTACCGTGCGGGATGCCGCCGAACGACAGCGCGTAGCTCAACAGCCCATAGAGCTGCGAGCCGACCGGCACGGGCAGCGACTTGTCGATGCTGTTGGCGTCGATGGGGAACACGTGTTCTAGTTCCTCGATACACGTGGACCGTAGCCGGCCCGTACGGCAATGGCAATGGGGTGCCGCGCACTGTTGAAGCAGGACTTGGCAACACCCCGATCCGCGTGCAAGGAATAGCCGTGGGCACCCGAAACGTGCGAGGATATGGCGGTTTGCGGCCGGCTTGCCGCAGAGACGGCCTCGCCGCGATGGGCGTGCCCGACCCAATGGCCGGTGTACTGCGACACTAGGTCAGTTGGGCGGAAGGTGGATTTCTCGGAGAGCCAGGATGCAACTCGGACTCGAACTCGCCCGGCTCACCGCCGGCCTCGACAAGCTCTATCGCGAGGTGCCGCGCACCGGCAGCTTCCTCGATCGCGAGGGGCTGATCCCGGTGGCGGTGGCGCAGGTCGAGCCGTATCTGCTCAAGGATTATTGCGAGGCGCGCGACCGGCTCGAATCGCTGCAATCGCGCATTCCCACCGACGCGCCGACCGCGCTGCGCCAGGCGTATTTGCTCGAAATGGTCGACTCGCTGCTGGCGCTGCTCGACACCTTCGAGAACCGCCAGATCTCGTATGCCGAGCGGCTGCGCCGGCAGATGCGCGTCGACACGCAGATGGTGAGCGACGAGATTCTCGATGGATATCGCGCCACCATCCGCGGCAACCTCGACGAGCTCGGCTATCGCGGCGGCTCGCTGGCCGAGGACGTGGCGCGCTTCGAGCGCGACAGCGTCGTGCCGGCCGACAAGGTGCTCGACACCATGGCCGAGTACACGCGCGAGGCGCGGCGCCGCACCTCCGAGACGATGTATCTGATGAACGACGAATGGATCGAGCCGGTGCGGCTCGACGACGTGCCGTTCACCGCCTATTGCGACTATCCCGAGCGCAAGATGCGGCTGAATCTGGCGTTTCCGTTCACCCGCTCCAGCATCAAGCATCTCGCCTGCCACGAGGCGTTCCCGGGCCATCTGGTGCACCTGGCGCTGCGTCAGCGCTATGTCGCGGAGGGCAAGATGCCGCTCGACGGGGCACAGGTGGTGACGAGCTCGGCCTCGAGCGCGATGTTCGAAGGCATCGCCGACAATGGCTGGTTCTTCCTCGACTGGATCAACACGCCGGAAGACGTGGTCGGCATGACGCTGGAGCGGCTGCGCGCCGCGCTGCGCTGCAACGCCGCCTGGATGCTGCATGTGGAAGGCCGTTCGCCCGAAGAGGTGGCGCCGGTCATCGCCGCGGCGGGCTATCAGGACGTGGCGACGGCGGCGGGCCGCATCGCGTTCCTGCGGCACGGGCTGCGAGCGCCCTTCGTCTATGGCTATTGGTGCGGCGACACGTCGCTGCATGCCGTGTGGGAGAAGGTGCCCAGGGAGCGCCACAAGGAATTCTGGCAGTACCTCTACGGCAACATGCATACGCCGTCGACGCTGCGCGATTTCTGGGTGGCGTAGATGGCGGCGTTGGAGTCCCGCTGGCCGGCGTTCCTCGAGCTGGTGCGGCAGCCGGACGCCATCGAGCCGATGTTCGGCTTCGTCGCCGGGCTGATTGGCGAGGCGATCGGCAGCAAGCTCACCACGGCGACGCTGTTCGACGTGCCGGCGGGGCGGCTGCGGCGCGTCTACACCGAAAATGCCGCCGCCTATGCGGTCGGCGGCTACAAGCCGATCCCGGCCAACAGATGGACCGACACGCTGATCGGCCGGCAGCAGATCTATACGGCGCTCAGCATCGAGGCGATCGCCGAGGATTTCTTCGACTGGGAGCTGATCCGCTCGCTCGGCTGCGAATCCATCGCCAATTTGCCCATCGTCGCCGGCGGCCGCACCATCGGCGCCTTCAACCTGCTGCACGACGCCGGCCACTACACCCCCGACCGCCTCGCCCGCGTGCCGGACGTGATGCCCTTCGCCACGCTCGCCTACCTGGCCCTGCTGCAAGCCGAGAGCCCGCGAGCAGCGGCTTAGCCTCGCTCAGGGAAACGACCCCATCTGCTAACCGTCATAGCAAGGCGTCGGAAATCTCGTGACAGACTTTTACCAGTTGATCGCGAATGTCCTCGAATGCCCACTCCGTGCCGACGCGCTGCAGGCAGGGTATTGTTATGCCGGCGATCGCCCAGCCGGAGCGGTCGAGGATCGGCGCACAGATATCGGTGACGCCGACAAGCCGGTGACTCGCCGCGACCACCGAACCTGCCGCGGCGATGCGGTCGAGTTGCTCGATCAGCTTGTCGAGCGGCGGTGGGGTTTCGAGCAGCGCGAAGCTGTCACGGATCATGGCAGCACGCCTTTCGGCCGACTGGAATGCGATGATAGTTCGCCCGGACACAGCCTCGGTGGTCGGATTGCCATAGCCGAGCCGCAGGGTAAAGTTGAAGTCCGTGCGGGCCGCGGCGTGGGCGATCACCACTGTCTCGCCGCGGCTGATCACCACGAGGTGGCTGGCATGGCCCACCATGGCCGTCAGCCGCTCCATCGCCGGCAGCGCCACTTCGACCAGCGTACGTGAGCGCGGCGTCTTCATCCCCAACTCGAACAGCCGGTTGCTCAGCGAGAGCTGGTCAGTAGCAGGATCGCGACGGAGATAGCCGCGCTCGACCAGGACATAGACCATGCGGAAAATCTCGCTCTTGGATCGCCCGAGTCGCTCGCTGATCTGCCGGGTGGTCATCGGCTCGGCTTCCGTCGCGAGGAGCTCAAGGATGTCGAGGCCTTTCTCCAGCGCCGGAGCGGAATATCCGGCGCGCTCTTCCACCGGCGCTTCAGTCACCTCAGCCCTCTTGTCGATTTATATACAATTCTTGACTTCATATACAAAACAATGCCCTGTTGCTAGTGGCGACCCTGAACCGGTCGGATGAGCGTGCTTTTATCGCATGGCGCGCCCGAAGCGAAATTGGTCCACCGGCTCGCCCGAGGCAAACGAAAGGGAGGCGCGAGTGAGGAGTGTGCCGAGGGTGATCCGGTGCGGCGCTCTGGTGTTCGTGGGCGGCATCTTGGCGATTGATGCCGAGGACCGCATGGCGCCGCCGGACGTGACAGTGCAGACCAAAATGGTCTTCGACAGCTTGCGTGAGGCGCTGGCTGGCATCGGCGCGAGCCTTGCCGACGTGGTCAAGCACAGCATCTACTTCAATTGCCCGCCCGAGCAGGAGGCCATCGACGCCTTCATGGCGCAGGTCAATGCCGTGCGGAGCAGCTATTTCAGCGCGCCCGGTCCGGCGACCACCGAGATTCGCTGCGGGCTCGACCGCGAGGGCGCGCTGTTGATGCTCGATGTGTGGGTGGTCATCGGCGGCAAGCGCGAGGTGATCGCACCGCCGGACGGGCACTGGCGATGGGCGGACGATCTGCCGTTCGTGCATGGCTGGAAGGTCGACGACATGCTGTTCATCGGCGCGCAGCGCGCGCTCGATGCCAATGGGCAGGTGCTTGGGCAGGACGATATCGAAGTACAGACCGACGAATCCTTCCGTAACCTCGACACCATGCTGCGCGCCGGCGGCGGTGATCGCCACAGCCTGATGCGCCAGAACACCTACTTCCTGTTCTACGGCCAGGGCCGTGAGGTCACGAGCTATTGGGAGAAGATGAACGCGGTACGACGGCGCTATATGTCGGTGCCCTCGGCGGCCGGCGCCGGCCTCCGTGTGCAAGGCATGCCCCGGCTCGAGGAACTGATCCAGGTCGAGGGGATCGCCGTTCTGGGCGACGAGCGCCTGCGGTTGCAGCCGGCCAATCATTGGGACTGGAGCGTGCCCGGCATGCAGTACACCCAGGGATGGGTGAAGGGCCCGCTGATCTTCATCGGCGGTCAGATTTCAGCGGACAATCACGGCCGGGCCGTGGGTGACGACATGGAGACCCAGGCGCGCAACGTCTTTCAATTCATCCGCAGCACGCTGGCGGAAGGCGGCTACACGGAGGCCAATATCTCCAAGCTCTATATCTATTTCCATGCCGAAGGCGACTGGCGGCAGATCGAGGACACGCGCGCGGTGATCGCCAGAGTGCAGCGCGAATTCTATCCCGACCCCGGCCCGGTGGTGACGGCCGTGCGCGTGGCCGGCTTCGCCTACGAAAACCTGCTTGTTGAAATCGAGGCGTTCGGCGTGAGACCGGACTGATGTCGAAGGACGACTTCCCGGTCGCCGAGTTCAGCGAGCGGCTCGGCCGGGTTCGCCGAGCGATGGCGGCGCGGAACCTCGACTGGCTGGTCGCGGTGCATCCGGTGTCGATCCTCTGGCTCACCGGCAGCGAGGCTAAGAGCTATCAGGAGTTCCAGTGCCTGTTCGTCGGGGCGAATGACGAGCCGCTGACGGTTCTCGTGCGCGCCGGCGAAGTCAACGAGCTGGAAGCGGAGTCCATTGCGGACCGCGTGGTGGGCTGGGGCGGTGGCGTCAGCGAAAACCCGCTCGACGCCTTCGCCTCCCTTGCCCACGACCTCGGGCTGATCGGGCGGCGCGTGGGGCTCGAAGTGCAGGGCGCCTATCTGCACCCCTATCACTATCTCGGCCTGCGCGATCTGCTCGGTCCCGATCGGCTGGTCGATGCGACCTCCCTGATCGCCGACCTCAAGCTGGTCAAATCGGCGACCGAGCTGGACTATGTCCGGCAGGCCGCCCGAATGGCAGATGACGCGATGGCCGCTTTCCACGACGAGTTGGCGGCCGGCAAGACCGAGCTACAGCTCGCCGGCCGCATCTACGAGACGCTATTGTCGCGGGGCAGCGGCATCGCGGCGAGCCCGATCAATCTCGTCTCGGGGCCGCGTTCGGCCTTCAGCCACGGAGCGCCGACGACGCGGGTAATGCGCCGCGGCGATTTCGGCAATGTCGAATTCGGCGCGACCTGCCGGCGCTACACGGCGACGCTCGGACGGCAGTTCGTGCTGGGCGAGCCCAGCCGGCGGATGGTCGAGCTGTATGACGTGGTGCGCCTAGCTTCCGATGCCATGCTGGCCAGCATCGCCGATGGGGTGGCCGCAACGGCCGTGCACGAGGCGGCGCGCCGGGTCATCGCCGATGCCGGGCTCGACCGGCACCGCGTACATCTGTCGGGATATGGACTCGGCCCCGGGTTCCCGCCGACCTGGGCGGAGCCGCTCCACTTTCTGGATCGGAGTTCTTACACGCTGCAGGCCGGGATGGTGGTGACCGTCGAGCCGCCGGTGTTCGTGGGCGAGGAAGGGCTTGGCGCGCGGCTCATCGACAATGTTCTGGTGACCGCCACCGGCCATGCGACTCTCGCACAATATCGCAGGGAACTGATGGTCGTCTCGTAGGACTCTTGCAGGGCTCTTGCACGGTTCTCGCACGGTTCTCGCATCGAGCGTGCGCTGTTTCATGTATGGTACTTGACTTCATATATGACTCGATCATAGCCTTGCCCTGACTGCGAACGGGATCTGACCAGTGAGTTACAATTTCCGGTTCAGCGCGCTGTTGCCCTACACGGACGAGATCGTCCGGGGCGTGGTGCTGACCCTGCAATTGTCGGTCATCACGATGAGCATCGGGTTGGTCATCGGCCTATTCGTGGCGCTGGCGCGAACCGGCTCGATCCCGGTGCTGCGCGGCGCGGCCACGACCTATGTGGAAGCCATCCGCAACACGCCGCTGCTGGTGCAATTGCTGATCGTGTTCTTCGGCTTGCCGCATCTGGGAATCAGGTTCGACGCCAATACGGCGGCGGTGGTGGCGCTTTCGATCAACCTCGGCGCCTATTGCGGCGAAATCCTTCGTGCCGGACTGCAATCGATCCGCACCAGCCAGGTGGAGGCGGGGCGCTCGCTCGGGCTCACGGCCGGGCAGACCTTTCGGCACGTGGTGCTGTTCCAGGCCGTCAAGGCCGTCTATCCGGCGCTGACCAGCCAGTTCGTGCTGCTGCTGCTGGCCACCAGCGTCGTCTCCGCGATCGGCGCGACGGAGCTGTTCAGCGAAGCGTCCTTCATCGACTCGCGCACCTACCGCTCGTTCGAGACCTATTCGCTGATCACCGCGGCCTATCTGGTGCTGACACTGACGTTCCGCGCGCTCTTCGCCGTCGTCTGGCAGCTCGTCTTCGTCCGGCGGAGCCGCAGCAGATGATCCGTGAATTCGGGCCGAACGACATCGTCTATCTGCTCGAGGCGGCGCGCTGGACGGTAGCGCTCGCCCTGATCGCGGCGGTTGGCGGGGGTATCCTCGGCGTCATCGTCGCGGTGCTGCGCATCGTGCCGTTCAAGCCGGCCAACTGGCTCGCCATCGGGTTCATCAATCTGATCCAGGGTACGCCGCTGCTCGGGCAGCTCTTCGTCTTCTTCTTCGGCTTGCCGCTCTTTCATGTGGTGGTCGATCCGTGGGTCGCCGCGGCGCTGTCACTGTCGATCTACGCCTCGGCCTTCCTCGGCGAAATCTGGCGCGGCAGCCTGCAATCGGTGTCGCCGCGGCAATGGGAGGCGGGGGCATCGCTGGGCCTGCCCTACCACCAGCGCCTGCTGCATGTGATCCTGCCGCAGGCGATCCGCATCGCTGTTCCACCGACGGTCGGCTTCCTGGTGCAACTGGTCAAGGACACGTCGCTGACGGCGCTGATCGGCTTTGTCGAACTGACGCGCGAAAGCCAGATCCTCTCCAACTCGACCTATGCGCCGCTGCAGGTCTACGGCGTCGCCGCACTCATCTATTTCGTCATCTGCTTTGCCCTGACGCGCCTGAGTCAGCGGCTCGAAAGGACGCCTCATGCCGCTCGTTGAGGTCAGCGACATCCATAAGAGCTTCGGCGTGGTCGAGGTGCTGAAGGGCATCTCGTTGACGGTGGACAAGGGTGAGATCGTCGCCGTCATCGGCCGCTCCGGCTCGGGCAAGTCGACGATGCTGCGCTGCCTCAACGGCCTCGAAAAGGTGCAGGCGGGGCGGATCGTCGTCGCCGGCACCGAGGTCACTTCGCCGGACGCCGACCTCAACCGGCTGCGCCAGCAGGCCGGGATGGTGTTCCAGAGCTACAATCTGTTTCCGCATCTGTCGGTGGAACGCAACATCACGCTCGCCCTGACGCTGGTGCGCAAGATGAAGCTGCCGGCGGCGCGCGAGATCGCCAAGGAAATGGTGGCGCGGGTCGGGCTCGCCGACAAGCTGGGCGCCTATCCCGACGAATTGTCGGGCGGCCAGCAGCAGCGGGTGGCCATCGCCCGTTCGCTCGCCATGCAGCCGACGCTGATGCTGTTCGACGAAATCACCTCGGCGCTCGATCCCGAGCTCGTGGGGGAGGTGCTGCGCGTGCTCGAAGGCGTGGCCAAGGATGGCATGACCATGATGCTCGTCACGCACGAAATGAACTTTGCCAAGAACGTCGCCGACCGGGTGATCTTCATGCATGAGGGCCGCATCCACGAGGATGGCCCGGCACGTCAGACCCTGGTCGAGCCCCGTACCGCGGAGCTCAGGAGCTTCCTGAGCGCGGTTCTGCACTAACCGAAACCGACCACTCCAAGACCCAGAGGGGGAACTACCATGTTGAAGCATCTCTCCAGGATCGTCTCAGCCGTGCTCCTGGCCGGCGCCGTCTCGGTCGTGCCCGCCATGGCCGCCGACCTGCAGCAGATCATCGCGTCAGGCAAAATTCGTATCGGCGTGCCGGTCGATGTGGCGCCGTTCGGCTCCATGGACGCCAGCAACCAGCCGGTGGGGCTCGACGTGGATATGGCCAACGCCATTGCCAAGGCGCTGGGCGTCACCGCCGAGCTGACGCCGATCACCGGCGCCAACCGCATTCCATACCTGATGACGGACAAGCTGGATATCGTCATCGCGGCGATGGGCGCGACGCCACAGCGGGCGCTGCAGATCGACTTCACCTCGCCTTACGCGGCGCTGTCGGAGGGTGTGTTCGGCCCCGACAATATCAACGTCAGCAGCGCCGACCAGCTCGGCGATTACACGATCGCGCTCACCAAGGGCACGACGCAGGACCTGCTGCTCACCGCGCTGGCGCCCAACGCCAAGATCCAGCGCTACGATGACGATGCCAGCTCGGCGGCGGCGTTCCTGTCGGGGCAGGCGCAATTGCTGGCCACGGCCGACATCGTGGCGCAGGACATCATGAGCAAGAACAAGGGGGCGGTGCTGCATCCCAAATTCATCATGAGCGAATCGCCCTGCTATATCGGCCTGCCGCAGGGCGAGCCGGAGCTGCTGCACTGGCTGAACACCTATGTGCATCTGGGCTGGCATGACGGCTCGCTGTCGGCGCTGTCGCAGAAATGGCTCGGCACCAACATCACCTCGCTCCCCCCGATCTGAGCGATTCCCCGCGACGGGGAGGCGGTGCCTCTCCGTCGTCTTCCGGCGCCCTCCCAACAGAAAAGCGTTCCATGTCCAGCGCGCGCACGACCATCGACTTCGATCGCCACGGCAAGCAGATCGGCTTCATCGATATTGCCCACTCCCCGCACGAGGACGCGTGGGGGGCGACGCGCATCCCACTGGCGGTGATCAAGAATGGCACGGGACCGACGGTGATCCTCGAAGGTGGCAATCACGGCGACGAGTATGAGGGGCCGATCACGCTGGGCGAGATGATCCGCGAGCTCGACCCGGCCGAGGTGAGCGGCCGGCTGATCATTCTGCCGGCGCTCAATACGCCCGCGGTCGGGGCAGGGCAGCGCACCTCGCCGGTCGATGGGCTCAATATCAACCGCAGCTTTCCAGGCGACCCGCTGGGCACGATTACGCAGCAGATTGCCGCCTACATGGACGAGGTGATCCTGCCGATGGGCGATGCCTTCCTCGATCTGCACTCAGGGGGCTCGTCGCTGAACATCATGCCGAGCGCAGCGATCGAGCCGACGCCCGACCCGGTGCTGCGCAAGAAGAACATCGCGGCGGTGCTGGCGTTCGACGCGCCGGTGACGGTGGTGATCGACAATCTGGGCGACACGCGCACGGCCATGGCCACCGCGGTTCGCCACGGCCTCGTGGCGGTGGGCACGGAGATGGCCGGTGCGGGCACGGTGTCGCTCGATGCGCTCGGCATCTGCCGGCGGGGCGTGCGTAACGTGCTGGCGCATCTGGGGGTGCTGCCGCCGACCGGTGCGACGCCGAAGTCGCGGCCGGAGATGATCCTGCGCATTCCGGGACCCGAGGGCTTCGTGCTGGCGACGACCGACGGGGTGTTCGAACCGTTCCATGCGCTCGGCACACAGGTGTCGGCCGGCCAGCCGGCCGGACGCATCCACAAGCTCACCGATCCGTCGCGCCCACCCGAAATCGTCTATTATTCGGCCGACGGCATCGTTTACGGGCGCCGGCAGCCGGGCCGCGTGGTGCCGGGCAATTGCTGCGTCACGGTAGCGGTACCCTATGAGGGAGACATTGCGTGATCGTCGAGCTTGACGACATCCACCGGGCTGCGAGCCGGATTGCCGGCAATGTGCGCCGCACGCCGGCGATCGCCGCGACCGGGCTCAAATCTCCGCTGCCCGGCGGCTATCGGCTGCTGCTCAAGCTCGAATTGCTGCAGGTCACTGGCTCGTTCAAGGCGCGCGGGGCGACCAACCGGCTCCTCGGGCTCGACCAGCCGGCACTGGCGCGCGGCATCGTCACCGCCTCGGGCGGCAATCACGGTCTTGCCACGGCGCGCGCTGGCTACATGGCGGGGGTGCCGACGACGGTGTTCCTGCCCACCAATGCGGCGCCCGCCAAGATCGAGAAGCTGCGCGCCTGGGGCGCGGATGTCCGCATCGTGGGGTCCGCCTGGCACGAATCCAACGCTGCGGCGCTGGCGTTCCAAGCGGAAACCGGGGCGGCGTATTTCCATCCCTTCGCGGATCCCGACGTGGTCGCGGGGCAGGGGACGGTTGGGCTGGAGATTCTCGAGGATATGCCGGACGTCACGACGGTGCTGGTCGCGATGGGCGGCGGCGGGCTGGTGAGTGGCGTCGCCACCGCCATCAAGGCGCTGCGACCGGATGTGCGGATCGTCGGCATCGAGGCCGACGGCTCGCCGGTGTTGCTGCGGTCGCTCGAGGCGGGCCATAACATCGCGCTCGAGCGGGTGACGACGGCCGTCGCCACCATGGCCTGCGCACGCTCGGACGAACGCATCTACGAGGTGGTGCGCGAGCGGGTCGACGAGATCGTGTTGGTGAGCGACGACGAGATGCGCGCCGCCGCAGAATGGCTATGGTTCGAGATGGGGCTCGCCGCCGACCTCAGCGGCGCTGCGGCGCTGGCGGCATTGCGGGAAGGGCGGGTGCGGCCGGCCGATGGCGAGACGGTGTGCGCCATTGTCTGTGGCGCCGGGCCCGATGCCCTCACCTGAGAGTCCGCCAGGCCTGCATCCGCTGCTGGCGGCGGGCGTTGCAGCACGGCGCAGCCAGCCGCGCTACCAGGATGTCGGCATCGCCGAGGCCCGCGCCCTGAACCGCCGCCGCAATTTGCCGGATGGCGCGACGCCGCCCATCGATCTGCTTGCCGTCGAGGCGCTGCAGATCGCGGGGCCGGGCGGGACGCTGCCGCTGCGCCTTTATCGGCCCTCTGCGGAACGGCCGCTGCCGCTGCTGGTCTATCTCCACGGCGGCGGCTTCGTGGCCGGCGATCTCGACACGCACGACACGATCCTGCGGCGGCTGGCGCGGGAGGCATGCATCCTCATCCTGTCGGTAGACTACCGGCTGGCGCCCGAGCATCCGTTTCCTGCCGCCGTGGATGATGCCCGGGCGGCGACAGTCTATGCGCTGGAGGCGGCTGAGGCGCTGGGTGCGGGCGCCATCCTGGTCGGCGGCGACAGTGCCGGCGGTGCGCTGGCCGCTGCGGCGGCAGCGGGCGTCCCCGAACTCGCCGGGCTTGTTCTGCTCTATCCGGTCACCGATCTGTCGCGGATCGGCGAGAGCGAAAGCTATCGGCTGTTCGGCGACGGCCGGGCCGGGCTGTCCACCGATGACATGCTCTGGAACTCCGGTCTCTACGCTCCCCACCCGATCAGCCGAGGCGACTGGCGCTGCTCGCCGCTGCTGCTTCCGCCCGGCATGCGCCTGCCGCCCACGCTGGTGCTGACGGCAGAATTCGACGTGCTGCGCAGCGACGGTGAAGCCTTTGCCCACCTCTTGGGGGCGCGGGGCGTAGCTGTGACCCGCCACCGGATGACCGGGGCCAATCATGGATTTCTGGCAGCGCCCGATGCGGTGCCGCAAGTCAGCGCGGCCTTTGCAACGATAGCCGCATGGATCAAATCCGAGGCCAGGGGCGCCGCTTTCAAGCATCGGCGCTAGGCGCCGCCCTTTCGTGATCGAACGCGACAACGCCGGATCGGTCCACGATTTTCCTCGCATCGCCAAAAGTCTGTTGACAAATCCTTTCGGAAAAACTTCCATGCATACTGTCGCCTGTCGACAGACGGCATGAAGGGGAGGAATGGATGGGAATGGATCGGCGATCTTTCTTGGCTGGTGGTGTGGCGCTGGGTGCAGCAGCGTCGTTGCAACTGCCGCGGGCAGCTTGGGCACAGAGCAACCCGAACCGCTTAATCTATGGCGAAATCGGTGGCGTCTTCGACAAGGCCTACAAGAACTTGGGCGCCAGATTTCAGCAGAAGACCGGCATCGAACTGGTCACGGATGTTGCCTCGTCGGAGCCGATGCTGGCCAAGCTCGAGGCCTCTGCGGGACAGCCCTCGTACAATGCCGTCGCCATAAGCTTCGATGCCGTGCTGCGCGGTCTGCAGCGCGAGTTGATCGAGCCGCTCAAGATGAGTGATGTGCCGTCGCTCTCGAAGGTGCAGTCGAAAATCCAAGCACCGCTGTTGCTCGAAAATGGCCTGATCGGCGGTATCCCCACGCATTGGAAGGCGATCGGTATTCTGTGGCGCAAGGACAAGGTCCCGTTCGAGATCACGTCGTGGAAGGATCTGTGGCGTCCCGAACTGGCGAACCGCATCAGTGTGCAGAAAATGCCGACATTGGGCGCAGCCCTGATGCTGATCGCCGCCAATATCGTGCATGGCGGCAGCCAGAAAGACGACGACATGGAGCCGGGCTGGGCGGCGATGAAAGCGCTCAAGCCCAATATTCGTGAATTCTACCCGCTCACCTCGGCTGCAATCACCTCGCTGGTCGCCGGCGACACCTGGGTTAGCGTGAATACGCTCGATCTCGGCCTGCCACTGGCTTCGGAAAATATCGTCGCCACCATCCCGGCTGAGGGATGCACCTGGGCGGGCGATGCGTTCTGCATCCCCAAAGGGGCGGAAAACCGCGAGAGCGCCCTAAAATTCATCGACTTCATGCTGCAGGACGCAAATCAAATCGAGTGGGCCAAGGAGGCGCAAGTAGCGCCTTCAACCACGGTTGTGCTTCCGCCTGACGTGCAAAATGGCCTGATCGAAAATGCCGACGTAGCAGACAAGCTGTTCCCGATCGATTTCCTCCATGCCGGCACCAATCTGCCGAAATGGTCCGATCGCTGGCTGCGCGAGATCAGCGGTTGACGATGACGACGGCCGCTGCCGCAATCGCCGACGTGCCGACATCGCGGGCGGAAAAGCGACTGCTCGTTCCAGTGTTGGCCCTGCCGGTGTTGGCACTGCTTCTCCCGTGTCTGGTAGCGCCGCTCCTGCTGATGATCCGCATCAGCGTCGGCGGCGGCCGGATCGGGCTTGATGGCTTCACGTTCGATCGCTTCGGCGAGGTCCTGAGCGACCCCTACTATCTGGGGTCGCTCGGCGTCACCCTGTTCATCGCATTGTTGACTGCGCTGGGCAGTCTGGCCCTGGCGCTGCCGCTCGCCTACGTCATGTTGCGGCAGCCGCGTTGGCGCATGGTCATCATCGGCTCGCTGATCGGGCCGCTGGTGATCAGCGTCGTGGTGCGTCTCTATGGGTGGCAGTTGCTGCTGTCGGAGAGCGGGCCGGTCAACAATCTAATCGCGCTGGTCTTTGGCGATGAGGCTCGGATGATGTTCATCGGCTCATGGAGCGGTGTGGTCATCACCATGATCCACACCCTGCTGCCTTATGCCTGCATCGCAATCTTCAACTCGATGCAGTCGATAGGTCCGGGGGTAACGGAAGCCGCGCAAACGCTGGGCGCCAATCCCTGGCAGGTCTTTCTCAAGGTTGTTCTGCCGCTGTCTGCACGAGGTATCGCCACTGGAACGGTGCTCGTATTTGCTCTATCGGCGACCTCGTTTATCGTGCCCGCGGTGATGGGGGCAGGTCGCGTCAACACCTTCCCCATGCTGATCTATCAGCAAGCGACGGCGTTGAATTTTCCCGCGGCTGCTGCGCTGGCGGTCGTGCTGTTGGTGCTGCTGCTGCCTCTATCGGCGTTGTCCACCCGAGGGAGAGACATCGCGTGAGCGCCATGATCATGCGAGGCGTGGGTCGGCTGTATGCCTGCCTGATGGTCCTCTTCCTGCTGTCTCCGCTGGTGGTGGTGGTGATCCTCTCATTCAGTTCGACGAGCTTCATCGCCTTTCCGCCACGCGGTTGGTCGTTGCGCTGGTACGAGCAGCTTGTCGAGGACACGCAGATCCGCGAGTCCTTGTTGTTCAGTCTGCAGATCGCCGGCATTGCGACGGTTCTCGCGCTCCTGATCGCACTGCCAACGGCTGTGCTTCTGGTTCGCCACAGATTTCGGGGAAGGAACATGCTCCGGGCGCTGGCGCTCAGCCCGCTCGTGCTGCCGGAGGTGCTGCTGGCATTGGCGCTGCTGCTTTACATGCAGAACGGGCTGCACATCCGGCCGTCCATCTGGACACTCACCGTCGGCCATCTGCTCGTGATCTTTCCCTTCAGCCTGCAGCTCATCTCCAGTGCGATGGGGGATCTCGGACCCGAACTCGAAGAGGCCGGTATTACGCTGGGCGCTACGCCCGCCCGCGCCTTCTGGCTCATTGCCATCCCGGCGATGTTGCCCAGCATCGCGGCAGCGGCGCTCTTCAGCTTCATCTTCTCGTTCGACAACGTGGCCATCTCACTATTCCTGTCGGTGCCCGGACACGTCACCTTGCCGGTACGCATGTTCGAGTTGGCAAACACGACGAACGACCCCTCGCTCTCCAGCATCTCTTCGGTGCTCATCCTGGCCGGTGCTATCCTGATGGCAGTCCTTGGCCGCTTCAAGCTATTCGATGGAGTGGTGAATGCCCGGCAATAACGATGCCGCTTATCTGTCGGTGCGTGGGATCAACAAACGTTTTGGCACCGATGTCGGGGTTTTCGACATCGATCTCGATGTCCAGAAGGGCTCGGCACTTTGCCTGCTCGGGCCGAGCGGCTGCGGCAAGACCACGTTGCTGCGCATCATCGCCGGACTGCTCGAGGCTGACAGCGGTTCGGTCCGGCTGGGCGGCAACGATCTGAGCCGGGTGCCGGTCCACAAGCGCGACATTGGCTTCGTGTTTCAGACCTGGGCCCTGTTTCCCCATCTCAATGTGCGGCGCAATGTAGAGTTCGGCCTCAGCATGCGCGGCATCGATAGCGCCGAACGCGGGCGCCGCGCACGTGACGCGCTGGCGCTGGTGGGACTCGAAGAGCTGAGTGCGCGTATGCCGCGGCAATTGAGCGGCGGGCAGCAGCAGCGAGTGGCATTGGCGCGGGCTCTCGCCATCAATCCTAGCATCCTGTTGCTCGACGAACCGATGAGTAGCCTCGACTTCAATACTCGCGTTGAAGTGCGGCGGCAGATCCGCGAGTTGCAGCAGCGGCTTGGTGTTACCGCGATCTACGTGACGCACGACTACAGCGAAGCCATGGCGGTCGCCGACCGCACCATCGTCATGTCGGGCGGCCGCATTGTTGAGCGGGGCGAGACCGCTGCCCTGTTCCATCATCCGGGCACCGACTATGCGGCGCGCTTTCTCGGGATGCACAATGTGCTGGACGGCACGGTTGCAACGATCGGCGATGCCGTCGCACGGGTGCGCGTCGGCAACGGACTCGAGGTAGGGGTGCCGCTTGGCGACGCCGCCGTTGTCGCAAACGCGCCGGTCAAGCTTTGTTTCGATCAGTGGACCGTTGCGATCGGCGCGGAGGGAATGCCTGCCGAGGTGATCTCGGTCACGGCCGAGCATGGCTATACGCGCATCGTCGCGCGCCCGGCAGGCATGTCTCAGAATATCGACTTCCGCGTGCCCGGCATTAGCCTGGTTGCCCCGGGGGCGCAGGTCCGCCTGGCCATCGACTGGGGCCAGGCCTGGTTCCTCAAATCCGTCTGACATTGCCAAACCAAGGAGAACTCCTGATGTCCACCCTCGCCAACGCTTCGGCCGAGCAAGACCTGAAGACGCTGACTGCGCAATTGCAGGCGGACAATATTGTCTGGAACATCTGCGACACTACGCAGATCCAGCACGCTGATGCCGAATATGCGAAGAAGATCATCGACTCCGGAATGACCGCTTCAGTTCACACCGTGCTTGCCTACGACGTCGGAGCGGCCGAGGCGATGGAGCGAATGATCCGGTGGCGGCGCTTCTACGAGGAGTCGGGGCTGTTCATGCTTGGACTCAAAGCCGGCGATTCTGCCGAGGCGAAACGCAGGGGCAAGGTGGCGATGTATATCGCCTGGCAGGACATTGGCCCGCTCGAGGGCCGGATCGACCTCATCAATGCGTTCTACGATCTTGGCTTGCGCGTGTTGCAGCCGACCTACCAGCGGCGGAGCCTCGCCGGCGACGGTTGCGGCGAGCGCCATCCGGCGGGCCTCAGCCTGTTTGGAATCGAACTCGTCAAGCGTTGCAACGAGTTGGGTATCGGTCTCGATGTGTCGCATGTGAGCGAACCAACGACCCTCGACATGGTCGAGTTTTCAAGCGCGCCGATCTTGGCTACCCATGTCGGCGCCAAGTCGATCAACGACAATATCCGGAACAAATCGGATCGCGAGATCAAGGCCATTGCGGCCAAGGGCGGGCTGATCGGCGTGGTTGGCAAGTCCGGTTTTCTCAAGGCCGACGGTCTCAAGAAAGGTACGACGCTGGACGACTATGTCGACCACGTGGTGCGCATCTGCGAGCTGGTGGGCCCCGACCATGTCAGCATCGGCACTGATATCGCCGATGAGCGCAAATATTCGGCGGCGTTTCTCGGGGAGTTCAACAAGCACTTTCCGGAGAATTCGCTGGTGGACGAAAACATGAAGATCGAGCTGATCCACCCCAGCGACCTGCAGTCGCCGCGCTACCTGCCCAACATTACCGAGACGCTGCTGCGCCGACAGTTTTCTGAGGGTGATGTCAAGAAAATCATTGGCGGCAATGCCGAACGCGTTATGGCAGAAATCCTGAGGCCGCGTCGGGGAGGCAGCGCAGACAATGGACACGCCGGATAAAAGCGCGCCGCTTCTTGCCACAACTTCTGTCTCGAAGGCCATTGCCGAATGGCTGTCGCGCCGCATTCTGACAGGAGCGCTGGGGCCTGGCGAGCCGCTCGTCGAGGCCAAGATCGCTCGTGAACTGGGAGTGAGCCGGGCACCTCTACGTGAAGCTATCCAACGCCTCGCCAGCGAAGGGGTTATCGAACTCATCCCACGGCGCAGTCCGATTGTCGCAGGCTTTTCGCTTAAGGAATATCGCGACCTCTACGATTTCCGCATTCTGGTCGAGGGCTACGTGTTCAGCGATTTTGCCAAGACCGCGACCTCGGCCGATCATGATGCGCTCAGCGCCATCATCGAGCGCATGCAAGCTTCGTTCGCCGCAGCTAATATAACGGCCTTTCGGGACGGCATCTCCGATTTTCATCACTATGTCTACGAACGGACATCCAACGAAGTGGCTGGCCGCGAAGCTTCCAATCTCTGGCGACGCACGGCGCGCTATCGCAATTTGGTCGCGCACCGCAGCGGAGCGTCGGAGCGCTCTCTCAAATGGCACGGCGCCATCGTCGACGCCATGCGTTCGCGCGACGGCGCCAAGGTGCAACGCATTCTGATCGAGATGCTGACCACCGTGCGGGACGAAGGCATTCCCTTCCTAACCCCGGAGGGGTAGCGACCGGCGGCTCCTCCGCGAGCCGCGTTGTGTCATGGCGCAACGGCGCCACTCCAAGGAGTTGGAGTCCGTCGCTATGTGCGATCCGCGCCGAGAAGTGCGTCCATGAACATCGTGTGGTAGCGGGCCACATCGGCCTGCATGATCACGGTGACGCCCTCGTCCTTGGAGGTGTCGGGTTCGGTCAGCTTGCGCAGTTTTCGGCGGTCGGCCACGAGCTGGGAGCGGGTCAGCCGGCCGTTCAGCTCGACGTCGACGTTCAGCCGGTGGGTCTTGGTGATGAGTGTCGGATCGATCACCAGCGCGAGCAGCAGGCCGCAATGGCCGGCGCAGACGCGCTCGCCCAAGATGCTTTCGTAGAAATCCAGATAATAGGGAATGATCTTGACGAGGTGCTGCACACCCGGATGCCGGACGCGCTTCAGGCGGTCGATGTCGTCCTGCGAGATGAGGGCGTGCATGGTCACGTCCAGGGTCAGGATGGTCAGCGGCAGGTTCGAGGTGCAGACGATCTTTGCCGCCTCGGGATCGCCGTCGGCGTTGGCCTCGGCGACGGGGCTGGTGTTTCCCGAGACCGAGATGGCCCCGCCGATCCAGTAGATCTGGCCGACCTTGCGCATGAGATCGGGATCGAGGCGGGTTGCGACCGCCAGATTGGTCAGCCGTCCCATGGCGACGATCACCAGTTCTTCGCCATAGCTGCGGATCTGATCCAGGATGAAGATCGGCGCATAGCCGGGGGTGATCCGCGCCTCGAGGTCGAGCTTGCCGAGCGGTCCGCGCGAATATTTTCCGTGCACCTGCGGGGCAGGGCCGCAGCCGCCGATCAGGGGCTCGCTGATGCCTTTGACCACGGGCACGCTCTTGCCCATCAGGTCGATGATTTCGATCGCGTGATAGGCGCAGTCGATCATCTCGCCATTGCCGAAGACGCTGGTGACGCCGATGATCTCTATCTCGTCCGAGAGCAGGCCGTGGACGAAGGCCATGGCGTCGTCGAGCCCGGTGTCGGAGTCGATCAGGACTTTCTTCATAGTGATCTCCCTCTGGGGCGCGCGCGAACGTCGTTCGCGGCGCGCGTCTCAAACTGCCGGCCGTCTCCGGCGGATCGGCCATGCTTCACCTTGCGGCGGCCCCGCAATCGCACTGGTCCTGCCAGTCGCGCCGCCTGCTGGTGTGGCCGATGCCGGGGTTGAAGCTGTTGGTTGGATCGAGCGCGCGGTAGAACTCGCGCAGCGCCGGCTTGGCGACGTAGCGATGCCCGACATTGTGTTCGGCCGGATATTCGGCCCCCCGCTGATCGAGGAGCCGGCACATCGCCTGCTCGATCTCGAGGCAGTTCTCGCCCTTCTTGACGAGATATTCCTGATGCAGGACGTGGCAGAAGAAATGCCCGCAATACATCTTGAATTCGAGCTTGCTGTCGATCTCGGGGGGCAGCGTCTCGAACCAGTCGAGCGTGTTGCGCGGCAGCGCCACATCCAGCGCCACGATGTCCTCGACCGTGCGCGGATGCACGGCGCGATAGCGCACGATGGCGCCGCCGACCGCAAAGCGGTTCAGGAACGCAGCCTCGCCTTCCGGCCCGGTGCATTCGAAGAAATCCCCCGCCGATGACGGAAAGATCGATGTGAGATAGCCGCGCGCTTCCGCGCTGCCGGCGCCGTCCATGCGCAGCAGCAGATGATGGGCGAATCGATCGCGGTAGGCGTCGAGCCGTGCCGGCAGATGGTGCGGCAGCAGGCGGGTGGCGGCCTGGATCAGCCGGTCGCTGACGGCGCCACCGAGGCCCAGCCGTTCGGTGAGACCGTCGAACCGGCTTTTCCACGCATAGGCGCGCGGTACGTTGTCGGTGCCGAAGTGGCGAACGAACCAGAACAGGTCCTTGCCGTAGTCGCGGCTGGCGTCGTAGGCCGACCGGTGCATGTATTCGCCGGCGATGGGAAGGTTCCGGAAGTCGCCGAGGATGTGGCGGCGGATGGCCTCGAGCTCGCGGTGGTCGTTGCTGCCGATATAGAACACCGTAACATCGCGATCGGCGGGGAAGGTATCCAGCCGGACGGCAAACACCGCGACCTTGCCGGCCGATCCCGACGCTTCGTAATGCCGCCGCGGGTCGGCGTTGAAGCGGGCCGGGACGGGCGAGGCGATGTCGCGCACATGCTCGGCATACTCCCGGTCCGACGCCCAGCGCCCGGCCACATCGCGCACATCCTGCGGCGTGTAGGCGCCGCGGTCGAGCCGTCCGAGGATTTCTTCGGGATCGCGCCCCAGGTCGATGCCCAGATGGTTCACCAGCTCCAGCCGTCCCGCCGCATCGACGCGGGCGAAGAGGGCGCATTGCGTGTAGGCCGGCCCGCGGCGGATCAGGGCGCCGCCGGAATTGTTGCAGACACCGCCGGTGACCGAGGCGCCGATGCAGGTCGAGCCGATGACCGAATGCGGCTCGCGGCCGACGGGGCGCAGCGCCTTTTCCAGCTGGTCCAGCGTCGCGCCGGGCCGGCAGACGACCTGGCGTCCGTCCGCGATGAGGTCGATCGCCTTGATGCGCAATGTATTGATGATGACGACGGGCCGGTCGTAGGCGTCGCCGTCCGGCGTCGATCCTCCCGTCAGGCCGGTGTTCGCGGCCTGGCAGATCACGATGGCGCCGGCGTCGACGCAGGCCTTGAGGCAGCGCCATTGTTCGAGCAGCGAGCCGGGCCGGACCACCGCAAGAACCGGGCCGTCGCCATAGCGGTAGCCCTTGCGGAAGCGCCGCGTCGCACTGTCGCCGGTGAGCACGTGGCGAGCGCCGGCGATGCGTCGCAGGGCATCGGGCAAATCGTGCATGACGGTCTGGCCGGGCACCGGCTAGAGCTCGATGCCCAGACGCCCAGCGGCCCCGGCGATATGGTGCCGCATGGCGTCTTTCGCCCCCGCTTCGTCCTGCCTGGCGATCGCATCGTAGATCGGGCGGTGCTCGGCGATCGTGACCTCGACGACCGTCTGCAGGCCATTGGCCTGCCGCGCCTCGAGGATCGTTTCCCGCATCGTCTGCGCGATGAAGCGCAGAAAGGTGACGATGTAGTCGTTGCCGGTCGCCATGGCGACGCGATGATGGAAGGCAAGATCGGCGTCGATGCCGGCAGCGGACCATTTTTCCGCGCCGCTCATGCTCTCGAGCGCCTCCGCGATATCCCGCAACTGGCTGTCGGTCCGCCGCAGCGCCGCCATGCCGGCCGACTGGATTTCGAGGATCGAACGCAGCTCGAACAGCCCCCGGACATTGGACGTGTCGCGCAGCGCCGTCGCGTCGATGCGGATCGACTGCCGATCTTCCGGCGGCAGCACGAAGGCGCCCAGCCCCTGGCGCGAATCGATGACGCCGTCGGCCCGCAGGCAGGCGATCGCCTCGCGAATCACGTTGCGGCTGACATCGAAGGCGGTGGCGAGGTCATGTTCGGTCGGCAGCCTGTCGCCTGGCTTGAACTGGCCGCCTTCGATTTCGCGCAGGATCAAGGCCGCCACCTTCAGGTGCAGCGGCTCGGCCCGACCGAGCGATCCAAAAGACCCGCGCTTTTCCCCGGACATGCGGTCTTCCCCAGCCAATCGAAGTCTCCCTGGTGTTCCAGGCGGTCGAGCTCCACGCGAACGCGAAGCGTGAGGACAGTGATATAAGAAAGCCGGTTGCCCTACAACCGGCTAATGTGTATTTTGGGGTGAAATGACAAAGGCCGGTGGCGGCCGCGAATTTGGGAGGGCGACACGCGATGGCGCGGCATGTCGCAGATCGGTTCAAGGGCAGGGTGGCCATCGTGACCGGGGGCGCTGCCGGCATCGGCGCGGCCATTGTCGAGCAATTGCTGCTGGAAGGTGCCGCAGTCGTCTTCAGCGATCTGTCTGCGTCGGGCGCCGACGTTGCCGCGGCGCACGCCGCCAGGGGGCGCCAGGTGCTGTTCGTCGAGGGCGACATGGGCGACGAGGCGTTCTGCGAAACGCTCGTCCGCCGCGCCTTGGAGACCTTCGGCCGCGTCGATCATCTGGTCAACAACGCCTTCGCCTTCGTCGCGCGCGCCATGGATGCGACCACCGAGGACTGGCAGCGCTCGCTGTTAGTCGGTCCGGTCGGCTTTGCCCGCATGATCCAGCACTCCGCCCGCGCGATGCGTTCGACGGGCGGCGGCTCGATCGTCAACATCGGCAGCATTTCGGGCGTCGTCGCGCAGAAGGAGCGCTGGACCTACAATATGAGCAAGGGCGCAGTGCTGCAGCTCACGCGCTGCGCCGCGCTGGATCTGGCGTCCTGGGGTGTGCGGGTCAACAGCGTCAGCCCCGGCTGGATCTGGTCGCAGGAAGTCTTGCGCGCCGCCGAGCAGTCGGGCGGCCGCGACAAATGGGCTCCGATCTGGGGCAGCTATCACATGCTGCGACGCTGCGGCGAAGTGGACGAGGTGGCGCGCCCGGTTCTTTTCCTGCTTAGCGACGACGCCTCCTTCATCACCGGAACCGACCTGCCCGTGGACGGCGGCTATCAGGCGATGGGTCCTGAAGGGCTCGGGGATATGGGCGTGGTCGTCGGCAGCACCGCGGCTTCACAATGAATGGACAGGACAATGCGTGAACTGACGTCTCCGCGCGAGATCGCCGAATCGTATTGGCGCGCCGAATGCGCCCACGACATCCCGGCGATCCTTGCCCACTATCACCAGAACGCCGTTTTTGTGCCGCCGCGCGGCGACCGGCTGGTCGGCCATGAGCGGATCCGCACCTTCTACGAGGAATCGTTCCGCCGCTTCGTCGGGCTCGAAGTGGAGATCGTCCACGAAATCTCCCGCGGCAACGAGGCGGCGCTGGAATGGCGGGCCGTATTCACCGACGCCGCCGGCAAGCGCTACCCGCTCGACGGCATCAACGTGATCCGGGTGAGCGCGGGCAAGTTCGAAGAGGTGCGGTGCTATTTCGACCCCGATCTGCTGATGGGGTGAGCGCGAAGTCGCGGAAGCGGGGCCGGACGCTCAATCGCCGGCCGGCAAGGAGGAAAAGGCAATGACAATGCGTAAACGGCTGGTTCTGGCAATCGCGCTGCTGCTGGGCGGCAGCGCCGTGGCACAGGCTCAGGACGCGCCCCGGATCGTGATGGTGTCGCCCAACCCGCTCGGGGTCAACGACTACCTCAAGCTGGGCGCGGCCGGTACCCAGCAGGCCGCCGCGGCACATGGCGGCACGGCGAAGATCTTCGAGAGCGTCGATCCCATCACCCGCAAGCGGGACCTCGAGGCTGCCGCCAAGGACGGCGCGAGCATCGTCGTCTCGCTCGGCTTCGAGTTCACCGACCTCGTGACCGAGGTCGCCAAAGCCTATCCCAAGACGAGCTTCATCGCCGTCGACTATTGTCCGGCCGAGCAGCCCGACAATCTCTATTGCGTCTTCTTCCGCGAGCACGAGATGAGCTTCCTCGCCGGTGCCGAGGCCGCCTGGCTGAAGCCCAGCGGCACGTTCGGGGCCATTGGCGGCGTGGATATTCCGCTCATCCATCGCTACACGGACGGCTTCCTCGATGGCGTGAAATACGCCAGCCCGGATGCGCAGACCAGGACCGTGCAATTCGTGGGCGGCGCCAATCCCTTCTCCGATCCGGCGCGCGCCTCGCAGGTCGCCTCGGCCATGTTCTTCGACAATGTCGATACGATCCTTGTCGCCGCGGGCGCCTCGGGCGGCGGCGTCATCAATGCGGCGCAGGGCATGCCCGGCAAGACGGTGGTGGGCGCCGACGCCAACCAGTGTCCCACGGCGCCCGGCTCGGTGATCGACAATGTCGAAAAGCGGCCCGATCGTGGAATCGTGTTCGCCGTCGATGCCCTGTTGTCCGGACATCTGGAGCGGCAGATCTCGCTCGGTCTCAAGGAAGGCGCGGTGACGCTCTCGACCTTCGAAGGCACGGCGGACGAGACGCAATGCCTCGGCTCCAAGAACGCCGACGTGCTGGCGCGGGTGAAGGCCCTCCGCCAGGACATCATCGATGGCAAGGTCAAGGTCAAGGACCCCATGGGGCAGTGACATCGCCGGCCCGCCGCGTGCGGGCCGGCCACCCATCCGGCTTCGAGGGTAACAGGTTCGATGGACAATATTCTCGAAGTCGAAAACATCGAAAAACGCTACGGCGACCTGGTGGCGAACCGGGACGTCAATCTCGCCGTCCGTCAGGGCGAAATCCATGCCGTGATGGGCGAGAACGGCGCCGGCAAGTCAACCCTGATGGCCATCCTGTTCGGCATGATCCGGCCCAGCGCGGGGACCGTCCGGCTGCGCGGCAAGCCGGTGCAGTTCGCTTCGACGCTCGATGCGATCTCGGCCAGGATCGGCATGGTGCATCAGGCATTCAAGCTCTTCCCCAGCCTGACGGTGTGGGAGAACATCGTCTTCGGGGCGGAGCCGGTGAGGGGCGCCTTGCTCGACCGCAAGGCGGCACGCGAACGGGTCGCAGCGCTGGCGCGCACCCACCATCTCGATGTCGACCCGGATGCGGTGGTGGGCAAGCTGCCGATCGGCATGCAGCAGCGGGTCGAAATCCTCAAGGCGCTGTACCGGGACGCGGAGATCCTGATCCTCGACGAGCCCACCGCGGTGCTGGCGCCGGCAGAGCGCGACGGCCTGCTGAAGATCATGCGCGAGCTTGCCGCGAGCGGCAAGACGCTGCTGTTCGTGACCCACAAGCTCAATGAAGTCATGGCGGTGTCGGACCGCGTCACGGTCATGCGGCGCGGCGAGGTGACCGACCGCATGGTCACGGCCGACACGACCGCCGCCGCCATCATCCGTGCGATGACGGGACGCGAGGTCAGCCACGAGGTGGTCAAGCCGGCGACGGCGCGTGGCCGGCCGCTGCTCGAAATCGACCGGCTGATGGTCGGCAATGCGGCAAAGCCCGCCCTCGACGCAGTATCGTTCGCGGTCCATGCCGGCGAGATCGTCGGTATCGCAGGCGTGGCCGGCAACGGGCAAGCCGAACTGGTCGACGCCGTCACCGGCCGCCGCGTCATCGACGGCGGCACCCTGACCATCGCCGGCACCCGGGCCAACGACCTGTCCTTGCGCGAGCGGCGCGGGTTGGGCATGGCCATCGTGCCGGAGGATCGCCATGACGTCGGCTCGGTCGCCGGCATGCCGGCCTATGTCAACATGAGCATGGGCAAGCATCGTGCGCCGCCGCTGTCGCGCCGCGGGCTGATCGACCGCGCCGCCATGCGCCGGCATGCCGAAACGCTGATCCAGCGCTTCGGGGTGGCGATCCAGGGACCGGACACCCGCGTCGGGACGCTCTCCGGCGGCAACCTGCAGAAGCTGATCGTGGCGCGCGAATTCGACCATCAGGCGCCGGTGCTTCTGGTCGAGCAGCCGACGCGTGGCGTCGATGTCGGCGCCATCGAATATATCCACCGCGTGCTGGTGGACGAACGTTCGGCCGGCCGCGCGGTGCTGCTGATCTCGTCCGAGCTGCCGGAGCTGCTCGCGCTGTGCGACCGGATTCTGGTGCTCTACGAGGGCCGGATCGTGCGCGAGCTGGCGGCGTCGCAGACCGACGAAAAGGAAATCGGATTCTATATGGCCGGCGGAAAGGGCGCCTGATGACGATGGCGACCGGCAGGCCAGCCCAAATCTGGATATCGCTGCGGCGTCCCGCGATCACCGGGGCGGTCGGCATCGTCGTCGCCGTACTGGTGCTGGCGCTCTCGGGCGTCGATCCGCTGCGCGCCTTGAGCGCGCTCGTCTATGGCAGCCTGGCGCCCGCCAATATCGCCGACACGCTGAACTGGGCGGTGCCGCTGGTCGGCATGACGCTGGTCGCGGCCGTGCCGCTGCGCGCCGGCATCATCAACCTCGGCGGCGACGGCCAGATGGTGGTGGGCGCGCTCGCGGCGGCGCTGACCGCGATCTACCTGCCTGTCCCGGGACCTCTGGCGCTGGTGCTGGCGCTGCTGGCGGGGGCGATGGCCGGGAGCATGCTGGCGCTGCTGGCGGCGTGGGGCGAAACCCGCTTCGGCGTGCCGCTGCTGATCTCGAGCCTGCTGCTCGGCTATCCCGCCGCCGGCGTCGCCTCCTATCTCGTCAGCGGTCCGCTGGGCGATCTCGGATCGGGGCTGGCGCAGACCGCGCAACTGCCCCTCGACGCCCGCCTGCCGTTGCTGGCCGGCGTCAATGGCGGCGTGGTGCTCATCGTCCTGCTCTGCGTGCTGGTGATCTTCATCGATCGGCGCACCGTCTTCGGGCTGGAGACGCAGGTGCGAGGCGAAAACCGGCTGTTCGCCTCCTATGTCGGCATCAACGCGCCCCTCCAGACCCTGCGGCTGATGGGCTTTGCGGGCGCCATCGCCGGCAGCGTCGGCGCGATCCTGGTGCTGGGGGCCTTCTATCGATTCATCGACGGGGCGCTGCTGAGCCCCGGATATACCTGGTCGGGTCTCATGGCGGCCCTCGTCGGCCGCGGCGAGCCGATCGCCTCGGTGCTGGCAGGCTTCTTCTTTGCCGCCCTGCAGACCGGCGGCTTCGCCATGCAGCGCGAAACCTCCGTGCCCCGGGTCTTCACCACGATGATGCAGGCGGTGATCGTGCTCGTGCTGACCCTCCGCTTCGGCGGCCGGAGCGGGCGCCATGATTGATCTGATCTCGCCGTTCCTGATCTACTCGGCGATCCAGGCGGCCACGCCGCTGCTGCTGGCGGCGATGGCGGGCGTGTTCTGCTCGCGGGTCGGCGTCTTCAACATGGCCCTCGAAGGCCAGATGCTGGTCGGGGCGTTCGTGGCGGTGGCGGCCGGCTATTTCACGCACAATGCCTATGCGGGCATCGCCGCCGCGATGGTGGGCACCATGGTGTTCTCCGTCATTCTCGCCGCGGGCAGCACCTGGTTTCGCGGCAATCCGGTCGTCCTGTGCATCGGCATGAACCTGCTGGCATCCGGCATGACGGCCTATTTCCTGCGCCTGGTCTTCGGCGTCAGCGGCACCTTCACCAATCCGGCGATCCCGCTCATCCCGCGGCTGAGCCTGCCGGGCCTCGCGGCGCTCGGGCCGTGGGGAGCCGTGCTCAACAACCAGACGGCCGTGACCTATGTGTCGTGGCTGATCGTGGTGCTTTGCACCATACTGCTGTTCCGCACGCCCATCGGGCTCAGGATCCGCGGTGCGGGCGAAAATCCCGAAGCCGCCGTGGCGCTGGGCGTCGATGTCGACAAATTGCAGTTCGCGACGGTGGTCGTGAGCGGCGCGCTGGTCGGGCTCGGCGGCGCGCAATTGTCGCTGGGAGCGGTCACCCTGTTCTCCGAGGACATGACCGCCGGCCGCGGCTGGATCGCACTGGTCGCGATCATGCTGGCGCGCGACAACCCGGTCGGCGCCGCGCTCGCCTGCCTGCTGTTCGGGTTGACCGATGCGCTGGGGCTTCGCCTGCAATCGTTCGGATTGCCGAACCAGATCGCGACCATTCTTCCCTATGTCATCACCCTCGTGGCGCTGGTGGCATTCGCAAAACGCAAGAGGCAGCTCGCATGACCCGACCCCCCGCCGCGCCCTCCGCATCGGCCCAGTCGTTCGGCCGGCAGACGCCGATCACCGACATCTGCCTGCTCGTCGAAGACATCGACCGGTCGGTTGCGTTCTACATGGACCGGATGGGCTTTGCGCTGCGCCGCAAGCATCCGCATTTTGCCGATTTCGTCGGGCTCGGCGTGACCCTGGCGCTCTGGCGCGTCGATCACTTCCGCGACATCGCGGCGCTGCCGCCCGGCACGCCCGCGGGCGGACGAGCTCTCGTCGCCGTGCAGCTCGGCGGCTATGCGGAGCTGGAAGATTGCTACCGTTCGCTGCGCGCCTCGGGCATCGAGTTCACCGCGCCGCCGCGTGATCTGCCCTGGAACGCCAGGGGTGTCTATTTTGCCGATCCGGACGGCACGTTCTGGGAGCTCTACGCCTATCGCGACGGACTCTCCATCGATTGAGCGGCAGCCATCGCCGGCGCCGCAACGCAATGAGGATACGCAGATGAGCAGGATAACCGTGATCGGCGCCACCGGCCACATCGGCACCTATCTGGTGCCGCGACTCGTCATCGACGGGCACGAGGTGATTGCCGTCAGTCGCGGCGCGGCATCGCCCTATCGCCGCGACCCGGCCTGGCGGTTCGCCCGGCAGGTCACCCTGGACCGGAGCGCCGCCGAACGCGACGGCGCGTTCGGCGCATCGATCGCGTCGCTCGATTCCGACATCGTCATCGACCTGATCTGCTTCGATCCGCCGAGCAGCGCGCACCTGGCCGACGCGCTGCGTGGCCGGGTGGAGCAGCTCATCCATATCGGCACGATCTGGACGCACGGGCCGGCCAGTGTCGTGCCGACGCCCGAGGACGTGGTGAAATTTCCCTTCGGCGACTATGGCACGAAGAAAGCCGAGATCGAACGGGACCTGCTGCGCCGCCACCGGATGGAGGGGTTCCCCGTCACCATCATCCATCCCGGCCATATCGTCGGCGAAGGCTGGGTGCCGCTCAATCCGCACGGCAATTTCCGGCCCCAGACCTACGACGCCATCGCCGCTGGCGAGACGCTGACGCTCGCCAATTTCGGCCTCGAGACAGTGCATCACGTTCACGCCGACGATGTCGCGCAGATCATCGTCCGCGCGCTGGCAAACCCCGCCGCCATCGGCCAGAGCTTCCATGCCGTCTCCGACGCCGCCCTCACCATGCGGGGCTTTGCGGAGGGAATGTACCGGTGGTTCGGCCACGAGCCGAAGCTGACCTTCCTGCCGTTCGACGAATGGGCCAGAGGGCAGGAGGCCGCCGACGCGGAAACCACCTGGAACCACATCGCCCGCTCGCCGAACTGCTCGATCCTCAAAGGCCGCACGCTCCTCGGCTACTCCCCCCGCTACGCCTCGCTCGAGGCGGTCCAGGAATCGGTGAGACACCTGATCGCCACCGGCCAGGTCCGCGCTTCCGCTATGACCGCGTGAGTTTGGGCACCTGCGCTCGACGCGGGTTTCCATTGCGCCGAGACGGCGTTGCGGCTGGCCAAAATCCACGCGAGTGGAAAATCGCCGCGCGACGTGAAGGTTTCAGCTAAGTCATTGAAAAGATTGGCTGGGGAACCTGGATTCGAACCAAGATTAACGGAGTCAGAGTCCGCTGTTCTACCATTGAACTATTCCCCAATTCGCCGATGGCGAAGTGGTGAAGCGAGGGGTTTGGAGCCCGGAGCGGCGCAGGTGAGACGAGCCGCTTTTTCGTTTCGGGCGGGCTTGTAGCATATTCGGAGGCCCGATCAACTGCCGCGGCGGCGCAAAAGCAGGCGCTTTGGGGTTATCGTCAACGCCCGGGGAAACGGCCGGAATGCGGGGCCGGACGGGCGGGCGCGACAATGTGTCAGGCCCTTGGCGGGCTTTTGCCTTCCCGGTGCCCAGATTGCCCCCCATCTGCGCCGGTGAACCAACGGGGCCGATGCTCCGTTATTGGGCAGTTTCCGCGTCTTCGCGTTTGAGTTGCCCCCTTCGACAACCCAGATCGTGCCGGTTTTGGCCGGCCAACAGGACCTAAGATGACACGACCCCTCCGTTGGATCGCTGCCGCTGCGCTTGCGCTCCTTTCCGTCGGCCCGAGCTTTGCCACGGCCGCCACCACGTCTCCCGTCGGCCAGTGGCAGGTGACCACCGGCGAGGCCCGCTATACCGTGACCTCCTGCGGTGACGGCCAGCTTTGCGCCAAGCTCGTCTGGCTGCGCTCCGATGCGCGCAGCGACGACAACCTCGCTTTGCTCAACACCTATGTCGTCCGCGGCGCGCAGCCCGCCGGCAACGGCACCTGGACCGGCAAGGTGACCTTCAACGGCAACAACTATGCCGGCACGATGAAGCTCGTCAGCAAGAACTTCATGACCCTCAAGGGGTGCTCCGGCATCCTCTGCCAGACCTACGAATTCACCCGCATCTAGGGCTGGTTCGCGGTCCTCGCGATGGCGCTCCGGTCCCGGCCGGGGCGCTTTGCTTTTGACATGTCGCAAGACCTTGCCCTAAGCTTTCCGGGACGTATGAACAAGGCTGCGCCTTGGGCGCCGTCGCCGGCCCCGCACGACGGGGGAGGGCGAGCGGCGACCGCGCAGGACGACAGGTTGGCGAGTGACCGACGACGATCGGTCCGCTGCCGCAACCGCGCCCCCGGGCGCGGAGAATGCCGGAGGGCGGGGGCCCGGTCGGCCTGACGCCGCCAACGGGCCAGCCGCCCGTCGCGGTGATGCGGAGCGGCGCAAGGACAACGCCCTCAATCCGGCGCGCCGCCCGCGCGGGCCGGTCTATGCCGCGCTCGACCTGGGCACCAACAATTGCCGGCTGCTGATCGCCCGCCCGCACGATGGCGGCTTCCGCGTGCTCGACGGCTTCACCCGCATCGTCCGGCTGGGCGAGGGGCTGTCGGTCACCGGCCGGTTGAGCGATGCCGCCATGGACCGCACCATCGAGGCGCTGAAGCAGTGCCGCAACAAGCTGCGCGAGCACGAGCCGGCGCGCATGCGGCTGATCGCCACCGAAGCCTGCCGCCAGGCCAGCAACGGCGCCCAGTTCGTGGCCCGGATCAAGGCCGAGACCGGGCTCGATCTCGAGATCGTCGACCGCCAGACCGAAGCGGAGCTGGCGGTGACCGGCTGCGCCGATTTGATCGAGGCCGAGAGCGACGGCGCGCTGATGTTCGACATCGGCGGCGGCTCGTCGGAACTGGCCTGGCTCGATTTCCGCGGCGGCCGGCCGCGCCGGCAGGGCCGCATGGCGGCTTCCATCCGCTCCTGGCAGTCGCTGCCGGTGGGGGTGGTGTCGATCGCCGAGAAATTCGGCGGCGTCAGCGTCACGCCAGAAAGCTTCGAGGCGATGGTGGCGCACGTCGCCGGGCATCTGCGCGAGTTCAAGGGGCGCGGCAAGCTGCGGCAGATGATCGCCGACCATCCGGTGCACCTGATCGGCACCTCCGGCACGGTGACGACGCTGGCCGGCCTGCATCTGGGGCTCGAGCGCTACGAGCGGCAGAAGGTCGACGGGCTGTGGATGGCGCGCGCCGAGGTCGACGCGACCATGAAGGCGCTGCTGGCGATGCCGTTCGAGCGGCGCGTGGCGCATCCGTGCATCGGCCGCGACCGCGCCGATCTGGTGCTGCCCGGCTGCGCCATCTTCGAGGCGATCCGCCGCGAATGGCCGACCGAGCGCGTGCGCGTCGCCGATCGCGGCCTGCGCGAGGGCATCCTGATTTCGCTGATCGACGCCGACCGCGGGGCCGCGCGGCGGCCGAACCCGGGGCGACGCTGATGGTCAAGACCACCAACATGGGCGGCGGCACCGGCCGCCGTTCCGACCGCGACCTCAAGGTGCGGGTGAAGACCTCCAAGGGCCGCAAGATCGGCTCGACCCTGTGGCTGCAGCGCCAGCTCAACGATCCCTACGTGGCGCGGGCGAAGGCCGAGGGCCTGCGCTCGCGCGCCGCCTACAAGCTGATCGAGATCAACGACAAGCATAAATTGCTGCACAAGGGCATGCGCGTGGTCGACCTCGGCGCCGCGCCCGGCGGCTGGAGCCAGGTCGCTGCGCCGATCGTCGGCTCGACCGCGGACCACCCGCTGGTCGTCGGCATCGACTATCTCGACATGGACCCGATCGAGGGCGTCATCCTGCTCAAGAAGGATTTCACCGACGACGACGCCCCGCAGCTGCTGATCGACGCGCTGGGCGGGCACAAGGCCGATTTGGTGCTGTCCGACATGGCGGCACCGACGACAGGGCACCGTGCTACCGACCATCTGCGCATCATGCATCTGGTCGAGATCGCCGCCGATTTCGCCATCCAGATCCTGGCGCCGGGCGGCGCCTT
>NZ_MKVA01000001.1:0-35168 GCF_001899075.1 Devosia sp. 67-54 | reverse complement strand
GTGAATGGTGAATGGTGAATGGTGAATGGTGAATGGTGAATGGTGAATGGTGAATGGTGAATGGTGAATGGGAGGGGGCTCCTCCGCTCGCCACTTACCATTCACCATTTTGCCATTCACCATTCACCGCTTACTTCGCCACCGCCTCCAGCGCGCGGCCATGCCGCGTCAGGTGCTGGCCGGCGGTCTTGGGCAGGAATGCGAAGAGGATCGTGGCGATCAGCGCCACCGCGGCGATGACGTAGAAGGCGACGTGGAAATCGCCCAGCAGCGGCTCGCCGCCATGGGTGAGACGCAGCGCCTCGAGCACGCCGCCGCCCAGCGCCACGCCGAACGCCAGCGACAGCTGGATCGCCACCTGGCTGATGGCGGTCGCCTGGCCGGCGTCCTTGTCCTCGATGTCGGCGAAGGTGAAGGCGTTGGTGGCGGTCCAGAAGATCGACTGGAAGAAGCCGGTGATCACCAGCAGCGGCAGCATCACCCCGAGCGGCGTCGCCGGGCTGTAGATGCCCATGGCGACGAGGCCGAGCACGGTGATGAAGGTGGCGATCATCAGCGTGATGCGGAAGCCGAGCCAGCGCAGGATCGCCTCCGACACGAATTTGGCGGCGAACGAGCCGACCGCCGTGGCGAAGGTGATCGAGCCGCTCTGGAACGGCGTCATCCCGAAGGCGAGTTGCAGCATCAGCGGGAACAGGAACGGCATGGCGCCGGTGCCGAGGCGGAAGAAGGTGCCGGCCACCACCGTGGCGCGGAACAGCGGGAAACGGAACAGCCGGAGGTCGAGGATCGGATATTGGGTGCGCCGGAAATGCCACAGATAGGCGATCCAGCCGAGCGTGCCGACGGCCAGCGTCACATAGCCGACGCTCAGCGGCAGGGCGGGCAGGGTCAGCACCGAAATGCCGAACACCCAGCCGGCGAAGGCGAGCCCGGTCATGACGAAGCCGGCAAAATCCATGCGGCGCGGCGCGTTGCGCGACCAGTCGGGCAGGAACCACGTCACCAGCACGATGCCGGCGAGCCCGATCGGCACGTTGATGAGGAAGATCCAGTGCCAGCTGAAATAGGTGGTGATGAAGCCGCCGACCGGCGGCCCGACGATCGGGCCGATGAGTCCGGGGATGCTGAGCCAGGCCATGGCGTCGACCAGCAGGTTGCGCGGCGTCACCCGCACCAGCACCAGCCGCGCCACCGGCGTCATCAGCGCCCCGCCGAAGCCTTGCAGGAACCGCGACAGCACGAAGGTGAGCAGCGAATTCGAGGCCGCGCAGGCGATCGAGCCGGCGATGAAGATCAGGATGGCGACGCGGAACACGTTGCGCGCCCCCCAGCGGTCCGCCATCCACGCCGAGATCGGAATGAAGATGGCGAGCGCCACGAGGTAGGAGGTGAGCGCCAGCTTCAGCGCGATCGGCTCGGAGCCGATATCGTGCGCGATGTCGGCCAGCGAGGTCGCGATCACCGTCGAATCCATGTTCTCCATGAACAGGGCGACGGCGAGGATCAACGGCACCAGGCGGGAACTCACGCGACGGCTTCCGCTTTCGGCATCGGCTTGACCTGGTGGCCGGAGACATTGGCGCCGGCGTCGGGCGGCAGCCGCAGGAACTGGATGGCGCTCACCGTGGCCAGCGCCGCGACGATGAACCAGGCGATGTGGAAGTCGACGAGATCGAGCGGGCCGCCGCGGATCTGCGTGCTGGCCTCGAGGATACCGCCGGCGACGGCGACGCCCAGCGCCACGCTGATCTGCTGCACCACCGCGGCGATGGCGGTGGCCTGGCTGGCCTCGGCCTCGCTGATGTCGGCATAGCCGAAGCTGTTGACGCCGGTGAAGAAGAACGAGCGCGTCAGCCCGCCGACGAACAGGCAGAGCATCAGCAGGTAGTGGTTGGTCGCGGGCGTGAAGAAGCCGTTGATGGCGAGGAACACGCAGCCGAGCAGCGCCGTGACCGCGAGGACGCGCGGAAAGCCGAACTGGGCATAGAGCCGCGTGGCGCCGAATTTCGAGATGATGGCGCCGAACGCCGAAACGAACGTGGTGAGCCCCGATTCGAACGGCGTGAAGCCGAAGGTGATCTGCAGCATCAGCGGCATCAGGAAGGGGAACGCGCCGATGCCGATGCGGAAGAAGCTGCCGCCGAGCACGGCGGTGCGGAACACCCGGTTGCGGAACAGGGTGGGGTCGAGCAGCGGATGCTCGGTGCGCCCGGCGTGGCGGAAATAGACGACCATCGCGGCCAGCCCGACGGCCACCGCCACATAGCCCGCCCATTGCGGGATCGCCGGCAGGCTGATCACCGACAGCCCAAAGATGATCCCGGCAAAGCCGATGCTGGTGAGAAAGAAGCCGCCGAGGTCGATGGGCCGCGGCGTTCGCGGCTCGGGCGGCGGCAGGAAGCGGGTGGCGAGCAGGATGCCGGCCACCCCGATCGGCACGTTGATCCAGAAGATCCAGTGCCAGCTGAGATAGGTAGTGAGGAAGCCGCCGACCGGCGGGCCGCTCAGCGGCCCGAGCAGGGCAGGGACGGTCAGCCACGACATGGCGGCGACGAGCTCGTTGCGCGGCGTGGCGCGGATCAGCACCAGGCGGGCGACGGGGGTCATCATCGAGCCGCCGATGCCCTGCAGGAATCGTGAAACCACGAAGGTGGGCAGCGAGTTGGAGAAGGCGCAGGCGATCGAGCCGATCACGAAAATGGCGATGGCGACGCGGAAGATGTTGGTGGCGCCGAACCGGTCGGCCATCCAGCCGCTGATGGGAATGAAGATGGCCAGCGACACGAAATACGAGGTGAGGGCCAGTTTCAGGGCGATCGGGCTGGTCCCGATGTCCGTCGCGATGGCGGGCAGGGACGTGGCGATCACCGTCGAATCCATGTTCTCCATGAACAGGGCGACGGCCAGGATGAGCGGGGTGAGGCGGATCACTTGAGGAACTTGGCGGCGAATGAAGGGAGCCGGCACATTGGCTATGATCCTAACCATAGGGCGCGGCAAGCTAAAATGTTACAATCGCGCTTTCGTGAAACTCATAGGCCGATTGACCCCCACGCACCATGTCGTGGTAGGTAGAGCCAGCTAAAAATACGGGTCAAAATGAAGAGTTTTTCGTCTTCGAGCTTTGCCTCCGACCATGCGGTGGCGCTCGATCTGGCCGCCGAGGCCGTTCGCAACAACCCGCACGCCCTGTTCACGGATTTCCAGTGGTTCCTGCTCGAGGGCAAGGACACCATCTTTTTCACGGCGTTTTCGCGCAGCCATTTCGACAAGGCCTCGATTGCCAATCTGACCGCCCAGATGGTGGCGCTGGCGCCGCAGCTGACGCACGGCTTCGTCGGGGCGCGGCCGGGCTATCCGTTCCCGCAGCACATCCTCGACGCCATCACCTCGGTCGAGGAGGTCGACAGCTTCGACGGCTATCCCGACAAATGGCTGTCGAACAGCCAGGACGTGTTCCAGCACCCCGAGTTGCCGCTGTTCCGCGTCATGGCCGCCAATCTCAAGGGCGGGCCGGACGGTCAGGGCCGGGCCTCGATCATCCAGGTGCGCTCGGCGCACTGCCTGCTGGAGGGGTCGGACGCGGCGCTGCTGACGCGGTCGCAGACGGCCAACCACGGCATCCAGTCGGACAAGGGCAACCGCCTCGCCTGGATCAAGCGTGCCCGCGGCGCGTTCGCCGGTTACTCCATGGCCCTGATCTCGGGGCTCGCCGCCGTGCTGGTGAACCCCAAGGAACGGCCGCTGCACTTCAAGACGCTGGCCCTGCCGCGCCAGCGCATCCGCGCGCTGGCGACCAAGCTCGGCGTGCGGCAGCGCTCGCTGTATTTCGCGCTGGTCACCTATGCGCTGCATTCGGAGAAGGACCGGCGGGTGAAGGACAAGGTGATCACCGCCGCCTACACCATGCTCGATACCAAGCGCACCGCCTCGGACGACGATTTCTTCCGGGTGCGGGCGCTCGAGGCGAAGTTCCCGTTCACCACCGATTTCGCGACCTACGCCAAGGCGGTGGACGCCGAAATGGAGGCGAGCGAGAGCAAGGATCTGACCAGGTTCCAGCTCATGATCCTCGCCATGATGCGGGCGATGCGGAGCCTCAAGAAGGTCGCGCCATGGCTGATCTCGGACAAGTTCTGGCGCCTGCAGGGCACCACCGCCGATCTGGTGCTGACCCTGGTGCCGCCGCACCGCAGCATGGGCCCGCTGACCGAATGGATGATCGAGCCGATCTATTGCGGCGCCTTCCACCAGTCGACCAACATCTGCACCTTCTGCCCCGGCCGCGAATACATGACGCTCAATTTCGTCGTCGAGGAGCGGCATCTGACCCATATCGAGCGGGTGGAAAAGCTGGTGGCCCAGCTCGAGGCGGCCTGACGCTTCCCAAAGCCGAGGGCCGATGATATTGACCCTCGCCAACCCGCGGGGCGACCGAGTCGCAGCGCGGGCTTCCTGTTTTTTGCAGCACGGAAGGGGCCGCCCTTGGCGAAGATCATTACCTCCATCACCGGTGACGCCGCGCTGACGTTCGACGACGTGCTGCTGCAGCCCGCCCGCTCCGACGTCCTGCCGACCGACGTGAACATCGGCTCGCGCGTCACCAAGGACATCGCGCTCAACCTGCCGATCCTCAGCGCCGCGATGGACACCGTCACCGAGCACCAGATGGCCATCGCCATGGCGCAGGCCGGCGGCATCGGCGTCATCCACCGCAACCTCGAGCCGGCGGCGCAGGCCGAGCAGGTGCGGCAGGTCAAGAGCTTCGAGAGCGGCATGGTGGTGAACCCCATCACCATCGGCCCGGACGCGACGCTGGCCGACGCGCTGGCGCTGATGCGCGCCAGCCGCATCTCCGGCATTCCGGTGGTTGCCAATGGCGGCGCCGGCGGCCGCGCCACCGGCAAGCTGGTAGGCATCCTCACCAATCGCGATGTGCGCTTCGCCACCAACGAGCGGCAGAAGATTTCCGAGCTGATGACGCATGCCAATCTCGTCACTGTGCGCGACGGCGTCGGCAAGGACGAGGCCAAGCGCCTGCTGCACGCCAACCGCATCGAAAAGCTGCTGGTGGTCGACGATGCCGGCAACTGCATCGGCCTCATCACCGTCAAGGACATCGAGAAGGCCCAGCTCAACCCCATGGCCATCAAGGACGCGCAGGGGCGCCTCCGCGTCGCGGCGGCTTCGACCGTCGGCGACAAGGGCTATGAGCGCTCGATGGCGCTGATCGACGCGGGCGTCGACTTGCTGGTCATCGACACCGCGCATGGCCATTCGGTGCGCGTCGCCGAGGCGGTGGAGCGCGTCAAGCGCGAGAGCAATTCGACCCGCATCGTCGCCGGCAACGTGGCCACGGCGGAGGCGACGCGGGCGCTGATCGATGCCGGCGCGGATTCGATCAAGGTCGGCATCGGGCCGGGCTCGATCTGCACCACGCGCATCGTCGCCGGCGTCGGCGTGCCGCAGCTCGCGGCGGTGATGGCGTGTGCCGAGGAGGCCGACAAGAGCGGCGTTCCGGTCATCGCCGACGGCGGAATCAAATTCTCAGGCGATCTGGCTAAGGCCTTGGCCGGCGGAGCGTCCTGCGCCATGGTGGGGTCGCTGCTGGCCGGCACCGACGAGAGCCCCGGCGAGGTCTATCTCTACCAGGGCCGCAGCTACAAGGCGTATCGCGGCATGGGCTCGGTGGGCGCCATGGCCCGCGGCTCGGCCGACCGCTACTTCCAGCAGGAGGTGCGCGACCAGCTCAAGCTCGTGCCCGAGGGCATCGAGGGGCAGGTGCCCTACAAGGGCCCGGCCGGCAACGTGCTGCACCAGCTCGCCGGCGGCCTGCGCGCCGCGATGGGCTACACCGGCGCGCACGACCTCGAGGCGTTCCGCCAGAACGCCACCTTCGTGAAGATCTCCGGCGCCGCGCTCAACGAGAGCCACGTGCACGACGTGACCATCACGCGCGAGCCGCCGAACTATCGCGGCGGCATCTGATGCGGCTGCCCGGCCGGCTGTCGGCGGCCATCGAGGTGCTCGACGACATCGACCGGCGGCATCGGCCGGTGGCCGAGGCGCTCAAGAGCTGGGGTCTCAACAATCGCTTCGCCGGGGCGGGCGATCGCGCCGCCATCGGCAATCTGGTCTACGACGCGCTGCGCCGCCGGGCGAGCCACGCCTTCGCAATGGGCGAGGATACGCCGCGTGCCCTGGTGCTGGGCGTCGCGGTGCGCGACTGGGGCAGCACCCCCGAAGAGCTCAACGATTTGTTCGCTGCCGATGCGCATGCGCCGGCGATCCTCAGCGCCGACGAGGTGCAGCGCCTGAGCCGGCACGAGCCGTGGGTCGGGGCGCCCGGGCACGTCATCGCCGATCTGCCGGACTGGGCGGTGCCGTCGCTGGAAAAGAGCTTCGGCGCCAATTGGATCAACGAGGGCCGCGCCCTGGCCGGCCGGCCGCCGCTCGATCTGCGCGTCAACACGCTGCGCGCCGACCGGGCGCGGGTGCTGAAAGCGCTCGAGCGCTTCGGTGCCGAACCCACTGACATCGCCCCGCACGGCCTGCGCATCGCCGCCGGCACGCGCGACAGCCGCACCCCGAACGTGCAGGTGGAGGAGGGCTACCTCAAGGGCTGGTTCGAAGTGCAGGACCAGGGCAGCCAGATCGTCGCCGCCCTGGCAGGGGCGACGGCCGGCGAGCAGGTGCTCGATTTGTGCGCCGGCGCCGGCGGCAAGACGCTGGCGATGGCCGCCGACATGGCCAACAAAGGCCAGATCTTCGCCTATGACAGCGACCGCCACCGGCTGGCGCCGATATACGACCGCCTGAAGCGCAACGGCGCGCGCAACGTGCAGGTGCGCGCCCCGGGCGATAGCGTGCTCGACGACCTCGCCGGCCGCATGGATCGCGTGGTGATCGACGCGCCGTGCACCGGCTCGGGCACCTGGCGCCGCCGTCCCGACGCCAAGTGGAAGCTCACCGCCGAACAGCTCGCCGCCCGCGCCGGCGAGCAGGCCGCCATCCTCGCCGACGGCGCCCGCTACGTGCGGCCCGGCGGCACGCTGGTCTACATTACCTGCTCGGTGCTCGATGAGGAGAATTCCCGGCAGGTCGCCGCCTTCCTGGCGGGGCATGCCGACTTCGACATGGTTCCCATGGCGCCCCTGCTCGAGAGCCTGCATCCAGGGGCGGAAAACCGTGCCCATGTCGGCCCTTACGGCGTTCTGCTGACGCCGCTACGCACTGGTACCGATGGGTTTTTCGTCAGCCTGATGCGGCGTCTTCCGGGGCTTTGAAACCCGATCGGCCCGCTATACGTTCACCGATCATGACAGCGTCGGCCATCGATCTGCGGAGTCCGCGCGCCTGGGGCGCCACCATCGCCTTCATCGTGGTGGTGTGCGTGGTCGGCGGCGTCATCGGCGTCAATACCCTCCCCGATGCGTGGTACGAGGCGCTGCATAAGGCCCCGTGGAACCCGCCCAACTGGGTGTTCGGCCCGGTCTGGTTCACGCTCTACGTGCTGATCGGCATCGCCGGGGCCCGCACCTTCCTGCGCGCTCCGGGCAGCGGCGCCATGGTGCTGTGGGTCCTGCAGATGGTGCTCAACTGGGCCTGGTCGCCGATCTGGTTCCGGCTGCACCAGCCCTGGCCGGCGTTCGCCATCATCGCCGTCATCCTGCTGCTGATTCTCGGCTTCATCGCCGCGAGCTGGCGCGAGGATCGCACGGCCGCCTGGCTGTTCGTGCCCTATGCGCTGTGGGTGGCCTTCGCCTCCAGCCTCAACCTCGCGATCGCCGTGCTGAACTAGCCGCGGCTGCTTGCGCAATCCGGCCGGCGCCTATATTTCCCGGCCATGACAGAGCCAGCAGCGACTGCCGTCGACTCCATCCTGATCATCGATTTCGGCTCGCAGGTGACGCAGCTCATTGCGCGCCGCCTGCGCGAGGCCGGGGTGTATTGCGAAATCCACCCCTTCAACAAGGCGGCCGAGGCCTTCCGCGTCATGCGGCCCAAGGGCGTGATCTTTTCCGGCGGCCCCGCGTCGGTGACGGACGAGGGCAGCCCGCGCGCCCCGCATGAGGTGCTGCAGTCGGGCGTGCCGATCCTCGCCATCTGCTACGGCCAGCAGACGCTGGCGCTGCAGCTCGGCGGCAAGGTGGAGGGGGGCCACGCCCGCGAATTCGGCCGCGCCGACCTCGAGATCAGGGAGCCGTCGGCCCTCTACGAGGGCGTCTGGGAAATCGGCCAGCGCTACCCGGTCTGGATGAGCCACGGCGACCGCGTCACCGAACTGCCGGCCGGCTTCAAGGTGGTGGCCACCTCGCCCAACGCGCCCTTCGCCATCGCCGTGAACGAAGACGCCAAGCGCTACAGCACGATGTTCCATCCCGAGGTGGTGCACACCCCCGATGGCGGCAAGCTGCTCGCCAACTTCGTGCACAATATCGTCGGGCTCAAATCCGACTGGACCATGTCGGCCTACCGCGCCCGCATGATCGAAAAGATCCGCGCCCAGGTGGGCAAGGGCAGGGTGCTGTGCGCTCTCTCGGGCGGCGTCGATTCATCGGTGGCGGCGCTGCTGATCCACGAGGCGATCGGCGACCAGCTCACCTGCGTGTTCGTCGACCACGGCCTGATGCGGCTCAACGAGGCCGACGAGGTGGTGTCGATGTTCCGCGACCACTACAACATTCCGCTCGTCCACGTGGACGCCGCCGACACCTTCATCGGCGCGCTCGAGGGCGAGGCCGACCCCGAGACCAAGCGCAAGACCATCGGCCGGCTGTTCATCGAAACCTTCGAGGCCGAGGCCAGAAAGCTCGGCGGCGCGCAGTTCCTAGCGCAGGGCACGCTCTATCCCGACGTCATCGAGAGCGTGAGCTTCACCGGCGGCCCCTCGGTCACCATCAAGTCGCACCACAATGTCGGCGGCCTGCCCGAGCGCATGCACATGCAACTGGTCGAGCCGTTGCGCGAGCTGTTCAAGGACGAGGTGCGGGCGCTGGGCCGCGAGCTCGGCCTGCCCGACAAATTCGTCGGCCGCCACCCGTTCCCCGGACCCGGCCTCGCCATCCGGCTACCCGGCGGCGTCACGCGCGAAAAACTCGACATCCTGCGCCGCGCCGACGCCATCTATCTCGACGAAATCCGCAAGGCCGGCCTCTACGACAAGATCTGGCAGGCCTTCGCCGTGCTGCTGCCGGTGCAGACCGTGGGTGTCATGGGCGACGGCCGCACCTACGAATTCGTCTGCGCGCTGCGCGCCGTGACCTCGGTCGACGGCATGACGGCCGACTTCTACCCCTTCGACATGGCCTTCATCGGCAAGGTCGCCACCCGCATCATCAACGAAGTCCGCGGCATCAACCGCGTGGTGTACGACGTAACCAGCAAACCGCCGGGCACCATCGAGTGGGAGTAGGGGGCAATCGGCGGCAGTAGCGTAGTTTCGGCGGCGTTCTCGACATCGATCTGACCACGCCCACTTGCCTCACCACTGTGTCCTCCACTTCAAAACGCGTGGGACCGATCTGCGCGTTTGACTGATAGGACGCAAGGTGTCGTCGTTGAACGAGCGAGCGTTGGAGTAGAGTAGGGGGCACAAAGGCGGGTCTGCGTTGCGGCCGTGGCAACACCTTTCGGCCGCTGACAGAGGTCCACTTCTGGCCCAAAGCAGACATTGCCTCCTGATTGCGGAGCTTAGCAAACTGCAATGATGATTTTCACTATGCGGCCGTATGGCAACCGCTAGATATGGCGAGATCAGCTCGACTGTTCTGCGCGTGCAAGGCGCCATAGAAACGGTTATCAGAACGAACCCAGCCTCGACATCGCCGACATTGGCAATGATCGAGCACGTAGAGGGTCTCAGCGCCGAGGCCTACGACAATGCCGTTGGCGAGGCGAGCGACGCTGCTAAAACAACGTTCTCGAGATATCCCGCTTGAACATCGATCCGAGGATATCGGGTGCAATATCGCCGGGATATTGCCGCCAACCGGCTAGGTAGACATCGCCGGACGAAATGCCCTGACCACCGATGCATGTGTATCGATCCGACCGGCTCCGATAAGATCTAAACAATAGGGTACGGCAGGAAACACCGCATCGAGGCAGACCTTGATGGCCGTTGGCTTGCCGGGCAGTGTCACGATCATGGTCTTCCCCCGGATGCCTGCGGACTGCCGCGAGAGAATCGCGGTTGGCACCTGTTCGAGGCTCACTCGGCGCATCAACTCGCCGAAGCCGGGTAGGTCCTTTTCGATCACTGCAGCCATTGCCTCTGGCGTTTCGTCACGTGCTGACGGGCCGGTCCCGCCGGTCGCAAGGATCAGCCCCGCACCTTCTCCGCACATCCTCAGCAGCGCATCCCGCACTGACGCGAGGCCATCGGGCACGATCTGCTTGATCGGTTCCCAACTCGTTGAGATCGCAGCATGCAGGTAGGCCTCGATGGCAGGACCACCCATGTCCTCGTACTCACCGCGGCTCGCGCGGTCTGAAACCGTAAGAATTCCGATCTTCACGTCGGCGTCTCCCTGAGAGGTAGCTGACCTTATCCTCCGCCGTGACGCGATCCCGCGCCACCCGCATGTCCTCCGGTCGGTTGATATTGAAAAAGGGATCGGCATCAAGGTCGAAGTCGACGACATGGACCGAGTGCTTGAGCATCCAGCCCTTGAGGGAACGATCGGCGTCGGCGACGATCCACCGCTCTAGCTCGTCGGCAAGCGCGATCGGCTGCAGGCTGAAGACATAGTGGTCGCGTCCGGCGGACCGAGCGATCGCCATACCCGCCCGATCGAGCACCAGGGAGGCGGAAAGTCTCTCGGCCAGATCGATCGGGAAGAATGGCGTATCGCAGGCGACAGTCAGAATGTGCGTTGCGTCTGGGACGGCGGACGCCCAGATCATTCCAGCAAGGAAACCCGCCAGCGGTCCGCGGTCGACAAAGCTGTCGGCAACGACCGGCAGACCAGCGGCCCTGAACGGTTCTGGGTCCTGGTTCGCGCTGACGACAATCCGGCCAACTTGCCGGCCAAGCCGTGTCGCGACCCGCTGGAACATCGGTTCGCCCCCGATGGGAAGCAGACTTTTGTCGGTACCCATTCGCGAGGATTTGCCGCCCGCGAGTATGACGCCAACAATGGCGTTTTCGGAGATCACTTTCGCCCGCCGCCTCAACCGCCCGTCATGCTCATGTGCCGGTTCACCGCCGGTTTGGCGCCAGCCCGATCGATGATGAAATCATGGCCCTTCGGCTTGCGCGAAATCGCTTCGTCAATGGCCCGATGGAGCGCCTCGTCACCCTCCGAAGCTCTGAGTGGCGCGCGCAGGTCTACTGAGGAATCTTGCCCAAGGCACATGAAGAGCGTTCCGGTGCAGGTGATCCGCACCCGGTTGCATGTCTCGCAAAAATTGTGCGTCAGCGGGGTGATGAAGCCAATTCGTCCGCCGGTCTCGGCGACGCGCATGTAACGGGCCGGGCCGCCGGTGCGATACGGGACATCCTCCAGCGTCCAATTTTCCGCGAGCCGGTCGCGAACGATCGACAACGGCAGGTACTGGTCCGTGCGGTCCGCATCGATGTCGCCGAGCGGCATGGTTTCGATCAGCGTCAGATCCATCCCATTGCCGTGGGTCCATTCGATCATGCCATCGAATTCATCATCATTCACGCCCTTGAGGGCGACGGCGTTTATCTTTACGGCAAGGCCTGCTGCTCGGGCAGCGTCGACGCCCGCAAGCACGACGCCCAGGTCGCCCCGCCGGGTGATTGCCCGGAATTTTTCGGGGTCGAGCGTGTCGACAGAAACATTGATCCGCCGAACGCCCGCGTCGGCGAGCTCGTGGGCGAAACGGCTTAGCTGCGAGCCATTGGTGGTGAGCGTCAGCTCTTCGAGCGCGCCGGACTTGAGGTGCCTCGACAGGGAGCGGACCAGGGCCATCAGGTTCTTGCGCACCAGAGGCTCCCCGCCGGTGAGTCTCAGTTTTCGAACGCCGCGCTCGATGAAGGCCGAACACAGCCGGTCGAGCTCTTCGAGGGTCAAAACCTCGCGCCGCGGCAGGAAAGTCATTTCCTCGGCCATGCAGTAAACGCAGCGAAAATCGCAACGGTCGGTAACCGAGACCCTCAGATAGCTAATGCGCCGAGCGAAGGGGTCAATCAGAGTTCCTGGAATAGCGGCGTTCATTTTGCATCCTCCCCGGCGGCACCCGAGCTGAGCGGGTGCGCTTTTGTGAAGACCTTGCAAGAACCGGGCCTAATTGGCGGATGCTCTGTCCGCGTGTTACGATTCCTGATGCCGGCCCCGTCAGAGGAACGGCACAGGGAGAGCTCGTGGCGCATCAAACGGACCCAATGGGCCGACGCGACGTGTTGGCACTCGGAGGAGCAGCGCTGGCTGGTCTGGTCGCGTCGCAAGCAGTTGCGGCCGGCCCCGCGACCGTCAAATTTGCCCTGACGCCGGTCTTTTTGACCTCGGACCTCGATCTCCTCGACAAGCTTAAATCGTATCTGCAGCAGGCCACTGGCCGACCGGTGCAGCTCGTCACCCGGCGCACCTATCAGGAAATCACGGCGATGATCCTGGCTGGCCAGGTCGACGCCGCCTGGGTTTGCGGTTTTCCCTATGTCGCGAACAAAACCCAGATGCAGCTTGTCGCGGTGCCCGTCTGGCACAGCCGGCCGGTCTACCAGTCATATCTGATCTCGGACGCTGCCCGCACGGCCACCGATCTCGAGCATCTGAAGGGCGATATCCACGCCTTCTCCGACCCGGATTCCAATTCGGGTTACCTGGTCACGGCTGCGGAGCTCGCATCGAAAGCCATCTCGCCCGAGGCCTTTTTCAGCCAGACTTTCTACACCTACGGTCACCGCAACGTCGTCCGCGCGGTGGGGTCGGGGCTCGCCCAGAGCGGCAGCGTCGACGGCTACGTGTACGAGGTTCTGAGGACCATGGAGCCCGACCTGGTGGCCGCCACCAGGGTGGTCCGGGCCTCGGCCTGGTATGGCTTCCCGCCGGTCGCGTGCCTCGCGGCGACCGCGAATTCCGAAAACACTCGACTCCTGACCAAGGCCCTTCTGGGCATGCAGGCCGATCCCACGGGCCGTGAAGTCCTGGCGATGCTCGAACTCGACAGCTTCTCGGCCGAGCCGCCGTCGCTGTTCGACACGATTGGGGCGAACATGGAACTGGTGCGAAAACGGGCATGACCTGGTTCACGGCCATCTCCGACCGGCTGCCTCTCACCTTCAAGGTGCCGGCGCTTGTCGTCGTCCTGATGATCGTGATCGGCGCTGGCGTTTCGCAGGTTGTCTTTTCGAGGCTGGTCGCAACCCAGGAGCGCCAGCTCAATGATCTGGCCGACGCCTATCTCGATGGCGTCGAGTCAGCGATCGTCGATCCCGTCCTGCGACAGGACACCTGGGAAATCTTCGACGCCCTCGATCGCGCCAGACGCCTGTATCAAGCCGTCGGTCCATTGCAGACCGTTGTCGCGGATCCACAGGGCGCTGTGCTTGCTGCGTCCGACCCGCGGGCCGCTCCGATCGGCGCCAAGATCGCCGATGTGTTCCCGGTGCCGGCATCGGCGACCGGGAAAGTGGAAATAGGCGGCCAGGGACGGGCAACAGTTGCACGGCCGCTCGTCGTCGAGGGACGCATGATTGGCGACATCTACGCCGAACTCGATACTGCTGCACTTGTGCATGAGCGAGCCCAGGTGCTGTGGACCTTGTTGGGCACAAACGCGGCGCTGACCGTGCTCCTGGCCGCCCTCGGCTGGTTCATGGTGCGCCGCATGGTGCGGCCGGTGAACGTGCTTTTCGCCGCCCTGCAGCGGGCCGCTGACGGCCGGGTCGAGCCGATCTCGGAAATAGAGATGCGCAATGCTGGTAGCGAGGCATCAAGGCTTTTCGCTCAGTTCAACGACATGGCCAAGGCCATGGCTGACCGCGAGGCGCTCACCGGCCGCCTTGCGCAGGAGGAGCGGCTATCGAGCCTGGGCCGCCTAGCCTCGGGGCTCGCCCATGAGATCAACAATCCACTGGGCGGCCTGTTCAATGCGCTCGACACACTCAAGGTCCACGGTGCGCGCCCCGAGGTCCGAGAAGACGTCGCCAGGCTTCTCGAGCGCGGCCTTTTCGGCATTCGCGACGCCGTCAGGTCGGTCCTCGCCACCTACCGGCCCGACCGGCAGGTTCGCAATCTTCTCGGCGCCGACATCGACGACGTCCGGCTCTTGGTTCGCCCGGAGGTTCGGCGCAAGCGTATCGAGCTGATCTGGGAGAACCAGCTCCCAAAGGAGTTCGAAGTCGACGCTTTTCCGGTGCGCCAGGTGGTTCTGAACCTGGTGCTGAATGCCTGCAGCGCCGTGCCCGAGAGCGGGACCGTTCTGGTCAGGGCGCAGGTTGACGCCGCGGACCTTTGGGTCGACGTTGAGGACTCCGGGCCGGGCCTGCCGGCGCACGTTGAGGCTTTTTTGGGTGCGGCCGGCTCGGAATCTCCCGTGGCCGGGACAACCGGGCTGGGTTTGTGGATTGCCAAGCGGATGGCGGCTGAGTTGGGAGGCACCCTGACGGCCGGTCATAGCTCGCTCCCGGGGGCGGCCATGCGTCTGCGCATCCCGCGGCGGGTCGGTATTGAAGGGGAGAGCCAGCATGTTGCTTAGCGGTCGCACCATCGGTCTTCTCGAAGACGATCCCATCATGGGGCAGTCTCTGCAGCAGCGCCTGTCGCTGGAAGGGGCGACGGTAAATCTGTGGACCAACGGCAAGGAAGCGATCGCCGGCCTCGAGCGCACGGTTCCGGATGTGGTCGTCTCCGACATGCGCCTGCCCGATATGAGCGGGGAAGACGTCTTTCGGACCATGAGCGAGCGCAAGCCGATGCCGCCGTTCCTGTTCATCACAGGCTATGCCGACATCGACCAGGCCGTCCGGCTGCTGCGATCCGGCGCCGCGCACTACCTCGCCAAACCCTTTGAGATGGCGGAGTTCCTGCAGCAACTCGCGAGCGTGTTGCCGAGCGAGGAGCACGGCGACGACGAAGCCCTTGGCAGGTCCGCGCCCATGAAGTCCCTCTGCCGCACGCTGACCCGCCTTGCGAGGACCCGTTCGACTTTGCTGCTGACCGGCGAGACCGGTGCCGGCAAGGAGGTCTGCGCCACCTTCTACCATCAAGCCGCTCCAGATCCCGGACCCTTCATCGCCGTCAATTGCGCCGCCATTCCTGTCGAGCTGATGGAGTCGGAGCTCTTCGGTCACGAGCGCGGTGCGTTCACCGGCGCCCAGTCCCGCCACCTTGGCTATGCCGAGCGGGCAGGGGCGGGAACGCTGTTTCTCGACGAGATCGGCGAGATGCCGTTGTCGCTGCAGGCCAAGCTCCTGCGGCTCCTGGACGAGCGAAGATTTCACCGCGTGGGCGGCGAAAAGCTCGTGGAATTCGAAGCGCGGGTCGTCTGTGCCACCAATGTGGACCTGGCCCGGCTGGTCCGCGACGGCAAGTTCCGCGAAGACCTCCTCTACCGCATCAATGTCGTCTCGCTCGAAGTACCCCCGTTGCGTGAGCGGTCAGAGGATATCCCTTGGCTGATGGAGCTGTTCTTCGATCGCGCGGTCGAACAGTTCGATGCGGGTCTCAGCGGTATCAGCCCGCTCACCGAGGAGGCCGCGAAAGCCTATTCCTGGCCCGGAAACGTACGGGAGCTGCGCAACCGGATCGAGCGTGGCGTGGCCCTCGCGCTCGGCACACTCCTGATGCCGGCGGACCTCTTTCCGGAAGGGCGGGGAGGCGCTCCCGTCCCGTCGTTCGTGTCGCTGGAGGCTGCCCGCGACGCGGCCGAGCGGACGCAGATCATGCGAGCGCTCGAGATCACCGGTAACGAGATGGCTGCTGCCGCCAAGCTGCTCGGTATTTCGAGGACCACGCTTTGGGAGAAGATGCGCCGGCTCGAAATCAGGACCGGCGAGCATCACTAGACGTTCGGCAAGTCGAACGACGTTCGGAAATCCGAACGTCTCAACTTACCTGAACGATACCTACTGAAGAAACCTCGCTCGCAGGGCACGCTGCACGGAGCTCACGCGCCCGTGGCACACCCTTTGCACTACTTCCCCCGACTCAACACGTCTCGGGAGGAACGCGTGGAAAAGTGCGACGCGATGGTCGACGTTGGTCGACGCCGCTTTCTGACAGGAGCAACGCTCGGAGCGGCGGGGGTGGCGGCAGCCACCATGCTGCCGCGCGCCGCCGAGGCCGCCACGCCTTCGCAGGGCTCCGCCCTCGTCACCTATCCCGCGAACCGGCTCGGCAACGTTCAAGATCTTGTTCTGAACATTCCGCTCGAGGTAGGCTATCCCGACGCCGACGCTCCAGGCGTGCTGCTCAAGCTCGGCGCCAAGGTACCAGGTGGTGTCGGCCCCGACCAAGACATTGTCGGCTTCTCGACGACCTGCCCGCACAAGGGTTTCCCGCTCGCCTACAACTCTGGCGACAAGACCCTGAACTGCCCAGGCCACTACTCGCGCTTCGACTGCGAGCGCGGTGGCCAGCAGGTCTGGGGTCACGCGACGCAGAACCTGCCGCAATACGTGCTGAGAGTGGACGACAAGGGTGACATCTACGCCGAAGGCGTGGATGAGCTGCTCTACGGCCGCCTGTCGAACGTGCTCTGAGGGGAGATATCATGGCCTACAAACGTCAGATCGACCGGCTTCCGATCATACCAGCCGACGCCAAGGCGCACAACGTCACCTGCCAGTTCTGCATCGTGGGATGCGGCTATCATGCCTACACCTGGGATGTGAAGAAGCAGGGCGGCACGGCTGCGGGCGACAACCTTTTCGGGGTCGACCTCTCCCAACAGCAGGGCGCCGAGACCGCCGCCTGGTACTCGCCCTCGATGTACAACATCGTCAAGCAGGACGGGCGCGACGTTCACGTCGTCATCAAGCCGGACGAGAATTGCGTCGTGAATTCGGGCCTCGGCTCGATCCGCGGTGCCCGCATGGCGGAGATGTCGTACAGCCAGGCCCGGAGCACCCAGCAGCAGCGCCTGACCGATCCGATGGTCTGGCGCTATGGCCAGATGCAGCCCACCAGCTGGGACGATGCTCTCGACCTCGTCGCCCGGGTGACCTCTGCAGTGATCGCCGACCAGGGCGAAGACGGCCTCATCGTCTCCATGTTCGATCACGGCGGCGCCGGCGGCGGCTACGAGAACACCTGGGGCACCGGCAAGCTCTATTTCGGCGCCATGAAGATCAAGAACGTGCGCATCCACAATCGGCCGGCCTACAATTCCGAGGTCCACGCCACGCGCGACATGGGCATCGGCGAACTCAACAACTGCTACGAGGACGCCGAACTCGCGGACACCATCTTCGCCCTTGGGACCAATTCCCTCGAAACCCAGACGAATTACTTCCTGAACCACTGGATCCCCAATCTGCGGGGGACCTCGATGGACAAGAAGACGGCGCAGATGCCGAATGAGGCTCATCCCGCCGCCCGGATCGTCATCGTCGACCCGCGTCGCACGGTGACCGTCAATGCCTGTGAAGTGGAAGCTGGTAAGGACAACGTTCTACACCTGCGCGTCAATTCTGGCACCGACCTGGCATTACTCAATGCGCTCTTCACCTACGTCGCCGACAAGGGGTGGGTGGACAAGGACCTGATCGCCAAGTCTACCAACGACTATGACAAGGCGTTGAAGGCAAACCGCATGACCGTCGATGAGGCGGCCAAGATCACCGGGCTGAGCGCTGACGACATCGTCAAGGCGGCCGAATGGATCGCGATGCCCAAAGAGGACGGCAAGCGTCGCCGGACGATGTTTGCCTACGAGAAGGGCCTGATCTGGGGCAACGACAACTACCGCACCAACGCGGCCATCGCCGGCCTCGCTCTCGCGACCGGCAACCTCGGCCAGCTCGGCGGCGGCTGCGTGCGTATGGGTGGGCACCAGGAGGGCTATGTTCGCCCGGAATATCCGGGTCCGCGGCCGGCTCCGTACATCGACCAGCTGCTGATCGGCGGCAAGGGTGGCGTGCACCACATCTGGGCCTGCGACCACTACAAGACGACGCTGAATGCCGATGAATTCAAGCGGGTCTACAAGGAGCGCACCGACAAGGTGAAGGATGCCATGTCGGCCGTGCCCTATGGCGACCGCGACGCGCTGGTTAAGGCCATCCTCAAGGCCATCAAGGCCGGTGGCCTGTTCTCGGTCGACGTCGACATCGTCCCCACCAAGATCGGCCAGGCCGCGCATGTCTGGCTGCCGGCGGCGACCGCCGGCGAGATGAACCTGACGTCGATGAACGGCGAGCGTCGCCACCGCCTCACTGAGCGGTACATGGACCCTCCTGGACAGGCGATGCCCGACTGCCTCATCGCGGCCCGGCTTGCCAACAACATGGAGCGTGTCCTGCGCGAAATGGGCAAGACGGCCTATGCCGACCAGTTCAAAGGCTTCGATTGGAAGACCGAAGAAGATGCCTTCATGGACGGCTACCACCAGCACGCCGGTGGCGGCGAGTTCGTCACCTACGATCGCCTGAGGGCCATGGGAACCAACGGCTTCCAGGAGCCTGCCGTCGATTTCAAGGACGGCAAGATCATCGGGACACAGCGTCTGTTCACCGACGGCAAGTTCGGCGGCAAGGACGGCAAGGCCACCTTCTTCGAGACGGCTTGGCGCGGTCTCCAGGCGCCCGGCAAGCAGGCGGAGAAGGACAAGTACCCCTTCCTGATCAACAACGGCCGCGCCAATCACGTCTGGCAGAGCGCCTATCTCGATCAGCAGGAAGAGCTGGTCATGGATCGCTTCCCGTATCCCTTTATCGAGATGAATCCGGGCGACATGACCAAGCTTGGCCTCAAGGAAGGCGACCTGGTCGAGGTTTACAACTCCAATGGCTCGACGCAGGCGATGGCCTATCCGACGCCGAGCGCCAACCCCGGGCAGACTTTCATGCTCTTTGCATTCCCGACCGGTGTGCAGGGGAACGTCGTCTCGAAGGGCGTGAATGAGCTGATCATCCCCAACTACAAGCAGACCTGGGCCAGCATTCGGAAAATTTCGGATCGGCCCGGCAATACGGCTGGGGTGACCTTCAAGTCGCAGGAATACTCGGTGGGCTGAGGCTCAGGCGGCGGATGTGAAGGCATCCGCCGCGCCTGCCATGACGGTACATCAGCCCCCACTCCAGGACCACGCGCTGATACCAGCCGAAGTCTTTGCGATGATCGTCGCCGAGACGGCGAAGATCAGTCGATCGCGTCGCGTCGATCTCGATGCCGCGCTCGGGTGCGTCGTTGCCGGCGATGTCCATTCCGCGCGGCCGCTGCCCTATTTCGATCAATCGGCGGTTGACGGCTACGCCATTGGAGCGCCGATTGAAGCTGTAACGCTCCCTGCGCGCCTCACGGTGACAGGTTTCGCGGCGGCTGGAGCCGCCGCCGCCGCTCCTCTTAAGCCAGGGCAGTCGATGCGCATCGCTACGGGTGCGGTCGTTCCAGCCGGCGCGATCGCCGTCGTCATGCGGGAATACTGCCGCAAAGATGGCGATGATGTCCTGGTCGATCGGGTAACGGCGGCCGGCGCGAACATCCGCTTGCGGGGCGAGGACGTCGCGGTGGGCTCGGTGCTCGTCGAGTCCCACACACTGATCGACGCCCGGCATATAGCCATCCTTGCCTCTGCGGGAAGCGAGCACGTCGAGGTCGTCGATTGTCTGAGGGTGGCGGTCGTTTCAAGCGGCAACGAGTTGCGGCCGGTCGGGGACGGCACCGAGGGCCACCAGATCTACGACGCGAACCGCCCGATGTTGCGCGCGCTGCTGCGGGCCCCGTGGATCGAGCTTATCGATGGCGGCATCGTTGCGGACGACACCCAGGCGTTGGGCGCACAGCTATCCGCGCTGGCATTGACGGTCGACGCCATCGTCATGTCCGGTGGGGCGTCTGGCAGCGACACCGACCACACGGCAGCGGCGATCGCCACATTCGGAGGGGTGGCCCGGTCCGTCAGGATCGCACAGCGTCCCGGAAAGCCCATCGTGGTCGGATCGATCGGTGGTGTCCCCATCATGGGGTTGCCGGGCAATACCACCGCCGCCATGGTCAACTGCATGCTCTACGCCAGGCCGATGCTGATGGCGCGCGCAGGCTTGGCGCCGACCCGGCCGCGTGGGCAGCCGGCGGTGGCCCTGAGCGCTTTCGAGCACACGCCGATGCGCACCGACTTTGTCCCGGCGCGTGTCGTTCAGCACGGAGCCGACGGTCGCCCGATGCTCGAGCAATTGTCGCGGGGAGGCTCGACCCGGTTGCGCCCTTACGTCGAGGCCGACGGAATAGCCGAGCTGCCGCCGGAAATTGAGCGCGTGGAGAGCGGGAGTTCGATCATCTTCCATCCGTTCCGGAATGGTCTGAGCACCTGAGCGCAATGCTCTCCATTCAGTCAGAGCCCTTCGACCCGGGGGCCGAGCTCAATGCCTTCATTGCCGCAACAGACGGGGCCGGGGCCGCGGTGACGTTCACGGGCATCATGCGGTCGACGCCCGACGATCCTGTGTCTGCCATGACCATTGAGCACTACCCTGAGCTGGCCAGGGCCGAGATCGAGCGGATCATGAGCCGCGCCATGGAGCAGTTTTCGCTGCTGGACGTCCGCGTCATTCATCGTTTCGGCCGGCTTCTTCCGGGAGAGCCGATCATGCAGGTGATGACGCTCGCTCCGCATCGGCGAGCTGCGTTCGAGGCTGCCGAGTACCTCATGGACTATCTCAAGACCGACGCCCCATTCTGGAAGCTCGAGGAGCGGCCGTCCGGTGCGAGTTGGGTAGAGTCAAAGGCGTCGGACGAGGGGGCGCGGGCGGCAAGGATACCCATCCAGTCAACCAGTTAGGGCACCAACGTCGGGGCTTGATTAGGCCTGGCGGGCTATACTGGCCGAAGTTGCGGTCGGGTCGCGGCAACCGCCAGGGCGCTGAACGCAGCGATGCCGACCAGTGCGGAAGCCGCGACGATCCAAAGTCCCGTCACGGTCCCGGTGCGCCCGAGGAGCAAAGCCAGAGCGTAAGGCGCGAGAGCCGACGCGAACGTTCGCGCCGCGCCGATCCATCCCAGTCGGGCGCCATATCCCTCGCGTCCGAAAAGCTCGAGGGGCAGGGTGCCCCCAATGATCGATGTCAGCCCGGATCCCAAGCCGAAAATCACCGCGAACACGCATGCGCCCCAGATCGACGGGGCTGTGGGCAACAAGATGGCCACGCCGAGCGGTAATGCGCACGCCGCGAGGACCGCGAGGATCGTCTGGGGAAGCTCGCGTCCGAACACCATGTTGGTCAGCCGGCTCAGCACCTGGGCGGGTCCGAACAGCGTCGTGACGAGCACGCCCGACCCGCCGAGGCCAAGATCCTGAAGGACGGGCACCAGGTGGAACAGGACCGCTGAAAGCACGAACCCCTCGGTAAGGAAGCCCGCGAGCATCAGGACGAACTTGGGTCCGCCCAGTCGCGTAGATTTGGTCGGGAACGCACCCTCAGTCGCCTCGCGATGGACGTCGTGCCGCTTGAGCCCCGCGATGCCGGCGTGCACCGGGAGGCAGAGGGCGATGTTCATGATCGCAAACGCCAGATAGGTACCCCGCCAGCCGACCCCATGCTGTAGCGCGTCCGTGAGCGGCCAGAAGATCGTTGAGGCGAAGCCAGCGATGAGCGTCAGATAAGTGATCGTTCGTTGGTCGCCGCCCACCTGGACGATCGCCGCGAAGGCCGTGCTGTAGAGCACCAGCGCGGACGCCAGTTCGCCAATGACCAGTGCCACAGCGTACCCGGCGCCGCCCGGCGCAAGTCCCGCCGCGGCCAAAGCGGCTGCCGCAACGAGCGACCCAACTGCCATGATGCGGCCGGCGCCATACCTGTCGGCCCATTTGCCGGCGACGGGACCGAGTAGTCCGCCGGCGAGCAGCGCCACCGTCAGGGCGGCGTAAAGGCCTTCAGTGGACCAGCCCAGCGCCGGCGCCACGGCCGGCGCCAGCACTGAAAACGAGTAGTAGAGCGTGCCGTAACCGACGATTTGCGTCAGTCCGAGCCCGGCGATGACCCACGTCAGGGTGCGTTTGTCCGACATGGGTGGCTTTCTGGTTCAGGCAAGCTCGACCTGCGGGGCCGGCGCAGATGCTGTCCCGCAGCCGCACCCCGCTTCTCCCGCCGCCTTGGCGATCTCGTCGGCGACGCAGCACGCTGCGCTGGCGTCGACCGCAGGGCCGCCGCAGCACGACGATGCCGCCACCGATGCCGGCGCGGCACAGCAACTCGATCCGACCGACACGTCGGAATTGCAGACCCCGGTTTCGGGAAGGACCAGTTGCACCTGGCGGGCCGCGACATGGTCGCCGGCCAGCTCGGCGGCGATCGAGCGCACCTGCTCATAGCCCGTGGCCATCAGGAACGTCGGTGCGCGTCCGTAGCTCTTCGAGCCCACGATATAGAAGTCCGTTTCAGGCTGAGTGAGCTCAACCACGCCGTGAGGCGGAACATCGCCGCACGAGTGGAAGTTCGGATCGATCAACGACGAGAGCGCTGGCGGCGCCTCGGTAGCCGGATCGATCGCGACGCGCAGCTCGGAAAGCATCCCCAGATCCGGCCTGAAGCCGGTGGCGACGACAATTCGGTCGACCGTGATGCTGAGGGGGCTGCCGCCGAGCGTGCCCGTCACCGTCACGCCCTCTTCGGCCGCCGCAATATTTGTCGCGGCAAACGGCGCAAGGATTTGGAGACGACTCTCATCGATCGCCCGCTTCGCCGCCAGCCCGAGCGCGCCGCGCTCCGGCAGCTGGTCATTGATCCCGCCGCCGAGGAGCCGCTCGAGACGATTGCGCCGCAATGCCCACATCACCTTCGTGCCCGGGGCGGTCTCCTCCAAAGCCAGCAAGGCGAGGGCGGCGTTGATCGCGGAATGCCCGCTGCCGACAACAAGAGTGGTCTTGCCCGCATAGGTATGACGTGCGGTACCAAGGACATCGGGAATGCCGTACGCGATATGACCGGCGTTGGCGAGCTCGCCGGGCACCATCAGTCCGTCGACACCCATGGGGTTCGGCTGCGTCCAAGTGCCCGAAGCGTCGATCACGGCCCGCGCTTCCGTACGGTGGTCCATCCCGTTCCGATCCGTCCAGGCGATGACGAAGGGCGCGAGCTTGCGGCCAAGATTGGAGACCTTGTCGAGCCCCTTGCGAGTGATCGAGGTGACTGTCGCCGAAAGCCTCAGGTGCGGGGCAATTTCCGGCAATGCGGCGAGGGGCTTGAGATAGGCGTCTACCATCTGAGCACCGGTCGGCAGGTCGGTCACCCCGGGTGCCTCCCATCCCGCCTTTGTCAGCAGCGCCTCCGCCGCGCGGTCGATGTTGTACCGCCACGGGGAGAACACGCGAACATGGGCCCATTGCGACAGGGAGGCGCCAACGTCATCGCCTTTCTCAAACACGATGGGCTCGAGACCGCGAGCCACGAGTTGCGCGGCGGCCGCGAGGCCGACCGGGCCAGCGCCAATGACTGCAATCGGAAGGTGTTCGTTGGCCATGTCGTGATCCTTTGTTCGATCTTTCCAGAAGCTTAGAAATTCAAGACAAAAAAAGAGGCGGCGTTACGCTGCCTCCTCTGTGGCCGACATGCTGCAACTCGCCGCTTCGTCGGCGCAGCACTCGTCGGCAAGATAGCCCACCAGGCTGTTCATGCTGGTGTAATTGGCGCGGCAGATCAGCGTCGTGACTTGCCGCTCCTGGGTGACGAGACCAACCTCGACGAGCTTCTTCAGATGGTGGGAGAGCGTCGAGGAGGGGATGTCGAGCTTGAGCTGCAGCTTGCCGACCGCCAGGCCGCTGTCCCCCGCGCGGACCAGCGTACGGTACATGGTGAGACGCGTCTGGTTGCCGAGGGCCTCGAGCTGCGAAGCTACTGTTTCGATATTCATGGAAATAGCTTTTAGGCCGTTTTACCGAGTTGTTCAAGCTCTCATTGCGACCGAGCCGCATCTCGCTCGGACTTCGCCCACGCTTGCGTCGCCATCTGGACCGGGTCCCAGGGCGAGCTCAGCGGCGGCGTGTAGCTGAGGTCGAGGTCCGAAAACGTCTCGATCGTCATGCCGTGGAAGATCCCCGCCGCAAAGATGTCGATGCGTTTGGAGACCTCCGTGCCGTAGCTGCCCACGATCTGCGCGCCGAGGAGTTTGCCCGTGTTCCGGTCGGCGGTGACCCTAATGGTCATCGGCTTGGCGCCCGGATAGTAGACCTTGTGGTCCCATTGCGTGGAGTCGACCGATACCGGATCGAATCCGGCGGCGCGGGCGTCGCGGTCGTGGAAACCGGTTCGTGCGACAACGCGGTCGAAGACGCGCACCACCTGCGTTCCAAGGCTTCCTTCGAACAGGCGCTCCCGGCCGATGGCGTTTTCACCGGCGATCCGCCCCTGCTTGTGGGCGGTGGTGCCAAGGGGAAGATAGGTTACGCCCTGAGTGATGCGGTGGAAGGTCTCTACGCAGTCCCCGGCAGCATAGACATCGGGGAGGTTGGTTTCCATCCGCCGATTGACCTTGATGGCTCCCTTGAAGCCCGTCTGCGCCCCGGCGGCGACTGCGAGGGCAGTATCCGGCTTCGCGCCGGCCGCAACGAGCACCATGTCGGCCTCATGCGTGAAATTATTCGGCCCCTTCAGCCGCAGGCTCTCGCCCTCGGCGGCGATCTCGGCAATCGCCTGGCCGGCGAACAGACGCACGCCGTGGCGCTCCAGTTCCTGGCCGACGAGAGTGCCCAGATCCGGGTCGATCGTCGTCATGGCGCTCGGCGCCAGCTCGATCACCGTGACCTCGACGCTCCGATGCGTCATCGCCTCGGCCATTTCGAGCCCGATGTAGCCGGCGCCCACGATGGTCACGCGGCGGGGCCTGCGTGTCTCGAGGTGGCGTTCGAAGGCGAACATGTCGTCCATCCAGCGCAGCAGGAACACACCGGGCAGGTCGAGACCCGCAATCGGCGGTCTGATCGAGGTAGCGCCGGTGCCGATAACGAGCTTGTCGAACGCGTGCTCCACACCGGCGGCGTGCACGCGCTTTCCTTGTGCGTTGACCTGGTCGATCCGGGTATCGAGCAGCATTTCGATCCCAAGGGCCTCGATGTCAGCGGCCTTGCGATGCGCGAGATCCTGGGCGTTCGGTATCTCGCCACCGAGATAGAACGGAATTCCACATATGCTGAAATTGGGGTAGCGGTCGGCGACCGCCATTGTGACTTGCCAGTCCGGGGCCAGCTCACGCGTTCGCAGCGCAGCACTGATGCCGGCGTCGCTTCCGCCGACGATGAACAAACGGGGCATGATTATCTATCCTCCCACCAGGATCGGCTCTCCAGGCGGCAGCGATCACAACGACCGAGGCGGGCTGGACACGAGGCAAATATATCGACTATTCTCGATATATGGAACCCAGCTTAGCGACCGACGTGTTTGCGGCCTTGTCGCAAACCACTCGCCTCGAGGCGTTTCGCCTCATCATGAAGCACGAGCCGCACGGCCTGCCGGCAGGCGAAGTGGCACGCATTCTCGACGTGCCGCAGAACACCATGTCCACGCACCTCGCCATCCTGACGAGGGCAGGGCTCATCTCCTCCGAGCGCCAAAGCCGGTCGATCATCTACCGCGCCGAGGTTGAGCGGGTGCGCGAGCTCGCGAGCTTCCTCGTCAGCGATTGCTGCGGCGGGCGCCCCGAACTGTGCGAGCCGCTCGTCGCCGAATTCACTCCCTGCTGCGTACCTGGAGAAGGAAAAAATGCCTGCTGACCACGTCTACAACGTCCTGTTCCTCTGCACCGGAAACTCTGCGCGCTCGATCTTCGGCGAGGCGATCCTCAACCAGATCGGTGGCGGCAAATTCAAGGGCTACTCGGCCGGCAGCCATCCCAGGGGCGAGGTCCATCCGCGCACCCTCGCGGTTCTGCAGGAAGCCGGCATCCCGACAGACGAGCTGCGCTCCAAGAGCTGGGACGAGTTCGCGCTCCCGGGCGCACTGCAGATGGATTTCGTTTTCACGGTTTGCGACAATGCCGCCGGCGAAACCTGTCCGATCTGGCCAGGCCGGCCGCTGACGGCGCACTGGGGCATTGAAGACCCCGCTGCAGTTCGCGGTACCGACCTTGCGCAACGCGCGGCCTTCGAAGACGCGATGCGCTTCCTTCGCAACCGCATCGCGGCGTTCATCAGCCTGCCGCTCAAGAGCATCGACAGGATGGCCCTCGAGTCAAAGCTTCGTGGTATCGGCGCGATGGAGGGCTCGACCACGAAGTCGGCCGGCGCAGCTTGACGGATATCGCTCGGCGCCTCGTCGCAGAGGCCCTCGGATCGGCCATGCTCGTGGCCACGGTAGTCGGATCCGGCATCATGGCCGACCGGCTCACCGACGACACGGCGCTTGCGCTTCTCGGCAATACGCTGCCGACGGGCGCGATCCTGGTCGTCGTGATCAGCGTACTGGGCCCGATCTCCGGCGCCCATTTCAACCCAGCCATGTCGCTGGTATTCGCGCTGCGCCGGGAGCTGCCCTTCGCGGAACTGGCGCCCTATGTCGCGGCACAGATTCTTGGTGCCGTCGCCGGAGCTGTCGCCGCGCACCTGATGTTTGAACTGCCGATCGTCGAGGCGTCGACCCATGTTCGGACCGGCGGCGGCCAGTGGTTCTCGGAGGCCGTTGCGACCTTTGGACTGGTAATGGTCATTCTGGCTGGGGTCCGGTTTCAGCAGGCGGCGGTCCCGTGGCTGGTCGGGCTCTACATCACCGCTGCATATTGGTTCACGGCCTCGACGTCTTTTGCCAATCCGGCGGTGACGATCGCGCGCGCGCTGACCGATACTTTCTCTGGCATCCGACCGCTGGATGCTCCGGCGTTCATCATCGCCCAACTAGCCGGAGCGCTGATCGCGATGGCGCTCGCCGGCTGGCTCATCGGACGCGGGCCGGTCTCAGCGAAGGAAAGCGTCTGATGATCACCATCCTCGGCCGAATCAAGGAAACCGCTGCTGTCGATAGTTGGCGAAGGAACGGCATTCTGGAAAAGTCGGAATTTGCCAATGAAATCAATAGCGCGCTTATCGGGACGGTACGGTTGACGGTAGCAATTGGGAGCGGAATATTTTACCGAAGCAAATTCAACGTGTTAGGTACGCCCGGAATGATTGAGTGGGAGTAGGGCCGGGGCCCGGGAAGGGCTGGCGGAAGGGGAGCAGGTGGCGCGCGTGATCAGGCCGTCGATCTCGGATGTGGCTCGCCGCGCGGGGGTTTCCACGGCGACGGTGTCGCATGTCTATAATGGCACGCGGTTTGTCGCCGAGCCGACGCGGCAGCGGGTAATGGCGGCGGCCGCCGAGCTCAGTTATCGGCCGAACCTGGTGGCGGGCGCCATGCGCAGCAAGCGCACCCGCGCGGTCGGCGCGGTGCTGGCGCTGCCGGGGGCGGAGCCCTTCGCGACCACGATCATGCAGGGGGTGGAGTTCGCGCTGGCCGAAGCCGGGATCAGCCTGCTGTTTTCGGATTCGCGCAACGATCCGGACCGGGAGCTGGAAGCGATCGCGATGCTCGAATCGCGTCTCGTCGACGGGCTGGTGCTGCTGCCGGCGACGGGCGGCGGCTCGTACTACGAACGGATGGTCGAGCGCGGCAGGTCGTCGGCGGGCCGGCCCATCGTGCTCATCGACGCGCAGGTGGAAGGGTGCAGTTCGGTGTCGTCCGATCTCTATACGCCGACGCTGGAGGCGATGGAGCAACTGATCGCCAAGGGGCACCGGCGCATCGCGCTGCTGCGCAACGACAAGGACGTGACAGTGAGCCGGGCGAAGCTGGCGGGCTATCACGACGCCCTGCGGCGCCACGGCATGGACAGCGACCGCTGGGTATTTGCCGGCGGCATGACGCTGGCCGACGGCGCCCGGCTGATGCACGAAATCCTCGACCAGGGGGAGGCGACAGCCGTGATCATCGCCAACCACATCATGATGCTCGGCGCGCTGCCGGTGCTGCGCACGCGCGGCGTGTCGGTGCCTGACGAGCTCGCGATCCTCGGCTTCGAGGAATATCCGTGGATGGGCGCGGTGCTGCCGTCGATCTCGGTCATCACGCAGGACCCCTATGCGATCGGTGTCGAGGCGGCGCGGGTCATCCTGGAGCTGGGCGGCGCTCGGTCGGGCGGGCCGCCGATCGTGCGCACGGTCCCCACCAGCTTTGTCGACCGCGGCTCTTTGTAGTGCGTTGACGTAATCGGTTACCTACGGTAGAGATTGCCCGGATTAGGACGTAATCGATTACGTCCAGGCTTCGGGGAGGAAGTTCATGGCACTAGACTTGATCGATCGACTGGCAGCGGGCGCGCGCGTGGCGGTTGCGGCCATTGCGCTGGCCGGATGGGCCGGGACGGCACTGGCGGCGGCCGATGCGCCGCTCTCGGGGCAGGTGACGCTTTGGGGCGGGGCGAACCTGACCAGCGCCGCGCAGATCGTGCTCGAAGGGTTCACGGCCAAGAACCCCGGCGTTGCGCTGTCCTACGAGAAATTCCCCTTCGCCGAATACCCCACCAAGATGCGCCTGCAGCTTTCGACCGGTGCCGATACGCCGGACGTCATGATCGTGCACGATTTCCTGGTCGATTCGTTCATCAAGGCCGGCTGGCTGGCCGACCTGTCGAGCGTAATTTCCCCCGACGCGTTCCTGGCCGGCTCGCTGGGCAACGTCACCGCGGACGGCAAGATTTACGGCATCCCCGGGCAGTCGAACCCGACCGGCCTGTGGTATCGCGCCGATGTCTTCAAGCAGCTCGGCATCGCCGCTCCGACGACCTTCGAGGACTACACGGCCGCGGCTCAAAAGCTCAAGGACGCGGGCTATTTCATCGACGCGTTCGACCCGAGCGCAGCCGCGACGCCCTTCCAGCTCTATCTCTACCATGCGGGCGGCGCGATATTTAACGCCGACGGCTCGATCGGCCTCGGCGACAAGGCCGTCGCGGCGCTCACCACGCTGCGCGACATGGTCGACAAGGGCTATTTCTTCTCTGCCACGCCCAATCAGGCGGATTATTGGAGCGCCGTGAACGGCGGCAAGATCGTGGCGCGCTTCGCCGCCTCGTCGGACGCCGCCTATCTCGACACCAATCTCGACCCCAAGGGCGCCGGCGGCTATGGCAACTGGGTCTATGCCGATCCGCCGCAGTTCGACGGCGCGGCCAAGACCTATCTCTACGACCAGAGCTTCATCGTGGTGAACGCCAAGTCGAAGAACCTGCCGGCCGCGATCGCCGTGGCGCAATATCTGACCACCAACACCGACGCCGCGCTCGTCTATGACAGCATCGAGCGTCCCGGCATCGTCGTGCGGCAGACGCCGACCGCGCTCGAGGCGCTGAAGGCGGTCGAGGGCGGCGCCACCGGCTGGGCCGTCTATGGCGGCGAACGCGTCAACGCGACGAAGGCCAAATTGCTGCTCGCTGCCCCGCCGGGCACCGTGCACAAGGACAGCCGCTGGAACGCCGCGACCGATGCCATCAACCTCATCCTGCCGCAGGTGTTCTCGGGCGCGCTGAGTCCGCAGGATGCGGTGGCTCAGATGACCGAGCAGCTTCAGTCCATTCAATGACCACTGCGCTCTCGCGCCGGGATCGGGTCGCCCCCGATTCCGGCGCCTCCCGCGGAACGTCTCGCGCCCGCCTGTGGGCGAACATGCGCCGCAACGGGCACGTCTATCTGTGGGTGTCGCCCTTCATCATCTTCTTTCTGTGCGTCGATCTCTATCCGACCCTGTGGGGGTTCGGGCTGAGCCTGTTCAAATGGGATGGCTTTACCCCGCCCGTCTTCGTCGGCGCCGCGAACTTCGTGCGCATGATGCGCGATCCGCTGTTCTGGACGACAACTTGGAACACGCTGGTGCTGCTGCTGCTCATCGTGCCGGCGCGCACTTTCCTGGCGCTCGTCCTCGCCGCCATGATCAACTCGGCGATCGTGCGGCGGAAGCATTTCTTCTCGGCCTTCCTGATGCTTCCCAACGTCACCGCGACGGTGGTGGTGGCGATCATCTTCAACGTGCTGCTGGTCACCAATGGCGGCCTGGTGAACACCGTGCTCGGCTGGGTGGGCATTCCCGCCGTGTCCTGGCTCGATTCCACCGAATGGTCGAAGGTCTCGCTGGCGATCCTCAATCTGTGGAAGGCCACCGGCTATTTCGCGCTGATCATGCTGGCCGGCCTGCAACAGATCCCGAAGGTGACCTATGAGGCGGCACAACTGGACGGCGCCGGCCCGATCCGCACCTTCTTTTCGATCACCATCCCGCAAATGCGGAACGTCATCCTCTTCGTCGTCATCGTCTCGACGATCTGGCTGGTGCAGAACATCGCCGACGCCATGGTGCTCACCCAGGGCGGCCCGTCCTATTCGTCGACGCCGTTGATGTATTTCATGTTCATCAAGGCGTTCTCGCAATTCGATCTCGGCTATGCCGCAGCGATCTCGCTGGCGCTGTTCGTGCTGATGACGCTGCTCAGCGCCGGCACCTTCGCTGTCAACCGGCGGGGCGCGAAATGAAGGCCCTTTTCGCGCGGCCGGGCAATGTGGTGCTGTTCTTCGTCCTCTGGCTCATGGTGTTCCTGAGCCTGGCGCCCTTCGTGTTCATGGTGCTGGGCAGCTTCAAGACCAACCACGAGCTCATCAGCCTGACGCCCAGCCTGCTGCCGCAGAACGGCTTCAACCTCGACAAATACGCGGCGCTGTTCGCCTATTGGCCATTCCTGCGCAACCTGTTCAACAGCGTCGTCGTCTCCAGCATCGTCACCCTCTCGGTCACCGTGACCTCGCTGCTGGTGGGCTATTCGCTGGCGAAATTCGAGTTCCCCGGACGCGGCATCCTCACCGTAATCATCATCGCCACACTGATGGTGCCGTTCGAGACGCGGCTCGTTCCGACCTATGTGCTGTTCCGCAGCCTCGGCCTCATCAACACCTATGCCGGCCTCGTCATTCCCGGCATGGTGACGGCGTTCGGCATCTTCATGGTCCGCCAGTTCGCGCTGGACAGTGTGCCGGACGAATTGCTCGAGGCGGCCCGGCTGGATGGTGCGTCCGAGTTCCGCATCCTGCGCTCCATCGTCGCCCCGATCCTGGCGCCGGCGCTGGTGTCGCTGGCGCTGCTGACCTTCATCAATTCGTGGAACGACTTTCTGTGGCCGCTGGTGGCGGTGGTGAACTCCGACATGTTCACCGTCAGCGTCGCCCTGCGCAGCCTCGCCGACCCCTCCAACATTACCGATTACGGCATGGTGCTCGCGGCCGCCGTGATCAGCGTGATCCCGGTGCTGGCGGTGTTCGCGCTGTTCAGCCGGCAGATCACTACCGCCGTCATGCAGGGTTCGGGGCGCGAATCGTGAGTGCCAATTCTGACGGCGCGCTGCCCTGGCCGCTCGATTTCGACCGCGCCGACGACGCGCCGCCCTTCTTTCACCTGGCCGTCGAGGCGGCGCTGGCGAGCGTGCGGCCGCAGACGGCCGCCACCTTCGCGATGATCCCCAATTTCCGGTTCAACCACACCGGCTTTCGCCCGGCGCGGCTCGACGACCTTTATCTGGGCCGCCTTGTTCTGTCCCGTGACGCGGAGCGCCGCCAGGTCGTCGCCGCGCAGCACGACAGCACCTCGGGCGAGCGCTGGACGCTGACGCTGGGCAGCGGCGAGCGGCTGCTGGCACCCGGCGCCGACTGGACCGTCGAGTCCGCGGCCGAAGGCAATGCCGCTCGGTTCGAGGGCTGGGTCGAGGAGGAGGGGGCCGACCGCCTGGTGTTCGCCCGCCTGCGGCACATGGCCCGCCTGCTGTCGCGCGCGCCGATCGATCGTCCTGTCCTGCATCGCCCCACGCTGTTTTTCGGCCTGCGGGAGCTGCAGGGGCGGCGCTTCGACCTCATCGATCTCACGCATGGCTGCGAGACCGCGCTGCAGTTGCAGCCGGTCGAGACCGCCACGCGGCTCGTGGGCGACAGGCAGACGGCGCTTACCTGCTTCGTCCTCGCCGGCCGCAACAGCATTCCCACTTACTGGTGGGTCGACCCCGACGATCGCGTCATCGCTATGTCGGGAATCCTCTGGACCTATGTCCTGATCAGTCCGGATCGCCTGCCATGAGACGTCGCCCCAACATCGTGCTGCTCACCGCCGACCAGTTGTCGTGGAACGTCCGTTCGGGCGCGGGCAACCGCTACGTCTCGACGCCCGCCATGGATCGCATCGCCGGGCGCGGCGTGACCTTTCAGCGCGCCTACGCCTCCGATCCGGTCTGCGCGCCGCAGCGCACCTCGTGGATGACGGGTCGGTATGGCAGCGAAACTGGAACGCCGTTCAATGGCGGCCGGCTGCACCCCGACATTGCCGATCTCGGTGCGGTGCTGCGGGAGGGTGGCTACAGCACCTTCCATGCGGGAAAATGGCATGTGGATGGCCGCCCGGCCGCCACCTCGTTCGACGTGATCTTCGGCGGTCAGCGCGAGATCGCCGCCGGCGGCGCCGAGATCCACGACGCGACCATCGCCCGCACGACCGCCGGCTTCCTCGCCTCCGGCGCGCTGCCCGAGCCGTTCTATCTGCAGGCGCATTTCGTCAATCCGCACGATGTCTGCGAATATCTGCACCGCTTCGAGTCGCGGAACATGCCCGACCTGGTCGCGCAGGAGATCGTCGCCGAAGCGGAGCTGCCGCCGCTGCCCGACAATTTCGATTTCGACATCGCGCAGGAGACGGTGGCGCAGATCGCCGCCCGCCGCGTGCCCGGCTGCTACATCCATGACGGCATCCGCGCGGCCGTCGCGGGCTGGAGCGAGCTCGACTGGCGCACCTATATCTGGCGTTATTATCGCTATGTCGAGGATGTGGATCGCAATATCGGGCTGGTCCTCGATGCGCTCGAAAGCAGCGGCGTGGCCGACGACACCATTCTCATCTTCACCGCCGACCATGGCGAGAGCTGTGCCAGCCACCACATGTTCCAGAAATTCACGCTGTACGACGAAAGCGCCCGGGTGCCGTTCGTCGTCTCGAGCCTGGGATCGGTCGCGCTGCCGCGCGCCGGCGAGGTGGAGGATGGCGTGCTGGTGTCGGCGGTCGATCTGTTCAGCACCATCTGCGACTATGCCGGCGTCGCGCGGCCCGCCGGCACCCACGGCATGAGCCTGCGTGGCAGCGTCGACAGCGCCGGGACAGCCGGCCGCGAATGGGCCTATATGGAGGTGAACTTCCTGGGCCGGGGCATCGTCGACAGCCGCTTCAAATACATAACCGAATATGTGCCGGAGCCGGAGCGGGCCGCGCTGCCGCCGAACGGCCAGCGCAACGTGCAGGGCAGGGAGCAGCTCTACGACCTGCTGCAGGACCCAGGCGAGACCGTGAACCTTGCCTATGACCCGCAGCATTCGGGCATCGTCGTGCGGATGCGGCAGCGCCTGCGCGAGACCGAAGCCCGCATGAGCCAGCGCCCGCTCGGCGATCCCGGCGCAATCGCGACGGCTGCCGAATGGTCGCGCCAGACGCTCGAACAATGGCGCGCGCTCGTGCCGCGCGACGCAAAGTGAGGATGAGATGAGCCCGTCGGATATCCAGCGCCCCCGTTTTCACTTCACGCCGCAGCGCAATTGGATAAACGATCCCAACGGCCTCATCTGGGTCGATGGGGTGTGGCACCTGTTCTTCCAGTACAACCCGCTCGGCAATGACTGGGGCAATATGAGCTGGGGCCACGCGGTGAGCCCCGATCTCGTCAATTGGCGCGAGCTCGACGTCGCCATCCGCTTCGACGCCGAAGCCGCGATTTTCTCCGGCTCCGTCGTCAACGATTTGCGCAACAGCAGCGGGCTCGGCAGCAAGGATGCGCCGCCGCTGGTCGCCGCCTATACCAGCGCCTATGCCACGGGCAAACAGGCGCAGTCGCTCGCGGTCAGCACCGATGCCGGCCTCACCTGGCGGAAATACGCCGGCAACCCGGTGCTCGACCGGAACTCGAGCGCCTTCCGCGATCCCAAGGTATTCCGCTACGGCGGCGAGGCAGGCTGGTGGGTGCTCGTTTCCGTCGAGGCGGATGACGAGGAGGCGCATATCTTCACCTCCGCCAACCTCATCGACTGGACGCCCTCGGATCGGGTGGCGTTCCCCGACAAGGAGCAATTGCTGTGGGAGTGCCCGGACCTGTTTCCGCTCCGCCACGGCGGGCGCGAGGTGTGGGTGCTCGTGATGAGCGTCAACGAGAAGTCGCGCGGCCGCGGCAGCGCCACGCGCTATCTGCTGGGGGATTTCGACGGGCGCAAATTCACGCCGCTCCCCGGCGCCGGCTGGGAGATGCTCGACCACGGCCGCGACTTCTATGCCGCGGCTACCTTCAACGACGCGCCTGAGGGCCGCCGGATCATCATCGGCTGGATGAGCAACTGGCAATATGCCGGCGCGTTTCCGTCGCCGACCTGGCGGGGCAGCATGACGCTGCCCCGCGAACTGACGCTGGTCGAACGCGAGGGCAGGCTGCTGGTCGCGCAGCGTGTAGTTTCGGAAGCCGCAAAGCTGGAGCGAGCCGCCGAGCGTGTCGATCTCGCGGGCGCCGACCTTAGCGCCGGGGTCGAACTCGACGCCGGAGAGTCTTACCGGCTGAGCCTGAGCCTTGCCCTCGGCGCCGACGCGAAACTCCAGATCGCGCTAGCGGCAGCCGGCCAGTTCGCGACTCTCGTGTCTTACGATGCGACGCTCGGGCAGTTGACCCTCGACCGCACTTGCAGCGGCCCCGACAGCATCCACCCGCGCTTCCCCTCCACCTCCACCGCGCAGCCTCTGGCGTCCACCACCGAACTACAGCTGGACCTTTATGTCGACACGACCTCGGTCGAGCTGTTCGCCGCCGACGGCAACGTCGCCATCACCGACTGCATCGCACCCGCGCCTAGACCGAGAAAGGTCCGCATTCGCATGACCGAGGGAAACGCAACGGTCGTGGCGGGAGAACTCGTGCCGATCGGAGATGCTGCAAAGCCCGCCTAGCTGTCGAAGCTATGAAGGTTGTTCATTCGAGGGGGGACTGAGAAGCTGGGGTTGCGAAGCCAACCAACCT